>NZ_JAPYRE010000011.1 GCF_029936995.1 Henriciella sp.
GACCAGTCCTTTCGCCTTGAGCGATGCAATATCCATAATGTTCTTATTTTGTTCTAATGCCCGAGAGTCAAGAGACGTCTCGACTTGCCGCGTTCTGGCCTTATGACTCTTATCCATGTGCGGACGCTATTTCAGACACGACGTCACCTGGGCAGATTATCACGCAGCGCTTTCGATCCTCTCCCCGCCGCAAGCAATTGAACCGCCTGAATCTGCCTACAACATGGCGCCGACCCAGACCCTCCCCATACTGCGGCTAAAACCTGACCAGCCAGGCAGGAACACGGTCGCAGAACTAGCGCCAGCCATGTGGAGCCTTGTGCCTTCCTGGTGGACCAAACCCCTTAACGAGAAGAAATTCTCCACCTTCAATGCCCGCTCGGAAACCGTTGCTACGAGCAACACGTTCAGGGGCGCCTTCCGGCACAGGCGATGTCTTGTGCCTGCCAGCGGCTTTTATGAATGGACAGGCCCCAAAGGCAGAAAGCAGCCGTTCGGTATTGGCCTACGCAACCGTCGCTGGTTCTGCTTTGCCGGACTATGGGACAGAGCCATGATCGATGGGTCGGAGATTGATAGTTTTACAATCCTCACCACCACCCCGAATGACGTGATGGCGGGCCTGCATACACGTATGCCTGTCATCCTCCATCCCTATAATTATCGCCGTTGGCTCGACAGCTCGGAAGGCAAGGTCGAAGATCTTTTTGCCCCCTTCCCGGCGGAGGAAATGCATGCCTGGCCGGTCAGGCCCGAGGTTGGCAATGTCCGCAATCAGGGAGCGGAGCTAGCCGCAGAGATCTAGGCGGCGACATACCGGGCTGCCCAGGTAACAGATTTCCTGCATTCAGTCTGTATCCGGTGCCATTGATGACGGACTACTCGCAACCAACACCGTCATTGTCCCTGTCGAGATGCCGTCCATATCCCGGATCACCGCGTCTGACAGGCGCTGCCCCCGCAGACCGCGCATGCGCACAATTCCTGAAAGCTCCGCCGGCAGGAGTTGCAGGCCGTGTGAACGCCTGAGGCTGTTCGTTCACCGGCCTGCGGGAAACGGGTTTCGTCCCTAAGGAGGATTGCGGACGGTGACAGTGATAGTCCCCGGTTTTCCGGTTATTGTGACAGCCCTGAGCATTGAGCCCGCCGCCATGCGCGAAGGCAGGAAGACCAAGCATGAAGGAGAGCATCAGTACCGATAGAAGTTTCATTTCACCCTCCACATCAGGAGTCTAACCTATCATTGAGCAATACCCCGGACAATAAAATCAGTTACGGACGGCTGGCCGGTCAGCATCCTGCGTGTCAGGTTTCATAAAGCGTGTTCTCAAATTCGAACGGGCAACCGAGCAGGTCCGACAGATACCCCCCGTCCCGGAGCCCTTCCGCTTTCTTCAACAGGTAGCGCAGGGAGTCTTTCATGTTCGAACCTCCAGCGCTCCATTCGGCCTCGACCGCTTCTGCTCCATAGAGAACACATGCGGTCTCCTTCCGGCCAAGGCCGAGTGCCTGGCAATCAAGCGCGACCAACCCATCACGCAACATCTGTGACCGCTTGGTCCAGAGAGGTGTCTGGGCATCCGGTTCCGGACCATAGATGGCAAGTGCCTGCTTGTAGGTTTTGAGCTGTCGTTCATAGGCTTCAACATCGGAGATCTGGAGTTTCATGCGCACAGGCTCGAGGCTCAGGAGTGACAGGCCCGTACAGCGCACCTGAACTACGCAGCCCTTACCACGAAGTAGGAGGAATTCCCGCCCGACCGCGTCCGAAATGTGAGTGACCTCACAGATCGGAACGGTACGCTCGAAAATGTCACACGTCTCATCGGCCGAACGTGGACTTACATGGACTTCAAACTGGTCGGGAAACACGTCTGGCTGCCAGATTACATCCGCCTCAATCGCGTTCAGGACAACATCCGGCATGAGCACCAGGCCCCAGCGCTCAGCCAGACACTGGCTGACACGCGGCCGGACAAGCCTGATCCTGTCATGGCAGGCGCAGCCCTCGGTGATATTGTCAGCCGACCACGTCTTCGCATCGGCCAGGAACAGCGGATTGCGCCGGAGGTACTCCCAGGCCCAGCGGTCTGGTGTCAGCCGCCAGAGATAGTCATATCGCTTCAGCGCGCCATCATTCTTCAGGGTATAGGTCTTCATCACCAACTCCCGGATTCGTCGGAATTCGCGCAAGAGGCATGCCACTTTGGGTAGAAGTACAGACCACGCATATTTTCTGAATTGCTGTTTTATCTACACATCGGACAAGGTCGGCATCACCCTTTGGTTCTGAATCCAAACTTACTCATCGGGATAATCCCGAATAACCATCGGAAGATTCTCGTATCACACGAATCTCCACGGTCGGTCGGCTCCTCACCTGCCAGCATCGCGCAAAACCTGTCTCCAGGCGCATGGCGGCCGGCCCCGTCCCTCACTCATTCAAGACCTCTCATGCTCGGCATTGATGACCTCGGATCCCCGGACCTCGCCTCATATCGTCCCGAAATGGCGCGATCGCCGGGACTTGCAGATTGCTGCGTCCCGCTGCCTGAATTGGCCTCACCTCCAACTCCTACCTATCCCCTTTGCCTGACAGGATTGGTCCGACCAGTCAGAAGGATGTCGGACCATGGCAAATGCGGCACATGCGACAGAAACCAGGACCCGCCAGTCAGTCATGCTGAGGACCGCCTTCTGCCTGGTCGTGCGTGAAGCCCTTGAAGCGTCCGACACGATCGAAATCATGGCCAATCCCGACGGTTCGGTCTGGATCGAGACAGCCGGGCGCGGCCTCATCCTGTCAGACCAGAAGCTTCAGGCTTCGGACCGCGAGCGCATCATCCGTCTCGTGGCCTCCGGGGCGGGAGAGGCCCTTCGGCCCGCATCCTCCATCGTCTCTGCAGAACTCCCCGGCAGCGGCGATCGGTTCGAAGGGCTTCTCCCGCCTGTCTCGACAGCCCCCTGTTTCTCCATCCGCAAACCGGCGCCAACGCTTTTTTCGCTGCAGGATCATATCGACCAGGGTACGCTGTCTCCCGCGCTTGCCGCTGCGCTTCGAGACGCCATTCACACACGCGCAAACATTCTCATCGCCGGCGGGACGTCCTCGGGCAAAACGACATTTGCAAATGCACTGCTTGCCGAACCGGGGTTTGGCGAGGACCGGATCATTATCCTCGAGGACACCCGCGAACTTCGCTGCGCGGCCGCCAATAGCGTCCAGCTCCGCACACACCGTGATTGCGTCTCCCTCAGCCATCTTGTCCGATCGACCCTGAGATTGCGGCCCGACCGGATCATTGTCGGTGAGGTGCGTGGCGGCGAAGCGCTCGATCTCCTTAAGGCGTGGAATACCGGCCATCCCGGCGGGATCACCACCCTGCATGCAAATTCAGCCCGTGGCGCGCTGCGCCGGCTCGAACAGCTGACACTCGAAGCGACCAGCCGTCCGCCGCAAGACCTCATCGCCGAGGCGGTCGATGTGGTGGTCTTCTTGAGCCGGACCGGCGGCCAGCGCCGGATCGGGGAGGCCCTGCGCGTGACCGGTTTGGACCGCAATGGCTACACCACTGCGCCGCTCGTCTCTGCCTCCCTTTGCCGCCTTAACCAAGGACCAACATCGTGATCCAAGTTTCCCAGATAAGAGACCTGCGCCCGGTGGCACAGACCGCCACCTGCCTGGCCCTCGCTTTCGCGCTTGCCGCGCCAGCCCATGCGGCGGGTACAGGCATGCCGTGGGAGGGCCCGCTCGACCAGATCCTGCAATCGATCGAAGGTCCGGTCGCACGGATCGTGGCCGTGATCATCATCACGCTGACGGGCCTGACGCTTGCTTTTGGCGAGACCTCCGGCGGGATACGCAAGCTGATCCAGATCGTGTTCGGCCTCTCCATCGCATTTGCCGCCACTTCCTTCTTCCTCACCTTTTTCAGCTTCGGCGGCGGAGCGCTCATCTGATGGCCGAAGGCTATGAAATCCCACTGCATCGCTCACTGAGCGAACCGATCCTGATGGCAGGCGCGCCACGCGCTGCTGCCATTGCGATCGGCACGCTCGCCGCCGCGCTGGCCCTGGGCCTCCGGCTCTGGATACCGGGCCTTCTTCTCTGGCTGCTCGGCCACTCGGCAGCCGTCTTCATGGCCCGAAGCGATCCGGATTTCATGGCTGTCACCAGTCGTTCGACCCGGCACAAGGCGTATCTGGAATGCTGAACCTCAGGGAATATGCCGCGACCCCGGCCCTGCTGGCAGATTACCTGCCCTGGGCCTGTTCGCCCGCGCCGGGCATTATCCTCAACAAGGATGGCAGTTTCCAGACCACATTCCGCTATCGCGGCCCCGATCTCGAAAGCTCAACCGAAGAAGAACTCGTCTCCGTCATGGCGCGGGTCAATAATGTGCTGCGCCGACTCGGATCGGGATGGGCGCTATTCTTCGAGGCCCAGCGCAGCGAGGTGCATGACTATCCGGACGCAGACTTCCCCGACGCGGTCTCCTGGCTGGTCGATCAGGAACGGGCGCTGCAGGCAGAAGAGACCGCCTCAAGGTTCGAAAGCCATTATTACTTGACCCTTCTCTGGCTGCCGCCGGCCGATGCGGCGGGGCGGGCCGAGAAGGCACTGATCACGCGTGCCGCCCCTGAAGAAGCCGCGACGTGGCGCCACCGGATGGAGACATTCAACAAGCAGGCGGAGCGCGTCTTCGACCTGCTGGCCACCTGCCTTGCCGAGATCGTCCGGCTCGATACCGGCGAGACCCTGACCTATCTCCACACCACCATCTCGACAAAACGCCACCCCGTCGCCCCGCCGGAACTGCCGGTCTTTCTCGATGCGGTCCTGGCCGACGAGCCGTTCGCAGGCGGACTGGAACCGATGATGGGCGAGGCGCACCTGCGTACGCTCACAATTGCCGGTTTTCCGGCCTCGACCCTGCCCGGACTCCTCGATGAGCTGAACCGTCAGGGCTTTGCCTATCGCTGGGCAACCCGCTTCATTGCAATGGACAAGACGGACGCGGAAAAAGTGCTCGGGAAGAAGCGCCGCCACTGGTTTGCCAAGCGCAAATCCATCGGCGCTGTCCTGCGCGAGACCCTGTTCAATGAGCAGGCCGCTTTGCTGGACAGTGATGCCGACAACAAGGCTGGCGATGCCGATGCAGCGCTCCAGGAACTGGGCTCGGACCTCGTCTCCTATGGCTATGTCACCACAACCCTCACGGTCGCACACACCGACCGCCGTACGGTCGAGGAACATATCCGCATCGCCGAGCGGATCATCAATGGCAGGGGTTTCACCTCGATCCGCGAGACGCTGAACGCTGTCGATGCCTGGCTCGGCTCACTGCCCGGCCATCCTTACGCCAATGTCCGCCAGCCCATCCTGCACACGCTGAACCTAGCCCATATGGTGCCGCTCTCGGCCGTCTGGGCCGGTGAGGACATCAACCGGCACCTTGCCGCCCCTGCCCTTATCCAGGCGCAGACCGATGGTACGACGCCCTTCCGTCTGAACCTCCACATCGGTGATGTCGGCCATACGCTGGTTGTCGGGCCAACCGGTGCGGGCAAGTCTGTCCTGCTATCGCTTCTCGCACTGCAATGGAGACGCTACCGGCAGGCCCAGGTTTTCATCTTCGACAAGGGCGGTTCGGCGCGCGCGGCCACGCTGGCCATGGGCGGGACACATGCCGATCTTGGGGGAGCTGCCTCTCCGGGCCTTCAGCCATTGAAGGACATCCATGAGCGAGCCGGGGCGCGCTTTGCCGCCGGCTGGCTGGCCGGGCTTTGCACCCAGGAAGGTGTCACCATGACGCCCGCACTCAAAGCCAACCTCTGGGACGCGATCCAGTCGCTCGCTTCGGCACCGGTGGCCGAGCGCACCCTGACAGGCCTCACGCTCATGCTGCAGGAGGAGATGCTCAGATCGGCCCTTCACCCCTTCACACTGGACGGTCCGCATGGCCGCCTTCTCGATGCCGATGAAGAAAGCCTGAGCCTCGCAGACACGGTCTGTTTCGAGATGGAAGAGCTGATGCATGCAAAAGGTGCCGCCGCGCCGGTTATCACCTATCTGTTTCACAGGCTCGAGGCGCGTTTTGACGGACGCCCCACCCTGCTCATTCTCGACGAGGCCTGGGTATTCCTCGACGATGTCATGTTCGCCGCACGCCTCCGCGAATGGCTGAAGACATTGCGCAAGAAGAATGTCGCCGTCGTGTTCGCGACCCAGTCGCTGGCCGATATCGCCGACAGCTCCATCGCCCCCGCTCTGATCGAGTCCTGCCCGACACGGATCTTTCTGCCCAATGAACGGGCACAGGAACCGCAAAGCCGCGAGACCTATGAGCGGTTCGGGCTGAACGCCCGGCAGGTCGAGCTGATCAGCCAGGCAACCGCGAAGCGTGACTATTACTATCAGTCGCCATTGGGCTGCCGGGTCTTCGAACTCGGTCTCGGCCCTCTTGCGCTTGGTCTTTGCGGTGCGTCGGGTCCGGTCGACCAGGCGCGGATTGACCGGGCGCTTGCAGAGGCACCTCCCGGAGACTTCGCTGCGACCTTCCTCAATGCAAAGGGTCTCTCCTGGGCGGCTGAGCTTCTGGCCCGCTGGCCCGGCCCGGTACAGGAGCCCCTCGATCCGGCCGAGATTTCCGGCACGATCGCGGGAGAGCGGGAGGCCTCAGAATGAAACGTCTCTGTCTCTCCGCGTTTCTTTGGGTTACGTCTTCTTCGGTCCTTCCCATGCCCCCGGCGGCCGCACAATGGACCGTCTACGATCCAGCCAATCACATCCAGAACATCTATCAGGCCGTGCGTGCCCCGCAGCAGATCAACAACCAGCTCCAGCAGCTCACCAATGAGATCGAGATGCTGGAAAACATGGCGCGGGATCTTGAAAACCTGCCCGACAGTATCGCAGGGGACATTCTCGCCCGGATGCAGGCGGTCGACAGGCTGATGCGCGAGGCCGAAGGCATCGGCTATGGCGTCGCTGAGATCGAACACGACTATGAGGTCCTCTACCCGGAGAGTTATGGCGAAACACCGCCGGAGCAGCGCATCCTCGTCGAACAGGCCCGCGCCCGCTGGCACCAGTCGCGCGCGGCCTATCGTGAAAGCCTTGCTGTCACGGCTGAAGTCGTCTCCTCGGCACGCACCGACAGCGAAAACCTGGACCGGCTGATCGCAGACAGCCAGTCGGCGGCCGGCAATCTCCAGGCTGCCCAGGCGGGAAACCAGATCGGCGCCCTGCAGATCCAGCAGCTGATGCAGATGGAAGCCATGATGGCCTCGCACTATCGCGCCGAGGCGCTGGAGCGCGCGCGCCAGCTCGCGGAGGCAGAGCGCGGGCGGACGCGTACCCGCACTTTCCTCGGAGCCCGCGACTGATGGATGTGATTGACACATTCCTCGCCACTTTCATCAGCTATATCGATAGCGGATTTGGGCTTCTGGCCGGCGACGTCGCCTATCTCACGACCACGCTGATCGCCATCGACATCACGCTGGCCGGCCTGTTCTGGGCCCTCTCGCAGAATGCTGACGTTATTGCCGGGCTTTTGAAGAAAGTCCTCTATGTCGGATTCTTCGCCTTCATCATCGGCAATTTCTCGCTCCTGGCCGGTATCGTGTTCGACAGCTTCGCCCGTCTTGGCCTGACCGCCGGGGGCGGGACAATCACGGCGGCCGACCTCTTGCGCCCCGGCTTCATCGCCGGCGTCGGCCTGGATGCCGCCCAGCCCCTGCTTGAGGAGATCGCCGATATGGCCGGGCCGATCGCCTTCTTCCATAACTTCGTCATGATCGCGGTGATGTTCATCGCCTGGGCGATCATCATGGCTGCCTTCTTCGTACTGGCGGTGCAGCTCTTCATCACCATCCTGGAGTTCAAGCTGACGACGCTGGCCGGCTTTGTCCTCGTCCCCTTCGCACTCTGGAACAAGACGGCTTTCCTGGCCGAGCGTGTCCTTGGAAATGTCATTACTTCGGGCATCAAGCTGATGGTGCTTGCCGTCATCATCGGCATCGGGTCGACCCTGTTCAGCTCCGTGACCGATGCGTTCAGGACAGGCGAGGATGTCACACTGGCCCAGGTCATGGGCACGGTGCTCGCCTCTCTCGTCTTCTTCTGGATGGGGATATTCGCCCCGGGCATTGCCAGCGGCCTGATCACCGGTGCCCCGCAGCTCGGGGCCGGTTCGGCTGCAGGCGCGGTCGCCGGGGCCGCGGCCGGCACCTATGTCGCCAGCATGGGCGGACGCGCCGTGCTTGGCGCAGTGGCAGGTGGCACATCGTCTGCCATCAAGGCCGGGGCCTCCATGGCGGGTGGCACCCGCACATCCTATGCCATGGGGGCGGCGACGGCAGGCACGGCAGGTCCGGGCGCGATGGCTGGCGGTCTTGCCGGGGTGGCCCGGGCGGGGGGTGACGGCCTTCGCCGGACAGCAGGCCGGCCTGTGCAATCGCTGAAAGACGCCTACCAGCAGGGCAGCCAGAAAGCCTGGCGCACAACCGGCGGCACCGGAGGCGCCGACACCAAGTCTCCATCCGGCACTCCAGGCTCACGCCCCGGCTGGGCTCGGCGCATGCAGACCCGCCAGACCACGAGCCAGGCCGGCCAGATCGCAGCCCATAGCCTGCGCGACGGCGACCGGGGCGCACCCGGTGCAGCTCCCAGCCTCCAGGACAAGGACGACTAGGCCATGATCTTCAAGCGATCTTCCACCAGCTATGGACCAGGTCCCTTTCCCGAGACCCCCTATCAGAAAGCAGGTCAGGTCTGGGATGAACGCATCGGATCCGCCCGCGTCCAGGCGAAGAACTGGCGGCTGATGGCGCTTGGATGTCTGGGGCTCTGCGTCTTCACCTCGGCGGCCTTGATCTGGCGGTCCACGGTTTCGACGGTGACCCCCTATGTCGTCGAGGTCGACGAGACTGGCGCAGCCCGCGCCGTTGCGCCCGCGACCGCGCATTACAGTCCGACCGACGCCCAGATCGCGCACCATCTCGCCAACTTCATCCAGCGCGTGCGCGGCCTCTCGATAGATCCTGTTGTCGTACGGGAGAACTGGCTCAGCGCGTATGACTATGTGACGTCTGAAGCGTCCACGACGCTGAATGCTTACGCAAAGGCCAATGACCCATTCGCCGGGATCGGGCGCAAGTCCCGCACCGTCGAGGTGGTGAGCGTGGTGCGCATCTCGGGCGACAGCTTCCAGGCCCGCTGGATCGAGAAGAGCTATGAGAACGGCGCCCTGGTCGACGCCACAAGGTTCACAGGTCTGTTCTCCGTCATCATCCAGCCCCCGTCTGATGCAGAGACCCTGCGCGCCAATCCCCTCGGCCTTTATGTCCACAGCCTCAACTGGGGCCAGGACCTTGTTACAGGAGACTGACCCCATGTTCCGCATTCTACTTGCCAGCCCGGCCCTTGGACTCGCCGCTGCGTGCAGCACCACCCCCGCGCCTGAACCGGTCAGTGCTGAAGCCTTTGTCGCGGCGACACCGGCGGAAGAGGTGTATGAGCGCTCGGTCGAGATTGTCGAAACGCCGGTCGCCCTGCCCTTGCCCGGTCAACTCAAACCGATTGGCCTCCATGCCAGGACCGGCGATGACGGCGCTATCGGCCAATCGCCGGAAAGCCAGGAGGCCGATCCCGCAGGCACGATCGCTGAAGGCCGGGAAAGCGCGCTCATCGAGCCGTCCGTCGATGGTTATGTGAACGCTGTGCAGGTCTATCCCTATACCGAAGGTGCGCTCTACAGGCTCTATGCCAGCCCCGGCCAGGTGAGCGACATTGCCTTGCAGCCCGGCGAGGCGCTTGTCTCGGTTTCGGCCGGCGACACGGTGCGCTGGGTGGTCGGCGATACCCAATCGGGCTCTGGTGCAAAGTCGCGTGCACACGTCCTCGTCAAACCCATCAGTGCCGGCATCGGCACCAATCTGATGATCGCCACCGACCGGCGGACCTACCATCTCGAACTGGAAAGCGTGGACGCCGGCTATATGGCCGCCCTCTCCTGGCGCTATCCGGCCGATGAAATCGCGCGCCTCACCGTGCGCAATGAGCTGGCGATTGAACGCGAAGCCGCCTCCATAGAAAGCGGGCTCGCCCTGGAAAACCTCAATTTTGACTATTCGCTCTCCGGTGACAGTCCGGACTGGAAACCCGTCCGCGTGTTCGACGATGGCCGCCAGGTCTTCATCCAGATGCCGGACAGGATCACGACAACCGACATGCCGCCGCTCTTCGTCCTGGGCGCGAAAGGCGAGGCCGAGCTGGTCAACTACCGTGTGCGTGGCAGCTACTACATTGTCGACCGGCTGTTCCGGGCCGCCGAGCTGCGTCTCGGCGAAAAGGACCAGACCGTCGTGCGGATTGCCCGCACCGAACGGCGCACCGGGCTCGCTGCCCTGTTCGGGGGCTGAGCATGTCAGACCCCGTGCCCTTCGACGAACATGCCGAACGGCTGAAAATCCGTTCGGGCCCCAGACCCGTCACCCGTATAAACCGCAAACTCCTTCTGGTAATTGCAGGGCTCGGCACCCTCGGCCTGTTTGCCGCCGCAAGCCTCGCCCTCAAGCCACCCGCAGCCAGAGAAGCGGCCAGCCGCCCGGACCTCTACAACACAGTAAACACGCGCAAACCCGACACCCTCTCTGAGCTGCCTGCAGGCTATGACGATATCCGTCCGGCGCCGGTCAAACCACTCGGCCCGCCCCTGTCTGGCGATCTCGGTGCCACCATGCTCGCGGCCGAGCGCGAGCTGGGACTGGAACCGGAACATGTGGCACGGTTCGAGGATGACTTCCGTCCAAACCCGGCCGAGGAAGCCCAACGCGCCCGCCGGATGCGCGAGGCGGCGATGGCGGAAGAAGCGGCCCGCGCTCCGGTTTTCTTCCAGCTCGGCGCTCAGACAGGCCAGACACCTGCCGCAAAAGGCCCTGCATCACCTGCCGATCCCGCCTTCGATATCGGCGCGCAACTCCTGGCGCTCGCCGCGAACCCGCAAGGAACACCCTCCATGCCGGGCCGATCTGCCAACAGCAGCCCACAGGACCGCAAGCAGGCTTTCGCAAACGACGACCGCGATATCGACACCAACAATCCGCACGAGATCAAAGACCCCGCTTCGCCCTACCAGGTGATGGCCGGCACACTGATCCCGGCAAGTCTTGTCACCGGTCTCAATAGCGACCTTCCTGGCACCCTCATCGCCCAGGTGACCCAACCGGTCTATGACACGGTCACAGGACAGTTTCTCCTTATCCCGCAAGGGGCCCGCCTGATTGGGCGTTACCAGTCGGACGTTTCCTTCGGCCAGGACCGTGCGCTTCTCGTCTGGGAGCGGATCATCTTTCCCAATGGGGCCTCCATCGCGATCTCGGCCCCCGGTGCGGACCGTCAGGGCTTTGTCGGCCTCTCGGATCGCACCGACCATCACTGGGACCGTGTGTTCGTGGCTGCAGGCCTTGCCACGATCCTCGGCATAGGAACCGAGCTCGGCAGCGATGAACAAGGAAGCATCGAACGCGCGATCCGGCGCGGCACCAGCGAGACCCTGAATGAGGCGGGACAACGCGCCGTCGACCGCAATCTCGGCATCCAGCCAACCATTCGCGTGCGGCCCGGCTGGCCGGTGCGCGTGGTCGTGACACGCGACCTCATCCTCAGACCCTATAGACAAGGACCCCGCCAATGACCTTGCGCCTCGACAAACTCCCTGACCGCACACCGGTCCGCATGAGCATCGCGGTCGATCCGGATCTTGCGGTCGCGCTCACCGACTATGCCGAGATCTACCGCCAGGCCTATGGCGTGGAAGAAAAGGCTGAAGTGCTGATCCCCGCCATGCTCGAACATTTTCTCCGGCAGGATGCCGGGTTCAAACGCGCCCGCAAGGCGCTTCACGCCAATGCCAGCAGCGAAGGATAACTCCATGGCACAGATAGGATCGTTTGCACTCAAGGATGGAAGATATACCGGCACCATCCGGACCCTGACCATCAATGTCAAAGCCCAGCTCGTGCCAAATACCGACAAGGCGAGTGATGGTGCCCCGGACTTCCGGCTCTATGCGGGCGGCGCTGAACTCGGCGCCGCCTGGCGCGAGGAATCCAAGAAAGGTGAAACGCCGTACCTGTCGGTCAAGCTCGATGACCCGGTCCTCCCCGCACCAATGCGCGCAGCCTTCTTCGAGAATGAGGAAGACAGAACAGGCGTCATGGTGTGGACCCGGCCGAAGACAAAGGAAGGATAGAAGTATCGCAAGCAGCATCGCGCCCCGACTCAGAGATCAATCCGATAACATCTTCGGTTGAGACCCCCAGTACCGCAGCATCGTGGCACTCATCGGCTTGAAGCGTCTTCAAGGCGTATGCCGGCCGCTCTGGCGGCAGCGAGTGCCTTGCCGAGCTGCACTGTGGGTTTGCCAGCTTCGAGATCGACAATGAAACGTTCCCCCGAATTTATGGCAAGTGCGAGTTCGCGCTGGGTTATACCCAGTCCTTTGCGCGCACGCGCAACCATTTCTCCAAACTCCCTGGCATTGCTGATCATGGTCATTCTTACCGCAGGAAGAAATCTAGCGCTTTAGGAATACCTGGCTCACATGCTTCCAGCTCGGTAGGATCATCTCACGCCACGCCTGCGCCCTCATCAATGTCGGAACCTTCGCTGAACAACGCAAAAAACCGCAAGGCTGGGACTAATCGATCATCTGAAACCGAAAAGTGATGCCAAGCCAGGATCAAGCGCGCTGTCTGTCGGCGTCAGTTAGCAATCCACGCTCGGAGACATCTGCCACCACCGCCTGGCACGAGCAGAGCCCCTGGATCTCATGAAGCAATCGCAAAAAAAGGCCACTTGAAAAAAACCCCCACGGGGTATACAATCAGTTTATGAACGCAATCGCTTCTACATTGGTGATGCTGGCCTTCAGCCTGTCTCAACTGCTTTGCGCTTGTCCTTTCACTGCAACGCCAGTTTCAGCCGAAGCCACCTCCATTATCGCCCATTCACACACGTCCAGTGTGAGCGAGCACAGCGATTCCTGCGATCACAAGAATTCGTCCTGCGACGTGAACTCAGTGACGGTCAAACAGGCCGACGAATCTGTGAAGAAAGGCAATGCCCAAGCGCCGGAGAACAGCGGGCTAGCAGAAACTGGGGCGACGGCCGGACCCGTTAAGCCGGACCGGGATGATGGACCTATTGGCCAGAACTGGCGAAGTCCATCCCTCACACATACGCCCCTGACACTTAAGGTTCGGCTCCAGAATTGAGTTTGTGCGCGTCTGCGAAAGCAGACTGTTTCAGCCACATCCCCAATTAATGGAGACTGACGTGTTAAACAGACGACATTTACTTCAGACAGCGCTTGGCGCTGGCGCAGCATACGGGGCCACGAGCCTGCTTCCCGCATGGGCCAGATCCGCGAGTGCTGGCAATCTCGGCATTCCGTCCCTTCAGGGGACCGAATTCGATCTCGACATATCCAGATTTCCGGTGCGCATTGGCGGCAAAGCCGGAATGGCAACAGGTATCAATGGCACGCTGCCAGCCCCCCTGCTCCGGTTCCGGGAAGGTGATGATGTCACACTGAACGTCACCAACAGACTTGAGGAAGATACCTCGATTCACTGGCACGGACTGCTTGTACCCTTCCACATGGATGGTGTGCCGGGGGTCAGTTTTCCAGGCATCAAACCCGGCGAAACCTTCAGTTACAAATTCAGGATCCCCCAAAACGGCACCTACTGGTATCACTCCCATTCCGGTCTCCAGGAACAGCTCGGGCATTACGGTCCAATCGTCATTGATCCGGCCGGTACCGACCCGGTTTCATATGACCGCGAATATGTGCTCGTGCTCAGCGACTGGAGCTTTACAGACCCGCACCGGCTTTTTGGCAAGCTGAAGAAGAATGCCGAAAGCCTGAACTTCAACCAGCCAACGCTCTCAGAACCGAAAGGGCTTGGCGGCATGTGGGGCCGGATGCGCATGAGCCCACGCGACCTCGCTGACGTGACGGGGGCAACCTATACCTATCTGATCAATGGCCAGTCGACCGAAGACAATTTCAACATGGTTTTCAGACCCGGTGAAAAAGTGCGCCTCAGGATCATCAACGCCGCGGCGATGACGCTGTTCAATGTCCGCCTGCCGGGCTTGCCCATGACGGTCGTCGCCTCCGATGGCCTGAACGTCCAGCCGGTCGAGACGGATGAGTTCCAGATGGGCGTGGCTGAGACCTACGATATCATTGTCGAACCCACCGAAGAACGCGCCTATGCCTTCGTGGCCGAGTCCATCGACCGGTCGGGGCAGGCTGTCGCCACCCTCGGCCCGCGTCCGGGTATGCGTGCCACCGAACCCACTATGCGGCCGGTTCCCATGCTCACCATGCGGGACATGGGCATGGATCATAGCATGATGGATGGGATGTCCGGCATGGACCGCGGATCGGAAGACAAAGCGGACAGCATGAACATGGACGGTGCGGCCGCTCATGACATGAAGGGGCACGATACGGGCGGCATGAGCATGAAGCCCGATCCGAACGGGCCATCCGTTCAGCCCGCAAAGGTCATCGAAGCGGATATCGAGCGCGGACCGGGCGTCGCGAATGTCGCGGCCATGCCGATGAGCCGGCTGGATGAGCCGGGGATCGGTCTCGATGACGTGCCCCACCGGACCCTCACTTACAGCCAGCTACGCGCGCTGGAGATGAACGAGGACCACAGGGCGCCCGGCCGTGAGGTCGTTGTTCACCTGACCTCGAACATGGAACGCTATATGTGGTCGTTCGATGGCGTGAAGTTTTCCGAAGTGACCGAGTCCATCAAGTTCTATGAGGGTGAGCGGGTCCGCCTTACCCTGATCAATGACACGATGATGCCGCACCCGATCCACCTTCACGGGATGTTTTTCGATCTCGTCAATGGTGGCGGACATCACATGCCACGCAAGCATACGGTCATCGTCAAGCCTGCGGACAAGGTCAGCGTCGATATCAGTGCCGAGCATGTCGGCGACTGGGCGTTTCACTGTCACCTGCTCTACCACATGCATGCCGGCATGATGCAGGTCGTGAGCGTGATTCCGGAAGGAGAAGCCAGCACCAGCAACAGTTCCATGCCGATGGACCATGGCGCCATGAAACACGGGGAGGACCACTCATGATGTTTCGCTCAACAGCTATAGCCCTCGTTACACTTTTCTCCCCGGCATCCATAACTGCAGCGCTTGCGCAGGAAGCTCCGCAATCACCGCCCTGGCACCAGGCTGATGATATCTACGGAGAAGATGCCATGGCCGAAGCCCGCAAGGGAATACAGGCAGAAGGCGGCGCTCAACCGGCTTACATGATCATGGCCGACCGGCTTGAGGTCCAGTTCACCGATGATGAGGACACGCTCCTGTGGGACGGTCAGGGCTGGTATGGTGGCGACATCAACAAGCTCTGGATCAAGACTGAAGGCGATGTGTCCCTGGACGCGGACGAAGTCGAGGAAGCCGAAGTCCAGGCGCTGTGGTCGCGTGCGTATTCGCGCTACTTCGACCTGCAGGCCGGTCTTCGCTACGATCTCGAACCTGGCGGACGAACGCATGCCGTGCTTGGGGTTCAGGGGCTGGCCCCCTACTGGTTCGAGGTCGATGCGGCCGCCTTCCTCAGCACGGATGGCGACCTAACCTCACGTATCGAGGCCGAATACGATCTTCATCTGACCCAGCGCCTCGTCCTTCAGCCACGCGCGGAAATCGAACTGTCCGCGCAGAACATACCGGAGCTTGAAACGGGCTCTGGCGTTACCGGCGTCAATACAGGTGTTCGCCTACGTTACGACATCCGCCGCGAGTTCGGCCCCTATGTGGGCGTCGAGTGGCAAAGCGCATTCGGCGGGACCCGCGACATCATAGAAGCAGCTGGCGGCGAGGCAGACCAGGCGGTTTTCCTCATCGGTCTCAGGGCCTGGTACTAGGAGTTTCCCATGGAAAATTTCATCGAACCGAATATCCACCCCGTTCTCGTACATTTCACATATGCGCTCGGCATCTCGGCAGCCCTTGCCTATGTCGGCACACTTCTCCTGCCTGGCGGCCGCATGCGCGACAGCCTGCGCCCGGCGGCAGACTGGATGCTGGCATTCGCCTCCATCGCCGTCATCGCGACCATCGCAGCAGGTTTCCAGGCCTACTATAGCGTCGCGCATGACGGGCCATCGCATGAAGCGATGACGACGCATCGCAACTGGGCTGTCCCGAGCGGCCTTGCCCTGCTCGCGCTCGCAGCCTGGCGCTGGATCCGCAGGACCTCGGCACCGGGTGCGCTCTTCGCACTGGCCTCTATCGTCGTTGCAGGACTGCTGACCGTGACCGCCTGGTGGGGCGGAACCATTGTCTACAAATATGGTCTTGGTGTGCAGAGCCTGCCGGAAGCGAGCGGCCCGGGACACGATCATGATCATGGGGATGGCGCAGGTCATGGCGATTCCCAAGAGGCTTCAGAAACCGACGACCATCAGGACACAGATGGCACAACTGCCGCAGGCACGGCTGACCCTGAAGGTCATGGTGGCGATGGACATGATCACGATCATGGCTCCGCTGACCAATCTGATGAAACCGATGAAGAAACGGATGTGCCGGCTGGTCATGACAATTCCGACGGTCATCATGATGCTGCGCCGGCCTCGCCCGAAGAACAGGCCATTCTGGATATCATTGAAGCCGTCGAGACAGGCTGGGAGACCGGAAACGGCGAGCCGTTCCGCACTTATTTTCTGGACTGGGACGGGGCGAGATACTTCGAATCCGGGGGCGGAAACACTGGCCTTGATGACCTGGTCGAAAACCATGTCGAACCGGAGAAAGATGCAATACCCGACCTCGAACTGGGCTTCTCGAATATAGACGTCCACTTTGAAGACGACGGTTTCGCATGGGCCGTTGCAGACACCACGATCCAGGGCACACTCGCCGCCAGCGGTGACCAGCTCGACCGCAGGGGCAAGCAGACCTTGCTCTTTCGCAAGATCGATAAGGACTGGAAGGTCGTGCATACACATTCGTCCTCAAGAGCTTCCAGGCAATAGAACGTGGAAACGAAAACCAGTTCCGGAGCGGGCCCCGGGGGAGACCCGCTCTTCGGTGCAAACCATTTCACATTGCTGAGATGGTTCCTCGCCTGCGCCGTGGTCGTGGGTCATGCCTGGATGATACCGACAGGATACGAGCCCACACGGATACATGACTGGACCTTCAGTTATCTGGCTGTGAACGGGTTCTTCATCCTGTCGGGCCTGCTCATCGCCAAGAGCCTTTCGACACGGCGCAATATCGTGGGCTATGCCCGTTCAAGGCTACTGCGAATATATCCCGCTCTTATTCTGCTCATGGTCGCGCTTCTGGTCCTGTTCGGGCCGCTATTCGGAACCAGCCGTGGATTCGCCTATCTTGGTGAGGCAGAGCCCTGGGCTTATGCCGCCCGAGTCCTTCTTATGGGAGATCCGCTTACCGGCCCCGGTGGTGTCTTTCATGCGTCACCAGAACCGATCTTCAACGGGGCCCTCTGGACCATACGTTACGAAGTACTGGCCTATCTGTTTGCCGCGATCGGCTTTGCTGTTGGCATACTGAGGAACAGATGGCTTACAATTATCGTGCTTGCTGGCTCCCAGCTTATCTATTTCATTCTTCAGAATACGGCGCTCGCCACTTCCGCACCTGAAGGCATCATCTCCCTGTTCAGGTTTACGACCGCCTTCCTGATCGGCATGGCGCTCTGGCATTTTCCGAAGGCGCGATGCCCTACCCCTGTCGTACTCCTTGTTGCCCTTCTTGGTTTCCTTCTTCTCGGCTCGACCTCTCTCGGTGAATTATTCGCCAATCTGCTACTGGCCGCGTGCCTGATGAAAGCCGGGCTGGTTTCAAGTCCCTTCCCCCGCCTGGCGACGATGCCGGATTATTCCTATGGGATATATATCTGGCATTACCCTGTCCTTCAGAGTGTCCTGGTCCTGAACCCGGAAATACATCCGAGTATGCTTCTGGCCATCTCATCGCCGATTATCCTGCTTTTTGCAGGCTTGTCCTGGCATCTTGTCGAAAGGCCCGCGCTCAGGCTCAAACACTGGCGGCGGCTGTCCGGACGGCTGGCCGAATAGGGTCCCGGCGTATGGCTCAAAAAGGCTGCCCTGTCGCGACAGGGACCACGTCAGGCAGCGCGAGGCAAGCAGATTCGAGCGCTATTGAATATACCCCTATGGGGTATTATATTGCCGGCTCAGAATCGATCCTGGCGGCCTGACTCATCGAGAAGCGGTCAGGCTCGCTTATTGTCCACCTATCGCGGAGAGCCGAGCACCATGAGCCATCACGATCATAACCACCATTCCGGTCATGCCTGTCATCACCAGGCTCCGGCATCCGGGACCAAACCCGATGACGCCTATGACCATGTACCGCGGGACTATTCCGGCACGGTCTGGACCTGCCCGATGCACCCGCAGGTACGTGAGACGTCGAACACCGGCTGTCCAATCTGCGGCATGGCGCTGGAGCCGGAGACAGTAACCGCCGAACAGGATACAAGCGAACTCGACGACATGACGCGCCGCTTCTGGGTGGCGCTTGCCCTGTCAGCCCCCCTCCTCGCCTATACCATGGGCGAGATGATCCCCGGTAATCCGTTCAAGAACTGGATTGATCCTTCCTGGGGTGTCTGGCTGCAGGCCGGTCTGGCGACACCGGTCGTCCTCTGGGCTGGCGCCCCCTTCTTTGTACGTGGCTGGCAGTCGGTCAAACGGCGCAGCCTAAACATGTTCACACTGATCGCCATGGGTGTCGGCGTCGCCTACCTCTACTCGCTGGTTGCGACTTTTGCTCCCGGCATTTTTCCAGATTCCTTCAGAGGGCATGGAGGGACTGTCGCGGTCTATTACGAGGCGGCCGCCGTCATCGTCACACTCGTCCTGCTCGGACAGATGCTGGAACTTCGCGCGCGCAATGCGACCTCCGGGGCGATACGCGCGCTGCTTGAGCTTGCACCGCCGACCGCTCGCCGGGTCGCCGAAGATGGCAGCGACGAAGAGGTCGACCTTGCCGATGTAAAGGTTGGCGACCGCCTGCGCGTGCGCCCGGGCGAGAAAATCCCGGTCGATGGCGAGGTCATGGAAGGCCGCTCTTCGGTCGACGAATCCATGGTTACCGGCGAACCTCTCGCCGTAGAGAAAGCCGAAGGCGACCGCGTCACCGGCGGAACGGTCAACGGCACTGGCTCTCTGGTCATGCAGGCCACCCATGTCGGCGAGGATACGCTCCTGTCGCAGATTGTTCAGATGGTGGCGGCAGCCCAGCGATCGCGCGCGCCCATCCAGCGCCTCGTCGATGTTGTCTCGTCGATCTTCGTGCCCACAGTGATCGGTGTTGCACTCGTCACCTTTATTATCTGGGCTCTGTTCGGGCCGGACCCGGCCATGGCGTTTGCGATTGTGAATGCCGTCGCTGTCCTGATCATCGCCTGTCCGTGTGCGCTCGGCCTTGCAACGCCCATGTCGATCATGGTCGGCACAGGCAAGGGCGCGTCTAACGGCATCCTGATCAAGAATGCCGAAGCGCTGGAGACTTTCGAGAAGGTCGACACCATCGTGATCGACAAGACAGGGACACTGACGGTTGGCCGGCCGGAACTCGTCCGCGTTGAACCTGTAGAGGGCTTCGACGATACCTCTCTTCTCAGCCTCATCGCGGCGGTCGAACGGTCGAGTGAACACCCGCTTGCAGACGCCCTCCTTCGCGGCGCGGAGGCGAAGGGCGCGCCTCGAAAGGAGGCGAACGACTTCGAGTCCATTACCGGCGAAGGTGCTCAGGCGCGAGTAAACGGCCAGACTGTCGCCATTGGTAACCGAAAGATGATGGAGCGTATCGGCGGCTGGTCGGATACGCTTGGATCAAGTGCTGATGAATACCGCGCTGAAGGCCAGACGGTCATGTTCGTCGCGATAGATGGCAAACCCGCAGGACTGGTCGCCGTGGCCGACCCGGTAAAGGAAACCACACCTGAAGCCATCAGGCGTCTCCATACCGAGGGCCTCAAGATCGTCATGCTGACCGGCGACAGCGAAGGCACGGCCAGGGCCGTCGCCGCAAAGGTCGGTATCGACGAGGTCCATGCCGATGTGTCGCCCGAAGACAAGCACCGTATTATCTACGAGCTACAGCGATCAGGCGCCCGTGTCGCCATGTGCGGCGATGGCATCAATGACGCTCCCGCACTTGCGCAGGCCGATGTCGGTATTGCAATGGGGACCGGTACAGATGTCGCGATGGAAAGCGCCGGCGTTACGCTTGTGAAAGGCGACCTTATCGGTGTCGCAAAGGCGCGTGAACTCAGTCATGCGACAATGCGCAATATCCGCCAGAACCTGTTCTTCGCCTTCGTTTACAATTCGCTTGGCGTACCTGTCGCGGCCGGGATCCTCTATCCGTTCTTCGGCCTTCTGCTCAGCCCGATGATCGCGGCAGGAGCCATGAGCCTCAGCTCTGTCTCCGTGATCGGGAACGCGCTTCGGCTTAAAACGCTAAAACTCTGAGCTAGGGAATATGATCATGTCGAAAAACTTTGCGTTTGGAGTAGGCGGCCTCCTCGCCGTCGCAGCAATTGTTGCAGGTTGGATGCTCTTTTCAACGCCGCCACCTGCCAAAGCGCAGACAATGACCGTGCATAAGACACCCTGGTGCGGCTGTTGCACCGAGTGGGTCGATCACCTGCGTGACAACGGGTTCGACGTCGTCGTCAAGGAAGCAGAAGACCTCTCTCCGGTCAGGGCCGAGCTCGACGTTCCTGACCGCCTGATGAGCTGCCATACAGGTGAAATCGAGGGCTACGCCATCGAGGGTCACGTCCCGGCCGCGGAAATCGCCCGCTTGTTGAAGGAGAGACCTCAGGCGACTGGACTATCCGTGCCCGGCATGCCGCAAGGTTCTCCCGGCATGGAATCGTCCAATCCGCCGGACACCTACGATGTTGTGATCTTTTCTCCCGAGCAGACCGGCATCTATGCTTCGTATAGAGGCACACAAAAGCTTGCCGGTCCGGCAGACTGATGAGCTCGAAGGAATACAAACAAGGCTCGTTATCACTTGCAGGCACGGTCGCCATGGGGACCGGGGTTATGATTGGCGCCGGGATTTTTGCGCTCACCGGCCAGGTCGCCGAATTTGCAGGCGGCCTGTTTCCGCTGGCATTCCTGCTTGCCGCCATGGTCAGCGGGTTCAGCGCCTATTCCTATATCAAGGTGTCGAACAAATATCCAAGCGCTGGCGGTATCGCAATGATCCTGCATCGCGCTTTCGGTCCTTCCACCGTTACGGGCGGTGCGGCGCTGCTGATGGCTTTCTCCATGATCATCAATGAGAGCCTCGTCGCCCGGACCTTTGGCACCTACACTCTCCAGCTTTTCAGTATCGAGGGCGGGATTCTCGTGCCTGTCCTTGCGGTCGGACTGATCCTCGTAGCATTCGCCCTCAATGTTGCCGGCAATGATGTGATTGGCGGGGTTTCCAAGGTCACGGCCATACTGAAGATTGGAGGCATTCTGGTTTTTGCCATCGTGGCTCTGTGGGCGGCCGGTTTCAGCTTTCAGCCAGCGGAAAATGGTATCGCTGAGGGCAGCTCGGCGGGCGGATTTCTGGCCGGGACTGCGCTCGCTATTCTCGCGTATAAGGGCTTCACGACGATTACGAATAGCGGCGATGAAGTGAAGGATCCGAACCGCAATGTCGGTCGCGCGATCATGATTTCGCTGTCCATTTGCACTGTGGTTTACCTCTTGGTCTGCTTTGCAGTCGGCTCGACCCTTTCAGTGCCCGAAATTATCTCAGCGAAAGACTACGCCCTCGCCGAAGCGGCTCGCCCCGCACTCGGCAATTACGGACTCTGGTTCACCGTTGCGATAGCGATTATTGCCACCGCATCCGGTCTGCTTGCGAGCCTGTTTGCCGTGTCGAGAATGCTGGCCATGCTGACCGATATGAATCTCATCCCGCACAGACATTTCGGTATGCCGGGAACAATCCAGCGCCACACACTCGTCTATACGGTCGTTCTTGCCGGCTTGCTCGCGGCGTTTTTCGATCTCAGCCGCATCGCCTCACTCGGCGCGATCTTCTATCTCGTCATGGACATGATCATCCACTGGGGCGTCTTGCGCCACCTGCGAAAAGACGTGGGTGCGGCACCTGCCATCCTCGTGACAGCTCTCGTGCTGGACGCAGTCGCCCTCGGGGCGTTCCTGATCCTGAAATGGCAGGCCGATCCAACGATTATTCTTATCGCAATTGCAGGCATGACAACGGTGTTCGCCTTCGAACGATTCTTCCTCCGTCAAATGCGGACCCAAACATCCAGTGGCAGCGCTTCAGACGACCGCATGGATCCGTCATGACCGGGTCCATTCTCGTCGGTATTCTCACTTTCTGCCTCGCAAGCACGGTCCATTATTTTGCGCTGACTCGGCTGTACGGGGTAATCACGGCGCGATTGAACCCGGGATATCGGTCAATGCTGGCCGGCATTTGCGGTGCCGGCGCTGCGCACCTGCTCGAAGCCATGATTTACGCACTCAGCTTTGCCGTCATGGACGCAACTGGATTGGGCGGATTCAAAGGAGGTGACAGCGATGGTTTCATGGACATCTTCTATTTTTCGCTTGTAAATTACACATCCCTCGGTCTTGGAGACATTTACCCGACTGGGCACTCGCGCTTCCTGGCCGGACTTGAGTCTCTTAATGGATTTCTTCTCATCTCATGCTCGGCATCTTTGGTGTTTGTTCTGATGCACAAGAGTTTTAAGCAGGGCGATACGAAGTGAGTCGATCACACTCCAACCATCCGTAATCACGTAGCTTCAGCCGATATTCGTTGTCTTAAGAAATTTTGTTAGCGCGAAAATCGTAGTTTCTGAATTGAGACCGCTACGGCATCGGTGTAACCGGTTGTTCAAACGTTCCACGTGGCCTGATCAGCGTAACGTCTTGTCCATCCACCAGAACCTCTGCTGGCATTGGTTGGTTCAGAAATCCCACCGGGCTTGAACTCAATCCGTATGCCCCGGACTGCAAGATTGCGACTGTATCTCCAGGTCGCGGCGATGGCAGTATGGTTTTACGCCCATAAGTGTCCAGCGGTGTGCACAATGGGCCGACTACTTTTTGCGCCGTGTCATAAGCGTCGTTGAGGCGATTTGCCAGAATGACAGGATAATCTTTCTTAATGACCTGACCGAGATTGCCTGTTGCTGCAAGGTGGTGATGCATCCCCCCATCGGTGACTGTAAAACACTCCCCACGTGACGTTTTCACGGTGGTGACCCGAGTGGCATACAACCCCGACGGACCCGCTAGAAACCGTCCTGGCTCGATCATGAGTTTCACCGAACGCAAATGCCGATCCGCACGCATTTCCTCGCGCAGCAAACGTGCGCCTGATGCGACCACCTCAAGGTCCAGCGGCTTGTCGTTATGAAAGTACGGGATGCCGAGGCCGCCACCTAGGTCCACAGTTTCGATCCGTACCCCGCTCTTTATCAACCGTCGGGCCAACGAAACGCCATAATTCCATTGAGCGAGTAGCGTTTCAGCTTTCAATATCTGAGTTCCTGAAAATATATGCAGCCCCCTCAAAGAGAGATGGCTTGCGATTGAAATTTGTTCGATCGCTGCCCCTAAAAGCGACTCGTCTAAGCCGAACGCTGTCGCACCACCGCCCATGCGCATCGCCCCTCCCTGGACGCTCGCGTCCGGGTTAACGCGGACCGCAACGGACACAGTCTTTTTCGCCTGATCACATATTCTGCTCAATCGTTCGATCTCATCGAGGGACTCGACGTGGATTTCGCCAATTCCGCCATCGACAACATAGGAAAGTTCCTCGTCGGTTTTTCCGGGACCCGCGAACAATATTCTATCCGCCAGAGCCCCGGCCCGCACGGCGCGCACATATTCGCCTGCAGATGCAATTTCGAGGCCCGCACCCTCATTGCAGAAAACTTTGAGCACGGCAGGGTTCGGATTGGCTTTCACCGAAAAAAAGACATCGAAATCGCGCCCGACATGATTGCGCAGTAGCTTGAGCTGCCCGCGCATCGTCTTGGCACTGTAGACGTAAAGCGGGCTTCCAAATCGCGCGATCAAATCCGGCAGGGGATGTCCGTCCACAGACAATGCGCCATTTTCAACGCCCCAGTGGTTTGCAAGTAAGCTCAGTATAAGCGATTGAACTGGATGTGTCTCTTCCCTCGTCTGAGCCTGCATATCTAAATATTCCCGGCAGATTTCCGTTCATCAACCAATTGCTGGAGGTTCACTTTCCCGTTCGGGGTCAGGGGTAATTTTTCCAGCAGTTCAATCTCTTTTGGGATCATGTAAGACGGAAGAACATTGGAAAGCTCTTTAAGAATGGATCGTTTGTCGACTGGATCGCCTGAAATAGCGGTCGCCACGGCATGCAACCTTTGGCCAAGAATGTCGTCGGGCAATCCAAATACAGAAACGCTCGCAAACGCACCTGTCATCATCAAGGCATCCTCGACTTCGCTTTGACTAACGCGATAGCCCGACGTCTTGATCATTGCATCATCGCGCCCCACAAAATACAAGTATCCTTCCTCGTCGATACGCACCCGATCGCCGGAGTAGCAAACCATATCGACACCTGTATTGGCTTTCTTCAGGGGATTGGCTCGAATGACCTTGGCCGTCGCTTCGGGGCGACGCCAATAGCCCATGGATACCGTTGGTCCTCTGTGAACCAGAAGTCCGGATTCTCCTGGCTGTGCCAATTCACCATCGTCGCGGAGTACCATGATCTCGCATTCTGGAATGGCCTTCCCAATCGACCCTGGTCTTGATCTGATTTCGCCCGGCGGCAAGTAGGTTGACCTGAAGGCCTCTGTCAGCCCGTACATCAAGACAATGTCTGTATGCGGCAACCGCTGTTGCAGCTTTTCAACTGTGAGCTGCGGTACCGCCCCGCCACTATTCGTAAGATACCGCAGGCTCTTCAATGTTTCTCGTTTCAAGGAGGGTGCGCTCGCGAGGAGCAATGCCCAAACGGTTGGCACACCGGCCAGGCCAGTGATTTCATACTTGCGAACCGCCTGTGCGATGTCCTCTCCGAACCGAAAAGGAACCAACACAATGCTGGCATTCTGAGAAACGCTTGTCAGTAGCTGATTAAGGCCGTAATCGAAACTAAATGGCAAAACCGAAGCGAGCCGATCCGTGGACCGGATATTCAGATAATGGGAAACAATTCGGGTCCCCGCCAAGAGGTTGCGATGTGAGAGCATTACGCCTTTCGGACGCCCCGTTGACCCAGACGTGTAGAGAATTGCCGCGAGGTCCTCCCCGAGCTGAACATCGCCAGGGGCACTCTCTCCAGCATCCAAATCAAGCTCTTCGACGAATATGACATCGCACGCTTTGATATCTTCAATATCTGATGCAATGGCCTCGAACTTTTTCCTTGTGGTCAGTAAGAAACGCGCTTCGCAATCTACAAGGATATGATGAACCTGTGGGCCTTTCAGCAACATGTTTACTGGAACAATCACACCCTGGGCGGCGCTTACAGCGAAGACCGACCAACATTCAGCCAACACTTTTGGAAGATAGATCGCGCATCTCTCACCCGGCTTCAGGCCGCGCTTGTGAAGCTCGCCTGCGAGTGCCGCTGAACGGCATCGGAACATGCTATATGAAACGGTTTCTTCGCCTGCCAAAAGTGCAGGTTTTTCATCATCCTGATCCTGCCAAAGGAGATGATGCAACAGGTAGTTTGTCATTTATCCAGCTTCGAAATGACCAGCTCTGACAGCGCGCTGATCGTTTCCAAATTTTCGGGTACGAAGTCTTTATCCTCCATCTCGATATCAAAGCTTTCCTCAAGAAAGTTAACGAGCTCAATCGCTCCTAGCGAATCGATTTCGCCATCCTCTAGCAGTGGTGTTGTTGCATCTAATGAGGTGCCAACGAAAGCTGGAAAGCGCTCGAGAACAAACTGCTTGATCTGCACGCCAATCTCGAGGCTGGTCACAGTGGAACTGTCTTGCTCTGCGGTGTTTTCCTGGTTTCCGATCATCGTACCTTCCCTAGACTCCCAGCACCGGAACTTCTGAATAAAGATAGTTAATTTGGCGTTGCTGCCATTGGCCCTTCACGAATTTTGAGGTTACCCCCCAATCGAAAAAGGCAGATGGAAGCTCAGTCGAGACTGGAAAGTCCCCTTCCAAAACGAGAACTCCGGTCTTCAAAAGCTGCCGCGAAATACCGGGCAAGTTCGCTGCGATCAGTGCGGTATCGCGACAGTAAATTATCTCTGCACATCTGACAGCGCGTTTGCGCATTTTCGTTCGCAGCACAATCGGCGACACACCAGATGATGTTTGAATGCCCAGGACGATGCAGCCGAGCTTGACGTGATCAGTTAAAGCACGCGTCAAGCCTGGCTCATCCAAGAAGTATGGCATGGCTTCCGACATACCGAGCACTACCGGCCCTTTTCGTACCGCTTGAAGAGGCGTCCAAAAGCCAAGCTGCTGAACATGATATTCAGTGTAGCCAAGCCCTCGCAGCATTTGTTGCACCGGTGTGCTTGGCGTGAAGTCAGTGAACGTCTTTGTTTCGTCGTCACTCAGTCGTTTTAGCACAAAAGGCGCAAAGGCGCGGTACTTCTCTCTCACATACCAAGACGAAAAGTTGACCTGTTGGTCTGCCGCCCACGTTTCGGGCGTTCTGAACGTCAGAAGAACGCTATGCGCATCGCCGTTTTTATCGACGGTCAGAATTCCCAAGGGTTCCGCGAAAGGGTCTCCGACAAGTTCGGACCACCGGTTTAGACCGGCGTTCCAGAAGCTTGCATCACGGCCTGGGAATCCCTCACACAAAAGTGAAACCGCTTCGGGCCAGTTCTCCCTCGAGATTTGGTGATGCTGCATGAAACTCAAGCCTCCACATTCCAGGCCGAAATGGCATCATTTCCGCCACCGCAACACGCAGGATCCATGCCAAGCGCTTACGTTAAGAATTGTACGGAAAAACGCGCTTTGAAAAGTATCTGTCAAAGCAGCTTTTGAGGCCGGCCTGACTTGGCTTGACACTGACGATTTCTAGGCAACTCCAGTAAATGGCATTAGCGCCCGCATGAACGGACAAATTCTCTTCGTTGGCAGCTCAGGTTTTCCGGAAAAATAAAATGTGCGAAGCTCGGGAAATCAACCGGCCTGGCTATCGCAAGATGTTGCAGAATGTCTCTCTGGCATTCCTGTTCTATGATATCGGGGTGCCGGTGGCCGCGACAGGATTGCTTTATCCTGTCTGGGCAATGATTGCGACGGCCGCCAGCGTGACCGCGTGCTTCGTCAACTCACTTCACGGTCAGTCACGCCTGTTCTTTGACGCAATCCTGAGTGTCCGCCGGCCAGTACGCAGATCAAGAGGCCTCACGGCCTGATCGTCTGCATCATTGGTTTCGGGTTCGCCTGCCTTTCAGGGCGCTAGAAATTTCACTCCAGCTTCGTGTGTCCGGATTTTCTTCAGTTCAGGAATTATCGGAACCCTCTGCAGGTATCCACCGTTGCTGTCCATATAATACCCCACCGCCGTATAAGGAGGACGCAGAATGGAAATGAAAACCAGCTACTGGCGATTTGCCGCGATGATCGCAACCTCGACCATCGTGATGCTCGGCCTGATGTATCTCAATACGTATGCGTGGGAACATGTTCGCTGGAGCGAAACCCGCTTCTACATGGCCTTCATCATGGGCGCAGCGATGGCCGTCGTGATGCTGAGTTTCATGCTGCACATGTACAAGGACAGCAAGATCAACATCGGCATCTATGCCGGGGCAGTGATCATGTTCGTGCTGGCCCTCTGGCTCGTGCGAAGCCAGGCAACCGTAGAGGACCGGTCCTATATGAAAGCCATGATCCCGCACCACTCCATCGCAATCATGACCAGTGAGCGTGCGAATATCGATGATGTGCGGGTAAGGGAACTTGCCAATGAGATCATTACGGCGCAACGCCGGGAGATCAAGGAGATGGAATGGTTGATCAACGATATCGCGGAGAATGGTGCAGCCGAGACTGAAAATGAAGCCGGCGCCCGTCCGGTGCCTGCGTTTGAAGGCCAACTTGATCCCGCGAAACCGGCAGGAAGCGATGTGATCGAGGAATAATATCGATGTCCCAGATAGCCGGCAAGAAAGCCATTCTCTATCGCATGGTGATGGATGACCACCTCTGTCCTTTTGGCCTGAAGTCCAGATGGCTCCTCAGGCGAAAAGGCTTTGAGGTTGAAGACCATCATCTTGAGACGCGCGAACAAACGGATGCCTTCCAGCGCGAACACAATGTCGACACCACACCCCAGACTTTTATCGATGGCGAGCGTGTCGGCGGTTATGAAGAGCTTCGTGAGCGCTTCACCAACTACTGCAAGGACTCGGCTAAAAAGACCTACACGCCTGTCCTGGTCATTTTCGGCATCAGTGCCCTGATGGCGCTTATGGTTGCCTGGGGAACGATCGGCAATCTTCTCACGATCCGGACCGTCGAGTTATTCGCCGCCTTCGCAATGACCTTGCTCGCGGTCCAGAAGCTTCAGGATATAGAGAGCTTTTCGACCATGTTCCTGAACTATGATCTCCTGGCTCAGAAACAGGTGTCATACGGGTACATTTATCCTGTCGGCGAGGCGGCCGCTGGTGTGCTGATGATCGCTGGTGGAGTATTGGGCCTGATTGGCGCCCCCATCGCCCTCTTCATCGGTACAGTTGGAGCCATATCGGTTTTCAAGGCGGTCTATATCGACAAGCGTGACCTCAAATGCGCCTGTGTTGGCGGTAACTCAAATGTCCCGCTCGGTTTCATCTCGCTTTCGGAGAACCTCGTCATGATGGCCATGGGGCTGTGGATGCCAGCAAAGGCGCTGCTGCTGGGGTAGGCCCGGCTATGTTGGCTGTAACGCGCTGCTGGCTCTCCGGGGCAGCGGCGTTTCGTTCGATGTCAATTCGCACCGGCCCCCGTCAGGGTTGTTGCAGCCGCGATTGCCAGAATGACGCCCGTGAACAGGAGCCCATCAAAGGCGAGTATCCAGCGCAAGATCGCACGGGCATTTGGTGCCTGCTCTTGCAGTTGTCCGGTCATCCAGGCCTTGTTGACGGCGCCAAGTCCGAGCGCACAGGTCGCAAGCAGGAGTTTCGCGATCAGGAGCTGTCCGTATGGCTCAGTCACGAGGGCTTCGAATGATCCGGTGAGCCGCCAGGCTAGCCACAAGCCACTCGCAAACAATACCGGCACACACCATACAGCAACACGGCTGAAACGCTGCATACGCAGCACCAGAGCATCGTTCGGCCTGACGGTCTGTGGCCACAGTGTGAAGGGCGCGGTTACCCAGAACGCAGCTATGGCGACATGCAGCGATACAAGTAGCGGATTGAACCCCGGCGAATCCAGGCCTTGCGTATGACCGCCAAGACCAGTGCCCGCAACAATTAGCATTGCACCGGCAGCCAGAAGCGGCCGCCATTGCGTAGAAGCGCCCGCCAGAAGCGCGATCACGCCGGCACCCTGAGCAAGAATTTGATTTCTGTTGGGTGCCCAGATCCAGCCGAACATGTCAAAATCAAAGGTTCTGGAAAGCCCTCCAGCGAGTTCGGCGTTCAGCAAGACGAGCCGAAGTGCGATCGTGACCGCGAGTAGCAGCGCCAGGCCAATAATCCACTTGCGATAGTCCGTGCGGAAAAGAAGCGCGTGAGAAGTGAGGCCTGCAGCGCCCAGCAGCCCTGCATAGAGCCCGGCCTTCACTGCGAACGAGAGACTCTCCAGCAAGGCGTCAGCCTGCTATGGTGAAATCGATTTCTCCCTGCATGACGTGACCATCCTTGGCCACCGCCCGCCATTTCAGAACATAGGAGCCTGTGTCCAGTGCAGGCAGTGGGACTGAAAATTGCTCATTCATCTGCTGCGGACGTTTGAACGATAGATCTATCGCTTCACCCTCAGACGTTTCTAGTTCAAGGCTGGCGAGTCCGACTTCCTTGCCGAATGAGAACTCAAAAGCTTCTGGAGCAGCCGCAAGTTCCGCGCCCTCCTCAATATTCGAAGAGGCAATCATCGTGTGAGCCGAGGCAGGCAGCGCCGACATTAAAAAGACAGGCGCAGCCGCAAGAATATGCAGAATTTTCATGAGGGCCTCTGGATTCGATTAACGAAGACACCCTATATCTATACCCGGTATAGGGTCTTAACAATGCAGCCAGACACAAAAGACGCAGCGATAAGACGACTCTCCCGTATCGAGGGGCAGGTTCGCGGTATATCGAAGATGGTTTCCGAGGACCGGTATTGTATTGACGTTATTCGCCAGGTTCAGGCCGTCAAGGCGGCACTGGCCGGTCTCGAGACCATCGTTCTCGATGATCACATATCAACCTGTGTCGATCATGCCCTTACGGGAAGCAACGTCGATGACCGGCGGGAAAAAGTCGAAGAACTGGTCGCAGTCCTGGGCGGGCGTAAGAAATGATGCCTGGCCAGAGTATGATACAAGACTATATCAAGATTTGCAGGATAAGTTGACCGGCATATGAAAATCTGGACGCGCCTGATGATGATCTTTGCAGCTGCCTTTCTGGCAGCGCAACCGGTCATGGCCTGTCCATTAATGCTGAGTGCTGCTGGCACAGCGTCAGCTACAGTTAATGCCGGCCATCCCTGTAGTGAAATGGTCATGAGCGAGGCAGGCACGACCGGCCAGCAGGAAGACCCGTCGTCAGATTGTCCGGCGGGCTATGATTGCGCGCCGATGCTGATACAGGCTCAATCCGACGCCAATCCGCCCGCCATTTCAGTCGCCCCAGAACCCGTTTTCATTGCCCTTGTTGCCGCCCCATACATCAACTTCCCGCCCGAGCGCCGCGTTCTCAAGACCGGCCCTCCGCCGGGCCACGATTTTCCCCTCTTTACACCCGTTACCCTGAAACAGCGTCTCCTGAATTGAGAGCGATGACCTCCGGTGGCCTGAAAACCACCTGGATCATCGTTTCAGACAATTCAGGAAGACCCGTTTCATCATGTCAAAAATGTTCAGGAGCCTGCTGGCGACCGCGTTTATGTCGGTTGTGCTGGCGAAAGGCGCCCACGCCCAGAGCTTCGAGGATCTGGAATCCCGTCTCTGGAGCCACCCGAGCCTGACTGCTCTCGGCTACGAAGCCGAAGCTGATCGCGAACGCGCCACTGCGGCCACAGCCCTGCCCGATCCGGTGATTTCGGTCGGCATCAACAATTTCCCGATCTTCGATCCGTCATTCGACAGCTACCTGCCGACCAACAAGGCAGTCGGCATCCGGCAGCAATTTCCAAGCCTTGCGGGCCGGGAAGCCCGTGCAGGTGAAGCCCGCGCAATGTCGGCACAGACCGAAGCAGTCCGCGATGCCCGCTACGCCGCATTGCGTGCAGAACTCATCACCCTTCTCGCTGAAAAGAGAAGAATAGCCGAACAGAGAACTTTCGCCGACGCGCGAAACGCCAAATATGACGAGCTCACTGGTGTTGTCGAAGCAGAGATCGATGCGGGCCGTCCGGCGGTTTACCGCCTCGCCGAAATCGAGAGTGAGCGCGCAGAGGTTGCCCGAACGCTTGTCGATCTCGACCGGCAGGAAGCCGAAACCGATGCACAACTCGGCGATCTTGTTGGCCTTGTGCCTTCAACCGGTGTTCCAGCCCTTAATGAGACAGACTGGTCTGGCGCAGCCCTGGAGTTTCATGCCGTGCGCGTCGCAGATGCCGCTCTGCGGGTCACCGGTTACGGTGTCGATGAGGCACGATCGGAATGGAAACCCGAATGGGGCGCCCAACTCACCTATCAACAACGTGATGAAGGCGCGACGTTCGCCGGCGATGACTGGGTCTCCGGCATGGTGACATTCACCGTGCCACTCTGGGCGGAAAAGAAACAGGCACCAAATCTGAGGGCTGCAAAAGCCAGGCAGGCCAGCGCCGAACAACGTTATCAGGCCGCAGCGCGGACGGCAGCAGCCCAGTACGCATCGCAGGATGCGGTCATCAGATCGGCCGCCGCCAGTATCGACGTGCTGAATGGCAAGATCGCCGCTGTCGAGGACGAAGTCGAGGCGCAGCTGATTACCTATGAGTCCGGTGTCGGTGGCTATGCGCCGATCATCGATGGCGAAATCGCGATCCTGAAACTCCGTGCCGAAATCGAAACCGAAAAGGCCCGTAAGGCTTCAGCGATTGCACGCCTCAACGCGCTCCTGGTGACACAATGACAAAGACACTTCTGATCATGGGCGCGGCGTCCGCTACCCTCTTCCTCACCGCATGCGGCGGATCCACCGGGGCGACCAGCGGCCCGGCCGAAACAATGACCACTGCGGGCGAGACGCAGCAATACACCTGTCCCATGCACCCGCATTATATATCGACCGATCCGGACGGCACCTGCCCGATCTGCGGCATGGACCTTGTTCCCGCTGACAAGACGCAGGCACCCGCAGGACAGAAGGGCGAAATCCTTTACTACAAACACCCCATGGGCAAGCCGGACACCTCGCCTGTCCCGAAGAAGGATTCCATGGGCATGGATTATATCCCGGTCTATGCCGATGATGCAGGTTCGGGCGTATCGGTTTCACCTGAGATGATCCAGACCATGGGGATCAGGATGGCCCCGGCAGAAATCAGCGATTTCAGCCGGGTGCTGAGAGCCTTCGGCACGGTCGAGACCAATGAACGGCTGGAGAATGTGACGGTCTCGCGGCTCGAAGGATGGATCGAGGATCTCGCCGTCAATGCCGAGGGCGACACGGTACGTCCCGGCAGCCTTCTCTACCGGGTCTACAGTCCGGACCTTATCGCAGCCCAGAAGGAGTATCTGAACTCTTTCGAAATCGGCAACGAGGCGCGCATTGCTTCGGTTCGCCAGCGCCTGCGCTCGCTTGGCATGCAGAATGCCGCCATCGATCGGCTGACAGAAACCCGTCAGGTGATCGAGCGAGTCCCGGTCTATGCGGAAGCTGGTGGCACGGTGGCTGAACTCCAGGTCCGCAATGGCGATTATGTCAAACCCGGTACACCGATCCTGCGCTTGCAATCCTATGCCGGTGTCTGGGTCATTGCTTCGGTGCCGGAGAGCGACCTTCCGCTGGTCGATACGGGCATGCCGGTCCAGCTCGACTTTCCGAGCGCGCCCGATGCGCCTGGCGATGGCCGTATCGACTACATCTACCCGACCATAGACCCGAAAACCCGCACAGCCGAGGTCCGGATCGAGGTGGACAATGCCTCTGGCTATCTTCGTCCGGGCGCATATGCGGACATAAGCCTGAATATCGGGGGCCGCCCGCGGCTGTCGGTTCCCAGTGAAGCTATCCTGCTCGGCAGCGAGGGCGCCCGCGTCGTCATCGCCGAGGGCAATGGCCGCTTCTCCGGACGCGCGGTCAAAACCGGTATTTCGGCCAATAGCCGGACTGAAATCCTGTCGGGTCTGGAAAGCGGTGACATGGTCGTTGCCAGCGGGCAGTTCCTGCTCGACAGCGAAGCCAACCTGAAAGAAGGCCTCGCCAAACTGGAGGCACCAGAAGCCACATCAGTCGATCCGGAAACACCGCTCTCCGAGATTCCCGTGGACGATCAGGCGCTCGCTGAAATCGATCATTTCACGGACATGGCCCTCTATTTCCACGAGGCCCTGACGGACGATTACGATATCGACCCTCTTTTTGTTGACCCGGCAATCGCCCTCGCGCCTGTCCTGCAAAACCGGTTCGCCAATACGAAGCTCACGCCTGTCATACAGGCATCGGAAGCCGCGCTGGTTGCCGCCCGCAACTCCAGCGGCGAAAACGCCCTCGCCACACACCTCGCCCAACTCGTGAGTGCACTCAAACCCTGGCTGCTGGAAGGCGCCCCCCAACATTACCGCGACGCCGGCCTCACGCTTTATCGCGACAAGGCAACCGGACATTACTGGCTTCAGGAAAATGGCGCAGTATCCAATCCCTACAGCGCAGATGGGGAAGAAAAGATCGACTGGCCTGACCCGATGGCCGGTATGCCGATGAACACCAATGGCAACGAAACCGGCTCTGACCAAGCCTCCAACAATTCGGAGGACGGACATGACTGAGCATAATTCAGAAGAACTGGCCGGGCACGACCCTTCAAAGTCCTGGGTTGCGAAACTCATTTCCTGGTCTGTGTATAATCAGCTCATCGTCCTGATGCTGGCCGCCGCGCTGGCTGTGACGGGCTGGATGGCCATTCAGCGCACACCCTTGGATGCCGTACCGGACCTCACCGATACACAGGTCATCATCCGGACCGATTTTCCGGGACAGAGCCCGCAGATCGTCGAGGATCTCGTCACCTATCCCCTCTCCACCAACCTTCTCGGCCTGCCGAGGACAAAGGATGTCCGCGGCTCATCCATGTTCGGGACCAGCTTTGTCTATGTGATCTTTGAAGACGATGTCGACATGTACTGGGCCCGTTCACGTGTTCTGGAAGCGCTTTCCCGGCTGGGGTCGGACTTGCCGGACGGGGCTGTGCCTCAGATCGGGCCTGACGCAACAGGCGTCGGCTGGGTCTACCAGTATGCCCTGGTCGACAAGACGGGCAACACCGATCTCGCCGAATTGCGCTCGCTGCAGGACTGGTTTCTGAAGCTCGAACTTGCCGGTGTGGAAGGGGTCGCCGAAGTCGCTTCCGTCGGCGGCTTTGTCCGCGAATATCAGGTCCTTCTCGATCCCAATCGTCTGCGTAGTTACGACCTGTCGATCACCCGTATCCGTGACGCCGTTCGTGCAGCCTCGAGCGAGGTCGGCGGCCGCGTGCTCGAACAGGGTGAAACCGAATATGTGATCCGCTCATCGGGCTATGTCGACGAGAAACCCGATCTCGAACAGGTCGTTGTCAAGGCCGAAGACGGCACGCCCGTGCAGTTGAGTGATGTGGCCCGGATCGTAGAAGGCCCGGCGCTGCGGCGCGGCATCGTCGAGCTCAATGGTGAGGGTGAAACCGTTTCCGGAATCGTCGTGATGCGCGATGGCGAGAATGCACTCTCGGTAATCGACCGTGTGAAGGAGAAACTCGACAGTCTCCAGCGCGGCCTGCCTGAAGGCGTCGAGATCGTCACTGTCTATGACCGTGCGCCGCTCATCGAAGGCTCTGTCGACTATCTGAAAGACAAGCTGATCGAGGAAGGAATCGCGGTCGCGCTGGTTATCCTGATCTTTCTCCTGCATGTGCGCTCGTCTCTGGTCGCCATCATCACCCTGCCGCTGGGGGTGCTCGGGGCTTTCCTTATCATGTCCTGGCAGGGGGTCACCGCGAACATCATGTCGCTTGGCGGCATTGCCATCGCAATCGGCGCAATGGTCGACGCCGCGATCGTGCTCGTCGAGAATGCCAGCCGGAGGCTGGCGGACCTCGGACCGAAGCCCGATCCCAGAGTGCGCCGTCAGGCCCTTGTCGAGTCCGCGCAGGAAGTCGGTCCCGGCATTTTCTTCTCCCTCCTGATTATCACCGTATCCTTCCTTCCGGTTTTCGCCCTGACCGGCCAGAGCTTCCGTCTTTTCAGTCCGCTTGCCTACACCAAGACCTATGCGATGGCGTTTGCCGCCATCCTGTCGGTGACCCTCGTCCCGGTCCTGATGCTCTATCTGATGCGGGGCCGGTTCCGGCGTGAAGAGGCCAACCCTCTAAATGCCTTCTTCGTCTGGGCCTACAAGCCGGTGCTCCACCTGGCCTTGCGGTTCAAGTGGGTCACGGTCGCCGTTGCGCTAGCGCTCACGGCAAGCGTCATTGTGCCGGTCCAGCGGATCGGCTCGGAGTTCATGCCAGCCCTCTATGAAGGCGAACTTCTCTACATGCCAACCACCCTGCCCGGCGTATCCTCAACCAAGATGCGCGAAATCCTCGGCCAGACGAACCGGGTGATCGAAACCGTGCCGGAAGTGGAGCGTGTCTTCGGCAAGGCGGGCCGCGCCGATACAGCAACCGATCCGGCGCCTCTGACCATGATCGAGACATGGATCAAGCTCAAACCCAAAGAAGACTGGCGGCCTGGCATAACGGTCGATGACATCACTGATGAACTCGATGCGAAACTGCAGATGCCCGGCCTCGTCAATTCATGGGGTTACCCGATCAAGATCCGCATGGACATGGTTTCGACAGGCGTGCGTACGCCTATCGGAATCAAGGTTACGGGCGATGATCTGACAGAAATCGAGACCATTGCCCGGGACATTGAATCGGCCGTTTCGGAGGTTCCCGGAACACGCTCGGCCTTCGCCGACCGGGTCATGGGCGGCAAGTATCTGGAGGTCACGCCTGACCGCGGCGAACTCGCCCGGCGCAATATCGACATGGCTGTGTTCCAGTCCGTGGTCCAGACGGCCCTTGGCGGAATGACCCTGTCCCAGTCGGTCGAGGGCCGCGAACGCTATGATATCATCCTGCGCTATGACAGGCCGTATCGCGAGACCGTTGGCGACCTGCAGGAGATACTCGTGCCCGCACCGAGCGGAGCACACATTCCACTCAGCGAACTGGCCGACATCTCCTATACCGAAGGCCCACCGATGATCCGTTCGGAGAATGCCCGCCTGACCGGCTGGGTTTTCGTCGATATCGCCGACCGGGACATGGGCAGCTATGTGGCAGAGGCCAGGCAGGTGATTGCCGAGGCAGTCGACCTGCCTGCCGGCTATGCGGTGGAGTTCTCCGGCCAGTATGAACAGATGCAGGCCGCCAATGCGCGGCTTAAGATTGCCATTCCGGCCGCCATCGCGCTCATCTTCCTGCTCCTGATGCTGCATTTCGGGAGGGTAGACCGGACCCTGATCATCATGGCCAGCCTGCCATTCGGCCTGATCGGCGGGATGTGGGCTGTCTGGCTGGCCGGCTATAATCTGTCCGTGGCCGTGGCCGTTGGCTTCATCGCGCTCGGCGGCATCGCTGTCGAGACCGCCGTTGTCATGCTGCTCTATATCGATAGCGAAGTCCGCAAGGCGAAGCCTTCCGACAGGCCCCAGCTTTTCGCAGCTGTCAGCAAGGGGGCGGCGATGCGGGTCAGGCCGAAACTCATGACGGTCACGACCATCTTCGCAGGCCTTGCGCCGATCTTTCTGACCGATGGTCTCGGGTCGGATGTCATGCGCCGGATCGCCCTGCCCATGCTTGGTGGCATGGCCTCCACACTCGTCCTGACCCTGATCGTGATCCCCGCCATCTATTACATCCGGGTCGGATTACAGCTCCCATCAGATCGCCACCCGGCCGAACCGGATGACCGGTCCGGCTCATTCACCCCCAAAGGAGAAACCTCATGACCAGACACTTACTGAAAATATCGCTTGTCATCCCACTACTAACGGGTGGGGCGCTCCTGCCAGCCGCCGCACAGGAGCGTGCACCAGACAGGATGATGATGGATGGCGGCATGATGGGCTGCGGCCTGTTCGGCATGATCCTCATGCTGCTTGCCGTGCTTCTCCTCGTCCTCGGGATCGCTGCTCTCATCAAATATCTGAGATCGAAATAGTCCCACGCATCCATTCACCCCATTCCCCCGTCCCGGCGCGCATCGGGGGCACCTGTTGAAAGCCGCGTCAGACCACTCAACGAAGGAACGAAACGATGAACAATCTGATCAGAAAAACGACAGCAACAGGCGCAATTATGGCATTTGCGCTTATCGGCCCGGCCCTCGCCCAGGAAGCCGACATGAAAATGGACAATATGAAAGATAAAGGCATGTCCGGCATGAGTTGCTGCGACGGGATGGCCCCCGGCTTCGGCACCATCAACAGTGTCGATCTCGAAGCCGGAACCGTCAATATTTCGCACGATCCGATCAAGAAGATCGGCTGGGGTGAGATGACCATGGATTTCGATGTCGGAGACATGGTCGCGCTCGATAAGTTCGAGAAGGGCGACAATGTCCATTTCATGCTCAGGGAAGACGGCAGCGAAACCTACAACATCGCCATGATGATGCCGATCGGGGGCGATCCGGACGCCTTCAAGCAATCCATGATGGCGATGATGCAAGGCAGCAGCATGATGGGCAGTGGAATGATGGGCTGCGACGGAATGGGCGAATCTGAGTCCATGTCCGGCAAGGACCATAGTGACGCCGACCACTAGGTGTGCCGGAAACGAACCCATAGCAAACGAACGTTCCGGCTGCGGCCCACAGCCGGAACGCCTGTACCTGCAACCTACTCACCAGGAAAGTCACATGACACAAGGAATTCTGAGTACCTTCCTGCTGCTAGGCTCCATTGCCCTGACAGCCTGCAGCGACCCCGAAAGTACGACCTCTCGCGTATCCGGCAATGCGGACCTGACCCGTCCAGAACCGGTGCAGAACGCGGAGGATACCAGCGATGGCGAAACAGGGCGTGCCACTGGCACGATCACATCCCTTGATCACGGCGGCGACCGGGTCACGATCGATCACGGCCCCTTCGAAGGAATCGGCATGGGTGCCATGACCATGAGTTTTGACATGATGGGCGGTGCTGATCTGACAGGCCTCACTGAAGGTGAGCAAGTAACCTTCAGGGTCAAGCGCGGCCGAGATGGATCTTACCGTGTGATGGAGATCTGCAGCATCGCCGCGAACGGCCCCAGCTGCCTGGGCCCTCAAGCACGTACGCCGGATCACTAATGCGCACGCTCCGGTGCCATCCTCAATCGCGCTACGGGAATGAACACAATGACAAGAACGAAAATAACACAAACATTGAAAGAGGATGGTCTGCCCGGCCTTATACGCCGCGTTCATGCTGGCCTCGTCTTCAGATACCATGAGATCTATAATTCAAGGTTCGACAAGGCACATGCGATAGACACAAGAACCTCTGTCGCTCTTGAAACGCTTGATTTTGAGCACCGCCACAAATCCCATGCAATCGACTATGAGCCGACCCCGATAAAACTGGTCGAGGCACTGCTGAAACCCAGCCATGTTCGCGCCCGTTCAACAACATTTCTGGATCTGGGATGTGGTAAGGGACGCGTTCTGCTCAAGGCGGCAGAGCTCGGGTTCGATCAACTGGTCGGTGTGGAGTTCGCCAGCGAAATCGCTGATACGGCGAGACAGAATCTCGAGCAGGTCTTCAAATCGTCGACCGGGGTATCGTGGACGGTCGTCAGCCAGGATGCGGCCACCTACAGCCCGCCCAGGAGTGATCTGGTCATCTTTCTGTATAACCCTTTCACGCACCCCGTAATGGAAGGGGTCGTAAACTGGATCGAAGCTCACATTGATCGCGGCTATCGCGTCGAAGTCATCTACTACAATTCACAGTGCCGATCATTATTTGACGACTGCAACCGGTTGAAGGCGGTACCGTTTCCATGGCTCGCAAAACTCCAGTTACGCTTCCTGAGCTGGCACGCCGCCGCCAAATATGTATCCGTCGCGGGTCCCGGAGATGACGTGTAATGAGGAAAGGAGGACCTGTCTGTGTCGACATCCTTCCTTCCGCTAGTCTCGGGCACAGCTCTATGCTGGATATGGATTGAGTGTATTGCCCGAACATCCCGTTCAACACCTTTTCCCAAACTGTCAGCACTTGCCAGAGGGCCTGCGCCGCCAGTTTGTAACCCGCATGCGAAGCCTGGATCGTTCAGACGGGCATACGTGGTCCAAGAACAATAATCGCCGCCCCGGTCAGACAGGTTACCACACCTATCATATCCCAGCGATCGGGTCGTACGCCTTCAACGGTCCACAGCCAGATGAGGGAGGTGGTTATATAGACACCGCCATAGGCCGCATAGGCGCGTCCGGCTGCGGACGTCTCGACCAGCGTCAACAACCATGCAAATACCATGAGAGATGCAATCCCCGGCACGAGCCATAGTGCGGACTTCCCGAGCCGCAGCCAGGCCCAGAATGCAAAACAACCCGCGATCTCGGCGACCGCAGCGCCGATATAGATCATAAATGTCATTCGAATATCCATGTCAGTGACGTTATCGGATCTGGGAGGCTGGCGAGACCTGGCTGTCGTTCAGAGCCGGTCTCAGCCCGCGCAGCACGAAAGGTGCGCCACGTCCTTGTCGAAAGTCTGCGCCGCAAGCTTCAACCCTTCGACAGTGGTCAGATATGGGAAGATTGTCTCAGCAAGCGCCTTGGCTGTCATACCGAACTTCAAAGCCATGGCGAGTGTCTGGATCGTATCAGAGCCTTCGGGTGCTGCGATCTGGCCACCCAGCAAGCGGTCGGTTTCTGCATCGGCAACAAGCTTGATGACGCCGCGGGTATCGCGAGCGGCGGCTGCCCGTGCCACATTCTCAAGCTTCAGAACACTGATCTTGACCTCGTGACCAGCCGCCTTCGCCTGAGATTCAGAAAGACCGACCCCGGCGATCTGAGGATCGGTGAAAACGACCCAGGGCATGACAGCACTGTCATAGCGCAGAGCCTCAAGTCCAAGCGCATTATTGACCGCCACCTTGGCACCATAGGCCGCCATATAGACGAACGGGTCACGGTCAGTGACATCACCCGCCGCCCAGACCCCGGGTCGCGTGGTGGCCATGTCGGAACCAATTCTGATCGACCCGCGCGCATTCGTTTCAATCCCCAGCTCGGCCAATCCGAGACCTCCCGTATTGGCCACTCGTCCGGCGGTGACAACCAGGCGCTCCGCGCTTAGCGTTTCCGTTCCAGCGCCGCGTTCGATGGCCAGCGTCACGGCGCCATCCACCTGCGCGACCGAGCGATAGACAAGCCCGGTCTCGACCACGACACCTTCGGCCTTCAGCGCTTCGGCCAGCGCGTCGGCCACGTCGGGCTCTGCACCAGGCAAGAGACGTGAACGGGTCACGAGCGTAACCTGCACCCCCAGGCGCGCGGCCATCTGTGCGAGTTCACAGCCAATATAGCCACCGCCAAGAACAATGATGCTCCCGGGACGTCTGGGCAGGGTCATCAGGGCGGTGGAATCGAGCGTGTCGACAGTCTCGATGCCTTCGATCAGTGGCAGGAATGGTCGCGAGCCTGTGGCGATCAGGATATGGCGAGCCGCAAGCACGCGGCCGCCAACCTCGACACCGCCCTCGATCAGTCGCGCCGGCCCCTCTTCAATATATGTAATGTTCTCGTAGACCGGCAGCAGGTCGACATATTTCTTCTGGCGCATCTCGTCGACCAGACCCGCCGTGCCTTTGACAAATGCCGACCAGTCCACGCTGTGCTCGCAGGGCTCGATGCCCGGAAACCGTGCTGCTGATCTGCCGCCATGCACCGCTTCGCCAGCCCGTATCATCGCCTTGGACGGCACGCAGCCTGTATTGACACAGGTGCCGCCAATGGTGCCATGGCCAACCATGGCCACACGGCTGCCGGCCTCCGCGGCGGTAATCGAAGCCGAAAACCCGGCCGAGCCTGCTCCTACGACAATGAGGTCATAGCTGTTGCCGCTGGCTGCACTGGGGGAACAGCACTCATCTGTCCTTAGGGTTTGGTCCATTGTTTCTTCCTTGGCTTAAGATTCGGTCTCGCAACGCGGCCTCGATCAAA
>NZ_JAPYRE010000019.1 GCF_029936995.1 Henriciella sp.
GTGACCTGCTCCCCGAAAAATCCCTCGTTTGAGGCTGGAGTTTTCGCGTAATGATCCCAGGCTGGGATGGAGCGAAAGCGATGAAGGCATCGAAGTTCACGGACGCACAGAAGGCGTTCATACTGAAGCAGGGCGAGGAAGGGATTCCGGTCGCGGAGGTGTGCCGCAAGGCCGGGATCAGCCAGGCCACGTATTTCAACTGGAGTGAAGCGGAATAGAAATCGCACTGCGATTTCCCGCAAAACAAGTATGGCGGCTTGTTGCCGTCGGAGATGAAGCGATTGCGGGAGCTCGAGGAGGAGAACTCCCGGCTCAAGCGGATCGTAGCCGATCTCACCCTCGACCGCGAGATTTTGCAGGACGTCATCAAGCGAAAGCTTTGAAGCCTGGCCGCAAGCGCAAGCTGGTCAACGAGGTGTGTTACGACTGGACGGTCTCGATCCGGCGGGCCTTCGGGCTCCTGGTCCTCGATCCGAAATCCTATCGCTACACCTCTCGCCGGCGCGACCAGGCTGCTCTGGAACTGCGCATCCGGGAGATTTGTGAGACGCGTGTCCGATACGGCTATCGGCGCGTCTACGTCATGCTGCGGCGTGAAGGTTGGGTAATCAACATGAAGAAGGTTCGACGGATCTACAACGAACTAGGCCTGCAATTACGCAACAAAACGCCGAAGCGATGGGTCAAGGCCAAGCTCCGGGACGACCGCAGGGAGGCAACAGGCTCCCACGATGCCTGGGCGGTGGACTTTGCGCACGACCAGCTGGCGAGTGGCCACAAGATACGCATACTGACGCTGATCGACATTTACTCACGCTACTCGCCTGTCATCGATCCGCGGTTCAGCTATCGCGGCGAGGACGTTGTTGCCACGCTCGACCGTGTGTGCGGCAAGATCGGCTATCCGAAGACGATCCGGGTCGACCAAGGGTCCGAGTTCGTCTCCCGGGATCTCGACCTCTGGGCCTATGCAAACAATGTAACGCTGGATTTCTCACGGCCCGGAAAGCCGACAGACAATGCCTTCATCGAGTCCTTCAATGGGCGGTTCAGGGCAGAATGCCTGAACCAGCACTGGTTCATGAGCCTCGCCGATGCGAGGGAAAAGCTGGAGGCTTGGCGTGGAGACTACAACACGGTAAGACCCCACAGCGCGATCGGGAACAAGCCCCCGATTACGCTGATGAATCACCTCGGCGAAACCAGCCCGCTAAGGTGAGGAAGCGCCAAAAACTCCAGCCCCGAAT
>NZ_JAPYRE010000001.1 GCF_029936995.1 Henriciella sp.
AGGTGCGCCATCTTCCAAAAAATTGGCCCCGGTCAGCTCGAGCGAGGCCAATATCCAGATGTGTCAGGAGGCGCGCTGGAAGCGAACCCTGTCTTGTGTCCTGATGGCCAAGCGGCGAGAGCAGCACAGGGCTGTGCTGCCCCCACATTGTTTACCGGTGATCAGGCAGCTTCAACGTCCGGTCGGCTGAAGTTCACTTCACGTGTGACCTGCCAGCGCCCGTCCTCGAATATGAAGTCGATGCTCAGATCGATCATCATCCTCGGGCCTCCCACCGGGATCTTCCGGGAAATCAGGACATGTCCCCGGTCGCCGGAAACTGTGAGGCTGTGAATTCTGGCCCACAGGTAGTCCTCCGGGTTCTTGTCCCGGAAGGTTTCTTCCAGCATCGCCATGAAGTCTTTTTTCTTCAGGGTCATCAGGCGGCCGTCGATGCTCAGATCCATCACGACGATGTCGTCGTGATAAATTCTGTCCAGCTTTTCCATGTCGGCGTTGACGCCGGCATTCATCAATTCGTCGATCCTGTTTCGCAGCGCAGCTTCTGTTCTTTCGGTCATGGTTTTCTCCTTGGACTCAGGCGTAGGTGCCATTGACGGGGGCGTCTTTCATCGGCCCCCGGCGAAAGCCGATGCCCTTGGCAATCCACTTCAGGTCGGGGCGTGAAAATGGTACATTCGAGATATCGGCGATCTGCAGTGCGCCGGTCTCATCGAGGACAAACAGTCCCGGTTCTGCAAAGGGCGCTTCAACATCCATTCCGTTTCGCGGGCTGGATATGTAGAGACCCAGCGCCTGCATTTGTGGAATTGTCAGGCCGTATGCCACGTCAAATTCCGGCGATACCTCCTTCATCTGGGCGATGGCGCGGGCTTCGCTGTCGGCCGATACCGCCACAACATCCACGCCGAGCTCATTGAGATCAGCCAGTGCTGCGTTGAGTTCCTGAAGGTAGGTCGTGCACAGGGGACAATGCTTGCCACGATAAACAAGCACGAGCATCCAGTCGCGCCCGTTCCGGGGGCTGGATATGTCACGCTGCCCCCCGCCAAGCACAGGAAGAGTGATCGCCGGAAACGCCGAACCGGCGGCGAGTTTCTTGCTGGTCATTTTGAGTGTTTCCCTATATATATCGAGCGTTACATAAAGGTGCGGATTTAAAAGCGTCAAGGGATATATATTGAACGTTACAAAAAAAATTGGCCGTCCCCGGAGCTTTGACTATGACGAAGCCCTGATGCAGGCGATGTCGGTCTTCTGGGTAAAGGGCTATGACGGCGCATCCATGCGCGACCTGACCAGTGCCATGGGCATTACCGGCCCCAGCCTCTACGCGGCGTTTGGAGACAAACGTGGTCTCTATCTGAGGACAATCGATCACTATTGCGAAGCAGACGCCTGCGCCCCGCTAGTTGCCCTAGAAGGTGAAGAGGACATCGAGAGAGCGCTGCATGCCTTCCTGTCCGAGGTTATTCACGCCGCGACAGAGCATGAAAGCGGCGCGAAGGGGTGCTTTCTCGCCTCAAGTGTCGTGGCGTCGGTCGGTCAGGTGGACGGGGTCGCTCAACGCGTGGAAGACGCAATCGCCGATACGGAGAGAAGACTGGCCGCGCGCTTTGATCGGGAAATTGAAAAGGGCACCTTGCCAGCGACATTCCCCTCGCAGGAACGCGCCGCAATGCTCTTTGATCTGCGGCAGGGATATATGTTCCGGGGCCGGGCGGGCTGGTCCAGCGATCGGATGGGGGACCAGATTACCGAGCGGGTGAACATGCTGCTGTCGCACTGACACGCACGACTTCCAGTGAGGCTTAGCGGGTTACCGTGTCACGCTCCATTGGTGCGAGCTTTGCCAGGAAGCGGTTTTGCATCCGGAAGGGGACGCCCTCCTTTCGCATGGCCGCCTGCAAGATCTCGACAACGGCATTGAATTCAGCCCGCGTGATGCCGTGATCCCTGTGTACCTCCGTCATGTTCCTGCCCGTATAGTCACAGCCACCGCCGAGTATGTAGCAGAACTGCTCGTTGAGCGTGCGGTCGAGGCGTTTCCAGTCGGAGGCGGCAAAGATCTTCTCCGTGCGTGGATCGGTGCGGACACCTTCGACAAAATCATCCACGATGCGCGATATGCCTTCGCGGCCGTTAAAGGCTTCCAGCATGGCCTGGCCGGTGAACGGATCGGCCCCGGCATTCTCGTTGCTCACTTCGTAAGGATCGACCTCGAGTTCTCCTGCGCGATGGTAGGGGGTGCCGGTTTCCTGAGCGAAGGCAACGCTGCAGGTCAGGCTCACGGCGAGAAGGCAGAGGGCGGACAGTCTCATGGTCTAGAATCCGAGTTGCAGTGAAAGGTAGAGGCCGCGTTGATCATCAAAGGTCGCAATGGAGCCGAGATCTGCATATGCGGCCGTGACGGTGGCGTGATCATTGATGGCATAGGCTGCGAACAGGTCCACCCAGTCGTCTTCTTTCGCGAAGGCCAGGTTGTCAGGCTTGAACCGGTACTCGCCACCTATGATCAGGCGCCGCGAGAGCTGATAACCAAGAGAGACCTCCGGTTGTATCTGCATGTCTTCCTGTCCGCCAAAGCCGAGCAGTCCATTCTGGTTGGCGTCGGTATAGCGCAGGGTGGCATTGAAGAGCAGGCTCTGGGCGAGGAGCAGCTTGGTGGCGCTGGCGTACACTTCGACGCCGCTGGCATCCTCCGCACCAAGCGCGCCGAGTAACGCGCCATGATCGGCTTCCTTGTACAGTGCGCCAACCGCAATCTGGGGTAGCCAGGTATCCTGTCCGTACACGGCATCCCCGGCGATACGGTATTTCGCACCGTAGATATCCTGTCCGAAGGTGAATCCGTCGCCGATGCCAAGGGCGGCCCCTGTCTCGCCTGTGTCGAACTCCTGGCGCGTATAGCTCACTTCGAAGCGGTCATAGAAACCGACCGCGCCGCCATAGGCTTCGAATGTGTAATCGGGGACGTCGACGCGTGTGTAATGTGCAGTGCCCCCAATGCCCCGGTCGGTTTCGTTACCGGTGATCAGGGCCCAGGGGGTGATCCCCCCGCCTCCGGCCCCGTCCACACTGGTAATCCCGCGGGTGAGCAGCAGTTTGCCCCCGGTTTCGAAATCCAGTCCCTGTGCACCGGCAGGCGTCGTAAAGATTGCACAACCAGCCAGGGCCAGGATCAGCCGGACAGGCCAACGCAATTCTGGACTGTGTCGTCTCGACTGTTTCAAAACGATTTCCTCCGGGGTGTTCCTGCGAGAACAATTACAGAAGAAAGATTAAACGATACGTAATCAGTTTCGGGCAGAGAGCGTTACATGCGCGCCTTGTCCTGTCTTGTTTTCTGCTTGTTCCTGGTTCCGTTTGCGACAGCACAGACGGTAACTGTCCTTGATGCGACGGGAGAACCCGTGCCGCATGCTGTTGTCACGATGGAGGGTGAGGGGGGCTCACCTGAAAACTACGGCATGGCAAACAAGGTAAGCCAGGAAGACTTGGCCTTTCACCCTTACGTGCTGGCCGTGCCGAAGGGGGTTTCTGTCGAGTTTCCCAACCTCGACCGCGTGCGCCACCATGTCTACTCCTTTTCCAGGGGCAACCGTTTCGAGCTTGAGCTTTACGGACGGGAAGAGCATCGCACGGTCACCTTCAACAAGCCCGGCACGGTCGCGATTGGCTGCAATATTCATGATGACATGCTGGCCTATATCCGTGTCGCTGATGCGCCTTATGGCGGGGTCAGCAATGAAAGCGGCACAATCAGTTTCGATGCGATGCCTGAAAACATTGCCACGGCGCATGTCTGGTATCCACAGATCGGGCGTGACGAAGCGCTCGTTCTTCCCCTGATCGCCGATGGCGAAGGATACAAGCTGTCGCTTCCCGCAGATGCACCTGCACCTGTGGCGCGAATGAGCATGAACTAGGGCACAGGCGGGCATGTTCAGACATCTAAAAACAAAGCTCACACTTGCTTATGGTGGTTTGCTTGGCCTGATCCTCGCGGTCATTTCGGTCGCGGTTTACTTTTCAATTCAGAACACGGCGCGAGGGAAGATCGCTGACGAGATGCGCGCCACCTCGGCAGTCTATTCCGAGCTCTGGAGGATCCAGGCGGAAAAACTGGAAGAGAATGCCAGTGTGACCGCCAAGGATTTCGGTCTGCGCGAAGCCGTTGCCACCAATGATATCGCGACAATCGCATCAGCGCTGGATAACATTTCAGGCCGGGTGGACATCGACGCGGCCTATATCGTTCTGTCAGACGGGCGAGTCGTCTCGCCTGGCATGGAGCAGACCGAACGGGTGGAGCCGGGTGTCTGGCAGGCGCTCACGTCTCGGGGGGAGACACTGGGCGTGCTCGCCGTCGACGAGGTTCCATACCAGATGGTCTCCGCGCAGGTGCGGGCACCTGACCTAGTTGGCTGGGTGATGTTCGGCTACCAGCTGGGCGCGGAGCGGATGCAGGAACTGGAGACCCTTTCCTCGATCCCGCTGAACGCCAGGATCGTGATGAAGCCTGACCTGACCGACCTGGAAGAGAGTTCAGGAGACAACATTGTACGCCTGACCAATGTCCGTGGCTTTGGTGACATGCCTGAAGCCGTTCTCGTGCTAAAATACCCGCTTGCCGGCGCCATGGCACCCTTCCGGCCCATGTTGTACGCGATACTTGTCATGGCCGTTGGGGGCAGTCTGGCTCTCCTGATCTGTTCCTGGTTCATATCACGCAGCGTGACAGGGCCGATCACGAAACTGGACCATGCCACGCATGAACTGGCGAGCGGCAAGCGTGTTCATGTGAAAGTGAGCACCAATGATGAGATTGGGCGTCTGGCCGAGAGCTTCGAGCGAATGGCCGGAGAGATCGAGCGGCGCGAAGACAATATTCTGCGCCTGTCGCTCACTGACACCGAATCGGACCTGCCGAACCGCCGCGCGCTCCACGCGATCCTGCAGGAGTTTCAGGGCCATACCGGGAAACACCTCTATTGTGCAGCCATCAGTCCTGACCGCTTCGCCAAGATCATGGCGGTTATTGGACAGTCCTCGACCAATCTCCTGATTGCCCAGCTCGGCAAGCGGATCGAGTCCCAGGCGTCTGTCGAAGGGGTTGGCCGGCTGGGAACAGACATGATCGGGCTGGTGGTGCGTGCTCGGACATTAGACGAAGCTCACGCTTGCCTTGCAGCCATAACGACCGCAGTGAGCAGCCCCATCGAAATCGACGGCGAGAAGGTGGACATACAGCTTTCGACCGGTTTCGCGCATCATGATGAGACCAACCGTCTGCACGCGCTCGACCGTGCCGTCATCGCCTTGCAGCAGGGCCGCCAGCGCCATGCAAAGATCTTCGAATTCGACGCAGAGGCATATGGTGATCCGAGCGGGACCCTGTCACTGATGAGTGAGATGATTGCCGGCCTCGAAAATGGCCAGATTCATATGGCCTATCAGCCGAAGATCGACCTTCGTACACAGAAGATCGAGGGAGCCGAAGCGCTCCTGCGCTGGGAGCACCCTGTTCATGGCTTTGTGTCACCAGAAGATTTTGTCCGAACGGCTGAGGAGACCGGTCATATCCGTCCGCTGAGCGAGTGGGTGCTGCAGCAGGTGCGCAAGGACCGGCAGGCTTTCCTCGACGCCGGCATGGATATCAAGATGGCGGTCAATCTTTCCGGTCGCCTGTTGACGGATACGGAGTTTCTGGACTGGTCGATCACCCTGCTAAAAGGCGAAACGAGCCGCTACTGCTTCGAAGTGACTGAAACCGCCGTGATTGATGATCCTGCGCTGGCGCTTGCCAATATACAGCGGCTACGTGAGGCTGGCATCGAGATCTCGATCGACGATTACGGTTCAGGCCTGTCCTCGCTAACCTATCTCAAGCAGATTCCCGCGCATGAGCTGAAGATCGACAAGAGTTTCGTCATGACGCTTTCGGCGGGTTCCTCGGATGCGCTCCTGATCAAGTCGACAATCGACCTGGCCCACAGCCTGGGCATGACAGTGACAGCCGAAGGTGTCGAGACGGCCGAAGTCATGGCCATCCTCTCAGGCATGGGAGCGGATGCCGCACAGGGCTATTTCATCGCGCGTCCGCAAGCCTGCGAGAAGACGCTCGATTTCCTGAGAAACTTTGTGGCTGATGCGCCCAGGGATAAAGGAAAGCGCGGCCAGGCAGGCCGCAAGTCAGCCTAGACAGAAATCCCATCTGAAGTCTGGAGACTTCTGGAGCGGGTGAAGGGAATCGAACCCTCGTCGTTAGCTTGGAAGGCTACTGCTCTACCATTGAGCTACACCCGCATACCAGAACCGCTGGGAATACTGTGCCCTGTCCGGGGATGCAAGTGGTAGAGCATGTTCGATGGCAGCAAGTGGTGGAGGGGACAGGATTCGAACCTGTGTACGCTATGCGGGCAGATTTACAGTCTGCTGCCTTTAACCACTCGGCCACCCCTCCACAGGGCTGCCCTGCGACGCTTCGATTGACGCCGCCGGAGCAGGACGCCAAATGACAGCAAGAACAGTCACCGGCGCACCGAAGCGCGCTTTATAGGGATGAAGACTATTCCACGCAACCGTGAGAAACGCCGATTTGCAGCACAGTCTGCACTTGGCCCTGAACAGCCGGTCTGGCTATGGGGCCAGCATGCCGTTGAGGCAGCCATCGCGAATGGCGATCGTGTCATTCAACGCTGTGTTGCGACCGAAAACGCCGCGCGCCGGACCGGGTTCGATCACTTTGAAATCATGGATCCGAAAGCGCTGGACAAGCTGTTACCGCCCGGAGCAGTTCACCAGGGGCTGGCCATCAAGACCATGCCGCTTGAGCCGGCTGCGCTGGAGGACGTTATTGCCGGGCCGGATGCGCCACAGCGCCTGTGTGTGCTGGATCAGATTTCCGATCCGCACAATCTCGGTGCGGTCTTTCGCTCTGCCGCCGCTTTCGATGTCGGCGGGCTTGTTCTCCAGACACGCCACACCCCGCCGGTCACCGGCGTTGCGGCCAAGGCGGCTGCAGGCGCCATAGAGGCTGTCCCAGAAGTTCGCGTGGTCAATATTGCCCGTGCGCTGAAGCAGCTTGCTGATGCGGGCTACCATACGATCGGCCTGGCCGGAGAGGGCGAGGAGACAATCGCCAGTGCCGTGAAAGGGGCTCCACGCATCGCCTTTGTCATGGGCGCTGAAGGTTCCGGGTTGCGCCCCGCTGTGGCCAGGGCCTGCGCCACACATGCCCGTATCCCGATGGTTCCGGGCATGGAAAGCCTCAATGTTTCCAATGCTGCGGCCATTGCGTTTTACGAGGCAATGCGGGAGACAGGCGCACAATGACTTTACATGGCCCTGTCTCACACACCTATTTCTCGCAGCGTCTGAAGCTCCATTATGTTGACTGGGGCAATGAGGACAAACCGCCCCTGTTGCTGGTGCATGGTGGGCGTGACCATTGCCGCAGCTGGGACTGGGTGGCCGAGGAACTGCGCAAGGACTGGCATGTCATCGCGCCGGATCTGCGCGGGCATGGCGACAGCGCCTGGTCGCCTGAAGGCAATTACAACATGCAGGCCTATATCTATGACCTGGCGCAGCTTATACACCAGCTGAAGCTGGCGCCTGTCACAATGGTCGCGCATTCGCTCGGCGGTAATATTGCGCTGCGCTATACGGGCCTTTACCCGGAAAACGTCCGCAAGCTCGTGGCCATTGAGGGGCTGGGGCCAAGCCCGGCCATGCTCGCCAAGCGCCGTGAGACGCCGTGGCGGGAGCGGTTTCGCAAGATGGTCGAGGACAAGCGCGCGCTTTCCGGCCGCCAGCCCAAGCGCTATGATAGCCTTGAACAGGCCTATGCCCGGATGAAGGAAGAAAACAGCTTCCTGTCCGAAGAGCAGGCGCGCCACCTGACGATCAACGGTATCGCGCGCAATGAGGATGGCACCTATTCCTGGAAGTTCGACAACTATCTGCGCGTCTGGGAATCGGTCGATCTCACCCAGGAACAGGTCCATGAACTCTGGGGCGCAATCACCTGTCCGACATTGTTGCTCTATGGGGAAAAGAGCTGGGCCTCGAATCCGGCCGAGGACGGGCGGATGAAGTATTTCAACAATGCCGACGTGAAGCTGTTTCCCGAGGCCGGGCACTGGCTGCATCATGACCGCTTCGAGCTGTTCATGCAGACACTTGTGGACTTCCTCTGAAACATCAGCCGGATGAATGCGTGCCGGAGCCGTCTGGGCACGGTACAGCCACGGTGTGAGAGCGGTGTGGGAGCAGTCCAGAAGTGGCGCCACAGCGCGTCATATGGATGTGTCTGCCAGATGCTATATGGAAGTTTCGCGCTATCCATAGCTCCTATCAATAACACATGATCGTATAATCGATTGGATTGATGGACCTTTGGGCGCTATCACGTGTAACTAGGATACACGCGCAACACAGGGAGATATCATGGCTGACGATCTCAAATGCCCCGTCGTGGGCGATCTCGAAACACACAATGTATTCAAGGGCCGGTCCAACAAGGACTGGTGGCCCAAGCTTCTGAACCTCGACATCCTCCACCAGAACCATCCGGCTGGTAATCCGATGGACGAGGACTTCGACTATGCCGAAGCCTTCAAGAAGCTGGACCTGAAAGCCGTCAAACAGGAAATCGCCAAGGTCCTGAAGGACTCACAGGACTGGTGGCCGGCTGACTATGGCCACTATGGCCCCTTCATGATCCGCATGGCCTGGCACAGCGCCGGGACGTATCGCGTCGGCGATGGCCGCGGGGGCGGTGGTGCCGGTGCCCAGCGTTTCGCGCCGCTGAACAGCTGGCCGGACAATGCCAACCTCGACAAGGCCCGCCGCCTTCTCTGGCCGGTCAAGCAGAAGTTCGGCAATTCCCTGTCCTGGGCTGACCTCATGATTCTCGCGGGCAATGTCGCGCTTGAGGACATGGGCTTCGAGACGTTCGGGTTCGGCGGTGGCCGCGAAGACATCTGGGAACCGGAAAAGGACGTCTACTGGGGCACCGAGGAAGAGTGGCTCGGCTCCGACAAACGCTATCCCGGCGAGGAACGCGTTCTGGAGAACCCGATTGCGGCAACGCATATGGGCCTCATCTACGTGAACCCGGAAGGCCCGGAAGGTAAGCCGGACCCGGTCGCAGCCGCGCACGATATTCGCCATACCTTTGGCCGCATGGCCATGAATGACGAGGAAACCGTTGCGCTGATCGCTGGCGGTCACACTTTCGGCAAGTGCCACGGTGCCGGTGATGATTCACTGGTTGGTGCCGAGCCGGAAGGCGCTGACATTGCAGAGCAGGGCCTTGGCTGGACGAGCACACATGGCAGCGGCGTTGGTGTCGATGCCATCACGGGTGGCCCGGAAGTGACCTGGACGCAGACGCCAACTCAGTGGTCGAATTTCTTCTTCGAGAACCTGTTCGGCTATGAGTGGGAACTGGAGAAGAGCCCGGCAGGCGCCTATCAGTATGTTGCCAAGGATGCCGAAGCGGTGATCCCCGGACCGACCGAGGACAGCGAGCCGCGCAAGCCGACCATGCTGACGACCGACCTGTCGCTTCGCTTCGATCCGGAATACGAGAAAATCTCGCGCCGCTTCAAGGATAATCCGGAAGAGTTCGCCGATGCCTTCGCGCGGGCCTGGTACAAGCTGACCCACCGCGACATGGGCCCGAAGGTCCGCCTGCTCGGTGAGGAAGTTCCGGAAGAGGAACTGCTCTGGCAGGATCCGATCCCGGAAGTCGATCACGAGCTGGTCAATGCCAGCGATATTGCCGAACTGAAGAACACGATTCTTGGTTCCGGCCTGTCGACGGCTGACCTCGTCTCGACCGCATGGGCTTCAGCTTCCAGCTATCGCGGGTCCGATATGCGCGGGGGTGCCAATGGCGCACGTATCCGTCTCGAGCCGGCGAAGAACTGGGAAGTCAACGAGCCGAAAAAGCTCGCCAAGGTGCTTTCCAAGTATGAGGACATCCAGAAGGCCTTCAATGGCGCCCAGTCGGGTGGCAAGAAGATCTCCATGGCTGACCTGATCGTTCTTGGCGGCTGTGCAGCTGTCGAGAAGGCGGCAAAGGATGCCGGCCACGACCTCGAAGTGCCGTTCACGCCGGGCCGCATGGACGCCACGCAGGAGCAGACGGACGTCGACTCCTATGCCTATCTCGAGCCGAAGGCCGATGCATTCCGCAACTATGTGGTCGACACGCACCGCACGGTTCCAGCCGAAGAGCTCATGGTCGACCGTGCGCAGCTTCTGAGGCTGTCGGCGCCCGAAATGACCGTCCTGATCGGCGGCCTGCGGGTGCTTGGGGCCAACTATAACGGCGAGAAGCATGGTGTCTTCACCAAGCGGGAAGGCCAGCTGACGAATGACTTCTTCACCAACCTGCTCGACATGGGCACGGCGTGGAAGGTCTCGAAAGACAACGAGCACCTTTATGAAGGTCACGCACGTTCCGGCGGTGAGCTGAAATGGACGGCAAGCCGGGCTGACCTGGTGTTCGGTTCCAACTCGCAACTGCGTGCGATTGCCGAGGTCTACGCCCAGGAAGACAATACGAAGAAATTCGTGAATGACTTCGTGGCAGCCTGGAACAAGGTCATGAACCTCGACCGGTTCGACCTGAAATAATCGGCCGTGTCAGGGGCTGCTTCCGGGTGGCCCCTGACATGCCTGAGACAATGAGAGGCGGCGCTATGGTATGGCTGTAGCGCCGCTTTTTTTATTCCTGAATCTAGGAGGGCTCGGTCTCCGGCCTTGCCAGTGAATCCGGATCAATCCCCATACGCGCAATCCGCTCGCGCCAGCGTTTGCGCGCCAGTGTCTGCATGTTCTCGACCACATCAAGCTCGTCGGTGATCTCGAGGCCGACAAGCGTCTCGATCACGTCTTCCAGCGTGAGCAATCCCTGGACCGTGCCATACTCGTCGACAACCAGCGCGATATGCGACTTGTCTTCCATGAGGCTGCCAAAGGCCTGCGAGGCCGTCAGGAAGTCCGGCAGGACGAGAAAGTCCCGCCTGAAGCTGGCTAGCTTGTTGTCGAAGGCATCGCGCGCCTGGGCGAGAAGCAGGTCGTTCTTCAGGACATAGCCGTTAATGGAATCGGCCTCGTTCTCATAAATGGGAATCCGCGAAAACGGCTTCTGGGCGTGCTCTGCGAAAAAGTCGTCAACGCTCATATCTTCATGCGCGGAGAATATGACGGGACGCGGGGTCATTATATCGCGCACCGACAGCACGTTGAGTTTCATCACATTGCTGACAATGCTGTGTTCCTGCGAGCCGATTTCGCCCTCGCGCGCGCCAATCTTTGCCATCGCCTGCATCTCGTCACGGCTGAAGGTCGGCTGGTTGCCGCTCGTGCGTGCGATCAGGCGGGTCAGTGCCTCGAAGATGATTACGGCGGGCAGCAGAAGAAGTGTCAGCCATCGGATCAGGACTGCCATGGTGGGGGCCAGGCTCTGCCAGTGGGCCGCGCCAAGCGATTTTGGTATGATCTCCGAAAATACGAGGATCAGCAGGGTCAGCACGCCAGAGGTCACACCCAGATAGGCATTGCCGAAAACGATGGCGGACTGGGCACCGACACCGGCTGCGCCGACGGTATGGGCGATCGTATTTGCTGTGAGGATGGCTGCCAGCGGGCGGTCGATGTTGCTGCGGACCTTGGCCAGTGTGCGGGCGCCACGGGCACCGCGTTCTTCGAGCGTGGCGATATAGGATGGCCTGACAGATAAAAGGACAGCCTCGGCGATGGAGCAGAAGAAGGACACGCCGATGGCGAGACACAGATAGATTATGAGTAGGGTCATTTAGAAACTATGTTGCCATGTCCGCACCCGCGGGGAAAGGCTGTCGGCATGTGGCATCTGGTTCAGGCTCTGGCGGGCCCGAGTGGAAGGCATCGAAGATGAGCGACTACGAAACTCAGCGCGAAGGCATGGTGGCTGACCAGCTGGAAGCGCGTGGCATTTCTGACCCGCGCGTTCTGTTGGCCATGCGCGCGGTGCCGCGTCACTGCTTCATACCGTCAGAGAACCGCGGCCATGCCTATCGCGACGGCCCGGTGCCGATCGGACAGGACCAGACCATATCCCAGCCTTACATTGTCGCGATCATGGCGGAACTTGCCGACCTAGCGCCGGGCCAGACAGTGCTCGATGTTGGCATGGGGTCCGGATATGCTGCTGCCGTCGCCGCACAGATCGTCTCGCATGTATATGCCATTGAGCGCCATGCTCCCCTGACACGGCAGGCAAGCAACGTACTGGATTCGCTTGGCTATCAGAATGTCACCACACGGACGGGCGATGGAACGAAGGGCTGGCCTGAGATGGCGCCCTTCGATGCCATTCTTGTGGCAGCGGCAGGCGATGTGCCGCGCGCCCTGTGTGAGCAGCTGAAGCCGGGCGGTCGCCTCGTCATTCCGGTGAGCGGACCGGGGGGGCGCCAGATGCTCAAACGTATCACCCGGACCGGAGACGACACGTGGAGTGAAATGGATGCGGGCGGGGTGGCCTTTGTGCCCCTGGTCAATGAGGCTGGCCGCTAGCTAGCCTTTTGCGCGCGGCAGGCTGAGCCCGAAAACGATCGTGCTGGCGCGCAGGATGAAGGCCGCCGCCATGCCGCTTGCAAGGGCGACCGGGTCGCCCGGCCCATAGCTCATGATCAGGAAATAGACCAGCGACCCGGCAAGCGCGCAGGTCGCATAGAGTTCGCCATCCTTGAGCACCAGTGGCTCCTCATTCGCGACCACGTCACGCAGAAGCCCGCCTGCGCTGGCGGTCATCGCCCCCATGATCAGGGTGACGAGAAAACCGTGACCGAGTGACATGGCCTTGGCCGCGCCAGTGACGGCAAACAGGGACATGCCGACCGCATCGGGCCAGCGCAGGGCGCGGAACCGGCTGACGAAACGGTAGAAGATGAAGGCTGTCCCCCCACCGGCGATGGCGAGCAAAATGGTAACCGTGTCGGTCAGCCAGAAGACGGGTTCGCCCAGAAGAAGGTCGCGCAACGTGCCGCCGCCAATCGCGGGCAGGAAGGCCAGGACGATAACGCCCAGCAGGTCCATCTGCTTGCGTACAGCCAGCACGCCGCCGGAGATGGCGAAGACGAAGACACCGATCCTGTCGGCAAAGGCGAGGAGAAGCTCTGGGGACATTGTTATTGTGCTAGCGCGTTACTCGTCCTGCCACCAGACCGGGCGCTCGTCGCCCCAGTTTCGTGCCACGAGCATATCAATCTCCCTGCGAGTATAGGGGCGCAACTTTTCTGCCTCTGCCTTCTCGCGTTCGAGATATTGTTCGTAAAGGAGGTCCTGCATGAGCCACCAGCCGGGGGTGGATTCGTCGAGTTGATGGGAGGCTAGGTGTTGCTGCAGCTCATGCGTGCGGGGGCGGAGGAAACCGGGTGGTCTGATCCACCTGTTCTGACTATCGAAGTAGACGTATTCGATCAGCGTGTTGGAATGATTTTCCGGAAAGGGCCGGTCAATCAGTGCTGCCCAGTTCTTTCTTATGAGTTCGGGGGAATAACACTGAGAGACAAGCATCGGACGAGCTGTTAGCTTGAGGCCTTCATTCCAGAAAATGCAGCCATACTCATTCTGATCGACGCATTCCCAAGCGCGCTCGTCGTAGAAGACGTTCAACGGATCGGTCCAGTTCTCTTCGTTCAAGCTGAATACATTATCGATTACGTATGGCCGGGCCTGAGCGTGCAGGTGCTGCGCGATCGGATGGTCTGGATGGAAGAAGGCCCAGCTATATCCGATCTGCCGGGTGGCAAGGACCAGCAAAACCAGATTGAGAATACCGAACATGCAGGCCGTAATACTGAACTTTTGCCGCATAATGAGGCCAGTTGCTGCATGCGTACAAATCAGCAAACCAATAAGCCCACAGATCACAAGTAGGAGCGTGTGAAGCCCTGGCTGGTCCGCGCCGTTTCCGTAAAGAACGGTTTCTCCCATCTGGCATGCGCCGGGGGCGGCGAAGCCGATGAAGCTGGTAAGTGGTGTGAAGACCAATATGCTGATGGTGAGCGCAAAAATGATCAGGTCGAGCGGTAAGCCCAGTGCTTTGCGCTTACTTGCACGACTACGCCAGGGTGCCCGTCGCCCCATTTACACTCACAAATAGCTTAACCTCTATCTAGGGATAATCGTGACCGTGGTCTCTTGGCAAGAAGGGGACGTCCATTATTCCGAGGCGTCCAGCGCGGCGATCACGCTGACGGGGATCTCGCCGATGGTTATATGTTTGGCGCCGCGTCCGGTGGGGATGCGGGCAGCTTCTGACATGGCTTCAAGGTCGATGACGGAGACATTGTCGCTGCGGGTGTTTGGCAGGAAGCAATAGCGGTCATTGCCCGTGATAGCGGCCCAGCTTGGCGCATTGCCCGTGTCGACCGTCGTGACGAGGGAGAGGCCGTCTGTGCGCACGATGGCGGCATAGTCCGAAGCGCGCCCGGCGGCACAGAGCAGCGTCTCGTCACCTGTCATGGCGAGGCCGTGATGCGGGGCCTCGAAGTCCCAGTCGTCTTCCGTGACACCCTCATCGACCGGCAGGTCTATGCGGGTGCTGTTCGTGCCAGTCTCGAGATCGCGCGCGACGATGCTGTGCTGGTTGGATAGCTGGGCGTAGGCGGTCTTTTCATCTTCCGTCACGGCGAAGGGGCGGATGCCGGCTTCGAAGCTGTACGTGGCAAGCGTCTCGAGCGTGTCAGCATCGGCCTTTGTGATGAGGTATGCGTCTTCGGCCTGTGCACGCTCTGCCAGGGGCAGCTGCATGTCGCCAAGGCTGGCAACATAGACATGCTCGCCGTCGTCGGTGATGTGAATATCGTGTGGCCAGATCCCGGCCTTGAACTCTCCCGTCTTCTCTCCTGTTTCGGTATCGAGCACTTCGACGACATCACCGCCGAACAGCAGGGCGGCAACATAGAGGCGTTTGCCATCGGGAGAGATGTCCATGTGGTCGGCCCGCATGCCGGCAATCGGTGTGCGCCAGAGGATGTCGCCGCTGGCGATGTCCATGGCGACGACATCACCGAGGAAGCCGCGCGAGATATAGAGAACGGTGCCATCACGGGACAGATCGGTGTCCTGGCCGTAATTCAGCCCGCCTGCGGCTTCGGCCCGGCCCTGGGCAAGGCGTTGTATCGGATCGCGCAGGAAGCCGACCTTGCGCCCGTCGGGTATGCCGTTGAGCGTGGCAATGGGCTCAAGGCTATCGGTCCCGATGAGGGTAAGCGTGCCGCCAACGGCGTTCGAGACGATGGCAACTTCCCGTGTCTCGCCCTCCGGGGCAGCGGACGTATCGCGCGCGCCTGTGCCATAGCCCGCCTCGCGCCAGGCCAGTGCGCCAGTGATCAGCACAGCTACGAGCAGAATAGCCAGAAGTATCCTGATGATCATGATTGTAGCCTCCCCGTCTGTCCCTTGAAGTCTAGGCGATGCAGAGGCAGCCCGGCAATGAATTCCGCGCCGGTTATCGCTTGCGCATATTTGATCGAGATCAAGTTTTCACGCCTGTTCGTGGCGGTTTTCTTGATCAGGATCATGAAGACGTCCGGTTTCGCGAAACCCGCGCAACTCATAGGTCAGTGGTTGCGTAGGTGGGCCGCAACGATCGGACATGGGCCCTCGCGCCATTGTTGCTTGAATTCACCCGCACCGGTTCGTGCCTCTTGGGCGGGTCCGGTGCAATAAATCGAGGAACAGAAAGAGATGCAGACAGTAAGAAAGGATCTTTACCAGACACGGCTGAACAGCCAGCCGGACATGATTGCCCGCAAGGCGCCCGTTGTACGCTCCAGCGACCGCCGGTTATCGCCGGTTGCGCCGGAGCTGATCGAGGCTTTCGATCGCGATGGTTTCATCGTGCTGGAAGACGTCTTCTCTGATGAGGAGGTCCAGCGGATGCGCGCAACAGCGAATGAGTTGCGTGATTATCCACAAAGCCTTGCCGACGAGACCGTTGTCTCTGAACCCGATAGCGGGGCCGTACGCTCGGTCTTCGCGCCGCACCGCCAGAGTGACGATTTTGACCTGGTCTCGCGCGACCCGCGTCTCGCCGAAGTGGCCCGCCATATTCTCGGCGACGACGTCTATATCCACCAGTCGCGCCTGAACTATAAACCGGCCTTCAGGGGCAAGGAGTTCTACTGGCATTCGGACTTCGAGACCTGGCACGCTGAGGATGGCATGCCGGACATGCGGGCGCTCTCGATGTCGGTCATGCTGACGGACAATCATCCGCAGGCCGGGCCCGTCATGTTCGTGCCGGGAAGCCACAAGCAGTTTATCTCCTGTGTCGGCGAGACGCCGGAAGATAATTACAAGTCCTCGCTGAAGCGCCAGGAGACCGGTATTCCGGACAAGGACTCTATTGCTTCCATGGTTGCAGAAGGCGGCATTGAGGCCCCGGCCCCGAAAGCCGGGTCGGTCGTGATTTTCGACTGCAACACGCTGCATGCCTCGAATGGCAACATCACGCCGTTCGAGCGGATGAATGCCTTCTTCGTGTTCAATGCCTGGTCCAACAGGCTCGAAGCGCCGTTCGCCGCAGGCAAGCCGCGTCCCGAGCATGTCGCCCACCGCAAGGTGGATGCTCCCCTTCGGCGGCTTTCGCGTCAGCATCGCTTTGCGGCGTGAGGGGCGTGAAAAAGCAGGGCGTATCTGAAAGCCGGCGCCGGGGATGACCCGGGGCCGGTTTCATATTTTTATTCGATGCCATTTTTTGAGGAACATTTCGAATGATTGATCGTCTCTATACCCAGATGTGCCCGAAAGGGCAGGTGTCTGAAAACATGAAAATTTTAACAAGACGGACTTGTTGAGATGAGCGGAATCAGACCGGAAAACATTGAGCCTTGCGAGACATCCGATAGCTGTCTGGCCGAGAAGCTGAGTGCTCTGGCCCCGGTGGACAGCAGGCAGGCGGGCTTGCTGGCCGCCCTTGAAGAGGAAAGATGCGAGATCGGCCCGGGAGAAGTTCTCTACCCGGCCGGCGAACCGACGGAAAAACTGTACGTCCTGAAAAAAGGCTGGCTGGTGTCGGAACTGCATGATGGCAGCGGAAACCGCTCCATCGTCCGGGTGCACCATCCGGGCGACATCGTCGGGGACTCACAAATTCCGTACACGGTCACACCATACCGGGCCGTGGCGCGCTCCGAAGCGATCGTCTGTCCGTTCCCGCGGGAAAACCTTGTCGAGGTGTTCAAGCGCTCGCCGCGCCTGTCAGCCCTTCTTCTTACGGTGGCGATGATCGAAAGTGCAGAGCAGGAGGACCGGGCCCGCGTCTTTCGCCGCAACAGCGCAATGGCGAAGCTCGCCCTGTTTGCCCAGCAGACGTTCGGGCGGCTGAAACTGATGAACAACCTTCTGCATGACCGTTTCCATTGTCCGCTGACCCAGACGGATATTGGTGATGTGGTCGGGATGACGAGCGTGCATGTCTCCCGCACTTTTACCAAGCTGGAAAAGGAAGGCGCGCTCAAGCGCCACAGCCCGTTCATCCAGATCGTCGACGAGGAAAAACTCTCGGTCCATAGCAGCTATCTCAACCGCTATAACGAACTGGACCTGAGCTGGCTGCCGGAAGCGTGAGGCGCTGGAGCGGGTGAAGGGAATCGAACCCTCGTCGTCAGCTTGGGAAGCTGCTGCTCTACCATTGAGCTACACCCGCGCGCCGGGCAATGCTTTGCCACGGGCAGGCGTGGCGTCAAGCGGTTTTGTTTGCGGCGCTCTCTCCAGTGTCGTGGTCTCACTCAAGTGAGATCACACTTGCGCGAGTGCATGATACAGACTGTTTGCCATGCTGGCGCGCAGGTCTAGTCTGTCGCCCATGGCGCATACGACCCTGATTGAACAGAAATTCCGCGATCCTTTTGTTACCGCAAAGGGAGAGCCGCGTGGCAGTGTGGACTGGCGCGGCCTGAAGACGCTGTGGCTGAATACCGGAACGCTCTGCAATATCGAGTGCGCCAACTGCTACATCAAGAGCTCGCCAACCAATGACGATCTCGTCTTCCTGCGCATAGGGGATGTCACGCCCTTCCTTGATGAGATTGATGGGCTTGGCGAAGGGGCAAAGGAGATCGGGATTACCGGCGGTGAGCCCTTCATGTGCCCGGACATCCTGAAGATCATGGAGGCTGTGCTTGAGCGCGGCCACACTCTCCTGCTGCTGACAAATGCCATGCGCCCGATGATGCGTCCGCGCATCCGGGAAGGACTGCTAGGGCTCCAGGCGCGCTTCGGCGACCGGATGACGCTGCGGGTCTCGATGGATCATTATGCGGTTGACCTGCACGACGAGGAGCGCGGTGAAGGCAGTTTCGATATTGCATGTGAGGGCCTCGCCTGGCTGGGAGAGCATGGCTTTGATGTTGCCATTGCAGGCCGGCAGGCACTAACAGATGACGAGCCTGCAGCGCGGGCGGGGTATGGCGCACTCAGCCGGCGGCTTGGCCTTGGGCTGGACCCTGAAGATCCCAGGGCGCTGGTGCTGTTTCCGGAAATGGTTGAAGGCGATGAGCCGCCCGAGATCACCACTGCCTGCTGGGGCATTCTCGATGTCGACCCGGCTGACATGATGTGCGCGAGCCAGCGCATGGTGGTGAGACGGAAGGGAGCGGGGCGTGCGACCGTGACGGCCTGCACACTCCTGGCCTATGCACCCGAATTCGAGCTCGGCGAGACTTTGGAAGAGGCGACGGCGGACCCGGTCCAGCTCAACCATCCGTGGTGCGCGAGTTTCTGCGTGCTCGGCGGGGGCAGCTGTTCGGCGTGAGCGGGTGGGCGGATTATTCCGCCGCTTTTTCTGCCGGTTCAGGCGTAGCCGGATCCTTGAACACCTCTTCTATGGATTTGCCGAATATCCGGGCAATCGCAAAGGCCAGCGGCAGCGATGGATCGTACTTGCCCGTTTCGATGGCATTGACCGACTGGCGGGAGACATCCAGCCGCTCGGCGAGGGCCGCCTGGCTCCAGCCCTGTTCGGCGCGCAGGGTACGGATGATATTCTCCATGAGTAGCCCTCAGACCGTTTTGCCTGTCAGGCTGTCCCAGCAATTGCCAAGGCCGTAGGCGAGAAAAAAGAACGGACCGAACCAGAATACATTGATACCCGGAATGACTTCCCAGAGCTGGAAACTGCCAACGACCCAGATTGCGCTGATTGTGATCACGGCGCCGCGGGCAATGGCCTTGAGTTGCCGCAGGCGCGTATATTCATCGGTTTCTGCCTGGTGGCGCAGGATGGCCCACATCATCAGAACAAGCGGCAATGCGGTGAGAATGGCGACCGTGGACGTCATCCACAGGGGAGATGTCTCCTTGTTGATGAGAAAAGCCCCGCCAATGCAGACGGCCACATAGAGGACCGTGGTGGGCCAGAAAAGACGCTTGTAACGTCTATGGGCGGCATTGAATCCGAGCTGTGCCATATGGGCATTCCTTTCTTTGTGTCCGGGAGTCAGGCGCGAGGGACTCGGTGCCGGTGGTAATCAGGCCGATACCGCTGAGGATACGCGCCCGGAACAGCCCCCATTCAAGATCCTGCTTCTCTTCCTCCACCGTCCTCTCATGATGTCCAGTTTCCTTGACATTTAGACAAGTAAACTTGTCATGTCAAGCGACCTTTACAAACTTTGCCGTTGCATGCTGATGAAGGCACGCTAGGACAAGCGCTTCATGGCGCTTGCTCCCTCCCTCCAGGTTTTCCGCCACCGGGCCTATCTGCATTTCTGGTCCATGCGCGTTTCGATTGCCGCGGCCCGGCAGATGGAAGCGATCACGATCGGCTATCAGGTCTATGATCTCGCGCGCCGCCCGGCGGAGTCAGGTGGGCTGGGCTGGAGTATAGAAGAATCGGCCTTCCTGCTGGGGCTGGTCGGGCTGGCGCAGTTCCTGCCGGTGCTGCTACTGTCTCTTGTCGGCGGTCAGGCGGCTGACCGGTTGAACCGCAAGATGATCCTGATCGTCTCCAATGCCGTGCGCCTCGGGCTTTCCGTGGCGTTGTTAGCGGCGGTCTTCATGCCGGCGGAAAATGCACTTCCGATCATCTTCGGGGTGGCCATGATGCTGGGCTGCGTCAACGCCTTTACCCCGGCTGCAGCCAATTCGCTTTTCCCGAAACTGGTGCCGCGCGACGAACTCCCGAGCGCAATTGCCTGGAACTCGCTAGGTTTCCAGACAGCCGTGATTGTCGGCCCGGCGATTGGCGGGCTGATCTATGGGTTCTTCGGTGCCGCGACGGTCTACAGCGTTGCCATCGTGCTTGCTGCATTCGCCATCCTTGCCATCGCCACAGCGAAGACCCCGCCGCATGAGAAAGTGCTGAACGTGCGCGGCTGGTCGATGGTGTTCGAGGGGCTGGGCTATATCCGCCGCAACAGGATCGTGCTCGGCGCGATCTCGCTTGATCTGGTGGTGGTCTTCTTCGGTGGGGCAAAGGCGCTGCTGCCGGTCTTTGCGCGCGACATCCTGCATGTCGGGCAGGAGGGGCTGGGAATTCTGGCCGCCTCTCCGGCGATAGGCGCGGCGACCGTTGCTTTCATACTCGCCACCCGGCCGCTTGCCCGGCATGTCGGGCCGTGGATGATGTGGGCGGTCGGGATTTATGGCGTTGCGACACTGGTTTTCGGTCTGTCCCCCTTCTTTTGGCTGTCAATGATCGCCCTTATCGTGACCGGGGCGGCTGACGAAATCTCTGTCTATGTCCGTGCATCGCTGATCCAGCTGGCCACACCGGACGAGATGAAGGGACGGGTTTCATCGGTCTCGTTCATTTTCATCTCGGCCTCGAATGAACTTGGCGAGTTTGAAAGCGGGGTGGCTGCGCGGCTGCTTGGCCCAGTCGGGGCTGTTGTGTTCGGCGGCTGTATGGCGATCGTCACAGCGCTCGCCTGGACGCGGCTCTTCCCGCAGCTGGCGCGTGCCGACCAGTTCGACCGGATTGAGGAGCAGGCGGTGAAGCCTGCTCAGGCACCGGCTTCGGGGCAGTAGCGTGCCGCCAGAACCGGGCCGAGGCCGCGCTCGGCTGTCTGCTGGACAAGGATTGCGCAATTCTCACCGGCTTCAGGCGTGGGTGCAGAGAGAGACAACGCACTCGTGCCGTCCCATTTGCCAAGCACGGCAGAGCTCAGCGCGATGTTCCGGCTGGCAAGCTCGCGCCCGGCATTCTCGCCGCCTTTGACGCTGGTCGACTGCTTCTCCAGAAGGCGTACATGACGGATGATAGCCGATGGCGCATCCTGGCCTTGTGGCAGGCTCACCTTGATACCATCAGCCGTGCGGGCAACGGACAATGCAATGCTGGCTGGGTCTGCGCTTTCTATGGCGGTGTTCAGCTTGTCCCGGTGTGAGCCGACCAGTTCGCTCTGCCCGTTGACGATGGCTTGAGGGGTATAGACTGACATCGTGCCGCGCAGCGACATGTTATAGTCACGCTGACGCCTGGTGTGGGAAGCCTGGGAGTAGGGGTCTTCCCACCGGCCTTCGCGGCCGTAGACGAGGTCATCCCAGTAATCGACATGCCACTCGATCGTTACCAGGCCGGGCTCATCGGCAAGCTCTGCAAACAGGGCTTCGGCAGGCGGGCAGGAGGAGCAGCTCTGCGAGGTGAACAGTTCGGCGAGGACCGGCGCTTCTGTGCTGCGGACGTTGGTATCTGTATCGGCGCAGGCACCTGACACGAAGGCGAGCAGGCTGGCGCAGGTGGCGGTCAAACGGAATGTCATCATGCCACAAGGATCGGTGCTGGCGGTGACGAACTCAAATCGCAATCGCCTCGCGGACGGTCAATTTGGCGTGAAAACGCGATGAACTGACACCTGGCCAGATGTAAATAGATCCTTACCGGAGTCTCTGAAATTCCCTCTATTCCGCTGCGATCTTCGAGACGGCAGGCGCGGCTTGCGCGCCGCGTACGAGGCGTCCGGGTCTGGCCCCTGTTGGTGACCCGTCGCGATAGATCACCTGACCGGCAACAATCGTGGCGGTATAGCCTGATGCGCGCTGCATCAGACGGCGCCCGCCCGCCGGCAGGTCCCGCAGGATTTCCGGACGGTGCAGGGTGAGATTGTCATAGTCGATAATGTTGAGATCAGCCCGGTAGCCCGGGGCCAGAACACCCCGGTCGTGCAGTCCCATCCAGTGCGCGGTGTCAGCCGTCTGGCGCTTGACGATCCACTCGACGGGGAAGCGTTCCCCGCGTGTGCGGTCGCGTGTCCAGTGGGTCAGCATGGTGGTCGGGAAGGAGCCGTCACAGATCATGCCGACATGCGCCCCGCCATCCGACAGGCCGGGAATGGTCGCGAAGCTTTTCAGCATCTCGTAGGACGGTTCAAGTGAGCCTTGTGCATAGTTGAGGAAGGGCAGGTAGAGCATGCCCTGCCCGTCATCGGCGAGCAGGATGTCGAGGGCGACTTCCTCGCAGGAGACGCCGCGCGCCTGCGCGATGGCCTCCACCGTGCGGTCGGCTTTCGGTTCATAATCCGGCACGGCATCGAGGGTGAACATCTTGCCGAAGCTGCGTAGCATTACCTTGGCGAAAGGGTTATCCGTCTGCGGTTCCTCGCTGAGGAGCTGGGTGCGGAACGCTGGATCACGCAAGGCGGCAACCTGTTCGCTCAGCGGTTTGTCCTTGATGGTCCTGTAGGAGGGATGCGCGGAAAACGGATTCATGGTGAGGTCGAGGCCGAGCAGGATGCCCACGGGCCGCCCGCAGACCTGCGCGCGCATCGGCAGGCCATCTTCTACTGCCGTTTCGATGGCTCCGAGCAGGACTTTCCAGCCTTCCGGCGCAAGATCGGACTGGGCGAGCGAGACAGACAGTGGCCGGCCGGATGTCTCGACGATCCGGCGCAGCATGGCGGCTTCCTTTTTTGGATCGTCAAAGTCCGACACGAACTGGAGTACGCCGCGCCCGGCTTCCTTCAGGGCGTTGGCGATGCCGGTCAGTTCGGCTTCGCTGGCCGTCAGAGTCGGGGTCGGCTGGCCATCGGATGTGCGGTGGTTAAGGGTGCGTGATGTCGAAAAACCAAGTGCGCCCGCCATAACAGCGTCTTTGGCGAGCTTTCCCATCTCGGCGATTTCTGCATCGGTTGCGTCTTCGCGGTTGGCGCCCCGTTCGCCCATCACGTGAACACGCAGGGCCGCATGCGGCAGCTGGGCGGCAAAATCGATATCGAAGCTCTTGTCCGAAAGGCTGTCGAGATATTCCGGGAAACTCTCCCAGTCCCAGGGCAGGCCGGTGGACAGCACTGGAAAGGGGATATCCTCGACGCCTTCCATCAGGCGGATGAGCCGGTCATGGTCCTCCGGCTTGCAGGGGGCAAAGCCGACGCCGCAATTACCCATCACGGCGGTCGTGACACCGTGGATAGAGGAGGGTGTGAGGGCATCGCCCCACGTGACCTGGCCATCATAATGGGTATGCACGTCCACGAAGCCGGGCGTGACGAGCTGGCCCTTGGCATCTATCTCCTCACGGCCCTTGCCGGGTATCTTTCCGATATCGCTTATCAGCCCGTCATCAATGGCAATATCTGCCTCATAGCCCGGCGTGCCGGTGCCATCAGCGATGAAGCCATTGCGAATAACGAGATCATGGGTCATGGGCGTTTCCTCCTGAGATCCGTCTTTTCCGCGGATATTCACTCAAGAGAAACGCCCTTCACCCTCGGGAAGTCAAATCCGGCTAGCCAACCGTGCAGCTGCCCGTTTCCTCGAAGCTGTCATCGATATTGTCGATCATGCCACCGACAATGCGGATGCCCTCTGCTGTTGCCTTGGCGTCCGGGTCTTCGCCCTTGGCCATGGCTTCGGCCATCATCTGGCCGACAACGGTCTCGGTATCATCGCCAGATTCCTTCATGCTGGCGGCTACGTTCTTCATTGTCGTGCGGGCATTGTCCTGATCGGATTGCGGCATTTCGGCGAGGAACTCTTCGGCGCAGGCGCAGAAGCCTTCCGGGTCAGTGCCCATCTCGGTGATTTCCTGTTTGCCCTCGACATCGTTGGCGACAACGAGGCAGTCATCCTCGAAACTGGTTTCGGCAGTTCTGGCCGTCGAATTTCCAGCCTGCTCGGCGTCAGCTGATGGTTCGCTCGTGTCCTGAGGGCCGCCGCATGCTGCGAAGGCGAGGCAGGTGGCTGACAGGATAAATGCACGTTTCATGTCGCATCCTTTGCTGTGATCTGGCTTTGTTGTGGTCTAGACCGCCGCACCTGAACGCGTTTGAGCCGGGCTGTCCAGCGTTCACTCTTCGGGGCGGGCGAAGTGCTTGGAGAGTTTCAGCCCCTGTCCCTGGTAATTGCTGGTCCGGCCGCCATAAAGGGCGGCGGGCTTGCCTGCCATGTCCTCATAGACGAGTTTTGCGACCGGCTGGCCGTGTTCCAGGATGAAGGGGACGTCGCGCGAGCGCACCTCGAGTACGGCACGGGAGCCGCCCTTGTTGGTGCCGAACCCCGGATCGAAGAATCCGGCATAATGGGCCCGGAATTCACCAAGCTCGGGCGCAATGGGCGCCATCTCGGCGGCCTTGTTACCGGGAACTTCCACGGTTTCACGCGAGGCCAGGATGTAGAAATCATCCGGGTTGAGAACGAGACGGCCCTTATGGGGAAATAGCGGCTCCCAGAAGCCGGCCACCTCATGGAGACCCAGCCCGCGCAGGTCTATCAGCCCGGCATGGCGCTTGGCTCGCCAGCCGACGGGTCGGCCATCGGCCTGGTCCATATCGATCGAGACGGTCTTGTCACTTGTATTCCGGGATTCACCACGCCTCAGGCGCAGCTGGGCGAGACGGTCGCCGGGACGTACGAGGATGGAGAAGGTACGCGGCGAGATTTCGAGCCAGAGCGGGCCGGAATACCCCGCTGGAATATCGTCGAACGCCTTGCCGCGATTGGTCACCAGCCGCGTGAAGACGTCAATCCGCCCGGTAGAACTCTTGGGATTGGCGCGCCCTGATATGCCGGCAGGCAGCTGCAGGGTCTCCATGAGGGGAACGAGATAGACGCAACCTGTTTCGAGGACGGCGCCATCCCGGCTGAGGTCGATCCGGTGCAGTTTTATGCCCGGTTCCTCGAGCACTTCAGCGACGGTGCGTTCCGGACCGGGCAGGAAGCTGGCCCGTATGCGGTAGGCTTCCGTGCCAAGCCGCAGGTCCAGGCTGGCCGGTTGAATCTGGTCGTCGTCCAGTGGTTCGCCGGCGCGGATGGCGCTGTTTTCAAACAGGTCTGCCAGGTCGGTGTCGGGCAAAACGCCCTGCGTTGCTTCAGCCATCCCTTGATCCCTTTCAGACAAGAGGCTTAAGACGGTGCGCTCTTGATTGGAAGGATTTTTGCCCATGGCAAAGCGCGATGGAAATGACTGGAAGCCTGCAACGAAGCTCGTGCGCGGCGGCACCATGCGCTCACAGTTCGGCGAGACGTCGGAAGCGATCTTCCTGACGTCCGGCTATGCCTATGACAGCGCCGAGCAGGCCGCCCGGCGCATGGCCGGTGAAGAAGAGGGCTATGTCTATTCACGCTATGCCAACCCGACCGTGCGGATGCTGGAAAACCGCCTGGCCATGCTGGAAGGTTCCGAGACGTGTCGTGTAACGGCTTCGGGTATGGGCGCGATTTCCACGACCATGATCGCGCCGCTTGGGCAGGGCGCGCGCGTGGTGGCGGCAAGCGCGCTTTTCGGCTCGTGCCGTGTCATCTGCCAGACCATCCTGCCGCGCTATGGGGTCGAGACGGAGTTCGTGCAGGGGGCAGATCTCGATGCCTGGAAGAAGGCGCTCTCCCGCCCGGCGGATCTCGTACTGATCGAGTCACCTTCCAACCCGCTGCTTGAAGCTGTCGATATCGAGGCCGTGGCAAAGCTCGCGCATGCGGCCGGGGCCAAGCTTGTTGTCGATAACGTCTTTGCCAGTCCGGTCCTGCAGAGGCCGCTCGACCTTGGGGCGGACATTTCGGTCTATTCCGCGACCAAGCACATGGATGGGCAGGGCCGCGTGCTGGCCGGGGCGATCTGCGGGCCGTCCGACTGGATGGAAGAGCATATTGACCCGTGGATACGCCACACCGGGCCAGCACCTTCGCCATTCAATGCCTGGGTTGTCCTGAAAGGCCTGGAAACGCTGGACCTCAGGGTGAAGCAGGCTTGCAGCAATGCCGCCCGGATTGCCGATTCCATTGCGGCCCACCCAAAGATAAACGCCGTGCGATATCCGGGGCGCAGCGACCACCCGCAATACGAGGTTCACAAGAAACAAATGTCCGCAGGCGGAACGCTTGTGGCTTTTTCGGTCAAGGGTGCGCGTGCGGAAGCATTCCGTATGCTGAACGCTTTGAACCTTCTCGATATCTCGAATAATCTGGGTGATACAAAATCACTTGCCTGCCATCCCGCATCAACAACGCACAGGGCCTTGAACGAGGAAGAGCGGGCCTCCATGGGGCTTGATGAAAGCTGGATCCGCATTTCAGTCGGGCTGGAGGATGTGGAGGATATCGAAGCTGATATCCTTGGCGCTCTCGACGCGATGTAATCTTGCCGGAGGCAGCCGCAATGGCCGCACAATCATCTGATACTCTCTACGAGGCGGATACGGACGGGATTATCGTGCGTGTCACACCGCGCTTCGTGCATGATGAGTCGCATGCCGGGTCCGGTCAGTATGTCTGGCATTATACTGTTGAGATCGAGAACGGTTCTTCACAGACCTGGACGCTGATGATGCGCCACTGGGACATCTTCGACAGTCATGGCCGGCGCCAGACTGTCGATGGGGAGGGTGTCGTCGGCAAGCAGCCGCGCCTGGCACCAGGAGAATCATTTGAATACTCCTCCGGAGCGCCGCTGGCGGCCCCTTCCGGAATCATGGGCGGGCACTACACCATGGTGAATGATAGCGGCGAGAAGCTGAGAACGAGTATCCCGACGTTCTCGCTCGATAGCCCTTACGAGCAGACGCGTCCGAGCTGACTTTGCCAGATTTCGCATGACGCAGGCGTCAGGAAGCTGCTAGAGACCGGGCATGGGATTCCGGGATTTCTTGCTGCTATTCGCCGTCTGTTTTGTCTGGGGGCTGAACCTTGTCGTGACACGCTGGGTCGTCGCGGATGCTGGCGTGCCGCCGATATTCTTCGCGGGGGTGCGCTTTGCGGGCATCGCCCTTGTGTTGATCCCGTTTCTCTTCCCGCTGCCGAAGCAGATGGGGATGCTGTTCATGATCTCCATGTGCATGGGCGGGGTGCATTTCGCCCTGTTGTTCATGGGGCTTGCCAATGCCGAGGCGAGCGCAGTCTCGGTAACAGGCCAGCTTGGCGTGCCTTTCTCGACGCTGATGAGCATGGCGTTTCTCGGAGAGACGGTCGGCTGGCGGCGCGGGCTGGGCATCATGCTTGCCTTTGCAGGGGTAGTCCTGATCGCTTTCGATCCTGACAGTTTTTCAGTCAGCTACGGCCTGCTTTATGTCATCGCGTCGGCCTTTATCGGTGCAGTTGGCGGCATTTTGATGAAGCGCATGGCGCCGATCAGCGCGCTTCAGTTGCAGGGCTGGCTGGGCCTGTTCAGTTTCTCACCTCTCATCCTGCTGTCATTCCTGGTCGAGCAGAACCAGGTTGTTTCCTATGCGAGCGGGGGCTGGCTGGTCTGGCTGGCAACCGCGTTCGCAGTGCTTGGTGTCAGCGTTTTCGGCCACGGGGCCTTCTACACGCTGATCAAGAAATACGACATCTCGCTCCTCTCGCCGCTGACGCTGATGACGCCGATCTGGGGGGTCATCCTGTCCATAGTCCTGCTGAACGAGCCGCTGACCCTGAAACTTATTGTCGGGGCAGCCATTTCTCTTGGAGGCGTGTTCGTGATCGCCGTCCGGGGGAACAAGTCCTTGCCGGAAGCTTCCATATCGGAAAGGATTTCAGCGCCGAGATGATACAGGTTGCGCAAACGCCAAGCCCGAATTTCAATGACCGCAAGCACCCGGTCGACATGCTGGTGCTGCACTATACCGGCATGGAAAGCGGCGATGCGGCGCTTGAGAAGATGCGCAGCGAAGATGGCGGTGTCTCGGCCCATTACATGGTCTGGGAGACGGGAAAAACTGTCCAGCTGGTCGGTGAAGACAAGCGCGCCTGGCATGCAGGCGTGGCGACCTGGCAGGGCGACGATGACCTGAATTCACGCTCGATCGGGATCGAGATCGTGAATGGCGGGCATGACTGGTTGGATGCCGATGGCAATCTGCCTGCCTATCCACCGGCTCAGATCGAAGCGGTGACAGAGCTCTGCAAAGCTATCGTCGACCGCTGGGATATTCCGCAAACGCGCATTGTCGGCCATAGCGATATCGCGCCGGCCCGCAAGAAAGACCCCGGTGAGCACTTTCCCTGGAAAGACCTGACCAGCCGCGGGATCGGTCTCTGGCCGGGGCCCTTGAAAGACCTTGAGGGGGCAACTGAGCCTGCCCTGAAGACCATCGGGTATGACACGCGTGACCTTCCCGCCGCGATCGCTGCCTTCCAGAGACGCTGGCGGCCAGAGCGTGTCGATGGTTTCGATGATGCCGATACCCGTGCCGTGGCGTTGGCGGTAGCGCAGCTCTACTCCGCTGCTTCCTGATCGCGGCTTGCGACCTGCGCCTTGATGCCGGCAATCCGGCTTGACCATTCCACGGAGAGCGCCGCGCCCAACAGGAGCGAGGAGACCGAGACGAGCAGCCAGATAAAGCCGAGAATGACCGAAGCCAGCGCCCCGTAGAACGTGTCGAGCACCGAGACCTTCAGGTAGAGGTGATAGGCCCAGGTCGCGACACTCCACGACAGCGCGCCTGCCGCTGCCCCCGCCGTCATGGCCCGTCCGGAATTGATGCGGCCATAAAGCGACAGGGAGATAATCAGGTAGAAGATCGCAAAACAGGCCAGGAACTTCCCGAGCCAGAGGTGCGAGGCTAGTGTCGAAATGCGCTCGGCCAGCTCGAAGGCGATGAAGCCTTCGCGTTCGGTCACGAAGGACATCAGTAGCTGCAATGCGCCCAGCAGCCAGACGAGCATGATCAGCGCGGTCGTCATTAACAGCGAGACGCCCTGGAAGCGGATGATGTTGAAGCGTTTCTCGCTGCCAGCCACCATGCGGATACCTGTAATCGCGGCCTTGGCGCCGGAACTTGCCGTATAGAGCACGATCAGGATGGCAAGTGCGGCCCGTATGGTCAGGCCCTGTGGGGTTGCGTCCCGGATCGCGGTGAGGTCTGCCTCCTTCAGGGGAGCGACGGCTGAGACCAGCACCTGGTCAATCGTGTTCGACAGGCTCACCGAGAGGTCATGCGGCAGGAGCGAGAAGAGCAGGGTAAGTGTCAGGTAGATGAGCGGGAAAATCGAGAACAGGGCATAGAAGCTGATCCCGCCGGAAACGATGCGCACCTCCGGCTTGGACAGCCGAACGATCGCGTGCCAGAGCGGCAGCAGCACCCATATGATAACGGGTTTTGGCAAGGGGAGCTTTTCAAGCCAGGCTTCCATCTGTGTTCCCGTCCGCCAGCGGATCCATCTTCAGGATGGCGCAGCTTGGCCCTGATGGCCAGCGGGGAAGGTATCTGGAAACATCATCCCGCCTGATATATGTTCGACAGCTGACCAGACGGCCGGGCAGCCGCTGGCATGGTGGTAACGCCATGCTGGAGGAAAGTCCGGGCTCCATGGAAACAGGGCGGCGGATAATGTCCGCCCGGCGCGAGCCGAGGGAAAGTGCCACAGAGAGCAGACCGCCAGCCGCTTGCGGCTGGTAAGGGTGAAAGGGTGGGGTAAGAGCCCACCGCGGGGGCGGTAACGTCCCTGGCATGGTAAACCCCGCCCGGAGCAAGACCGAATAGGGGGCACATATGGGCCGTTTCCAGCCCGTGCCCCGGGTGCGTCGCGTGAGGGTCCTGGCGACAGGGCTCCCAGAGGAATGGTTGCCGAACCCGCTTTGCGGGGGAACAGAACCCGGCTTACAGGCCGTCTGGTCAGAAATTTCCCGGCTTGTACTTCAACCGGTTGATGAGATCGGTGCGCAGGCGCAGCATCTCCGCGGCAACATGGATCTCCCAAAGGAAATTGCCGACAGCCGCGACCAGGGCGGCCATGGTCAGGATGAACAGGATCGCGATGATCATGGACAGGTCGAAGGACAGAAGCTGACCGGTAAACAGCGTCACGATGACGAGACAGATCATCAGCATGGCGAGCGTCGAGAGCGTGATCGCGCGGTTGATCCACCGCATGCGGCGGTCCAGCAGGATCAGTTCGCGTGACCAGCGCGGATGGGTCTGCGTTGGCTGCTCGACAGCAAGCTCGATCTCCAGCGCGCGTGTCCGGTCGGTGATGCGGCCGAGCCGGTTGGTCAGCACAACGAGCAGATGACCGATCCCGGCAATCAGAAAAACCGGCGCGACCGCCAGCTGGATGATGTGGGCTATATCGTCGGCCATTCCGCTCATCTTTTCGGGATCGGACTCTGAGAAGGAGGAGTCAAGGCTGCACGTGGGGAGTGAGCCCTCGTTTTGTGAATTTGCGTGCTTGGGCTAGATTTGGAGCAGGGGGGACATGACATGATCCGTATTGCCAAGATTATCCTGATCGCGCTCATCGGCCTGCAGGGGCTGTTCTATGCGCTCAACAACATCGCAAACTGGGCCGCCGCGAAGGGGTTCGTCGCCGGCGTCCTGCCAATGCCTGACCATCAGGCCTATCCGGAGGCGTTCGGCCCGGCCATCACCTCGCCCGGCCTTCAGCTTGTCGCCCTGGTCATCATCATCGCCCTCGAACTGACGATCCCGGTCCTTGCAGGCAAGGGCGTCTGGGACATGTGGGGCGCGCGCAAGCAGGACGCGCAAGCCTTCCAGGCATCGAAAGCCTTCGGCCTGATGGCCTGCGCGATGACGCTGTTTGTCTGGTTCGGCCTGTTCAAGGTCATCGGCGAGGCTTACTTCCAGATGTGGCAGACCACGCTCGGCGGAGCCGCGGCAAACGGGGCGTTCCAGTATGCGGCGCTCGGGGCGCTGATCGCGATCTTCGTCAACCAGACCGACGCCTGACGCTTCAGACCGGTTCGGCAAAACCCCAGCCATCGGGCTTGTAGCCGCGTGCGAGCGCCATCTTGGTTGTGCGCTCCTCATGCAGCCAGATGTCCTGCGGGGTGAAGGGAATTTCCCCGGCACTGACGGCGACCTGCTCCGGGGCATCGCTGTCGGCCTCGCCAAGCTCATAGCCGAAGCTCGTCAGCGCTTTCTCGAAGGCCTCACGGCGCGCCTCTTCGCCCTCGATGGGGATGAAGAACAGGTCGAGCATGACCGGCGTATGCGGCTTGACCCCCTTGGTGTCGCGCAGCTGCTCGCAGGTATAGACCGTCTCGGCCTGCTGCTCGGTGAAATTCCAGTCGGCGTCGTCCATGGGGCTTTCCAGCTTTGTCGTCTGAGGCGGGGACATAGGGGTTTATGGGTCCGTTTGAAACCCGCTCATTCCCGTGCAGGCGGGAATCCTGTGCGGCATGTTCCGCACTTCAATTGCCCAAGACCCCCGCCTGCGCGGGGATGAGCGGAGAGGCGGTAGCATCTGAAGTGCGACGGGGCGAGTCGCATGCGTTTGTGCATGCCTCGTCCTCCAGGCAAAGGCCATGAGAGCGTGCCCGGCCGGTCTGATAAAGGGCTACCCATTGTGAAATTCGGTGATATCAATGACTTATAGAAGAGGGAGAGCTGATGAGTTCACGATCACTGAAAGCGTGCGGTGCGATGGCACTGTTTGCATCCGCCGCAATGGTCCCGGTTGCCGTTGCCCAGTCGGAGCGCCTGACCCAGCAGGAGAGCCAGTACGTCAACCTGCTCGATGATGAAGAGTTCGAGAAGGCGAATTTCTATGTGCAGCAGGGGCTGGTCGATCCGGCAAATCTCTCGACCGGCAAGAGCCTGCCATACTACCTCTTCCCCGGGCCCGATTGCGACGGCCCGCGTGACGGTTATTGCGGCCCGACGCTGAAAGTCCTCCAAGGCATCGCCCCGCATTTCGACCTCGACGCCCAAGTGCGCAACGGGACGCGCCCGGCCAGCTACCTCTGCTGGGGCCGCCAGGGTGCGCTGCTGACCTCGCAATATGCGGCACAGGAAGGCTGGGAGCTCAATTTCACCGACGAGAACGGCTTGGCGCCGCTTCACTATTGCGCCAACCAGCAGCCCTACAAGGCCGACAATGAACGTGTGCTGCGCCTCATGGCGATCATGCAGAACATGCTGGAAGGCGGGGCCGACATCAATGCGCCGACAATCAAGCGCTGGGGTGACTATGGCGAGGGCGCGACGCCGCTGATGTTTGCAGTTGCCAACTGGTGGGGCGACAATGACTATCCCGCTTTCATTGATTTCCTTCTGGAGCGTGGCGCGGATGTCAGTACTACGGATGCCGAGGGGCGGGGCGTCATCAACTATATGCCTTATCCCAGCCGTAACCGGCATTATGAGCCGACCGTCAGCATGCTAAAACACCTGCACGCCGCTGGTGTCGACATCATGCACAAGGACCCGACCTCAGGTGAGTCCCATTTCGATCACGCCATGCGTGTCGGTGATGTCGATTTTGCCATGCAGATCATGGAGATCGCGGAAAGTTAGGGCAAGGCGGAACAGGCAACGCAGGTATCGCATTGATGGTGCGATCAGTGGATGGCGTACTGGTTTACCTAATTCCCCCGCTCCACCAGCCTTCTTGCGATCACCATCGCCTGCACCTCCCCGGCGCCTTCGAAGATGTTGAGGATGCGGGCGTCGGCCAGCAGGCGTGAGATGGGGTATTCGAGCGCGAAGCCGTTGCCGCCGTGGATCTGGAGGCCATTGTCAGCGGCTGCCCATGCGACACGGGCCGCCAGCAACTTGGCCATGCCGGCCTCGAGGTCGCAGCGTTTGCCTTCATCCTTCTGGCGGGCGGAATAATAGGTGAGCTGGCGCACGCCGACGAGTTCGGCTGCCATCATGACGAGCTTGTTGGCGACGCGCGGAAACTCGAAGATGGCGCGTCCGAACTGCTTGCGGTCGAGCGCGTATTTCAGGGCGACCTCGAAGGAATTCTGCGCCACACCGACCGCGCGGGCCGCCGTCTGGATGCGGGCGGATTCGAAGGTCGCCATGAGCTGGCGGAAGCCCTGGCCTTCGGTTTCGCCGAGCAGGTTCTTCGCGGGCACCTCGAATTCATCGAAGCCGAGCTCATACTCCTTCATGCCGCGATAGCCGAGCACCTCGATCTCGCCGCCAGTCATGCCGTCTGCGGGGAAGGGGGCTTCGTCGGTGCCGCGCGGCTTTTCCGCGAGGAACATGGAGAGGCCGGAAAAGTTGTCTGTTTCCGGGTCGGTGCGGGCAAGCAGCGTCATCATGTCGGCGCGGACGGGGTGGGTGATCCAGGTCTTGTTGCCGGTGATCCTGTATGTCTCGCCATCCTTTATCGCGCGCGTGCGCAGGGAGCCGAGGTCAGAGCCGGTATTGGGTTCGGTGAAAACGGCTGTGGGCAGGATCTCGCCAGACGCGATGAGTGGCAGCCAGTGCTGTTTCTGTTCGTCTGTGCCGCCATTCAGGATGAGTTCGGCCGCAATCTCGGAGCGCGTGCCAAGCGAGCCGACGCCGATATAGCCGCGCGACAATTCTTCGGAGACGACGCACATGCTGGTCTTGCCGAGGCCGAGCCCGCCAAAGTCTTCCGGTATGGTGAGCCCGAACACGCCGAGCTCGCTCATCTCGTTGACGACATCCATCGGGATATAGTCGTTCTTCAGGTGCCACTCATGGGCATAAGGCTCGACACGGTTCGATGCGAACTTGCGGAACTGGTCGCGGATCATGGTGAGGGTTTCGTCAAGGCCGGTCTCTTCCACCGTGGCGCGGCCAAGCGCATCGGGCAGATGTGCGGCGGCGGCCGTCATGACCTCTGTCGTCTTGCCTTCGGCGAGGAAACGCTGGACGGCAGGCTCGAACAGGCGGCGCATGCCGTCTTTCGTGACGCCCATGTCGGCAGGCCGGATGATCTCGCCCTGGTTCATCGGGATGCCGCCGATCAGCTGGGCGCAGTATTCGGAGAAGAGGATCTGGGACAGAAGCTGTTCGACCTCACCGAACCTGTCTTCGGCAGACAGGCGCTCTGCCCAGTGCGTGGTCTCGCGCAGCGTCTCGATATATGTGATGACCCAGGACAGGCCGTGGGCGGCGTGCTGATGGACGTCGAGCAGTTTGCGGTCAGGTTTGCCCTCGGGGGCAAGGCGCGCCTTCATGGAGGCTTTCGCGTCCTCACCATAGGCTTCAAGGCTTGTGAGAGCCTCCTGCATGGCCTCGAGAAGCCCGTCCATCACCGGGTTTGGCGTATCGCTGCGCGTTGCATCCATATCTTTTCCCTCCGTGCGCCTGGCTTCCATGCGTCTCCTGCGCACTTCAACTAGATTGACGGGCGCGGTTTGACACAGAACGTGCTGCGGCGCAGCGATAAAATGTGTCGCAGCGGGAGATTATGCGCCGACCGCTGAATCGCCAAGGTCGAGCGCGCGGCGGGCGGATTCGATGTCGTCGAGCTTGGTCTCGAAGGCCGACCAGTCATCACTTTCTGCGATGGGGGCCCAGAGGGCTTCGAGTTCATCATGGAAGAGGGAGGCGGGACGTTCGCGCTGGAAGTAGGAATTTTCGAGCCGCTCGGAGCGATCCGGCTCGCGGGCAAACAGGCCGTCGCGCACGGCGGCGAATTTGTCTTCCTTATAGCGGGAAGCAAGCGGGCTCTTTGCGGCGCGGGTCTCGCTTAGCCTGCCGCCAAACCAGTCGAAAAAGACCTGCGGCCAGCTCGCGGCGGTTTCCGTCATCCAGCCATAGAGTGTCTGGAGGAAGACAAGATCCTCGTGCAGGCTTTCGCCATCCTTCAGGCCGAACAGGGCAAGTGTGTGGCGGGCAAAGGCCTGCTGATAGGCGTCCTCGAATGTTTTTAACGCATCGGTCAGCGGTTCGGCATCGGCAATCGGCGTCAGCGCGGCGGCGAGCTGTTGTAGCGCCCAGAGCCCCTGTGTTGGCTGGCGGCCGAAACGGTAAAGGCCCTGCTGGTCGAAATAGGCGGCGGTGAAATTCGGGTCGGAAAAGGGCAGGAAGCGCCACGGCCCATAGTCGAAGCTCTCGCCGGTAATGTTGAAATTGTCGGTATTCATGACGCCGTGAACAAAGCCGACGGTCATCCAGCCGGCGATCATGCGCGCGGTTTCCCGTGTGATGCGTTCAAGCAGTGCAGGCGCCATGACGGTGAGGTCTTCATCCTCGACGTCGGGATAGTAATGCGCTGCGCAGTGGCGCACGAGCCGGGCGAGGTTCTCACGGTCTTCATGATACGCGACGCGCTGGAAAGTGCCGAAGCGCAGGTGGCTGTGCGAGAGGCGCACGAGTACGGCAGAGCGTGTGGGCGAGGGTTCGTCGCCGCGTACTAGCTGTTCACCGGTCTCGATCAGGCTGAAGGGCTTGGATGTCTTTACGCCATGAGCTTCGAGATATTGCGCGGCGAGGATTTCGCGCACGCCGCCTTTCAGGGTCAGGCGCCCGTCGCCCTGGCGGGACCAGCGTGTCTGGCCGGACCCCTTGGTGCCGAGGTCCAGAAGGCGGCCATCCTCATCGCGCAGCTGCGCATAGAGAAAGCCGCGCCCGTCGCCAAGTTCAGGGTTGTACACGCCAAACTGGTGGCCGTGATACCGCATGGCCAATGGGTGGGGTATATTGTCCGGAAGCGGATGGAACCGGGCGAAGTGTTCGACCCATTGAGCGGTGTCCAGATGGTCAAGACCGACATGGCTCGCCCATCTGTTGTTGCGAAATCGCAACACAGCCTCTGGAAAATTTGCAGGCTCTGCTGCGTCTGCGAAGAAATCCGAGATTTCGAGGATTGGGGGCGAATTTGTCATGTCAGGGCCATTAGGTGGCAGGTCTTTCCGCGGGCTTCAATGGGGATGGGGGAAAATAACCCTTCCCTAGCGTTCAGGTACCAGAGCCCACCTGGTGTGAATCTATCAATGGTAGGCAGCAGGGTTACCGCAACGCGAAACAAGCCGAAGTTTTGATGCGGCGCAGCACAAAAATCAGTTTGCTTCACTGCTGAAGTAGGCCAGCCTCTCATGGAGTCAGCAATAATAGACTGGCCGAATAGAGATTATCTCGGGAGGAAACACATGAAATACGGAGCAAGACTCGCCCTGGGCGCGTCGATTATTGCACTGTCTGCCGCAGGTACTGCACAGGCGCAGGACAATGATGAAACCCTGCGCCAGGAAACCGTTACGGTGACGGGTTCGGCGATTGCCGGAACGCCGGAAGATGCGGCACTGCCCGTCGACGTCCTGACAGCAGGGGACCTGAAGCTCGAGGGCGATCCCTCACTTACAGAAATGATCCGTAACCTTGGCGTCTCGACGGGTGTCGATGGCCAGACCAACCAATTCGCTTCAAACGGGCTGGAAGGCACATCCAACATCAACCTGCGGGGTCTTGGCCCGGGCCGGACGCTTGTTCTGCTTAACGGCAAGCGCCAGACCTTCGCGCCTTATGCAATTGGCGAGCAGGCACAGCTCTTCGTCGATACGAACACCCTGCCATCGGCTGCCATTGGCCGTATCGAGGTGCTGAAAGACGGTGCTGCGGCTGTTTATGGCTCTGATGCTATCGCCGGTGTTGTCAACTTCATTACGCGTGACGATCTCGAAGGGTTCGAGATTTCGGGCCAGTACGAGACGTTTGAAGGTTCAGACGGTGAGTACGATGTCTCGCTTGCCTATGGCATGCAGGGCAGTGACTGGAACTGGGTGACCAGCGCCGGTTATCAGTTCCGTAGCGAGGTGGGGCTTCTCGATACTGAGTTTGGCGTTCCGTCAATCACCGAAAATGAAGTTGGCGGCTTCTCCTCGCTGTCCAATCCTGGCCGTTATGTCGTCATCGGGCCGGCAGGCACGCCGATCGGGGCTGAAGTCGACAGCGGCTGTGTCGCAGCCGGCGGCATTATTCACCCCACAATCGGCGACTGCCGTTTCCAGTTCACGCAATTCGATAACCTGGTTGAGGAAGAAGAGCGCTACCAGATCTTCTCTGAATACAACCGGACATTCGGCAATGGAATCGACCTGCATCTCGAAGGCCTTTACGCGCACACCGATGTGCCGGAGTGGAAGACATCTCCGTCCTATCCACCGCAATCCCTGACGAACCAGTTCGTCCCTGCCAGCCACCCGGGCTATCAGCAATACCTCGCAGACAATCCGGGCAGTTCTCTCGCGGGCGGAATCGGCGCGCTCTTTATTGGCCGGACGTATGGCTGGGGCGGCTTCCCGGGCACGGGCGGCGCGCAGGAAGGCTATCGTACTTATGACAGCTACCGTCTTGCCGGTGATGTAAAGGGCCAGTTCTCGAATGGCATTGACTGGCATGCTGCGCTGACCTGGCATCAAACAGAAGGCGAGCGTGTCACGAATGATACCTATATCAACGGCCTGACGATTGCCCTTCAGGGCTTCGGTGTCTGTGGCGATCCCAACACAGGCGCGGTACCGGCCGGAGCTGTTCCGGGACAGGGTGGATGTGAGTATTACAACCCATTCTCAAACGCCATTCAGGCAAGCGCCATTACCGGTGAACCCAACCCGAACTACACAGCAGGCCTTGAGAACTCTCCGGAACTTGCTGAGTGGATGACAGATGGTGTTGGTACGGTCGTCACGTCCGACATCATGGTCTTCGATGCCGGTATCAGCGGGCAAAGCAACGTGCAGGCCCAGGGCGGCGCTGTCAGCTATGCGCTTGGTGCTCAGGTGCGCCGCGAAGGTTATGAGGTCGACCCGAACGAGGTTACCGACCTGGCCCAGAACCCGGGACCGGGTGGTACAGGACCGTTCTCCTTCCTTGCAGGGACGAATGCATTTGACGAGAACCAGACGATCTATGCTCTCTTCGGCGAGCTTCAGATTCCGCTGTATGATGATCTGAATGTCCAGGTTGCGACCCGGTATGAGGATTATGGCGGGGATGTCGGATCCACCTTTGACCCCAAGGTTGCCGTCAAGTGGCAGGCGACCGACAGCTTTGCCCTTCGCGGTTCGGCACAGACCTCGTTCAAGGGGCCAACGCTGAACCAGCTCTCCGGGCAGGTCACGACGCTGCAGTTCGTGGCACCGACATTAGCCTTTAAAGCGGTTGACCAGTTCGGCAATCCGAACCTCAACCCGGAAGATGCGTTCAGCTTCAACCTGGGTGCCTTGTTCGACAACAATAACGGCTTCACGGCGTCGATCGATTATTACAATTTCGACTTCAAGGACCCGATCATTGTTGAAGACCAGGCCTCGATCGTGAACGCGGCTGTGGCCGCGCTGGCGGCTGGGGATACCGATGCAGCTATCCTGTCCCGGATCACCTTCAACGACACGGCAGGTGACGGGTTTGACAATAACTCAGGGAGTGAAATCGCCCGTATCCGAACCAATGTCGTGAACGGTCCTGACATCCAGACCTCGGGTGTCGATCTTCGGGCCGAACAGATCTGGGATGTTGGCGCAGGTGAGTTCTCTCTCGGTGGCGAAGCGACCTATATCATCGAGTATGATGTGAGCGACTTCGAGATCGAAGGGACGAACATTCCGGGCGGTGACAGGGTGAGCCAGTTCAACCGCTCGAACTTCTCCCGCTCGCTGCCGCAGTGGAAAGCCAACTTCACGGCGAACTACGCCATCGGGAACCACAATATCCGTGGTGTTATGCGGCATGTCGATTCCTATGAAGACGAGCGTGGTGACATCACGCCGCTCAACAACAGGGACGACAGCGAGATCGACAGCCAGACGACTTTCGACCTCTTCTATAGCTGGTCGTCGGAGCCGATGGGGCTCGATCTTGGGCTGTCTGTGGTCAACGTGACCGACGAGCAGCCGCCCTTCGTGCAGTTTGACACGAGCTACGACCCGTACACGCACAATCCGTTTGGCCGCACTTTCAAGGTCAGCGTTTCGAAAACATTTGGTGGCGGTCGCTAGACCAGCATCAGATAGCAAACTGGAAAAGGCGGTGCTTCGGCGCCGCCTTTTTTCATTCTGTGTGGGCCTTGGCCCCGCGAGCGGCACTCTTTATGCCATGAGAGTGGGCTCCAGCCGGAGCCATGAGGGCGAAGCGGCAGATACTAGGGAGCGCAAGCGTCTTGACCAGAACAGTTCTCGTTACCGGCGGTGCCGGTTATGTCGGCAGCCATTGCTGCAAAGCCTTCAGGGATGCTGGATGGAAGGTTGTCGTTTTTGACAATTTCTCGCGCGGGTGGCGTGATTTCGTTCAGTTCGGGGAGAGTGTGGAGGGAGACCTTCTCAGTCCGGCCGATCTCGATGCGGCATTCGACAGGTACAAGCCCGACGCCGTGGCTCACTTCGCCGCGTTTGCGTATGTCGGGGAGTCTGTAGAGAAACCGGGGCTCTACTATGAGAACAATACGCTCGGCACAATGCGCCTGCTCGATGCGATGGCAAAGGCAGGTTGCGGCAGGATCATCTTCTCCTCGACCTGCGCGACCTATGGTGTGCCGGAGAGCATGCCAATCACGGAAGACCTGCCACAGGCGCCGATCAATCCGTATGGCAGATCGAAACTGTTCGTGGAAAAGGTGCTCGAAGATTACGAGACCGCGCATGGCATCCGAGCGGTGAAGCTGCGTTATTTCAATGCCGCCGGGGCCTCTCCGGATGGCGAGATCGGTGAGCGTCATGAGCCGGAGACCCACCTCATTCCGCTCTGCATCGAGGGGGTGCTGAACGATACGTTCAAGCTGACTGTTTTCGGCGATGATTTCGATACGCGCGACGGAACCTGTATTCGCGACTATATCCATGTCATGGACCTGGCCGACGCACACCTGAGAGCGCTCGACTATCTCGATGAAGGTGGCGCCTCGGAAGCCTTCAACCTTGGTACGGGCACCGGCACCACCGTCATGGAAATCGTCAACGCCGTGGAGCGGGTGACCGGCAAGCCTGTGCCACGCTCTATCGGCCCGCGCCGGCCGGGTGACCCCCCGGCACTGGTTGCCTCAGCAGAGAAGGCTGAGAGCATTCTTGGCTGGAAACCGGTCCAGTCAGATGTCGATAGCCTCATCCGGACGGCTTACGATTGGCATCGGAAGGAAATCGCCCGCAAGGTGGCGTCGGAGTAGGCCGGCTCAGGCGGGTGTTACGTCGCCATAGACAATAAAGTGAGGGTTGTCGTAACCGCGCTCGCGCTTGCCATAACGTAACGGCGTGCCGTCCTCGACCAGCACACTTGCGCCAGCAGCTTCGGCGACAGCGTGCCCGGCTGCAGTATCCCATTCCATGGTGCGGCCCATGCGCGGATAAAGATCGGCCTCGCCCGCGCCGAGCAGGCAAAATTTCAGCGATGAGCCCGCAGAGATGATCTCGCCAACGTCGAACTTCGCGAGAAAGTCATCGGTCTCGGCGGAGCGATGTGATTTCGAGGCGATGGCGGTTAACCCCGCCTCCGGAACCTGCCTTATATGAAGGGGCAGGCGGGCATCGGTTGCCGGGACCGGCTCGCCGGGTTTGACTTCGGCCTGCCAGGCGCTGGTGGGGGTTTCAGCGACGAATAGCCGGTTCAGGGCGGGGGCGTAGACGACGCCCATAACTGGCTTACCATGTTCTATGATGGCGATGTTGACGGTGAACTGGCCATTGCGGTTGACGAATTCACGTGTGCCGTCGAGTGGATCGACGAGCGCAAAGCGGGATCCGTGCTCGGGCAGCTTGCCAGCGGCCACGGATTCCTCGGCGATGACAGGCAGGTCCGGCTCTGCCGCAGAGAGCCCTTGAAGGATCAGCAATTCTGCCTTGGCGTCGGCCTCGGTGACAGGGGAGGAATCGCCCTTGCGCACGACATCGAAATCCGTCGAATAGATGTCCATGACGAGTTTTCCGGCATCCAGCGCGATGCGGGTGAACTGGTCAGCGGTGACGCTCATCCTGTCTCCTTTCAGCTTAGACTGTGATCGGGGAGCTTATGCCCACGTTTCCGTCGCTGCGCAAATGCGTTGCGCGATGTTTATGGCGTCAAAAGCATGATGGCTGGTGCCATGACGCAATGGGCTGCGCCCGGAAATCGCATCAATAAACTCCGTTATTTCATCGTTGGCGGCGGTAACTGTCCGGAGTTCCTTAATGGTTTCGTCCGGATTGGCCTGCGGCGATCCATCGCCCTGGCGCTGAAGCCGGGCATGAATGAGCATTTCAGGGCCATAGCCGTCCGGCGCCGGCAGGTGTCCGTCAAGCCAGACATAACCTTCCTCGAAACCCAGCTCCAGACGGAAGGTCTGGCGCCAGGATGTTGCCGATGCATGCAGCTGCGCAAGTGTGCCGCTGCCTGTGCCCAAGATGGCGAACAGGTTCGCTTCCGCGCCCTCATCACCCGAGCACATGGCCTTCACGGTTTCGAAGGGACCACAGAAGTGATGAAGCAGGTCGAGCATGTGAATGCCATGACCGCACAGGATGCCGTTCGCCTCAGCACCGGGACCGGGAAAGCCGGCATGTCCATAGACGGCCCGTGCTGTCAGCAGCCGCCCGAAACTTGCCTGCGAGATCAGCCCCGAGGCCTCACGAACGCTCTGATGGTAGCGAAGGCCGCAGCCGAATTTGAGCACCGCCCTGCTTTTCCGTTCAGCCTCACGCAGGTTTATGATGTCCTCGACCTTGCGGATGCTTGTCAACTCACTAAGCACATGAACCCCGGAGCGAAGGGCGATGAGAGCCACGCGTGCCGAAATTGGCTCGGGCAGGGCGAGAATGATGGCGTCGATATCGTTGGAAGAAAGCGCTTCGGCCCAGTCCTCATCCGTAAAGCCTGCTGACGCGTCCGTCGTCCAGGTGCGTACAACTTGAGCATCGGCCCGCCGCTCAATCGCACGGCAGCGCCGCGAGGCAATCGGGCTTTTTCCGATAATGGCAAGACGAAGAGCTGTCATGGTGTCCTGATCTGCGCAACAGTGAGACCTATCGCCTAGACCCTCCATTCGAATGCGACAACTGTCAGCCTGTGTCACTGCAGCGCTTCCTGACGTCAAAAAGCAGATACAGTTCAGGATTTAGAAAATGGCTGCGTGTCGTTTGACTGTCTCTCTATTGTTACCCACAAGTTCGCTTGCTACCTGACGGCCAGATTTTTAACGGTAAAGAACAATCATGACGATACTGACCCATCTCGACCGGCTGGAGGCAGAGAGTATTCACATCCTGCGGGAGGTGGCGGCCTCGATGCAAAATCCGGTTATGATGTACTCGATCGGCAAAGACAGCTCGGTTATGCTGCATCTGGCCCGTAAGGCTTTTTACCCTGCGCCGATCCCTTTCCCGCTGCTGCACGTAGATACGACCTGGAAGTTCCGCGAGATGATCGCCTTCCGTGATGTGCTCAAGGATGATCCGGCCACCGACCTGCTTGTCCATATAAACCAGGAAGGTGTGGAGCAGGGGGTTGGCCCGTTCACGCACGGGTCTGCTGTCCATACCGACATCATGAAGACACAAGGCCTCAAACAGGCACTCGACAAGCACAAGTTTGATGCCGCAATTGGCGGTGCGCGCCGCGATGAGGAAAAGTCGCGGGCAAAGGAGCGTATATTCTCGTTCCGCTCCGCACAGCACCGCTGGGACCCGAAGAACCAGCGTCCGGAACTCTGGTCGCTCTACAATACGCGTATCAAACCGGGTGAGAGTGTGCGCGTCTTCCCGCTCTCGAACTGGACCGAGCTCGATATCTGGCAATACATCTACCAGGAAGAGATCGAGATCGTGCCACTCTATTTTGCGAAGGAGCGCCCCGTCGTGGAGCGTGATGGCATTCTCGTCATGGTCGATGATGACCGCCTTCCGCTCGAGCCGGGCGAGGAGCCGATGATGAAAAAGGTGCGGTTCCGCACGCTCGGCTGCTACCCGCTGACAGGCGCGGTTGAATCCGAAGCCTCTACCATTACCGAGATCATCGAGGAAATGCTGCGCACCACGACCTCGGAGCGCGAGGGGCGCGCCATCGACAAGGATGCACCCGCCTCAATGGAGCTCAAGAAGCAGGAGGGCTATTTCTGATGGCTGCCTATGCTGTTCCCCAGTTCAACAATATCAAGAGCTATCTCGAGAGCCAGCTGGAAAAATCACTTCTACGCTTCATTACCTGTGGCTCCGTTGATGACGGCAAGTCTACCCTGATTGGCCGGCTTCTCTACGAGTCGAAGATGATCTTCGACGACCAGCTTGCTTCATTGAAGAATGAGTCCAAGAAATTCGGCACCCAGGGCGAGGAGATAGATTTCGCACTACTCGTCGATGGCCTCGCCGCGGAGCGCGAGCAGGGCATCACGATCGATGTCGCGTATCGTTTCTTCTCAACCGACCGGCGCAAGTTCATCGTCGCGGATACGCCGGGCCACGAACAGTACACACGTAACATGGCGACGGGTGCCTCGACGGCGGACCTCGCCATCGTGATGATTGATGCGCGCAAGGGTGTGCTGACCCAGACACGCCGCCACAGCTTCATTGTCTCGCTGCTGGGCATCAAGCATGTCGTGCTCTGCATCAACAAGATGGATCTCGTCGACTATGACCAGTCCGTCTACGAGGAAATCCTCAGCGAGTATCGTGAGTTTGCGTCTGATTTCGGCTTTGAGAGTATTCAGGCGATTCCGGTATCGGCGCTTGCGGGCGACAATGTCGTCACCAACAGCGCGCGCACGCCCTGGTATGACGGTCCTCCACTCATGGAGTATCTCGATACGGTCGAGATCCGCTCGGATGCAGCGGAAAAGCCGTTCCGCATGCCGGTCCAGTGGGTGAACCGCCCGAATCTCGATTTCCGCGGTTTTGCCGGCCAGATCATTTCCGGCTCGATCAAACCGGGTGAGAAAATCCGGGCGCTGCCGTCAGGCAAATCGAGCACGGTTGCGCGTGTCGTCACCATGGGCGGTGATCTTGAGGAGGCCGTTGAAGGCCAGTCGGTCACGCTGACGCTGGATGACGAGATCGATATTTCGCGCGGCGACGTGCTGTGCGCAGACCAGTCCCCGGCAGAAGTCTCTGACCAGTTCCAGGCCACCATGCTCTGGATGTCTGATAGCGCCATGCTGCCGGGCCGTTCCTACATTATGAAAATGGGTGCCCGAGAAGCCCAGATGCAGGTAACCGAGCAGCGTTACCGCGTCGACGTGAACACCCGCGCGCATGAAGCGGCGAAGACGCTTGACCTGAATGAGATCGGTGTCGTCAACATCGCACTTGATCGCGAGGTTGCTTTCGACGCATACAGGCAGAACCGGCGCATGGGTGGCTTCATCGTCATTGACCGGATGACGAGTGAAACGGTCGGCCTGGGCCTGATCAATTTCGCGCTGCGCCGTGCTTCCAACATTCACCGTCAGGCGCTGGATGTGACGAAGGATCTGCGTGCCTCGATGAAGGGGCAAAAGCCGGTCATTCTCTGGTTCACCGGCCTTTCGGGCGCGGGCAAGTCGACGGTGGCGAACATCGTCGAGAAGCGCCTCGCCGCAATGGGCAGGCACACCTATACGCTCGACGGCGATAATGTCCGTCACGGCCTCAACCATGATCTCGGGTTCACCGATGCTGATAGGGTGGAGAATATCCGCCGTGTTGGCGAGGTCGCCAAGCTAATGATGGATGCCGGGCTGATCGTGCTTGTTTCTTTCATTTCGCCCTTCCGGGCCGAACGCCGGATCGTGCGCCAGATGGTTGATGAGGGCGAGTTCATCGAGGTTTATGTCGATGTTTCGCTCGAAGAGGCGGAGCGCCGTGATGTCAAGGGCCTGTACAAGAAGGCACGAGCTGGCGAGATCAAGAACTTTACTGGGATCGACAGTCCTTACGAGGCGCCGTTGGCGCCTGAAGTTCACCTGAATGTGGGAGCGATGGCGCCGCATGAAGCTTCAGACTTGATTATCGAACGGCTCTTCGCAGCAGGTATTCTCGATGTGTAAGTCAGGCTATATTGCGAAATCGGGTCTACTGCCGGCTAATCAAAAGGGGCGGGAAATGTCTAAACCGGACAAGGTTTGCCTTTTTACCTCTATATGAAAGGGCCCATTGCTGCCTCACGAGTAACGAAGCTCGGGTGAGCTGGGTGCTGATAAGAGATGGGGTGTGACCTGTCGGCATTGTCACTTTTGACAATGCCGCAGAACAGGTTATTGGCTACCGTCTGACGTTAGCACGCGCCAGTGGTAGCAAGCCAAAAATTTTTCCTTGGCGCTGACAGTCACACCGGCGCGCTAAAGCGGATCAACACAAGGAGTAGAGCGTTGAAGCGTATTGGTCTGGTGGGTTATTTTAAGTGGGGAAACTATGGCGACGAGTTGTTCTGTGACGTCTTGAGGGGCTTGTTCGAGGGCGATGAGGGTATTGAAGCTGAAGTTCTTCATGACTCATTCGAGGCTCCTTATTTCAGTATGCCCGTCGAGGAGCGTGTCGACGAGTTCGATGCCATAATTATCGGGGGTGGAGACCTGATTATTCCTTGGACGCTCAGCCCGCTCTACTGGAAGGCTGAGTATCTCAGAAAACCTGTCTTTGTCGTCGGTGTCGAGGTTCCCAAATGGGGGGGCTACAATGAGGATGTCTGCGAGAAGATGTCCACGTTCATGCAGCATGAAAACGTTAAGTTCATCCATGCGCGCAGTGCGGCGAGTGCTGACTGGATTACGCGCCATTTGAAGCCGAACGTAGATGTTTATCCGGGGGTCGATATCGTCTGCGCGATCGATTTTCCTTACGTTGCCCCGCAGAGCAAGGTTCTCGGTCTGGTCACTCGGGCTAATCAGAACATCGACCCGGCCAATGTTAATGCCTTGCTTTCAAAGGCGGTGGAAGCGGGCTGGATGATCAAGCATATACCGCTCGCAATCGGTCACACCGCAGCCGCTGATATAGCTGAAGTCGAAGACCATACATTTGTGCCCCGTTCAGTAACGAAGGCTGAGTCAATCAAACAGCTTACAAGTGAAATCCAAAAATGCCAGATGCTTGTTAGCATGAAGTTTCATGGCTGCGTTGTTGCACATATGTCGGGCATCCCGACAATCACGCTCAGCAAGGCCGATAAGTTTATGCATTTCTATAACCTCGTGGGGCGTGAGAGGTTTTTGTCGCATGCCGGTGATGCTGGCTTGCGCGAACTATTTTATTCTGCCATGGAAGGTGTCGATCCGTTGAAAATCGATCAACTGCGTCGAGCTTCAAAAGACGAACTTCAGACACTTCGCAAAGCAGTACTAAGCGTTATCTAGCTTCATCAAGGCCTGACAGCTGTGTCTCCAGAAACCGGGGAGTATTTTATGATTATTGGTGCAATTGACCGGTTCGACAGGGAAAAAGTTTCGGGGTGGGCTGTTGATGTATTCAACCCGGACAAACCGGTTGTCATTAATGTGCTGGCAAGCGGAGAACTCGTAGCCTGCGGTGAAACATGTCATCGTCGAAAAGACGTCGCTTCTGACGTAGACGCTGAGCTCGCGGGTTTCGAAATTTCTGTGCCGGAAGATATTCGCCGTACAATGCGCCTGACATTGCAGGTTGACGGTAGCGACTTTGACTTCGAGGGGGCCTGTGTGCAGGCAGACAGTGCTTCATCCCCCGTCAATGCGCAGAAAGAGGTCTTTCAATTCCCACATGTTCTCTATCGTGCGGAAAAGCCGAAAGCCATCAATTTCCAATTCATGATTGACCTTGCGAACCAAGCTTGTCGCAAAGGTCGCCCGGTTTTTGTGATGCCGCCTTTCATCGACTGGAATATCCCGCTGTTCCAGCGCCCACAGCATATTGCGTCCGCGATGGCCGAGCTTGGTGCTTTCGTGATCTATTTTTCGCCAACCTTCACTCATGATTTCGGTACTGACGTCATTCAGATTCGCGACGGGTTAATCCTCTGTAAGCAGCCGAATAATTTCGAGTATTACATCGAGCATGGTCCGCCCTCATTCATAGATTTGTATTCTACGAATACGATCAATGACGACATCATAGGTCGCTGGAAGTCCTACGGCCACAATATTGTTTATGAATTCGTAGATCATATCGATCCGGCGATCTCGGGTGAGGTTGGGGCCAAGGTGGCCCTGGAAACCTTTGCGAAGCTAAGGCCGAGCCATGTCGACTTGCTCGTTCCGACCGCGCAAATCCTTTATGATGAAGTATCAAGCCGCTTTCCCAGTGACATGATTGCACTTTCCCCAAATGGGGTTGAGGTTGAGCGGTTCAGCGCTGAAACCGGCACCAGCGAGATGGTCGATGGGATCAGGAAGCAGCATGGTGATAAGCCAGTCGTCGGGTATGTCGGTGCGCTGGCAAACTGGCTTGATTTTGAGTTGATCGAAGAAGTTGCAAAGCTCCGGCCGGATATAACATTCGTGCTGACCGGGCCGGAATATGCAGGTGGGGAGAGCTTGCCTTCCGGGGAAAATATTATCCTGACCGGACCGGTTGCCTACCCGCTGGTGCCCTCTGTGATGAGGGCATTCGACGTGTCCTGGATTCCTTTCAAACCAGGTAATATTGCTAAATCGACATCTCCGCTGAAGTTATTCGAATACTTCGCTTCCGGCCAGCCTGTCATAGTCAATTCCGACATGAGGGAATGTACCGCCTTCGAGGAAGTTTTCGCGGCAAGCTCCGCAGATGAGTATGCGGAGGCAATCGACAAGGCTTTACATGCTCGCACTCAGCCAGCTTATCAGAAAGCACTGGAGACTTATGCGCAGGAGGCAAGCTGGCTTGAGCGTGCTCAAATCATGCTCGATGCGTTCAACGACGTGGGGCCGCGGAAGCTGGCCATGGCGTTCCCCAGCCACTTGCCGCAGAGTTGCATCAGTGCTGGCGAGGGAAGACTCCAGGAAGCGGGTCAGATGAATATTGACAGTGTTGTGAGCAGATCACGCTCAGGCTTCGAAATCACTTCGGCGCGGCCAGTCAATATCGTCGGAGAATACAAATTTTTCTCGGTGGACCTGACTGGACTGGGGCTTGAGAATAAAACGGATTGGACGCTTGTTCTTTGCGTTGCGTCCGATAATGCTCCTCCCCCGCGTGTAAGCGCACTCGAGGTCTTAGTTGATGGCGAGGTTATAGGCAGCCACGATGGAACAGTGCTTCGCTATCCCGTCGAGGTGCGTTTGAACGATAAAGCCGCTGCGGCCAAGCGGGTCACACTACGCGTCCGCGCTGTTCGAATTGATGCGCGCAGATATTGGGACGACTTTCGTCCAGTCCTGAAGGATGCGATGGTCCTAAATTGGCCGATGAAGGAGGATCTAGTGATATCGGCGAGCAAAAGCCTGGCAGAAGAGCGGGTAGCAAGCTGATGTCAGAGAAGTATTCCCGTAAGATCGTCACGTCTCAGGTGCCTGTGCATGTACTCGAAGAGTATTTGCACGACGCGACTGCTTGGCAGGCAATCATGCCGCGGCTTGCTATTGATGAGTTCACGAACGGTAGTTCGGGGGTGGACGGATCTCGACGTTCCAAGATTGTCGGTGCCATGCATGCTTCAATTGGCATCTTTCCCTTCGAGGCGACGGTTCAAAGCCAGAAAGACGGTGACGTGCTAGTTTTCGACGGTAAGGGATTGCTTGCAAAGCTTGCTCCGTTTTCCCTAAGCGGCGAGGCCACCAATCAGGAGGACGGCAATACTGAGGTTCAAATAAAGCCGGCTTTCGAGAAGTTGCCGCATGTCTTGCAGAAGCTTCTTCAACGAGTGGAAGGCAGCCTTCACAAGCAGTTTAGGGATCGGGTAGATCGTTATTACGCTAATCCGGAAGTATAGTGCAGATATACGGTAGTTCTTCGCGGGCTTTTAGAGATTGTACGCTGGCGGGTGGATTTAACCAGTTTTTAAGTCGGCTGCATCGGCCTCAAGGGCGGCAAGCTTAGGTCCGGCATCCCGGATTCCCCGTGCGAAAGCGACTTCGAGAAGGTTGCGGGCGATCTGCTGATCATGCTGAGGGTATGTTGGGTCGCACATAATCAGTCCTTGGTGATAGATGCTCCACGGATCGTCACTGAGGGACGGGTGTCGAAAATAGGGCAGAGCATGTGCCGCGCTCTTGTCCGCGCCGCGACCATAAAAATGGATCGTTCCGAGTCGGTAGGCTGCCTTGGAAGAGTTCTCTGTGGCATAAAGATGTTCCGCATGGTGTCTGGCTTCGACGTATTTATGTGAGGTCCAGGCTGTGTCCATCAGTTCGGTCTGTGCTTGAATGGCTTTTTCACGCTCTGCCAGTTGCGCGGCTGCGTCATCCGCACCCTTCCCGTCTTCGTAACCTATGCCAGATCGCCCTCGTCGGCGCATCTCAGAGGCATAGGCCTCGGAAACCTCTTTTGGATCGCCCATGGCGACGATTTCGCCCCGCCGCATCCAAGCTAGCTTGTTGCAATTCTGCTGGAGAATGGAGGGTGTGTGACTCGCAAGCACGACGATACCACTTTCTTGAACCATTTGCTTCACCTTCCGGCTGGCTTTCTGGACAAAGCCGGCATCACCGGCTCCTAGCCACTCGTCGAGAACCAGAATGTCACCCGTAAGCGCGGTGCAGATTGCAAAGGAGAGCCTAGCGCGCATGCCGTCCGAATAGGTGCGGACCGGCAGGTCCAGAAAATCGCCGAGTTCAGTAAAATCAGGGACGGTCTCGTGAGCCCATCTGACTTCTTCACCTGTCGCGCCGAAAAGGCGCAGGGGAAGCTCAATGTTTTCTCGGCCAGTCAGTTCGGGATTTATGCCAAGGCCACGACTGATGAGTGGTATGACACGCCCTTCCAGATCCACAGAGCCGGATGTCGGATGAGAGATGCCGGCGAGCAGGCGGAGTAAGGTCGTCTTGCCAGCGCCATTATGGCCGATCAGGCCAAGCCGGTCACCTGGGCGAAGGCTCAGATTAACATCGTGAAGCGCGTGTACAACCTGTGTCGATCGCTTGCCTTTGCCCCCCATGCCGCCGACCTGGCCGCTCAGGAGAGTGTTCTTAAAAGACCGGCTCTTGGAAGTATAAATAGGATACGAAAAAGTCGCATCCCTGACATCAACTTTAACCATGACTTTCTACAACCAATAGATAACGCGTTTGCGACTGTAGCGCCAAACCAGCATGGAGGCCAGCCAGCCCGCAATCAGCATTGTGCCGCAGGCGACCAGGTTTGTCGTCGTCGGCAAGGAGCCCATAAGCGGTGCCCGTATGAGTTCGATCATGTGATAGAACGGGTTGGCGTCCGTGATCAGGGTGCGCCCTGACATCTGCCCTGGTTGCCAGATGATCGGTGTAAGAAAGAACGACACTTGCAACAAGTTGGATATGATCTGCTGAAGGTCTCGGAACCGGGCGCAGAGCGGCCCGGTAATTGAAATGAAAAAATATAGGAGTATTGCATTTGCGAAAAGGCTTGCGGGTAGGATCAGCAGGGCGGGCGTAGGCGGTACTTTAGCGTAGATAAGTACGAGTGCGATCACTAGTAAGTTGTGAAAGAAAACAATAACATTCCGGTAGACTACGCGAGCCGCAAATAAACTGAGCGGAATTGCGGCACTTCGAATGTGGCCGCCATTATCGATAATGGAAACGCTGCCTTCACCAATAATTGCAGAGATCAGGTTCCAAGCAAGAAGGCCACAGGATAGGAAGACCAGGTAATCGAGGAAAGGCTGGTTCAAGATCTGTGCATACAGGATCGAGATGCCGGCAATCCAGGCAGCAAGCGTGAGGCTGATCCAGAATGGGCCGATCACAGACCGCTTGTAACGGAGCTTGATGTCCTGATTGCCCATCAGCACCCAGATCTGCCAATGGCTTACGGTATTAGACAGTTCACCAAACAAGGGCCGTCTTTGTCTCTGGAAATTTGCGGTGACACTCATTTCGGTTCTCTACAACATGATATAAATCTACGGCAAGTGACTGGGTACAGGCGAGAAATTATGAGAGACGGTCCAGATTTTAATAGCACGATACTCATCGTGACAGCTCAACTGGACCATGGCGGGCTCGAAACACGCTTGCGGGGCGAGCTCTGTAACCTTCGGGCGCGAGGTGCCCGCATCATCCTTGCAACTGGAGCCGATGAAACGGTTCTGGAAAGTATCGGTATCGTTGTAGATCGGGCGTATTGTGATCTGCCGTTCAGGCGCGCACTGAACGTGTCCCTTCTCAAGCAGCTTGTTGCGCAGCTTGCGGGGATTATCGAGAGTGAGGAGGTGGATGAAATATGGGGCCATCCGTTTGTCTCCATCTTCCCCGCCATGCTGGCTGGCGAGTTGAAAGGCTGCGCGCGGCGCCTTGTCCTGCATGGTCCTGTATCGCTGAGTGATCAGGAGTACGGTGTCTTCTGGAATCTTGTTCTGCGGCAATTCATGCTGCCGCACGCCGAGCAGATCATATCGGTTTCGAGGGAGACAGACGCGCTGGCGCACGAAGCCTCCTTCGCGCCGCTACGTCACAGTCTTATCATGGAAAACGGCATCGATACTGCGGTTTACCGCCCGACCCGGCTACACCAGCCTGTGCGCCGGCGGATTCTTGTTGTTAGCCGGTTGGATCGCCCCCGGATTCGCGCCATCATGCCGTTACTGAAGCTCTTGCAGCCCTTTCAGGGCTGGTCCATTGATTTTGCCGGAGACGGTGTTGCACTGGCACGTCTCAAGCGTGCCGTAAGGCTTTATGGGTATAGTCCCGAGCGAGTGCGCTATCTCGGTGTACGTCATGATATTGCGCAGCTTCAGGGCGAGTATGATGTTATCGCCGCCAATGGGCGAGCCTTTCTGGAGGGGGCGAGTGCGAACAAGTTCTGTGTTCTCATAGGCCCGGAAGCGCCGCCCTTTCTAGTTCGCAAGGCTGACTTCGAAGAGTTGAGGCGCGCCAATTATAGCGGGCGCGGCATCTCCGTAAGCAGGCGCGACCTTAGCCATGACTTCAAAAACATTGATACTCTTGATCCCGAAGACTTCATGCTGCGTGACATGGTGTTGGAGTATGCCGATGAAAGGAGGATTGCCAACGGCCTACAGCCCCTGAAAACGTATTCTTCTGAGACCCCTATCTGTAAATTGGCGGATTACTTGCTGAGAGATGTTGACTTCCCGGATGTCGCGGTGAGCAGGCACCCCAAGGTTCTGAGACGTCTTCGGGGTCTGCCTTGGAGTGCAGAGGCCAGTCTGGCCTTTCAGGACTATTACATCGATTTTTTGGAAGCCTCTCGGAAGGAGCTGAATGATAAGCTCTGGAAGGCTCAAAACGCGCTCGCCAAGGCGGTAGAGGCCTCCCAATGAAGGGGTTGCATCCCCCATGAACGTCATATAGCCAATTTTTTCGGGCAGTTGTCCTGCCCGAGCGTATCATCCTTACTAATTCGGAGATTATATGAAAATTCTAAGTATTGTTGGTACGCGCCCAGAAGCAGTGAAGATGGCGCCAATTCTTCGCGAGCTCGACCGGCAAAGCTGGTGCCAGTCGGAATTGCTGCTTACCGGGCAGCATCGTGACCTAGTGGACAGCGCCTTGAAGCAGTTCGGTGTGAGACCTGACTACGACCTCAATCTCATGATGCCCGGTCAGTCACTTGGCTCCTTGACGGGGCGTGCTTTTGTCGCGCTCGAAGAAAAGATCAAAGAGATTGGTCCGGACTTGATCCTGTCGCAGGGCGATACAACCACGGTAATGGTTTCTTCAATTGTCGCATTCTATCTGCGTATCCCATTCGGCCATGTGGAGGCCGGCCTGCGGACTGGCGATGTCCGCAATCCCTTCCCGGAAGAGATTAACCGGGTGATTACGGGCCGCGTGGCCGATCTTCACTTTGCCCCCACCCCGGCCTCTGCCCAAGCTCTCTACCGTGAATTCGTACCCGAAAAGAAAGTCTTCGTGACGGGTAATTCAGTCATCGACAATCTGGCGTTTTATAGCGAAAAAGTGAGCCTCTCCCCGCACCGCGCGCCGGAAGGTGGCAAGCTCGTGCTTCTCACCTCTCACCGCCGGGAGAATTTCGGGGCTCCGATGCGTGAGTATTTCACCGGATTGAGGGAAGTCGTTGATGCGCGACCGGATGTTCATCTTGTATACCCGGTACATCCCAATCCGGAGGTCATAGAGGCGGCCAGTGAAAAGCTTGGGGATCATGAGCGAATAAAACTGATTGATCCGATGGCGTATTTCGACTTCGTCGCGACAATGAAGGCCGCCGATGTGATTGTGACCGATAGCGGTGGCGTACAGGAAGAGGCACCGTTTTTCCACAAACCGGTTCTCGTCCTGCGTGAGGAAACCGAGCGCCCCGAAGCCGTATCGGCAGGCGTGGCCCACCTAGTTGGCCTGTCGCGTGAGCGTGTCAGGGACAAGGTCTTGAGACTATTGAGTGATCCGGATTACTATAGCTCCATGGCGAGCGGCGCATCTCCCTATGGCGATGGTCATGCCAGCGAGCGTATCGTTCAGGCGATTGCCGACTTCACCGGGAAGCCTTATGAAGGAGAACGCCGTGAGGCGTTCAAAGGATAAACGGACAGACAAGGTCATAACTGCGCCACGACAGTTCTTGTTGTCTCTTTGGCAAGATGTCTGGTCGTACATAGACCGGTATGACGAGACCGGAATCAGCGGATGGGTCGCACCTGCGAAAAGCGTTTACAAAGATGAGAAGGTGGATATTACCGGCCCCTACGAGCAGCCGGTCCGCTTAAGCCTTTTACCATCTGGAAAGGTCCAGCTTGCCGGCCTTAAGCGGACATTGTTTAGATTCTACGCGCCCTTGCCGGTTCAGTTCACGCCCGCCCAGCAGCGATGGCGGATACATTCCGCAGAGCGCGGCTGGCGCTCTTCGCCGTATATCAGGGCCAAGCCGCGGCCGTTGATCCGGTATCCTCTGGCCAGGTTCGGCCCATTTGTTGAAAGGATGAACGGGGCGCGCGTTCTCGTAGTATTTTCGTCGATTAATTGGGATGCTCGCAAACAACGCCAGCAACAGCTTACTACGCAGCTTTCCTCGGAATATGAAGCCGTCATTTATATCGGCCCGGCGAGTATGGAACACGCGATTGGCAATGAGGTGGTGCTGGCTCGGAATATACCCAAGGTATGGAGCCTGTTTGTTCCGCTCGCTATCCGGCCGGACTGGAACAAGGCCCGCCTATCGGAAGGAACAGTCAAGACGTTCGCTCCCGTACTCAAGCACCTGACATCTTCCTGCGCGTGCGACGTGCTGGTAATGTTTCCGGGCTGGGAGCCGGTTGTGTCTGCGATGGAGCCGGATTTAATTGTCTATGACCGCCTTGATGACCACGCGGGTTTTGAACATGTGCGGGCTTCAATTGCTGAGGATGAGGAGAGGCTTTTCAAGCAGGCCGGCCTGATTAGCGTTTCCCACAATGCCCTCAAGCCTGACTTGACGGTCATTGAGGCCCCCTGTGTGACAGTGCGCAATGGTGTCGATCCACTATCACTTAGTGCTGTCAGCTTCTCTTCTGAAAGGGAGCCCTGTGCCATATATGTCGGGGCGGTCGAGTCCTGGTTTGACTGGGAACTCTTGTGCGATGTGGCGACACAGCTACCTGCCATGCGTTTCGACATTATCGGACAAGTTAGCGGGATTCCCGACCCGCCGCTTCCACGCAACATACGTCTGCTCGGCGAGCGCCGGCACGAGGAAGCAATGATGCGCCTCACAAAAGCCTCTGTCGGAATTGTGCCTTTTTATGTCACGCCGTTTACCCGAACGATCAATGCCGTCAAGATATATGAGTATCTGGGCGCGGGCCTGCCGGTCGTCACGACGGCTTTCCTCGATCAGGCCGATACACTGCCCTTTGTCCATAGGGCGGAAGATGCCGGGGCATTTGCTGCTGCAATCGAGGTGGCCCATGCCGAGGCCGAGGCGGATGAGGATACACGGCGAATGGCGAGTGCTACTGTAGACGGAGCTTCCTGGCAGGCACGTGCGACAACGCTCCTAGACGCCATGAAACAGGCCCGGGGGCGTCGGAAAAATTCAATCCGTCCACCCGACCGGAGTTGAGACTAGGTTTGGGCTGAATCGATAAACGGAGCCCAGCTTTGAACCTGTTCAGCCATCTCCAGCTATCCTATCGACAGCCGAATTATACCCAGAAGCATGTGATGCTGAACGAAGCGCTTCATAACCTCAATCCAATTGGCCAGCTTGGCATGTTGTCAAGGTAGACCGATTGTGCAAACATTATATTATTCGAGGGGGCAGTCCTATATAATCCCGTCAGGAACAACAGATGCTTGGGCGGGACGAGATGGCATGATCGCGGGGGAACATGGTGGCGCCTCGATGTATTTCGAGCCGCAGGAAGGTTGAACAACCAGGTTTCGGACGAGGCAGAATATCTCATTTATTCAGTAGTAGGCTGGAGTGCTAATCTGCAAAAATGTTCCAATGCTGGGCGTGAATACGATCGCCGATGCCGCCACAAACTTGCCGTAACTCGTCTCAGGCCCTGTTTGATCATGACCCAGCCCCGTGGCTCCGGGCCTTTCATTCGGAGAGTCTGCTCACCTTTGCTCTGAGCCCAAGGATGGGACTATTCCGGGTTGGAATTTCCCGCCTTTCATCACTTGGCCTGACTGGCGACGTCCGGGTGTTTTATCAGCGCTTGTGGGGCTCTGTTCTGGTTTGCACTGTAGGACCTTAGCTGATTGTAATCTACACGCCAAGCCTCCAGCTTTTCACTTGCGTCTAGCAGGCTCATGAACCAGTGCGCATCCAGGCCCTCCGACCTGAGCCGGTCGTTGAACGCCTCGATAAAGGCATTGTCCGTAGACTTGCCGGGACGGGAGAAGTCGAGGACTACGCCCTTTGAAATGGCCCACAGATCGAGGTCGCGCGAGATAAGCTCGGGCTTCTGGTCCACCCGGATCGTCTTCGGATATCCTGTCTGTCGGCAGATCCGGTCAAGGGTTTGGACGACGTCCTCGCGCCGATAGTTGTAGCGTGAATCGATGGCCAGGACGCATCACGACCAGGTATCGACAACCGTCAGGATCCGGAACTTCCGGCCGGTTATTCTCGTCTTCCAGCTGCTTCTGGCGCTACATCTCCGACGGCATCAAGACCGCCTATTTTTTCTTCCAATTGAAATAGGTCACCTAGCTGATCCCCGCCTTGCGGCAGATTTCTGCCATCGCGATGCCATGCTCACCCTGCTTCAAAATAACGCCTTTTGCGCGTTTGTGAGTTTCGATTCCTTAATTCATCCTGCTCCTACCTGTCCAAATCAGAGACCGCCAGAAACTCCAGTTCAGAACGATCCAGTTTTCAGGGAGCAGAGCACAACTTTGTCTCGGTGAAGACGGCAAGCTCGCCTTACGTATAAGCACCAATTCAGCTGAATGGCGAAGTGCGCTTGCCATCGATCGGGATAGCCATTGCATACAGTCCGTCGGCACAAACCGCAATCGTGACGATTACCGGTGTTCAAGCTGTTACAATATAGATGCCACTATTTGGCGGATTCGTTTTGATTCCCAGCTTCATCCCGATTTTCGCAAAGCTATCATAGCGGCCTGCTGGTCGATGACGCCGGGGTAATGCCAAACCTGATCGGCCTTGCTGTCGGGACCAGGATTGCGAACGAGGGAAGCTCCTGACCTGCAGCCCTGACGTGTCACCCCTGCCGAACTAACATGGCGGTCGATCAAAGCGGGTTCCATATTCTGAATCGGACAAGAGAGGTGCGAACTTACAGCTATGTGTTCCTCGGCTGATCAGCGGCCAGACGCTCGCGAACGAGAGCCCCATAGGCATCCAGGCTGAGGGCGCGGTTGAAACGCGTTCTGCTGTCGGCACCTACGGCTCGCGCTTTTTCCGGGTCGTTTTGGAGGTTTCGCAGCCGCCTTGCCGCTTCGGCGATGTCCGGCGCGGCCCAGTCTTGTCCTTCATAAATTCCATCATCGTCGCAAATCGGGACAAGTTGAGCAGGTATCGCACCAAAATAATCCTCGCCAAGAAAATCCATATTGCCGGACCAAGCCGTCGCAATGACAGGCTTGGCCATGGACATCGCCTCCGCGATCATCAGGCCAAAGCCTTCGGCCCGATGCAGGGAAAGGAAGACATCGCAGTCCCGGATCAGCGTCTCGACCTGGGTCTTGTCCCAGACCGCATCAACAAGTTTGATGCGTTGATCGCTACCGGCGGCCGCCTGAAGCTTTGCCAATGACGCGGGGTATTTGTCTCCGTGCTGGGTCTTCACGATCAGGGATACGTCTTCGTTGCAGGGGAAGGCGAACTTGAAGGCTTTGATTGCCCCCAGCGGGTTCTTGCGAGCGAGAGATGAGCGCATGTCGAACATGCAGACACAGCAGAATTTTTTCTCTGGTATGAAGGCCGATAATTGGTCGGATGCACTGGTTTGAACGGTTGGGACAGGGTGGGGTACTGTCTTCACAGGGCAATAAGCGCCCTGAAGAGCGGTAGCGACGAATGTGCTGGGCACCCAGACCTCGTGGCAGAGACGACTACGTGAAATCCATTGTGGCGGGGCCTTCGGTAACTCCCAGGCCCAGTAACCGATCACCTTGACCTGCGAGTGCTGCGAAATGCCCAGCCGTTTAAGGGCGTAAGTCAGCTCCGGGGGATTGACGTGGATGATGCATGTGCCCCCCTCTGTTATCGGAGGGCTGACATCAGTCAGGAGGTGTTCGTGGCGGAGCTCGCCAATGTCTAGACGATGAACTTCGTAATCGAGGGCTTCCAGTGCCGTGGCGCAGAGTTTTGCTGATGCCGCGATGCCGCTCGATTGTGTGAAAAAGCCTGCCACATACAGCGGACCGGGCGCGAAACTGTCCGATCGCTTCATGTGGGAGGAGACAATGCGGTCGATACTGACCCAGCTATACTTGCCCACTTTACGCCTGATCGGTGTCGGAACAGGCAGTGTCTGCCAAATATTTCGAAGCAATATGAGCGCACGATGAATCATTTCTGTGAGCTGTTCGCAATTACTTTAATGAATAAATATTAGCCTATACGCGCTAACGAGTATGGGACAAGCCTCAGATCCTCTATAATGCAGTGTCAGATCGGCCCGCTTCCCATCTTAGCTAGCGAACATGGGGACGACGGGCGGCCATACGAAAGGGATTCCAAGACATTTTTCTGGTTAGCGCTAAAAGGGATATCTTTCGGTCCTGCGTTTTATAATCTGGACAGTTTCTAAGCCTCCATGCCTGCGTGAGACCGTCAATAAGCCCTTTTTGCAGACCATTTTGTCGAGATCCACGGCAATTTCGAAGATAAATGTAACTTAGAAGAGCAAGATGTCCGGGCAACGTTACAATTAGAAGAGGAAGCGGAGTATTTTTAATATACAGCCAAGTTCGGTTGCGGTTTCCATAATAGGTTGTGAAATAGGAGTGACGCCCGGAAATACCACTGCCTTCATGATGTACGATGGCATCAGACAGAAACAAACAGTCATAACCAAGCAATTGTAGCCGGTAGCCCAAGTCTACGTCTTCGCAATAGCAGAAAAAGCGTTCGTCGAAACCGCCGACCTCCAGAAACAGATCTTTTCGATAGACGGCACTGGCACCACAGGCACTGAAACAAAATCCGGTGTCTGGCAAATCCGCAGCAGGGTGTCCAAAGCCGCCTCGCCAAGGGATTCCAAAGATGTTGTAGGCGTCACCCGTGCCGTCGAGCTTACTTTGATCACTGAGACTAATTTGAGCACAGGTGAATGTGGATATCTCTGGATTTGCCTTGATAGCTGCATCGATCCTTTCAAGCCAAGTTGAGGTCGCTGTACAGTCGGGATTGAGAAGAACCAGCCATTCGCCCGCGGCTTTTTGCGCAGCGAGGTTGTTACCTTTAGCAAAGCCGTGATTGGTTGGCTCCTTGATGAGTTTTACCTGAGATAGTCTGTCGAAGTCAGCAGCGTCGGCTGAGTAGTCCTCGCTCGCATTATCAAGCACAAGGACCTCAAAATTCTTGAAGGATTGTGAGACAAGCGAGTCGAGCGCTTTTTGTAGGAAAATCCCTCCATTGTAATTAATGATTATCACGCTGAATAAGGGCCGTTCGTTCATGCTATTCTTTATCAACTCGCAAACTTTAAGGGTCGTATCCGGAAGGTGCGCGGCGTATGTAAGCACGTCAAATTTTCTTACTCTTTAACTGTCGCCAGGACAAATTCTCTTACAGCTATGCCAATACGCAACATGATGCATCCGGGATAACCGCACCTCTCGCGCCCAAACCAGTGGCGTAACTGAAAATGGGATGAAGCCATGCGCGTAGCGATGATCGGGACAGGCTATGTTGGCCTGGTAAGCGGGGCATGTTTTGCCGATTTCGGCCATGTCGTGACCTGCGTCGACAAGGACGCTTCCAAGATCGACCGGCTCAAGAAGGGCGAGATTCCGATCTTCGAGCCCGGCCTGGATGAGCTCGTCGCCCAGAACGTCAAGGCGGGCCGGCTCAATTTCACGACCGAGGCCAAGGACGCTATCGCCGACGCCGACGCGGTCTTCATCGCCGTCGGCACACCGTCCCGGCGCGGCGACGGCCATGCCGACCTATCCTATGTCTATGGTGCGGCCGAGGAAGTTGCCGAACTGATGGACGGGTTCACTGTCGTGGTGACAAAATCCACCGTGCCTGTCGGTACCGGCGACGAGGTCGAGGCGATTATCCGCAAGACCAAGCCGGATGCGGACTTCGCCGTGGTCTCAAATCCTGAATTCCTGCGTGAGGGCGGTGCGTGTTTATCTTACACAATGATTGATGATTTATTTAGGTCTTGCACGCGGCGATTCCGCATTCCCTTTTCTGGGTGAGTATGGCCATATTGAGGACATGGAGACCCATATCCTGAATCCGGTGCAGCGCCCGATTTATGAGTGTGGGGCAAGGCTATTGGCGACTATCCTCTTTCCGGGGTTGGACGAGGACCAGGAGCGCGAGAAAGCTTTCTCGGTTCTATGTGCGCATGCGCTCAAGCTAAGCGTGCTGACGGGCATAAGGTATTCGTCGTGCGAGTCGCCGCGCGAAGAGCATTTGGAGCTCGCCTCGAAGTCACAACACCATATCAAGCGTTTGGGGGCGCGCTTGGATCAACGCCTCCACGCCGCTGATGTCGCCAGTGTCGCCCTATTGCACCATCTCGATGTTGAAGGGCTGCCAGATGGCACACCCTCATCTCTGAAAGATTGCGTGGGGCGAGTGTACTGGATCGCAGACGAAGATAATTTCAGATCTCGTTTCTGGGCACCTGCTCGCCCGGTCTTGCACCTGTTGATCGCCTTGAAACTGGTCAGCTTGCACTATGCGCGCGCTCGTATGCTCTGGCCGCACACCATCTATTTCGATGAATTGTTCCTCCGCCTTGTGGTTGCCTATGCCGAGCCGGCCGAGCAGCTCGTCCCAGTGCTCTGGCAAGGTCAGGCGAAATACGAGCCCTGGCAGTTTCGGATAACGCCGACAAACTGACCCTCCTTTTAGAATAGCGCGTCGTTCAGCCTCGCTCGCGCGATCAATGGGATCGCGCACGAGAGGAGAGCGTCGGTATGCCCAAGAGAAAGAAGCTGCCTGATCTTAACCGAGAGGAGGTCAAGGTTGAGGATCTCAAGCCATACTCTGCGAATGCGCGGATCCATCCAAAGCAGCAGATTCAGAAACTGGTCCGCTCGATCAGAGAATTCGGATTCCTGAACCCGCTCCTGATTGATGAGAACAGTGAGATCATCGCGGGCCATGGCCGGCTGATTGCAGCCAAGGAAACCGGCCTCGAAGAGCTTCCGGTCATCCGTATCCGCGGGCTCTCCGAAACTCAGAAGCGGGCGCTCCGCCTCGCCGACAACCAGATTGCCCTGGAATCCTCCTGGGACATGGAGCTGGTTCGCGAGGAATTATACGCCATCTCTCTGGACCCGGCCTGCAACCTTGAACTCACCGGCTTCGATGCGGCGCGGATCGATGTGCTGTTGGACGACAGCGGCGGAGATCCAGACGATGAGGTCGTACCTGCGGTTCCAACCGATCCGGTCTCGCAGACCGGTGATATCTGGATCGCAGGACCGCATCGGATTGGTTGCGGCAACGTCAGGACTCCAGGGTTTCTGAAGGCGGTTGCGAAAGGCAGGGCTGTCGATGCGGCCTTTCTGGATCCGCCATATAATGTCCGGGTCGATGGTCACGTTTGTGGGAAGGGCAAAACGCGGCATCGGGAATTCTACGAAGCGTCAGGCGAAATGTCGTCGAGAGAGTTCACCCAGTTTCTGAAAGACACCCTTGGGTCCTGTGCCGAGGTTTGCAAATCGGGCGCCGTGCATTTTGTCTGCATAGATCACGGCCATCTGAGTGAACTCTTGGCGGCTGGAAACGATGTTTACGGGGCTCGCCTGAATCTCTGTGTCTGGAACAAGTCGAATGCCGGTATGGGGAGCCTGTACCGGTCCAAGCATGAGCTCGTCCTGGTCTACCGAGTGGGGAAGGGGCCGCACCGGAACAATGTCGAGCTCGGCAAGCACGGCCGCAACCGCACAAACGTCTGGGATTATCCCTCGGTCAACACCTTCGTCGGAAGCCGCCGGCAGGATCTCGACCTGCATCCTACCGTAAAGCCGGTCGGTCTCGTGGCTGATGCAATCTTGGATGTCACGAAACGCGGCGAGACGGTGTTGGACGCATTCCTTGGCTCCGGCACCACGTTGATCGCTGCTGAGCGGACTGGGCGTACCTTTGTTGGGCTAGATATCGATCCAGCCTATGTGGATACAGCGCTGGGGCGATGGCGCGACATGACCGGTGTTGAGCCCATGCGCGAGCACGACGGAGCCACATTCCGGGATGCGAAGGCTATGCAGCAAAACTCAGAGGAGGCGGTGCGATGACAAAACGCAGGAAGTCTTCGAAAGCGCCGGCCGGAGACGTTGGGTACGGTCGGCCTCCGAAAAACTCTCAATTCAAGGAGGGGCAGAGTGGTAATCCGAAGGGGCGCCCGAGAAACAAGAAAGAGACCCACCTGACAGCAATGGTCGAGAGTGCGTTCATGGCGCCCATCCCGGCTCAGGTTGGCGGGAAGCAGGTCACCATGCCCGCTATCGAAGCTATGATCATGAGATTGCGCAACGACGCCTTGGGAGGGGATCTTCGTTCTATAGCGGCGGCCATCAAACTTTTCGAAGCCGAGGCCTGGATGGGCCGGAGAAGGGCTCATCCGCTCAACGCGAGTGGGAAGAGCAACAGCTCGATGAAGATATGGAGCGCAAGATTGCAAGAGCCCTGGGGGAGATAAAACAAGGAAAAACAGACGCTTGAGAAACAAGAATGTTCAGCATTATTAGTTTCGAACTGATCTATGCCCCGGTTGAAATGCTTGGGCATAGATCAACGCCGAACCACCTGTCCGTTTAGCTTGCGCTTGAACCGCTTGTTCCACGGGTCTGGCTGAAATGACGTCTCAACTGGGTCTTCAGAATCCTCAGCCCTGTCGCAAACGCGCATTCGGTGCGCTTTTCGTAACGCAGCCTTTTCTTTGACCGCTTCTCTCGAATTGCACGCCGAAAGCCAAAGCGAAACATTTGTCGGAACGTGGCCTGGAGAATTTCTCCCGGCACGAAAATACTCATGGGCGATGACGGTATCGCGGATCTCAAGCGGCACATGCCCGCGGCATTCATTACAAACGCACATCCCATTCTGAGTAAGCCATAAGGATTCGACGGATACAGGCTGTGCCGGGAGTCCCATCCTCCGGGTTTTGTAGCGCTGTCGCTTTTCATTACGCTGTAGCCTGCTCTGTTCGCTCGCGGGTACGTCAATCCACTTCAGAGGCCGCCCCGAACTTGTTTTCAAGAAGTTCGAAGCCATCAGAATGCCTTCTGAGGCGGCGCTGGGCGCTCAGGTTGGCGTGCTAGTGACAGTGGCCTACCGGAGGAGGTCAGTAAGCTCGTTGTCTGCGCCAAATTTGGTGAGCCTCCATAGAGCGTCTGGGCGTGTGGCTCGATGCACCGAGCCCAAATCCGTATGGGAACCGCGCGTGTCAAGCGATCATACTCCGGCGATTTCCGGATGGTTGCCTGTAACTTGTCACTCAACCTGTCGAAGGTCAGTAGGTCGATATACGGTCCTTCCATCGAGAAGTATGTTATCGGGTTCTGTGGTGTGTGCGGTGCGCGTTTTCCTTTGACCAGCCTGGAGATAGATAGCAGGCTGATTTGCGACTTATAGCTGCGTGAAGATGGAGCGAGCGTGAGCATGCACGGCTTGCCGAGCAAGTCGCGTATATTGCAGCCGTCTTCTCCAAAGTCCTCTTCGCGAAACGGAATACCCCGCCAGCTTTCAAGGTGCTTTCGCAATGTCGCCTTTTCGTGCATCGACCATGTGTATTGTTGATGGAAGGTGAATGGCTCGCCTGCATGATCGCCTTCTTGGATAAGCGCGTCCGGCAGTTCCCATGAGAGCATGACCTTGTGCTGGTCCCGTGGCCCGCCCGGATGCTGGTAACGCTGTGTGCCGAGATCGATGAAACGGTAGCAGATCGCGACATGCGTGCCTGGCGGACAGGTTTCAAAGCCTACACTGTCGGGTTTTGGTAATTGCATTTGCTCCTCCTAGGCCCAGGCTTCGATCTGTGAGCGGGCGGTCTCGAAGTCCCTCTCGCTCCAGTAGAAGGTGTCGATATTGGGAGGACACATTTCGGCGAGCCGAAGTTTGGCGCGGTCAGGATCACCGCCGCCTGCCGCCCATGCAGCCGTCAATGTGTTCTGCAGCCCTCGGGCACGTCGAGTCAGGTCTGACACGGCGTCTGAAAGCTGGTCGCGGTCGAGTTCATGGATCGTGTGTTTTTTGGCCGTAACATACAGGAGAGCAGCGCTCTCTTCATTTCGAGCCAAGGCATAGCCGGCTGCCTGGAGCGTATGGTCATGACGCGGCTTCGATGGCAGCGCCTTGGTCGTCTTCAGGTCTATGCAGTAGCCATCCATACAATAATCGGCGAAACCGACAAGGGGGATCTCGATGCCGTCGAGCCAGGTCTCGACCCGGATCTGCTGGGTTACCGGCTTGCCAAGATGGGCGTCCTCCCAGGCGCTTATCGATTGTTCCAGCATGGGGCTCACAAGGCCTCGCTCCTTTTCGACATCGTCATCAAGGTCGCCCTTCGCATCGCGTTCAAACGTCATCATGGCGTGTGTCAGTGGATCGATCCGCGAACGCGTTACATATGCTGTCAGGCCGTCTTCAACGGCGCTGCCGCGCCAGGCGGCGGGGCCAACATCGCCTTTGAGGCCGAACACATAATGTGCGACCCAGGCGCCGCGGTCGCCCGTCCACTTGTTGATAGAGGAGGCGGACAAATGATCGATCTTGAAGGCTCTGAAAATACTATCTGGCATCTACGCATCCTCCGCCAGACGGTGATTGTTTTTCGGGCGGCTCGATGATCGTCCGGATAGTTGCGACGTGATCCTCAATAAGGTCGAGGCTCACATTTAGTGAACCGTGCCGTTCTTGGATGCCTTGGGGCTCTGCCCAGACGCCGTGCTTCATGGCGAGACACATGGCAGTCTCGGCGTCTCGCAAGCACGATAGCAGTTGTGCGGTAACGATGGGCAACGTCTTTGCGGGTCGGCCAAAAGCCACTCGACAATCTTTGGTAATGCCTTTCATTGAACTCCATCCTTTAAATCTATCTAGGGTGGAGAGACCAGTGCTCGATGTGCAGGCACAGTCAAGTCGAACGTGGCGAGTTGTCCGGACGCCGGTCTGGGTAGTTCCGAGCCCGGTCTTGAACAGTGGAAATACGCTCGACTTCGGGCTCAGACTGAGCCTTGATGTTTATGCTTGCGACGTGCGTCATCAGTACGGCTCGGCCGGCTCCGAGCTTGCCTTGGTGGTTTGCGGTACCTGGCGCTCAAGGCTGGAGGTAAAAAAATGACATCATCACATACCTTGTTTTTCGAAAGGCCGCCTGTGCCGGGTAGCAAGCTTGCGTGGCTTGTGTGCCTGCTGCAGGAAGACGCAACAATCGACGGGCTTGCGGTAGCCCTTCGATGGCAGCCTCACACCGTGCGCGCCGCGATGACAAGGTTACGGCAAAGAGGCTATTACATCAGGCGGCAAGCGGGCGTGACAGGGCCGAGCGTCTATAGGATATGTCGCGAAAATCCGTTTCAGCTTTGATCGAGCAATCGCCATGCAGATTGTCGGGCCCACCGTACTTTGCCCAAGCCGGTAAAACTGGAACGCGTCAGCAGGACATATTCGCAGTATCCCTACCATGACAGAATTGAATTGGCATGAAAGCTTCGGAGAAGTTGGCAGCGATGGTCATGTCCTGCCTATGCGTCACTGCCTGTCAACTTTTTCAAAACCAGCCAAAAAAGACTTAATGCCTGATACCACGCACAACCGCATAACTCATTGGATACTGACCTGAACTGGCTGCGCGGTTTCCCTGTTCTGGCGAAAGAAATTCCCTGTTCTTGGATTTCTAATTCCCTGTTCTTTGGCTTAGGGAATTTCGCCGTAATACCCCGTCGACACGAGGCCTCAGAGGAGCTCGAAGCGACGCTCTCCCTGTTAATTGGATTAAATTCCCTGTATTTCGCCAGTTATCAGGGAATTTGGGCGCAGGGCCCGGCGCGGGTTTTCTTACATCTCTGTGGGAAGGCTATGAGCCTGCTGCAGCGCGCGCTTCATGGGGTAGATTTCACAGCCAGCGCTATTTGTTGCAGGCTCCGCATCTCTTTCCAGAGTGTCAAAATTCGGCAGGTTGGAGGCGCGTAAGCAGTAGGCCGTCATCAGGTTGCTGGCGGAGAATGAATGACCTAGTACCCATTCAATGTGTATGCAAAAAAAGAACACGGCCTATGATTCATGCTGATACTGTTTTGGTTACCGGTGGTCTTGGCTTCATCGGCTCTGCCGTCGTGCGCAGGCTCATCAAAGAGACAAGTAGCAAGGTGGTCGTGCTGGATGCCATGACGTACGCGGCGGTCCCGTCCGCGATCAATGAAGAGACGTCGAAATCCGATCGTTTCATACTTGAGAAAGGCGATATACGTGATTCAGATCGCGTTCGCTCCGTCTTTGAGTCCCATGAGCCGAATCTGGTCATGCACTTGGCTGCTGAAAGCCATGTCGACCGGTCTATAGATAGCCCGGGTGATTTCATCCAAACTAATATAGTTGGGACGTTTAATATGCTTCAGGGCGCGAGAGCGTTCCTCGAATCCCAAAAGGGGCGCCGGCGCGAGAAATTCCGGTTTCATCACATTTCTACCGATGAAGTGTTTGGCTCTCTGAGCCCTGACGCGCAGGCATTCACCGAGACAACCCGGTATGATCCACGCTCACCATATTCGGCGTCGAAGGCGGCCTCAGATCATTTGGTCCGGGCATGGGGCGAGACGTTCGGTCTTCCGGTGGTTCTATCAAACTGCTCAAACAATTACGGGCCCTGGCAACATCCCGAAAAGCTAATCCCAGTTATAATCACAAAGGGGCGAGATGGGGCTGCCATGCCGGTCTATGGCAAAGGCGAAAATGTTCGCGACTGGCTGCACGTGGACGATCACGCCGAGGCGCTTTTGCTGATCGCAGGGAGCGGAAAGCTTGGGGAAAGCTACAATGTGGGCGGCGGTGCGGAACGCACAAATTTGGAGGTTGTAGAAACTATATGCACCGCCCTTGATGAACGTTTTCCCGCCAAAGCGCCTCATAGCGATCTTATCAGCTTTGTTTGCGACCGCCCTGGCCACGATTTCCGTTACGCCATAGACTGCACCAAGATCGAGAAGGAACTGGGCTGGCGCCCGCGCCGAGCGTTCGGCGACGGGATTATTGAGACAGTCGACTGGTATCTGAACAATGAGCCGTGGTGGCGCGACATCCTGACAAGCACGGGAGGGGGCAAGCGGCTCGGCCTGACAGAAGAGACTGCTTTCTCTAAAGGAAATGGGGGGCGCTCATGAAGGGGATCATACTCGCTGGCGGAGCTGGCACGAGACTCCATCCGCTGACACTCGCGCAATCCAAGCAGCAGCTGCCGGTTTATGACAAACCGATGATTTACTATCCGCTCTCCCTGCTCATGATGGCGGGTATCCACGAAATTCTGGTCATCACCACCCCCAATGATCTGGGAGTTTTCAGAAGTCTTCTCGGCGACGGCTCGCGGCTCGGCATCTCTCTCAGCTATGCTGAACAACCCTCGCCTGACGGGATTGCTCAGGCCTTTATCATCGGCCGCGAATTCGTCGGCAGCGATAGCGTCGCTCTCGTGCTGGGCGATAATATTCTGTACGGCTACGGCCTGCCAGAAATCCTGACCGAAGCAGCTTCGCGTACAGAAGGAGCAACAGTATTCGGGTGCCGTGTGGCCGATCCTGAGCGTTACGGGGTGGTGGAGTTCGATCGTGAAAAACGCGTTGTCTCGATTGAGGAGAAGCCGGTTGAGCCAAAGTCCAGTTACGCCATTACCGGTCTGTACTTCTACGATAACGACGTATTGGACATAGCTGCCGAGATCGCACCTTCGGGCCGCGGCGAACTGGAGATAACCGACGTAAACAAGGCTTATCTCGTGCGTGGGGATCTGCGCGTGGAGCTACTTGGGCGAGGGTATGCCTGGTTTGACACCGGGACGCATGACTCCCTATTAGATGCCGGAAACTTCGTAAAAAGCATTTCTGAACGCCAGGGCGTTCGTATGTCCTCTCCGGAAGAAATTGCCTGGCGAAATGGCTGGATGAGCGATGCGGAACTGGCTGAAGCGGGCCAGTTGTACGGCAAAAATGGATATGGTTCTTATCTGCTCAGTCTACTCAGGGAACGATAAGAGGCTGTCCGGGGTGCCCTAAACGGCATCTCACGCACCTGCGATTATACTTCGGAGAACATGGTGCTTGAGGCCGATGACGTTGCCGATTTTAGCGTTTGCAGCACTTTTTAGTTCGAGTTTACGCGGCCGACACGCCGTTGCATTTGGCGGATATTCGATATCAGAAAAGGCGCAAGGCTAAGGTCCTACGCATATCAGGAGAGCAGATTATGACACAGCAGCGCCAGAGAGATGTAGCGGTCGCCCGCCGCGTCTTGTCCATTGAGGCTGACGCGATCGGGGCATTGTCGAAGGCGCTTGATGCAAGCTTTGAGGCCGCTGTCGATAAGGTGCTGGAGTGTCGCGGCTATGTGATTGTCGCGGGCGTCGGCAAATCCGGGCATATCGGGCAGAAGATTGCAGCCACCTTTGCTTCGACCGGAACGGCCTCTTTCTTCCTGCACCCGACAGAGGCCAGTCATGGCGACCTTGGTATGGTCCGCTCCGATTCGGTCGTGCTGGCGATTTCGTATTCGGGGGGTAGCCGGGAGCTGATTGACCTCCTGCGATATTGTAAGACTTACAGCATACCGCTGATTGCGATCACGCGTGATCCCAATTCCGTGCTTGGCCGAAACGCCGATATTGTATTGCGGCTCCCCGAGTTCGAGGAAGCCTGTCCGAATGGTCTCGCCCCAACGACGTCGACAACTATGACGCTGGCACTCGGCGATGCGCTGGCTGTTGCGCTCATGGCCAGGCGTGGCTTCAGCCCGGAAGATTTCGGCGCGCGTCATCCAGGCGGCAAGCTCGGCAAGGCACTCCACACGGTTGCCGACTATCTCATGTCGAGGGAGCAGACAGTCCCGACGGTTGATGAAGACGCCCGGCTACAGGAAGTCATTCACGATATTGCGGCGGGCCGGCAGGGGTGTGTCGCTGTTGTCGACAAGGATGGCGCCTATCGGGGGATCATTACCGATGGGGACCTGCGGCGATCCATGGAGCATGGGCTGGACGGCCCCCGAACCGCTGCGCAGATCATGACACCCGGCGGGCGAACCTTTGCCAAGGATGACAGGATCGCGCTCGTCGTTGATGTCATGACCAAGCTCCGCATCGCAAACGGTTTTGTCCTCGAAGACCAGCGCCCGGTCGGTGTGATCCATACCAAGGACCTGCTCGAGGAAGGCTATATCTAGCGTTCGGGCAAGCGCTCAGGGGCGGATGTTCCAGTCGAGCAGGCCAGGTTTCGCGTCGGCTTCAATGCTGAGGATGCCATAGGCCCCTGTTTTCAGTTTGAGGTCTGAAGCCTCGATATTGAGCTCCGGATTGGCTTGCCGCGCGGCCAGGAGTGCAAAGCGGGCAACCCCGTTGCTGGTAACGACGAGGACCGGGCCGGATACGGGCTCTTTTGCGACCGAGGCGAAGAACTTGTCCCAGTTTCCGATAATGGCTGGCGGATCCACATTCCAGCCCGGCGGCGGGACGGCCCGGCGTTCCCAGGCCTCCAGTGCGGCGTCACCGATCCGGGCGACAACGTCTGCCTCCGGCTGGTTCTCGTCGGGGCCATAGTCGATTTCGCGCAGGAAGGGGGCTGTCTCGAGATCGGGGGCAGACGGCTGGGCGGCCGCGATTGTTTCGGCCGTCTGGCGGGTGCGTTTCAGCGGGCTTGTCACAATCCGGCTGAAGGCTGTCTGCATACTGCTGAAATGCTTTGCCAGGGCATCGGCCTGTTCCTGTCCGGACCTGGAAAGTGGAAGGTCCGTACGTGCACCGACGCGCGTGACCGTATCGCCCCTGTCGAACGTGTTCCCGTGACGAACGATATACACCTTGCGGCTCATCCGTGGGCCCCTTTCATCGGGTCACCATGTTCAGCGATCAGTCTGGCCGCATACTCGGCATCCTCGGGCGTATCGACCCCCCACATGGCTGTCGCTCCGGAGGTCACGGGTACCGTCATGATGGTCATGCCGTTCTCAAGGAAGCGAAGTTGCTCGAGGCCCTCAAGGGCTTCATAGTGGCCGACGGGCAGGCTTGCGAAACGTTCCAGTGCGGACATCCTGTAGCCGTACAGGCCGATATGCCGCCAGACCGGTGACAGGGCGACTTGCTTGCGCAAATTCTCTTCCTTGCGGATGGCAGGCAGGACCTGCTTGGAGAACCACAGGGCATGACCATCAGCACGGCGCACGCAGCTCGTGCCACTGAAAGGCTCACGTGTCTTCTGGTCTCGCACCGTGTCCAGCGCATCCCAGTCGAGCTGGGTGACAGGGGTGATGACGTCCGCCTCCGTCTTTCGTGCTTCTTCTATGAGAGCCTTGAGATAGGCGGGCGGTGTGAAGGGGGCGTCGCCCTGGAGGTTGAGCACAAAGTCCGGCTCATCTGCCTGCTGGCGCGCGGCAGCGAGTGTGCGGTCGGTGCCGGAGGGCAGGTACGGATCGGTCATGGCGACCGGGGCGCCGATCTCGCGGGCATGGGCAGCGATCTCATCATGATCGGTGGCGATGACATAGCTGACCTGTTCGTTCGAGGCAGCTGTGTCGGCTGCTATCCGGGCGACGCGTGACAATAGCGAATGGCCGGCAATCGGATGTAGCGGCTTGGCCGGGAAGCGTGTGGAGCCGTACCTTGCCGGTATGACAATGAGCGTTTTCATAGGGCTCTCCCGCCAATCGGTTTCGCGCGGTGTGCGGGCCATTCCCGGCGAGGTCAAGTAGAGAGGGCCCGTAGCCGCTCAGTTGGTGTCTGACGGTGTACGCGGATTCAGGGTGATAAGGTTGACCAGATAGACCAGGTCGGCATCGGGCGGGATTGCGTCATCCAGTCCTTCTTCCCCATAGGCGATCTTCGACGGCATGTGGGCGATGACGATATCGCCTGGCTGCATCAGTGTGAGTGTCTGGGCAAAGCCGGGAATGAGATCCCCGGCACGCACGACAAGCGGCTTTGTCTGGTTCCAGGTGGTTCCGACCACACGGCCTGTGTCGGCGAGGCGGGCTTCATAGTCTATGGCAACCATGTCGTCTGCGCTGATTGTGGGACCGGCCTCACCCGGAGAATCGATCTGATACCAGGAGAGCCCGGATTCCAGCGTTTTCACGCCCTCGCGTGAGCTGTCCCATGGGAGGAACTCGTCCCAGAGTTCCGGCGCTGCCCCGAGGGCTTCGTCTGCGGAAGCTGTCTGCTTGAGCTCAGCCGCAGCATCGGCATTCATATAACCTTGGAGCCTTATCCGGAAAACAAGGTCGGCGTTGGCGGGCACACCCTCTCCCGGCGGATTGGCACCATACGCCAGATTGGAAGGGATATAGACCAGCCACTCATCGCCCGGCGTCATGCGTTTGAGCGTGCGTGTCCAGCCTTCGATCACTTCCTCGACCTTGAAAACCGCGGGTTCGCCACGTTCGAAGGAGCTGTCGATACGTGTGCCGTCTGACGCAAGGTAGCCCTCATAGTCCACGATGACGGTGGCCCCGGCCTCGGGTGCGGCCCTGCCTTCCGGCCCGCGCGTCAGCTCAAGCCATATCAGGCCGTCTTCGCTCTCCTGCGTACCCTCACATCCAGCCGGGAAGGGAGGTGCGTAAGTGCCTGACCCGGGCGCGATGTCCCGGCAGGTGTCAACAGCCTGCGCCATCCCGGCAGGCGGCTCTGCAGGTCCGGACTGGCAACCGGCCATGACAAGAACGGGAAGGGCCAGAAGGGCAGTTTTCAGATTCATCATCATCCCCGAATCGCAACAGCGTTTCAGGCAAGTCTATTCGCTCTTGAGGACATCGACCACCTCAACCTCGAAATTGAGATCCGCATTTGGCGGGATGGTGCCGGGATAGCCGCGTTCGCCATAGCCGAGATCTGATGGAATATGTACGAGCCAGCGGTCTCCTGGCTTCATCATGGAGAGTGCTTCCTGCCAGCCGGGGATCACCTGGGATGGCTGGATCATCAGTGGTTCGCCGCGCTTGAATGCGCTGTCGAACACTTCCCCGGTTTCGGCCAGGCGGCCTTCATAGAACACCACGGCCGTCTCTTGCGGGCCGGGGCTCGCACCGCTTTCATCGCCGCTTTCCAGCACGACATATTCCAGGCCCGAGCCTGTGGTTTCGACGGCTTCATTGTCGGAATTCCAGGGGGTGTAGGTCTCCCACGCTTCCTTGTCGGCCGGTTTCGGCTCGAAGACATTGAGCAGCCTGACCCGGAAGATCAGGTCGTCACCGGGCTTGATCTTGCTGCCCGGACGGGGAGATTCGCCATAGGCGAGGTCGGACGGGATATAGAAAATGTACTCGTCACCTTCCGACATCAGCTCGAGGCCCTGCGTCCAGCCGGGGATAACGTTTCCGACGCCGAAGACGGCCGGGCGGCCGCTCTCGAAATTGCCGTCGAAGGTCGTACCATCCGTCAGGCGGCCCTCATAAAGCACCTGCACGGTGGAATCGATATTCGGGACCGCGCCGTCCTCCGGGCCTTCCTCGACGACGACATACTGGAGCCCCTGCTCGGTTGTCTCCACGCCGGACCTGTCGGGATCCCATGGGAAATAGCTGTCGAAATCAGCTGAAGGCTGGTTGCCGCAGGCGGCGAGGCTGAGGGCCAGAATGGCTCCGGAAAAATATCTGAACACGGGCGAAACGCTCCCTGAAACTGAATGGCTTGGCACGACCCTAAGCACAAGGCTGCAGCGAAATCATCCCCTGCTGCGCTTTGTCGGGCCGCGCATGTCCGGATCAGGTGGGTGTTTTGCGTAATACAGGGTGGTGCGGCGGTTTATTCGCACCGCAACTCTCAATGGAGACAGACATGAAAGCACATAAACTTTCCCGCCTCACGATGCTTGCCTCGAGCCTGACGCTGCTGGCCACGCCAGCGGCCCTCGCGCAGTCAGGCAAGTACGCCGATAGAACTGCCAAGGCGGAGCACGTGCAAATGGAAGCTCAGCGCAAAGAAGCCGTGCGCCCCAAGCTCCAGAAACAGGCTGAGCCTGTCCGGGCGCAGAGAGACGAAGATAAGATTCCAGGAGGCATGTTTACGCCAGACCGGGAAATTCCGGGGGGTATGTTCAAACCAGACCAGGGAAAGGAATTTCCTGACTCCACTTTTGAGCGTGAACAGAAGAAAGCCTATCCAGACTCAGTTTTTGAGGGAGAGCAGAAGAAAGAGTTCCCAGACGGTCACTTCGATAAAAAGCAGGAAGAGGCTTTCCCGGACGACTTTTTCGAACCGGGCCAGTCACCTGACCGGAAGCGTCCGCAATAGCTGACCGTCCGCTTCAGTTGCGCCGGGGTGGATAGCCAGCCTGGGCGAGCGCGTCGATGATTTCCTGGGTATGCTGGGCGTCGCGCGTTTCCATCAGGATATCGAATTCGGCGCCCTTGGCGGGCACATCGAGGGCGATCCGGTTGTGAGCGACTTCCATGATATTGGCGCCATTGTCACCGATGATCTTGGAGACAAGCGCCAGCAGACCCGGCCGGTCGTCGCCGATGATGCGGATATTCGACAGCCGTTTCTCACGCACCAGCGCACGCGTTAGCACTGAGGCCAGCAGGCGGGTGTCGATATTGCCGCCACAGAGAACCAGTCCGACACGCTTGCCCGCGAACTTCGCCGGGTGCGCGAGGAGGGCGGCGAGACCGGCTGCACCAGCACCTTCGGCGATGGTTTTTTCGACATCGGCCAGCAGGGTTATGGCGCGCTCAAGGTGTTCTTCCTCGACCAGTACAATCTCGTCGACCAGAGCGCGCACGACCTTCTGTGTCAGGTCGCCCGGCGTCTTGACCGATATGCCTTCAGCGATGGAGGCCCCGCCGGCTTTCACCTCACGGCCCTGCATGGCGGCAAGCATGGACGGGTACATGGAGGCCTGCACGCCGATAACCTCGATATCAGGTTTCAGCGCCTTGGCGACCGTGGCACAGCCGGAGATCAGGCCACCGCCGCCAATCGGGACAACCAGCACGTCTGGCTCCAGCCCCTCCTCGAACATTTCCAGCGCGGCCGTGCCCTGACCGGCCATGATGAGTGGATCGTCGAACGGGTGGATGAAGGTCAGGCCCTCGCGCTCCATGACGCTTTCGGCATGGGCCTTGGCCTCGTCGAAGGTGTTGCCCTTCAATAGCACACGCGCCCCGAAGGCGCGGGTATGCTCGACCTTGTTGAACGGCGTTGTGACCGGCATGCAGATGGTGACGGGGATACCGAGACGGCGGCCATGATAGGCAACGCCCTGAGAGTGGTTGCCAGCCGAGGCCGCGATCACGCCAGCGGCTTTCTCTTCATCGGTGAGCTGTGAAAGCTTGTTCAGGGCCCCGCGCTCTTTGAACGAAGCGGTAAACTGGAAGTTCTCGAACTTGATCCAGATATCGGCTGCCGTAATCTCGGACAGGGTCCGGGACTTGCGCAGCGGCGTGCGCTCGACCTGTCCTTCAAGGATGCGCGCGGCATCCCGGACATCATCAAGATTTATCGGCAGATTTTCACTCATGGCTCAGGTCCTGCTTTGAACGCGGGCGCACCCTATTGAGGGGGGCAGTAGAGGGCAAGCGGCCTTCTCCATAGGATGTCGTGGTAATTTCCGGACGGATATTCTCTATCTCGCGCAAGGAGGCATGGCGCTCAGCTGCTCTTGCCGTGTGGTGCTGTCTTGTCTAATCGCTGGGCTTCGAAAAAGCAGGAACGGATCATGAGCCATCTCACCCTCGCAGAACACAATATTTCCATCGGTACCGGCCAGCCCCTGACCGTCATGGCCGGGATGAACGTGCTTGAAAACCGCGATCTCGCGATGCGGATCTGCGAACATCTCAAGAGCGTATGTGATGAGCTGGGCCTGCCCTACATATTCAAGGCCAGTTTCGACAAGGCGAACCGTTCATCGATCAAGTCCTATCGTGGACCGGGTCTTGAAGAGGGATTGAATATCCTCTCGGACGTGAAGGCCGAGTTCGGCGTTCCCGTTGTCACCGATTACCATACACCAGAGCAGGCCCGGCCGGTCGCGGAAGTGGCAGAGGTTGTACAGGTGCCCGCCTTCCTCTGTCGCCAGACCGACCTGGTTGTTGCAGGCGCCGAGGCGGTGAAGGCGCGCGGCGGCTGGCTGCACGTGAAGAAGGCGCAGTTCCTGGCCCCGTGGGACTGCAAGAACATCATCTCGAAGGTGGGGGAAGTCACTGGACGGGATAATCCCACGATCCTCTGTGAACGCGGGGCAAGCTTCGGGTACAACAATCTCGTTGTCGACATGCTGGGCATCCCCGCCATGAAGGAGCTTGGCGTGCCGGTAACGATTGACGCGACCCATGCTGTCCAGCTGCCGGGTGCTGATCCGCGTACATCTGGCGGCTCGACCGGCGGGCGCCGGGAAGGTGTTGCCGTGATCGCGAAATCAGCCGTGGCTGCGGGCGCTGACGGTGTGTTCCTGGAGTTTCACCCCGAGCCGGACAAGGCGCTCTGCGATGGACCGAGCTGCCTGCCGCTGGAAGCGGCGAAACCGCTGCTGCGGACACTGAAGACCATACATGAAACGGTGAACGGTTAGGCCGCTTCAGTCTTGTCCGCGTAAAGCCCCTCCACGTCTTCATATGGATCGTGCTCGGCGACGAGGTGGCCGGGGGCGACCTCGATCAGCTTCGGATCGTATTGCTCCGCATCCGGATCATCGACGATGACCGATTTCATGAAACGCAGCGGCGAACGACGGTCGAGCGGCGAGGGCAGGTCGCCGCGCAGCTTGAGGCGTTCCTTGCCGCGTTCAAACTCCGGGTCCGGTGTTGGTACGGCCGAAATCAGCGCCTGCGTATAGGGGTGGCGCGCGTCCTCATAGATCGTGTGACGATCTGCAACTTCCACGACCTTGCCGAGATAGAGCACCATAATGCGGTGGCTGATCTCGCGCACGACAGACAGGTCATGGCTGATGAAGATCATGGCGAGCCCGAACTCTTTCTGTAGCTCGATCAGCAGATCGACAACCTGGGCCTGCACAGACACATCAAGTGCAGAGACCGCCTCGTCGCAGATCAGAAGTTTTGGCTGGAGGATCATGGCTCGTGCGATGCCGACGCGCTGGTTCTGCCCGCCGGATAATTCGTGCGGGTAGCGGTTGATCAACGCCGGCGACAGACCGACCCTCGGCAGGAAGTCCTTGACCATTTTCTCCCGCTCGGCCTTCGAAAGCCCGGGTTTGTGGACTGTCAGCGGTTCTGCGATGGACTGGCCGATGGTCATGCGCGGATCGAGCGAGGCAAGCGGGTCCTGAAAGACGATCTGGAGATCATCGCGCAGCCCGTTCATCTCCTTGTGGTCGGCATGCGTGATATCGCGTCCCATCCAGGCAACACTGCCGGCTGATTGTGGCACGAGTTTCAGCACAGCACGGGCGAGCGTGGACTTGCCACACCCGGACTCGCCCACAACGCCAAGCGTTTCGCCAGGACGCAGATCGAAAGAGACGCCATCCACGGCGCGCAGCATCTTGGTTTTGCCGAACAGGCCGCCGCCGACATTGACCGGGAACTGCACTTTCACATCCCGTGCCTTGACCACGGGTTCGGTCATGCTGTTCGGAGCGTCTCCAAGCTTCGGGCGCCCCTCGCGGTTAGGCTGGTCGATGCGTGGCACGGCGTTGAGCAGCATTTTCGTGTAATCATGCTGAGGCTTGTAGAAGATGTCGTCGCTTGAGCCGGTCTCGACGATTTCACCATCCTTCATCACAACTACGCGGTCACACATCCGCGCTACGACGCCCATGTCGTGAGTAATCAGCACGATACCGGTGCCGGTTTCTTTCTTGAGTTCGAACATCAGGTCGAGGACCTGAGCCTGTACGGTTACATCAAGTGCTGTCGTTGGCTCGTCGGCGAGCAGGAGTTTCGGATCGCACAGCATGGCGATGGCCACCATCACCCGCTGGCGCATTCCGCCGGAGAGTTCGTGCGGGAACTGGTCGAGACGTCGCCGGGCTTCGGGTATGCGTACCTGTTCCAGCCAGTCGACACAGTGTTTCGTGGCCGCTTCGCCCTTGATGCCACGGTGGAGGGCAAGCACTTCGCGCATCTGCGCACCAACCGTCAGGTGCGGCGTTAACGATGTCAGCGGATCCTGGAAAATCATCGACATTTGCGCGCCACGCACCTTGCGCAGCGTGGACGCTTTCGCGCCGACCATCTCCTGTCCGCCGAACTTTATCGAGCCTGTGACCGCACCATTGTCTGCAATGAGGCCCATGGCCGCCAGCGCCGACTGGCTCTTTCCCGACCCGGACTCCCCGACAATGCCGAGACATTCGCCGGGGGCGACATCAAAGCTTGTGCCCTTCACGGCATTGACCGTTCCGTCAGGTGTGTCGAAGTCGATCTTCAGGTCTCTGACGGAAAGGATAGGGTCGGTCACGGACGGTTTGCCTCGGCAGGTAGATTGCTGGATCAGACGACTATCGGGACCAAGACCGGCAGATAAGTCAACAACCCGTTCCAGTCAGCGGTATCGCAACCCTCTCAGTCCGGCAGCCTCGTAGATGGCGTCGAGCTGGGCCTGCTGGGTCAGCATGGCCTCACCTTCTGTCGGTAGGGCCGTGTCGGTTCTCAGAGCCTCTGTGACCGCGGCCAGCTGCCAGGTGTAAGACGAGATCGGGCTGACCGGGGCGTTCACTTCGCCGCCTTTTGTCATCATTGTGAGGTGGCCGCCCTGGTGCGGCGCAAGTGGATTGACGAAGCTGATCGAGCCTCCAGAGCCCTTTACCGTCATCTCGGCCTTGAAGGGCGTGCCCTGTGCCATGGATGTTGTCAGCTTTGCGGTTGCCGCGTCTCCAAACTCAAGCCGGGCCTGTAGTGATTCATCGACGCCGCGTTTTGTGAGCGTGGCTTCGGCGGTTACGGAAGTGGGAGCCTGATCCATCAGGTGCAGTGCCCAGCTCAACGGATAACAGCCGAGATCCATCATCGCGCCACCGCCTGTCTCGGGCAGCTGGCGTATTTCGTCGTCGCTATCGCGGATCTCGACATTGAAGACAGCATCGACTGTCTGCACGGTACCGATAAGCCCATCCCTAACCCAGTCCAGGCATTGCCGGAAAGCGGGGTGATAGCGGTAGTGAAAAGCTTCGATCAGCCGCTTGCCGGATTTCTGGGCTGCGGCCTGCATGGCCGTCGCTTCGTCCATATTCATGGCGAGCGGCTTTTCACAGAGCACATGCTTGCCGGCCTCAAGCGCGCGGATTGTCCACTCGGCATGCCGGTTGATGGGAAGCGGATTGTAAATGAGGTCGATCTCATCACTCTCGATCAGGGATTCATAGGTATCGAAGACTTCGCGTACGCCGTGCTCCTCGGCAAACAGGCTGGCGCGCTGCTTGTTGCGTGCGGAGATGCCGTAAAGGCGTGCGGCAGGGATGACGGCGGCCGGCTGACACAGGGCTTTCGGACTGATCCGCGCGGCACCGAGCAGGCCGATATTGAGAGGTCGGGTCATGGAAGTGATTACCTGTGAATCGAGAAATTTCTGGAAGCGTCACCAACAACATAGGATCGGGCTGGCGATCTCAAGGGCATAATGACGCGCGGCTCCGGCTTGCACTGTGTGCCGTCGCCGTCTTACTTGGCAGTAGTTTTATAGCCTGATTTGAGAAATGAGACCGCCATGCCTGTAATGACCTTCCTCAATACCTGCATCTTTGACCACGGGGCCATCCAGAAACTCCCCGGCGTCCTCAAGAGCAATGGCGTGTCAAAGCCATTCGTCATCACCGACCCCGGCATCAAGTCAGTCGGTATTCTCGAACAGATCCTTGAAGCGATTGGCGGCAAGACGGCAGGGGTCTTCTCCGACACTGTAGCCAACCCGACAGAAGACCAGGCGATCAAGGTGACAGAGCTTTACAAGAGTGCCGGGGCAGACGGCATCATTGCGCTTGGCGGTGGTTCCAGCATGGACCTGTCCAAAGCGGTCGGCCTGCTGGCCAGCCATGAAGGCCCGCTGGAAAAATATGCCGCCATGTCGGGTGGTTCAAAGCATATCAAGAAGCTGCCGCCGCTCATCGCGATTCCGACGACGGCAGGCACCGGCTCTGAAGTTTCCATCGGCATGATCACGACGCTGAACAATGGCCGCAAGGAAACTTTCGCATCGCCGAACCTGATCCCCCCGGTCGCGATCTGTGACCCGGACCTCACCCTTGGCCTGCCGAAGATGATGACGGCGGCGACCGGCATGGATGCAGTCACGCACTGTATCGAGGCGGTGCTCGTGCCTGTGTCGAACCCGCCGGCCGAAGGGATCGGCTATGACGGGCTGACGCGGGCAGTTGGCGATGGCTGGCTGCGCCGGGCAGTCGAGGATGGCTCCGACCCGGAAGCGCGCTGGAACATGATGATGGCGTCCTATGAAGGGGCACTTGCCTTCACCAAGGGGCTCGGCAGTGTTCACGCGCTGTCGCACGCGGCTGGCCGCCTGCATGAGAAGAAGCTACATCACGGCACGCTGAACGCGATTTTCCTGCCGCACCTTCTGCGCTTCAATGAAGGTGCCGCAGACCGCAAATATGAGCGTCTTCGGGTTGCGATGGGACTCAAGGAAGGAGCCGACCTGGCGGATGCGATTTCCCGCCTCAACGAGGACATCGGTATCCCGCACACGCTGAAGGAGATCGGGCTGGACGCTTCCGACGGGCCGGGTGTCGTTGAATATGCACTGGCCGACCTGGCTCACCGCGGCAATGCCAAGCCGGCGACCCAGGAAGATTATGAGCGTATCTATGAAAGGGCGCTCGGCTAGCGGGACAGTCCCTGTCTGTTGCGGTTTGAAATGAAGCAACGGAATTCGTGAATTGCCTTGGCTGCCGGGGTTTTTAAACACCGCTCCTGCATGCCAGTATAACTCAGCACAGACAGGACATCACCGCCATGCAGTTTATTGATCTTCAGGCCCAGCGCGCCCGCATCAGTGACAGGATCGACAGCGCGATCGCAAAAGTCCTTGAGAGCGGCCAGTTTGTCATGGGGCCGCAGGTGAAACAGTTCGAGGAAGAGCTTGCGGCCTTCTCGAAGGCCCGTCATGCGGTCGGATGTGCAAACGGCACAGATGCCATCGCGCTGCCGCTAATGGCCTGGGAACTACAGCCCGGCGACGCGGTGTTCTGCCCGTCTTTCACGTTCTGCGCGACGGCAGAAGTCATTCCGTGGCTGGGCGCAACGCCGGTCTTCGTCGATGTCCAGCCGGACACGTTCAATATGGACCCCGGGCACCTCGAGGCGGCCATTGAACAGACCTTGAAGGAAGGAAAGCTCACGCCGAAAGTCATTATTGGTGTCTGCCTGTTCGGGCAGGCGGCCAATTATCCGCGCCTGCGCGAAGTTGCTGACAAGTACGGCCTGAAGCTGATCGCCGATAGCGCGCAGGGCTTCGGCACGACGATCAGTGGCCGCCACCCGTCCGATTACGCCGACATCGTCACGACAAGTTTCTTCCCGGCCAAGCCGCTCGGCTGCTATGGCGATGGCGGGGCCGTTGTCACAAATGATGCGGCTCTGGCGGAACGGATTGATAGTTTGCGTGTCCATGGCAAGGCGGTCGCTTCGGATACCAAGGGCGCCGACTTCGAGCATGATCCCAAGTATCTCAACATGCGGATCGGCATGAATTCGCGCCTTGATTCCATACAGGCGGCAATCCTGAGCGAGAAGCTCGCCATCTTTGCTGACGAGATCGAAATGCGGAACCGCGTGGCCGCCCGTTATAATGAGAAACTCGCCCCGCATGTGATGTCAGTGCCGGCTGTCGCGGAAGGAGTCGTTTCGACATGGGCGCAGTACACGATCGAGCATGAGGACCGCGACGGCCTGCAGGCCCACCTCAGGTCAAAAGGTATTCCCTCGGCGGTCTATTATCCTGTGCCGATGCACATGAACGTCGCCTATGAACATTATCCGACCGGGCCGGGCGGTCTTCCGGTGACGGAAGCTCTTGCCGGCCGTGTCATGTCTCTGCCGATGCACCCCTATCTCGGCGAAGACGATCAGGATCGTATCGTGGAGGCGGTCGCCGGTTTTTCCAGCTAGGGCGCCTGCTTGTCAGGACGCCCAGCTATCCAGCGCATGTCTGACAACCTCTTCGCATGAGGGTTTCCAGTCCGGCATCGGGCCGAGCAGGCTATCGGCAAGGCTGACATCGAGCACGACGCCTAATGGTCGGTTTGCGGGGGTCTTGAACTGTGACGACGATACAGGCTCCAGTGTCGGCACTCTATGGCCGAGCCTTTCGGCGGTTTCGAAGATGTGTTGTGCCCAGCCATACCGGCTGACCGGGACCGGCGGACCGAGATGCAGCACAGGCGGCAGTGGATCGCCGCGCTCCAGGTATCCAGCCAGTATGATGAGCTTTGCCGCCAGATCGTCTGCCGGCGTCGGACGGCCATGTTCGTCCTCCACCAGCTTCAGGGTGTCTCGCTGAAGACCTGCGCCCAGTATCTTGCTTACGAAGCTCTCGCCTTCCCTGTCGAACAGCCAGCTGACACGCGCGATGAGGTGTGGCCCTCCCGCCTGCCGGACCAGCGTTTCGCCCTCGAGCTTGCTGGCCCCATAGACCGAGTCTGGTTCCGGCCAGGTCTTTTCCGGCAACGGGCTATCCGGATCGGCCTTGCTGAAGACCATATCCGTCGAGATCTGAATGAGTGGGATGCTGGCCGCCGCGCAGAGCCGTGCCAGCAGCCCCGCGCCCGCAGCGTTGACCCGGTGCGCGTTGTCACTTTCGTCTTCCGCGTGGTCGACGGCGGTATAGGCTGCGGCATTGATCACGCATGATGGCTGGCGCTGCTCGAGGACGGATGCAAGCTGTACAGGATCTGTAATATCCATCCGGTCTCGCGGCAGCGCGCGGCAACCCTGCCGGGCCAGTGCCATGCCGAGGCGGCCATTGCCCCCTGTGACGAGGATATCCTGGGTCATGATCAGGTGCCTTGGTCAAAGGGTGTGTCGAAGTTCGCAAGTGTCGGCCATGTGAAGTCCCGGCCCGACATGACGACATCATCAGGCTTTGGCCACGGGATGTTCAAGTCCACATCACACCACAACAGGCCGCCCTCACAATCAGGCGCGTAATAATCTGAAACCTTGTAGGCGACCTGTGTATTGGTCGTCAGCGTCTGGTAGCCGTGGGCGAAACCGACGGGCACGAAAAAGTTCTGATGATTTTTCGCATCGAGCGTGATCCAGAGGGTCTGTCCATAGGTCGGTGATCCCTTGCGCAGGTCGACGATCACATCGAAGATTTCGCCGCGCAGCACCTGTATGAGTTTCGCCTGCGCATGGGGCGGGGCCTGGAAATGCAGCCCCCTGGTCGTGCCGGGCGCAGCAGAAAAGGCATGATTGTCCTGAACCCACTGAACATCAGGCAAGCCGGTTTCGGCCCAGTCGCGCGCATTCCATGTCTCACAGAACCAGCCGCGGGAATCCCCATGCGCCTTTGGCGTTATCAGCAAGGGGCCAAGGATTTCGAAACTCTCGACGTTCAGGATGGGCATACGGCTTGATTGCCTGCACCACGGTATTCGTCAATGCCGGTTGTCGAGAAGCTTGTGGTTCGGACCAGACAAGAACTGCCAGAATGGGAGCGAGTGAGATGAACAAACATCGTATCAGGCCCGTGATACTGTGTGGCGGAAGAGGAACACGGCTATGGCCACTTTCCACGCCTGAACGTCCGAAGCAGTTCCTGCCCCTGCTCGGTGACGGGACAATGCTTGAAACGACCCTGGCGCGTGTGACGGGCAAGAGCGGCGACGATGCCCTGGAGTTTTCCGACCCGCTGGTCATAGGCTCCGAAAGCCATCAGACGGTGATCCGCGAGGGGGCAGGGGATGCGGCTGTCCTGCTCGAACCTTTCGGGCGCAATTCAGCTGCACCCGTTGCGGCCGCCGCCCTTTGCGCCAGGCCCGATGACCTGCTTCTGGTGCTGCCCGCTGATCATGACATCGGCGATGTTCCTGCCTTTCATGAAGCGATCAGGAAGGGTGCGGATGCTGCGCTGTCCGGGTCCGTTGTCACGTTCGGGATCGTTCCGGATGGCCCGGCAACGGGATATGGCTACATCAAGGTCACGGCTCGTACAGGCGCAGTGAGGGAGGCTGAGCGTTTTGTCGAGAAACCGGATCGCGAGACGGCGGAACGCTATGTGTCCTCTGGTGAGTACTACTGGAATGCGGGGATTTTCCTGTTCCGGGCATCTGACATGCGAGCCGCTTTCCGGGAATATGCGCCGGACATCCTTGATGCTGTTGCATCAGCGCTGCCAGCAGACAGCTACATTCCGACGGGAAAGACAGTCCGGCTGGAGCCGGAGGCGTTCAAGACCTGCAGGGAAGAGTCGGTCGATTATGCCATCATGGAGCATTACAAGAACCTCAAAGTGGTCCCTGTCAGCATGGACTGGAGCGATATTGGTAGTTTCAGGGCGCTCTGGGAAAGGTCCAGAAAGGACAGCTCAGGAAACGCCGTCACCGGAAAAGCCGTGCTGAACAATTGCCGTAACTGCTATGTGCATGTGACGGGGCAGTCTGTATCACTGGACAATCTAAGCGATGCTGTTGTCATCGCGACCCCAGAGCAGATCAGGGTATCCGGAATGGAAGCTCTGCCTCCTGTAAGGCCGCTTTAAAAAAAACTCCCACCAGAATTGCTGAGACGATTTGCTGAGCATGCTGGGAAACATGTCGGCCCTTAACGCTGGCACGCTCCGCAATAGAAACTCGAACGTCCGGACTGAACGATGCGCCGGACAGCTGCGCCACAGCTGCGGCAGGCTTCGCCTTCGCGGTCATAGACGGAGAAAGTGTGCTGGAAGTAGCCGAGCTCTCCGGAAGCTGCCTTGAAGTCGCTGATGGATGAGCCGCCTGCGGCGATGGCTTCCCGGATCACGTCATTGATTGCCACCGCAAGACGCGCGGCGCGTTGGCCCGGCACGGTGGAAGCGCGGCGACGTGGGCTTATGCCGGCGCGGAAAAGCGCTTCGCAGACATAGATATTACCGAGCCCGGCAATCGTACGCTGGTCGAGAAGGACAGACTTGATCGGCCCTTTCTTGTCACGGAGGGCTTCATCAAGCCATGCATGCGAGAATTCGTTCGAAAGCGGTTCAGGCCCGAACCCGGCAAGCCGCGGATACCGCTCCATCTGAAGCAGGGGCCAGAGTTCCATGAAGCCGAAGCGGCGCGGATCGTTATATGTCACCACATGACCGCCCTCCATATGGAAAATGACATGGTCATGTTTGGGATCGGGGGCGATTGCCTGATGAAAACCGCCGGGCTGCGCCCCGCCCGTGATCGTGAACCGGCCCGACATGCCAAGATGCATGATCAGTGCGTCACCAGAGGAGAGTTCTGCGACAAGGAACTTGGCACGCCGTGACAGGCGCACAACCTTTGTGCCGCGCAACCGTTCGGCAAAGCCCTGAGGCAGTGGAAAACGCAGGTCCGGCCGGTTGAGAACGACTGATAGCAGGGTGCGGCCTTCCATGACGGGGGCAAGGCCGCGGCGAACTGTCTCGACTTCGGGTAATTCGGGCATGATACCCGCATATAGCGTTTAGATTTTCATGCCACTATGGTTCCCGCGCATGACAGATGAGACAGACACAGAAAAGACGGTCAGTTTTGGCTTTGAAGAGGTTTCGCCTGATGAAAAGGTGAGCCGGGTCAAGGGCGTGTTCCGCTCTGTGGCGAGCCGTTATGACGTGATGAACGACCTCATGTCGGCTGGCGTCCACCGCCTCTGGAAACATGACACGATCGCCAAGCTCAACCCTCAGCCCGGCGAGCATCTTATAGATGTCGCAGGCGGAACAGGGGACCTGTCGAAAGCCTTCATCGACCGGGCCGACAGGGCTGGTCACCGGCGCGGACGGGAAGCAGCCGCAAGCGCGGTTGTCTGTGACATCAATGATGCGATGCTGGATGCAGGCCGGGCCCGCGGAGACATGGCAGCTTATGCAGACCGGATCAGCTGGGTCTGTGGCGATGCGCAATGCCTGCCTTTCGGGGACAGGTCAGCAGATGCGCTGACGATTGCCTTCGGCATCCGGAATGTCGCTGACCGGGCAGCAGCCCTGTCAGAATTCCGCCGTGTCCTGAAACCCGGCGGGCGGCTTGCGGTGCTGGAGTTCAGTCATATGACGGTACCGATGCTGCAGAAGCTCTACGATACCTACAGCTTCAATATCATCCCACGGATGGGTGAGCTCGTCGCTTCAGACCGCGACAGCTACCAGTATCTTGTTGAATCAATAAGAAGATTTCCGAAACAGGATGCGTTCCGGAAAGAGGTCGGAGACGCTGGTTTCTCCGGCGTCTCCGTTACCAATTTCTCTGGGGGAATTGCGGCCCTCCATTTCGGGTGGGCTGTATGAATTCCTCACTCTTCGTTCGTGTCGACCGACATGCCGTCCTCGTCGACGGAGATCGAGACGTCGGATTCACCTCCGTTACCTTCGCCGCCGGACGTCGGCTGTCCAGCGAAGTACCAGATACCGAAACCGATGACGGCCACGAGAAGGGCCCCGACGATAAACCAGAGTGCGCTGTTACCAGATTGATTGTTTTCAGCCATTTTGCGTCTCCTTTTCGTGGGATTGAAAACGTCTATGGTTGCCAGCGGTTCCCATATTCTGGAGGCACACCTTGCTGAAAGCGCTTGCTGACTATGGCCGCCTGATGCGTGCGGGGACCGCGCTTGTGCGCCATGACGTCATTCTGCCGGGCGAATACCAGACGCGTCTTCCCCTGCCTGCGCGCCTTGCGGGACGGATGTTTCGGCTGTTCGGTGGACGTGCCAAAGGGCGTCCAGGTGAGCGGCTTGCCAAGGCACTTGAGAAGCTAGGACCTGCCTATATCAAGCTCGGCCAGTTCCTCGCGACACGCCCGGACGTGTTCGGTTCTGATGTGGCGACAGACCTGTCCCGGCTGAAAGACAAGCTGCCGCCTTTTTCCATGAATGAGGCCCGCAAGGCCCTTGAGCGCGAATTTGGCAAGGCGGAAGCTGACAGGCTGTTTGCAGGACTGGGAGAACCGGTTGCTGCGGCATCACTTGCCCAGGTTCACAAGCTGGAGACAGCGAATGGATTGAAAGCGGTCAAGATTCTCAGGCCGGGGGTCGAGCGTCTTATCTCGCAGGAACTCCGGGCGATGCGCCGGGCAGCGCGCACGATCGAACGCGCTTCCTTGGAAAGCCGCCGCCTCAAGCCCGTTGCCTTCACCAATACCGTGGCCGATTCGATGATGAAGGAGCTGGATCTTCGTCTCGAAGCAGGCGGGGCCGATGAAATCCGCGCCCTGTCGGATAAGGAGGGCTGGTTTGTGGTGCCCTCTGTAGACTGGGAGCGCACGGGCCAGCGCGTCCTGACAACTGACTGGGTCGAGGGGCGGCCCCTCACTCAGTCCGATGCCCTTTCCCAGCCCGGCCTCGACCGGGCCGAGCTTGCTGTCTCCATCACGCGCGGTTTCCTGTCACAGGCGATCGGCCATGGCGTCTTTCACGCCGACATGCATGAGGGCAACATACTGATCCTGCCGGACAACAAGGTCGCGCTCGTGGATTTTGGCCTCATCGGGCGGATCGGCATGAACGAGCGACGTTTCCTTGCTGAGATTCTGTGGGGGTTCATACGGCGGGATTATTACCGCATCGCCGAGGTGCATTTCGAGGCGGGCTATGTGCCGGCCAACCAGTCTGTTGGTGATTTCGCACAGGCGCTCCGGTCTGTCGGGGAGCCGATCCACGGCAAGTCTGCCGAAGATGTCTATATGGGCCGTATCCTTTTGCAACTGCTGGACTATACGCGCACCTTCGGCATGCATTTGCGGCCAGAGCTTGTCCTGCTCCAGAAGACGATGGTGCAGGTTGAAGGTGTCGCGCGCGCCATCGATCCGAAGCACGACATCTGGAAAGCGGCCGAGCCGGTCGTGAAAGGCTGGATCAGCGAGAATTTCGGTCCATCGGGCGCAGCCAGGCTGGCAGCGCGGAATGTGCGGGAGGTCGCCGAGCGGTTGAAGCGTCTGCCTGAAGTCATGGACCGGTTCGAAGCGAGCCTCGATGAGCGGTCTGGTGACGGTACACCTGATGGTACAGCAGCAGGCCAGAATCGGCCGCCCTGGTGGGCCTGGTTCGGCCTGACGGTGACGCTTGCAGCTATTGCGGGACTGACGGCCGTACAGTTCGCCTGAAACGGGAAAGGACTCCTCTCCCCGGCTGCCTGTGTTAGGTTAATCAATTCCTAACACGAGTGGTCCGGTTCGTATGCGGAGAGTGAGTCACATGAAACTGTATTCAATCCTGCTGAGCGCGTTCTGCCTGAGCCTCATTGCCGCGCCGGCATCTGCGAAAGCCTTTCAGTGTGTGAATGGTGTACTTGAGGGTGGCCCGCCGGGCTTTGTGTGCAGCACGGATACGCAGGGCAAGATCGTCGATATCCATCAGCCTGAGCCTCATGCCTATCCCGAAACGCGGATTTACAGGACGACCCGCAGCGTCCTGGATCCGCAGGGCCACACCACCTACCAAGAGGACCGCTACACTCGCTCGCAGGTCCTGAAAGGTGCCGCCTCCGGTCCGCGTGCAAGCTACAGGCAGGACACCCTTTCGAGCCAGCCAGCGCCCCGCGTGCAGCGCACCTATACCTATTCAGCGCCAGCCCACAGGGCCTATCCATCTGCCCCGGAAGTTCACGGCGTGCGCGTGTTCCGGGGCGGAAGCGAGGGCACTACGAGGCCCTGCAGCTACTACGCGGCCGAGCACGGCGTGACGACATATAGAGGCTGTGCCCACAGCCATCGTGAGGTGCACTACGACAGCACGCCCGAGCTTTATGGCGCGCGCCACGAGGCCCCACCTCGCCGGGCGCGTCCGGGCCGGGACATCGTGCCTGTCGTGGGGATCAGCCGGGGTGTCTGCGACCGGCGCATCCGCAGGCTTGGCGACGACCGTGCGGGCCGTACGCGTTACGAGGTCTGCTACTCCGACCTGCAGCCGGTTTATGGGGGCCGCGTGGAGCTTCTCTATGACCGTATCGCAACGGCTGCACGCCGCGCATGCCGTGGGCAGGCAGGCTATGGAGCCTATGCCCGGCGCAATGACTGTGAGGACCAGGCCGTCGAGGCCGCCGTTTACGACACAGGACTGCAATCGCTGGTGAGCTTTCATGCCGCAAAGACAGGACGGCGCCAGCCAAATGTGATTGTGGGGCCGCTGCGCCGCTATTAGGGGGCGGGGAGCAGGCGCAGCACAGACCGGGTGTGATTGTCGAGGGGGCACTCACACCCGGTTTCGTGTTCTTGCTGAGCCTCAAGACACGGTTGTCGTCGATTTCTCAACACTTTCCGTGTAAAAGGGGCTCAAGAAACTTATCTGGTCCCAATGAGCACGCAACGAATTCTCCTGATCATCGGTGGCGGAATCGCCGCCTACAAGTCACTTGAGCTGATCCGCGAGCTGTCCCGGCGTGGCATCCAGTGCCGCTGTATCCTGACAAAAGGTGGTGCGGAGTTCATCACGCCGCTGTCTGTCTCGGCACTGTCGGGTGAGAAATGTTTCACTGACCTGTTCAGTCTCGATGACGAGGCTGAAATGGGTCATATCCAGCTTTCGCGCTCTGCAGACCTGGTCGTGGTCTGCCCGGCAACGGCTGATCTGCTTGCCAAGGCGGCGGGTGGCCACGCAAATGACCTTGCCTCGACAACACTGATGGCGACGGACGCGCCGGTGATGATGGTTCCGGCGATGAATGTGCGCATGTGGGAGCATGCCGCCACACGGCGCAATGTCGAAACGCTGCGCGGGGACGGGGTCACCGTTATGGAGCCTGATGAAGGCGCGATGGCGTGCGGTGAGTACGGGCCGGGCCGCCTGCCTGACGTGCCTATCATCGCTGACGCGGTCGAGGCCGAACTTGCCCGCATTGCCGGACCGAAACCGCTGGAAGGCCGCCATGTGCTCGTTACGGCCGGCCCCACGCGTGAGCCGCTGGACCCTGTGCGTTATCTTTCCAACCATTCCTCCGGCAAGCAGGGCTATGCGATCGCTGGCGCGCTGGCAGCGCTTGGCGCACGTGTGAGCCTTGTTTCGGGCCCTGTTGGCATCACACCGCCGCGCGGCGTCGATCACATCCCCGTCGAGACAGCCCAGCAGATGCTCCAGGCATGTGAAGATGCGCTGCCTGCCGATGTGTTCATATCGGTCGCGGCCGTAGCCGACTGGCGCCCGGCAATTTCGTCGGACAAGAAGCTCAAACTCAAGGATGAGGGCAAGACGCTTCCTGCGCTGACACTCGCGGAGAACCCCGACATTCTCGCCACCCTGTCACACAAGACAAGTGACAGGCCCGGACTGGTCATCGGTTTTGCCGCCGAAACGCATGATCTCGAGGCGCTGGCGCGGGCCAAGATGCAGCGCAAGGGCTGTGACTGGATCGTCGCCAATGACGTGTCCGGGGATGTCATGGGCGGAGCGGAAAACGAGGTTGCGCTTGTCACGGGGAGCGGGCTGGAAACATGGCCGCGCATGGACAAGACCGAGGTGGCCCGCCGTCTTGCGGAACGGATTGCAGTCGCGCTGAACGATCCGGACGACAGGCAGGTCGCAGCCGAGTAGGTTAATCAGCGAACCGCAGGCTGTTTACACTTCACGCAGTTCTATTCTGGAACCAGGCCAGGTGTGCATGGTTACTGAGACGGAAACACTTTGTTTGCGGATACGGTGGTATTCTCAACGTCTGAATATGAGATCTGGATCAGGTCATGAAGCTGATTGTTGCGTATTTTATCTTTATAGCGGCCCTCTTGATTGGCCTGTCGGTTCTCGGTGGCAGCTATGCACAGGCCGATACCGAGCCAAAGGCTGACACTCTCGAAGCCATGCCTGCCAGTAGCGAGCCGGTATCGCGCGCGCCCGGGACGGGGCCAATCAATGTGGATAGCCGGTCCATCTGAGCGCTTTCGAGTTGACAGCGCCGGGCGACTCCCGCGCATTGGCGCTCATGAAAGACGTGACTGTTGCCGTAAAAACGCTGCCCCATTTCGAGGGACTCCCATTTCCTGTCTATGAAACAGAAGGGGCCGCGGGCATGGATGTCCGTGCTGCTGTTCAGGAGGATAAGGCTATTGTCCTGAAACCGGGTGAGCGCGCCATGGTGCCGACCGGCCTGTCCGTGGCCATACCTGACGGCTACGAAATCCAGATGCGTCCACGTTCTGGACTGGCGGCAAAGCATGGGATTACCTGCCTCAACAGTCCCGGTACGATCGACAGTGACTATCGTGGTGAGATCAAGGTGATCCTGATCAATCACGGGGACGAGACATTCACCATCGCGCGCGGGGAGCGCATCGGCCAGATGGTGCTGGCCCCGGTCACGCGGATCGCCTGGCAGGGCGTGGAGACGCTGCCCGAGACAATGCGTGGCGAAGGCGGATTCGGCTCTACGGGTCGATAACATACCGGAATAGCCTTGCTTTTTCGCCGCTGAGTCCTTATTATCGAAATACGATAATAAACAGGGGTCGCTCCATGGAAATCAACAGCCCGTTCACAATGGTCGTCATCATCGTGCTCATTTCCGTGGGTGCAGGTGTCATCAACAATTACTTCAAGATGCGTGCCGGGCGCGAAAGCGATGCGGAAAGCCGGGCTGATGTCGAGCGGATGCAGGGCGAGATTGACCGGCTGACAGAGCGTGTGCGCGTGCTCGAGACGATCGCGACGGACAAGGATGAGCGCCTGCGCGAGGAAATCCGCCGGCTTGCTTGACAGGCCGAGCGAATAGCCGCCCCATCAGGACTGTTGAGGGGGAGGCAGTTACATGGCGCTACCGCGGCTTACGCAGGTCAAATCGGAATTTTCAGTTGGCTCATCCATCGGCACGGTGATCGTGTGGATGCTCCTGACGCTGATTACGCTCGGCATCGCCGCGTTCTTCTTTCCTTACTTCTACCAGAAGGACGTACTCAACAGGAGTTTCGTGGTCGACGGGACGGGCACAAAGATGGGGCGCCTGCGCTGTTCCATCGGTTTTGGCGATGCTTTCGGGCACGCCTTTCTCTGGATCCTGCTGACAATCATCACGCTCGGCCTGGCGCTATTCATCTACCAGATCCGTGTGACGCGCTTTGTCTACAATCATACCGAGATCGAGTGGCTCGACTGAGTCGAGGGCGCTTACAGCAATACATCTTCACCCTTGGCAAATTTCGCCAGCAGATAGGCGTCGGTATTCTCGATCGTTTCCAGCGGTCCGAAAGCAAAGGCGCTGCGGTCTATCACGAGGTCACGCGGGCGCGGGGCGCGGGAGATTTCAAGCCCCTCGAGTGAACGGGCACGCGAGAAGGCAACATAGGCCTGTCCGTGGGCGAACATACCCCTGTCGAAGTCGATATAGAGCTTGTCGAGGGTAAGCCCCTGTGCCTTGTGGATGGTCACGGCGTAGGCAAGACGCAATGGTACCTGCTTGAACGTGCCGACGACATCGCGGGAGACTTTCTTCGTCTCCGGATCGAGTTCGTAGCGGTATTTCTCCCAGGCGGCCGGTTCGATTTCATAGAGGTGCCCATCGAGCTCGACCATGACATTATCGCCCTTGAAACCATCGACGACTGCCAGCGAGCCGTTTACCCAGCGGCCTTCCGGGTCATTCTTTATCAGCATGACCCGTGCTCCTTCCTTCAGTTCCAGGTCGGCTTCGGTGGGGTAGGATTTCTCGTCGAATTCCCCCTGCACCCTGGCTTCAAGCACGTGCGGCTTGCCGGGCAGGTCATCGAGGCGGGCCTGGTTGATGCGGAAGGCATTTGCATTGTTCGGTGTAAGAACGACATGGGTCTCGCTGGCCTTTACAGCCGTGCGGCCGGAGACAAGCGATTGCAGCAAGTTCTGGTCAGGCGGGGTAAGGCGTCCCTGCCGCATTGCGCCCAGGAGAGCGAGAAAGCGCGGATCGGCCTGGCGGAAGACATGCTTTAGCGCGAGAAGGGCGAACTCGGCCTCCTTGAAGCCGGGCGCATTGAAGAAGTAATGCCCGCCATAGCGCTGGTTCAGGATCTCGGCTTCTTCTCCGCGCGCGACGGGCGGCAGCTGGTGCAGGTCACCTGAAAGGATCATCCGCACACCGCCGAACGGGCGTTTCGAGCCGCGATTGAGCCGCAGGCTCTTGTCGATGGCGTCGAGCATGTCGGCTCGTACCATGGAGATCTCGTCAATGATCAGCGTCTCGATCGCCTTGATGAGGCGCACCCCGCGCAGGCGTTTGATGTCAGTCGGCTCGATCAGGCGCGGGGGCAGCTTGAAGAAGGAATGGATGGTCTGCCCACCCGCATTCATTGCGGCCACTCCTGTTGGCGCGAGAACGACGGTGTTTTCCCCAGCCTCGGCAAGAAAGCGGCGCAGCATGGTCGTCTTGCCGGTGCCGGCGCGGCCCGTCAGGAAGAGGTTGCCTTGCGCGCCCGCGCCCTTGGCGACCCATTCGGCCGGGGCGGCATAGAGGCTGTCGGGCAGGTGTTCGGTATCTGACTCGTTCATTGTCTGTAGCCTTAACCGCATCCGTCCTGCTAAGCGAGAGCATGGCCCTGACCCCTGAACAGCTCGAGCGCCAGAAACGGCATATTCTCATCAAGGAGATCGGCGGGGCCGGTGTCCAGAAGCTGATGGGCGAGAGCGTTTCGATCATTGGCGCAGGTGCGCTGGGCGGGCCGTGTGCGATGTATCTCGCCGCAGCCGGTGTCGGACACATCGAGATCTGGGATGATGATTCAGTGGAGCTGTCCAACCTCCAGAGACAGGTGCAGTTCGGACGAGCCGACATCGGGCAGGACAAGGCTATCCGGCTGGCTGAACGCCTGCAGGCCGCCGCACCGGACTGCGATGTCAACGTTCGGGAGATGAGGTGGCAGACAGGCATGTCGCTTGCCGGGAGTGTCCTGATTGACGCGACAGACAATTACGAGACCCGTTTCGCGTTGAACCGTGTTGCACATGGCACCGCGCGGCCGCTTGTTTCCGGGGCGGCGCTGCAATGGTCCGGGCAGGTTTCCGTGTTCGCCTCGGGCGTGGAGGAAGGGGCACCCTGTTATCAGTGTTTCGTGCCAGAGCCCCCGCCGGATGCAGCAGCCTGCGAGGATGCTGGCGTCGTCGGGCCGGTTACGGGAATCGTGGCGTCACACATGGCGCTTGAAACCCTGAAACTTGTCACAGGTGCGGGTCGGCCACTTATCGGCACAATCCTTTTACTGGACGGCTTGAGCGGCATTTCGCGGAGTGTGAAACTTCATCAGGACACGGACTGTCCTGTCTGTTCAGCGTGAAAGTTTCCTTTGACAGCGACGGCTTTTGACGATTTTACGACAGGTGTGGTGTCACTGGTGAGGGCAGATGTTTCGCAAGCTGGCTGCGATCTCTCTGGCAATAGTCGCCCTTCTTGCGGCGGGATGGCTTGCCCTTCGCCGTCCTGACATTCCCTATCAGACCCTGGAAAACCGCTACGCACTCGAACAGTCCAGATTCGTGACGGCAGCCGGGAATGTGAAGATTCACTATACCGATACCGGCCCGCGCGATGCACCAGTTGTCGTGCTCGTCCACGGCTATGCGGCTTCACTGCATACCTGGCTGCCGTGGCAGAAGCGTCTGAGCACAAATTACCGCGTAATTACGCTGGACCTGCCGGGGCATGGCCTGTCACGTGTGCCTGAAGACCCACCGGTCAGCATCGAGTATTTTGTCGATGTCGTCGACAGTCTGACCCGCAAGCTCGATATCGGGCAGTTCTCGCTTGCCGGCTCCTCGATGGGGGGCAACGTTGCCTGGCAGTATGCGCGTGCTCATCCCGGCCAGCTCGACAGCCTGATCCTGGTGGATGCAGCTGGCTGGCCTGCTAGAGAGGGCGAGGCGGACAGCTCGCCGATGGCCTTCAAACTTCTGCGCTGGCCGGTCGCGCGCCTTCTGATGCGTGACCTCGACATGACCGGCCTTATCGAGGACGGACTGCGCAAGTCCTTCGTTGACCAGACGCATGTCACTGCGGAGATGGCGGAGCGTTACAGTGCGCTCTCACGCGCCCCCGGCCACCGCGATGTGCTGCTTCGGCTGGCAGCCAGCAGACCGGATCGTGAGAAGGCGAGCCGCGAAACGCTGTCTGCGATTGATGTGCCGACCCTCATCATATGGGGTGAGGAGGATAAGCTGATCCCGGTCTCTCACGCAGAACGTTTCAAGCGTGCCATTCCGAACGCGGTGGCCATCACCTACCCTGCCGGCCATGTCCCGCAGGAGGAAGTTGCCGCGCGGAGTGCAGGCGATGTCAGCGCATTTCTGGATCGTCATGCGAGCGGGACGCCAGCACGGGGTGTCACGCAGGTGAACCGCCCCGCCGGCACGACCGTCCCAGCCGGGGCGAAAACGTCTTCCCAGAGATAGTTGCCGGTCAGAAACCGAAGCGCCTCAATCGCGATCGGAACTGAGGTCGGCATACATCAGGGAGGTGAAGCGTTTCTCGGTCATGAAGCCGCTTTCCCAGTCTGCGACCCATGGTTCGAGTGGACGGGCTTCCAGGGTCTCCTCAAGTGTCTTACCGGCATCGATTTCGCCCTGCACCGCAGCCATGGCCTCTTCGAGCATTGTCTTCAGCGCCATGATGTCAGTCCGGTCAGCTTCGGAACCGTGGCCTGGAATGATCCGCGTTTCGGCATTGGCGAGTTCGTGGAGTGTTTCCAGCCCGGTGACGTATCCCGCGAAGGTGCCGCCGCTTGTGATGTCGACAAAGGGGAAGCTGCCATTGAACATTACGTCGCCGGTATGGATGACATTGGCTTCCTCGAAGAAGACTGCGGAGTCACCGTCGGTATGCGCGTGGGGCAGGTGGTGGATATGGATGGTCTGGCCATTCAGATAGAAGCGCATCTCTTCTGAGTAGGAAATGACCGGCCAGGCTTCTTCTGGGGCGGGCGGTGTCGTGCGGGTTTCGCTGCCGAAGTCTTGCACTTGTTCATGCGTGAGCCGAGTGCGGACCTCGTCATGGGCCACGATGGTCGCCCCGGCCCCGGCCATGGGTTTGTTGCCGCCCGTGTGATCGCCGTGCCAGTGCGTATTGAGCAGAAAGCGCACATTGGACGTATCCGCGACCTCGCTCACCGCGTTCAGCAGGGCAGGGGCCATCTCGGCATACTGGCTGTCGATGATGAACGCGCCGTCCTCACCTGTGAGGACGCCGAGATTTCCGCCACGGCCCGTCAGCATGTAGATGCCGCCGCCAAGTTCGCTTGTTTCGACTTCGGCCGGTTGTGCAGACTGGGCAGTATGCGTGCCATTGCCATGCGCGTAGGCGCCCGGTGCAAGTGCAAGCGCCAGTGCAGCCAGGCCGGATGTGTGTCTGAGCATTGAGTAGCCTCCCTTGGGTTTTCGCCAAGGTTAGACTTTTGATCGCTGAAGGCGAATCAAATCTGCGCAGGCCTGGGAACTGACGCGGAAAGCTGCCTCAGGCGGCAGATACGCTTGCAGCTTCAGGGCAGAGAATACGCTGTATGTCCTGGGCCGTTTCGGCTTGGCGCAGCGCTTCACGAATATCTGGCTGGCGAAGGGTGCGGCTGACCTGGGCGAGCGCCCGCAGGTGATCGGCACCAGAGCCAACCGGTGCGATCAGCATGAAAATCAGGTCGCAAGGGCGATCGTCGACTGCGTCGAAGTCAACCCCGCCATCAAGGCGTACAAATCCGCCAACCGGCTGGGGCAGCTTCTCGATCCGGGCGTGCGGTATGGCGACACCTTCGCCGACGCCGGTCGAGCCGAGCCGTTCGCGTTCCATGACCGCATCGAAGATATCACGCGTGTCCAGGCGCGTCTGTTCGGCCAGCGCGTTTGCGAGTGTCTTCAGGGCCTGCTTGCGGTTCTCGACTGCAACAGGATCGAGGATGACACCCTCACCGAGAAGGCTTGTGAGATCATTTGCCATAGTGCGCCAAACGTTTCGTCAGGAAGTCTTGTCTTCAGTCGCCGGATCAACCCAGCCGATATGTCCGTCGGAGCGACGGTATACCATGCTGAGCCCCTTATGCTTCGCATTGCGAAACATCAAGGCCGGTGAGTCTGCAAGCTCCAGCTGAAGTACAGCTTCGGAAACAGTCATCGTGCGTATGGAAGAAGCAGATTCTGCAACAATAACAGGTGCTTCGCCATCTTCACCCGTGTCGGCCGGGTCTTCATCCTCAGGCGTTACCTTGAGCACAAAGGCCGATGCCGGTTCGCTCGGGAAGGGCGTGCGGCCATTCTTGTGATGGTCCTTGAGGCGCCGCTTGTAACGACGGACCCGCTTTTCGAGCTTTTCAAGGGCTTCATCCAGCGCGGAATGGGCGTCATTCGCCTTGCCGGTCGACTGCAGGATAATGCCCGAAGGCAAGTGTATGTTGCAGTCTATTTCCGTTTCGTGGCCGTTCGGGCTGACGGTGACATGACCATCAAATTCCCGGTCGAAGTACTTGGTGACGGCTGCTTCCAGACCTGTCTCGATACGCGTGCGCAGCGCATCGCCAAGGTCCATCTTCCGTCCTGCAATCTGTATCTGCACGGAACTCTCCGATAACGAAAGTCTACTATAAACACACCGGTCGCGGAAATCGAGACCGGGGCTTCCATAAAATTCTGAGAGAGTGAGTCAACAAGCCGCAGGCAGGCTCTATGCGCTGGCCTTGAGACGCCGACGGCGTTGCACACTGGAAGGAATATTGAGGCTTTCGCGGTACTTCGCGACGGTGCGCCGGGCGATCTCGACGCCGAATTCGGTCAGGATCTCGACGATCTGGTCATCCGACAGGACTTTTTCGCCCTCTCCGTCGATCAGCTGCTTGATACGATGGCGCACTGCTTCAGCGGAGTGGGTGTCGCCTCCACCCGTGCCCGGAATGGCCGCCGAGAAGAAATATTTCAGCTCGAACAGGCCGCGGGGGGTGCCCATATACTTGTTGGATGTCACCCGGCTGACGGTGGATTCATGCATCTCGATGGCGTCGGCAACCTGTTTGAGGTTGAGCGGGCGCAGATGCGCGACCCCGTGGGCGAAGAAAGCGTCCTGCTGGCGCACGATCTCACTGGAAACCTTGAGGATGGTGCGGGCACGCTGGTCCAGCGACTTGATCAGCCAGGAGGCATTCTGGGCACATTCGCTGATGAATTCCTTCTCGCGCTCGCGCATCGGCAGCGTACTAACCTCGGCGTAATACGCCTTGTCCATCAGGATCTTTGGCAGCGTGTCGGAATTGAGCTCGACGGCGAACATGCCGTTCGGCATTTCGCGCACGAAGACGTCAGGGGCAACGGCGATTGTCGTTCCACCGGCAAAGGCAGAGCCGGGCCGGGGGGTGAGCGTCCGTAGTTCTGCGATCATGTCGCGCACATCGTCCTTGTCGACACCGCAAAGCTCGCAAAGCTTTTTGATGTCATGTTTGGCGACAAGGTCGAGGTTTTCCAGCAATGCCTGCATGGCCGGGTCGAACCGGTCCTGTTCCCTGAGTTGCAGGGCGAGGCATTCTTCCACCGTGCGTGCCATGACCCCTGTTGGCTCGAACCCCTGGCAGAGCTCCAGAACAGCCTCGACATTTGCTGTATCGGCCCCCAGGGCCCCGGCAACGCTCTCCAACTCGACCTTGCAGTAGCCGGCCTCGTCGGTTTCGTCGATCAGGCGGGCTCCGATCAGCTGGTCAGCCTGTGACAGGCCCGACATGGCAAGCTGGTCATGCAGGTGTTCATGAAGGGATTTTTCAGACGAGAGAGAGCCCTCGAAATCATAATCTTCCCCGGAAAAGCTGCCGCCGCTGCCCGCCTGTGACCAGTCCGTCTGGGCTGACGGCCCGGATGTCTGGCTGGCGGTTTCGCCAGTGTCGGAGGTCGTGCCGCTCTCGTAAAGGTCCTCGCCCGGCGCATCCATGGCTTCGCGCGCTTCATTCAGGCCGGAGCTGTCATCGAGAGACAGTTCATCACTGCGGGAGGCGGGGGCCTCCTTGTCGGGTGAATAATCATCGCCGTCACCGGCCTCGCCGCGCTCAAGCAGCGGATTGCGTTCGATCTCGGCTTCGATGAATTCGGCCAGTTCGACATTCGACAGCTGGAGCAGCTTGATCGCCTGCTGCAGTTGCGGAGTCATCACCAGGGACTGGCCCTGGCGCATGTCGAGGCGTTGTGAAATGGACATCGGCGTTACGCTGCGAACCGTTCGCCCAGATAGACCCGGCGCACATCCTCGTTTTTCAGGACATCTTCCGGGGCGCCTTCGAACAGCACACCGCCATCATAAATGATTGATGCCCGGTCAACGATCTGGAGTGTCTCTCGCACCTGGTGATCGGTAATCAGCACGCCAAGGCCGCGCTGTTTGAGATAACCGACCAGATCGGAAATGTCCGACACGGCGAGGGGGTCGATACCGGTAAACGGTTCGTCCAGAAGCATGAAACTCGGTCTTGAGGCGAGTGCACGGGCAATCTCGACACGGCGGCGTTCACCGCCTGACAGGGATGTCGCAGACTGCGTCCGCAGGTGCGTGATGTGCAGCTCGTCCATCAGGGCATCGACTTCCTTGCGGCGGGCGGTCCTGTCCTTCTCGACAAGCTCGACCACGGAAAGGATATTTTCCTCCACAGTCATGCCCCGGAAAATGGAGGCTTCCTGCGGAAGATAACCGACACCCAGCCGGGCGCGCTGGTACATGGGAAGCGTGGTGACATCTGCCCCATCTATCGTGATCGTGCCGTCATCGGCACCGATCAGTCCCATGATCATGTAGAAGCAGGTTGTCTTGCCGGCCCCATTCGGGCCGAGCAGACCCACAACTTCGCCGCGCTGGAGAGATATGGAAACGTCCTGCACAACCTGGCGCTTGCCAAAGGACTTGGCGAGTCCGGTTGCTACAAGGCCATCGGCCGTATCGGTCATTTCCGTTGTCCTCCCACTGCTGCGCGGTTTGCGCTGCCCGGCGCCGTATCTAGGCCAACAGGCTTAATATCCGTTTAGACGGACCGGTCTAATTTGACGCTTCCGCGTTTTCGCCCTCTTCGGTCTGGTTCGGATTGATATTCATCTGGACCTGTCCGGAGCCGCCATCAAGGACCGTGCGGCCTTCTGAAAGCTGCATCACCAGGCGTTCCCCGGTTGCCACATCCTCTCCGCGGATCAGGACGACATTCCCGGTCAGGGTAATCGTATCCTGAGCGGCATCATAGACGCCATTATCACCGGTCGCCTTGAGTTCCGGGGTGACATAGAAGACCTCTCCAACAGCTTCCATGCTGGATATGTCGCCAAATCCGGAAAGTCCGGTGGTCTGGGTTTCGCCTGAGCCTGAATAGTTCAGCGTAACGCGGTTGGCCCGCAGGCGTGCATCGCCCTGCATGATGTCGACACTGTCAGTGAGAATAACCTGACGCTGTTTCTCGACGACCTCACTGCGGTCGGCGTTGACGCGGATCGGTCCACCCTCGCCAGAGATCTGTGCCGTGGCCGGCGTGGCTGCGACAAGCCCGATAGCGGCTGCTGCGATCCAGGTTCTATTCTTCAACGCCTTGCTCCTCATTGCCGGGCTCATTGCCGGCCTTGCTTGTAGTCCCGCTGCGTTCGCCGGGGGTGATGGTCATCTCTACATTGCCCGAGCAATAGACCCTGTCACCTTCTTCAATGATCTCATACGTGTCACAGCGCACATCGCCAAGGGGGCCAGAGCCCTGGAGCGGGTCTATCCCCTCCACTCGGCCTTCCGTAATGAAGACTTTTGCTGAAGTGGAATCGAAGCTGTAGCCCTTGGCATTCTCGACCTGCACGTCCTCATAAAGGTCGAGGGTCTGTGCATCCTGATCGTACAGGCCGCTTGGCGCGGTGATCTGGGTGCCGTCCTCGGTCAGCAGTTCCGGGTTCTCCAGTTCGATCCGGTCGCCGCCCCCGGTCTGGCGTTGTGCGGTGGTTGCGGTAATCACGAAAGCCTGCCCGGTAGCATCCCGTCCGGTAAAACGCGGATTGACCATGGTGACGACTTCATCACGCGACAGTTTTTCGATGGCGCCGGGGGAGGTGGAGAAAGCATTGGCGGTCAGATGGCCGATCATGATCCCGGCTGAAATGGCGGCACCGGCCGTAAAGGCGAGACGCATCATTGAAACCATGGACGAGCGCTGGCGCGCCTGCGCAAGCGTCATCTGGCGGCGGGGTTCCCACACACTCAGGGCGTGTTCTGTTTCAGCCGAAACTTCCATGTCCCCGTATTTAAGGTGGATTGTGGTTTTTTGATAGCGGCGAGGTCAGGATTTCTGCCTGACCGGAATGCTGTTCCGGAAGCTTAGCTATGCGCGAAGATGTCGGTGTCTTCCCAGCCTTCCAGGTCGAGTCTTGCGCGGACCGGCAGGAAGTCGAAGCAGGCCTGCGCCAGGCCGAGACGCCCTTCGCGCTTGAGCATGGCTTCAAGCCCTGTCTTGACCTCGTGCAGGTGCAGGACGTCATTTGCGCAGTATTGCAGCTGCGCATCGGTGAGTGTCTCTGCGCCCCAGTCCGAGGATTGCTGGGCTTTCGACATGTCCACGCCAGCGATCTCGCGCGAGACATCCTTCAGGCCGTGGCGGTCTGTATAGGTGCGGCTGAGCTTCGAGGCGATCTTGGTGCACCAGACCGGCGCACAGTCGATGCCGAGCCAGTGCTTCATCATGGCGATGTCGAAGCGGGCAAAGTGAAACAGTTTCAGGCTGTTCGTATCAGCAAGGAGCGCCTTCAGGTTCGGGCAGTCGAAGTCGCGCTTCAGCTGGACGACATGCGCGCTGCCGTCTCCGGCTGAAAGCTGTACGACGCAGAGGGCATCGCGGAACGGGTTGAGGCCCATGGCCTCTGTGTCGACGGCGATTTCGCCGCCAAGGTCCAGCCCGGCGGGCAGGTCGCCCTTATGGAGTGTGATATTGTTCATGCCTGACGCCTTTAGCCAGTTTGTGGAATTACGCAAATATCGTGGTGCAGGCGGAGTGGATTGTCGAGCCATGAGCCGGGCCTGCCGTGCCCGCGCGCACCGCGCAGCACTTTTGCCATTCGCCGCATGGACAAGGCTTGCAAGGCGTGATGAAACGCGCGCAATCTGTAGAAATGGGCCTTAACAGCGAGGTTTGCATTCCATGTCCAAGGGTCTGGTAACCATATTTGGCGGCTCCGGTTTTATCGGGCGTTATGCTGCACGTGCACTGGTGCGCGAGGGGTGGCGTGTCCGGGTTGCCGTGCGCAAACCACACCTTGCTGGAGATGTGAAACTGGCCGGCCCGCCCGGATGGGTCGACCTTGCGCAGGCCAATATCCGCAACCGCCTGTCCGTCGAGCGGGCCGTCGAGGACGCCGATGTGGTCATCAACCTGGTCGGCATCCTGATCGAGAAAGGCCCGCAGAGCTTTGAGGCGACGCAGCGTGACGGCGCGATCAATGTCGCTGAAGCGGCTGCGAAAGCAGGCGTGAAGCGTTTCGTCCAGATGTCGGCCATTGGTGCGGACGAAGACGCAGAGTCGAATTATGCCCGCACCAAGGCTGAGGCTGAAAAAGCCGTGCGAGAGGTCTTCCCCGAAGCGGTCATCCTGCGCCCATCGGTCGTGTTCGGCCCTGAGGATGACTTCCTCAACAAGTTTGCCAGCATGGCCTCCAGCCCGATCTCGAACGTGCTTCCGTTCCTGCCCGCAATTGGCGGTGGCAAGACGAAACTGCAGCCGGTCTATGCCGGCGATGTCGCCGATGCGATTGCGGCGGCAGCCACGCGCGACGATGTTGAGGGCAAGACCTATGAGCTTGGTGGCCCGCGGGTCTACACCTTCAAGGAGCTCTACGAGATCATCTTCGAAACGATCGACCGGAAGCGCTATTCCCTGCCGCTGCCGTTCTTCATTGCCAAGCCGCTGGGGCTGACCTTCGGCGCGATCTGGAGTGTGCCGCCAGTCTCGTTCGGTTTTCTCGGCCCGGCCCCGATTACGGGCGACCAGGTCGAGATGCTGAAGGCCGACAATATAGTTGCCGAGGATGCGCTGACGCTCAGTGATCTCGGTGTGCCGGACATCGAAAGCGTCGAGGCCATCGCGCCCAGCTATCTCTGGCCCTACCGCGCCTATGGTGAATTCCACCAGAAGGGCGATGCCTGACCGGCTGTCCTGACGAAGCGGCCTACCCTAATCGGTATCGGGGCCTGAAATCTCCTCAGTGTCCGGCGTAATGATGTACTGGATCGGATAGACCACGCCTTTCCGGCGAATGGGTTTGCCATCCTGCATTTTCGGTTCGAAACGCAACGTCTGGATGGCGGTACGGGTGGCGTCAACAAAGCCCGGGTGCGTGCAATCGACCTGCACGCCTGGCTCAACATAGCCTTTCTCAGACACATCAAACGTGCCCTTGCACTTTGCGCCGATGCCTTGTTCGGCCAGCTCGATCGGGTATTCGGGGACAGGCGGTTCTATCGGCTGGGGCTGGCTGTCGGCTGCGCTGGGCAGTGCCATGATGGATGCTGTGGCAATAGCTGCCCCGGTCGCAGCGATTCCGCCTGTGGTCTTCATGGGGTTCTTGATGAGGGTCATGGAAAGATCCTTTGCGATGCGTTTCAGTTGCATCCGGTGCGAGCGGCGCAGATAGGCGTCGACAAAAGTGCGCACGGCATGGCTGGCAGTGATGCCCTCGGACTTGCAGGCCGCCTTGAACGCCTCTTTCTTCGAGTGAGGCAGGCGGACTTCCAGCGTGTCCGATTTCTTTTCCTTGCGTGTTGTCTTCATCAGATATCCCTGCGTGTCGCCCGGACCTTTCCAGAGTGGCGTTGCACGGTCTGATTGAAACCGAAATCCTGTCCGGTCGCCAGATATTTCGTGTCCGGACACGCGAATTGCTGGTCTGGATGTAATGGATGCTCTGAGGGCTAGCCTGCGGCCATGTAGGGAATAAGCGCGATGAGCGCGATGCCGAGAATAATGCGGTAGATCACGAAGGGCAGGAAGCTCATCTTTTCCAGGAGGGCCATGAGTGCCCAGATCGAGACGAAAGCCGAGACAAAGCTGAGCGCTGCAATGATGAGCCCGTCTGTCAGGGGGATGGTCAGCTCTCCGGGGTCGGCTGTGGCGAGCTTCAGGCAGGCATAACCGCCGGCCATCATCAGGACGGGCACCCCGCATAACATACCGAAGCGGGCCGCCTCCACGCGCGACAGGCCGAGGCCGCGCGCAGCGGTCATGGTGATGCCTGAGCGGCTCACCCCTGGAATGAAGGCCAGCGCCTGGGCCAGCCCAATGAGGACGCCATCGCGAACCGTCATATCGGCCTCCGTACGGTGACGTGGGCCGCGCGCATCGGCCCACCATAGCAGGAGGGCAAAGAATATGGTTGCCGCCGCAATCATTTCGACGCTGCGCAGTATGCCCATACCGGGGAGGAATTCGTAGGCCAGGCCGGCCAGCACGGCAGGCGGTGTTGCTATCAGGATCAGCAGGGCAAGCCATCCCGACGATGTCAGCCGTCCATCCTGGCGGCCTATGCCGATCAGTTCGAAGGCGCCCTTGATGGCCCGGGCCGTGTCGCGCCGGAAATAGGCAAACAGCGCAAAAAGTGTCCCCAGGTGAGCCATGGCGTTCACCATCAGCTCGTCCTCCCCGCCGACGCCAAAGAGGTGCGCTGTCAGCAGGACGTGCGCAGAAGAGGAGATGGGCAGCCATTCAGAAATGCCCTGGACGACGGAGATAATGAAGAGCTGGAAGAGTGACATGTTACCGGATGAGCTGTTGTGGCCGGGCCAGGGCCCCTGTCTGGCACGGTTCGCCTGTCGACGCACGCATTCACAAAATATCAATATGATATGTAATGAATTTGCGTTTTTGATAATACGGCGCTATATTATAGAAGATCAGCGCCAGTATATATCATTTTGATATTTTAGGGCGCATTTTTCCCTTGCGCTCTGCTTGAGGCGAGCGGATAAGGCACAGTATTGCAACGTTAAGGACGTTTCCATGGCCAGCCGTATGCTGAAATTCACGAATATCGACCCCGCCATGCCGGAAAAGCGTGACGCGAAAGCGCGCACGCAGGACTTCCATGAGATTTATGGAGACTATGCCCAGCAGGTGGCCGAAGATCAGGCCGGGCGGTGTTCGCAATGCGGCGTTCCGTTCTGCCAGCAGGGCTGCCCGCTTTCCAACAATATTCCTGACTGGCTGAAGCTGGTCGCCGAAGACCGTATGGAAGAGGCCTATGAGGTCTCTGCGGCCACCAACAACATGCCGGAAATCTGTGGCCGTATCTGTCCGCAGGACAGGCTGTGCGAAGGCATATGTACGGTTGAGCAATCTGGTCACGGCACGGTGACGATCGGGGCGGTCGAGCGCTATATCACCGATAATGCCTGGGAGCAGGGCTGGGTCACCCCGATCAAGCCCCCGCGTGAGCGCGATCAGTCGGCCGGTATCATCGGAGCCGGGCCTGGCGGACTGGCGGCGGCTGAGCAGCTGCGCCGCAAGGGCTACCAGGTCACCGTCTATGACCGCTATGATCGTGGCGGTGGCCTGCTGATCTACGGCATTCCGAGCTTCAAGCTGGAGAAGGAGATCGTCGAGCGGCGCATCAGGCGTCTCGAGGAGAGCGGTGTCACGTTCGAGTTCAACACCTCAATCGGTGAAGAAAAGACCCTGTCCGACCTGCGGGATGCGCATGACACGCTGCTGATCGCGACGGGCGTCTACAAGGCGCGTGACCTGAAAGTGCCGGGCATCGGCTCGACCGGGGTTCATGCTGCGCTGGATTTTCTCACGACCTCCAATCGCAAGGGCCTGGGCGACAAAGTGCCGACCTTCGAAGACGGCACGCATAATGCTGATGGACGCCGTGTCGTCGTCATTGGTGGTGGTGATACCGCGATGGACTGTGTGCGTACCGCTGTGCGCCAGGGCGCGAAATCCGTCTCCTGTCTCTACCGCCGCGACCGCGCCAACATGCCGGGCTCGCAGCGTGAGGTGGCGAATGCAGAGGAGGAGGGTGTCGTCTTTGAGTGGCTCGCTGCGCCCGAGGCCATCCTCGACAATAATGGAGATGTCAAAGCTGTCCGGGCCTCCCGCATGAAACTCGGTGCGCCGGATCCGTCCGGGCGCCAGTCCCCGGAGAAGACGGGTGAGACGTTCGACCTCGAGGCCGACATGGTCATCAAGGCACTTGGGTTTGACCCGGAAGAGCTTCCGCAGCTCTTTGGGGAGCCGGCCCTGACGGTCAATCGCTGGGGCGCGATCAAGGTTGATTTCAAGACGATGGAGACAAGCGTGGCCAACGTCTTTGCCGCGGGTGATATCGTGCGCGGCGCCTCGCTCGTCGTCTGGGCCATCAAGGATGGACGCGACGCGGCTGAAGAAATGCACAAGCGCATGAAGCAGATGGCCCGCGAACGCGCGCCTGAGCCTGTGGCTGCGGAGTAGGCCGATGGCTGACTTGTACAAAGGCAAATGTCATTGCGGTGCGGTCCAGTACCAGGGGCAGGGAAAGCCGCACCTTCATGTGTGCCATTGCTCCGATTGTCTGGGCTGGAATGGCGGCCCGTTCATTGCTGCAATGTTTGACAAGGGCATCACGCTCCAGACCGCTGATGCGGTGAAGTGGTATGAAAGCTCCGAAGTTGCTGACCGCGGTAGCTGTGCGACGTGCGGCACAGTTCTGTTCTATCGCGGGAAGGGCGGAGAAGTCTCTTCTGTGGCAGCCGGTACACTCTCTGACCAGGCAGGATTGCCCGATATTGGCGAGCATATCTTCATTGATGAAAAGCCCGCCTATTACGATTTCAAGGATGACGCGCCGCGCCTGACCGGCGCAGAGGTCATTGCCAATTTTCAGGACGACCAATCATGACCGACACAATCGAAAAATATCTCATCGAGCGCCAGAAGCTGATCGACGCGCATGCCTATGACCCCGAATATGAGAAAGACGCCTGTGGTGTCGGTCTCGTGGCGGCCATGGATGGCAAGCCCCGGCGCGAAATCGTCGAGATGGGTATCAAGGCGCTGAAGAATGTCTGGCACCGTGGTGCCGTCGACGCTGATGGCAAGACAGGCGACGGCGCGGGTATCCGCATCGAGGTGCCGCAGGACTTTTTCCGCGAACAGGCCGAACGCACAGGCCACAATCCCACCGATGACCCGATCTGTGTTGGCCAAATCTTCCTGCCTCGCACCGATCTTGCGGCCCAGGAGGCTGCACGTGCGATTGTGGAGACAGAAGTTCTTCACTTTGGCTTCTACATCTATGGCTGGCGCCAGCCGCCGGTCGATACCAGCATTATCGGCCAGAAAGCAGCTGATACGCGCCCCGAGATCGAGCAGGTCATGTTCCGCGACTCGCGTGATCGCAGTTCTGACGAGCTGGAGCGTGCGCTCTATCTTTGCCGCCGCCGTATCGAGCGCAAGGCGCGCGAGGCGGGCATACCGGGCTTCTATATCTGCTCGCTCAGCCACAAGTCGCTGATCTACAAGGGCATGTTCCTCGCCGAGGATATCGACCGCTTCTATCTCGACCTCCAGGATGAGCGCTTCGTGTCGCCCATCGCGATCTATCACCAGCGCTATTCGACCAATACCTTCCCGCAATGGTCGCTGGCCCAGCCTTTCCGCATGCTCGCCCATAATGGCGAGATCAACACGCTGCGCGGCAATCTGAACTGGATGAAGAGTCACGAGATCAAGATGGTCTCCGGCGCGTTCGGCGATGATGTCGAGGACGTGAAGCCTGTCGTGCCGAAAGGGCAGTCGGACTCCGGCGCACTCGATGCCGTGTTTGAAATCCTGTGCAAGGCCGGGCGGGCTGCGCCGATGACGAAGGCGCTTCTGATTCCTGAAGCCTGGTCGAAGCGCGCCTCAATCATTCCGGACAATCATGCCGCCCTTTATGCCTATTGTAATTCCGTCATGGAGCCGTGGGACGGGCCGGCCGCCATCTGTGCCTATGACGGGCGCTGGGCAATTGCCGGGCTGGACCGCAACGGCCTGCGCCCACTGCGCTATGCGTTGACTTCGGATGGCATTCTTGCTGTCGGGTCTGAAACCGGCATGTGCCCGCTGACCGGCCATGATGTCGTACGCCGCGGCCATGTCCGCGCGGGTGGCATGATTGCCGCGAACCTTGAGAATGGCCGCTTCTACGAGCATGACGAGATTATTGACGAGCTGGCTGCCGAGCACCCTTACGACAAGTGGCTGAAAAACGTTAAGGAGCTCGAGGAGGACATCATCCAGGGCGAGGAGCCGCGCCTGTTTGACAAGGAGGGCCTGCTGCGCCGTCAGACCGTGGCCGGGTTCACGCTGGAAACGTCAGAACTCATTCTCGCGCCCATGGCGGAAACGGGCAAAGAGGCCATCGGCTCGATGGGCGATGACAGCCCGCTTGCCGTGCTGTCGAGCGAAGCGCGGCCTCTCTCGCACTTCTTCCGGCAGAATTTCAGCCAGGTCACGAACCCGCCGGTCGACCCGCTGCGCGAAGACCGTGTGATGTCGCTGAAGACGCGGTTCAAGAACCTCGGAAATATTCTGACCACGGACGAAACCCAGCAGAATGTCTTCGTGCTGGAGAGCCCCTTCCTCTCGACAGGTATGTACCACCGTCTCATGGAGACGCTGGGCGAGGGCGTCGAGCATATCAACTGTACGTTCAGGCTGAAGGATGTACAGGGTGATGGGCGTGCCCTGAAAGAGGCGCTGTCTCGCATCCAGGCGGAGGCCGAGGAAGCCGTCCGCGCCGGGCGTGAGCACATCGTGCTGACGGACGAGCATCAGGGCGCCGACGATATCGCCATCCCGATGATCCTCGCGACGGGGGCGGTGCATTCGCATCTCGTTTCCCAGGGGCTGCGGACATTCTGTTCACTGACGGTGCGTTCAGGCGAGTGCCTGGACACGCATTATTTCGCGGTCCTGGTCGGTGTCGGGGCTACCTGTGTGAACGCCTATCTCGCACAGGAAGCAATTGCAGATCGTCATGCCCGTGGCCTGCTCGGCGATGAGCCGCTGTCGGTCTATGTACAGAACTACAAGAAAGCGATCGAGGCGGGCCTTCTGAAGATCATGTCCAAGATGGGCATCTCGGTCATCTCGTCGTATCGCGGCGGGTATAATTTCGAGGCGCTGGGCCTCTCGCGGGCGCTGGTGGCAGACTATTTCCCCGGCATGACCAGCCGTATCTCGGGGATCGGTCTTGCCGGTCTGGAGGAGAATGCGGTGGACCGCCACGAGGTCGCCTTCGATGAGGATGTGATCTCGCTGCCAGTGGGCGGTTTCTACAAGCTGCGCGCATCTGGTGAACCCCACGCGCTGGATGGCAACCTCATCCACATGCTTCAGGCGGCTTGTGACCGTGGCGACTATTCCCTGTATGAGAAATATGTCGAGGCACAGTCCAACCGCCATCCGATCCAGCTGCGGGACCTGATCGACTTCAAGACCAAGTCACAGACATCCATCCCGCTGGAACAGGTCCAGTCGGTCAATGAAGTGCGCAAGCGTTTCGTGACGCCCGGCATGTCGCTTGGGGCCCTGTCGCCGGAAGCTCACGGCACGCTGAATGTCGCGATGAACCGGATCGGTGCCAAGTCGGTCTCCGGCGAGGGCGGGGAAATCCGCGAACGCTACCGGCCACTGCCGAACGGCGACAACATGAACTCCGCGGTCAAGCAGGTCGCTTCCGGACGCTTCGGCGTGACGGCGGAATATCTCAATGAGTGCCGTGAGGTCGAGATCAAGGTCGCACAGGGGGCCAAGCCCGGGGAGGGCGGCCAGCTGCCGGGTTTCAAGGTGACGGAAATGATTGCCAAGAACCGTCATGCCACGCCGGGCGTGACGCTGATCTCGCCACCGCCGCACCACGATATCTACTCCATCGAGGATCTGGCCCAGCTCATCTATGACCTGAAGCAGATCAACCCCGAGGTGCGCGTCTGCGTGAAGCTCGTTGCCCAGTCCGGCGTCGGTACGGTTGCCGCTGGTGTGGCCAAGGCCAAGGCAGATGTCATCCTGATCGCTGGCGGTGTCGGCGGGACGGGGGCAAGCCCGCAGACTTCAATCAAGTATGCCGGCCTGCCCTGGGAAATGGGGCTGGCCGAAGCCCACCAGGTGCTGTCGCTCAACAATCTGCGCAACAAGGTTACGCTGCGCACGGATGGCGGGCTCCGGACAGGCCGCGATATCGTGATGGCGGCGATGCTGGGGGCTGAAGAGTACGGGATTGGTACTGCTTCGCTCGTGGCGATGGGCTGTATCATGGTGCGTCAGTGCCACTCCAACACCTGCCCTGTGGGCGTCTGCGTTCAGGATGAGGCGCTGCGCCAGAAATTTACTGGCACGCCGGACAAGGTGGTCAACCTGATGTCCTTCATCGCAGAGGATGTGCGCAGGATCCTGGCCAGCCTCGGCCTTTCCTCGCTGGACGAAGCGATCGGGCGGACAGACCTGTTGAGCCAGGTCAGCCGGGGCGCGTCCCACCTTGATGACCTCGACCTCAATCCGCTTCTGGTGAAGGTCGAGACGAATACGCCTGTGGTCTATAACCCGTCCCACCGCACGGAAGTCTGGGAAACGCTCGATGCGCAGATCCTGCGTGACGGCGAGCCTTTCTTCACGCGCGGGGAGAAGATGCAGCTCGAATACGATGTGCAGAACGTACAGCGCTCCATCGGGGCGCGGTGCAGCTCGTCCATCGTGCGCAAGTTCGGCGAAAAGGCACTTCCCGAAGGACGCTTGCGGGTGCGCCTGACAGGCAGTGCCGGCCAGTCGCTCGGGGCATTCTCCGTGCAGGGGCTCCTGCTTGATGTCTATGGCGATGCCAATGACTATGTCGGCAAGGGGCTTTCCGGCGCGACGATCCAGCTGCGGCCGAAACGTGATGCCCAGCTTGAGGCGTCCGAGAACACGATCATCGGCAATACCTGTCTCTATGGTGCCACCTCCGGCCGGCTTTATGCGGCCGGGCAGGCGGGCGTGCGCTTCGGTGTACGCAACTCCGGTGCCGAGGCTGTTGTCGAAGGCTGTGGCGCGAATGGCTGTGAGTACATGACGGGCGGGCGCGTTGCGATCCTCGGCCCGGTCGGCGACAATTTCGGGGCCGGCATGACAGGCGGGGTCGCCTGGATCTGGGATCCGGAAGAACGTTTCCAGCGTGTCGCCAACCCGGACTCCATCGACTGGTACACACTGGCCGACATGCCTGAAGAGCATATCGGGCGTTTCCACCTGATGCTGGAAATGCATGCCGAACGCACCGGGTCGGCCCGTGCGAAGAAGCTTCTCGACAACTGGGAGCAGACGCTGGGCGAGACCTGGCTCATCGTGCCCAAGGAAGTTGCCGGCATGATCCTAGGTGAGGACGCTGAGGCGAAAGCCAGCTGAAGCGCGTCTGGCCTGTAGCACCGCCCTTGTAACAATGGGCGGTGCTCCCCAACTGCGCTTCTAACTGCCAAACAGCGGACCTTTACCACTGCCATGAGCAAACAGGACTATTATGAGATTCTCGGCGTCTCGAAGGATGCCGACGCCAAGGCGCTTAAAAGCGCCTATCGCAAACTGGCGCTGAAATACCATCCAGACCAGAACCCGGGCGATGAAGAGGCTGAAGCCAAGTTCAAGGAAGTTGGCGAAGCCTATGCCATTCTCTCCGATCCGGAGAAGAAGGCAGCCTATGACAGGTTTGGCCATGCCGCCTTTGAAGGTGGCGGCGGCCCCGGTGGCGGTGGCAACCCGTTCGGCAACATGGATCCGGGCGACATTTTCGAGAATATTTTCAGCCAGGTCTTTGGCGGGGCTGGTGGCTTTGCAGGCGGGCGCCGCCGCAATGGTCCGGCCCGCGGCAACGATCTGAGATATGATCTCGAGATCAATCTCGAAGACGCATATGCTGGCAAGGACACGACCATCACGCTGCCCTCTGCTGTTGAATGCGATACCTGCGATGGATCAGGTGCCGAGCCAGGCACCAGCCCGGAGACGTGCCCGAGCTGTTCGGGCGCGGGGCGTGTCCGCGCTACGCAGGGCTTTTTCACGATGGAGCGCCCCTGTGCGCGCTGTGCCGGCAAGGGCAAGGTCATCTCCAATCCCTGCAAGACCTGCCATGGCGCTGGCCAGGTCCGCGAAGAGCGCAATCTCGAAGTCAAGATTCCGGCCGGCGTCGAGGCGGGTATGCGTATCCGGCTGTCAGGCGAAGGCGAACCGGGCCTCAATGGCGGACCGAAAGGCGATCTCTACATCTTCATCGATGTCGCCGAGCATGACATCTTCGAGCGTGACGGGCCGAACCTCTACTGCCCGGCCCCCGTGCCGATGGTGACAGCTGCCCTTGGCGGCGAGATCGAGATTCCGACGATTGATGGCGGACGTGCCCGTGTCACCGTGCCGGAAGGGGCCCAGACAGGCCGCAAGCTTCGTATGCGCGGCAAGGGGATGCCCTCCCTGCGCGGTTCAGGCCATGCCGGCGACCTCTTCGTCGAGATGATGGTCGAGACCCCGCGCAACCTGACCTCGCGCCAGAAAGAGCTTCTGCGCGAGTTCTGCGATTGCTCGGGCGCCGATTGCAATCCGGAAAGCGAAGGCTTTCTCGGCCGCGTGAAAAAGTTCTGGGACGGCATGACCAGCGAAGACCAGCAGCGCCCGAACTAGCTATTGTTCGACCACGCCTGAAATCTCACTGCAGACGGCTTTCAACCGGTCGATATCCTGCGGTCGGGAAAGCCTGTGGTCGCCATCCTTGATCAGGTGGAAGACGAGGTCGCCTGATGTCATAGTATCGACGAGGCGCATCGCGTGCTGCCACGGTACGTCCGGGTCGCAGACGCCCTGAAGGATGCGGACAGGACCATCGAACGCGATCGGCGCATCAAGCAGGTTCCAGCCACGACCATCCTCGATCAGCCCCTTCGTAATGGGGTAGGGGTCTCCATACTCTGACGGGCGCAGGTGCACGCCTTTCTCCATGATCTCGGCTTTTGCCGCCTCTGAGAATTCCGGCCACATCAGCTTGTCGGTGAAGTCCGGCGCTGGCGCGATCAGGACGAGGCCCTTTACCCGGTCCTGAAGGGCAAGTGCAGAAAGCAGGGCCATCCAGCCGCCCATGCTGGAGCCGACGAGAACGAGGTCCCCTTGGGTGCAGGCATTGATCGTTTGCAGCGCATCTTCCCGCCACGCGCTGATCGTTCCATCCTCGAACGCGCCACCGGACTCGCCGTGGCCGGAGTAGTCGAAGGCGAGGAAACCGTGGCCTTCGGCCTTTGCCCATGCCTCCAGTTCCATGACCTTTGTGCCGGTCATGTCGGACATGAAGCCCGAGAGCCACACATAGGTCAGCCCGGAGCGTCCTTCATGCGCGCGATAGGCAATGCGCCTGCCATTTTCACAGTCGAGAAATAGTGTTGTCATGCTAACAGGCCCTCCAACGGCTTGCTGGTGAAGTCAAGCAGGTCACTTTGCCTTCCTGGCCAATCCGTTTAGGCCTTGGCATCGGCTGGGGCCGGGCCATGAGGTGCTGGACGTGCCAGCAGCGTTGAAGGATCTGGAGAAAGCACGCATGAGCACGATCGAGCTGCCGGACCTTGCGGGCAGGACCATCCTGCAGGTTATTCCGGAAATCTCTGCCGGGGGCGCCGAGCGCACGACCATCGAAGTGGCTGAAGCCATCGTGGAAGCGGGCGGCTATCCGGTTGTCGCCAGTGAGGGCGGCCGGCTGGTAGCCGAACTCGAGCAGCTTGGTGGCCTGAATGTCGTACTTCCGATGGCATCGAAGAACCCGTTTACGATACTGGGCAATGCCGGGAAGCTCTCACAACTCATCAGGGAAAGGTCGGTCGATCTTGTCCATGCCCGCTCAAGGGCTCCTGCGTGGAGTGCGCTGCGTGCCGCGCGCAGGGCAGGGGTTCCGTTCGTGACAACGTATCACGGGGCCTATTCGGGCGTTTCCGGGCTCAAGAAGCTGTATAATTCCGTCATGGCGCGCGGCGATCTCGTAATTGCCAATTCGGGCTGGACAGCAGCGCATGTGCAGGCCGTGCACGGGACAGAGGACAACCGGCTCGTCACCATACCGCGCGGTGTTGATTTCGAGATCTTCGACCCGGCGTGCGTCAGCGATGAGCGCCGGGCCGCGATCCGGACAGCCTGGGGGATCGGCCCGGAGGAAAAACGCCTCATCCTTCTCCTGCCCGGCCGCCTGACCGAGTGGAAAGGCCAGAGCATCGCCATTGAGGCGCTGACCCGTCTCGATGAAGGGGAGCGGGCAAACCTGCTCCTCATACTGGCGGGCGATGCGCAGGGACGCAGCAGCTATGTCGAGAGCCTGGAGGCACGTATTGCCGGGGCAGGTTTGGAAGGCAGCGTCCGGATACCTGGCCATTGTGAAGATATGGCAGCCGCATATGCGGTTGCCGACATCGTTCTTGCGCCGTCAACGCGCCCTGAAGCCTTCGGACGGGTGGCTGCCGAGGCGTCTGCAATGGGCAAGCCGGTCATTGTCGCCAATCATGGCGGGCAGATGGAAATCGTTGTCGAGGGACGGACAGGATCGCTCGCTGAGCCCGGCAGCGCAGAAGATCTTGCCGCTTCGCTAAGGGCGCTCTTGCACCTTGGGGCCGACGGCCGGGCCGGCATGGGCGAAGCTGGCCGGCTGCATGTCATGGAACGCTTTTCCAAGCGGGGGCTTCAAGCCGCCACTCTGGGCGTCTATAAGCGCCTGCTGAAACCGCACGAGGATGGTTAAGATTGGGTTCGGCAATTAATCCCGGCGAAGGCGCGGAGCGTGTACTCGTCATCAAACTGAGCGCGCTGGGCGACTTTGTCATGGCGCTTGGCGCGATGCGCGCGATACGTGAGCAGCATCCGAAAGCGAAGCTGACGCTTCTGACCACACCGCCTTATGAGAAGCTGGCCAAGGCGACGGGGCTGTTCCAGACCATCGAGACCGATGGTCGGCCGGATGGCCTCAAGGCGACGCGCGAACTGATCAGGCGGATCAGGACGGCGCGGTATGACATCATTTATGACCTGCATACATCCGGGCGCACGGCGAATTACTTCAAGGCGCTGAACCTGCCCTTCTTCAACACGCCTCTCTGGTCGGGCCATGCAGAGGGGGCAGCTTTCTTCCATGACAATCCGTGCCGTGGCGACATGCATTCGATCGACCGGCTGGGCGACCAGCTCGAACGGGCCGGGATCAGGCGGCAGGACATCCAGGGCAGCTGGCCGCCGATGCCGGACATGTCTTTCGTGCGGCGCTATCTCGGCGACAAGCCATCCCTGACGCCCGAATTCTTCACGATCAAAGGGCCGTATGGCCTTTTCATACCGGGCGCATCGGCCCACCGCGAAGCCAAACGGTGGCCTGTCGAGCGTTATGCCGAGCTTGCCGGGATTATCGCCGACAGGGGTGTCACGCCAGTCATTATCGGGTCGAAGGCCGAGTCTGAACTCGCACGTGAGATCTGCCGGGCCGAGCCGCGTTGCCACAACATTGTCTCGCGCACGGACCTTTTCCAGATCGTGACACTGGCAGAAAAAGCACTCTTCGCTGTTGGCAATGACACTGGACCCATGCATATGGCGGCACTTTCCGGTTGTCCGGGCGTTGCCCTTTTCGCGACAAGCGAGAGCGATCCGGAGAAGGCATGTCCCCGTGGCGCCAACATCATTGTCTGCAAGGCGGAGACACTGGATCAGTTGGGGGTCGGGGATGTCTGGCAGGCGGTTCAGATGCTGGGCGTCATGCCAGAACAGGCCACGGGCCGTAAAACTTGAAAAATCCGCCGTAAAACGGCATATTTGATCAGCTTGAACAGGCTAAAAGGAGAAGAGCCATAGCACGAAGACCACATGCGGCCCCGCCGTCCAAACGAGACACAGGACCGCGCACCAACAGGGATATCCGGGCAGAGAAGGTTCTGCTCATTGATGAACACGGTGAAAAACAGGGCATCATGCCTCTGATGGCTGCGCTTGATGCAGCTGCGGAAGCAGGCCTCGACCTTGTCGAAGTCTCACCCAACCAGGACGTCCCGGTCTGCAAGATCATCGACTATGGCAAGCTTCGCTACGAAGAGCAGAAGAAGAAGGCGGCTGCCAGGAAGAAGCAGAAGTCGGCCGAGCTCAAGGAAATCAAGATGCGGCCGAACATCGATGTTCACGACTATGGCGTGAAAACGAAGTCGATGACGCGCTTCTTCGAGGATGGCGACAAGGTGAAGGTCACCCTGCGTTTCCGTGGCCGCGAAATGGCCCACCAGCATCTCGGCATGGAACTCCTCCAGCGTGTGAAGGAAGAGTTTGACGAGGTCGCCAAGGTCGAACTCGAGCCAAAGCTCGAAGGTCGCCAGATGATCATGGTGATGGCACCGCGTTAGGTGCAGCCTGACAACTGAATAATCATGCACTGAAACGGCAGGCGCGCCTTGATTCCGGCGCGCCTTTCCGTCATAAGCGCCCTCTTTCGAGCAGTGTGGGCTAAAACGGCATGCCTGCAGGCTCATGAACGACTAAACAGTGGGTCCCCCGCGGGTCCCGACAGGAGATCGAAATGCCGAAGATGAAGACCAAGAAGGCCGCTGCGAAGCGGTTCAAGTTCACGGCTACAGGCAAGCTCAAGCACGGTGTTGCCGGCAAGCGCCACCGCCTGATCAGCCACAATGCGAAGTACATCCGCCAGAACCGCGGCACCAAGCCGGTGGCCAAGGCAGATGAATACCGCGTGAAAAAGTACCTGCCTTACGGCCTCTAGGCGCCCGGCAGCTCGTTCAACAGAACTCGAACCGAACAGATCATAGCAGGAGGCCCAGATGCCCCGTTCAAGAAACAAGGTGCCGGCACACGCCCGCCACAAGAAGATCACGAAGGCCGCAAAAGGTTATTATGGCCGCCGGAAGAATACCTTCCGCACCGCCAATGCCGCGGTCTGGAAAGCCGGCCAGTATGCCTATATCGGCCGCAAGCAGAAGAAGCGGACCTTCCGTTCGCTCTGGATCCAGCGCATCAATGCCGCCGTGCGCGTGCATGACGAGGATCTGACCTATTCGCGTTTCATCAACGGTCTCAAGCAGGCCGGGATCGAGCTTGACCGCAAGGTCATGGCTGATCTCGCCGTGCGCGAACCGGAAGCTTTTGGCGCTCTGGTGGAGAAGGCCAAGGGCGCGCTCGCAGCTTAAGCGTTCCGCTTTTCGTCTTTCTCCGCTATTCCGACCGCCAAGGCGGGGCGGAAGAGCCCCGTTTGGTTTTCTCCCAACGGGGCTTTTTCTTATGTCAGACACTGAAGCCATAGAAACCGAAGCGCTCGGCGCGATTGCCGGGGCTGAAGACCTGGCCGCGCTCGACGCCGTGCGCGTTGCCGAACTCGGCAAGAAGGGCCGGATCTCCGGGCTGATGAAGACGCTCGGCAAGATGAGCCCTGAAGAGCGCCAGGAGATGGGGCCGAAGCTCAACGGCTTGCGCAACCGTGTCCAGGAGGCCGTCGAGGCACGCAAGGCCGAGCTTGAAGAAGCCGAACTCGACAAGCGCCTGCAAACCGAACGTATCGACATGACGCTGCCGCCGCGCGTGACGCCGGAAGGCAAGCTGCACCCGGTGATGCAGGTTTTCGAGGAAATCGCCGCGATCTTCGGGGATATGGGCTTTGCTGTCGCTGAAGGCCCCGACATCGAGGATGACTGGCACAATTTCACCGCGCTGAACTTCCCGGAAGGCCACCCGGCCCGCGAGGTCCACGACACCTTCTTCTTCCACCCCCAGGAGGGCGCGGCGCCAAAGGTGCTTCGTACCCATACCAGCCCCGTGCAGGTACGCGTGATGGAGGCGCAGAAGCCCCCGATCCGGATCATCGTGCCGGGCCGGGTCTACCGCAATGACTGGGACGCGACCCACACGCCGATGTTCCACCAGGTCGAAGGGCTCGTCATCGAGAAGAATATCCATATGGGCCACCTCAAGGGGTGCCTGATCGACTTCGTGCGCGAGTTCTTCGAAGTCGATAATGTGGAAGCCCGCTTCCGCCCGCACTTCTTCCCGTTCACAGAGCCGAGCGCCGAAATGGACGTGAAATACACCAAGAAGGGCGAGTCGATCGAGATTGGCGCGGGTGACAGCTGGATGGAGATTCTGGGCTCCGGCATGGTGCATCCGAATGTGCTGGAGAATTGCGGGATCGACCCGAATGAATACCAGGGCTTCGCCTTCGGCATGGGCGTCGACCGGCTCGCCATGCTGAAATACGGCATGCCCGACCTTCGCCCCTATTTCGAGGCCGATGCCGGCTGGACACGCCACTATGGTTTCCGGCCCTGGCTTTCGCCCAGCGTTTCGGGAGGACTGAGCTGATGAAATTCACGCTCTCATGGCTACAGGATTATCTCGCCACCAAGGCCTCGCTTGAAGACATCATGGCAGTGATGCTGAAGGCAGGCCTGGAGGTCGAGGCGGTCGAGGACCCGGCTGCAAAGCTGGCTGATTTCACCATCGCTCACGTCAAGGCAGCCGAGCAGCATCCGGATGCCGACCGGCTGCGGGTCTGCACTGTCGATACTGTCGATGGCGAGAAGCAGATTGTCTGCGGCGCGCCAAATGCGCGGGCGGGCATGACGGCGATCTATGCCCCGCTGGGGGCCTATATTCCGGGGCTCGATTTCGCGCTCGACAAGAAGCCGCGCAAGCTGCGCGGGGTCGAAAGCCAGGGCATGCTGTGTTCGACGAAAGAGCTGGAAGCCGGCGAGGATCATGATGGTATCGCTGACCTTGAAGGCGACTGGGCGGTCGGCACACCTGCCGCAGAAGCGCTCGGACTCACCGATCCGGTCATTGATTTCGAGGTGACGCCGAACCGGCCGGACTGGCTGGGCGTGTACGGTATCGCGCGTGACCTGGCTGCCGCCGGGGGCGGAAGGTTCCTGGAAAATCCGCTCCGCAAGGTCGAGGGCAGCTATGATTGTCCAGTCGAGATCAGGCTCGAAGCCCCCGAGGCCTGCCCGGTCTTTGCCGGGGCGCTTGTGCGCGGCGTAAAAAATGGCCCCTCGCCTGACTGGCTTCAGCAGCGCCTGACGGCCATCGGCATCACGCCGAAATCGCTTCTGGTCGATATCACGAACTATATCTCGCAAGATCGCGCCCGCCCGCTGCACGCCTATGATGCGGCAAGGCTCAAGGGCGCTATCACGGCACGTTTAGGCCGGCCCGGCGAAAAGCTGGATGCGATTGATGGCAAGACCTATGACCTCGGCGAGGAGATGTGCGTCATCGCCGACGACTCCGGTGTGATCGGGCTTGGCGGCGTCATGGGTGGCCAGTCGACTGCCGTCACTGACGAGACAACGGATGTTTTCATCGAAAGTGCCTGGTTCGATCCGCTGCGCACAGCCCGCACGGGCCGCGCGACAGGCATCATTTCCGATGCCCGCTACCGTTTCGAGCGCGGCGTCGACCCGGAAAGCTGTGTCGACGGTCTGAATTTCGCCCTCGCGCTCATCAAGGAGTATGGCGGCGGAGAGATTTCATCGGCCCGGATTGCCGGCGCGCCGCCCGTGCGTGGCACCCGTGTCGCCTTTGATCGCCGCGACGTGGCCCGCCTCACTGGGCTTGAAGTGAAACCGGCCGAACTCAAGAAAATGCTCAAGGAGCTTGGCTTCGGCATCGAGGATGCAGGCGAAGCCTGGTATCTTGCTGTGCCGAGCTGGCGGTTCGACATCGAACAATCCGCCGATATCGTCGAGGAAGTCGCGCGGCTTGTCGGCTATGACGCGCTGCCAACACAGTCCCTGCCGGCCCCTGAAGGCGGCCGTAAGGTTGTCGTGACCGGTGCGCAGGCCCGCCAGCGTGCGGCGCGGCGTGTGATGGCATCCCGCGGCTTCCTCGAGGCGGTCACCTGGTCCTTCATGCCGAAAACACAGGCGGAAATGTTCGGCGGCGGCAGCGACGCGCTGACGGTCGCCAACCCGGTTGCCAGCGAGCTTAACCAGATGCGGCCCAGCATCCTACCCAACCTCGCCATCGCCGCCCAGCGCGGTTTCGACCGTGGCGAGCGCGAGATGCGCGTCTTTGAGGCCGGGCCGGTCTATCTTGGCGACGGGCCGAAAGACCAGCGCAACGTGGTCGCCGCCATTGTGCGTCCCGTGGCCGAACGCCACTGGAGCGGTGCATCTGCGCCATATGATGCGATGGCGGCCAAGGCCGACCTCTTCGCGCTTCTCACCGAGCTGGACCAGCCACCCGCACGTTTCCAGATCGAGGCCCCGCGCCAGCCGCACTGGCATCCGGGCCAGTCGGCCTGCCTGAAACTCGGCCCGAAGGTGACGATTGCTCACTTCGGCGCGCTGCATCCGCGCGTGCTGAAACAGCTGGACGTGGACGGCCCGGTCTATGGCTTCGAGCTCAATCTCAGCGCCCTGCCGCAGATGAAGGCGCGGGCCACCAAGACCCGGCCTGTCCTGCAACGCTCTGACCTGACCCCGATCCGGCGTGACTTTGCCTTCATCGTCGATGAGGGCGTGGCAGCTGCCGAGATCATCCGTCTTGCCAGTGGCGCGGAGAAGAAGCTGATTACCGGTGTACAGGTCTTCGACGTCTATCAGGGCACCGGCATCGAGCCGGGCCGGAAGTCGATTGCCATCGAGGTCACGATCCAGCCGGAAGGCGAGACGCTGAAGGACAAGGATATCGATGCGATTGCCGACAGGGTGGTCAAGTCGGTTACTAGTGGGACTGGTGGCGAGTTGCGGGGCTAGGAGGCCAGCTAGCTGGCCTCCTCCGGCTCATCCATCGCCATGATGATCTGTGCATAGCCGCGTGCCATACGGCCCATATTCTCGACCGTGAGGCGCTCGTTCGTGCCGTGGAAGCCGCTCAGGTCTTCCTCGCTCATGATGGCGGGCATGAAGCGGTAGACGTCATCAGTGATGGCGCTGGCATAGCGTGCGTCCGTCGCCCCGAGTACAAGACCGGGGACGACCGGGGCACCACCGCCAACCTCCCTCGCCACAGCGTTGAGGACGCCATAGGCGCGGTTGTCGGTCGCGCTGACGGGCGAGGCCTCGCTGCCGATTCCACCTTCGATGGGCGCGACCTCGATGCCTTCGATGTCGCGCGTGACATCCTTCACGTGCTGTATGACGCCCTCAGGCGTGTTGTTGGGATGAACGCGGAAATTGACGATGGCGGTTGCCCGCTGAGCAAGCACATTCTCCTTGGCGGAGCCGGCCAGCATCGTCGGCGCTGTCGTTGTGCGGATCATCGCATTGCCCGCTGACGAAGCGGCGAACTGGCTTTCAAGCATACCGCCGAACAGCCACTGGTTTGCCATCGCCATGCGCGCCATGAAGCCCATCTCCATCGAGACGATCTGCATCATGTCGGAGAGGGGCGGTTTGGAGAAATCGGCCTCCATCTGGTTTTCATCCAGTGCTACGAGCGCGCGTGCCAGACGAACCGTGGCGCTGTTGCGAGGCGGGGTGGAGGAATGGCCGCCTTCCGCCTTCGCGGTGATGCGCAAGGTGATGTACCCCTTTTCCGAGATACCGATAAAACCGAGCGTCCCGCCTGTCAGTGGATTGGTTTCCAGCACCATGAAGCCTTCATCCAGCGCCATGACGGGTTCGACCCCGCGTGACTTCAGGAGGGCAATGCCGGACTCCGCGCCAGAACCGGAAACCTCTTCATCATGGCCAAGCATGACATGAATGGTGCGTTGTGGCGCGAAACCGTTTTCGGTGAGCGCCTCTAGGGCTTCCATGATAGCAACCAGCGAGCCCTTGTCGTCAATTGCGCCGCGGCCATAGACATAGCCATCCTGTATCGCACCGGAGAAGGGGCGTGCATCCCAGTCATCTTCCGTGCCGATATTCACTGGCACGACATCCTGGTGCGCCATGAGCAGGAGCGGATCGAGGGATGGGTCAGAACCTTCAAGCGTGTAGAGCAGGGTCAGCCCGTCGGGCACGATCTCCTTTTCAGCGGCCTGATGGAAAGCCGGGTAGGTCTGCTCCAGCCAGTCATGCAATTCCAGCCACGGGCCTTCCTGGCCGGGGCGGGGGTCGCCGGGGGCAACAGTGATTGTGCGGAACTGGATGGCTTCAGAGAGATGCTGGGCGGCGGTGTCTGCGGAAATTTGCGGCGGCTCGGGCAGCTCGACCTCACGGATACCCTCCGGTGTGCCACCATACATGAAAGTCCGTACAAGCAGGACCGCGACCAGTATGAGGGCAAGCCCCCCGATGCCAAGCAGGATCTTCTTCAAACCAGCCCTCCCTCATGCGGTTTGTAACAGGCGGGTACTCTGGTCTGCCTCGTCTTCAAGAGCAAGAGGGTGACATATGCGTCAGCTTTCGTGATTCAGGGGAGGGTATGATCAGTCTTCTGCTTCCTACAGCACCTCCCAGGCTGGACACCGGGGGTGAGACACCGCAAGTGAGGCGCGGATACGATGCAATGAAGGAGCGATTGCGGAAATGGGACCATCCGGCTGGGTCTATCTCAACGGGGATATCTGCAAGGCTGAGGCGGCCTCAGTTTCGCCATTCGACCGGGGCTTCCTGTTTGCGCATGCGGCCTATGAAGTGACAGCCGTTTTCGATGGACGCCTGATCGACTTCGAGGGCCATATGGCCAGGCTCGAACGCACACTTGGCGGCATCGACATTCCCATGCCGATGAGCCGCACTGAGCTGGAAGCGCTTCACAGGGATATACTCGCGAGGAATAATCTCATTGAAGGCTTCATCTATATGCAGGTCACGGGCGGTGCTTACGGCGTGCGGGACTTCGCCGGGCCTGAGACGCTGCAACCCGGCCTTTTCCTGTTCTGTGAAGCTCGCGAGCTGATCGGTGAAAAGGCGCGCGACGGGGTGAAGGCGGTTCTTGTCGAGGACCAGCGCTGGAAGCGAAGAGACTACAAGACCACGCAACTCCTCTCACAAGCGCTGGCCTATCGCGATGCCCAGCGCGCGGGCGCAACGTCCGCGATCCTGCATGAGGACGGGTTTGTCACCGAGGCGGCTTCGGCGAACCTCTGGGTGGTCAGCCCGGACCGCCGGATTATCACCCGTAATCTCGGCTATTCCATCCTGCCCGGCATCACGCGGCAGTCTGTACTGGATCGCCTGTCCGGAAGCGGTTTCGACGTAGAGGAAAGAGCTGTTTCCATCGAAGAGTTGAACGCGGCTGCTGAAGTGTTCACGACGGCGGCAACGTCACTCGTCCTGCCGGTGATCGAACTGGACGGACATGCTGTGGGAGAGGGCAGGCCCGGACCTGTTACGCGTCGGGTGCAGGCGCTCTATTATGATGCCATCGGCGCAGACAGCGAAAAACGTGCGGCCTGGGTGGCCGGGGCCTAGCGCTTCTGCCGCTCCTGTTCGTCAGGATCGATGACTTCGCCTTCGATGATCTCGCCCTCCTGGTCTGCCGGCGGCGTGGGCTCGTCACCAAAACCGAATGGCCCGCGTCCGAACGGGCCAAGGCGCATCTCGTACATGCCAGCCTCAACTGTGTCGGACATCAGTCGTATTGACAGTGCGTGACAGGCAGCTCCAATGGCTGCCCAGATCAGCACTATGGCAAAGTCAGTGCCCGTAAGCTGGTTTCTCAGGTCGATGCCTGTAAATAGTGTGCCGATCCCGGCAAAGGTGACAAACAGGATACCACCAAAAATCGCCAGCACGGTGAAATGGGTGGCGAAGCGGTTCAGCGATGGCCAGGCAGGCGGCCTTGATTTTGTGACACGCAGAACAAGCGGACGCACGAAGATCATCGCGAGTGCGAAGACCAGTACAATGGCCGGGCTGCGCTGCAGGATAACAGCCGTCAGGATGCCGGCCGGCAGGGCGAACAGGGCGGTAAGGCGTAGCGCAAGGCTGATACGGATCATGATGTCCATTCGCGGAAGCTCCTAGCAGGCTCATGTTGGCTTGCCACACATTCCGGGCAAGGTCACCGGTGCGTGTTCTGCAGGGAAGAGTGGCGGAGCAGGCCTGCTTTTCAGGTGTTCAGACAGGTGGTTCACCCGTGCCGGGCCTTGTGCCAAGCGTGTTGCGGACCTTCACGATCAGGATAAGTGTCGCCAGCAGGACGGTTACGGCATTTGCCAGCGTGATCGGCAGGCTGCCAATCATCAGCCCATAAACAAGCCAGCAGCTCACCCCTGTCGTGAACATCGCATACATGATGAGCGACAGACCCTCGGTGTTGCGCGTGCGCAGGACCAGAAATGCCTGCGGCAGGAAGCTTGCCGTTGTCAGAATGGCTGCGATCGCGCCGAAAACCTCAGCCATATTGTCGCTCCGGGAGTTTTACGAACCTCACAACGAACGGTGCATGAGGCGATCAGTGTTGCGATTTGGCCTGGCCAGCCTGTATGCCCCGGCCTGTAGCTGACGTTCGGGGCAACTTGCTCATGCCAGAGGTTCGGTCCATGTTGCAACGCAATAATGGAGGGCAGACAATGAGTGAGCAGGCTTTTCAGCATGCACCGGACCGGCCGTGGATTTTCAGGACCTATGCCGGGCACTCCACGGCGGAAAGATCCAATGCCCTCTATCGTTCCAACCTCGCGCGCGGTCAGACCGGGCTTTCCATCGCTTTCGACCTGCCTACCCAGACCGCTTTCGACAGCGACCATGTGCTCTCGAAGGGAGAGGTTGGCAAGGTAGGGGGTCCGGTCTCCCATCTCGGCGACATGCGCACCCTGTTTGATGGCCTGCCGCTGGAGGAGATGAACACCTCCATGACGATCAACGCGCCGGCTGCCTGGCTGCTGGCGCTTTATGTCGCGCTTGCCGATGAGCGTGGTGATGACAGGGCGAAGCTGCGTGGCACGACGCAGAACGACATCATCAAGGAGTACCTCTCGCGCGGCACTTATGTTTTCCCGCCCGAGCCCTCGATGCGGCTTATCTCGGACATGGTAAGCTGGTGCTATACAGAGGTTCCGAAATGGAACCCACTTAATGTCTGCTCCTATCACCTGCAGGAAGCCGGTGCCACACCGGAGCAGGAACTGGCCTATGCACTCGCCACAGCCTGTGCGGTTCTGGATTCGGTAAAAGCTGGCGGACAGGTACCGGAGGCGGACTTTCCGACCGTCTTTGGCCGGATATCTTTCTTCGTCAATGCAGGGGTCCGTTTCGTTACGGAACTTTGCAAGATGCGTGCCTTCGTCGACCTCTGGGAAGAGATCGGCCGGGAGCGGTATGGCGTGGAAGACGAGAAATCCCTGCGCTTTCGTTATGGTGTTCAGGTCAACTCTCTTGGGCTCACCGAGCAGCAGCCGGAAAACAATGTCTATCGCATCCTTCTGGAGGCGCTGGCGGTTACCCTGTCGAAGCGCGCGCGCTGCCGGGCGCTCCAGCTGCCCGCCTGGAACGAGGCGATGGGTCTGCCGCGCGAGTGGGACCAGCAATGGTCACTGCGTCTGCAGCAGATCCTTGCCTATGAGACCGACCTTCTGGAGTTCGAGGATCTGTTCGATGGCAGCCATGTCATCGAGTCCAAGACCGATGAGCTCAAGTCCGGGGCGCGCAAGGAACTGGCTCACATCGACGGGATGGGCGGGGCGGTCGACTCGGTCGGCTACATGAAGGAAAGCCTTGTCGGTGCACAGGTAAACCGTATTCGCGGCATCGAGACCGGCCTTCAGACCGTGGTTGGCGTCAACCGTTACGAGGAGAGCGCCGATAGCCCTCTCAGCGCTGGGGAAAAGATGATCGAGACGGTCGACCCGTTGCTTGAGGCCGAGCAGGTTCGCGCCTTGAGAGAGTGGCGTGCCGGCCGGGACAGCGCCGCAGCTGAGGCTGCCCTTGAGGCGCTCAAGGCTGCGGCTGGGTCAGGTGAGAACATCATGGAGCCTTCCATCGCCGCGGCCAAGGCTGGTGTCACGACAGGCGAGTGGGGCGCAGCACTGCGGGAAGTCTTCGGGGAGTATCGCGGGCCGACCGGCGTCGCGCTGACGGTCGATAGCCAGGGCGATGAAACCATAGAGGCGACGCGCACCCGTGTAGAGCAGGTTTCAGAAGCGCTTGGCCGCCAGCTGACCTATGTGCTCGGCAAGCCTGGGCTCGACGGCCATTCGAACGGTGCCGAACAGATTGCCAGCCGGGCTCGTGCCTGCGGCATGAATGTCGTCTATGAGGGGATACGGTTCACCCCGGAAGAGATTGTCGCCCAGGCGAAAGCGTCCGATGCGCATGTCATAGGGCTGTCCATCCTTTCGGGCAGTCATCTCGACCTTGTCCGGGACACGATCGCGGAAATGCGAAAGGCCGGACTGGACCATGTGCCGCTTGTTGTTGGCGGCATCATCCCGCAAGAGGATGAACGCGCGCTCGGCCAGATGGGTGTGCGCAGGGTCTATACCCCGAAAGACTTCATGATCACCGACATCATGAGCGATGTGGTGGACGTGGTGGAAGAGGCCTGGGTAGAGCGGGTCTAGATAGAGGTTAGTCTTCTTCCTCCACAAACTCCCTCAAGCGTCCAATGGCGGTGTCCCAATAGGCCGATACCCGGTCGAGATAGTCCCGTGCGGTATCGAGGTTTTCACCTTCGAGCCGGTAGCGGCTTTCCCGGCCTGCCCGGTCATTGGCAACAAGGCCGGCCTTTTCAAGCACCTTGAGATGCTTGGTCACCGCCTGCCGGCTCATGCCGAACCCGCTTGCCAGTTCGGAAATCGAATGCGCCTCGCCGTCAGCCAGAGTGGTGACAATGATTAACCGTGTGCGGTCGCCCAATGCGGCAAAGAGTGGCACAGGGTCAGCTTTCAGAACCCGTTCACCCATCGACATAGGCCGTGATGTTGCTGACCTGCTCTGTCCAGCCGCCTTCATTGCGCTTCCAGGCTTCCTTGCCGGCCCCCGGCGGAAACGCGTCAAAGCCGGACTCTATGATCGTCAGATGCGTTCCGCCATTCCTGGGCTCGAGCTTGAACTCGACGAGCGTGGACAGGCGACCGGTTCCCTCATGCGGCTGGATGTCGTCATGAAACCAGGTGAAGGCGAAATAGGATTTTGGCCGGATGACCCGGGTGATGCTTTCCCATTCGAAATGCTCATAGCCGGGATAGGTGATGTGACCCTTGGTGATCTCGCCCTCGCGGAAGGGATCATACAGCTTCACTCGGAACCATTCACCAAACTTCTCATGGTCGGTGATGGCCTCCCAGACCCTGTCGACAGGGGCCTTCAGCGTAGTCGTCTTCTCAATATGATCCAGCATTAGCGCAACTCCTTGGTTGCGCATCTTATAGCCCCACTGCGTCTAAAGCGCAACTATTCAGTTGCGTGTCTGCCTTACACGGGCACGTTTGCACGCAGCATGTTGTAATAGTCGCGGATCTTCTGGACATAGCGGACAGGCTCGTAACCACGGGCATAACCATGACGCAGCGTGCTGTAATATTTTTTCTGGGACAGCAGCGGCAGGACACGTTCCACGTCGCGCCAGTTATTCTTGTTAAGGCCCTGGCGTTCAGCCAGCCTGCGGGCATCGTAGATATGGCCCATGCCGACATTATAGGCGGCGAGCGCAAACCACATGCGATCTTCGCCCTGAATGCCTTCGGGGAGGCGTTCATGCAGTCTCTGAAGATATCGCGCACCGCCATCGACACTCTGTTCTGGGTCGGTGCGGTCTTTCACGCCCAGTGATCGCGCCGTCGGCAGGGTCAGCATCATCAGGCCGCGAACGCCGGTCGGGCTGACAGCATCCGCATCCCAGTGTGATTCCTGATAGGACTGGGCTGCAAGCAGGTGCCAGTCGAACGGTGTTTCCTCAGCAGCAGTCTCGAACATTCCGCGATACTGGGGCAGGCGTTGTTCCACGCGCTCAACGAAGCGCAGGACCTCGACATAATCGAACTCGTCCAGATGGCCGAACCAGCGCTCATCAAGCTGTTCGAGAAAACCGCTGGCGTGGGCATCTGCGAACCAGGCCGTAAGCGCATCGTCCATGCCGGTCAGTTTTTCGTTGTAGATCCAGCCCAGTGGCCGGTCCGTCGTCAGGGCCATGGGCATGACAAGATCAGGATGCAGGCGGCGGGCATATTCTGCGACGTGGCTGTCAGCGACGGTGCAATCGATGCCGCCCCGTGCAACACCCAGCAGCATCGGCATGGCAGACCCGGCGGCCCGTTCGGTCCAGTCCAGGCTACCATGATCCATCTTGAGGCGTTCGAGCGTCTCGATATAGGCGGATCCTTTCAGGACTGTGAGGCCGACATCCTTAAGAGCATCGATTGAAGCCGGCTTCGGCCCATCCTGATGGCAGACAAGGCTCTCCTCGATATTCTTGTACGCCGGGCCGAAACTCACCCGCTCGGCGCGAAGGTCGGTAATTGTCAGGCCGGCCGCACCTATGTGTCCCTCACCGTTCTCGATCGCGTCGATCAGCGCATCAATATCGTCCATGACGACATACTGCGTCTCGACGCCGAGATCGTCGGCGAAGGCTTCGACCATGTCATGTTCATAGCCGGACGGGCCATCGCCTGTCCGGCGATAGGTTGTCGGTCCCCTGAGCGTAAGAACGATGAGATTACCATCCTCCTTGACGCTTGCGATCGTCGTAGAATCCGTGACGAGCGCGGCGTCTCGAGCCGGTGTACACTGTGACAGGCCCAGCCCGGAAAGGAGAATCGCTCCGGCCATGAGGCCAATGCGAAGTCTATTTTCCATGCTCCTATAATGGGCCTTTATGGAAAATATTCAAATTATTGACCGGATGCGAAGGCGTTGAAGGCTCAATTCACGTCATCGCGCGTGCCGAAAAGCCTGCCGCGCTCGGTCACCAGGACGACGGCGAGGCAGGCCAGGCCAAGGCCCACATAACCTTCCAGAAGAGGCACCACACTGCCGTCGAACCGGCTTGCTACGAGCCAGCCTATGAAGCTCGCGACTGTGGTGGTCATGAAGCCATAGGCGGCACTGCCGGTCCCTGCGATATGGCCGAGCGGCTCCATGGCAAGCGAGGAGAAATTCGCGCCGATCATGCCGAAGCAGGCGAATGTCAGCGCGAATAGCGGATAGAAGATGATCAGCTTCTCGCCCATTGTCGCCATGAGAATGGTATTGGCCAGGGCTAGGGCGATAAACCCGAAGAGGACCGTATGGCTCACCCGGCGCATGCCAAGCCTTTCAACGATGCGCGAATTCATGAAGTTCGCGACCGCCAGCGTCCCGGCAATGCCGGCAAACCAGAGCACGAATGTGTCCGGCTTGTTGAAGACATCGCGGAACACCTGTTCGGAGGAGGCAACATAGGCAAACAGTGCACCGATGATGACACCGCTGGCACACATGTAGCCGAAGGTGACAGGCGTTGTGACGACTTCCTTGTAGGCGCGGAAGGAGGCGGCAAGGTTCAGCGGCTGGCGCGATTCCGGCGCGAGTGTCTCCGGAAGCCTTATGGAAATCCAGCCAAACATGGCAATCCCGGCCAGCCCGAGGATGCCGAACGTCCATTGCCACGGCGCAAGCAGCATCACGCCCTGTCCGATGGAGGGCGCCAGGATCGGCACGACCATGAAAACCGTCATCACCAGCGACATGATCCGGGCCATTGCCCGCCCGCCCATCAGGTCACGCACGACCGAGACGGCGATCACGCGAATCCCCGAGGCGGCAATCCCCTGCAGGAAACGCATCGCAAGAAGCATCGCGAAACTGTTGGCCGCCATGCAGGCAAAGCCTGTTGCGATATAGGCGACGATACAGGCCAAGACGACGCGCTTGCGGCCAAAACTGTCGGAGACGGGGCCGAAGACGAGTTGTGGCGCGCCGAACCCGGCAACATAAGCAAATATGACAAGCTGCTGGTCGTTCTGGTCCTGGAGGGCATAGGATTCTGCGATATTGTGCAGCGCGGGCAGCATCGTATCGATGGCAAGCGCATTAAGCGCCATCATGGCCGCGATCATGGCAACGAATTCCCAGACCGGCATCGGAAGGTCCGGGCGTTTTACACCGGCGGCTTCAAGGGATTCTTCTGCTGTCGTGCTCATCGTGTGACCTCCAGCCCGGTGAATGAGCCTATCTGGCCACAAGTCAACAGAACGGCAACGGGCGGAGCTGGAAAATAACCAACTCCGCCCGCGCTCCACGTGCGTCCCTTATCCGCCGTAATGTTTATTACAATTAGCTAATGCGCCGGCGCATCGCGTCCCGCATCATCAGAATTGGGGATAAGTGACCGTTTTTGTCACGTATTTGCGTGCAATACGGTTTTGCGGGCAGTATGGGCAATGGCTGGAGTTGGGGAGACGCGTGCACAATCATAAAGGGCCTCGGACCGAACGGGTCATCGAGGAAGCATACGCAACGACACTGGATCCGGAGCGCTATGAGGCCCTCCTGGCGGCCTGGCATGAATATATTTCCACCTTGCCGGATGGGGGAGATGACATCTTCCTGGCCGATAACCTCAATTCGCATTTTCAGCACGCTCTCGCCATTCTCGACAGGATCGGACGGGTCGAGGCGCGAGAAGAGACGGCACGGATCATAGTTGACCAGATGCCCGGCCCCGCGCTTGTCATGAAACCGGAATGTGAAATTCTGTGCGCGAACGAAGCCTGTCTCGGCGCGCTTGGCGGCCAGGCTCCCAAAGGCCTTATGGATCTTGAATTTGAGGATGGAGCGCTCGAAAAATTACGCGCATGGGCCCGCCCGAATGCTGTGTTCAACGAGCAGACCCAGTTCCTCCTGTTTACAACGCCGTTCGGGCTGCCGGGAACCGACATGCGCTTCCTGGCGACGCGGATTAGCCTTCACGCCGGTAAGGGCACCACCAGCGAAGATGCCATCCTTCTGGCGGCGGTCGATGTTCACATGAACGGGCTGATGGCAGATCAGCTGGCCGAAGCCTATGGTTTTTCGCCGGCCGAACTGGACGTTGCCTTCCGTCTTGTCCGTGGTGAGACGCCAGAGGAGATTGCGCGTAACCGGGCGGCCAAACTGGCCACTGTCCGTACGCAGATCCGCGGGATTCTGGCCAAGCTGGACACGAGTTCCATGACGGATGCGGTGCGTGTGCTTACCAGTTTTGGTGCCACAATGAACATTTCTGGTGCCATCGCCCGTCATTCACCGGCGCGACGTGATGTCGACCGCTGGCGCGGTTGGCAGCAGATGACCCTGTCTGACGGGCGTGGCTTCACATGGCTGGAGCAGGGAGACCCGAATGGCCGCCCGGTGCTGTTCTTCCATCACCTCTATCTCGGGCCAGGCTGGACCGACCCGAGTGTTGAAGCACTGGGGCGTCAGGGCTGGCGGGTAATCGCCCCCTCAAGGCCGGGCTTTGGGCAGTCGGATGGGGCGACGACGTCCTCACCGGACGAACGAATTCAGGCCACGCTGGATGCCTGTATTGAGTTGCTGGACCGGTTGGGGCTCCAGACTGTCCTGGTGATCGGTCACGCCAACGGCCTGATCCATGCCCAGAGCTTCGCGGTCAGAAATCCGCATCGTGTTTATGCGCTTCTCTCTGTCAGCGGTGAAACAAGCTGGCAGGATGGTATGGAAGAAGACTTGCCCTGGCATCACAGGGTGATCGCGACGACGCTCAAGCGTGCGCCGTCTGCCATCGGCTTTCTGGCAAGGGCGACAGTGGCCTTCATCGATTCAAGCAGGGAGGATTTCCTGCTGACGACGCTGCACCGGGATTCGCTCCTTGAGCAGCGTGTGGCCCGGCGTCCGGAAGTAAAGAGGGTTATCATGGACGGCCTTCGACACACTGTGCGGCAGGGGGCCAATGGCTTTGTAGCGGAAATCCGCATGGCCCTGACCGACAGACGCGAGACGGCCCGGCGTGTGACATGTCCTTTCCGGATCATTCACGGTCTTCAGGACAAGGTCTTCAAACCTGAAATGTTCGACTTTTTCGTATCGGCGGTTCCTAATGCCAAGCTGATACCGGTCGAGGATGCAGGGCAGTATCTGCTCTACAGCCATTGGCCCATGGTCATCGCGGAAATGGAAAAGCTCTGGCGGGATACGCAGGGCGGTGGGGCAGACCCCTCAAAATCCCGCGCCGGGTTTGCTTAGATAGGCCTGTTCTTCCCGCGTGGATGTCCGCCGTAGTGCCTTGTTACGGTGTGGGAAGCGGCCGAAACGTTCAATCACATCCTGATGCTGGTAGGCGTAATCAAGCGTGCCTTCGCAAAAGGGGCGGAATGCTTCACGCGCGTCCCCTGCCAGTTTCTCGAACAGGGCGACCGATTGGTCCTGGTCGGCCATATCCTCGGAATGTTCGAATGGCAGGTAGAAGAAGACCCGTTCGGCTTCAGCCAGTCCGGCATCTTCACCGGCGACTATGCCTACTTTCGACAGGGCCAGCGCCAGCGGATCATGCTTGAAGGCGAAACGGTGGTCGCGAAAGATATTCCGGCTAAACTGGTCTAGCACGATGATTGCGGCGAGCCGTTCACGCGGCCCCTGTGCGGCCCAATCATGGGCCATGCCATCGGCAAGGGCGGTCAGTGTAGGCAGGAACCGGTCGGCGATTTCCTGGTCGGTCTCGAAGCTTTTCTGGAACCAGAGCTTGTTTTTTGCCTCAAGCGCGTCGGCTGACCTGGCAGTATCGCCAATCCAGTAGTCCAGAACGGTAGCGGGCGTTACGCTCATTTCAGTTCGCGCCATCCGGGCGGTCTGCGACAATCATGTAGTTCACCTTGTCATCTGAGGAGAGGCGCCAGGTATCGGTCAGGGGATTGAAACTCACCCCCTGCGAAGGCCGGGTCACCAGTCCCGCGGTTTCCAGTGGGCGGGCAACCTCGTCCGGCGTGAGGAATTTTGAGAATTCATGCGTGCCACGCGGCAGCCACCCCAGTACGTATTCCGCCCCGACTATAGCGAGCGCGAAGGCTTTTGGCGTCCGGTTCAGCGTCGCTGCGATCATCAGCCCGCCGGGTTTAACCAGCGCGGCGGTATCCTGAAGGAATTGCTGCGGGTCGGCGACATGCTCGACGACTTCCAGATTGAGCACGACATCGAAGGCAGGCGTGCCATCTTCCAGCAGGCCCTCGGCAGTGCCGGCGCGATAGTCGATGTTCAGGCCGGATTCCTCGGCATGGGTCATGGCCGTCTTGATATTGTCTGCGCTGGCATCGACGCCGGTAACGTCCGCCCCGAGGCGGGCCATCGGTTCTGACACCAGCCCGCCCCCGCATCCGATATCTAGGATTCGCAACCCCTCCAGCGGCTTGCGGCCAGCATCCATCCTACCGAAATGCGCTGTAATCGTATCCCGGATGAAGCCCAGCCGGACGGGATTGAACCTGTGCAGCGGCTTGAATTTGCCTTTTGGGTCCCACCATTCAGCGGCCATGGCGGAAAATTTCGCCACTTCATCCGCGTCGATACTGGGCGTTCGGGGCAAATCTTGCCGGTTTTCTGCTATTTTATCCATCAGTTTAGCAAACCTGTTTGCGCAAACGCCTCCGGACGACTACAGAAGCGCGCGAATTCCTTGATGCAATAAATGGGAAGGTTTGGCAGCGAGGCAATGCAGCGCACGGTTTTGAAATTCGGCGGAACGTCGGTCGCAGACCTCGACCGCATCGCGCATGTGGCGGACATTGTCGCCTGGCGCGCGAAACAGGGCGAGCAACTCGCCGTGATCGTTTCCGCCATGGCAGGTGAGACCAACAAGCTCGTCGCCCATGCGCGCGGTGCCGCAGGGGATGGCCTGACAGGGCCGGACTTTGACGATGAATATGACGTCGTCGTTTCTTCCGGTGAACAGGTCACGAGCGGACTGCTGGCCCTGGCGCTGCGCAAGCGCGGCCTGAAAGCACGCAGCTGGCTTGGCTGGCAGCTCGCCATGAAGACCAGCTCCGCGCACGGCAGCGCACGTATCCAGGGGTTTGAGGATTCCGGCCTGGCCGACGCGGTCGCGGAAGGCGAGGTCGCTGTGATCGCCGGTTTCCAGGGCGTGACCGATGCGGCCCGCGTCTCGACGCTCGGCCGCGGCGGTTCGGATACAAGTGCGGTCGCTGTCGCAGCGGCACTGGGCGCAGATTCGTGCGATATCTATACTGATGTCGACGGGGTCTACACGACCGATCCCCGGATCGTGCCGCAGGCGCGCCGGCTCGAGAAGATTTCCTATGAAGAGATGCTGGAAATGGCATCGCTGGGGGCGAAAGTCCTCCAGACACGGTCGGTCGAAATGGCCATGAACCACCAGGTCAAGGTACGCGTGCTTTCGAGTTTTGCCGCCCCCGGCGACGAAAATCAGGGCACCTATGTCTGCAGTGAGGATGAGATCTTGGAAAAGCAGGTCGTTAACGGAGTCACATATTCACGCGATGAAGCGAAGGTCACCCTCTACGGGGTGGAGGACAAGCCCGGTGTCTCGGCGCGCATCTTCTCCATGCTGGCTGATGCCGGCGTGAACGTCGACATGATTGTCCAGGCGAATGCGCGCGGCCCGGAACGCGCCAACATGGTGTTCACCTGTACCAGCGCCGATAGCACAAAAGCTGAGCAGCACCTGCTCGATCATAAGGACGATATCGGCTTTGAAAGCCTGTCTGTGTCCGGCGATGTCGCTAAAGTTTCAGTCATTGGCGTCGGCATGAAAAGCCATACAGGCGTCGCTGGCACAATGTTCGATGCGCTCTACAGGCGGGGCATCAATATCGACGTGATTTCGACCTCCGAAATCAAGATATCGGTACTTATAGATGCAGCCTATACTGAGCTGGCCGTTCGGGCCCTGCACACCGCATTCGGCCTTGACGCAACGTAGCTGCACCGTCCAATAGCGGGCAGACCATGCCCCAGACCTTTTCCGTCCCCAGGCTGCTTATCAATCGCCTCCGCAATGTCATGGCGGGTGATATGGAGGCCGATACACGCCTGCAGAAGGTCGTGACCCTCATCGCGGGTACGATGGTTGCGGATGTGTGCTCGATCTATAAGCGCACCGATAGCGACGAACTCGAGCTGGTCGCCACAGAGGGCCTGAGCGTGAGTGCCGTCCACCAGACGCGTCTTGGTCTGTCGGAAGGGCTGGTCGGCCAGATCGCGCTATCAGGTGAGCCGCTCTCGATACAGGATGCCCCGCGTCACAGGGCCTTCTCCTACCGCCCGGAGACGGGAGAAGATCCCTACCACGCCTTTCTCGGTGTGCCGATCCTGCGTGGGGGCCGTGTGATCGGCGTCCTCACCGTCCAGAACCGCACCGAGCGGATCTATGAAGAAGACGAAATCGACAGCCTGCAGACCATTGCCATGGTCCTGGCCGAAGTGGTTGCGGCCGAGGCGCCGACCGCCGGTCCTGGCGCCGCGCAGCGAGAGGCGCGCCCGGTCAATCTGCGCGGGCGCATCCTCTGTGACGGGCTGGGTCTTGGCGCGGCGAAGCTGCATGACCCGGTCGTTTCCCCGGCCCGCTACTTCACCGAAGACCCCGAGGCTGAGGCCCGGCGGCTGCGCAATGCGCTGACCACGCTCAGGGAGTCCCTCGACCGCATGCTCGCCAGCGATGTCAGCGCGATCTTTGGCGAACCGCGCGAAGTGCTAGAGGCGTTCAAGATGCTGGCGGGCGACCCCGTCTGGGCCAAGCGCCTTGAAGAGACGGTCAAATCCGGCCTGTCGGCCGAAGCAGCCGTGGATCGTTCGCGGCGTGAGCACAAGATCAAGCTGGAGAACGCCAACGACCCCTATCTGCGTGAGCGGCTTCATGACCTGGAAGATCTCGACAATCGCCTGTTGCGTATTCTTTCCGGGGGAGATGGCTCGGCGTCGAACGGAGATGATGGCGATACGGATGTTCAGGAAGTGCTGATTGCGCGGCGCCTCGGTCCGGCCGAACTGTTGGAGTACCGTAATTCCGGGCTGGCGGCCATTGTGCTCGAGGAAGTTGCACCGACAAGCCATACAGCGATTGTTGCACGGGCGATGGGAATCCCGACGATTGGCGGGGTCGGCGCGCTTGGCTCGGTCGTCGCGCCCGGCGACCAGCTGATCGTCGATGGCGAAGAAGGCACGCTGCATATCCGCCCCGATGAGGGCTTGCTGGATGCCTATGAGTCGCGCCGCATTCTCAGGACCGAGCGCCAGGCCGCCTTCCAGGCCCTGCGCGAGCAGCCTTCACGCACCCGTGACGGCACCGAGATCAGCCTGATGCTGAATGCCGGTCTCGGGATCGACCTTGAGTCGATGGCGCAGACGGGCGCCGACGGCATCGGCCTGTTCCGCACGGAATTCCAGTTCCTGGTCTCTGACACGCTCCCCCGGATCGATTCCCAGATTGAGCTTTACCGCCGCGTGCTCGACTTTGCCGGCGAGCGACCGGTTCATTTCCGGACCCTCGATCTCGGTGGCGACAAACTGCTGCCGCACGCCAATGCCGATGACGAGGAAAACCCGGCGCTCGGCTGGCGCTCCATACGATTCGCGCTGGACCGTCCGGGCCTCTTCCGGCGTCAGCTGCGCGCGCTGGTCAGGGCAGCCGATGGCGGGCCGCTGTCTGTGATGTTTCCGATGGTGACGATTGCCGAGGAGTTCTTTGAGGCAAAGGCACTCCTCATGGATGAAATCGAATGGGGCCGCGCGCGGGGACATCCGGCACCGAGCGAGCTTCGTGTCGGGGCCATGCTTGAGGCCCCGGCCTTTGCCTATGGCCTTTCGGAAGTGGCCGGGGAGGTGGATTTTGTCTCCATCGGCACGAATGATCTGCTGCAGTTCTTCAATGCGGCCGATCGAATGATGCCCACCGTATCGGAGCGTTATGACGTGGTCAGCCGGCCGGTGATGCGGTTTCTCGATTTTATCAAGAAGGAATGCGACCGCCTTGGTATCACCGTCTCGATCTGCGGCGAGGTTGCTTCCCGCCCGGTCGAGGCGCTTTGCCTGATCGGTCTCGGCTTTCACACGCTGTCGATGCCGGCTGCGGGCATCGGCCCGGTCAAGCGCATGTTGCGCTCAATGGACCTGCAATCCTTCGTGGAACCGTTCCGGGAAGCGATATACAGTTCAAACGGAGCGTTCCGTAACGAAGTGTTAGCCATCACCGAGTTACAGGGAATAGTGGTATCGGATAACTGACATCGGGCGTGTGAATTTTGGCAGAGTGTGGTACAGCCGACACAACCGGTTCAGCCCAAAAAACAATTCCAGCCCATCGGATGCCCGTCATGAGTGATGACGAAGTGCAAAGACATACCCCAGAGGCTTCAGAAGAAACATCTGATGATAATTCGGCGTCCGCGTCGTTTGATGAAGATGTGACGGAAGCACGCTCTGGACTGATTGATACTTTCACAGCAGGCGGCCGCCTCAAGGAGGCCCGTCTCCAGCAGGGCCGCTCTCAGGAAGACATTGCGACTGAGCTGAAAGTCAGCCCAAGGGTCATTGAAAACCTCGAGCAGACGATCCAGCCGCCTGAATACGATATGCGGCGCACGCGCCTGCTGGCCAAGTCCTATGCGAAGATGCTCGGCGTCGATCCAGCTTTCGTCATGGCTGACTTTCCGATGGACGAGGAGCAGGAGCTTGCCACGGCAGTTCCCAAGTCATCGGCAACGATCGGTGAAGGACGCGCTAGCCGCTATCTCGTTCCGGTAACAGCGGTTGCAGGGGCCGTTCTGGCTGTCGGCATTTCCTTTGTCATGCTGAAGCCAGGCGAGATCGCCACTACACGCCAGGATGCGCCTTCGGTTGCTGAACGGGTCGTGGCGGTCAATACCGCTCAGGAAAGCCTGTTTGCTGAAGAGCCGCTGTCCACCCGTCCGGAAAAGGCCATGCAGCTTGCCATCGTGGCGACTGAACCGGCATGGATCGAGATCCGTGGAGCTGACGGGACGATTTTCCGTAGTCGTGTCATGGCGGAGGGGGAAAAATACTACCCCCGCGTGGATGCTGGCTGGACGGTCACCGCACAGGATGGCAGTGCGTTCGAATGGCGCGTTGATGGTGAATTCGTCGGACGCCTGTCCCAGAAGGATCAGCCCGTCTATTCTGCCAGTATCGATGAAGCCGCCACGCTTGCTGCTGAACGCAAGACCCCGTCCCTCGCGGCGACCTCCAATAGCCGGCCTGCCCGGTAGCACCGTTTCCCGACAATGCCCCAAAAAAAGCCGACCCTGTCCGGGGCCGGCTCATGATCTCGTACGACGAACGTGCTTAACGTGCGTCGTTGAGGGCTTTGGTCTGTTCGGCCTGGCCGAGCGCTTTCGAGAAGTGATCCTGGGCATCGCCGATCATCGGCGCATCGCGACAGTCCTGTGCGCAGTCATATGTGTATGATGCCCCGCCACGGTTCACCGTTACCATGCTGGCCGAATCCGCTGTTACGGCGACGTCTGCGGAAACCAGGATGTTGTTGTCATCATCCAGTATGAGGAGATTGGTCGTGCCGAAGGATTTTCCTGTCAGGAAGACAAGCTTTGAGTCCGCGACGGCGACATCTGCAATATTCTTGTTGCCGATCACCACGCTAGAGGCGGGTTTGGACAGGCGGACCGGCATCGTGGTGCCGCTCTCGACACTATAGGTCTGGGCTACAGCCGGGCATATGGATGCACCTGCCAGTACCATGGTTGCGGCAAGGAATTTTGCTGAAAACGTCATGAGGGCCACTCCGTGGGCAAATCATATGGCCCGACAATAATCGCCATAAGGTTTCCTTATCCCTAACAGGCTGGGTTGGGCGTATCGGCAGGGCTTGTTCTAAGGCGGGCACAGGGCGCCTTTACGCAAGGCCTATATATATTGTCACGAATGAACACGGGCTGTCCGCAAGCAGGTTCCCGGAAGCCTGGCCAGGCGCATTCGCAGATATATGAGTGGACTGCCCGGAAAATGCGACCGCTCAAAACCCCGTCATGGCAGGGCTCTCGTGAGGGGGTTAACAGAATGTATTGGAGTGTAGATGAATTAAATATTCCGGTTTACTTGATATTCAGCGATCTCATCTAGAACCGATCTCGTTCCGGGAAAAACCGAACAAACGGAACTTGAACAAACTAGATGATGATGGAGTCTCCAATGCAAAAGCTTGCACGTCTTTTCAAGAATGAGTCCGGCGCAACTGCTATCGAGTATGGCCTGATTGCTGCCCTGATCGCCGTTGCGATCATCGGTGGTGTTACGGCTCTCGGTAACAACGCTGAAGCAACCTTCCAGACCGTTGCCGACGAAATGGGCGGCGCTGGTGAAGAGGGTGACGAATAAGAAGCCACACTCCCAGTGTCTTACTGGTAAATTCAGGGAAGCCGCCGGTCCTGCCGGCGGCTTCTTTCGTATGGGCGGAAAGTAAGTCTTCAGACTTCGATGATAGCCGGTTTCCCGGTTTTGTTTGCCGGATAGGGGCCTGCCATGATCAGCGTGCTGTTTGCGATTATATTTCTGGCACTTTGCATCTACGCTGCGGTACGCGATGTGGAAACGCTGACGATCACAAATGGTCTCAACGCGATCATCGCCTTTCTCTTTCTTCCCGCGATCATAATCCTGGCGCCCGGCTGGAATATCACCGGTGCTCACCTGCTGGCGGGCGGGGTCGCATTTGTCGTCTCCGTACTTCTTTTCATGTTCGGCGTGTTCGGGGGCGGTGACGCGAAAATGATCCCCGGCGTCATGCTCTGGCTTGGGCCGCAGGCGGCAATGCCATTTGTCATGGTCATGGCGGTGGCGGGCGGTGCACTTGCCGTCTGCGTCGTCCTCGCGCGGAAGTTCGTCCCGGCCGGCGCAGCCCCCGGTTTCGCGCGCGAAACCCTTCTGGCAGGCAATGGCGTGCCTTATGGCGTGGCCATCGCCGCAGGTGCAATTGCCTGTATTCCGCTGTCGCCATTGCTACAGCCACTTCATGAATTTCTGAATTCGATCAGTTAACTATGCTTTAGTCTGTAAGTGCAAATGTGACCCTTGTGATTCCCGAAGTCTTGGGAAATGAAAAAGAGGGCGCTTACATGTCTCCAGTCCGTCTGATCATTCTGCTTGTTGCTGGGGCAGCAGCGGTCGGCGCTGCGCTACTTGTGCGTAGCATGTCGAGCCAGCCAGCCCCCGAGCAAAGCGCTGGCGAGCCGGTTGAGGTCGTGAGGGAAGTCGAAGTCTCCTCAACGCGCGTGCTCGTGGCCCGCGCGGATATGAGGGTCGGCACGCTCCTGACGCCTGAAGATTTCCAGTGGTCGGACTGGCCGGAAAAGGCTGTGAATGCGGGTTACTTTACCCAGGAAAACAATCCGGGTGCAGTGGAAGAGCTTTCGGGCAGTGTCGTTAAGACCGCTCTTATCGAGGGCGAACCGATTATCGGACAAAAGATTGTCCAGAAGGGTGACACTGGCTTCATGGCGGCGCTGCTGGCACCCGGCAAACGTGCCATTTCAGTTGAAATATCACCGGAGACGGCTTCAGCGGGCTTCATCCTTCCCGATGACCGGGTTGATGTCATCCTCACCTATGATGCCGAGGTTCCGACCGAGCGGGGTATGAGCGAAGCAACATATACGCGCACGGTCATTGAGAATGCCCGTGTGCTGGCGATCGACCAGATGTTTGGCGAGATGGACGGGGCGGCAGTCCTGACAGGATCGACCGCGACACTGGAGCTTGCGCCCAAACAGGCAGAGCTACTGGCACATGCCAGCCGCCTCGGCGCAATCTCACTGGCGCTTCGCAGTGTGTCGGATGCAGACGAGAATGAAGGCGCGGCCATTGCTGATACCGGCCTCCTCAGCGGCGAAGGCGCCGAGGGCAACCGCGTCAAGGTCTTCAAGAATGGAAGCAGGGGAAGCTGATGCCCGCTAGCAGTTTCATGAGGAAATCCTTCCTCGCAGGCCTGGCCTGCTTTGCCTTGGCCGCGCCCGCTGGTTCGCAGAACCTCATGGGCGTGTCCGTCATGCAGCCTGGTGAGACCGATGTGTCCCAGACGGTCAAGCTCGGCCTGAACAAGTCGACCGTGATCGAACTGGACCGGGCAGTGGCTGACGTCGTCATTACCAACCCGGAAATTGCCGATGCGGTCGTGCAGACATCGAGGCGCCTTATCTTCCGGGGGATCGAGGTCGGCGAAACGAACGCCTTCCTGTTCGACCGGAACGGCAATCCGCTCCTGAACCTGGAAATCATCGTCGATGCCGATACCGCAGCGCTCGAAACACTGATTTCCCGCTATGTCCCGAATGCGCGCGTCGACGTTGAGAGTGTCGGCGGGAACATCGTGGTCAGCGGCGAAGTCGAAAACATGATGCAGTCCGATCAGGTGGTGCGCCTGGTGAAAGCCTATTCCGGCGGCGGTGATGACGTCGAGCCGGTAAATATGCTTTCGGTAGCTGCAAAAGACCAGGTGATGCTTGAGGTGCGCGTCGTTGAGATGCAGCGCTCTGTCGTCAAACAGCTTGGCATCGACCTGGCCGGGCGTACGATCGGCAGCCTTGAGGATGTGCTGAACTTCGACTTCGCCTCAACGACGAACTTCAACGTCCAGGGGCAGGCGCTCGGCGGTCTTGGCTTTGATCCGAGCTATACGACACAGGACGCGAATGGGCGGACCACCAATATCGGTGCCGAGATTGACGCCCTCGAACGTATCGGGATTGTCCGGACACTGGCGGAGCCGAATATATCGGCGGTCTCCGGCGAGTCGGCCAAGTTCCTGGCGGGCGGTGAGTTTCCCGTGCCGGTCGGCCAGGACAATAATGGCCGGATTTCCGTGGAGTTCAAACAGTACGGTGTCGGGCTCGGGTTTACCCCGGTTGTACTGTCGGAAGGGCGGATCTCGCTCAAGGTCTCGACAGAGGTTTCAGAACTGACCAATCAGGGCTCTTTCCAGGGCCAGTCGGTGGCGGGGACCGATGATGATGGCAACATCATCACAGCACAGACGCTTACGATCCCGGCACTGACAGTGCGCCGGGCGGAAAGCACGGTCGAGCTTCCAAGCGGTGGCTCAATGATGATGGCCGGCCTGATCCAGAGCCGGTCACGCCAGACACTCGACCAGCTGCCGGGCCTTAAGAAGCTTCCGGTTCTTGGTTCACTCTTCCAGTCCCGCGACTTCGTGAATGAGGAAACCGAGCTTGTCGTGATCATCACGCCATATCTGGTCGACCCAACCCAGAAAGGCCGCCTGCGGACACCAGCAGACGGATTCGCCAACGCTTCGGACCCCAAAACGATCTTCTTCGGCAAGTTGAACGCCGTGTATGGCCGGGACGGCCAGGAGCTGACAGCCGATAACTACAACGCGCCAGTCGGCTTTATCGAGGAATAGGACGTCATCATGCGTATGCTGAACAAAATCGTCATCTCCTGTGGCCTCGCTTCAGCGCTTGCCCTGGCCGGATGCAGTTCCAGCGGACCTGGCGGGCCTGTTCCCCAGTCCTACCTGCAGGGCACGACGCTCGACCGGCACAATATCCAGGTCGCAAAACGCACCGCTTATCTGGAAGTCGCGCTCAATCCGCTCGACAGCCATCTGCGGCTCAGTGAAAAGGCGCGTATCCGCCAGTTCGTCGATCAGTACGTCACCAGTGGTCATGGCCCGCTTGTCATGTCCCTGCCGAAGAACCATGCCAATGAAGAACTCGCCGTGAAAGCCGTTGCCGAAGCGCGTGAGATCGTCTGGTCTGCCGGGGTCGATTATGCAGATATCCGTGGTAGCGCCTATGATGCTGGCGGCAGCGCGACAGCCCCTGTCGTGCTGGCCTTTACCGCTTTCGACGCCGTCGCGCCGGACTGCCTGCAGAAATCGCAGGTCGATTTCGCCGATGCGACATCCAACAACGACATGCCGACACTGGGCTGTTCAGTGCGCACCAACATGGCGGCGATGATCGCTGATCCTGCCGACCTGCTTGGCCAACGTCCGCTGGACGAAGGTGACCTGGCCCGGCGGACTGCGCAGCTTGAGCTCTACCGCCAGGGTGAATCGACAGCTGCTCAGCGAAGCGATCAGGAATCAGGGACAGTTTCCTCCGCCGTGAACTAGCCGGTGAGGCGCGTGATTGGGATAGGTTTATGAGTAAAGAAAACGCACTTTTCGACGATGAATTCGACCTCGAATTCGATGAGACCAACTCCGAGGACTCGTCCGGCGAAGACCTGATCAATCAGCTCACCGGGCCTGTCGATAATGCTCATGACGACGCTGGCGCCGAGGCCGTCGTTCCTCCGCCGATGAATGCTTTTCAGGGCGGCGACCGGGCTATTCCTGCGATTGCCGTTCTGGCTTTCCACGAAAGTGGTGAGACCCGCGACGTCCTTGAGCGCATGGCGAGTGACCGCAGGATGATCAACACCACGGTCGAGGTTCATCCCGGCGGCATACCGGCCGCCATCGAGCACCTTGCCTCGAATCCGACGCCAAACCTGCTGATTGTCGAATCGTCTGCACCTTCCAAGTCGATGATCCAGAAGATCGACGAGCTTGCTGCGCAGTGTGAAGAAGGCGTGCAGGTCATGGTGATCGGGGCAACCAACGACATCCCCCTTTACCGCCAGCTCGTCTCGCGCGGGGTTAGCGAATATCTTGTGCCGCCGATCGAGCCGGTCCAGCTTGTCCGGTCCGTTGGCGGGCTGTTCACGGACCCGGACGCGCCTTTTGTCGGCAAGTCCATTTCCGTCATAGGGGCCAAGGGCGGCGTCGGCTCATCGACGATCGCTCACAATCTCGCCTGGGCGCTTGCTGAGAATGCGCTGGTCAATACATCCCTGGTCGATCTCGACCTGTCCTTCGGCACGACGTCGCTCGATTTCAACCAGGAAACCCAGCAGACCATCGCCGATGCCCTGCTTTCGCCGGACCGTACCGATGATGCGGTGATCTCCCGCCTGCTTGCCAAGGCGACCGACCGGCTGTCGCTTTTCACTGCACCAGCCAGCGTCAACCAGATCATGGATATCGACGCCCAGTCCTATTCGATGGTGATCGAAGGCGTGAGGCGCCTGATGCCTTATGTCGTCCTCGATCTGCCGCACGGCTGGTCCCAGTGGATCTACAACACGCTGATCACATCGGATGAGGTCATCCTTGTCTGCCAGCCCGATCTTGCTTCCTTGCGGAACGGCAAGAATTTGATCGACCAGCTGAAGTCACAGCGTCCGAATGACAATCCCCCGCGCCTGATCATCAACATGGCAGGCGTGCCGAAACGGCCGGAAATTCCGGTCAAGGATTTCGCCGATGCGATTGAGCTCGAGCCGGATATGGTCCTGGCCTTCGATCCGCAATTGTTCGGCACGGCATCGAACAAGGGTCAGATGATTTCCGAGGCTGACCCGCAGTCCAAGCCCGCCATGTCGATTGATGAGCTGGCCTCCCAGCTGTCCGGGCGCGAGACCCAGAAGCCCCAGAAATCCTTCCTCAAGAAACTTCTCGGAAAGTAAGCCTGGTTAGGTAACCGCAATGTCCTTTGGCAAACGTTCAGCAACTGCTCGCCAGCCACAACCGGCCCCCCGGCCTGCCGGTCAGGCACCTGCTGCGCAGCCGAAACCTCCTGCGCGCCCACAGGGGCAGGGCACGCCGCCCAAACAGCCTCCCAAGCCGGGTGCGCAACCGCCGCGGACTGCGGCCTCGAAGCCGGTCGACCTGAAGCCGCCACCCGATATGGAGGCGGAGAAGATCCACAAGGTCGATACTCGCTCCGAAGAGTATTACGCGACCAAGACGACCATCTTCAACGCGCTCATCGACACGATCGACCTTGGCCAGCTCGCCCAGCTCGATGCGGCCAGTGCGCGCGAGGAAATCCGCGACATCGTCGTCGAGATCATCAGCATCAAGAATGTCGTCATGTCGATCTCCGAGCAGGAGCACCTGCTTGACGATATCTGTAACGACGTTCTCGGCTACGGCCCGCTCGAGCCGCTTCTGGCCCGTGACGACATCGCCGATATCATGGTGAATGGTGCCGACACGACCTATATCGAGGTGAACGGCAAGATCGAGCGGACCAATATCCGCTTCCGTGACAATGCGCAGCTGATGAATATCTGCCAGCGCATCGTTTCCCAGGTCGGCCGCCGCGTCGACGAAAGTTCTCCGATCTGTGACGCGCGCCTGCTCGACGGCTCACGTGTGAACGTCATTGCCCCGCCGCTCGCGATTGACGGGCCGACGCTCACCATTCGTAAGTTCAAGAAGGACAAGTTGCGCCTGGCCGATCTGGTCAAGTTCAACTCCATATCCGAGGCGGGGGCCGAGATCCTTCGCATTATCGGTCACTCGCGCTGCAACGTGCTGATCTCGGGCGGTACAGGTTCGGGCAAGACGACCCTGCTCAACTGTCTGACCGGTTTCATCGACCCCACCGAGCGCGTCATCACCTGCGAAGACTCCGCTGAACTTCAGCTACAACAGCCCCATGTCGTGCGCCTTGAAACACGCCCGCCGAACATTGAAGGCTCAGGCGAAGTCTCGATGCGCGATCTCGTTAAGAACTGTCTGCGTATGCGCCCGGAACGGATCATTGTTGGTGAGGTTCGCGGGCCGGAAGCTTTCGACCTGTTGCAGGCCATGAACACAGGCCATGACGGTTCGATGGGCACACTGCACGCCAACAGCCCGCGTGAAGCTCTCAGCCGTGTGGAATCCATGATCACCATGGGTGGCTTCTCGCTGCCTGCGAAAACCATCCGTGAAATGATTGTCGGCTCGATTGACGTTGTGGTCCAGGCCTCGCGCCTGCGGGACGGGTCGCGCCGTATCATGTGCGTGACGGAGGTCATGGGCCTGGAAGGCGATACGATCATTCTTCAGGATGTCCTGAAGTTCGAGATGGACGGTGAAGACGAAGACGGCAAGGTCAGCGGGCGTCATCGCGGCACCGGCATCGGGCGTCCCCGCTTCTGGGAGCGTGCCTCCTACTTCAACCTCGAGCGCGATCTTGCTTCGGCCATTGATGCACTGGATGCATGACCATGAGCGGTGATCTGACCGTCTTTCTCGTTGCAGGCCTGGCCTTCCTGGCCCTGGCAGGGGTTGGCTTTGCGCTGACGGGCGGGTCCAGCGAGGCGGCCTCCAAACGCGCCAAGCAGATCAAGGAAGGCAAGAAGGGCGGCAAATCACGCGGCGATGATGATGCTGTCAGCCAGCGCCGGCGCCAGACCCAGCAGATGCTGAAAAAGCTGCGCCAGCGTGATGAAGCCCGGCGTAAATCGCTTATGCCACAGGACATCAAGGCCAAGCTTGTCCAGGCTGGCCTGGATATAAAGCCCGAGATGTTCTGGGTATTCTCAGCCCTCCTCGGTGTCGTTTTCGCGACATTGACCTTCATGTCCGGTGCCGAAGGGCCGCCGCCGGTCATGGGCATTGAAATCAAGTCCCGCCCGGCCATGGTGCTTGCGGCAGGCTTTGCCGGTTTCCTTGGTGTTCCGCGCTGGGTCCTGGGCGTCATGACCAAGATGCGCCACAAGAAGATGACCAACCAGTTCGCCGATGCCATCGACGTCATCGTGCGGGGTGTGAAGTCCGGCCTACCCCTGACGGAATGTCTGCGGATCATCGCGGCCGAAAGCCCGGCCCCGCTCGGTACCGAGTTCAAGAACCTGACGGACAATATCCAGATGGGCACGACAATCGACCGGGCCCTGCAGCAATTCTACAAGCGTGTGCCGCTGCCGGAAGTAAACTTTTTCGTCATTGTGCTGACCATCCAGTCCAAGTCCGGTGGTAACCTCTCCGAGGCGCTGGGCAACCTTTCCTCCGTGATCCGTCAGCGCAAGATGATGCGCGAAAAGATCAAGGCGATGTCTTCCGAGGCGAAGGCTTCAGCGGGCATTATCGCTTCCCTGCCGTTCGCCGTAGCGTTCATGGTCTACCTGACGACCCCGGACTACATCATGGAGCTGTTCCTCGATCCGACCGGCCACATGATCCTGTTCATGGGAGGTGGTCTCATGTTCATCGGTATCACGGTCATGCGCCGCATGATCAATTTCGATATCTAGAGAGGCGTTGAAATGCAGGCATTTGCAAATTCTCTCAGTGATCCCGCCATGCTGGCCTCGATGCTGGCTGCGATTGCGATGTTCGCAACGATCACTTCTGTCATGCTGCCTGCGCTCAAGGGCGACAAGCTGGAGACGCGCCTCAAGCAGGTGACGACCCAGCGCGAAAAGCTGCGCCGTGCCAGCCGTGAAGCGCTCGAAAAGAAGGGCCTGAAGCGCGAGGATACGGGGACCATCAGTCAGATCACGGGTAAGCTGAATCTCCAGAAAATGCTGGAAGACCCGAATATTCAGGCCAAACTCGTACAGGCTGGCTTCCGGGGGCCCCGCCCGCTTTCCATCTTCTATTTCTGCCGCTTCGCCTTGCCCATTATCGGCGCGCTTTCAGCTTTCTTGTATATCTTCCTCATCAACGATCTCGGCCTTTCGCCCCAGATGAAGATAGGTGCGGTCATCGTTGGTGCCGCCATCGGCTTCTATGCGCCGAACCTGTATATTTCCAACATGGCCTCAAAGCGCCAGAAATCCATCATGCAGGCGTTCCCCGATGCGCTGGACATGCTGCTCATCTGTGTCGAGTCGGGCATGTCGATCGAGTTGGGTTTCGCCAAGGTGGGCGCAGAGATCGGCCCGGCCTCGCCGGAACTTGCCGAGGAGCTACAGCTGACCACGGCCGAGCTCGCCTACCTGCAGGAGCGCCGCACCGCTTATGAGAATCTCGCCAAGCGGACGGGCCATGAGGGCGTGAAATCTGTCTGCATGGCGCTGATGCAGGCCGAGCGCTACGGTACGCCGCTGGGTGATGCGCTGCGCGTCATGGCCAAGGAAAACCGTGATATGCGGATGTCAGAGGCTGAGAAGAAGGCCGCTGCCCTGCCAGCCAAGCTGACGGTGCCGATGATCCTGTTCTTCCTGCCGGTCCTCTTCTTGGTCGTGCTCGGTCCGGCCTATATCAAGTACACGGAAATGAATGCCGGCAGCTAGGGTACGGGCGGGTGATTTGCGCGCGGTTTGACCGGGCAATCATCAGGCCTGGAAAATTATCCCGACCGGTTTGCGTTTAATTGCCGCCAAGTGAGCCACGAAGCTGAGGTGGTGCCGATGCTTCTTCCTGGGCTGGGGCCAGTTCCCTCTGTTCGGTTTCGGACGGAGCAGGCGGGTCGTCACGCAGCGTCCCGTAATCCCGCACCGGAGACAGCATATCCTTCAGGGCCTGCATGTTCTCTTCGACCTTGCGTTTGGGCGCATGCGGATCGATTTCGCGGGCTTCGTCGAACTTGCCCTGAAGCCCGAGAATGAGCGCAAGGTTCTGGCGCACCCGCGCATTGGCATCCGGCATGGATGCAGCTTCGCGCAGACGCGCCTCGGCGGCATCGAGATTGCCTGAGAGCGCGAGGGAGAGCCCGAAATTGGAAAGCGTCGAAGTACGCTGGGGGGCAATGTCCAGTGCTGTCGTGTAAGCCCTCTGGGCATCTGCATGGCGCTCGACATGATCGAGCGCGAGGCCAAGCCCGGCAAAAGCGGCCGCATTGCCCGGTGCCAGGGTCGTTGCCTGATAGTAGGCGTCAGCCGCTTCGTTTGCACGTCCTTCGCTCATCAGGGCACGCGCCATGACAATCTTCAGTTCGGCCGACTTGGGATGAAGCGGGATGGTCTTGGCGGCGACCTCGATAGCACGTTCCTGGCTGCCGATGGCGCGCAGGGCTTCAAGGAATTGCAGCGTTACATCGAGCTTTGTCGGATCCTTACGGAACTCCTTGGCCCAGAAATTCGCTCTTGTAAGAGGATCGGCGCGCTCAGCCGCCTCGATTTCGGCCTGTGTGGCCGGTTCGAGTTTCTCGGCTACGGCCTGCTCGATCTCTGATTCTTTCACGGCCTCCTTGCCGCCTGTGCTTGCACACCCGGCGATGAGTGCGGCAGAGAGCAAGGGCAGGGCGAAGGCAGTGGCTTTTGCTCTGGACATTCAGGACGCTCCGGCGTGAGATTTACCGGCCACCTTGCGTTTGCGAGGGTCAAGGATCAGTTAACAAAGACGCGCAATCGCTTAACCGTTTTCAGCTCAAGGGACTTTTCTGTTTCCATGTACAAAGCCTTCACCGCCACCGCCAGCGATGCCGCTTCCGTCTATCTCGTGCGCCCGCTCGACTGGAGCGAAGCTGAACACGAAGTCCCGTCCGGTCTGAAATCCCTGGCCCGCGCGACAGGCTTTACCGGAAAATCAGGCGAGATGGTGCTTGAGGCGGATGATGAAGGCCGTCTGAAGCACGTCCTCTTTGGTCTCGGCAAGGCGCCGGATGCCCTGGCAGTAGCAGCCCTGTCTGCGAAACTGCCCGAGGGGGATTACGAGATTGCCCGTGATGCCGGGCTGCCCTTCGCCCACATTGCGGCAGGGTGGGCTGACGGCGCCTACCGTTTCGACCGCTACCTGAAGGACACTGACACACCGCCGCGTCTTGTCATCGGCAATGACAGCGATGCTGACGCGCTGGAGCGCGAGGCCGATGCCATCGCTCTGCTTCGGGACCTTATCAATACCCCGGCCCAGCATATGGGACCGGCCTCTATCGAGCAGGCTGTGCGCCAGATCGGCGAGGAGCATGGTGCCGATATCGAGGTCACGACAGGGGACGCTTTGCTCGATGCGAACTATCCGATGGTCCATGCGGTCGGCCGTGCAGCCCCCGAAGCACCGCGTTTCATCGAACTGTCCTGGGGCAATGAGGACCATCCCGAGCTTGCGCTGGTCGGCAAGGGCGTGGCCTTCGACACGGGCGGGCTGAACCTCAAGCCGGGCAGCGGGATGCGCATCATGAAAAAGGATATGGGCGGGTCGGCCCACGTCATCGCGCTGGCAAAGCTGGTCATGGCCTCGAAGCTTCCGGTCCGGTTGAAGCTCTATGTCCCGGCTGTCGAGAACGCTATTGCCGGAGACGCTTTCCGTCCGGGCGATGTCCTGTCGACGCGCAAGGGGCTCACCGTCGAGATCGACAATACCGATGCCGAAGGCCGGCTCATCCTCGGGGACGCACTTGCGCGGGCCTGCGAAGGCTCGCCGGACCTGCTGATTGATTTCGCCACGCTCACCGGCGCAGCCCGCGTCGCGCTGGGTCCGGAGCTTGCGCCTTTCTACACCGATGATGGCGACACCGCTGACGCGATCAATGCGGCTGGCACCGTCTCTGGCGATCCGGTCTGGCGTATGCCGCTCTGGGACCCGTACAAGTCCATGCTCAAGAGCGACATTGCCGATATCCAGAATGCAGGCGGGCGTTTTGCAGGCTCGATAACGGCGGCAATCTTCCTGAAACAGTTCGTCGAGGCCGAGCGCTGGGTACACCTTGATGTCTGGGGCTGGCGACTTGCGAAGTATGGCCGTCCCGAAGGCGCGGCCGCGTGTGGCCTGCGTGCTGTCTGGACGATGCTCAGGACACGTTATGCCTGAGGGCATGGAATAACGGGTAATTTGTCCCAGTAACCTTGCGCATGAACAAAAATCCTGCTGACTAGCCGGGTATCTACAAGTCCGGGAGAATTTTACATGCGCGTCAGTCTGACAGCCCTCGCCCTCGCCCTCGTCCTCGCCGCCTGCGGCCAGCAGGCGTCCGCCCCAGAGACCGGAGAGGCGAATGCGCCAACACCTCCGGCACAGGGGGAAGCGTCCAGTTCCGGGGGAGAAGCCTCCCAGGAAGCTGTCCAGGCCGAGACCGAGCGCCTCAATGCCTGGTTCGACGAGAAGTATGAGGAACAGCTCCAGTTCAGCCCTATCCAGCTGACCTTCCTTGGCCGCAAGGACAAGCATGGCCAGATCGACGACATGTCGCGTGAGGCCGCACAGGAGCAACTCGACTGGCGCCTGGCCACCGTCGAGGAAATGGAAGCCGAATTCGACTATGACAAGCTGAGCCAGGAAGCCCGGAACTCCTGGGACATCTGGAAGTACCAGGCCGAGATGGCCCAGGAAGGCATGCAGTACTTCTATAACGGCTATACCTTCGACCAGATGAACGGGGCGCAGAGCTTCCTGCCAACCCTGCTGATCCAGTTCCACCAGGTCGACAACGCCGATGACATGCAGGCTTATGTCTCGCGGATCGGGGAAGGCGCCCGCGCCATCGACCAGCTCCTGACCATCGCGGAAGAAGCCGCCAGCCGCGGTGTCGAGACACCGGATTTCGCACTTGAGGGTGTCATCGAACAGGCCGGAAAGGTGATCACCGGGGCCCCGTTCACCGATGGTGACCCGTCAGACCTCTGGGCGGATGTCGAGAAGGAAATTTCCGCGCTCGAAGAGGCCGGCGAGATTGACGCCGAACAGGCAGGCACGCTGCGTGAAGAGGCGCGCACCGCACTCACCGAAGAGTTCCAGCCGGCTTATGAGCGGCTCATCACATGGGCCGAGGAAGCCCTGCCGGAAGCCCCGGAAAACCCGACCGGCGCTGGCATGACGCAGCCGGACGGCGAGGCTTATTACAATTTCCGCCTGCAGCAGCAGACGACAACCGACCTGACTGCCGATGAGGTCCACCAGATCGGTCTTGATGAGGTCGAGCGTCTCCAGAACGAGATGCAGGCGGTCAAGGAAGAGTATGGTTTTGACGGGACGCTGGAGGAATTCTTCGTCTATCTGCGTGAGGAAACCGATAATCGTGACCTCTATTACGAGGACACCGATGAAGGCGCCGATGCCTATATCGCGGATGCCACAGCCGCTATCGAGAATATCGAGACCCAGATCCCGGACTATTTCGGTATCCAGCCGCAGGCCGGTCTCGTCGTGAAACGCGTCGAGCCTTTCCGTGAGCAGGACGGGGCGGCCCAGCACTATTATCCGGGCACACCGGATGGCTCACGTCCGGGCACCTATTACGCTCACCTGTCAGACATGACGGCCATGCCCAAGCGGGAGCTTGAAGTGATCGCCTATCATGAGGGCATTCCGGGCCACCACATGCAGATCTCGATCGCCCAGGAACTTGAAAACATCCCGCAATTCCGCACCCAGGCCGGGTTCACCGCCTATTCGGAAGGCTGGGCACTCTATTCGGAGAAGCTCGCCAGCGAGATGCCGGGCACCTACGAGACCCCGATGTCTGAATTCGGCCGTCTCGGCTCGGAAATCTGGCGGGCCATCCGGCTTGTTGTCGATACCGGCCTGCATTCGAAAGGCTGGACCGAGCAGGAAGCCTATGAGTACTTCACCGAGAATGCTGCCGTCACTGACGCGCAGGCCCGCTCCGAAATCCAGCGCTATATCGTGATGCCGGGGCAGGCAACCAGCTATAAGATCGGTATGCTGAAGATCCTCGAACTGCGTGCGCACGCGCAAGAGGAGCTTGGCGAAGACTTTGACATCAAGGGCTTCCACGACACCATCCTCGGCGGCGGTGCCATGCCGCTCATGATCCTCGAGCGCCGGGTCAATACCTGGATCGAGGAGGTGAAGGCTGGCGACGCCGATATGTCTGATGACGCGGCCGATGGTGACACGGAGCCTGAAGCCGAAGACACAGGTATGGAGATGGAAACCGAGGAATAGGTCTCTTCTCCTCAGGTGCAACCAGAACGGCTCCGTGGCACATGGCCTCGGAGCCGTTTTTTTTGCGTTCAGTCGGCGGTCCCTGTCTCGCGGCAGACCCGGCCGTCACTCAGCGCGCCGTACTCGCCCCGCGAACTGTTTGGAAAGAGCTGCTCTAGGCGCGCCTCGTCATCCTGGGATTCAGGCTCCCAATACATGTCCAGGTGGAGGTTCGGCGCACAAGCGCTCATGGTCTCCCGCGAGAGGTATAGCATTGGCATGCCCCTCAACCTGACCTGTGCAGACCTCAATGCGTCTGCATCGTAAAGCCCGTCATGTATCCCATGGCGGCGCTGGAACGCTTGGTGCAGCGCGTATTCAAATCGCCCGCGGCGCAAATTCGGGCCGAGAAACATTCGAATCTGTTCCCGGCTGTTGCCAGCCTTTCTCAGCGCCTCTCTAATTTTTCTTTCGTCCGGCGGATGGGGCGCACCGTGAACTGAGATCAGCGAGTAGGGCAGCACCCCAAGCCGGGTGGCGGCCGGCGCGAGATAGTTGCCGCAGGAAGAGCCGCAAATGCCCAGCACCGAAACGCTCATGCCGTGCCGGGCGATAATATCGGCGGCGGGAATGGCATTCACCACCGGCCCGCCAAAGGACGTTATCGTGAGGTGTTGGGCGCCGCTCTGCACGGCTTCATAGAGGCATGCATAGAGCCCAAGATCTGTACGCCCGGCATAGCGCACGGTGCGCCTATCCTGCTCGCAACGCGACTTGTCCTCGCCCGCAAGCCGAACCGCCTCGGCGATTGCCGCGCGGCTGCGCTGAAAGGCGTCATCATTGGCGTTATCTGTCTGCGCCGCCGAGAGGCCGGCATTGGCAAGCAGGAAGACTGACAGGGTTGTGATACGCATCACTCGGCTCCGGGCTTTCCGCTTTCCACACCCTCGCCAAATCTGGCTGCTTGTCCAGCCGGACGCGCGCCACTCGCGATCCGGTGTCTAAGCGACGGATTCGGGTTCGCGAAGCTCCACCGCCTTCATCGCCTCGGCGATATGATCCACCAGCAGCCGGGCCTTGCCCTTGAGCTTGCCGCCGGACCAGACCGCGTGCAGGGGGAGGGCGTCGGCCTCCCAGTCGGGCAGGAGCGGCACGAGCTGGCCCGCGCGCACCTTCTCGCAGACCAGCCAGTCAGGCGCGAGGATATAGCCGAGCCCGTCCTGTGCGCCCTGGATCAGCATGTCGCCGGAGGATGCGCGGAAGCGTCCCTCGACACGCAGATCGATGCGTGAGCCTGCTGTCCTGTGGGTCAGGGCCCAGTGCTTGTGAGTGGCCTTGTGGCGCAGGTGCAGCGCGTCATCGGGCGGCAGGGTGTCCGGGCTTTCCACGCCAGCCAGCTGGGCCAGGTAGACCGGGGAGGCCCACAGCCGTCGCGGGCTGAGCGCGATGCGTTTCGCCATCAGGCTGGAATCGGCCATCTCGCCGAGCCGGAAAGCGATGTCGATGCCCTCCTGTACGATGTCGGTATAGGTGTCGTCGGAAATCACATCCAGCGAGAGGTCGGGATATTGCCGCATGAAGCCGGCAAGGGCCGGGGCGACGACAACACGCGAGAGCGAGTGCGGCACCGTGATGCGCAGCTGGCCATAAGGCTCATTGTCGAGCCCGCGCACTTCCGCCTCGGCCTCCTCGAAATCACTGAGAATCCCGCGGGCGCGTTCATAGAATTTCTGCCCCGCTTCGGTCAGGCTCAATGCGCGTGTCGTCCGCAGGAAGAGGTCCGCGCCAAGCTGTGTCTCGAGGTCCTGGATGCGCCGCGAGACCGTCGGCTGGCCCATCTCCAGATCGGCCGCAGCCCTGGAGAAACTGCCCGTATCCGCGACCCTGATGAACAGCCGCATCGCGTCCAGACGGTCCATGATCTTCTCCCGCTCTTACCCGTGACTTGCATATATAAGGCGACTGCCCCTGCGTTTCGAGGGCCAGCTACGGGCCTGCGGCTTCACCGGAATGTGAGCCCGGTTCACGAAGGCGTGCTTCGCAAGTGACGCAGCGTTAGCCTATCTCATGATCAGAGACAAAAAGGGGACGTCAGTCATGAGCCGTATCCGCACCTGGATTCCGCATGTCGCCGCCATCATCGCGGCGCTCGTTTTCCTCGACAGCCTGCGCTTCAAGTTCACCAATGCTGAAGAGACGCAGGTGATCTTCGGCAATCTCGACGCCTGGGCGGCGAGCCTCGGCGCGGATGGCCTGTTCGCCCAGACCGGCCTGTTCAGCCAGTATGTCATCGGCACGGCCGAGCTGGTCGCCTCGGCCTTCCTGCTCATCGGTATCCTGCCGGCGCTGCGCCGCTTTCAGGCCATTGGCGCGCTGATCGGACTCGCCGTGATGAGCGGCGCGGTCAATTTCCACCTCTGGACGTCGCTCGGGATCGACCCGAACAATGATGGCGGCGGCCTTTTCATGATGGCCTGCGTGGTCTGGGTCATATCCCTTTCCCTGATCGTCATCCGCCGTCATGAACTGGCTGCGGTCGGGCGTGGTCTGGCGGGAACCTTCCTGCCCGCCACGCGCCCGGCTGCAGCCGCCCCGACAGCCCCTGCGAACGCATGACCCCACCAAGGAGGACCCTCATGAAACGCACCCTCACCGCCGCAATCGCCTTCGGCATCCTCGGTCTTGGTTTCGCCGCCCCGGCCCATGCCGACAAGGATCCGGTCTATACCGGCCTCTTCTCCGACACGGCCGTTGGCGGGCATGACCCGGTGGCCTATTTCACAGAAGGCCAGCCCGTGAAGGGCAAGAAGGAATTTTCCACCGAGTATGAGGGCGCAGAATTCCGCTTCGCCAGTGCCGAAAACCTCGCCATGTTCGAGGAAGACCCTGCGAAATATGCCCCGCAATACGGTGGCTACTGCGCCTGGGCCGTGGCCGAAGGCAAGACCGCCAAGGGCGATCCCGGCCATTGGAAAATCGTCGATGGAAAACTCTACCTCAATTATAATGGAAAAATTCAGGACCGCTGGGAACAAAACCAGGCGGCGTTCATTGAGAAGGGTAATACGAACTGGCCGACGGTGTTGAATTAGCGGGGCAAGAATTCCCTCCTCCCCTCACCCCCCTGTCCCGCTTCACCCGGCTTTAGGCCCTGCACTCCCCCTCGGTGCAGGGCCTTTCGTATGTATGGGGTGATTTTCTGGCAGACATGCAGTCAGGCAGACAGAGGCTCAGTCGTCGCGTTCGGCCCAGATCTTCATGATGTGATGGGCGACGGCAAAGGGCGGCGGCGCGAAGATTTCATCATGCTTGCCCGCCAGCACATCGCGCATTTCGGCCCGCGACACCCAGCGTGCTGACTCAAGCTCGGTCTTGTCGACCGTGATGTCCTCATTCTCGGCAGGCAGCAGAAGCCCGATCATCAGCGATGACGGGAATGGCCAGGGCTGGCAGCAGAGATATTCCGCATTCGCCGGATGGCAGACAATCCCCGCCTCCTCGTGCAGCTCGCGCGCCGCGCCCTGTTCCAGCGTCTCGCCCGGCTCGATGAACCCGGCAAGACACGACCACATGCCCGCCGGCCACATCTTCTGGCGCCCCAGAAGGCACTTGTCGCCACTTGTCGCCAGCATGATCGCCACCGGATCTGTGCGCGGGAAGTGCTGGGCTTCGCAGGCCGGGCAGACACTTTTCCAGCCTGCTTCCGTCACCTCGTTTTCCACCCCGCAGGCCGCGCAGAAGCGATGGGACTTGTGCCACTCGAAGATCGAGCGTGCCGTCGAGGCGAGATTAGCTTCCAGTTCGGAGAGCTTCGTCATCGCCATGCGGAAGTCCATGAACTCGCCCGTGCCTGCGATCAGCGAACCATCAAGGTCGAAATCATCGCGCAAGCCCGCGGCGAAGACTGGCGTGCCCTGCTTGTCGAGGCCGAGGAACAGGCGGCGCGCATCCGGCGCGGCCTTCGCAATCTCCGGCCCCATCCAGACCAGCCCGCCGCCCGGCGCAACCAGGGGCAGCCCCTTCTGCATGACGAGGATGAGCACATCTTCCCGGCCATAGGCAGCCTCCAGCCAGTCAGGGTCGGAACGGTGATGGCCGGCCCGGTCGATCGGGCGCGCGCCCAGCGGAATGAGATCGGAATTCGTCATGGCGCTACACCTAGCAGCCTTTCGAGACGCTGCAATAAAGGCGGCGGCGAAAATCACCCCTGACGGCGGGGCAGGCGAGGGCTCAAGAGGTCTCGCGCGGCAGGGCGAAACTCACCGCATCCAGCCCCTTGTCACTGGAGCTTACGCGCGCGATATAGGGCCTCAGGAGGCTGGCGGTGGACGGAGTCCTCGCCAACCGGGTCAGATCGGGAACGAAGCAGCCCTAACGAGTTTCCCTCCGGGTCACTGTCCAGTCTCCGCTTTATTTCTTTGGGAGGGAATATTGGAAAAAAATAAAAGGCAAGAAGATCGAGAGCTAGTGCGTAATAATCTTACGCCCAAAACGCCAAAGCCAGATTCTGGTCAAGCAAATTATCAGCCTCGAACGCCCAGTGAAACAGACAACTCAGCAGAGCCGCCTCCTTCCGAGGAAGGCTAGGTTTCCAATTTTTTGTATCTAATATTTACTCTTTTAATATTCGACGGCGGGACATAAGTTAATCGGCTTCCGTAGTTTTTATCTATTACGGAATTTTGAGATTTCGCTTCCTCGCCCTTGAGTCTTGTATGGGTAAGATAAAGCAGGACGCCCCCATCGGCGCCCAGAGTCACTGGTCTTCCAGGGCAATCGAAAAATAATGATGTGTCATCACACCTTAACCAGTGTCCATCGTTAGTTTCGATAGATATCTGTTTAACTTCGCAGCCTTTGATTTCGTAGAGTGCCTTCCAGGCCGATGGTGTATCGTCGCTTTGGATACCGCTTTTTTCGAGAATATCCTGTAGGTGAATCCTTCCATGAGAGCGCCAAAGTAAAGCGCCAACGAGAGTCGTTGGAATGCTAAGAGCTGCGCCAGCCCAAATGGGCCAGCCTACGGATCGAAATAGCCACATTATGGACGTAGCAAAAAAGCCAAAAACTAACGTACAAAATATGATGTCTAGAGTTGTGTGGTGATCCCTAATACCTTTGTATGAAACTATGTAGGAAGCGTATCCAACAGCTAATGTGAATTGGGTATTCCAAGATAGTTCAATCAGTTCATTCATCTGCAAAAGTCATTTCCCCAAGTGTTTGCGATCATCTTGGCGGGTGATCTTTAATCGTATGCTATCGCCATACAGAGCTGGAACGAATTGTGCCGTTTTTATTAACCCGAAAATAAAATTGCAAAAATTACGTATGAAAGAGGAGTGTTTCCGTCATGCGTGAAATTGAGATTTTAAAACAAGTGAAAAAGCTTGCTGTCGAGTATTATGATATTACCGGAAAACCTCTGGGTGTTACTGGTGAGATTGCCGAGGTCGAGGCGGCCCAGCACCTTGGGCTGGAGCTAACTGAAGCGAGAACTGAAGGTTACGATGCCGTTCGTCGCGACGGTAACAATATAACGCGTATTCAAATTAAAGGTCGTTGGAAAAGGCAAGGTAAAAATTGGGGGCGCGTAGGGTCTATCAATACGACCAAAGCGTTTGACACGGTCATGCTGGTTCTTATGCAGGGGCGATATGAAGTTGCGGAAATCTGGGAAGCACCAAGGGCGGCGATATTGGATAGGCTCTCTAAGCCAGGGTCAAAATCACGCAATGAAAGAGGCTCTTTAGGGGTGTCACAGTTCAAGAGTATTGCGACACTTATTTGGCCCTCAGTCTATGACTAGCGGACGATCGCTTTCATTTTTTCGAATTTCAGCAGATATGTGCCGGGCTCCAATTCTGAGTATCTGATTACTTGAAGTTCTCCTCAAGCCGAATGGCAGACTTTACCATTCGGCCATAGCCAGTCTCTTTCGATCCGTTTCAGGCGGTCAAGGGCGCGTTCCGCGTCCGTAGGATCATGACCCTTGACCGTCTAAAACAGATCGGACACCCGTCATTCCCCTCTCCCGGTTCGCGGGCTTTGAGGGATTAGCGGAAGGTCCGGGGGACCTTTCGCCCCGAAAAGGGGTCAGGGGTGAGGGCTGCCATGTCTGTGATACTTCCTGAGTCCACCTTCCGTCATCCCGGCGCTCCCCCGGACCCCGATAGTGTCCGGGGGAGCGCCCGGACCCAGTTTCGATATGTTTCCGCACCCCCACTGGGTCCCCGGCATGCGCGTGCGCGCAAACCGGGATGACGCCGTTGGGGTGTCGGGACAGAAAAAAATCCATCCCACCCCTCCAGAACCTGTGATCCAATCCAGCACGATGACCCGCGACTGGATCCTCCGTGTCCTTGAAGACCTGGCCTTGTGGTACTGGCCCATATTCCTGTGGGAGTGTGCGCGGGTGCGGCTCGTGCTGGACGGGATGTTCGCTGAAACCGGCGGCATGATCTCCTTCGGCGTCACGCCGACCGGGCGCATCGTCATTGTCTCGCATGTGCCCGAAGACCGCCCTACCGCGGATGACTGGACCCGGTATGCCCCGCGTGAACCGTGGGCCGCGCTCTCGCTGGAGCGACAAGCCGCGCGCCTCGCCGCGCTCGCAGACGGTCTTTTTCAATGTACCATCGCTACACCGCTGTCACACCGTCACCAGACCATCCCCACACCGGCCTTCCTGGATTCAGGTTAGGGGCTGGGTGTTCTGCTTATGCCAGACCATACGCCGCCAGCCCGCCGGGCTTGCGGGCAGACGTGCTGGCCCTATCCGTCCGATCATCCCGGCGAAGGCCGGGATCTCGTGCAGCAGGCGCACCGAATGCGACAGGAGGCCCCGGCCTGCGCCGGGGCGAGCGGGGATATTACTTCAGCCCCCGCAAAAAATTCGCCGCCGTTTCAAGGTGTTTCTCCCGTTTTGCGGCATCCATCTTTTCGGCCATCGAGACCATCATCGCCCAGCGCGGATTGTTGCCAAGGCTTTCGCGATGCTGCCAGATCCAGCGCCAGTAGAGCCCGTCCCAGATATCGCACCACGCGCCTTTCTCATGATTGCCCATCTTCCGGATATAGGAAGACCCTGAAAAATAAGGCTTTGTCGTGATCTGTCCGCCGTCGGCATTCTGGCTCATCGCATAGGCATTGGGCACCATCACCCAGTCATAGGCGTCGGCGAACATCTCCATGAACCAGCGATAGATGTCGTCCGGATCGATTTCGCAGATGAACATGAACCCGCCGAGCACCATCAGCCGCTCGATATGGTGGGCATAGCCGGTCTTCAGGACACGTTTGATGGTGTCGTCGATGGGCGCGATGCCGGTCTCGCCGGTCCAGAAGCTGTCGGGCAGGGGGCGCGTATGGCCCCAGTGATTGGTGGTGCGCATCGCCACGCCGATATCCTCATAGGTCGCGCGCATGAATTCGCGCCAGCCGATCACCTGGCGGATGAAGCCCTCGGCCGAGTTCATCGGGATATCGCGCGCCCTGATGACGGCTAAGGCCGCATCCAGCACCAGCTTTGGCGTGATGAGGCCCGTATTGAGCATCGGCGTGATGGCCGAATGCCAGAGCAGGCTCTCGCCCTCGAGGATGGCATCCTCATAAGGCCCGAAGCGCTCGAAACGCTCGGCGAAGAATTCGCCCAGCCAGCTCTCGGCCGCCTCATGGCTGGTCGGCCAGTAGAGCGCGTCCAGCGCGCCCGGATTGTCGGGGAAGTCCTTTTCGACCGAGCGGCGGGCCTTTTGTTCGATGCTGTCGGGTTCCTTGGCCTGCAGGCGCGGCACCTCATCGCGCAGGCCCTTGGGCACTTTCTTGCGATTGTCTTCGTCGAAACTCCACTGGCCGCCTTGAGGGGTGTCGCCGTCCATCAGCACATCGAGCGTGCGCCGCTGGCGCTTGTAGAACTCCGCCTGGAACCAGCTTTTGTGATCGGCCCGCCAGGCGCGGTTCTCACCGGGAGTGTTGAAAAACATCGGCGTGTTCATAAGGGTGAGCTCGATGCCGTTGTCGGCGCAATAGGCGCGCAGGCGTTTCTCCAGGATGAAGTCCACCGGGTCGCAGGCGATGATCTCGCTGACACCCTCATCCGCCAGCCGCCTGACCGTCGGCTTCAGCAGCGCCTCGCCCGCCCGGTAGCTGACATATTCGAACGCCGGCTTCAGCCCGTCGAGATACTGCGCATAGCGGGTCATGCTCGCCCGGTGCAGCCACAGCTTCTGTTTGTGAAAGCTGAGCGGATACTGCCGGTCGCCGAAGAAAAGCGTGTCCTCGATTAGCACGGTCCGGTCCGGGCGCTTGTCGAGGCCGGGATGGTGAGCAAACAGCTGGTGCGGAAAAATGAGAAGCGCTTTGGTCATCGCCAGCTCAATTAGGGCGAACCGGCCACAGGCAAAGGCTGCAAAACCGCGCGCGTGCCATTGCGCGAGCCCCCGAGTCCCTGCCATTAGTAAATCAGCGATGACTGATGAACTCGACACCGGGGCCGAAGCCGAACGCGATGACGCGACCTTCTCCATGTTCGGAGAGGACGAGATGGGCTCGGCTGAAGCGAACGCGCCCTATCAGGTGCTGGCCCGCAAGTATCGTCCGCGCCTCTTCTCTGACCTGATCGGCCAGGAGGCGATGGTGCGCACGCTCACCAATGCCTTCGAGCTCGACCGGATCGCCCATGCTTTCATGCTGACGGGGGTGCGCGGGGTCGGCAAGACGACGACGGCGCGGCTGTTGGCGCGGGCCTTTAACTATGAAGGCAGCGACCATGACGGGCCGAGCCTGAAACTCGACCCGCCGGGGGAACACTGCAAGGCGATCATGGAGAGCCGCCACCCGGATGTGCTGGAGCTTGATGCCGCCTCGCGTACAGGCGTGGCCGACATGCGCGAGCTACTGGACGGGGTGCGCTATTCGCCGGTGTCAGCGCGCTACAAGGTCTACATCATCGACGAAGTCCACATGCTTTCGACGGCGTCTTTCAACGCGCTGCTGAAGACGCTGGAAGAACCGCCGCCGCATGTGAAGTTCATCTTTGCCACCACCGAAATCCGCAAGGTGCCCGTGACCGTGCTGTCGCGCTGCCAGCGCTTTGACCTGAAGCGGCTGGAGACAGGCGATCTTGCCGCACATCTGGCGAAGATTGCCGAACGCGAGGGCGCAAAGATCACCGAGGAAGGCATAACGCTCATCGCGCGCGCGGCCGAAGGTTCGGTGCGGGACGGGTTGTCCATCCTCGATCAGGCGATTGTGCAGGGCCTCGATGGTGGCGAGATCAGCGGCGAAGCCGTGCGCGACATGCTTGGCCTTGGCGACCGGCTGCGCCTGCTGGATGCATTCGAGCATGCCGTCGCCGGCAAGGCGAAAGAGACCATCGAAGAGATCACCGAACAGGTCCAGATCGGTGCTGACCCGCTGGTCCTGATGAAGGACCTGCTCGAGATCGCCGCCGATGTCGCCACGATACAGGCGATGGATGATGATTATACGTTGCCGGGCCCGGCCGACTGGACCAGCCGCACCCGCCAGATCGCCGACAGCGTGTCGCCCGCACAGGCACAGCGCAACTGGCAGATCCTGCTGTCTGGCTACCGTGATACGCAGAGCGCCCCGGAGGCCGATGTCGCCCTCCGGATGGTGATGCTGCGGCTTGTCTCCGCGGCCGGTCTGCCATCGCCGGAAGATGCCGCCCGCATGATCGCCGAAGGCGGGGGAAGCAGCCCCAGCGCCAGTGCTGAACGTGGGAAGGGCGGTAAGGATGATCCGAACGTTGCCCCTGTTGGCGGCGGCGGAACAGGAAGCCTTTCAAAGTTCGAGGATGTGCTCGACCTTCTGGAAAAGGAACGCCGCCCGACCTTGTGGGGGGAGGCCAAGGCCTATATCCGCCCCGCGGTCTTCAGTGAGGGCACCATAAGCTGTGACCTCAAGGATGGCGCGCCGGTCGATCTCCTGCGCCGCTTGACGGATTTTCTGGAAATTTCGACTGGCCGGGTCTGGGATGTCCAGAAAGCCCGGACCAGCGAGGAGACCGTCAAGGAACGCGAGGACCGTCTCAAGGCCGAGCGGATTGATGCTGTCAGGTCCGACCAGGACGTTCAGGCCGCGCTCAAGGCCATTCCCGGCGCTGAAATCGTCGAAGTCAGCCGCGCTCAGCCACTTGAAGCAGGGCAGGCGGAAGACAATGTCGTCCCCTTGCGCGTCGCCAATCAGAAGAAAGGTTAGGTTCCGCCATGACGGATCTTTCGAAAATCATGCAGCAGGCCCAGGAAATGCAGGCCAAGATGCAGGAAGCTCAGCAGAAGATAGAGGATATCGAGGCTGAGGGCGCTGCCGGTGCCGGCATGGTCAAGGTACGTCTCAAGGGCAAGGGCGAAATGGTCGGTCTCACGATTGACCCGTCGCTCATGGAAGATGAGGCCGAGATTGTCGAGGACCTTGTGAAAGCCGCCTATGCCGATGCGCGCAAGCGCCTTGATGAAGAGGTCGAGAAGGCCATGAAGGACGCGACATCCGGCTTCAGTGGCATGATGCCCGGCTTCAAGATGCCGTTCTAGGTGTCAGAGCTAGCTGAATGAGCCAGAAGAGCGCCGGTCCTGAAATTCTTAAGATGATCGAGCTGATCGGGAAGCTTCCCGGTCTGGGACCGCGCTCGGCCCGTCGTGCAGCGCTTCACCTGCTCAAGCGCAAGGACCAGCTTCTCCTGCCGTTGGCTGAAGCCCTTGGCGAGGCGGGAAGCCGGATCGAGCGCTGCCGGACATGCGGGAACTATGACACGCTGCAACCCTGCGCGGTCTGCCAGTCTACCGGGCGTGATGATGGTCTCATCTGTGTGGTCGAGGATGTGCCCGACCTCTGGGCCCTGGAGCGGGCAAGCGCCTTTCGCGGGCGCTATCATGTGCTTGGCGGCGTGCTCTCCCCGCTGGACGGGATCGAGCCGGAGGATCTGACCATCGGGATGCTGGTTGACCGGATCAGGGCCGGGGGTATCCGCGAGGTCATCTTTGCCCTTCCGGCCACGCTCGATGGCCAGATAACGGTTGATTATGTCCGCGACCAGCTCGAAGGGCTGGAGGTCCACACCACCCGGCTTGCCCAGGGTGTGCCGCATGGCGGCGAACTCGACCATCTTGATGATGGCACACTGGCAGCCGCCCTGCGGTCGCGGCGGTAAATCCCGCCTGCTGGTTCGACTTCGCTCACCAAGCAGGTTTCGAAACGACACGATACTTCAAAGCCGCATGGTGAGCGAAGTCGAACCACGCGGTCATGCTTTCAATGTCACTTACTCGACGGCGCGTTCCTTGGCCCGTTTCCAGGCGTCACGCGCCATGTTCCGGTCCAGATAGGCTTTCAGGTTGCTGTAAGGTCCAAGTTCACCCAGCCGTTCCGCCATGTTCGCAATATAGCTGATGCCAATATCGGGTGCCTGGAACTGATCTCCCAGAATGAAGGGCATTTCGCCCAGCCGCTTGTCGATCAGGCCGAGGTGCATGGGCACTTCGCCTTCCGCAAAGGCGCTGAACACCTTTGACTTGTTGTCGCCCTCGCGGGCGAGCAGCATCTTCAGGAAAAGCGGCAGGAAGGCAGACCCTTCCGGATAGTGCAGCCAGCGCAGATACTCCGCCCATGCCTTGTGGTCGCTGCGTGCAGGCGCAAAGCGGCCATCACTGTCATAGCGGTCGACCAGGTAAGCGGCGATGGCGCCGGATTCGGTCAGCATGATGTCACCGTCTTCAAGAGTGGGTGACTTACCGAGCGGTGTTGCAGCGGCAAGGTCCTCCTGCGCCCGAAAAGTTTCCGGATTGCGGTGATAGACCTTGAGCTCATAGTCGAGCTGCATTTCCTCAAGCAGCCACACCGTGAAGATGGAACGGCCGATACGGAGATGGTGAAGTGTGATCATTCAGTTGTGCCCTGTTCCTCTGATTCGTCAGACGCCTGCTCGAGCGTGTAGATGACACCTTCCATGTTGGCGGTTGCCAGATAGATTTTCCCGTCAGGCCCGATTGTGATGTCCCGGAAAGGAATGGCCAGATCTGCGAGCATGTCCTCGGTTGTGGCCGATGTGCCAGTTTCATCAAGATCGACACGGACGAGTTTCTGCCCTTTCGGGCCGTTCATGGCGGCGACGATGATATCGCCAGCCCAGCCGGACCAGTCGCCGCTATTCTCATCTAGGAGCACCATGCCGGACGGGGCGATTGAGGGTACCCATTTGACCACAGGCTGCTCCATGCCCTCCGCTTCGGTCTGCTCGGTGATGATCGTGCCATCATAATTCACGCCATAGGTAATGGCCGGCCAGCCATAATTATTGCCGGGCTCGAGAATGTTGAGCTCGTCGCCGCCCTTGGGGCCGTGCTCATGCGCCCAGAGTATCTCGCGCCCGCCGTCCCAGAGAAGGCCCTGAACGTTGCGGTTGCCATAGGTCCAGACCGCCGGCGCGCCCTCCTCGCCGCTGGCAAAGGGGTTATCCTCCGGGATTGATCCGTCCGTGTTTATGCGGGCGATCGTGCCATGATAATTCATCGGGTTCTGGGCTTCTTCCATATAGCGGAAGCCTTCACCCATCGTAATAATCAGCGTGCCATCGGGCAGGAATTCGAGTCGTCCGCCATAGTGGTAGGTCGTTTCACGCGGCGTACCGGCGAAGATTTCCTGAACTTCGGTGAGTTCTGAAGCATCATCGGACAGGATGCCTTTGATAACAGCAGTCGTGTTCTCGTCCGCGGAGCCTTTTGCATAGGCAAGATAGAGTGTCCGGTTGGACGCGAAATCCGGATCGAGCGCCATGGCAAAGTAACCGCCCTGGCCTTCGGCGAGGGTTTCAGGCGTTCCTGAGACAGGCGCTTCGAGCAGTTCACCATCCCGGATCACGCGGATGTTGCCGTCGCGCTCCGTTACCAGCATCTCGCCGGAAGGCAGGAACAGCATGTCCCACGGAAAGGTGAGACCGCTTGCATAGGGTGTCAGCTTATAGCCGTCTTCCGATGTAAGTGCTTCCGGCGTGGCGGAACTGTCCTCATCGCCGCCGTTGGTCGTATCGGCGTTGGCTGTTTGCTGGTCTGTACCGGAAACGTCTGTCGCATCCGTCTCGCTTGAAGCGGGCGCGGTATCACCCGTGTCATTGCCGGGCTCTCCGCCAGAGCAGGCCGCCGCAAGCATTATCGCGGCGGATGCGGATGTGGCGATTACGGTTTTCATCATGGCAGCACCCCGTTGTTGTCTGTAGCTGACCTTATCTGGCCTTGCGCACAAGGCAAATGGTCTGTGGGAAAAGAGAAAGGGCGGCACCGTCGCGGCACCGCCCTTACAGGGAAAAGTCTTACGTCTTCGGCCTACCAGCGTTTGCGCACGGAAACACCGTAGAGTGCAGGCTCGTTCAGGAAGACGTTTGAGAACAGGCCCGAGGAGTCGTCGGTCAGGTAGCGACCCGTAATGACTTCCTCATCGGTGATGTTCTTGGCGAAGACCTCGAATTCGAGACCGTTATCGTCATTGTAGAACTGGACGGAGAGGTTGACGTTGGACCATCCTTCCAGTTCGTCACCGGACGTATTCCAGACGCGGCTGAAGCTCTCGGCCTGATAGTAATAGTCACCGCGAAGACGGACATCCCAGCTGTCGCTGAAAAGGCCTTCCCAGGTGTACTCGGCACCAACGCTGAGCGTGGCCTCGGGGGCGCCCGGGATGGAGTTGCCGTCAAGGCTCTTGGCTTCACCATCGAAGGGGGTGAGGCCGCCAACGGTCTGGGTCTGGCCGTTGGAGTCGGTGTAGGTCACATCACCGACACCGAAGGCAGCTTCCTGACCGGCAAAGGCACCGGTACAAAGCCCGGCAGTTGAGCCGGGAGCCAGAACACCGGCCTGGATCGCGCCGAGGACTGTGGCATAGCCCTGAGCCGAGACAACGCAGTTGGCGTAGGACGAGGCATTCTTCAGCGCAACGAGATCAGCACGGCCATTCGTGCGATCAAGCACGTCGACAGCGAATGTGTCCTGGATTTCGGTGTCGAGCAGGCCGAGATTGGCGTTGACCACGAAAGTCGAAGCCGGGTTCCAGACCGTTTCGAACTCGAGACCCTGGATCTTGGCGTCGATGTTGAAGTTCGCCGAAGTCCGGTTGATGATCTGCGTGATCTGGTAGCCTTCATAGTCATAGTAGAAGCCGGTGGCATTCAGTTGAAGGGCCCCGTTCGCGAAGGTGTTCTTGGTCCCAAGTTCGTAGGAATTGATGAACTCGGGATCGAAGAATTGCGGGAAGGCGCTTGTATTCCCGGCTGGTTGCGGCGGGTTGATGCCACCGCCCTTGTAGCCCCGTGAATAGAAGGCATAGACGAGCGTATCTTCTGAGAAGTCGAGATCGGGCGACCAGTCGAGACCGATACGGCCCGTGGTTTCCTGGAAGGACACATTGTAGGTGCCGTCCCCGGCATTGTCGTCGTCAGCGCCCGGAACCGGCTGCGGAGCAAGTGGGTCGACACTGCCGTCATTGGGAGTGAACAGGAAGGTCGGAATGTTTTCCTGGGCTTTCTCGTCATCCGTGTAGCGCAGGCCGACTGTCAGCTGGAGATTGTCCGTCAGGTCGAAATAGCCCTCACCGAAGACAGCGAAGGATTCCAGGGAATAGGGCGATAGTGAGCGGAAATAGTTTCCACCGTCACCACTCAGGTTTTGAAGCGGGCCGAAGGACGAGCCGCTGTCATCGATCGGGACCGGGCCGCCAAAGATCGCACCGCCCAGCGCGTTGTTGAGCTGGGTGAGGCCTGTGAGCGTGTTAGACATCACATAATAGCCTTCGTCGGGATTGTTCTGGTCGATGGCTTCGAAGTCGATCGAAATTGCACCGACATTGAAGTTGAACCGTCCGTCGAAATCAGACTGCAAGCGCAGCTCGTGCGTTGTCTGCTCGCTCGAGCCACCTGACAGGTCGAATGTGCGGAACAGGTTCGAGGCGCCAAGCTGCGGATCGTTCACCGTGCCGCCAGGGAAAAGCGCCTGGTAGACAGGCACCAGAGCCGGGTTGCCGAGTGGTGCGCCGACCTGGTTGAACGGAATGTCGGCGCCGACCTTGTTGTAATCCTCAATGGAGCGGATCGAAGATTCGCCATAGCTGCCGAGATAGGTCAGCAGGAGTGAATCTGTCAGGTCGAACTCGCCTTTCCAGGTAAAGAGATCCTGGTCGGCAAAGTAATCCGGGTCCAGGGCAGATTCGATCTGGCGCAGGTCAGGGTTTACCGGCGAGGTATAGACGTCGCCGCTCAGAAGGCCGGCCACGATACCAAGGCCGCCGCCCAGTGTTGCGACCGAGTTCACACGGTCGCGTGCCTGGTCAAGCGGGGCATCCTGACAGCCGAGTGAGGTGTAGACCTGGTCGGCAGGTTCGATCGCGATGCCAGCGAAGCTGGTGTTGAGCGGGTCCTTGTCACAGAACTGCTTGCCCGAGCGCAGACGCGAGTCTTCTTCCTCGAAATGTTCATAAGAGACCCAGCCACGTAGGCGTTCGGTCGGCTCGAAAGCGAGGGTCGCGCGGATGCCGTAAAGGTCGCGGTCATCAATGTCGTTGCCCGTAACCGTGTTGTCGACATAACCATCGCGCTGCATCAGCGATCCGGCCACACGCAGGGCCACGCGGTCACCGATGGGCATGTTCAGCATGCCCTTGGCCTTGAAGGTGTTGTAGTTGCCGTAGGTGAGTTTCAGATCGCCCTGGAATTCCTCCATCACCGGCTTGGCGGTAATCACGTTGATCACGCCGCCGGTGGCGTTCCGGCCGTAAAGTGTGCCCTGCGGGCCGCGGAGCGTTTCGACACGCTCGACGTCGAAGAACTCAGCCTCGAAGAGACGGTTGGCCGTCAGGGGCACATCATTCTGGTGAACACCGACACCTGCGTCGCCGGACTGTGCGACGAGGTCGGCGCCAATACCGCGGATCTTGAAGTTGTAGCCGGTGAAGTTGCCCTTACTGAAGGACACGTTCGGAATGGCCTTGGTCAGGTCGGGGCCGCCGACAAGTTGCAGCTTTTCCAGTGACTCTTCGTCGAAGGCCGAAACGGCAATCGGAACATCCTGGATCGACTCTTCAGTCTTCTGCGTCGTCACCAGAACCGTGCCGAGTTTGCGCTGCTGGTCTGCGCCTTCCTGCGCTGTAGCGGCTGGAATGGACCAGCTTAAAGCAACTGCTGATGCCCCCGCGAGCATCAGATACTTTTTGGGTGTCTTGTGAATCATCTAACTCTCCTCCCAGTCGAGCAATTGTTTTATTTTTGCTCGTTTGTGCGTTTCCTCACGGGCCTTCCTTTTTTTGATTGGAAGTGCCTCATTCACCATGACAGCGGCAGCCGCGACACTTTGTCAACCGCTACGTTACGATTGGGTAAGATGCTCACAAAGCGTGATTTTTGGGTGACTCTTATGTGACGTTACGGAAGCTTTTGCTTGGTCCGTATGCCCGGCTCTGCTAGATGCCCCGGCATGACAAGGCCGACATCAGCGCTCGTTCTCTTCTCCGGGGGGCAGGATTCCACAACCTGTCTGGCCTCCGCCCTGAAACGATTTGCGCATGTCGAAACGCTCGGCTTCGATTATGGCCAGCGTCATGAAGTCGAACTGACCTGCCGGGAGAATGTCCTGAGAGAGCTGCGCAGCCGATTCCCGCAATGGGCTGACCGGCTTGGCGACGATCACATGATCGATCTTTCCGTGCTGGGTGAAATCAGCGACACGGCTCTGACTCGCGACGTGGACATCGAAGAAACTGAGGATGGCCTGCCGTCGACATTCGTGCCGGGCCGCAACCTGGTTTTCCTCACGCTCGCAGGCGCACTTGCCTGGCGCCGCGGCATCTCCGTCATTATCGGCGGCATGTGCGAAACTGACTATTCCGGTTATCCCGACTGCCGCCGGGAAACCATAGATGCCCAGCAAAAGGCGCTGGCGCTTGGCATGGATCGCTCCCTCACGGTCGAGACTCCCCTGATGTGGCTCGACAAGGGCGAGACTTGGCAGCTGGCCGAAGACCTTGGCGGGCAGGACCTCGTGGATATCATAATCGACGAGACCCACACCTGTTATCTCGGAGAGCGCAAGCGCAAGCATGACTGGGGGTATGGCTGTGGTGAATGCCCGGCCTGCAAGCTTCGCGCATCGGGCTACGAGAAGTGGAAGCGGGGCGTGCTCGCGTGAAGACTTACAGCGTCAAGGAGGCCTATGTGACCCTCCAGGGCGAGGGCGCACAGACAGGGCGTGCCGCGGTGTTCCTGCGTTTTGCCGGATGCAACCTGTGGACCGGGCTGGAGCGCGACCGGACCAAGGCCGTCTGCCAGTTCTGCGATACCGATTTCGTCGGGACGGATGGAGAGAATGGCGGCAAGTTCAGCGGCGCGGAGGCACTTGCTGATCATGTTGCCGCACTCTGGGCGCGTGATGATCGCGCGCAGGGCGTTCCCGGCTATGTCGTCTGCACGGGCGGCGAGCCGCTTCTCCAGCTTGATGCGCCGCTCATCGATGCCCTCAAGCAGCGCGGTTTCGAGATCGGTGTGGAGACGAATGGCACGGTTCGCGCGCCGGAGGGGCTGGACTGGGTCTGTGTGTCCCCCAAGGCGAATGCCGGCCTTGTCCAGACCGAAGGTGATGAGCTGAAGCTTGTCTATCCCCAGGCTGAGCCGGAAGCCCAGCCGGAGCGCTTCGAGATGCTGCAGTTCAGGCACTTCTTCCTGCAGCCCAAAGATGATAACAGGCAGGCCGATAACATTGCCGCTGCGGCGGCTTACTGTATGAAGCATCCGAAATGGCGACTGAGCTTACAAACCCACAAACTGATCGGGCTGCCCTGAGCCCGTCAGGCGAAGTGTTCGAAATCTCCAAGGCCGTGACCTTCGAGGCAGCGCATTTCATGGGCGGCAAGCCTGAAGGCCATCCCTATCGTAACCTGCATGGTCACAGCTTCCGGCTGGAAGCTTCGGTCAAAGGCCGGGTGAAGCCTGGCGAGGAATGGGTTGAGGATTTCAGCCTGCTGACGCGTGAGCTGGCCGCTGTGGCCGAAAAGCTCGATCACAGATTGCTGAATGAGATTGACGGCCTGTCCGTGCCGACGCTGGAGCGCATATGTCTCTGGGTCGCCCGTGAGCTCAAGGCCGTCCTTCCCGGCCTGACGCGGGTCAGCCTTTCGCGGCCCTCCCTCAACGAGAACTGCACGCTTGAACTGGGTAGCTGAAAGGCCGGGGGTGGTCGCCCCTGTTAGTGTCAGCTACTGGCCGCTCAGCTTCTCGGTGAACTTGCGCGCAAACCGGCTGGAGGTGCGTTTGGCATCGCCCCACGTTCCCGAGGCATAAACGTCCCGGATATTCGTTTCGAACCAGTCATATTCGAGTTCTGCGATCGCATTGCCTTGCGCATCAAAGGCGACGCCTTTCAGGTCCATGCCCCCAATGGATACCGAGCGGATCATGTCCAGGCCCGGACGGTCGGCAGCCTGCTGCATGGTGGGCCGGTTCGGCTTTGCATCCAGGATCGTCACATCAATCCGGGCAGGGTCTATATTGGCCTTGCGCAGTTCACGTTCGAGGTCCTCGCGGATTTCCTCGGAGAGACGTTCACCTTCACGCATGCCATAATCATTCTGAAGGGCTTCCTGGAATTCAGGCGAATAGCCTACTGAAATGTCGGCAGCGTAGGCAGCGGGAGCCATGGCCAGCGCCACGGCGGGTATTATGAAGCGTTTCATCACAGTCTCCTTCATGGAGATAATATAATACGAAACGATTGTGGCCCAAAGTGGTTGCCGGTCATCACGCCTGCGTGAAAGGCCGCCCTAGTCGTCTTCTTTCCGGTCTTTCTTCTTTTCGCCATCCGGAATTGCCGCCCCGACGACCGCGCCCGTTGTCTTCACGGCGCCTTCTGCCACATCCCCGGCGACGCTGACCGCTGTGCCGACAATGCAGCCGCCCAGCATGAAAGGGGAAAGAATGAGAATTGCGGCCAAGCTACGAAATCGGGTCATGCAAGCATGACTCGCATGACCCGTTCGTTCCGGCAACACCTTCTAGACCGTATCGACAAATACAATCTCGGCATCTTTTTCGCCCTTGAAGACCAGCGTCTCCGGGCCTGTCACCGCAGCACCGTCGCGAGCATTCAGAACTTCGCCATTCAATTCTGCGGATCCATCAGCGAGGACGAAATAGCCATAGCGGCCATCCTTGATGGTGTAGGTCAGTTCCTCGCCAGCCTTTACTGTCGCTCCGAGCACATGGGCATCCTGGCGGATCGGCAGGGCATCTTCATGCGCCTCGCCGCTGGCCAGAACAGCCCACTGGCCTGAACGCTCAGCCTTTGGAAACTTGCGTGCGCCCCAACCCGGATTACCGCCTGTCTCGGCCGGTTCGATCCAGATTTGGAACAGCGTGGTATCCTCGTCCTCGGCATTCCATTCCGAGTGCTGGACACCTTTCCCGGCACTCATGACCTGTACGTCGCCAGCCTCGGTGCGGCCGGAATTGCCCATTGAGTCCTCATGCGTGATCGCACCTTTGCGGACATAGGTGATGATTTCCATGTCGCGGTGGCCATGCGGGGGAAACCCCGTCTGTGCGCGGATGCTGTCATCATTCCAGACCCTGAGCTTGCCATGCCCCATTCGCGCCGGATCGTAATAACGCGAGAAGGAGAAGTGATAGTGAGCATCCAGCCATTCATTCCGGAATGTACCGAGATCCTCGAAACGCCTGATATCAATCATCGGAAGTCTCCTTTCTGCTGAATGACAAATCCGATGCGGTGGATTTTGGCGTATGTGCGCCTCTCGTCCAGATGGTGGGCCAGACAAGACTTATGCGTTCTGGGAATAAATCCACCGGGCACAAAAAAGGCGGCCCCTGTATAGAGAGGCCGCCCAATTCGTTTTGTGCCATCTTGAAGGAGCCTAGATCGGCTCGTACGGGAAGACCGTGGTCGTCGCGCCAAGATCCATGAAGCTGCCCTGCATGGAAGGTAGGCCCTGCTCGAGCAGTGTTTCCGGTGTCCAGCCTTCCAGCCGGGCGACGGACTTCACCGGGCGCGGCTGGTCGAACAGGATGACCTCATTGCCACGTACCGAGAAGATCTGGCCGGACACGTTCTTTGCCTTGTCAGCGGCAAGGGTGATGGCGAGCTGGGCGACCTGGTCGGCACGCATGCCGTTCTTCATCCGCTCGACGCGTTCCCTGCCGGCTTCGTCCTTGACCGGGATCGAGGCGATCATCCGGGTCCAGGCAAACGGGGCGATGACGTTGGAGCGGACATTCTTGCGCTCGCCTTCCATGGCGATGATACGCGACAGGCTGGCAATGCCGAGCTTGGCAGCGCCATAGTTGGCCTGCCCGATATTCCCGATAAGACCCGTCGTGGACGTGAACAGGACGTAGGCGCCATCTTCCTGGTCGCGGAAATGATTGACCGAGGCCCGCGTGACATTGAACGTGCCGTGCAGGTGAACGTCGATGACAGCTTTCCAGTCTTCTTCCGACATCTTGTGGAACATGCCGTCACGCAGGATACCGGCCGGGTTCATGATGGAGTGCAGGCCGCCAAACTCGTCCTTGGCCTGTTCGATCATGCCTTCGACCGCCTTGTAGTCGGTCACGCTGTCGGAGTTTGAGACCGCCTGGCCGCCGGCGTCGCGGATTTCCTGGGCAACCTGTTCTGCCGGTCCGGCATCGCCGCTATCGCTGCCTGCATCGGTCAGGCCGCCGCCGAGATCGTTGACGACAACATTCGCGCCTTCGCGCGCTGCGAGCAGTGCACATTCCTTGCCAATCCCGTTGCCGCCGCCCGTGACGAGCACGGTCTTGCCTTCGAGTACGCCCATGACTTCCTCCTAGTTCGCTACATTTACCTGGCGACTTCCAACACCTTCAGCACGGGAAAGGCAAGTGCGGCGCATTGCGCAGGCCGCGATGCCAGACGGGTCAGGCTGTAGTCTTTGATCCTGTACGGTAGCCGGACATCCGGTCCATGGCGCCATCTGCTTCGGCGATGATGCGTTCAACAATCTCCCGGACGGGCAGCACGTCCTTCACACCGCCTGCCGATTGGCCCATCGCAAAGCAGGAGCTATCAGGGTTGAGCTTGGCCTCGTCCGTGATCCCGCCAATTCCGCCGATGACGCCGGTCTTGTTGGAATGGATGGCCTGATGCGGGAAGGGCTGGATGTCTTCCGGGCGGCTTTCCCAGTCGAGGATGTAATCATTGGTGCGGCAGCGCATCGGCTTGCCGGAATAGCAGCGTGTGCGGGTCGTGTCGGTGTCGCCTGCGCCGACAATGGTCTGCTTGTACATATTGGCGGCGTGGGCTTCCTCGGAAGCGATGAAGCGTGTGCCCATCCAGACCCCGACGGCGCCGAGGGCCAGCGAAGCGGCCAGGCCGCGCCCGTCATAGATGCCGCCAGCTGCGATTACGGGAATGTCGACTGCTTCAACAGCCTGCGCGACCAGCGGCAGCGTGCCGACGAGCCCGGTATGGCCACCCCCCTCGCCACCTTGCAGGATCACCGCGTCACACCCGGCCTGTTCGGCCTTGACGGCGTGTTTCACAGCGCCACCGACGACCATGACTTTCACGCCGGCCTTCTTGAGTTTTTCCATGATCGGCATGGGTACGCCAAGCCCGGCGACAAAGCTGTCGGCACCGTTGTCGATGATGACATCGACGGACTCCTCCAGACTTTCGGGAGATGCGGCCAGAAGGTCGACCCCGAATGGCTTGTCGGTGAGCTCGCGCACGCGCTTCATCTGGCCTTCGATGAAGTCCGGTGTTGTTCCGGCCATACCGAGAACGCCGTAGCCGCCAGCATTGCTCATGGCGGCGGCGAGTTCGGCATAGGAAACGCCACCCATCCCGGCCAGCATGATCGGGTGCTCAACACCAAGAAAGTCGCAGAGAGGTGTATGGATCGTCATTTTCTTTCCTCCGGTTTTCACCCTGCATCGCGCCGTCTGACGGGCTTGCCAAGATATCCCGCGAGGTCATGCCGCTACGAAATCGGAACAAAATTTAATCTGCGGCGCTGATTAGCGTAAGTGATGGGCGCGATCAGAAAGCGCGTCCCGGAAAGTGGAGACAGAAATGCGCTTCAGACTGATCTTTCTCGCCAGTGCGGCCCTGTTGATGGGGGCATGTGGCAGCAATGACCAGGACATTGAGCAAAGTGTCGATGAAACGGCCGCCAGTCCGGAATATGCAACAGGGGACAGTGCCGGATCCGGTCAGGTGATGGACCCTGAGGCAGATACAAGCCGTGAGCTCAATGAAGACATTGTACCGTCTCCCGACACACAGCCTGAAATTGATCCGCAGGATAGCGAGATCGGCGAAGAGCCCATGACCTCAGAGCCGGCGACCGACGACATCGAGGATGAAACGATGCCGCCGGACGGTGCGCCGCAGTAAGTCTCTAGAAAATAGAATAACCGCCATCGACGACGAATGTATCGCCGGAATGGTAGGAAGACGCATCTGAAGCGAGATAGACGGCTACACCACCAAAATCTTTCGGCTCGCCCCAGCGGCGGGCCGGAACACGCGGGATAACCTTCGTCTCGAAAGCGTCATTGCCCTGAGCGGCTTCCGTCATGTCTGTTGCGATCCAGCCTGGCAGGATGGCATTGGCGCGAATTCCGTAGCGTGCAGTCTCAACCGCAATCGCCTTGAGCATGGATATCAGACCGCCTTTTGTGGCGGCATAAGCCTGATTTTTGCCTGCGCCCTCAATAGCGGCAAGTGAGGCAACACCTACAACCGACCCGCCCGGATCGCCATTCTTCGCGCGCTCCGTGATATGCTTGACGACCTCGCGCAGCGTCCAGAAAGCGCCGTCCAGATTAACGGCCATGTTCTTGCGCCAGGTATCGGTGTCCATTTCCGCAAAGCTCTTTGCGCCGAAACCGACGCCGGCATTGGCGATACAGGTATCGATACGGCCAAAGGCGCTTACAGTGTCGTTCATGGCGTCTACAACAGCCTTCTCGTCGGCCACGTCGACACTCCAGGTTTTGACGTCACCTACACCGAGCTTTGAGAGCTTGTCTGCCGCTTCCTTGTTTGCTGCGTCCTTGCGGCCCCAGATGGCGACATGCGCATTGGAAGCGGCCAGCGCCTCGGCCATGCCATATCCAATGCCGCGATTACCGCCAGTGACGAGGGCGACCTTGCCTGTCAGATCAAATGGTGCGTAAGCCATGCTCATACTCTCCCGTTGTTGTTTGCGGCATAAAGAGAGAAGCAGCACCTGATTTCAATGATGACCGAACGGAAAGTGCACCAGCTTCAAGGTCAACGATCACTATAGATTGTCATGCCGGGGCCGTGCCGCGGGCGTTCATCGGGCTTGCTGAGATATAGTTCATGGTCGACACGGTCGATCTGTAATCTGAAATTCGACAGGATATCGACGCCGATCACCATGATAGGCTGATCTTCAAGACCGATCGCGGTGAGAAATTCGGGATCACTGACAATCACATTGAAGCGTTTGACTTCGAAGTCCCCGATTTGAAACTCACGGCTGGCCAGGACTGACATCACGACGGAATTACCGGTCACGCCCGTCAGCTCGACACTCCGGAAATCCTTGCGTGACCGTGCTGCCCCATTGGCGAAGACAGAGTTGATGTACGAGACATTCGCGCCGGTATCGATCAGGGCCAGGCCTTCCTGACCATTTACCCGGACCTGTATGAAAGGGAGCCCTTCTGTCCATATAAGCGGCATACGGCTCGTGGTTGCCCTGAATATGCTCCTTGGCTTGCGGTCATAGGCTAGCAGGCGTGAGCGCTTGAAATCGAAGTCGAGCGTCCGGAAAGGGAGGCTGTTCGACGGAATTATGTTGCGCTCGCCGGGCAGGTCGAATGTGGCGTTATAGGCGGCCTTGATGCCGGAAATCTCGATATCGCCAAAACTCAGGCTTGTTACGTCCATGACCGGGAAAGTGCTGACCGGGCCGATGCCGATAATGTCGACGGTGGCTGGTGCGTCTCCGGGCGAAATGCCGAGACGGTTGGCCACGCCGTCATCAATCACCGGGAAGGTGGCCGCGGTATCGAGGATGGCACCTGTGCCACTGGTGCCGTTCACGCTCATGTCCACGACGAGATGACCGGTCGACGTAATCCTGAAGGGAATGACGTATTGCTGGGTCGCACTGACAGGGGCTGCGAAGAAAGCCGCCGCAGCGACAAGATAAAGAATGATCGAGGTGCGTTTCACCTCATTCATGCCTCCCTTGGTGCCCTCTTGGGCGGGGCACTACGGACGTAGTATGCCACTAAACCGGGGAATCCCGAAATCCTTTCGAAATCGCGACCCCCATGCGGATGATGCGTTCAGTCTCATCCCAGAGTTTCAGCGCGCCGATATCCTCGACAGGAATGAAGCAGGCTTCGTCGGCATCGTCTCCGGCGACGGGGTCGCCCGCTATCCAGCGGGCCAGGAAATCGCTTAGCACATAGTGACGCGTGATGAGCGTGCCGTCCCGGTTTGTCACGATGGCGTCGACAACATCGATAAGGCCCGTGATCTCTGCTTCTACACCGGTTTCCTCGCTTAGCTCGCGCAGGGCAGCATCGCGGGCCCGTTCGCCGGGTTCGATGCGCCCGCCCGGCAGGGACCACTCCCCGGTCATTGGCGGCGTGCCGCGCCGGATGAGGAGAACCTGACCGTCTTTCAGGCAGACGGTACCGGCAGCAGCCTGCGGACGAAGGCCCTCGACGGGCCTGGGCGGGTTTTTTCCATTTGTCATTGTGGCCGTCATGATCGCTGGCTATGGGCTTCATCTGAAGGAGATCTTATGGCGCGTACAAGCCCGAAACCCAAGCCGGTCAGTCTCGCGCTCCAGGGCGGGGGTGCGCATGGTGCTTTCACATGGGGCGTCCTGGAACGTCTCAGCGAATGCGAAACCCTCGACATACAGGCCATCACAGCGACATCGGCAGGTGCCATGAACGCGGTCGCCTATCTCTCAGGGCTGGCGCAGGGCGGACGGGCCGGGGCCTGCGAAACCATGGAGCGCTTCTGGAAGGAAATTTCGCGCCGCGGCGCACCCCTGGATGCGCTGATGCCAACGGGAACGGCCAACCCGCTCACGGCCTGGACCCCGCATAGTCTTGCGACCGCCATGACATCATTCCTCAGCCCGTACGATTTCAATCCATTTGACCTCAACCCGCTGCGCGAGGCTGTCAGTGATGTGATAGATTTTGAAGCTGTGCGTGCGTCCGCGGTGCGTCTTTTCATTGCGGCAACCAATGTGGAGACGGGCAAGGTCCGTATCTTCGAGGGTGGGGACATCACGCCTGAAGCGGTGCTTGCATCCGCCTGCCTGCCGAACACGTTCAAGGCGGTGGAGATTGATGGCGTGCCTTACTGGGATGGCGGCTATCTCGGCAATCCGTCGCTGTTTCCGCTATTCTATTCGGATGCCCCGAAAGACGTGATCCTCGTCACGCTGAACCCGCTTGAGCGCAAGGGCACGCCGCGCTCGGCGGGCGAAATCCAGGACCGGCTGAACGAGATTACCTTCAATGCCTCCCTGCTGGGAGAACTTCGCGCGATCGCCTTTGTCCAGAAACTGCTCGGCCAGAACCTTCTCACCAAGGCCGTGCGCAGTGAGTACCGCAATGTGAACATTCACGCGATCCGCGGCGGTGAGATGCTTCGCGAGTTCAGGCTGGAAACCAAGTACGATACCAGCTGGCCTTTCCTGAACGGCCTGCGCGAGAAGGGGCGGGCTTTTGCCGGCGAGTGGCTGGAGACATGCCACGACAAGGTCGGCCGGCAGTCGAGCCTCGATATCCATGAGGCTTTCCTGTCCGGGTAAGGGCTCAGGCCGGCTGGAGGATGGTGAGCTTTGCCTTGCCTGTGCCGCGTTCGTCGAGAACCTCCCATCCGGGATGTTCAAACGTCTCGCTGGTTTCTGTTTCGACGACGGCAATCGCCTCATCACCGAGCCAGCCACCTGAGCGCAGATTTGAGAGGCAGGGAGCGACGAGTCCCTTATTATAGGGCGGGTCCAGGAAGGCGAGGGTGAAGGGCGGGCCGACGCCAGCGGGTTTGGTGCCAAGATCAGTCGCGCTGCGGCGGTGGATACGCGTGTTCCCGAACAGTTGAAGGGCTTCGATATTGTCCCGGATGGTGCCGCGTGCGGCGCTGTCTGTTTCGACGAAAAGGCAGAAGGCGGCCCCGCGCGACATGGCTTCAAAGCCGAGCGCCCCCGAGCCTGCGAACAGGTCAATGACACGGGCGCCTTCCAGCGCTGGGGCCCATGAGGCGTGGGCTAGCACGTTGAACAGGCTTTCGCGCGCCCGGTCGGTTGTGGGGCGCGTGTTGCGTCCGGCGGGCGAGGCGAGCGGATGGCCTTTGAAGAAACCTGATATGATGCGCATGGGCAGCGCCCATAGCACCGGGCGCTGGTGCAGGAAAGCGGGGTTCGGTATATGCCCGTCACATGATGCAGGACGACACGATGATGGAGCGTGCGCTGGAGCTGGCGCGCGAGGCGGCGGCGGCAGGTGAAGTGCCGGTGGGGGCAGTTGTCTGCGACCCTGAGAGCGGCCAAATTCTCGGGGAGGGGGCCAATGCCCCTGTGGCAAATCATGACCCGAGTGCACATGCAGAGATAATGGCGCTGCGTGCAGCAGCGTCCAGGCTTGGCAATTACCGGCTGACCGGAGCGACGCTCTATGTCACGCTTGAACCGTGCGCGATGTGTGCAGGTGCGATCAGTTTTGCGCGCATCGGGCGGCTTGTGTTTGCCGCAGCCGACGAAAAAGGCGGCGCGGTAATCAATGGGCCGCGCTTCTTCGAGCAAGCGACCTGTCACTGGCGCCCGGTCGTGGAGCAGGATACCGTCCGGGACGCGACAGCGGCAGGGCTGTTGCGGGAATTCTTCCGGGGCCGCCGGAAATAGAACAGTCGCGCGTGAAAGGCTTCTGGGGCCAGCCGTCACGGCTGTTCCGCGGATGTGCAGATATGCCCTCAAATGTGCTGGATTACGCTCCGCTATCGGAAGATTGCATCTACTTAACTTGCTGTTATTGCTAAATTAAATTTCAGAAAGTGATGCCCAACTGCCACATGTGCAGAAGCTTGTCTGCCTGTCTGGGAACGTGCCTTGTTTCCGCCTCGTTGAAGGTCCAGTTCCGGTCATCGGGCCGGGGCAAAAAAGTAGATTATCTCATAAACGAGGATACCTCCCATGCTTAAACAACTGCTCATCGGCGCTACTGCAGCGGGCGCTTTCACAATCGCAGGTGCCAGTGCACAGGCACAGTCCTATGGCGGCGGAACCGAAGATACCGGCTTCTATCTCCAAGGTGGCTACAGCTATCTGGACATCCAGCCGGACGGTGCTGACTCTGGCGTTGATACCAACGCTATCACCGCGCGCACCGGTTATCAGTTCAACCGCAACTTCAGCGTTGAAGCCGACCTGACCTCAGGCATCGATGACGGCGACTTCGACTTCAATGTTGATGAAGACGAGTTCAACTTCGATGACAATAATGATGGCGATTTCAACGACACCATCAACGCTTCAGGCGACATCGGCCTGAACTATCTGGTCGGTGTGTATGGCCGCTATTCCGTGCCGGTAAGTGACCGTTTCGACGTATTCGCCCGTGCTGGTTATGCCTTTATCGACCTTGATGCCACTGCAACCACGCCAGGCGGCACCGAAATTGGCCGGATCGAGGATTCCGAGGATGGGGCAGCGCTTGGTGCAGGTCTCAACTATGACCTGACCGAGAACTGGGAACTGCGCGGCGACTATACCTGGTATGGTTTCGGCAGCACCGATACCCATGCTGCGATGTTCGGTGCGGGTTACAAGTTCTAGTAACTCTCCGCACGTGCGAGGCGAAAGATCGCAACATGGCGCCGGCGCTCCAGAAAGGAGCGCCGGCGTTTTTTATGGTTAGAACAGCCCGACCGCGCGGGCCAGGTAGACGAAACCAATCACGGTCACGAGCCAGCGCATCCAGCGCTTGAAATTCACGTCACTCATGCGTGCAAGGACCAGTCCGCCCAGCCATGTCCCTGTCATGGAAAGCGGAATGGCTAGACCGAAGAGCCAGAGCGGCGGCATGGCTGTCATCCCGGCTGCGGCGACGACCGGCACGCTCCAGAACGCAATCTTGACGAGATGTGCGAGAACCTGTGTCGCGGATTTCGTGGCCACAATGGCCTGGCGAGTCATGTCTGTGCGCACGAAGAACAGATCGAGCAGAGGCCCGGCAACGCCGGCAAGCGTATTCAGGGCCTGTACGATGAAGCCTGCAATCTCAGCCTGTCCGCGCTTCTGGATGTCGAGATCGACGATGGACTTGGGTGCCCAGACCATGAGCGGGGTCAGCCCCAGCAGCAGGTAGACCACCGGCTTGTCCGGGCGCCAGGCCAGCAGAACAAGCAGGGCGATGGCGGCGAGCGAGCCCAGCGCGTAGCGGGCAAAGAGTGTCCAGTTGATATGATCACGCAGCAGAAAAGCGCGCCAGCCATTCGAGACCATCTGGATCGCGCCATGCACGATCATCGCTGTTGCCACAGGCAGCAGGGCTGTCAGCACACCCATGAGGATGAGCCCGCCCGCCATTCCGAAAATGCCGGAAATAAAGGCCGTTATGAGTGTCGCAAAAAGTATGGTGAGGGCGCTGACCAACGGCATGGCGTGTGATTAGGCGTGTTCCTGGGAAATTTCCAGCCGCGCCCCGGACGCTCTTTCCAGCCGCAGGCAAGCTGCTTACGCTTTGGGCCATGTCCAAAAACAATGGCCCCTGGCGCATACACTCTACCGAAGAGTCTTTCAGCAATCCCTGGATCCGTATCGAGACGAGTCAGGTCACCCACCCGAATGGCGACCCCGGCATCTATGGTGTCGTACGCTATGCCAATCTCGCCATCGGTGTGCTGCCAGTCGATGAGGCAGGTTATACCTGGTTGGTCGGACAGCACCGTTTCCCCTTTGATGCCTATAGTTGGGAACTGCCGGAAGGGGGCGGGCCAATGGATGTCATGCCCCTGGAGTCGGCACAGCGCGAACTGAAAGAGGAAACGGGCCTCACGGCGGAAAACTGGCAGGAGATCGGGCGCTGGCACCTGTCCAATTCCGTCAGTGATGAGCGTGCTATCGGCTATCTCGGCTGGGGATTGAAGGAGGGAGAGTCTGCCCCCGAGCCCAGCGAGGCGCTTGAGGTGAGGCGCGTCACCGTGCAGGAGCTTGTTGAGCTCTGTCTCGATGGAACAGTAACGGACGCTTTCACAGTCCTGATGACCCTCTCGGCGTTACAGCAGGCAAAGGCTGGCAAACTGCCCGAAGCTGTGGCGCGCCACTTTCAGCTCTAGCCCCCGTCTGGGTTTTCGGAAGCAATGGAGCCTGCAGGTACAGGTAAACCGGTTCTACGGGTGTCATAGCAACATCGACAGGGCATGCAGTCTTCATGCACAAGCCTTGCTGGTGACTTCGGCCGGGAGCTTTCTTCATGTCCATCAGGGCGCGCCGTATTGCGCAGACACACAAGATCCTCGGCCTGGTGATCGGTCTCCAGCTGTTTTTCTGGACAGCAAGCGGGCTGTTCTTCACGCTTTTTCCGATTGAGCAGATACGAGGCGAGCACCTTCGTGCGGAAACACCTGCTATTGACCCTGCAGGGCTTGGAAATATCACGCCGCCGGATGTGGAATACCCATTTGAAAAGGCCGAACTGCGACAGGTTCTGGATCGGCCGGTGTGGGAGGTCTCAGGCAATGGCCGGACACGGCTTTATGAAGCTTCGACGGGTGAAAAAATTGCCCCTCTGGAGGAAGCTGATGTGCGTCGCGTCGCCGAAGAAGGCTGGGCTGGGCGGGGATATGCTACAACGGTGGAGCGTATCGATAACCCGCCGCGCGAGGCCTTTTCAACCAGACCACTCTGGCGGGTCGAGTTCGAGGGATTAGACAGGGCAGTCTTCTGGGTCGATGCAGAAACGGCTCGGATTGTGGCCGTCCGCACGACCAAATGGCGCATTTTCGATGTGTTCTGGCGGTTTCACATCATGGACATCACAGGCGATGACCGCTTCGACAGCTGGTGGCTCAAGATCGCGGCATTTCTCGGCCTGTCGACCGTGCTGTTCGGGATTGCACTGCTGGTCCACCGCGCAATGAGAGGGCGTCTGGTCAAATAGAAAAAGGCCCCGCCGGTTCACGGCAGGGCCTTGCTCGTACTCTGCTGTTCACAAACGCTCAGTCATGGTCGCTGGTATACTCGAATTCGATTTGCTCACGCGTCTCGAAACGGGCCTTTTCCGCGTCTGACAGGGCTGCATGGTTTGAAACAAACTGGCGGACATCGGCATCTTCGAGGCGCCCGGCGGGGCCGTTGACGCAGAGGGCGTGATAGGTCTCACCATCCTCGCCACGTTCACTGAGAATCACCGGGGCTGTCTGGTCTTCATCATGATCTTCACACCGTTCGGCCAGTGTTTCGACCAGCTCCCCGGCATTTTCGAGGTCCTCTTCAAGCCCGCCTTCGAAGGCTGCCTCAATGCGGGCACCCATGGCTTCGGCGCGGGCCTCGAGGGCGGCAGCTTTTTCCTCCATGCGCTCCTCGATGACGATGGCAATGCGTTCTGCACGTTCCGAGCTTGCTTCGGCGACCGCTTCGGCAATCCGGGCATGGGCCTCGGCATTGGAGGCGATCTTCTCGATCTGGACATCCAGCTGGTCCATGTCGCCGGACAGTAAGATTTCCTGGTTCGGGATGACGATCCGTATGCCGTCATCAGTCTCTATGGTCTGGATATCCATACCCTCGAAGTCCAGGTCGAAATCGAGCTTTAGATCACCGAGCTCGGCAAGACCCTTGAGCTCTCTGAGTTCGCCCAGCGTCTCGAAATCCTTGAAAGAGCGCTCCTTGAGCTGGGAAAGGTCTGAGAGTTCGATTGCCAGCACGCTCATCTCTTCCTGGATATCGGAGAAATCCATCTCGTGCAGCTTGTCGAGGCGCGGCTGGAGGTCTTCGAATGGATCACTCAACAGGACAAAGTGCCTGTTCTCGCTCTCGCTGCTCGAAGAGAACCGGTAGACGCGGGATTCGGATTTTGCGTCTTTGTCCTCTGAACCGCCTGCCAGTCCGGATGGAGCCTGGTCCATGGGCGTAGCGGAAGCAGCGCAGGAGGCAGTGGTGAACACAGCCGCTGAGCCCAGCGTGAGCGCGAGAGTCGTGCCCAGAAGGCGTCGGCGGAATGTTGGCGTGGCGTTTTGCATCAGGATAAGTCTTTCTTTTATGGGATGCGCCAGGGTGAGGTTTGCGCTCGAAAAAGCGCTGTCGGCCGGGCCTGCGAGGCGGGCTGCCTTGACGAGGGTGCGGCCATAGGAGAACGCCGATGATGTTCCCGCCCGAAGCACATCGGCGTCGCATGCGGCCTCCTGGTCAATCCGGAACGCCCGGATGCCGAGATAAGCCAAGGGGTTGAACCATTGCAGGGCCAGCATGAGCTGGGCGGCCTGCAGGGCAAAGAGGTCACCGCGTTTGAGGTGCATGAGCTCATGGGTAAGCGCATCACGCTGCTCGCGCGGGCTGTAATCGGCCTCGAACCATTCTGGCAGCAGGATGACCGGCCTGAAGACGCCAGTGATGAGCGGACTGCCATTGAGCAGGCTCGTGCGGACATCGAAGGTGCGCTTCACCCCCAGCTCGCCAGCGATCTCGTTTGCGGCGCTGGCGACGGCTTCTGAGGCCGGCGCAGAATCGTCTGCAATGAGCCGGTGGAAAATGCTCTGGCGATACCAGGCGAGGCCAAGCATCAGGACCGCCCCCGTGATCCAGACTGGCAGGATCATGGCCGGGAGGTGCGCGCTCATGGCTTCGATCAGGCCGGGGCCTGCCGGTTCGGCCGGGGTGAATTCCATGGCTGGTATCGCGGCCGGTGGAGGCGGCGCTGCGCGCGCACCCTGTTCGGCGGCTCTCACCATGGGTTCAAATACCACCGGGGGAGTCGGCTCGGCCTGCTGGGCCGGGGCGAACGTGGCGAAAAGCGAGAGATTGGCGGGCAGGGGCGGCATCAGGAGGCGCGCCAGCGGAACCAGCCAGAGGGCATAGGCGGCCTTTGCCCCGAAGCTACGGGCAAAGGGTTTGCGTACCAGAAGGACCAGGCCGATCAGAACGGTGACGGCAAGGCTTGTCTGGAGGCCATTCGTGAGCACCGGGCTCATATCATTGAACATGTTCATTTCTTGAGATCCCCTAACAATCTCTCTAGCTCGGCGATGTCGTCGGCGCTGAGGCCGCGGGCATCGGCAAGATGTGCCACCAGAGGTGCGGCGCGTCCGCCAAACATGCGGTCAACGAACTGCTTGGCCGCCTTTTTCTGATAGTCGCCGCGCCTGATGGCAGGCCGGTAGAGATAGCGCCGCCCGTCAGGCTCTGTTGTCAGCGCCCCCTTTTCGACGAGGCGACCGACAAGCGTCTTGATCGTGCGGATATTCCAGTCCTTGCCGCCTTCCAGCGCGTCAGCGATCTCGCTGGCGCCGATGCCGGGCTGGTCCCAGAGTACGTTCATGATTTCCAGTTCTGCCGGAGTGATCTGCATGGCTGTTACGCTCTTTTGACTACGTTTGTAGTCGATACTCTTGATTACAGTTGTGGTCAATACGCGATTTGCGATTTTTCCAGAGCCCGGCAGGTGTTGGATGTCATGCCTGGAATGTGGGGATGGCGTATGGGACGGTTTCGGGAAGATGGAAGCGTTATCCCCGGCCTGAGACGGTGTGACAGGGGTGTGGTGATGGTGTGACAGCGGTCCGGAATTGCGGCGCTGAGGGTTGGCGTCGGTCCGGCCCGGCGTGTAAGGCCTTCATCATCAACGGAAATATCCCCTGATTAACCTTCCTGGTGTATAGTCCTTAACGTAATGACAGATTCCGATTTCGACCCTGTGGCCGGCTCAAAGGAAGTCGGCGCGCTTGCCCACCTCTACCGGGCGGAGGTCTACCGCTCGACGATCTGGCGCCAGCGTCTCGACATGACGACAAACTGGACGGTGGTGTCGACCGGGATTGCGCTGTCAGTGAGCTTTGCCAGCGCCAATGCTTCGCCGCTGCCGATCCCGCTGGTCGGCCTGCTGACCATCATGTTCCTGTCGCTAGAGGCGCGGCGCTACCGGTATTTCGCGGTCTGGAAATTCCGCGCGCGCCTGCTTGAGCTGGCGATCATGGTGCCGATCCTGCGCGGGGAGGGCGCGAACATTCCGGTCGACCGTGGTTCGGCCCTCTCGGACGATTATATCCGCCCGCGCCACAGGATTTCGGTCTGGCGTGCGCTCGGCCAGAGGCTCCGGCGCAACTATCTCTGGATTTTCGGAATTCAGTATGCCGCCTATGTCGGCAAGGTCTGGATTCATCCTATCGAAGCGGTGAATTTCGACCAGATGTTGGAGCGCGCGCATATCGGCCCGGTCTCAGGCCCGGTGACGCTGACCCTCGGGACATTGCTGCTGCTGGCCTCTTTCGCGCTGACGATCTGGAGCTGGCGCATGGATCGGCGGGATACGTCCACCATGCTGGACTATCTTGAGGGCGAAGACCTGGCAGAAGACCCGGCATAAGCAGAGCATTCACAGCGGTATAAACCGGTTGCGTTTTTACCCGAACGGCTTATCACGCCCGCCAGACGCCTCAGGCATCGATCAAGAGATCCATTGGCGGGTTTGCCCGCGGATCGAGCGACTTTCCTAATACGATCGTTGCCTTGCGACCTAAAAGCCCTGAACGCGCGAAATTCCGGACGGCAGAATGGTCTGCCGCCCCGGCTCATGAACGCCTTCCAGAGCGGGATATGGCCCGCCATTCAGGCAAACAGAAAGATATATTTTGACCAAGTTTTCCGACCTCGGCCTCGCCGAGCCGATCCTGCGTGCTGTTTCAGCCGAGGGCTATGACACGCCCACACCAATCCAGGCGCAGGTCATCCCGGCCATGCTGGAAGGGCGCGACGTGCTGGGCACCGCGCAAACCGGCACGGGCAAGACGGCGGCCTTCGTGCTGCCACTCCTGAATGCGCTCGCACATGAGAACCGCAAACCGGAACCGAAGACATGCCGCGCCCTGGTGCTGGCACCGACACGCGAGCTTGCCGCCCAGATCGCCGATAGCGTAAGGGCCTATGGTGCGAACACACGCGCCTCCGTGACCATGATTATTGGCGGGGTGAAGATTTCCAAGCAGATCCGGGCCATGCAGCGCGGTGTCGACATCGTCGTTGCCACGCCGGGCCGCCTGCTCGACCTGAAACAGCAGGATGCCATCCGTTTCGACAGGATCACAAGCGTGGTTCTAGATGAGGCGGATCACATGATGGACATGGGCTTCCTGCCCCAGATCCGGAACGTGCTGAAACAGCTTCCCGAAAAGCGTCAGACGGCCCTGCTTTCTGCGACCATGCCGAAGGATATCCGTGCACTGGCCGACAAGTTCCTGAACGACCCGGTCAATGTTGCGGTCGCCCAGGTGTCGAAGCCCGCCGAGCGTGTGACCCAGAGCGTGCAGTTTGTGCCGCACCCGCAGAAGCGCGACGTGCTGACGTCCATCCTCAGTGAACCGGACGTCGACAGCGCTATCGTGTTTACCCGCACGAAACGCGGCGCTGACCGGGTGTGCAAGCATCTCGAGGGGGCCGGGCTCACCGCGGCGGCCATTCATGGCAACAAGAGCCAGAACCAGCGCACGAAAACTCTCGACGCTTTCAGGGCACGCAAGCTGCGCGTTCTCGTGGCGACCGACATCGCTGCGCGTGGCATCGACATCGACAAGGTCAGCCATGTCGTGAACTATGAACTGCCCAATGTGCCGGAATCCTATGTCCACCGGATCGGGCGTACAGGCCGGGCCGGCGAGGCCGGTGTTGCGGTCACGCTGTGTGACGTCGATGAGCGCAAACTGCTGCGCGACATCGAGAAACTGATCGGGCATCGCCTGCCTGGAAATGAAGCCGGGCCGGAACCTGCGCGCGGCGAAGGCGGTCACAACAAGGGTGGAAAGAATACCGGGCGGTCGTTCAATCCGGACAAGGACGGCGGACGCCGGCGCAAGCCGCGGCGTAACCGGTCGCGTCCGGCAGGTAACAAACCGCAGGCCCAGGCCAGAAAGCAAAGCAGCGGGGCGTCTTGACGCCGAGGCGGTTTTCGCATTTAACCCGCCGCTTCAGGACGGGTGGTGCGGAGCCGCCGTTGAAATCGTGAAGCTCGCAAGGGACGCTTCACCGGCCCGCGTCGAAAAAGGAAGAATGCCATGTCACGTCGTCACTCGACGAAGTACAAGATCGACCGCCGTGTCGGTGAGAATATCTGGGGCCGCCCCAAATCTCCGGTCAACAAGCGCCCGACCAAGCCCGGTCAGCACGGCCAGGGCCGCCGCTCCAAGACCTCCGACTACGGCCTGCAGCTCATGGCCAAGCAGAAGGTCAAGTTCCACTACGGTGACATCACCGAGAAGCAGTTCCGCCGCACCTTCGACCAGGCCAACCGGATGAAGGGCAACACGGCAGAGAACCTGATCGGCCTGCTGGAAAGCCGCCTGGAAGCGTTCGTCTATCGCGCCAAGTTCGTGCCGACCATCTTTGCTGCCCGCCAGTTCGTGAACCATGGGCACGTCAAGGTGAACGGCCACAAGGTCAATGTCGGCTCCTATCGCCTGAAGCCGGGCGACGTCGTAGAAGTCCGCGAGAAGTCCCGCAACCTCGCCCTGGTCCTCGAAGCCCTCGGTTCGCCGGAGCGCGACCTGCCGGAATATATCGAGGTCGACCCGAAGGCGATGCAGGCCACCTATATCCGTGTTCCGGAACTGGCCGACGTGCCGTATCCGGTGAAGATGGAACCGGCCCAGGTCGTCGAGTTCTATTCTTCATAGACCTTTTGAAGTTACATCATCATTCTCAAGGCCGCGCTCGTCATGGGCGCGGCCTTTTTCTTTGTGAACCTGATGCCGTGGGAGGCGGGCAATCATGAGCAAACCATCCATCAGCGAAGTACGCGCGCGCTTCATCGCGCAACCCGGCGAGCCCTTCGACCTGTCGGCGCGCAATAGCGGCGACCGGGCGCTCTTTCCAGACAAGGGGGAGACCAAGGACTGGCTGGAGGATGATGCCGAAGCCATCGATGAGCTCCAGGACATGCTCTATGCGGTACGTGACCGGGCCGTGCTGGTCGTGCTGCAGGGCATGGACACGTCCGGCAAGGGCGGTGTGATACGGCATGTGTTTGCCCGCACGAGTCCGCTGGGCATGCAGGTGCAGGCCTTCAAGGCGCCGAGCAAGGAAGAGCTCGCGCATGACTATCTCTGGCGTATACACAAGGCGGTTCCCGGCAAGGGCACCATCGGCATTTTCGACCGCTCACACTATGAGGATGTGCTGGTGGTCAAGGTGCGCGGCTTTGCCCCGGCAGACGTGATCGAAGAGCGCTACGAGCAGATCAACCAGTTCGAGAAATACCTGACAGAGAACGGAATCACGGTTCTGAAGTTCATGCTGCATGTCGGTCATGAGGAACAGGGTGAGCGCCTGAAGGAACGCATTACCGAGGCGCACAAGCGCTGGAAGTTCAATCCGGGCGATCTTGAAGACAGGAAGCTGTGGCCGGATTTCATGGATGCCTATGAAACCATGATCCAGCGCTGTTCGACACCGTGGGCCCCCTGGCATGTCATTCCCGCAGACAGCCGCCCGCGCCGCAATGCGGCTGTCGCGCGGATCGTGCGCGGGGCTCTGGAGGACATGGACATGTCATGGCCGGACCCGGGCCACAAGCTGGAAGATTACGATTTCAGCTGACGCGTTCATCGCTGACATGACTGGCCCGCCCGGCTGCCTCGCGAAGGGTGCTCGCTGGAAGCCGGACGGGCCGCATGATGTGCTCGGGCGTCGATTTTCAGGGCCGGGTCATGCGTGGCCCACACATCATGGAGTGCAGCTATTTGACGGAAACAGAGCCGCCGCTGGACTGGTCCTTGGTGACATTCTTTGCCCCGCCGGCCACGCGGATGCTGCCGCCGCTGGAGGCATCGCCATTGACGCTGTCTGTGGCGTAGGCACGGATTGAGGCCCCGCTGGAAACGTCAGCTGTCACCGATGCGCATTGCAGCTTCTCGGCCCTGATTTCCGATCCGGAAGACGCGTCGGCTTCCAGCTCGTTGCAGGTGCCTGAGGCTTCAACGCTGGAGCCGCTTGAGGTCTCGATCTCGATCTCTCCGGCCGCGATATTGGTGATGGCCACATGCGCGCCCGAGGAGACGTCAATCGAGGCATCGTCACCGGCCAGGCCGTTGCCCTTGACGCTGGAGCCGGAGGAAGCCTTCACGTCCTCGAGCGACTGGACGCCGATCGTGACGGTGTAAGGTGTGCGGTTGCCCCAGCCCATCTTGCGCGGACGTTTCAGGATCAGGTCGCCATCGTCGACTTCGACGATGATATCGCTGAAGTCTCCATCACGGTTTTCCACTTCGACGGAGGTGGCGGTGCCGGTTTCGTAGATGGCCTTGATGCCGGCAGAGACTTCGAGGCCGTCAAAATCCTGGACATTGTAGGTCTTTGTTTCCGCCAGCGCTGGCAGGGCGGCAGTGGCGGTTGTGGCAAGTGCGATGATGGCAAGACGTGACATGGCGGGTCCTTCTGAACGGTACGAGTTATGACTGACTTTTCCTGTAAATCGGAATTTATTGATATTCAATACATAATATTATCGTAAGTCAATAATTTTCATATCAGGCCGCGCCTGCAATTGTTACAGCAGACCCGCGGGGGCGTCAGCGAAGGTTGGCGGCATGGGCGACGATCTGCTTGCGGGCCCGCCCGTTGCGAATCTGCTGCGTGGTGCGCCGGGTCACGGTCACTTCGAATTCGCCATCAGACTTGCGCTTCAGGCGGAAGGGCCGTTTGGCGGCGACGGATTTGCTGTTGGTGCCGTGAACCCCGATGACGGTGAGCTCGAACTCGATTTCGTCCAGTTGCTCGAAAGCGCCGGATTCCGCTTCTGGATGGACGGCGACGAGGCGCTCGAGAAGCTTGCTGAAGGGGCCTGTCGTCAGGCTTTCGCCGGGCCCGAGCGGGCCTTGCAGGGAATGGGTGAGGCTGTCCTTGCCGGGCTCGGTGAGGTCAGCGCTGTACTCATGGCCCGGCGTGAGGCTCGCCCCGATAATGTTCTGGATATAGAAGCGGCCTTCGCTCATGTTTGCGATGATGCCCTTGGGCACATTGTCGTCGGATGTAGTGCAGGAAATGACGAGGCTGGAACGGCGCTCCCGGCGTACGCTCTGGAGGAGCAGCTGGAAATAAAACAGCCAGATGAACACCATGACGAAGTTCGCAATGGTATTGAGCGCGCCGCTATGGCTATTCAGGAAAGACAGCATTTTTAGCTCCGGACATACGGGATTATCAGGATACCTGATCCGTTAACGGAGCATCTGGTGTTTGGTTGCGCGCGAGCGCTGACGGCGTGGCTCAGGCCAGTTCGGCGTAGAGGTCGTATTCGTCAGCGTCGGTGACATGGGCGGAGACAATGTCACCCGGCTGGAGGTGGGCCGCATTGGCAAGATAGACGACACCATCGACTTCCGGCGCGTCGGCCTTGGAGCGGGCGAGCATTTCGCCGGGTTCATCGCTCGGCCCGTCGATGATGACGTCCTGCGTGGTGCCGATCTGGTTGGCGGCGCGCTCTGCGGAGATTTCAGCCTGCAGCGCCATGAACCGGTGCCAGCGCTCTTCCTTGACTTCCTCCGGCACATGACCCGGCAGATCGCGGCTCTCGGCGTGCTGGACGTTCTCGTATTTGAAGCAGCCGGCCCGGTCGATCTTCGCCTCGCGGATGAAGTCGAGCAGGATCTGGAAGTCTTCTTCCGTTTCGCCCGGAAAGCCGACAATAAAGGTCGAGCGGATGGTCATGCCCGGCACATCGCGGCGCCATTGCTGGATGCGCTCGAGCACGCGATCCTGCTTGGCCGGGCGCTTCATGGCCTTCAGGACATTGGCCGAGGCATGCTGGAAGGGGATGTCGAGATAGGGAAGGATGGTCCCGTCGGCCATCAGCGGGATGACCTTGTCGACATGCGGGTAGGGGTAAACGTAATGCATCCGCACCCAGGCGCCGAGCGAGCCGAGCCCGCGCGCAAGGTCGAGGAAGCGGGTCTCATACTCCTCGCCCTTCCAGGCTTGGGGGGCGTATTTAACGTCTAGGCCGTAGGCAGAGGTGTCCTGGCTGATCACCAGAAGCTCGTTCACCCCGGCGCGCACCAGCTGTTCGGCCTCGGTCAGGACATGGTGGATGGGCCGGGAGACGAGGTCGCCGCGCAGTTTCGGGATGATGCAGAAGCTGCAGCGATTGTTACAGCCCTCGGAAATCTTCAGATAGGCATAGTGGCGCGGGGTGAGCCGGATGCCGCTTTCGGGCACGAGGTCGGTGAAGGCGTTCGGCGGCGGGGTGAGGTGCGTGTGCACCGCGTCCATGACCTGCTCATACTGGTGCGGGCCGGTGACGGCGAGCACCTTGGGATGGGCTTTCTGGATGACGTCCGGTTCGGCGCCGAGGCAGCCGGTGACGATCACCTTGCCATTCGCCTCGATCGCCTCGCCAATGGCATCCAGGCTCTCATCGCGCGAGGAGTCCAGAAAGCCGCACGTATTCACCAGCACGAGGTCTGCGCCGTTATAGTCCGGGGAGATGGCATAGCCTTCCGCGCGCAGTCGCGTGACGATGCGCTCGCTGTCGACCAGCGCTTTCGGGCAGCCGAGCGAGACGATGCCGACTTTCGGCTGGGTTTTGGCTTGCGGCTTTGGCGGCGTATCGATGAGGGTGCTCATGGGGCGCGGCTTTACCAGCCACGGGGCTCGAAGGGAAGAAGCCCATGGCTGTTGGGCGGCATGTGCGACGCGCGGCGCCTCGGGCCTACGCTAGACCTTCTCGACCTCTTTCGGCGCGGTGACCTTGCGCGGCGCCTTCCGTTTCTTGGGCTTGGGCAGGAGGCGGAAGCGCGTCTGGCACCAGGCGAAGCCAACGCCGACATCGAGCAACGCATCGGAGCGCCCGCACGGGCAGAGAAACGGCATGACGTAGTAGACCCGGTAGGTCTCGCCCGCGACGAGCGGCACGGGCTCACCGGTCACATGGTTCGGCGCTGCATTCACGCACAGCACCAGATCGCCGGAGCCGACATCATAACTCATGCTTTGAGTTTATCATGGATGGCGTGCGCGGCCTACAGAAGCGGAGAATCCTACCCGGCGAGAGTGGCGATCATCCCGGCGTAGGCCGGGATCTCTGTCACCTTGGCATTGCGCGTGCGGCAGGAGACCCCGGCCTTCGCCGGGGTGAGCGGGCTAGTCTTTCTTTTCGGGGTTTTCCGCCAGAAACGCTTCCAGCTCGTCCTTCCAGAATTTCGCCGCGGTGTGCGTGCCATGGCCGCGGGTGTCTTCGCTGGCGGGGATGAGGACGAAGCGGGCATTCGGCATGCGCGCGGCCAACACTTCCGGGTCACCCAGGCCCGGCGGGTTGATGAAGTCGTCGGCGGAATTGATCCAGAGCACCGGCACCTCGATTTCGGAGAGGTTCGGGGCGGGGTTGTAGGTGCGTGAGGCGTCGAACTGGTAGATCGTGTCGTTCGGGTCGACGGCGCGCGCGACCAGGCTTTCGCGCGAGGTTCGCAACGCCTCGACGGCGTCTTCGCGGGTCGGGGCTTCGGCCTGGAGGCGGTAGGGGTTGGCGCCGGCGAGGATGAGGGTGTTGGCGTAGATCTTGTGGCCGGTTTCGAGATCGGTCGGATCTTCATAATTGCCGTCGTCATAGTCCTGATCATTGCGGAAGCCGTCGATCAGCATCTGCCGGAACATGCGGTTGCGCCCGGCGATCTCGATGGCGTTACAAGCGAGTGGCACGAAGCGCTCGGTGAAACCCGGATAGGTGGGGCCCCAGACGAAGCTGTGCATGCAGCCCATCGAGGTGCCGATGATCATGTCGAGGCCCTGGATGTCGGCGCCCTCGGTCAGCATCCGGTACTGGGCGCGGACCATGTCGTCATAGTCGTAGCGCGGGAAATCCGTGCGCATCCCGTCGCTCGGCTTGGAGCTCGCGCCATGGCCGAGATTGTCCGGCGAGATGATATAGGTGGTTTCGAGGTCGAGCGGCTGGCCGGGGCCGAACAGCTCGTCGCCGAAGATCGGGCGCAGCAGGGACTTGCCGCTGCCGCCGGTGCCATGGAGCAGCATGACGGCATTCGTGATGTTGCCGTCCGCGTCGCGCTCTGGCGTGCCGAGCGTGTAATAGCTCATCGTGATGGAGGAGAGCGTTTCGCCGGTGTCGAACTCGAAGTCCTCAAGCTCGACGGTGTGATGCTCGGCCTGCGCGGCCCAGTCTTCAGCCGCCGCCGGGCCGGCGGTGAGCAGGGTGGCAGCAAGGGTGAGGGCCGGGAGAGCTCGCATGAGGCGTTCCTTTCTGGTGGCGTCTGCGGGGAAGACTAGCGGTCCCGGCTGCCGGGGCAATGGGTCGTTTATGGGCTGGAGGCTTTTCACGCGAGTGTGATTGGCAGGCCGTGCGGGCCTTCCCCACTTTAGCGCGCAATAGCTGGAAAGGACCAATCCCGTGACAAAGAATGCAACAGCGACCGGACTATTCATCCTGCGCGCCACACTCGCCATCTTCTTCCTCGTCTGGGCGCTTGAAAAGTTCATCAAGCCGGACACGACGGCGGCCATCTGGGAAGCCTTCTATTTTGTCGAGGACCTGCCGGCCGTCATGTCCTATGCGGTGGGTGTGATCCAGATCGGCGCGCTCGTGGCGTTCGCGCTCGGGGCTTTCAAGTTCTGGTCCTATGGCTTCTTCCTGGTCATCCATGGCCTCGGCACGCTGACGACATGGCAGACGCTGATCAATCCATATGAAGGCTCGAACCACCTGTTCATCGCCGCCATCCCGGTGCTTGGCGCACTCATCGCGCTGTTCCTGATGCGCAAGCAGGACACGCTACTGAGTATCGGGAAATAGGCGCATACAAAAAACAGCCTGCCGGTCTGGAGACGGGCAGGCTGTTTTCAAGTGTTCGTTTTTTCGAGAGCGTAGCGCCTCAGGCGGCTTCCATCTCGATGCCTTTTTCGGCCATGAATTCTTTCAGCTCGCCGCTTTCGAACATCTCCTTGATGATGTCGCAGCCGCCGACGAATTCACCCTTCACGTAGAGCTGGGGAATGGTCGGCCAGTCTGAATAGACCTTGATGCCTTCGCGCACGGCCTGGTCTTCCAGAACGTTGGTGGCGACATAGTCGACGCCGAGATAATCGAGCACCTGGACGACAACAGAAGAGAAGCCGCATTGCGGGAATGTCGGTGTGCCTTTCATGAAGAGCACCACATCATTGCCTTTCACGGCGGTGTCGATGGATGTCTGGACGTTGTCGCTCATGTCTGTCTCCGCTTGTATGGCGTTGAATCAGGATGTGAGGGGGGAGGGGGCCTGCTTCAAGCCCCTTCATGCCCTGGGCTGCCACTGACGTGGCTGTCTTCGGCTTCTATCGCTCCACCGGATCGATTGATCCGCTTGGCGGACCGGCAGCGAAGCCTAGTCCTTCACTTCCTTCATGATCTGCTCGCGCGCCACGGCGATCAGTTCAGCCATGTGCTCACGGATGCGGGCATCCGAGCGGTCGACGCCCTTGGCATCGAGATCACCGCGCACCTTGCGGAAGACATCCTCATCACCGGCCTCTTCGAGATCGGCGCGCACGACGGTCTTTGCATATTCTTCAGCGTCCGCACCCGACAGTTCCATCAGGTCGGCGGCCCAGAGGCCGAGAAGCTTGTTGCGCCGGTTCATGATCTTGAACTGCAGCTCGGAGTCGTGGGCGTACTTTGCTTCCTCGGCGCGCTCACGGTCGTCGAATGTGCTCATCTGGCCAGCCTTCCCTCGTTAACGGGCTCAATTGCATACCTGCCGGGGTATAAAGGGCGTAAGGCGTTTCAGGCAAGAGCGCCCATGCTGTACGGCCATCTCATGAAAAGGCTGGAGGCGAAACCTGAATCAGCGTTTGTTCGAAAGCGAGCTTCGGAGTAACAATCCGGGCTTGTTTTTATAGGGGCGCAAAGGGCCGTCATGTGCCAGTCCCTGACCCCAGGAGGGAGTCTCGCGATGTCACGCAGACGCAAGATTTATGAAGGCAAGGCCAAGATCCTGTATGAAGGGCCGGAGCCGGGCACGCTGATCCAGTACTTCAAGGATGATGCGACCGCCTTCAATGCCGAGAAAAAGGCCGTTCTTGACGGCAAGGGCGTGCTGAACAACCGCATCAGCGAATTCATGATGACGCGGCTCGGCGCGGTTTCGATCCCGAACCATTTCATCAAGCGTCTCAACATGCGCGAGCAGCTGATCCGCAAGGTGGAGATCATTCCGCTGGAAGTGATTGTGCGCAATGTCGCGGCAGGCAGCATGTCGAAACGCCTCGGTATCGAGGAAGGCGAGACGCTGCCGCGTGCGATTGTCGAGTTCTGCTACAAGAAGGACGAGCTGGGCGACCCGCTGGTCAGCGAGGAGCATATCGCGGCCTTTGGCTGGGCAAGCCCGCAGGAACTCGATGACATGATCTCGCTCTCACTCAGGGTGAATGATTTCATGTCCGGCCTGTTTGCCGGGGTCGGCATCCGGCTGGTGGACTTCAAGATCGAGTTCGGCCGCCACTTCGAGGGTGACATGATGCGCACGATCCTGGCTGACGAGATCAGCCCTGACAGCTGCCGCCTCTGGGACCTCGAGACGAATGAGAAGCTCGACAAGGACCGTTTCCGCCGGGATATGGGCGGGGTGACGGAAGCCTATGCTGAGGTCGCCCGCCGCCTTGGTATCATCAAGGAAAACGCGCAGGGCGCGGACGTGCTGGATTTCAGCCCGGGCAGCAAATAAGCTGGTTCAGTTGCCTGCATTCCAATCGGTTTGCGAATAGGCTAGAGAAGGCGCCGCATCGCAATAACGCTTTTCGCAAGAGAGATTTGCCCATGAAAGCCATCGTCCATGTCGGCCTGAAACCCGGTGTTCTCGACCCGCAGGGCCGCGCTGTCGCGGATACGCTCGGACGGATGGGCTATGACGAGGTGCAGGGCGCACGCATCGGCAAGGTGATCGAGCTCGACCTGACAGGTGTTGCCGAGGACAAGGTGGATGCCCGCGTGAAAGAGATGTGCGAGAAGCTGCTCGCCAATACGGTGATCGAATCCTACCGGTATGAACTGGTCGGGTAGGCGCGAGCTCACAGGGCGCAGCTTCGGGGTGTCAGTTTGCAGATTGTGGCGGCGCCACAATCAGTACATGAATCCGGGCTTACTCATCCTGCCATTGCTCGTCACGGCTTGCAGCGGGGCAGTAAATACTTTTGAAGTTAACGTTCCCGAACCGGCCTCAGCGGAGCTTCAGCTCTGTGGGCAAAGGACCAGCCTTGAACGGTCAGGAGAAAACCTTGTTGCCACTCGCAGGATAAGCTGTGAAGGCCACGGTGCGATTGTCGTGCGCATCCCGAAGAAGCCGACCATCAAGTGTACGGTCGGATATGTTACGCCGGGCGTGGAACAGAACTTCCGGTATGAAGTCCATAACGGTCGATGTATCTGACTGTCGTTTGCGCTAGTCTCCTCCAGAGAGAGAGGAGACGCCATGCTCAAGCTGACATTCTGCCTGCACCGCCTGCCGGGGCTTACCGTTGGGGAGTTCCAGACCTATTGGCGCGAGAAACATGCCCCGCTGGTTGCCAGTCATGCCGGGACGCTGGGCATAAAGCGCTACGTGCAGACCCACGCCATCATCCATGAGATGAACGAGACGATCCGCGGCACGCGCGAAGCCCCGGAGCGGTTCGACGGCATTGCCGAGCTGTGGTGGGAGAACTGGGAGGCGTTCTTCTCCGCCAGCGAAAACCCCGGCGCGGCGGAAGCCGGACAGGCGCTGCTGGAAGACGAACGCACCTTCATCGACCTCAAACGCTCCCCGCTCTGGTTCAATGAAGAGCATGTGATCGTGGGGTGAAGACTATTTGCCGTTTCTCTCTCATCTTGCGAGCAGGGACATCAGGAGATGGGCGCTCAGATGAGCAAGCTCATCGAGCGTGACGCAAGAAAGAGAGACCTGAATTTGCTGCCTGTGCTGGACCGGCGGTGAAATTGTTCCCGTAACAAAAACGCCCCGCATCATCACGATGCAGGGCGCTTCCGGTTGAGATTGGTGAAGACGGGTGCCTAGCCCTTCGCCATTTCCTTCTCGAAGTTGGCGCCGACGGCTTCGAGGAAGCCTTCGGTGGTTTCCCATTTCTGGGATGGGCCGATGAGGAGGGCGAGGTCCTTGGTCATCTGGCCGTTCTCGACGGTCTTGATGACGGAGCGTTCCAGCTTTTCGGCGAACTCTGTCACTTCCGGGGTATCGTCGAGGCGGCCGCGATGGGCAAGGCCACGCGTCCAGGCGAAGATGGAAGCAATCGAGTTGGTCGAGGTCGCTTCGCCCTTCTGGTGGTTGCGGTAGTGGCGCGTCACGGTGCCGTGGGCGGCTTCGGCCTCGACCGTCTTGCCGTCCGGTGACATCAGGACCGATGTCATCAGGCCGAGCGAACCGAACCCTTGCGCGACCGTGTCGGACTGGACATCGCCATCATAGTTCTTACAGGCCCAGACATAGCCGCCGGACCATTTCATGGCGGCTGCGACCATGTCGTCGATCAGGCGGTGTTCATAGGTGCCACCCCACTCCTTGAAGGAGTCGGCGAACTCATTGTCGAAGACTTCCTGGAACAGGTCCTTGAAGCGCCCGTCATAGGCTTTCAGGATGGTGTTCTTGGTCGACATGTAGACCGGCCACTGGCGCGTCTGGCCAAAATTGAAGCAGGCGCGGGCAAAGTCCTTGATGGACTCGTCCAGGTTGTACATGCCCATGGCGATGCCGGAGTCCTGGAACTCATAGACTTCCTTCTCGATCTTCTCGCCATTCTCGCCCTGCCAGGTCATGGTCAGCGTGCCGGGGCCGGGGACGCGGAAGTCTGTGGCGCGGTACTGGTCGCCGAAAGCGTGACGGCCGATGACGATAGGCTGCGTCCAGCCCGGGACGAGGCGCGGAACGTTGGAAATGACGATCGGCTCACGGAAGACGACGCCGCCAAGGATGTTGCGGATTGTGCCGTTTGGCGAGCGCCACATCTTCTTCAGGCCGAATTCCTCGACGCGGGCCTCGTCCGGCGTGATGGTCGCGCATTTCACGCCGACACCGTGTTCCTTGATGGCGTTAGCGGAATCGACGGTCACCTGATCGTCGGTCGCATCCCGGTTCTCGATGCTGAGATCATAGTATCTGAGATCGATATCGAGATAGGGAAGGAGAAGTCGCTCCTTGATCATCTGCCAGATGATGCGGGTCATCTCGTCGCCGTCGATCTCGACGACCGGATTCTTGACCTTGATCTTTGCCATGCCGGGAAAGTCCTTTCAGTTGCACTGTTTTACGGGCGGCTATAGCAGAAGGGGTTGAGAGGTCAAAAGCGAGTTGCGGGCGCATCTGGCCGGGCGCCCAGAGGTCTTTAGCCATGAAACGTCTGATCTTTGTTTTTGCTTGGGTTTTTCTGACCGGTGCCGGGCAGGTGTATGCGCAGTCAAATCGCAGTGCGGATGCGGTTGTCACGATCGGGCCCGATGAGTCCGGCAACTGGCTGGTCGAGTACAGCTTTGCAGAGCCGCAGCAATTGCTGGCCTTTGTCCAGTCGGGCAATGACTACAGGGCGGCAACATGGACGGTCAGCTCAGGCAATGCGAACCTTGCGCGCGCTGCCGGGCTGGATGTCATCGTCCTTGACCAGCCGGCCCGCAAAGTGGCGTTCAGCGTCATCCCGCTGACCAGTGAGTTACAGGGCGAGGCCACCCCTTTCATGACATTCCGGGATGGCGCCATTGCGGTGCATGAAGGCCAGTTCCGGCTGTTCCCGGTCACGCGTTCGGAAATTCTAGGTGATGATGGCGAGCGGCTGCCCGATCCAGACACCGCGCAGCTGGCGATGGATACACGGATTTCTTCAGACCGGAATATAATTGCCGACGGTGAGGTGCATCAGGGCACACTGACAAACCGCATCGAGGATGGCGGGACGTATATCTATATCGGCAAGGGTGAAATCCGCAGCTTCGAGCATTTCGACGCCGTGCTGGACGCCACCTTCCCGGCCTGGATTGGCGAGCGCTTCATGGACAGCGTGCTGGAACGGATCTTCGCGGCCCATGAAGCCAGATGGGGCCGCGCGCTGGATAAGAAGCCCACAGTGATGTTCGCCTATAAGGGCGAACGTGCGGGTGGACTGTCTGTGAAGGGCGGGGCGGCCGATGACATGCTGATGGTGTCAGCGGGCGGGGCGCGGCTGAACGAGCCAGACTCCGATACGCTGGCTTATCTTCACTGGTACTTCGCGCATGAGGCCGCACATCTGTTCCAGTCGGAGGGTGGTGTACGGTTTGCAGGCGAAGGCGATGCGTGGATCCACGAGGGCGCAGCCAATATGATGGCCTATACGCAGATCGCCGCCACGCTCAATGACGAAGCCGGTCCGCGTTTTCTTGCCAGTGTCTATGGCGGGGCTTTCGAGGAATGCGTCAGTGCCCTGGAGGGCGGCCCGCTGGCGAGCGCACGAGAGCGCGGCGTAAACTCGGCCCATTATGCCTGCGGGGATTTCGTCGCACTGGCAACCGACGGGTTTCTCAGGCGGCGTGACATCTATTCCTTCTGGAACACGCTGATCGAGCGCGCGCTGGACATGGAAAGCCCACGCGTCGATGCCGGGCTTTACTTCAATACGCTTCAACTGCTCGGCGCGACCGAGGGCCAACGTAGCCTTATTCAGGCGATTGTCGGTGATGAAGCCCCGGAGAATCCGCGCAAGGCGCTCATAGCTATGCTGGAGGCGGCGAAGCTCGCGCCGCAGTTCAATGCTGAAGGGCAGTTGATTTCGATGGATTGGCCCGACTATTCCGCGGAATGACCGAGACACGCCAGCCCGCCATTATCCTCGCAGAGCCCCAGCTTGGGGAGAATATCGGGTCGACCGCGCGCGCCATGCTGAATTTCGGGCTGACCGAGCTTCGTATCGCCGCGCCGCGCGATGGCTGGCCCAATCCGGCCGCTGAACCGATGTCGGCCGGCGCGTTCGAGGCGGGCGTCGAGGTCAAGGTGTTCGACAGTGTCGAGGCGGCGTGTGCCGATCTTGGCTATCTCGTCGCGGCGACGGCGCGCCCGCGCGGGATGGAGAAACCCGTGACGAATGCCGCTGGCGCGGTGGACTGGCTGACGGGACAGGAAAGGCGCACCGGCGTCATGTTCGGCAACGAGGCGCAGGGCCTGTCGAACGATCATGTCGCGCTCTGTGATGCCATCATGACCTATCCGGTGAGCAAGGCGTTTGCCTCGCTCAACCTTTCGCAGGCGGTGATGGTATTTGCCCATGCCTGGGGCGATGCAGCCGGGCAGGGCGGACGCTTCGAGGGCAGGGATGCGGGGGTCGGCGAGACGGCAAGCCGGGACGAGCTGATCGGCATGTTCGAGCACTTCGAGGCCGAGCTTGAGCGGGCAGGCTATTTCTACCCTCCCGACAAGACACCTCTGATGACTCGCAATCTGCGCAATGCCTTCATTCGGGGGCAGTGGACGAGCCAGGAAGTGCGTACCTTCCGGGGGGCGGTGAAGGCGCTGGCGATCGGGCGCGGCAAGGCACGGATCAAGCGGGAGGAGTAAACCGCACAGCTATTGGAATGGTAATTAACTCCCTCTCCAAATATGCCTGCAAGGGTTGGGTATAGCGATGGCTAGATGTTCAGGCAGTCGAGGGTGTTAGAAGTGTCTCCTGTTGTCCGGCTACTGACGACCGCCTTTTTGCCTGCAATCTCTGTTGCCGCTTGCGGTGCAAGTTTTGAAAAGTTCCGCCTTTGCAGCGAGGACCAGCCGACTGAATTCATTCAGTTTGATTGGTCTGACCGTACGTTCTCGACTTCCGACTATCTTGGAGCAATTAGAAGCTGCGGCGATAGTTTTGCCGGTTTTTGCATTCGCGAGCCACTGCCGATCGCGGTACCCGCAGATTTTGATCTGCACGCTAACGAGCCATCTGAGTGGAGAGTGGATGATCAAACTTATCGGTTTGAGCCCCTCGATGACACAAGTTTTGAAATATCTACTGAAGCGACCTGGGGAGAGGAGCGGTATGTCTTTTCCCAAAAAGAAGGCCTTGTCGCCAGGCTGGTTCGGCCGACCATCAATGGTGAAGCCTTTCCTGAAGAAACGTGGAAGCGGTGTGCTGGCAGACTTACTCTGAAACAGATGAAAAAGTACGCTGCAGAATAAGGTAATAAGGCCAGCACTTCTTCAATTCCGTTCAACACTCTTTCTTTCGCTTGCGTTCTTGTCCCAGCATTCCCGAAGCGGGCTGATCCGCTCGGGACATTACATGCCGGACAGAGTGGCACTGGCGACCCAGTCTGCTCTCTTTTTGATTACTGGCCGGTGTTGTCTTCCTGCCGGGGTTTTTCGGGCAGGTTCGCCGCCGCGAGATCATCGGCAAGGCGCTGGCCTGTGGAGGCGTAGACCTTTTCGGCCGAGACAGCGCTTTCATCGCAGCGCTGGCGCCGGGAATTTTCCGACGCAAAGGCATTGTTGAACGCGTCGACCATGGAGGAACGCATACGGCTCTGATACGGCGCTTCCATGCTGAGCAGGCGCTGCATGTAGCCGCGCCAGTACTGATCATTACTGCCATTGCAAAGCTGCCTGATCGCGTGAGCCGATCCCAGTGTAGAGGACAGCTCGATAACGGTCTGCATATAGCCCTGCGTGCGGGTGTCGGTGTAATCGCTCACCTGCTGGCGCTGATATTGGTTCTCATACTGGCCATGCGCGGTCATGGCTGGCAAGAATGCCAGTAGCAAAGCGACCGGGAGGAAGCGCCAGTGTACGAATGCCTGCTTCATGAGACGACTTTCACGCGGCTTGAGGAACGTCTCAAGCCGTTTTCTGAACAATTAGCACCTGTCACCGTCAATGATGACCTGGAAATCGGGCATCCGTGGGGCGAGACGAAAGATGGCGCGCTGATCTCCTATGGCAATACCGATGTCTGGTTCAGCCCGGCGGCGAAGGCCTTTGCGAAGTATCTGCACAGCGCTGGACGGCTGGCCTGGTTCCAGTCGAGTGCGGCGGGACTGGAAAATCCGTTCCTCCAGAAGATAGGCGACAAGGCGGAGGCCTATACGTCCAGCCATGTGCAGTCAGAAGCGATTGCCGAATGGGTGCTGTGGGCCGGGTTCGACTGGTTCGGCAATGGGGCCGGACGCCGTGCGGCTCAGGCGGAAAAGGACTGGCGCAGCGTGTCGTTCCGCGAAATCCAGGCAACCCGCTGGCTTATCTATGGCTTCGGTCATATCGGGGAAGCGGTGGGCCGGCGTCTCCGGGGGCTCGGGGCGCATGTCACGGGGGTGCGCCGATCCGGCCACGTGTCTCCCTTCGCGGACCGGATCATACATCCGCAGAATTTCGAGCCTGACAATCTCGGCCAGTCAGATGCCGTGCTCCTGTGCTGTCCACATACCCCGGAGACGGAAAACCTCGCCGATGCAGACTTCTTCACCGCCATGAAGGAAGACAGCCTGTTCATGAATGTCGGGCGCGGCGCGCTTGTGGACGAGACCGCGCTGATAGCCGCGCTGGAAGCCCGCAGGCCGGCCCATGCAACGCTGGATGTGACGCGGGAAGAGCCCTTGCCGGAAGACAGCCCGCTCTGGCGCCATCCGCATCTAACGCTGACGCCGCATACGTCTGCGATGACCGAAGATGCTCTCAAACGTAACGACGAGCTTTTCCTCGAGAACCTCGTCTTGTTCCTGAACGGTGAGCCGTTGCGCAATCTTGTCGAGGACTCTGCGTTCGCCGCCCAGTCTGTCTGAGCATCTTGCCGAAGGCGGGCAGGCGGGCGTATCAAGCGACATGGAATTGTCACGCATGATCCTGCCCGGCCCATGGCGCCCGGCACGCCTTCAGGAAGGAGAGGATCCGGTTCGTATCGAGCCGCTGGATGCGCTTGGGCATACCGCAGAAACGGCAACCGAGGCGGCCAGCGATTTTGCCACCTGGATTGCTTCGGGCTCTCGCGAGGCTCTGATCGCGCTCGGCCTGACAATCGCGATCACGGCAGGTCTCTGGTTTGCCCGCTACGGGCTGATCCGGCTGATACACTATGTGCCCAAGGACAAGGATCATTCGATCCCGGCGATCCTGAACAGGATCGTGCGCCGCTTCCGTCTCTATTTCATGATCGCCAGCGCGCTGGTCATCACGGACCGGATCATGGAGCTGCCGTCGACGGTCTCGACATTTACCCATGTCCTGTTCGTGATCACGGCGACGCTACAGGCCGCAGAACTCTTGCAGGAAGCGGCGATTTCATCCATCCGGCGCCAGGCGATCCGCAACACCCAGGACGCGAGCACGCTTGCCTCTGCGGTGAACCTCATCAAGTGGTTCATCAATCTCGTCATCTGGTCGTTTGCGCTGCTGCTCATCCTCGACAATGTCGGGGCGGACGTGACCGCGCTTCTGGCGGGTTTCGGTGTGGCAGGTATCGCCATTGGTCTCGCCGCGCAGGGCATGTTCCGCGACCTGTTTTCCTCGCTTTCCATCGTGCTCGACAAGCCGTTCCAGGTCGGCGACACGGTGCGTTATGGCGAGACGTGGGGCGATATCGAGGATATCGGCCTGAAGACGACGCGCATCCGTTCCAAGACGGGTGAGCAGATCATCATCTCGAACACGAACCTGCTCGAGGAAGAAATCCATAATATGCGCCGGATGACACGGCGGCGCCTCGAGACGACATTTGCGCTTGTCTATCAGACGCCTGCCGATGTGGCGGACAGTGTGCCCGGCATGGCTGCCGAACTGGTCAAGGGGCTGCAGGGGGTCTCGTTCGACAGGTGCAGTCTTGCTTCCATCGGGCCGGCCGCACTGGAATACGAACTCGTCGTCTATTCCCTCAATCCGGACTTCAACCGCTCAATGGCGGTTCGCTCCCGCGTGTTGCTCGCGCTGTTCCGGAAGTTTCGTGAAGAGGGTATCGAGCTCGCCTATCCGACGCAGACGCTATATCTCAATGATAGGGGAAGGCTCGATTCCGTACGCGTCGAAGCAGCTGCACCGGAAAGCACAACAATTGTCGAGGGGCCGCTTGAGGGCGATCAGGACTAGGCCAGAAAGTCCTTGAAGCCTATTCGACCGTCCAGCCGCTGGCGGTGCGATGCGCGTCGAGTGTGATGCCGTCGGATTCGGTCTTTGCACGTTGATGACGCGTAGCCGTGGCATTTCGTGCGCCCGTCAGTCGCAGGAGAATTGCTACGGCGGCTATGATCAGGCCGATTGCTGCGGTGACGACCGCAATCATTCCGGCCATGACGATGACGGCTAGCGCGATAACACCGCGCAGACCCCACCGGGCCACTTCACGCGTGCCATTGGCCAGACGCGACAGGATATTATCGAAGGAAAGGGAAGAGCGGGCTGCGGTCATCTTTGTCTATCTCCTTGATCCAAACATGATACCGGCATTCAGCAAGGTCAATCGGCCTGCGGCATTCTCCCTCAATTCGCCGCAATCATGCCGCGTTCTGCCCGAATGCGGGCATAGGCGCCGGTGATGGCGGCAGCCTTGTCATGCGCGGCCAGTTCGAACTCGCGCGGAGCCCCGTTGCTGACGAGCCGGTCAGGGTGGTTGTCGGCCATGAGCTGGCGGTAGGCGCGCTTGATGTCATCGAAGGCAGCATCGTGGGCGACGCCGAGAATGTGATACGGGTCATCCCGGTCGGGGCCCAGATGGCTGGCGCGAATGCGGCGGAAGGTGGCTTCATCGAACCCGAAATTTTCCGACACTGTGCGCAGGTACTGCATCTCGTCGTCTGTGACGGCCCCATCGGCCCCGGCAATCATGAAGAGGCCGTCCAGGACCCCTTCCAGAAGGCACGGCCGGGCGCTGTATTTCTTGCCGATCCGGCGGGCATAGGCTTCATAGCCGCGCACGGTCTGGCGGGCGATGTTGAAGACGCGGCGGACATTGTTGGCATCTTCGGGCGGCGCGCGGAAGACGCGTGAGAAAACCATGATCTCCCGGTCACTGACGCGCCCGTCGGCGGCCGCCATCTTGGCACCGAGCCCGATTACGGCGGCGGTGAAGCCGACATCTTCCGGATCTGGCGCACAGCCGGCTTCATTCGTCACCGGTTCATCATCGGTAACGTCACTGTCAAACAGGCGCCGGCCGCCATCTATCAGCATTTGCCACAGGCTCATCGGGTACAACTATAGCGGGTTTTGCGATTAAAATCAGGTATGTGTGTTCAATTGTCTTGCGACATATTGTGAACTCAGGTGATCGGATCAGGTTCCGCGGGGTCACTAGCGCCAGAAATGGCCTGTGCCTACAGATGATTTCAGCTATTTATCCGGACTGACGCGCTGAAGTTGTCGTATCGCTCACAATCTTCCATTCGCCATCGATCCGGCGCAGGACGAGTGTGAATAGCCCGCCGGGCGTATCGGTCTCGCGGGCGAGCTGCCATGCGCCATGAACGACGGCGGCATCCGGCGAAAGGAGATTGATTTCCAGATCGTCGAAACTGAGTGTGCCCATTGCTCCGGGGCTGTCGTAACGCGCCTTGTACCGGTTGAGCGTGGTTTCATAGCCGCGTGTCACGTCGCCACCGGAGGCAAAACGCAGCCTGGGTGATTGCCAGTAGCCCTGCATGAACGCGTCAATATCGCCCTCATTCCATGCCGCGTCCTGGGCAGCGAGCATGGCGCGGATGGCCGCCTTGTCAGCTGCGGGTGAGGCTTCCGGCAGGGTTGACTGGCAGGCTGAGAGCAGCAGGGCGAGCCCGGCGGCCAGGAGGGTTATGGAGCGACGCATTGATTTCTTCCCCGTTTTCCGGTGATGAGTGTACGTCATGGCCTGCCAATTGAAACCACCTTTCGCCGTTTCCATCTACGAGGCCGGACCGGTCCCGGCCGGTCGGGGAGTCTTTTTCAAATGCTGATGATGATAACGCTGATTATCGGCGGCCTTTTGCTGCTGTTTGCCGGTGGTGAATTCCTTGTACGTGGATCGGTGGGCGTGGCCCGCAGGCTCGGCATGTCCGAGTTGCTTATCGGCTTGACCCTTGTCGGGTTCGGTACATCCATGCCGGAGCTGGTAACAAGCCTGGAGGCGCTGGCCGAAGGCGCGACGGGCATATCGGTCGGCAATGTGCTCGGCTCGAACGTGGCCAATGTCCTGCTCGTGATCGGGGCGGCCTGCCTGATTTCGCCGATTCTGACGAATCCCCGCGCGCTGGCCCGCGACGGCCTGGTCATGATTGCGGCAACCATCCTGTTTGCTGGCGTGCTCTGGTTCGACGGGTTCACGCGCCTCACGGGGCTGGTCCTTGTCGCGCTGCTGGCCGCCTATCTTGTCACATCGGTGCTGATGGACCGGCGCAGTGGCTCACCGGCGGCCGACGTGCATAGCGGAGAAGCCGAAGTGGTCGAGACGCACGGCCCCCTCTGGCTCTCCCTCCTGCTGGCGCTAGGTGGCATTGCCGGTGTCGTTCTCGGGGCGAAATTCCTGGTGACGGGCGGCTCGGACCTTGCCCGCGTCTTCGGCATATCGGAGACGGTAATCGGCCTCTCGATTGTTGCGGTCGGCACCAGCCTGCCGGAACTCGTGACCTCGATCATGTCGGCGATAAAGGGCAAGTCAGACGTGGCGCTTGGCAATGTTATCGGATCCAACATTTTCAATATCCTCGGCATCATGGGGATCTCGGCGGCGGTCTATCCGTTCAGCATCCTTGCGCCATCTTCAGCGCCTGCTGGAGCACCGGCGGATGTCGAAGCGATGCAGTATGCCCCCGGCGAGAGCCTGGTAACCACGCAGGACATGGGCGCGCTTGCGCTATCGGTCTTCCTGTTGATCCTGTTTGCCTATACGGGACGCAGGCTGGCACGCGGTGAAGGTGTTGTGCTTCTGCTCGCCTATGCCATCTACATGGCGATGAGTTTCAATCTTATACCGATCCCTGGAGGCCCGGCATGACGGACAATATCTATTCCGGTCTCGGACAACTCGGCCAGTCCAGCAGCATACCGGCCTCGCCAGAAGAGGCAGAGCTTGAGCGCGTGGCGAACCCGCATACCGATACGCTCTACCTTGCCCGTTTTACCGCCCCGGAATTTACATCGCTGTGTCCGGTGACGGGTCAGCCGGATTTCGCACATCTGGTGATCGACTATGCGCCGGGTGCATGGCTGGTCGAGAGCAAGAGCCTGAAGCTCTATCTCACTTCGTTCCGCAATCACGGCGCGTTCCATGAGGATTGCACCGTTGCCATCGGCAAGCGGCTGGAGGGCCTGCTGGAGCCGAAATGGCTGCGTATCTATGGCTACTGGTATCCGCGCGGGGGCATCCCGATTGACGTGTTCTGGCAGTCCGGCCCGGTGCCGGAGGGGCTGTATGTGCCCGACACCGGCGTCGCGCCCTATCGCGGGCGGGGCTAGCCTCAGAGGGCTTTGAGGGCCGTCATCCCTTTCCCGTCTCGGCGTGTCTCGAAGCTCGCGACCTTTCTGGTCGTGTAGACTTCCGTCTCGATACCGGAGACCTTGTAGAAGTCCGAGGTCACGTTATCGGCGGTGAGCGTGACGAGCGTGTAGCCATGACCATCCGGGTCATACCAGTCGACATCGGTGTTGGCTTCGGCGAACAGCCTGCCCATGTCCGGCACGTCCTTCACATACTGGCCCAGGCCGGGAGAGGTGACGGATGTGCAGCCGAACTCCACGCCACGCAGTGCGCCGGAGGCGTCATGCAAGGTATTGGCCCAGCCGGTATGGGTGTCGCCTGTCAGGGTGACAAGGCGCGCATCTGCCGCGCTGGCCGCGGCGTAGAGCCGCTCGCGGGCCGCCGGGAAGCCGTCCCAGGCATCGAGGTTGAAGGGCAGGCCGAGCGCGCTGAACGGCACCATTGAGGCGACATAGCCCTTCTGTGCCACGCGTTGCTCAGGGGTCAGCTCTTCCATCAGGTTTGGCGGTCTGACCGTCGCCATTATGACCTGGTTGGCGAGAACCTGCCATGCCTTACCGTTCGTGGTGGAACTCTCGAGTCCGGCGGCGAGCCAGTCTTCCTGCTTTCTGCCCAGCATGGTGCGGCTTTTATCGCGCACACGGGCCATGACAGCTTGCGCTTTTGTCGCAACGTCTTCTTCAGCGACACCTGCGAGTTCCGCGCCCCATGCGATTTCCTCAGACCGGCCGGTGAGGCGGGATTCGAGACAGAAGACGGTGGCCACGTCACCGAAGTCGAACTGGCGGTAGATGCCGCCCAAGGCGCGCCCGGCTTCCGGATCGCGCACCGGCATCCATTCAAGATAGGCCTGTACGGCGGCTTGCTTGCGGTCTGACCAGTTGCCCTCGGTTTCGGGCTGATGGTTTTCAGCGCCGGTTCGATAGGAGTTGTTCGTGCTTTCATGGTCATCCCATGTGCAAAGCCAGGGCGCAGCAGCGTGGGCGGCCTGGAGCATGGGATCGCGCTTGTACTGGGCATGGCGCATCCGGTAGTCGCCAAGCGTGATGATCTCCATGGGCGGTTCATGATTGCGGCCAAGCGCCTGCCCTTGCGTGCCGCCATACCCGTCAACGCCATACTCATAGAGATAATCGCCGAGATGGACGACCGCATCGAGATCTTCGCGCCTTGCGATGTCGTCATAGACGTTGAAATAGCCGAACGGGAAGTTGGAGCAGGAGACAATAGCCAGCCTGACCGGCGCTGTGCCTGAGGCCGCAGCTGTCTTCGTGCGCCCGGCAGGCGAGAGAATGTCGCCAGCAGCAGTTTTCGCGGCGAACTGATAGTAATACACCGTGGCCGGCTCAAGGCCGGTCATGTCGGCTTTCAGGGTGAAATCGCGGGCCGGGGCGGCGTCCATCTGCTGTTCAGAGACAAGGCGCTGCATGGCGCGGTCCCGGTAGACCCTGAGCGTAACCGGGATCGAGGCGGTCGTTTTTTCATCGGCGGGTGTGACGCGTGACCACAGGATGACCCGGTCTGGCAGGGGGTCGCCGGAAGCAACGCCGTGATCGAATGTGGCCTGCCCGGCAAAGGCGGGGCGATTGTCTGTGAGGGGTGTATTCCCCGTTGTTTCGGTCGCGCAGGCAGCCATTCCGGCCGCGCCTGCCCCATAACCCAGAAAATGGCGTCTCGAAATCCTGCTCATGATGGCTTGCCCTCCCTTTGCACGCCTGTTTATCGCCTGATCATGACGAACGAACGAAACCCAGTCTATAAGCTTCAGTCATGAGCAAGCTCACCGCCACCGCCGCGCCAGCCGATAATGGTACCCGGCTCGACCGTTTCCTCTCGGAGCAGTTTCCGGACCTGTCGCGTTCGCGGGCCAAGGCGCTGGTGAAGGAGGGAGCGGTTACGGCCAATGGCACCCTGGCTGACGACCCGAAAGCAGGCGTGCGCGCCGGGCTGACCTATGAGCTCGACATGCCGCCGCCTGTGCCAGCGACACCCGAGCCGGAAGATATTCCTCTGGATGTGCTATTTGAGGATGAGCATCTCCTGCTCGTCAACAAGCCCGCGGGCATGGCCGTGCACCCGGCGCCGGGCAGCTGGCAGGGCACGCTGGTCAATGCGCTTCTGCATCATTGCAAGGGTGAACTGCCGGGGATTGGCGGGGTGGAGCGTCCGGGCATCGTGCACCGCATCGACAAGGGCACGACGGGTGTGCTTGCCGTGGCCAAGACCGAGGCCGCTCACGCAGGTTTGTCAAAACTGTTCAAGGCGCACGATATCGAACGGACCTATCTGGCGATGACGCGCGGGGCGCCGCGTCCACTGGTCGGCACGGTCGACATGGCCATTGCGCGCTCGACCAGCGACCGCAAGAAGATGGCGGTCGTGCGTGATGAGGAGAGCGATGCGGGCCGCAAAGCGGTGACGCACTTCAAGGCGCTTGAGACGTTCGGGGAACTGGACAAGGGAACCGGCCTGCCGGCTGCCGCGCTGATCCAGTGCCAGCTGGAAACGGGCCGGACCCATCAGATCCGGGTGCATATGGCGCATATCGGGGCTTCATTGATCGGCGATCCGACCTATGGCCGTCATCGCGGCATCAAGGCATATGGATCAGGCGAGGCGTTCATCGAGGCCACGACGCTCGCGCGGAAGATGGAGCGTCAGGCGCTGCATGCGGCGAGCCTCGGCTTTGTCCATCCGGTCTCTGGTGAGAAGGTTTTTGCTGAAGCGCCGCTGCCGGAGGATATGGCGGAGCTTTTGACCGCGTTGCGGGCGATGTGAATGTTCCATCCCGAGCCTCTCCGCTTGCAGGGAGGTTCGGGATGGAGTGAGGCCCTTAGCCTGCCGGTTTGAACCAGTCCGGCAGCTTATAGGTCATGCCGAGGTCTTTTGCGACTTGTTCATGGGTGATGTAGCCCTCGGCGACGGTCAGTCCGTGCGCAAGATGGACATTGGTGTTCATCGAGTCACGTGCGCCCTTGTTGGCGATCTGCATGACGAAGGGCAGGGTGGCATTGTTCAGGGCATAGGTGGATGTACGTGGCACAGCGCCCGGCATGTTGGCGACGCAATAGTGAAGCACGCCGTCGACATCATAGATCGGGTCTTCGTGCGTGGTCGGGTGCGAGGTCTCGAAACAGCCGCCCTGGTCGATAGCGATGTCGACGAGAACCGCACCGGGCTTCATTGTCTTGAGCTGTTCGCGTGTGATCAATTTCGGGGCCGAGGCGCCGGGGATCAGGACCGCGCCAATGACGAGATCGGCTTCCTTGACGGCCGCCTCGAGGGACGCCTTGGTGGAATACATGGTCTTCACCAGCCCGCTGAACTGGGCATCGAGTTCGGAGAGGCGGTTATTGTTGCGGTCGAAGATGGTAACATCTGCGCGCATGCCAACGGCGATCTCTGCGGCATTGGTGCCGGAGACGCCGCCGCCGACAATGATCACCTTGGCTGGCTGGGTGCCCGGTACGCCACCGAGCAACAGGCCGCGGCCGCGCTTGGTACGCATCAGCGCCCATGCCGCTACCTGCATGGACATGCGCCCGGCCACCTGGCTCATCGGGCGAAGCAGCGGCAGTCCGCCGGACGGCTCGGTCACGGTCTCGTAGGCAATCGCGGTGCAGCCGGAGTCGATGAGGCCCTTGGCCTGGACCGGATCGGGCGCAAGGTGGAGATAGGTGAAGAGGGTGTGATCGGGTGTGAGCTTCGCGGTCTCTTCCGGCTGGGGCTCTTTCACCTTCACGATCAGTTCGGCGGATTTGAAAACCGCATCGGCGTCGGCGACGATCGTTGCGCCAACGGCTTCATATTCCTCGTCGGAAAGGCCTGAGCCGATGCCTGCACCCTTCTGAACGAAGACCTCATGACCGGCATCGACCAGGTCGCCAACACTCTCCGGGGTCAGCCCGACACGGGATTCCTGTTTCTTGATCTCAGTCGGCACACCAATGCGCATGGTCTTCCTCCAGCAATGAAAGATTGTGATCTAGCTGTGCGGCTAGATCGTTATTGCCAAATTTGCAAGGTGAATTGGCTGAAACGTGCGCCTTAATCACCCCTGAGGGAATATCCTGCCGAGCGAACTGTGCGGATCGGATCATCGCCACCGCGGCTCATCAATGCCTTGCGCAGCCGGCCGACATGGACGTCAACGGTACGGGCCTCGACATAGACATCCGAGCCCCAGACGCCATCGAGCAGCTGTTCGCGCGAGAAGACGCGGCCCGGATGCTGGATGAAATAGTCGAGCAGGCGGAATTCCGTCGGGCCGAGATGGATATCCAGCTGGTTGCGGCTGACCATGTGCGTGGTGCGGTCCACGGTTATGTCGCCAACCGTAACCTTGTCTTCGACCAGGGCCGGGCGGATACGGCGCAGAACGGCGCGTACACGGGCCATGAGTTCGGTCGTCGAGAAAGGTTTGGTGACATAATCGTCCGCACCTGTATCGAGGCCGCGGATGCGGTCGGCTTCTTCGGTGCGGGCCGTCAGCATGATGACAGGAAGGTTGGCGGTATCTGCCTTTGAGCGGATACGGCGGCAGACCTCGATACCCGGTACCTTGGGCAGCATCCAGTCGAGCAGGACCAGATCCGGGACACGTTCGTCCAGTTGTATCATCGCCTCGTCGCCATCCGGCGCAATGGCGGTTTCATAGCCTTCGCGCTCAAGATTGTATCTCAGAAGTTCGGCAACCGCCTTTTCATCTTCAGCAATCAGGACGAACGGTTTCAACTTGTGCCTCCCGTCCGCTTGAGGCGGTCCTCGACGTGGTCGCCCGTCGCGGTCTCGCCTGTAACCATGTAGTAGACGGCTTTGGCGATATTCGTCGCGTGGTCTCCGACGCGTTCAAGATTCTTGGCCATGAAGATCAGATGTGTGTTGGAGCCGATCTGGCGCGGATCTTCCATCATGTAGGTCAGGGTTTCACGGAAGAAGGAGGTGTAGTGGTCGTCGATGTCGTCATCGAGCTCGAGCACCTTGATAGAGGCCTCCACGTCCTGGCGCAGATAAGCATCGAGCGCGGTCTGTAGCTGGTGCGATACAGCGCGGGCCATGCGCTCGATCCCTTTCAGCGCGGCGCGGTTCTCGTCGCCGGTCAGCTCAAGGCAACGCTTGCCGATATTCTTGCAGAGGTCGCCGATGCGTTCGATGTCGCCAGCGAGTTTCATGGCGCCGAGCACGGCACGCAGGTCCGCCGCCATTGGATGGCGCAAGGCGATCAGGCGGATGATTGCCTTTTCGGCCTCGGCTTCGAGTTCGTCGATCGACTCATCGCGCTTGATGACCTGGCGGGCCAGCTCGAGATCATAGGTCATGACCGCGCGGCTCACATCATTGATCATGGCCTCGGCCAGACCGCCCATGCGCAGGAGGTTTGCCGACAGGTGCTCAAGTTCGTCGGTAAAGGCGGTAACGATATGTTCTGACATGGGGCTTTCGTTCCGGGTCATTATCCAAAGCGGCCTGTGATGTAATCCTGTGTGCGGCTGTCTTCCGGATTGGTGAATATACGCTCGGTATCTCCATACTCTACCAGCTTTCCGAGATGGAAGAAGGCTGTTCTCTGGGAGACGCGTGCGGCCTGCTGCATCGAGTGGGTCACGATGACGATGCAGTAGCGTTCGCGAAGCTCGTCTATGAGCTCCTCGATACGGGCGGTGGCGATCGGGTCAAGCGCCGAGCAGGGCTCGTCCATCAGAATGACTTCGGGGCTGACAGCAATCGCGCGGGCAATACACAGGCGCTGCTGCTGCCCGCCCGACAGGCTTGTGCCAGGTGCTGTCAGGCGATCCTTCACCTCGTCCCAGAGGCCAGCCTTGATCAGCGCGGATTCCACGATGCCATCAAGCTCGTGCTTGCCGGCAGCAAGACCGTGGATGCGCGGGCCATAGGCGATGTTGTCATAGATGGATTTCGGGAAGGGGTTAGGCTTCTGAAAAACCATGCCGACGCGTGAGCGCAGCAGGACAGGGTCGATGGAGTGGTCGTTGATATCGGCACCGTCCATGTAGATCTTGCCGCGGACTTTCGCGATCTCGATCGTGTCGTTCATGCGGTTGATACAACGCAGGAAGGTTGACTTGCCGCAGCCCGACGGGCCGATGAGCGATGTAACGGCCCTGTCCTGAATGGGCAGGGAGACGTCAAAGATCGCCTGCTTGTCGTCGTAGAAAACGTCGATGTTCCGGCAATCGACTTTAATCATTTCAGCCATGTTCTCGGCCTGCCTGGGTGTGGTGGTTTCGGTGAAGTCTTCGACATTTCCGTCCATGACTACCATCTCCTTTCGAACCGGCGTCTCAAGATGATTGCAAACAGGTTCATCAAGACGAGGAATACGAGCAACACGATGATGGCGGCGGCCGTCTGGGGCTCCCATGCCCGTTCGGCGCCTGTCGACCATTTGTATATCAGAACTGGCAGCACCGTCGATTCATCTGTCGGGCTGTCGGGCACTTCGGCGACAAATGCGACCATGCCAATCAGGAGCAGCGGGGCTGTCTCACCGATCGCACGGGCCATCCCGATGATTGCGCCGGTCAGGATACCAGGCGCGGCAAGCGGCAGGACATGGTGGAACACCGATTGTGTCTTCGAGGCGCCGACGCCGAGGGCTGCATCGCGAATTGAGGGCGGGACAGACTTAAGGGCCGCGCGTGAGGCGATGATGACGGTCGGCAGAACGAGCAGGCCGAGCACGAGACCGCCGACAAGCGGCACCGATCTCGGCAGTCCCATGAAGTTGATGAAGACAGCCGCGCCAAGAAGGCCGAACACGATGGAAGGCACTGCGGCGAGATTATTGATATTGACCTCGATCAGGTCCGTCATCCGGTTCTTGGGCGCGAACTCCTCTAGGTAGACGGCTGCAAAGATGCCAACGGGAATGGCCAGCAATGCGGTCACCATCATGGTCAGCAGGGATCCGACGATGGCTGCTGCCGTCCCGGCCAGTTCCGGATAGGTGCTGTCGGAATTGGTAAACAGGGATGTGTTGAGGACGCTCTTGATGCGGCCCTGGTCCTTGAGCAGCATTGTCCAGGCAAGCTGGCGGTCCGTGACCGTGCGATTTTCCTGCCCCTGTTCGAGAACGAGTGCGGCTCCCTGGGTATCGGCCCCGGGCATTGTACGTGCACCGGCAACGTAGGCCAGGCTGGCTGTGGTGTCTGTAATGTCCGTCGCCCGGAACCAGGTCTGCCCCATCTGTATGAGTGCGGTCGGTTCATTATCGCCTGCGCCCTGGGCGCGGAAGCGTTCAATGGCGTTCGCGATATCGGCCCCGGCTGTATCACGGCCGAACTCCACGACGACCGTGTCTTCAAGGCTGCCCGAAACAGGCGTGATGGCCCCCAGCTTGACCTGTGTGCGGTTGCTGACCCCGCCTTTCAGGTAAAGGTCGATATCATCAGCCAGGGCCACCGAGAAGGATTGCCGGGTTCCCACGGTTTCGGGCCGGTCTGCGGTCTCGCGCGCGATTGGCAGGACGGCAAGGCGCGTGAACATGCCATAGAGTTCACGTTGCAGGTTACGATCTGCATCTTCAGGCAGGAACTGAGCGGCCAGTTCATCCTGTAGCAGCAGGTTGAACCCGCTTACATTGCGCTCAATGGCACCGGGGTCGCGTGTCCCGGAAGGATCGACCTGAGCGGCCTCCAGCGTGGTGTCAAACGTAAGAACGTGGCGTGAAAAGGCCGATGACGCCTGGCCAAAAATGGAAATGAGCAGCGTGACCAGCGCCACCACGGCAATGCCGATGGCAACCTGGCCATAGAGCTTGAACCGGCGCTCGGCGGCGTGGCGGGTCTTCAGGCGTTTCAGGGCCTCTTCAGTAATGAAGGAGCCCTGCGGAGAGGCGTTTGGCGGGGCCGGGCTACTCATACTTTTCCCTGTATTTCTGGACGACGCGGAGGGCGATCAGATTGAACACCAGTGTCACGATGAAAAGGACAAAACCGAGCGCGAAAGCCGAGAGGGTCTTGGCGCTGTCGAATTCGGTGTCGCCGGTCAGAAGGGCGACAATCTGCACGGTAATGGTGGTAAGGTCGGCGGTCGGGTCAGGCGTGATCTGTGCGCGCTGGCCAGCCGCCATGACCACGATCATCGTTTCGCCAATGGCACGTGAAACGGCAAGCAGAAGGGCGGCGATCACGCCCGGCAGAGCGGCCGGCATGACAACCTGCTTGACCGTTTCCGACTTTGTGGCGCCGATGGCGTAGGCCCCGTCGCGCAAGGTTTGCGGCACGGCGTTGATGACGTCATCCGACAGGGAGGAAACGAACGGGATGATCATGATGCCCATGACAATGCCAGCAGCGAGCGCACTGGTGGGCTGCGCTGCGAGCAGGCCATCCGGAACGACTGGCAGGCCATTGATCCACGTTGCAATATTTCGCACCAGCGGAGCGACGAACTGAAGGGCGAAGAAGCCGTAGACAACGGTCGGGATGCCGGCGAGGAGCTCGAGGATCGGTTTGACGATGCCGCGGAAGCGCGGGCTGGCATATTCAGACAGGTAGATGGCGGAAAGCAGGCCTATGGGGGCCGCCACAAGCATGGCGAGTGCGGCGATCATGAACGTGCCGAAGAAGAGGGGTATGGCCCCGAAGTCCGCGCCGGTCTGGGCATTCCACTCTGTGCCGAACAGGAAGCTCAGCACTGGCACGCGTGAGAAGAAACGCAGCGCCTCGAAGAACAGGCTGGCGACGATGCCGATTGTTGTCGCAATGGCGATTGCGGCGCACAGGAACAGCATGATCTTGATGCCGTCCTCGACGCGGGCACGCGCGCGGAACTGGGTTGAGAGCCTGCGCTTGGCGAAGAAGAAGCCGAGGGCTGCGGCGGAAAGGGCCAGGACGAGGGCAATGATGCGCGACAGACCCAGAAGATCGGTGTAGCGCGCCGATGCGGCGTCAAAGAGGGCGTTGCCAGTCGATGAGGCATCGCTTCTCGCAGCATGTTCAGCAATCCGGTCAAGATACTGGCCGAGTTCGAGCGAGCCAAGATCACGTATGCGTTGTGGCAGTTCGTTCGCCAGCTCGGCGCGGACGATGGACTCGCCGAATAGTCCGTACAGGACAAGTATCAGCGCTGCCGGACCGACAGTCGCCATGGCAACGAAATAGCCATGATAGTTCGGTTGGGAGTTCAGCCGCTCACTGGCGCCACGCCCGACAAGCACAGCCTCGGTGCGTCCGGCGAAAAAGGATACGAACCCCGCTGCAGCCAGAACGGCAAAAAGCAGCCAGGCAACTGGAAGATGTCCAAACGTTTCAAGCATGCAGCCACACTGATTCCGAGCCCATCTGAGGGCCTCTTAACGCGGCTGCTTGACACATATGTGACACACGCTGCGTACAAGCAGATTATTTGGCAGGCGGAGTATTTTCAGGGAAGGCGGGCAGGCTTGAGACTGCGATCTCTGCATGTGTTACCGGGTGAAGGAAACGCAGTGCGTTAGCGTGCAGACAAAGGCGGTTACCGGCGGTTTCATTCCCGTAAAGACGGTCTCCGGCAATGGGATGGCCTATTGCCGCGAGATGCAGCCGCAACTGGTGTGTCCGCCCGGTGACAGGCGTGAGCCGTAGCCAGGCGCGGCCGGGCACAAGCTGTATGAGCGCCCAGTGCGTCAGGGCCGGTTTCCCGGTCTCCAGGTCAATGCGTCTCAAGGGGCGCTCATTCCAGTCCCGCCCGATCGGAAGGGCGATCTCTCCGGACTCTGCCTCCGGATGACCTTCAACGATGGCGTCATATGTCTTTGTGACAGTCCGGGACCGGAAGGCTTGCGACAGGGCCATGCCTGTTTGCTGGTCACGGGCGAAGACAATCAGTCCTGACGTATCCATATCCAGCCGGTGAACGGCATGAAGCGCACCGAATCGTGGTGCGAGGCGGGAGATCGCGCAGTCCTGCTTGTCCGGGCCGCGTCCTGGCACAGAGAGGAGGCCGGCGGGCTTGTCCGCCACGACGATCCAGTCATCCGCATACTGAATGGCAGGAGGTGTGTCAGGCGGTGTGTAGAGCCTTGGAGGCGGCGGGGCAGGCGCCATCAGCTCTGGGCTGGCAGGTTCTCGCCATCCGTCACGGGCAGCCAGACGCCGAACGTGGCACCTTCGCCTTCGCGGCTGGCCACGCCCAGCCCGCCACGGTGACGCGCCATTATGTGCTTGACGATCGCCAGGCCAAGCCCGGTGCCTTCAATCTCTCCACCGCGGCTTTCATCTGCACGATAGAAGCGTTCGCCAAGACGCGACAGATGCTGGCGTGAAATACCGGGCCCATGGTCGCGTACACTGATCCAGGTGGCTTGAGCTTCGGCGGAGGCGCGCGGCTGCAGGAGGGTCGAGCTGGCGGCATGGCGCTCATGCAGGAGGGCATTCTGCCCGGCTTCTTTCATCGAGCAGTTCGTGCCGACAGTGACAACCACTTCGTCGCCTTCGGTTGAGTACTTGATGGCGTTGCCGACAAGGTTCTGGATGACCTGTGCGACTTCTTCCCATTTGGCCGTGATCGGAATCGTGCCGGGCTGAATTTCGACCTGCAGCTTGATGGACCTGTCGGCGGCCAGTGGTTGCAGGGACATGATCGTGCGAGCCACGACATCGCTGAGGTCGATGATCGTGTCAGGGGCCTTGTGCTCGCTGAACTCGATCCGGGAGAGGGACAGGAGGTCAGCCACCAGGTGGCGCATGCGTTCGGTCTGCTGGTGCATGATTTCCAGGAAGCCGTCCCAGGATTCACGATCGTCACGAGCCGGGCCAAGCATGGTCTCGATGAAGCCGGCAAGTGCTGTCAGCGGTGTTCTCAGCTCGTGGCTGGCATTGGCCAGGAAGTCCGCGCGGGCGCGTTCGGCCCGGTGAACCGCGGTGCGGTCTTCGACAACGATGAAGACACTCTCCCTGTCCGGGCCGGGGGTAAGGTGTGCAAGCCACAGTTCGTCACCCTCGCCGGTGAGGAACTCGACGCGTTCACGGGCCCCGGTCCGGGCGACGCGATCCGTTGCGGAGAGTACGTCTGGCTGGCGGATAATCACGGATTTGAGCGCGCCTTCAATCCGGGAAATGCGAAACAGCTTCTCGGCATGCTGGTTCGCCACCTCGATGCGCTCGTCTTTCGAGATATAGACAGCCGGGAAGGGCAGGGCGAGCACCAGCGAACGTATGGTCCTGTCCAGGGTAACGGGTTGTCCGGCAGCATCGGCGCGCGGATCGAGATAGGGTTCCGGCGGAACAGAGCCGACATAGTAGGCCAATCCTCCAGCGAACAGGACAATCGCTGCCATCACACCCTCGATGAAGCCGAGGGCGCCAGAGGCGACCAGCAAGGCTATGAGGCCGGCGGCGCCGGAAGTCAGGACAATGAAGTCTCTCGCTCGCTCAGGGCGGCGGACAATTCGTTTGCCATTATGTCGTTCGCTTGCAGACATACACTTTCCAACCAGCAATCCTGCGCGCTGACAAGCTGTCATGCGCTTTCTGTCAGTCTTTGTTCACGCACAAGATGTACGAAATCTCAATACCATTGTGTTGCAAATGCAACGATTGCAAGAGGTTATCGAAATTCAATAATTTTTTGTTGACAGTCGAGTAGTCGCCTCCTAGAGCCAAAGCTCGAAATGTATGAGGACTGCATGAAAAAGGCATGGCTGATATTTGGAGCGCTGGCGCTGACCGGGTGTGCCAATCTGTCAGACATGGCGGGAGAGCCGGTCGCGGTGTTTCCGGTCGCCCCGGAGGCACCGGAAAGCTGGGCGGCTGCCGGTGTAACGGGTGAGGCACCCGAAGGCGACTGGCTGGCCCAGTTCAACGATCCTGCCATGGAGGCCCTTGTTGCTGAAACCCTGCAGGCCAATCCCGATCTGCGAGGACAGTACTTCACCGTGCAGTCCGCGCGTGCACAGGCACGCGGTGTTTATGGCCGCTCCCTGCCAAACGTAACGGCGGGGGGATCGGCCGGTGTTGCGACAACCTATAACGAAGCGCTCGATGAACGCTTTACCGACCCGACTTACAGCCTGGGTGCGGATGCTTCCTGGACGGCTGACCTCTGGGGCCGCATCGGCAAGGGCATAGAGGCGGCCGAAGCAACGCTGGCCGCCACACGGGCCGATTATGATTCGGCACGGCTTTCACTGGCCGCCCAGACCGCGATTGCTTGGACGGACCTGAATGAGGCGGTCGCGCAGGAAACCGTCGCCGTCCAGACGGTTGAAGCGCGTGAGCGTGTTCTGAAACTGACCGAACGCCGGCTGGCCCGTGGCCTGACCGAAGCGCTTGATGTGCGTCTTGCCCGCAGTGCGCTTGCAACCGCTGAGGCATCTGTCGCTTCGCGGCGCCAGGCGCGTGGCAATGCCGTGCGGCGCCTGGAAATACTTGTTGGCCGGTATCCGGCTAATGAGATCGAGGCACCTGGCGTATTGCCGGATCTTGCCCCGATCCGGGACGCGGGCACGCCCGTGATGCTGCTGTCTCGCCGTCCGGACGTTGCTGCGGCTGAAGCGCGGGTAAGGGCGGCGGGCTTGAGGGCTGAGCAGGCGCGGCTCGCGCTTTTGCCGAGCCTGACACTGACAGCCTCCGCCAATACGAATGAAACCGATCTGGGCGATGTTCTGGATCCGACCCGTATTGCTGCCAATGCAATTGCATCGCTGGCCCAGCCCGTCTTCAATGGCGGTGCGTTGCGTGCAGACCGCGATGCTGCGATTGCAGATGCGGAGGCCGCACTTTCCGGCTATGCGGCCAATGTCCTGGTCGCCTGGCGGGAGACCGAGGATGCGATTGCCGCCGACCGGTGGCTTGCCCGGCAGGTCGAAGCCCAGCAGCGGGCCCTGGACGAGGCAGTTGAGGCTGAAGAGCTGGCCACACGACAGTATTCCAATGGCCTGATCACGATCTTCAACCTGGTCGATGCCCAGACCCGCAGACTTAACGCCGAAAGCACACTCATCGCCGCACGCTCAGCACGCGTGTCAAACCGTATCGCCTTCCATCTGGCTATTGGGGGCGGGATTCCGGGAGAGCCGGGCTCCGAAATTTCTGATATAATAGCGCCCTGAGAAGAGACCTCCCATGAAACGTATCATAGCGCTCCTCCTTCCCGTACTTGTCCTTGTTGGCCTGGTGGCTGGCGGCTTCGGGATCATGAAGCTGTTCGAGCCGCCTGTCGAAAAGGCTGAAGAGGAACCGCGCGGCCTCTCTGTTTTCGCGGAAGCTGCCGAACAGACCGATCTCCAGCTATCGGTGAATGCGCAGGGCGAAGTCCGCCCGAAACGCCAGATCGTCGTTGCGCCGCAGATCTCCGGCCGGATTTCCTTTGTCTCACCGGACTTTGTCGATGGGGGCTTTATCAGGAATGGTCAGGTGCTCGTAAGACTGGAGTCGGCGGATTATGAGCTGGCCGTTGTGCGTGCCCGGTCTGCCGTGGCGTCTGCCGAGCAGGCCCTGGCGCGTGAGCAGGCGGAAGCCGATATCGCCCGGCAGGACCTTGAAGAGCTTGAAATCGAGGATGCGAGCCCGCTGGCCCGCCGCGAACCACAGCTTGCTGAAGCACAGGCCAATCTGGAATCTGCCAAGGCGCAACTTGCCGATGCCCGTCTTGCGCTGGACCGTACGGCCGTGACGGCGCCCTTCTCTGGCCGTGTGCGCGAGCAGGTTGTCGATATTGGTCAATATGTCAGCCCAGGCCAGTCGCTCGGGACGATTTTCGCGACCGATGTGGTCGAGGTTTCGCTGCCATTGTCGGATGAGGACCTGGGCAGGGTCGGCCTGCCGCTCGCTTTTGCGGAGACGGCTGACAATCCTGGTCCCGAAGTCACCTTCAGGGCCAATGTTGGCGGCAAGCCGCGTGAATGGCAGGGCCGGGTGAAACGGACATCGGCTGCACTCAATCCGCAGACACGGCTGATCAATGTGATTGCAGAGCTGGAAGACCCGTATGGCGAGGGCTCGGATGATGGCGCGCCGATGGCGCCGGGCCTCTTCGTGAGCGCCGCGATCGAGGGGCAGTCGCTTGAGAATGTCGTCAGGATACCGCGTGCTGCGCTGCGCGGTGTCAACCAGGTCTTTATCGGTGACGGGCCGGCCGGGAAACTGGACATCCGGACTGTCGACCTCGTCTTCAGCAATAGTGATGGTGCTTATGTCCGCGAGGGGGTCGAGCCTGATGAACTGGCGATTGTCTCGCCCATCCAGGCCGCTTTTGACGGCATGAATATCCAGGTTGTTGAACGTATGCCTGACGGATCGCTGGAGCCGCGTACCCCGCGTCCGGGTGCCGATGATGAAGACGCCGATGACGATACCGCAGCACTCGCGGCGGGCGAGCTTGAGGGGGCCTCCCAATGAACGGACTAGTCGCCTGGTGGGCGCGCAACAGCATTGCAGCCAACCTGCTCATGATTGTCGCCTTCGTAGGCGGTGCGTTCGGATTTCTGAGCCTTGAGAAAGAGGCCTTTCCCGCAGCAGACTTCAACGGGGCAAGCGTTTCGATTGCCTGGCCCGGTGCATCTCCGCAGGATGTCGAGGAACAGATCGTTGTCCGGCTTGAGGAAGTGGTCGCCGATATTGACGGTCTGAAGCGCATGACGGGCACGGCCCGTGAAGGCGTGGGATATGTCAATCTTGAGACCAATCTCGATGTCGACGTCGACGAGTTTGTCGACGAGGTGAAGCGGCGTGTCGATACGATTTCCAACCTGCCGCAATCGAGTTTTCCGCCGCAGGTCACGCGCTGGCGCGCCAACAATACCTATATGGGCCTGGCCCTACACGGGAATGTCGACCGGCAGACGCTGAAATACTATGCCGATGAGGTCCGTGACGAGATTGCCCTGATCGAAGGTGGCGAGCTTGCGCAGGTGCAGGGCACTCTGGATGAGGAAGTCTCGATCGAGGTCTCAGAAGAGGCCTTGCGCCGCTACAACCTGACCTTTGCGGAAGTCGCCAATGCGGTGCGCAGTTCTTCCCTGAACTCATCCGGTGGAACGGTTCGCACCGATACCGGCACAGTCGCCCTCCAGGCGCGCCAACTCGCCGACACACGAGAAGAGTTCGGCAACATCGTCGTGCGTGAGACGCTCGATGGCGGCACAATCCGGATACGCGATGTGGCTGAGGTCGTGGACGGCTTTGTTGACGCAGAGATGGATGCGACATTCGACGGCGAGCCGACAGCCTTCATCATGGTCCGTCAGCCGGAAGTCATGGACATTGTTGCCTATTCCGATGCCATTCAGGATTACATGGAGCGCGCCAATAGCGGGAATGGCCCGGATGCGCTGCCACAGGGGATCAGGCTCGACCTGCTGTTTGACGATTCGGAAGTCTACAAGGGGCGGATGAACACGATCAGCTCGGCGGCGACCCAGGGCATGATCCTTGTTCTGATCATTCTCATCCTCTTCCTGCGTCCGGTCGTCGCCTTCTGGGTCACGATCGGTATCGGGACCGCCTTTGCCGGGGGGATGCTGATCCTGCCACTGTTTGGTGTTTCGCTGAACTTCCTGTCCCTGTTCGCTGTGCTTCTTGTGATTGGTGTGGTTGTCGATGATGCGATCATCGTCGGCGAGAATATTCACAAGGAGGTCGAGAGCGGGCGACGCAAGGGCCTCGACGCGGCCACCATCGGGACCCAGCTGATGCTCAAGCCGGTGATGTTCGGCGTCATCACGACGATGATCATGTTCGCGCCGTGGATGTTCCTTCCCGGTCCGGAGCGTCAGTTCACCCAGCAGATCTCGTTTGTCGTCATCGCGGCGCTGACCTTCTCGCTCATTGAGTCCATGCTCATTCTGCCGGCGCACCTGTCGCATATGGGGCCGCAGCGGTTTGATGGCCCGGCCGGCAAGCTGCTGAAGCTGCAACAGACGATTGCCGACAGCCTGCTGACCTTCGCCCACAGGATCTACAAGCCTGTGCTCGAGATGGCTGTCAAATACCGCTATGTCACGCTTGCGGTCTTCACATCGACCTTTGTCTGGGCCGTAATGCTTCTGACCACAGGTATCCTGCCAATGCGGGTCATGCCCGATATCGAGGGCGACCTGATCCGGGTCGAGGTCGATCTGCCGGACGGCTCTCCGCAGTCACGGTCCCTGGATGTGCGTGACCAGCTTCGCTTCGCTGTCGAAGATGCCCGCGAGGTGTTGGCAGATCGTTATCCGGATCTCGACGAGTCCCTGATCGCCAGTATTTCCATCGTCGCTTCCGAAGGTGAGGTCCAGTCATGGATCGGCCTCATGCCGGCTGAGGACCGCCCGACAGGTGTCAGCACCAAGATGATCACGGACGAGGTCCGTACCGCGTTCGGGGATGTTCCCGACGCAGAAGAAGTGAACTTCTCCTACACGATCAATGATTCCGACAACTCGATCCGGTTTGCGATCAATCATGATGATCTCGACCTGTTGCGCCAGGCTGCCGAGGAAGTGAAGGCGCAACTGGCGACCTATGAACAGACCTATGACATCGGGGACAATCTTTCCTCGGCGGCTGAAGAGGTCCGTATCGACCTGAAGCCCGGTGCCACGACCATGGGCATCACGCTCAGCGACATTACTTCACAGGTGCGGGCGGCCTATTACGGTATCGAGGCCCAGCGCCTGCCGCGTGACGGCGAGGATGTGCGGGTCATGGTGCGCTATCCCGAAAAGGACCGGCGGTCTCTCGACAGTCTTCAGGACCTGCGAATCCGTACGCCCGACGGACGCGCGATTCCGCTGACCCAGGTGGCTGAGCTTTCATTCGAGCCGGGTATCAACCGTATCCTGCGGCGCGAGCGGATGCGCTCTGTTACTGTCTTCGCCGACCTGGTGGGTGATGGGACGCGCGGCATCATCACGGCTGACATGGAGCAGAACTTCTGGCCGGAATTCGCCAAGAAATACCCGCAGGTTACCCGCGGCGCGGTTGGCGAAGCCGAATCTGAGCAGGAGTTCTTCCAGGACATTGTCCGGCTTTACGTGATCGCATTCGTGCTGATGTACATATTGCTCGCGATTGCCTTCCAGTCCTATTCCCAGCCGATCCTTCTCATGATGGCGATCCCGTTCGGGTTTGCCGGCGCAGCCTTCGGGCATGTCGCGTTCGGCGTGCCCATGGCACTGTTCTCCATGTTCGGGATCGGCGCGGCAGCGGGTGTTGTCATCAACGACAACCTTGTCCTGGTCGATTATATCAACCGGCGGCGAGCAGAGGGCGCAGGGGCGCTGCAGGCCATTGTCGATGCCGGTGTGTCGCGCTTCAGACCCGTGCTCCTGACATCAGTCACGACCTTTGTCGGTATCCTGCCGATGATTGCGCAGAAGTCGGTGCAGGCACAGTTCCTCAAACCCATGGTGGTCTCGCTCGGCTCGGCCGTAGCCTTTGCCCTGTTCGTCTCCCTGCTGATGGTCCCGGCGCTTTACGCGGTGGGTTGCGAGGTTGGCCGGATTTTCCGCTGGACATGGGGCGGGCTGCCCTATCGCAGGATTGGTGAAAGCTATGAAGGCGATGTCCATATCGATGAGGAAGAGCTGATCGGTACAAGCCGGGGCGCGCGCCCGCAGCCTGCGGAATAAACTTCCAGAGATGCGACAGTTTCCCGGGTGGATATTCTGATCCGGCGTGCGATAACGCATTCAAAATCTATGAGGAGACCCAGATGAAAAAACTTCTTGCCGGTACAGCGGCGATTGCGTTGCTGAGTGCGTGTGCCACAGCGACCGATGAGGCCACGACACCTTCCGCCGACGCGCAGGCTTCAGCCGCACAATCGGAGATGGCTTCGTCGTCTCCCGCCAAGCCTGACCGTATGGTCGAGACGACATCGCCGGACTATTGGGGCGAGTGGGGCATTGATACCAGCGTCATGGACCGGGATGTCGACCCGGGCGACAATTTTTTCATGTACGTGAACGGCGACTGGTTCGATGAGTTCGAACTGCCGGCCGACAAGGTACGCTATGGCGCATTCGACCTGCTGCGCGAAAAGTCCGAGCAGCAGAAGAAGTTCATCATCGAGGACCTGGCAGCAGAGACACCGCCCACGGACACCTCCGAAGGCAAGGTGGCAGCCTTCTACAATGCTTTCATGGATACAGACAGCATTGAAGCGGCCGGGCTTTCTCCGCTGCAACCCTATCTGGCTGAAATCGATGCGATCGACAGCCGTGATGACCTCGCCAGAACGTTCATGAAGCCTGGTTTTTCCTCGCCTGTGAACGGGTTTGTCTGGGTCGATGACAAGAACCCCGATGACTACGTCTTCCAGATGTCGGTGGGCGGACTCGGCCTTCCTGACCGCGAGTATTACCTCAAGGATGATGAGAAATCCGAGGATATCCGCGCAAAGTATCTGGATTTCCTTACCTTCATGCTGACACAGGCCGGTTATGAGGATGCGGGCGCGCGTGCCAGTGATGTGCTCGCGCTTGAGACCGAGCTTGCCAGGCTCGACTGGGACCGGGCACTGAGCCGCAACCCGGAACTGACCTACAACAAGATCACACGCAGCGAGCTTGAGGATATTGCAGGTGCGTTCCCGCTTGCCGCAGCTCTTTCGCAGCTGGGTGTCGATGGCGAAGCGGAATTCATCGTTTCCGAACTGCCGCCAACCCAGGAAGAGATTGCTGCGGTCGGCCTTTCGCAGGAAGATCTCGGCAAGCTGGGCGCTGGTCTGCCTGCGGCTTTCGAACTGGCCAATTTGGCTGAGCTCGAGACGTGGAAAGCCTATCTCAAGGCGCACCTGATCAGCAATTTTTCTTCTGTCCTTCCGAAGGAAATCGATGATGCCGATTTCGCTTTCTACGGCACGGTGCTGAACGGCCAGCCTGAACAGCGCCCGCGCTGGAAGCGCGCGGTTTCAGCTGTCGAAGGGGCGCTTGGTGAAGCAATGGGCAAGGTCTATGTCGACCGCTATTTCCCGCCGGAGAGCAAGGCCAAGATGGATGCGCTTGTTGCCAATCTGCGCACGGCCATGCGGGCCAATCTCGCCGACCTGGAATGGATGAGCCCGGAAACGCGCATCAAGGCGGAAGAAAAGCTCGACAAGTTCAACCCGAAGATCGGCTATCCTGACGAGTTCGAGAGCTATGATGGCCTGACCGTTTCGGACAATGCCTTCCAGAACGCAATGAATGCTGCGGCCTGGCAGCTTCAGGACAATCTCGACCGGCTCAATGAGGAACCGGACCGGGATGAGTGGTTCATGACGCCGCAGACGGTGAATGCCTATTACAATCCGAGCTTCAACGAGATTGTCTTCCCGGCTGCGATCCTTCAGCCGCCCTTCTTCAACGCCTCGGCCGACCCGGCTGTGAATTACGGGGCTATTGGCGGCGTGATCGGTCACGAGATGGGCCACGGTTTTGACGATCAGGGGTCGAAGTATGACGGCGACGGTGTGCTGTCGAACTGGTGGACCGAGGAAGACCTGGCTGCCTTCAAGGAGCTCGGCGACGGGCTTGCCGAACAGTACAACGAGTACTGCCCGCTTGGCGAAGGCGAGCCTTGCGTGAATGGCCGTCTGACGCTGGGCGAGAATATCGGCGATCTCGGCGGTCTCTCGCTGGCCTATCGCGCCTACCAGTTGTCCCTGAATGGTGACGAGGCCCCGGTCATTGACGGGCTGACAGGCGATCAGCGCTTCTTCATGGCCTGGGCGCAGGTCTGGCGGGCGAAATACCGCGACGAGGCAAAGCGTAACCAGCTGCTTACAGATCCACACTCCCCGCCGGAGTTCCGTGTGAACGGCGTCGTACGCAACTTTGACGAATGGTATGAGGCGTTCAACGTTACTCAGGAGGATGAGCTCTATCTTCCTGATGAAGAGCGTATCCGTATCTGGTAGTCTTGAATCGCAATGGTTCGGATGGAAAGGGCAGGTGCAAACCTGCCCTTTTTTCATTCAGCAAACCGCATGCGGATTATAAAAACCCGTTTATCAGTCTTCACAGACCCGCCCTTCCTGGTGTTTGATCCCGTCCTGGGTTGCTTGATGAGGGTTGGACGATGCCATTTCCAAATGCTGTGCAGGCGTATTTCGACAAACTCGATGACCCGATGAAGTCCGTTGCAATTGCTTTAAGCGAGGCGGTGCACAGGCAGGGACCTGCTCTTAAGGCGACACTGGCCTGGGGTGTGCCATGCTGGCTGGGGACCGAGCGGGTGGTTTCCGTGGTCGCGCACGGGCGGCACTGTAATCTTCAGTTATGGTCTGGCGCCCGGCTCGCTGATCAGTATTTCGGCCGTATCGAGGGAAGTGGCAAGGCTTTGCGCCACGTGAAGGTTCGCGCAGTCAGTGACATAGACGACGAGCTCATCGATATCATCGACCGGGCGGTACAGCTCGACCAGACGGCGCCGGTCAAGGTCCGGTAACGTCACGGCCCGGTTGGCTGTCAGGCGGCGTTGTCCAGCGGCTGAAGCGCCATGCCAGCCAGATAGGCTGTGGCGATTACGGCAGCACCGGCCAGCGTGTTGACGCCAAGCTTCTCGAAAAGGCGTCGTTTGAACGTATCGACGGTATGGAGAGACAGCTCCATGCGTTCGGCGATCTGACGGAGCGGCAGCTCTTCAAGAATCAGATTCAGTGTCTCTATCTCGCGTTCGGAAAGACCGAGATCGCCAGGCACGAGCTGCCGGCTCGGAGCGTATTCGAAGCGGCCGATCCGGCGGGCCCCGGACGTCGTCATGGAGGAGGTGATGCGAGTCAAACTTATCCGCTTCCTTCTTGGGTCATGAGAGACATCTCAGGATATCTGCCCGAAAGTTAGAGGTCTTTGAGCGCGCGCGGGAGTTTCATACCGTTACATGGATTCAGTCGCCGGACAGGCAAAATGTAACATCGGCGTGTTGAGAATATTCTTTATAAGATACAGGGTATTGTCTTGTCAGCATGCAAAATCGTTTTCCGATTGTCCCTTAAATACGTTACATTCACGAAAGTGTTCTCACGCAAATGCGTGACACCTGAGAGGGCAGGGGTGGATGTATCCGGATCGTGATCAGGTCGAGACGCAATTAGCGCGCATCCTCTCCAATCACCGGTTTGCCGGATCGCCGCGGATGAGTGAGCTCCTGGTGTATCTCGTCAGGGCCGAGCTGCGTGGCGAGGCCGAGAATATCAAAGGCTATTCGATTGGCGTTGATGTATTCGGCAGGCCAGCGGATTTCGACCCATCCAGTGATTCCATCGTCAGGGTACAGACAGGACGCCTGCGGCGTTTACTTGAAAGCTATTACCTGAGCGACGGCGTGAATGACCCTGTTCACCTGGAAATACCGAAAGGACAGTACAGGCCGGTCCTGCATCTCCGCCAGAGCCCACCAGAGCCCCACCTGGAGACGCCTCCCGAAACGGCAAAGATAAAGACTGATCAAGCCACTGAGCTGCCCGGAGGCGGCCGGCCGGCTCTGCCTGACCGGTTCTGGTTCGCTGTGCTCGCTGCTGTTGTCCTGCTCGCGGTGACTGTCAGCTATTCGGTATTCAATCCTTTGCCAGGCCGTGCCGACAATGAGGCCGCAGGGGCTGTGAGCGACCGGATCAGTCTTGCTATCCTGCCGCTGAAAACAAGCAATGATCACGGGCAGGCCGGATTTGTTGCCGAGGGGATCAGCAGCGAACTTGTCAGTACGCTTACACGTATCCCTGCGCTTGATATCAGTTCGCCTGCGGCTGCGGCATCTGTTGACGGGGACAGGGATGAGAGGCTGGCGGCAATAGGTGAAGCACTGAAAGCCGACTATGTGCTTGAGGGAAACCTGCAGCATGTGGGGTCTCATTATCGCGTCCAGATCCAGCTCTCCAATACCAGGACGGAAAAGACGATCTGGGCGGACGTATATGATCGCAATGATGAGGATGTCTTCGATATCCAGGATGAGATCGTGCTCGCGCTTGCCGCAGAGCTGCGCCCGCAACTCGTCGCGGCAGCCAAGCAGGCGATCGCCCTGAAGCCGACAGCGCGCCAGTCGGCCTGGGAACTGTATCTGAGGGCTACATGGTCGCCCGGATCGGCTGTCAACAGCCAGGCCTGGGAAGCCGAGCGGGCCGAACTCGCTGAACGCGCGCTTGAGGTCAAACCCGGTTTTGGGCCCGCACACTCCGTCCTTGCCGACAAATACGCCTATCTTGCCAATCTTCTGCCTGAACGTGATACGCCTGAACAGCGCGCGTCGGCGAGCTTCCATGCCGAGCAGGCACTGGACCTTTCTCCGCAGGATCCGGACGCCCTGTTCAATGCCGGAATTCACTACTGGCACATGGGGAATATTGAGCAGTCACAGGAAATCATGGGGCGGGTGCTCGAGCTCGACAGGAGCCATCCGCTTGCGCGGTTCCTTGTCTACATGTCTCCCTACACGTGCCGGGAGGTGCCTGAGGAAGCCATCGCTAGACTCGCTGCATATGATGAGAGTCTGTCAGCGGACAATCCTGTGCGCTGGGTCACACAGGCCTGGCTTGCGCAGTCCTATCTCAACAACGGGGATAATGGGGCAGCGATCGAGCATGCACGGGCCGCCGACCGCATATTCAGAACACCTGAAACGACCTATCGGCTTGCCGCAGCCCTCGTTCAGGCCGGAGAACCTGACGCTGCAATTTCCATGGTGGAGGCCCAGAAGCGCTCATGGCCGGACCTCGACGTACATCACTATGCCGTAGAAGCCATAACACGGCGTTGTGAGCGATCCCCCACTGGTGAGGAGATCACGCGTATATATTATGAGATGGCCGAGACGGTGGAGCCGCCCGTATAGGTGGATAAGAAGCCTTATTGCGTGATATTGCGAAGGGCCTGTGACGTGCCCCATAGGACTGGACTCTGAAAAGCCTGAAGATGCGCAAACATTTCATCCTGACCGCCCTGACAGCCTTATTGCTCCCCATATGGACGGGGGGCACTGCGTCTGCCCAGGATATCAATCCGAATGATACATTGCAGGCGGTAATCCGGCATGGCGTCATTCTCAATTCGCAAGGCCACTCCATTCCGATTACCTACCGGGAGGACGGGACCTATAGCGGGGAAGTTTCCGGCGTCACGTTTTCTGGTAACTGGCGTCTCAAGCAGGAAGCGCGGATGTGTACTTCATCCAGCCTTTCACCGCTTGAGACCTGTGCCTACTATCCAGAGGGCATGGCGCCGGGTGATACATTCGAGGTGACGAGCGCAACGCTCGGGCTGATACGGATCACGATACGGGAAGAGAGTTCAGACCGTTCATGACGTCTCCGCCGGGAACCGTACAGTAACGGTCAGGCCGGGCCTGCTATCCGATAGAGCGAGGCTGGCTTCGTGGCGTGCCGCGATACTCGCCGCCAGGCTCAGGCCGAGGCCGCTACCCCGGCTGGTTCGGCTCTTGTCGAGGCGGTGAAAGGGCTTGAGAACATTCTCCCACTCGTTTGGTGGTATGCCCGTCCCATCATCGCGGACTACCATGACCGGCTGGCCATTTTCTGATCCACAAGACAATTCGATATGCGTGCCGGCTCCATTATGCGTCATCGCATTCTCGATCAGGTTGGAGATAAGTTGCGCAAGCAGCTGTCGATCTCCCGGTATTGTAGCGGGCTTCGTATCCTTGAGTTTAAGGTGTTGATGGCATTCGGTGGCAGCGGGTTCATAGGCTGTCACGATCTCCGACAGCAATTTCTCCAGCGCGACAGGTTTATATTGCAAGGCAGCCTGGCCACTATCGAGTTCGGCTATCCGCAGCAAGGACGCAAATGTCCCCAGAGTTTCGTCAAGCAAGACAATCGCTTCTTCAATGCGGGTGCGAGTACCATGATCAAGCTGTTGCCGTGCAATGTCTTCCAGACGCTGGCGCAAACGGCCCAGCGGAGTTCTCATGTCGTGTGCGATATTGGTCGAGACGTGACGCATGTCATGAACAAGGCCTTCAATGCGATCAAGCATCCGGTTGATGGTGATGGCGAGCCCGTCGAACTCGTCACCACTGCCAGTTGTCTGCATTCGCGCGGAAAGTTCACCCTGTCCGACCTGGTCTGCAGTGCGTTTCAGCCGTTCGACGCGCCGCAGAAAACGCCTGCTTACGAGTGCGCCGGAGATGATGCCCAAGAGTATAATGGGCAAGGTCACGAAGAGCATTGTGTGTCGAAGCGCGGCTGTCGTCTCGCGGATACTTCGTGTGTCGGCAGCTATTCCGAGCCAATATCCATCTTCGAGAGGCGTGGTCAGAAGGATGAGGTCGCCGGCACCATCGCGGCGCACGCGGCTCCACCCTGGTTCGCTGCCGGTTGCGAACCTGTCGAAAAGGGTCACGCCTGCCGGATTCTGAAGCGTATATTGCAGACGAGCACCGGGATTGCGTTCCAGGCGTTCACTGATGTCATGACGAAGCTCGTCAATGCCATCGTCTCTGTAGTCACCTAGCAGCTGTCGCGTTTCGGCGGAGACTTGGTCACGCAGCTGGTCCTCCATGTCGTCTCGCACATTGAAATAGACCAGAAGATTGATGGCCAGCATACCAGCGATAAAGACGCCAGCGGCCAGCAGGGTAAGGCGCACACCTGTCGATTTGAAAAGCCTATTCATGATCGTCGATCATGTAGCCGGCCCCACGGATAGTTTTTATGAGCTCAGCATCCGCACCGCGATCGATCTTGGATCGAAGACGGCTGATATGAGTTTCCACGATGTTTGTTCTCGGATCGAAGTTGAAGTCCCAGACATTTTCAAGAAGCATCGTACGGGTGACGACCTTCCCCTTGTTGCGCATCAGGTATTCAAGCAGGCGGAACTCTGTTGGCTGAAGGTCTATCTGTTTACCCGCGCGTGTGACGGAGCGTTTAAGCCTATCCATTTGCAGGTCGCCGGTCTGCAGGCTGGTGTCTGTTGTCGTGCCGGCAGAGCGGGTGCTGCGGACGAGCACGCCCACGCGCGCCTTGAGTTCAGCAAAGGCGAAGGGCTTTACCAGATAGTCTTCCGCGACCTCCAGCCCCTCTACACGGTCTTCTATGCCGTCAACGGCTGTCAGGAATATGGCCGGGATCTCATTGCCGCCCGCGCGTAACATGGTCAGAAGTTTCAGCCCGTCTGTCTGCGGGAGCATCCTGTCTATGATCAACGCGTCATAGGTAGAGTCTGTTGCAAGCATTAGCCCGTCACGTCCGTCAGCGGCATGATCTACGACATCGCCCGCTTCACGGAAGCCGCGAATGATATAGTCAGCCGTGTCACGGTCATCCTCGACAAGAAGCAGGCGCATCAGAGCCCTCCGGCAAGATGCCCCGTTACTGTTGAAGCAACGGGGCAGGTTACGACCTTCGGCGGGGTCTAGTCGTCGTGGTCTTCGCGGGAATCAATGACTTCGCCCGTGTTACCGTCAACCCGGACTTCATAAGTCTTCTGATTGGCGACTATGCCGACTTCAAACTCGGGAGAGAAAGAGTCGTCTTCGATCTGGGCCTCATAGGCTTGCCCGTTGGTGTGGGCTTCGGCTGCTGTAATGGCATCGGTCAGGCTGATCTGGGCTTCGCCGAGGGCCTTGGCATCCTCCACATCAGCAACGGCAAGACCTGCGGTTGCGGTTCCGCCGATCAGAAGGGCGGCAATAGCGCTACGAGCTGCAAGTTTCATTTGTGTCTCCTGTGTCAGGTTTCGCTCACCAGTTCTGAACTGGCGATTATCGTCCTGACACAGGGCACATGGCGGCAAGGTTGCCCCTACTATACAATTTCCCAATCTTGCTGGGCTAAGACCTAGAGACTTGGGTTGATGAGATATTTTTCGCCAGTCTTTTTCTCATTGTAGGCTTTGATCGTCTCCGGATCGAGCGCATCGCGAAGTGAGATCTCGGCGGTGTAATGGCTGGCAAAGGTTGTCTTGAGCTCATCCATGACCCGCTTGCGAAGCCGTGCACGGCCTTCGGCGCCAATCTTCTGCAGGAAGTAGGTCAGAAGGTAGCCACTGGCGCCCCAGGCCATGCCGACGCCCGGCGGAATGGTCGTCGGGCTGAGGTCGAGCCGGCCATAGATGTAGACCTGCTTGGGATCGGCAGAGCCATATCGGCTGAATTCCTGTCCCTTGCTGGCGGCAGCTTCCATCGCAGTGAGAATCTGGCCGGCGAGCGGACCGCCGCCAATCGCGTCGAAGGCGACAGTGGCCTTGGTCTCTACCAGTTTGTCGATCAGCTCTTCCATGAAACGGTCGCTGGTCGAATTCACGATATGTTTGGCCCCGATCTCACGCAGGATTTTTTCCTGTTCGGGCTTGCGTACGATGTTCACAAGATCGACTCCATCGGCGATGCAGATCTTGTTGAGCATCTGCCCCAGATTGGACGCCGCAGCGGTATGAATAAGGGCCTTGTGACCTTCCATACGCATGGTTTCGGGCATGGAAAGCGCGGTCAGCGGGTTGACGAAGCAGGACGCCCCGTCGCGCGCACTCACGCCTTCGGGAAGCTCCATGACCTGTGCGACGTTGAGCATCCGGTACTGGCCGTAGAACTCGCCGCCAAGTCCGGTCACCTTCTTGCCGACAAGAGCTTGTGCGGCGGGGGACTTGCCCGCTGCGACAACTGTGCCGGCGCCTTCATTGCCAACCGGCAGGGACTGGCCGAGGCGGGCAGCCATGGCACGCATGCCCGCTTTCGGGATATCTGCTGTAATGGCCGGGCGGTCTGCAGTTCCGGTGGCGCGGGCGGTCGAGAGGTCGGCTGCGCCGACAAGCAGGCCAAGGTCGGACGGGTTGATCGGCGTGGCTTTGACCTGGATGAGGATGTCGTCATCGCCAGGCTGGGGGATATCTACCTCGGCAAGGGAGAGTTCAAGCTCTCCACTTTCCTTGACCAGTGAACGCAGTTGCAGGCCGGTATCCGGAACACTTGCAGCCATATTTCTCTCCCTTTCAGTGTAATTCGCTATCTTCATAAAGGGCTGTCCGGCCCGGGCGCAAGAACCGTCATCGACAAGTGAGGATTACTTACCCCCATGGCCTGCCGGAAGGGGGAAAGGCTTGACGCTCCGGCATCTGGAGCGCACATCTTCGCACACGCACAATGAGAACAGCTCCAGGAGATAGAAATGGCTGAAGATCCCGTCGTTATCGTTGGTATGTCGCGCACTCCGATGGGGGGGCTCCTGGGCGATCTCGCAGGAATGTCGGCAAATGAGCTCGGGGCGATTGCGGTCAAGGCCGCTGCCGAGGAAGCCAAACTGAAGCCCGATGAAGTCAACGAGATCATCATGGGCAACTGCCTGCCGGCAGGGCAGGGGCAGGCGCCTGCACGCCAGGCCGGGATCAAGGCCGGGCTCGACCAGGGCACCGAAGCCACGACCATTAACAAGATGTGCGGCTCGGGCCTTCAGGCTGCCGTTATGGGCTGGAATGCTATCCAGTCCGGCAATGCCTCCGTGGTGGTGTCCGGCGGTATGGAATCCATGACAAATGCGCCGCATCTGGTGGACCTGCGGAAAGGGCATAAGTACGGCCATGCCGGCATGAAGGACCACATGGCGCTCGACGGGCTCGAGGATGCCTATGAGAACAAGGCGATGGGCGTTTTCGCCGACATGATCGCGCAGGAATACCAGTTTACCCGCGAGCAGCAGGATGCCTATGCTATCGAGACGCTGAGCCGTGCCCAGAAGGCGACGGAAGATGGCAAGTTCAAGCGCGAGATCACGCCGGTCACGATGAAAACGCGCAAGGGCGATGTCACGGTCGATACAGATGAACTTCCGCGTACAGCCCGTCCGGACAAGATCCCGCAACTCAAGCCGGCCTTCAGCAAGGATGGCACGGTAACTGCCGCCAACGCGTCCGCGATTTCCGACGGTGCGGCCGCTCTGGTGCTGATGAAGCAGTCCGAAGCCGAAAAGCGCGGCCTGAAACCGATCGCGAAGATCATTTCTTCGTCCAGCCATGCCCATGAGCCGAAATACTTCACCACTGCGCCTGTGCCAGCGATGAAGAAAGCGCTGGAAAAGGCTGGCTGGGACAAGGGCGATGTCGATCTCTGGGAGATCAACGAAGCGTTCGCCGTCGTGCCGATGATCGCGATGAAGGAGTTTGGCCTGTCGCATGACATCGTCAACGTACATGGCGGGGCCTGTGCCATGGGTCATCCGATCGGGGCATCCGGCGCGCGCATCCTCGTCACGCTCCTTGGTGCGATGGAAGACCGCGATGTGAAGAAGGGCGTTGCCTCGCTCTGCATTGGTGGCGGTGAGGGCATCGCCATGTGCGTGGAGCGTTTCTAGGCGTTTGTGCTGTGCTGGGTGAAACAGCCGTTCCGGCGCATTTCCGCGAACAGGCAGATTGGTGCCGTACCCTCGGTTCACCCCTGACAGCAGACCTCTGTCTTGCTTTCGCAGACGATTTCGAGGCTGGCGGCATCATCGCCAGCCTTACGTCTGACTGGCCGACAAACCCCCGCAAGGATGCACTCGCGCTGCGCCTGGCTGGGGCGTTGCACTATGCCGTGCTGTCAGGAAAGGCACCGGAGCTTGGGCGTGAATATCCGGCCCAGCGCGCTGACTGGTCGTCTGCGCGCATCTGGCCGCATGCACGCGCCTGGCTGGCCGCCAATGATGGATGGGTGCGCCAGTTCATCCAGAGCCCGCCGCAAACCAATGAGACCCGGCGTTGCATCGCACTCTTGCCAGGCTTTCTCGAACTGGCAGCCTGCCATGACATGCCAATGCACCTTCTGGAGCTTGGCGCGAGTGCGGGCCTCAACCAGAACTGGGACCGGTATGGATACGAGACCCAAAGCTGGTCACGGGCAGGTTCAAGCGATGTGGTTATCCGCACCGACTGGCAGACTGATGTGCCCGGACATCTCGATGCCAGTCCCGCTGTCGCCAGCCGCGCAGCCTGCGATCTGTCGCCTTTCGACCTGTCCGACCCGAAACAGGCGCTGCGCCTGAAATGCTATACATGGGCCGACCAGGCAGAACGTCTTGAGCGTCTCGACGCGGCGATGCGTCTGGCGCAAGAGACTGGCATCAAGGTTGAGAAAGCGGATGCTCTGGAGTGGCTGGGCCAAAAGCTGGAGCAACGCCCCCAGCAAGGGCTGACGGTGATTTATCACTCGGTCTTTCTGATCTATCCACCGCGTGAGGTTATCGGCTCGATCATGTCGATGATCGCGGATGCGGGGGCCAGTGCAACCGAGGCAGCTCCGATTGCCTGGCTCTGTTATGAATCAGAAGCGCTTTTCGGAGGCGACAGGCAGTCACCGAAGATGCTGACGCGGTTGCAGACCTGGCCGGGCGGTGAGGCGCGGATTCTCAATAGTTCCAATGGGCATGTGACACGCGTGGATCCGGGGTGAGCTATTCGACGGGCTGTAAATGTTCTTCAATCCGGTCCATCAGCTCACGCACGGCCTCCCTGGAGGCGTCTGTATATTCAGTTGCATTGACGATGATGACTGCTTCGGCCTCAGGGGCAAGTTCCACGCTGGAAAGCCACATCGTATTCGAGCCGTTATGCCCGTAGACCCGGCCGAGGGATTCATTTTCAGTAACGCCCCAGCCCATGGCATAGCTGGCAGTGTCGTCCGGCCATGTCGAGAGAAGGTGCTCACGCATGGCCGGTGTAATGAAGGCGCTGTCTTCGTTGATGAATTCGAGCAATAGCCGGGCATGGCTTTCCATGCGGGCATGCAGGGTGCCAGCCGGGCCGAGAGCTTGCGGATTGTCCGCTCCCGCGCCAGCACCGGAGGCTGTACGAGAGCCAAAGAGCGACTGTTTGTGGCCTTCAAGGCCGTCCTGTGGGGGACCGAATCCCCAGCCCTCCCGCCATTTGCTTTCCTCGGCTTCAAAGATATAAGCCCGGATTGCCTTCTCCCAGCTGATTTCGAGAAGGCGCTCAATCGCTGCCCCGGCGACGATGTAGTTCAGATTGCTGTACTCGAACGCGCCCGGTTCGCCCTTGGGCGGACTGGTGAGGCGGTCGCGCGTGGTCTCATACCTCTGGTCAGGCAGGGCCGCGCTGTCGCTGCGCCGCGAGATCAGCCAGACCGGCCCGACCTGCCCGAGCCCTGATCGGTGGGCGAACAGGTCCTCGATCGTGGTGTCCTGCCAGGAGGGATCCATATCTTCCGCGAGTTCCGGAAACAGCTCTGCTAGGGTTGCGCCCCATTCAGCCAGACCATCCTCAACCAGGCGGGCATAGAGCAGGGCGGTCAGGGCCTTGGTGTTGGACCCGATATGCCAGGCATTGCTGGCATCAACTGGCGTTTCGCTTCCCTTGGCAGTAACACCCGAGACGGCAACGACCGGCGCCTGCCCGACAGTTGCGACGGCAGCGCCCAGTGCAAACAGGTTGTGGGTTTCCTGAAGAGCGGAAACATTCTCGTCCAGCCAGGTTTCATCAACCGGCTGCGCGGCTGCCTGCAGTGCCAGCGCGGCTGTGAACAGGGACATACCAAGCGATCGGAACATGAAGGCATACTCCTGCCGGGGAGCAGTCTCTAGCTCGCCGGCACGTAATCGCTGACCAGGCCGAGTGGCAGGGCGGTCGTGCGTTTGGCGACATTGATGACAATGCGTGACTGAACATCTGAAACCAGGCCAGAGCCCAGGAGTTTCTCTCTCAAGAAGGCGTCGTAGGAATGCATGTCGGTGGTGGTGATACGGATGACATAATCGACAGCGCCGGTGACGGTCATGCATTCCAGCACTTCCGGCCACTTGCGTACGAGGTCCTCGAACTTGCTGAGGTTTTCCTTGCTGGGAAGGGCCAGTTTGACGCTGGCGACGACTTCGAAGCCCAGGCCGAGTGTTTCACGGTCAAGCAGGGTGACCCGGCCCTGAATAATGCCGGCTTCCTCCATGCGCTTGATGCGGCGCCAGCATGGCGATGAGGACAGGCCGACACGGTCTGCAATGTCAGCGACCGAGAGGGCCGCGTCCTTCTGGATCAGGTCGAGAATTTTGGCGTCGATGGCGTCCAGCGTCTGAGGCAATCTTTGGCTCCATATGGCGCAATAATTAGAACATTTTGCCCCTTCTTATGCCAGAGAGCGCAAGATAGGCAAGCATTTTCACGAAAAAATGCAAAAAATATAGACAAACTGTCTTTAAGGAGTCTGTTCCTTGGAACATCGCGAAGTAACGCTGAACGATAAATACGATCTTGTCGAGGGCCATGCCTACATGACTGGCATCCAGGCGCTCGTGCGCCTGCCACTTGACCAGAAGCGCCTCGATATGGCCGCCGGGCATAATACGGCAGGCTTCATTTCCGGTTATCGCGGTTCGCCGCTGGGCGGCTACGACCAGCAGCTGCGTGCTGCACAGAAGTGGCTGGACAAGCATGATATCGAATTCTGGGAAGGGCTGAACGAGGACCTTGGTGCAACAGCCGTCTGGGGTTCTCAGCAGCTCGGCCTGTTTCCTGGCGCTCAGCGTGATGGCCTGTTCGGTATCTGGTACGGCAAGGCACCGGGCGTTGACCGTACGGGCGATGCCTTCAAGCACGCCAACGCTGCCGGCTCCTCCCGGCTGGGCGGCGTGGTCGCGATCTGTGGCGACGACCATATGTGCAAGTCGTCCACGCTACCGTCGCAATCGGAATATGCGATGGCGGACGCGGAAATCCCGGTCCTGAACCCCGCCTCGATCCAGGATGTGCTCGATTATGGCGTTCATGGCTGGGCGATGAGCCGGTTCTCCGGTTGCTGGTCTGCGCTGATCGCGCTCGCCGATACGATGGATTCCGGGGCTGTCGTCGATGTGACGCTGGACCGTTTCAACCTGATCACGCCGGATTTCGAATTTCCCGAAGATGGCGTTCACATGCGCCGTGGCGACAATCCGCTGGACAAGGAACGCCGCCTGCGCAACATCAAGCTGCCAGCCGCGCAGGCCTGGGTGCGGGCCAACGGGCTCGACCATGTTATCGTGCCATCGCCGAAGCCGCGTGTCGGGATCATCACGACAGGTCAGGCCGCCCGCGACATTTTCGAGGCGCTGGCTGCCATCGGCCTGACACCGGAAGAGGCCGGACGTCTTGGGATCAGTGTCTTCAAGGTTGCGATGCCGTGGCCGCTGGAGCAGAGCGCCATCCGCAATTTCTGCCAGGGGCTGGAACGTGTACTCGTTGTCGAGCACAAGCGCCCGCTTATCGAGGAGCAGCTTCGGGCGGCTCTCTACAGCCTACCGGATGACCAGCGCCCATATATTGAAGGCAAGCGCGACAAGGAAGGTAAACCCCTGCTGAGCCAGGTCGGCTCCATCCCTGTCCCGGAAATGGCCGATGCGCTGATGCACCGCGTGCCGGGGGGCTGGGACACTTCAACGGCAGAACAGTATTTCAAGCGCGTTGGTGCAGCCGGTGAGGCTGCCAGGTCAAATGCTTCACCCACCGTGCGGTCGCCACACTACTGTTCGGGCTGTCCGCATAACACATCCACGGTCGTTCCGGAGGGCTCCCGGGCCCTGGCCGGTATTGGCTGTCACTACATGGCGAACTTCATGCCGGACCGGAACACCGACATGACCAGCCAGATGGGTGGCGAGGGTGTTGCCTGGCTTGGCCAGTACTTCGCGACCGAGGAAGACCACATGTTCGTCAATCTGGGCGACGGCACCTATTCGCACTCCGGCCTGCTGGCCATCCGTGCGGCGGTCACGTCCGGGGCGAACATGACCTACAAGATCCTCTATAATGACGCCGTCGCCATGACGGGCGGGCAGATTGTGGAATCGGGGCAGACGCCGGTGAACATTGCCCAACAGGTCGAAGCTGAAGGCGTGACCAAGATCGTGATCGTGACAGAGGATCCGACACGCTACGCCAATGTGAAAGGGCTGCCGCGCTCGATCCGCATCTATGACCGTGAGGAAATGGATGAGGTGCAGAAGATGCTGCGCGATACGCCCGGTGTCTCCGTTCTCATCTATGACCAGATCTGTGCGACCGAGAAGCGCCGCCGGTCCAAGCGCGGTCTGCGCAAGCCCGATCGCCAGCGTGTGATGATCAACCAGGAAGTCTGTGAGGGCTGCGGCGACTGTTCGGTGAAGTCCAACTGTCTCTCCGTCGAGCCGGTCGAGACCGAGCTCGGCCGCAAGCGCCGGATCAACCAGTCTTCGTGCAATACCGACCTGTCCTGCCTGCGCGGCTTCTGCCCGAGCTTTGTGACCATCACTGATGCGCACTTTGCCGCTGAAGACGAGCCGGGTCTCGATGTTGATGCTTCTGGCCTTCCGCTGCCTGACCTGCCGCCCATTGCCGAGCCGTGGAACGTGCTGTTCACCGGTGTCGGCGGTACGGGTGTCACTACAGTGGCCGCCGTGCTGGCCATGGCCGCACACGTCGATGGCAACGCCTCTTCAAGTCTCGACATGACAGGGCTCGCTCAGAAGGGCGGCCCGGTGCTTTCGCACCTGCGCTTCGCCAAGGAGCCGGAGATGATTTCCACGGGCCGCGTGCCACCGGCGTCTGCCGACGCGATCATTGCCTGTGACCTTGTCGTGGCTGCTGGTGGCGACGCTCTCGGTCTCATGGATGTCGGCCGCACGGTTGCCTCGGCAAACGCGGACGTGACGCCAACGAGCGAATTCATCCGTGATCGGTCGAAGACGTTCGAGAGCCAGATGCTGTCTGCGCGTGTGAAGCGCCAGGCAAAGGATTTCGGCGCACTCGATGCCGAGGCCCTCGCAATCGCCTATCTCAATGATGCGATCTACACCAACATGATCATGGTCGGGTATGCCTGGCAGAAAGGGCACCTCCCGGTCACGCTTCGTGGGCTCTATCGTGCGATCAAGCTCAATGGCGTGAAGATCGAGGAGAACATGAAGGCCTTCGATGTTGGCCGCCTTGCTGCGGCTGAGCCCGAGCGCCTTGAGCAGACCTCCGACCCGCGCGGTGATGTCAAACCACAGACGCTGGATGAAATCATCGAGAACCGTTCAGAGCGCCTGACGGGCTATCAGAACGCTGCCTATGCCGAGCAGTATCGCGATATTGTCGCGAAGGTCCGCGCGGCGGAAGAGAAGGCTGGGCTCGGTGAAGGACTGACGACGGCGGTTGCCAGGTTTGCCTACAAGGTCATGGCCTATAAGGACGAGTATGAGGTGGCCCGTCTCTATACCGATGGCAGCTTCGAGAAGAAGCTCCGCGAGACGTTCCATGGTGGCAAGGTGAAGTATCACATGGCTCCGCCGGTCCTTTCCAAGAAGGACGCCAACGGCCATCTGATGAAGAAGACCTTTGGCCCGTGGATGAAGACCGCTTTCAGCCTGATGAAGCACTTCAAGTTCCTGCGGGGCACTTGGGCCGACCCGTTTGGTCTGACCGCCGAACGCAAGATGGAGCGCCGTATACGGGACGAATATCTCGACAAGGTGCTGAAGCTCGCTGACGGGCTGAATTCCAAGAACCATGAACTGGCTGTCGCTATTGCGTCCATTCCGGACGAGATTCGCGGCTATGGCCATGTGAAGGATGCTTCTGTGGAGGCCGCCGAGGCTCATGAAGAAGAGCTCTGGCAGAACTGGCCGCAGGGCGGCATGCCCGCCAAGAAGCAGACACTGATCGCTGCGGAGTAGTCACTACTCCTCCTCGCAACTGACCCCGCCGGGAAACCGACGGGGTCTTTTTTTTGTCTGTTGCCTGATTTATGCCACGCTATTTCATGAGATTTCCAAGGCCATGAAGCGCGCCAGATTATTCTTTCCAGTTACTTTGCTAGTCCTATGCGCAGCGTGTGACGAGCATTTGCGAGCGCAATACCAGACACGGCAAGCTGCGATTGATGACGGGGCAGTCCGGCGCGGTTGGATACCAGAATGGTTGCCAGACACAGCTTTTGATATTCGTGAAGTACATGATCTGGATACGTCATCCCAGATGCTGAGTTTTAGTATGGTCGAGAAGCTTGGATGGCAGTGTCCTATCAAGTCGCCTGCCGCTGTAATAGAGGCACCTGAACCTAGTGTGACCTTACATGATTTTCCGGGGCGTAACGCTAAAGGCTCTAGTGCTTTTCGCTGTGGTGCATACTACGGTCTGCAAATGAATACAGGTCGAGTTTACCTGTGGCGATAATCTATCGCGCCAGCGCGTCCTCGATCAGCTGGGCCGTTTCATCTACGCCGTAGAGTGCAGCAAAACCGCCAAAGCGTGGGCCCTGGCTCTGGCCGAGCAGGACTTCATAGAGGGCCTTGAACCAGTCGCGCAGGTTCTCGAACTCGTGCGTCTTGCCGATCTCGAAGGTGAGGTTCTGAAGCTCTTCCGCGTTGGCTTCGCCTTGCCAGTTGCGCAGGCGGTTTGTGAAGTCTTCCAATGCCTTGCGTTCTTTCTCATCCGGTGCGCGATAGGTCTTCGTCGGTTTCACGAAGTCCTCATAGTACCGGATCGCGTATCCGGCGAGATCATCCAGGAGCGGATGGCTATCCGGGCTCGCCTCTGGCGCGTAGCGTGAGATGAAGCCCCAGAGCTGCTCCTTCGTTTCGGCATTCGCTGCGCTGACAAGGTTCAGAAGCAGTGCAAAAGAGACCGGCGTGGTGCCTGCCGGCGGATTGCCGAGATGGATATGCCAGACCGGATTCTCGATCTGTCGGGCCGGTTCTTCGTCCGGAAATTTGGACAGGAAAGTCAGATACTCATCGACCGCTTTCGGGATGACGTCGAAATAGAGCTTCTTGGCCGCGCGTGGTTTCTGGAACTGGAACAGCGACAGGCTCTCCTGCGGGGCATAGGCCAGCCAGTCCTCGACCGAGATACCATTGCCCTTGGTCTTGGAAATCTTCTCGCCCTTGTCGTCCAGGAACAGCTCATAGACATATTGCTGTGGCGGGCGGCTTCCAAGGATCTGGCAGATCTTGGAGTAGATCGGCGCATTGTCCTGGTGGTCCTTGCCGAACATCTCGAAATCGACGCCGAGCGCGGCCCAGCGCATGCCGAAGTCCGGCTTCCATTGCAGTTTCACATTGCCGCCCGTGACAGGCAGGGTGACATCGGAGCCGTCCTCATCCTCGAAGGTAATGGTGCCGTCTTCCGGATTGGTCGCCTTCATCGGCACGTAAAGAACCCGGCCCGTGGTTGGTGATATGGGAAGGAAGGGCGAATAGGTTGCCTGGCGTTCAGCGCCCAGTGTCGGCAGCATCACGGCCATGATCTCGTCGAACTTTTCCAGCGCGCGCAGAAGAGCGGCGTCGAACGCTCCGGACTTGTAGAGTTTGGTGGCCGACTTGAACTCGTACTGGAAGCCGAAACTGTCGAGAAAGCCGATCAGGCGCGAATTCATGTGCGCGCCATAACTGTCATGGGTGCCGAACGGGTCTGGGACGGCCGTCAGCGGCTGTTGCAGATAGGGTTCAAGCTCGGCTGGATTTGGCACGGTGGAGGGGACCTTCCGCATCCCGTCCATATCATCGGACACACAGATCAGCCGTGTTTCGTACTTGCCGTCGGTCAGGACTTCGAATGCGTGGCGCACCATGGTCGTGCGGACGACTTCGCCGAACGTGCCAATATGCGGCAGGCCGGAGGGGCCATAGCCGGTCTCGAAGGTGATGGGGCCTTCCTTGGGGGTGCCGGCCTTTTCCAGATTCTCAAGACGTTTGAGCAGGGCGCGTGCCTGTTCAAAGGGCCAGGCCTTTGCACTTTCGGCATGGGTGGATAACGCGCTCATGATCTCTCCGTCACTGGGTATGGGGTCGTGTGGGGAGGTAGAAGGGCCGGAAGACGCGGTCAAGCTGGGGCTGCAACACGCCTGTGCGGAACGGCAGAAAAAAATTCTGTCCGATCAAATGCTTTTATTCCGGTAATAGGCTTTTCTGATAAGCGTGATTGACAATCATTCGCATGTGGCTTAATTGAGAACCATGATCATTTGCATTTGCAGGCGTATTAATGAGGCAGGCGTACAAGCCGCCATTGAGGCCGGGGCCCGCAGCCCTGAAGCCGTGCAAGCGCATCATGGCTGCGAGTTCAATTGTGGCCGCTGCCGTACAGCCATGGGCGAAATGATCTCGGAAACGATGGACGCCATGCCGCCCGAGCCGGGCCTCGTCGCCGCAGAATAGCGCCAAGCGCACCTTACTCTACAAAAAACCTTCAGGAATACAGGCGTCTGGCTGACCCGGGCGCCCCTCTGTATGGTGTGCAATTGCTTCTCACTATCATAAGCATCTGTTTTTACAGGATTTTTTCCTTGAGAATCGTCAATTTCGTGCTATTTTCAGAGCATACCTGTTGAATGACGTAATTAAGGAGGCCGCCATGAAAGGCGATCCCAAGATCATTGAATACCTGAATGCCTGCCTCAAGAACGAGCTGACGGCGATCAACCAGTACTTCCTGCATTCACGCATGCTGATGGACTGGGGCGTGACGGTGCTCGGCAAGCATGAGTACGAAGAATCCATCGAAGAGATGGAGCATGCCGACTGGCTCATCCAGCGCGTCCTGTTTCTTGGCGGGCTGCCAAACCTTCAGGATCTCGGCAAGCTCAAGATTGGCGAGAGTGTCGAGGAAATTCTCAAGGCTGACCTTCAGCTTGAAGAAGAGGCCGTACCGGAGCTGCGCGATGCCATGAAATATGCCGAGAGCGTGCGCGATTATGTCAGCCGCGACCTGTTCGGCAAGATTCTCGCCAGCGAGGAAGAGCATATCGATTATCTGGAAACCCAGTTCGAGCTGATCGAGCGTATCGGTATCCAGAACTATACCCAGCTCCAGTCCAGTCCGAACGAAACAGGGGACCCGGCTTAAACAGGGTCAGGGCCCTTACGCGTAGGCGTAGGGCCCGCCTTTTTTCAGGGCTGCCTGATAGGCTGGCCGCGCATGGATGCGCTCAAGAAAGGCCGTGATGTTGGCATACTTGTCAGCCCCGGCCCGGTCGGCAGCCGCTTCAAGCGGAAAGCTCATGATGATGTCGGCCGCGGAGAATGTGCTGCCAGCGAACCATCCTGTTTGCGCCAGCGAAGAGTCCCAGAAATGGATATGCTCCTTCAGGCGTGGATCGACGAAGCCCTCTTCGGCTTTCGAGGCAATCCCCTTGACCAGCGGGCGCATAAGCGGATTGGCGTTCTGGGGCAGACGCTGGAACACCAGCTTCATGAGAAGCGGGGTCATGGCTGAGCCTTCGGCATAATGCATCCAGTAGGTCCAGGCGCGCGCTTCTGCGCTGCCGGGCGGGGGTTTGAGGTGACCGCCGCCATGTTGCTCTATGACATATTCGATGATCGCACCGGTTTCCGCGACGATGATGCCATCTTCTTCCAGGACAGGAGATTTGCCGAGCGGATGGACTTCACGTAGCGAGTCCGGGGCCAGCATCGTTTCCGGATCCCGGCTGTAATGCACGATCTCGTAAGGGATGGAGAGTTCTTCCAGAAGCCAGAGGATACGCTGAGAACGTGAATGTTCGAGGTGGTGGATCTTGATCAATGGATGTCTCCTTCTGGCCTGTCTGCTAGACCTAGGTCTTCTCACGCGGGTGAAAAGTACTCGCCTTGCGTCAGGAGCCGATTTAGATGCCGGCCCGGTCTGTCAGGCGGTCAAAACCAGCCCAGAATTCCGCCCGGCGGGCATCGGTTTCCATCAGGATCTCGTGGCGTGCGCCTTCGATCGTAATGTGCTCGCAGTCCTTCAGATGGCCTGCGACGCGCGCATGGGCCTTGTTGTCGACAAGCTGTTCCTCGCTGGCGCTTGCCACGAAGACCGGGATATCCAGTTCTCGCAACAGGTCCGGCTTGGTCGTCTTGTCGAGAATATCCAGTGACGCACCGAGCCAGCCCCATGTCACGGGGCCGAGTTCAAGCTCTGGCGCAGCATCGATCAGGTCGCGCTGGAGCTGCCAGCGTGCACGGTCATGCGTGACGATATTTGTATCGAAGGTTTCTGCTGGACCCGGCGGGAGGGCGAAAGAGCTGGCGCGCCCCAGGGCGCGCATCGCCCATATAAGGTAGCGTGCCGCCAGATTGATCGGCAGTCCCCACATTGGAGATGAAAAGGCCGCTGCATCGACTTTTACCAGTTTCTGGGTGAGCGCTGCCAGCGCAATCGCGCCCCCCATGGAATGGGCGAGCGAGATATAGGGGCGGGGTAAATCTCCAGGAAATGCATCAAGCCCGTTACGAAGGGCGCCCATGAAGGTCTCGAAACGGTCGATATGTCCCTTCGACCGATCATCGAGCAGGCGATCGGACAACCCCTGTCCGGGCCAGTCGAGAATAAGTATGGCGAAGCCCTTTGCCTGCAGGTCCCGGGCGGTTTCGAAATATTTTTCGATGAATTCGGTCCGGCCCGGACACACAATCACCGTTCCGCGCGGTCTATCACGCAGGGAGGGTGCCATGCAGGCCCGAAGGCGACGTCCGCTAACGCCCTCAAACCAGGTCAGCTCGGCGCCTTCAGGAGCCGGATTGCCTTGTACATGGACAAAACGGGTCTGGTTTGCCGGATCCGTGTCTGTCACGCGTGGCCTCGCTTCAATAAGAAAAGGCGCCGGCGGCCATGGCCCCAGCGCCCTTTGCATAACACAAAACCGCCCGCCGGGCGGGAAGTATTGGCCTAGCCCAGTTTTTTCATCAGCCCTTGAAGCTGCATGGCGACCGACATGTCGCCCAAAACTTTCAGCTTGCCCTGCATGAAGGCCATGGTCGGGTCCATGTCACCGGAGGCAAGTTTCTTGAAGTCGTCCCAATCAACTTTCACTGTCGCATCAGCATCTGCGTCGGAGTTGTCCGCGGTGCCGTTCGCGCCGTCGATGAAGAGTTTGCCTTCGTCACCGAAGTCAAATTTCACCTTCTTGTTGAAATCGCTGCCAGCTGAAACAGCTTCATTGGCTTTCTGGGTAAGTGTTGCGAGATCCATGGACGCCTCCTCAATTGGAATCTTCGAAGCGATAAAGCAGGCTAGGGCGAGGTATGGCAAGTCCCAAAGCATCTGTTTTCGTTGTATGTCACTGAAATGACACGAAACTTCGCACCCCCATTCTGAACATGCCAGGAAATGACAATCATTATCGCGAAGGGCTGTCTTCATTATGGCGCAGTTACCCGGTGCAGGCCATGTCGTTATGTATATTCGAAGCGGTCATGCCCTCACCAAGGGTTTAAATCGCAGGCTGCTTGGTCTTTCAGGAAATGACTATCTCGTAAGTGGCATTCCGCTACGGCACCCGCTCTGAGAGCGCGGATTGCGCTTGACGGACCCGTCATTGAAATTGGATTGATCAGGACATGAGTTGGGAAAAGTCGATTGAAGAACTGCGCCGCCGGGAACGGATGGCGGAGAAGATGGGCGGCGAAGAGCCGGTCGAACGCCAGCGCGGGCGTGGCAAGCTGACAGTGCGCGAGCGGGTCTCTTTCCTGGTCGACCCCGGCAGTTTCCATGAGATTGGCAAAATTGCCGGCGTTGCCACCTATGATGATGACGAGCAGCTCGAAAGCTTCATGGCGTCGAACTCGGTGGTCGGCCGCGCGCGGCTGGATGGCCGTCCGGCCATGGTGCTGGGCGATGACTTTACCGTGCGTGGTGGGGCTGCGGACGCTTCGATTCGTGGCAAGACGACAATCGCGCTTAAGCAGGCGATCGAATATCGTATGCCACTTGTGCAACTGGTCGACGGGACCGGGGGCGGCGGCTCCATCAAGATGTTCCTCAAGGATCCGCGGACTTACATCCCCGAAACGCCGAGCTGGGAACTGATTGTCGAGGGGATGGGCGAAATTCCCATGGTGTCACTGGCGCTCGGTCCATGTGCAGGCCTCGGAGCCGGCCGTGTTGGTGCCAGCCATTACTCTGTCATGGTGAAAGAGCTCTCGCAGGTTTTCGTCGCAGGTCCGCCGGTCGCGATTGCAGTTGGTGAGGATGTCACCAAAGAAGAGCTTGGCGGCTGGGAAATCCAGGCCAAGAACGGCACTGTGGATGATGTGGTCGATACAGAAGCGGAGGCTTTCAAGGCGGCCAAGCGCTTCCTGTCCTACCTGCCATCGTCAGTCCACGAACTGCCGCCTGTTACGGCGCCGACGGATGACCCCAACCGCAAGGAAGAAGAGCTGATCTCGGTCGTGCCGACCGATGGCAAAACGCCCTACAAGCCGCAGAAGATTATTGATGCGACGGTCGATAGGGACAGCTTCTTCGAGATCGGGTCCCAGTGGGGGCGGGGTATCGTGACCGGGTTTGCGCGGGTGAATGGCCAGCCAGTCGGCATCATGGCGGGCAATCCGTTCTTCATGGATGGCGCCTGGACCGCGGATGTCTGCGACAAGGTCACCCGGCACATGGACCTCTGCTCGACCTTCCACCTCCCGGTAATCCACTTTGTTGATTGCGCGGGGTTCGCCGTCGGCGTGAAGCATGAAACCGCAGGTGTGACACGCAAGGGTGTGCGCGCCATGGCCGCGGTATATCAGGCAACAGTGCCGGTCTGCTCGGTTGTTATCCGCAAGGCGTTTGGCCTTGCAGGCTCTGCGATGATGAATCCCACCAAGGCCAAATGGCGTTATTGCTGGCCATCCGGCAACTGGGGCTCGCTTCCCATGTCTGGCGGGATCGAGGCAGCTTTCAGGAAGGAGCTGGCCGAGACCGATGACAAGGAGGCTCTCCTGAAGGAGCTCTACAAGAAGTTCGAGGCCATGGAAGACCCGTTCCGGACAGCCGAAGCCTTCTTTGCGGAAGAGATCATCGATCCTCGAGAGACACGCCCGCTGCTGGTGGACTTTGTTCACCATGCGCGCCGCCGGATGGAGCCGGGGACAACAAAATTCGGCCCAAGGCCCTGATCCTGCCCAAGATTTGCCTCGAAGCCTGTGTCACTCTCTGACCTCACCCGCTGAGTGGGAGGGATGAGAATGAAATATTTTGTGCCAGCCATACTGGCTGTGGGATTGATCGCCGCCTGTGGTGGGCCGGATTCGGGACCTGAAAGGACGGCCACGCCATCTTCACCTCCCCCGCCTGTGGCATCCGAGGTGTCTGTTTCCGGCCAGCGAATGGCGAGTGACCAAGCCTATACACGGCCTGCACCAGAAACACCCGAGGTCGAGCCCGGCGCCGAGCAGTATATTGCCTACAGTCACTCACTCGGCCTGCGCCTGCCAAAGGGCGGTGTCGATCCCATGATTCAATCGCATGTCGAGGCCTGCCGGAGTGTTGGCACGAACACTTGCATTGTGGTCAACTCGAACATCAACAATTCCAATGATGACTATGTGTCCGGACACGTCTCCATCCGGGCGAAACCGGACTGGATCGAAGCCTTTCTCGGTAATGTCGATGAAGCCACTGAAGAGGCTGGAGGCGAAATCACGTCGCGCTCGACGCGCGCGGAGGACCTGACGCGCACCATCATCGACACATCCAGCCGGCTGGACGCACAGCGCACACTCCGTGGGCGTCTTGAAGGCTTGCTGGAGCGCCGCGACGGCTCTTTGGGTGACCTGCTTTCCATCGAACGTGAACTGGCGCGTGTGACAGGTGAGATCGAGTCAATTGAAGCTCAGCTCAAGGCATTGCGCCTGCGTGTTTCGATGTCGTCGCTGGATATCTCCTACCAGACGAAGGTCCCACCCTTCTCGAATTCCCGCTCCAATCCACTTGGCGAGGCGTTCGGGGACTTCTTCTACAACCTGTCTGCGGCCATCGGGGCGGTAATTACCGCTTTCGCGGTGGGCCTGCCCTGGCTCCTTTTGGCCGGCCTTTTCCTCTGGATCTGGCTGAAGCTGATCTGGCCCCGGATGCGCCGCCGGAAGCAGCAGCCTTAGCTGAACTGACCAGACTGGCGCGTTCTTCGCTTGTGAGGGCGCGCCATTTTCCCTCCGGCAGGTCGCCGAGCTCCAGCGGGCCAATGCGGACGCGATGCAGATCGACCACGACAAGCCCAACAAGTTCACACATGCGCCGGATCTGGCGGTTGCGGCCTTCACGGAGGCGGAACCGTAACCGGCCCGCGCCCAGCTGGTCGACCTTGGCCGGTTTCAGACGCCGCCCATCCAGCGACAGACCATTGCGGAGTTGAGAGACCGCCTGGGGCGTCACCTGTCCCTTTACGGTGACAAGATACTCCTTCTCGAGGCCGGAGAGCGGCCCGATCACAGCCTTGGCGAGCACGCCGTCTTCGGACAGGAGAAGCAGCCCTCGGGAATCCATGTCGAGCCGGCCAAGTGGGGCAAGCTGTGTCGAGCGACCCGGCACTTTCGGGGCCTTGCCGACGAGATTTGACTTCGTCACCAGGCGTACGGCTGGTGTCTGTCCGGCTTCAGGCTGGGAAGAGACATAGCCGACCGGCTTGTGCAGGACGGCGGTGAGCTGCTCATCCAGTTGCTTTGCCCCGGCCCGGCCGAGTGTCATCGTCTCGCCGGGAGAAATCTTGTGGCCGGGGGAGCTGACCTGTTCGCCATTCACGCTGACTTCGCCCTTCTCGATCAGGCTTTCTGCTTCCCGCCGTGAACAGAGGCCAAGAGACGCCATCCATTTGTTGAGCCGAATGGGCTCATCGCCCTCATAGGTGTGGGTATCTGACATGCGCGCTGTCTAGCAGAGGCGGGCAGGGGAAGCGAGATGCTCGCCGGACGCGTACGCAACTGTTACCGGTTCCATGCATTCGTGCATGGCAGACGCCAGAATCTTTAAGCTTGCAATCGTCCACAGAAAGGTCCATTTCGCAAGTGCAGCATAAATTGTGCGAGTGCAGCATTATGACCTATGAGCTTCATATAAAGACCGATGAAGGCAGCCCTGTCCTGCTGCGGCCACTCTTGCCGGAAGACAAACCGGCCCTGGCGGATGCGATTGCCCGTTTTTCAAACCGCTCGCGCTATATGCGTTTCTTCTCCGGTATGACGACAATTCCCGATCCCGTGCTGGACAGGCTCGCGGATGTTGATGGCATGCGCCATATTGCATGGGTTGCCATAGATGAAGCCACGCCTGGACGTCCGGTTATCGGGGCGGCCCACGCCATGCGGGCAACAGCCCACAATGAAAGCGCCGACTTCGCGATTGGCCTTGTTGATAAGTGGCAGCATAAGGGTGTCGCCCGTCTTCTGGTCGCCCTGCTTGTCGCAGAGTCCCAGATCAAGGGCGTTGAAGACATGACGGCGGATGTACTCTGGGAAAACCGCAAGGGCAAATCGCTTATGAAGGCGCTTGATGCCGCGAGCACGGGCACCGACGCCAATGTCATCCACTTCCAGTTCTCCGTCGATGGTGCGCTTAACCGCCTGCGTGAGGATATGAGCGGTGCAGCCATGGAAACGGTCTTTGCCGCAATTGAGACAGGTGGTCCGGTTCCGGCTGCTGCCTGAGTTGCCCTGCCGCATGGGGATGTGTTGCTTCATTCATGTAGTGCCCTATCACTGAAGGGGCATGAGCGACTCGTCCCCAGCCCCTGAAGCAGAACCATCCACAACAAGCCGTGAGCGGCGCCTTTCGCGCACGGAAGTCTTCCTGCTGACCCTTGCCTGCGCCGTGGTGACGGCAAACGCTTATTATATCCACCCGATCATTTCAGAGGTCGCGGAAGGCTTTGATGTCAGTCACGGCGTTATCGGCATTGTGCCTGGGGCTAACCAGATCGCACTGGCGCTCGGGGTCTTCCTGCTACTGCCGCTCGGCGACCTTATTTCGAACCGGAAGCTTGTGACCGTAACGGTCGCAGGCCAGTTTTTGTCGATCGTGGGAATGGCGTTTGCACAGGATTTCCGCGTATTCACGCTGGCCTCGACCGTACTCGGCTTTTTCACCATCGCGCCTTATCTGCTGCCTGCCTATGCTTCCAAGCGCATAGATCCGGGCCGGCTGGGCGCGGTGACCGCCATGCTCACCACAGGCATCATTGGCGGTATTCTGGTTGCACGTGCAGGATCTGGCGTCGTGGCAGAGTACTTTGGCTGGCGCACTGTCTATTATATCGCGGCATCTTTCATGCTGGTCGTTTCCATCCTCCTGCCTTTCCTGATGGATGAGCGTGAAGCGAGCGCGAAGAACCAGCCGAAACAGGGCTATTTCAGCCTGCTACTGTCCATATTCCCACTGGTGACGCGCTATCCTGAAATCATTATCTCAGGCGCGATACAGGGGCTCGGTTTCGGGGTTTTCCTGGCGATCTGGATGGGGCTTGGCCTGCACTTGCCGGATATGGGTTACGGTGTCGATGTGGTCGGCTATCTGGCCGGATTCGCTATATTCAACCTGTTTACGACGCCTTTCCTCGGGCGCTGGGCCGATGATGTCGGGCCTTACCGCGCCCGGATCGCCGCGGCGGTGGTAAACTTCGTGGCGGTCTGCCTGCTCTGGCCGATGGGATATAATCTCTGGCTGCTGGTTGTCCCGGTCATCCTGATGACCATGCTCGGGCCGCTGGTCGATATCTGCAATCGGATGACATTTCTCTCGCTTGATGCAGAAATTCGCACACGCCTGATGACCATCTATATCGTCATGATGTTCATTGGTGGCGGCATTTCGAGTACGGCTGGCACGGCTGTTTACGAACTCGCCGGGTGGCCCGGCAATTCCGTGCTGGCCGTTATAATGTCGGGCACGTTGCTGATGCTGAGCGTAGTCGCGTGGGCAGTATATGGGCGCCAGCGTCAGATAGGCAGCTAAACCCCCGTCACGAACGTCGAGATCACCTTCTTCAGTCCGGCCTTCTTGAAATTCACCTGCAGCTTCGTGCCGTCTGCGGCGAGGACCTGGCCGTAGCCGAATTTCTCGTGATGCACGCGCTGCCCGACGTGGAACCCGGATTTTCCGGCGCTGCTGGCCAGCAGCTCTGCCTTGCCTTCGATGACCGGGCCTGACTTGCCTGCGCTGCGAGCGTTCTCCTTCAGGCGGCGCCAGCCGGGCGAGTTATAGGAGGAACGCTCGCCCAGGTCCTCGATCGTGCCCTGAAAGCCGGTATCGGCGCCGGGCATGGTGGAATAGCCGGTCTCGGAGACCGCGTCGACATGGTCATGCGGCAATTCATCGACGAAACGCGACGGCAGAACGGACTGCCAGCGCCCGAAGATCATCCTGTTGGCGACAAACGAAATCGAGCAATTCTCGCGGGCTCGCGTGATGCCGACATAGGCAAGGCGGCGCTCTTCCTCGAGGCCCTTCATCCCGCTCTCATCAAGCGAGCGGCGCGACGGGAAGACCTCTTCCTCCCAGCCCGGCAGGAAGACCATTGGCCATTCAAGGCCCTTGGCGGCATGCAGGGTGAGGATCTGGACCTCGTTGCCGGAGCTTTCGCTGCCGACATCCATGACGAGTTCGACATGCTCGAGAAAACCGGCGAGCGAATCGAACTGGCCAATGGCGTGGATCAGCTCTTTGAGGTTGTCGAGCTTGGTCTGGCTCTGTGGCGAGCGGTCCTTCTGGAGCATATCGGTGTAGCCGGACTCGTCCAGTACGACCTGGGCAAGCTCATGATGCGGCATCCCGTTGTTCAGCCGGTCGCGCCACATGTTTATCTGGTCGATGAAGGTTGTCAGGCCGCGCTTGGCGGGGCCTTTGACTTCATCGGTCTGGAGCACCATCGGGGTCAGCGTGAACAGCGAGCGCCCGTCGGCGCGCGCGAAGGTCTGCAGCTTTTGCACCGTGGCGGCCCCTACACCCCGCTTGGGCTGGTTGACGACGCGCTCGAAGGCGAGGTCGTCATCAGGCGAGCGAATGAGGCGTAGATAGGCCATCGCGTCGCGGATTTCCGCGCGCTCGAAAAAGCGCGGGCCGCCGATCACGCGATAGGGGATGCCCAGCATGATCAGCCGGTCCTCGAACAGGCGCATCTGCCAGGAGGCGCGCACGAGGATCGAGCAGTCTTCGTAAGTGCCCCCCTTGTTCACATAGGCTTCGATGTCGTCGCAGATAAGGCGCGCTTCGGCTTCGCCGTCCCAGAGACCGCGGACCTTCACCCGGTCGGCATCGGGATCGGCCGTGGTCTCGGCACCGACATAGAGTGTCTTGCCGAGGCGGCCCTTATTGTTGTCGATCACGCCTGCGGCAGCGCCAAGGATGTGATGCGTCGAGCGGTAGTTGCGCTCCAACCGGATGACCTTGGCGCCCGGAAAGTCTTTCTCGAAGCGCAGGATGTTGTCCACCTCCGCGCCACGCCAGCCATAGATCGACTGGTCATCGTCACCGACACAGCAGAGATTGCCCGTACCACGTGCAAGCAGGCGCAGCCAAAGATACTGGGCGACATTCGTATCCTGATACTCGTCGACCAGGATATATTTGAACCGCTTGTGATAATCGGCGAGCAGGTCGGGGTTTTCCTGGAAGATCGTGATGTTGTGGATCAGAAGATCGCCGAAGTCGCACGCATTCAGAACTTTCAGGCGCGACTGATAGATCTCGTAAAGCTTGACGGCCTTGCCATCGGCAAAACTCCAGGCTTCATCCTGCGGGACCCTGGCAGGCGTCAGGGCACGATTCTTCCAGCCGTCGATGAGGCTGGCGAGATGGCGCGGTGTCCAGCGCTTGGTGTCTATGTTTTCCGCCTCGATCACCTGCTTGCACAGCCGGATCGCATCGTCGGCATTGAGGATGGTGAAGCTGGATTTCAGCCCGGCCAACTCGGCATGGCGGCGCAGTATCTGGGCGCTTATGGAGTGGAAGGTTCCGAGCCAGCGCAGGCCTTCGCCGGCCTCGCCGATCAGCTCCATCGCGCGTTCGCGCATTTCGCGGGCGGCCTTGTTGGTGAAGGTGACGGTCAGCGTCTGGGACGGCCAGGCCAGTTTGGAGGAGATGATATGGGCAAGCCGCGTCGTCAGCACGCGTGTCTTGCCTGTACCGGCCCCCGCGAGCACGAGCAGAGGGCCGTCGGTCGTTTCGACAGCTTCGCGCTGTTCGGGATTGAGACCGTCTAAATAGTTGGCCGTACTGTCCGGCACGGGCGCGCGGGCGGCGGCCATTTCGGAGATGGACGGGCGGCGATTCTGGCTGGAACTCATGGCGAACATATAGCAGGGATCGGCCCGCTTGGCAGGGGTTAGCTGCTTGTAACGAAGCAGACGAGAACCCGTGTGGCGTCAATGCGTTTATCCAGAATGCCGACCCGAGCCATGAAGCCCTTGAAAATCACCCTCATGATCCTGACAGGGCTGCTGATGGCTGTCGTACTTTTTCTCTTGGCCCTGACGCAACCGCGCTTTGGAACACCATTCGCGAACTGGGCGCTCGGGATATGGGGGCCTGACGGCTCTACCGTTGGGCAGGCCCAGTTGCGCTTCCCGGCAATAACAACTGCCATAGCCCAAGATATTGATATGCCGGAGCGTATGGAGGCGCGTGAAATCGAGGCGCGGCTCAATCCTTTTGGATTTCTTCCCTTCGTCAGCTGGATTTCCCGGCTAGAGGGTGGTGACGGGTATATCCGTTTTGGCGGAAGCGGGGGTGACGACGGCCCAGACAACAAGGATCTGACAGACTACCGTTCCATCATTGATGAAGTGGCTCTTGCCAATGTCGAGCTGCGCCTGACGCGCCCGGACGGGCAACGCACCGTTCTGATCCGGGAAGCAAACGGGTCCTTGCGTTCCGGCGCGCTCATTGTGCGAGCGCGTGGGGCAAATTCCACGCTCGATTTCAACGGCGAAGCTGCCAGCACTCTCACGGCAATTACAGGCGACCTGCGCGTAACCGGGGGTAACTTCGCTGACCTGGCAGACCTTGCAGGCCTCGCCGCGCCTGACACCCCGCCTTATGATGTGCGCATGGCTGTTGATATCGACGGTGATAGCTGGAGATTTGAATTCCAGCCGGAGACGATCGTCGGCGACAGCGATGTTACAGGCCCCCTGACAGTGAACATGGCGGGGGACACCCCGGTCATTGATGCCCATCTCGTTTCACAGACGCTTGATGCAGATGACCTCGGCATCGTGTTTGGTATCCCTATTGGTGTGGGAGACGGCGAAACCGTTGGTGCGGAGCAGGAGCGTGCGCGCAATGTCTACAATCAGAGCGACCGGCTTATTCCGAATGTCGTAATCGACTTCTCGCGCCTTGATGCTGTTGATGGCAGCGTGACCTATCGTGCAGAAACCGTCGAAGATGCTGTTGTCGACGTGACGAGCCTCGAGTTTGATTTCGAGATAGAAGGCCGGGTTGTGCGCGCCCCTCTGCTGAAAGCCGGATTCCAGGAGGGCGAGCTTGAGGCTTATGCGACCCTGGACGGGACGCGCTCACCTGCAGTGACAACAGCGGAAGGTGATCTGCGCAGCGTCGCCATCGAGAACCTTGCGCTTGATCCATACCTACGAGGTACAGCCGAAGGCCGGTTCAGGCTCGAAGCTACTGGGGATGGCTTTCGCCAGGCTGCTGAAACACTGGATGGAAAGGTTTCGGTCTGGTCCACGAATGCCGACATCCTTGCGCTCGCCGTTGAAGGCGCCGCGCTCGACCTGGTGGAGGCGCTGACTGTATGGGGCGAGAATCCGCAGGACCGGACCTATGTCGATGCGCGCTGCATGGCCCTTGTCGCCAGTTTCGAACAGGGAAATGGCCAGCTTTCCCCCGCAGTCGTCGATACGGATGACAGCCTGATCGTGATCCGCGGCGATGTCGATCTCGGCACCGAACGCATGAAGCTCTCCGTGCGCTCCGAGGCCAAGGATGCTTCACTTGGCACGCTGGTTGGAGACGTTGGCATCGGGGGCACGCTGCGAAATCCAGAGCTTTTGCCATTCAGTGCCGAAACCGTCGCGCAGTTCGGCATTGCGGGCATACTCGGCTCGATCAGTGGTGGGCTGGCAGCCCTGCCATTCATTGAGACTGGCGGGGCTGATGATGCCCCCTGTGCGTCGCTTCTGGCGCGTGCTGAAGCAGCCGGGGACAGCGCTGCTGCCAATGAATAGTCCGGCTGCCCCGCCGCTCAGTCTTGACGTTTAAATGAAGTGGCGTCTCATCTGTCATGCCTGCGATCGGTAGGCACGGAGACATGAGAGAGGCCTTCATGGGCATGACACCTGAAGAGATGATGGAGAGCATGAGGGCTGGCTTGCTCAAAAAGACCGGTCAGCCGCTTGAGCACTGGGTAGGCGTCGTTCAGGCGAGCGGTCACGAAAAGTTCGGAGAGCAGGTTAAGATGCTCAAGGACGAGTACGGGCTTGGCCATGGCCATGCCAACATGGTCTGCCAGGCGGCGAAGGGCCGGTTTGATGCCGATGAAGGCGACATGCTGGCCGGCCAGTACAAGGGCAAGGACAATCTGCGCCCCATCTATGACGCCCTGGAAGCCTATGCGAAAACCCTCGGCAAGGACGTTGAGATTTCACCGAAAAAGACCGCGGTCGCTTTTCGTCGGTCAAAGAACTTCGCTGTCGTGACGCCGGCGACCAAGACCCGGGTCGATCTCGGTGTGAACCTCAAGGGGGAAGCCGGGACGATCCGGATGGCCGAGGAGAAACCGGGTTCCATGTGCACGCACAAGATCAAGTTACAAACGGCTGACGAAGTCGATGACGAGGTTAAAGCCTGGCTCAAGGCGGCTTACGAGCGCGCATGACCGGGGCTGGCTTTACCTAGGCCTTGAGGCGTCTGCGCGCGGCCTTGAAGTCCGGTTTACGCTTTTCTGTGAAGGCGGCCACTGCCTCCTTGTGCTCGGGCAGGGTGTAGCAGATTTCGAGTTGCTCATGCTCGCGCGCCTGCATCACGTGGTGGTCCGTCTCGCAGGCATTCGATGTAAGGAGCTCTTTGGTCATTCGAAGCATGGGCGAGGGGTTTTCTGCGATCTGGCTGGCCAGTGCGATAGCGTCATCAAGCAAGGTTTCGGGTTCGGCCAGGCGGTCGGCGAGCTTGATCGAGACGGCTTCTTCCCCGCTGACGGGCTTGGCGGTCAGCATGAGCTCATGCGCCTTTCCCCAGCCCACGCGCTGCATCAAATAATGCGAACTCGCCAGCTCTGGCACGATGCCGACCTTTACGAAGACAAAGCCGAATTTCGCGTCGCGCGAAGCGACAATCATGTCGAACGGCAGGATCTGTGTAACACCGATACCGAAAGCCGGACCGTTGACAGCGGCGATGCAGGGCTTGGACGAGCGGATCAGGCTAATCCAGTCAATCCCGCCATCCCGCTTGTGAGCCTTGGTCTCGGATTCGTCGATATTGGACTGGAAATAGGCTTTCATGTCGGCGCCCGCACAGAAGCCACGGCCCGCGCCAGTCATTACGATTGCGCCAATGTCGTCGTCTTCATTTGCAGCAGTGATCGCTTCACCGAGTTCCCGGCTCATCTGCGGGGTCCAGGCGTTCAGCTTGTCAGGGCGATTGAGCGTTATGAGGCAGACTGGGCCTCTGTTCTCTGATTTAATCTGGTCGAATGACATGGCAGGCCTCCCATAGTTCTGTTTTTGCGGAGACTGGGAGGCGTGCCGTGGGGGCAGTCACGTAAAAATTCGAGTGAGGCAACTTCACGGGACGGCGGTTTTTCCGGAGCGTATAAAGATGATTGGCAAATACGGTCGATAAAGCGGAACACGTAGCGTTCAGGGCGCGTTCATCTTGTGTCTAAACAGGAAAAAACCATGTCCCTTATCACGATACTGCTCTGCATATTCTTGCCGCCTGTCGCAGTTGCCCTGCGTGCAGGTGTTGGCCTCCAGCTGCTCATCAACATCGTGTTGTGTTTTGTGCTGTGGCTGCCAGCTATCATTCACGCCTTCTGGGTGAGTTCACGCGGCCCGGTTGTATAATACAGGCGGGATGTCTGCGCACAGGCTTCCGGGATGAACCGGAGCCCATGCGCAAGACGTTTCATTGGTCTAGTAAAGTGTTGCCATCGCCTTGGCATCATAGTCCATGAGCTCGTCGGCGCGGCCTTCCTTGACCTTGGTTGCCCAGTGCGGGTCCTGAAGCAGGGCGCGTCCTACGGCCACCAGATCGAACTCGCCCTTGTCGAGACGCTCGACAACATCGGTAATCGGACGGGTCTTGGAGCCTTCGCCGCGCATCGCGCCCGTAAATTCCGATGACAGGCCGACAGACCCAACAGTGATGGTTGGAAGGCCCGTCAGTTTTTTCGCCCAGCCGGCCGTGTTGAGGCCGTTCTCGCCGTCGACGTCCGGGAATTCAGCTTCCCAGAACCGGCGTTGGGAAGCGTGGAGCACATCGACGCCGGCATCAACGAAGACCTTGAGGAAAGCCTCGAATTCCTGCGGTGTTTGCGCGAGCTTGGCGGCATAATCCTGTTGTTTCCACTGCGAGAAGCGGAGGATCACCGGCATATCCGGGCCGACGGCTTTCTTGACCTCGGAAATGATTTCGCCAGCAAATTTAGCGCGTTCGGGCAGGCCGCCGCCATACTTGTCCTCACGCTTGTTCATGACTTCCCAGAAGAACTGGTCGATCAGATAGCCGTGAGCGCCATGAATTTCGACCGTGTCGAAGCCCAGCTCCTTGGCGCTTGCGGCGGCCTTGGCATAGGCGGCGACCATGTCGGCGACTTCTTCCTCACCGGGCTCGTCGAAGAGTTGCTTGCCCTTGTGCGTGACGCCGGACGGGCTGTCAGATGGGGCATCGGGATAGTGGCCGGTGCCGGTCTTGCGCAGCAAACCCTGGTGCCATATCTGCGGCCCCATCTTGCCGCCCTTGGCGTGGACGCCTTCGATGACATTCTTCCAGCCTGCAAGCGCAGCTTCGGTGTGGAACAGCGGATAGTTTGCATTGTCAGCAGCACCCTTGCGCGGGATCAGCGTGCCTTCAGACAGGATCAGGCCGACATCGGCGTCGGCGCGACGGGCATAATAGTCGCGTACATCATCTGTCGGCACACCGTCCGGGCTGAAGCCCCGCGTCATGGGGGCCATGACAATGCGGTTGGGCAGGTCGAGACCCTTGATGCTAAAGGGTTCAAAAAGGGGGCTTACGTCAGACATGTCTTTCTCCCGATATTTCACCAGGCAAGTATCTGGTGCGAGACAGGTGATGGTTCAATGGTTTTCCGCCCTGGAAGTGTTCAGTACGCATTCACTTGAGTCTTCCTAAACTCGCTGTCATCAGTCGAGAGTGAAGGGGGACATTCGACATGAAACAGTTTTTTGTGTGTTTCGCCGTTGCCGGGTTCGGCGCTTGTGCAACGCCGGGGATTGATTACGCCGCACGCATAGTGCCACCGAATACCGCGGCAGTTGAGACGAGGACGGTCGATGTCGGCCGTTTTTCCGGGCCGGGTGGACGCTGGTATGAGAGCCAGTTTGAAGCGATGCTATCCGGCGCGACATTCGAGGGCCGTCCCTGGTTCCGCATGGCGCGCTTCGCAGACGGTAATCTTTCACCTGGCGAGCGAGCAGGCATCTATGAAGGCCTGATCGAGGTGACCGCCTATGAGGCGGAAGAATACACCCAGACCAACAATAAATGCGTCGAATGGGACGGTCTGTTCGATTGTGAGCACCGTGAAGAGGTTCAGGAGATATGCCTGCGCGAAGAGTTGGAAGTGGCCGTCACACCGCGCCTCATCGAATATGGGAGCGGGACGCTCCTGTTTTCAGACACCTATTTCGGCAGTTCATCGCATAAAAGCTGCGACGAGACGTACTGGCATGACCGGCGCGGACGTTATCGCGAGGGGCGTTACGCCTATGGCCTGAGCGGCGGTGTCCGCCCACCACAGGACATGGTTATAGATGCCCTGTCTGACACGATCCATGAAATCCGAAACGACATCGCGCCGCGCAATACGACGATGAGAGCAACCTTTGTTGACGAAGCGGTCGACCCGGTCGTGCGGGCTGACCCCCGTTTCGAGCAGGCGGTTAAGGCGGGCCGGGAGGCACCCCTTGCCTCCTGTGATGTCTGGCACCGTCTACATTCAGAGTACCCGCAGGCGCCTGCCGTCACACACAATCTGGGAGCCTGCTATGAATCCTCAGGCGACTTTTCTGGCGCACATACGCTCTATGCTGAAGCCGCTGAGCAGTCAGCCGCCGCAAGTCTGGAGGGGCAGGCCGGAGAAGAATTCCGGGAATCACTTTCGCGCCTGTCCTATCATCGCTCAGGCCTTGAGCTCCTGAACAGGCTGAAGGAAGGCCGCCTCAATCATGAGCTTGGAGAGGCGCGCCAGACTGACAGTCCCGGAAGCTGAGCGGGCGCGTTACCAGCCCATGACATGCATGGCGTAGCCGGCAATTGCGGCCAGCAGAAAGCAGGCTGTTACAAAGCTCACCCGAAATGCGGCTCTTGTCATTGGTGCATCCTCCCTGATGCCGGTTTCATGTTTTTATTTGGCCCACCTTTGCAAAAGGAGCGCCAGATAACAAATCACCTTTCTAGCCGGGAGGAATCGAGCGTTGAATTTGCCTTGTTCTTGGCGGTCTTTTCAGCCTCTTTCTGGGCTTTTGTCCGGCCGTGCTTCACACGATTTTCAGTGGCCTTGCGCGCCTTCTCGGCGCGGGCTTTGACCTTTCGGGCCTTGTTGAGGTTGACCGGTTCGTTCACGGACAGGGCCCCTAATCCTGATTGAACTCACGCCACTGTTCCATGGCGAGCGAGATGGCGAAGGTTTCGCGGTATTTCGGACTAGAGGCAGGCCGCGGCGCGCGTGCCGATGTCAGTGCCATGATCTCTGCGAGCTTGTTATGGGCTGCACCTGCCTGTCCGGCCCCGATATAGGCATGAAGTTCGACCAGCGCTGAGGACAGTGGATCGTTCGCGCGGATCACGAAGTATGGCTCATCATCGGCGAGCTTGCCGACAACGTCGAATTCGGACGGATTGGCTTTCGAGCCGATGGGCGCCTTGGACATGGCAGTGACCTTTCGAATCAGTGGCTTTGCTGGCCGAAAGCCTAGGCAAAGCTGACCGTTTCGTCACCTGCGCGAGGCCACACTTAATGGGCCCCGCCAAAAGCCCCGGTGCGCACCGAATAATCCACGGCAAGGCCGTAGTCCGGATCGTCATCACTATCGACCATGAGCTGTCCGGCGCGGTTGAGCAGCTTGTGGCAGTCCCGCGACAGGTGGCGCAGGCGAAGCGTCTTGCCGAGCGCTTCGTACTTCGCGGCCAGGTCCTCAATGGCTTGCAGGGCCGACTGGTCGACGACGCGCGAGCGCATGAAGTCCACGATGACGACGTCCGGATCGGTTTCGGGGTGGAAAAGTTCAGCAAAACCTTCCGTCGAGCCGAAAAAGAGCGGTCCTTCGATCTCGTAGACATGTGCGCCGGGCGTACGGATGGAATCGCGTTCGATGATGCGGATACGCCGGGCATTGTTCCAGGCATAGGCAAGCGCTGAGACGATAACGCCGACAACCACGGCTGTGGCCAGATCATATGCGACCGTCACACCTGTGACGAGTACGATAACTAATGCATCCGTCAGTGGAATGCGTGTCATGATGCGCAGGCTGTTCCACGCGAATGTACCGATCACGACCATGAACATCACCCCGACAAGAGCTGCCAGCGGAATCTGCTCGATCAGGCCGGAGCCGACAAGGATGAAGGCGAGCAGGAAAAGGGCTGAGGAAATGCCGGAAAGCCGGGTGCGTCCGCCCGATTTCACATTGATCATGGACTGGCCGATCATGGCGCACCCGCCCATGCCGCCGAAAAACCCGGTCACAAGGTTGGCAGATCCCTGTGCAATGCACTCCTTGCTCGCTCCGCCGCGTGTATTGGTCATCTCGCCAACCAGGTTCAGCGTAAGAAGGCTTTCGATCAGACCGATGGCGGCAAGGATCAGCGCGTAAGGGAAGATGATCTCCAGCGTTTCGAGATTGAGTGGAACCATCGGTATATGGAAGCTTGGCAGGCCGCCCTGGATCGAGGCCAGGTCGCCCACGCGCGGCACATCGAGCCCGAACAGGATCACGATACCGGCGACAATCGCGATGCCGGCAAGCGGAGCTGGCACGGCTTTCGTGATTTTCGGCATGGCCCAGATGATCGCCATGGTGAGCGCGACGAGGCCGAGCATCAGGTAAAGCGGCATGCCAGTCATCCATTCCCCGCCGGACATGCCGTGGCCGGAGGCTTCAGCCGTACCCGGTACCTGGAACTGGGTTAGCTGGGCGAGGAAGATCACGATGGCGAGCCCGTTGACGAAGCCCAGCATGACAGGGTGGGGGACGAGCCGGATGAACTTGCCGAGCCGGAAAACGCCTGCGCCAAGCTGCAGGATGCCCATCAGGACAACGGCAGCGAAAAGATATTCCACGCCATGCTGCGCCACCAGCGAGACCATGACCACGGCCAGCGCGCCTGTGGCGCCGGAAATCATGCCGGGGCGTCCGCCGATCAGGGCGGTGATCAGGCCAACGATGAAAGCTGCATAGAGCCCGACCAGCGGATGCACTTGCGCGACGAAGGCGAACGCGACCGCTTCAGGCACCAGGGCAAGCGCCACGGTCAGTCCTGCCAGCAGCTCGGTCTTGATGCGGCCGGGCGTGAACTTGGCAAGATTGGCTTGCGAGAAGTTCTGCGCGCCGAGGCGATCAGCGAAAGTGGCGAATGTCGATTTGGTCACGGGATGTGCTCAGTCTTCTGGCGTGTGAGGAGTTGTCGCACGCTATGACGGTCTTGATGTTGCAGCGCAACACCAAGACCGTCCCAAAAGCTGAACTTTTTTACTGCCAGCTCTTAGCTTGCAGCGACGATCCCGCCGTCGCAGGCAATGGTCTGGCCCGTGATGTAAGCGGACGCTTTCGACGACAGGAAGATTGACAGGCCGGCAATGTCCTGCGGTTTGCCGACACGTCCGGAGGGATTCCGATCGCCGATCGACTGCCAGTCCACCCCTTCGGTTTCGCCCTTGAAGCCAACGCCGGTCGACAGCATCCATGTGGGGAACGGGCCCGGTGCGATGCCGTTGACGAGGACGTGTTCGCCGGCAAGGTGAGCCGACAGGACGCGTGTCAGGTGAATGACGGCGGCTTTGGAAGGCCCATAGACGAAGCCGCTCATCGCATTGGTGTGTATCCCGTCGATGGAGGCGATGTTGATAATGCGGGCCGGATCGTCAGCGTTGGCCGACTTGCGCAGGAGTGGCATCAGTTTCTGGGTCAGGAAGAAGACGCCTTTCACATTGACGTCCATCACCTTGTCCCAGCCTTTTTCCGGGAACTCCTCAAGTGAGGCCCCCCAGGCGACACCGGCATTGTTGACCAGCACGTCGACCCTGTCCTCGCGCTTGGCGATCTCACTGGCGAGATACTCGACCCCGTCCATATTGCCGAGATCGGACGGTATCGCATAGATTTCGCCGCCATACTCGCCCTTCAGCCGCTCGACCGTGGCCTCGCAGGCATCGGCCTTGCGCGAGGAAATGATGACCCTGGCGCCATTCGCGAGAAAGCCTGCGGCAATCATTTCACCGATACCGCGAGACCCGCCCGTGACGACAACGGTCTTGCCCTTCACCGAAAAAAGATTGCTGAAATCCATATCCATGAACGTATCCTCCAATTTGCTTCACTAGTGAAGCTTTTGAAGGATGACGTCGCGTCTGGCAAGGGCTGTGGCTTCGGAACTCAGCAAAATAAGTGTTTGGTTCACCCCGGCGAAATCATCTTCTCCGGCCGGACGATCGCGTCGAAGTCCTCTTCGGGGATGCCATCCTTGATGGCTTCCTCGCGCAGGGTCGTGCCGTTCTGGTGAGCGGTCTTGGCGATCTTGGCTGCGCGGTCATAGCCGTATTTTTCCTTAAGCGGCGTGACCAGCATCAGTGAGTTTTCCAGCCCGCGCTGGATGTTCTCGAGGCGCGGTTCGATGCCGACAACGCAGTTCTCTGTGAAGGAAACCGCGGCATCGGCGAGCAGGCGCACCGACTGGAGGAAGTTGTACGCCATCATCGGGTTGAAGACATTAAGTTCGAAATGGCCCTGGCTGCCGGCAAACCCAATGGCGGCATTGTTGCCGTGGATGTGTGCGCAGACCTGGGTCAACGCCTCGCACTGGGTCGGGTTGACCTTACCCGGCATGATCGAGCTGCCGGGCTCGTTCTCCGGCAGGGCCAGCTCACCGAGACCGGAACGCGGGCCGGAACCAAGGAAGCGAATGTCATTGGCGATCTTGAAGCAGGACATGGCGACCGTGTTGATCGCGCCATGCGTCATGACCATCGCATCATGGGCGGCCAGTGCCTCAAACTTGTTCGGCGCGGTCTGGAATTTGAGGCCCGTGATCTGGGCGATCTTGTCGGCAACCATCTCGTCGAAGCCTTCCGGGGAGGCGAGCCCGGTGCCAACCGCCGTGCCCCCCTGGGCAAGCTCCATCAGCTTCGGCAGGGTCATCTCGATACGTTCGATGCCGTTGGCAAGCTGCTGGGCATAGCCGGAGAACTCCTGGCCGAGCGTGACCGGTGTGGCGTCCTGTGTGTGCGTGCGGCCGATCTTGATGATGTCGGCCCAGCTTTGCGCCTTGTCATTGATCGCGTTCTGAAGCTGTTGCAGCGCCGGGAGCAGACGGTGGGTCACTTCCTCCGCACAGGCGATGTGCATCGCGGTCGGGAAGGTGTCGTTGGAGCTCTGGCTCATATTGCAGTGATCGTTCGGATGAACCGGCGACTTGGACCCCATCTCCCCGCCGAGTATCTCGATGGCGCGGTTCGAAATCACTTCATTGGCGTTCATATTGGACTGGGTGCCAGACCCGGTCTGCCAGACGACCAGCGGGAAGTGCGCATCCAGCTTGCCTTCGATCACTTCGTCTGCGGCCTGCGTTATGGCTTTGCCGAGTTTTTCGTCGAGCTTGCCGAGCGCCATGTTCGTCTCGGCGGCAGCTTTCTTTACGATTCCAAGCGCGCGGACGACCGGGGCGGGCTGTTTTTCCCAGCCGATCTTGAAGTTACCGAGGGAGCGCTGGGCCTGCGCGCCCCAGTACTTGTCTCCGGCAACCTCGACCGGGCCCATCGTGTCTGTTTCTTTACGCGATTTCGGCTGTTTTTCGCCAAAAATGCCCATGGTGAGGCTCCTTCATGTTCGGCAGATATCTTTTGTCCCGTGCGCTTTAACACGCAGGTGTGCCGGCGCAAATGCGCCCGGTTGTCAGGGGCAGATGTAAGGGCCCGGCTGGGACAGGTGCATTGCGACAGCCTGACTGCCTTGTCTCCCGCGGGTTAGCGCTATCTAGTGCAGGAGACAGTTTGAGCAGAAGAAAGACTCGTCATGGCTGATGGACAGATCGCTCACAGGGGCAAGACACCCGCACACGCGCCTGAGGGGCATCCGCCCATCGTGCAGGGCAAGACTGGCGTGTTGCTTGTCAATCTCGGAACGCCTGATGGCACAGATTACTGGTCGATGCGGCGTTATCTGTCTGAATTCCTGTCAGACCGCCGCGTCATCGAGCTCAACCCGCTGCTTTGGCAGCCGATACTCCAGGGGCCGATCCTAACGTTTCGGCCGTCAAAGTCCGGCGAGGCCTATAAAAAGATCTGGATGGAGGAGGGCTCGCCACTTCTGGTCTATACCCGCCGCCAAGCTGATCGGCTGGCTGCAAGGATCGGCAGCGAGAACCTGCTCGTCGACTTTGCCATGACCTATGGCAATCCGTCCATCGCCTCCAAGCTGGAGCGGCTACACGATGAGGGCTGCGAACGGATCGCGGTGATCGCGCTCTATCCGCAGTATTCCGCGACAACGAGCGCGAGCGTCTATGACCGCAGCTTCCGGGCGCTCGGCGATATGCGCTGGCAACCGGCGATACGCACGGCGGCGCCGTTTTTCGATCACCCAGCCTATATCGAGGCGCTGGCTGGCTCCATTCAGGACCATGTTGCCGGGCTGGATTTTGAGCCGGAACGGGTCCTGATGAGTTATCATGGCATCCCGAAAGCCTATCTCGACAAGGGTGATCCGTATCACTGCCACTGTCACAAGACGACGCGACTGGTGGCTGAAAACCTCGGCTGGGACACTGGCTTTGCCATGACGACATTCCAGAGCCGCTTCGGCCCGACCGAGTGGCTACAGCCCTATACGGACAAGACGCTGGAAGCGCTTCCGGGGGAGGGCGTGAAGAAAATTGCCGTCGTTTCGCCTGCATTCATCTCGGACTGTCTCGAAACGCTTGAGGAGATTGCCATGGAAGGCCGGGACACATTCCTTGAGGCTGGCGGTACACACTTTTCTGTGGTGCCCTGTCTGAATGACAGCGAACGTGCGATTGATCTTCTGGAGACACTGGCCCGGCGTGAGCTGGCCGGATGGCTTAGCTAGGCAAAACCGGAGACATCATGGACAAGGTTGAAATCTACTGGTCATTCCGTAGCCCGTATTCTTACCTGGCGACGTCGCGCCTGCGCGAGATGGAGCGACGCTGGGATATCCCTTTCATCATCAGGCCAGTCTATCCGATTGCGGTGCGTATTCCCGGTTTTTTCAAGACGGTGAACCCGATGTGGCCGCCCTACTTGATGCGCGACTGTTTCCGGCTGGCAGAATATCACGGCATCCCTATCGGGCGTCCGAAGCCGGACCCGGTCGTCATGGATATGTCGACAGGGGAGGTGCCGGCAGATCAGCCCCACATCCATCGCCTGACGCGCCTGGGTGTCATTGCCAGCCAGTCCCCGGATGCGCTGGCCTTCTTCGATGAGATTTCGCGCCTGATCTGGGCCGGGGAGACCGAATGGGACAAGGGAGATGCCCTTGCGCAGGCCGCAGACAGGGCCGGTTTCGACCTTGCTGCGATGGAAAGAGAGGCAGAGACGCGCAAGGACGAACTGGAAGCAGAGATCGAGCGAAACGAAGCTGACCAGAAGGCTGCTGGCCACTGGGGCGTGCCGTTAATGGTGTTCAATGATGAGCCCTTCTTCGGGCAGGACAGGCTGGACATACTCGAATGGCGGCTCGGTAAGTCCGGCGTGACAAAGACTGGCGGTGTCTGAGCGTGGATGGCTGGATCAAATCCGGCAAGGTTCGGGCGCGGATCACCGATGAGGGCGCCCTTGAGGTCCGTTGTTTCGGCCTCACCACACAGGCGAAATACTATAAACCGCTCCTGAAGGAGTTCTTCCGCAAGGATTTTACGCGCCTACGGCCCGGCCATGGCGACTATGCGGTTCATATCGTCATGGAATATACCGGCGATCCGCCGTGGATGGATCTCGACAATCTTGCCAAGGCCCTGCTGGATAGTGTGTCCGGAAATGCCTTCGCTGATGACCATCAGGTCGCGCGCCTGCTGGTCGAGCGGCGTGTGGGAGACCGCGAGGGCATCTATATGCGTGTTGAGGCGATGGACTGATACCGTCGGCCCGACAGGCGCTGGGCTAGAACCGTCTGAAAGGTTTCGGCGCTGCCGTGGCTGTCGCCGTGGCGACGACCTTGCCATCCGGGGCGAGGCATCGCGCTTCGGAAAAACACACTGTCTTGCCAAACTTGAGGATTTTCGCCTCGACCTTGGCCGGGCCGACAAAGAGCGGCGCGAGGTAGGAGGTCTTCATCTCCAGCGTTGGCGCGGTCATGGTCACGTTGGAAGCAATGATGATGTTGGTCGAGATCGCTTCGTCCAGCATGGCGGTGACGAATCCGCCCTGTATCGCGCCGGTCGGATTGGCAAAGCTTTCGTCGGCATGGAAATCCACGACGATGCGCATCTCATCCTGATGCACTTCTGCCAGCTGCATGCCCAGCGTGTCGGAACAGGCCGGACGCTTCTTCGAATTGCGAAAACGCGCCAGCATGTCGGCATCGCTTACGCGCGGCTTTTCGGTGTTGCTATCGGCCAAGGCTATTTCCGGCGGAAGGTGTCGAGGTTCACGACGGTGCCCGCGCTGTCATCGCCCGAGGCACGCTTTGCTTCTTCAGGTTTTGCTTCTTCGTCTGCCGACAGCTCTGTCGCGGGTGCGACGACATCCTGACCGGTCCCGGCTTCTCCACGTTCGAATGACAGGCCGAAATTCACGGATGGGTCGACGAAGCGCGTCATCGCTGCGAACGGGATGGACAGGTGCTGGGGCACACCGTTGAATTTCAGGATCACCTCGAAATGCCCGTCAAACACTTCCAGGTCCCAGAACTGGTGCTGGACCACAATCGTCATTTCATCCGGGAACCGCTCGACCAGATGCTCGGCCATTTTTACGCCGGGGGCCTTGGTCCGGAACGTGATATAGAAATGATGCTCGCCCGGCGCCATCTCGTTGCGGGCCGTTTCGCGAAGGGCTTCACGCACAACGCCACGCATTGCAGCCTGTGTGAGGGCTTCATATCCGATATCGTCAGTCATCCAGCCAATCCCTTCAGCAGTGATCTCTTTCTACGGCGTTTTGAGCGTGCTTCAACATGCTTCGTTCAGGAAGCGATATAAGAATACCACGTTCGCGCGTCCGCGTTTATAGTCAGGGGCGGACACGCTCTGCAAAGCCTGAATATATCTGAACTGCAATGACCTGGAATGTGGGCCGCGGACTAGCTGTGCTCGTGGGAAGCTTCAGTATCGTCCTTGCGGCGGGTATTGGAGACACCCGTTATGATGCCAATGCCGGCCAGGATAATGGCCCCAATTCCGATCCAGACCCCTGGGACGCCCAGTTGATAGGCACCGAAGGCAAGCCCGGCAATCAGGATCACGAAACCAAACGTGTAAAGTGCAAATGAAGACATTTTCATACTCCTGTTATCGTCAGGATAAACGCCAGCCGGGCCGGGGTGTTCCGGCAAGGCCATCTGCGAATCTGTAGGGAAAAGGTGGAGGCTTCTGTTGCCAGGCGCCTCCGGGCCCCGCCTGAGGCGCTGATGCCCCAGGAGTTAAAAGTTCGGTTTACCTACCGACCGCTTACGCGGCCATCAGTTCACCTTCAGCAAAGTTGTCATTGGCAACTATGTTGAAATGAGCTTCTAACGGAGCTCGGCCGGGCGAAAGCATCGTCTTTACACGTCCGTCGATCCTGTTTCGGCCCCATAATCCGTCCAATGAACGGGAAAATTGGTGGAGCCGCCGGGTACCGCCCCCGGGTCCGAACCGCTTATTACACGTGCGTTTATCGCCATAGTCCCCGAAAGGACAATTGTAATATAGGTGGAAACCCTGCTGCCTGAAAGGGGGCAGTTGCGATCAGCGTGAGATGCGCAGGTCGGAAATCGAGGTTGCGATTGCGCGATAGCTTTCGACAAGCTCCTGTCCGTTATCAGCGGAAAAGTAGAACTCCTGTCCCGACGCGCAGTATTCCAGCACATCCTTGCCCGCATCCGGGGCCTGGAATGCGACCGTGTAGATGATGACATCATCATTCTTGATCGTGTCGCATAGATCCTTCGCCTGTTCAGTCGAGCTGCCCTGGCTGTTGAAGAGTTGCTGGTTGAACTCGCCGTCCGTCATGACGATCATCGCCTTGACGACATCGGGCTCTTCCTTGTCGAGCGGTGTCGACGCGCCATCGAAGACGTCGCTCCAGCGGTCATTGATCATGTACCAGCCCCAGGCGATGCCCTGATGCCCAGCAGTGCCGCCATTCGCGTAGAGGCTGTTGATGAAGTGATTGATTTGCGTCTTGTTATGGCTCAGGGCGAAAGGGGGAATGTTCAGGCACTCATCCTCACCGCGTGTATACCATCTCTCGTAATAGTCGCTCCATTCCGCATAGCTTGCCGCCATGTAGCCTTCGCTGTTCTTGTTATCGGACTGGGCATTGTACTCACCGGACTCGAGCTCATCGACGAGTTGCCACTGGTTGACCTGCTTGGGCTGTATGTCCTCAAAGGCATAGTTGCCGCCACGCTCGTAAATGCATGTTGAGTCCATCGTATATGTGTCCTGCACGCGCTTGTCGCGACAGCTGCGGTCATACCTCATGCAATAGCCCCACCGTGGGTGGTACCGTTCGCAGGTGTAGCTACACTCTTCCTTCTCGTAATCGACCTCATAGGTGCGCCGTTTTTTGAGGCCTGTAACATCCTCAAAGTAATTCCCGGCATCGATCATGCTGTTGTAGGCGACCATGGCGATGCGTACATCACCATCACTGGCGGAGCCTGGCTCAGGCAGCAGTGTTTCCACCGCATCCTTGGCAGCGGTCTTGAGCTCGAAAATACGGCCATAGCTGTTCATGGAACCTGAAACGTCAAAGACGAACGACACGTCCAGACGGCCCGTGCCATAGGTTGCCGTGCCCGTGACGGTGAGTTCGACATATTCACGCCCGGCCAGACGCATCAGCGATGTTGGCTGGTAACAGGTCACAGTGCCTTCGATTTCTTCCGGCCCCGGAAACTTGATCCCGAGGGCATCGCACGTAAGCCTGTTGCCTTCACTCTCCATGATGGCGTCGAAATAGGTTTGCGCGTGTTCCTTGACCTCATCCTTGTCGCTGACATTCTGCATCATCCGCGCACCGGCGAGCATGGCTGAGTCTACCGACCGCTGGATCTTGCCCTTCTTGGAAAAGGCGAGCTGGGCATCAATGGCAAAACCGGCAACCAGAAGGAGCGGCAAAAGCGTAAGCGCGAAGATAACAGCAACATTACCGCCATTGTTCGAACGGAACTTCCTGTCGTTTCCGAATAGTTTCATTTGCCCAGCGCTCCAGATAAATCGCTCTTTCTCAGTGTCTTTCCTAAAACAACTGAGTTGAAGTCCGATTTGGATGTGTCGTTTAACTTGCGGCTTGTGGTTGAGGGTTTGTTAAGGATCGACCACCTGTTTCCTGACGTGCAAGACAGTGGACAGGGCGTGCAGACTCGGTGAAAGTCGTTACCGCAATGCGTCAGTATCTCGATCTTCTACAGGACGTGCTCGACAATGGTGTGGAGCGCGGTGACCGCACCGGCACCGGCACCATAGGCGTCTTCGGGCGTCAGATGCGGTTTGACCTCGGCGATAGCTTTCCCTTGCTCACAACCAAGAAGCTGCACCTGCGATCAATCATCATTGAGCTGCTCTGGTTTCTCAGGGGCGATACAAACATTGCCTACTTGAAGGAAAACGGCGTTTCCATCTGGGATGAGTGGGCCGATGAGAATGGTGATCTCGGCCCGGTTTATGGTAAACAATGGCGCTCCTGGACGGGACCTGACGGACGCACGATCGACCAGATCGAATGGGTCCTGAATGAAATCCGGACCAATCCGAACTCACGCCGGCTGGTGGTCTCGGCCTGGAACCCGGCGGACGTGAACGATATGGCGCTGCCGCCGTGTCACTGCCTGTTCCAGTTTCATGTTGCAGACGGCAAGCTGAACTGCCAGCTCTACCAGCGCTCTGCCGATATCTTTCTCGGCGTGCCGTTCAATATTGCTTCCTACGCCCTGCTGACGATGATGATGGCGCGTGCCACCGGGCTAGAGCCTGGCGAGTTCGTCCACACGCTTGGCGATGCGCATCTCTATTCAAATCATCTCGAACAGGCGAAGCTGCAACTCACGCGCGCACCACTCACCCCGCCGAAGATGATCCTTGATCCTGACAAGACCGACCTGTTCGGCTGGGAATATGAGGACTTCCAGCTTGTGGGCTATGAGGCCCACAAGCACATCAAGGCTCCGGTCGCCGTTTGATAGAGCCGTCTGCCCTGCCTAGCGCGGAGCCATCCGGATAGAGCCATCCAGCCGGAAATTGTGACCGTTAAGATAGCCGTTGCGGGCGATCTCCAGCGCAAGCGAGCCGAATTCCTCCGGTTTGCCGAGGCGTTTCGGGAACGGCACGGAGGCGGCGAGGCTGTCGAGAACCTTCTCCGGTGCGCCGAGCATCAGTGGCGTCGTGAAGATGCCGGGCATGATCGAGTTTACCCGGATACCAATATTCATCAGATCTCGCGCCATGGGCAGGACAAGCCCGTTCACGCCAGCCTTGCAGGAGCCGTAGATCACCTGGCCGATCTGGGCGTCCTGCGCAGCGACCGAGGCCGTCAGTGTGATGGATCCACGCTCGCCATCATCGTTCAACGGTTCTGAGTTCGCCATGCCAAGCGCCGACATTGAGGCGATGCGATAGGAGGCCACAAGAATGCCTTGCGCGCCACGGTCATATTCTTCCGTCGGTGTGCGCTTGTATTTCATGGTTTCCTTGTCGAACGAGAGTGTCTTGCCGCGTCCGCCTGTCACGGCGCAGTGCACGGTGATGCGTTCCTGGCCATGTGCTTCACGGGCCTTTGCAAAGCCGGCCTCGCAGGACTCCTCGTCGAGAATGTTGACCTTGCAGAATACCCCGCCCGTGGCCTTGGCGACCTCTTCACCTTTTTCCTCCTGGATGTCGAAGATCGCGACCTTCACGCCAGCTGCGGCCAGGGCTTCAGCCGTTGCCCGCCCGAGGCCGGATGCGCCACCTGTAACGATTGCAGGGGTGTCTGAGCCGAGTTTCATGATGTGTCCTCCCTTATCTGCTCTCGTCTGCATGATTACGCGGGCAACTGCGGGTGAGGAAGCTCTGCCGTCGGGTTAGCCGAAAGTGGTTTTCGGGCTGGCGCCATCATCCTCGTATGGATCGACCTTACCGGCCTTTTCCCGCTGGCGGATCAGCCAGGAGACGATTACGGCACCGATCATCTTGCCGGTGATGAAGACAATCCAGTTGGCCAGGTGCAACATGTTGCCCGGTTCGTCGCCGAGCTTGATCTGGCGGGCGAGGTCCGCGCCGTAGAGGAAGATTGTTGTATCGACCGGTGCCGCGATGGCGCTCGACAGGATGATTCGTGTCGACAGGCGGTATTTCGTGAAGGTGAAGATCAACCAGTCCGTGATTTCCGAGACCGCGAAAGCCAGCCCGGAGGCGAGCGCGATGACAGGCCATGCATAGTAAAACGACCAGGCAATCGCCAGCGCCATGACGATCAGGACACGATGGCCCATGCGGCGCTGGACGAAGTCACGAAAGACGAAAACCAGCCCGGTGACCACAGTCAGCGGATGTATCTCGACGCCGCGGCTGAAATTTTCTGAAGGTGACAGCAGTGTGAAACTGTCAACAATACCGAATGACCAGTTCAGGAATGGGATCGTGGCAAAGTAAAGGAAGGCCCAGAACCGGCCGCGAAAGTAGTATATAAGTCCGAGGGTCACCGACAGGCCGGCAATTACAGGCCATTTATTTTGCGGCTGATTGTTAGTTATTGCGTCGATCAGGCCATTCAATAGGTCCATCATGAGTTGAATCTTCTATTGGCTGTGACCGAGGCTATTGATCCGGCCTATACGTCAATCCTAGTCTTTGTCCGGAGTAGTTATATATCAACGTCGCAGAATGCGGTGTGAATGCAAGAGGGACTCCGATGGAAGAACCGGTCAGGTTGTCTGTGATCGTTGCGCGGTCGAGAAACGGTATCATAGGCAAGGATGGCGGGCTTCCGTGGAAACTCGGGGATGACCTGAAACTGTTCAAGCAGACGACCGTGGGCAAACCGATCATCATGGGCCGCAATACCTGGGAGAGCCTGCCCATACATCCCCTGCCCAAGCGTCAGAACATCGTGATCACACGCGATTGGGCCTATGCCGCAGAAGGCGCGCGCGTCTATTCGAACCTGAATGCCGCGATACAGGCCGCCAAGGCGATTGCGGTCAGGGATGGTGAGGATGAAGTGTTCGTGATCGGCGGGCAGTCGCTTTATACCCGTGTCCTGCCCATCGCGGATGTTCTCTATATCAGCGAGGTCGATGCCGAGGTGGACGGCGATGTCTCTTTTCCGGATTTCGATGAATCCGCGTTCCGCGAAGTCGCAACCAAACCGTTTGCGCAGAATGAGCGCAACGATCATGCGTTTACACTGAGAGTGCTTGAGCGGATAGATGCCTGAGATACCCTAAGAGTCCGGCTGACCTTCCGCGACGGCGCGGCTTGAAAGGCGTTCTCCAGCGCGACAAGCTCCCCTTTCATAAAAGCAGACAGTGCCAGGGGAGGGCACCGCCATGGATTTTGAGACCGTCGCTGAAGGATTACGGTTCCCGGAGGGCCCGGTCGTTATGTCGGACGGTTCGGTCATTGTCGTGGAGATCGAGAGCAAGAAGATCACGCGGTGCTGGGGGGACGGCAAGACTGAAGTGATCGCGACACCGGGAGGCGGCCCGAACGGGCTCGCTATCGGGCCGGACGGGGCGCTCTGGGTCTGCAATAATGGCGGCTTCATCTACCATGAGCGCGACGGCCTGCTCATTCCCGGCCACTGCCCGTCAGATTATTCCGGCGGCCGGATCGAACGGGTCGATCTTTCCACCGGGAAAGTCGAGGTCGTTGCTGACAAGTGTAACGGGAATCCGCTGAAGGGGCCGAACGATCTCGTCTTCGACAAGGCGGGCAATCTCTATTTCACCGATCTCGGCAAATCCTATTCCCGCCACCGCGACACGGGCGGGCTTTACTTCATGCCAGCCGGCTCCGACACCGTGCAGGAGTTCGACTACAATCATATCTCGCCGAATGGCATTGGTCTCTCGCCTGACGAGGATGTCGTCTATTTCGCTGATACGATGACCGCGCGTGTCTGGGCCTATGACCTTGAAAGCCCTGGCAAGCCGAAACAGGCAGGGCCATTCTCGACGGGCCGCGTCGTCGCCGGGATGCCAGACCTGCGCTATTTCGACAGTCTTGCCATCACGGCGGCCGGGAATGTCTGCACCGCGACCATCCTTCAGGGTGGCATCACCACGGTAAAGCCCGATGGCAACCACAGCCACATCGGCTTCCCCGACCCTTTCGTTACCAATATCGCCTTTGGCGGCGAGGACATGATGGACGCCTATGTGACGCTGTCGGGCACCGGCAAGCTCATCAAGTGCCGCTGGCCGGAGCCGGGCCTGAAGCTGAACTTCAACGCCTAGTCCTCGAACACGATCTCCGGCGCAGGCTTGGTCTGCAGGCTGTCCAGGTTGAGGGCGACGTTACGCGAAAGCTCATGGAAGAGTTTCGCGGATTCGGTCTCTCCCGCCGCGGCGGGTTTGCCGGTATCGCCACCTTCACGGATTTCGTTCAGGATCGGCAGCTGGCCTAGCAGGGGCAGGCCGAGTGCGTCTGCTGTCCTGCGTCCGCCGCCTTCGCCCATCAGGTAGTGGCGGTTGCCGGCCGGGTCCTCGAACCAGCTCATCGTCTCGATAACGCCGAGCACCGGAACGGCTGTCTTGGCAAACATGGCTGCGCCGCGCCGCACATCCGAAAGCGCAACTTCCTGAGGCGTGGTGACGAGTACGGCTGCGGTGACCGGCACACGCTGGGCAATGGTGAGCTGCGCGTCGCCAGTGCCGGGCGGGGTGTCGATGATGAGCAGGTCCAGTGGGTCTTCCGGTGTGCCCCAGGCAGCATCGTTCAGCATCTGCGTGATTGCCGACATGACGATCGGCCCGCGCCAGATCATGGGGGCATCGGGATCGGAGAGATAGCCGATGGACAGCGAATGAATGCCGTGCGCCTCGACCGGCACGAGCTTGCCTTCAGCGTTCGTGGCGGGTTGGGCATCACTTGTGCCCAACATGGTCGGCGCACTCGGGCCATAGATGTCTGCGTCCAGCAGGCCTGTCTTGAGGCCGAGCTTGGCAAAAGCGGCTGCCAGATTGACCGCAACGGTCGACTTGCCGACCCCGCCTTTGGCACTCGCGACAACAAGTATGCGGGAAATGCCGGGTATTTTTTCGGTGGTCGGTGCACCGGGCTCGCCTTGCGATACGGCTTCTTCGGACAGGCGGGCCCCTTTGTGCACACGCTGGGTGCCTGCCCGGGGCGGGGCCTCTTCATGTGTACTATGTGCGCCCTGCGCGCGTTCGGCGGTCAACATGGCCCGTACATCGCCAACCCCCTTCACATTCATGGCACGCGCCTCGGCTTCGACACGGCGTGTCTCCGAGGCTTCCATGTCTTCAGGGTCTGCTTCGATGATGAGAGTCACGCTTCCATCATCCTTGACGCGGATGCCCTGTAGCCATTCAGGTGCGCCCAGTGCGCGCCGGATGGCGGTTTCGACTTTGTCAGTTTGCCGCGATTTGCCACGAAACATGCGGGTGACTCCTTGATGCGAGCGTCTTGGGGTGCACATATCTGCGCAATGTCTATATGGCCATAGACGGACAGTCATGAAGGAGGGGCAATGCCCTGGAATGAAAACAAGGACGGCGAAGGATCGTCCAAGGGCAATGGCAGCCCGTGGGGCTCAGGCGGCAAGGGCAAGGACTCTCCGTGGTCCCGTCCCGGCGGCTCGGGCGGTTCAGGAGGCTCCGGCGGATCAGGTGGCGGTGGACGTGACCGCCCTGACCTTGAAGAGCAAATGCGCCGTATGCAGGAACGGTTCCGTCGTGGCCGCGGAAACAATGGCTCCGGCGGTGGAAATGGCCGTGGCGGGGGCTCCGGCTTTGGCCCGTTCGGTTTCGCCGTACTTGGCCTGGCCGCGCTGATCGCATGGCTCGCCACAGGCGTTGTCGTGGTCGATGAAGGCGAACGCGCCGCAGTCTTCCGTTTTGGCAAGTGGCAGAAAAATTTCGAACCGGGGCTGCATGTCCACCTGCCGACACCGATCGAGAAGCATGAGATCATGCCCTCGGAGAAACAGCAGGTCACACAGATCGGCGCTGACAATGACGAGCGCCTGATGCTGACCGGTGACGAAAATATCGTCGACGTCCAGTTCCGTGTCTTCTGGTACTATGATGAAGAAGACCCGGAGAACTTCATCCTTAATATCGAGGGCGGTGAAGAGCTGGTGAAAGCATCGGCTGAGTCGGTGATGCGTGAAGTGGTCGGCAAGTCCAATCTCGATGACATCATCACGACGGGCCGTGGTGAGCTCCAGAACGAGGTTCGCACCCAGCTCAGCGCCCTGCTGACCGATTACAAGGCAGGGGTCCAGATCCTCAACGTCGAGATCCAGGAAGCCCAGGCCCCCGCGCCTGTGCGTGATGCCTTCATTGATGTGGTCGTGGCCGGCCAGGATGCCGAGCGCGCAGTCCAGGAAGCCAACCGCTACGCCAATGACATCATTCCACGCGCACGCGGTGCGGCTGAGCAGATCATTCAGGATGCCGAAGCCTATCGCGAGCAGGTGATTGCCGATGCGACCGGTCAGGCCTCACGTTTCACGCAGATCCTCGCTGAGTACCAGCAGGCACCACAAGTCACGCGGGAACGGATGTATCTTGAATCCATGGAACGCATTCTCAATCGCAGCGACAAACTCATTCTCGACAATGAGTCCGGGGCCGTGCCCTACCTGCCGCTCGATAGCGTCAACCGCAGAAACAATCAGGGGAACTAGATCATGAGACCGTTTGGAATACTTGGCCTCGTCGCGATCGTGCTCGCCCTGATCGTGGCCTTCAACTCATTCTTCATCGTCGACCAGCGCAAGCAAGCGCTGCTGCTCCAGGTCGGGGCGGTTGTCGATTCCTATAACGAGCCGGGCTCGGATGAGGCCGGCCTGAAATTCAAGCTGCCGCTTGTCCAGAATGTCGTGATGTACGACCGGCGCAATCTTGGTCTCGATGTCCGCGATATCGAAGCCTATGCATCGAACCAGGAGCAGTTGATCGTCGACGCTTTCGTACGCTGGCAGATTTCTGATCCGCTGGCCTTCTATCAGCGCCTCCAGACGGAGCGTGTCGCCCGCGACCAGCTTGAAAACTTCACGGATGCCGCAATCCGTAATGCCCTGGCTTCACGCCTGCCGGAGGACATCATTTCCGGTCAGCGCTCGGAGCTCATGAACGAGATCCGCGATAATCTCGCAAACAATATTGCCGGTCGCGGCATCGAGATCATCGATGTGCGTATTCGCCGGGCTGACCTGCCGGACGATGTTTCCGAACGTGTGTTCTCCCGTATGGAGGCCACCCGGAACCAGGAAGCCGAGCAGATACGGGCCGAGGGGGATGAGCGTGCCCGCGGTGTCCGTGCGCGGGCGGAGCGGGAACGTACCGTGATCCTGGCTGAAGCGCGGCAACAGTCGGAGCAGATTCGTGGTGAAGGCGATGCCCGCCGGAACGAGATCTATGCGGAGGCCTATGACGGCGACCGCGAGTTCTTCCGGTTCCAGCGCGCCCTCATCGCCTGCGAGGAAGCCTTCACCGAAGGCACGCGAGTTGTTGTCGGCCCAGACAGGATGGGGCTGTGCAACGACTTCATTCAGCAGGCCCGTCAGAACGGGACACCGCAATAGGCAAGCAGGCAGGCGGCAGGGAGGTTCGCGTCCATGACCTGGCAGACCATCCTCGCCGCCATTGGCCTGTGGTTCGCGCTCGAAGGTATCCTTTATGCCGCCGCGCCGGATGCTATGCGGCGCATGGGAGACTGGCTGGCGCGCCTGCCGACAGAAAGCGTCCGCAGCGGCGGTATCTGGTCTGCCATTCTGGGTCTGGTTATCTTTTACATTGCGGCGCGCTTTTTCTGACGCGTTGCGGTATGCCTGCGAAGCGCCATACTTGTGTGCGAGACAGATGTAGGTCTTCTTCAAGCGGAGAGCGACAATGATACGCTTCAGAGCCCCCCTCATGGCCGGTGTGGCCGGCCTGCTGCTATTTGCACCGCTGGCCGAGGCCCAGCGGGCATCGCAGTCTGATAGCAATCAGGCAGAGGGGTCGCTGTCCGATACGACATCGGCGATCGACCAGAAGCAGGCGCCTGAGTCCTTCTCGAAACTTGCCAGGCGACTGATGCCTGCTGTCGTCAACATCACGACAAGCCAGACCGTCGCGCCCGAGGGCATGCCGGAGTTCCCGGACGGCTCCCCGCTTGAGCGCTTCAACGAATTCTTTGGCCGTGATCCGGACGGCTTCCAGCGCGAGGGGTCGCTGGGGTCGGGCTTCCTGATCTCGGCGGATGGTACGGTTGTGACCAACAATCACGTCATCGAGAACGCCGATGAGATCAATGTTGTCTTCAATTCCGGACGTACCCTCAAGGCCGAGCTTGTCGGCACGGACCCTGAAACAGATGTCGCAGTCCTCAGGGTCACAAGCGACGACCCGCTGCCATATGTCGAGTTTGCAGACAGTGATGGCGCCGAAGTCGGCGACTGGGTCATGGCGATCGGCAATCCGTTTGGCTTTGGGGGCTCAGTCTCGGCGGGCATCATTTCCGCGCGAAACAGGGACATCCAGTCCGGGCGCTATGACGACTTCATCCAGACGGATGCAGCGATCAACCGGGGCAATTCCGGTGGCCCGCTGTTCAATCTGAACGGCGAAGTCATAGGCGTGAATACTGCGATTATCTCTCCGACGGGGGGCTCGGTCGGGCTTGGCTTTTCCATTCCGGCCAACCTGGTGGACCAGGTCGCCGGACAAATTCTGGAATTTGGCCATCCGCGCCGTGGCTGGTTCGGGGTGAATGTCCAGGGCATCGACCAGGACATTGCGGACGCTTATGGCGTCAACGAACCTGACGGCGTCATCATCACATCTATCCAGGAAGATGGCCCGGCAGCGAAGTCTGATTTCGAGGTTGGCGATCTCGTACTCAGTTTCGACGGGCGTGTGGTCGAGAATGTACGTGGCCTGTCACGCATCGTTGCCGAAGCCGAAATTGGTGAGACCGTGAAGGTCGATATCGTACGCGATCGCAAACGTCGAACGGTCAGCTTCACAGTCGGTGAGCTGGAATCCAGTACGCCGGAAGAGACGCGAGAGCCATTGCCGGAAAATGCCTTGGCGCAAAATCCGATTGGGGCGGAACTGGTTACGATTGATGATGATGCGCGCCGGCGTTATGGCATCTCCCGTGATGTCGGTGGAGTGCTTGTAAACTCTGTTGCCGCGAATGGCCCGAGTTATGGCAAGCTGCGTAAGGGCGATGTCATAACCGAGATGGGCTTTGAGAAGATATCGGGCCTCGAAGCTGCCCATGAGGCACTGCGCCCAGAGAACGCTCCGGGAGGCAAGGGTCTGCTCGTGCGTATTTCCAGGGGCGGGCAGGTCATGTTTTTTACAATAAAACCAGAGCGTTAGAAATTTTCTTCCCTTGTCGCGTTAAGGGACTCTTTACGGATTCTGCAAATCAGATTCTGATTCGCTTGAGTCAAACGAAAAACGCGCGGCAAGGAGAATCCGGTCATGGCGATGAGTGAAAGACAGTCCCTCGATCTGTGGCGTCGGGCCGTTTCGTCCTATGTCCGCACCTCTGAGCTTGACCTGTCGGCCCGTCAGCAGGCCATTTTCATGACGATTGCGCTTCAGAACGGCCCGCATACCGTGCGCGGGCTCGCGGCCGGTTTGAATCTTGCCAAGCCGGCCGTCACACGGGCGGTCGACATGCTGGAGAAGGCAGGCTTTGTGCGCCGTCGTCGTGATGAGAACGACATGCGTAGCATCTTCGTTGAACGTACGACCAAGGGTATGGACTGGCTGCGCAATTTCTCCGGCCTTATTGTTGCCGCTGGGGCGGGTGAGGATATCTCCCAGATACAGACCGGGAATGAAACTGAAGCCCGGCCTGAACCGAAAGCGGCCTGACACGACCGGGAGTGGTATGCCGGAATTCAACGACAAACGCCTGAGCCCGCCACAGGGACTGTCAGGTGAGCCGATGCAGGTCGGTGTTGGCGCTGTAGCAGTGCATGACGCACCGCGCGCGGACGCTGAAATGGTTACCCAGGCGCTGCATGGTGAAACGCTGAGCGTGTTCGAGCGGGAAGGCGGCTACGCGCATGTTCAGCTGCATCGTGATCGCTATGTCGGTTGGGCGCGGATAGATGCATTGTCGGCGGCTATTTACGAGACAAACCACAAGGTCATCGCCCTGCGCACCTATGCCTATTCAGAGCCTGATCTGAAATCGGCTCCGCTCTTTATGGTATCACTCGGCAGCAAACTGAGCGTGATAGGGCAGGAGGGGCGTTTTTTGCAGCTTGCTGGTGGCGGCTGGCTGCCTGAGCAGCATGTCGCCGAAGCGGGCATTTTCGAAGATGACGCGGCTTCTGTTGCAGAGCGATTTCTGCATGCGCCCTATCTTTGGGGCGGATGTGAGAGCCTTGGGCTCGATTGCACGGGCCTGACGCGCGCGGCCTATCTGGCATGTGGCGTACTGCTGCCGCGTGACAGCGACATGCAGTTTGGCTGGTGCGGAGAAGCTGTAGAGGACTGGCAAGCCCCTGATGGGCTGAAGCGGGGCGATCTCGTCTTCTGGAAAGGCCATGTCGGCATCATGCTGGACAGTTCGACGCTGTTGCACGCCAATGCCTGGCACATGGCCGTAGCCGCAGAGCCCCTGAGTGGAGCAGTTCAGCGTATCGCAAAAATTTACGGCGAGCCCATTGGGGCCCGCCGCATTGATATCTCTTCGCTGAGGGAAGTTGAACCTGACTGGCTGAAAGGCTGAGGCCTACTCTTCCTCGCTGTCGCCTTCTTCAGCATCCGCGTCTGTGTCCGGTGCAAGCTCGACTTCGCTCTCATTGCCTTCGGCCTCGGAATCCCGGTCAGTTACGGTGTCCTGGGTCTCAATCTCACCTGTAGCTTCGGGTGGAGTTTCTTCGGCGGTCTCGGAGTCGACAGTGGTTTCGACAGCCTCGCCCTCGGCAGAGGCTTCAGTGGCTTCGCCACCTTCTTCGCCCTCTGCGCCTTCATCTTCCTCTTCCTCAGGCAGCGGTTCCGGGAAGGCCGGTGCGTTCGGCGTGTTTTCAGCGAGATAGGCGATCACGTTGGCGCGCTCGTCATCACGGCGGAGGCCGGCGAAAGCCATCGTGGTGCCGCGGATATAGCTGGACGGGTTTTCGAGCCACTTGTCGATGGACTCATAGGTCCACGGCTCGCCTGCGGATGCCTGCATCGCGGAGGAGTAACCAAAGCTGTCATTATGGGCGTGTGTCGCCGTCATGATGCCGTGCAGGTTCGGGCCTGTGCCATTGCCGCCACCCTGTTCGATGGTGTGGCAGGTCGTGCACTTCGACTTGAAGGCACGTTCGCCGCTGCTGACGTCGGCATTCGCGAGCAGGGCGCCGAGATCATAGACTTCCTCTTCGCCGCCACCAGCAGCCGCGGTTTCTGCAATATCGGTGTAATAGGCAAACCGGCTGTGCGCCCAGTCATTGAGCGTGCCTTCCTCTTCACCGTGATGGCCGCCGCCATGACCGGAGGAGAAGACCATGCTGGAGAGTTGCTGCAACGCCATGATGCCCAGCACTACGGCGAGAATGCACGCGAAAATCTTGTTCCAGAAGAGATCGCCCATCGGGATCGTCCTTGTTTGGTTATCTTATGTGACGCGCGCCTTCTGGCACGCTATCGAGTCGGAGGCAATATAACGGGATGCTTTGCAGGATGCGCGGGGGGATATAGCGGCGAAACGGCGCACTTTGTGCGGTGTTGTGGTGGTGTGGTCATGGTGCGCCAGCGGTCCGGCAGAAAGGCTTTCGGGCGAATCGGCACTTGAAATGCGCTCACAGCTCGCGCATGGCAGGGCGCGCACGGGCCACAGGCGGCGTTTGCAGGCTTCAGACAGGATCCGGACGAGACAATGAACGAGATGAAAACAGGCAGGATCGCCTATCAGGGCGAAGCGGGCGCAAACTCACATATCGCCTGCAAGGAAACGTATCCGGAAATGGAGCCTGTCGCCTGCAAGACGTTCGAGGACGTTCTATATGCCGTCGAGCGCGGCGAGGCCGATCTCGCCATGATCCCGGTGGAGAATACGATTGCCGGCCGGGTGGGGGACATCCACCACCTGCTGCCCGGCACCACGCTGCACATGATTGGCGAGCACTTCATGCCGATCCGGTTCCAGCTGATGGCGCTGAAAGGCACGATGCTGGACGAGGTTAAGGTTGCCCATTCCCATATCATGGCGCTTGGCCAGTGCCGGGCCTTCCTGCGGGAGAATGGCATCCAGGCCGTGATCGCTGCGGATACGGCCGGTGCGGCGCGTATCGTAGCGGAGACGGGTGATCCGTCCGTCGCCGCCATCGCGCCGGAACTGGCCGCCGAGGTGTATGGTCTCGACATCCTTGCCCGCAATATCGAGGACCATGACCACAACACGACGCGCTTCGTCATCATGGCCCCGGAGCCGGTTGAGCATGACGCCACGGACGGTCCGACGATCACGTCCTTCCTGTTCCAGGTCCGCAATATCCCGGCCGCGCTCTACAAGGCGATGGGCGGATTTGCGACCAATGGCGTCAACATGACCAAGCTGGAAAGCTACCAGATCGACGGGTCTTTCACCGCGACCCAGTTTTACGCCGAGATCGAGGGCCATCCGGATGAACGCCCGGTCCAGCTGGCGCTGGAAGAGCTTGGCTTCTTCTCCAGCTCGCTGAAGATCATCGGCGTCTTTTCCGGCGACCCGAAACGCTACAGCGCAGTGCGGTAACAGGCCAGCCCTAGTGCTTCCAGACGATCTCGCTGTCTGAATAGCCCTGAAAATAGAGCGCGGCCGTCAGGTCCGTGACGGAAATTCCGCAGTGGGCCGCTTCGGCGACGACCGGTTTGGCGCGGTAGGCGATGCCGAGACCTGAGGCCTCGATCATGGCGAGGTCATTGGCGCCATCACCCATGGCAAGCGTCTCTTCAGCCGACAGGCCGAGCTCTTTCATCTCCGTGTTTAGCGCGGCGAGCTTGGCTTCGCGCCCGAGAATCGGCTCACCGACCTTGCCGGTCAGCGCCTTGCCATTGTCGAGCAGCGTGTTGCCCTGATGGGTGTGAAAGCCAGCCATCTCCGCAATGCGGGAGGTGAAATAGGTGAAGCCGCCAGAAACGAGTACGCAGCGCGCGCCCTCGGCAGACATGGTGGCCACGAGTGTTTCCGCGCCGGGCATCAGCGTGATGCGCTCACGATGACACGTCTCCAGCGTCTCGAGGCCAAGCCCGTCCAGCATGCCCACGCGTTCTCGAAGCGCTTCCTCGAAATTCAGTTCGCCCTGCATGGCGCGTTCGGTGATTGCGGAGATTTCTGCCTTAAGGCCGGCGAAATCGGCGAGTTCGTCAAGGCACTCCTGCTCGATAATGGTAGAATCCATGTCCGAGATAAGCAGTTTCTTCCGCCGGTTTGTGCTTGGGGAAACACAGATGTCCGCCTTGCCGGCGAAAATTGCCTCCAGCTGTTTGCGCAAAGGTTGCGGGTTCCTGGTGTCGACAGCCTGTTCGATGGCCGTGAAGTGTCCGTCACCACTCAGCATGCGGACTGGGCCGAAGTCTTTTGCATTTGCCTCACGCAGCGCGGATTCCAGCGTGTCGCCAATGATTTGCAGGCTTTCTCCGCCGGGTGCCACAACTGTGACGACATGGCTGTAATCTGACGTTTTTTCATCCATTGACACTGTCCTTACTTAACCTCGGGCCCCAAACCTCTTAATTGCTAAATGATGAGACCTGCAATCCTGATCCATGGGCCAACCGCCAGCGGCAAGACAGACCTCTCCATTCAGATTGCCCGAAAGATCAATGGCGAGATCGTCAATGCGGATTCCATGCAGGTCTACCGCGAATTGAATGTCATCTCCGCGCGCCCCAGCGAAGCCGAGATGGATGGGGTGGCGCACCACCTGTTCGGACACGTCCCGGTCAGCGAGAGGTTTTCCACCGGCGAATGGCTGGAACAGGCGCGTCCGGTCATCGAGGATATCCAGAAGCGCGGCAAGACGGCTGTCGTGGTTGGCGGTACTGGGCTTTACCTGCTGGCGCTGACACAAGGCCTGTCGGAAATCCCGCCCGTGCCGGAGGAAACCCGGCATGAGGTTCTCGAGATCGCCAAGGCGGACGGGGTGCGCGGTCTCAAGATCCGGTTACAGTCGGTCGACCCGGACGCGGCGGCCCGCATTGACGACAATGACCGTCAGCGTCTTTCGAGGGCCTACGAGGTCTGGCTCGCCACGGGCAAACCGCTCACGAGCTTCCAGAACCAGCGCTCCAAGCCGGTCCTCAACAATGATGAATGGCTGGGTGTCGCCCTGACGCCGCCGCGCGCCAAACTCTATGCCCGCATCGACAAGCGCTTCGAGGGGATGCTCATGGAGGGGGCTATGGAAGAGGCGCGAAAGCTGGTCGCCCTCGGCATCGATCCCGAGCTTCCGGCGATGAAGGCCCACGGCATGCCGTGGCTGTCTGCCTTCATTCGTGGCGAGATAGATGCAAACACCGCGGCCGAGAATGCCAAGCGCGATACGCGCCGCTATGCCAAGCGGCAGTTTACCTGGATCGGGCGGCAATTTCCGTTCTGGCCGCGTATTCCGTCTGCGGAGCTTTCCGTCCGGATGAGGGTTGTTTCTGCCCTTTACAAGGAGGTTGACCGCTAAGCTGAGGCAGGTTATGCCCCATTTGCGATTTGGAGGAAACAGCCTTGCGCCAGCAGAAGGTCGTCGTACTTATTGGTCACCCGTGACTGACATCTGAGATGTCGGCACGGGTGCGTATGGAAGGGTCTCAAACGAGGCCCTTTTTTCTTTTCAGGTCGCAGGAAAAACGAAAACGGATTGAACGAGACAGTCATGGATACCCAGACCCTTACAGAGACAGATACCGATGCCCGCCAGATGACCGGCGCAGACATCGTCATTGCTGCGCTGAAGGAGCAGGGGGTCGACGTAATGTTCGGCTACCCTGGCGGGGCGGTGCTACCGATCTATGACGCGATCTATTCAGAACCCTCGATCCGCCATGTGCTGGTGCGCCATGAACAGGGCGCAGGCCATGCCGCGGAAGGGTATGCCCGTTCGACGGGAAAGTGCGGCGTGGCGCTCGTCACCTCCGGGCCGGGCGCGACCAACATGGTCACGCCGATCACTGATGCGATGATGGATTCCATTCCGATGGTGGTCATTTCCGGCCAGGTCCCGACCCACCTGATTGGCACGGATGCCTTCCAGGAGTGCGACACGGTCGGTATCACGCGCTGCTGCGCCAAGCACAATTACCTCGTCACGGACGTGGAAGACCTGGCGCGCACGGTTCATGAGGCCTTCCTGATCGCGACCTCCGGACGGCCCGGTCCCGTGGTCATCGACATTCCGAAAGACGTCCAGTTCTCGACCGGGACCTATATCGGCAAGGAAGGCGTCTACAAGCCGACCTACCAGCCGAAGACCGAGCCTGCCCCGCAGGCCATTCGGGATGTGCTGGAGTTGATGAAGACGGCGCGCCGGCCGCTCTTCTATACAGGTGGTGGCGTCATCAATTCCGGGCCGGAAGCTTCGACCCTGCTGCGTGAACTTCAGGCCGCGACCGGCTTTCCCGTGACCTCGACACTCATGGGGCTCGGTGCGTTCCCGGCAAGCCACCCAGACTGGCTCGGCATGGTCGGCATGCACGGGGCCTATGAAGCGAACAATGCCATGCATGATTGCGACCTGATGATCTGTATCGGTGCGCGCTTCGATGACCGGGTGACGGGCAAGATTTCTGCCTTTTCGCCTGGCTCGAAAAAGGTCCATATCGACATCGACCCGTCTTCCATCAACAAGATCATCCGGGTGGACGTGCCGGTCGTTGCCGATTGCAGGAATGCCATGCAGGCCATGCTCGATGGCTGGAAAGAGATGGCGGGCGAGACGCCGGACCTGTCGGGCTGGAAAGCCCAGATCGATACGTGGCGCGCGCGCGACTGTTTCGCCTATCCGCCGAATGAGGGCTCGATCCGTCCGCAATACGCCGTCCAGCGCCTGTATGAGCTGACAAAGGCCCGCGATACCTACATCACGACCGAGGTCGGCCAGCACCAGATGTGGGCGGCACAATACTATCACTTCGAGGAACCGAACCGCTGGATGACGAGCGGCGGGCTCGGCACGATGGGCTATGGCCTTCCCGCAGCCGTCGGTGTGCAGGCGGCCCATCCAGACAGCCTCGTCATCGACATTGCCGGGGAGGCTTCCGTCCAGATGGTGATGCAGGAAATCTCCACCGCCGTTCAGCACAAGCTGCCCGTCAAGATCTTCATCCTCAACAATGAGTGGATGGGCATGGTGCGTCAGTGGCAGGAGCTTCTGCATGGCGAGCGCTATTCGCACTCATACTCGGAAAGCCTGCCGGACTTCGTGAAGCTCGCGGAAGCCTATGGCGCGCATGGCATCCAGTGCAGCGAGCCGGGTGAACTCGACGCGAAGATCATCGAAATGATCGACCATGACGGGCCGGTGATCTTCGACTGCCTGGTCACGAAGGCGGAGAACTGCTTCCCGATGATCCCGTCGGGCGCGGCGCACAATGAGATGATTCTCGGTAGCATCTCCGGGGATGAAATCGACGAGGAAGGCCGTAAGCTGGTCTAGCCCGGCTGTCGCTAAGGAGATGACTTTCATGAGCCGCGAACCGATCCCTGCAAGCGCCTATGACATGGACCATGAGGAGGAAGCCGAGGAGCGTCGGACCCTCGCCGTGCTTGTCGACAATGAACCGGGTGTACTCGGCCGTGTGGTCGGGCTCTTCTCCGCACGCGGCTACAACATCGAGAGCCTGACGGTGGCCGAGGTGGATCGCGACAAGCACCGCTCGCGCATCACCATCGTCACCACCGGCACCGCCCACATGCTGGAGCAGATCGAGGCACAGCTGTTGCGGCTCGTGCCCGTGGCGAGCGTCATCGACATCACGAAGTCGAAGCGCGGCATCGAGCGCGAGCTGGCGCTGGTCAAGGTCGCCGGGACCGGGGACAAGCGCGTCGAGGCGCTGCGCATTGGTGAGATCTTCCGCGCGCACGTCATCGATACGACGAATGAGAGCTTCATCTTCGAGGTCACCGGCACCTCGGAGAAGATCGACCAGTTCAGCGAACTCATGGACCCGCTCGGGCTTGTAGAAGTCAGCCGCACCGGCGTGCTGTCGATCAAGCGCGGCAAGGAGGCGGGATGAACGATGGTAAAATGACGGCTCTACTTTCGAGCTACAGACCAGCAAATTCTTTGGCGCTTAGCCTCTTTTCGATGACCGAAGCCGTTTTTCCGGCTGAATGGAACAATGAGGTATCGGAGCTCTTTGTGCGTGACTTGGTTTCGTTTTCAGTCCACGCGAGGCGTTTGGTTCAAAATACCAGTTTGAAAAACGAACAACTCATTGTTGAGCGCCCATACCATAATCCTCAGTACACGCGACAAGTGAATTGGCTTGATCGGTTCGATTTCGCAACCAATCGGATCATTCACTACGTTAATCTTGAGGTCGACTATGTCGAAACTGTTCAACGGCAGCGTTTCAAGGGCACGACGAGAAATCACGCTCCTTTTTCAGTTCGCGTCACCACGAAAGATTTTCCTGAGAAAGCAGACATCAACGTCAATGGAATGGCGTTGGTATTTCTCACCAACATCAAACCATTTTTGCAAAGTTCATTCCCCGCATTGGCGGGCATCAAGGAGTAAGCCAAAGTGAAAGTCTATTACGAAAAGGATGCCGACCTCGGCCTCATTCAGTCCAAGAAAGTCGCTGTCATCGGCTATGGCAGCCAGGGCCATGCGCATGTGCTGAATGCGCGCGACAGTGGCGTGAAGGAGGTCTGCGTCGGCCTGCAGGAGGGCTCAGGCTCACGCAAGAAGACCGAGGCCGAAGGGCTGAAAGTCATGACCCCGGCGGAAGCCACCAAATGGGCCGATATCGTCATGATCCTCATCCCGGATGAGAAGCAGGCCGTGCTCTGGGCCAACGAGATCGAGCCGCATGTGCGCGAAGGCCAGCACATCATGTTCGGCCACGGCTTCAACATTCACTACAACCTGATCCGCCCGCCGGAAGGCGTGGACGTGTCGCTCTCGGCGCCGAAGGGCCCGGGCCACACGCTGCGCGACCAGTACCAGCGCGGCTTTGGCCTGCCGGGACTTGTGGCGATCCATCAGGATGCCACCGGCAGCGCGAAGGATGTCGCGCTCTCATACTCCAAGGCCATCGGCAACACTCGCGCCGGCGTCATCGAGACCTCGTTCCGCGAAGAGACCGAGACCGACCTCTTCGGCGAGCAGGCCGTGCTCTGCGGCGGCATCGTCGAGCTGATCAAGGCCGGCTTCGAGACGCTGGTGGAAGCCGGATACGCGCCGGAGATGGCGTATTTCGAATGCCTGCACGAGACCAAGCTGATCGTCGACCTCATCTATGAGGGCGGCATCGCCAACATGAACTACTCGATCTCCAACACCGCCGAGTTCGGCGAGTATGTCTCCGGCCCGCGCGTCGTGACGTCAGAGACGAAGAAGGAGATGAAGAAGGTGCTGGAAGACATCCAGGACGGCACTTTCGCACGCAACTGGGTGCTGGAGAACCAGGCCGGCGCGCCGGGTTTCCATGCCAAGCGGGCGCGGATGAACGACCACCTCATCGAGGAGGTTGGCGAGAAGCTGCGCGGCATGATGCAATGGGCGCAGAATGACCGCCTCGTCGACAAGTCGCGCAACTAGGTTCGCGGATTTCCTGACCGCCCTGGCTGAGCTGCCGACCGGCTACAGCCAGGGCGACTATTTCGGTGTGCGCTGGGGTGTGACGCTTGAGCGCTCATCAGACGGCCGCCGCGTGAAACTCTATGGCGAAGAGCTTGGCGGTAATGACCATGTCAGCTTCAATCTCTACCGGGCGGGCGGCAAACCGCGCCTGAAGCCGTGCGAGATGCCGGAAGTGAAAGTGGTCGATTTCGTGCTGGGCTTCAGGCCTGAAGCTGAACCCTCATGAACACTTCGTCCACACCCGGCCTGAATTCTGCCTGAATGGCGAATTAAACATCCTTGTGTTGTGCGCGAGCGCCTGCACGGCAATATCTCCATGGCTGACCCAAAGGATGTGACCGGATGAAAACCCTAATTGCTGCTGCCACACTGCCATTCCTCATGGCACCTCTGGCCTTCGCGGAGGGAGATGTGACGCCCGGCCTCTGGTCTTATGAGGCAACCACCGCCCTCGGGCCGATCCCGATGCGCGATCGGGGCACGCATTGTGTCGATCAGGAGATGGCCCGGGCCTCTTATGAGAGCCTGCTCAATGACATCAATCCGAATTGCCGGGTCACGAGCGGCGGCCAGGAGAGCGATGGCTACCATTTCACGCTTCGCTGCACCGGTGGGCCTGACGGTGAACTGACCGGCCGCCTGGTCACAGGGGCATCGGATGCAAACCTCAGTGCCACGGGCTGGACCGGCACAGCAGACAGCCGCGTGCCGGTCATCATCTCCGCGTCCGCGACGAAGCTAAGCCCGTCCTGTTCCTGACACCTTCCTGTATTATCAAAAAACCGGACCCGCTGGCTTGCAAAGCGCCTCACTTGTGGTAGCGCTAACAAGACAATATTTCTAGTATCTGGCGGTCAGCGTTGCGCACAGGACAGGCAGATGAGGACTGTCTGGTGAAGATCGCCTGTCTTCGCTTTGACACCGGTATATGGGCCACATACAGACTTGGGGAACATGGCAAAATTCATACCCGTCGATACATTCGACATCGTCATTTTCGGAGGCACGGGGGACCTGTCGCGGCGCAAGCTGCTGCCGGCGCTCTACCATCGTTTCGTTGACGGGCAGATCCCGGAAGCCTCCCGTATCGTCGGGGTCTCGCGCAGTGAGTTGAGCGATGCAGACTTCCGCAGCCTCGCGCGCGATGCCTGCAAGACGTCCACTGGAGAGGATTTCGATGCGAAAGCCTGGACGCAGTTCGAAAAGCTTCTTTCCTATGCCTGCCTCGACGCAACCAAAGAGGACGCCGACTGGGAGGCGCTGACATCGCGCTTGAGCGATGACGACCGCCCGTCGATATTCTATCTTGCGGTCACGCCGAAAATCTACGTTCCCATTTGCCAGGCCATCGGCAAGGCAGGGCTTGCAAAGGGGGATGCGCGCCTCGTGCTGGAAAAGCCGATCGGAACCGACCTTGAGTCCGCAAAGGCAATCAATGCCGGGGTCGGCGCGGTGTTCAGCGAGGACCGCATCTACCGGATCGATCATTATCTCGGCAAGGAAACCGTCCAGAACCTGCTGGTCCTGCGTTTCGGCAATACACTGTTCGAACCGCTCTGGAACCGCACGGCCATCGATCATATCCAGATCACGGTCGCAGAGGATGTCGGCGTCGGTGACCGGGCAGGCTATTATGACAGTGCCGGTGCGGTCCGCGACATGGTGCAGAACCATCTGCTTCAGCTGCTCTGTCTGATTGCGATGGAACCACCGAACTCCATCGAGGCGGATGAAATCCGTACCGAGAAGATCAAGGTGCTGAACGCGCTGCGGCCTGTCCGCTCCAAATATGCCGGGCGGGACACTGTACGCGCGCAATACGGGCCGGGTACCGTCAATGGAGAGCAGGTTAAAGGCTATCTCGAGGAGCTTGATGAAGGCGAAAGTGGCACCGAGACCTTCGTTGCGCTTAAAGCCTGGGTCGATAACTGGCGCTGGTCGCGGGTGCCGTTCTATCTGCGCACCGGCAAGCGGATGCGCTCTCGCCACTCGGAGATCGTGGTGCAGTTCCGCGAAGCCCCGCATGCGATGTTCGGCGAGGACCAGGCCCATTCCAACCGGCTGATCATTCGTCTGCAACCGGATGAGGGCGTGCAGCTCTATGTCCAGATTAAGGAGCCGGGACCGGGCGGCCTGCGTGTCCAGTCCCTGCCATTGAACCTCTCTTATGCCGAGACGTTTCAGGTGCGTTATCCGGACGCCTATGAGCGTCTGCTGATGGACGTCGTGCGCGGCAATCTCGCCCTCTTCATGCGACGTGAGGAAGTCGAGGAAGCGTGGGAGTGGGTCGACGGGCTGCTGGAAGCCTGGGACGACGCCAAGGTGCCGATGCGCACCTATTCCGCCGGGCTTGAGGATGGCCCGGTCGAGTCCCGCATGTTGCTGCGTGAGGATGACCGCGACTGGTGGAGCAATGGAAAATGACGACCCTTCATCCGAAGATCAAAGAGGTCACAGAGCGTATCGAGGCGCGATCGAAGGATACGCGTGAAGCCTATCTGGAACTGATCCGCGCGCGAAAGCCGGAAGGGTTTGCGCGTGAGAAGCTCGCCGATGGCAATCTCGCCCATGCTTCGGCTGGTTGTGCGGTGATGGACAAGACGCAGCTGCTCGGGGCGAACTGGCCGAATATCGGCGTGATCACTGCCTATAATGACATGCTCTCGGCGCATGCGCCGTATGAGAACTATCCTGAAATCATCCGGGACGAGGCGCGCAAGGCGAACGCGACAGCGCAGGTCGCGGGCGGTGTGCCGGCGATGTGCGACGGGGTCACGCAGGGCCAGCAGGGCATGGAGCTGTCGCTGTTTTCCCGTGATGTGATCGCACTCGCCTCCGGGGTGTCGCTCAGCCACGACATGTTCGACGGCGCACTGCATCTCGGCATCTGCGACAAGATCGTGCCGGGCCTGATGATTGCGGCGCTGCGGTTCGGCTGGCTTCCACACATCTTCGTGCCGGGCGGGCCGATGCCGTCCGGCCTGCCAAACCCGGAAAAGCAGCGCATCCGGCAGGAATATGCGCTGGGCAAGGTCGGGCGTGATGCGCTCCTGAAAGCAGAATCCGAGAGTTATCACAGCCCTGGCACCTGCACCTTCTATGGCACGGCGAATTCCAACCAGATGCTGATGGAAGTGATGGGCCTGCATATGCCGGGCGCGGCTTTCGAGAACCCCGGCACGCCGCTGCGCGAAGCCCTGACACGGGCCGCCGTACGCCGCGTCGTCGAGCTGACGGTGAAGCGGGACTATACGCCGATGGGGGAAATGATCGACGCAAAAAGCTGGGTCAATGCCATGGTCGGCCTAATGGCGACTGGCGGCTCGACAAATCACGCGTTGCATATCCCTGCCATGGCGGCAGCCTCCGGCTACCGGATCGAGCTGGAAGATTTCGAGGATGTAAGCGCCATTACGCCGCTGCTCTGCCGCATCTATCCCAATGGGCCTGCTGATGTGAACCACTTCCAGGCGGCTGGTGGTATGAGCTTCGTCATGCAGGAACTGCTAGACGCCGGGCTGCTCAATGGCGAGGCGCGTGCCCTCATGGGCAAGCTCAGCGACCATGCGAGAGAGCCCTGGCTCGATAATGGCGAGATCGCGTTCCGCGATGCGCCAAAAGAAAGCGGTGACCTCGATATCGTGCGCCCCGTCTCCGATCCGTTCCAGCCCGAAGGTGGCCTGCGTATGCTGGATGGCCCGCTGGGCCGGGGTGTGATCAAGGTCTCTTCGGTCAACCCGGACCGTATGGTGATCGAGGCACCCGCCCGCGTCTTCGATAATCAGGAGGCTTTGAAGGAAGCCTTCAAGGCTGGCGAGCTTGACCGGGATGTGATTACGGTCGTGCGTTTCCAGGGACCAGCGGCGAACGGCATGCCGGAACTCCATGCGCTTTCCCCGGCCCTCGGCGCGTTGCAGGACAAGGGCTACAGGGTCGCGCTGGTCACGGACGGGCGTATGTCCGGGGCGAGCGGCAAGATCCCGGCGGCTATCCATGTCGGGCCGGAAGCTGCGCGCGGCGGTGCACTGGCTCGGGTGCAGGATGGTGACGTGATCCGGCTGGATGCTGAAACCGGCCGTCTCGACATTCAGGTGTCCGAGGACGAATTCGCCGCCAGAGAGCCAGCACAATTCCGCCCGAACATCCGGGGGCAGGGGCTTGGCCGGGAAATGTTCTCGGCTTTCCGCGATAATGCCGGTCGCCCTGAAGCCGGGGGCAGCCTGTTCGATTTCTTCCTGCCCGTGGGAGGATAGAGCGTGGCAGAGTCCATCCTGGTCGGTGATATCGGTGGTACGAATGTGCGCTTTGCCATCGCGCGTCGCGGCTTTGCCGGTCATTCGGTGATCAGCGATGTCTGCGTCATGCCCGGCGATGACTTCGAGACCTTCGATGATGCACTCTCGGTCTATATAGACAAGCTGGGCAATAGCGCCCCGCAGCAGGCCCTGATCGCCCTTGCCGGACCGGTCGATGAAGGCAGCGTCCGGCTGACCAATCGTGACTGGATCGTCGATGAAAAACGGCTGGAAAACCGCGCCAGCCTGAAACGGGTGCGTCTCGTCAATGACTATGCGGCCATGGCCCGCGCCATTCCCGAATTGCCGGAAAGCGACTTTCGGCTTTTGAAGGAAGGCGATGTTGACGACCATTCGCGTGACCCGATCCTTGTCTCCGGGCCGGGCACAGGGCTTGGCATGGCAACACTGATCCCGGTCGGCACACAGGGCTGGAAAGTGCTAACAGGGGAAGGCGGACATGCCGCTTTCGCGCCTGCTAATCGGCGCGAGTGGGCGCTCACCGAAAAACTGCGTGAAACACACGACCACGTCTCGCGTGAGCTCGTGCTGTCAGGCTCGGGCCTGAATGCCGTCCACAAGGCCCTCTGCGAGATCGACGGGGTCAGCTGGGAAGAATTGCGGCCGGGCGAGATCATGACACGTGCTGAGGCAGGCGACAGAATCTGCCGTGACATCTGCGAGATCAGGGCACGCGGTACACTGTTTGCGCTGGGGGATGCCGCCCTGATGAATGGCACGCGGGGCGGCGTTGTCATCACGGGCGGGGTCGCCGAGCGGCTGGAAAACTGGCTGGCAGCGCCGGAAGCCCTGGCCCGCTTCAACGACCGCGGCCCCATGAGCAGCTATATGACGCCCATACCGATCCGCCTCCTGCTGTCCGGTGAGGCAGCACTGGTCGGCGCTGCCGCGCTGCATTTCGATAAAGGGAATCCAGAATGAAGACCATGACCGCCTTCCGGGCCGCGATAGACGCAGCGCCTGTCGTTCCAGTGCTGACGGTGGAGGACGCCGCCCATGCCGAGCCTCTGGCCGAAGCACTGGTGAAAGGCGGCATGACCTCGGCGGAAATCACACTGCGCAGCCCGGCAGCTCTCGATGTCATCCGTATCATGAAGGCCGCGCAGGACAGGCTGCTGGTCGGGGCCGGTACGATCATTTCGGAAGGCGATGTGGATGCCGCGCTCAAGGCGGGCGCGGACTTTCTCGTCACACCGGGCACATCGCCCCTGCTGCTGGATGCACTCGGACGTCACGACGGTGTGATCCTGCCGGGCATCTCGACGGCAAGCGAAGCGATGGCGCGTTTCGATGAGGGCTATGGCGTGCTGAAATTCTTCCCGGCAGAAGCGGCTGGCGGCGCCAAATTTCTGAAGTCGCTGGCCGGCCCGTTGCCGCACATGGACTTCATGCCGACAGGTGGGATCACGCCGGACAATGCTGCCGATTATCTCTCCCTGCCCAATGTCATTGCGGTCGGCGGCTCTTGGATCGCCACGAAAGACGAGATGGCAAGAGGCGACTGGAGTGCGATCACGGAGAAGGCGAAGGCAGCGACCAAGTTGCGGCGGGGAAGCTAGCTTACTCTGGCAGGTCACTGGCCGGCATACGGGCCTCGCGCCGTGTGCTGAATTTCCCTGCGAAAGCGACGATCAGGCAGCTCACGATGATGATTGCCGCACCGGCCCAGAGGGGCCATCCGGGCAGTTCGTCAAAGAAGGCCAGCCCGAAGACAGCACTCCAGATTAGCGCGGTATATTCCAGGGGCGCCAGTTGCTGGGCGGGTGCGCGCGCATAGGCCAGCGTCATGAGATACCAGACCGAGTAACCGAGCATTCCGAGCACGAGGAAAAAGGGAATGGACGCCAGTGCCGGAAATCCGAACAGGCCAACCGTCACGGGCAGCATGGCAATGGCAGGGACGACATTGGTGAACATCGCGATCGTGTCTGCGTCTTCCTTCGTGGCCCGCATCCTGAGCAGGACGAGAACGAAGGCATAACCCACTGTCGAGACGAACAGGGCGATGAGGCCCAGTGGCCGGTTGTCTGCCACAACGGCACTGGCATCCCCGCTGGACCCCCAGACGGCCAGGGCCACGCCACTAAACCCCAGGAAAGCCGCAACGACCGCGACGGGCTTGATCTGTTCGCCTATGACGATGCGGGCCACAGGGGCAACCAGCAGCGCGGCCGTGAAACTGAGCGCGGTGGCTTCCGCCAGGCGAAGCTGTGTCAGGGCGTAGAAGAAGGTGAAGGCGCAGAAGAGTTGCAAAAGCCCGCGCATTGTATGGAAGCGTATTGCGGCATTTGACGGGCGCGGGCGTTTCCTGGCGCGGAAGACGGCAAAAGCGATGATCCCGCCAAACAGGAACCGCCAGGCCAACAGGTGATGCAGGCCTGCACCGGGCGCTACGCCTTTGACGAGCGCATCAATACCGCTGCCCATCGCAATGGCGATGAGTGCAACAAGGACAGGCGCGGCAAGAAAACGGTTCAGCATGGCGCCGAGCCTGTAACCGCTAAGCTGCCTTCCGGCCAGAGATTGTTTGGGCCTGCTATTCCGCTGCCTTTGCGGGACCCAGGCTCTCGCGGACATCGGCGGCGATCTCGTAGGATCTCATGCGTGCTTTCTCGTCGAAGACGCTTGTTGCCAGGATCAATTCATCGGCGCCAGTCTCGCTGACGAACTTGCTGACGCTCTCCTTCACCGTTTCGGGCGAACCGATTGCCGAACAGGAAAGCACCTGATCCAGCATGGTGCGTTCATGCGGCAGGATCTCGTCCTCAAAGCCCGGATCAGGCGGAGCCATTTGTTTTGGTGTCCCTCGGCGCAGGTTGACGAAGGTGCGTCTGAGGGATGTGGCAAGGTGCTGGGCCTCGCCGTCAGTGTCGGCGGCAATCATGTTGAAGCCGAGCATGACATAGGGTTCTTTCAGCTGCTCGGAGGGCTGGAAGGTCTCGCGATAGATCGAGATGGCCTGCTTCATCGCGCCGGGGGCGAAGTGCGATGCGAAGGCATAGGGCAGGCCGAGATGTGCGGCGAGCTGGGCGCCGAACGTTGAGGAGCCGAGAATCCAGAGCGGAACTTTTGTCCCGGCTCCCGGTACGGCCTGAACGCGCTGGCCGGGTTCTGTGTCGTCGAGATAGGCCTGCAGTTCGACAACTTCCTTGGGGAAGCGGTCCTCCCCGCCAATCAGGGTGCGGCGCAGGGCGTGGGCGACGGCCTGATCGCCACCCGGCGCACGGCCAAGGCCGAGGTCGATGCGGCCCGGATAGATTGCGTCCAGCGTCCCGAACTGTTCGGCCACCATGATGGGCGCATGGTTGGGCAGCATGATGCCGCCTGCGCCAAGCCTTATCTTTTCCGTGTCCTGTCCGGCATGAGCGATCATGACGGATGTCGCCGCGCTGGCGATGCCGGGGATGTTGTGATGCTCGGCCAGCCAGTAGCGGTTATAGTCGAGCCTGTCGGCATGGGTAGCGAGGCGGCGGGCACGGGCAAGCGCCTCGCGCGCATCGCTGCCTTCAACGATCGGGGCGAGATCGAGAACGGAAAACGGTATCATGCAAAGCTATTTATGAACGCCGGGACCGAGTCTCAATTCTTCCGCAAAGGAATGCCGTTCAAATTCAGGCCACGACGCGCAGTTTGCCCGTGCAGACTACCTTGTTGCGTCCAGTGTTCTTTGCCCGGTAGAGCATCTCGTCAGCGTCTTCCAGAGCCTTCGCCAATCCATCGTTCTGATGAAGCGCAGCAACGCCGAACGAGGCTGTTACCCGGCCCTTGCGATCCTTGTAAGAGGTCTCGGCCCTTTCAATGCGCTGACGCAGACGCTCACAGACGCTCTCTGCCTGTTCCAGGGTCAGATTGCTCAACAGTATGACGAATTCCTCACCGCCCCAGCGGCCGAGGCGGTCAAATGGCCCGCGCAGTTCGGAATGGCTGAGGCTGGCAATTTCGAGAAGGACGCGGTCCCCGAAACCGTGGCCATACATGTCATTGAACTGCTTGAAATGATCCAGATCGAACAACGCAATCGCAGCCGTGGTCTGGGTGCGGTTCATGCGCATCAGTTCTTCATTGGCAAGCTTCTCGAAGGAGCGTCGGTTGAGGAGGCCGGTCAGCGGATCTGTCGAGGCCAGGGCGTAGAGCGTCGAGTGATAGCAATCCATGCGGTACTGGTTCTGTGCCGCGAGCGCCCCCATCGGAGCGGCGACACAACTCGCGATGACCAGTGTTGTCGTGACAAGTTCGCCTTGATTGGTCGGCACATAGCCGAAGTGTCCAAGAACCACTGCAAAAATGGTTGCCAGTGACAGGGCGGCCGCCAGAACAAATCCAAAGAAGGTCAGGGCGCGGATTGTTGCGCCACGACCTGCATCAAGGAGGCGATACTGCGGTTCCATACGCTCTGGATACCACCAGATTGCGAAAAACCGCGTAACTGCTTCTATTGAATTTTATTGAATTTCAAGGCGTGGGCGTGAGGACCAGTGGCACCCTGGCTTCGCGTGTATCCTGTAGTCCGCTCGGGTCATCTTCGCGTAGGACAAGCGTTGCTTGTGTCGGCTGGGAAACGGAAAACTCGATTTCGGATTCAAATTTTACGGGCTTTTCCGTCATCCATTCGCCCTGAGAACTCGCATAGTGTTCGGTAATCACCTCGCCTTCCGCCGTGACGATTTCCAGCGGGAAGCTGCCCTCGAAGTACCAGGTGCCCGGGACCGATCCGCCAAGCTGAATAGGGCTGGTCACTTCAGCGCCGGGTTGCGGGTTGTCGATAACCATTTCTGCGGGAATGGAGGCCTGAGGGCTTCCTTCCTGCGGTTCTGTCGTTTCCGGTTTGCTGTCTACTTCGGCAGGCGAGCAGGCGGTGAGTGCAAGGGCTGCAGCGCCAAGTCCGGTAAGCATGAAGGCATGGATTGTCATTCGTGATGGCTCCGCTTCTTGCCGATGGGAGTCATGAAACTCAGCTCGTGGCCGTCTGGATCCTTGAGGTGGAAGTAGCGTTCCATCCAGGGCGCATCACGGGGCGCGAAATCGGTTTCGATCCCGGCAGCAGTGATGCGCGCATGAAACGCGTCGACATCTTCAACCTCAAAAATGCCCCGGCCCCAGAATCCGGGCGGGGCGTGGCCGCTCTCTCGCGTCAGGTTAAGTGCCGAAGGACCGGCCCACAGCGTCGAGAAGTCTGCTTCCGGCCCGCCAAAATCGAGCCGGAAACCAAGTGTTTCGTAAAACGCCACGGCGCGGGCCATGTCACGGGTCGACAGGGTGAGTGCACTGATGCCCCTGTGCAGGCTCATAGGCCCGTGCGCTCTGGCAGGCCGAAGCCGCGGGCGCGTTCGCAGGACCATTCATCATCGGCCGCGCAGGCATCCTGCAGATACTGCTTGCCCTTGTCGCGCTCCATCGGGCCACCTTGGCCACGGTACAGCATCGAACCATAGCCGCCGCAACCGGTCTGGTCGCCGAGTTCGCAAGCCTTCTGATAAAGCTTGCGGGCGTGAGGCATGTCTTCATCTCCGCCGACACCCTGAAAGCTCAGATAGGCCTGCTGGCGGCAGCTTTCCGCGTCGCGGCCCTTAAGGCAGGCTTCATTGTAGAGCGAACGGGCAGCGCCATAATCCTGCTGGCTGCCCTTGCCCCGGCGATAGAGGTCAGCGAGCTTGCGGCAGTTGCGGGCCCAGACCGCACGCTGGCGGTCCTTGTCGTTGCAGGCAGTTGAATAGTTCTCGATCGCGTCGTCATACCAGCCTTTTTTCACGGCCCGGTCGGCATAAAGCTCCTTGGCGTCAGGACTGGCGATCTGGTCGCGCCCGAACTGGGCCGACGCTGAGGGCGCAAGCGCGATCGCGGCAATCATGGCGGCCAGCAAGGCGAGAATTCTGGGGGTCATGTTCTGTCTCCGCATCATGCTATACAATAACACATCCAATTAAGGCCATTTTCTGACAAGTGACCTGCTCCAGCCTTGCCAGACCGGGGCAGGAGATGCACCTTCCTCGGGGAACGCAAGAGAAATGGAAAAAGGGGCTCACCAGCATGGCTGCACAGGATCAGAAACCGCTCGGATCGGGCTTCGGGGCGAAATCGACGGCCAGTGAGGTGCTGGAGGGGCACGACCTTACAGGCCTGAAGACCATCGTTACGGGCGGCTATAGCGGCATCGGCCTTGAGATGGTGCGTGCGCTTTCTGGTGCCGGGGCGCAAGTCACAGTGCCTGCGCGCCGACCCGACGCGGCAAAGGAGGCTCTCGCTGAAATGCCGGGTGAAATCACGGTCGCCGCAATGGATCTGGCTGACCTGGAAAGCGTCACGCGGTTTGCCGCTGATTATACCGGCGCGGAAGAGCCGCTGCACATCCTCATCAACAATGCTGGTATCATGGCCTCTCCACTGGACCGTGTCGGGCCGGGCTGGGAGGCGCAGTTCGCGATCAATCATCTCGGCCACATGGCCCTGACGCTGGGACTGGAACCTGCACTCAAGCGCGCTGAAAATGCCCGTGTGGTGGCCCTTTCATCGACTGCGCATATCCTGACAGATGTTCACTGGGACGATCCGCATTTCGAGCAGCACGAATATGACAAGTGGCAGGCTTACGGGCAATCCAAGTCCGCCGATGCCCTTTTCGCCAATGCCCTGAACCGCAAATGGGGTGGCAATGGCTTCCAGGCTTTTTCGGCTCATCCCGGCGGTATCTTCACGGATCTTCAGCGCCATCTTGAGGACGAAGAAATGGTGCAGTTGGGCTGGAAAAACCCGGACGGCACGATCCCCGACCGGGTCAAGGCCATGTTCAAGACGCCAGAGCAGGGCGCATCGACAGCGATATGGGCGGCCACATCGCCCAAGCTCGAAGCGCGTGGCGGGGAATATTGCGAGGATTGTGACATTGCCCAGCTGGCCGACGAGAATAGCCAGCGCTGGCAGCATGCGCGCGAATGGATCACCGATGAAGCAAAGGCCGATCGTCTCTGGAAGATGAGTGAGAAAATGCTCGCAGAGGCCTGAACAGGAGGTTTCGGCATGTCTGGACCATCGAGGCTTGAGACCCACCCCGTTCACCTGGGAAAGAAGGGAAAGGCGGAGATCGAGCCAGAATTCTCCGGCGACATGGAATGGTACATGGCCTATGGCGCACGCCATGCTGATGACGGCCCGGATGGGCGGCTGGTCTCCATGCATACGTTCCGTGAAAGCTGGGATAGCTGGGAAGTCCATCCACGGGGCCACGAAGTCGTGCTGTGCACGTCCGGACAGATGCGGCTGATCCAGGAGCATCCAGACGGACGTACTACGAAAGCGACGATCGGGCCTGGCGAATATATTATCAATGCGCCCGGCGTCTGGCATACTGCCGACGTGCTTGAAGCGCCCGCCACGGCGGTTTTCATCACCGCCGGTGAAGGTACAGACCACAGGCCGCGCTGAGGCAGGGCCGCATACAAGGGCTTCAGGCCCGAGGGAGACCGGAATGAGAAGACACATCATGGTGGCAGCTGCGCCGCTTCTAATGCTTGCCGCCTGTAGTTCCATGCAGGAAAGCGACCTGCCTGAGGCCACCGTGCCTGCCCCGCCCATGATGGGAACCGCAAATGTCTCAGACGCGCAGATCAATGAGGCCATCGTCAATCCAGAGCGTCCTGAAACCGATGTGGAACGCGACGAGCTGCGCAAGCCCGCAGCGGTGCTGAGCTATATGGAGCTGATGCCGGGCGATACGCTGCTCGAAATGGAGGCGGGTGACGGCTACTTTACCGAGATTTTCTCCCACTATCTCGGTCCGCAGGGAGAGCTTTACATGCAGAACCCGGCGGCCTTCGACTCTTTCCTTGGCGATGCGCCAGCAAAGCGCCTCGAGCGTCTGGAGAATGTCGAATATGTCCGTTCCAATTTTGACGACATCCCGCTTGATGATGCCTCTGTGGATGTCGTGACCTGGTTTCAGGGGCCGCATGAGCTCTGGTACACACCGGAAAGCGGGGCGATGCTGGTCGGCAATCCGCAAGCGTCCTTCCCGGAAATCAAACGTGTCCTGAAGCCTGGCGGCAGCTTCATCGTGATCGACCATGCTGCGCCCAGCGGGGCGCCCGCGTCGACCGGCGGGGACACGCACCGCATAGACCCGCAGATTGTGCGCGATCTCGCCCGTGAAGCCGGTTTCGTTCTCATTTCGGAGAATGATCTTTACGACAATCCGGACGATGATCTCGATGCAAGCGTGTTCGACGAGGCGGTGCGAGGCAAAACCGACCAGTTCATGATGAAATTCGAGAAGCCGATAAACCAGCCGCCGGAACGCCGCGCGGCTGCACTCCCGCCGACACCTGAGTGATGTCCTTGACGGACCCGTGCGGCTGATGGAGAGGAGCGGCGATGCAGACTGAGAAACGTCACGTTCCCGCCGCGCGCTCGCGCCAGGCCCTCTGGCTTGGCCTCGCCTTTGGCGGGGCCGTGATCGTCCTTTTCGTTCTCGGCAAGACCGGCGTCATCGGCTCGCTGGAAGCCTTCATCACCCAGATGCAGCAGCTGACAGACACGCCTTGGGCGCTGCCAGCCGTGATCGCGCTGTTCACGGCTGGCGCATTCGTCGGCATACCGCAGTTTGCACTCATCGGGGCGGCCGTTGTCGCCTTCGGGCCGCTCTATGGCGCGATATATTCCTGGCTGGCGTACATGGTGTCCGGCTCGGTGACATTCTGGCTCGGCCGCTTCAGCGGGCAGGCGGCCGTGGCGCGCTTTTCCGGCAAGCGCGGAGAACGCTTCACCCGTTTCGTGAACCGCAATGCCTTCGCCGCGAGCCTTATCGTGCGCAATGTGCCAACAGGCCCGTTCCTGATCGTGAACATGGCATTCGGCGCGGTACGGGCGAACTTTCCCGGCTTTGTCGCAGGCATGGCTATCGGCATTGTTCCCAAGATCCTGCTGGTCGCTTTTGCAGGCCAGAGCCTGACAGCCGCGATGCGTGGATCCCCTCTGATTGCCGCCGGGCTGGCGCTCATTGCAGCGATCATTTTTGGCGGTGTCTGGCTGTTTGCCCGTCACAGGCATCAGACCGGCAAAGTTATTGCGCCATTTCAGGGTAAACCGGTTGACAGCGACGCCGATAACGCAGATTAGTCGCGTTATGCGCAAGAACCTGCCCCATATCAGGCTGCTAAGCCTGCTCCTTACCGGCCCCTGGCCGGTCGCCGCCGGGTCCTGACATCCGGCGCCTGGCCAGGGGACACGTTGAGCTTCGTATTTCCTAACGTTTCCAGCAGGCCAGTATCCGATGAGTGACAATAACCGCATCCTGATTTTCGACACCACAATGCGTGACGGCGAGCAGTCGCCCGGCGCTTCCATGACCCATGCCGAGAAGCTCGAGCTTGCAGATGTGCTTGAAACAATGGGGGTCGACATTATCGAGGCAGGCTTCCCGGCTTCTTCGATAGGCGATTTCGAGGCCGTGCGTGAGATTGCGCGCCGCTCCAGATCCTCCACCATCTGCGGGTTGTCACGGGCGACCGAAAAGGATATCGACCGCTGTGGCGAGGCTGTGCGCGAGGCCGCCCGTCCACGCATCCACACCTTCATCTCCACCAGCCCCGTTCATATGAAGCACAAGCTCCAGATGGGGCCGAATGCCGTGCTGGAGGCCGTTGGCCGCTCGGTCGCCCAGGCGCGCAATCTCGTCGATGATGTCGAGTGGAGCGCGGAAGATGCCACACGGACAGAGTTCGACTTTCTCTGCAAATGTATCGACGCGGCGATCCATGCCGGGGCCACCACGATCAATGTGCCCGATACGGTCGGCTACACCCACCCTGACGAGTATGGCGCATTGATCCGGTCCCTGCGTGAGACGATCCCGAATTCCGACAAGGTGATCTGGTCGACGCATTGCCACAATGACCTCGGGCTTGCGGTCGCCAACTCGATTGCCGGCGCGCAGAATGGTGCGCGTCAGATTGAGTGCACCATAAACGGACTCGGGGAACGGGCCGGCAATGCGGCGCTTGAAGAGATCGTCATGGCGTTCAAGGTGCGCGGTGACTCCCTGCCTTTCGAGACGGGGGTGGATTCAACGCGGATTGCACGCGCCAGCCAGATGGTGAGCCGTATCACTGGCTTTCCCATCCAGTATAACAAGGCCATCGTCGGCAAGAACGCTTTCGCCCATGAAAGCGGGATTCATCAGGATGGGATGCTGAAGAATACCGAGACCTACGAGATCATGAAGCCGGAAGATGTCGGCGTCTCGAAAAGCTCGCTTGTCATGGGCAAGCTGTCGGGCCGCAATGCCTTTCGCGACAAGGTAGGCTCGCTTGGCTATGAGCTCGATCCGGATTCGCTGGATGAAGCCTTCCGCCGTTTCAAGGCGCTGGCCGACAAGAAGAAACAAATCTTCGACGACGACATACTGGCGCTGATAGATGACCAGCTCTCGGCGATTGGCGAACGCGTCGCTTTTCGCAGCCTTCGGGTCATTGCGGGGTCTGAAGGACCGCAGACGGCCGACCTCGCCGTGCTTGTCGATGGCAATGAGGCGTCCACCAGCTGCGAGGGCAATGGCCCGGTTGATGCCGTGTTCAACGCGATCCGCCAGATCGTCGACCATGATGCCAGGCTCGACCTCTATCAGGTCCACGCGGTTACTGGGGGCACCGATGCCCAGGCCGAGGTCAGCGTGCGTCTCAACGGCGAAGGGATCATGGCGGTCGGGCGGGCCTCCGACCCCGATACGCTCGTGGCCAGCGCCAAGGCCTATATCTATGCGCTGAACAAACTTGAAGCCCGTCGCATGAAGCGGATGGCGGCCTGAGAACGTTTCGTTTTAGAAACAATTAACCAAAAAATGAGGGGGCGGGCTGAAGAGCCCGCCATTATTATGGTTTGGTAAGGCGGAACGGTTCGTTCCGCCTACGGTCAGTGTCGGCCTTGCGTTTGATGCGGGGAAACGGCATGGAGGGAGTGGGCTGATGAGAATCAGGTAAAGGCATGCGGTAGTCAGGGGTCTGCCGCAACAGACAAAAAGCGGCAAGATAATATGATCGGTAGCCTTCTCGGCATGCTTTCCACGGACATGGCCATCGACCTCGGGACAGCGAATACGCTCGTCTACGTCAAGGGTCAGGGTATCAAGCTCGATGAGCCCTCGGTGGTATCATACATGAACCAGGGTGGGCGTAAGGTCGTCTACGCTGTCGGTAACCAGGCCAAGCAGATGCTTGGTAAGACTCCGCTCAACATGGAAGCCATCCGGCCCATGCGTGACGGCGTTATTGCCGACTTCGAGGTGGCCGAGGAAATGATCAAGCACTTCATCCGGAAAGTGCATAATCGCCGCGCCTTTGTGTCCCCTCTCATCATTATCTGCGTGCCGAGCTCCGCCACGAACGTCGAGCGCCGCGCGATCCACCAGTCCGCCCTTGCCGCGGGCGCCCGTGATGTGCAGCTGATCGAGGAACCCATGGCGGCCGCGATTGGTGCAGGTCTCCCGATCGAGGAGCCTGCCGGGTCCATGGTTGTCGACATTGGCGGCGGTACGACGGAAGTGGCTGTGCTCTCTCTCGGCGGTATTGTCTATTCGCGTTCGGTCCGTGTCGGCGGCGACAAGATGGATCACGCCATCATCAACTATCTGCGCAAGAACCGTCAGATCATGATTGGTGAAATGTCGGCCGAACGGATCAAGCACGAAATTGGTTCAGCCAAGGCCCCGGAAAACGGCGAAGGTCTGACTGTGACGGTCCGTGGCCGGAGCTCTATCGACGGCGTGCCAAACGAGGTTGAAGTGACCGAGGCCATGATGGCTGAAGCTGTCGCCGACCCGGTGAATGACATTGTCGATGCGATCCGCCTGGCACTGGAGGCCATGGCGCCGGAGCTTGCCGCAGACATCGTGGACCGTGGTATTGTCCTGACAGGCGGCGGCGCGCTCCTGCGCAATCTTGATGTTGTCATCCGCGAGCAGGCCCAGCTGCCCGTCATGGTTGCCGATGATCCGCTGAAATGCGTCGCCCATGGCTGTGGTTACGTGCTTGAGCACATGGTGCGCATGAAAAACGTGCTGTCACCGGAAGTCTGATCCGCAGTCCTGCTGACTCGGCAGTTGCAGACAGGTGCGGATCGTCTCAGGATTAGATCTGTGGTCGGAGGCCGGAAGGGACGTCCATGGTCCGTATGAGAGGAAAGCGACTTAAAGGCCGCCCATTGAGGCGATACGCCCTTTTTGTTGCCCTCGCCGGCCTTTTCGCCATTCTGCTGCTCCAGACATCGCCACGTCTCCGCGCCATGGTCGACCCGGCCCGGACAATGGCGGCCGACCAGCTGGCAAGTTCCGCCCGGCCGGGGCTGTGGGATCGCATCACCGGCCGCTCGGCGCGGGAGGAACGCATCCGCGAACTTGAAGCAGAAGTTCGCGAGCTGACCCGTTACAGACAGGTCGCGATCTCCATGGCCGCAAGGCTTGAGTCCTATGAGGACATGCTCAACATGATGGGGGAGCCGCCCGTGCGCGGTGTCACCGCCCGTACGACGTCTGAGACGAATGGCCCGTTCCGCGAGGCAATCCTCGTGAATGCCGGCGCGCTTCAGGGTGTGGAAGAGGGGGCCTACGCAGAAAATGAAGGCGGTCTTGTCGGGCGTGTCGTCCAGCTTGGCGAGCGCTCATCGCGCGTGCTCCTGGTGACAGACTTCAACTCGCGTGTGCCAGTCGTCGGCGAAGCCAGTGGTATGCGCGCCATCGTCTACGGTGACCGCGATGATCTCGGCACGCTCACCGACATGCCGGAGAAGGGGAGCTTCATCGAAGGCGAGCGTGTCCTGACTTCGGGCGATGGAGGTGTTTTTCCGCGCGGTATTGTAGTGGGTGAAATTGTCGAGCGCAGTGGCGACCAGCGTGTCGATTTCAGCATGACGCGGGCCACGGGCGGGTTCGTCCGCCTGATGCCATCGACAAAGATTCCGAAGCCGGAAGCCTATCCGATCGAGCCCTATGTTCCTGAAGATGACGAGGCGACAGAAACCGCTGCGTCGGAAGAGGGCGATGATCCTTCTGGCAATCCGGGAGGACGTTGAGCGATGGCGAGGCAGAAGTCCGATAGCCGCCCTTCCGGATTTGGCCGTATCTGGGCTGAAGCGGGACCAACAAGCCGCCTCCTGGCGGGCACTGTGCTTGTCATAGCGATCGGGCTGGTCGGTCTTACGCCGAAGAGCGTGTTCGGGACGGAGCTTATCTGGCCTTATGCTGCCCTCATTGCCGCCATGGGCTGGGGGCGCAGCGGGCTTGCCTTCCGGCCGATGATCGTCCTGATGCTGCTTGGTGTCGTGCAGGACGTGACGGCCTATGCGCCGCTCGGCTGTTTCGGCTTTATCAACCTGACAGCATTCGGAATGAGTGCCTTGATCCATTACCATTTCGACCGTGACAGGTCGCCGATCATTACCACGCTGTCGCCAATCCTTGTCTATGCTGCCGGTTTTGCGCTTGTCTGGCTGTTCGCGAGCTTCAACAGCAATCACATGGTCCAGCTTTCGCCATTGGTAAGCGCGTATGCTGTCACCTACGCGCTACACATCGTGATCGCCCCTGTATTTGACCTTGGCCGCCGGGCCGGCACAATGGCTGGAACACTGTCATGAGCAAACAGAACGACTTTGAAGAGAGTATCGACCGGCGGACCGTCACGGCAGGCCTTGCCGGGGGACTTATGTTCTCCGGCCTTGTCGCGCGGCTCGCACAGCTTCAGCTGGTCGAAGGCAAGAGATACCAGAAGATCGCCGATGAAAACGGCGTAAAGCTCGAACTCGCGCCGCCGGAGCGGGGCAATATCGTTGACCGGTTCGGCCTGCCGCTGGCGTCACAACGCCAGGCCGGTCGTGTGTCTATCGTGCGCGAACAGGCCGACGATCTGGAAGCGTCTCTTCGTGAAGTGGCAAGGCATATCGACCTGCCGGAGGAGGAGCAGAGACGCATCGTCCAGCAGGCGCGCCAGCAGGCCTCCTTCCAGTCGACCATCGTGAAAAGCGAACTTTCCTATGATGACTTCGCGCGTATGTCGCTTCTGGCGGCCGAAATTCCCGGTGTGCATGTCGATATGGCCTCAACGCGTTCCTATCCGCGCGGCCGTGATGTCGCTCATGTTCTGGGATATGTCGCCAAGGCCAGCGGCGATGACCTGGCCCGCCTGACGGATGGAAAGAGCCAGGAAGAGGCCAAGCTCCTGCGGACCCTGTTCCGCCACCCCGACATGCGGACAGGCCGGTCCGGCGTGGAGCGCTATGCTGAAAAGTGGCTGCGCGGGGAGCCAGGGTTTCGCAAGCTGGAAACCAACGCTGCGGGGCGTGTCATCCGGGAACTCGACAGTGACGATCTCGCGCCAGTGCCCGGGCGCGATATCGGGCTGACGATCGATGCTGAACTCCAGCGCGCTGCGATTGACCGGTTCGGGGAAGAAAGCGGGGCGGCCGTCGTGCTCGATATTGAAACGGGCGCGATCCTCGCTTTCGTCTCGACCCCGGCTTTCGATCCGAATGATTTCGTCAACGGCATTTCCTATTCTGACTATAATGCCTTGCGGGAGAATGACCGCTCACCGCTTTACCACAAGGCCTATGACGGCACCTATCCGCCGGGCTCGACGTTCAAGATGGTGGTGGCGACCGCAGCGATCGAGAGCGGTATCGATCCGAACATGCACGTTTACTGCCCCGGCCACTACCGCTTCGGGAACCGGACATGGCATTGCTGGAAGCGTGGTGGTCATGGCTCCGTGGACCTTCACTGGGCGCTCAAGGGCAGTTGCGACACCTATTTCTACGAGATCGCCAAGCGAACGGGCGTGGAAAAGATCGCTGAAGTGTCCAAGCGGTTCGGCTTTGGGCAGCGCTGGGAACTCGGCATGACCGGCGGCCGCAGCGGCACGGTGCCGAACGATGAGTGGAAGCGCAAGGCGCTCGGAGAGCCGTGGTATCAGGGCGAGACGCTCAATTACGGCATCGGGCAGGGCTATCTCTCGGCGAGCCCGCTCCAGCTGGCTGTCATGTCGGCCCGAATCGCGGCCCGCGGACGCCTGATCGAGCCATATATCATTGGGGATGGCCCGCGGCCGAACGAGCCGATTCCCTATGCCGAACCGCTGGATCCTGAAATCATGGATGTCATGAAGGCGGGGATGTACGGCGTGACGTCGGAAACGGGAGGCACGGCCTGGCGTTCCGGGGACCTGGGGCTTGGCGGCCCGAGACTGGCCGGCAAGACAGGCACAGCGCAGGTGCGCCGGATCTCTGCGGCTGAGCGGCGTAGTGGTATCCTGAAGGGCGAGGACATTGCCCGCAAACTGCGCGACCATGCCCTGTTTGTCGCCTATGCGCCGGCTGATGATCCCAAATATGCGATTTCCGTTGTGGTCGAGCACGGTGAAGGCGGTTCCAGTACGGCCGCGCCAGTTGCACGCGACATTCTCGCGGCCGCGATCCGCCGGGATTCCCGACGTGCGGCACGCTGGCAGACAGCCTCTGTTGCGCCATCGGTTTCGACAAAACGGAGCGCGCCCTGATGGCCCGGGCTGCGCGTGCCTCGAATATACGTTTTGAAGACCGCACTTTCGCTGGCACGCTGGGTGAACTGCCCTGGGGGCTGATCCTGCTCCTGATCAGCATGGCGCTGATCGGCACGGCTGCGCTCTACAGCTCTACATACACCAATCCGGCCGAATCCGCTCTGCCAGCCCGGCATGCCATCCGCTTTGTCGTGGCTTTGGGCATCATGTTTGTCATCGCGCTCGTGCCCGTTAAGATCTGGCTGAGGGCGGCCTGGCCAGCCTATTTCGTGACGCTCGCCATGCTGGTCGGTGTGGAGCTTTTCGGCGTGAGTGGCGGCGGCGCGCAGCGCTGGCTGCCGCTCGGCCCGGTCAATGTACAGCCGTCGGAGTTCATGAAGCTGGCACTCACCCTGGCGCTGGCCCGCTATTACCACAACAACCTGACAAGCGATTCGGGGCGGTTCTTCATTCACCTGCCTGCACTGTTCATGATCCTCATCCCCGCCGCGCTGATCTTCAAGCAACCGGATTTCGGCACCACGCTTGCCCTGTTCGCATCCGGTAGTGTCCTGATCTATCTCGCGGGCCTCTATTATCGTGTCATTGCTGCGGTGGCCGTGACGGGCCTGGTCAGTATCTGGCCGGTCTACCAGTTCGTCCTGGAAGACTATCAGCGCGAGCGTGTCGACACTTTTCTGGCGCAGCTGACAGGCCAGGCAGTGAACACGTTGGATGACGGGTACCAGATCGAACAGGCCAAGATCGCCATTGGCTCAGGCGGCTGGCAGGGCAGGGGCTTCATGGAAGGGATCCAGGCCCAGCTCGACTATATCCCCGAACAGCATACCGACTTTATCCTGACAGTCATTGCCGAGGAGTTCGGGTTCCTGGGGGCCACGGGCCTGCTGGTGATCTGGGCGATCATCCTCGTCTGGGGGATGGTTATCGCGCGGGGCTCGTCGAGCCTGTTCGGCCGGTTTGCCGCAGCCGGCTGTGTGGCGACGGTGGGGTTCTTCATCCTGTTCAACGTGGCCATGGTGCTCGGCCTTGTGCCAGTGGTGGGTGTGCCCTTGCCGCTGGTCTCGTATGGCGGCACAGTGATGTTCACGACGATGGCCTGTTTCGGCATCATCATGTCGGTGCACCTGGGGCGGGATGAAAGGTTGAATGCGCAGGGGGTGATTTAACCCCTATTGCGGCAGATGCGTTGACGTCTGTCCCACGATATATACTGTCCCGCGAAAATCATTTCCTGGAGGGAGCAAAATATGGAAATTGGCCGCAAGACTGAGACCTGGGGCTCGAAATTCGGCTTCATCATGGCCGCAGTGGGCTCTTCGGTGGGCCTCGGCAATTTCTGGCGTTTCCCGTACACCGCCGGCGAAAATGGCGGCGGGGCGTTCATCGTGATCTATCTCGTTTCGGTGGCCTTTGTCGGCCTGCCGTTGCTGATGGCGGAATACTCCATGGGCCGCAAATCCGGCATGTCGGCCATTGAGGGTGTGCAGTCGCTCGCCCGTGCCGAGGGCAAGAGCCTCAACTGGGGCATCGTCGGCTGGGTCGGCACGCTGACGGCGACCTTCATTCTCAGTTTTTACCTTGTGATTTCGGCCTGGCTGATGGCTTTCACGTTCCAGGCGCTTGGCGGTAACTTTACCGGCATGGATGCTGCGAGCTCGGGCACCAATTTCAACAACACGATCGGCCAGGGTGAGCACCCACTGGTTTCCAAATGGTACATGCTGCTTCTGCTCGGCATCTTTATTGCCGCAAACATCTTCGTCGTGGGGCGCGGTGTGAAAGGCGGTATTGAACGTGCTGCCACCATCCTCATGCCGGCTTTCTTCATCATGCTGGTCGTGGTCGTCGGTTTCGCACTGACAACCGGAGACGGTGCCGCGGCTGCAGAATTTCTCCTTACGCCGAAATGGGGGGATGTCGGCTTCAACACCTTCCTTGAAGCCATCGGCCAGGCCTTCTTCTCCATTGGTATCGGTGTCGGCCTGATGATCACCTATGGTGCCTACCTGTCGCGCCAGACGAACATCCCTCAATCTTCCGGCATCGTGGCCGGGTCCGATACGCTGGTTGCGATGGTCGCAGGCTTCGCGATCTTCCCGATCGTCTTTGCCGTCGGCCTTGACCCGGCCGGCGGGCCGAGCCTGTTCTTTGTCTCCATGCCGGTTGCCTTCGGTTCCATTCCGGGCGGCGGTTTCATGGCCATCATTTTCTTCGGTCTTGCGCTGTTCGCGGCCTTCACCTCGTCGATCTCCCTCATGGAGGTGTCGGTCTCATGGCTTGAGGAACGCCAGGGCGTGACCAGGTTCGGGGCCGCGCTCGGCATGGGCGTGATCCTCTTCCTGGTCGGTTCGGCTTATGTCTTCGGGCCGGAATACCTGGACTTCATGGACTTCGTGACGGGCAACCTGCTGCTGCCGCTCGGCGGCCTTCTGGCGGTTATCTTTGCCGGTTGGGTGCTCTCACGTGACATGCTGACGACAGAAATCGGCGAAGGCACGATCATGAATGTCTGGCGTTTCCTGATGCGCTGGTTCGTGCCGGCGTTCCTCGGTTTCGTCCTGTTCTTCGGCTTTTTCGACAAGATCCAGGAACAATACAATGTTCCGCTGCCCGGTTTCATGACCATGCTTCTCGGTCCGAACGCAGAGCTGCCTGCGGGGGAGTAGGGCAGACCCGGATTTCCGGCTGGATGGCTTGATCGTCCAGCCGGAACTCTAATTGCCTTCAGAAGCAATATCCTTGCTCATCTTAAGCCACTTACTGCCTGCTTTTTCATCGCCTGCTGCGAGAAATATCTGGCCTATATTGTGAGCCTGAGTGGAGCGCTCACTGGCTGACAGGCTTTTGTCAGATACAAGCGGTATAAGCATCATGGCCGCGTTGGTATGTTCACCCAGTTCCACATAGATGGCAGCGCGGAGCTTTCTTACAGCCTGTCGCTCATAGCAGTTGAGCTCGGAGGAAAAGAGCGTATCTGACAGGGCAAGCGCCTCTTGCGGGTCATGCTCCTGTAGAAGCGCCGTTTCCGCTTCTAGATAGATCGCTCCATTCTTGCTGCTGAAGCTGTTTACAGTGCAGGCCTGGGCTTCCGCACACAGTCCGGCGAAAGCAAACGTCGACAGGGTAATGAAGTGCTTCATTTGAGTCTCCCTATTTATGATATAGTATCACATTACACGAACATCATATAATATCAACTCCCAATTGAGTGGGCTTACAATCATTAATAGAGCAGATTAGCCGTAGCTTTTCGCAAAGGTTCGCGTGGCGCGGATGAGCTGATCGACGATGCCGCTGTCGAGGCTCGAGTGGCCCGCATCGCCGACAATGTGCAACTTCACGTCCGGCCAGACCTTGGACAGCGCCCATGCGGTCGCCAGCGGTGTGACGACATCATAGCGCCCGTGCACAATCACGCCGGGAATGCCCTTGAGCTTTTCCTTTGCCTGCTTGAGCAGCCAGCCATCTTCGGGGAAGAAGCCCTTGTTGACGAAGTAGTGGCACTCGATGCGGGCGAAGGCGTCGGCAAAATCGTCTTCCTGGAACTTGGCCGGGCGTGAGGATGGGCCCTGGATGGAGATTGTCTCGCCTTCCCAGCAGGCCCAGGCCTTTGCTGCCTCGATACGGGTCTTGCGGTCATCGCCGGTCAGGCGCTTGTGGAAGGCGTTAAGCAGGTCTCCGCGTTCTTCTTCCGGAATGGGGGCGACATAGCGGTCATAGGCATCCGGGAAGATGCGGCTTGCCCCGTCCTGGTAGAACCACTGAATCTCGGCCTCTGTGATCATGAAGATGCCGCGCAGGATCAGGCCAACGACGCGCTCGGTGTGAGTCACCGCATAGGAAAGCGACAGCGTCGAGCCCCATGAGCCGCCGAACACGACCCATTTGTCGATGCCCAGATGCTCGCGGATGACTTCCATGTCGCTGACAAGCGCCCAGGTGTCATTCTCGCGCAGCTCTGAATGCGGCCGGGAGTTACCGCAGCCGCGCTGGTCGAACAGGATAATGCGGTAGAGTTCGGGGTCGAAGAAGCGCCGCATTTCGGGGCTTGAGCCACCGCCCGGCCCGCCATGCACGCCAATGACGGGCAGGCCGTCCGGATTGCCCGACTCTTCCCAGTAGATTTCATGCAGGTCTGATACTTTCAGACGGCCGGTTCTCTTGGCTTCGATAGGTGGGTAAAGTTTGAGCATAGTCTAACCTGTTCACGCCCTCTTCATGTGTTGTCATTCTTTATGTGCTATAGCTCTGGACGTGTAACAGCTATTCTGCAATCTAAAACGCTCTGACGCATGTCCTCAGGGCCAGTTGACTATCGATGATCAAAGCACTGACCTTCGCCGCTCTCCTTTCACTTACCGGGTGCGCTACTGTATCCATGGTGTCCAAGGAGGCAATTGTCGAAACCGGTGCCTCGGAGGAAAGCTCCGAACTTGCCCGTTCGTCGAAAGCCTTTACCAAGACGGCCGAAACGCAAGGCTGGGTTGGCGAACAGCGCGGGCTCATGGATTATGCGAGCGCCCTGTTCAGCAGCGGGCCTGAGAATGCATCCAGCAAGGGCGCAAGCTATGCCACCCGGATTTCAGCTTCGGAAGCTGCGCCCGCGACAGTGTTCGAGACGATAACCGCCGACGCGGCAGCGGCCTCAGAGGGATTCGCGGAGATCCAGTCGCTTGCGAGTGACAGGCTGGCCAGCGGCACGGTCGTTCGCCAGGACCTTATCCATTTCGAGACCGCGCTTGTGACCGCGCAGAAGGTCCACCGCGCCTTTGCCGAGGCCACGGGCCTTGCCGCGGAACGTGCAGGCCAGACCGCCGGACTGGACACAACCGATCGTGCGCTCGCTGATTTCGCCACGCGGATTGATGCTGCCAGCGAAACGGCTGATGAACTTGCCGACGCGTATGCTGAAAGCAACAAGTCCACCTCCGCCGCCAGCTAGACATGGCATATAGGCAGGCAGGTTACGCCTCCTAGATACCCGACCCGTCGAACCAGACATCCATCATGATGTCGACGAGCTGTGCTGTGCGTGCGCGTACGTCTTCAGGGGTCCACGTGTTGCGGTGGCGCAAATCCTCGGTCAGCGCGAAGACGCGCGCACCATCCCCGAAAAAGATTTTCTTCTTTTCCCGGAAATCCAGCCGGTCGGCGCGGTGATTGACCTGCTGGGGCACGATCACGAAATTGCCGAGTGTTTCGCAGAGTTCGCGCTGGACATGGAGGTTTGGCCAGGTGGTGTTCCAGTAGGAGCCATCTGGAACGGCCCGCGGCAGGACATGCTCGACAGTGGCATCGTCCTCCAGCGTGATCGCCTCGCCGTTTTCCAGGGCGGCATTGACGCGCAGCACGATGGCCCGGCGCTGGCCGAAGGTTGCATAACGCCCCATCATGCGCTCGCGCACTTTCTTGCGTTCATCCTTCGAGAAGCGCAACGGGCTGCTCTTTTCAAACAGGGGTTTGCCATTGAGAATCAACTGGGTGAGCTTCTGGTAGCGCTTCTGGCGTGCCCCGGCCGTCGTGAAGTTCAGCATCATGGCGAAAGCGAGCCGCTCAAGCAGCTGGAAGAATCGCAGGGTCTCTACCCCGTTTCCGGGATAGTGATAGAGATAGGCCACAGCCGGTACCCGCCATATCTGGTGGTCCAGAAGCCTGAGATGGTTCAGCGTGGCGCGCAGCTGCTCATTATATTCTCCGAGGTCGGTATCGCCTCTCAGGATGACGCGGTAGGCCTCGACATACAGGGGCAGCTCGGAATCGATGAAGGTCCGCGGGTCGACCCGTGAGAGAACCGCCTTGGCAAACACATTGGCGGTCTTGCCCTTTGTGTTGCGGCTATAGAGCTGGCGGATGATGTGCAGGAGTTCGTCGAGGCCGCCGCCGCCAAGTGCAGCCTCATGGTCCAGCCATTCGCGGGCATAGTGGCCGGCTTCCTCGACGCTGAAATTGGCGTGCTGGAGGATTTCGGTCTTGATGATGTCGTGGCTGTTCGGGGCCTTTCCGCGCGTATTCAGGACGCGGAATACGTCGTAGCCGCCATCCCAGTCGGGCACGACGACTCGCACAAGCACGATCCGGTCGCGCACAGCATAGAACAGGTTGCGGCGCGCCTCGATGGAGAGCGCGCTCAGGATTTCGTCCAGGAAGGTGAGGTTCTTCTGCATCCCTTCATGATTGGAATGCGCGCTTGTCTCGATATCCCGGCGCCGGGTGGCGCCATCGGTCTGGACCGCCTCACGGAAGAAGGGGTTGTCGACATCGTTGAGCGTCAGCCGCCAGACGGCACTCTCCCCCAGCAAGGGCCGGGCCGGGTCTCCGATCAGGTTATGGATGCCGGACCGGATCAGCGGATCGGTTTCCAGATCGCGCAGTGTGGCAAGGATCATGGTCAGCGTTGTCAGGCGCTGCTGGCCGTCGACGACCTGAAAGCTGTGGTCTTCCATGCCGACGAGGACAACCGCGCCCATGAAATGATACCGCCCCGTCTCGCTGGCATTCAGCAGGTCGTCGACAAGCTCGCGGACCTCGTTTTCTTCCCATGAGTAACTGCGCTGGTAAGGCGGCATCTTCAGGGCATGGCCGGGCGAGAGAATCTCGGAAAGGCCGCATTCGCGCGCCCGTATACCGGAGTCCAGGTAGGCCAGTCCTGAATCCATTGAAATCCCCGCTGGAAAGACTAGTGGTCTGATTTACTCACTAGCGGTCCTTGCCCCTTGATACACTGTCTGTCGGGTTGATTTCGGGCAAGTGTGACAGGAGGGCAACGCAAAAAGATGAGATGGCTAAATTTTGACCACGCCGGAGAGCTCCATTGCGGCCTGCTGGAGGGTAACAAGGTCTACCCGCTTGCCCGTGGCTGTCTCAGCCAGGCCCTGCCGGACCTTAGCGCGCGCGCAGAGAACGCGCGCAGCTCTACACCCATCGCGCTTGAAGATGTCCTGGTCCGCCAGCCGGTCATCCGGCCCGGCAAGATACTCGGTATCGGGCTGAATTATGCTGCCCATGTTTCGGAGAGTGTCAGCTTCATCAGGAATGACGCGCCGGAGGTTCAGAAATGGTTCAATAAACAGGCTACCGCCGCCAATGGGCCGGGTGGGGCGATCCACAAGCCGCGTGTCTCGGACCAGATGGACTATGAGGCCGAGCTTGTTGTTGTCATCGGAAAGCATGGCCGCCACGTCCCTGCCGACCGCGCCATGGAGATCGTGGCCGGCTTCAGCTGCGGTTGCGACGTGTCTGTGCGCGACTGGCAGAAGGCGAGCCCGACCATGATAATGGGCAAAGGGTTCGATACCCATGCACCCTTCGGTCCGTATCTCGTAACGCCCGATGAGGCAGGCCCCCTCGATGGCCTGTCCATTCGCGGCTACGTCAATGACGAGTTGCGCCAGGAAGGGCGGCTGGGCGACATGATCTTTTCCATAACCGACCAGATTGCCCACCTCAGTGAAGCCTTCACGCTGGAGCCCGGCGACGTGCTGTTTACGGGCACACCGGCTGGCGTTGGTGCAGGCCATACCCCGCCAAAATGGCTGACGGCCGGAGACTGCGTGCGAGTCGAGATCGAGAAGATCGGGACGCTGGAAAACCCGGTTATCAAAGAGCCGGAGACTGAACGGATTGGCTAGGCGTGCGGCAATCCCGGCAGGCTTGCTGCTGGCTCTTTCAGTGGCAGGTCTTGCGGCCTGCTCGCCGGCGGGGAATGAGCTGACATCTGACCGGGTGCAGGAATCGACCAGACCCGCAATCGCTCCGGGTGATTTCGTGCTCCTGCCGTGCAAGGCAGAAACGGACCGGCCCTGTGCCTTCGTCATGGCGGGCGGCAAACGGTTGATGTTCGGTGCCCCCGCAGGCGCAGCCAATGGGCTCGGTCCGGAAGACCGGGCCAGTCTTGATGCCCTGATGCTGTTCTCGCTTCACCCTGAGGATGTCGCGGGCGCTGATGAGCTGCGCTATTACGGCTGGCGGGCAGGCCGTGGCGACGCCCTGCCGGTTACAGGTCCGCAGGGAACCGGGAGCTTTGTCGAGGGCCTCAATCTTGCCTATGAGCAGCCGGACGCAATCAGTTTCGTGGAAGATGGCGCCCCGTCAGGGGGGTATGTCGCCGCGCTTCTCTCTGTCGCCTCGGATGTGCGTGAGGATGCGCTCGTCTATGACAGTGGAGACCTGAAAGTCCGCGCCATGACCGGGCAGGCCAGCGGTCTGGCCTATCGGGTCGGCTATCGCGATATCGACGAGACGTGGCATGAGGCCCTGCTTGTGCCCTGTAGCAGCAGCGCAGACATGCAGCCCGGCAGTTATCCGGGGACACTTGAAAACACAGTGACGGTTGGATGTGGAGGCGATGGTGAGCTCGCGGCCGTCTGGCCGCTCGACGCTGCACTGTTTGTTGAGAAATCCAGCGGCTGAAAAGCAACGGGGTCCCGCTCGATCAAGCGGGACCCCGGTCTCCCCCGAGACGCCCCCGTCCGGCCAATCAGGCCGCGGACTTATTAGGCGTGGGTCTTGGGGCAGGTTCTATAGGCGTTTCAGAGCAAGTCAAACCGGTTTGAGCCTCCAGACACCATCAAGATTAAAAGTGTGTCATGAAAAACACGCTGTGGAGTGTCCGGACCTTGGGCATTGGCAAGCTGCGCAAATCACCTCAATGCTGGGAATTCGTTAACCCTTGGCGTCTATTTGTTAACGTTAATCGTGTTCGGGGCTGAGTGAGTCATGATTGGTATACTTTTCATCTTCTACATTGCGCTCGGTACCGCGCTCGGGCTCGGTCTCTGGTTCTATGCAGGTCTGGGAATAGGCATTTCCGTCGCGCTCGGGGCTGTGACGACCATGGTGCTCGGCCAGCTACACCTCATCATCTCGCATGTGACCGGCCGGGCGGAATCGGAAGAACGTTTCTACAAGCTCGAGCGGGGGATTGCAGGCAACCGTGAGCGCGTCGATCTGATCGAGTCGCGCACCGAAAGCCTTGAAGACACCGTCAAGCACGAGCTGACAGAGCGCCGCGATGCGCTGGTCAACGAGATGCGCCAGCTTGAAGGGCTTATTGGACGTCTCGCCAAGAGTTTCGAGGGACGCCTTTCCAAAAACTCTGCGCCGGAAGCTCCGCCTCGTGAAGATGCCGCGCTGCGTAGTGTGAAGGCCGCCTTGCAGGATGGCCGCGTTGACCTGCATCTGCAGCCCATTGTTTCCCTGCCCCAGCGTCGTGTCGCTTTCTACGAAGGTTTTACCCGTCTGCGTCGCCCGGATGGCTCGCTGATTCTGCCGGCAGAATTCCTCGATGCGGCCCGCCGTGCCGGGCTCATGGGAATGATCGACAACATGCTGCTTTTTCGCTGTGTGCAGATTGTCCGCAGGCTGTCAGAGCGGGACCGCCGCGTCGGTGTGTTCTGCAACATCTCGCCAAGTTCGTTGACCGATCCGTCCTTCTTCCCGCAATTCCTGGATTTCATGCGGGAAAACAGGGATCTTGCCGGGGCGCTTATCTTTGAAATCCCCGCTGACCGCTTCGAGAACCGTAACCGCGAAATGCGTGAAAGTATGGAGCAGCTCACGGCGCTCGGCTTCCGTTTCTCGATTGATCATGCCCATGACCTCAATATCGACCTGCCACGCCTTCAGGATGCCGGTGTGCGTTTCATCAAGATGAATGGCGGCGAGTTGATCGACCAGCTTCGTGACCCGTCCGGACCCCGCCCGCAGTCCACCATAAATCGCCACCTCCAGGGAGAAGAGGTTTCGGCGGTCTGTTCGCGCTTCGGTGTGACGCTGATTGCTGAGAAGCTTGAAGAGGAAGTCAATGTCGTCGAGATTCTCGAATACGACATTCCTTATGGGCAGGGGCACGTCTTTGGTGCGCCGAAACCGATCAAGTCCTCGCTCATGGAAGCAACCGCCCCATCGGCGGAGTTCATGGCCCGGCTGCGTGCCGTCGGATGATGTTCGTGAGGTTTGACGCCTGTACTGCGTCTGACTACTGAGCTGCCATGAAAAGACCTGAGCATCCGGAAGGCTTCCGAGAGATTGCCGCACAATATGACGCTGTCCTGTGCGATGTGTGGGGCGTTATTCATAATGGCCGGCGAGCCTTTACCGAAGCGTGTGATGCGCTCAGCCGCTATCGCGACCAGGGTGGAACCGTCATCCTCATCACTAATGCCCCGGTGCCGAAAGAGCAGGTGATCTCATACTTCAAGCCGATGGGCGTTCCAGACAGCTGTTTCGACGATTGTGTCTCCTCCGGGGATGCGACACGCGAAGAACTGGCCCGGCGCAGCGATGAGAAGATCTGGCGCCTGGGTGTCGACAGTGGCTGGGAGCGGGACCAGTTTCTCTATCGTGGCCTGGACCTGACTTTCGTCGAGCCCGAAGCGGCTGAAACCATGTTGTGTATCGGACTGGCTAACCAGGAAGATGACGATCCGGAAGATTACCGCGAAACACTGAAGGATGGTGCCGGAAGTGGCCTGCCGATGATCTGCGCCAATCCGGATATCAAGGTCCGTATCGGGGACCGGCTGGTCTGGTGCGCCGGTGCACTGGCCGCGATCTATGAGGAAGAGGGCGGCAGCGTCATCTATCCCGGCAAGCCGCATCCGACGATTTACCAGCTTGCATTGCGCCGGGCAGCGCGGGCGCGCGGCGACAGCCCGGCCTCGGTTCTCTGCATCGGTGACAGCCCGGCTACCGACATGCGCGGGGCAGCACAGCAAGGCCATGACGCCCTTTATGTCGGCACCGGACTGGCCGAACACGGCCACGATTTCAAAGCTGAGGTTGCAGCCCTGCTCGAAAAGTATGAAACATCGGCCCGTTATGCCATGCCGGCTTTGAGGTGGTGACGCCGGGGCGCTGTCATTGTAACAGACGTCGGCCCTATCAATTTGGAGTAAGGTAGATGAGTGCCAAGGAAGGTTACAAATTCGAGGATCTGAGTGTCGGCATGTCGCATGAGCGCACGCACACGATCACGGCGGAAGATATCGACCTCTTTGCGAAAGTCTCGGGTGATCACAACCCGATCCATGTCGATGACGAGTATGCGAAAAACACACCTTTCGGCCAGCGTGTGGCCCACGGGGCGCTGACGGCGAGCTATATCTCCGGCATCCTTGGCAATGACCTGCCGGGCCCCGGCGCGATCTTCACACATCTGGAGATGCGCTTCCGCCGCCCGGTCTTCATCGGCGATACGGTCACCGCGCGCGCCGAAATCATTGAGACAATCGAACGCGGCAAACGTGCCACGTTGAAGATCACCTGTTCGGTTAATGGCAAGGTCGTCGTCGGCGGCGAGGCCAAGGTCATGGTGCCGGGCCGGGAGGACTGATGGCAGTCCATGCGGGCTATACACACCTGCCGGACAGCGCACGTGGCTTCTCCGTCGCGCTTGGCAATTTCGATGGCGTGCATGCCGGCCACAGGGCGGTCATAGATGCCGCCCGCATAGATGGCGCAAAGCTTGGCGTTGCCACCTTTGAGCCGCCGCCACGCGCGCATTTCCGCCCGAACGACCCGCCCTTCCGCATTTACCGGCCAGCCCGCCGGAATGCCCGGCTGATCGAGCTTGGCGCGGAAGCGGTCTTCGAGCTGCCGTTCAATACCGACATGGCCTCGATGACCGATGAGGAGTTCTGCCGCAACGTCCTGCATGAAGGACTGGGTGTGACGCATGTCGCGGTCGGTTTCGATTTCCGTTTCGGACGCGGCCGCATGGGCGATGCCGCGCGGCTTTCCTCGCTTGGTCGGTCGCTGGGCTTCAGTGTCACCGTCGTGGAGAAGATCGAGACACCCGACACAGCCAAGGCTTCCTCCACTGCCATTCGCGAAGCCCTTATCGCGGGTGAGCCCCGCAAGGCGGCCAGCATGCTCGGCCACCCCTGGATCGCTGACGGCATTGTCGAGCGCGGTGAACGCCGGGGGCACACGATCGACTTCCCGACGGCCAATATCCACCTGGGTGAGCTGATCCATCCCCGCCACGGGGTCTATGCCGTGAAGGCCCGCATTGACCGGGCGGGCGACTGGCTGCCCGGTGTTGCCAATTTCGGGCGCACGCCCACAACAGGCATGCGTGACCCGGTGCTGGAAACCTTCATCTTCGATTTCGACCGCGACATCTACGGCCATCCGCTCGAGGTCGAGCTGCACGAATTCCTGCGTCCGGAACTGCATTTCCCGTCACTCGAAGAGATGATCGAGCAGATGAAAAAGGACACAGAGCAGGCCCGGGCCGTTCTGGCTGGCGCCTGAGGACTGTTTCTCTGCCGCATGGGTGACAAAGCCCCCCTCGCACGTCAGACTGGCGCGAGAGAAACTGAAGGGGCATCCCATGAGATTGAGTGTGATCGCGGTTCTGGCCGTTGTAACTTGCTGGCTTGCGGGAGCAGCGCACGCGCAGGATGGTGTGAACGTCAACACCGCCAACCAGCAGTCCCTGCTCAATATCGCGCAGTCTGCGGGCCATTCCGCCCAACCGTCAAATATTGGCGGAGACGGGGTTCCCGGCATCGAAGTGCGCACCCAGGACGGGATCACATTTTATGCCGTTGGCACAGCCTGCGAGCAGGGCGGTTGCCGCGGTATCAAGCTGATGGCGCGTCATCAGCCAGCCGGTACGGTCAGTTACGGGAAAATCAATACAATCAACCGGGAAATGTCGCCTCTGAAGCTCTGGTACACGCCTGAAGTCGTCATACTTGAGCGTTATCTCATTCTCGATGGCGGCGTTTCGCCTGCCCATCTGGCGTTCGAGATGAGAATTTTCCCGACCTATGTGTCCCTGGTGACGGAGCAGTTGAATCAGGCTGAGGGAAGCAGCCAGGCCCAGTAGTCTGCCTGGCTTGCGTCCGGGGAGATGACATCCGGGGAACGCTCTGCTAGAGCCTGCGGCCATGATGATTTGGCCAAAGCCTTCCGCGATACGAATTAGCCGCCCGGCTCGGCGGTGAGGGTCCCTCGAACAGGGGCGTCACGCTGAAGCCGGGATTTGCCTTTCGCCCAAAGACACACTGCTGGTTCGAGACTGATCAAGACACATGAGTAACGACACAAAGACAGCCACGGCTGACTATCGCGACACGCTGTTCCTGCCGAAAACTGAATTCCCCATGCGCGGCGGCCTGCCAAAGGCGGAACCGAAATGGATCGAGCGCTGGGACGAGATGCGCCTCTATGACCGTATGCGCGAGGATGCGAAGGCGCGCGGGGCCAAGCCCTTCATCCTTCATGACGGGCCACCCTATGCAAACGGGCCGATCCATCTCGGCACGGCGATGAACAAGATCCTCAAGGACATGGTGGTTCGCGGCCACCAGATGCTCGGATACGACGCCTCCTACATTCCGGGCTGGGACTGTCACGGCCTGCCGATCGAGTGGAAGGTGGAAGAGGAGTTCCGTTCCAAGGGCCGAACCAAGGACGACGTGCCGGGCGACGAATTCCGCCGCGCCTGCCGGGACTATGCCGCCAAATGGATCGAGGTGCAGAAAGACGGCTTTCGCCGCTGCGGCGTCGAGGGCGAATGGGACAATCCCTACCTCACCATGAACTATGAATCCGAGGCTGCGACGGTGCGGGAATTTCTGCGCGTGGCGATGAGCGGACGTCTGGTGCGCGGGGCAAAGCCGGTGATGTGGTCCCCGGTCGAACGCACCGCGCTCGCTGAAGCGGAAGTCGAGTATCACGACCGCAAGGTGCCGCAGATCTGGGTGAAGTTTCCGGTACAGGGCGAGGACTTTTCCGTCATTATCTGGACGACGACGCCGTGGACCATCCCGGCCAACCAGGCGGTCAGCTTCAACGCTGGTATCACTTACGGCCTCTACGAGGTCGAGCGTGTGATGAGTGAGGAGGAGCTTGGTTTTGCGCCCTTCGCCAATCCGGGCGACAAATATGTCATCGCCGATGCGCTGGCCGACAGCGTCATGGACAGCGCGAAGGTCAGCGCGTTCAAGCGCCTTGGCGACGCGGACCCGACAGGCTGGACGCTCTCCCACCCGCTCGCCGGCCTGTCCGACTTCTACAAGCACGACATCCCGATGCTCGCGGGCGAGCATGTCACCGATGATGCCGGTACGGGCTTCGTGCATACCGCGCCGGCCCACGGTGAGGACGACTTCCTCGTCTGGATCGCCAGTGGTCACAAGGCCTCCGACATCCGCGCTATCGTCAACGAAGACGGCGTCTACGAACATGACGAGTTGCCGGATGCGCTTCAGGGGCTCGATGTGATCCGCACGTCGGGCAAGAAGCGCGGCGAGCCGGGCAAGGCGAACCCGGAAGTCATGAAGCTGCTGACCGAGGCGGGCAATCTCCTCTCGCGCGGTGTGACCATGATCCGCGATGCGCATAGCTGGCGTTCCAAGGCGCCGGTCATTCGCCGGGCAACCCCGCAATGGTTCATCGCGATGGACAAGCCGGGCGCCAATGGCAGCCCGCCGCTGCGCGAAATGGCGCTGAAGGCGCTGGATGAGACCGGCTTCGTGCCGGCCTCCGGGCGCAACCGGATCACGTCGATGGTCGCCGACCGGCCGGACTGGCTGATCTCGCGCCAGCGTAACTGGGGCGTGCCGATCACCATTCTCGTCAATGAGAAAGGCGAGCCGCATACCGCTGCCCTGCCGGAAGACAAGGCCGCCGAGGTCAACACCCGCATCCTCGATGCCATCGCCGCGGGGGGTGTGGAAGCATGGTTTTCCGCAGACCCGGCAACCTTCCTCGAAGGCATCGCCGATCCGGCAGGCTGGGAGAAGGTCACGGACGTGCTCGATGTCTGGTTTGACAGCGGCACGACGCACACCTTCACCCTGCGTGACCGGGGTGTGATAGATGGCGAGACGGGGCAGGCGGATGTCTATCTCGAAGGCTCAGACCAGCATCGCGGCTGGTTCCAGTCTTCGCTTCTGGAGTGCTGCGCCACACGCGGCATGGCCCCCTACAAGAACGTCGTCACCCACGGCTTCATTGTCGATGCCGAGGGCAAGAAGATGTCCAAGTCGCTCGGTAACACGGTCGAACCGGAGCAGGTTGCGGGCCAGTTCGGCATCGAGATACTCCGCCTCTGGACGGCAAGCTCGGACTTCACCGAAGACCTGCGCATGTCCGACGACACGCTGAAGACCAATGCCGAATCCTATCGCCGCCTGCGCAACACGCTGCGCTACATGCTCGGCGCGCTGGATGGCTACAGCGAAGCCGATGCCGTGGCCCCGGCGGACATGCCGGGCCTCGAGCGCTGGATGCTGCACCGCCTTTCCGAACTCGATGCGCTTGTCCGCAAGGCGTATGCGAATTTCGACTATAAACGCATCATGGCGGCTATGCTGAACTTCGCCAGCGTGGACCTGTCTGCGATCTATTTCGACATCCGCAAGGACAGCCTCTACTGCGATGCGCCGGATGAGTTGCGCCGCCGCGCCAACCGCACCGTGATGAGCCTGATACTGGAGCGGCTCGTCACCTGGCTTGCTCCGATCATGCCGTTCACCACCGAAGAGGCTTTCCTGATGAGCCATTTCGCGGGACGGGCAGACAGTGTCCACCTGCTGACCTTCCCGGAAACACCGGAAAGCTGGCGCGATACGGCCCATGCCGAGCGCTGGGAGCGGATATTCAAGGTCCGCCGCGTCGTCACCGGCGCGCTGGAGATCGAGCGCAAGGAAAAGCGGATCGGTGCCTCACTGGAGGCCAGCCCCGATGTCTATATCGAGGATGCGTCCCTCATCGAGGCGTTCGAGGGCGAAAACCCGGCAGACCTGTTCATCACTTCGGGTGCGAAATTGATAGAAGGGGCAGGTCCGGCAGATACTTACCGGCTTGAGGACACCCCTGGCGTGGCTGTTGTGCCGTCGAAGGCCGATGGCGTGAAGTGCGAGCGCAGCTGGAAGTATTTCGACCCGGCCACAGCCGATCCTGAGTTCCCGGACATCACGCCGCGCGATGCGGTAGCAGTCCGTGCGATCCGGGGTGCAGCATGAGCAGCCGGGCGGGAAACCTGTACGCCTGGCTGGGCCTCATCCTCGTCGTGGTCGTTTCCGACCAGGTAACGAAATGGATGGTGCTGAACACGCCTGCCTTCAATGCGCGGGCTTGCCTGGATGTCACGGTTGCCTGTGGACAGATAAAGGTCTCACCGCTGTTTGACCTGACCATGCTGTGGAACCGGGGTATCAGCTTCGGCACCTTCCAGTCTGACGGGATCATGCGCTGGGTGCTGGTCGGGGCGACAAGCGGTATTGCGGTGGCCTTTGCCATCTGGCTGACGCGGGCTCAACGCTGGCTGACCGCGCTATCACTGTCGCTGGTGATCGGCGGGGCCATCGGCAACCTGGTCGACCGGGTGAGGTTTGGCGCTGTCGTTGACTTCCTGGACTTTTCGGGAATGTATTTCCCGTGGGTATTCAACATTGCGGATTCGGCAATAACTGTGGGCGCGGTCTTGCTGTTTCTCGATCAGTTTTTAATGTCACGTTCCGGTCCCAAGTCTGAAACAGGGACCAGCAGGAATTAATCGAGTGAGGACGCCAATGAGACGAGCTATTCTGACGATGACGGCGATGGGGGCGCTCCTTGCGGCTGGCGGATGCTCCATGTTCGGCAATAGCGGCCCATCCGGACCGGACGAATTCCGCGTCGTGACCAAGGCTCCCCTGTCTGTTCCGCCGGAATACAGCTTGCGTCCGCCTGCAGCGGGAACATCCGTTCCAGCTGAAGCCGACCCGTCGCGCGCACCAGTCTCCGCCGCTTTCGGTACGAGCATCGGCGCGGATGCCAGTGCTGTCGAACGTGCGCTTGTGAGCGCCGCCGGTGCCAATGCAGTGAGCCCGACGATCCGCTCTGTCGTGGATTATGAGCAGTCCGGCACTGTCCGTAAGTCCCGTGAAGATGCTGACCAGATCATCGGCTACCGTGGCGATGGCACTGTCGAGGACAATGCGACTGGCGGCGGCGATGTCACCATTGCACGCGGTAGCGGCGACAAGGTGAAGCTGCCGGGGACCTGACAAGCCACAAAATCACAGATAGAGTTTCCAGACCAAGGACCGGAGGATGAAGATGAGAACAATTCTTGCGGGGGGTCTGGCGGCGCTTGCCATTTCAGCCGGCCCTGCGATCGCGGATACAGCAGGGGCGGACTGGTCGCCGACAACATATGAACTGGACAATGGCATGGACGTCGTTGTCCTCGAAGACCATCGCGCGCCGGTTGTTACACATATGGTGTGGTACAAGGTTGGCGCAGTCGATGAAGACCCCGGAAAATCCGGTATCGCACACCTCTTCGAACATGTGATGTTCAAGGAGACCGATGATATCGGCCCGGAAGAGTTCACCTCGATCGTCCAGCGCAATGGCGGCCAGCTGAACGCCTTCACCTCCTGGGACTATACCGCCTATTATGAGCGCGTCGCCAAGGACCAGCTCAGGACGATGATGGAGCTGGAAGCCGAGCGGATGACGGATCTCGTCATCAATGACGATCCGGAAGGCCCGTTCATTTCAGAGCGCGATGTCGTCAAGGAGGAGCGCCGTCAGCGGATCGACAACAATCCCGGCGTCATCCTGCAGGAGCAGATTTTTAGCGCGCTCTATCAGGACCATCCTTACAACATCACCGTGATCGGCAAGATGGAAGAGGTTGGTGCGCTGACCCCTGAAGATGGTCTGGCCTTCTACAACAAATGGTACACTCCCTCGGAGGCCATCCTCGTCGTTGCGGGTGATGTCCAGCCGGAAGAGGTGCTGGACCTTGCAAAGGCCACCTATGGCACGATCGAGGTCGAGGATACCGAGCCTCCGGCCCGCGGCTGGCAGGATGTCGAGCCGCTGGCAGAGACCCAGCTGATTACCCATCGTGATCCGAAAGTGCGCCAGCCGGAATGGCAGCGCTGGTACCTCTCGACCTCCTATACGCAGGACCGTGACTTCGCCTATGCCCTCGATGTGGCCATGGACGTGCTCGGCGGCGGACGTACTAGCCGTCTCTATCAGGCGCTTGTCGAAGACCAGAAGATTGCTGTCGAGGCGTCCTCAGGCGCGTACCTCTCCCTTCACGACCGTGCACCGGCCATTCTCTCGGCGTCTCCGTCTGACGGTTTCAGCCTGGATGCGCTGGAAACGGCTTATATGGAGGTCGTCAACGAGGTCCTGGAAAACGGCTTCACCGAGGCGGAAGTCGAACGCTCCCGCAATTCGCTGGCCGCCAGTTCCATCTACCAGCGTGACAGCCAGTCCAGCATGGCCAACCTCTATGGCCGCACGCTGGCTGTCGGCGGGTCAGTTGAGGACGTGATGAATTATCCCGACGATATCCGTCAGGTCACGAAAGAGGATGCCATCGCCGCGCTCCGCCGCGTGCTGGCAGACGACAGGCACTATGTCGAAGGCCATCTTCTGCCGGAAGCTGAAGAGGCAGCGGCTGAAGATGAAAGCCAGACCGAAGGCCAATCTGAAGGGGAGAGCGAGCAATGAAAATGAACCTGACCCCGCTGTTTGGCGCTGCCACAGCGTCCGCGCTCATTCTTGCGGCGCCACTGGCCTTCGCAGCCCCGCAGCAAGCTGACACCGCCCCGGCTGATGCGGCCAATACGGCTGAAAGCCTCGACGTCACCGTGCACGAGGGCGACTTCGCCACCATCCAGCAATTCACCACACCGGGTGGGATTTCCGTCTGGCTGGTTGAGGAGCCATCCATCCCGATCATGTCGGTGCGCATGGCCTGGGAGCAGGGCGAGGCCACCGATCCGGAAGACCTGGAAGGGCTCACCGGCGCGATGACCTACATGATGAACGAAGGTGCCGGCGACATGGATTCGCTCGCCTTCGCGACCCGCATGGAAGAGCTGAACATGAGCTTTAGCTGTGGATCGGGCAATGAGAATACTTATTGCTCGGCCAACATGCTGACAGACAATGCGTCCCAGGCGATGGACCTCGTCGCGCTTGCCCTCAATGAGCCGCGCTTCGATACCGGCCCGATCGAGCGGTTCAAGCGTGAGCAGCTTATCTCGATCAAGACGCGTGAGACGAATGCGAACTACCTCGCCGGACGAGCGCGCAACCAGGCCCTGATGCCGGACCATCCGTTCTCGCGCGAGACCAGTGAAGCCAGCATCAATGCGATCACGCCGGAACTGATTGCCGGGCGCAAGGACCAGATCATGACCCATGAGGGCCTCTATGTGACGGCTGTCGGCGCTATGTCTCCGGAAGAGCTTGCCCCGCTGCTTGATGCCGCCCTGTCGGAGCTGCCAGCGGAGACCGGTCTTGAGCCGGTCGGCGATGTCGAGCTCAAGGCTCCGCTTGCCGAGCCGGTCGTCGTCGACCTGCCGCAACCGCAAAGCCTCGTAAGTTTCACAAGTCCGGCCATGGCGCGCGACGATGCGGACTATTTTCCCGCTTACGTGCTGAACTACACCTTTGGTGGTGGCGGTTTCGAGAGCCGGCTGATGAAGGATCTGCGCGTCGAAAAGGGACTGACCTATGGCGTCTATACTGGCATCTCCACAGGCGATCATCTCAACACATGGCGCGGTGGCGGCCAGACGAAGAATGAAAGCGTCGGCGCGTTCATCGAAGGCATCAAGACGAATATGCTGTCCATCGTCGAGGATGGCGTGACCGAAGAAGAGCTTTCAGATGCGAAAGCCTATCTCACCGGGTCCTACCCGCTTTCCTTCGACAGCAACTCCAAGATCGCCTCGAACCTGATGGGGGTGCGTCTCGAAGACCTAGGTGTCGATTATTTCGATCGCCGCAATGCACTCGTCCAGGCCGTCACACTGGAAGATGTGAACCGCGTCGCCGCGGAGTATCTCAAGCCTGAGAATTTCAGCTTCTTCGTCGTTGGCCAGCCGCAGGGGCTCGATGAGGGAGCTGAAGCTTCCACGGATGAAGAGAGCATGGAAGCGGCCGGCGAAGAGGCGTCTGCAGAGGCAAGCGAGTCCGAATAGGGCACGCCTCCTGACAAGACCTGAGAAGAGGGCGGTCCAGGGTGGGCCGCCCTTTTTGCTGTGGGTGAGCGGTATGCCCTGCCTGCACCCGCTTTTGGAATCCTGCTACACTTCACATCCATGCCTGATTCTGCACGCATCTCCACGCGGCCCGTGATCCGCCAACTTCCGCCTGATGCGGTCAACCGGATTGCGGCAGGCGAAGTCGTCGAACGCCCGGCAGCAGCCGTGAAGGAGCTGGTCGAGAACGCGCTCGATGCCGGGGCAAGCTCAATTGCCGTATCGATTGAAGCGGGTGGGCTGAAACGTATCTGTGTCGAGGATGATGGCTGCGGCATGAATGCCGACGAGATGCTGATGGGGCTTGAGCGCCACGCCACCTCCAAACTCGCCCCCGGTGATGATGGCCGCATCGACCTGTTGAACATTCACACAATGGGCTTCCGGGGCGAGGCGCTGCCTTCAATCGCCAGTGTCTCGCGCATGAGCCTCATCTCCAGGGCTGAGAGTGAGGATGCCGCCGAAGTTTTCGTCGAGGCTGGCCGTGTCGAAGGTCCGAAACCCGCCGCCTGGACAGGGCGCGGCGAAAACGGCACGCGCATAGAGGTACGCGACCTCTTCCATGCGACACCTGCGCGTCTCAAATTCATGAAGTCCGAACGCGCCGAGACGATGGCCGTCACCGATGCGCTCAAGCGTCTTGCCATGGCGAATGCCGGTGTTTCCTTCTCGCTTGAGAGCAATGGCCGAACCACATTCCGATATGCTGCACATACACCGACGCCGGAGGGCCATCTCGAACGCCTCGGCGCGATCATGGGCCGGGAGTTCCGCGAGAATGCGCTCGCTATAGAGGCCGAACGTGACGGCGTCACCCTGTCCGGTTTCGCCGGGCTGCCGACACTCAATCGCGGCAATGCGCAATACCAGTTCCTGTTCGTCAACGGACGCCCGGTAAAGGACCGTATGCTGACGGGTGTGATCCGCGCTGCCTATCAGGATTTTCTCGCGCGCGATCGCCATCCTATGGCAGCGCTCTTCGTCGACTGCGATCCGGAGCTGGTCGATGTGAACGTCCACCCGGCCAAGACCGAGGTCCGATTCCGCGATGCCGGGAATGTCCGTGGCCTGATTATCGGTTCGTTGCGCCACACGCTCGCCGCGGCCGGCCACCGGGCGAGCACGACCGTTGCAGGCTATGCGCTTGGCAAGATGCAGGGCGAAACGCCTGAGCGCGCGCGCGATGAGCCGCTGCCCCGCCCTTCGGTCTGGGACCGCTCAAGCCTGTTTCGCGATTCCTACGGGTCCACACCGCCGCGTCCCGCACCACAACAGGATTGGCAGCCTGCCCCGCCCGCACCGTCCGGCATGGCGGAAGATAGCCAGCGCTATGACGCGCCATCTGCACGTTTCGAGGACGTGTCCGATGCTTCGCCCCAGCATGATTTCCCGCTCGGCGTCGCCCGGGCCCAGCTGCACGAGACCTATGTTGTTGCCCAGACAAAGGACGGCATAGTCATCGTCGACCAGCACGCCGCACATGAGCGCCTCGTCTATGAGCAGATGAAGGCGCAGATGGCGGCGGACGGGGTAAAACGGCAGGCCCTGCTGATCCCCGAAGTGGTCGAGATGGGCGAGGATGAAGCCGCCCGCGTCATCGAACGTGCCGGTGAGCTTGCCGAGATGGGTCTGGAGATCGAAGCGTTCGGGGCAGGGGCCGTCTGCGTGCGGGCCACACCCGCCCTGTTTGGCAATATGGATGCCGCCGGGCTTGTCCGTGACCTGGCGGATGATTTCGCCGAATACGAGTCCGGCCTCGCCCTCAAGGAGCGGTTCGAGGATGTCATGGGCAACATGGCCTGTCGCGGCGGGGCCGTGCGTGCAGGCCGCCGCCTCAACGCCGAGGAAATGAACGCGCTCCTCCGGCAGATGGAAGACACGCCTTATTCGGGGCAGTGCAATCACGGCCGGCCCACCTATGTCGAACTGAAGCTCGCCGACATCGAGAAACTGTTCGGGCGACGGTGAGGCTTACCCGGACTTATTATACATGACAGGCGTACAGGTGCCGGAGACGATGCGCTGGCGTTCGAGCGTCACGGTCTGGCCGGTTTCGTGCGGTCCTTCCAGTGAGCTTGCGGGAAGACGGAAGTCCCCATCCGGTCCATTGAACATGACCGTGTCCCCTTCAGTCCCGGCCACCTTTGCCTCGATTATATCGCTTTCATAGCTGCACGGCCCGCCCACAAGATCCGACTGGCAGGCAGAGAGGTTCCCCGCGGCCAGGATCAGACCGCTCCAGCCACAGGCTTTCAGTATCCTTGCCGTCTCCATCCGCTCACCTTCCCCTGCTCAAATTGACCGTATGCAGGGGATGCTATTACTCACGGAAGAACAAGACAAAAAACGAGGGAGGCGGGTGCCATGAAGCTCAAGGACGCGCTCAACATCGATGACCTGCGCACCATTGCAAAACGCAAGCTGCCACGCATGGTGTTCGACTATATCGATGGCGGTTCCGACGATGAGGTGACGCTGCGCCGCGCGGTTTCGCGCTATGACGATTACGGCATGACCTGGCGCGTGCTGAAGGATGTCGCGGAGATCGACACCTCGACCACCATCATGGGCCAGGACACGCGCCTGCCTTTCTTCATCTCGCCCACCGCCTCGACCCGGCTGTTCCATCCGGCCGAGGGGGAGCTGGCCATGGCGCGGGCAGCCAGGGAACACGGCGTGATCTATGCCTGTTCGACCCTCGCCACCCAGACAGTGGAAGATATCGCGAAGGCCAATCCCGGCCCGAAATGGGTGCAGCTCTATGTCTGGAAGGACAAGGAGATCGTGAAGGAGTTCCTGACCCGCGCAAAGGAAGCCGGCTTTACCGGGTGCCTCCTGACAGTTGACCTTGCCGTGGCCGGCAAGCGCGAACGCGATCCGCGCAACCAGTTCTCAGTTCCGCCGAAGCCGAACCTGTCGCTTGCCCGGCAGGTGGCGACAAAACCCGGCTGGATGTGGGACCTGATCCGCAGCCCTAAAATGAGCCCTGCCAACTTCTCCCATATGATCGGCAAAGGCGATCAGGGCGGCCTGATGGGCTTTGTAAACTCACAATTCTCCCGATCGGTGACCTGGAAGGATGTCGAGTGGATCCGTGAGTTCTGGGGACCGGGCTTTGCCATCAAGGGCATTTCGCGCGGCGAGGATGCCAAGCGCGCGGTTGATGTCGGGGCAGATGCGGTCTGGATCTCCAATCATGGCGGGCGCCAACTCGATACCTCCGTTCCCACCATCGACCTTGTGCCGGAAATCGCCGAAGCCGTGCGTGGCCGTGCCGACATCATCGCCGATGGTGGAGTGCGCCGGGGCAGTCATGTTGCCAAGCTGCTTATGCGCGGGGCCACGGGTGTCGCCCTCGGCCGGGCCTCGCTCTATGGCATCGGAGCGGGTGGCGAAGCGGGCGTGCGCCGTGCCCTCACAATCATCGAGGAAGAGTTCCGCAGCACGATGGCGCTTCTCGGCGCGACCAAAATCTCCGAACTCGATCCGGAGCTTCTGCGCATTCCAAAAATGTAATCAGCTGCACATGCCATCTTGGTATAATTATCAGTAAGGCATGGTATTGGGTGTGTCCTGACAAGACAGGAAGAAGGCCATGCTACCGATTGCTGAAAAGGACCGGCGTTTCTGGGACAAGACGGCTGAAAGCTACGCCGAGAGCCCGATTGCCGACGAGGACACCTACCAGAAGAAACTCGAGCTCACGCGGAAGTATCTGACACCGGAAAGCGAGGTCTTTGAATTCGGCTGCGGTACCGGCTCGACCGCGATCCTGCACGCGCCACACGCCAAGCATATCCTGGCAACCGATGTGTCGGAGAACATGCTGAAAATCGCCCGCCAGCGCGCCGAGGATGCCGATGTGAAGAACATCACCTTCAAGCAGGCCGGGATAGAAGATTATGATGCGGGCGACCGCGAGTTCGATGTCGTACTCGGTCTTAACATCATCCATCTCTGCAAGGAGCCTCTGGCGGTAATGCAGAAAGTGAACAGCCTGCTCAAGCCGGGTGGTTATTTCATCCAGTCGACGGCCTGCCTCTCAAGCTCCATGCCCTATATCCGCCCGGTCCTTCCGCTGATGCGGCTCTTCGGCAAGGCCCCGCACGTCTCCATGTTTTCCTCGAAGAAACTACGCGGCTACCTGCCCGGTGCGGGGTTCAGCATTGCTGAAGACTTTGTGCCCGGTGGACGATCGGCAGAGTTTATCGTGGCGAAGAAGGTGGCGCGGATCAGCACAGGGCCATAAGTCCGCTCATCCGGGCGGCGTATGGCCGTGGCGTGCGTGCCGTCTCCATCGCCAGATATGTGCGGCTGCGACCATCAGGGCGCCGGTAACCGTCAGTGCGGTTTCGGCTTCATGCAGGGCTTCCAGGAAGGCCGAGGCCAGCATGAGGCTGAGGCCGGCAACCGCCAGGAATATACATCCCCTTGCGGTGCGAGAGGTCCTGCTTCCCAGGAAGGCGATGCCCGAGACAGGAAGGGCAATCAGAACGAGCACTTTGTGGATCCACTCAGCCTCTGCAAAGGTACCGGCAAGCGGGAGCCAAAGGGCCGCGACGGGCAAGGCGAGACAGTGAATGATGCAAAGCCCAGAGATCGTCAGCGCGGAGCCATCCATCATCTGGGCGGGTCTGGTCATAAATGTCATGCTCGTGTCCTCTGTTAGGCTGCCGGGTGCTCGAATGATGCCTTTAGCTCAAAATAGTTATATTATAACATAATGTTATCACAAGGGGCTGTGTGTAGCGGAATATGCAGATGAAGTGAGGGTAGGTATCCTATGGCCGCGCGCGGCGTTTCAGTTTCTGCATTTCCACTTCCAGCGCCGAGAGGAAATTCGAGCGGTCTGCCGGTCTGAAGGCTTTCGGCCCGCTCGTCTGCTCGCCTGTTGCGCGGAGGTCTTCCATGATGGCGCGGGTGGCGACAGCCTGGCCGATGGAGTTCTCGGTGAAAGGCTTGCCGTTCGGGGCAAGCACGCGCGCGCCTGCTTCGAGACAGCGCTGGGCCAGCAACATGTCGGAGGTGATGACCACGCACGCCGCATTCGCGCGTTCGGCGATCCAGTCATCGGCGACATCCGGGGCCTCGGGCACGGTCACGCGGGTAAAAAGCCGGTGCTGCGGCACGCGCATGAAACTGTTGGCGACCACGTTTACGGGCACCTCATGGCGCAGCGCCACCTTGTAGACCTCGTCCTTCACCGGGCAGGCATCGGCATCGACATGGATGCGGATACCGCCCGGCTGGTCTTGTGAAGAACTCATTCCGGCGCAACGATCTCCGGAACGTCCGTGAAGGGCTCGATCCCGAAGGCCGGATAGATTTCGGTCGGGAAGTAGGCCGTGCCGTCCTTCATTACCATGCGGATCGTCTTGATGGCCTTGAAGTCCTCGACCGGGTTGCCTGGCACCAGGAAGAAGTCAGCATATTTGCCTGCCTCGATGGAGCCATAGTCCTCGCTGTGTCCGAGATATTCCGCCGACTCAAGTGTCGCGCGGGCGAGGATTTCGCCCGGTGTGAAGCCGACCTGCTGGTAGAGCTCCAGTTCGCGGTGGAGGTTGAAGGACCCGCCCATATCAGTGCCGAACAGGATTAAGATGCCGCGCTCGCGCATCATGGTCAGCGTCTCGATGATCCGGTCGAATGCCCCGGCATAGGCGGCATCGTCTTCAGCGGTCTCGATCTTCGACCAGGCCTGCTTGGCGCCGCGTTGCACGCTGATCGGCATATGCTCGATATAGTCGCTGACGCCCGGGCGGAAACTGCCATCCCGCGACAGGAGAAGCGCCTCATGGATCGCCACGGTCGGGTCGATGGCGACATCATTCTCGACCATCAGGTCAAGCGTCGTCTTTACAGCTTCGGAGGAGAGGTCGAGATCCGGCAGGCGCGACAGGGCCGTCAACCGCAGCAGCGTGCGCGTGTCCTCGCCCTGTTCAAGCACCCAGCCGAGCATCACCTGGTTGATGTGCGTCAGCTCGTCATAACCGGCTTTGATCATCTTGTCGGCGCGTGAGAAGGCCGGGACATGGCCGGCAACATGCATGCCGTATTCATGGGCCAGCTCGACCATCTGTGGCACCCACGCCCCCTTCATCGAGTTGTAGACCTTGATCTGGAAGAAGCTGCCATCCTCACCATAGGTGCGTACCGCCTCGAGGGCTTCTTCCTGGTTGGTGACGATGATGCCATTATTGGAATTGTAGGGGCTCTTGCCCTCAATAAAGCCGGACTTGATGATGCGTGGACCTGCGAGCACGCCTTCGTCGATCTTTTCGATCAGCTCTGAGAGCACTTCATTATCATTGCCCATATCGCGCACGAATGTGACGCCCGCGGCGATGTTCAGCATCGCGTCGTCCTGGCCCATGTGCCCGTGCATGTCGGACAGGCCGGGCACCAGCGTGCCGCCCTCACCGTCAATGACATATTCGCCGGTGCCAGCCTGCGCGTCCGCAGCTTCGACAGCGGCGATCCGGTCGCCCTCGACCAGCACGGATTTCGGCTCGGTCAGTGCCATGGTCTCCGGGTCGAACAGGCGGACATTCGTGATCCGCACCGGCTGATCGAATGTGTGGGCGGTGTCTTCCTGCAACTGCTCGAACCGCTCTGTGGAATAACGCACGGCCATGTCGCGCAGGCGCTTGTCTTCAGCCTCGAAGCCTTCGCGCACGACAAGGAATTCCGGGGTTATCATGGCGACGAAGTCGTCCGCCGCGTCCATCACGAAATAGGTCGGGTCGAGGTCCGGGCCGACCAGTGCATAGGAGGTTGCGGAGACGGACGTGTCTGCGCCTTCAAGCTCGAAGCTTTCCAGCTCCTGCAAGGTCAGCGTGCCGCCGGGTAGGGCGGGCATAGACATGTCCGCGTCGGCCATCAGTGCTCCGGCATAGACCGCCAGCTGGTAGGGCGAACCCGACTGCGTGATATAGACAGATGGCTCTTGAATGTCGGCAGAGCCCTTGCCTGTCGAGTCCATCCACTGGGCCGTCCCCGCGCTCAGGGAAAAGCTCTCATCGACAGCGCTGCCGAAGGTCGTGTTGCCCTCGACCGTCCAGGCCACAGGCACCCCGTCTTCGCCGAGCACGATGGTCTCGTCCATGGTCGGGCCACGCCCATTATTGCGGTACTCATAGTCGATGCTGATGGCCGGGCCGGATTCGGTGACCACCATTTCCCCGATTTTTGTCCCGCTCGTTAGGACCGTGTAGACGGTCCCGGCGCCTGCAACATCGTCCGGGGTGTCGGCCGGTGCCTGGGCGGAGAGGCTGGCGGGGGCGGCGATCAGGGCGGCCAGACCGGCGCTGGCGGTCAGGAGCTTTTTCATGCAATGAACCTCTTCTTCGGATAACGGGCCTGTCGTGCCCGTTCCGGTTACAGACTGATGCGGCTATAAAAGCATTCACGCTGGCCAAAAGCGAGGGCGCGGGAGGAATTCACTGCATGCGGAAGGTGAGAGCCGGGCCATAGGGTGTCGAGCTTGGAACCAGGGCCTATCGGACCATCTTGTTCATTATGAAAGGAAACCGTTCCATGCGTATCGCCTCCACCATCTCCCTGTTGTCGCTGCTGAGTGTGGGGGTGGTGGCATGTGCCACGTCAAGCCAGGCGCCGGTCTCGATCGGTTATGGCCCGTCGCCCGTCCTGCCGGAGCCGAAGACAAGCCTCATCCCCACGGTGGACATCGCGAAGGCGACAGGCTGGCCGGAAGGTGCGCGTCCACGCGCTGCAAAAGGTCTTGAGGTACAGGCTTTTGCAGGTGGGCTCGATCACCCGCGCTGGCTGCACGTCCTGCCGAATGGCGATGTACTGGTGGCCGAGACGAACGCCCCGCCGCGCCCGGAGGATGGCGACGGCATCCGTGGCTTCTTCATGAAGCAGGCGATGAAGAAGGCCGGTGCGGCCGTGCCGAGCGCCAACCGGATTACCCTCCTGCGCGATACGGATGGAAATGGCGTCTCCGATGAGCGGCATGTCTTCCTCGATGGGCTTAACTCGCCTTTCGGCATGGAGCTGATCGGCGATACCTTCTATGTCGCCAATACTGACGCCATCGTCGCTTTTCCCTATGAGCCGGGCGCGACAGGCATCGCGGCAGAGGGGCGAATCCTGACCTCCCTGCCAGCCGGTGAGATCAACCATCACTGGACCAAGAATATCATTGCCTCGCCGGACGGATCGAAACTTTATGCCACGGTCGGTTCCAACTCGAACATTGCCGAGAATGGCATGAGCGCCGAGCAGGGCCGTGCGGCGATATGGGAGGTCGATGTCGCAACAGGCGAAAAACGTCTCTTCGCGACCGGTCTTCGCAACCCCAACGGCATGGACTGGAACCCGGCTTCAGGCGCACTCTGGACGGTGGTGAACGAGCGTGACGAGCTCGGCAACAATCTCGTGCCGGATTATATGACTTCCGTGCAGGACGGGGCTTTCTATGGCTGGCCGTGGAGCTATTGGGGCGAAAATGTCGACACCCGCGTTGAACCGGCCCGTCCGGACATGGTGGCCCGCGCCATCGCGCCGGACTATGCGCTGGGCAGCCACACCGCCTCGCTCGGCCTGGAGTTTTCGCACAGGGCAAGTCTCGGTCACGCCTATGGTGAAGGCGTCTTCATCGGCCAGCACGGCTCCTGGAATCGTGAACCGCCAAGCGGCTACAAGGTCGTCTTTGTGCCTTTCAATGGCGCCCGTCCGGCCGGGAACCCGCGTGAGGTGCTTGGCGGCTTCCGTGTCGATGACAAGGCGCTTGGCCGGCCCGTCGACGTCGCTACCGCCGCGGACGGCGCACTGCTGGTGACAGACGATGTCGGCAACACGGTCTGGCGCGTCAGCCGGGCGGACTAGCGGCTCTCTCTATCTATTTATATCCAGGGCCAAACCTCATCCTTAGCCCGCCGGAGGATGAAGCTGACTATCCTATGTCAAATTTTCTTGTTAAAAATTCTTGACAGTAAAAAATTTTATACATATCTGCATGTCAGGTATTTTTGACACGAAAGAGAACAACAATGTCATTCCATGAAAAATCCGCCTGGGTGATGGGGGCCGTCCTGCTGGCCGGGGCCATCTTCTATTTCAAGACCGTTACGGAGATGTCGGCAGCAATGGGCGAGATTGCGCCCCCCGTCCTGCCGCTGGTCGTGGCCTACATTATTGCGATCATCGTGCTGTCGATCATCGGCCATGTCCTGATTGCCATCACAAAGCCTTCAGAAGCCGACGACACGATGGATGAGCGTGACCGGATCATTGCAAGCCGGGCGGGCTCCTTCAGCGGTGTCCTGCTGGGGATCGGTGTGCTGAGTGGGCTTGGGGGCTATCTCATGAATTATGATGGCAACCAGCTTTTCCACATTGCCTTTGGAGCGATGATGATCGCCAGCCTGGGCGAGTATGCCTCAAAGATCTGGCATTACCGGCGGGGCGTCTGAGATGGCGAAACGCCCGCCCATCACCAATCGCGTGAAAGAGCTGCGCGAGGCCCACGGACAGATGTCCCAGGCCGCGCTTGGAGAGGCAATTGGCGTCACGCGCCAGACCGTCATTGCCATAGAGCAGGGGCGTTATTCGCCCTCGCTCGAAAGCGCCTTTCGCATTTCCCGTCTTTTCGGTGTCGGCCTTGAGGATGTCTTCGGTTGGGCCGAAGACGCGGGCTAGCCTGTCAGAAGTGGCGCGATCAAAAGCCCGCCTGCAAGCCACAGACAGGCGATGACCGAAAGGCCGAACAGCACCCTTTCCGTGATCCCTGTACCCATCGGATTGCCGAACCCGGCCGTCACTGCCTTCCACCAGAGGAAAACCCCCGAGAGCGCGAGAAAGGCGAGGTTGAGGAAAAGGGTATAGTCGACGTTGAAGAATTCCCGGTCGGTCACGCTCTTCACACTTCCGGCATCCGGCAGAATCCCCATGCCCGCAAAGGCGTAGTGGAGCACCAGCGCGGTCGCGGCGAGAGCGAGGAGGAAGACGCCAGCGATATAAAGCGCCATGCCCCAGCCATAATATTTCGCCTGTATGCGCAGCACCGGCAGGACTACAAGGTCCGAAAAGATAAAGGCCATGATCCCGGCGAAGCTCACCCCGTTGGAAAACAGCACAGCGGCGAGCGGGATATTCCCCATTGAGCCGATAAAGGTGAAGAAGGCCGCCACAGGCCCGATCACGGTCTGTGCGGCAACTTGCCAGAAAGCCGGATCGTCGCTGCCCGAGCCGATGAAGAGGGCCTCGAAAAAGCTGCGCGGCACGAAGGCGGCGATGATCCCGGCCACGGTGAAGCCCACCGTGACATCCTTCCACACCATGCCCCACTCCATGACATAGCGCTGGGCGACCTTGCGCCAGCCTTCGCGGCTGGCCATGAGCTTCTTCCAGTCCGGCACATCGCCGTTGTCGTCGCTGCCCTCCTGCGCCTGCGCGCGCTCTCGCGCTTTTTTCGTCAGTCCGAATGCGCCGGTCACCCGCACGATCAGCCATGTCAGCAGGATCAGCAGGATACCCCCGGCATACTCCCCGACGACGAACTGCCAGCCGAGGAAGACCGCGATGATGATACCGAGTTCGATCACAAGGTTCGTGGAGGCGAGCAGAAAGGCGAGCGCCGGGATAAGGCCCGCCCCCTTGGCGAACAGAGAGCGTGTCGTGGCAAGCGCTGCAAACGAGCACGAACTGGAAATGAAACCGAAAAATGTACCGAGACCGACAGCTTTGGGGCCACGCCCGCCCATCGTTTTCTTCATCCGCTCACGGGTGACGAAGACCTGGATCATGGAAGAGACGAGATAACCAAGCCCGAAGGCCCAGAGGGCCATCCAGAACAGGCCGGCGGACGTCATCGCCGCTTCGTGCCAGGTGGAGAGAAAAGTGTTCAAACTGCCCGTCCGGTTCAGTTTCAGCCACATAGGCAATGTTTCTGGACTATCGCAGTTCCGATAGAATTCGGTCGCAGGTCGCTTTCAGGTGCCAGCCCTGTGGAAATGTGTTATGGCGGATAGATCATGCAACAGGACGTCAGGGAGCTTGTAGACAGGGTCTATACCGCCCGGCGGGACGAAAGCCCCGATGACGCCCACATGTTTGCCACCGACGCAGTCGAGTATGCGCGCGGGGCCCGTGACCCGGAGCTGCTAGTGCGGGCACTTATGGCCAAGGGGCAGTGCTACCGCGATGAGGGCCAATACGGGGATGCAGAAACCCTCTATATCGAGGCCGCCAATCTTTGCCGGCGCGAGGATGTCGACGCGCTCGTGACTGCCCATGTCATCCGTCACCTTGGTGACGTCGCTGCCGAGCTTGGCCGATATGGCATGGCCCAGACACATTACGAGGAAGCACTTGAGCTCTACCGCGAGCTGGACGGTATTGGCCCTGTAACGCTCGCCAATGCCATCCGGCCGCTGGCAAAGCTGTATGACCGGATAGATGACACGGTCGAAGCAGCCGCCTGCTGGCGGGAGGCCCGTGACCTATACGAACAGGCAGAGATGGAATCCGGGGTGGAGGAGTGCACGCAACGTCTGAACGGGGCAGGCTAGGGGCAAGTCTATATGCCTAGCCCCGTTCGCCGGGATAGATTTCACGACCTGCTACTTCCAGCCGGAACAGGTCTGGCCGCGAATAATGCCCGGCCGGGTCGCTTGCTACCTTGCACTTGCGGGCCAGCGACAGGTCGGCGTCCACCGTCAGGATACCTTCCTCGCCGGTCAGCGGCCCGGCAACGATTTCGCCGCGTGGATCGATAATGGCGGTGGCGCCATTATGGTCGAACAGGTAGAGTTCCCTGAAACGTTCGGGCACATGGTCTTCCATGCGCAGGCCGGCTGAACAGATCACCCAGGCGCCGGCCTGGCTGGCAAAGGCGCGGCTCAGCAGCAGCTGTCTTGCCCAGACCGGTTCTTCCGGAGCGGTCTCCGGTTCGCGGCCTGGCCATGCAGCGACATGCACATCCACGCCTTGTGCCATCAGGCTATAGCCCGGCAGGACGGCATTGTGCTCCCAGCAATTGAGCCCCGACAGCCGCCCCCAGTCACGTTGCACCGGGTGCAGCCCTTTCGCGTCTCCATCGCCCCAGACGGAACGTTCATGATGTGTGGGTTTCAGCTTGCGGTGGCGGTTCAGAAGCTCGCCATCGCGCGAGATGAACAGGAGCGTGCAGTAGAGCGTGGCCTCTGTCTGTGGATCGAGTTCGTTGATCCCGATGACGAGATCGGCGCGGGCCTGTTTGGCGGCCTTTTTCAGCGTAGAGACCTCCGGTCCATCGAGTCGCGCACCATTGGCCAGCAGCTCGGCAGCGGCATCCCACCAGACTGGCGAAAGCGGGCTGTCGATGAAAAACGGATAGCCGGGCAGCCAGCTTTCCCCGAAGGCGATAACGTCGGGCCTGTCCTTCGCAGCCTGCGCAATCCAGTCACAGGCCAGCTCAAGGCTTGCCTGCTTGTCAAAAAGGCGGGGCGCGGCCTGCACGGCGGAAAGCCGGATTGTCTCTGTCATGGGATGAAGGCGTAACGAGCTGCGCATGTCTGCGCAAATCACATAAACGCCATAGGTTCCTGTCATTTGTGCCGTCCCCCCGGATATTTGCTGGCGCGAATGCCGGGATGACGCCGGAACGGTGAAGCTAGAACGGCACGTTCGGGTCGTCCTCGCCGGCGCCGCCGAGTGCCAGTCCGGCAAAGTCGAACAGGTTCGTGTCATGCAGGTGGCTCGGACGTACCGTCGTCATCGCACGGGCCATGACCTGGCGCACGCCGGGCTTCTTGGCCTCCCACTCATCCAGCATCGCCTTCATCGCCTGGCGCTGCAGGCCATCTTGTGAGCCGCAGAGATTGCACGGGATGATGGGAAACTCCATCGCCTCGGCAAACTTGGCGAGATCGGCCTCGGCGCAGTTGATCAGGGGGCGAAGGACGAACATGTCGCCGGCATCATTGAGCAGCTTCGGCGGCATCGCGGCCAGCCGCCCGCCATGCACGAGGTTCATCATGAACGTCTCGAGTGCATCGTCGCGGTGATGGCCGAGCACGATCGCCTCGCAATCTTCCTCGCGCGCGACGCGGTAGAGTATCCCCCGGCGCAGGCGTGAACACATGGCGCAGAAGGTGCGGTTTTCCGGCACTTTCTCGGTGACGATGGAATAGGTGTCTTCGGTCTCGATGCGGTATTTCACGCCCACAGTGTCCAGCCATTCGGGCAGGACATGTTTCGGGAAGCCGGGCTGGCCCTGGTCGAGATTACAGGCGATGAGATCGACCGGCAGCGCCCCTTGCCATTTCAGGTCGATGAGCGCGGCGAGCAGGGCGTAGGAGTCCTTGCCACCCGACAGGCAGACCAGCCACTTCGACGGTTCGCCCTCGCGCGCGCGGTTAACCATGCCATACTGGTCAACAGCCTGCAGCGCGCTGCGCACGATCCGCTTGCGCAGCTTCTTGAAGCTCACACTCTTCGGCACATCGGCGAAGATCGGCGGCACCATGCCTGTCATCATGTCATCAGCCATGTGCGGCTTCTGCCACAGGAAGGGCCAGCAGGGCCAGAGCGGTGCTCACCTGTGGGAGCCGAGCGTTACTCAAACTCTATGACGATCTCGATGCGGCGGTTCTGCGGCTCGGCGACGTCATCTTCTGTGGAAATGGCTGGCTGGCTTTCGCCGCGCCCTTCGGCCGAGATAAGGCTCTCATCGATGCCCTGTTCGACAAGATAGTCCTTCACGGCATTGGCCCACTGGAAGCTCAGCAGTCCATTGGCATCGGCCTCACCAATGGTGTCCGTATGAGCGACGATCCGGATGGCGCTTATCCCACGGCCTTCAGAGGCCTCCAGAACTCGCAAACCATAGACCCATGCGTTGAAATCATCACGGTCCTCAACTGGTATGGTGAGTTCGATCTCTTCGGCCGGCATAGCGGCCCGTGGCTCAGAAGGTGGAGGCGGCGGAGGCGGTGGCGGTGAAGCGGGCGGCGCGAAGATACGCATCGGGCTTTCGTCTGCTGGGGCCTGGCTTGCCTTTTCAAGCGGAAAAGCGGTGCGAAACAGGGAGCAGCCCTCATATCCCGGCGCGATATCGGTGCTCACACGGAAGTACGGATCGCCCTCGGGTGTGTCGGCATAGCGGCGCTCCTCAAGAGCGCGGTCTTCCGGATTGTGCTCTGCCATCGCACACAGCATGTCGCCGAGGATGAAGGGGTTGTCGGAGTAATAGTTGTGACCCAGTCCAAACAGCTCTGTCGCGACACCGCTGGCATCCACGGTCTCGTAATAGTCATTGCGCCGGATATAGGGCCGGTTGCCGTCCGTATCGCCGAGGCGCAGGTTCTGGTTCACGATTTCCGAGACATGCAGCGCGCGATCCGCGTCTGAGGTATAGATCGTGACATTGGCCTCGAGATTGTCGAGCACGCCCGTGATGCCGTCGAATATGTCACGGTCGACGTCTGCGGCCACCAGCACGATGCGAAACTCGATGTCGCGACGCTCCTGGCGCTCAAGGTAATCGGCCGCGTAATCTTCCAGGGCCTTGGTCAGGATACGGTTGCCCATGGAATGAGCGACGATGTTGATGCGGTCGATATCGGCGTTCTCGACAATCAGGTCGAGAAATTCCTCAAGGTAGGGAGCTGCGGCGATGGAGCGGTCCTGGTCTCCGCGATACTCACTATAGGAGACCTTGCCCGCCGACGGCCATGAAAACAGGAGGGGCACACCGACGTCGAAGACATCGCGGCGTGAGAGATCCACCGACAACTGGGCTGAACGGATGAGTGCGTCCTCGAACGGTGTGTTGAAACCGTGAACGAAGAGAAGCGCTGAATATGAGTCCTGATCAATCAGGACGTCATCGAGGTCAGCCAGGAAATGCGCGCGGCCGGCCTTGGTAATACGGGTCAGGAAGACATATTTGACCAGCTCACTGTCTTCTTCCGGAACCTCACCCTCGAGGTACGGTGTCTCACCGCGCTCTCGTGTGCCGCCCTCTTCGATGAGTCTGGGCAGCCAGACATCCGCACGCCCCAGATGCAGTTGTTGGCTGTCTTCGGCGACGATCTCGCCTGTATCTATCTCGGAGTCCGGAGCAGGGGCCTCACCATCGAATTGCACATTCCGGTTGGTGCCATAGAAGACCCGCACGCAGTCGACCGCGTTTTCAGTGTCGACTGTGAGAAGCTCGCGGCAGTCGGCTCCGAAGTCAGGATGGTAAAGGCTGGTCTTCGGCTGAAGCAGCCAGACAGCTCCAGCCCCAAGCGCGCCGATGGCACCGAGAACCAGTATCGCAATGAGCGCCCGTAACATGTCCCCGCATGTCCCCCCTCGCTTGTCCCGCTCTGTAGTCACCACAGCGGTAAGGCAAGATCAAGGCTGTCATCAGGCCATGACGGGGCTATCGAGCTTCCTCTTGTATCGGGCGAGGAGAAGTTGAGCGAAAGCAGCGGTACGAGCCTTGGCCCATTTCTGGACCGCTCTCACACCGCTGCTGTACCGCTGTCACACCATGCAAATTGCCGCCAGTGCGACCGGATGGAAAAAATTCACCCGACCGTATCAGGCGCTGGCGCCGAGCTGTTCCATCGCGAAGTTCTTGATCGACTTGTAGTCGGCCTTGCCGTTCGGCGCGCGGCCGAGCGATGGCTTGAACAGGATCTTCTTGGGTGCCTTGTAGGCGGCAAGCTGTGTCTTCACGAAAGCGCGCAGCGTGTCTTCATCCGTGCTGGCGCCTTCATTGAGCTGAACGACGGCTGTGACTGCCTGGCCCCATTTCTCGTCTTCAAGGCCGACCACGAGCGCGTCGAGCACGCTTTCATGGTTCTTCAACGCCTCCTCGACCTCTTCGGGGTAGATCTTTTCACCGGCCGAGTTGATGCAGTTGGAGCCGCGCCCGAGCAGCGTGATGGTGCCGTCTTCCTCGACAGTGCACCAGTCACCCGGCACGGCATAGCGAACCCCATCGACTTCCCAATAGGTCTTGGCGGTCTTCTCCGGGTCCTTGTAATAGCCAAGCGGTACCGCACCGCCACGGGCGATGAAGCCGGGTTCACCTGAACCGGGTTTGACCTCGCGGCGGTCTTCAGTGAACACCTTGCAGTTCTCGCCCAGCTCGAACTTGGCGGTCTGCTGCTCGCCTTCGGCTGTGAACACCGACATGCCAAAACCGACAGCTTCTGACGCGCCGAAACTGTCCATCAGCGCGGCCTGTGGCATGTGCTTGATAAGCCCACGCTTGACGTCCATCGACCACATCACGCCGGAGCTGGTTATGGTCTGCACAGTGGAGAGGTCATATTTGCCGGGGTTTTCCTCCAGCACGCGCAGCATCGGCTTGGCGAAGGCATCCCCGACGATCGCCATGGCGGTCACACCGCGCCGGTCGACCGTGTCCCAGAGCTCGACAGGATCGAATTTCTTCGTGTTTTCAAGCGTTACGATTGCCCCGCCGCCGACCATGGCGCCCATGGCTGTAAACAATCCGGTGCCATGCATGAGCGGGCAGGCGGGCAGCTGGCGCGACAGCTTGCCCATTTCGTTCACCAGCATCAGATGCTGTTCCATCGATTCCGGTGCGAAGCCGTAAATCTTCTTCATCGATTCCAGCGAGGACTCCCGCCAGATCCTGTGGCTCCACATCACGCCCTTGGGCATGCCGGTTGTGCCGCCGGTATAGAGGAATATCTGATCGTCGTCGGAACGTTCGATTTCCAGTGGGCTGCCATTGCCTTCGGTTGCCAGCGCCTCGTAGGCGACAGCGTAATCCGGCGTATCGGAGCCGTCACCGCCGACCTCGACCCAGATCTTCACCTTGTCGAGACGTTCGCGGACCCGCTCGACGTTCTCACGGAATTCGCGGTCGAAGAAGACGATCGCGGAATCGGAATTGTCGAAGATATAGACGAGCTCGTCGTCGAGATAGCGATAGTTGACGTTCACATGGGTGAAGCGCCCTTTGAAGCAGGCCGCCAGCCCTTCCATGTATTCCGGCTGGTTGCGCAGGTAGAAGCCGGCCTTGTCGCCAGCTTCGGCGCCGCGTTCATGCAGGGCGCGGGCGACATTGTTGGAACGCGCCGTCATCTCCGGCCAGGAGATGACACGGTCACCGTGAATGAGCGCTGGATCGTCCGGCCCGAGCGCTTTGCCGACCGCGTCCAGCATGTCCCCCAGATTGAAGATGCTGTTGCCCATAATGAGGCTACCTCCCGTTATGTGATGTTTTCCGGCACTTTAACCAGAAAACCGGGGCATCGGGGAGGGGTTACGTGGCGTCGGCTAGCGGATGTGACAGGTCAGCACCGCTTCCGGTCGCGGGGTCAGGCGGCGTGTGCCGCCCGGCGGACAGGCGCGAAACTCATCCGGTGGCAACCTGACGGGCCCAGCATGTCCAGCGCTTCGGCATGTTGCGGGGTGCCGTATCCCTTGTGCCGGCGAAGCCCGTAGCCGGGAAAGCGGTTGGCGAGTTCGACCATGGCGCGGTCACGCGCGACTTTCGCCAGCACAGAGGCTGCCGAGATGGCCGGTTCGCTGAGGTCGCCCTTGATGATGGCGTTTGCCGGGCATGGCAGGGCTTGCGGCAGGCAGTTGCCGTCAACGAGAATTTCGCTCGGGACCAGCCCCATGATCGCGATGGCCCGTTTCATGGCGAGGAAAGTGGCCTCGCGAATATTGAGCTGGTCAATCTCGACCGGGCTGGCCCAGCCGATGCCATAGGCAAGCGCCTTGGCCTTGATCTCACAGTAAAGCGCTTCTCGCCGCGCTTCGCTCAGTTTCTTGGAATCTGTAAGTCCACCAACAGGGTTGTCCGGGTCGAGGATCACTGCGCCTGCGGTCACAGGTCCTGCCCAGGGGCCACGTCCGGCCTCGTCTATACCGCAGATCATGCTTATGTTCCTCATCTATAACCAATAGACCATGATTCCGGGAGTATTCACCATGAGCGACGCATATTGCATTCAGATTAACGAGACGGGCGGCCCGGAGGTTTTGACCCGGGTTTCCATGGAGCCGCGCCGACCCGGACCCGGCGAAGCCCTTGTCCGTCAGAGCGCCGTCGGGCTCAATTTCATCGATACTTACCATCGCTCAGGTCTCTACCCGGTGAAGATGCCATTCACCCTCGGTTCAGAAGGTGCAGGCACGGTCGAGTCTGTCGGAGACGGGGTTGAGAATATCAAGCCGGGTGACAGGGTCGCCTATCTCGGAGCCGGGGCCTATGCGACCCATTTTACCGGCCCGGCCTCGCGCATGCTCAAGTTACCTGAAGGCGTCAGCGAGGAAGAAGGCGCAGCGACCCTGCTCAAGGGGCTGACGGCGTGGATGCTGCTGTTTGAAGTCTATCGGCCGGAACCCGGAGAAACGGCCCTCGTCTGGGCCCCTGTTGGCGGGGTCGGTTCATTGCTGGTGCCGTGGGCGACCTCGCTCGGAGTACGCGTCCTGGCTGTCACTTCGTCTGAGGCGAAAGCGGAAATGGCTCGCAAAGCAGGCGCCAGTGACGTGATCTTCAGCCATGAGGATGTGGCCAGCCGCGCCAAGGCGCTGACTGGCGGTAAGGGCGTCGATGTTTCCTATGACAGTGTCGGCAAATCCTCGGCCATGGCCTCCCTCGACAGCCTCAAGCCACGTGGCTGGTTTGTCAGCTTCGGTAATGCCTCAGGTGCAGTTGACCCGATCGCGCCGGTCGAGCTGTCCAAGCGGGGGTCGCTGGTGATGACACGGCCTGGCCTGTTCCATTTCATAAATACCGAAGAAGGGCTCCACAAAGGCGCGTCCGCTCTTTTTGGAGCTCTGAGAGCAGGAACCTTCAAAGCGCATGTCGGTCAGACTTTCGACCTGGCAGACGCCGCAGAAGCGCATCGTGCCATCGAGAGCGGCAAGACCACGGGGGCGACGCTGCTGAAACCCTGAACCCGGGGAAGCTGAACTCTGGCGGCCGGGGCGTTTCAGTTCCGGCTGTCTTCATTGTCGTTGCCGGACTTGTCGAAGACATGTCCTTCAATCGTTCTGAGCGGAACGAGGACCAGAAGCGCAAAGCCTGTGCCCATGAGGGCGATGGTGATAAAACCGGCCCCGCTCGCAAGGCCGATTGCCCCAGCCAGCCACATGCCCGCGCCGGTAGTCAGGCCCTTCACTGCGCCGCGCGACTGGATAATCGTGCCTGCTGCAAGGAAGGCGACCCCTGCGGTTACGGCTTCGACCACACGGATCGGATCAAGCTGTGTCCGGTCATCCTCGGAACCGAATTGCGCGATCATCTCAAGCGCGATCAGGGCAAATACCGCCGCAGCCAGCGAGACGAGCATATGGGTCCGCAAGCCCGCCGGGCGTTCACGCGCTTCCCGCTCGAACCCGATCAGGAAGCCGCAAAGGCCTGCCAGGCCGAGCCTTACGCCCATGTCGGCCAGCGCAATCGAGGTTTGGAAATTCAGTCCGTCCATAAGTCTGTCTCATCGTATGACATTTTCATTACATGATACGGCCAGACGGGAACAAGGTTGCCAGCCGCAAACCGTCGTGATAGTCATTTCATAAATGCCAGTCAGGCGATGAGGAGGACAGGATGACAAGAACGGTGACCGATCTGGGCAGTGCTGATGCGCTCGAGACGGCGGACCTCGTGCGCAGAAAAGAGGTTTCGGCGCTTGAGGTCTGCGACGCGGCAATTGACAGGATAGAGCGGCTGGACAATGCCATTAATGCTGTTGTTGTACGGGATTTCGAGCGTGCGCGTAAGGCGGCAAGATCAATCGACGCGAACCTGTCAGACCTGAGCGGCAAGCCGCTTCTCGGCGTGGCCATGACGGTCAAGGAATCCAACGACATGACCGGCCTTCCCACGACATGGGGGATGGAGGCTTTTGCGGATTACAGACCGGATACGGATGCGCTTGCAGTAAAGCACCTGAAAGATGCCGGGGCGGTGATTGTTGGCAAGACCAATGCGCCGGTTGCTCTGGCAGACTGGCAGAGCTTCAACCCGGTCTATGGGCGCACTGTGAACCCGCATGACACCAGCCGCACGCCTGGCGGGTCATCAGGCGGGTCATCTGCCGCGCTGGCAGCCGGGATGGTGCCGCTGGAGCTTGGCTCCGACATAGGTGGCTCAATCCGGGCACCTGCGCACTTCTGCGGGATTTTCGGACACAAGCCGACCTATGGGGCGGTTTCGCTCAAGGGCCATGCACTGCCGGGCACGGACGGGGTGGAAGTCCCGTTAGCCGTCGTCGGGCCTATGGCAAGGTCTGCCCGTGATCTCGACGTGGCATTTACCACAGTGGCCGGACCGGCAGGCCCGGGCTGGACGCTTGATCTCGCGCCGGCCCGAAAGACCCGGTTAGAAGAGTACAGGGTGCTCGTCCTGCCGGCAGATGGCCTGCCGCGTGTCGCAGGTGAGGTGTCGGGTGCAATCAACCGCTTTGCTGAACGCCTTGATGCGGCAGGTTGCGATGTACGGTATGAGACCGGGCTTCTGCCGGACATCATGGTCGCGCATGAACATTATGTGCGTATGCTGAATACAGTGATTACGCGAGGCACGCCTGAAGCAAAACCGATTGATGCGCACCAGTGGATGGAGCTGCTGAACATACAGATGCGGCTTCAGAGGCGCTGGGATAAACTCTTCGGAGAATTTGATACCGTTCTCGCCCCGATTGCCAGCATGACGGCTTTTCCCCATGCCGATCAGGCGATCTGGAGTTCTCCGCCTTACATCATCGATGGTGAGCCGGTGGAATTTGCCAGCCAGCTCGTATGGGCTGGACTGGCCACGTTCCCCGGCCTGCCGGCAACAGCCATCCCACTCGAAGTCACGAAGGAAGGACTGCCGACAGGTGTGCAGGCACTGGGGCCGCAGTTCGGGGACAGGACTACACTGTTCTTCGCCGAGCAGGTCGAAAAGGCCGGACTATGTCTAGACCCGGCCACCAATATACCTGCAGGCTAGGCTTCGCGCCGAGGAGCCGGTAGCCTATGGCTTGTCCTCATATTTGAAGCCAAGCTCGAGAACCACCTGATAGTATCCGACTTCGCCATTCTCGATATATCCGCGTGTCGATACCACTTCAAACCAGTCGAGATTGCGGATGGATTTGCTCGCCGATTTTAGAGCGCCGTCGATCGCCTCTTCAATCGAGGTCTTCGAGGTGCCTACAATCTTTGTCATGGCAAATGTGTCTGTCGACATGGGAATGTCCTTTCTCAGCTGTTCGGGAAAATAACAGACCCGCGGGCGGGCAGGTTCCGACAATTGCCAAGTTTTGACGCATAAACAGGATCAAAGCCTGAAAGGCAGCCTGTAGTCTGTCAGCTATCCTGACTGATCTGCCGCTTAAGCTCGCGAACCTTGTAATTGCGCGCGTCTGATCCGGGCGGTGCCTGGTCCTGGAAGGCTTCGTCGATTTCCTGCCAGCGTTCCTTCGCGCCTTCCCTGGCAACGGCATGTGTCACGATCAGCCATTTGCCAGCGCGTGCGCCCTCGACGGCTGCCTGAGCAGCCTGGCTCGCCGGCATACCCATGGACATCAGTTTTTCGCCTGTCGTCAGGGCTTCTTCGCTTTCCTTGAGCCCTGCCTTCTCCCGGCTTGCATAGAAGCTCGTATTGACGAGACCGGGACAGAAGACACTGATGCCGACGCTGTCCGGCATTTCCCGGCGCATGACATCGGCAAGCCCCAGAATGGCATGCTTGGTGGCTGTGTAGAGCGCGGCACCGTCATGCTGAAAGCCGAGACTGTGTTCAGAGCCGGTAAAGCAGATCCGGCCTGTCTCCTCTCGGTCGATCCACCTTCGGACAAAGGCCCTGGCCGTCATCCAGCTTCCCTTGATATTAGTGCCGATCTGCAGGTCGAACTCGTGGGCGCTTGCTTCGATGACGGGGGCGTCGAACTGGAGGCCGGCATTGGCGAAAACCAGGTCGACATGGCCAAGTTCGTCAAAGGCCGTCCGCGCCATGGCTTCAACGTCGTCTTCGCTGGAAACGTCAACCTTGTGCACGGTCGCTCGTGCGCCAAGTGCTTCGCGGGCACTGTTGAGGCTGTTGTCATCCATGTCCGCAATGAAGGCCTGGCCACCGCGGTCTATGATGTAGCGGGCCATTTCCAGGCCCATGCCGGAGGCGCCGCCTGTGATGACGGCATTCTCGGCTCGGGTCATGTGATCTCTCCTAGTGTGGCTCAAGCGCCAGAAGCAGCGCCGGGTCCACATAGAAATCCCTGTCCCGCCCGGAAGTTTCCTCATTGCGCCACTTCACGGCCCAGTGGAGGTGCGGGCCGGTCGTACGGCCGGTATTGCCCGTCGCGCCCAGCCGGTCGCCCTGGGAGACGACATCGCCTTCCGTCACGTCGACAGCGGAAAGGTGGAGGAAGACTGATACGAGCCCACCCCCATGATCGAGGAACACTGTTCCGCCTTCATAATAAAGGTCCGTATCGGCCAGCACCACGGTCCCGCCAGCTGGCGCCGAGACGGGTGTGCCGGTCGGTACGGCGAAATCAAATCCCTCATGTACGGAGACTTTTTCGCACGGGTCGCCATTCGCGCCAGTGCCGACATATTTCCGTGTTGGACCGAAGGGCGACGAGGCAGGTCCGTTCACCGGCTTGATAAAGCCCTTCGAGAGAGCGGGGCCGGTATTGAAGCGGGCAAAGGCGTCCTGCTTTTTCACCCAGCTTTCAGCGGCGTGCTGTTTCTGGGCCTCGGTACGTGCATCGACCTTGTCGCAGTTGAAGCCCCTGATCAGCCTGAAGTCATCATCGCGTGGGGCGACCTGAACCGTAACCGGCGGGATTTGGCCGGGGTCAGGCGTCAGGGTGAGCGTTGACGCCTCTTTCTGGTGCAGACCGATCAGGACCGTACCTGCTTCATCCGTGCGCACGGTGCGATCATGCTTGTCCTTTGGGGAGGTGACGTGGATTGCAGTCTCCGGCGGGCCTTCGCAGACAAGCAGTCCCCCCTGTTTCGTCACGCCGGTACAGGTCAGAGCTGTTGCCGGGGGCGGGGGCTCTGTGCGGGCCGGGCTGGCGAGCAGCAATACAAGCGGGGCCAGCAGGGATAGTTTGTGCAAGACGGCCACGCCGGTCTCAGCTCCTGTCGGGAACCATGCGGCTCGCAGCAGCGGCAGCATCAATATAGGGTTCCTGGAGATCGACGCTCCAGTAACGCAGTGCCGCAATCGGAATCTTCCGTCCGGTGACGGCGCAGACGACATAGTCGCCAGGCTCGATCACATCGAGATCGGCGTCGAGATAGCGGAGCTTTGCTTCTCCGGGGGGTGTTCCTGTACGTGTCAGCATGGCGCTATAATGGCGATGTTTCGGCCCGGATGGAAGGGGCCATCCTCAGGGCAGGCCGGCACTCTCATCCGATGCGCCGGGGGCTGGCCGGTCCGGGTTCGGCGTTCGGAAGATGAGTGAGAGCGTGCGCAGATGGTCAAGCGGCCAGTCGCCGCTCATTTCATGGTGGCTCGCGCGGATCACGATCTGCACATCGACATCCGGATGATTGAAGACATGATCTTCAGTGACAGCGCCCGTGCTCAGCGGGGTTTCACCGGGGCGGGAGCCTGTCCACTCGGCCACGGCGGGGCATTCGCTGATGCGGTTGGCGATCCTGTCCCGGCGGGCGCGCAGATCGTCAAGGTATGGGCTTTCGCCATGCCCCAGGCCGAGCTGGCAGGTCACCTGGTTATACGGTGAACCGGCGGTCTGTGGATCCGCCGCCGGGATGACGACGGTGCAGTAACTGGCACCGATTTCCCCAATTCCGCCGCCAGTCTCATATGTACCGATCACGGCGCCTTCTTCTGTTGACGGAGAAAGGCTGGCAAACCGGCTGGGCGTGACGCCCGCCCGGATAATAGGACCGATCTCCGTACATAATGTGTCAGGTGGCGGGGCGGGCTCCGGCGGGGGGCGCCGGTTCGGATAGGTCGGATTGGCTGGCGGTGCCGATCTCACGGTCGGTTCAAAAGGTAGGGTTGTAGGTGGCGGGTCGTCCTGCGTCTGTTGTGCCGCCTGCCCAGCTGCCGGGCCTGCGGCTGTCATGACAAGACCTGCAACAGCGCCCGTGGTGAGCGCCGGAATGTGTCTGGAAAGCGCGATCAAGCGGGGCTCCGTAAGCGTCCTTATAGGTTGAGTTTAGGCTGTATTCCCAGCGCGTAGCAAGGCCCGCAAAGCGGTCAAAAGTTTTTGTTTTGTTCTAAGAACATTTGTGGTACATGCGTCGCTCAAGATGAAACGCCGGCCTTGCATTGCAGGGTCAGATATGGACCTAAGGAGACGACTCATGGCCAAACCCGCATTGCAACTCGTGGACAAGGAATCCGGCGTGGATAAGCAGAAAGCACTCGAAACAGCGCTCTCCAACATTGAACGCTCCTTTGGCAAGGGCTCGGTCATGCGGCTGGGCGACAAGCAGGCTGCAAACGTCGAAGCGGTCTCAACCGGTTCGCTCGGTCTGGACATCGCCCTTGGCATTGGCGGCCTGCCGAAAGGGCGGGTTATTGAAATCTTCGGGCCGGAGAGTTCCGGCAAGACGACACTATCCCTGCACGCAATCGCCGAGGCGCAGAAGAATGGTGGTGTTTGTGCCTTTGTGGACGCAGAGCATGCGCTTGACCCGACCTATGCTGCAAAGCTTGGGGTGGACCTGGATGATCTCCTTGTTTCACAGCCCGATACGGGGGAGCAGGCCCTTGAAATCGCCGATACGCTGGTTCGCTCCGGTGCAGTCGACATGCTCGTGGTCGATTCGGTGGCGGCCCTGACGCCACGGGCGGAAATCGAGGGCGAGATGGGGGACTCCTTGCCCGGCCTGCAGGCCCGGCTGATGAGCCAGGCGCTGCGCAAGCTGACCGGCTCGATCTCCAAGTCGAAGTGCATGGTGGTTTTCATCAACCAGATCCGGATGAAAATTGGCGTCATGTTCGGCAGCCCGGAGACGACGACAGGCGGCAACGCGCTGAAATTCTATTCTTCCGTGCGCCTCGACATCCGCCGTATCGGCCAGATCAAGGATCGTGATGAGGTTATCGGCAACCAGACGCGGGTGAAGGTGGTCAAGAACAAGGTTGCCCCGCCATTCCGGCAGGTCGAGTTCGACATCATCTATGGAGAAGGTATTTCGAAAACCGGCGAGCTGATCGATCTCGGCGTCAAGTGCGAAGTGGTCGACAAGTCGGGCTCCTGGTATTCCTACAAGGATGACCGGATCGGTCAGGGCCGCGAAAAGACGCGGCAGTTTCTCAAGGACAATCCCGATATTGCCGCCGAGATCGAGACCGAGATCCGCACCCGCTCCGGCCTGCTGTCGGATGTCCTGCTTTCCGACAAGGGCAGCGATGAAAGCGATGCCGGAGAGACAGGCGAAGCTGAAACCGGCTAAAGTCAGGCAGGCCAACTGTAAATCTTTCCAGCCTGTGGCACGCCCGGCGCTTGGCGGGCCGCAGGTGACCCTTTATATCGCGGTGGAGTAATGTTTGCGGCCTGAACCCGTGAGCAGTGTGACAAGCGATAGTAACGGACCATAGATGACAAGCGTCAACGATCTCCGCGAGACCTTCCTGTCCTTCTTCGAGGGAAAGGGCCATACGCGCCGCGCCTCTGCGCCGCTTGTGCCGGATAATGATCCGAGCCTGCTCTTCATCAACGCCGGCATGGTGCCTTTCAAGAACATCTTTACGGGTGCGGAAACCCCATTTGCGCCACGCGCCACGAGCTCGCAGAAATGCGTGCGGGCTGGTGGCAAGCACAATGATCTCGACAATGTCGGCTATACCGCACGCCATCATACTTTCTTCGAGATGCTGGGGAATTTCTCGTTTGGCGATTATTTCAAGGATGAGGCCATCGACTTTGCCTGGCAGCTGGTGACGAAGGACTTCGGCCTGGCCAAGGAGCGCCTGCTTGTTACGGTCTATTCCGAAGACGAGGAAGCTGCGAGCCTGTGGAAGAAGGTGGCAGGCCTTTCCGACAGCCAGATCATCCCGATTTCGACCTCGGACAATTTCTGGTCCATGGGCGATACAGGCCCGTGCGGCCCATGCTCTGAAATCTTTTTCGATCACGGCCCCGATGTCCCCGGCGGCCCTCCCGGTTCACCGGATGAGGACGGCGACCGTTTCATCGAGATCTGGAACCTTGTTTTCATGCAGTATGAGCAGCATGCAGACGGGTCACGTACCGAGCTGCCGAAGCCGTCCATCGACACGGGCATGGGGCTCGAGCGTATGGCAGCCGTACTGCAAGGCAAGCATAACAACTATGAAACCGATCTCTTCCTGAAGCTGATCGCGGCAGAGGAAGATGTATATAAAACAAAGGCCAGTGACGACCAGATTGCCTCATTCCGAGTCATTGCCGATCATCTTCGCACGTCTGCTTTCCTGATCGCCGACGGCGTGACGCCGTCGAATGAGGGCCGCGGCTACGTGCTGCGCCGGATCATGCGCCGTGCCATGCGGCATGGACACATGCTCGGCGCGCGCGAGCCGGCCATGTACAGGCTGGTCGGAACGCTGGCGAATGAAATGGGCGAAGCCTTTCCTGAGCTGAACCGGGCCCGGCCCGCGATTGAAGCCGCCCTCGAGCAGGAGGAAGCCCGCTTCCAGCGCACGCTCGGGCGTGGGCTTGCGCTGCTCGATGATGCCACTGAAGGCATGGGCGATGGCGGTGAGCTGCTTGGCGAAACGGCATTCAAGCTCTATGATACTTATGGCTTCCCGCTCGATCTCACGCAGGACATCCTTCGGGGGCGTGGCATGGCTGTCGACCAGGCCGGTTTCGACAAGGCAATGGCGCAACAGAAAGCCGCCGCACGCAATGCCTGGTCGGGCTCTGGTGACTCCGCATCAGAAGCCGTCTGGTTCCGGGTGCGCGACAAGATCGGGGCAACCGAATTTCTTGGCTATAACGGGACAGAGGATAAAGGCATACTGAAAGCGATTGTCGCAGATGGTGCGATGCAGGAGCGCTGCGACGGCGGCGAATGCAGCCTCGTCTTCGACCGGACGCCTTTCTATGCCGAAAGCGGTGGTCAGGCCGGCGATCATGGCGAAATTCACTTCGAGAACGGCGCACGCTTTATCGTTCGCGATGTTCTGAAGCGAGCCGGTGACCTTCACGTCCATATCGGCGAGCTGACGGATGGTGAAGTTTCAGTGGGCGAACCTGCCCGGCTTGAGGCAGCCTATGAGCGCCGCCAGCGTATCCGTGCCAATCACTCCGCAACGCATCTGCTGCATGCCGCCTTGCGCAGCGTACTTGGCCCGCATGTCACGCAGAAGGGGTCGCTCGTCGAGGAGGACCGCCTGCGGTTCGACTTTTCACATGGCGGTCCGGTCACAGCAGCTGAGCTTGAAGCCATCGAAGACCAGGTCAATCAGGTGATCCGCCAGAATGACGAGGCGCAGATCGAGGTCATGGCCCCTGACAAGGCGATCGAGGCGGGTGCGCTTGCCCTGTTCGGCGAGAAGTATGGCGATGAGGTCCGTGTCCTCTCTATGGGCAAGCCGCTCGAAAGTAGTGACCTGCCATATTCGGTCGAACTCTGCGGGGGCACCCATGTCGCCCGCACCGGAGACATCGCGGCTTTCGTGATCACATCGGAAGGTGGTGTGTCGGCCGGCATTCGCCGGATTGAGGCTGCCACAGGGGCAGAAGCGCTCGACTTCCTGAAGGGGCGCGCCCAGGTCGCCGTGGATCTCGCTGACCAGCTTAAGGTGCCCCTCAAGGATGTGGGCCGCAAGATTTCCCAGCTCAGTGATGAACGCCGCGCCCTTGAGCGTGAACTGAACGAGGCCAAACGCAAGCTGGCCATGGGCGGCGGCGGATCAGCTGCGCCAGCCGGCCCGGAAGAGGTCGGCGGGTACAAGCTGATTGCCCGCGTGGCCGAAGGTGTAGGCGGCAAGGATCTGCGCGGACTTGTCGACGAGGCCAAGACGAAACTCGGTTCCGGCATCGCCGTCTTTGTCGGCGTGAATGATGGCAAGGCCGGTGTGGCTGTCGGTGTGACGGACGACCTGACGGACAAGGTGTCGGCCGTCGACCTGGTGCGCGTGGCGTCTGCTGAAGTTGGCGGTAAGGGGGGCGGTGGCCGCCCTGACATGGCGCAGGCCGGTGGACCAGACGGTGACAAGGCCGAAGCCGCGCTTGAGGCTGTCAGGAAAGCACTGGCAGGCTGAGGCTGTCTCAGGCCTGGGGAAAGACGGGCTCGTTATCGCCGGGCTGCCATTGCTTGAATTTTGGCATGACGGCCCTGAAGCGCGCGCTTTCCAGGTGGCCCTTTAGCCAGCGCTGGAGGGCTTCAAGCGGCTGGGCATCGAACCATTCACGGTCGGCGTTCGCGAATTGGCGGACGAAAGGCATGATTGCCATGTCTGCCAGCGACACGCGTGCACCGAACAGCTGTTCACGGGTCTTAAGGCGCTCATTGAGCTGCTCCAGAAACCGCAGGCCCTCAGCGCGGTGTTGGTTTGAATCCTCGCCCTCATACCGGGTTGTGTACTTGTAACGATCGAGATTGTGCTTGAACGGACCGTCGCAAACCTCGATCAGGGCCAGCATGTCATCCAGCGTTCCGTCTTCGGGGTCGAGCCAGTTTTCGGGGTCGTGACGACCGAGCGCATGCTGCATCACCTCGAAGCTCTCTTCGATAACTTCGCCATTTTCCAGGACCAGAACCGGGACGGTGCCCTTGGGCGAAACTTCCAGCATCGCGGCGGGCTTGTCGCGTAGCACGACTTCCCGCAGGCGGCATTCTAGGCCGGATACGGCAAGGGCCAGACGCGCGCGCATGGCATAGGGGCAGCGGCGAAAGGAATAGAGGATGGGCCGGGTCATGTATCTCCTGTGCGGACAGGTGTGCGACCGATGTGGGCTTCCCCGCGCTTGTGGGCAAGCTCGACCTGTCGCTGGCGCTCGGCAAAACGGGCGCGCTGCTCATCGCTAAGCCGATCATAACAGGCCGGGCAGGAAACTCCTTCCTCGTAGCGTGGATCGGCCCGTTCGTCTTCACCGACCGGGCGCTTGCAACCATGGCATAATGTGTAGCTGCCCAGTTCGAGCCCGTGGCCGACGGAGACGCGCTGATCGAAGACGAAGCATTCGCCTTGCCACTTGCTTTCCGGCTGGGGCACGGTTTCGAGGTATTTGAGAATTCCACCCTTGAGGTGGAAGACCTCTTCTATGCCTTCGGCTTTCAGGAAGCTGGTCGCCTTCTCGCAGCGGATGCCGCCCGTGCAGAACATGGCGACTTTTGGGGCCTTGCCCTGGGTTTCAACTGACTGGCGGAACTTGCGAAACCAGTTCGGAAACTCCCGGAAGCTCGCTGTTTCCGGGTCAATCGCGCCTTCGAAGGTCCCGATCCCGACTTCATAATCGTTTCGTGTGTCGATGAGAATGGTATCAGGATCGCTTATCAGCTCGTTCCAGGCCTTAGGCGAGACATAGGTGCCGACGAGGTGGTTCGGATCTGTATCTGCCACGCCCATAGTGACAATTTCCTGCTTCACGCGAACCTTCAGCCGCCAGAACGGCATGTGCTCAGCGTGGCTTTCCTTTGCATCCAGGTCGGCAAGCCCATGCAGCGATCTCAGGGCTGTCATTGCGGTATCAAGGGCATCACCTTCTGCCGCGATGGTGCCGTTGAGGCCTTCGCTAGCAACAAGGACAGTTCCTTTGGCGCCGAGCTTCGATAGCGCAGTCTCAACCTGATCACGCAGTGTATCAGGAGCCTCGACGGACATGAATTTGTAGAAGGCGGAAACACGGACGGTCATGAGGCAAGCTTATGCCAGAGCAGACCGCCCGGTTCCAGTTGCCGCGGCAGGTCGCCCGGCAGTCTTGCAAGGTCTAGCGCTGGGCTTCGTCAGCTTCGCGTGAAAGGGCGTCGCCAGCCGTGGAAACGTCCTCACCAAATCCTTCAACCGTGTTGCAGGCTGTCAGTGCGGGCAGTGAAAACAGTGCAAAAAGTACCAAAGCAAGTTTTTTCATTGGCTTATATCTCCTGAACAGGCCCGCAAATATCATATGAGGGCTGATATTTGGCAACATAAATCGCGAACGCCCGGCGAGTTCCATGCGTACTGGCATGAAAGCCGCAGCAGACAGCGTGAAATCTGCGACTGTGACATTCCCAAATGGGCCGACTCCCTGCTAAAGGAGCTGTCATGAAAAGCGCCGTTATTGTTTTCCCCGGATCGAACTGCGATCGCGATGCCCAGACCGCTCTCAGGGAGGTCACCGGCCAGGAGCCGGCCATGGTCTGGCACAAGGATGGCGATATTCCCGAAGAGACCGATCTTGTGGTCGTGCCGGGCGGGTTTTCCTATGGCGACTATCTGCGCTGTGGGGCGATGGCGGCCAACTCTCCCGTGATCGGGGCATTGAAGCGCCATGCCGAACGCGGGGGCTACGTGCTTGGTGTCTGTAACGGTTTTCAGGTGCTCACTGAAACACGTCTCCTGCCGGGTGCGCTCCTGCGCAACGCAGAGCTGAACTTTATCTGCAAGCCACAGCCGCTGAAGGTCGAGAATGCGAATTCCGCTTTCACCAGCGCCTATGCGGGCACGAACGAGGTGGCTTTCCCCGTAGCCCATCATGACGGGAATTATGTTGCCGATGAGGAGACGCTGGACCGTCTTGAAGGTGAGGGCCGTGTGGCGTTCCGTTATGCGGGCAACCCGAACGGCTCTTCACGTGATATTGCCGGCATCCTGTCTGAGAATGGCCGTGTCCTTGGCCTGATGCCGCACCCGGAGCGTGCCATTGGCGGGCATGAGGGCGGTTCTGACGGTCGCGCCATGTTTGAAAGCCTTCTGCAGGCTGTCTGACCGCTAGCCTGACCGGGCTTCAGGTCTTGGCATTTTTTAAGTATTTCTGGCGCCTTCCGGTGAACCTGGCAGGCTGCTCAGGCGCGATGCGCAAGGCGAAGAACATATCTCCCTCCATACCTGTCGGCACCCAGCTGGTTGCAAGCGGGTCCGACTTGTCGCTGAACGACGCATGAGAAGGATCGTACGCGTAGCGACGCTTCACACGAACACCTGTCTGCCTGAAGCAGATATCCTCAAAGCGGGCCGAGAAGGGCAGGCGTACACGGGCAAGGCGGGCCCGGTGTGCCAGTTTCCGGGCTGTTCGCACGAGGCGTGGAACAATTGCAACGGGGTCCAGGCCGGGGCGCACGACCATGTCACTGATTTCCAGTTCGGGGGGCTCGAAGCTGTTGGGTTTGGTGACAACCAACTGGATGAGACCGTCAATCATGGAGTTGTCGATCAGTCCCAGCAGGATTGAACGCCCAGGGGCATCGGGATCACTCATCTGCCAGTCATAGACGGCGGCTGTTCTTGCTGGTGCTGCCATGCTGGCCGTGGAAACGGCCTTGCCGAACTCATCAATCAGGCGGGCATGCGCATCCTGTTCAGGGTGCAGCCGTATGATCCCGTCCGCAGCGCCGGGTATGTCGTTTGGCAGGACAGACACGCTGGCAAAGAGTTCCCGTTCACTTAGCCAGTCATAAATGGATTCACGTCTGGCGAGGCATGTGAGGATTTGCCCGGTCACCATGGAAAGTGGCTGGACGGGCCACTCCATCCGCACCCGGCCCGGTGCGCCGAGCCAGGCTTCAAGGCCAATCTTCTTGTGAAAAGTCCCGGCGATGGCATTGTTGTTCAGGGAATAGATTGCGGTGCTGCCATGTAGCTTGAGTGCCCTTCGTGCCAGCGCAAAGCCTGCGCCCCGGCCTTCCTTTCCAGAGATGAAGGTGTGTCCGCAGACCGCCTGGATGGGTGTGCCGTCGGCCACGAAGTCACGCGCCTGCAAACCGATCATTGCGACCAGGCGCCCGCCCCGTTCGGCCACCAGCCCCGGCGGAACATCATTCTGCTGGGGGTTGCCAAACAGGACCCATCGCCAGCCCGCCTCACTGCGAACAGGAAATCCGGCGTCTTCGACCAGCCGGGCAATTGCCGGAATATCTTCCGGTACAATCTGACGTATTGCAGTCATTCCCCAGTCCCTCCGGACATGACTGTATCAGATTACCGCCTCTAAAGTAGAAATCCAGCGCCTAAATTTAATCTGTTCGAATAAACTCGCGTGCAAGACGATTGGCGGGGTAGGGAATTGTGTGCATGCTTGGCGCTCAGGGAGGAAGAGAATGAAAAAAGCATATGGGGCAGTGCTATCGTCGCTCATGCTGGTCATGGCGTGCGGCCAGTCGGGCGACAGTCCGGACAATGAGGAGCGTGCCGGGGCAAAGCCGGAAGAAGCCACGGGTAAGGAAGAGACTGCGACAGTCGCTGAAGCAGATGGCAGCACTAGCGCTCAACAGGCAGATTATACCAGTATGGATAACTGGCTGTGCCATGCGAACAAGGCTGATGATGCCTGTTCCGGCGAGCGTGATTACACTGTCGTGAACGCGGATGGGGAACTGGATGTGAAGACATTCCAGGCGGCGGAGAATCCGCAAGTCGACTGCTTTTACGTCTATCCGACCATTTCAATGGACGTAACGCCGAACAGTGACCTCGATGCGGGAGCGGAGGAGAAGCGTGTCGCGGCCAGCCAGTTTGGAAGTTTCGCTGAAAGTTGCCGACTGTTCGCTCCTGTCTACAGGCAGGTGACGCTGCCACACTTGCAGACGGTCATGCGGGGCGGAGAATTCACTGCCGATACCGAGTTGGCCTTTGGCGATGTGAAGGATGCCTGGCATCACTACCTGGAGACGTCGAATAATGGCCGTGGTGTCGTGCTGATCGGACATTCACAGGGCGCGCGGATGGTCGAACGCCTCCTGCGTGAAGACGTCACTGGCAGTGAGGCAGAACAGCTGATCGTCTCTGCCATGCCCATCGGCTATACGATGTATGGGGATGACGACACCGGCGCGGTCGGTCCGTTTGAACTCTGCACCACGAAAGATCAGACCGGATGTCTCATCAGCTATGTCAGCTTTCGGTCCGATTTTCCGCCACCTCCCGAAAGCCGCTTTGGCGTGAGCCATACCGATGGCCGCAGGGCGATATGCGTTAACCCGGCAGAGCTTTCCGGGGGTGATGGCGAACTGGATGCACGGCTTTCCAGGGCAGGCTTCTTCGGTCTGGAGAATGCCAGTTTTGTCGATGGCAGCAGTATCGAGACACCCTATGCAGCTTTGCCCGGCATGCTGTCGGCAGAATGTGTCGAAGGCAAAAACCATACATGGCTGTCAGTTACAGTCGATGGTGATCCGTCAGACCCGCGGGCCGATGATATCTCGGGAGATGTGATCGCGCAGGGCAACACACTGCGCGACTGGGGCCTGCACCTGATCGACATGAATGTCGCGATGGGCAACCTGCTGGATATCGTGGCGGCACAGAGCGAAACCTGGTCAGCCCGTCAGGCAGCCAACGAAGCTGAAAACTAGGCTGGCTGCTGGTCAGGCCTGACTGGAGAGGCGGCTGGCAAGGTCGGCATGACCTCTGACCATTCGTTCGACCTGGGCAGGGTCCGGTTCCATCCGGCTCTCGCCCATTTCATGTGTGCCGCCCAGCACGATCCCGGTCCGGCGTGGAAACATATAGAGTACGCCTTCAGAGGTCGGTGCGACGTATGAATAGTCGATCTCCGGCTGTGGCAGCAGGTGGCTCAGCTGACCGCGGATTGGCGTCAGGCTTTCATCCCCGAACAGGTCGCGTGCGCCGAGCCCGGTGCAGTTCACGATCGTGGTCTGTGGCAGCGCAAGAACGTCATCGAGTGTGTCGAGTCTTGCTGCTATGAACTTTGCCCCGGCAAGCTGGGCATCCTTCATGATGCGGTCGAGATAATAATCCGGGTCGATAATCAGCGCCTTGAAGCGCTCCATATAGTTATAGCCGAACAGGGTGTTCTCGTGGACACGCTGAAGCTCGGGATAGATGTCATCGCCGCCGGGGAGTGTATTATAGCTGCCGGGTTCCCGGCCTGAGAGCGCATGGTGATCGGACCAGTAGACGCCATAACCCGGCCGGTTCACATATGGCAGGAAGCCCTGCCGGGCCGCCCGGATCAAAACGCGGTTGCGGCGCAGAAAGTCCTCGCTGACGGCGTCATCATCGAAATAGCCGGTCGGAAACCACAGGACGCCTGCGATATTCGAGGTGGTGTTCGGAGGAAGCTCTGCCGCATAGACGGTGACATCGTGACCGTGCCGGGCAAGCAGGAGGGCGGTGGTCAGGCCCATGACGCCAGCGCCAATTACGGCAATTTGTTCATTGCCAGTTGCCCCTGCCATGCCGGCTGCAGCTTCGCTTGTGCCCCAGCTCATTGTTACACCACAGCCGCCATGTCCGTAATTGTGAATGACGGTCTTGCTCCCAAGACGCTCGCCTTCAAGGCGATAGCCTTGGGGGCGGTAGGGCCGCAGGCCGACAACCGTGCGTGTCACGCGGTCCAGCGACGAATCGACGGGGGCGTAAGTACGTCCGGGCGTGTAAGTGCTCGGGGTGGTGGCCGGGGAGGCGGGTGTTGTCGTGGTGCAGGCGCCAAGTGTAATACCACCGAGCCCTGCCAGCATTTCGCGCCGCTTCATCACTGGCCTGATCCTTTTCATCCTGCACAATATCTCTGCGCAAGAGGTCGCGCCAAGACAAGGCTTAAAGCCGTCTTGCCGCAGAATGGCCCTGTTTCAGGTAGAGATAACGAAAAAGGCCGGACTCGCTCAGCAGGTCCGGCCTATATAAATGCTTGTGAAGCGGGCGCTTACTCGGCGTCGTCCTCAGACTCTTCCTCATCACCCTCTTCGTCTTCTTCTTCAGATTCCGGGCCCTGGTATTCCATTTCCGGGCGGCAGTCTGAGACGAGCTCGCTGACGGCTTCGGACGCAGGAACGATGATGATGTCTTCACCGACAACGACACGTATCTCGCCGCGGGCTGCGCCCATCATGGTGGCGAAATAGTCATCCATCGGGGTTGTGACGTCAGCCGGGGCGCCGGTGGCCTGATAGGATTTGTTGCCAGCAGACGTGAAGACAGCAATGGCGGTGTTCTCGCCTACTTCGTCTTCATCGACATAGCGGCGCAGCGTGATCGAGTTCGACTGATCCTCACCGCCCTCACGGCAGATCACGGCGAGTTGCCGGTTTTCTTCAGCGTCTTCGAAGGCCACGGCTGAATTCCCGTCGATGTCCGCAGACGACCATGTTCCTTCCATGGCGTCGCCGGAGGCTTCGGTAGAGCCGATGGAATTTTCGTACTCAGTCAGCTCGACGGTTGACCCGTCGCTACCTTCGGGATGCGGTTCCGGCATCCGGGCATCAGGGTCGACATCGCCGCCGCCGCAGGCGGCGAGTGAGAGAGCGGCCAGGCTCAGGCAGAGATGGCGCATGGGGCATTCCTCCAATCGGTTCGGGATATTAACCCGGAAAATGATCATCCGTTTCCCGTTTAAGCAACCTTGTGAGGAATTTCCACCACCTATCTGGCGACTCGCAGCATCTGGCGTTAAGGAGCGGGCATGACAGACACTTCCGCTATCCTGGCCCACCTCAAGGCCGAACAGAGTGAAGCCGATGCTTCAGGCCACGGCATCAATGCCGAGGAGTGGGACCGGCTCATCACGCGCCTGACCCGCAAGCCAAATCTTGTCGAGCTTGGCATCTATTCGGTGATGTGGTCGGAGCATTGCTCCTACAAGTCTTCGCGCCGGCACCTGTCGAAGTTTCCGACAAAGAATGACCGGGTCATCCAGGGGCCGGGCGAGAATGCGGGTGTCATCGATATTGGCGACGGGCAGGCGGCCATCTTCAAGATGGAGAGCCATAACCATCCCTCCTACATCGAGCCCTATCAGGGCGCGGCGACCGGGGTTGGTGGCATCCTGCGAGATGTCTTCACGATGGGCGCGCGCCCGATCGCGCTGGTGAATGCCCTGCGCTTCGGCTCGCCCGATCATCCGAAGACGCGCTCTCTGGTGGCGGGTGTCGTTTCTGGCATTGGGGGCTATGGCAATTGTGTCGGCGTGCCGACGGTGGCCGGCGAAACGCAGTTCGACGAGGGCTATAACGGCAATATCCTCGTCAATGCGATGGCCGTCGGTCTCGCCGATCAGGACCGGATTTTCTATGCGCGCGGCGCAACACCCGGGAACCAGATCTTCTATGTCGGCTCCAAGACGGGCCGTGACGGCATTCACGGCGCGACCATGGCATCTGCGGAGTTCTCTGAAGAGGCGGAAGAAAAACGCCCGACCGTGCAGGTTGGCGATCCGTTTACCGAGAAGCTGCTGATCGAAGCCTGTCTGGAACTGATGGAGACAGATGCGATCCAGGCCATTCAGGACATGGGGGCAGCCGGTCTCACATCGTCTAGCGTGGAAATGGCCGACAAGGGTGGCATCGGCATCGAGATGGACCTCGACAAGGTGCCCCAGCGCGAAGAGGGGATGAGCGCTTACGAGATCATGCTGAGCGAGAGCCAGGAGCGGATGCTCATGGTACTCAAGCCCGGCAAGGAGGCCGAAGCCAAAGCGGTCTTCGAGAAGTACGATCTAGATGCCGAGGTGATCGGCATGACGACCGATACCGGCCGCATGGTGCTGAAGCAGTTCGGTGAGGTGGTCTGCGATATTCCGGTCGCGCCGCTGGCCGAAGATGCGCCGAACTATGACCGGCCATGGACCGAGCCAAAACCGCGCCCGGCCTTTGATATCTCGAAGCATCCCGAGCCGGAGGATTATGGCGAGGTATTGCTGAAGCTCATGTCGTGCCCGGATATGGCGTCCAAGCGCTGGATCTGGGAACAGTATGACCGCCACGTCATGGGCGATACAATCGATAGCTCGCAGAGCATGGGCGACGCGGCGATCGTGCGTATCCACGGCACGAACAAGGCGCTGGCGATCTGTTCCGACTGCAATCCGCACTATGTCGCCGCCGACCCTTATGAAGGCGGCAAGGCTGTGGTGGCGGAAGCCTACCGCAACCTCTCAGCCGTGGGCGCGACACCGATTGCGATCACCGACAATCTCAATTTCGGCAACCCGGAAAAGCCCGCCACAATGGGCACGATCGTGAAAGCCATTGAAGGCATGGCGGAAGGCTGCCGTGCGCTCGACTTCCCGGTCGTCTCCGGCAATGTCAGTCTTTACAATGAGACCAATGGCAAGGCGATCCCGCCCACGCCCGTGGTCGGCGGTGTGGGCCTGATCGAAGATGTCTCGAAGGTCGCGACACTGAAAGGCGCGCAGCCGGGGGACGCGCTGATCCTCATCGGTGAGACCAAGGGCCATCTCGGCGCTTCGCTCTATGCCCGCGAATGGCTTGGCCTGAAAGGCGAGGCGCTTGGGCCGCCGCCGCCAGTGGATCTGGAGGTGGAGAAGACTAACGCCGCATTTGTGCGGGGCCTGATCGAGCAGGGGCTGGTCAATGCCGTCCACGATGTCAGCGATGGGGGCATTGCCTGTGCAGCGGCTGAAATGGCGCTGGCGAGTGGGGTAGGTGTCACGCTCGATATGGGTGAGCGCTTCGGTGAAGCAGACCGCGTGAGTGCGCTCTTCGGGGAGCGAGGGGCTGGTTACCTGTTGAGCGTGAAGGATGCAGATGCCGTGCTCGACCAGGTCGAGGCATATGAGCGTGAGATACCCAGCCTGATGCTTGGCAGCTTCGAGGCTGAACCCGTGATTGGCTTGGTGCGCGAAGTGCGTGCGGAAAAGACGGACAGAGTGAAGCTTTCTGTGCTTCGCGATGCCCATGAAGGCTGGTTGCCGCGTTATATGTCGGATGAAGGTTGAGCCTGGTCTCTCCGCGTCATCCCGGGCGACCGCAGGGAGACCCGGGACCCAGTAATTTGATGTCTGTTCGGGCAAACTAGGTCCCGGATATTCGCTGGCGCGAATTTCGGGATGACGCCTCCGTGTTCTTGTTCTGCAAACAATTCATGCGCAATTTTCCTGCGTCTGAAATCGGTTGGATAAAAAGCTGTCCCACGCTTGCGAGGCCTGAAGGGCAAAAATCGCTTCGCGGGCATTGACCTTGCACGCGCTTGGCGCTTCGCTATGCGCCATCATGGAGGTCCCCAGAATGAAAAAGATATTCTTCACCGCGAGTGCCACGGCGATATCACTGGCGCTGGTGTCCGGTTGTGCCGGCAGCAGCTCTGAAAACCTGAAACCCGCCGACGCCCCGGCGCCGCCAACGTCCACGGCAGCCGACCCGGTTGAAGCAGCCGATGCGCCCACGGTCGCGGAGGCGCGCGCCTTCCTCGAACGTGCAGACGCCGAGCTTGGCCAGATGTCCAAGGAGGTCAGCCCGATCTTCTGGGAGCAGGCGACCAATATTACCGACGAAACCAACGCTGCCGCCGCGGATGCAGGCGCACGCGCCACGAAACTGGCCGTGTCGCTCGCCAATGAGTCGAAGAAGTTCAACGATACCGACCTGCCGCCAGAGCTGGCGCGGAAGATGCAGCGTCTCCAGTCCGGTGTGACGATTCCGGCGCCTTCCACGGAAGGGGCGGCCGAGGAGCTTTCCGAGATTACCACCGGGCTGGAAGCAACCTATGGCACCGGCACCTTCACCTATAAGGGCGAGGAGCTGAATCTCGACGAGTTGTCGACTATCATCGAGACGAGCCGAGACCCGCAGGAGCTGAAGACAGTATGGGAAGGCTGGCGCACCATTTCGCCGCCGATGAAGGATGATTATGTCCGCATGGTCGACATCGCCAATGAGGGCGCACGCGAGCTTGGCTATGACAACCTCAAGACGATGTGGTTGTCGAAGTATGACATGCCGCCCGAAGAAATGGCAAACGAAGTCGACCGGCTCTGGGGACAGGTTTCGCCGCTCTATGAGGAGCTGCACTGCTATGTGCGTGCTGAACTGAACGAGGAATATGGCGACGAGGTCCAGCCCGCGACGGGGCCGATCCGTGCCGACCTGCTGGGCAATATGTGGTCGCAGCAATGGTCGAACATCTATCCCATCGTGAAACCGGAAGGCCTGCCGGGACAGGGCTATGACCTGACCGAGGAACTCGAACAGGCCAATTACGACGCCATCAAGATGGTCGAGACGGCGGAAAACTTCTTCGTGTCACTCGGCCTCGAACCACTGCCGGCAACGTTCTGGGAACGCTCCATGATTACCCGGCCTGAAGACCGGGAAGTCGTCTGCCATGCCTCCGCCTGGGACCTTGATGACGAGGAAGATGTCCGTATCAAGATGTGCACCGAAGTGAATGCGGAAGACTTCTACACCGTCCATCACGAGCTTGGGCACAATTACTACCAGCGTGCCTACAAGGACGTGGATTACCTCTACAAGGACGGCGCGCATGACGGCTTCCACGAGGCGATCGGCGATTTCATTTCCCTGTCGATCACCCCGGTCTATCTGGAAAAAATCGGCCTGATCACCGAAGACCAGATTCCCGGCGCCGATGCAGACATCGCGCTCCTGCTGAACACCTCGCTCGACAAGATCGCCTTCCTGCCCTTCGCGCTGACGGTCGATAACTGGCGTTGGGACGTGCTCGACGGCACGACGCAACCGGCTGACTATAACAAGGCGTGGTGGGAAAAGCGCACGGCCTATCAAGGTATCGTGGCGCCCGGGCCACGCCCGGAAAACGCCTTCGACCCTGGTGCGAAGTATCACATTCCGGGCAATACGCCTTACCTGCGCTACTTCCTGTCATTCGTGATGCAGTTCCAGTTCCACAAGGCCGCCTGTGAGCAGGCTGGTTGGGATGGCCCGCTCCACCGCTGTTCCATCTACGGCAACGAGGAAGTCGGTGCCCGCTTCAATGCGATGATGGAAATGGGGGCGTCCGAGCCATGGCCGGACGTGCTGGAAACCTTCACGGGCACACGTGAGATGGATGGCTCGGCCATGGTCGAGTATTTCGATCCGCTGATCACCTGGCTCGAGGAAGAGAATGAAGGCCGTAGCTGCGGCTGGTAATAATTCTTTATGCAGGCTCTAGACAGGAAACCCCGGGCCGGAGGGTCCGGGGTTTTCTTATGTGCACCAGCTGCGCCTGTGATCGCCCCAGCGCCGGGCAAACCCTTCGGCCACAAGCTTGTCACCCACGGAGTGGCCATTGACGGTGGCGACACGCAGCAGGCGGCCATACTTGTCACTGTCACGTGATGAGGTCTTCTTCAGCTTCACATGACCTTCGTTGAGAAGGTCCAGTAGCCGGTTGCTGGCGCGTTCGCCCATCAGTTTTTCCCAGTCGCATTCGGGCGAAAAGATTTCAGGTGCGTCGATGTCCGTGAGGCGGATCTTCATGCCATTCGCCCAGATCGTGTCCCCATCAACGACACAGTTTAGGCGTTGCTGGCCATCACAGGGCTGGAAGCTGGCACTTTCTGGCAGGGCGGTCACTTCACCTCGTGGCGCATTGAGATAGGACAGGCCGATTGCAATGGCCAGGAGGGCGAGAAGTGGAAGGATCGAGACATCGCCGCCCTGCACACGCAGCCAGCGCCGGAACAGGACGGACCGCATAATACGCACCATCGTGAGGGTTCCCTGATGAGACCCCCTAGAATGGTTTCAGAAAGGTTACAGAAGTCTTTCTAGTTTACTACTTCTTTGCAGCCACCCACTTATCCACGGCCTCGGCCATAAGGATGACAGTGTCGACAGAGCGCGCAAAGGTTGCCTGATCAACCCGGTCGAACGTGTCGGTTGGCTGGTGATAATCGGCATGGTTCTCGACCCCCAGATAGATGATCGGTATGCCAGCGCGCAGAAAGGGCGCATGGTCTGACATCAGCGACCAGTCTTCGTCTCCCCATTCCGGGCTGTCATGACCGCGTTTCAGGGTGATTGGTGCAGACCGGGCAGTGCGGTCTATCAGCGGAACGAGACGGGGGTTGTGATATGCCCCTACCGCATAAAGGACACCATCATCAGCGCGGGCGACCATGTCGAGATTGAGGTTGAAAGCCAGCCTGGAGCGGTCTGTAGTGCTGAGTGTCCGGACAAAGTGTGAGGAACCGCCAAATCCGGTTTCCTCTGCATCAAAGAAAGCAAATATGAGCGTCGCGTCTGGAGGATTGGCCTGGAACCAGCTGATCGTTTCCAGCAGGGCAGCGACACCAGAGGCGTTGTCATCGGCCCCGTTGTAGATGTCGCCATTGACCTTGCCGAGATGATCGAAATGGGCCGACAGTACAATGAGCGGGCTATCGGCTCCGCCTTTACCCTCGATCATTGCCAGCAGGTTCGTGCCCTTCACGGTCTCGTCCGGCGCGTTGAACTTGTGGGTCGCGAAGCTGTGGCGGTAGCTGTTATCGCCATAGGGGACCACTTTCATGCTGGTGAGACGGTCTTCGATCCAGGCGATGGCGCGTGCGTTCCCGGGGGTGCCTGTCCGGCGTCCAGCGAACCTGTCAGAAGATAGTGTGCGCAGTGTCGCCAGCGCGCGATCTGCTTGATGATGCTGGGCGTCATAGACCGGGTTTTCAGCTGTCTCCGATTGGGCTGGTCCGGAGTGCGAGCCGGCAGTGCAGGCCGCAACAAGAAACACGCTGAAAAGCAGGGTACGCAACATAACAGTCTTTCGGATCAGGGCTCACTTGACCCTAGAGCCATTGCGCGCCATGTGCCAGCGGAAGGAGACAGCCTATGGCAATGGATCGCGAGACACTCGAAACGCATCTCAAGGATGCTTTTCCCGATGCGGAAATTACCCTGACTGACTTGGCGGGTGACAATGATCACTGGCAGGCGGAAATTGTGTCCGAGCAATTTTCGGGCGTGCCGCGCGTGAAGCAACACCAGATGGTCTATGCGGCTCTCAAGGGGAAGATGGGCGGCGACCTCCACGCCCTTGCACTGAAGACGCGAACACCCGGCTGAAGCTATTCCTCAGGCGACTTTTTCGTGTCGTCGCCGTCTTCGTCGTCAGTTTTTTTGTCGAACGCTTCGTTGTGTCCTGATGGCAGGCGTCCCTGAAGACCCGCATTGTCTTCATAGTCGCCCGGCAGGACATCCATTTCCTGAACAGAGTATGCGCCATCCTTGCGAAGGCCCGGCAGGGGGCGATCGCCAGAAGGGGCGGCCTGTTGTGTATTTCGCTGTGTGCGCTTCAGCCCCGGCCAGGGGCCAGCGGGTTTGTCCGAGCGAGCCGTGCTGGTCTTGGTTTCGGACTGTTCCTGCTGCGGTGTAACGGTGCGGCGGGTGACTGTCGGCTCAAGCTCAGGCTCAGGCGCAGGCGCTTCATTATCAGGGCTGTTTTCTGCTGCCGGGGGTGGCGTCATATTGCCGGACTGACGCGCGGCATCCTCGCGGGTCGTTACCATCTCCCTTGGAAGGGTGCGGGTATAGCGACGTGTCCGGACAACCCGCTGGGTCGGTTCAGATTGAACACTGGTTCCCGTTTCGGCAACAGGTGACGTCTCCGTGTCCGGCTGCGTCTCTACGCGTGGCGGCGCCTGTTTGAGACTTGGTGCGGTCTGTGGAGCTGCGGGTTCGGACCGGACTGGCGCAGGTGCGGGCTCTCTTGCCGTGCTCTCAGGCTCGTAGCCGGGCGGGTAACTCTCGACGGTAATGCGCATTTCCGAAAAATCCGGCACGCGTTCGGCAGCTGCAGCCGGAGACTGTCCAGCGCGGGCAGGTGTTCCGGATTGAGGTGAGACGGTCGGCCTGGTCTGAACTGGGGGCTGCGTAGATGGTTCTGAATATTCTGGCGTGGAGCTACCGGCAAGTGTCTCTGTCGAGGCAGGTGGCGAGGCTTGCCCCATTGGCTGGCCATACGCGGCGCCAGTCGGTGGGCTTGACCGGTCTACCCCTGAAATGGCGGCGGGATGCCTGTCGATATTATCCGGCGCCGTTTTCAGCTCACAGCGCGGCCCCTGCCTGAAGGTCGGCGGTGTAAGCGTCCAGGCGCGGCAGAGATTGTCTGCTTCGCAGCTGGCGGCGCAGGCATCAGGCGTAGTGCCGCGCAGGGAACGGTAGGGAACAGTCTCGTTGTAAGTCCCTGAAGGGGACATCTGTGGCTGCTCGCCAGCAGTTTGACCCTCAGCCGTGAGGCAGAGCCCCAGAATGAGGGTGAGCGCGGATGTGAGGCGCATCATGATTTTTGGTTCCCGAGACACTGTAAACTGAGAAAGGCTGGCCCAGACCTCTTAAGATCGGGTTAGGCATCAGGACTTCGAGGCGAGCTCTTCCTTCAGGGCTTCGATCGCAAGCCAGTCCTCTTCCGCACTCTCCAGTTCCTGACGAGCTTGGTCGAGGCGTTTGCTGATACGTTCGAAGGCTTCGGGGTCCCTGTTGAACAGTTCCGGGTCGCCAAGCTTTGCTTCGAGATCGGTTATCTCAGCTTCCAGCCGGGGCAGCGCTTCCTCGGCTTCCTTCAGGCGGTGCTTGTCCTTGAAGGATAGCTTCGTTTCGCGTTTCGGCGCGCTGGTGGCGGCTTGCGTCGGTTTTGTCTTGGGCTTGTCCGCTTTGGAGGGGGCAGCGGCGGTCCTGTTGACCAGCGATGGCACCTGACGGGCGGCATCATTCCAGCCGCCGGGCGTTTCAACCCATTTACCGCCCCCCATGGGCACAAGGCATGAGGTAACAATGGCATCGAGGAAAGCGCGATCGTGGCTGACGAGTATCAGTGTTCCGTCAAAGTCGCTCAGCATCTCCTCCAGCAGATCGAGCGTCTGCATGTCGAGATCGTTTGTTGGTTCGTCCAGGACAAGCACATCGGCGGGCTTGGCCAGTGCGATGGCGAGTGTCAGCCGGTTACGCTCACCGCCGGAAAGGGCCGAGACTGGCTGGCGCAGCTGTTCGGGCGAGAACAGGAAGTCCTTTGCATAGGCAGCGACGTGCTTGGACTTGCCCTGCACCATCACGGCGTCCCCGCCCGAAGGAGCGAGCGCTTCCCAGAGCGTATCGTCGGGTTTCAGTGTTTCGCGTGTCTGGTCGAGATAGGTGACTGTCAGGTTCTGTGCAGTCTTCACGGAGCCGGTATCGGGAGTCAGCTCGCCAAGCAGGAGTTTGAGCAGTGTCGTCTTGCCGACCCCGTTCGGGCCAACAATGCCGATACGGTCGCCTTTGAGGATACGGAGTGAAAGGTCCTTCGCAATCACAAGACCATCGAACGCCTTGGAGAGCCCGAAAGCCTCGAGCACTTTCCGGCTCTGGCTATCTCCGCTTTCTGCAGAAAGTCCCGCAGTTGATTTTGCTTCATTGAGCAGGGCGCGCTGCCTGGCATGTTGTGCGCGCAGCTCATGCAATTTGGCAAGCCGCCCCATATTACGTTTGCGCCGGGCTGTAACGCCACGGGCCAGCCAGTGATGCTCTTCCTTGAGGTGGGTTTTCAGCTTCTGGAGGTGTTTTTCCTCTTCCGCCTCTATCCCAGCGGCCCAGTCATCGAAATGGGCATAACCGCGCGGAGACTTCCAGACCTTGCCCTGACGCAGCCATAGCGTCGTTGTGGTGACGTTTTCGAGGAAGCGCCGGTCGTGGCTGACGAGCAGGACGGCACCGGGAAATGCGTTCAGCCGGTCCTCCAGCGTCTCGATCATGGGCACGTCGAGATGGTTGGTCGGTTCATCAAGTAACAGGATGTCAGGATCTTCAGCGAAGGCGCGAGCGAGTGCAGCGCGGCGGATCTGGCCGCCAGACAGGGTCGCTGGATCGGCAGCCGGGTCTATGCCGAAGAGGCCGAGCTCGGCTTCGGCCATCCAGCTTTCCTCGGTGTTCTGGCTGGCATATTCCAGAGCCGTGCTGAACGCCGACAGGTCCGGCTCCTGCTCGACAACCGCAACGTCGGTGCCGGGCTGACGCCACATGTCCCCCTCGTCAGGCTCGTGATGGCTCGTGACGAGCTTCATCAAAGTCGACTTTCCCGCACCGTTGCGGCCAACAAGCGCGGCGCGCTCGCCCTTGGCGAGGGTGAACGTGACGCCTGTAAAGATCGGCGTGCCGCCGAAGGTCAGCTCGACATCGGCGAGACGCAGGATTGGAAGATCTGCCATGGCTGAGGTCGTGTGCGCGCAGAGCGCCTTTCGTCAAGATGCCGGTCTCAGGCTTTCAGCTTGTAACCGATGCGGAACAGCCACCAGACCCAGAGGCAGGCCAGGAAAGTGAAGATGCCGGAGGCGATCGCGCCGACCATGAGATCGGAGTTCGACACGCCGATGAAACCCGCGCGGAAGCCATCAATCAGGTAGAAGATCGGATCAAAGTGAGCCGCCGTCTGGAAGGGTTCCACCAGCACCTTGATGTCGTAGAACGTGCCCGACAGGAAGGTCAGCGGTACAATCACGAAGTTGGTGATTGCGGCCAGATGGTCGAACTTGTCTGCCCAGATACCGCCGACTGCGCCGAGGGCGGCAAGGAAGATGGTCGCCATCAGGCTGAACCAGATGATGGGCAGAATGTTTGTGATCTCGAGGCTGGCAAGACCGGAAAGGTGGATCGCCAGACCGCCAATGCAGCCAACCATGAGCCCGCGTGTCACGGCGCCGAAGATGAAGCCCAGTGTCAGTTCAAGGGGGGAGAGCGGTGGCATCAGGAAGTCCACCTGGCTGCCCTGTACCTTCGAGATCGTCAGTGAGGAGGATGTGTTCTGGAACGCATTCTGCAGCATCGACATGATGATCAGGCCGGGCGCGAGGAAGGAATTATAGTCCAGTCCCGCGAAATCACCCGACAGCTCGCCGCGATTGCCAAAGGCCAGCTTGAAGACTGTCATGAAAAGCAGCGTCGTAATGACCGGGGCAAACAGCGTCTGCATCCAGACTTTCAGGAAGCGGCCCACCTCTCGCTTGTAGAGCGTCCATAGGCCGAGCCAGTTCATGGCGCCATAGGTTCTGGGAGGCTGGGGGAGCGGGCGAGCGTCTGCGGGAGTCTGTTCGGTCATCGCCGCTATTTAGGAAGGATTGCCCGCGATGACGATAGGTAAGTGGCCTGTCTGACGTGATTTTTTCGACTCTGTCCACAGGTGACACAAGATATTGAAAGGTTGTGGAGAACGCCTATCAGGATATTGTGTTTCGTTTCGCCGCTGATACGATATATAGACATTAGCGGGGGCGGCTGAGAACAGCGGCCACAATATATAGCGGTGCAAAACGCCAGGAGGCAAGCCATGTCTTGGACTGAAGAGCGAGTTGAGGTCCTGAAGAAGCTCTGGGCCGAAGGTCATTCTGCAAGCCAGATTGCAAAACAGCTTGGGGGAGTGACCCGCAATGCCGTGATCGGGAAGGTCCACAGGCTAGGCCTGTCAGGGCGCGCGACCCCGTCCCGGCCGGTGAAACGTCCGCCGCGCCTGGCACGGCCGAAGCCAAGAGTGAGCACGGACGGGAATGTCTCGACCACACCAAACCTGCCTGAAGAAACACGGATTCGTCGCTCCGATCATCAGGCCATCAGCTCGGCTCTGCAGCCAGCTCCCGTGGCTGATGGTGAGGCTGCAACAATCCTCACCCTGCGGGACTCCATGTGCAAGTGGCCGATCGGAGATCCGGCCGATCCCAAGTTCGCCTTCTGCGGTCGCAAGGCCGACTGTGGCCCGTATTGCGGTGAACATGCGAAAGTGGCGTTCCAGCCGCAGCGCAAACGTGACCGCAAGCGCAAGGATGACGAAGGTGATGTGCGCCGTATCGCCGGGTAAGTCCGCGCCTTAAAAGGCTGACATCAGGAGCTGGCCTGCAATGGCCAGCTCTTTTTTTGCGGTAGGCTTTATCAGGCGGCTTCGGTCTCGACCGTTTCGGTAGCCTGGTCGGGTGGGCTGTCGACATCGAAACGGTCGGCCTCCCGCGATATCCATTCGACGACCTTTGCTTCTTCCGCGCCGAGCTGACGCAGGATATCGGCAGCCATCTCGATACCGGTTGGCTGGCCCATTGAAAGCCAGGTGCGCATCCCCAGTGCAGAAAAGCGCTGGCGGTCAGCTTCATTGTCGACCGCAACGAAACGCGGCGTATCAGGAAATTCCCGCTGGGCTGCCGGGGTCAGGTCCCGCGAGGTTTCATAGCGCGGCGCCCCGATCACGACGGCACGTGGGTTGGGGCCGGCAACAGCTTCCACGAGACGCAGATTGGCCGCATTGCCAAAAGAGACCTTGTAGCCATCCGCGATGGCGGAGACAAAACGTTCAGGTTCTGCATCAAGGCAGACATGCGGAATGTCGAAATCCGCCAGTGCGTCGGCAGCCAGTCGCCCGGCGGGGGTCATGCCGAAAATGATGACGGGGCGGCGTGGCCCGACAGGTGTCATCTCATTGACCGGCCGCGTCTGGCCCTTGAAGATCGATGCAATCTTGCGCGACAGGCGCATACCGGCTGCTGCCCAGAAGGGAGCGATTGCAAGGGAAAGCGCAATCGCGGCGACAAGAACTGTCGAAATGAGAGCTGGTACGGCACCGGAAGTCATTGTCAGGATGGACAGGACGACGAGCGTGAATTCCGAACCTTGTGCAAGCAGGAAGGCGAGCTGTACGCTGCCGGGATTGCTCCACTTGTTCAGCCGTGCCGCGGCAAAGCCAAACAGGGTCTTGATACCCATGATGGCTGCAGCGATGGCGATGATAAGCGGCCAGTGCGTCGCAAGAACACCGAGGTCGACAGACAGGCCAACCGACATGAAGAAGAAGGACAGGAGCAGGCCACGGAAAGGACCTGTTTCCATCTGGATCTGGTGACGGAATGCTGTGCCCGAAACGGCCAGCCCGGCCAGGAAAGCCCCGAGAGTCAGGGAAAGCCCGATCTGCGCGGTCGCCGATGCAGCGCCCAGGACAAGCAGCAGCGTTACAGCTGTGAATGCCTCGTGATTACGCGTCTGGGCTAGTCCGCGGAAAATCGGTCCCATCAGATAATGGCCCGCAGCGAAGGCGATCGCGAAAGCTACAATCGCGTAGCCTGCTGCTGTGGCAAGCTCGAGTGCGAGCGCCATGCCTGCGCCGCCATTGCCGAGTGAGTTTGCAAAGATCAGCAGGAAGATGGCGATAATGTCCTGGAAAATGAGGACATGCGTCGAGGATCGCCCGAGCGGGCAGGAACCAAGCCCGCGTTCGACCATGACGCGGGAGACGACAGCGGTGGAAGACAGCCCGAATGAGATGCCGAGGGCAAGGGCAATGGGCCATGAAAGGCCGAACAGGAACAGCGCGATCGTGAAGGGCAGGCTCGTCAGGACGAGGTGAACAGGGGCGAGACCGACCAGGTCGCGTCCACTTTCACGCAGTTCCCTGAGAGAGACGTGCAGACCAATATCGAAGAGCAGGAAGACGACACCGAGTTCAGCAAGCAAATGGGTGGTGGGACTTTCCTCGATCAGGCCGAAAGCGTGTGGGCCAATCAGTATGCCGACGGCCAGGTATCCGACAATCGGCGAGAGCTTGAGCGCCTTCGAGACGAGCGCAGACGCCCCGCCAGCCGCCAAAAGCGTCATTGCCGGGATAAGTGCATCTACAGGTGTTGTTGCAGCGTCCGCCATGTCCAGCCTCCTTCTCTGTCATATGGCAGGAGATGAGGCAAAAGAAAGACCGCTGCCCTTGAGGAAGGACAGCGGCCATTCCGCCCGACGGCGATTACAGGAGGGCAACGCCAGTCGAGCCGAAGGTGTTTGCGCCTAGAGTGAGCGGCTCAGCGAGACGACGAAGGTGTCATCATTGGAGTCGATATCGGTACCGATATAGCGCAGGTCGAGATCGAAGCCCGAGAAGGACGTTGTCAAGCCAAGCGAATAGTCGGTGTAATCGCCGCCGACACTCTCCTCGAAGTCGGAATAGCCGATCGTCGCATCAAGGCCGAAGTTCTCACCAAGCGGAATGCCGGCGCTGCCTGACCAGTAGAAGGCGTCGCCTGTCTCGAGATAGAAGTCCGGGGAGTAGGCAACCGACGCCCCGACTTCAACGAAGTCACCAAGGGTCGTGCTGCCGCCAGCATAGACTTCAACGAAGTTCTGGGACGGATTGTCCGGAGCGTCAGGGTAGTAATAATAGATCGCGCCAATATCGAGATCGAAGACGCCGACACTTGGCGTCCAGCCGCCATAGAAATCGATTTCCGTCGAGGTGCCGTCACCGAAGTCTACGCCAGAAGCCCATGTGCCGACATAAAAGTCGTCATTGGCATAATCGAACCCGCCCTGCACCATCGGGGCGCCGTCGGTCTGCGTAATGCCCCGGAAAACATAGTCGCTGGTCAGTGTGACGTTGCCGCTCCATGCGCCTTCCTGGGCGAGAGCCGGGCTTGCGCCGATGCCAACAACTGCCGCAAGTAAAGCGGCACGCGTGAATGATCTGCTCATAAGTAACCTCCTTTGCATCCTCATCACGGAGCAAGAGTGAAGGTGAGCTGAGCATTATTTCCATGATGCAGCGCGCTGAGGCGGTGATTTTTGCGCAACCGCCCGAAATTCGGGCAAAGCACGCAAAAATCGCCTGCAAAAAGTGCTGAACGGTGCTCTAGCGTGCCGTCAGTGGCGCATATCCAAGATGGGTGCCGGCATCCACGAGCAGTGTTTCGCCGGTGACGTGGCGGGACGCGTCGGTCAGGAAGAACATGGCGGAATCGGCAATATCGTCCGGTCCGCTGGCAACACCGAGCGGCGTTGATTTTGCCACGCTTTCTTCCAGGCGCTCATACTGTTCGGCGCCCATCTCGTCCTTGAACCAGCGTGTTCCAATGAAGCCGGGGCAGACGGCATTGACGCGGATGGCAGGTGCAAGGGCGCGGGCAAGGGAAAGCGTCATCGTGTTGAGCGCGCCTTTCGTGGCGGCGTAGGCAACTGAGGACCCGATGCCTGTCACACCCGCGATAGAAGACGTGTTGAGCACAGCCGAGGCGCGTCCGGTTTCCTCGTGCGCTTTAAGGAGTAGCGGCTTGCAGGCCTGCATCATCAGGAAGGGCCCGGCCACATTAACGGCGTAGGTGTCCATGAAATCCTCACGCGTCAGAGCATCAAGGTCGGCGTGATCGCGGGCATGGCGTGTAATGCCGGCATTATTGACCAGGATGTCGAGGCGTCCCCAGCTGGCGGCGGCATCAGCGAGTTTCCGGCAGCCGTCTTCGGTTGAGACATCAGCGGCGACGAGCTGTGTCTGAGCGCCGAGCCTGTTGCATTCCGCCACTGTCTCTTCTGCGTCTGTCAGGCTGCGCGTGCAATTAATGATGAGGTCAGCGCCACGTTCAGCCAGCCGAATTGCGATCGAGCGCCCCAGCCCGGTTGCAGAGCCTGTCACGAGGGCCTTACGGCCTGCAAGATCCTGTTCCGCCATATCTGTCTCCTCCGGATTATTGGTGCTGTTACAGGCACCAATGCTCAGCGCCGGACAGACTGTCAAACAGGAAGCGACCTAGCGTGGACTTATTTTCCAGACCAGGGTGTCCACGCCAATCTGGGCTTCTATGTCCATGAACTGGCGGTGCGCGTGAATGGCTCCGCGCCAGAGTTCGCTCCAGCAGGCAAGGAGATTACTGCGCCGTGGGCCCTCCAGGCCACGGGCGATACGCAATCCCGACTGGGTCAACGTGAACACGTCACCGCTTGCCGGAGAAATTTCGGTTTCGTCGCCCATACCGGCAAACATGGCGGCAAGAAACCGGGCCGCATCGGCTGGGCCTCCATCGGTTGCGCCGACAAGGCTGGCTGTGGCGCGATACTGTTGAAGCCCCGTCAGCCGTGCGGCAAGGCAGGCGAGCTCAAGGGCTCTCTGGGTTCCGAGTACACCACAAAGCTCATGAACTCCGTTGCGGATATACTCCATAGCATAGTTGCGATTGGCCTTGGCGAGGCGTGTTTCGTTCCATTCGCCGGGCGGCGGAGCGGGCTGCTGTTCCGGATCGTAAGGCGGCGGTACTTCGTCCGGACGGAATTGCAGGCGCTCAGAGTCAGAGAGATCGTGATCGAATTCCCGGAAATAACCGCAGAGGCCGAACTGGCCAGTCATGTCTTCTGAAACACATACGAAGCCAAGCCGCGGATTACCGAGGCTCACCCCATTCTGCGCGTACCATCCATTGAGGAAGCCGCGGCTTGCCTCGACCGGTATTCCACAGATGGCAGGGCCGGCATACATCCAGCGCGGATAGCGGAAGCGGACCCAGGCCTTGGTGTCGCTTTCTTCCATGTATTCGACGCCGACTCCACCCATATTATTGGATAGCACGTGGTAACGTGCACAGGCGACGGCATCCGGCAGGCCGTCGAGGCCGAGTTTCCTGAAGCTGGAGAGGAATTTTTCTTCATGCTGGGCGCGGAACAGACGGAACATCCAGTCGCCGATGACGGCCGGACCTTCTCGTGTCGCGACCATGAGTTCCAGGCCGAGTAAGAACTGGTGATGTAGTTCGGCCTGAGCCTCTATCGCTGCGAGATCGGTTCTGGACATATCGGATATACGCTCAAGCCTTGTGATAGGGGAGGCCAGCCTCGATGCTTATGGCTCGATAAAGCTGTTCGGCAAGCATGGCGCGAACGAGCCTGTGCGGCCAGGTCTGCTGGCCGAATGCCATTGTTTCGTTAACCGCATCACGAACAGCACCGCCATAACCTTCCGCCCCGCCGATCATGAAACACAGATCGCTGATCCCCCGGTCACGAAGGCGGGCAAGATAGGCAGAGAAGTCTTCGGAACGATATTCACGTCCGAACTCGTCCAGACGTATGGCATGCGCGCCTTGGGGCAGTTTAGCCAAGAGCTTTTCGGCTTCACCGTCCAGGTTGCTGCTGTCAACTTCAATGATGTCGAGGCTGCGATAGCCAAGCGCGCGACCAGCCTTGCGAAAGCGCGTGGCATAATCCTTTACGAGGTCGAGCTCGGGACCTGACTTCAGGCGCCCGACAGAAAGGATGGTAATACGCACGCCAGTTGCCCCGGCGCCGATCAGGCGTGGCCGTGGGCGCTACCGTCCGACCAGATCTTTTCGAGATTGTAGAAAGCGCGGACTTCAGGCCGGAACAGGTGGATCACGATGTCACCGATATCCAGGAGGACCCAGTCAGCATTCGGCATGCCTTCCAGGCGAACCGGACGTCCGGTTGCGTCCTTGATAGTCTTGGCGAGGTGATCAGCAATCGAGGCCACGTGACGTGCCGAACGGCCAGACGCGATGACCATGATATCGGCGATCGACGACTTTCCTTCGAGATTGATGAGGGTGATATCCTCAGCCTTGTCGTCTTCGAGGGCGTTGGTGACGGTGTCTGCAAGCGCGCGAATTTCGTCAGCGCTGACATTCTTGGCCTTCAGGGGCTGCGTACTGGTAGCAGGCAGGGCTTCAGTTCCTTTCATCTCGATTCCGAGGAATATAACACGCGTGGCGCACACTCTCTAGCGTTTTTGACCGGATGTGCGCAGTTGTGTGGATGATGTCAGGTCATAGGGAGCTTTCAGATAGACCCAGGCCGGTGCGGGACTCTCCGCCAGGAGTGCGGCATCGCGTTCGCGCAGGCGGTCTCCGGCATAGATATTGGCAAAAGGAGAGTGCAGGGCATCCGTACTGGCATGCGGGCGTGACACAACGCCTATGGGAAGAGTGTCAGCGACCTGGCGCCAGTTCCGCCAGTCATGAAAATTGCTCAGGCTATCTGCACCCATGAGCCAGACGAAATGTGCATTCGGACAATGTCGCGTGAAATGGCCGATCACATCCACGGTGTAGGTCACGCCTGCCCAATGCTCGAAATCGCTGACGAACATGCTCGGATTGTGGCCGATAAGCTCGCGGACATCGTGCAGCCGGTCATAAAAGTCGGCGGGTGGGGTTTTGAGCGGATTGCCCCGTGCGGGTAACCAGTAGATCCAGTCGAGACCGAGCCGCTTCAGCGCGGTTTCGGCAACGTGCAGATGGCCGGAGTGCGGCGGATTGAAAGAGCCGCCAAACAGGCCGATCCGTTGTGTTGTTGCAGGCGGTGGCAGGGTCCGCACGGGTGGCAGCAGGGGAGACGTCAAAGGATGAACCTTGTCACGGACGTGTCTGGCCGGTGCCGCGTACGACATATTTGAAGATGGTCAGCTGTTCCGCCCCGACCGGTCCGCGGGCATGTATGCGGCCTGTGGCAATCCCGATCTCGGCACCCATCCCGAACTCACCGCCATCCGCAAACTGCGTCGATGCATTGTGTAGAACAATGCCAGCGTCGACCTGGGCAAGGAAGCGTTCTGCGGTGGTGGAGTTCTCGGTGATGATCAGTTCCGTATGGCCGGTGCCATACATCGCGATGTGCTGCATGGCTTCGTCAAGGTTTTCGACAATGCGGACCGAAAGCACTGGAGCGAGATATTCGGTGCGCCAGTCTTCTTCGCTGGCCGAGGTCATTTCCGGCAGGATGACCCGGGCGGCCTCGTCGCCGCGCAGTTCGCAGCCAGCGTCCCGCAGCGGCGCGGCAATTGCCGGTAGCAGGGTCTGAGCGAGCGATCGGTTGACCAGCAGTGTTTCCAGCGCCCCACAGATGCCGGTGCGGCGCATCTTGGCATTGAGAACAAGGCTGACGGCCTTCTCTGGGGCGGCGTCTGAGTCGATATATGCGTGGCAGAGACCTTCAAGATGGCCGATAACAGGGACGCGCGCATCGGCCTGAACGCGGGCAACGAGCCCCTTGCCGCCGCGCGGCACGATCACATCAAGCTGTCCCTGAAGCCCGGCAAGCATATGGCCCACGGCTGCCCTGTCAGGCGTATCGACAAGCTGGATTGCATCCATCGGCAAGCCGGCACCCTTGAGCCCCGAGCGAAGTGCTGTTGCGATGGCGAGTGCCGATTGCAGGCTTTCGCTGCCTGCGCGCAGGATGGCGGCGTTGCCAGATCTCAGGCAAAGCGCGGCTGCGTCTGCGGTCACGTTCGGTCGGGCTTCATAAATGATGCCGATAACGCCAAGTGGCGTGCGAACACGCGCGATATCGAGGCCGGATGGAACGCTCCAACGGGCAATCTCCGCCCCGACCGGGTCTGGCAGCCTGGCGATGTCACGTACGGCCCGGGCAATGGAGCTGATGCGCTCTGGATCGAGCGCGAGTCGGTCGAGCATGGCGTCGCTCAGCCCTTTGTCCCGGGCAGCGGCCATATCGCGCCCGTTTGCATCGAGTATCAGGCTTTCGGCGGCTTCCAGCGCATCGGCCATGGCATTAAGGCCAGTGGTGCGCTGTTCTGCCGTGATCGTGCCAAGCCGGGTTGATGCTGCGCGGGCACGCTGGCCCATCTCCAGCATGGAGTCTTCCAGTGTCAGGTCGTTGGATTCAGTGATCTGGCTCATGACGAGCCTTTTGCAGCAAAGCCGCGGCAGCTGCAACTACAAGCCGCGTTCAGCAGGGCTGCAAGCAGGGCATCTATCAGCCACGCCAGAAACGGGCTGTCATGAGGGTGAAAACGGCAACGAATTCAAGCCGTCCCAGGAGCATGGCAATCAGGCAAACCCATTTTGCGGGGTCCGACAGGGACTGGAAGGTACCGGATGGGCCAATCACCGGGCCAAGGCCAGGGCCGACATTGGAGACAGAAGTGGCCGCCCCGGAAATCGAGGTCAGGAGATCCTCCCCCGTCATCGAGATCAGGATCGTCGCGGCCACGAACGTTGCCATGTAAAGGAAGACGAACACCATGACGGACTGGAGCGTATCCCCAGGTACTGTGCGACCGGCATAACGTATGCGTACGACGCGGTTAGGGCGTACGATCTGTGCTGCGTAGGCCATGACGGCCTTGAAGCTGATCTCCAGCCGGAACATCTTGATTCCGCAGGCGGCCGAACCAGCGCATCCGCCCATGAAGGTTGCGATCAGGAAGATCACGACGACCGGCTCGCCCCATGTGTCGTAAGGGGCTGATGCGTATCCCGTGCCGGTCATGATCGAGATAATGTTGAACAGCGCCTCCCTGAATCCGTGAAAGATGTGGTCGAAGATGGGCGGGTCCACGACAGCTTCATGCCAGATCACGATGACGGCCGAGAAGCCGAGCGCGAGGCAGACATAGAGGCGCGGCTGCGGGTCATTGATCATCGGGCGCCAGCGCCCGTGCAGCAGCATGAGTGTCAGAAGGCTGAAAGGCAGCCCGGCGATAAACATGAAGAAGGTTGCGGCGTAAGCGGCGGGGGTATCGGAAAAGAAGGCGAACGAGGCATCATGTGTCGAGTAGCCGCCTGCCGACATGGTGGTCATGGAGTGAGCGATCGCATCGAAGGCGCTCATGCCACAGGCGGCATAGACAATCGCGCAGGCCATGGAGATGATGATGTACACAATGCCCGTCTGTGCAGTGATTTCGGTGATCCGCGGCAGGAACTTGCCGGAAACGTCAGAGCTTTCGATCTGGAAAAGCTGCATGCCGCCGACGCGCAGCATTGGCAGGATAGCGATGGCGGTCACGATGATGCCGATGCCGCCGATCCATTGCAGGATAGCGCGCCAGAGAAGGATGCCGCGAGGCGTGCTGTCGAGCCCCGTCATTACTGTTGAGCCGGTCGTTGTCAGTCCTGATACGGCTTCGAAAAGCGAGTCCGTGAAGGACATGCCGTAACTTATGAACGGGATCGTCGCGATAATCGGCAGGACGATCCAGATCGCGACGGTCAGGAGGAAGGCTTCCCTTGCGCCGGTAGAGGGCGGAGCGCCCCCTGAGAGAACAGCGAGCCCGGCCCCGATAAGCAGGCTTATGGCTGAGGAAATCAGGAAGATCGACCATTGGTCGCTGCCGTCGGCAATATCGAGCAGCGCAGACGGGAGCATGGCGGCGCCCAGAAGGGCGATCATGATCCCGATGGCAAATATGACGGCACGTATCTGCATAGAAAAAAGGGCCTAACACCGAAAATCCTGAGAAGCCGTCAATTTCTTCATTTGGGGGCGTGTAAGCGTGCCGCTGATAAAGGTCACGTCTGGACTGGCATAGGGTAAAAAAATTCTGTGCTTTTTGGGCTTCTTTTTAACGCTCTGTAAACAAAGAATTTTCATCGAAAAAACAAGGGTGATTTCCTTGGGTTGTTGATAGTGTTCTGATAATTTCCTGTTTTGTTCATGATTTGGGCGCTTGTGGACGCGACGAATCATGACTCAGCCCCATTGGTTCCCAAATTTACCCATGCTATCCCAATTAATCATGAAATCGTCCCAAATCATGGGGGATGGGGAATAAGGGAAGCGGCTGGTGTTTGTTTCCACCTACGAAACATCGCTTGATGCGAAAGGACGGGTCTCTGTGCCCGCACCCTTTCGTGCGGCCCTCTCCGGAGGAAATCGTATCTTTCTCTGGCCCGCCATCGATGGTTCGGGTTGTCTGGAGGGTGGTGGCGATGACCTGATGGGGCTCTACCGTCAGACGCTCGCGCGCATGGCGCCCAATGACCCCAACCGCCGGGCCTTTATGCACACAATCTTTACTCGCTCGGCCGATTTGAAGGTCGACGATACGGGCCGCATTTCAATTCCTGCGCCCCTGCTTGAGGCGGCCGGAATAGAAAAGAAGCTCGTTTTCGCGGGCGCTTTCGACAGGTTTCATGTCTGGGAGCCGTCGCGGTTCGCCGAATTTGATAGCCAGATGGCTGAAACCGCACGGGATAATCAGGATGCGCTGGCGGAGCCGTTCCAGCAGGCCATGGCGGCTGGGGGGCTGCCGGGGCTCGCGGCTGGGGGAGTTGAGGTATGACACACCGCCCGGTCCTTCTGGATGAGGTAGTCGTTGCCATGGCGCCGCGAGATGGCGAAGTGCATGTTGATGGCACATATGGCGGAGGCGGTTATGCGCGGGCCCTTCTTGCGGCAGCCGATTGCAAGGTGCTTGGTATCGACCGGGATCCAGATGCGATAGAGCGGGCCAGGGTGGCTGCGGGGGCTGAAGCTCAGCTGGTGCCGCTTCATGGGGCATTTGGTGACATGCGGTCCCTGGTCGAGGGCGCAGGCTTTGAGCGTGTAGATGCGATTACGCTCGACCTTGGTGTCTCCTCTTTCCAGCTCGATGAAGCGGAGCGCGGTTTTTCCTTCATGCGGGACGGGCCGCTGGACATGCGAATGGGGCTTGCGGGGCCAAGCGCCGCGGATGTCGTGAACCAGATGGATGAGCGCGATCTTGCTACAATTTTCTTCCGGCTTGGTGAGGAAAAGCAGTCCCGTCGCATCGCGCGGGCCATCGTTAAGCGCCGCCTTAAGGCTCCTTTCACCACAACACTCGATCTTGCTGATTTGATCGAGGACGTGCTTGGCGGCAGGCGTGGGGCGAAAACTCACCCGGCTACCCGGTCATTCCAGGCGATCAGGATGTTCGTCAATGACGAACTGGGCGAGCTTGCCAGGGCGCTGGAGGCGTCGGAACACCTTCTGGACGAAGGGGGAAGGCTTGTCATCGTGACCTTCCACTCGCTGGAGGACAGGATGGTGAAACTGTTCATGCGCGAACGCGCGGGGCTCATGGGGGGCGGTTCACGCCACATGCCGAAAAAAGATGAGGGTCCCGCACCCAGCTTCGCGCTTGCTTCGAAAAAGGCAACCGAGCCTTCCGAGGCCGAGCTTGCGGTCAATCCACGGGCGCGCTCTTCCAGGCTGCGTGTGGCGGTTCGCACCTCGGCTGCGCCGATGGGGGGTGTCGTTTCTACAGGGGTCGAGCTTCCTGACCTGGGAAGCCTGGAGGCAGCATCATGAGCCGGCGTGCATTCCTCGTGGGTCTGGCTGTCATCGGCCTCCTGGTTTTCAGTCTGTACCGGGCAAAGTATGGCGCGCGCGAAAGTGCCGACGAGATTGCGGCCGTCGAGAACCGCATCGAGGAGGCTATCGAGGAGCGCAAGGTGCTTCTGGGTGAGCTCAGCCACTTGTCGCGTCAGGAATGGATCGAGGAATTCGCGCGCAATGAGCTGGGCATGAAGCCGGCCAGGGCGGAACAGTTCATCCGTGCAGATGAGCTTGATGAGCGCCTCGGCCCGGCCGTGGATGCTCACCTGGCCAGTGCGCCACAGACCGGAATGGAGGCCAGCGATGACTGACGGGCGTTTTCAGGAGTCATCCGCAGGTGCGTCACTGCGGACAAAGCTTGTATCCTTCGTCATGTGTCTCGGTTTCGCGGTGATTGCCGGAAAAGCTGGTCTTGTTGCCCTGACGGGGGCAAAAGGCGATGCGGGCGTAGCGCGAACATTCGAGGAGCCTGTTCAGCGCGCAGATATTGTCGACCGGAATGGTGAGCTGCTGGCAACATCGGTCGCTGTCTATTCCCTTTTCGCGGACCCGCGCGCCATATGGGAGCCCGGTGAAGTAGCCAGGGGGCTCGCCGGCGTTCTGCCGGGGATAGATGTTCAGTCTCTTACGGCAGACCTTTCCAACAGTGATCGCGCGTTTGTCTGGGTAAAGCGGGGCCTGACGCCCCGCCAGCGTCGCGCCGTGCATGAGCTTGGGCTTGAAGGGCTGGGGTTTCGGGAAGAAAGCCGCCGGGCCTATCCGCGCGGCACGCTGGCCGGGCACGTGATCGGTTATGCCGGTACGGACGGGAATGGCCTGTCCGGTGTCGAGTACACCCAGAATGGGGAGCTTGCCGATGGAGGAAAGCCGCTCCGGCTAACCATAGATTCCAATGTCCAGTTTGCCCTGGAGGCGGAGCTTTCGGCGGCAGCGGGCGAATATGATGTCGATGGCGGTGCAGGCGTCGTGCTCAGTGCGCGGGACGGCGAGGTGCTGGGCCTGGCCAGCTGGCCGCCAATCGACCCCAACAGGGCGCACCGTCTTTCAATGGATGACCCGGCCCGTCTCAACCGGGCGGCCAACGCTGTGTTCGAGCTGGGGTCGGTTTTCAAGCCACTGACGGTCGCGGCCGGTATAGACACCGGAGCTATCAGCCTGAGTGACCGGTTCGATGTGCGTGAGCCTGTCGTCATCGGCAGGCGTACCATTCGCGACACTCACCGGGTTCCGGGCCCTGCGACGCCGACGGAGATCGTTTCCGAAAGCTCCAATATCGGGACCGTCAAGATCGCCATCATGCTCGGCGCGAGGCGTCAGCAGGAAATGCTCGCAAATCTCGGCCTGTTCGATCGTTCGCCGGTGGAGCTGTCTGGCAGTGCATCGCCCATCCTGCCGGCCCGGTTCGACGAAATCCACGCTGCAACCGTCAGTTTTGGTCACGGGATCGCCGTATCGCCAATTGCCTTTGCCAGTGCCTTCTCGATTTTTGCCAATAATGGTGAACTGGTCGAGCCAACGCTGATACTCGATGAAAAGCGCCGGCGTTCGCGCCGGGTTATTTCCGCACCGACCGCGGCAGTCATGACGCGGATGCTGCGCGAGGCCGTCATGACGGGCACGGGCGGCCATGCCGAGGTGGCCGGATACCGTGTCGCCGGCAAGACAGGCACCGCGGAGAAACCCATTCCCGGTGGCTATTCGCATGACGAGAACCTGTCCTCGTTTGCTGCAGTGTTTCCCGCAGATAGCCCCGAATATGTCGTATTGATCGTGCTGGATGATCCCAAGGATGAAGCGGGACGTGCACGTACAGCGGCCTGGAATGCTGCGCCGACAGCGGGCCGTGTGATCCAGCGTATTGCCCCAATGCTGGGCATCGAGCCGTCCTTCGATCAGCCGGACCGGGACCAGGACCCGATGGTCCGCTCCGTCTCGGAGAGAAGGAGTACGCTATGAAGCTCGCGGCGCTTTTTCCAGGTCACGACATTGCGACAGCTATAGAAGTCAAAGGACTGTCAGCGGATAGCCGCAAGGTAAAGCCGGGCTTCGTCTTTGCTGCGCTCCAGGGCGTGAGCGCGGACGGGCGTGATTACATTCCGCAGGCGCTTGAGAACGGGGCGGTGGCTGTCATCGGCAAGGGGCTTCCGTCGATGGAAGCTGCAGCAGCCATCGAGGTGGATGAGCCGCGCCTGGCGCTTGCGGTCGCCTCAGCGGCTTTCTATGCCCGCCAGCCCGAAACAGTCGTCGCCGTAACGGGGACAAACGGCAAAAGTTCGACCGTCGACTTTCTCCGACAGATCTGGGAAGCCGCAGGGCTGACTTCGGCGTCCATGGGCACGCTCGGCGCGATCGGCCCGTCAGGACATATCGACCTCGGCCATACCACGCCGGACCCCGTCGCCATTCATGAGACGCTGGCAACGCTTGCAGGTCAGGGGGTCAGTCACTGCGCGATGGAAGCGTCGTCGCACGGCCTCGTCCAGTACCGTCTTGATGCCGTAAAGCTTGCTGCGTGCGCTTTTACCAACCTGACGCAGGACCATCTCGATTATCACGCGGACATGGATGAGTACCGGGCCGCCAAGCTGCGTCTGTTCGCCGACCTCATGCCACAAGGCGCACCGGCGGTTGTTAATGCTGACAGCCCTGAGCGGGGGGCTTTCGAGCAGGCGGCGAAAGCGGCAGGTCTAGTGCCGGTGTCTGTCGGTTGGCGTGGGGAAGACCTGAAGATCGAAGAGTTGATGCCGCGCGCCACAGGCCAGAAGCTTTTCCTGAAGTGGCGTGGAGAGGCTTGCGAAGTGGAGCTGCCACTTATCGGTGAGTTCCAGGCGCTCAATGCGCTGACAGCAGCTGGGCTTGCGCTGTCTCTGGGCGCGCCACTTGCCGATGTCTGCAAGGGCATGGCTGCGCTTCAGCCTGTTAAGGGACGGCTCGAATTTGTCGGCAAGACGGCGGAGGGCGCAGGCGTTTTTGTCGATTATGCGCATACGCCAGACGGGTTGGACGTTCTCATCCGTGCCGCACGTCCGCATACGGCGGGCAACCTTGTGGTCATCTTCGGCTGCGGGGGCGACAGGGACCGCAAGAAGCGGCCCCTCATGGGAGAAGTTGCGGCAAGGCAGGCAGATACCGTCATTGTGACGGACGATAATCCGCGTTCGGAAGATCCGGCCTCTATCCGCAAGGCCATCCTCAAGGCTGTCCCGAACGGGATCGAGATCGCAGACCGGGCTGAGGCGATCCGCAAGGCTGTGGCTGGCCTGAAAGCAGGCGATACGCTGCTTATCGCGGGTAAGGGGCATGAAACGGGCCAGATCATTGGCTCGACTGTCACACCCTTCTCGGATCAGGAGACCGCAGCTGCAGCCCTGTCGGAGGTGGATGGATGAACCGTCCACTCTGGACCTCCGAAGAGATAGCCGCGGCCACGGGTGGGCACGTCACCACGCCGTTCGAAGCTACAGGTGTATCCATCGACACGCGCTCTCTCGAGGCGGGCGATCTCTTCGTGGCCCTCAAGGATGTGCGTGACGGGCATGAGTTCGTGCCCGGTGCCTTCGAGGCCGGGGCCAGTGCCGCGCTGGTCAGCCGGGAGGTCGAGGGCGCGACGGGGCCGCTCATCATCGTTGAAGATGTCATGGCCGCGCTTGAGGCGCTCGGTGTCTTTGCGCGCGACCGGGCGAAAGACGCGACACGGATTGCTGTCACGGGCTCTGTTGGCAAGACGAGCGTAAAGGAAATGATCGCGCGGATTCATCGCGGGCAGGGCAAGGCACACTGGTCGGTCAAGAGTTTCAACAATCACTGGGGCGTGCCACTGACGCTCGCGCGGATGCCAGCCGATACGCGCTATGCCGTCTTCGAGATCGGCATGTCCACGCCCGGTGAAATCGCCCCGCGCTCACGCATGGTGGCGCCGCACGTTGCCGTTATCACGCGGATTGCGCCGGCTCATCTGGAAGGGCTCGGGTCGATCCAGGGTGTTGCGAAGGAAAAGGCCGACATTTGCGCTGGCCTTCTGGAAGAAGAGGGGGCGTCTGTCTGCCTGCCACTCGGTGATGATATGCTGGGCTATCTGGCCGGGCGTGTCCGGGAGATGAAGCCCGAAGCAGGTCTCTATCTTTTTGGCGGGCATGCCGGTCTCGTGAATATAAAGGATATTCAGCATGAAGGCGTGTCGCTGGTCGATACTTATGCCTCTGCCAATGGCGTGAGCCAAATCCGGCTGACAGTACTGGGGCATTCGGTTGAGACGAATGTCGGGGCAGTCGGTGAGCACTGGGCAGACAATGCCGCCTGTGCGCTGCTCGCCGCTGGCCTCGATGAAGCCCTTGATGTCGTGCAGGCGGGCAAGGACCTTTCGGGCTATGCCCCGCCGCCAGGGCGGGGGGCATCGGAGGCGCTCGTCCTGCCTGAAGGCGAAGTGACGCTCATTGATGACGCCTATAACGCCAACCCGGCCTCCATGCGTGCCGCACTGTCCAGCTTTGCGAGCCGGGAAGGCAAGCGCCATGTCGTCGCGCTCGGCGAGATGCTGGAAGTTGGTGCCACTTCAGAGGCTGAGCATCGCACGCTTGCCGAGCCGGTGCTGGAGAGCGGAGCCACGCTTGCGTTTCTCGCTGGGGCAGGAATGAAGCCGCTCGCCGATGCCCTCAAGGCGCGAATCGAGACGCATTGGGCATCAAGGGCCGATGAGCTGGAAGCTGTGGTTAAAAAGTCATTAACAGGCGGCGATCTTCTCTTGATAAAAGGGTCGAATGCATCCGGGATGGGACGGCTCGCAGACAGGTTGCGCCAGTGGAGTGCGGCCGCGGACGGGCAGGTGATGTCTCGCGGTCCAGAAGGGGCTGCAGGGGGTGCGAATGCTGTATGAGCTTCTGGCAGCAGATGACGGGCTCTTCCGTCTGTTTAACTACACGACCTTCCGCACGGGCGGCGCGATTGTTACCGCTTTCCTGTTCTCTGTCCTGACCGGGGATTGGGTCATCGACAGGTTGCGCGAGCGGCAGGGAAAGGGCCAGCCAATCCGCGATCTCTCGCTTGAGGCGCAACTGTCCAAGCAGGGTACGCCGACCATGGGTGGATTCCTGATCTGGATCGGGCTGGTTCTGGCGACCCTTCTCTGGGCTGACCTCGGCAATCCATACATCTGGACGGTCCTGTTCGTGACCGTCTCCTATGCCTTCCTTGGGTTCCTGGATGATTACGCGAAGGTGACCAAGCACAGTGCGGCAGGTGTCTCCGCCCCCGCCCGACTGATGGTGGAATTCATTGTGGCGGCCCTGGCGGGTGCTTTCATCATGGGCATCCACGGTGCTCATACGCCGCTGGGCCACGCAGAGTGGGGGCCGCTGAATGATGTCGCGCAGTTCATTGCGTCGCTGGCCCCCGAAACCTCAGTCGAGCCGAACGATCAGAGCTTTTCAGGCGGGGTGGCTGTTCCCTTCGTCAACGAGTTCTTCGTGCCCCTGGGGGGCTTCTTCATCCTCTTTGCGATGATTGTCGTCGTGGGATCTGCCAATGCCGTGAACTTCACGGACGGGCTCGATGGGCTTGCCATTGTGCCGATGATGTTCGCTGGGGCCTCCTATGCGCTGATCGCCTACCTGACCGGCAACTTCATCTTTGCTGACTATCTCGGCATCCAGTTCACGCCGGGCGCCGGAGAGATGGGCGTCCTGCTCGGGGCCATGATCGGCGCGGGCATGGGCTTTCTCTGGTTTAATGCCTATCCGGCGAAAGTTTTCATGGGCGATACGGGCTCCCTTGGTCTGGGTGGGCTGATCGGTGTCGTTGCCGTTGCCGTCAAACACGAATTCGCCCTCGCCATCATAGGCGGCCTGTTCGTGATTGAGGCACTTTCGGTGATGATGCAGGTCAGCTGGTTCAAGATTACCAAGCGTCTGACAGGGGAGGGCAAGCGCATCTTCCTGATGGCGCCGCTGCACCATCATTTCCAGAAGCAGAACTGGCCCGAGACCCGGGTCGTTGTCCGCTTCTGGATTCTCTCCGTCCTGTTCGCCCTTGCGGGCCTTGCAACACTGAAGCTGAGGTGAGGCAGGCCGCATGATTCCGATCACCGAGTATGCAGGACGTGATGTGGCGGTCTACGGGCTGGGCCGCACCGGGCTGGCCGCCGCCAAGGCGCTCCGGGCTGGTAATGCGCGCGTGCATGCCTGGGACGACAATGAAGAGACCCGTGCAAGGGCCGAAGCCGCTGGCATTACGTTATCAGACCTGAACAAGCGGGACTGGCAGAGCTTCGCAGCCCTGATCCTTTCACCGGGTATTCCCTACCGCTTCCCGCAGCCGCATCGGCTTGTCCGCCTGGCACAGATGACCAATGTCCCGGTTGTCGGGGACATGGAGCTCTTTGCCCGGGCGGTTCAATCCTTGCCAGAACGCGCACGCCCGAAAGTGATTGGAATCACGGGCACGAATGGAAAGTCCACGACGACCGCGCTTATCGGGCATATCCTGAAAGAGTGCGGCATGGATGCCCGTGTTGGCGGCAATATCGGCACAGGCGTGCTCGACATGGCACCGCTTCATGCCAACGCGGTCTACGTACTTGAGCTCTCTTCCTATCAGCTCGACCTCGTCCGCAATTTGCACTGCGATGTCTCGGTCATGCTGAATATCTCGCCTGACCATCTCGACCGGCATGGCAGCATGAAAGGCTATATTGATGCCAAGCGCCGGATCTTCCTGAACCAGCAACCGGGCGACACAGCTGTCATCTCGGTTGATGATACCATTACCCAGACGCTCGCCATGGACCTATCCACGCGAGGGGGTGTGCGTGTCTCGCAGGTCTCTGCGGAATTCGCGCTTGGCCGGGGCGTGAGCGCAGTGGATGGCAAGCTCTATGACAGCCTGCTCGGCAACGCAGTCCGGGTCGGCAGCTTCGAGGACACACCGACCCTGCCGGGGCGCCACAATCACCAGAACGCCGCGGCGGCTTATGCTGCCTGCCGGGCGCTTGGGCTTGAGCCGGGACGCATTTTTGCGGCCATGCAGACATTTCCCGGTCTTGTTCACCGCATGGAACAGGTGGGTGAGATCGATGGGGTGCGGTTCGTCAATGATTCCAAGGCGACGAATGCCCAGGCTGCAGAGCAGGCGCTCAGGGCATATTCCAGCGTCTACTGGATTGCTGGCGGCAAGGCCAAGGAAGAAGGCATTGCACCTCTGAGTCCCTATTTCGGGCGGGTTGCCAAAGCCTATCTGATCGGCGAGGCGGCTGACGCATTCGCTGAGGCGATGGAAGGTCATGCTGCTTATGAGGTTTCCGGTACGCTCCAGGCGGCCGTGATGCAGGCCTATGAAGATGCCCGTGCCTCTGGTGACGAAAACCCGGTGGTCCTTCTTTCGCCAGCCTGTGCGAGCTTTGACCAGTTCAAGGATTTTGAAGCGCGCGGTGATGCCTTCCGCGACATTGTCGAGGATATTGGAGGCAATGCGCTGGTCAGTGTGATGAGGGAAACCGGATGAGTGTCCAGTTCGGGGAGTCGCTGATCCTGCCGCGTGCGGACGGGTCTTACATTACGGAATGGCGTCGCAGCATAGACTGGCCCATCCTGATTGCGGCCTGCACCTTGCTCGGCCTGGGCCTGATGCTCTCGCTTGCGGCAGGGCCGCCCGCCGCAGAACGTATCGGCCTGTCCGATCCGTTTCATTTCTTCAAGCGCCACTGCGTTTTTGCCGTGCTCGGTTTTGGCGCGCTCATCGCGACAAGCATGCTGGACCGCGTTTGGTCGAGGCGGATGTCTGCCGTGATCTTCTGCGGTTCGTTCGTGATGCTGGCAGCGCTGCTGGTCATTGGTTTCGAAGCAAAAGGCGCCCAGCGCTGGATTCAGCTCGGCGGCTTCACGCTCCAGCCTTCGGAGTTTGCCAAACCCGCACTGATCGTGCTGTCCGGCTGGCTTCTGGCCCAGCGGCAGCAATATCCGGGTGGGCCCTGGGCAGTGGTTTCACTGGTTTTCTTCGTCGTGACGCTGGGGTTGCTCCTGTTACAACCTGATGTCGGCCAGTCGGCCCTTCTGACCGCGTCGTTCATCGTGACCTTTTTTGTGTCCGGCCTGCCATGGAAATGGGCTGTCGCCTTTTTCAGTGGCGGTGTCGGACTGTCAGCTGCTTTGTACGCCTCCTTGCCGCACGTTCGTCACCGGGTGAACAGCTTCCTCAATCCATCGGAATACGACACCTATCAGATCGACAAGGCATCAGAGGCGATTGCGCGCGGCGGATTTCTGGGAACCGGACCGGGTGAGGGCACAGTCAAAAGCCATCTACCGGATGCACATACCGATTTCATCTATGCCGTGCTTGGCGAAGAGTTCGGTTACATTGCCGCGCTGGTCCTGATCGGGCTCTATGTTTTTATCTGCTGGCGGGGTTTCCGGGCGGCGGCGCGCTTGAACGATCCATATCCGCGTGCTGCAGCTGCCGGGCTATTTGCACTTTTCGGCCTTCAGGCTGCCATCAATATCGCTGTTAATGTGAGCCTTATTCCGCCGAAGGGCATGACCTTGCCCTTCATTTCCTATGGAGGCTCTTCAATGCTGGGGATTGCGTTGACTCTGGGCCTCGCACTGGCGCTAATCCGGCGTCAGGGTGGAGCAGCCTGGAGAGCCAATGGCTGAGACTGAGAAAGACAAACCCCTCGTCATCATCGGGGCAGGGGGTACGGGCGGGCACATGTTTCCTGCCGCTGCCTTCGCAGATGAGATGCGGTCACGCGGCTGGGCCGTCGGTCTGATGAGCGATGCACGCGGACTTCGCTATGCCGAACAGTTTCCGTCTGACTGGAAGGAGGAAGTACGCGCAGCAAGCCCCCGGCTCAGAAAGCCATGGACGCTACCCGGCAGCGCGCTGAAGATCTGGGGTGGAATTGGTTCGGCCACACGCACAATGAAGCGGCTGAAGCCTGCCCTTGTTGCCGGGTTTGGCGGCTATCCGGCCTTTCCGGCGCTGACGGCGGCCAGCCGGACAAAGACACCGATCCTCATTCACGAGCAGAACGCGGTACTTGGCCGTGTGAACCGGCGGTTTGCCGGGAAAGCGGCAATTGTTGCTTCTGGTTTCGGAAGGCTGGATCACTTGCCCTCGAAGGCCACTCATCATCCGGTCGGCAATCCTGTACGTGCAGAGATCGCGGCAAAGCGGGAGATTCCTTACCCTTCCGTCGACGGGGAGCTGACCATCTTTATCACAGGCGGCAGCCAAGGTGCGCGTATCCTTGGAGACATCCTGCCTCTGGCTATTGCCAACCACACGCCTGCGCCTCTGCGCGCACGATTGAAGGTTGTCCAGCAGGTACGCGAAGAGCAGCTGGAGCAGGTGCGCGCGATCTATGACCGTGTCGGGATCAATTATGAGCTCAAGCCCTTCTTTTCGGACATGCCGGCGCGGCTGGCAGACGCGCACATGATTGTCGCGCGCTCTGGTGCAGGCACAGTCAGCGAGATTGCTGCGGTGGGAAGGCCGTCCATCCTGATCCCGCTCAAGATCGCGATGGATGATCACCAGTCTGCAAATGCGGAGTCGCTCGTGGCGGCCGGTGCGGCCGATGTTGTGCTTGAGGAGAATATGTTCCCCAACCTGCTTGGCGAGCTGATCAAGGTACGCCTCGAGGATGGCGCCGACCTGAAGAACCGTGCCACCCGCGCTCGCGAGAAGGGGACGGTCACAGCAGCCAGCGATCTTGCGGATCTGGCCGAACAGGTGGCAAAGCAGGCCTCATGAAACTCAAACCTTCCCCCTTCGAACTCGGCCCGGCGCATCTTGTCGGGATTGGCGGTATCGGCATGTCCGGCATTGCCGAGATCATGATCAATCTTGGCTACAAGGTGCAGGGCTCAGACGTAAAAGAAAGCGCCAATGTCGAGCGTCTGCGTGAGAAGGGCGCGACCGTGCACATCGGCCACACGCCGGAGAATGTCGATGGGGCAGGCGCGGTCATCATCTCCTCGGCCATCAAGGGTGACAATATCGAGGTTCAGGCCGCGCGCTCCAAAGGCATTCCGGTTGTGCGCCGCGCCGATATGCTGGCCGAGATCATCCGCATGAAATGGACCGTCGCCTGTGCGGGTACACATGGCAAGACGACCACGACGACCATGGTCGCCGCGCTTCTTGACGGGGCCGGGATTGACCCGACCGTCATCAATGGCGGGATTATCAATGCCTATGGTTCCAACGCCAAGGCGGGCACGGGCGACTGGATCGTCCTTGAAGCCGACGAGAGTGACGGCACATTTACCAAGCTGCGCCCCACCATCGCCATCGTGACCAATATGGATCCCGAGCACATGGAGCACTACGGCTCCATGGAAGCACTGCGCAAGGCGTTCGACACCTATGTCGGCAACATCCCCTTCTACGGTTTCGGCGTACTCTGCACCGATCATCCGGAAGTCGCCGCCATGGTGAGCCGTGTGTCGGACCGGCGCATCATCACCTACGGCTTTAATCGCCAGGCCGACGTGCGTGCCGTCGACATGCGGTCCGACCCGGACGGAGTGACGTTCAACGTCATCGTGCGTGACCGGGTCGATCATGACGTGACGACCGTGGACGATGTGCGCCTGCCCATGGCGGGCGAGCATAATGTCTCGAATGCGCTGGCCTCGATCACTGTCGCGCTGGAACTCGGCGCGAGTGCCGAGCAGATCAAACGGAGTTTCGCGAACTTCGAGGGCGTAAAGCGCCGTTTCACGCCGGCGGGTGAATGGAACGGCATTCGCATCATTGATGATTATGGCCACCACCCGGTCGAGATTTCAGCCGTGCTGAGGGCCGCGCGTGCCATGCAGGGACAGAACCGTGTGATCGCAGTTGCCCAACCGCACCGCTACTCCCGTCTGCACGACCTTTTCGAGGATTTCTCCCAGTGTTTTCGAGAGGCGGATGTTGCGCTTCTGGCCCCTGTCTATGCGGCTGGAGAAGACCCGGTTGAGGGGGCGACGCATACCGAACTGGTCGAGAGTATCAAAGCCCATGGCCATAAGGATGCACGCACGCTCACCTCACTGGACGAGCTACCGGATGTGATCCGCGAGATCGCGCAGCCGGGTGATCTGATCGTCTGCTTGGGCGCCGGCGACATCACCGCGCACGCCAACGCGCTCGCCGGGAAGCTGGGCGGCTGACATGGCAGACTGGCGAGACAGCCTGCCAGAGGTTCGCGGCAAGCTCATGCGCGACCAGCCGCTCGCGCCCTACACATGGTTCCGGGTTGGCGGGCCGGCTGACATTCTCTTTCTGCCGGCTGATGAGGAGGACCTCGCAGCTTTTCTGAAAGACTTGCCGGAAGACGTCCCCGTCACTTTTCTGGGCGTCGGCTCCAACACGATTGTCCGCGATGGTGGCATTGAAGGCGTGACGATCCGTCTGATGGGCGGCTATTGGGGAGCGGTAGAGCCAGGTGGGCCGCATTCCTTGTTTGCCCGCGCCGGCGCGCTCGATCTGGCCGTGGCAAAGACCGCCGCGAAACAGGGCATATCGGGACTATCCTTCTTTTCGGGTATCCCCGGCTCCATCGGCGGGGCAGTGCGCACCAATGCGGGCTGTTATGGGCGCGAACTGAAGGACGTCGCCAACCAGATCGAGGGCATTACGCGGTCTGGCGAGAAGGTGCGTTTCGAGGCAGAGATCGCACAGTATGGGGACCCGAAAATCGAGTTCTCCTACCGTCATACAAACTTTCCCGAAGACGTTATCGTGACCGGCATCCTGCTGACCGGCTCAGGCGAGGGCGACCCTGAAGCGCTGCAGAAGGAAATCGCGGAACACCAGGCGCGCCGTGCCGAGACCCAGCCGATCCGCGAGAAGACAGGGGGGTCCACTTTCGCCAATCCAGATCCGCCGGGCACACCGGACCAGCGCTCAAGCTGGAAACTGGTCGATCAGGCCGGTTGCAGGGGATTGCGTGTCGGCGGCGCACAGGTCAGCGAGAAGCATTGCAACTTCCTCATCAATACGGACGACGCGACGGCCGCCGATATCGAGGCGCTCGGGGAACTGGTGCGGGCGCGTGTGCTTGACGTGACGGGCGTAAGCCTGCGCTGGGAAATCCGGCGGATTGGCAGGCTCCAGCCCTGAGCACGCCAGTTTATTTTTTCTCCATTTCCTCGTGAACCTGCCCCCAGGCCAGCATGGCAAACAGGCCCGCCCCACCGATGAGATTGCCTGCAAATGCGGGCAGGAGATTTACGACGACAAGCTTCAGGATTTCGCCCTCTCCTTCGAAGGCGAGAAGGAACAGCTCCGTCGAGCCAACCACCACATGGGCAAAGTCGCCCAGCGCGATCAGGTAGGTAAAAAAGACGATTACCCAGAATTCATTACCTTCTGAGCCTGGCCTCATCCAGACAAGGGCGGCGACGAGGAAGCCAGCGGGCATCGCCTTCACGAAAGTTTCCCATGCCCCCCATTCAGCAACATGATTGCCAAGCTCTACGGCGGCCTGCTTGACCTCTGGCTGCAAGGCACCGCTATAGGCAAAGAAGCCTGCGGCAACAGCTGTCCCAACCATGTTGGCGAGAAAGACAGTGCTCCAGAGACGTGTTGTTCCGACAATTGTTCGTCGGCATGGATCTGCCAGTGCAGGCAGGATTGCCGTGATTGTGTTTTCCGTGAACAGTTGTAGCCGTCCGAGCATGACAATCAGGAAGCCTGCGGCATAACCGAAATTCTCGATGAGTGGACGCCATTCCCTATCTGGCAGGCCATTGCGTATCATCGCCTCCATCGCGAGCGACATCGAGATAGCGATGCCCGCGGCAATGCCTGACCACCATATCGACGACTGCGGCCGCGACAGCTCCGTGCGACCTTCCTGTCGAATGATCTCATAGACCATCCGTGACTTCAGCTTGGTGAGCGTTGCGGCTTCGACGCGCTCCTGCTCTGTGATCTGATCATCTTCAGCGTGATCGGGAGACTTCCGGACCTGTTTTGACATGAAGCGTTTAACGTCTTGGTCGCCACAATGTTCATTTCAATGTGCGGGGATGCCATCAGGCGAAGGACTGCCTTAATTTCTCACCTTCATCATGATTCGTTAGGCACAGGCTCACGAAGCCATGCGGAACAAGCCGGAGGTAGACATGAAGCGCGTCGCAGTCGTTTACGGGGGCTGGTCGTCCGAGCGGGAGGTTTCGATCTCTTCAGGCACGCAGATGCTGCGGGCTGCCGAAGCAGCTGGATATGATGCCACCGGCATTGATGCGACGCGGGACCTGGCCCGCCAGATTGCCGAAGCGAAGCCGGATGTCATCCTGAACGGTCTGCATGGTCCATGGGGAGAGGATGGATGCGTACAGGGGCTCTTCGAGATTCTCGACATTCCCTATACCCACTCCGGCGTGACGGCCTCCGCGATTGCCATGGACAAGCGCAAGTCCAAGGCAGTTTATATGCAAGCTGGAATCGAGGTCGCAAAGGACGTCGCTGTTAACCGTAAACAGGCGGCCAGCGCCCACCCGCTCGCACCGCCTTATGTCATCAAGCCTGTTAATGAAGGGTCCAGCTTTGGCGTCGTTTTCGTGCGTGAAGACAATAATGGCCCGTCACAGTTCGTCCTGTCGGAAGAATGGACATATGGCGACAATCTTATGGCAGAAGAATATATTCCAGGACGCGAACTGACCGTGGCCGTCCTGGGCGACAAGGCCCTGACTGTGACCGAAATTACAACGTTAAGGGAGTTTTACGATTTTGACGCAAAATATGCGGCAGGTGGATCGCGCCACGTCATGCCAGCAGAAGTGCCTGAACACATAGCGAGCAGGGCCAAAGAGGCCGCCCTGCAAGCCCATCAGGCACTTGGTTGCAGAGGCGTGACGCGGTCAGATTTTCGATTTGACGAAGAGAAGGACCGGCTCGTGATTCTGGAAACCAATACCCAGCCAGGCATGACACCGACATCCCTCGTCCCAGAACAGGCAGCCTACACCGGCATGACCTTCGAGGCGCTCGTCAGCTGGATGATCGAGGATGCGTCATGCCACAGGTAAAGGGCAAGCAGCAGAAGACGGGCAAGACCCGCCAGCGCAAGGCGCCGCCGCCCGAGCCGGAATATGCTCGCGTGGACACATCTTCGGTGGTTTTCGGTCTCGTTATGGTGCTCGCCGTAATCGTGGCCGGTGCGGCTCTCATGGGCGGCTCGCTGTCGAAAATCGACAGCCGCTTCCAGGCCGGTCTGGACACGGCCGCCGCCGCAGCGGGCTTTGCCGTCGCTGATGTTAAAGTTGTCGGGCTTGAGATGAATACTGGCCTTGAAGGGCGTCTCAGACAGGTGTCCGGTGTCGAGCCGGGTGAGAACATGTTCCGGGCCGACCCGCATGTCATCCGCCGCCGTGTGGTTTCAGCCGGCCATGTCAGCGACGCGCGCGTCTACCGTCTCTGGCCTGACCAGATCCTGATCCATGCGTCACCAGCGCGTCCCGTCGCGCTATGGCACAATGGTGAAAACTGGAAGGTCGTGGACAGTCTTGGCCGGACGATGGAAGGACTTGATCCACAGGCGCACGCTTCGCTTCTGCGCCTGTCCGGTGCGGCTGCCCCAGAAGGCACCGAGGCGCTGTTGCGTGTTGTCTCGCAGAATCAGGGCTTGCTGCCAGAAATTTCCTATGCCCAGCGTGTCTCGAAACGCCGTTGGGATATTAAGCTGCGTAATGGAACGACCATACAGCTTCCGGCGGATTCGCATATTGATTCGGCCGCCGTCCGGCTCGCAGAAATCGAGTCGGAAGCACGACTTACCGCGCGCGATGTCGGCAGGATTGACCTGCGCGTTCCCGGTAAGGTCTACCTCAAACCAGAAGGCAGCCAGGGTGCCGGAAGCGCACCGGCAGAAAGCTGAAGACAAGAATGGCAAGAGCAGACGCAAAACTCAAACCTGCAAAAGCTGCGCGTGTCGGACAGGCGATCGCATCCCTCGATATTGGCAGCTCGAAAATCACATGTCTTATCGGGCGTTATGATCCTGCCTCCAAGTCGGGATTTACCTTTCTCGGTGGCGGGCGTCAGCAGAGCCGTGGTTTCGATGGCGGCTCCATCAGGGACATGGAAGCGCTGGAGCGGTCCATTCGCCTTGCTGTCGAGGACGCCGAACGCCAGGCAGGTGAGCGGATCGAGCAGGTGATCCTTGGCATTACCGGTGCGAAGGTCGCCTGTGAATTTGTGGCTGCGGTGTCCGACATTGGTGGGCGCGAAGTCACCCGCAAGGACCTGAAAAAGCTGCATGGAAACGCGCTTGGCAAGGTTAACCCCAAGCAGCGCGAAATTCTCAGTGCCCACCCTGTGCTCTACAAGCTCGATGATCAGGAAGGCATCAAGGACCCTGCCGGTATGATCGGTGAACGGCTGAGTGTCCTGCTTTCTGTGATCACGGCCCCGCGTACACTTGTACGCAACCTCGTCGAATGTGTCGGCCGGGCACACCTGCATGTTGACCGAATCATTCCCTCTGCCGTTGCCAGTGGCGCAGGCACCCTGATTGATGACGAGATGGAACACGGCGCTGTGTGCATCGATATGGGGTCAGGTGTCACCGCGGCGTGTGCCTTCATAAACGGTGCACCCGCCTGGCTTGGCCTCGTGCCTGCAGGTGGCGCGAATGTGACGGGCGACATCGCGCAGGGGATCGGCACCACCTTTGCTGCAGCGGAACGCATGAAGACCATTCACGGCCATGCCGACTCCAACAGCCCCGGTATGGCCGAGCGTGTTGAAGTGGCGCGCCTTGGCGATGATGGACGCCTCAATGCCAGCCGTCTGGCCCGTGGCGAGATTGCTGCCATTATCGGACCGCGCATTGAGGAGATTTTCGAGTACGCGGGTGAAACGCTGGCAAACAGCGAATTACGTAACATCATGCCCCGGCGGACTGTGCTGACAGGTGGGGCAAGCCAGTTGCCCGGTGTGCGTGAAATCGCCGGGCGCGTCCTCAAGCAGCCGGTCCGCCTTGGTAAACCGGTAGATGCAGACACGCTTGGTGAAACTCATGCCAATCCGGTCTTTTCCACGGCAGCTGGTCTGTTATCGTATGAATTCAGGGGTTTCACGGACGTTGCGCGGGCTGGCAAAGCGTCCGACAGTGGAGTTGCAACGGGCAAGAACGGCCTCTTCAGCCGCATCTTGCGCTGGCTTAATGAAAACTTTTGAGTTGTTAATGTGATGCTTAACAATCTCTTAGGGCGAAGCAGCCACTTTGTCGTTACACGACTCCTCTGTGTAGATTTGTAAAAGGCAGGCAGAATGACTCAGGAACTCAAACCGCGGATTGTCGTATTTGGCGTCGGTGGCGCTGGTGGCAACGCTGTCGACAATATGATCGAAGCAAACTTGCAAGGCGTGGAGTTCGTGGTCGCAAACACGGATGCCCAGACGCTTGACCGCTCCAAGACCGAGAACCGGATACAACTCGGCATGGACACCACCTCGGGTCTTGGTGCCGGCGCGCGCCCGGATGTTGGCGCAGCGGCCGCCGAAGAGTCGCTTGAAGAGATTAATCACCATCTTGAAGGCGCACACATGGTCTTTATCGCTGCCGGTATGGGCGGCGGCACAGGCACAGGTGCAGCCCCGGTGATCGCCAAGGCTGCCCGCGACCGTGGCATGCTGACAGTTGGTGTCGTCACCAAGCCTTTCAGCTTTGAAGGCACACGCCGCATGCAGATCGCCGAAGGTGGCCTGGAAAAGATGCGCGATGCGATCGACACGATGATCGTGGTTCCCAACCAGAACCTTTTCCGTATTGCGAATGAGCGCACCACGTTCGCCGAAGCCTTCCGCATGGCGGACGATGTTCTCTATTCCGGTGTTCGCGGCATTACCGACCTGATGGTCATGCCGGGCCTGATCAATCTCGACTTTGCCGACGTGCGCACGATCATGAAGAGCATGGGCGCAGCCATGATGGGCATGGGCGAGAGTGAAGGCGAAGGCCGCGCACTCGAAGCGGCGCGCGCAGCCATCGATAATCCGCTGCTTGACGATGTTTCGATGAAAGGCGCCAAGGGCGTGCTCATCAGCATTACCGGCGGGTATGACATGACCCTCTTCGAGCTTGATGAAGCGGCCAATGAAATCCGCCGTGAAGTCGACCCGGACGCAAACATCATTCTCGGCTCGACCTTTGACCCAGAGCTGGAAGGCCGTCTGCGCGTTTCTGTGGTCGCTGCCGGTATCGAGGGTGCTGTTGGCGTTTCTGCTGCTGAAGAGCAGGCTGAAGTCCCAGCCCCCCAGCCTGTCTCCAGGCCGGAACCTGTCGCAGAAGAGGTCGAGACACCGACCGTTGTTGTCAGCGGCGAACAGGAAGACGAGCAACCTGAAGAACAGGTAGCCGAAGTTGAAGCCGACCCGCGCCCTGACTTTACGTCGAGGCCCCTGCCGGCAGCTCATACGGAGCGTAGCGAAGGGGCAGACGAAGTAAGTGCCGATGCTGTTTTCGGTTCATCACAGCCACCAGCCAGGCCTAAGCGTGAAGAGCCGGAATCGGGGGCAGGGTTTGCCAACCTGTTCGGCTGGCGCAAAGGCCCGACACACGGCGACAATGATCAGGAAGATGTCGACCTGAATGAAAAGATCGTCTCCTCGCGCGAAGATCATCCGAGTGCTGCCCCGTTCGACGATGCAGACCTCGAAATTCCGGCCTTCCTGAGGCGCTCAGCCAACCACTAGGTGCGGCTGTCTGTAATAAACTAAATTCTTTTATAAACAGGGCGCTGGATCCATCTGGCGCCCTGTTTGTCATATTGCGAAACATTCCTTGTTTTGAACCTTGAGCGCAAATCACCTTTCTAGTGGGCTGAGACAAAGGATTATTGTCATGAGTAGCGTTCAGGTTCAGCAGACAATTAATTGCCCGGCTGTCTGCGCCGGTGTGGGTGTCCATACGGGCGCGCGCGCTCGAATGGTGCTGAAACCTGCCCCGGCTGGTACAGGCATATGCTTCCGTCGCACCGATATTAGTGATCGTGACAATATCGTGCATGCGCGCGGGGATCATGTCAGTGAAGTCCAGCTCGGTACGACGCTCCGCAACGAAGCGGGTGTGACTGTGGCGACTGTCGAGCACATGCTGGCGGCCTGCGCTGGCGTTGGCGTCGACAATCTGATGATTGAGATCGACGGCCCTGAAGTGCCGATCATGGATGGCTCATCGGCTGTTTACTGCGAACTGATGCTGTCGGCCGGGCTTCGCCGTCAGGGCGCGCTGCGCCGCCGGATACGCATTCTGGAAGATATCGAGATCCGTGATGGCGTGAAGCATGCCCGGCTGAGCCCATCGGCTGATGATTATCTCTCGATCCATGCGAAAATAGAATTCGAAAGCAAGGCCATCGGTACCCAGCAGATGTCGGTCCGGCTTCTGCCGGGTATGTTTGCCCGCGACATCGCCTTTGCCCGCACCTTTGGTTTTGCACATGAGGTCGAGCAGCTGAAAGCCATGGGGCTTGCACGCGGCGGGTCTCTGGAAAATGCGGTGGTTCTCGATGGGGACAGCATCGTCAATCCGGAAGGGCTGCGCATCAATGACGAGTTTGTCCGGCACAAGATCCTTGATGCGGTCGGCGACCTGATGCTGGCCGGCGCACCGATTGCAGGTGTCTATGAAGCCCGTCAGCCAGGCCACGCGCTGAACAACAAGCTTGTTCGGGCCCTGCTGGATAATCCTTCAGCCTGGTGCTGGGAGACAGATGAGATGCTTGAAGACCGCTACAGCGTTGCAGCTGGGCGCTAGACGTTCTGGGAACGGATGGCCCCGTTCCGCAATGCTGCTGATAGCCGCCTAGATTGCGCTCTCCTGTATCGCACCCTTTACATCACGGCGCTTGAAGTCAAAGTGCAGCCCATTCCAAGTCCCTTCGGATGGTGATATGTCGCTTAATATGAAAACCAGTCTTTCTGTCGTCTGCCTCGCGCTGCTTCTCACAGCCTGTAACTCCAACCGCCAGGCACGTGACCTGGCCTATGTCGAGCGCCCGGTCGAGGCGCTGTACAATGCAGCTGCCGAAGAGCTCGACGAGAATGACTATGTCAGCGCAATCGAGCTGTTCAACGAAGTTGAGCGTCAGCACCCGTATTCCGAATGGGCCCGCCGGGCGACCCTCATGTCGGCCTATGCGTCATACCGTGCGCGCCGTTACGATGATGCGATTTCGACAGCGCAGCGTTATCTGTCGCTGAACCCGGCCGGGCAGGGTGCGCCATATTCGTATTACCTGATCAGTCAGAGCTATTTCCAGCAGATCGTCGATGTCGGCCGCGACCAGAAGACGACCGAACTGGCCCGCGATGCGCTCAACGAAGTGATTCGCCGTTATCCGGAGACGGACTATGCACGCGATGCGCAGCTGAAGATCGACATGGTCCATGATCAGCTCGCCGGGAAGAATATGGAAATTGGCCGGTGGTATCTTCGCCGTAACCAGCACCTTTCTGCCGTGAACCGTTTCAAGCGCGTGATTGACGAGTTCGAGACGACCAGTCACGTCAATGAAGCGCTCTACCGTCTTGTGGAATCCTATGTTTCTCTGGGACTTATGGATCAGGCGATCGCGGCTGCGGCCGTGCTCGGGCACAACTATCCCGGCAGCAAATGGTATGAGGACAGCTATAAGCTGCTCCAGCGTCAGGGCGTGGCCCAGGAGGCGAGGGCTGGCGTGAATACGACAGCTTCACTCGACTAGGGGCTGTCGAAAACAGGCTTGTTCTTGTTCTGTTCCAGTGGTAAGAGAACGCATGATCATCGCGTTCTCAATTCGCTCATTCCTGCTGATCGAGCGGCTCGATATCGACGCCGCCAGCGGCTTCACCGCCCTCACCGGGGAAACCGGTGCGGGTAAGTCCATCATTCTTGATGCGCTCGGACTGGTGCTTGGTGCGCCGGCCAGCCGCAAATATGTCCGCAAGGATGCCAATCAGGCGAGCATACTGGTCGAGCTTTCGCTTCCCCCGGAACATGCGGCCTGGTCATTGCTTGCGGAACGGGGAATCGATGCGTCTCCGTTCGAAACGCTTACGCTCAAGCGGCTCATCCCGGCAAGCGGTCCTGCACGCGCCTTCGTGAATGACCAGCCGGTCAATGCCGGCCTTCTCGAAGCGTTGGGAGAGGTAATTGTCGAGATACATGGCCAGCATTCTGCGGCTGGTCTCATGCGTGTTTCCCGGCACCGGGAGATGCTCGATCTCTATGCTGGCAACGAGGCCTTGCTGGAAACCTGTCGAGAGACCTGGCAGGCGTACCAGGAAAGCCGACAGGCCCGCGAACAGGTTGAGGCCGACCTTAAGGAAGCTGAAGCCCGTCACGCCCAGTTGAACGAAATGAAGGAGACACTTGAGGCCCTGTCGCCGGTTGCAGGAGAGGTCGAGCGGCTGGCAGGGGAGCGAGCCCTTCTCATGCAGGCCGAAAAGATCGCCGCGGCAGCCAGCGAAGCTGTGGAGGCGTTCGAGAGCGGCGAGATTGAATCCGGCCTTGCCCGTGCAAGCCGGGCCAGTGAACGGATCCTCGGTTTCGAAGGCATGGACGAGAGTGATGGTGGATTGGCAAAAGCTGCCCGCACAGCGGCCGAGGCACTGGAAAGAGCCCTTATCGAGGCTGGCGAAGCCAGTTCCGCGCTTGAAGCGCTCGCTCGTGAAGCCGAACATGATCCAGACAGTCTGGAAAAGGCCGATCAGCGTCTGCACACATTGAAGTCTGCCGCCAGGAAATATGATGTACCCGTCGAAGACCTGCCTGCCCTGCTTGAAGAAACGCTGGAGAAACTCGCACTTGGTGATGCCCCGCAAGGCGCAATCGACAAGGCCCGTTCAGCGGAGAAGGCGGCGGCTGCCGGCTGGCGTACGGCTGCAGACCGGCTTTCAGACGCCCGTCATACCGCGGCGAGGCGGCTTGAGGCGTCAATCGAGACAGAACTGAAGCCGCTTAAGCTTGAGCGCACGCAGGTGAGAATCAGGTTCGACGAGATCGCAGAAGAGGCTTCAGGTGCCGCCGGACAGGAGAAGGTCGAATTCGAGGTCGAGACGAATCCGGGTGCAGGCTTTGGCCCATTGCGCCAGATTGCTTCTGGTGGGGAGCTGGCGCGGTTTTCACTGGCGCTTCAGTGCGCACTGGCGGAAACCACCAACGTTCCCGTCATGGTCTTTGATGAGGCTGATCATGGTGTCGGTGGCGCTGTCGCGGCCGCGATCGGGGAACGCCTTGCAAGGCTTGCTGCAAACCGCCAGGTTTTTGCGATCACTCATAGTCCACAGGTTGCCGCGGCGGCGAACCATCAATGGCTGGTCTCGAAGACAGGTGCGCGCTCAAACGGACTTGGCGAAACCCGTCTGAGCGGTCTAGATGCTCGTGAACGGCATGAAGAAATCGCCCGAATGCTTTCCGGGACCACGGTCACCGAAGAGGCAAGAGCGGCGGCATCGAGGCTTCTGGAGGATGTATGAGCAAGCAGGTTTCCGTCGAGGCGCTGTCAGAAGCAGAAGCCCGGCGGGAACTGGCAAGGCTCGCTACGGAGATTCGGCTTGCCGATAATGCCTATTACAAGGATGATGACCCGCATCTGAGCGATGCTGAATATGATGCGATGCGCGCCCGGAATGAGCAGATCGAGGCGCAGTTTCCGCATCTGAAACGCTCTGACAGCCCAAGCGAAAGAGTTGGTGCGCAGGTTTCGGAAGCTTTCAGCAAAGTTACGCATGGCGTACCCATGCTGTCGCTCGACAATGCCTTTTCGGATGAGGATGTGGCAGAGTTTGCCGCACGCATACGCCGTTACCTGGGGCTTGGCGAAGATGAGCCGCTGGTTCTGACAGCCGAGCCCAAGATTGACGGCCTGTCTCTCAGCCTGACCTATGAAAGCGGTCGTCTTGTCCGTGCGGCGACGCGGGGGGACGGGAGTGTGGGCGAAGACGTCACCGTCAATGCCCGAACGGTAGAAGACATCCCGGACACACTTAAAGGAGAGGGCTGGCCGGACAAGATTGAAATTCGCGGCGAAGTCTACATGACAGGTGAGGCTTTCAAGGTGTTGAATGCCAATCAGGAAGTGGCCGGCAAGAAGGTTTTCGCCAATCCGCGCAATGCCGCAGCCGGCAGCCTGCGACAGCTTGATGTGTCCATAACACGCGCCCGGCCGTTGCGCTTTTTTGCCTATGCATGGGGTGAAACCTCAGAGCGCTTTGCCGCTACCCAGGCCGAGGCTATCGAAAAGTTTCGCGACTGGGGATTTGTCACGAACGAACTCTTCCATCCGCATGAGACCGTGGATGGCCTGCTTGATGCGTATCGTGACATGACCGAGCGACGGACCTTGCTCGGCTATGATATTGATGGCGTCGTCTACAAGGTGAACCGGCTTGACTGGCAGGAGCGGCTTGGTTTCGTCAGCCGCTTCCCGCGCTGGGCCATCGCTCACAAATTCCCGGCCGAGCGCGCGGTTACGAAACTCGAAGCAATCGAGATTCAGGTTGGCCGTACCGGCACTCTGACGCCCGTCGCCCGGCTGAAGCCCGTGACGGTCGGCGGCGTCGTAGTCTCCAACGCGACGCTGCACAATGAAGACGAGATTGCCCGGCTCGATGTGCGCCCGGGCGACATGGTCGAGATCCAGCGGGCCGGGGATGTCATCCCGCAGGTCCTCGGCGTTGTAGACCCTGACGAAAATCGTTCCCCCGCATTCAAAATGCCGGAGGAGTGTCCGCAATGCGGCGCGGCAGCCGTGCGTGAGACGGATGAGAAGGGTGAGGAAGATGTACGCCGGCGCTGCACGGGCGGGCTTACATGCCCGGCCCAGGCGGTCGAGCGGCTGAAGCATTTTGTGTCCCGCAAGGCGCTCGATATAGACGGGCTCGGCGCAAAACAGGTCGAGCTGTTTCATGCGCTCGGCATTCTGGAAGGCCCTCAGGACATCTACCGGCTCACCGCCCGCATAGAGGAGGCCGGTGAGCCGCCCCTGACGGAGTGGGACGGGTTCGGCGAGACGTCTGCAAAGAACCTGTTTGCCTCAATTGATGCCCGCCGCAATCCACCTTTCCAGCGTTTCCTGAACGGGCTTGGTATCAGGCATGTTGGCGAGACCACATCAGGCCTGTTCGCCCGCCATTTTCTGAGCTGGGCTGCCTTCTGGAGCACGGTCGAGAAAGCGTCCCGGGGCGAAGAAGCCGCCGAGGGCGAGCTTTTGTCGATTGATGGTGTTGGGCAGACGGCGGTGAAAAGCCTCAAGGGTTTTGCCGCTGAACCGCACAACAGGGATATGCTCCAGAGCCTTCTCGAAGAAGTTGGCGTTGCTGATGCAGAAGCGGCGGCAACTGACAGCCCTGTCGCCGGAAAGACCATTGTCTTTACCGGCACACTTGAGCGCATGACGCGCGACGAGGCAAAGTCCCGGGCGACAGCTCTGGGCGCCAAGGTTTCAGGTTCGGTCTCGGCAAAAACGGATATTGTGGTTGCAGGTCCGGGGGCTGGGTCGAAGCTCAAAAAGGCCGAAGAGCTCGGCCTTCAGGTCATGAGCGAGGATGACTGGCTGGAGCTGGCGGGCCTTTAGCGTCCCGCCAGCAAGTGTCAGATCGGCTGGCACTGGGCTTTCAGCCAGTCGCTGACTTCACCATCGACCAGTGGACCCAGCTTTTCGAGCACCTCTTCATGATAGCGGTTCACCCAGTCATGCTCGGCGGGTGAGAGAAGCTCAAGGTCGATGAGTTCGCGAGAGAGTGGCGCCCAGGTCAGGTTGCGGAAGCCCAGCATCTTGCGCTCGCCCCCCGGAATGTCTGCCGGTTCTGTAACGTATTGCAGGTTCTCGATCCGGATACCGTATTGGCCCTCCCGGTAGAAGCCGGGCTCGTTGGAAACGATCATGCCGGGTGCGAGCGGTATGCTGTTCCAGGGCTTGGCAATGCGCTGCGGGCCTTCATGTACGCCGAGATAGACGCCGACGCCGTGGCCGGTGCCATGGTCATAGTCCAGACCGGCCTGCCAGAGCGGATGACGCGCCAGCGCATCGAGGTGCGTGCCGGTCGTGCCTTCAGGAAAACGTACGCTCGCCAGTGCGATATGGCCTTTCAGGACAAGCGTGTAATGCCTGCGCATGTCATCAGACGGGTCACCGATCGGAACGGTGCGCGTCACATCGGTTGTCCCGGCGGGGTACTGCCCGCCACTGTCGACGAGGTAGAGTGAGCCGCGCTCAAGTTTCCTGTTTGAGGCCGAAGATACCCGGTAATGGGGCAGGGCACCGTGGGGGCCAGCCCCTGAAATTGTTTCAAAGGACAGGTCGTTGAGGTCGCCAAGATCTTCGCGGAAGCTTTCAAGCTTGAGAGCAGCGTCAATCTCGGTGACTTCGCCGGACTGTCCTTCCGTCGCAAGCCAGTGGAGGAATCGCGTCAGCGCTGCGCCATCCTTGATGTGAGCCGCTTCGGTGCCGGCGATCTCGGTCGCGTTCTTGCAGGCCTTTGGCAAGAGTACGGGATCGGGCTGTCGCAGGATACTGGCTCCAGCGTCTTCCAATGCGCCGAAGAACCAGGCTGAAGCCAGGGCCGGGTCCAGGCTGATCGTCTTGCCTTTGAGTTCGGCCAGAGCAGGCTCAAGGTCTTCCATGGGGCGCAGGCGAACCTGATTGCCGAGGTGTTCGCGCAGGGCGTCGTTTGTTTTTTTCGGATCAAGGAAAAGGTCGGCGGTGCCGTCAGCCTTGAGAATAGCGCGCGAGAGGGGCAGGGGTGAGCAGGCGACATCGCCGCCACGGATATTGAAGGCCCATGCCACAGAAGCCGGTGACGTGACTACGGCCGCTTCCGCACCATCGGCTTTCAGGGCGTCAGCAATCTCGGTACGTTTCTGGCCTGCCTCGACGCCGGCGTTTTCCAGCTTCTGCGGGACGACCTGTGCCATCGGCTCATCCGGTCGGTCATCCCAGGCTGCGTCTATGGGATTTTTCTGAACCGCCTTCAGCGTGACGCCGACCTTGCGTGCACTTGCCTGGAGCGCCTCAAGATCATTCGGCGTCATCAGCTTCGGATCATAGCCGAGCGTCTTGTCCTTCAGGCTTTGCTTTGCGAGCCATCCGAACGGGCCGGGCTCGGGAAGGCCCTCGATATCGATCAGCTCCGGGTCGGTCTGGTCACGCACCTGCAGGGTGTAGCGCCCGTCTGCGAAGATGACGGCATTGTCCTGAAACACCATCGCGGCACCAGCCGATCCGGTGAAGCCGGTTGCCCAGGTCAGCCTGTCATTACAGGCAGGCAGGTACTCGTTCTGATATTCATCTTCATGCGGCACATAAAAGCCATCAAGGCCCTGTGCTTTCATCGCATCGCGCAGGCGGGGAAGGTTGTTCCGGCCAAGCTGTGGGCCGCCCTTCACATCGAAATTCTGTCTCATCTTCTAAACCTAGGACGAAAGACCGGTGAGCGGAAGGTGCGAGCTTCACGCGTGCTTGCGGAAAACCAGGCTTGACCAGCCATCCTTTCGAACTCGATGGACAAGTGACAGGCCGCGCGCGCCATAGGCCTTGCGCACAAGCGGTTCCTGATGGGTCAAAAGGCCGGACAGGATGACATGGCCGCCAGTTGCCGTCAGTTCACAGATTGTCGGCGAGAGACCCACGAGCGGGCGGAACAGGATGTTTGCGAAGACAAGGTCATACGGCGCGTCACGGCGGATTGTAGTATTGAAGCCGCCACCAGTCTCGAAGGTCTGGAAGGCATTCGCGACATGGTTTTTCGCGGCATTTTCATTGGCCACACGCACGCTGTCAGCGTCGATCTCTGTACCCCAGGCGCGCAGGCTGCCAGTCTTGATTGCAGCGATCGCGAGCAGGCCGGAGCCTGTTCCCACATCCAGAACCTTCTGTGGGCGGTCCTGCTTGAGCACATGCTCCAGACCCAGCAGACAGCCAAGCGTGGTACCGTGATGCCCGGTCCCGAAGGCCGGTCCAGCCTCGATGAGGATTGGCGTCTTCCCCGGCGCGGATTTCGCCAGCACATGGCTGCCGGCCACGATAAAGCGTCCGGCCTCGACCGGGGGCAGGCCTTCCAGTGAAAGCGTTACCCAGTCGCGGTCCTCCAATGGTTCGACCACTGGATTAAGGTTAGGCGACGTCTCCTCGATGAGGGCCTGGCAGGCATCTGCATCTTCGCGTGTTTCGGCATAGGCATCGAGACGCCAGGCATGGCGGCCATCCTCCTTGGCATCCACGGCGCCCGCCGGTGATGGGTCGGTCCAGGCCAGGGCATCCCAGGCAGCTTCAATGGCCTCACGCGGGCCTTTTGCGGTGATCTGATACATGGTGAAGGGCCATAGCAGAGGCATAAAAAGCCGGATAGGGTTTCACTCAGACAAGTAGATTAGGGAGGACAAAAGTGAAACTGATCGGACGCATCATGATGGGTGCCGCAGTGGCCTGTATGGCAGCGATACCCGCAGGCTTCGCACAGGAAGAGGCATCCGACTGGCGTGCCGTGGCACCAGAGAACCTGCTTCTCATCGACACCGGAAAGGGCCGCATCACGATAGAGCTCAATCCGGATTTTGCGCCTGGTCATGTGGACAGGATACGGGAACTCGCGGAGGCCGGGGTGCTGGACGGAGAAACCTTCTACCGTGTTATTGACGGGTTTGTTGCGCAGGGTGGGCTGAACGAGGAGGGGGCTGTCGATGCGTGGCCAGCCCTCGAAAATGAAAATGACCGCCCCTATGGCGGAGAAGATTTCATCGAGCTTGGCAACCGGGACCTTTTCGCACCTGAAGTCGGCCATATCGACGGATTTGCGGTCGGCCGGAACCAGCTGCTCCAGGAGGAGTGGCTGCTGCATTGTCCCGGCGCGGTCGCGATGGCGCGGGATACCGGACCGGACACGGCGGCGACGGAGTTTTATATCGTTCTGGATGCGCAGCGTTATCTCGACCGGAACCTGACCGTGTTCGGACGTGTCATTGATGGCATGAAGAATGTGCAGGCGCTCAAGCGCGGCGACCGTGAGATCGAGAATGGTGTCATTCAGGCCCCGGACGAAGGCGATGAAATCATCGATTTCTACATGGCCAGTTCACTGCCCGAAGATGAACGTCCGCAATGGGAAGTCATGGAGACCAACAGCATCGCGTTTGAGGACTTCAAGGTAGCCAAGCGAATCCGAAATGAAGAATTCTTCTATCGTCAGCCGCCCCAGGTCCTCGATATCTGCAGCTTCTCCGTCCCGGCTCGCCAGGCCGGTGAGGGTGGCTGAGTTATCTGGCCAGTCTAATTACGCCAACCGCGGTCATAATGGGCCCAGGCCGCGGCGCGGTCATTGTGCCAGCTCCGGTAAGAGGAATACTGCTCTTGCCGTACCGGATATGCCTCTGACGAGTAATAGCTCACATCGCGGTCATACGATTCATGGTGATACTCATGATGGCCATGCCCGTGACTGTGGGTGTGATAGCAATCCGGCGGCGCGATCCTGGTGTAGGTACGCGTGTACCGGCGCACAGTGACAGGCTCTGTCACATAGGTTCGGCCATAAGTGACGGGTGCGCAGCAGCAGCATGCCGATGAAGTATACGTGACAGTCGACGGTGCACGCTCAACATAGACGTCCCTGTCATAATAATGCGTCTCCTGCTCATGCGGTGAGAGGGGTTCCGGCCCCGGATTGGGCGGCGGGGCATTCTCATAACCGTCGGCAAAAGCTGGCAAGGCGGATATCACTGTAAGGCCGAGACCGAGAATGAAAGCTTTCTGCATTGCCGTGATCCTTCTGTCCTGAGCAGGCGCTTGGTTAATGTATAGTTAACATCATAATGCGCTGGCAGCACAGTGGTTTCTCGTCTGAGGCGAAAATCGGCCCGCCTGCCTCTAGGCGCGCACGGACAAAAGTGGTTATGGAGGGCGCATGAGCAGTTCACTGAAGATCGCAGTTGCAGGCGTGGCAGGCCGAATGGGCCGCCAGATCGCCAATGCCGCCATAGAGTCCGGTCATGAAATTACCGGCGCCAGCGAAGCATCCGGCTCTCCCCATCTTGGACAGGACATCGGTACAATCCTGGAACGTGCCTCCCAGGGCGTTTCTGCCGTTGAAGACCCGGCCAAGGCTGCAAGCGGCGCTGACGTCTGGATCGACTTTACCCGGCCACAGGCCACGTTGGCAGCTTTGCACGCGCTGAAAGGGGCAGGCGTCAAAGCCGCGATAATCGGCACCACCGGTTTTGACGGGGCAGATGAGGCCGATATCGCAGAAATTGCAGAAGAGATTGCCATCGTGAAGGCTGGCAATTTCTCGCTTGGCGTGAACCTCCTCTGTGCCCTGACCCGCCGGGCCGCTGAAAGCCTCGGCGAGGACTGGGATATCGAAGTCCTGGAAACCCATCATCGCCGCAAGGTCGATGCGCCCTCCGGTACCGCCCTTATGCTGGGCGACGCAGCAGCCAGCGGGCGGGGGGCTGACCTCAAGACACTACGCAGTGCCCCCTATGATGGGCCGGATTCAAAACGTGAAACCGGCACGATCGGCTTCGCGGTCCGCCGCTCAGGCGGGGTCATTGGTGAGCATGAGGTCACATTTGCAAGTGAGCAGGAAGTCCTTTCACTTGCCCATACCGCGCTTGACCGGGCCGTGTTCGCCAATGGAGCCCTTTCTGCGGCGCGCTGGGCCGTGCGCCAGGAGCCGGGCCTGTATGACATGAATGATGTTCTCGGCCTGTGAGGCATCTTTGACGCCACGGCAGAGATTGCCATTCCCGAGCGGAAGGGGCTTATCGTCCCGCTATTATCTATCTTTCTAGTCTTTTCGGGAGGACATCATGGCAGACGCATACATCATCGACGCGGTCCGCACACCGCGCGGTATCGGCAAAGTTGGCAAGGGTTCGCTGGCTCATCTTCACCCCCAGATCCTGGGCGCGACAGTGCTTTCCGCGATCCGTGACCGCAATAATCTCGACACTTCGACTGTTGATGACATCATCTGGGGCACAAGCTCCCAGCGCGGCAAGCAGGGGGGCGATATGGGCCGCATGGCTGCACTTGATGCCGGTTATGACATCAAGGCTTCCGGTGTGACCCTGGACCGCTTCTGTGGTTCGGGCATCACCACCGTGAACCTGGCAGCTGCACAGATCATGTCCGGCATGGAAGACTGCGTCGTCGCCGGCGGATGCGAGATGATGAGCTATACTTCATCGTCGGCTGATCCGAGTGTCCCGCCTATGATTGATGGTGGCAACCTGCGCCTTCGCGCCAAGCATCCCCAGTCCCAGCAGGGCGTTTGTGCGGATGCGATTGCGACGATCGAGGGTATCGACCGCGAGGCCGTAGACCAGCTCGCGCTGACATCCCAGCAGCGCGCCAAGCGGGCCATGGATGAGGGCCGCTTCGACAAGTCCGTTGTGCCGGTCCACAACGAAGACGGGTCCGTGGCGCTCGAGAAGGATGAATTCCCGCGTCCGAACACGACCATGGAAACTCTCTCCGGCCTCAAGACGGTGTTCAACATGTATATGGACATCCCGATTGACGAAGAGGGCAACACCTACGGGTCGATGATCTTCAACAAATATCCCGACCTGAAAGGCAAGATGAACCATGTCCATCATGCCGGGAACTCGTCAGGGGTTGTCGACGGGGCGGCCGCTTTGCTGCTGACCTCCAAGGAATATGCCGACAAGCATGGCTACAAGCCACGCGCCCGCATCATTGCCACTGCAAATATGGGTGACGACCCGACCCTGATGCTCAACGCCCCCGTGCCAGCGGCCAAGAAAGTCCTGGAAAAGGCTGGCATGACGAAAGACCAGATCGACGTTTGGGAAATCAATGAAGCCTTCTCTGTCGTAGCCGAGAAGTTTATCCGTGATCTTGAGCTCGACCGCGAGAAAGTGAACATCAACGGCGGTGCCATGGCGCTTGGCCACCCGATTGGTGCGACTGGTTCGATCCTGATCGGCACAGTTCTCGACGAGCTGGAGCGGTCAGGCGGCCAGTACGGGCTTGTCACTATGTGCGCAGCTGGCGGGATGGCACCGGCCATTATCATTGAGCGCCTGTAGCATCCGACTTGTCGGACATGATTGTATCGCCCCGTCCGGTCATCTCCGGGCGGGGCGAATTTTCGTTAAAATTCAAAAGACCGTTTGAACCATAACTCCATTTCCGTGTGCCATATCGGGCCGTAACGAAATGACCCAGAAGGGTCGCATTACGGGTGATGACGATGGCGAAGACGGTTCTGGTAATTGATGACGATCCGACACAGCGCAGGCTGATCCAGGCTTCTGTGGAGAAGGCCGGGTTTGCCTGCCGGACAGCACCTGATGGTGAAAGCGGATTTACCGCCGCCACAGAGGCGGGTGCTGATGTCATCCTGCTGGACCTTACCATGCCGGGCCTTTCGGGCATGGAGACGCTGGAGCGTCTGTCCGAACGCGTTCCGGATGTACCGGTCATCATGCTCACGGCAACGTCCGGCATCGACACCATCGTCACCACCATGCGGGCGGGCGCTGTCGACTTCATTGTTAAGCCGGCCAATCCTGAGCGCGTCGTCGTATCGATCCGCAACGCCCTGAAAATGTCCTCGCTGACGGGGGAGGTGAAACGCCTGACCCGCAAGTCGGAAGGCGGGATGAATTTCGATGACATGATCGCTGACGCGCCCATGATGCGTCAGGTCGTCCGTCTCGGCCAGCGTGCGGCCAGTTCCGACATTCCGGTTCTCATCCTCGGGGAAAGCGGTGTGGGCAAGGAAGTCATCGCCCGTTGCATCCAGGGCGCTTCGGAGCGCGCGGGCAAGCCGTTCGTCACGGTGAACTGTGGGGCTATCCCGGAAAATCTCGTGGAGTCGATCCTGTTCGGCCATGAAAAAGGGGCTTTCACAGGCGCAGTATCGAAATCTCTTGGTAAGTTCGTTGAAGCCGATGGCGGCACGCTATTCCTTGATGAGGTTGGTGAACTGCCGCTCGACATGCAGGTGAAACTGCTGCGCGCGCTTCAGGAGGGTGAAGTCGATGCCGTCGGTTCGCGCCGGCCAACCAAGGTGGACGTGCGCATCATTTCGGCGACGAACAAGGATCTCGCCGAACAGGTAAAGGCGGGCGCCTTCCGCGAAGACCTCTATTACCGCCTCAACGTCTTTCCCGTAGACATGCCGTCACTGCGTGAGCGCAAGGAAGACATTCCGGCACTCGTCGAACACTTTATTTCCCGTTTCAACGCTTCTGAGGACCGTGACGTCCAGAGCGCCAGCGAGGAAACGCTGCAAATGCTCTGCGCGCATGACTGGCCGGGCAATGTCCGCCAGCTCGAGAACGCCGTGTTCCGCGCGGTGATCCTTTGTGAAGGGGTTGAGTTGCAGCCCCACGATTTCCCGCAGATTTCCGGTATCATGCCCGAAATGGCCGACCTGCCGCCGGTTCCGGCCCGTTCCAGGCCTGACAATGATGTCGAGGATCCAGTTTCCGGCGAAGCTGCCGCTTCACTATCCGGTGCCGGGCCTGTCGCCATCAAGGGGGAGAATGGTGAACTCCGCACGCTTTCGGACATTGAGCGCGATGTCATCGAATATGCGATAGACTTCTATCAGGGCCACATGTCGGAAGTCAGTCGCCGTCTCGGGATTGGCCGCTCGACGCTCTACCGCAAGATCCGCGAATATGAACTCGACCCGGACAAACGGAAGATCGGCTAGGGCCAACCGCAAGATTCGGGTGGAATCGGCTGAACTTCCGGCCCACAATTCCACCCATGACGACTGCATCCTCTTCTCTTTCCGAACGCTCGGTTGCCTATAGCCGCATGGCTGAGGCGCTCAGGCACCTGGGCGATACCTGGCAGGAGTGGCCAGACTTGTCCCAGTGTGCCCGTGCCATGGGCCTTTCACCGCATCATTTCCAGCGGGAGTTTACCCGCTGGGCGGGGGTCAGTCCGAAACAGTTCCAGGCCGCGCTCGCCCACGCAGAGGCGGGAGACCTGCTTCGGCAGGGGGCAAGCGTCATGGATGCATCCTATGAAGCCGGCCTTTCCGGGCCGTCGCGTCTTCATGATCTCTTTGTCGCGCATGAAGGGCTTTCGCCCGGCGAGGCAAAATCCGGCGGGGAAGGGGCCAAGCTGAAGATAGGTGAGGCTCCAACGCCTTTTGGGAGTGGCGTTTTTCTGATCTCCCCGAGAGGGCTGTGCGGGCTTGGGTTTGCCGATGACGGCGCGGAACAGAAAACAGGCTTCCAGCATCCGGGCTACGTGAAGGAAGCTGTCCTGAAGGATCTGGCCGGACGTTATCCGAATGCCGAAACCGTCCGTGATGACGGTGAAGCCCGCCGCTGGGCCGACCGCATCTTTCAGGGGAGCGACCCGATCCCCGTCGCGCTTTACGGTACATCTTTCCGGCGCCAGATATGGCGTGCCCTGCTCGATATTCCCGCCGGTGAAACACGAACCTATGGGCAAGTCGCCGCTGCGGCCGGCCAGCCAAAGGCCGCACGCGCCGCGGGTACTGCGATTGGCGCCAACAATATCTCCTGGCTCATCCCCTGCCATCGCGCTCTTGCTTCAGACCAAAGGTTACATAATTACCATTGGGGTGTGGCGCGAAAGCGTGCCATGCTGACATATGAGCGCGCGCACGCTGCCTGAGGCCCATATCGAGCCGCGGGTTTGCGCTGGCGCCCGGTAGGGATCACGGGATCTGCGATGATACTGACTTTCTATGCGCTGACCTTCGTCGCGCTGGGGATCTGGGGAATTTGGCTGTTGGTAAAGTGGCGCGAGCTGCCCGACTTTTCCAATGCCGTTTACCACTCCATGCGCGAAAAGGGCCTGATCTCTGACAGGGTCCGTCAGGAAGACTTCAAGGAGAGCTTCATTCGTTGTGAAGCCCCGCTGGCGGCCAGTTATCGCTGGGTGGCTGCATTCGTCAGCCTCGTTGGCCTGCCATTGCTGATCATGGCGTTCAACCGCACATGGGATTTTTTCTGGCGCTTGGGCGGCGCTGTTCCAGGCCCGCTGGAACGAGGCTACATGTTCCACCTTTTCATGACGTTTGTATTCGTCATGGGTGTTGTGGTCGCGCTGCTCTATTTCGTAACTGCGCACTATTACCGCAATGTTCCCCCCTCCCTGAAATCAGAGATCAAACGTCTGGAAGGCAAATCATGAGCGTCGAATATCTCCACACCATGATCCGCATCAGCGATGTTGATGCTGCGCTGTCCTTTTTCTGCGAAGGGCTGGGGCTGAAAGAGCTGCGCCGTGTCGACAATGAAGCAGGGCGTTTCACGCTCGTCTTCCTGGCTTCGCCGGAAGACATCGCCCGTTATCCAGATGCCCGTGAGGAAGAGAATGGCCTGCCGCCCGGCCTGCCCATGATCGAGCTGACCCATAACTGGGACCCGGAAAAGCTCGATGGCGGGCGCAATTTCGGCCACCTCGCCTACAAGGTCGATGACATCTACGCCGCGACAGAGCGGTTCCAGAAGATGGGTGTGACCATCAACCGCCCACCGCGCGACGGACGCATGTGCTTTGTCCGTTCGCCGGACGGTATTTCTGTCGAACTCCTCCAGAAGGGTGATCCGCTCCCGCCGAAAGAGCCCTGGGCGAGCGCGGAGAATATCGGAACCTGGTAGAGGCTTCTGTACCAGGCCGCCGGAAAAGTGCTCTTGGCAGCGTGAGGGGAAAGTTTAGCTAGGAAGTATGGCTGACGAAAAAGACCCTGAGCGAAACCGCTGGAGTGCCCGCATCGCGCGCACAGCGAAGGTTGGCTCCAACCTGTCGGGTGCCGGTCTCTCCTATGCCGCCAACAGGGTTTTTGGCGGGGACGAAAGCGAGGATCGTAATGCCCGCGCCCTCGCTGCTGCTCTGGGGCGTACAAAAGGCCCCCTGATGAAGGTGGCGCAGCTGCTGTCGACCATTCCTGACTTCCTGCCGCCCGAATATGCACGCGAACTATCGCAACTTCAGGCGCAGGCCCCTGCTATGGGCTGGCCATTCGTAAAGCGCCGGATGCGGGCCGAACTCGGTGCTGACTGGCAGTCGGGTTTCGAGACCTTCGGCAAGGAAGCCGCCCATGCTGCCTCGCTCGGGCAGGTCCATCGCGCGACGCTTCCCGATGGCCGCGAGGTTGCCTGCAAACTGCAATATCCCGACATGGCAAGCGCAGTGGAAAGTGACGTCGGCCAGTTGAAACAGCTGCTTGGCCTTTTCCGGCGCATGGATGGCTCCATCGACCCGCGCGAGATCATCGAGGAGATTACTGACCGGCTGCGCGAAGAACTCGACTATGAGCGCGAACGCAAGGCCATGCGCCTTTACCGGGAGATGCTGGAGCCCAAGGATTTCGTGCATATCCCGAAGCCCGTCGAAGAGCTCTCCACGGACCGTTTGCTGACCATGGAATGGGTGAGCGGCGATCCGCTCAACACCTATGAGGATGCGTCCCAGGACGTCCGTAACGGCATTGCCAGGCGTCTGTTCTGGACATGGTGGCTGCCGGTAACGCGTTACGCTGTCATTCATGGCGACCCGCATCTCGGCAATTACCAGGTCACCGATGGCGGCGAAGGACTCAACCTCCTCGACTTCGGCTGCATCCGAATTTTCTCGCCAAATTTCGTTGGCGGCGTTGTCGACCTCTACCGCGCCATGCTGGCAGATGATTTTGATGCGGCTTATGCGGCTTACGAGAAATGGGGCTTCACAAATCTCAATAGGGAGCTGGTCGAGATCCTGAATATCTGGGCCCGGTTTATCTATGGCCCGCTGCTGGAAGACCGTGTGCGCAGCGTCGCTGACGGTGTGAAGCCGGGCGAGTACGGTCGCCGCGAAGCGTTTGAGGTGCGTAAGAAACTGAAGGAACGCGGTCCTGTCACGATCCCCCGCGAATTTGTCTTCATGGACCGCGCTGCCGTCGGGCTCGGTGCGGCCTATCTTCGACTGGGGGCTGAACTGAATTATCACCAGCTGTTCGAGGAAAGCCTGGAGGGTTTTTCCGAAGCCGCTGTTGCAGACCGTCAGACCGAAGCGCTTTCCAAGGCCGGGCTCAGCGTCTAAGCGGGACTGTATGGAAACCGGCCCTTACAACACCCCGCAAGCCCTTGGGCGCGAACCGTTTACGGCCGCTTTCTGGACCCTGTGTGCTCCCTTCCTGTTTCCGGTTGCGGGTGCGGCGCTTCTCGGCCTCATCTGGCCTGCTTTCTTTGATATCATCAATGATGCGCAAGCGGCTCAAAGTGCCGTACGTGCCGTCTGGGTCGCACAGTGTGCCTTCCTGATTGTCCATTTCGGGATACTCAGCCTGTGGAGTGAGCATATTGGGGCGGGCGCTTTTGCCGGACAGATGACGGCCTCCCAGAACTGGATCGTCGCAGCCATCCTGCTTGGGCCTGTGATCCTGCTGACGCCGACTCTGATCGCCGGATTGGTTTTCGGCGGAGAAGAGGGCTGGAAATATTCCGGCGAAGTCAATGAGAGCCTGTTTGCTGTCGAGAACTGGAGTGCGTCTTACGTTGTCTATGCACTCCTCCTTGCGCCTCTACTTGAAGAGGTGACGTTTCGCGGTGTCGCGCTCGGCGCACTCCTGGTGCGCGGTGTGCCGCCGGGTATGGCGATGGTGCTTTCAAGCGCGGCCTTCACCTTCCTGCATGTACAGTATTCCATCCCCGCTTTGGCGGTTGTCTTTGCGGCCGGAATGGGGTTCGCGTGGTTGCGCATCAAAAGCGGCACAATCCTGGTGCCCATTCTCGCGCACATTGCCGCCAACGGCCTTGTCACATTTCTTGCCAGCCTCAGCCCGCCTCCCGCTGGGTGAGGCCTTGCTGTAACACCAAAGCTCCGGCAAACCGCTTCGCCTGATGACTGATGATTTTACCCGATCCCAGAGTTTCGATGTGCCTGCGGGCTATGAGCTTCTGCCTTGGCACAGAGGCTTCGGCCGACAGGTCGGCCCGCTTTTCGAGAAACGTGACGAGAATGGCCTGACGCGCGGCTTCCGCGTCGAGGAGCACCACACCAATGGCATGATGAATGCGCATGGCGGTATGCTCATGACCTTTGCCGACATGGCCTGGGGCGGGGCGATCGACAATGATGAAGAGACCTGGTGGGTCACGGTCCGCCTGCTGTGTGATTTCCTGTCAGGGGCCAAGCTCGGTGACTGGGTAGAAGGACGCGGCACCCTCGTATCGGATGTGGATGATATCTACACCGTGGATGGGGAAATCTGGGCAGGTGACCGGACACTCCTGACAGGCACTGGCCTGTTCAAGGTCATAAAACGGCGCGGTTAGGGATATTCGACATGGCAGCAGACAGTGAGACGCGCCAGCGTCCGGAGACCCGGCCTGAGCCTACTGATGAAGACCTGATCCTTCGCCCTTATGGCGGGGAGAAACCACCCGCGCCGGACTGGTTCACCCGCGCCGTGGAGACCCCTTATCGCACGGGCGAGGTTGAGGTCGACGGCGCAAGGATCGTCTGGCAGCAATGGGGGGATCCCTCAAAACCGGGCCTGCTGCTTGCGCACGGAAACGGCGCGCATTCCCATTGGTGGGATTTCATTGCTCCCTTCCTGGCAGACGACTGGAACGTCGTGGCTCCCAGTTTCTCCGGCATGGGCGACAGTGGCTGGCGCGACGCCTACAGCTTCACCAGTTTCGCCCAGGAACAGGTTGCCGTCAGCGAGGCTGCCGGACTGTTCGACCATGCGCAGAAGCCGCTTATCGTGGCGCACAGCTTTGGTGGTATCATATCGCTTGTCACGGCCATGCAGCATGGCGACCGGTTTGAGGGCGCGGTCATCGTCGATAGCCATATTGAGCCACCGGGCGATGACCGGCCCCGTCCGCCGAAGCGCCAGCGTCCCAATCGTATCTATTCAGACCTGACCACCGCACTTGCCCGGTTCCGGCTTGCGCCACCGCAGCCTTGCGACAACCACTACGCTGTCGACTACATCGCCCGCCACAGTGTGCGTGAAGTAACTGGTGAGGACGGTGAGAAAGGCCTCAGCTGGAAGTTCGACCCCTTCATATTTTCAAAGCTGATGAAGGAGTGGGACAAGCTCGACCTGACAAATCTGGAAACACTTTGTCCGATCGTGTTCATGCGTGGCGAACTTTCTAGCCTCGCGACGCCTGAGGTCTCGGCCTACATGCAGTCCCTGCAGGAACCGCCCATCCCGATGGTTACCGTTCCCGACGCCTATCACCACGTCATGCTCGACCAGCCGCTGGCATTTGTCTCGGCCCTGCGTGGCCTGCTGACAGGCTGGCCATCCAGATAAACCGCAAGCTGTCCGAAAAGACGGATGGGTGGAAGCGGGGGGCAAAATCCTGTTTGCAACCTGCTGCCACGCACCCTAAACCCCCGCTCCATGATCGAGATTGTCGCTGAGAATCCAGGCCAGCATGCCGAGGCCATTGAAACCCTGTTTGACCGGACCTTCGGGCCCGGTCACTTCGCGAAGACGGCAGAGCGCCTGCGGGAGTATTCCGCTTCTGTGCCAGAGGTGAACCGCGTCGCCCTGTTGGAGGGGCAGGTAATTGCGGTCTGTCGCGTATGGCCACTTGTCGTGGGCGAGGCTCGCACGCAAGCCCTTTTCTATGGTCCTGTTGCCGTGGCACCGGATCACCGCGGCGACAGCCTTGGCCTGAAGGTGACTGAAGCGGCCCTTGAGGCCGGGCAGGCGGCTGGCTGGCCTGCGGCAGTCCTGATCGGTGCCCCTGACTATTTCGGCCGGATCGGGTTTACCGTCACACCAAAGGGCCAGATCGTCTTTCCCGGTCCTCAGGATCAATCCCGCGTTATGGTCCGCGACCTTGCAGGTGATGCAAGCGGGCTCGCAGGGCTTGTCATAGCGGGCTAGCCGTCAGGACGTTGATGCGCGTTCAGCTTGCGGGATGCCTTCTATCCCGTCAATGAAGTCTACAGCCCGGGCGCGGCTGACCTTCTTGCTGACGCGGGGTATAACGCTCATCGAGGCATCTGTTTCGAGGATGACCCACTGTGCGTCATCAGGGTCGACAAGGCCGTTCTCGCGAAGCGCCGACATCACTTCGCGTTTTGTTACGCGTTCTGTGAGCATTGCCTTGTCCCTGAACTCGCCATTCTGGAGAAGTATGACCGGCTCGGCCTTCACTAATCTGGAAACAAAACGGCTGTGAAGGATGCTCTTGGTCAGGGTCCACTGAAGCAGCAGCAATGTGGCGATGCCACCGATCGACTCCAGGACAGTCACGCCTTTCAGAACAATGCCCGATGCGGCAAGCGAACCAATCGCCACGGTTACGATCCAGTCAAAGTTATTCATCTGTGACGTTGAGCGCTTGCCGGATATCCGGATTAGCAGAACGATCGTGAGATACATGATCGGAGCAGACAGGATGACCCTGAGCAGGTCGCTCTCCTGGTCCAGAAGTACGGGGTCCATGGGCATTGGGCTCCTGAGCTTGAAATCAGTTCAAGACTGAATGCGCAAAGCCACCGGCCTGTTCCGGTCCGGTCTTTATCTGCCTTCGCGCCGCCAGGCCAGCAGCAGGAAGATCACGACCAGTCCAGCTGCCAGCAGGCCGGGTAGAAGGGGCAGGCTCGTTGAGCTTCTTACCGCATAAGCACCGCGTTCGCGCAGGCCAAGCCAGTTACCTCCTTCCGCGTCCGCATTTCGCCCAACACGGCGTGTATCCGGCATGCTGTCGCTGGGGCTGTCCATCGTATAAACGCCGCCACCCGTGTGCTCGGCGACTGGCCTGAGGACATCACCTGTCGCTTCCAGGGCGGCATATTCCTTCGGATTAGCCGGGCCATTCAGAGTTACCGCTTCCAGTCCCCCCGCGCGGGCGCGGAAGAGGCCGAGACGGTCAATCGGGGCTTCGGCAACGAACTCACCCGGCCCTGTTGCCTGCCAGTCCGGTTGCATCGTCGATCCGTCAGGCCTTTCGATGGTGAGCGGTGCAGCGTTGTCTGAGAGTGTGCGCAAGGTCGCGCGCACCGTGTCGCCACGGGCTTCAAGACGCAGCTGGCGTTCTTCCAGTTCCGGCTCTTTCATCAGCCAGTGCACCATGCGCCGGATCAGCTCTGCAAATGGGCCGCCGCCATCATGCCCGCGCGCCCAGAGCCAGATCTGGCCGGAGAGGAGCTGTGCGACCCGTCCTTCATCGACACGGTCAACAACAAGCAGAGGGTCGCCGTTACGGGCCGTCATCAACACATCGCCAGCTTCGGCCTCTGCCTTGATGTAGCGCACCCAACTGCCCCATTCCCGACCGTCGAGGCTCTGGGTCACCGTGTGGCGTTTGCCGGTGTCAGAAAGCTCAGGCGTGAACTCGCCAACCTCTATCGAGTTGGTCGGCAGGGCAGGCAGCACCCCTGCCAGGGGGGTGTTCGCCAGGCTCGCCGGGCCGGCAAAGTCTTCGCCCGCCGCGATCATCAAAGCGCCGCCATCGGCGACATAACGCGCCATGTTTGCGAGATAGCTCATCGTGATGACGGTGCGCCGTTCATACTGGTCGAAAATGATCAGGTCGAACTCGTCGAGCTTGCTTTCGAATAGCTCCTGCGTCGGAAACGGGATCAGTGCCATCTCATCAAGCGGCGTGATGTCCTGCTTGAAGGGCGGGCGCAGGATGGTGAAGTGAACGAGGTCGACAGATGGGTCGGACTTCAGCAGGTCGCGCCAGACACGCCCGGCGGCATTCGGCTTGCCGGTGATCAGCAGCACGCGCAGCCGGTCGCGCACACCGGACAGGGTCGCTGCTGTGCGATTATTGGCGAGCGTGAGCTCCTGCTCTCCTTCAGGGGTTTCGACAACGACGATATTGTCGCCGCGCCGCTCGATCTCTATGGGAAGCGGCGTTTCCACACCGGTCTCGACGGTAATCTCCTCGGCGCGCGCGCCGTTGATCGAGACGGACACACTTGCCGTGTCCGTCACAGGATCATCCACCCGCACGACGAATTGCGCCTCTTCGCCGACAATCCCGAAATCCGGGGCACGGACAAGCGAGATGCGCCGGTCGCCGCTGTCCGGGTCTCCGGTGACAAGTGTATGAATGGGGCCAAGTTCTTCCAGCCGCGAGAGGTCCTCCGGTACGTCATGCACCTGGCCGTCTGTTACAAGCACAGCCCCGGCAATCCGGTCGCGTGGCACATCCGCCATAAGGCCTTCCAGTGCGCCGATAAGGTTGGTTCCGTCAGAATCGCTGTCTGTCTCGACCATGCGGACATCGAGCGATGCATCGGCATCGAGCTTAGCCTGCAGTTGCTCGCGCGCGGCATCCGCGATTTCCATGCGCTCGCCAAAGGTCATGCTTTCAGACCGGTCGACGATCACTGCCGCCACAGAGGGGAGCGGCTCGCGTTCTTCCCGGACATAGGCCGGATTGGCCAGTGCAGCGGCGATGACAGTCAGGACAGCCGCGCGGGTCAGCCAGGCTCGTCCGCGCCAGCGCAGATAGGCGACATAGGAGACCAGGCACAAGACAAGCAGGCCGATAAGAACCGGCCAGCCAAGCAGAGGGTCGAAGCTGATGCGGGCGGCTTCGGTCATTCCGGGAAATCCTGTGGTCTCGGCGCGGTGTTCTCGTTGCGGCGCAGGATGTCGTCCAGCTCATCACGGACATCACGGGGCTCGCGTGTATCATCGCCATCCTCACCTTCCCCGAGCCGCTCCAGAAGCGCGGGGAGGTGGACCTGGTCTTCCTTGTAGTTGCCGGTCAGCACATACATGATGAGGTTGATACCGAAACGTCTGGCAAGCTCCCGCTGCTGCTCGCCGCCATCGACCGAATAGAGCGGACGCCCCTGCTGGTCGACGGCCCAGGCAGCAAGATAGTCAGCATCACCGATGACAAGCTGCGAGACACCGTCGCCGCGGCGTTCGGACTGTTCGCCGATGCCTGAACTTTCAATCCATAGCCGACGGTCCTGATAGCGGCCCGGAAAACCGTCCAGTAGATAGTAGCTACGGGTCAGCACGTGATCCTGCGGCACAGGGGAAAGCGGTGGCGTATCGAGGCCGGGCAGGACACGTTCAAGGCTGGAGAAACTGTTATCATTGGAGACGTCTCCGCCATTGCGTGTATCAATGACCAGCGCGCCGCCACTCCGCAGGTATTCATTCAACCGTTCTACCGCGCGTGAACTCAGCGGTTCGGCATTGGCAGGCAGGCCAAGGAAGATGACCGGATAGACATCCAGCGCATCGGTCTCCGGGTCCACGGCATGAGGTTCTGCCGGTTCGACTGATGTGCGCCGGTAAAGAACGAGCGACAGCCCTGCCAGCCCGGCCCGTGTGGCTTCATCGGCAGATGCGTCACCGGTCTCGATATAGGCCAGCCGCATCTCCAGCGCCGCTTCGGTTGCCTTGTCGATCTCGCCGGTAACATTGACGTCCGTGCCATAGCCCGGGCTGACGGCGTAGCTGTCACGCTCGGGGTAGAGATTATAACTCTGGGCGGCGGCTTCTGGCTGAAGGCCGTTAAGGGCAAGGGTCCCGGCACATATCAGAAGTGAGGCATTCGCCGTGCGCTTCAGGCGCGGCAGCCGGCCGGCAACGGCAAGCGCGATCATCAGGTCGATTGCGAGGATAAGCGCGGCCAGTCCAAGCAGTGGTCCAGCCAGCCGCAGGGACCGGGCTTCCGCGTCGCCGAGCAGCCTTGTGCCGGTGGGCCAGTCTGTCATGCGGTCGCCCGTGAAATCTTTCGCGGCATTGAGTGCACGCGTGCCTGAGGGGCCGCGATAGAGACCGGGTGGGTGCTCTTCAGACGGTTGTGTCGTGGCAAATTCGCTGGCCGTGATCGGCGTCGCGTTCGAGTCGGGCGTCTCCAGTCTGCCATAGCCGTTCAGGACAATTTCGGGCGCATAAGTGCCTTCGCCATCATTCACCGTTTCACCACGTCCGGCCGCGATGGCCCGGCGCAGCATCTCCACAAATGTGCCGGAGTAGGGAAGGTCGGACCAGTCCGGGCCTGCTGTAATATGGAACAGCACCAGCATTCCCTCACCGCTGGCATTGGCGGTCACCAGGGGAGAGCCATCGCTAAGCCGTGCCCATGTCCTGTTCGCCAGTGAGGGATCGGGCCGGGCGAGAACCTGCTGGCGGATCCTGACATCTTCAGGCGCTTTCAGGCCGGCAAAGGGCGATGTGCCGGGGAAACTGCCAATCGCCTGCGGGTCTTCCCAGGTCAGCGCTCCGCCAATCGCGCGTGATGCCCGGCGTAGCGGCGTCGGGACGAGACTGTCGGTCTGGGTGGCCATGCGAGGGCCGGCAAAGCGGATAAGCGCACCGCCGCCTTCGACCCATTCTGCCGTGTCTTCTTCCAGTTGCGGAGAAAGCTGGCCGATGTCGGTCATGATGATGGCGTCCGGGTCTGCTGCGATGAGATCCGGCAGGTTGCCCTCGGTTATCGTCGCGAACGGTTCCAGCGCCTTGCGGACATAGTGCATATCAGACAGCAGGGGCTGGGCCGTCGAATCGCCGGATACCAGACCAACTCTTCTGGACCGTGCTGCCGAATCCCAGAGCCAGACACTGCCAGCACCTTCAGCACCAGTAATCGTGAAGCGCGCGATCCGGGACAAGGCCGCCGCCGGGATGTCGAACACAGCCTGCGTTTCAGCCTCGCCTTCCTCGAAACGCGCTTCTGCCGTCGCGAGCGCGGCACCGTCCATCGTCAGGCCGGAGACATAGCGTGCACTCATCTCGGAGGTGTCAATGCGCGCAAGTTTCAGGCTGGCCCCTTCAGCATCAGAGGACAGGCCGGTAATGGCCGCCGGGCCACGTGGCGGCGCGGCATAGACGCTAAGCGGAGCCATGTTCGAAAGCGCGCGGGCGAAGGGTTCAGCTGTTTCAGGATCGAGCCCGTCAGTGATCCACAGGATCCGGCCTGGCTCAAGCCTGGAGGCCTGAAGCCTCTCCAGCGCTTCGGCCCTGTCCACGGCCCAGCTGACAGGGTCTAGCGAGTTGACCCGCTGGGGCAGTTCGGTCTTGCTCAGAGGTTCGGCCGGGTCGGCATTGAGGGTCTTCGGCGCGGTGAGCAGCAGGTGACCCGGCGTGTTTCGCGGCTCGCCTTCCAGCGCGCCTGCTGCAGCCGAGCGCATTTCCCCCCAGCGCTGGGCGCTGGTCCAGCCATTGTCGACCACGACGAGAACAGGCCCGGCGCTTTCATCTCTTGAACTTGCACCTGGCGCGTGGACGGGCTGGGCGAGACCGAAAATGGCCGCGGTTATGGCCAGCATCCTTAAAAGCAGGATCCACCATGGTGTGCGGGCAGGGGTTTCCTCCTGCGGTGCAACATCGTCAAGCAGGCGCAGCGAAGGCAGCTCAGCTTCCTGAGGCGCCGGCGGCGTTGCGCGCAGGATGTACCAGATCACGGGCAGCGCTATGAGGCCGAGCAGCGCGAAGGGCGCCCCGAAGAGGAATGGCCCGAGCGTCATAGGCGCGCTCCGAATGTTTCCAGTGCGTGCTTGAGACTGGCGCCACAGCGGCGCACCGGCACGCCCGTCGAGTGGCGCACAAGCTGCCAGCCCATGCCTGTTGCCAGCCCCTCAAGGGCTTCGAAGTGTGCCTGGTAACGGGCGAGATACTCCGCTCGTATGGATTCTGCCCGTCCGAAAATGCGGGAAATTTGCCCGCCCGGCCTTGAGAACTGCACACGGCCACGCCAGCGGAACTCTTCCTCGACAGGATCGCTGACCGCCAGCAGGACCCCTTCCTTCGACCGGGCTGCAAGTGGGGCAAGCCGGTCGCGCCAGACCTCCAGGGGATCGTAGAAATCGCTGGCAATCACGAACATGGACTGTGTCTTGGGCGGCGGCGGAAAATCATGACCCCCGGAATTGGCGCCAAGCAGATCTTCGGCCAGCTTGTCCCCGGCAGCCCGGCCAAATCCCGGTGCGCGGGCAGAGCCGAGGGTGCCGACGCGTTCGCCCGCCTTGGAAAGGAGCAGGCCAGCGGCGAGCATCGCGATGCGGGCTGCGTCGGCCTTGTGTATCCGTGTAGTTTCTCCGGCCCAGTCAAAGCCCTGGTGCGGGTCACACCAGAATAACACTGTACGAGCTGTTTCCAGCTCGGTCTCGCGGACGAAGAGTTCGTCGCCGCGTGCAGACCGGCGCCAGTCCACGCGCTGGGCTGCATCTTCCTCGGCATAATGGCGATACTGCCAGAACTGCTCACCAGTGCCTGCACGCTTGCGCCCGGCTGCACCAAGGTGGGCTGTATCTGCCGCGCGCGCCTGCAAGGCCGCGTCGGGCAATGCGCGGGCTAGGACTTCAGCTTCCGCCCTGAGTTTGGATGCGTCCATCATGAGGCCAGCCTGTCGGTACAGTCAAAGGCTGCGGTGAGCTTCTCGCGCCATTTTTCCGGCGCGTCGCCGGCTTCCGAGAGGGTTGAAAGCCTCTCCTGTTCACCAAGCCCGGCTTCGGCATTCACGCCTTCCACGAATTCCGCTGCCTGGGCGCTTTCGTTGGAAAAATGTTCAGCGCTGATGGTCAGCCCTTCATGTGTTGCCCAGGTCTGCAGCAGACGCGCACGTGCATCGCCAAGCTGGCGGCTGGCGGCGCGTCGCTCCTCAGGCGTCATGTCCGGGCGGGCCACCTGCAGGGCAAGGCTGGCGCGCTGGATCGTCCGGTAGCAGCCAGCCAGTGCCCCGGCATCAGCCGCGCCTTTCGCCTGGCTGCAGCCGGCAAGCACACTTGCTCCCGCCAGACCGATCCCGGCGAGCATGCTTCGAGATCGCAGAGCGAACATCATGATCAGATGGCGGCCTTTGCAAGCTCTCCGATCAGATCGCGCAGGGGCGGGGCCTGACCGGTCGGGTCGTAACGCATCGCCATGCGGTGGCCGAGGCAGGGTTCTGCCAGCGCTTCGACATCTTCCAGCGATGGCGCCAGGCGGCCGCGCAGGAGGGCGCGTGCCCGGCAGGCCAGCATGAGTGCCTGACCGGCGCGCGGTGACGGCCCCCAGTCGACAAACCGTCTGACACGTTCGTCGGCTGACTGTTCAGGCCGGGCCTCACGCACAGTGGCAAGGATTGCGGCAAGGACTTTTTCCCCGACCGGCATCTGGCGCACGAGAGCCTGGAGTTTCTGAAGCTGGGCCCCTGTAATCGCCGCACGGACCTCGGCTTCCTCTGTACCGGTGGTCTCGACCAGAATTTTCCGCTCGGTGTCGATATCCGGATATGACACGTCAATTTTCAGCAGGAAGCGGTCAAGCTGGGCTTCGGGCAACGGATAGGTGCCTTCCTGCTCGATCGGGTTCTGTGTCGCCAGGACATGGAACGGCTCGGGCAGGTCATAGCGCACCCCTGCCACCGTGACATGGTGTTCCTGCATGGCTTGCAGGAGCGCAGACTGGGTCCGCGGGGAGGCCCGGTTGATCTCGTCAGCCATCAGGAGCTGGGTGAAGATCGGCCCCTTGATAAAGCGGAAGCTGCGTTCACCACTGGCGCTCTCATCGAGGACTTCCGAGCCCAGGATATCCGAAGGCATGAGGTCTGGTGTGAACTGTATACGCGCGGAATTGAGGCCAAGGGCGGTGCCGATCGAGTCGACCAGCCGGGTCTTGGCGAGGCCCGGTGCGCCGATCAGCAGGGCGTGTCCGCCGGCCAGGATAGAAGCCAGCGCAAGTTCGATTACACGATCCTGTCCGAATACGGCTTTCGCGATCTCCTCGCGCACCTTTGCGAGCGTTTCGCCTGCCGATTCGGCATCCTGAACAATGGCCTGATTATCGTCTGCCATGAGGTCTCCGTCTTCACTCCCGCCTACAACAGACCTACCTCTAGGCAAAATGATGGCGGAGCGCGACGTGAAATCCAATGAAAACACTGCAATCAGTCTTGAAGATCTCCTGAAAGAGATCGCGCCGGACCCTTCAGGCCGGTCCCTGCCGCCTGTCGACAAGTGGTCTCCGGAGCGTTCGAGCGATATCGACATGGAGATTCGCGCCGATGGCAGCTGGTGGCATGAAGGTGGGCGCATCAATCGCAAGAAGCTCGTGCGGCTGTTTTCCACGATCCTGCGAAAGGACGAGGATGGCTCCATCTGGCTGGTGACGCCGTATGAAAAAGTCGTCGTGCACGTCGAGGATGCGCCGTTCATAGCTGTTCGTGTCGACCGGGCGGGAGAAGCCGGAGAGAACCAGACGCTCGCCTTTTCGACGAATGTTGGCGATGTCGTCGTAGCTGGGCCGGAACATCCGATCCGTGTCGAGATCGATCCGGAGACCGGCGAACCTGCGCCCTACATTCTCGTACGCGGCCGCCTTGAGGCCAAGCTCGCCCGGCCTGTCTTCTATGAACTGGCAGATATGGCGGAAGCCGACCCGGATGACGGCGAAACGCTCGGTGTCTGGTCTGACGGGGTTTTCTTTCGTCTCGGCGCAGCTGAATAAGCATCATGGCCTTTGTCGACCTTGATGATTTCCTTGCCCGGGCGAGGCTGCGGCTCGACCCTGTAGAGGGCCGGGAACGCCTGCCTGAGGGTGGCGATATCGAGTTTCTTGATGCGACCGGTATTGCCAGTATCCGCCCCGCAGCCGTGCTTGTGGGCCTGATCCCGCGTGAAAGCGGACCGACTGTCCTGCTGACCCACCGGCCTGAAACGATGGCCACGCATGCCGGGCAGGTCGCTTTTCCGGGTGGCAAGGTCGACCCTGGCGATGCGGATGAAGTCGAGGCAGCCCTTCGTGAAGCCCATGAGGAAGTGGGTGTGGAGCCAGACAAGGCGGAACTGATCGCCCGCGGCGCGCCATACATAACCGGCACGGCCTTTCGTATCGTGCCCGTCCTTGCGACCCTGCCGGCAGATTTTATTGCGAGGCCCGATCCGCTGGAAGTTGCTGATGTCTTTGAAACGCCGCTCAGTTTCCTGATGAACGCAGACAACCACCAGAGGCGGTCGGGACACTGGCGCGGCCAGACCCGGCATTATTTCGAGATGCCATATGAGGGTCACAGGATATGGGGCGTGACGGCAGGTATGATACGCGCTTTATATGAACGTCTTTATGAGGCCGGGGAGGAAACAGAGACGTGACCTACAGGCTTATATTCGAACTGGTTATCTTCCTGACGCCGTTTCTCGCGTTCGGGGTCTGGCGTCTTGCAACCCAGGAGGCTGTCGAAGAGGGGCGCAAACCGTGGCCGATTGCCGTGCTGTTCGGGGTGGGGGCCGCGCTGGCAGTGATTGCCTGGATCGTATTGATCCTGATTGACCGGGGCGGTCGCGAAACCTGCTATGAACGCCGTCGCCTGGTCGATGGGGAAATGGTCGGCGGGCAGGTGGTCCCGTGCGCGAAGGAAAAATCCGATCTCGGAAGTGCCGCGAGCCGCGATCCCGGCGGCAGCGCCCGCGGATTGGGCGGCACGGATTCAGCCGGTCCGGAGACTGCACCCGGCCCACTTGATCCGCCACGCGAAGTGCAGGACGACGATCCGCAATGACGTCACTTGCTGATCAGGACTGGCTGACAGACGCGAAAACAGCGGCTGTCATGGCCGCGCTCGAGGCGGAAAAGCCCGGCAGCGCCCGCTTCGTTGGTGGCTGTGTTCGCAATGCCATCATGGGTGTGCCTGTTGATGATATAGACATCGCAACACAGCTGGCCCCTGAAACGGTCGTCAGTGCTCTCGAGAAGGCTGGTATCAAGGCGGTGCCCACCGGGATAGAGCATGGCACGATCACGGCAGTTATCGACAAGACCCCTTTCGAGATCACCACGCTCCGGCGCGATGTCGAGACCGATGGCCGGCGTGCCGTCGTCGCTTTCACCGAGGACTGGGCGGAAGATGCCGCACGCCGGGACTTCCGGCTCAACGCGATCTACGCCGACGCCGGGGGCAACCTTTACGACCCGACGGGCGGGGGTATCGAGGATGCAAGGTCTCAACGCGTCATCTTTATTGGTGATCCCGACACGCGTCTGAAAGAAGATTATCTGCGCATCCTGCGCTTTTTCCGCTTCTACGCCTGGTATGGCACGGCGATTGATGCCGAGGGGCTCGCTGCCTGTGCGCGCCAGAAAGACGGGCTCAAGCAGATCGCGGTTGAGCGCATCTGGAAGGAACTGCACAAGCTGCTGTCCGCACGTGAACCTGTCGAAGCGGTGAATGCCATGGCCGAAACGGGTGTGCTGGCGCTCCTTCTGCCGGAAGCAGAGGCAACAGACGGCCTGCATGACCTGCGTGTGACCGAAACCCTGTGTGGTGTCGCACCCGATCCCATGCTGCGGCTGATGGCGCTGATCCACCGAAGTGCGAATTCAGTCATGGCGGTGAGCAAGCGTCTTCGCCTCTCCAATGCGGAATCAGACCGGCTGACGCGGTGGGCGGCTGATAATCTGTCCGGTGTGACCGGCCTGAATGGGCGGGAGTTGCGGCTTGCACTTTATTGGCATGGTAAGCAGGCGGTGGTCGATAGGGCCATGCTGTCGGGCCGGAATGTAAGGGACCTGCTCTACGCCGTGCTCGCCTGGAAGCGTCCTGAGTTCCCGGTTGGCGGGGAGGATGCGCTTGCCGCCGGGCTTGAAGGCCCTGAGATCGGCAAGGCCCTTCGCGCGCTCGAGGAATGGTGGATGGAACAGGATTTCCAGCCCGACCGCGAAGAGCTTCTGGCACGGCTCACGGCCTAGCTGCCGACTTTTGAAATCTGATGAAAAGCAGAACGGGCCTGTCAGCTCACGGCCATTTCACCACGGGCGGCATCGAGGACAGGATTGAATTGACGTTACCACCCGTCTTCAGGCCGAAGGTGGTGCCGCGGTCATAGAGCAGGTTGAATTCGACATAGCGTCCACGGCGCACAAGCTGTTCCTCGCGCTCTTGCGGCGTCCAGCTCTCGACCATGCGCCGGCGCATGAGCTTCGGATAAATATCAGCGAAAGCCCGTCCGACATCCTGCGTGAAGGCGAAATCTGTGTCCCAGTCGCCGGTATTGTGGCGATCGTAAAATATTCCGCCCGTTCCGCGCGGTTCGTCGCGGTGATGAAGATGGAAGTACTCGTCGCACTGCTGCTTCATGCGCGGATAGTATTCCGGATCATGCTTGTCGCAGGCGTCCTTCAGGGCAGCGTGGAAGTCTATCGTATCGGCAAAGTCTTCCGTGCGCTGGGTATCGAGCAGCGGTGTAAGATCGGCGCCGCCACCAAACCAGCTGTCATTTGTCACCAGCATCCGGGTGTTCATGTGAACGGCGGGTATGCGTGGATTATGCAGGTGAGCGATCAGGGAAATCCCGCTTGCCCAAAAGCGCCCGCCTGATTCGTCCGCGCCGGGGATCTGTGCCCGGAAAGCTTCCGAGAAATCTCCGTATACACAGGAAAAGTGCACCCCGACCTTCTCGAAGAGTTTTCCTTTCATGATGGCCATTGTGCCACCGCCGAGGTCTTCTGACCCATCGCCGCGCTGCCAGTCCGTTTTCTCGAATGTTCCCGGCGTGCCGGCATAGAGTGGCGGCAGCGCTTCGCGCTCCAGGGCCTCGAATCGCGCAATGATGTCGGTCTGGAGAGCCTGAAACCATTCAGCAGCGCGGGCCTTGCGCGTTTCGAGCGGTGGAGAGGGCATGTTCTGGCTCCGTATGTATCAGCTTCGCCACGAGGTGGGACTTGCTACCTCATTTCATAGTGTCTCTAATGCCGCAGGCAGGGGCTGCAAATACAGGCTTTCATGGCGTCTTACCGCCGCAGGCCTACATGAGCGGCTTGCAATGCTTGGACGAGCGCGCTAACCGCAGCCCCAGACCAGTACGCGAAGGGGGCTTTTGCGGCGTTGCGCCGCAATGTTTTCCTGTGCTGATCCTGTATGCATCTCGGAGAAATCCTTGGCCAGAGGACCGGAAGAGTGAGCGAAGCGCAAACCACCACCCACGAGACGATCGACGAAGATCGCCGTGATTTCATCCATATCGCGACCGCTGCGACGGCTGCTGCCGGCGCAGGTGCGCTTGCATATGTGTTTGTCGACCAGATGAACGCTGCCAGCGACACGAAGGCGGCATCGAGCCTCGATGTTGATGTTTCGAAAGTGCCTGTAGGCGGCGAAATTCGCGTCCTGATCGGCGGCAAGCCTTTCTTTGTCCGCCATCGCACGGAGGCCGAAATTCGGGCCGCCCGCAATGTCGATGTCAGCTCACTGCGCGACCCGCAGACCGATGAAGAGCGGCTCGTGGCGATGCAGGATGGCGCGTTCAAGCCAGCCATTCTCGTGACGTCGGGCTCATGTACGCACCTTGGCTGTGTGCCGGTCGGCCCTGCGCAAGGGAATACAGGCGACTTCGGTGGCTGGTACTGCCCGTGCCACGGTTCGCACTACGATACGTCCGGCCGCATCCGTAAAGGACCTGCGCCGACTAACCTGCCGGTTCCTGACTATCGCTATGTCAGTCCGTCCGTGATCAATATTACGCTTTAAGAGAGGACGCCAGAGCAATGAGCGGACATCCCTCTAATTACGAACCGCAGACCGGTTTCACGAAATGGCTCGATACGCGCCTGCCCATCGTGCGGCTGGCCTATGACAGCGTTGTCGATTTCCCGACGCCGAAAAATCTGAATTACTGGTACACGTTCGGCGGTATCTTGGCGGTCTGCCTTGCAACGCAGATCCTGACAGGGATCGTGCTGGCAATGCACTATACGCCAACAGTCGATGGGGCTTTCGCCTCGGTCGAGCGCATCATGCGTGATGTGCCTTATGGCTGGCTTATCCGCTACATTCACGCCAACGGCGCCTCGATGTTCTTCCTTGCGGTCTATATCCACATGTTCCGCGGCCTGTACTACGGCTCCTACAAGGCGCCGCGTGAAGTTCTCTGGATTCTTGGCTGTGTGATCTTCCTTCTCATGATGGGCACCGCCTTCCTTGGCTATGTGCTGCCATGGGGTCAGATGTCGTATCACGGTGCCAACGTCATCACCGGCCTGATCGGTGCGCTGCCGCTGGTAGGTGAGGGCATCCAGTCCTGGCTCATGGGCGGTCCGTCGATCGGCAACCAGACGCTGCAGCGCTTCTTCTCGCTGCACTACCTGCTACCCTTCATGATTGCCGGTGTCGTCATCCTTCACATCTGGGCACTGCACGTGCCGGGCAACAACAACCCGACCGGCGTTGAAGCGCGCAAGGATCCAGAAGGCCTCAAGAAAGACACTGTGCCTTTCCACCCGTACTACACGGTGAAGGACGGTTTCGCGATCGTCGTCTTCCTTCTGATCTTCGCGACATTCGTATTCTACATGCCGAACGTGCTCGGGCACGCGGACAACTATATCGAAGCTGACCCGCTCGTGACGCCCGCGTACATCGTGCCGGAGTGGTACCTGCTGCCTTTCTACGCGATCCTTCGCGCCATCACCTTCGATATCGGCCCGATCGATGCGAAGCTGCTTGGTGTCATCGCGATGTTCGGTTCGATTGCCATCCTGTTTGTGCTGCCCTGGCTTGATACATCCAAGGTTCGCTCGATGCGCTACCGTCCAGTGGCGCGGCAATTCTTCTTCGGCTTTGTCGTTGCCTCCCTGCTGCTTGGCTGGTGTGGTGCATCCAACCCGGATGATCCGATCATCCCGATGGGCTCGGACAAACTGGTCGTCAGCTATACGGATGCGAACGGCAACGAAGCGACCCAGACCTATGAAGAGTATGGCGCAGCGGCGAGCTTCCGTGACCAGAAGCTTGATGAAGGTGTCGAGGCTTCGATGGCTGTCGACAAGGCACCTGCCTTCCGCTTCGTGCACCTGGCACAGCTGATGACGCTCTACTATTTCGCCTATTTCCTGGTCATCCTGCCGCTGCTCGGTCTGCGCGAGAAGCCGAAGGATGAGCCGACATCAATTCACAAGGCCGTGCTCGGGAATGACCGTGCCGCGCCTGCGCCCGCCGAATAAGAGGTATGGACATGAAATTCCTGCGTTTCATTTCTGCTGGACTGGGCGCGGCGGCACTGGCTGCCAGCGCTCACGCGGCTGGAGGTGCGCTGCACGCGCATGAACCTGAAGGCGGCTGGGCATTCGAAGGCCCTGTCGGCGAGCTGGACATGGAAAGTGTGCAGCGCGGCTACCAGGTCTATCGCGAGGTCTGCGCCTCCTGTCACTCCATGCGGTTGCTGCACTATCGCAACCTGGGTGAGCCGGGTGGCCCGTTCTATGATCCGGAATATCCGAACGCGAACAACAACCCGCTGGTGAAGGCATTCGCTGCCCAGGACGAGATCCTGAGCACCGAGCCGAATGACGTGGGTGATTATGAGTACCGCCCGGCCCGGACGTCCGATCCATTCAAGTCGCCTTACCCGAACGACGCTGCTGCTCGTGCGGCCAATGGTGGGGCGCTGCCGCCTGATCTCTCAGTTATCACGAAGGCACGTGCTGGCGGGGCGAGCTATGTCTACAGCCTGATGACCGGATATCCGGAAGAAGAGGCAATCTCGACGCGCGAAATCGAGGTGGAAGCCGAGGAACCCGCGGAAGGTGAAAACGGTGATGAAGAAGCCGACGCCGAAAGCGAAGGTGCAGACGGTGAAGGTTCTGCCGAAGTGTCCCCGCGCACTGAAACCCAGACCGTGATCGACGTCGCCGAGATGGAAGCGCTTTCGCACGGCGACAGTCACTATGAAGGCGAACTCGTGCAGCCGGTCGGGCAGTACTACAATCCTTACATGGCGGGCGATGCGTCCGCCCAGTGGCAGGGTGATCCGCGTCACACGCCACCGGGTGGTTTCCTGGCCATGCCGCCCCAACTGACCGACGGCCGCGTGAGCTACCTCGACGGTACAGAAGCGACGGTCGACCAGATGGCGCGCGATGTTGCGGCATTCCTGCAATGGGCTGGTGAGCCGAAACAGCAGCAGCGCAAGTCGACGGGTCTTGCCACGATGATCTATCTGGCAATCTTGGCTGTGTTGCTCTGGTTCTCCTTCCACCGCATCTGGCGGAAGGTCGATCACTAGCTCTAAAAGCTGGAAATAATTCCCTGAATTCCCGGGCAGCCTAGCTGTCCGGGAATTTGTATCTGAGGCTCTGGGTTGCCGAGTAGACCCCGTAAACGCCTATCGCGATGGCGGAGGCCAGCATCAGCCATGTGCCAAATGGCTGTTCCTGTACCCAGCCGAGTGTCGCGGCGAGGCCCTTTATATCGCTCTGGTCGGCCTCGACGCCGCCAATCAGCAGGAAGCCACCGACCAGCAGGAACAGCACGCCACGCCCGCCGATTCCGAATGAGATCAGCGCCGTAAGGCGGCCAGCCCACCCTGAAAGGTCGATATTGCGTTTCCATTGCCCGGTGCGCGCACGCCAGATTTGCGCGCAACCAATGCCGCACAGGACAAGCCCACCCAGGGCAACGACCCATCGGCCGAATGGCTGTTGCATGAGCCAGCTTGCCGTTTCCTCTGTCTTGCCGCCGCCACTTTGATTATTGCTGCCGAGCGTCACAGCCGCAGCCGCGATCCCGACAAGAAGGTAGCTCATGCCTGAAGAGGCCATGCCAAGGCGTGCAAGAATGCCTTTTACCCGGTTGCCCTGTCGTTCAGTGTCCGCAATAGCCTGCTGGAAGCGCCACACAGCATAAAGCCACAGGCCGACGGCGAGTGCGGAGAGAAGGATACGCCCGCCTCGTTCTGCCTCAATTGCCTGAAATGCGTCGGCGGGGCTCAACCCATCCTGCGTGCCAGCCCGGAAGACCGCATCCATGAGCAATATGGAGACGGCGATATAGACAAAGCTGCGTGCCCCTAGGCCGGTGCGGGCAATGGCTTCCGTTACGGGCGCCGGGATGGCTCTTTCTGTCATCAGCGATAAGCGCTCCAAAACCGTGCGTGGTTCCACCCCAAGGGTCACGCAGACTTGATTTCCCTGCCAGCGCCTGCTTCTGCGACAGCATGGGACAAGACAGTGGAGACGGATGAATATGAGTGAATGGACGATTGGCGTGATTGGCGGGTCCGGTCTGTATGAAATGGAGGGGCTTGAAGCCATGGACGAGGTGGTTGTCGAGACCCCGTGGGGAACACCGTCCGACAAGCTGGTCACAGGCCGTATCGGGGATGTTTCTTTCGTTTTCCTGCCACGCCATGGCAAGGGGCACCGCCTGACCCCCACCGATATTCCCTACAGGGCCAATATAGACGCCCTGAAGCGCCTCGGTTGCACCGATATCATTTCCGTCTCGGCCTGCGGATCCCTGAAAGAGGCTTACGCGCCGGGTGACTATGTCATGATCGACCAGTTCATTGACCGCACCTTTGCGCGAGAGAAGTCTTTCTTCGGGCCGGGCATGGTGGCGCACGTGTCCATGGCTGATCCAGTCTGTGCCCGCCTGTCAGCGCTGGCCGCGGATGCGGCTGAAACTACAGGCGTGAATATCCACCGTGGCGGAACCTACCTGGCCATGGAAGGTCCGCAATTCTCGTCGCGTGCCGAAAGCTTTCTCTATCGTCAGTGGGGGTGTGACGTCATCGGCATGACCAATATGCCAGAGGCCAAGCTCGCCCGCGAGGCGGAGCTGCCTTATGCCACCATGGCCATGGTCACGGATTATGACTGCTGGCATGACGGGATGGAGGCTGTGTCGGTGACCAACGTTCTTGAGATCATGAAACAGAACACTGAGAATGCCCGTCAGGCTCTCCTGGAACTGGCACACCGCCTGAATGGGCAAGAGCGAACGCCGTCACCACAGGCGATCGAGACCTGCCTCGATTTCGCGATGATTACGGCCCCTGAGGCACGCGATCCGGCTGTCCTGGACAAGCTGGACGCAGTCGCCGGCCGTGTGCTCTGATAGCGGGAGGCCGCTGAAGATGTCCCCTGCTTCAACCGCGCTGAACGTGGTGTGTCAGTGGTACAGTGGCGGTACGGTGGCGGTACAGAAAATCGCCTTTGAAGGAGGCCGGACGGGGGCCTAGAAGTCGCTGAGATCGGGCACGCGGCCGAAGGCGATCTTGGCCCCGGCATAGCCGCCCGGCGGTTCACGGTTCAGGCCGAAACCGATCACGCTGCGCTGGTGTTTCAGGTTGAGTCCGTCGACCACGTCGCTCAGATGGCTGCTGGCGTCGCGTCCCCGGCGCTGCCCGGCTGGCTCGAAAAGGTCGCTTGCATAGGCCTGCTCGGTCACAAGGTCATGCAGGATCACCGACAGGCGCGCAAATGTGTGCCGCTCTGCCCCCCGCTCCAGGGCAGCCGCGTGGAAGCTGCTGAGAGCCTTCAGGAATGTCCGGTCATCTCGGGCCGGGAAGAAGCTCGTTTCCCAGGCGTGATCCTGCCCGTTGCGGGACTTGAGGCTGAGGCTGATACGCCGGGCGCGGAAGTGTTCGCGCCGCATACGACGGGCGGCTTTCTGCACCAGCAGGCGGGCAATCTCGAAGGCCGGGCCGAGGGTTTGCCAGCCTGTAGTCAGCACACGGCCGTGACCGAACATCCGCCGCTCTGTCGGCGGGCGCTCGACGGCATAGCCATGCAGCTGTGCCCAGAAGCGCTCGCCTTCGACGCTGCCCCAGATTGCTCGGGCATGCTTGGGAGAGAGGTCACGCAGGGCACCAATCGTGAAAATGCCGTTGCGGTGCAGGCGTGCCAGCATCCCCTTCGCGATGCCAGGAAGGTCATCCAGCGGCAGTGTCTCAAGCGGGCCGGGCAGGGCATCCGGGTGCAGGATGGTCAGCCCGTTGGGTTTGTTCATTTCCGCGGCAACCTTGGCGAGAAACTGGTTCGGCCCGAGCCCGATGGAGGGCGTGACCCACGGCCCGATTTCGGCGCGCAGTCCAGCCCGTATGCGTTCGGCAAGCCCCTCGGCATCAGCCTGTTCGCGCGGACAGAGACGGCACTCCATCTCATCGACCGACCAGACCTTGGTGACAGGGACAAACTGGCCGATGACTTCGAGAATGCGGTGATGCACGCGCACATAGACATCATGGCGTGCCACGGGCAGGGCGATCCCCGGACACATCTGCCGCGCTTCACTGGCCCGCGTGCCGCGCCGCACCCCTGAGGCTTTCGCGGTGTAACAGCATGCGATGAGGCTGGTGTGTTCAGAGTCGAGCGGGCGCACCCCGACCGGGCGGCCCTGCAATTCCGGCCGCAACTGTTTCTCGACGCTGGCGAAGTAGCAGTCGAAGTCAATGTAGAGGCATTCAAGCGTGTCCGGCTTTCTCATCTCTGTCTCCCGCATCCGAACAAAACAGGAACATTTTGAGTGAGTCAAGCTGGCTAATACTTTGGTATGAGAAGGTATTCACATTTTCGTTGCCGACTCGGATTTCTTCCCAATCGCTGTTAGGGAGAGGCATAATGACCGGTACGTATGATCTGATATTTTCCGCAGACAGCCCTGCCATGCAGGCTTCTGACGTCCTCACCCTCTCCCGGCGGCCATGGCGCCGGGCGCAGGTGGCAATCCTATTTGCCGGCTGGCACCAGCCTGTTTCAGAGGCAGGTTCATGATCGACTACAAGAAGAAGATCCGGACCATTCCGGACTATCCTGCCAAGGGCATCATGTTCCGTGATGTGACCACGCTGATGAGCGATGCAGATGCCTTCGCGGCGGCCATTGAGGACCTGTGCAAGCCATTCACGAACATGAACGTCACCAAAGTCGCCGGGATCGATGCGCGCGGTTTCATTCTCGGCGGAGCGATGGCGGTGCGGCTGGGGGCTGGTTTCCTGCCTTTACGCAAGCCGGGCAAGCTGCCTTACAAGACGCTGAAAGAGAGTTATCAGCTCGAATATGGCAGTGATGAACTGCACATGCATACAGACGGTGTCGAGCCGGGGGAGCATGTCCTGCTGGTCGACGACCTGATCGCGACAGGTGGCACGGCCGAAGCCGGGGTTAAGCTGTTGCGTCGCGGGCAGGCAGATATCGTGTCTGCGGTTTTCCTGGTTGACCTGCCAGACCTTGGGGGCGCGCGGCGCCTGCGCCAGATCGGTATTGATGTTACCAGCCTCATCTCCTTTACTGGGAGTTGAACGACAACAGGGGCTGCCAATGAAATATGTTTCCGCGCTGAGCGCAGTATTGATGGCGGGGGCCCTGGGAAACCTGGGGGCGTGCGGCAATGGCGGCGAGGCGCCTGCCGAAGAGCCACAGACAGGACAGGCGCAAGAGAAGGCGGTCGATAGGACTGACGCGCCAGCCTGGCAGGATTCAGTTGCAGGGCTTCAGAAGCTGGCGGACGAGGATTTCAGTATCCAGGGCGGCCAGGAAGCCGACATCTCGGGCCTTAGTGACGCGCTGCCAGATCTGGTCTCGGTTAGCTGGGATGAAAAAACGTTCGATGAGGAAACTGGTGCGACGGCCTTCTCGGATCTTACGATCACGATAAATACTGACCCGGCATTCGGCCTGAAAGCAGGTGATGCTGAAGTCTGGGGCCTCAATACCGGTCTTATGGCTGCACGTCTTAATGGTGAGCGCCTTGAGGAAGAAGGGCTCGCGTTTAACCGTTTCGAGGCGCGTGATGTCAGCTATTTCGGTATTGCCGGGGCACTCGGGACGGTCTTCGAAGGACTGGAAGAGGAGATCGAGGAGGAGAGCGGCGAGCCTGTTGAAGTCGGCATCGACACATTCGAGGCCACAATATCGGAAATGGTCCTTAGCAATATGTCGCTGCGGCCCTACGAACTGGTGGCAGCGTCTGACAGCTTTTTCGCAGATATTGGGCTGGACGATGAGGAGATGAGCGAAGAGGACCGGGCGGACCAGCAGGAGGGCCTCTATTTCCTGCGTCTGGCACAGCAGGCCGTCGCCGTTGGCCGTACCTTCAGCGTTGAAGCGGCCGGCATGCATGACATCAAGGTTCGTGTCGCCGTAAACCAGCCGGGCATGACCCAGACAATTGAAGGCAGCAGTGCTTTCTATGGCTATGAAGACCTGAATGGCTTCGACCTTGGCTGGGCGGTTGTTGTGGATAGGGTCCAGTCACAATTCATTGAAATGAATGATAAAAATGGTGACCTCAGCGAAGCGGGCTGGGAAGAGTTCAATCTTGACCAGGTCGAGACGACAGCCTTCATGTCCTATGAGGACATCAAGCTGGACAAGCTGGCCGGGTTACTCGCCCGCTCGGAATTTCCGTCCATGGAAGAACGCGACCTGTTGAGCCTCGGCCGGTGGCAAGCGCGCGACTATTCGCTTCAGCTCAATGACGGCGACATTTTCAGTGTCGAGCGCATTGACCTCGATGCTGACACCTTTGCCTGGCTCATTCCAGAGAAGATCGGGCTTGAAATGAGCGGCGCCGAACTGGATGCCGAGGCTGTAGGCCAGACCGCGCTTGCTTTCATCCCGGAAGAAGCTTTTGGTTCGGCAGAAACCACAGACCCGGCCTCCGAGGATGGCGCAGCAACCGGTGATGAAGGCAAATCAGGCGAGGAAGTGCTCGCCAACCTTCGAACAGCCGTCGGCAAGCTCGATGAGCATGGCCTCTCCACGATCCCGTTCAATGTCTCCGCCAACTGGAGCTGGGGCGCTGATACCGGCGAAACAGTCATTTCACTGGACATGGCTTCCGAAGGCTTCGGGGAAGGCGCCGCGTCCATGCGTATCAGGCTTCCCGATTACGCGGGTGTCCAGAAGGCCTATGAGGCCGAAGATCGCGAAGCGGCATTCCGGCAGGCATTCGAGGAGGCTTTTGCCTTTGGCGGCGCGCGCCTCTACGAAGCCGATGACGGAGGGTATGACAAGCTGTTTGCCTATGTGAACGACATTGCCAAGCTCTATCCGCAAGAGGGCTGGGGCGCGATGCTTGGCAATATGGATGCACAGCAGATACGAAACTTCATCGCGAACATGATCCGTTCCATCAAGGGGTCCGCCGCGCAGGAGTTTCCACCCGCAGGGGCGTGGCTGGAATCCATCGCGGCGTATTACCAGACATCGGGGGGCAGTCTGGAGATCATGTCGGCCCCGTCTGAGCCGGTGACGCCGGAATATTTCGAGACGGTTGATGTGGACCAGGATCCGGAACAATTTGTGGAGAAGCTCGGCCTCTCGGTAACGCATAAACCGGAATAGGGCAGCAAGCCGCTTGACCATCGGGGCCCGGCGTCTCACCTATGGCGTCTGACCTGTTTTGACGGAGTATTCATGACCACGCAGCTCGACGACGAACAAGACGCAAAGCCGATGAACGAGCCGAACGCCTTCCTTGAGGAAGCGCTGTTTGATGCGCGTACAATTCTGCTGACCGGTGGCATTGACGACAAACAGGCCCGGCGGGTCTGTGAGCGTCTTCTCGCGCTTGGCTCCAAGAGCAGCAAGCCGATCCTTCTGGTCATCTCCTCTCCGGGTGGCCATGTCGAATCCGGGGACATGATCCACGACATGATCAAGTTCGTCGAAGCGCCAGTGAAAGTGCTCGGCTCGGGCTGGGTCGCGTCTGCCGGGGCGTTGATCTATGCGGCGGCGAAGAAGGAAAACCGCTATTCGCTGCCGAATACACGTTTCCTGCTTCATGAACCGCGTGGCGGCTTTGGCGGCCAGGCTTCAGATGTCGAGATCCAGGTTCGCGAGATCGTGCGCATGCGCGAGCGCCTGAACAAGATCTTCGCTGAAGCCACAGGCCAGACGCTTGAAAAGATCAAGGCCGACACGGACCGCGATCACTGGATGAGTGCGGAAGAAGCCGTCGAGTACGGCATGGTTGGCAAGATCGTCACCAGCCGCAAGGAAATTTCCTGATCTAGACGCTGACAGTTTCAGCCACAGGCGCTGTTTCGAAGAAACGGGCGATGTGGCTGGCTGTGCGTTCCGGTTCCGTAAACGGGAAGAGATGTCCGGCATCGGGCAGGATACGGTGCTCGGCATTCGGCATGAATGTCGCCAGCTGAAGGGCGTTTGAGGGGGCGACCAGACGGTCTCGCGCGCCGGCGAGCACCAGTGTAGGCGTCTGCACGAAAGGCAGGAAAGGCAGGCTCGACCATCCGGCGAAGGAGGCAAACTGTGCCGCCATCGCTGCGGGAGCAGGTGCGACCAGTTCGTTGAGGTGCGGGCCGGTCATGTCACTCATCAGGTCGTTCAGGACAGCCAGGAACGGGTTCATCGTGGCGAGCAGGCTGTCTTCGCTCCAGTCATGCGGCATCATGGAAAATCCGCTGCATGTGCCCGCAAGGACGAGCCGGGCAACCCGGTCACGGTATTGCAGGGTGACCTGCTGTGCGAGTGCGCCACCAATCGACAGGCCGATGAGATCAAATCGGGGTGCGCCGAGCTGACGGGCCGCTTCCACCGTCATTCGCGCCAGAAGTGGCGGAGGCAGGGGCATGTGGCTGGCTTCTGTCAGTCCGGAGCCCGGCATTTCCACGGCAATGAAGCGCCGGCCGGGGAAGCGCGCGGCAAGCGGGGCTGCAATCTCTAGACTCGTGCCGACACCGTTCAGGAAGAGGATGGGAAGGCCGGGGCGCCTCTCGTGCCAGACCTTGGCACGCAGCAGGTGCCCGCCTGTCTCGCACCAGTAATCGGGGGGCAGGTCATCGTCTGGTCTATGCGCTTCGGCTTGCGGCAGCGGTCTGCCCCCTCATGAGACCCCATGGCCGCGTCTGCGGGCCACCCTGAAAACGAAAAGGGAGACCAGACAGGCCTCCCTTCGCCACTCTACTCGATTACTCTACTGTGCGATAACAAGTATACAGGGAGCGGCTTCTTGCCAACCCTGTGCCTGCAATCAGTTGTGGTTATTGGGAAAATGGCGGGCCGGAAAGTCGCAGCGTCAGTGCCGATGTATTTCTACTTGTAGATACGCGCCGAGGACGAAATATTACTGTTCTGTTATATTTGGAGTGTCCCAGATTAATCCTCCAGGTAGGCCTGTGCCTGGCAGGCCTCTCCAGCAAGTTCTTTCTGGTGAAGTGGATTGAAGCAGCCCCTGCCGGGGGCATTCATTTCCTTTTTGACCGACTGGATCAAAAATTTTACGGAGCAAACCGGAAATGAATGGTGGTTGGAGGGAGACTTGAACTCCCGACCTCATGATTATGAGTCATGCGCTCTAACCAGCTGAGCTACCCAACCCTTGACCATTCGACTGCCGCGGGGGCTGTTCCGGGGCTATCAAGGCTCCGAAGCGGGCTGAATACACAGTCTCAGACGCGTCTGCAACCGCCTAATCCAGCAAACTGGCTACGTGATCTGCAATGGCGAGTGAGGATGTAAGTCCCGGGCTCTCCATACCGATGAGATTGATCAGGCGTGTATCGACCGTGTCGAAAAGGAAATCACCTGACGGCTCGTCCGGACCGACGATTTTCGGGCGCACGCCAGCATAATCCGGCGCAAGTGCGCCATCGGGCAGGCCCGGCCAGTAACGCCGCGCCGACTCGTAGAAGGCGGCGGCACGCGCCGGGTCCACGCGATAGTCGAAAGGCGGGCAGGCGCCCTTGGGCAGCCACTCCGCGTCCGGGCCGAGACGGCCACGCCCTGAAAGATCGACCGTCAGGTGCAGGCCGAGGCTGGCGCTGTCCGGCATGGGGTAGATGAGACGCGAGAAGGGTGTCTTGCCGAGCACGCTGAAATAGCTGCCCTTCACATAACGCGGCTGCGGCAGGCGCTCTGTATGCGGCCCCTCGATACGCCGGGCGATGGTGATGGCGTGATGGCCGGCGGAATTGATGACGGTGCGGGCCGTGATACGCGCCGGGCTTTCACCACCGGTGACGAGTTCCACGCCGTCGCGTGTAAGCTTGCCATCCCCGACCGGCGTGCCGAAAGCGATCATGCCGCCATGATCTTCAAGCTCGCCCTGCAGGGCGAGGAAGTAGCCGTGACTGTCGAAAATGCCTGAGACGGGCGAACGGATGGCAGCGGAGATGTCGGGGCTGAGCGCTGGCTCTATCTCTCGCGCTGCGTCGCCGTCGATCAGCTCCAGGTCTTCAACCCCGTTGGCCTGTGCGCGGTCAATGATGGCTGAGAGGCCGTCGGCTTCGTGCGGATGCGCGACGACGAGCTTGCCACAATTATTGTAGGTGACGCCGTGGGCATCGAGATAGTCATAGAGCTGGCGGCGCCCTTCCACGCAGAAGCGGGCCTTGTTTGAGCCTGTGGCATAGTAAAGCCCGGCATGGATGACTTCCGAATTGCGCGATGAGGTATGAACAGCGATGGCATCCTCGGCTTCGAGGATGATGACATCGCGGCCCTTCATCGCGGCGGCACGCCCGGCCGCAAGGCCGATGACACCGGCGCCAATGACGACGAGATCTGCTTCAAGGCTTTCCATTATCTTCCGGCATATCCAAAAAACCGGGATTGGGCGATGCGTTAATTCGCACTAGAATTCGCAATATGAAGCCGGTAGCCATTTTTCTCCTCGCCTGTCTGGTGACCTGCCTGCCTGCCTCGGCTGACCGGGTGGAGGAAGCATTTGACGCCGGCCGCTTCCTTGAGGCTGCTGAAGCGGCCAGGACACTCGGCGGGCCAGACAATGAAGCGCGAGCTGCGCGGGCCCTGCTGGCCGATGTCGTGGTTAGCAGCACACCTGCGCCGGAGCGTCTCGATGAAGCCGAGCGCCTGGCGCGCAAGGCGCTCGAAGCTGAGCCCCGCCATATCGAGGCGCGTCTGCAGCTGGCATTTGCCCTTTCGCTCAAGTCCCGCTGGATGAGTACCAGTGAAGCGCTTGACCGCGGCTATGGCGGAACGGCGCGGGACCTTGTGACGTCCGTGCTCGAGGATGATCCGGACAATGTATACGGAAACGGGTTCATGGCCGTCTGGAATATCGAGGTGATGCGCCGGGGCGGACGTCTCGGGGCGGTCTGGATGGGGGCGAGCATGAACAAGGCGCGTTCGTATTACGCGCACGCGATAGAAAGCGGGGCCAGCAGCCCGTCACTCCACTGGCAGTATGCCCGTGCGCTTGCCACCCTCAACGCGGACAAGTACCGGGACGACATCATGGCATCGCTTGAACGGGCAGGCGAAGCGCGTGCGCCAACTGCCCTGGATGCGCTGATGCAGACACGCGCCCGGTCTTTCATGGACTATATGCGAACCCATTCGCCGCGTGAGGCAGAGGCAGCAGCCGTTAAGCTGTTCTAGACAGACTTATTCTGCGGCAACCGCTTCCTCGATCGCCGTCTGCTCTTCCAGCCAGTGCTCGGCTTCGAGTGCAGCCATGCAGCCAAGCCCGGCAGCCGTTACGGCCTGACGGTAGGTCTCGTCGGTGACATCGCCTGCGGCATAGACACCGGGGATGTTGGTCTTGGTCGTGCCGGGATCAGTAATGATGTAGCCATTGGCTTTCATGTCGATCTTGCCCTTGAACAGCTCGGTCTGTGGGGCGTGGCCGATCGCGATGAAGACGCCATGGACGTCACGGGTGAACGCCTCGCCGGACTTGACGTTCTTGAGCTTTGCGCCAGTGACGCCGAGCGGGTTCTCGTCGCCAAGGACTTCCTCGAGTACGGTGTCCCACAGCACTTCGACCTTGGGGTGCTTGAACAGCCGGTCCTGGAGGATTTTCTCTGCGCGAAAGCTGTCACGGCGGTGAACCACGGTGACCTTGGAAGCGAAGTTGGTCAGGAAGAGGGCTTCCTCCACGGCGGTGTTGCCGCCGCCGACCACGATCACTTCCTTGCCGCGATAGAAAAAGCCGTCGCAGGTTGCGCAGGCGGAGACGCCGAAGCCCTGGAATTTCTCTTCCGTCGGCAGGCCGAGCCATTTGGCCTGTGCGCCAGTGGAGATGATGACGGCATCTGCGGTATAGACCGTGCCGCTCTCGCCAATCGCCTTGAAGGGGCGGTTGTCGAGATCGACTTCGGCGATGTGATCTTCGGAGACCTTGGTGCCCATCTTTTCGGCATGGTCGCGCATCTTTTCCATGAGCTCGGGGCCCTGGATCTCGGCAAAGCCGGGATAGTTCTCGACCTCGGTCGTGATGGTGAGCTGGCCGCCCGGTTGCAGGCCGGCAACGACGCGCGTGTCACGCATGGCGCGGGCGGCATAGATGGCCGCTGTCCAGCCGGCCGGGCCGGACCCGATAATCAGGATTTCGGAATGGATCGTTTCGCTCATCGCCCGGAACTCCGATGCTTGTTCGTTTCAGTCCACAGGTATGGGGATTCTCGAGCTTCGATTAAAGCCCCGGCCTGCTCACCATGACGTGTAGCAGGACTTAACCCACAGACTTGCGCACTTCCACCGTGGCGTGGCTGACGCCGAACTTTTCTTCGAGGCGTGATTTGACATCCTGACGGAGCGTATCGAGGCATACGCCTTCGCGTGCAGTGACTTCCAGTGTGACGAGCGGTTTCTGTTCGGTGAGCGCCCAGGCGTGGATATGATCGACGGCAAGCGCGTCGGGCAGATTTGCCTCTATGTCGGCCTTGATCTCGACCGGTTCGAGGCCCGCGGGCACCCCTTCAATGAGGATATGGGCGGACTGGAGGGTGATGCGCACGCCGCCGATGACAATCAGGGCGGCGACCAGCATGGAGAGGATCGGGTCAATCGGCATCCAGCCTGTGAAGATGATGACCAGGGCGGCGGCAATCGCGGCGACGGAGCCCAAGAGATCGCCTGCAACATGCCAGAGCGCGCCCTGCATGTTCAGGTCTTCCCGGTCACCGCCATGCAGCAGGAAGAAGGCGATGATGTTCACGAGCAGTCCGGCCACCGCAACGCCCATCAGGACGCTGCCCATGACAGGTTCAGGGGTCATCAGGCGCTGGATGGCCTCGAACACGATCCATGCGGCGAGCACGAGCAGCGCCATGCCGTTGACGAAGGCGGCGAGGAATCTTGAAGCGGGCCCAGCCGAAGCTGCGCTGGTCATCGGCCGGGCGTTCGGCCAGTCGGAAACCGAGCCAGGCGAGCCCGAGGGACCCGGCATCGGTGAGCATGTGTGCAGCATCGGCCAGGAGGGCAAGCGAACCGGAAATGATTCCGCCTGCGACCTCCGCGATCATGAAAGCGAATGTCAGGACTGCGGCGAAGGCTACGCGCTTGCGGGCGTCAGCCGTGTCGGCGACAGCGTGATGGTGGCCATGCCCGCCATGCGAATGAGAGTGGTCGTGTCCCATGTCTGCCCAGATGTGGGTGCGTGCGCTGAATGTCAATAAAAATGCTTACAAAACAGCATTTTAGCTATGTGATACCGTTTCATTTCATCCAGTCTGGCAGGACTACCTTGTCTTCGTCACCGCCCTTGTCGAGAGACTTCATCTCAGGCTGCGGGTGCCGTGCGAGCAGGTGTTCGACAATTTCGTCCGCGACGCGCCCCGCCTCACGCAGGGGGGGATATTGCCATCGTTCGAGTTCGCCTTCGAACCAGCGGGCACAGCCGCGACGGATGAGGCTGTCATGCAGGCGGTCGAACTTCGGGCTGGTGCCCTTCAGCGGCGCGATATGGACTGGCAGGCTATGCCAGGCTGCGTCGGAGAGCATGTTGGCGCTGTCTTCGGTGACAATCGCGGCGTCGGAATAGATGAGCCAGGCGAGGTAGGGGTTCGGGCCGTCTTCCGGCCCGGCCCAGAACCGTGCGCCGATCCGGTCGGCCAGTGCGCGCATCTTTGCGATGATGGGCACCGGTGTACGCCGGGACGTCGTGATCCGCAGGCGCCAGCCTGCCCCGGCGAGGGCCTGGAAGTCTTCGGCCAGCCTGTCGGCAGCGTCTTCTGTGAATCTGTGAGCCTTGGAGTCACCGCCCAGGATGACTATGCAAGTACGGGCATTCTCGTCAGCGAGGTCGGCGAAGGCCTGTCCGGCCTGTTCGATATCCTCGGGTGCGAAATAGGAGGGCGCACCAACCGTGCGGATCACGTTCGGCCCTTCAAGTTCATCATGTTCCGGCACGACGACAAGGTCGTAGTTGGCGGGGTCCGATTTCGGGTCGAGAATCTGGACGGTGAACGTCTTGCCGCCGGACATGTCACGGATCGCGGCGGTGTAGGGCGCGCTGCGCCGGCCAGCGGCAATCCAGAGGTCGGGCCAGGGAGAGGTGAACAGTGCACGCTGGTCTTTCGGCAAGGCAAGCTGCGGCATTGGCCAGCGCCCGCCGGGCAGCCACGTCCAGGGTGGGCGGGGCGCCAGTGTGATCGGGCTGTCGCGGTGGCCTGTTCCGTGAATATGCGCGACCTTCATCCAGCGCTCGGTCGCGCCGAGGGCCTGAACGATCGCGCGGACCTGGGCGGCATTCCCGGCGCGGCCGTCAGAGGCCGCCCAGACGGACGGGCCCATCTGCGCGGCATTGGGGGATGTCGGCTGTGGCTTGGTCATGGTTGTGTGGTGCAGGCTCGGGATTCGCGCATGGGGCGAGTCTGCCAGCTTTTTGGTTAACTTGCACGTGGACGCTTCAGCAGGCTTCACAACAAGAAAAAAGCCGGGCTGCGAAGCCGCCCGGCTCGATCCTTGTCATTTACGTCAGGGCCTACTTGAACTCGATCGACGCAATCTCGTAGACGCGGGCACCGCCGGGCGCGGCAACCTCGGCCTCGTCGCCGACGGCCTTGCCGATCAGGGCGCGTGCAATCGGGGAAGAGTTGGAGACCTTGCCCTTGGCAATATCCGCTTCGTCCTCACCGACGATGCGGTAGGTCGATTCCTTCTCGGTATCGGCGTCGATCAGGGTGACGGTTGCGCCAAAGACGACCTTGTCGCCCTTGAGCTTGGCCACGTCGATCACTTCGGCGCGCGAGAGCTTGTCCTCGAGTTCGGCCACACGGCCCTCGATGAAACTCTGCTTTTCCTTCGCCGCGTGATATTCGGCATTCTCCGAGAGGTCGCCATGCTCGCGGGCTTCCGCGATGGCCGCGATGATGGCCGGGCGCTCAACAGACTTCAAATGCTTCAGTTCGGCGTCGAGGGCTGCATGCCCTTCGGCGGTCATGGGTGTTCTTTGCATGTTCTGGATAACCGTTGTCGTAAACGTGTAGGCTGTGTCCAAACGAGACCGCCGTCAAGTAGGAAGCGCTCAGGCTTTCTGCAAGGGCCGTACGGTGAGTTCGCGTTCCCTGAGCGCCCGGACACCCTGTACGGAGGCCCGTGAGGCGGCGAGCGTCGTGAAGTACGGGATCTTGCGGGTGAGCGCTGTGCGCCGGATGGAAGCCGAGTCCTTGAGGGACTGAACCCCCTCGGTCGTATTGAAGACCAGCTGGACGCCACCATTGATCATCCGGTCAATGATATGGGGCTGACCCTCGATGACCTTGTTGATGCGTTCAACGGGCAGGCCCTTGCCTTCCAGGAAAGTCGCCGTGCCGCTGGTCGCGATGAGGGAAAAGCCAAGCTCGACCAGTTCACGTGCGGGGGCGATGACGGCTTCCTTGTCGCTATCCTTCACCGAGATGAAGACCGTGCCTTCGCGTGGCAGGTGAACGTCCACGGCCGTCTGTGACTTGAGGAAGGCCGCGCCAAAATCATCATCCCAGCCCATGACTTCACCGGTCGAGCGCATTTCCGGGCCCAGCGCCGGGTCGACACCGGGGAAACGGGCGAACGGGAAGACGGCTTCCTTGACCGCGATGCGGCGCGGAACGGCTTTCGACAGGTCGAAATCCGTCAGGCTTGCGCCCGCCATGACCTTGGCGGCGATCCGGGCGATCGGTGCGCCGACGGCCTTGGCCACGAAAGGCACGGTGCGCGAAGCGCGCGGATTGGCTTCAAGGACGAAAATCTCGTCACCTTTCACTGCGAACTGGATGTTGATCAGCCCACGTACCTTGAGTTCACGCGCCAGCGCGGCGGCCTGGTCGCGCAGGCGGTCCTGTGTGGCCTGAGAAAGCGTGTAGGGCGGCAGGGCACAGGCGGAGTCGCCGGAGTGCACACCGGCCTCCTCGATATGCTCCATGATGCCGGTGACATGCACGTTCGTGCCATCGCAGAGCGCATCGATATCGACTTCGATGGCATCGTTGAGATAGCGGTCGAGGAACAGGGACTGGTCGCCGGAGACCTTCATGGCTTCCCTGGCGAAGATCTTGACGTCGGCGTCGTCGCGGCAGATTTCCATTGCACGTCCGCCAAGCACGAAAGAGGGGCGCAGCATGACTGGATAGCCGAGCTCACGTGCCTTCTCGAGGGCTTCTTCCTCCGAGCGGGCCGTGGCCGAAGGCGCCTGCTGCATGTTCAGCCGGTCCAGCACGGCAACGAAGCGCTCACGGTCTTCGGCAATGTCGATGGAGACTGGGCTCGTGCCGAGAATGGGCACACCTGCTTCATGGAGCGGGGTGGCGAGCTTGAGCGGGGTCTGCCCGCCGAACTGGACAATAACGCCGGCCAGGTCGCCGCCGGTCTGTTCGCGGTCGATGATCTCGGACACATGCTCTTCCGTCAGGGGCTCGAAGTAGAGCCGGTCGGAGGTGTCATAGTCGGTCGAGACGGTTTCCGGGTTGCAGTTCACCATAATCGACTCGATGCCGACTTCCTCCATGGCAAAGGCGGCGTGACAGCAGCAATAGTCGAACTCGATGCCCTGTCCGATACGGTTCGGTCCACCACCAAGGATGATCGCCTTCTTACGGTCAGATACGCCGGCCTCGTCATCGGCCTGTGTCTTGCCATAAGGCGGGTGCTCGTAAGAGGAATAGAGATACGGCGTCTTCGCCTCGAACTCGGCCGCACACGTGTCGATGCGCTTGTAGACGGGACGCACGCCGAGCTTGTGGCGCGAGGTGCGCACGGCCTTTTCGCTCTGGCCGGTCAGCTCCCCGAGGCGGGCATCGGAAAAGCCCTTGCCCTTCAGGGTGATGAAGTCCCGCGTATTGTCCGGCAGGCCATCGCGGCGCAGCTCTTCCTCGGTTTCGATCAGGGCTGCGATCTGACGCAGGAACCACCGGTCTATGCCCGTGATGCGGTAGATATCCTCGACGCTGAAGCCTTTGCGGAACGCCTGGGCGACATGGAGCAGACGGTCCGGTTTGGGGCGGGCGAGTTCGGAGTGAAGGGTTTCCTCGTCTTCCGCCTCTGTCTCGTTGAACCCTGTCAGGCCCGTTTCCAGTGAGCACAGCGCCTTCTGCATGCTCTCCTGGAAGCTGCGGCCGATGGCCATCGCCTCGCCGACCGATTTCATGGCCGTCGTCAGCAGGGGCTCGGAGCCGCGGTATTTCTCGAAGGCGAAACGCGGGATCTTGGTGACAACATAGTCGATCGTCGGTTCGAAGCTTGCCGGGGTGACGCCTGTAATGTCGTTGTTCAGCTCGTCCAGCGTGTAGCCGACGGCGAGCTTGGCGGCGATCTTGGCAATCGGGAAACCGGTCGCCTTGGAGGCAAGTGCGGAGGAACGCGACACGCGCGGGTTCATCTCGATGACGACAAGCCGGCCATTGTCCGGGTTGACGGCGAACTGGACGTTGGAACCGCCTGTTTCCACCCCGATCTCGCGTAGAACCGCGATCGAGGCGTTGCGCATGATCTGGTATTCCTTGTCGGTCAGCGTCAATGCCGGGGCGACCGTGATGGAATCGCCGGTATGCACACCCATCGGGTCGATATTCTCGATGGCGCAGATGATGATGCAGTTATCCGCCTTGTCGCGGACGACCTCCATCTCGAATTCCTTCCAGCCGAGCAGGCTTTCGTCGATCAGCACCTGGCCCACCGGCGAAGCGGCAAGGCCGGAGCGGACGATTTCCTCGTATTCCTCGACATTGTATGCGACGCCACCGCCTGTGCCGCCGAGCGTGTAGGCCGGGCGGATAATCGCGGGCAGGCCAACCTCTTCGAGAACTTCCATTGCCTGCTGAAGCCCGCCGATCCGGTCATAGCCGATGACCTTGCCGGCTTCGTTCTTGATTTCCGGGGCTGCAACGATAGCGGCGCGCGGGTTTTCCAGCCCGATCCGGTCCATCGCCTCGCGGAAGAGGCGGCGGTCTTCGGCCATCTCGATGGCATCGGCACGTGCACCGATAAGTTCGACACCGTACTTTTCGAGGATACCTTCCTTGTAGAGGTCGAGCGCGCAGTTGAGCGCAGTCTGCCCGCCCATGGTCGGCAGGATTGCGTCGGGCTGTTCGGCCTGGATAATCTTCTCGACATAAGCCGGCGTGATTGGCTCGACATAGGTCGCGTCCGCCAGGTCCGGATCGGTCATGATGGTGGCGGGGTTGGAATTGACGAGGATGACGCGGAAGCCTTCATCCTTGAGCGCTTTCAGCGCCTGTACACCGGAATAATCGAATTCACAGGCCTGACCGATAATGATCGGACCAGCACCTATGACGAGGATTGACTTTATATCGGTGCGTTTGGGCATCCCCTATCTCCTCGTGTGTATTCATGACCGACGGTCAAACGGGTGCGCTATAGCGGGGAGTCGCAGGGATGGGCAAGGCCAACCGACCGCAAAACTGTAGAGTCTTTCTAGCGTAACAGGGATAACCGCATAAACCCCCAAGGGAAGAGGGCTGGCAGACACGCAAGAGAATGCCCCGGAAACTTATGTACCCGACATGAATAACCCCCGCATCCATGAGGAAGCGGGGGCAAAACCTGCCATTGGAGGGGGGAGGGGTCAGGCAGGATATTCAGGGGTGTTATTACCAGCTACGCGGGTCGTAGGGATAACGGTCATTGGCATCGACATAGCCGTCGCCATCGCTATCCTTTTCGTCAGGCTGGTCACGCACGCCAGGCGTGTCGCAGTCTGCGGCTTCCGTACAACCTTTGGCTGCGCCAGCTGCACCACCGAGGGCTGCACCGATAGCGGCACCTCTGCCGGCATCGCCGTCGCCTGTGTTGTTGCCGACAACAGCGCCGGCTGCGGCACCGAGACCTGCGCCAACGGCAGCATTGCGCTCGGTATAGCCAGACTGGGTACATGCTGCGAGCATGAGGCCGGTGGCTGCTACGGCGGTGGTTTTGATCAGAATGTTCATGGGATAGCTCCCTCTTTGTGTTAAGTGGCAGATCAACGCCACCCCCAGACAAGGGTTCCCGGCACACTGTGTAATTTCGGTGACGATTTCAGGGCAGTTCATGACCGCCCTCGAACTTACTCGATAAGCCGCGCGTGGCGTTCCGGCTGGATGACCATGGGAATATCGGTCTTGCCGGGTTTGAAGTCGATGTTCAGCTTGCCGATGTCACGCATGGCGATGCGGTTGGCGACAATCTGGAGCAGGGGGGAAGACTGGTCGCCCGCCCCGGCACCGCTGATAAAGAAATTCTGTGTCGGGATATAGATAAGCCCGATGATCGACATGGCGCCAGCGCCTGTGAGACGGCTGACGACCGGCCTGCCATCCACGCTTGTATTGCGACGTTCTGCGATGGCGATCCCGGCTAGATTGCCATGCTTTGGTGCGGTCAGGTCGAGGCGGGCTGCATCGCTGACACGAAGATAGGCGTTCGGGCCGGTGAAGATGATGGTCACACCTTCGGCCGTGACAGTGGCCTTGCGGGTGATGGTCATCGGGGCATCCTTGATGAAATAGGTGCCCGGCGACAGCGTATCGGTGGGAATGTCGTACTGGCGGTCGAGTGAATAGAGAAGACTGTCGAGATTGTCGGTCAGGGCGAGCAGGTCGAAATCGGTCAGGCCCTCGCCAGTGCCTGCATGGTCAGGCTGGTCGCAATACTGCTTGTCCTTGCCGGCGCCGCAGTTTTTGTCGTTGCCGTAACTGTTGCCGCCTTCGTCATCATCATCGTCATCGTCGTCGTCATCATCATCGTCGTCATCGTCATCCCGACCTTTGTTCTTCGTCTTGTTCTTTTTCTTGGTCAGGCGTTCGACAGCACGGATGATACTCAGTGGCGGCTCGAAGTCCGGATCGGGTTCGCACATGCCCTCGACGGGCGGGCGCCACTTTGCCATGGGATCGGGGATCGGTTCACATCCGTCAGTCGGCTGTGGGCTGACATTAGCCTGGAAATTGCGCTTTGACTGGCCGGCCGTACAGAAATATTTCGCTTCTGATTTGCCGCCCCTGAACTCCATGGACTTGTGGTAGTCCGAGTTTGACCAGACGATACAACCCTTGGCGGCAAAGTCCGCCCTGTGCTTGATCGCGAAACCGGCTTCGCGTGCCTCACTGAGAGATAGAAGACAGAGCGGGAAACCCCATGTCGCAGCCGCAACGGCTCTGCGGCGCATTTCGGCCGTCGTTCTTTCTCCGGTAAAGCGCGAGAAGAAGTTGACCGGCTGGGCTTCGAGTTCGACCTCTATCTCGGTGTGCTGGCCATAGGCGTCTTCGGTGAGGGCGTCGATGACGAGATCGACAAGTGCGTAGTCGGAGTTCCTGTTGGCGAGTTCCCGGGCCTGGATCTGTGCCGCCTTGAGCCTGTCCTCGGCGCGTGGCGACTTGTGGTTCAGGAAGGCCGTCGCCCCGCCAAGGGCCGCGCTATCTGCTGAATGCTGCAACTGGTTGCCCGAGCGCGTATCCATACCAAGCGCAATGGTCGCGCCGACCAGGGCCAGGATCGCCAGGAGGCTGATCGCAAAGATTGGCATAGTGCTGCCATCTTCGGATGACCGGAAACGGGCAAGCCAGGAAGGAGCAAATGAGACAATCACATATTTCTTGTCCCAGAAATATATAAAACCCTCACTAGCGAGATTGGTTTAATTTTACCGATAAAGTCAAAAAACGTCTGAAAATAAAGGGTGTAGGGCTGGAAGGCTTAACCTATGTTAAGCTCAAAGCCCCAGCACGCGCTTGGCGATGATATTTCGCTGGATTTCATTCGTCCCGCCATAAATTGATTGGGCCCGCGTACCGAGATAGGTCGCAATGCCCGGCGCAGCAAAGGCGGCTGACTGGTCACTGGCCAGCCAGTCGGGACTGACAGAGTCTGCAAAGCCGCGCTCAGCGTTGAGACCGGCCGCATCAAGATAAAGCGTCGTGATCTGCTGGGCGGCCGTAGTGGCCAGCACCTTGACGATGGAGGCTTCCTTGCCGGGGGCGCCGCCATCCTTCACCGCTGACAGCACGCGCAGCACCGTCATTTCCAGCGAGTCGACAGCCAGGTCGGCATCGGCGAGCTTGCGGGCGAAGGCCGGGTCGTCGATGAGGCGCGAATTGCCCCCGGTCGGCACGGCATTCGCGATCTCGCGCAGGTGGCGCAGCTGTTTGCGCTTGCCGCCGATGCGCGCATACGAAGTGCGTTCATGGCCGAGCAGGTACTGCGAATAGGTCCAGCCCTTGCCTTCCTCGCCGATGAGATAGTCTACCGGCACGCGGACATTCTCGAAATGCACCTGGTTCAGCGCGTGCTTGCCGTCGATGGTGATGATCGGGGTCACGGTGACGCCCGGCCGGTCCATCTCGGAGATGATGAAGCTGATGCCTTCCTGATTCTTGCCTGAACTGTCGGTGCGCGCGAGGCAGAAGATCCAGTCGGCGTGCTGGGCCGCCGAGGTCCAGATCTTGGTGCCGTTGAGCACATACTCGTCGCCCTCGCGCACGGCGGAGAATTGCAGCGAGGCGAGGTCTGAGCCAGCCTCGGGCTCGGAATAGCCCTGCGCCCAGCCTTCGCGGCCCTCTCGGATGCCGGGTAGCCAGCGGCTCTTCTGCTCATCGGTGCCGAAGGTGTAGATGATCGGGCCGACATATACGACGCCCATAGGCGTCACAGTCGGGACACCAGCGCGCTCCAGCTCCTCGTCGAAGATATACTGCTCTTCCAGCGACCAGCCGGGCCCGCCATGCTCGCGCGGCCAGGCAGCAGCCAGCCAGCCCTTGTCGCCCAGTGCCTGTTCGGACTTGCGGACTTCCTCCGTGGTGAGCGACGCGCCGCGGCGCGTCTTCTCGAGGATGTCTTTTGGAAAGTCATTGGCGAAGAAGGCCCGCACCTGCGCGCGAAAGCCTTCAAGGGCGGGATCGGTCTTGAGGTCCATGACAGACAGGGTAACGCGAGACGCCGCGCGCGTCAGGTATGACCCAAGGTCAGATCATTATTGAAGCAGCCTCATGGTAAGCGTGGTCCGTCTTCGCTCAGGGGGAGGGCTCGCATTAGAACTAGCGGTCGAGCTTCAGCAAGGCTGAAAGTCCGCGCCAGCAGGCTGCGGCCACCACGATCACGAATGCCAGCGCGCCTGCCAGAAGTATGAGACCAACGACGACCACAATTACATTCAGCCAGATTGGCATTTGGTGCCATGCTTCAGGATCGTGCGCCGAAAATCCGAAAGGAAGGGCGACCAGCAAGACAAGGATGATGGCTGCGCTGGCATATTTCCAGTAGGAGCTGTCGCCGTCGGGTGTGAAATTGACTTCGCTGTACTCGGCCCAACTCTTCACAGGTGCGCCTGAGTTGGAGCGTTGTTTGTTCGCACGCCCCCGGCGGCGAAGAATATAGCGGATGGATGCGAGACGCTTTTCTTCTTCAGGCGTCAGGTTTTCGTCAGGGCCGTACATGCTGCACTTATCTCCTTCAGGTAGAAGATAAGTGCGTTTGGTGTGCTTTGCGAGAAAAATCGCTACTGATTACGGCTCTCTAGCTATACCGCTTCGCGAGCTTCTGATCGATCTTGTTGGCCTCTTGCGTAGCCGCGCCGCCATACCCCGTCACGGCATCCGCCACGAACGGATTGTCCTGGCGTTCCTGGCCGAAGGTGCTCATCGGGCCGTGGCCGGGGATGAAGCGCATGTCCGTGCCGAGCGGCCAGAGCTTGCCGGTGATCGAGTCGACCAGCTGCTGCTGGTTGCCGCGCGGAAAATCGGTGCGCCCGACAGAGCCGCGGAACAGCACATCGCCGACAAAGGCGAGATGGGCCGGGCTGTTATAGATCACGACATGGCCGGGCGTGTGGCCGGGGCAGTGGGCGACGCCGAACTTGACGCCGTCGAGCTCGAGCTCGTCGCCATCATCGAGATAGCGGTCAGGGGTGACGTTCTGGCCATCGGTAATGCCGAAGCGCTTGCCGGACTCCTCGACCATGTCGAGCAGCCACTGGTCATCCTTGTGCGGGCCGATGATCTCGCAGCCGGTGCGGTCCTTCACGGCCTTGGCGGCGCCGGCATGGTCCATATGGCCATGGGTGAGCCAGACCCCGACGATTTTCACGCCGAACTCCTCGGCGGCACCCATCAGCTTGTCGATGTCCCCGCCGGGATCGACGAAGACGCCCTCCTTGGACTCGATGGACCAGATGAGGGAGGTGTTCTGCTGCAGCGGCGTCGTCGGGATGACGCGGATTTCGAGCTTCGGCTTGTTCGGCTGTTGGTCTGTCATGGGGCTCTATTTAGGAGATGATTTCCAGCGTGAAAAGGACAGACGGAAGGTGGCGAGGTTGTTCAACAGCACGCCGACGGTGAAATAGTAGAGCCCGATGCGGGGGTAGAAGCCGACATAGGCCATGGTCTGCGACAGGCCGATGAGCAGCGCGGCGAGGAAAACATCCAGCATCGACCATTTGGCGAGCAGGTTCAGCCACATGGCGAGCTTCGGGCTGGGGGGCGCGCCGCGCCGGAAGATGATCGCGGCGACCAGCGTCTTTGCCATCGGGAAGATGCCGGAGAAGAAGATCACCACCAGCCCCATGAAGACGAGGTCGAATTCAAAGAGCGTGCGCACCACGCCCCAGAGATTGTACTCGATCTGCAGCCCGATCGTGTTGGGCTTCATGATGGAAGGCTGGGAGATGCCCATGATGATGAGAGCCGCCGAGATATAGAGCGACCATTCGGCCAGAACGTCGATGATCTTGCCGGGCATGCGGCTGTCTTTCGAGGGGGCGGCCTCATCGGGGGAGGGGGTGTCAGTCATCGGTGTGACCTTCAGCGGCTCTTGCTCCCCCTGTCAACGCTCAGCCACTGCGTCCCATGGCGGTATTGAAGGCTGGTGTGAGACGTTCGATGTCATCCATCGTGGGAAATTGCTCGAAGCCATGCGGTGCCCCCGTCTCTGCCCAGTCGAGTTTCTCGCTGAGATATGTCTCCATGAAAGGTGCAAACCAGCTTGTGTCGTCCAGCATGGTCGCGCGGATATTGACCATGAAGTCCACGCCTTCCGGGCGGGTGTACAGCCAGGTCATGCAATCCTGGCAGAAATAGTGCCGGGTTTCGCCCTTGAGCCCGCCGATTACCGGGTCTCCGGCAAGCAGCTCGAAGCCGTCTGCCGGAAAGGCGGCACTGGCGGAAAATGCGCTCGCCGACATTTTCTGGCAGCCTGTGCAGTGACATGCCATGGTCGCAAGCGGAGGGGCGGTGACGCGGAAACGGACACTTCCACAACGGCAGCTGCCGTCCAGGGGGAGGTCGGGATCTTTCATTGAAGTCTCCTGTGCAGACACATTCCTGCGTTTACAGCACCGTCTCATGACGACCTCGAGACGGCATACTGACGCGCGGTGGGTTTGCGCATTGTCAGTGCTTTCCACCGGCCGCGTTCATGCTTAAATACCGGAGGACAGCCATTCGGGGCTTTATCTGGAGGTAGTTGATGGGACGCGGCGTTATCATCCTCGTCGCTCTGGCCGGGCTTGCGGTCTATTATTTTTCCAACAGGGAAGTGAACCCGTTCTCGGGCGAGCGCGAGTTCAACGCAATCTCGGTCTCTGATGCCCGCGCACTCGGCGAGCAGTCCTATGTCCAGATTCTCCAGCAGGAAGGCGGCAATGTCCTCTGCCTTGAGCGCTGCCAGAGCGATGCGGCCGAGGAAGCAGTGTCCACGGTCCGCGAAATCGGGGCGCGCTTGCAACAGGCCGCCATAGACTATGAGAATGACCTGCGGGCGGAGGGCTGGGATTTCACCCCTGTCGCGCGGGAGTTTGCCTGGACCTATAATGTTATCCAGTCGGACCAGCCGAATGCCTTCTGCCTGCCGGGGGGCTATGTCGCGGTCTATACCGGCATCATGGACGTGACCGGCAATTTCGATGGCGAAGTGACGCTGGGTGACCTTGATGATCCTGACAAGCTGGCTGTCGTCATGGGCCATGAGATCGGCCATGCGCTTGCCCATCACGGGGCCAAGCGGATGAGCCAGGGCCAGCTTGCCCAGCTGGGCGTGGCGGCTGTCGGCGTCGGACTTGGCGACATGGATGTTGGCCAGCGCCAAATGGTGATGCAGGCCATGGGTGTGGCCGCGCAGGGCGGGCTGATGGCGTTTTCACGCAAGCATGAAACAGAGGCTGACAGGATTGGCCTCGAACTGCTGGTGCGGGCCTGCTACGACCCGCGCGAAGCACCGGACCTGTGGGAGCGGATGGGCCAGCTCGGCGGCGGCCAGCGCCCGCCTGAATGGCTGTCGACGCATCCGGCTTCGGCCACACGCGCGGCAAACTTCCGCGAATGGATGCCCGAATATATCGAGAAGTATGAAGCTCGCTGCGGGGCGCTGGATTAGGTCTGGTTGCGGGCTTCACCTTCAGCCTGCGTAGCCTATAGTTCTTTCATGGTTGGCATGACGCCAGCCGGTGCTGCTTAACGCCACCACAAACAAGAATCCATACGGGAGTTTTCCATGTCCTTCAGACGATCCATCCTGGCCGCCTCCGCGGCTTCGGCGCTTCTTTTCACCGGTGCGGCCAGCGCGCAGACAGGAGAATCGCAAGAGGTCGAACGCGTGACCGAGGGCAATCTCGTCATGGAGAACATTCCGGAAATTCCGGAGAAGGTCAGCGAGCGCCTGCGCCAGTATTCGAATGTCCGCACACACAGTTTCGCGGACTGGACCGATGAAGGTGTGCTGGTCTCGACGCGGTTCGGCGAAGTCAACCAGATCCACCATGTCCGCGAACCGATGGCGGCGCGCCGCCAGATCACTTTCTATGACGAGCCGGTCAATGGCGCCGATGTGAACCCCGAAGGCGGCAGCTTCCTGTTCTCCAAGGATACGGGAGGAGACGAGTTCTATCAGGGCTATCTCTACGATCTCGAGGATGCCAGCGTCACGCAGTTCACCGAACCGGGCACGCGCAATGGCGCGCTTGTCTGGGCCGACCAGGGCGACAAGGCGGTCTGGTTCAAGGCCCGCGACGGCGACCCGGACTATGACATCATGGCCGGCAACCCGGCCGAGCCGTCCAGCATAAGTGTCGCGCATGAAGGGGAAGGGGCGCTTTTCCCTGTCGATTTCTCCGCCGATGGCAGCAAGGTCGCCGTCCAGCAGTACATCTCCATCCAGAAGAGCCGTATCTTCACGCTTGATCTGGAAAACGGGGTCTTCACCGAGATCAATCCCGATGCCGATGTCGCCTATAACGGGCTCTACCTGCTGGACGATGGCTCTGTCCTGACCTCGACCGATGAGGGCTCGGAGTTCAAGAACCTAGTCCGCCTCGATCCGGAAACGGGCGAGATGACGAGCTACACCGATGACATCTCCTGGGACGTGGAAGGCTATGCGCTCTCGCCAGACGAGGATCATGTGGCCTTCTCCGTCAATGAAGGCGGGCTTGGCACAATCCATATGCTCGATCTCGAAACGGGTGAGGTCACGGACGGGCCAGACCTGCCGACCGGGCTTGTCGGCGGGCTGGTCTTCGACCCGGAAGGCGAGAATGTCGGCTTTACCTTTACCGGCGCGACGAGCCCGGCGGATGCGTGGTCTTTTGACGTCGATACGCTGGAGCTGACACGCTGGACCGAAGCCGAGGTAGGCGGGCTCGATACCGCTAATTTCGCTGAACCGACCTTCTTCGATTATCCCAACAATGATGACATGGACATTCCGGCCTTTGCCTACAGGCCAGAGGGCGAAGGCCCGCATCCGGTCATCATCTCGATCCATGGCGGGCCGGAAGGCCAGTCGCGGCCCTATTTTTCATCGACCTATCAGTACTGGGTCAATGAACTCGGTGCGGCAGTCGTGGTGCCGAACGTTCGTGGTTCGTCAGGCTATGGCAAGACTTATGTCAGCCTCGATAACGGGCTGAACCGCAAGAAGTCTGTCGAGGATATCGGTGCACTGCTCGACTGGATCGAGACGCAGGAGGATCTCGATAGCGACCGGGTGCTGGTCTATGGTGGCTCGTATGGCGGTTACATGGTGCTGGCGTCGATGGTCGATTACAATGACCGCCTGGCCGGTGGCGTCGACATTGTCGGCATTTCCGACTTCCGGACTTTCCTGGAAAACACCAAGGGCTATCGCCGTGACCTGCGCCGGGCGGAATATGGCGATGAACGCGACCCCGAGATCGCGGCCTTCTTCGAGGAGATTTCGCCGCTGAAGAATGCGGATGCGATCACCAAGCCACTGTTCATTATTCAGGGCGCGAATGACCCGCGCGTACCCGCTTCAGAAGCCGAGCAGATTCTGGAAGAGGTGCGCAGCAATGGTGGAGAGGCCTGGTTCCTGCTCGCCATGGACGAGGGCCACGGCTTCCGCAAGAAGTCCAACCGGGACTTCCAGCGCGAGTCCGAGACCCTGTTCATGCAGAAAGTGCTCGGGCTCAAGACGGTCGAATAGGCCAGCTATCGACGTTTTATCGAGAAGGGCGGTCCGGATATTCCGGGCCGCCTCTTTTTTTTGGGGTGGGGCAAGCTTCGCACGGTCTCATATTAACTTTGTATATCAAAGTTCTCTTGACTGACTTAGTAAGCTTTGTAATACAAAGTACATTGCAATCTAAGGAGGCAGCAATGTTCAATCGTATATCCATCCTCGCCACAGCAGCCGCAGTCCTTGCAGGCCCGGCCCTCGCTGCGCCGTTTACCGTCACGCTGACGGACGTGGAGGACCGTGGGGCTCCACTCTATGTCGGCGTGCAGACCGAAGAGCAGTTCATGAAATGGGAGGGCGTCGCCAGCGAAAAGCTCGAAGACCCGGCGGCTGGAACGCACACATTCACGTTCGACCTGCCGGAGGGCGAATATTCGGTGTCAGTCTGGCATGATCTGAATGATAACAACCATTTCGACATGGCCGAGAACGGAATGCCGGATGAAGGCTGGGGCATGAGCAATGCCAGCGGGCTGCGTGGCCAGCCGACTTTCGATGATGTGAAGGTTGCGGTAGGCCCCGAGGGGACGGCGATTACCGAAACCGTCAACTATCCGAAGTAACCAGGCGGCTGACATTCCCGTGACCGGCCTCGACGAGGCCGGCTGCGGCTCCTAACTGTAGGTGTACGTACAGTTTTGAAGGGTGCGCCATGCAGTCGATCTACTGGGTCCTCACCTGGGCCTGCCATCGCAAGTGCAAGCACTGTTACGATGATCGCTTCCGCCCTTATGTCCGCGAAGCCCTGCAAGAGGTCGTGGGGGAGGGGCAGACGTCTTACGAGAAAATTCTCGCCAACCTGCCCGACGACATGACATGGGCCGACCCCAAGACGGGCAAGCGTAATCCTTCGACCCTGATCCTGGCAGGCGGCGAACTCCTGATCGACGGGGTGCGCGAGGAGCTGTTCTATCCGGCCCTGGATGCCATCAGGGCGCGCTGGGGCGACAAGGCGCCGAAAATCTCGATCCAGACAACCGGCGATATCCTTACACCTGAGCTGCTGGATGAATGTCTCGCACGCGGGGTGGATGGTTTCGGCATTGCGTCAATTGACGATTATCATGTCGGCATGACCGGCGAGAAAAAGTTCCGCTTCATGACGCGTATCCGCGAGCTCATGGCTTCGCGTGATGTGCTGGAAGTCAACATCGGCGGCGGCAAGTCGAAGAAACTCAACATGCCAGAGGATCAGGCGCCAAAGCCTGACCAGCCGACCTTTCTGTTCTTCGGAGCGCAGGAAGACCTCTGGATTGGTGAGCTCTGGCCACGTGGGCGGGCCTGGTCGAACGGGCTTACAAACGCCGGGTATGACACGAATTTCTGCGCGCGCTGGTCGGGCGGTAAAAACTTCCTGCATCTCGGACAGGCGGGCTCGGAAGTTGCGATTGAGCCGGACGGCTCGGTCTATCCCTGCTGCCTGAAGACGAAGGCCCCGCTCGGCAAGCTGACCGAGGAGTGGCTTGAAGACATTCTGGAAAGTGTCGCCGAACTGCCCGCAATCCAGGCGATCAACCAGGGCGATCCGGAAGCGATGGGTGGTGACCGGGCCGCGTTCCGCGCCGACTCAAGCGATGTGGACGGGGCCGGACGCACGGTCGAGAATATGTGCATCGGCTGCGATCACTTCTTCGAACATACGCTGGGACCCCAGCTGCGGCGATTGCGGGAAGAACGGCTGAAGGCGAAGCAGGCCGCCTAGCTCAGCGGGTCGATCCGGTCCATGCCGGACTGGTTGACGCGCCACCATCCGGCAAGGCCAAGGCGTTTCTCGCGGGTGACTTCAACAGCATGTGGAATGGCTTCCGAGAGCATTAGCATGACCCCGCCCGGTTCAGGGATGATGCGAGCAACTGGCGCATCCTCATCGCTAGCGCCTTCGTTCCAGACGGCAAGGGCGCCGCCACGGGCTTCATCCCAGTCTTCGTTCAGGTAGGCGACAAGCGAAATGACCCGGTTGCGTGCGCCGGCGAAACTGTCGAGATGACGGTCATAGAAGCCGCCAGGGGGATAGACGGCAAAGCACACTTCCATATCGAAAAGGCCCAGCATCAGGTCCCGGTTGAGGCTGGCGCGCAGACCCTCGCTCCATATCTGGAAGTCCTTCTGGGCGGATGTCGTCCCGTCAAACCACGTAATGCGCGTGCGCCGGATGGAGCGGTCGACCTGAAACTCACCTTCACGCCCGATGCCTGCGGCTTCAAGGTCGGCCTCAGCGTCGCGCGCGACAAGCTCCTCGCGCAGGGCATGCGTGAGTGTTTCAGGGAGAAGGCCCGGCTGCCAGCTCCAGCCTTTTGTCGCAAGATCGTCGGCAATGGCGCTCAGGCGGTTTTCACCCGGCGCGGTCATGGCGGCGCTCAGCTCCGCTGGTCCCGCATGAAGCGGGCGAAGCGTTCGAACAGGTAGAAGCTGTCCTGCGGGCCCGGGCTCGCTTCCGGATGGTGCTGGACGGAAATAATCGGCTTGCCGCTAACGCGGAGGCCCGAATTGGTCCCGTCAAACAGCGAGCGGTGGCTTTCCTCGACGCCTTCGGGCAGCGTGGCGGTATCGACCGTGAAGCCGTGGTTCATCGAGACGATCTCGACCTTGCCGGTCTCGAAGTCCTTGATCGGATGGTTTGCGCCGTGATGGCCCTGCGGCATCTTCATGGTCTTTGCGCCCAGCGAGAGCGCAAGCAGCTGGTGGCCGAGGCAGATGCCGAGAAGCGGTTTGCCGCAGTCGATAAGCTGGCGGATCGTGTCGCCGCAACGCTGGATTGTGGCAGCCGGGTCGCCCGGGCCGTTGGAAAGCACAATGCCGTCCGGGTCGAGCTTCATGATCTCGTCAAACGGGGTATCGCCCCGCACGATCGTGGCGCGCGCACCGACATGGGCGAGATTGCGCAGGATATTCTTCTTCACGCCATAGTCGAGCACGACGACGTGGAAGTCCGTCTGGTCATTATTGGCAAAGCCTGCGGTGAGATCCCAGAGACGCTCGGAATTGTCATAGGCGGCATCGCCGACGACATCGAGCGCAAGGTCGGCGGCTTCAAGCCCCTCCCATGCGCGGGCGGCCTCGATCAGCGCCTCGACGTCTATCTTGCCTTCAGGCGAATGCGCCACGGCGCATTTCGGCATACCGTTCTCGCGGATGGAGCGGGTCAGCGCACGCGTGTCGACACCCGAAACGGCAGTGATGTTCTTCTTGTTGAGCCAGGCGTCGAAATGGTCATTCGCACGCCAGTTGGAAGGCGGGGTGATCGGTTCGCGGAAAACCGTGCCGGTCGCAGCCTTTCCGGCAGGCGGGGAAGATTCTTCATGGTCGTCGGCATTGGCGCCGACATTGCCGACATGCGGGAAGGTGAACAGCACGACCTGTCCGGCATAGGACGGGTCTGTGAGAATTTCCTGGTAGCCGGTAATCGAGGTATTGAAACACAATTCTCCAACAGCAATGCCCGGTGCGCCGGAACCAGTCCCCAGGAAGACCGTTCCATCTGACAGGGCGATAGCGCCCGTGTATGGTGATTCATGTTGATTTTTATCGGCCATGGGCGTATCTCCTCGCGTCCTGTCGGGCGCCATTAGGATTTCGGTCACGAAACGACGACATCCTTCGGGCGCGAGATAGGCGTGCAGCGACCAAGCCGTCAAGCGGCTGGTCCATGTAAGAGTGCCAGATATGGGACAAACAGAGCGTAACTCCTCCACAACCATTCGCGAGCGTATCCTGGCGGCCCTGCAGTCGGCCGAGCAGGATGACCCGGAAGGCACGCGTGCGCGCACCTTCCGCCTTGTGAAATGCGCCATGCGTGACCGCGACGTTATCGCTCGGACACAGGGCCAGTGCGAAGGTTGCGAGGATACCGAAATCCGCAAGCTGCTGGAGACGATGGTTGCCCAGCGTGAGGTCTCGGCACGCGAATATGACGAATCGGGCCGCATCAGCGATGCCGAGCGCGAACGTGAAGAGATCGAGATTATCCAGGCGTTCCTGCCGCGTCCGCTCGCCGGGGAAAACCTGGAGGATGCCGTTGAGGAAGTTGTCGACGATCTTGATGCAAGCAAGCTCAAGGATGTTGGCCGGTGTATGGCGGAACTCCAGAGCCGTTATCCGGGCCAGATTGATACGGGCACAGCTGGCAAGGCCGTTCGCCGCGCATTGCACTAGGTAAACAGGCCTAGTCTGCGCCGTTCGGCCCTGACTGCCCTGCGGCGATTTTCCAGCCATCCTCGCGCAGCGTCATTGCAACGCTCATCCAGCCGCCGAAGCGGAACATGGTCCCGTCATCCGAACCGATCATCGCGAAATCGAAATTCGCCGTAACGAGGGCGGATGTATCCGAGGTATCTGCCACCAGGATTTTCCGTACGGTCATCTGCGGGGTGCCCCCATAGGAGAGCAGCCCCTGCATGGAGGCGGCTGCTTCTTCGGCATTCGTGTATCTGAGCTTGCCCTGTTCGATCCAGTGAAAGTCCGGATCGCGGTCGTAAAAGCCGGCCGCTGTTTCGGCGTCGGATGTGTTGATCGCCTCGACATAGGCCTCGAATGCGGCGCGTGCGTCAGCTGATGTGTCCGCCTGCGCTGTGGTGGTGCAGGCGGTCAGGAAGGCCACGGAAGCCAGAAGTGTCGGAAGTCTCATGTCATGTCTGCCTTTTGCCGGGATATTCTCTTATCACGGCGAGGTTTGGTCAGGCCAACTCGCATTCGTTTCTTCCTCGATGGTCCTTCTCGCGGTAGGGTAACAAGGATGTCTGCTTCCATCCGTATCCCCGATGGTTTTGTCGAAGAACTGAAGGCGCGCCTGCGGCCTTCGGATGTGATCGGGCGCAAGGTAAAGCTGAAAAAGCAGGGCAAGGAATGGGTCGGGCTGTCCCCCTTCACCAACGAGAAAAGCCCGAGCTTCTACGTCAATGACCAGAAGCGTATCTTCAAGGACTTCTCCTCCGGCATTGGCGGGGATGTCATCTCTTTCGTCATGGAAACCGAGCGGCTGTCCTTCATGGAAGCGGTCGAGAAGCTCGCCGACGAGGCGGGCATGTCGCTGCCCAAGCCGACAGAGCAGGACGAGGAGGCCTATGACCGGCGCAAGCGGCTTTATGCCTGCTGCGAGGCGGCCTGCGCCTTTTTCGAGGACAGGCTGCGCGCGGCGGAGGGCACTGAAGCGCGTGAATACCTTGAAGGCCGGGGCCTCGGGGCCGGGGCGTGGGCCCGTCACAGGCTGGGCTATGCCCCCGATGACTGGCGCAAGACGATCGAGCACCTGAAGGCGGAAAGCTTCGGGATGCAGGAAATTCTCGACGCCGGTCTCGCCGTCCAGAAAGAAGGCGGCGGGGAGCCCTATGATCGCTTCCGGGGCCGTGTCATCTTTCCGATCACGGATATACGCGGGCAGGTGATCGCCTTCGGCGGACGCGGTCTGCAACCCGATGCCAAGCCGAAATATCTCAATTCCAATGACACCGAACTCTTCCACAAGGGCCGGGTGCTCTATCGCTACAAGGCTGCACGTGAGGCGTTCGGCAACACCGATGAAGGCGGCCTGATCGTCTGCGAAGGCTATATGGATGCGATTGCGCTTGCCGAGGCCGGGTTCGGCCATGCCGTCGCGCCGCTGGGGACCGCGCTGACGGAGGACCAGCTTGGCCTTCTGTGGCGGGCCGGGCCTGAGCCGGTGCTATGCTTCGATGGGGACGCAGCCGGTCTGCGGGCGGCCTATCGTTCCATCGAACGGGCCTTGCCGCACCTGGAGCCGGGCCGATCCCTGTTTTTCTGCCTGCTGTCTGAGGGCATGGACCCCGATGACCTGATCCGCCAGTCGGGACCTGAAGCCATGCGCAATGCGCTCGAAGCCTCGTTGCCACTGGTCGAGGTGTTGTGGCGCCGCGAGCGTGATGCCGAAGCGATCGACACACCTGAGCGCCAGGCCGGGCTTGAATCGCGTCTTTTAGCAGCTGCCGGGCAGATCAGGAATCCGGCGGTAAAAAATGCCTATGAGCGCGATCTCAAGGCCCGCATGCGCGATCATCTCTGGCAGCAGCGGCAGGCGCGGCGCGGCAATGCTCCGGGCATGAAGTCTCAGAAGCCGGGAAGTCCGCCGCCAAGAGGCGCACAGCAGACGGGGACCCCGGCCAAGACGCGCGGGCTTGGCCTGCTTGTCAGGGCCATGGAAAACCCGCACCTGATCGACATTGCTTTCGAGACACTGAGCATGGCGTCATTTCCCGATAGTGACGTTGCAATGATCCGCGATGTGATGATTTCCTGGCCAGAGGCAGAGAAGGGTGTTGACCGCAGCGCTATACGAGACCATTTACTACAACGAGGTAACATGCGCGCTGCTGAATTGCTCGAATCTTATCCCGACATCCCTGATATCGCCCAAGATGGCCCAGAGGAGAGGGAATGGCTGATCGCCCTGGAGCAATATGTGGCCAGAGAAGAGTCCGGGCCTTATGGACCGGCCGGTGCAGGCGGAGAGGTGGCAAACTCACCTGAAAGCTGGCGCCGGCTTCATCATGAGGTTTCGGAACGCAAGGCCCGCGCAGCGCGTCTCAACGAGGCAGCAGAACAGGCCGACCGGGATTGACCGGCTGGTATTTGACATCGAGATGTTGCAGAGAGCGGGCTGCGACAGGCGGGAGAACTACATGGCGAAAGCTCAGAAGAGTGAACATGAGGATGGCGAACTGGAAACAGAAGACCGTCCGGTACTCGATCTGAACGACTCCAAGGTCAAGAAATTCATCAAGCAGGCCAAGACGAAGGGCTACGTCACCCATGACGAGCTCAACGCCGTCCTGCCGTCTGATGAACTGACCTCGGACCAGATCGAGGACACCATGTCGGCGCTCTCTGAAATGGGCATCCAGGTCGTTGAGAACGAGGACGATGTCGACAATGCGCCCAAGGGCACAGCCGTGGCCAAGACGGGCAGTGGCGCTGTCACCAAGAAGGGCAATGCCCGCGGGGCCGACCGGACCGATGATCCGGTGCGTATGTACCTGCGCGAGATGGGTGCGGTGGAACTGCTCTCTCGTGAAGGCGAAATCGCGATTGCCAAGCGTATCGAGGCTGGCCGTGATGCGATGATCCGCGGGCTCTGCGAAAGCCCGCTGACCTTCGAGGCCATGATGGTCTGGCGCGACGAGCTCATGAATGAGCGCATCCTGCTGCGCGACCTGATCGATCTCGAGACGACCTATGGCGCGGAAAACCCCACGCCGGAGCCGCGCGAGAAGACGGACGAGGAAAAGGAAGCCGAAGCCCGCGAGCGCGAGAATGAGACGACCGAAGAGCGTCTTGCCCGCGAAGAACGTGAGGACGAGGAAGAAGGCGCGGCCATGTCCATGTCGGCCATGGAAGCCGAGCTGCGCGACGGTGTCCTCGGCAAGCTGGACGAAATGGCTGTTGCCTTCGGCCAGTATCGCAAACTGCAGGAAAAACTGGTCGAGCGCCGCCTTGAAGGCAAGGCCCTGACCGACAAGCAGAACGAAGAGTATGAGACGCTTGCCCAGTCCATCGTCGATAATCTCAAGACGATGCACATCAACAATGCGCGTATCGAGGCGCTGGTCGAACAGCTTTACGCCATCAACAAGAAGCTGATGGGCCTTGAGGGCAAGCTGATGCGGCTGGCCGATGCGCATGGCGTGCCGCGCAAGGAGTTCCTCCAGCTCTATTTCGGCAATGAGCTGAACCCAAACTGGAAGGACACCGCGCTGGAAACAGCGAAGTCCACCAAGAAGTGGGAGAAATTCTTTGAACGCGAAGGCGAGCAGGTCGATGAAATCCGTGAGGAAATCTCGGCCGTGTCGCAGGAGATCGGCGTGCCGATCGACGACTATCGCCTGATCGTCCAGCGCGTCCAGAAAGGTGAGCGTGAAGCACGTGTTGCCAAGAAGGAAATGGTCGAGGCCAACCTTCGCCTGGTGATCTCGATTGCCAAGAAGTACACCAATCGTGGCCTGCAATTCCTGGATCTCATCCAGGAAGGCAATATCGGCCTTATGAAGGCGGTCGACAAGTTCGAGTATCGCCGCGGCTACAAGTTCTCCACCTACGCGACATGGTGGATTCGCCAGGCCATAACGCGCTCGATCGCCGACCAGGCCCGCACGATCCGTATTCCGGTGCACATGATCGAGACGATCAACAAGATCGTCCGTAGCCAGCGCCAGATGCTGCATGAGATCGGCCGCGAGCCGACACCGGAAGAGCTGGCAGAGAAGCTCGGCCTGCCGCTGGAGAAGATCCGCAAGGTGCTCAAGATCGCCAAGGAGCCGATCTCGCTCGAAACGCCGATTGGCGACGACGAGGATTCAAACCTCGGTGACTTCATCGAGGACAAGCTTGCCCTCCTGCCGGTAGACAGTGCCATCCAGTCCAACCTGCGCGAAACGACGACCCGTGTGCTCGCCTCGCTCACCCCGCGTGAGGAACGCGTGCTGCGGATGCGCTTCGGCATCGGCATGAACACCGACCACACGCTGGAGGAAGTCGGCCAGCAATTCTCGGTGACGCGCGAACGTATCCGCCAGATCGAGGCGAAGGCGCTGCGCAAGTTGAAGCACCCGAGCCGATCGCGGAAGCTTCGGAGCTTCCTGGATACGTAATTCTACAAAAGGCGGTCTGCGGGCCGCCTTTTTATTTCAGGCGCACCCGGTACACACAGCGCCGTGCGCCGGCCAGGAGGTGCTCCTCGCGCGTGACGGCGAGATTGCTTCCGAGTGCTTCCTGAAACACGTCCAGTTCATTGGCACAGAGTTGCGTGCAGGCTTTCGCGGCCGAGCAGATCGGGCAGTGGTTCTCGATGAGAAGCCAGTCAGCGCCGTCTTCGGCGGCATGCGCCATATAGCCTTCGCGACTTCGCAGCTCTGCCAGGCGTTTCACCCGAGCGGCCGGGGCTTTGAGACCTGACATGGCCTCCTTGTAAATGGTGAGCTGGCTTTCGCTGTGCCGGTCGATGACCTTTTCCAGCCCTTCATTCCCGAACATTTCCCGGATCGAATCGATCATTTCCAGCGCGAGGCCCTGATGGGCGTCGGGAAAGGCCCGCGCCGCGGCGTCTGTCAATGACCAGATTTTGGTCGGCCGGCCACGGCCCTGCGGTTTCGCTGTCTCCTCCACCAGTCCTTCTTCGGCCAGTTCATAAAGATGCAGGCGCACCGCCATTGGTGTGACCCCAAGGCTTTCAGCGAGCGACTTGGCCGATTGCGGCCCGCCGCGCTTGATCAGGTCGAGCACGGTATTGCGGGACGCGGTGAGGGCGGGCGGAGCAGAGGTTGTGGGCATGATTCTTTTGTAAAAGGAATTGCTTTCAAAAACAAGTATAATTATAAAAGGAAAAACTTTTATAAATGGAGAAGGACAATGGTGCGCCTCGAACATGCAAATCTCATCGTCACGGATGTGACGCCAACCCTCGATTTCCTGAAAGCCGCTTTCCCGCACTGGCGCGTCCGGGGTGGCGGTGAAGGGACATGGTCCGGCAAGCCGCGCGAGTGGCTGCATTTCGGTGACGACGAGACCTATATCGCGCTGTCAGACAATGGTGATGGCACGCCGCGCGACCTGACAGGCCACGCGCCGGGGCTTGCCCACCTTGCCTTTGAAGTGTCCAGCCTGGGTGCCCTCAAGGCGCGCATGGCAAGCGCCGGGTTCGAGATCACCAATCCCGGCGCCCCGACCGCACATCGTGCGAACGTCTATTATATCGACGGCAATAATATCGAATACGAGTTCGTTGAGTACTTCTCCGACAATCCGGCGGAGAAAAACGATTATGACTGAGACAGCCGCTACCACCTGCGACCCGTGCCGGAGCTGGGCTGACTCGATGCGCATGCCGGTCTATCAATGGACACGCATGATCGACACACTGACAGTCTCCACCACCGGTCCCGGCCTCTATGACTTCACACAGGAGGCCCACAACTTCGTTTCCGAGGCGGGAGCTTCTGAAGGTCTGTTGACGGTCTTCGTGCGGCACACCTCATGCTCATTGCTGATTCAGGAAAATGCCGACCCGGATGTGCAGACGGACCTGAACAGCTTCTTCCGCCGTCTTGTCCCGCCCACCGATGACCCATCCATGCACTGGGTGCGCCATGACACCGAAGGGCCTGATGACATGCCGGCCCACATAAAAGCGGCGCTGACGCAGACTTCACTCGGCATTCCCGTCTCTGACGGTAAGATGGTGCTCGGCACGTGGCAGGGACTGTACCTGTTCGAGCATCGAGACCAGCCGCACACAAGGCAGGTTGTGCTTCACCTGCTCGGCTGATGGCCGGCAAGGCGGAGGGCATCATCGCCGGCATGACGCTTGGCGTACTGGCGAAAGCGCTCGCGTGTACCAAGCGGGGCCCCCTGGCGTTTATGAGGCTTGCAGAGAAGGCAGCCGGCACGCCCGGATTTAGGTCCTTTGCGTTTATGATGGGCCATGACAGGCGTCCCCTGAAAGAAGGTGAAAGAAGCAGATGCGGCTTAATCAGGTTACCGTTCCGTGTGTGGAATATGAGGTGAGCGTGGCGTTCTACAAGACGCTCGGCCTCATACAGATAGTCGATAGTCCGCCGCGCTATGCCCGGTTTGAGTGTCCGGTAAGCGATGGCGGAGAGCCAGCCACCTTCTCGCTACACAAGGTCGATGGCTGGCAGGGCAGCGATGACCCGCTGGTCTATTTCGAGGTTGATGATCTTGACGCGGAACACACCCGGCTGACGGCCGCGGGCATCAGCTCTTTAAGTCCACCCCGGGATCAGTCATGGCAATGGCGCGAAGCTCGTCTCCGTGATCCGGCCGGCAACCGGCTGTGTCTTTACCAGGCTGGCCGCAAACGCCGTTTCCCACCCTGGCGGATCTGACTGGAGCGAGAAGCGCGGGCTCAGGCGGCTTCAGATCTTGCCAGGTCGAAAACGCTGGGCTTGCCTGAGCACCTGCGCTGGAGACGGCGGATATGTGCGGCCTGCGGGTTACGCCAGCCGCTCAGGTTGAGAGCAGGTTCGAGATCGGAAATCAGGATCCAGCTGACCGCACACGCATCGCCCCGGAAAGGAATGAAGGCGCAATCCAGATTCTCCTTCATCCACGCATCAAGGCGGCGTTCACTTTCAAGATCAAAACGGTATGGCGCGCGGGGCCGGAACAGTCGTGGCAGCTTCGTGCCCGCCTCGGCTGTCAGCTCAAGCTGGTCAGCCAGGAGTGCGCCCAGGGACTGGCGCAGGCAGGAGGCCATGCTGTCGCCGGCGGACGGCGCGAAATGTTCCCGCAGTGTATTTCCGCTGTGCGTGTTACCCACAAAGAGGAGACCCTCCTGCGGCAGGCTGACCCGGGGCAGCCAGCGGTAGGGCTTCAGGTAAATGCCGTAGAAGCCATCTGCATGAGAAAGCTCGGGCGACCAGCTCTTGCGGGCTTTTCTGAGCGCCTTGCCAATGTCTGCCGTGTTCACCGCCAACCTCCGGGACCATCCCCGCGAATCGCTGTCACCAGAATGGATGGCAAATTTTTAAGGATGCGTTGATTTCAGGATTTTTTCCGGCTGGCGGCGGGCTGGCCGTTCCGCCACGCGAGGCTGCAGTAAAAGAAAACTCTAACCCGGACGCTTGTGCTGGACCTGTCACGGCCCATCTCGGCTGGAGATGCAAGCAGGGAGCACTTTCATGAAAGCCGTGAAAATCAAGGCACCGGGCGGTTTCGACCAGTTGAACCTGACGGAAATGGATGAGCCGGGAAAGCCGGGCGCCGGCGAAATCCGCGTGCGCCTTCACGCAACATCCCTCAATTTCCATGACCTGATCGTGACGTCTGGCCAGAGCAAGCCGGAAGACGGGCGCATCCCGATGTCCGACGGGGCAGGTGTCGTCGAGGCAGTTGGCGACGATGTCAGCGATTTTGCTGAAGGCGATCATGTGGTTTCGACCTTCTTCCCCCAATGGCTGTCAGGCCCTCCACGCGTCTCGGATTTTTCCGGCACGCCGGGAGACGGAATCGACGGCTATGCACGTGAGGCCGTTGTGGCGAAGGCGACGAGCTTTACGAAAGCCCCGTCCGGCTGGAGCCATGCTGAAGCCGCGACGATTACCACGGCCGGCCTGACGGCCTGGCGTGCGCTTGTGGTCGATGGCGGACTGAAAGCCGGCGACACCGTGCTTACGCTCGGCACGGGCGGGGTCTCGATCTATGCCATACAGATCGCGAAGATGATGGGCGCTGAAGTGATCGCGACATCCTCTTCCAGCAAGAAACTGGACCGTGTGCGCGATCTCGGGGCTGATCATGTGATCAACTACAAGGAAGATGAAAACTGGGGCAGCACTGTCACCAAACTGACCGGCGGGCGCGGTGCAGACCACATCATAGAAGTCGGTGGCCCGGGCACGGTTGGCCAATCCTTCCGGGCTGTGCGCATCGGCGGACATATCGCCCTGATCGGTGTTCTCACCGGCGTCAGTGGGGAGGTGCCAACCGCACTCCTCATGCAGAAACAGGCGAAGCTTCAGGGCCTCATCGTGGGGTCCCGCGCAGACCAAGAAGACTTTGTGCGCGGACTGGAGCATGGCGGTATCCGGCCGGTTCTCGACCGCAGTTTCACACTCGACACGCTGGGCGAGGCATTCGCACATGAGCAGAGTGGCACGCATTTCGGCAAGATCGTTGCGGAGTGGTAAACGCTGTCATTCGGTCATGCGGGGTGGCCCGTCATTCCAAAGATGACGCAAATGACGGGTTCACCCGCTGGCCTGAATGTGCTTTATGACGCATATGCTGCAGTGCGTCACAACCCTTTTTCTCGGGTGAGGGCGAACCCATATCTCACTGACGCATTGGTCTTGTATAGCTGACTGGAGAGTCATTCATGCTGCTCAATATGCTGAAAGCAAAACTTCATTCCGGATCGGTCACGCAGTGTGACCTCCATTATGAAGGGTCGGTCTCCATCGACCAGGAGCTGCTCGACGCCTCCGGTATCCTGCCGAATGAGCGGGTCGATATCTGGAACGTGACCAATGGTGCCCGCATCCAGACCTATGCGATCGAGGCGCCCCGCGGTTCGAAGGCCATCGGCGTGAACGGTGCCGCTGCCCGGCACTTCTCCGTCGGTGACAAGGTGATTATCGCCGCTTTTGCCTCGGTCGAAGCCGACAAGGCACGTCAGCACGCCCCGACAGTCGTGCTGCTGGACGATCACAACGAGATGAAAGCCCCGAGCGCGGCTTACTAGGCTTCAGGCCAGAAAAGTTCCCAGAAAAGAAGCCGGCAGGCTAATGGGCCCGCCGGCTTTGTCATGTCTGGCGTCTGATTATTTGTGCAGCTCGAAGGTGATGTCGACATTCACCGAATAGCCGACCTCTCCGCCGGAGACTTTCGTATCTGCCTGGCCACTTTCTGCGCGCATCGCCATCATCGCCATCGGGCGGGGGGGCTGGCTTGAAGACGTTTCATTGATCGTAACGATGCGGGCCACTGAATAGCCGGTGGCTTCTGCATAAAGCTCTGCGCGGGCCATTGCCTTCTCGACGGCCTTGCGGCGGGCTTCATCGCGTGCCTCAGACGGGTCCTCGAGCTCGAAGTTGATGCCGGAAATCGTATTGCCTCCCTGCGCGACAACGGCATCCATGGTCTGCCCGAGGTTTTCCAGATCATTGACCGTTACGGTGAGCTGGTTGCTAGCGGTATAGCCGACGACTTTAGGTGGACTGCCATCCTCGCGGCCGGAATAGTCGTAGCGCGGTTGCAGGGAGAGGCTGGAGGTCTGCATGTTCCGCTCCTCAACCCCTGCCTCTGCGAGGGCGGCATAAACGCCTTCCATACGGGTGGCATTCTGCGACATGGCTTCCGATGCCGTCGGCGAGTCGGTCTGCACGCCTGCAGTAATCGTGACCATGTCGGGGGCGCGGGAGACTTCACCGCTTGCCGAGACTGAAAGCGTTGTTTCCGGCTGGATCGAGTTCGGATGAGAGGCTGAAGCAGCTTCCTCATGCGCGAAACTTGCAGGGGCCGTCACAAGGGCCGTCGCGGCGGCGATTGCCAGGGCCGGGCGGGAAAAGGTGGGATTCATAAGGCTTTCCTCTTTCATTGGGACTTGCAGTTGCGATCTAATTCGGCCATTGCGGCACCATCGTGACGACGACATGATGTCTGCACGAATTCAGGGCCTGTAGCTCAGTTGGTTAGAGCGGACCGCTCATAACGGTCTGGTCGGGGGTTCAAGTCCCTCCGGGCCCACCATTCATCCCGGGTAGCACGGCGCGTCAAAAATCACTCCGGCAGACTGACTTTATGGAATGAATGCCCCTGCAGGGACTTTGTTTTTGGTCCCGGTCTCTGATCAAGCGAGTTCCGTAGCACTATCCCTTTCCGCCCGTATCGAACTTGTCGGTCTTGCGTTCGCCGAACAGCATGCGCTGTTCGAGCCGGGCGCGCAGGGCGGCGTAATAGGCTTCGAGGAAGGCAAGGTCGCTTTCGTCAGTGCCTTTCTCCCGCCCGATCTTTTCGCGGATGCGCTCGGCCACACGTGTCTTGATCTCGGCTGTAGACTGACGCAGCACATCCTCCAGGACGTGCAGCTCATGGATGCCATAGGTGTCGAGTTCAGCCTCGGTGAACGCATAGCCATTGGCCGAGGGAAGGGGCGCGGCAGACGTGATGTCCTGCTTCAGCCGGGTGCGCGGCGCATGAATGACGATCGTCCCCGCGATCAGGTCGCCTACGCGCAGCTTGTCCCGGTTGAAGAGGGGAAACAGCACGAAGACAGCGCTCCAGAGAAGCGCAAGGATACGTATCCAGGCACTGACTTCGTCCTCAGCGGTCATGAAGAGCAGGCTCAGCGGCAGGAACACTTCCAGCTCCCGCATGAAGTTGCGGGCCAGCACCGCATTTGCAGTCAGGCGGCCTCCATTGCGTGCAGCCACACGCAGGCCAAGCGCACGCTTGCCAGGCGTGGCCGCCTTCCGTCCGATCTCGAAGGCGACAAAATAGAAATTTCTGAGCAGGAATATGAGGACCGTGCTTATGGAAACGGCCATCTGCCAGCCTTGATATCCCATGGAGGAGAACATCGAGGATACCGTGAAAAGGCAGGCGAGCATCGTTATGAGCAGGATGGCGAAATCAAGCAGGAAGGCGCCCGCGCGTTCAGAGGCCGTTGCGATCTTGAGATTCAGGGCTGCGCCCTCAGGCGTGACAAGCGGACGGATACGTTTGGCCTGGCGGGCCTGCTCCTTCAGGCGCAATTCACGCCGGCGCAGGGCTTCCCGGCGGCTGTCGCCGGACGCAGGAGAGCGGCGGTCACGGGCCATCAGCTATCCTCGCCAGTCCATTCATCCTGCCCGCCACGTGGCCAGTAGAAATAGACCAGCCAGAAGACGAGACTGGCCGCGGCAATCGCGTAGCGCGCCATATCCGAATTGATCATCTGGCGGCCGAAGCCTTCCAGAAGCGCAGCTGTAAACAGCATCAGTACGGTTCCAATGATAAGAAGCGCCGCCGAATGGCCCGCATCCCGCATGGACTGCATCCGGCTTTTCGTGCCGGGAAAGGCGACCGCGCTGCCGATCATGAAACCGCCTGCACCGGCAAGGATAATGGCGAAAAGTTCTGTCACGCCGTGGATAAAGAGCCAGCCTGTCAGTTCGGCGGCCAGCCCCTTCTGCCAGAAGACAGCAAAGAAGCTGCCAATATAGACGCCATTGTAAATAAGCAGGATTGCTGTCGGGATACCGAAAGCGAAACCCAAAGCAAAAGCGAAAATGGCGATGCCGCTATTGTGCGAGAACAACTGCGCCGAGAAGGCGGCCAGCATATCCGCGATATTTGTCTCTTCGGTGTAGAGCGTTGCGCGCAGGCTGTCATAACTGGCGTTCGGATTTCGAGAGTCCCAGCCCTGATGGAAGGTCCAGTACCATTCCATGTCCTGCAGGCAGAGAAAGAAGGCAAGCAGGGCGCCTCCGAACAGGCAGGCCGCTGCAAGAAGCGTTGAGCCAAGTGCGCCGGACACCGCGTCCGGCCAGTCCCGGCGGAAATATTGCGCGATGCGCCGGCCCATGCTGGCGCGGGTGCCGTAGACGAAGAAATAGGCCCGTGCGCACAGTGTTTCGAGATAGGCCAGCACGTTCTGGTCGAGCGAGATGGAGCGCGCGACCGAAAGCGACGAGACGGCCTGCCGGTAGAGCCGGGGCAGCGCCGTCATCTCTTCATCGGAAAGCGCCTTCATGCCGCGTTTTTCCGCCCGTGTGACGATTTCGTCGAGACGGCTCCAGTCTTCCTGGCGTTCCTCGCGGAAGCGGTAGGATTTCATCACCCGGTCGTTCACAGGAGCTCCCTCCGCTTGATCTCGAGATAGCGTGAGACAAGCTCAGCGCCGAACCGCTCCGGACGTGTCTCGATCACCTGCACGCCCATGCGTTGTAGCTTGCGGAAGACGACTTCGCGTTCCTGGAGCAGCGTGTCGGCGATGACGGCGCGGGAAACATCTTCGGCGCGCCGTGGCTCGGCCTCGACCATGCGCGCCAGCGCCTCATCCTCGAAGGTTGCGAACAGGACGAGATGCTTCTCCCGCAGGCGGGCGACATTTTCCAGCATCAGCTCTGCGGATGTGGTGTCGACGAAATCGGTAAACAGGATGATCAGCGAACGCCGCTCGAGACGCTGGGCGAGGTCTGTCAGGGCGAGCGTATAGTTGGCGTCTTCGGTCGAGTAGTCGAGCCGCGCGGCAAGGCGCTGGATATGCGGGAAGGCCGCCGCGCCGGTCACCACATTGCTTGCCACACCGGGACGCGAGTCGAATCCGAAAATCGCCGTCCTGTCGCCGGAACGCAGGGAAACATAAGCCAGCAGCAGGGCAGCATTGATGGCCCTGTCGAGCTTCGGCACGCCGCCCAGCGGTTCGCTCATCAGGCGTCCGGTATCAAAGGCAAAGACGATATTGTGGTTGCGCTCCGTGCGGAACTCCTTGGCCAGCAGCATCCTGTGGCGGGCGGAGTGTTTCCAGTCGATCGCACGCCGGTCCATCCCGGAGGCGAACTCCCGCAGGGCGTCGAATTCAGAGCCGTCGCCACGTTCGATCTGCATCTTGATGCCGAAGTCTGCATCGCGCTGGTAAAGCCGCACCGCTTCTTCTTTCACCCAGCGTGTGTTGGGCGTGATCGGTAGGTCCGTCTCGAGAACAAAAATCCTGCGGATGGCCACAAGGCCGAGCGGGCCTGTCCAGCGCGCCCAGATCCTCTCGAGCCTGCCTGTGCCGCGCCGGATCGGTTGCAGTTTGAAACTGCTCGTATGCGCCCGGTCCTGCCAGCCTCTCAGGATTTTTCTTGGTGGTGAGGCAATCAGCGGACTGGTTTCAAGCTGTACCTCCACATGGCCGGGCAGCGGACCCTTAAGGAAGGTGAAGATCACATCGGCGCTCTCTTCACCCGACATGTAGAGAAGGGCCGGTGCATCGACGCTGGCTTGGGCAGCTGGCGCACGTCCGGCGAGCACAAGGTCTGCAAACATCAGCGCCAGAACGCCCATGATCCATCCTGCCGACATCACCCAGAGCCCGGGGGCAAACACGGCAATGGCCAGCATCACCGGCACACCGGCAAGCATAAGCCAGATAGAGCGGAGCGTGGGTGCGATCATCGCGGAGCGGAGGTCTGGTCGATCAGGGTGGCGAGGGTTTCGTCCGTGGTGCGGCCCTCGATCTCTGCGGCGGGCGACAGGATTACACGGTGGCGCAGGGCGGGCGGTGCAAGTGTTTTCACGTCATCGGGGATGACATAGTCACGTCCGTCCAGTGCGGCCCTTGCGCGGGCAGCGGCGGCTATGGCAGCAGCCGCACGCGGGCTGGCGCCAGTTTCCAGCGCCGGGGTCTCGCGCGTGGCACGTATGATGTCGACAATATAGCCAACGACATCTTCATTGATCCGGATGGCCGCAACCGCCTCGATGGCCGTGTTGAGCTGGCTTGTGCTGACAGCTGCTTCGACACCGAAGGCCGCCGCGGTCTTCATGCCGGTGCGGTTGCCGTGGCCCGAAACAATGGCGACTTCTTCCTCACGCGTTGGATAATCGAGGACATGCTTGAACAGGAACCGGTCGAGCTGCGCCTCGGGCAGGGGGTAGGTGCCCTGTTGTTCGATCGGGTTCTGCGTGGCGATGACGGTAAAGCGGTCATTCAGGCTGTGCGGCTTGCCATCGATGGTGACCTTGCGCTCCTGCATGGCCTCGAGCAGTGCGGCCTGCGTCTTGGGCGGGGTGCGGTTGATCTCGTCGGCGAGCAGGATGTCGGTAAAGATCGGGCCCTTGGTCAGCGAGAACTCGTTGGTCTGGAAGTTGAAGAGATTGGTGCCGATGACATCGCCGGGCATCAGGTCTGGTGTGAACTGGATGCGCCCGAAATCGAGGTCGATGGCCGCAGCGAAACACTGGGTCAGCAGCGTCTTGGCCGTTCCGGGCGGGCCTTCCAGCAGGATGTGTCCGGAAGAAAAGAGAGCCGTCAGCATCAGGTCGACCGTTTCGGCCTGGCCGACCACGGCTTTTGCCACTTCGCCACGGATCGCATTGGCCAGGCCCTGAATCTCAGTCGTTTCCATGTGTCATCTCCCTGCGCCAGCGCCAGAGGGCGCGGGCCTTGTGTCTCAGTTCATCACGCGAGGCGGCAGGACCGGAAAGCCTGCCACTCAATTCGTTCCAGCTCTTTTCCTGTCCCGCATGGTTGCCCATCCGGTCGAGCAGGGCCGCAAGCTCGGTCTCGCTCAGTGTTTTCGGCAAGCCAAGCTCACGCGCCAGCGCGCGGCGGCTGAGGGCGAGATAACCTGGTGCCATGCGGCCCTCGCGCCGTGTCATGGCGATCAGACCGGCGGAATTATCAGCCAGGGCCTGCTTGCCCGGCGCGAATGGCGGGGCTTCGCGTTCAGGGCTTCCAAAGCGGATGGCGGCAGCCCAGCCAATCAGGCCCATGGTTGCCAGCGCGACGAGTGTCGCCCCGAGAAAGGGAATGTCGAGCAGCATCCTGAGCAGGCTGTTGGAATGCTCGAAGCCGTGCAGTGTCGCATCGAAGGCTATCGGCTGGCGCTGCGCCCGGGTCACACGCTCAACGATGTCGAGACCGATGCGGGCATTCTCCACCTGCGCGAGGCCGAAATTGTTGAGAACATCAGGGTCTGACAGGACATAGATTTCCCGGTCGGGCAGGCGCGACAGAAGCTGACCTTCCGGCAGGCCGACGACTTCCTGGAGAGTATCTGACCTGATGAGCTGTATCTCTGGTTCGAAAACGGGCTGATAGCTGGCGGACGGGGTCTCGATACGACTGGGCGAGCTGGCGCGCTCGATGCTGGCGTCTTCAGCCACGAGGCCCAGCATGGCGTCGACAGGGCCTGTCCTGGCCAACCGCGTATCCAGTTCGAAAGCCTGGCGTGTGGGATTGGCTGTGAATGACCATTTCGGAAGGACAATCAGCGCTGGTTCGGCCAGTTCCTCCATGTCAAAGGAGCGCCCGTAAAGCGGCAGGGTCAGCACCATCAGCCGGCCATTCGATGTGTTGAGCGACTCGCTGCGCCGCGAGACGGCCGGGGTGTAGCCTTCAGTCTCGAGAATCTTGATGAGCCCGGCATACCCTGTCGCAGACCGCGAATAGGGGGTAGGGCCGGGCCGGTCACGGCTTGCAAGTTCCGGGGCCCAGGCCATGAGGGAAAGCACAGCGCCAAATGACACCAGTCCGACCATGATCAGCGCGATCACGACGCTTGGCGCAAAAGGGCTTCTGGTGCCGGGCAGGCGCTCGCTTGCCGGGCTCATGATGTGCCGGCTCCGAAGGCAAAGCTCTCATAGGAGCGGCGTGCATGCTGCCAGCCGTCACGGTCGACGGGACGTCCGCCAAAGAAGCTGTTCTCGACGATACGGATAATCGGGGCCAGCGCTTCGCGGGTGCGGTCTGTCAGGTCTGACAACGACTGTATTTCACGCGCCGTCAGCGATTGCGGCAGCCCGCCAGTACGGGTCTGGCGGACATCCTCGATTGAGCGGAATAGAAGCAGGTGGACCGCTTCGGCAAACCGGCCGCTCGCCGCCAGCCTGTCAGCTTCTTCCAGAAGCGCGCTGGCCTGTGCCTCGTCCGGACGCTGGTCACGGATATCGGAGATGTCTGCCTCGTCGGCCTTGTCTTTTCGCTGTCTTTGCAGGCCAACCATGTCCCCGAACATATACCAGAGCGCATAGACGATGGCGCAAATCACAGCCGAAATCAGGATCGCCTGGAAAACCCAGCCGAATGACCTGAACAGCCAGGCAAAGAAGTCGCCGACCGCTTCGATGAACGGATTACGCGGTGTATCGAAATCTTCCGGTTCCGGCCTGAATTGCGGGCGTTCGGTCTGTAGCCGGTCATTGCCTGCATGCTCTGCAACGATGCGCTCGATCCGGTCGCTCTCAGGTTCGTCGCCGGCATCGCTTGTCTGCGCAAGCGCCGGGGCTGTCCCGCATAGCCCGAAGAGCATGGCCCAGGCGATGACGATCGTCCGGACAGCATCTCTCACGCGGCAGCCTCCTCTCCTGTGGCGCTTGGATAAACGCCACTTCACCCTTCAACCTTGACTATTTCAGAGCTGCAGCGTGGCGTCCATGGGGCTCTTGAGATGTTGGCGGCAATAACCGATATGGCGCGGATGCCGAGCAAGGATACTGAAATGGACCGCGCCGCCACCTATCGTGACCTGAAAGCCGAGATCGAAAGCATCGTCGCCGGGGAGAGCTATGTCCCGGCGCGTTATGCCTCGGCCGCCTGCCTGCTGGCGGAAGCCTTCCGGCCCCGTTTCTTCTGGACAGGTTTCTATGTTGTCGACCCCGACAAACCTGACGAGCTGGTCGTCGGCCCGTATCAGGGCACGCTTGGCTGTCTGCGCATCCCGTTCGGCAAGGGCGTCTGCGGGGCCTGCGCGGCCGAGGGAAAGACGCAACTGGTCGAGGACGTTCACGCCTTCCCCGGCCACATTGCCTGCGACTCGCGGTCAAACTCCGAAATCGTGGTGCCTGTCTTTGATGACCAGGGAAAACTGGCGGCTGTGCTTGACGTGGATTCGACGGAGTATGGTGCGTTTGACGACGTGGACCGTGAGGGGCTCGAGGCGATCTGCAAGACCCTGCTGACAGCCTGACGTCCGCCTAGCGGCCCGGTCCTGCCACTGCGGCACATGGCTCACCATACATGCCACCCTGGTCGATGCAGAAAAACGCCCAGTCACCGGACGTGTCCGGCTTGTCGCCTGTATTGTCCCCGACATAGGCCACGACGTCCACACCGGGATAGCCCTGCGCAGCCAGCATGGCCGGGATGATGTCATAGCGCGGCGTCTTGTTCGAGACACCTTCAGGTGTCGCTTTCGTCATCAGGATACGGAAGTCTTCAGGACGCTCCAGTCCGACGGCAGCAAGGTTTTCCTCTGTCCAGAGTTGCGTCGTGTCGGCCCGGTTGGTGACGAGCGCGACATGACCTCCCAGCGCATTGACCCGCTCGATAAACGGTTTTGCTCCCGGCACGAGCGTTGCCGCCTTTTCCTGTGTCCAGGCCTGCCAGCTCTCCTCTGAATAGGTTTCGCCCGCCCGCTCGATCCGTATCTGGTACTCAATGTTGTTAAGCACGGTTTCGTCGATATCGAGCGCGACCGCCCATGTGCCAGGCGCGCGTGTTGCGGCAACCTCTTCGACATGGGCTGTGGCTTCGCCGTAGACATCCTGCGCCTCTTCGGCCCAGCCGGCATTATCGGCCACCCATGCTACGCCGGGGCTAAGGTCTGCTGGTTGGACAGGCGGCGGCGTCGCACATGCGGCAAGGGCCGTAGCAGCCAGTAGCGAAGCGAACTGTAAACGGTGAATCATGGTGGGTGCCTGTATCAGTCGAGGATGGGCGCGTTCGGCCCGATATGTACGGCAAGCGTTTTGCGCGCAGTCTCTGGCAGGTCGCGCCACGCTGCGCGAAGTGTATCGAGACAGCGTTTCTGATACTTGAAAACGCCCTGGCTGTAAGTCCGGCCTTCCAGTTGCAGGCTGAAAGTCTCAGCGCCTGCTTCCAGTGCATCGGCATTGGCCTTCAGGAAAGGCAGGTATGTATCGCCCGCGACAGCAAGCAGGGCCTGGACGACTTCAGACAGCCCCTTTGCCCAGTCGCCGCTGACACCTGACGCATCATCTGCGAGATCCAGCCAGCGATAGAAATAGGGCCGCTCGGCGCGCAGGAAGGCCATCGGCGTCGGGTCGTAGCTCATCACCTTGATCTGGCCGTAGAAGGCCATGTCGGCGAGGGACGGCTTGTTGCCGAACAGGAAGAGGGTGGGGCCAAGCGCCATTTTTTCCAGGAGAGCGGTGACACGGGCGAAGGACGCTTCGATGACCGGCTTGGTCTCTGGCGTGCAGCCGACCAGCGCCATGCGGGATATCTGCCGCTCGCGGATGTCGGCCGCCGCTGTCTCGACGGTTTCGCGCCCGGCATTGGGCAGGCTGTCATAGATCAGCCAGTTGGCGCACCACTCAGCATCTTCGGTATAATGCCAGCGATAGTGGAACATCGCTTTCATGGTCCACTCGTCGGCCATGTCCTCAAGCAGAAGGCAGGCAAAGCGCTGGACAGGGTCATCTGGCAGGAGACCGCGGCCCTGGTCTTCGATCGATAGCAGGAAGGGCGTGGAATCGTTTGTCCAGCTGCCGTCAGGTGTCTGGATCACGGGGATGACCGGCGCCTTCACCTTCGAGAGGATGTCCTTGCGGATATCCGCGGTCATCGGTGTCCAGCGGTGGGGAAGGTCCTTGGCACGCATCGCCGCGCGGGTTTTCATGGAATAGGGCGAGCCGAGCCCGCCATAGATCGTGTAAGGCGTATCGCTCATGACGGTTCTCCCATCTGGTGGGTCTCTATCAGGTCCTGGTGCTTGAGGCCCGCCTCACGATGACGGTGGGCCTCCTGGTAACGCGGATCACGCATCATGGTGAGCATGTGATGCCGGGACGGGTAGTGAACCACGAGCACGCGGTCCCAGTCCTCGTTGCCGCCGATCAGGAAACCATGCACACTGCCGGCATAGAGGGTCTTCAGTCCGATGGAGGGATCATCGGAAAGCGCCTCCAGGCCCTTGGCATAGCGGTTATAGGCTTCTTCGCCGGAGATGTTATCGCCCTTTTCCGGATCACTTTCCTTGTACTGGGCTTTCTCGTGGAATTTCAGCAGGTTGACCATGATCACAGGCCCCTCATGCTCGTCCTTGGCAAAGCGGCGCATCTGGTCAGTATCGGGCTGTAGCGCTGGCATGTTTTCCTCCTGAACTTTTTAGGTAATCCTGCCTGCTGGATCAGACGCAGACAAGTTCACGTCAGCGTGACGTCGCGGCATGAAAAAGCACGGCGAAGATCCGGTGCAATGACTTCAGACTACTTCGTCCCAGTTACGGCTGAGCCGGTTGGCGGCATTGATTATGCCGACCATGGAATAGGTCTGCGGGAAGTTGCCCCAAAGCTCTCCGCTGGCCGTGTCGATGTCCTCCGACAGCAGGCCGAGGCGCGTGCGGTGGGCCAGCACATCCTCGAACATTGCGCGGGCTTCGTCGATGCGCCCGATCCGGGCTAGGGCATCAATGTGCCAGAAGGTGCAGGCGGTAAACGCCGTCTGCGGTAGGCCGAAATCGTCTTCCACGCGGTAGCGGTAAACGTGATAGCCGTCGCGCAATTCCTCATCGACGCGCTCGACCGTCTTGATGAAGCGCTCATCCTTCGCATCGATGAAGCCGATTTCTGCCATCAGCAGGACAGAGGCATCAAGCGCGTCCTCGCCGAACGCGCCGGTAAAGGCCTGGCGTTTCTCGTTCCACGCCTTCTCCAGCACGCCCTCGCGGATTTCATTGGCCTTCTCGGTCCAGTATTGCGTGCGTTCTTCCATGCCGAGACAGGCAGCGATACGCGCCAGCCGGTCACAGGCAGCCCAGCACATGATGGCCGAAGATGTGTGGACATGGGCAAAGCCCCGGAACTCCCAGATGCCGGCATCCGGCGTATTCCAGACGGCATAGGCGCGTTCACCGACGCCCTCGAAATGCGCGAATTCCAGTGGCCCGGCCTTGGCGAACAGCCGGTCGTCGAAGAAGGCCTGGCTCGCCCCCAGTATAACATGGCCGTAGACGTCATGCTGGATGTGCTCGGCTGCCTGATTGCCGAAGCGTACCGGCTTGTGGTCGCGGTAGCCGGGCAGGGCACCAGCGATCTTCTCGGTCAGGTCATTTTCAAGCGCAATGCCGTAAACTGGCTGGATATGGCCCCCGCGCGTATGGGCGACCGTGTTTCTGAGGTAAGCGAGATAGTGTTCCAGCGTCCCCATGGCCGAAAGGCGGTTGAGCGCGGTGACCGTGAAATAGGCATCCCGCAGCCAGCAATAACGATAGTCCCAGTTGCGTTCCGAACCTGCATGTTCGGGGATACTCGTCGTCAGCGCCGCGACGATGCCGCCGGTTTCCTCGTAGACACACAGCTTCAGTGTGATGGCAGCCCGAATGACGGCCTCCTGCCAGTCTGGCGGCGTTGCCAGACGGCGTGACCAGGACATCCAGTGATCGGCCGTGCGTTCCAGCCATTCCAGCGAGATGACGCCGACCCGGTCCGACAGGCTCTCATCGGGGCCGAGCAGGAAACTCACCTCCCGGTCGAGCACGAAATCCCGCCCGTCCATGACATAGGAAACCGGTGCATCGGTTGTGACACGGAAACCAGCTGTTTCATCAAGGAAGCTGATATGGTTCACGCCGCGCCTTGTGACCATGTTGTATTCGCCACGCTGGCTCTGGGCGAACAGTTCGACACGAATGCGCGGCATGCCTTTGAGGGGCGTAATCCGGCGGACCATGGATGTCGGACGGAACATGCGCCCCCGGTCCATGAAGCGGGGGCAGTAATCGGTGACCCGTATGGCCGAGCCATCGTCTGCTTCCAGCACGGTTTCGAGAATGGCGGTGTTCTGCTGGTAGGACTGGGTGCTCTTCACCTGGCCCTGAAGGCTGACGGAGAACTGGCCGCGCCCGCCAAGCAGGCTGTTGAAGACCGGCTCGCCATCAATGCGTGGCAGGCAGAGCCAGACGCATGTTGCTGTCTCGTCGATAAGGCCTGCCACGGTGCCATTGCCGATAATGCCGAGTTCGAGGTTGTTCATTACTGTCCCTGTTCGTTCAGCCAGTTCGTCACATCAACTGTTTCATCAAGCCGGTAGCGTGCGGCTGTCTCGCCAGGACCGACCTTGATGGAAAATCCGCCGAGCCGGTTGGCGACATGGAAGGCGTCCTCGTCGGTTGTATCATCGCCGACCATGACCGGGATACGGTCCCGGAAGGGCGCATGGGTCATCATGCGTTCCAGCGCCCGGCCCTTATGGGCGTGAGCGGGTTTGGCCTCGATCACCATCTTGCCGGCCTGTGCCTTGTAATCCGGTATGTCGTGAAGCGTATCCCTGATGCGCGCAAGCAGCATCTCGCCGAGAGCAGGCGCCTGCCTGTAGTGCACGGCCAGAACAGGGCCCTTGTCTTCCACCCGTACGCCTGCAAGCCCGCGCGTGATCATGTCTATGGCATTGCTGAGGCTGCGGGGCGCACTGGCCCGTTCCTGCGGGGCGGCTTCACCCGGAGCGCATATCTCCAGCCCGTGTCCCCCTGCGCGCCAGTAGGAAAGCGGCACGCGCGTGGAAAGGTCACGGATATCGCGCCCGCTGATGATCGCGATAGCATCACCGATAAGCGACTCGAGCCTTGCCAGTGCTTCGCCTGTGGCCTGCGGCAGTGTCACAGTGTCGGGATCGTCCTGGATGGCGGCCAGGGTTCCGTCGAAGTCGAGGAACAGGGCGTGGCGACTGTCCAGATGGGGCAGGTCTGTCTTTGCGATCATGATCAGGTCAGGTCAGCGGATAGGTCTTCCAGGAATTTCAACCGCCACCATGATATGTCCTGATCGACGACAATGTCGCGTAATTTCTCCCAGCGGGCCTTGCGTTCCTCCCGCGGCATTTCCAGCGCGCGGTAGATTGTCTGGGCAACCTTGTAGGCATCATGTGGATTGACGATCAGGGCATCCGACAGCTGCTCGGCTGCGCCGGCAAATTCCGACAGGATCAACACGCCGGGATCTTCCGGGTCCTGCGCCATGACGAACTCCTTGGCGACGAGGTTCATCCCGTCGCGCAAAGGGGTCACGAGGCAGGCCCGTGCGATCCGGTACAGCCCCGCCAGTTCCTTGCGGTCATAGGAGCGGGCGAGATAGCGCAGCGGGATCCAGTCGAGGTCGCCATAATCGCCATTGATGCGGCCAGCCAGTTCGTCGAGCTGGGTGCGCAGGTCGCGGTATTCCTCGACCTTGGAGCGTGAAGGCGGCGCGATCTGGGTGACCGAGACCTTGCCGCGTGTTGCCGGGAAGTGGTCGAACAGTTTGCCAACCGCTTCGAACCGTTGTGGCAGGCCCTTGGAATAATCCATCCGGTCCACGCCGAGCACCAGATTACGTCCACCCAGGAAGCGCCCGATCCTGGCTGCGGCGGTCGTTGCGCGCTCGCTTACCGCGGCCTTGGCGAAACCGTTTGCATCAATTCCGATGGGATAGGCATTCGCTCTGATCTTGCGCCCGAAGACACTGATCCAGCCGTCACCTTCATCAACGGCCTCATAATTCTCAACGAGATAGCGGACGAAGTTTGAGCGGTCTGTCTGTGACTGGAAGCCCAGCACGGAGTATTCGCACATGGCCCGGGCAATTGTTTCGTGCTCGGGCAGGGCGTGGAAGACTTCCGGTGAAGGGAAGGGGATATGCAGGAAAAAGCCGATCGGCCCGTCCCAGCCGCCGCGGCGCAGATAGTCACCCATTAGCAGGAAGTGATAGTCATGCACCCAGACGCTGTCGCCTTTTTCAAGGCGCGGCGAGACCAGTCCGGCGATACGCTCATTGACGGCCGCATAGGTGGCAAAGTCCGCATGGCCGAAATGCGCGAGATCGACCCGGTAGTGAAAGACCGGCCAGATCACCCGGTTGGCATATTGCAGGTAGAAGCCGTCATGCTCGGCCTCAGTAAAGTCCGTGGTGACAAACTCGACATTCTCGTCGGTGAAGACGTCCGGCTCGCCGGGCTCGCCTGACACGATGTTGCCGGACCAGCCGAACCAGATGCCACCCGTCGAGGTCAGGCTTTCCCAGACGGCCACAGCAAGTCCGCCTGCACGCGCACTGGCGTCGGCGGCGGTCCGGTTCGAAATCGCGATAAGTCTGCCCATGACATCCTGACGTTTCTGCCTACAGGTCAGAATGCGTCAGGCGCCAACGGGTTCAAGCCGGAACTGGGCTTCTGGCATGAGAAAATCGCGCCCCGCCCAAAAACGTGTCAGTCGCTGCCTTGCGGCTTCAGGTGGCGGTTGAGGAAGTTCATGCGTGTCTTCATCAGGTGGGTCTTCAGTGCTTCGCCCTGAATGCCGTGGCGCTGGCCGGGATAGGTCATCAGCTCGAACTGTTTGCCCATTTCCTGCCATTCCGCCATCAGCCGGGTCGTGTTGTCGAAAGTGACATTGTCATCTGCCATCCCATGCATCAGCAGCAGTGGCGTGGTCAGGTTTTCGGCATGCGCGAAGACCGAAGACTGCTCATACCCCTCAGCATTGTCCTGCGGCGTGTCCATGTAGCGTTCTGTGTAGAAGGTGTCATAGAGCTTCCAGTCCGTGACAGGTGCCCCGGCGGCGGCCGCTGCAAACGTGTTCTCGGGTGACTGGAGAATGGTCATCAGCGTCATGTAGCCGCCATAGGACCAGCCCTGTATCGCAATCCGGTCCGGGTCTACGAAATCGCGGGACTTCAGCCAGTCCACGCCGACAAGCTGGTCGCGCACTTCCGGCCCGCCCGTGCGGCGATAGATGACGTCCTCGAACTGTTTGCCCCGGTTCGCCATGCCGCGATTGTCCAGCCGGAAGACGATATAGCCCTGCCGGGTGAGGTACTGGTCCGACAGGCTCTCCCAGTCCCGGTCGACGGTCTGGACATGCGGGCCGCCATAGACCTCGATGATGACCGGATACTGTTTCGTCGGATCGAAGTCAGCCGGTTTCAGGATGGAGTAGTAGAGATCCTGCCCGTCCTCGGCCTTTAGCGTGCCAAACTCCGGCACGGCGTGAGCGTCGAGATAGGGCGCGTAGGGGTGGCTCTCATCGAGTGCGTTTTCCTCGATCCAGGCGATCAGCTCACCCTCTGCTGTGTAGAGCCCCGTCTGCGGCGGGTGGCTCGGCGAGGAGGACGTGCCGACAAAGGACTTGCCGTCCGGGCTCATCGTGATCGACCAGGATTTGCCGGGTTCGGTGATGCGGGTGATATCGCCGCCCTCTGCCGGGACGGAATAGAGATGTTTCTCTAGCGGCGTGTCCTTGAACCCGGTGAAGAACACCGTTCCACCTTCAGGGTCACTACCAGCGATGGCGGAGACAGCCCACTGGCCGGAAGTCAGTGCGACAGTTTCGTCGTCGCGCCCATGTTTGATGATATGGCGGTAGCCGCTTTCCTCGCTTGTCGTGAGATAGGCAATCTCACCCTGATCGTGCAGTGTGCCGGTCTCACTGGACAGGGGCGTGAAGTCCTTGCTCAAATTCACCCAACGGTCCTGTTTTTCCGTCGCGAGGGGTTCAACCCCCCAGAGGGTCTCCGGCCAGTGCTGGGTTGTCCGGATGATGGTCTGGTCGCGGTCGACCGACTGCACGATCAGGGCATCGCCAGCCCAGTTCACTCGCGCGAGGTACTGGTCCGTGGCCGGCCCCCAGTCGTCATTTCGCCAGTCCAGCTCATGCGTTTTACCGGTCTCCATGTCGTGCACGAACAGGTCCACCACGGCGTTCGGGCGTCCCGCCCGCGGATAGCGCTGCTCTACGACAGTGGTTTCTTCGGCCTTGATATCGAAGCGCGGGATCACATCGACCGTGCTTTCGTCGACCTTTGCGTAGGCGATGTAGCGTGCATCCGGGCTCCACCAGTAGCCGGTGTAGCGGCTCATCTCTTCTTGCGCGACAAACTCCGCAACGCCATAGGAAATGGCCTTTTCCGGCTCGGCGTCGGGGGTCAGCTGGGTCTCTGTACCCGTCTCCAGCTCAATGGCATACACCGCGCCGTCGCGCACGAAGCTGACCTGGCGGCCGTCCGGTGAGACACGCGCATCGTACTCAAAGGCTTCCGTTTCGGTCAGCTGGCGGGCTTGCGGCCCGTCCTCTCCTAGTGTGACGAGATGCAGGTCCCCGCCGATCGGTACGAGGATGGTATCATTCGTGCCCCAGTCATAGGATACGATGCCCTTCCGGCCCGCGATGCGCTTCCGTTCCCGTAGCGCCTTTTCCTCTTCGGAAAGCTCAACCTCTTCCGGTTCCAGCAGGGTGGAGTCGACCAGCATGGATTGTTCGCCTGTTTCCACATCGAACTGCCACAGGTCATAGCGGCTGGAATCGGCTTCGCGGGCCTTCAGGAAGGTGACGCGCTGGCCATCGGGCGAATATTTCACCCCTGTGGGCGAGGGCCCGTTGAGTGAAGGCGAGGCGTAGAGGCGCTCTATGGTGAGCTCTTTCGAAGCCATGGTGTCCTTTTTCGGTTGGGCACTCGCGCTCGAGAAGGCGCAGAGAGCAGCGAAGGCGGTGGCAGCTAGGCCGGTCGTCAGGGAGTTCATGAGCGGGAAACTAGCGCCTGGCGCGCGCCTGTCAGCCCCTCCGGCTGTATGTAACATCACGCTTTACCCCCCATCCGGGGGCGGCGGTTTCAATCGTCATTTGCAATGTTAGGCTCCTTCGTGACGCAAAAAGGGGGACTTTTCCATGTCCAATCGCGCCATAACCGGATGCAGCCTGCTGGTATTAGCCACAGCCCTTGTAGGTGAGGCCTTCGCTCAGGAGGAAAATCAAGCTTCTTCCTCGGCATCGTATGGTTATCAGTATACCGCACCGTATCCCAGGATGGATGGAGAGGCAGCCGTCATTACCGTCCGGCAGAACGGCGAAGGGTTGTCCATCGCGCATATCCATGCCGCAGATGCACCGACGCCGCTTCTTGAAGGCGACCCGGAGGATTTCGAGCTGTCGAGCAGTGCGATGTTCCTTGCCGGTCCGGCCACGGACGGGCGTATCGTTTCACCTGAACCCATTGCCGGTGGCGTGCTGGTCGATGAGGGTGCACCTGCCTTCAAGGCCGGACAACGCTATGCCGATGGTGAAGCCTACAACGACGAGGCCGATGATTCTGCTCCAAGCTGGGCCGTGGAGGATCTGGAAATTGCCTTTAGCGATGGTAGCGATGACAAGCTGATCGCAGGCCGTGAGACCGACCATCGACAGCTGAGTGTGAGCTACACTCTCACACGCTATGGCAGTGATGGAGAGGTGCGCAACACAGAAAGCGTGGACGACACGCGTGATTTCTGGTTCGCGAAGGGCCTGCCCTATTCGCCCCTTCAGACCATCCCGAACAGGTATGATCCGGCTTACTTCACGCCCTCCGGCTATGAGCTTCTGGACGAAGCCATTCAGGAAAGGGTGCGCGGGGATATGCAGTCTTTCGGGGCCGTGCTTGCCCAGGAGGGCGAAGGGCCTGGCGGAATGTCAGGAGGCTCGCAGGTCTCGAGACTTGAAGACACAGAAACCTTCATGCCGGAGGCCCTGTCTGCCATTCCGGTCCTTCCGGGAGACCAGGCTGATACGATGCTAGGTGCTCTATTCGTGACAGAGATGCTGAGAGATGGAGACCGTATCCCCGAAGGCGGCAGCCTCAACCTGTCCATCGGGGAGGGCCTGTCATCTGAAACCGGTCGCGCCGCCTGGCGCGAAATGCCGAACGGTGATTTCGGTATCGCACTCCACCCCGGTGAAGGCACGGCTGAGGGCTCTGTCCTGCTGCTCATGCGCCCGGTTAACGGGGTGCCGGCTGCCGGCAGCTATGGCGTCGCCGGTGTGAAAAGTCGTGAGAGCTTGTCGCAGATGGATGAAGCCGGACTTGAAGATTATGCCGGAAAATTCCAGCCGATGGGCATGGTTCGCCAAAACGGGCAGGACTTTGTCGTCACCGGCTTCAGCGATGGTGGCGTCACGATTGATGAAAGCGGTGAGGGGACGGTTTCAGGGTCGCTCGACGCGACGCTTAGCCTGATCGCGATTGATGGATCGGGCGAGACCGGCGAACTCGATGTGAGCGGCGCGTTCATGGCGGTTGACGGTCTCGAGGCCCGCTTCCAGAGCCCTGTTTCACGGGTCAGGCGGTAATGAACTAGAGGCTGATGACTGGCCTGACGTTTCAGCCCGTCCGACGATCTGCCGGGCGGGCTGACTGCGTGCAACCAGTTGTATGTACCTGTCAGGCGACTACCTTACGGCTTGATCAAATAGCCATTACGCGTCTACACCGCGAGGCTCCCAGTTCATCCAGAAGACAAGGTACTCATCGCCCATGGCCGGACCGCAATACGTCTATCACATGCAGGGCCTCACCAAGGCTTATCCCGGCGGCAAGAAGGTGTTCGAGAACATCCATCTTTCCTTCCTGCCGGATGCCAAGATCGGTGTGGTCGGCGTCAACGGGTCGGGTAAGTCGACCCTGCTGCGCATCATGGCGGGTGAGGACAGCGAGTTTAATGGCGAAGCCTGGGCCGCCGATGGAACCAAGGTCGGCTACCTCCCGCAGGAGCCGAAGCTCGACGAGAGCAAGACCGTCTTCGAGAACATTGCCGGCCAGTGCCCGGAAAAACAGCTTTTCGACAAGTTCAACGAGCTCTCGACCAAGCTCGGCGAGGAATACTCCGACGAACTGATGGAAGAGATGACCGCGCTTCAGGAGCAGGTCGACCAGGCCGATGCCTGGGACATCGATTCCAAGATCGAGATGGCGATGGTCGCCCTTGGTTGTCCGGAAGGCAGCGCCGAGGTCACCAATCTGTCAGGGGGTGAAGTCCGCCGCGTCGCGATCTGCCGGTTGCTGCTTTCGCGTCCTGACATGATCCTGATGGACGAACCGACCAACCACCTCGATGCCGAGACGGTGGCCTGGCTCCAGAACTATCTGATCAATTTCCCGGGCTGCGTCATCCTCGTCACGCACGACCGTTATTTCCTCGACAAGATCACCGACTGGATCCTCGAGCTCGATCGTGGCCGGGGCATTCCCTACAAGGGTAATTATTCCGACTGGGTTGAGCAGAAAGCCAAGCGGATGGCGCAGGAAGCCCGCGAGGATGCCGGCAAGAAGCGCACGCTGGCGAAAGAACTCGAATGGGTTCAGGCCGGTGCGAAAGCCCGCCAGACCAAGTCGAAGGCTCGTATCCAGGCTTATGAAGAGCGCGCCGCCGAGGCCGAGCGCGAGAAGGTTTCACACGCCCAGATCCGCATTCCCCCCGGGCCACGTCTCGGCAATCAGGTCATCGAGGCTGAGAACCTGCGCAAGGCGTTCGGTAACAACCTGCTGATCGACGACCTGTCATTCTCCCTGCCGCCCGGCGGCATCGTCGGGGTGATCGGCCCGAACGGGGCCGGTAAGTCGACCCTGTTCAAGATGATCCTCGGGCAGGAAGAGCCGGATGCCGGCACCTTGCAGGTAGGGGACTCGGTAGAGCTAGGCTATGTCGACCAGTCCCGCGACAAGCTCGACGACAAGAAGAATGTCTGGGAAGAAATTTCCGACGGGCTTGATGTGCTCGATATTGGCGGGGTCGACGTGAATTCGCGTGCCTATACAGGTGCGTTCAACTTCAAGGGCTCCGACCAGCAGAAGAAGGTCGGCATGCTGTCGGGTGGTGAACGCAACCGGGTTCACCTCGCCAAAATGCTGCGCCAGAGCGCCAACCTGCTGCTGCTGGACGAACCGACCAACGATCTCGATGTTGAGACGCTTCAGGCGCTGGAAGAGGGCCTCGACGGCTTCCCCGGCTGTGCCGTCATCATCTCGCACGACCGCTGGTTCCTTGACCGTATGGCCACCCACATCCTCGCTTTCGAGGGCGACAGCCATGTCGAGTGGTTCGAGGGCGACTTCTCCTCCTATCTGGAGGACAAGAAACGCCGTCTCGGCCCCGATGCGGTCGAGCCGAAGCGCCTGAAGTTCAAGAAGTTCACGCGCGACTAAGGGGGCAGGGTGCGCCACACCACCTCTCACATCCTGCCCGCTGGTCTTGCCCTGGCCGCGTTGGCGGGGCTCGGATGGCTGGTTTACAGTGAGGCGGCGATCACGGGCCTGGACCAGGCTCTGAGCGATGCGGTCATTGCGCTCCGCAATTCGCCGACAGACTGGCTTGTGGTGCTCGTCACCCTGTTTGGCGATGCATTGAGCCTGACGCTCATTGCTGTGGCGATGGTGCTGACGCTGTTGCTCCGGCGGGCCTGGTGGCCCGCTTTGAGCTGTGCGGCGGCTTTCATCCTGACCCCGCTGACCGTCAAGGCCATAAAGTTTCTCGTCGCGCGTGAAAGGCCGACTGCGGACCTGTATGGCGGTGTCGAGAGCTTCAGCTTTCCATCCGGCCACATGACGAACTCGGCCGTGATCTATGGTGCGCTGGCCATTTTTGCCGCCCATGCACTGACCGGCACACGTCAAAGACTGGTGATCGGTGCCTTCATCCTGCTCATCATGCTGATGGGGCTGTCGCGTATCTATCTCGGGGCGCATTGGCCGAGCGATGTGGTCGGCGCGGTTCTCCTGGCGTCGGTATTCCTGTTCCTGGTCGCGTGGGGCTTTGACCAGATGCCCGGCGAAACCCGTTTTGCGCGCCCTTTTGCCTTCGTCGTTGCTGTCATGCTCGTGATCTGGGCGGTCTATGCCATCCTGACACTTGAGGCCGCGATGGACCTCTATGCCGTGGATGTGACTCCTGAAGGCACGATAGAGCTGGAGCCTGCGGTATCGCCTGAATGATGCGGGCACCGCCTGAAAGCCCGCTCAAGTCAGCCTCAAAGGAAAAGTAATCTATCTGTGTTTCATATGGTTCTTGAAGGAACCTATAGAATGAGGTGATGTCCCTCAGGCATTCAGGCAAGGCGATGAAAAAGACCCCGCTCAATGTTCAGCCACACTCCGGCAAGGTGACCGAAGTAAACCTCTCATCGCTGGAGGAGAGAGGCGACCTCTCGAAGACATCAGAGGAGCATATGTCTGGGGGCGAGCAGGAACAGGCTCCCCGTAGAGCAAAACGGTCAGAAGATGCCCCCTATTCACCTGCTGATGCGTTTTTCGAGAATATCGTGGCGACGCTCCGTAACCTGCTGGCTGTCGAGTCGGCGACGATCTCTGTTACGGATGGCCAGCAAAGATGGCTCAAAGCTTCTTCAGGACTTGAGAGCGAGGACATCTACAGCGACGTTAAATTCTATGCGGGTGTACCAATACGCACGGATGACGAGGAGATAATCGGCACGCTGTCGGCTCTGGATTCCAGTGAAAAGAAACTCACGCGAAACCAGCTTGAGGGCATGGAGAATATCGCCAGGGTGGTGACGGATTTCTTCAAGCTCCGGCAGCTGGCATCGAATGACGGACTGACAGGCCTTCTGACCCGCAGGGCCTTTGAGGAACAAAGCAACAGGGTCACGCAGCTCTGTGCCCGTCACAGGCATAATCTGAACCTGATCTGTTTCGATCTCGATCACTTCAAGTCCATTAACGATACGTATGGTCATCAGGCTGGCGACAGCGTCCTCCAGTCCGTGGCGAAGACTTGTACGTCTCATCTGCGTCAAAGCGACATATTCGGTCGGCTCGGCGGGGAGGAGTTTGCCCTGTTGTTGCCCCAGACAGATGAAAGTGGCGCTGTACTCGTGGCCGAAAAACTGCGCCGGGCCATTGCGGCTTTGCGGTTCGATTTTTCGGGCAAGACTGTGGGTGTAACAGCGAGTTTTGGCATCGCCGGCCAGAAGGACCGCCAGTACGACCTTCCCACGCTTATAGGGCGTGCCGATGCGTCGATGTATGAAGCCAAACAGAACGGTCGGAACAGATGCATTGCCTGGGGACAGGCGGATGTTGTCCAACGGGTGGTTCGCCGGCGTGTGCTGAAGGCCGGCCAGATTGTCTTCGCGGGTAATGTTGCCTCGATTGATTGTACTGTCCGTTCGCTCGGTCAGGAGGGGGCAGGTCTTGATCTCGTTACGACGACGAATGTGCCGGATGAATTCCGCCTGCTGATCCGCTCGGATAATCTCAGCGTGTCCTGCAAGGTCTTGTCACGCACGCGAACCCACCTGGAGGTCGAATTTCGCTAGGCGCCTTTTCCCGGGATTGGCATTCTGAAAGCCCGACAATACCGGCCAGGTGGGGCTGTTGCACCCAATGCCTACAATTTCCACGATCTGGTAACCCGGCCCTAACGTCGGTACGTAATAATCAAATAGAGCTATACTGTGCAGGAAAGTCCCGTTTTTCTTCCAAGCGCAGGAAAGGAATGACATGACCATGGACCCCGCCAGAACGGACGGAGGGCCGCGCAAGGAAACCCGCTACGAAGCGCGACGGCTTGAAGCCGTCCAGTCCATGGGGATACTCGATACCCCGCGTGAAGACAGCTACGACCGGATTGTCCGGCTTGTTAGAGCGAGCTTCAACGTGGACATGGCACTCATTTCCATCATCGATGCTCACCGCCAGTGGTATAAGGCGAGTGAGGGGATGGACCTGGATGAGGTGCCTGTGCAGGAGACTTTCTGCCGCCGGACGATCAACATGAACGGGCCGCTTGTCGTAAACGATGCGACCAGGCACCCCCTGTTCAAGGATAATCCCTATGTCACCGGCGAAGCGAATATCCGTTTCTATGCCGGCATCCCTCTCAAGACGAAGAAGGGTTATTCCATCGGCACGATCTGCGCAGTGGATTCAGAACCACGCGAGTTCAACGCGTCTGACATGCAGATCCTGGATGACCTGGCCTGTATCGTGATCGAGCAGATGGAGCTGCGTGAACGGGCCATGACGGACGAGATGACAGGGGCTCTGTCGCGCCGGGCTCTCCGTGACGAGGGCGGGCGGCTTGCGGCCCTTGCGAGCCGGCACAGGCACAACCTCACCGCGATATGCTTCGATCTCGATCATTTCAAATCAATCAACGACACCTATGGGCACGCCGCTGGCGATGAGGTTCTCATAAGGGTGGCCGAAACGGTAAAGCAGAGGATGCGCAAGAGTGACATCTTCGCCCGTGTCGGCGGGGAGGAGTTCGCCATTCTCCTGCCAGAGACGGACCGCAAAGGGGCGATGGAAGTCGCTGAGAAACTGCGCAGGGATATTTCCGGCTTGCGCTTCGAATTCAAGGAAAAGACCATCGGCGTGACGGCGAGTTTCGGTGTCGCGGCTTTCGATATCGAGACCAAGGATCTCGACATGCTGCTCGTCAGGGCAGATGCGGCACTCTACCAGTCGAAGAATGATGGCCGGAACCGGTGTACAGGCTGGGGCACAGGCGACGTCTCGGTAAAGTCGGCCCGGCGGCGTGTCCTCAAGGCAGGCAAGATCAGCTTCATGAATGGTGGCGCCTCTATAGACTGTACCGTGCGCACACTCGGTCAGGAGGGTGCAGGGATGGACCTGATCTCGACAGCGAACGTGCCGGACGAGTTCCGTCTCATCATTCGTTCCGACGGGCTGGATGCCTCATGCCGTGTCACCCAGCGCACACGCACGCACCTTGAGGTGGACTTCCGCTAGCCGCCGCGCCGGAATGGCGAATCTATGACGATGCGGCGCGGGCTTTCGTCAGTTTCGCGGGACGCGCCTGCCAGCTCGTCCTGGCTGTCCTGTGCCACGAAGCCTTGCATGCTACTGGTGGCCGCCATGCCGCCTGCCGCGGCGTCGTCCCTGGGCACGATTTCAAAACCGAGAAAGCCGAGCAGAAAATAGAAGCCGATCCCGGTCAGTATGGCTGTCAGCAGGGTGCGCAGGATGAAGCGGATGATTGCGCCGCGCACCATCCAGGCGACAATCGCGGCCCCGCCGCTTCCTGCCAGCCCGGCCCCGGAGGCCACAGCGGCCAGGTCAAATACCTCATTGAACCAGTCCATCGAGACCTTCCCTTAATTATTGGCGCGTTATAGGCACGATTGCGGCTCAGCAATTGTTGAGGACAAGCCTCACTCCGCCAATGCGCACGCCATCGCCATTGCTTTGCAGGTTCATCCGGTCTGCACGCTCCAGTGCGTCCATGGCGTTTCGCGTGCTTATGCAGAAAGCTTCGAGCCGTGTCTGACTGCCGGTCTGGAAGACAAGCGTCTGATCATCCATGAGCCCGATTTTCGTGGCGTCCGGCTGTGTCGAGGCAGGCACACCCAGAGCGGCGGCCCAGCGTGAGGCCAGGCTGTTGGCGTCCGGGCTCTCCAGGATGGCCCCGCTGAGCTCACCTTCAATCGTCTCTTTTTCCCACTTCGGCCCGGCCCAGCGCCAGCTGTCCCAGGGATGGGCTTCATCGAGCGAGACAATCGCCGCCCCGACATCGGAAGGGTGGATATGGCTTGCGGCGATATCCTCCAGGTCGATGTCCCAGACCCGGCGAATACCGGCGCCGTCGAGGCGGGCACGTGCGCTCTTGAGGTCATCGGTCTGGAAGATGGCCATGTACCCGCCGGGGCCCTGCCGGTCGAGGAAGCGCTGGACGGGTGCATCCTTCTGCGTCGGCGCAACGATTTCTATGAACTGCTTGCCGATGGCGAAGACGGCATTCTCCAGCCCGAACTCGGCCACGCCGGGATCGGCATAGGGCTCGCCAAGATCGAGAACTTCACGCAGCTGGTCAGCGGTTTTGAGGCTTTCAGCAGCAATGACGAGTTGTCTGAGGCGGAGAGCGGTCATGAAGTTGCCTAGTATAGATGACGTAACGGACACAAAGAAATAAGTTTATATCAGTCTTGTCGCGCCACCGGAGCCCTGCGTCAACTCAAGTCACCGTTATGCGGACGCCGCGTTCACGCACGTATCTGTCGCAAGTCTTGCCTCCATGCGTACCCGCCACGAGAAAGCGGCCTCTCTGGCGGTCCTGCCATGGAGGCGTATGCGGTTACAGGGAGCCAGGCCGCCAGACCAGGCGGCCCGCGCCGGATCTCCGAGGTGAGATGGGCAAGCGCGTCCTTCAGCCAGGGCGGTGTGTGGGGTGAGCGATAGCCCGGCGGCCAGCCGGGGCGAACGGGCGAGGTGCGCCCCCGTTCCAGCGGCGGCAGGGCGGCTTTCCGGGCAAGGAAGCGGGCATGACGCCGGGCCAGCTTTTCCGGGTTTTCGAGAATGGCCTGAAGCCCGCGCAGCCGCGCGATGAGCGGCGCGGCGGACGCGTCGTCTTCTGCTGTATCTGTGACAGGGGCCGCCGGGTAGGGCGCATCGAGGCAGAGGATGCGCGGCCCGATGCCGGGCACGTAAACCGGGCGCGGCCTGCGCCGGCGCGTATAGAGTGTTTCGAAGAGCTGGAAATGTGTGGTGGTGGCGCCGTCATCCCGGACACGCGAGGCGTGATCCGGGACCTGCTTCCGGGTGGCACTGGGTCCCGGCACGCCCTCCGGGCGGCCGGGATGACGGCCCACCTCCACCTCCCGCGCCATCAGGACGATGAGGCGGCGGGTCAGCGCTTCGGCAGGGCGCAGCAGGCGCAATATGTAGCGGCGCAGGGCATGCGGGATACGCTCCGGCCCGGCACCGTCGACCACACCGGCAAGCAGCATCAGCCGGGCGAGCAGCGCTTCAAGCTGCGGCCGGATACGCGCCATCGCGCCCTGAAGATGCCGGTCTGTCTGCGGTCTCGTCATGGTGTGAGGACGGTACACCAGGAGTCCGGCTGTAGGACGTATTGGTGTAGCGGCACCCGTGCTTACACGCGTAGGCGGGAATCTCATGCAGCGCGCGCCGGACCTTCCTGTCAGAGGTTCCCGCTTCCGCGGGAATAAGCCGGGAAGACAGGCCCAAAAGGAAAGCCCCTCTCCAGGGGATGACGGAGAGGGGCTCGCGGTCAGGTCCGGAGCGCAGGATTATTTCTTGCGCTGGTCCTGGTCTTTCGACGCGCCGGGCCTGTTCGGCTGGTTCTGGTCGTTCTTCGGCTTGTCGTTTTGCGGCTTGCCAGGTTTCGGTTTCTGTTGGTTGGGCATTGTACTACTCACTCTCCAAGTGCCATCGCCCGGGCCGTTCTGGCGCCGGGGATGATAGCACGATTTGCCTCTGGAGACTGCCGGACGCCATGTCCGTGCAGGCAGGAGCAGCGCCTGTCTCGCGGGTGAGGGCTCGCCCCATGCGCGAGTCGCGCAACTGAAATATCGCTTCATGCGCGAATAAACGCAACGGGCTTTCGCGCGAGGCTTGGGTGAAATTTTGGAGAGGATTGGGGCACTATCTGCTGGATCGTGTCACGCGCCCCCGCGGTTTACGCGGTCTGAGTGCCCGGCTTTTAAGTCTCTGGTTTTTACGCGCTTTGTAAGGATCAGGAGATGGGCTCTCAGAGCGTTGTCCTGTCGAGGGAGACGCCTGCCTTGGATATGGGGCGAGCCAGTTTTTGCCGCGGATACCTGCGCAGGCAGGTATCCATGGCGCTGTGTCGCTAAGGATGTCCCATGGGTCCCTGCCTGCGCAGGGACCGGCGGAGAGAGTGGGTTCTGGAAAAGATTTTGGGCGGTGTCCGATCCGTGTCAGGCGGTCAAGGGCGCATGCCCGCTGCGCTCTGTACCTGTCTAGACACAGCACTTTCTATGGCCTTGAACTCCTAGGGCAAGGCCGCCGCGCCATAAGCAGATTCAGCACGAAGCCTTTCGCCTGTGTCACCTTCCATCGCTATCAGCGTCTTATTGATAGAAATGGCGATATCGCAAATCTCAGGCGTGTCAGGTGAGGACTTTTGCATAAGCGCGAGATCGTCTCCGGTTGCACCGGTGGCATACCACTCAGAGAAAAATTTCTGCCAGTCAGATTCAATTGCATGCTTGGGTTCCGCAGAAGAATTGCGCCCTTCGGCAATGGCAGAAAACAATGCCGTTCCTTTGTCTCTTATGATCTCTTCTAGTTTAGGATAGGCATTTTCGGGGAGTGCAGCAGGCCCGCCAGCTACAAATCTGGCGCATACATCTATACCGAAATCGTCTCGTATGGAGCGAGTTAGTTGCAATTCTTTCGTAAGAATTTTGGATATCTGCTCGTCAGACGCTTGGCGTATATTACCGGCATATTTCATGCGTAGATTTGAAGTAAATTCAAAGCCCATTTGCTCGGCTTCTTCAGGATTCAGCGAAGGTGCCTTGCGGGCAAGTTCATTTAGATAAGCTCCATATTCATCTGGAAACTCAGCTTGAAGCTGCCTAAAGAGTGGGTCTGTCCGAAGCTCAGTATCAAGCTGGTCACGCAATTCCCCTGACGCACTTATTGCGGAAGGATCGACAAAGCGACTAAGGGTAATGCCGATAATTACACCGATCACTATAAAAGGGGCTGCGTTCGACGCCTTAAATAGTTTGGCCGCCGCGAGTCCTAATGCAGCACCGAGCCCACTTCCAACTGCTCCAGCTATTGCGGCGAAAATAATAGCCTGAAAGTCCATTTGCCCCTCGCGTGATATCTATTCCTAGTATTGGCACTGACGCTAAAGGCAAGTGGTCTGAGTGGCGGATATTGCGCGGTCATCTCATCCGCCATCAATGCGCTTCGGCCCAGCTGCTTGCGGCGCGGGCCTCGACGTCGAGTGGGACGGAGAGGTCGAGGGCGGGTTTCGGGGCGGCCTGCATGACTTTCTGGACGACCGCGATCGTGTCCTCGGCCTGGTCCTTCGGGCATTCGAAGATCAGTTCGTCGTGGACCTGTAGCAGCATCTTCGCGTCGAGCTTTTTCTTGGCGAGCGCGTCGGGCATGCTGATCATGGCGCGCTTGATGATGTCGGCGGCCGAGCCCTGGATGGGGGCATTGATGGCCTGGCGTTCGGCAAAGGCGCGTTGCGCGCCGTTCTTCGAGCCCATCTCTTTCAGGTGGAGCTTCCGGCCGAAGGCGGTCTTCACATAGAGGTTTTCCTTCGCGAAGGCCTTGGTCTCGTCCATGTATTTGCGGATGCCGGGGAACTTCTCGAAATAGGCCTTGATATAGTCCGACGCCTCGCCGCGCTCGATGCCGAGCTGGTTGGCAAGGCCGAAGGCGGAAATGCCGTATATGATGCCGAAATTGATCGCCTTGGCGCGACGGCGCACCATCGGGTCCATACCGTCGATGGGGGTGTCGAACATCTCGCTGGCCGTCATGGCGTGGATGTCCAGGCCCTCTTTGAACGCGTTCTTGAGCGCGTCGATGTTGGCGATATGGGCGAGCAGCCTGAGTTCGATCTGGCTGTAGTCGGCGCTGATCAGGACATTGCCCTCTTCGGCGATGAAGGCTTCGCGGATCTTGCGGCCTTCCTCGGTGCGGATCGGAATGTTCTGGAGGTTCGGGTCCGTCGAGGAGAGGCGGCCTGTCTGCGCGCCGGCCATCGAGTAAGAGGTGTGGACGCGTTTCGTCTGCGGATTGATCGCGTCCTGGAGGGCTTCGGTATAGGTCGAGCGCAGTTTTGAGAGCATCCGCCAGTCGAGGATGATCTGCGGCAGTTCGTGGCCCTGCGCGGCGAGGTATTCCAGTTGTGAGGCGTCGGTCGACCACTGGCCGGACTTGGTCTTCTTGCCGCCGGGCAGGTCCATCTCGCCGAACAGGATTTCGCCGAGCTGTTTGGGCGAGCCCATGTTGAACTCGGTGCCGGCGGCCTTGTAGGCGGCGTCCTCAAGGCCCGCCATGCGCTGCTGGAAATCCGCCGACATGCGAGAGAGATGATCACGGTCGACCTTGATGCCGGCGCGCTCCATGTCGGCCAGCACCGGGATCAGCGGGCGGTCGAGCGTCTCGTAGACGGAGGTGACCTTTTCGCGGAAGAGGCGTGGCTTGAACGCCTGCCAGAGGCGCAGTGTCACGTCGGCATCCTCAGCGGCGTAACGAGTGGCTGGTTCCAGCGCCACACGGTCGAAGCTGACCTGCGATTTGCCTGAGCCGGCGACTTCCTTGAACGGGATCGGCGTGTGATGGAAATAGCGCTCCGACAGCTCGTCCATGCCGTGGCCGTGCATTCCGGCATGAAGGGCAAAGGAGAGCAGCATCGTGTCGTCGACGGGGCTGACCTCGATGCCGTAGCGGGCAAGGACGGTGAGGTCATACTTGAAATTCTGGCCGACCTTGAGGACGGACGGGTCTTCCAGCAGCGGTTTCAGCGCGGCGATCACGTCTTCCATACGCAGCTGGCGCGGCGGGTCTGCGTCGAACATGTCGTCGCCGCCGGAATGGTCCGGGTCGATATGGCCGAGCGGGATATAGGCTGCCTCATTGGGCGCGACGGCGAGCGAGATGCCGATCAGGTCGCAGGTCTGGCAGTCGAGGCTGTTGGTCTCGGTGTCCAGCCCGATGACGCCGGCCGTATGCGCGCGGGCGATCCAGTCTTCCAGCTCCTTGAAGTCCCGGATGCAGACATAGCTGTCCGTGTCGAAGCCGATGTCGCCGGGCGAACTTTCCTCGATGACGCCCTCGGCCTCGAAGGTTTCGCGCACGCGCCGGGTGATGGTGCGGAATTCCATCTTTTCCAGAAAGTCGATCAGGGTCTTCGGGTCCGGCTCGGAGACGGCGAGGTCTTCCAGCGCAACCTCGACGGGGACGTCATCCTTCAGCGTGACGAGCGTTTTCGAGATGCGCACGGCATCGGCATGGTCGATCAGGGTCTGGCGGCGCTTGGGCTGCTTGATTTCTTTCGCGCGCGCCAGAAGGGTTTCGACATCGCCATACTCGTTGAGAAGGGTGGCGGCGGTCTTCACGCCGATGCCGGGTGCGCCGGGGACGTTGTCGACACTGTCACCGGCCAGTGCCTGCACATCGACAACCCTGTCCGGGGTGACGCCGAACTTGTCGAAGACGGCGTCGATGTCGAGCGTCTTGTTCTTCATCGTGTCGAGCATCACCACGCGGTCGGTGACAAGCTGCATCAGATCCTTGTCGGAAGACACAATGGTGACCCGCGCCCCCTTGGCGGCGGCCTGGCGGGCATAGGTGGCGATCAGGTCGTCGGCTTCGTAGCCTTCCAGCTCGAGGGCGTGGGTGTGGAAGGCGACGGCGGCCTCGCGCACCAGCGGGAATTGCGGGCGCAGGTCTTCCGGCGGGGCGTCACGATTGGCCTTGTACTCGGCATAGAGGTCGTTGCGGAAGGAGTAGGAGGAATGGTCGAAGATGCAGGCGAAATGGGTTGGCTGGTCGCCGCCTTTCAGTTCTTCGAGCAGCTTCCAGAGCATGTTGCAGAAGCCTGAGACCGCGCCGACCGGCGTGCCGTCCGAAGCGCGCGTCAGGGGCGGCAGGGCATGATAGGCGCGGAAGATATAGGCGCTCGCATCAATGAGGTAGAGATGGCTGTCTTCGGTGATCGGCGCTGACGGCATGGACGTGATTCCTCGCTGGCTGCAGCCTGTTTAGCCGGGAGGGGCGCTGAGGGACAGAGGCGAGACAGTGTCAGAATGCAGTTCCGGCATCACGGCGTGACAAGACAGTCAGTCTGATAGGGGCCCCGTGTACATTCAATGCTGCTGGACAGTCGCTAAGGCGTTGATAAAAGAACATTAGGCAATACCTAAGCTCGACCGGGCATCACTCCTCTCAGAACGAGGTCTGCTATATGAGAGCGCAGGCACACCCCCTTCAGGCACAAAGACTGGCGGCTTTACGGCGTTACGACATTCTCGATACCCCGCGCGAGTCCGACTTCGATGAAATCGTCGAGCTTGCCGCCGCAATCTGTGAAACCCCGATTTCTGTCGTCAACCTGATCGACGATGAGCGTCAGTGGTTCAAGGCGGAGACCGGCCTCGGTGCACGCGAGACCCCGCTGGAAACCTCGATCTGTTCGCATGTGATCCTGGAAGCCGACTTCGTGGAAATTCCAGATACGCATGAAGACCCGCGGACCTGTGACAATGAACTTTGCACGCCGGAAGACGGGCTGAGGTTCTATGCCGGTGCGCTGCTGAAGACGAGCAATGGGATGCCGATCGGGACGCTCTGCGTGCTCGATAACAAACCCCGGACCCTGACGCCTTATCAGAAGCGGTCACTGGAAATCCTGGCGCGCCGTGTGATGCGGGAACTCGATCTCAGGCTGTCCCTGAAGACACAGGCGACGCTGCGAGATGAAATGGACCACAGGGTCAAGAATTCGTTGCAGACCATCGCCTCCTATGTGCGGGTCTATCAGGGGCAGCTGCAAAAGAACGAGGAACCATCAGCGGTTCTGGACGCCGTGGCACGTCGTGTTGAGGCGGTCTCGGCCCTGCATGAAGCCCTGCACAATACAGCAGACACCCAGCATGTGCAGCTCGGCGACTTCCTGGAACGGATTACGGGCTACCTGGCCGAATCCGCGCCGCCAAGAATAACGGTTTCCTGCCGGACGCAGCCGCTTGAAGTTGAAGCCAGGCTTGCAGGAAACATTGGCGTGATCGTCAGCGAATTCGTTGCGAATGCGATCAAGCACGGATTTCCCGAAGGAGAAGCCGGGCATGTCACGCTCGCCATGAGTGTGACAGACAATGCGCTTTCCATCAGCTGCACTGATGACGGAGTCGGGTCCGATGCAGCAGGTTCAGGCAAGGGCGAAGCAAAGGTCAGCCTGGGGACACGCCTGCTCAAGGCGGCAGCTTCCCAGATCGGCGCGCAGATCAACCGCATTCCACTGGACAAGGGCTACAAGGTCGAACTTGCGGTTCCGGTGGACGAGCACGTGGTGGGCTAGCCCGGTCCGGCGGGTCTGCTGACCCGCTGTCAGCGGATGGAAGACGGATCTGACGGCTCTTCGCCCGGCAGCCGGCCCGGAATTTCCCCCGGACGGCCTATGCCTTCATAGATGCGGCGTCTTTCCTTCTCTTTTTTGGGCGCCTTGAGGGCTGCCACGCGGAGTTCCTGCTGGTCTTCCTCGCGATAGTCGCGGGCAAGATCCATGATGACATTGCTGAATTCGGCAAAGCTCACACGCCGGTCGAGATTCGGATCGAAGCGCACGGGATTGGCAAGCGAGTCATCGCGTGTCGGCAGGCTGGCGGCCCATTGCTGCTGCTCGATGGCAGTCAGCCGGTTGTCATTATTGGCATCAGCCTCTGCGAAGGCAGCCTTGATACCGGCTTCCATTTCCGCCTGTGAAATACGTCCGTCATCATCGGTGTCGAAGGAGGCCAGCAGGCCGCCGCCGGGTTTCAGCCGGTCCATATTGAGTTTTGAACGGTCTTCCTCGGACTTGACCTGACCGGAGCCGGGCAGACGCACGAGGTTATCATCCTCAGCTGCCGACGCGCTGACGGGCAGGGCGCAGGCAAGCATTGTCACGAGCGCGGATGTGAAAAACAGACGTGTCATGTGACCTCCACTCGTCACCATACAGTCATAACATACTGCACGGTTGCAGAATTACCACATGAGGAATGCGTAAGAAGGCGCTTCGCTCCTGTTGATCCTCAGCGAGCCTTCGTTTAGGAGGCTCATATAAACGTATAAAGGATCATTGATATGTCTAACGACTACTCAGTAGCGGATATCTCCCAGGCCGAGTATGGCCGTAAGGAAATTGCAATCGCAGAAACCGAAATGCCGGGCCTCATGGCTGCGCGCGAAGAGTATGGCTCAGACAAGCCGCTCAAGGGTGCCCGCATTGCCGGTTCGCTCCACATGACGATCCAGACCGCTGTGCTTATCCAGACGCTGGAAGCTCTTGGCGCGGAAGTTCGCTGGGCGAGCTGCAACATCTACTCCACGCAGGACCACGCGGCCGCGGCAATCGCCGACAATGGCACGCCGGTCTTTGCCCACAAGGGCGAGACGCTGGATGAATACTGGCAGTTCTGCGACAAGATCTTCCAGTGGCCGGACGGCAAGATGATCAACCTCATCCTGGATGATGGTGGCGATGCGACCATGTACATCCTGCTTGGCGAAAAAGCCGAGAAGGATCCGTCCCTGCTCGAGAATCCGGGCGCGGAAGAAGAAGTTGCCCTGTTCAAGCAGATCAAGAAGCGGATCGCCGAGACCCCGGGCTGGTTTGCCAAGGTCAAGGAAGAGATCCTCGGCGTTTCCGAAGAAACGACGACCGGCGTGAACCGCCTCTACCAACTCGCCAAGAAGGGCGAGCTGCCGTTCCCGGCGATCAACGTCAACGACTCCGTCACCAAGTCGAAGTTCGACAACAAGTATGGCTGCCGTGAAAGCCTCGTCGATGCGATCCGCCGCGGCACCGACCTGATGATGGCCGGCAAGACGGCTTTCGTCGCTGGCTATGGCGACGTCGGCAAGGGTTCGGCTGCTTCGCTCGACGGTGCAGGCGCCCGCGTGACGGTTTCGGAAGTCGACCCGATCTGCGCCCTGCAGGCCTCGATGGACGGCTTCGATGTCCAGACCCTCGACGACACGGTCGGCACCGCCGACATCTTTGTCACCGCGACAGGCAACAAGGACATCATCACCGTCGATCACATGCGCCAGATGAAGGACATGGCGATCGTCTGTAACATCGGCCACTTCGATAACGAGATCCAGGTCGAGGCGCTCAAGAATTTCGAGTGGACGAACATCAAGCCGCAGGTCGACATGATCACCTTCCCGGATGGCAAGCGGATCATCCTGCTGTCGGAAGGCCGTCTGGTGAACCTCGGCAATGCGACGGGCCACCCGTCCTTCGTGATGTCGGCCTCCTTCACCAACCAGGTGCTGGCCCAGATCGCGCTCTACCACAACAAGGGTGAGTACAAGAACGAGGTGTACACGCTGCCGAAGCACCTCGACGAGAAGGTTGCACGCCTTCACCTGAAGAAGCTGAGCGTCGGCCTCACCGAGCTTCAGCCGGACCAGGCCGAGTATATCGGTGTGACGCCGGAAGGCCCGTACAAGCCGGAGCATTATCGCTACTAGGCTTGCGGCTGCACGCTGCCAATCAAGGAAACCCCTGTCCGGCCGGGCAGGGGTTTTCTGCGTCTGGGGGCTGTTAATGGCGGGGGCTGTTCCTAGCTTTGCAGGATACTGCACAACCGTGCAGGGCAGTGAAACAGGAGGTTTCCATGGCCGGAGGCTGGTCGAAAGACGGCGCGGTGCATGAGCAGATCGAGGACTCGATCCGGGATGAGCTGAAGCGCATACAGGCGCATCAGCGCCCGAAAGGCGAGAGCCTGACGCATTGCATGGAATGTGGCGAAGCGATCCCGCCAAAGCGGCGCGAGCTGGTCGCTGGCGTTACCCATTGTGTTGCCTGCCAGCAGGCCCTCGATGCCGAAACAGCCCAGCGCGGCTGGATCAACCGGCGCGGCTCGAAGGACAGCCAGTTGAAATAGGGCTGGTGCGGGGGCGTCAGTAAACCTTCATCACATCAACGGTCGTCACCGGCGCACCGGCGCAACGTATCTCGACGCGCTCCGGCGAGAGCCCTTTACTGCGATAGGTGATCTTGTTCAGTCCGGCATCTGGCCCCCATTCCACGACATCAAGAAGCAGCGTGCCGTCGCCGCGCATTCCACGCGACTCGAAACGGCGTGAAGTCCCGTCATTTTCGACCTCGACCATGACAACGAGATTGCCGCTCGGCCCGCCGGGGCCGGGCATACGGTCGATCCAGGCGGAAGCGTCGGTCATCGTGAAGTTGCAGAGCTGGCGGTGCGTATCAGGCACGGGCGTGCCAGGTGTCGGGGCAGGGGCGGCGCAGGCTGTCAGTGCGCCTGCGGCGAGAAGCCCGGTCAGGTATCGCATGGCGTATCTCCTGTCTCTTCGGTCCCGCTACCATGACTTCGACAGCGAGACCCAGTAAACGCTTGCCGGATCAGCGGATTCAACGTGGTTGGGTTCCGTTGAGAGGGCAGCCGTCAGGCCCGCGTCAATGCCGCCGGGCAGGGCAAAGCCCCAGCGGGCCTCATAATTGATCTCGCGCCCGCTGGGGGTGAGCGGCGCGTGTATGGTTTCGGAGACGAAGTTGAAGTCCGCATCGAGGCCGGTCACGCCATTGAAGCTGAGCGTGCCGGTTTCGGCGCGGCGTGGCTGGGCGATGGTGAGCCCGAGCGTGCCAATGGGGCTGACCGTATCGGCACCGATGGACCAGCGGCTGGTCCAGACCCCGTCTGCGTCGACGCCAGGCAGTGCGACAGACGCGGCTTCGATGCCGGCCGAGAGGCGCAGGTTGCCAAGCGGGCGGTAGGCGCTCTCAAGAGCATAGGCGGTCAGGACCGAGCGGTCCTCGCCGCCGAAACGGCCCTGTATGACGCCGCCAAGGGCGGTGCGCCCGTCACGTATTGTGCTGACCTGTCCGCGAAGCCCCCATGTTTCCTCCAGACGCGAAAGCCCGATGCCCGAGACCGAGAGGTCCTCGTCATCGGAGGAGAAGACCTCGAAGGACATCTCCCCGATGTCATGGCTGAAACGGGCCCAGCCACCTTCGGAGAAACCTGTGCGGGCGCCAGGCTCGTTGATCAGGCTGACCTGCGGGGCAAGCGACTTTGCGCCATAGCCGCGCCCGAACTCGACCGAGCCGCCATTGAAGGCAAATTCGGCTGTGAACTGCGGGGTCGGGGCCTCGTCATAGGGCACGGCGCGGTCATCGCGGAAGGCGGGCTGGTGATAGGAGAACGTCACCGGGCCCTGCCTGAAAGCGTGCGACTGACCGGCGGCAGCGTCCGCGCGGTAGTCGAAGTCCGCGATACGGGCGGTGCCGGCAGGCATCACGCGGGCGGCGTTGAAGCGATAGGCGCGATTATACCGGTCAGTGAAGACAAGCTGGCTGAAGGCGCCCGGCTGGCTGGCCCAGTCGCCAAAAGCACCAGATGCTGGCGCGATGGTCTGGCCGAGCGGCATGGTCTCACCATTGATCGACATGCTGGTGGCGCCCTGCGGCGCGAAAGCGGCCTCAAGATCAAGCGTGCCGACGCCGGACACTGCATCCGTGCCGACGCCGGCTGGCTCTTCGCGGATGGGATCGGGATTTTCGTCGACATAGTCCCGGGCGCTGTCGAGAAGTGCGGAGAGAGCATCCTCCGGCGTGATGTTGGGAAAGAGGTCGAGCATCAGCGCAAGCGCGCCGGAGACATGTGGAGCCGCGAAGGAGGTGCCGCTGACACGATAGAAGTCACCCTCGTCATCGGCATCATTGTCCGGGTCATCCGGCAGCACGAGGTCATCGTCCGGACCGGGCGCGACAACGCCTTCGCCGGGCGCGAGGATGTAGAAGTCCTGCGTGGCCCCGGCACGGTTCGAGAAATCGGAGATGACACCGTTCAGGTCGACAGAGCCGACCGCGACGACGCGGCCAAGCGTGCCCTGTGTGCCTGCAATGTTGGCGGGTTCATTGGGCGAGGTGCCTTCAGCCGGGGCGACGGTACTGGGGTCATCCTCGACCGGGCCGGACGGCGCGGCATCATTGCCGGCCGAGACCACGACGAGGACTCCCGCAGCGGTTGCCCGCCGGATCGCGTTTTCAAGCGTCGGGTCTGAATCCGGCGCACCGCCCAGTGACAGGTTGATGATGCGTGCGCCCTGCGCGACAGCAGCATCAATGCCCCGCGCTACGTCGGGATCGCGGAACCGGCAGCCTTCATCCTCGCCGGTGTCTTGGCAACTCCCCGGCCGGTCGGCGCGGATGGCGAGAATGTCAGACTCGAAGGCGACACCATGTCCGCCAAGGTCATTCTTGCTGGCCGCGACCACGCCTGCGACCAGCGAGCCGTGTCCCTGGGGGTCGACGTCGTCAGCTGTGCGCTCACTGGCATTCACATCAAAGCTGGCTGTGAGGATCTGGCCCATAAGGTCCGGGTGTTCAGGATTGAACGAGGTGTCGATGACCGCGACCGTGATGCCAGCGCCGGTCGCGCCTTCGGCATAGGCGGTCGATGCGCCGATCAGGCCAAGCCCGCCGCTGGTATTGTACTCGGATGTCTCGAAATCCGCCGGATTACCCGCCGGGGGTGGCGGAGGCGGCGGCGGTGGGGGAGGAGGTGGAGGTGGAGACACTGGCGCAGCATTGCCGCCGCCTCCACCACCGCCGCTTGCGCACCCGGCTGCGCCGAGCAGGAGCGGCAGCGCGAGCGATGCGCCAAGCAGAAGCCTTGAGATATGTGGACGTGACGGTGTGGCGGGCATGACGTTGCCTTGAAGTTTGCACCCGTAGGAGCTCTGTTGACCCCACCCTATCCGGGCATGAAGAATGACATTCTCAAGCTGAAGGATGAATGAACGGTTGGTAACATCCGTCAACTTCGACGGCGTTGTCCTGTCCGGCAGGCAGACTTCAGCCTCCAGTCAGATACGCTGACTGCAGGGCTTATGGGTCCGCAGACTGGCAGGGCTGCACAAGAATTCCACGAAGTGTTACTGGCCGATTAAGAGGGCCTTAACGCGAAGCACCCATTCGGTTAACCAATACGCTTGGCCCGCGTCCGAGAAATCCGTACCGGAGGGATGAGATGATTGCTGAACAGGTCCCGATCATTATTGCCGCCGGGGCGCTTGCGCTTGGCCTGGCTTTCATCCTCTGGGCACTGCGAACGTCTGAAGGTGCGCGCGGGGCAGCGAAAAAGTATCGTGAACGTGCGGGGCAGGCCGAAACCGGCCTGGCCGAACTCAAATCCGTCCTGGGCGCCCATCCCGGTGTCATCCTCGTCTGGCAGGGCGATACGCTGGAAGACGAGCACGACATGATTGCCCGGCCGGAGATCCACGGCTCGCCCATCGCGCTGGCCGGCCTGCTCAGGTTTACCGATGACGCCATTTCGCCGGACCCGGCGATCCGCATTATCGAGGGACTGGCCGATCTGGAGGCGCGTGACGGGGCCGGGCAGGACACGACGCTACGCAGCCGCCTGAGGGAATTGCGTGAGAATGGCCAGCCCTTCTCACTGACCCTGATTGGCCCGTCCGGACGCTTCCTGGAGGCCGACGGGCGCACGGCCGGTGCCCGTGCTGTTGTCTGGGTAACTGACTCGACCATCAAGGGGCTGGAGGAAAGCTCCGCACGTGGCAAGCTCGAAGAGGCCCGGCAGGTTATCGCCCGTGACCCGACAGCCTTTCTCGACATGCTGGGCAAGGCCCCGTTCCCGGCCTGGCGTGTCTCGGGTGCGGGCCGGCTGCAATGGGCGAACCCGGCCTATATCGAGGCCGTCGACGGTGGCTCGCTCGACCGCACACTGGACCGCCAGATCACGCTTGACGACAAGGCCGTCGACCAGATGCGGCGGACCATCTCCGAGGGCAATGACATTGATGCCACGCGCCATATCGTGATCGGGGAAGAACGACGGGCAATGCGCGTGCTGACTTTCCCGCTCTCGGGCGGGGCCGGTGCGATGGCATTCGACGTGACCGAGGAAGAAACCGCGCGAGAGGAATTGAACCGCCACGTCAAGGCACATGACGAAACACTCAACCATGTTGCGGACGGGGTGGCGATTTTCGGGCCGGACCGCAAGCTGGTCTTCTACAACCGCGCCTTTGCGGCAATGTGGGAGCTGGATGACGGCTTCCTGCTCGACAGCCCGTCGCATGGCGAGCTTCTGGATCGGCTGCGCAGCTATCGCCGCCTGCCTGCGCGTGCTGACTATGCTGCCTGGCGTGCCGAGGAGCTGTCGCATTATCTCGATATTTCCGGCATCGAGGAAGACAAATGGTCCCTGCCGGATGGGCGCACACTCCAGGTCACGCGCCAGCGCCACCCGATGGGCGGGCTGCTTCTGCTGTTCAAGGACATTACCGGCGAACTGGATCTCCAGACGCGCTTCAATGCCCTGATAAAGACGCAGACCTCGACGCTGGACAGCCTGCACGAGGCGGTTGCGGTGTTCGGCTCCGACGGGCGGCTGAAACTCTGGAACCGGGCCTTCACCTCTCTCTGGTCGCTTGATCCGCAGCTTGTGAAGGAACAGCCCGACTATGACGACATCATCGAGTCGTGCGTGCCGCTGTTCCATGACCGCGAGACGTGGACGCAGATCAAGGGCCATATCACCGACCCGTCGGCCAATGCGCGCCGGCCCACTACGGGGGAGATGAAGCGCTCCGACGGGACTGTGCTGACCTATGTCACCCAGCCGCTGCCGGACGGGAATACGCTGATCGCCTTTGCCGACGTGACCGCCCAACGTGCCGTGGAAGGGGCGTTGCGGGGACGGGCCGAAGCCTTCGAGGCGGCCGACCGGCTGAAGACCGAATTCGTGCGGAATGTCAGCTACCAGCTGCGGTCCCCGCTGACGACAATTCTCGGCTATGCGGAGTTTCTCGAGTCCGGACGAAATGGCGAGTTGAATGAGCGCCAGCTGGACAATGTGAAGGCGATCCTGACGGCTTCCGACCAGCTCAACAAGCTGATTGAGAACATTCTCGATCTTGCCCTGATCGAGGCGGGCCGGATGGATCTCGACCTGGAGGACTTCAAGCTGGCCGATGTGGTGCGTGAAAGCGTGGAGCTGACCGTCGGCAAGGCGAGCGATACCCAGATCAGCGTACATTCCGACGTCGCAGACGATGTTGGCAGCGTGTATGCCGACAAGCGGCGTATCCGGCAGGTGCTGTTCAACCTCCTGTCGAATGCCATGCGGTTTACCGAGCCGGGCGGTGAAGTGACGGTCTCTGCCAGCCGGGTGGAGAACATGGCGATCCTGTCGGTCAAGGATACCGGCAAGGGGATCGAAGCCGACCGCCAGGCGTCGAGTTTTGACAGCTTCACCTCATCAGACCAGCGCGGTGCCGGGCTGGGGCTGGCGCTGGTAAAGAACTTCGTCGACCTGCATGGCGGCAATGTCGGTATCAAGTCCTCGCCCGAGGGCGGTACGGAAGTCGTTGTCTGGTTGCCGGTCAAGGCGGTCACGACGAAGCGCACGCCGTTGGAGAATGCCGCCCTGGAGGCACGCGCCTGAGCAGGTGTGCCTGGTGCACAACATATCGCTACGGCAGGCGCGGATATAGCGGAGACAGGGCTTGAACCGGGCGGCAATTCCCGCTTCAAGGTGAAACGTGGAGGGGCCAGACGATCGGATGTTCGTCTGGCCCTCTCAGTTTGAGGGATCAGGAAAGGATTTGCCATGACGCAGACAGAGGCCCGCCATGACTGGAGCCGTGAGGAGATTGCCGCGCTGTATGAAGCGCCGCTCGACACGCTGATCGGCAAGGCGCTTGCGGTCAAAACGGCCAACTGGGCAGACGGCAAGGTGCAGAAAAGCCAGCTCCTGTCGATCAAGACGGGCGGCTGTGCGGAAGATTGCGGCTATTGCAACCAGTCTGCGCACTTTGAAACGGGCCTCGACGCCAGCAAGCTGATGCCGCTGGATGAGGTCGTCTCCGCGGCAAAGGAAGCCAAGGCGTGTGGCGCCGACCGTTTCTGCATGGGCGCGGCCTGGCGCAACCTGAAAGACCGGGACCTGCCGAAGGTCGCCGACATGATTTCTGCGGTGAAGGCGGAAGGCCTCGAGACCTGCGTGACGCTCGGCATGCTCGAGCAGCATCAGGCCAAGGTGCTGCGCGAGGCCGGGCTCGACTATTACAACCACAACCTCGATACCTCGCCGGAATACTATGAGAAAGTCGTCTCGACGCGGACCTATCAGGACCGTCTGGACACGCTGGCGCATTGCCGCGAGGCAGGCATCAATCTCTGTGTCGGCGGTATTCTTGGCATGGGCGAGGGCCGTGAGGACCGTATCGGGCTGATCCATGAGCTCTCGAAGCTCAACCCGCATCCCGAAAGTGTGCCGGTCAACATGCTTGTGCCGATCGAAGGCACGCCGCTTGGTCAGAGCAAGCCGGTCAGTATTGTCGAGATGGCCCGCGCGCTGGCGGTCTGCCGCATCGTCTTCCCGAAAAGCTGGGTGCGTCTGGCCGCGGGCCGTGAAGCCATGAGCGAAGAGGGCCAAGCGCTCTGCCTGCTGGCGGGCGCGAACTCCGTCTTTGTCGGCGAACGCCTGCTGACCACGGACAATCCGGGCGAGACGCGCGACGAAGCCCTGCTCAAAGCGATGGGCTTCGAACATGCCTCGAAAGAGGAGACCGCAACGCCTGCCATTGAAGAGCCGGCCGTCGAGGAACCGGTGGTCGCCGCGCGCAAGACGACGCTGATCGGTGCGGCAAGCTAGCTCAATGCATATCCGGCCGGCTACGGAATCCGACGCAGATGCGATCTGGTCGATTCTGGAGTCGGTCCTGCGGGCGGGAGAGACCTACACGCTTGCGCCCGATATCCCACGCGAGGCGGCGCTTGCTTACTGGATGTCTGCCGAAAAGCAGACATTCGTATGCGAGGACGACGGCCGCATTCTCGGTACCTATTACCTGAAAGCCAATCAGGACGGGGGCGGGGCGCATGTCTGCAATTGCGGCTATATGACGTCTCCACAAGCCCGTGGACGCGGTGTGGCAGGCAGCATGTGCGAGCACTCGCAGGAAATTGCGCGGCAGGCCGGCTTTCGCGCCATGCAGTTCAACTTTGTCGTCTCGACCAATGAAGGGGCCATCCGGCTCTGGAAGAAGCTCGGATACGAGATCGCCGGCAGGCTCCCCGGTGCGTTCCTGCACCCCCGCGAGGGCTATGTGGATGCCTGCATCATGTACAAGACACTTGTCTGATTTTACCCGCCAAGCTTGAACCCGACGGGTCGAAAGCTTTGCCAAGAGGAGATAGAACACAGCCATGGCAGAAGATATCCAAGCCGTGATCTGGGACTTTGGCGGGGTGCTCACCTCGTCCCCCTTCGAGGCTTTCAACCGTTACGAGGCCGATAATGGCCTGCCGAAGGATTTCATCCGCGGCGTTAATGCCCGCAATGGCGAGACCAATGCCTGGGCAAAGCTCGAACAGTCCAAGGTGACGGCCGAGGAGTTCGACAAGCTGTTCCGCGAGGAAAGCCGTGAACTGGGTCATGAAGTGCCGGGGCAGGACATTCTCGGGCTGCTGTCAGGCGAATTGCGCCCGCGCGTCGTAGAGGCGCTGAAGGCCTGCAAGTCGAAGGTCACGGTCGGCTGCATTACCAATAATGCCCCGGTCGGCAAGGGCGCAGGGATGCAGAGCGATGAAAGCCGCGCCGGGGAAATCGCAAAGGTTTTCGACCTGTTCGATGAGGTGATCGAAAGCTCCAAGCTGGGTATTCGCAAGCCGGACCCACGCATCTATTCGCTGATGTGCGAGGCGCTTGATGTCGATCCGAAAAAGTGTGTCTATCTCGATGATCTGGGTATCAACCTGAAACCGGCACGCGCGATGGGAATGACGACGATCAAGGTTCTCGACGAGGATCAGCTGCTCCGGGATCTCGCAGAGGCGACGGGATGGTCCTTGACGGCGTGACCCGTGCGGCCGCGGCAGGCGGCCTTGTCCTGGCCGCTTTGCTGACCGGTGCCTGTGGCGGCGAGAAACCGCGTGACACTGTACGTCTCAAGGTTGAGGCGGCTCCGGACTATATGAGGCCGTCCACGCAAGCTGGTCCGGAGACCGAGGCACTGAGCGAGGATGCAAGGGCGACGATTGCCGAGTTGCGTGACATCATCGACTCCAACTCGCTGACCCGGCTGACGCGCTTTGCAGACCGTCAGCCGAGCTTCATCTCGAATTTCGCCGGGGCCTCCCATCGTGAACACTGGGACCTGCTGCGGCGTACGGGCTTTGATCCCATCCTGCGCATGGAGGGGCTTCTGGACGGTCCGTATGGTACACGTATCGTGGGCGGAGAGACCTGGTATGTCTGGCCCGAACTGGCCGCACTGGATGCCGAGGAGCTGCGCCCGGAGCGGCTGAACTTCCGCCAGCGGGCACGGCTTGAGGAACTTGTCGGCGAAGCCGGCATTGCAGAGATCAGGAAAGGCAGCGGTTATCCCGGTGTCCGCATGGCGATCGCATCGGATGGCCGATGGCTCTACTACGTACACGAACGGCAAAACGAGGAGTAAGGGACATGGCAGACAAACTCGATCTCGACACCGCGCTCGGCAAGCTTCAGGGCTGGTCGAAGGCAGATGATGGCAAGCACGCCATTTCCAAGACGTTCAAGTTTGCCGATTTCTCCACGGCATTCGGTTTCATGAGCGCAATGGCGACGCAGGCCGAGAAAGCCGATCACCATCCTGAGTGGTTCAATGTCTACAATACGGTGGAAGTAACGCTCACCACTCACGACGCAGGCGGTGTGACCGAAAAGGACATTTCGCTTGGCCAGAAAATGGATTCCCTGGCTGCGAAGCTGGCCTGACGATGAAGTGAAGTTCAGGCGCTCATGCGTTCGATCATGGCGTCGAGGTCATTCATGGCGGCCTGATCCTTCATGGATGTATCTGCCGCCTGATTCTGGTTCTGGCTCGCGCCTGACAGGCAACTCGTCAGAACCGTCAGGAGCTGACGCTCGTCAATCGGTTTGGACACATAGTCGGCCATGCCGATGGCAAGGTAACGTTCGCGGTCACCGGCCATCGCATCGGCTGTCAGGGCAATGACAGGAATGTCTGCCCAGGGCTCGCCACTTGCGCGGATATGCTCAAGCGTCGTCGGCCCGTCCATCTCCGGCATGTGAATGTCGAGCATGACGATGTCGGTCTTGTTTTTCTTGAGCTGTTGCAGCGCTTCCTTGCCACCGCCCGCCTCGATAACTTTAAGGCCGAGCGGTTCCACGAACAGCCGGGCGACACGCCGGTTGATGCGGTTATCATCCACGATGAGCGCGGTTTTCCCGCGCAGGCTACCCTCTTCGGAAGGCTGTTCCTGATGCTGTGGCTGCTTGACCGGCTCGGGCTTGAAGCTGACCGGCTGTGGTTCTTCCGGCTGTTCCTCGACGTGCGTTGCTTCTAGCGTGAGCGTGAAAATCGAGCCTTTTCCGGGCTTCGAGACAACACTTATGTCACCGCCCATGAGACGGGCGAGTTTGCGGGAAATGGCCAGGCCAAGGCCCGTGCCACCATAATTGCGGGTCGTGGAGCGGTCAGCCTGCTGGAAGTTTTCAAACAGCTTGTTGACCTGTTCCTCGCTCATGCCGATGCCCGTGTCGGAGACATGAATTTTGATGCGCGCCTTCTGGGGGTCAGGATTGTCATCAAGCGTCGCGGCTACGATCACACCGCCTTCGCTGGTGAACTTGAGCGCGTTGGAGAGAAGGTTGTCGACACATTGGCGCAAGCGCACAGGGTCGAACTCCATGACAGAAGGGATACTCTTGTCGATGATGAAGCGCAGCGACAGGCCCTTCTCTTCCGCCTTCGTGCGATAGAAGCGTTCACTCCGCTTCATCTTGTGACGGAAATCGTCGACGATGGGGGCGACTTCCAGCTTCCCGGCCTCGATCTTGGAGAGGTCGAGAATGTCGTTGAGCAGGGTCATCAGGGACTTCGAGCAGTCCAGAATGGCGTCGACCATCTCGCGTTCATCTGTCTGCAGCTCCCGGTGGCCGAGGGCCTGGGCCATACCGAGAATGCCATTGAGCGGCGTGCGGATCTCGTGGCTCATCGCGGCGAGGAATTCGGACTTGGCCTGGCTGGCCGCCTGGGCTTCCCGCTTGGCGTGGCGCAGTTCGCGCTCACGCTCGCGCATGTCGGTCACATCGGAACTGATGCACAGGACATTGCTATCGGCGAGCTTGGAGAATGTCGCCTTTACATGGGTCCCTTCGCGGTTCTCGACATTGATCGTACCGCTACCGCGGACCATGCCGACAAGCTTGTTCGAATATCTCTCGACATCGAAACCGTCATGGCCGTCGGCAATGTATTTCGTGCTGTTATACATCGCATCGTCGAGCGACTCGCCCATTTCCAGGCGGCGATAGAATTCGGGGAAGTGGCGGCGGGCTGTTTCGTTGACGAATACAAGGCTGTAATCTTCGCGGTGCAGCGCGAAGCCATTCTCGATCTTCTCGACAGCCTGCAGGAGCTGTTCGAGCGTCAGATTGATCTGTTCCTTCTGCGGCATTTGTTGCCGTTCCCCCTTTATTATTGCCGGGAACCTCTTCGAAAATCCTTTCAAAATTCTTCATTTATTCCGTCACGGAAGGCTTGTCGCGCCGCTTGACCTTTTTCAGGCAAACTGGAACTGACACTACAGGATAGAGAAAACAGGAATGAGGGAGGTCCGGATGGGACGCGTAGCAGGCAAGATGGCTCTGGTGACAGGCGGTGCGCAGGGGCTCGGCGAGGCGACGGCGAGAATGCTGGCGCGAGAGGGTGCGAAGGTCGCCATTACCGATGTGAACGGCGAGGGCGCGACGAAAGTCGCCGCCGCGATCAACGCCGAACATGGCGACGGAACCGCCTTTGCCTGGCAGCATGACGTGACCGATGCAGAGCGCTGGCAGGTCGTGTTGAAGGAAGCCCATGACGCGATGGGCGGACTGAACGTGCTGATTAACAATGCCGGTATCGGCTCGCACGGCACGGTCGAGGACGAGGATTACGAGACGTTCCGCAAGGTTCAGGAAGTTGATGTCGATTCCATCTTCCACGGCTGCAAGTACGCCATCCCGCTGATGCGCGACCACGGGCTCGGTTCGATCGTGAACATTTCCTCCATTGCGGGCATCATCGCGAGCGGCAACTATATTTCCTACAACACCGCCAAGGCGGCGGTGCGGCACATGTCGAAGTCGATCGCGCTGCATTGCGCCAAGACAGGCGGGCAGATCCGTTGTAACTCGGTGCACCCGGTTTTCATCAACACCCCGATCCTCGACTACACCAAGTCGCAGTTCGGGGAAGAGGAAGCGCTTGCCAAGCTCGGCCGCCAGATTCCGCTCGGCAAGGTCGGCGAGCCGGACGATATCGCCTATGCCGTACTCTATCTCGCCTCCGACGAGAGCAAGCTGGTCACCGGCATCGAGCTCAAGGTCGATGGCGGAATCTCGGCGATGTAGGCCTAAATACTGCTTGTCGAACGCCATTTGTTCATGTAATGTTCCGGCCTCTCAAGCAAGGAGGCTGGGATATGATTGGTTATGTGACATTGGGGACGAATGATCTGGCACGGGCGGCGACATTCTATGACGCCATCGCCGCTGAGCTGGGCAGCGGGCGGATGATGGAGTTCGACACCTTCATCGCCTGGGGCACGCCTGACGGGCCGGCCGGGTTTGCCGCGACGAAGCCGTTTGACGGCAAGCCGGCGAGCGTCGGCAATGGCATGATGGTGGCCCTTCAGGCGAAAGACAAAGACCAGGTCCACAAGCTTTACGAGATCGCGCTCGCCAATGGCGGAAGCGATGAAGGTGCGCCCGGTCCGCGTGGCGATGACGGCTTCTATGCCGCCTATTTCCGGGATCCGGACGGCAACAAGCTGAATGCTTTCACCATGGGGTGAGGTCGGTGCGCCGATGCCTGCGGTCAGCCGGGCCTGGGTGTGCGCAGGTTGAAGTAGACCCGGTAGGCCAACAGGGCGGCCATCATGGCTGCACTCACGAAAAGCGGCAGGCGGTCCCCGGCTGAGTAGAGCATTGCGCCGAGCAGGGGGCCGAAGATGAAGCCTGAGGGCGGGGCGGCCGAGAGCAGGGCGGCGGCGCTGCCCTGTTCGTGACGCTCCACCGAGAGGCTGCCGAGCGCATTGGCGGAGGGGACTGACAGGGCCGACCCGATGCCGACAAGGACGAAGGCGAGGCAGAAAGCCGTGAAGGGGCCTGCCAGGGCAGCCCAGACATAGCCCGCCACGATGCAGGCCAGCCCGACGGGCAGGATGCGTTTCGGGTCCGGTTTCAGGGGCTGCACATAGCCGAACTGGACCACGATCATCGCGATCGACATGCAGGCGAAGGCGATACCGGTCGCCTGCACGCTCGCCGCCTTGGCGAGATCATACCGGTCCTCGATCAGCCAGGCGAGCGTCTGCTGGATCGCGCCAACGGCGACGAAATAGGCAAACAGGAAAGCAAGATGCGGGAAGACGCGCGGGTCTCTCATGCGCAGCGGGTCCGGCCGGGCAGAATCACGGTTGCCCCGTGACTTTGGCAGGCTGAAACCAATGACAGATCCGGCGATGGCGCAGAAGACGATGGAGCCCCAGAGCGGGGCAAGGGCGCCAAACTCGGCAAGGATGCTCGCGCCGGCCGGGCCAAGGATCGAACCGAGCCCCATGGCGGCGGCCAGCATGCCCAGCCCGCCGGCGCGGGTAAGCGGCGTCGTCGCATCCGTCATGGCCGCCATCGAAGCAGGCTGGAGGCCGGGAGAAAGCAGGCCGAAGAAGAGCCTTGTGAACACCAGCAGGAAAAAGGTCGACAGCCCGGTCACCATGCCGATGAGGGCGGCCTTCAGGGCGAACAGGAACATCATGTTGGTGGTGGCCATGGCGAACAGGGAGAAGACCATGATGCGCTTGCGGCCAAACCGGTCTGCCCAATGGCCCCATTGCGGGATCATCAGGGCGTAGATGGCAGCTGACAGGGTGAGGATTCCAGCAACCTGGATTTCGGTGAGGCCGGCTTCACGGGCGAGCGGGGCGACGACCACGAAATTGATCGTCATGCCCGCGCCCATGGCGACGCTGCCAAAGGCGATGGCGAGTTTCTGTAGTCCTGAAAGCGGCCTGAGCGGCGCGTCCATCGCAGGCGGCTGGGCCGTCATGTCGTATCCTCCGGTGATGAAGGTGGTGTGCGCCGCCGGATCGGGCAAGGTGAACGTCGCGGAAGGCCTCGAAGCTGCCCCTCCCGACCGCTTTCGGGGCCTGGCGAAACGGATGTCGGTTCCCATATTGCGAAAGCTTTGCGAAATGGACTAGTCAGGCCGAAAGATATTGGAGACCTACATTGCGTGCGCTTCTCGACATCGTTCTAATCATTCTTCAACTCGGCATCTGGGTGCTGATCGCGCAGGCCATCCTGTCCTGGCTGATCGCCTTCAATGTCGTGAACCTGCGTAACCAGTTCGTCGAGGGCCTATGGCGTATCCTGCACCAGATCACGGAGCCATTCTGCCGGCCAATCCGCAACGCGCTGCCGCGTATGAGCGGGATCGACCTGTCACCGCTTATCCTGATCCTGATCATCATCTTCCTCGAACGGGTGATCATGTATTACGTCTATCCGAACGTGATCTGACGAGCCGCTCATGCGTCTTACCGCCCGTGTCATGCCGAACGCTTCCTCCGACGCGATACAGGGCCGGATGGTGGATGATGCAGGCCGGGAATTCCTGAAACTTCGTGTCTCTGCTGTGCCGGAGAATGGCAAGGCGAACTGCGCAGTCGAGAAACTGCTCGCAAAGGTGCTGAAGCTCCCGAAATCTGCCGTCAGGGTGGTGACCGGCGAGACGAGCCGGATTAAGGGCGTGGACATCGACACGGAACCGGGCAGCGCCGCGGCGCGCCAGATCGAGGAGTGGATGGGTCATGGCTGAACGGATCGAGGGCAAACAGGTCGCCGCGGATGTCAGGGCGAAGGTCGCAGAGGCCGTATCGGCGCTTCCCGGACAGCCGGCGCTTGCCGTTGTGCTGGTCGGCGAAGACCCGGCCAGCCACGTCTATGTCCGCAACAAGGTACGCCAGACCGAAGAAGCGGGCATGCGCTCGCTGCATCATCATCTTTCCGCTGATGCCAGCCAGGCGGACGTCGAAGACCTGATCTCGACATTGAATGATGATCCGGAAGTTGACGGCATCCTGCTGCAACTGCCGCTGCCCAAGGGTCTCGACGAGCAAAGGGCCATCGAGTGCATCAACCCGGCCAAGGATGTCGACGGGCTGACGGAAGCGAGCGCCGGGCGGCTGCTGCTTGGCAAGGCGGGCTTGCGGCCATGCACGCCGACGGGGTGCGTGATCCTCGCCAAGAGCGCGCTGGGCGAGGATCTCTCCGGTAAGAATGTCGTCGTGATCGGGCGCTCCATTCTCGTGGGCAAGCCGGCGGCGATGCTGTTCCTGGCAGAGAACTGTACCGTCACGGTTTCGCATTCGCGCACGCAGGACCTGGAAGGGCTTTGCCGCACGGCAGATATTCTCGTGCCCGCCGTGGGCCGGGCGAAGATGGTAAAGGGCGACTGGGTGAAACCCGGGGCGGTGGTCATAGATGTCGGCATCAACCGGATTGATGCGCCGGAAAAAGGCGAAGGCAAGACGCGGCTGGTGGGCGATGCGGACTTTGCCGACTGCGAGCCGGTCGCCGGGCATATCACGCCGGTGCCGGGCGGGGTCGGCCCGATGACGATTGCCTGCCTGCTCCGCAACACTGTCATCGCGGCCTGCTACCGGCGCGGCTGGGATATTCCGGCGGAGCTGTGAGCCGGAATGTCGGATCATGTTCGCGGAACAAGGGGATATGCCGAAGCGGCCGATCACCTCTTTGCCTGCTATGAATCCTATTCTTTCGAGGCAACACATGGTCCATTGACGGACTTCATACCGAGGGCCCCCGGACGGGTTCTCGATATCGGTGCAGGCACCGGGCGCGATGCCGCATGGTACGCCGAAGCCGGCTTTGAAACGCTTGCGGTTGAACCGTGCGACGCGCTGCGTATGCGGGCGATGGCGCACCACACCTCCCCGAATATTACGTGGTGTGATGACAGCCTGCCGGGGCTGGAGAGCTTCGGTGAGCTCACAGGCGAGTTCGATCTGATCCAGCTTTCAGCCGTCTGGATGCATCTCGACAGGGAGGAACGCGCCGCGGCGATGCCAAGGATCTCAGGGCTCCTGAAACCCGGCGGGCGTCTCATCATGCTGGTGCGCCTTGGCCCAGTTCCGGAAGGGCGCTGCATGTTCGATGTTCCGTCGGAAGAGACGGTGGCGCTGGCAGATGCTGCCGGGCTTATGAGCCTGTTCCGTGAGCAACGCCAGTCCGCCGGCGAAGCGAACCGCAAAGCTGGTGTTACATGGATGAATCACGTCTTCGAGAAAGAACGGTAGCGGCATGTCACAGAGTTATAGCCCACCTGACACCGCGTTCTTCCATCAGCTATGGGAGGCTCAGTCGGGGTGCTGTGCCCTGTGTGGCAGGCCGATGCCGCGGTCACGGTTCGAGGTCGCGCACGCCACGATCTGGAAGAAGCAGCGCCCGACGTTTGATCATATCATCCCGCGTGCGGCAGGCGGGCCGGACATGGCCGACAATCTCCAGCTCGCCCATGCCATCTGCAATAAACGCAAGGGCAAGTCTCAGGCGGCGTCGGTGGGCCGTGACAGGACATAGGCTGCGCCGGTCACGACGAGGCCGAGCGCGATGGCAAGCCATGCCCAGCGTCCCCAGAGCAGGAACCCGCTGATTCCGCTGGCGATTGCCATACCGGCGAGCGCACCGCTCTTGGAGCTGCGCGAAAGCGTGCCCTGTTCGATGAAGTCCCGGATCGGCGGGCCAAGGCCGGGGCGGGCATAGATCCAGTCGCGCATGGCCGGGCTAGAGCGGGTGAAACAGAGCGCTGCGACGATCCAGAAAATGGTTGTCGGCCAGACCGGCAGGAAGATACCGATCGCGCCAAGCGCGAGAAAGAGGAAACCGAGCAGGCGGGCAATCATGTCTGGTCTGCTCACTTCCTTGTGGCGTGTTGCGAAGGCTTCTCGCATAAAAGGGGCGGGCGGACCATCCGGCAAGTGCCTCATGGTGGCGCCCGCCCTCTCCAGGCGTTTGACTGCCAGCCGCGATCAGACGGTTTGCGGGGTCTTCTCCGTAACCGGTGCGGCGTTGGGCTTATAGTCGCCATCGGCACGGACTTTCTCCCACGCCTTTCGGACACCTGCCTCATAGTCTGGATGGACCTTCTTGAATTCGGCCAGCTGGCGTTCGCAGATCTCATCGGGCACGGCGCCCCACGTGCCGGCGATGTTCATGAAAAGGCGTTCCTTTTCGTCATCCTCGAGCACTTTCTCGAAGAGGGTGCGGACCTGGCTGTAATCATCTTCCTTGCGATGGTTGTAGCGGTCGGCATCGCCGGAGATTTTCAAGGGCGGTTCCTGGGCTTCCGGCACCTCGGCCGGCCCCTTGAAGGAGTTTGGTTCGTAATAGGCATTCGGATCGCCCGTTGCGATGCCACCATAGACGTTCATCTCGCCATCCTTGTGATAGTGATGAACCGGGCATTTCGGACGGTTGACCGGAATTTGCTCATAATGCGTGCCGAGACGATAGCGGTGGGCGTCGGCATAGGAGAAGATGCGCGACTGGAGCATCTTGTCCGGTGACCATGAAATACCGGGCACGATGTTCGACGGCGCGAAGGCGGCGTTCTCGATCTCGGCGAAATAGTTTTCCGGGTTCCGGTTGAGCTCGAAATAGCCCACATCAATTGGCGGGAAATCGGCGTGTGGCCAGACCTTGGTCAGGTCGAAGGGGTTGAAGTCGCATTTTTCCGCGTCTTCCTCGGCCATCACCTGGATCTGGAATTTCCAGCGCGGGAACTGGCCATTCTCGATCGCATTGAAGAGCCGCTCCTGATAGCCTTCGCGGGTCTTGCCGACGATCTCTTCCGCCTCGTCATTGGTGTAGTGTTCATGACCCTGTTCGGTCTTGAAGTGGAACTTCACCCAGTAGCGCTCGCCCTTCTCGTTCCAGAGTGAATAAGTGTGAGAGCCATAGCCGTTCATGTGCATGGGGCTGACAGGCAGGCCACGGTCAGACATGAGGATTGTGACCTGGTGGAGGCTTTCGGGGCTGTGTGACCAGAAGTCCCACATCGCGGTAGGCGAGCGCATGTTCGTCTTTGGGTGGCGTTTCTGGGTATGGATGAAGTCCGGAAACTTGTACGGGTCACGGACAAAAAAGACTGGCGTGTTATTGCCGACCAGATCCCAGTTGCCTTCCTCGGTGTAGAATTTCAGCGCAAATCCGCGCACGTCACGTTCATGGTCCGCCGCACCGCGTTCGCCTGCGACCGTGGAGAAACGGGAAATCATCGGCGTCTTTGCGCCGGGCTGAAGGCATTTGGCCTTGGTATACTTTGAAATATCGCCCGTGATGACAAGTTCACCATGTGCGCCCCAGCCCTTGGCGTGAACGGTGCGCTCGGGGATACGTTCGCGGTTCTGGTGGGCCAGCTTTTCCAGAAGCTGATAATCCTGCATGAGAAGCGGGCCGCGCTCGCCGGCCGTGATTGAGTCCTGATTGTTCGGCCACGGTGCACCGGCCGTTGTTGTCAGTTTCTTGTTCTCGTCAGTCATGGGGGCAGCTCCTTCTTGTTCGGAAACTGGGAAACGCCCAACGCGTCTTATTCTTTCCATTAAGAATAGATAAGCGCGCCATAGCTTTTATTGATGGGTGGCAAGTGCCTCACCCGCTGCTGCCGCGCTCGCCCAGGCCCACTGGAAATTGTAGCCGCCGAGCCAGCCGGTGACGTCGACGCATTCGCCGATGAAGTAGAGCCCCGGCTGGTTCCTGCTTTCCATCGTGCGCGACGACAGGCCATCAGTGTTTATGCCGCCAGCCGTAACCTCTGCTGTGCGCCAGCCTTCGGTGCCGGTCGGCGTGACCTTCCAGTGCTTGAGAGCGAGATTGATGGTTTCGATGTCATTGTTTGAGAGGTTGGCGAGTTGTTTGCTGCCGGGAATGCCGGGCCAGCCGGCCACGAGATCGGCGAGCCGGGCGGGCAGCCATGTGGCCAGCCATGTGCGTAGAGTGGTTTTCGGGGAGGCGTCTCTCGCTTCGCCCAGGACGTCAGGCACGTGCCAGCCGGGGGCAAGGTCGATCTGTACGGGCTCGGTCTCGCGCCAGTATGAAGAGACTTGCAGCATGGCCGGCCCGGAGAGACCGCGATGGGTAAACAGCATCGCCTCATGGAAATCAGGGCCGCGGTCTGCATGGGCATCGACAGGGGTGGAGACGCCGGACAGCGACGAGAAGGTGTCCTTGAGCTGCCCGCTGAAGGTGAAAGGCACGAGGGCAGGCCGGGGCGTTATGACTTCATGGCCAAACTGGCGGGCCAGCTCATAGGCAAGACCGCTGGCCCCCATTTTCGGGATGGAAAGACCGCCCGTGGCGACGACTAGCTTCTGCGCGCTGACGTCCCCTGCGCTGGTGCGGAGATGATAACGGCCATTCCTGTGGCCGACTTCTGAAACTTCGGTCTCCAGCCAGAGCTCGCCGTTTGCCGCGTCCAGTTCGTCGAGCAGCATCCGGATGATGGCGCCGCTCTTCTGGTCGCAGAAAAGCTGGCCGAGCGTTTTCTCGTGCCAGGTCAGGTCGTGGCGGGCGACGAGGTCGCAGAAATCCCAGGGGGTGTAGCGCGCAAGCGCCGACTTGGCGAAGTGCGGATTGCCGGAAATGAAGTTGGCCGGTTCGGTGTGGATATTGGTGAAGTTGCATCGCCCGCCGCCGGAGATGCGGACTTTCTCGGCCGGCTTTTTCGCATGGTCGATGACCAGTACGGACCGGCCGTGCACGCCCGCCCGCGCCCCACAAAAAAGGCCGGCGGCTCCGGCCCCCAGAATTACGGTGTGGTATTCATGTGCCAGAATTAAATTCCCTCAAAAAGTCCAATTCCCGCCCTGTTGGCGGCACGCAATCTTCCTGTAAAGATAATAGCGTGGAGAGGGAGGAGAGTCGCACATGGCTGGCAACACTTACAGGGCACGGGGGCTAATTCTTGCAGGTTTGCTGAGCGCGCTTGCCGCATGTGGCGGAAATGACGATCCACCGACGACGATTCCGGAAGAAGCCGGCGGCCAGGTTGTCGAGCGTTCGCGCGCCGACCGTGTGGCGGCTGAGCAGCGCCAGGAGGAACGCCAGCGCCTCGCGGCACAGGAAACCAACGCGTTTGCCTATTTCCGCTATGCCCCGGATACAAGCGGCGACCAGCCGCGGGCCTGTCTGGTTTTCTCCAAACCGCTGGACCCCGGCACTGACTACTCCACCTATATCGAGATGCGTCCCGCCGTGCGCCCGGCCTATAGCGTCGAGGGCCGGGAGCTCTGCCTTGAGGGGCTCGATTTCGCACGCTCCTATACCGCGACAATCCTTGAGGGCCTGCCCTCCGATGGCGGCGAGGAGATTTCGCGGGAAGAAGACGTCCAGATCAGCTTCGAGGATCGCCCGCCCTATGTCGGATTCCAGGGCTCCGGGGTTATCCTGCCGCGCGAGAATGCCGATGGCCTGGCCATCGAGACGGTGAATGTCGAGAATGTCGAGGTCACGGTTTATCGCGTGAATGATCGTGCGCTGGCCTTTAAGGAGATCAGCCAGGGCGAATCCGCGCCGCAGGGGCGCTATTCGTATCTGTATGGCGATGACGATCCGCGCGATGTGTCGTCGGAAGTCTGGTCGGGGACGATGGCGGTGGACAATGTTACCAATGCGCCCGTGACGACGGTGTTTCCGCTGCCGGATGTCATCGGCCAGCTGAAGCCCGGTTCCTATTTCGTCGAGCTTCAGGACGCGCGCGATATCAGCGACCGGGATGGCCCGGCAGCTTCTGCGCGGCGCTGGATCATGCTGACCGATCTGGCCCTGACCGGCTATCGCGGCGAGAACGGTCTCGATGTGACCCTGCGGTCGCTTCAGGATGGGGAGATCCTGGCGAATACGCGCGTGCAGCTGATCGCTTTCAACAATGAGATCCTCGCCGAGGCGGACACCGATGAGAGTGGCCGCGTGCGCTTTGGTGCGCCGCTGCTGGAAGGCGAGGGGAATCTCGCCCCGCGCATGGTCATGGCTTTCGGGGCCAAGGGCGATCTTGCCGTGCTGGACCTCAGCCGGGCGCCGATCGACCTGTCGGAGCAGAATACGGGGGGGCGGACCACACCCGGCCCGGTGGATGGCTATGTCTATGCCGAGCGTGGCATCTTCCGGCCCGGCGAGACGGTGCATCTGACAACGCTTATGCGCGACCGGGCAGGCAAGGCCATCGAGAACCGTGCGGGCAGCCTTATCGTCTATCGCCCCAACGGGCTTGAGGCCGACCGTTACCGCTTCCCGAATGCGGAAGGCGGGGCTGTGCAATGGGATTACAAACTTTCAGACAGTGCCTCGCGCGGTATGTGGCGCGCCGTGCTCGACATTGACGGGGCAGGCGAGGCCGGCAGCTTGCGTTTTGCGGTCGAGGACTTTGTGCCCCAGCGCATTGCTGTCGAACTGGAGACCGATGAAGAGACCCCTGTCCGTGCAGGTGGAACGCGCGAGATCGCCGTCGATTCCCGTTTCCTCTATGGCGCGCCGGGCGCGGGCCTGACCGTCAAGGCGCAGGCGCGTATCGAGCGGGATCCGAGTCCGTTCGAGGCATTCGAAGGTTTCGAGTTCGGGCGTCACGATGAGAGTTTCAGTGAAGAGATTCTCGAACTCGACGACCAGACAACGGACGGGGCTGGCAAGGCCACACTGCGCCTGTCGCCTGGAAGCAAGGCCCGCGACGCCGAGCGGCCTTTGCGGTTGAACGCCAATGTGAGCGTGCTGGAGCCGGGCGGACGCGCGGTGACGGAGAGTGTGCGTATCCCGTACCGCCCGCGCGACCTCTATGTCGGCATAAGCGAGGATTTCGATGGCCGCGCCGAACACGGCAAGCCGGTGAGTTTCGAGATCGCCGCCGTCGATGCAGCAGGCAGCGTCACAGAGACCGGGTTGAACTGGAAAGTGCTGGCGATCGACTACCACTATGACTGGTACCGTGAAGATGGCCGCTGGCGCTGGCGCCGGTCGCGTACGGTGAGCACGGTCAATGAAGGCGTCGTCGAGACTGGCGGCACGACCCAGTCCATCAGTGTGAACGGGCTTGATTATGGCGAGCATGAGCTGATCGTCACAGCAGAGGGTAGCCCTGCTGCAGCGAGTACGGATTTCCGTGTCGGTTGGGGCGGCTCTGTCTCCGATGAGGGGGTCGAGGCGCCTGACCGTGTGCAGGTCATGGTGGAAAAGCAGAAAGTGGTGCCCGGCCGTCCCGCGGCGATCACCGTGGTCCCGCCCTATGATGGCGAGGCCCAGATTGTCGTGGCAACAGACGAGATCTTGTCTGTGGAGACGCGGGATGTTTCCGCTGAGGGCACGCAGTTCACCCTGCCTGTAACGGAAGAGTGGGGCGAGGGCGCGTATGTGATGGTCAATGTCTATACCCCGCGCGACCCGGTCGTGCAGTCCAGACCGCGCCGGGCCGTCGGGGTCGGCTATGTGCCGGTCGATATGGAAGACCGCACCTTCGAGCTTGAGATCGACGCGCCGGAGATCGTGCGTCCGCGCCGGGAGCAGACGGTCGAGGTGGATATCTCCGGCGGGCCGCGTGAGGGTGTCTATCTCACGCTGGCGGCCGTCGATGAAGGCATCCTGCGCCTGACCAAGTATGACAGCCCTGATCCGGTGTCGCACTATTTCGGGAAGAAGGCGCTCGGCGTTGATATCTTTGATGATTATGGCCGCCTGCTTGATCCGAATATGGGCCTGCCGGCGGAAGTGCGCACGGGCGGTGACCAGCTTGGCGGGGAAGGTCTGACCGTCGTGCCGACGAAGACAGTCGCGCTATTCTCAGGGCTGGTCGATGTCGGCCGGTCGGGCAAGGCCGAGGTCACGTTCGATATTCCCGAGTTCAACGGCGAGCTGCGTCTCATGGCGGTCGCCTGGTCGCAGACCGGACTTGGCGCGGCGAGCCAGCCCATGACAGTGCGCGATGAGGCACCTTCCGAGCTGATCCTGCCGCGTTTCCTCGCGCCGGGTGATGAGGCGCTGGCCACCGTCTCCATCGACAATATCGAGCTTCAGGATGGCACATTCACCGCCGCTCTCGATGTCTCGCAACCGCTGGACGTGCCGGCGACGGAAGTGTCGCGTACCATTCCCAATGGGCAGCGTGCCGATGAAGGCGTCCTGATTACCTCAGACGGGCTGGGCGTGTCGGATGTGCGCCTGAGCGTCGATGGGCCTGAAGGCTATTCGGTCTCGCGCGATTACAGGATACAGTCCCGTTCGCCCTGGCTGCCGGCGACCAGCATTTCGACGGCCCTGATGGAACCGGGTGACAGCTGGTCGATCCCGGATAACATACTGGCGGATTATGTTGCTGACAGCGCCGAGGTGACGGTCACTTTCTCGTCGCTGCCGCTGGATGCGAACGCGCTCTACGCCTCGCTTTCGAGCTATCCCTATGGTTGCACCGAGCAGACGGTCAGCCGGGCCATGCCGCTTCTCTACTCTGACGAGCTTGTGGCCATGGGCGCCGATACAGACGCGCGCGAGCCTGCGCGCAATCAGGTGCAGGCGGCGGTGACACGTGTGCTGAACCGCCAGTCCAATGATGGTGCTTTCGGGCTGTGGCGCGAGGGCGACCGCAATGCTTCGCCCTGGCTCGGTGCCTATACGGCCGACTTCCTCTACCGGGCCGATGCGGAAGGATATGAAGTGCCGCAGGAAGCGCTCGAGCGGGCCTATCAGTCGCTGCGCCAGACCGCGCAGGGCGATGCCTGGCGGGTCTATGGCTATGAAACGAATGTCTGGGAAGGCGAAGGCCATGTCGATACCGAAGACAGGCTGATGCGCCGCTCTGCGGCCTATGCGCTTTATGTGCTGGCCAAGGCGGGCAAGGCGGATATGAGCCGCCTGCGCTATCTCCATGACCGTGAACTGGACGAGATGGAAAGCCCGCTGGCGCGGGCGCACCTGGCCGCGGCGCTCTCCTATATGGGCGACCGCTCACGTGCGTTCAGCGCATTCGATGCTGCTGAGGAGGCACTTGGCTACACCAATAATGGCGACTACTATCAGACACCGCTTCGGGACCTGACGGGTGTTCTGGCACTGGCGGCCGAAACCGGGTTCAATGAGCATGTGTCGCGTCTGGCCCGGCGTCTCGGGGAGGATACCCCGGACCCGAGCGAGCTGTCGACACAGGAGAAAGCCTTCGCGCTGCTGGCGGTCGACGGGATGACCAGTGATGAGGCTGATGGTCTTCGTATCAGTGTCGACGGGCTTGGGCGCGGCAATGACAATGACCGGCGCTACATGCTGAATGCGGCGCAGGCGACCAGCGATGTGAGCTTTACGCTTGGCGGCAATTCCGCAGCCATGTTCCGCACCGTGATGGTGCGCGGCCAGCCCTCGAGCGCGCCGCCGGCTGTCTCCTCGAAGCTGAAGGTGGCGAAGAAACTGCGCACCATGACAGGCAGTCAGGTAGATACAGGCCGCGTGCGGCAGGGCGACCAGATTATTGTCGCGGTGGAGCTGACACCCGAGCAGCGCCGGACGAACCCGGTCATCATCGCAGACCTCCTGCCAGCCGGCTTCGAGATCGAGACAGTGTTGAAACCCGCGGATGGCGCGCGTGAAGATGGGCCTGACGGGGCATTTTCATGGCTTGGTGAAATCGACCAGGCGAATACGGCCGAAGCCCGCGATGACCGCTTCGTGGCGGCGGTCGATGTGCGGGACGACCCGGTGCGGCTTGCCTATGTCGCGCGGGCCGTGACGCCGGGGGCCTACGTCATGCCGGGCGTCAATGCCGAGGACATGTACCGGCCAGATGTCTTTGCCCGCTCCGCGCCGGGCCGGCTGACGATCGAGACGCAGAGCGCAGGCACTGGCGGACAGAGATGAGGCGAGTGTGATGAGATGGGTGAAGTGGCTCGCGATTGCCTTTGCGGCATTGCTGGCTGCCACCCTTGCGCTCGACCGGATCTTTCCGCCACCGCTTGAGAGAGGAGCGGTTGTCTCGAGCCTTGTGACCGACAGGGACGGGCGGCCTTTGCGGGCAATCTCCACACCGGATCACTACTGGCGGTTCAGGGCCGAGCTTGACGAGATTGACCCGGTTTTCATCGAGGCCCTGCTGGAGGTTGAGGACCAGCGCTTCTGGGGCCATCACGGGGTAGACAGGATTGGCATGGTCCGCGCGGTCTGGAGTTCGGCAAAAGCAGGCCGCATCGTCTCGGGTGGTTCGACCATAACCATGCAGACCGCCCGCCTGCTGGAGCCGCGCCCGCGCACGATCCCGTCCAAACTGATCGAGATGTTCCGCGCCCACCAGATCGAGGCACGACTGTCGAAGGAGGAAATCCTTGAGCTCTATCTGACGCTGACGCCCTATGGCGGCAATATCGAGGGGCTTCGTGCGGCGAGCTGGCACTATTTTGGCCGCGGGCCGGACCGGCTGTCGGACGACCAGATCGCTCTGTTGATCGCGTTGCCGCAGAGCCCAGAGGTACGCCGCCCGGACCTTCGCCCCAAGGGCGCGGATGCCGGCCGCAAGGCGATTGTCTCCAAGCTGGAACGGCTCGGCTATCTGGATGCGGCCCGCGCCGAGGAGGCGCGCACCTCACATATGCCGACGGGGGAACATGCTTTTCCATCCCGCGCCTGGCATGCCACATCGCAGGCGGCTGAAGGCGTGTCCGGCGACGTGCGTTCGACCCTCGACTCGCGGTTGCAGGCAGAGCTTGAAGGGCTTGCACGCGAGCATGCGAGGACCTTCGGAGATGAAACGCAGGTCGCCATGCTGGTCGTCGATATTCCGACACGCGCGGTGCGGGCGGCTGTCGGGTCGGCCTCGCGGGATATTCCGGGCGGCTGGCTGGACCTTACCGCGCAGGCGCGTTCTCCCGGCTCGACACTGAAGCCCTTCATCTATGCCATGACCTTCGATGACGGGTCGGCTGCGCCGGATACACGGATTGCTGACCTGCCAAAGCGCTTCGATTCCTACCAGCCGGACAATTTCGACCGGATGTTCCGCGGTGATGTGCGCGTTTCCGATGCGCTCCAGCATTCCCTGAATGTCCCGGCTGTCCTGGCGCTGGACCGGATCGGGCCGGAGCGGTTTGCCGCGACACTGGCGCTGGCCGGTGCACCGCCGCGTATCTCGCGCGGGGCAGACAGGGAGCCAGGGCTCGCCCTGGCACTTGGCGGGGCCGGGATGACGGCGCGGGAACTGGCTGTGCTCTACGCCGCGCTGGGCGATGATGGTCATGCCAAGCCGCTGGTCTGGCGTGCAGACCAGGAGGCACGGATGCGAGCCGCACGTGGTTACCGCCTGATGAGTCCGGACAGTGCAGAAAAGATCCTGCGTATCCTGCGGAATGCACCCGCACCGGCTGGGCGCATGCCGGGACGGCTGACGGCGAATGCGCCTCAGATCGCCTTCAAGACAGGCACGTCCTATGGCTTCCGGGATGCCTGGGCGGCAGGCGTTTCCGGCGATCATGCCATCGTGGTCTGGGTGGGCCGGGCCGATGGCGCACCGCGTCCAGGGGTCACGGGACGCAAGGCGGCCCTGCCAGTCCTGTTCGAAGCAGCCGACCGGGCCGCCTATCATCTCGGCAAGGGCGGAGGTGCCAGGACACGGCTGATGAGCGAACAGCCCGCAGAGGCGAAGGGAGCGCTGGCCCGTTTTGAACGTGGCAGCCATGCGCCAGAAATCCTGTTTCCGCCCAAGGACGCCGAGCTCTGGTCCGGCGCGATCAATGGCAAGCCCTCGCCGCCTTTCGTGCTGGCCGGACGCGGGGAGGGCAGGCTGGACTGGTATGTCGACGGGAAGCCGTGTGAGACAGATGATGCAGGCCTGCCTGTCTGGCAGCCGGAACGCTCCGGTTTCTATCGTGTGAGTGCTGTCGACGCCGCAGGGCGTGAGTCGAGCGTGAAGGTCCGCGTCATTGGCGCAGGATCAGCAGGCTAGAGGGCGGGACTGCCCGACGAAATCAGGTCCAGGGATTGAACCGTGTTTTCGGGCGCGGTCGTTCACTTCCTGATGCAGACGTATCGTCTTCGTCGTCCCCGGCCTCTTCGTTTTTGGAGGATGCAGACGCAGCGTTCGGCGACACTTCATCACTTGGATTCTGGGGGAGCTGTGTTCCGACATAGGAGTGCACATCCTCATTCAGTGCGTCGGCCTTGAGGTTGGTGATGTCAGGGACGGATACGGTGGGAGCCTCACGGGCTTCCCGGGATGTGTCTGTGGTCGCATCGATGAAGGCGGATGCCTTACTAACGCTTTCAGCCGGCCGGTAGCCGCCGGCAGGACTGCCAAAGCCGTGCCCGGCACCGAGCTGGCTCAGGCTGACGCCGTCTGCGTCTGGCCCAGCCTCTTTTTCTTCTGCTTCCGTATCCGGCAGGGTCATCATGGTCGCGGCTGCGCCGAGCTGCGACTCATCAGATGACGATGCAGGCGCATCGGCGGACTCTTCTGCGGAGGCTTCAGCTCCAGCCGTTTCCAGCCCGCCTGCACCGAAAGGCACATAGCGCGGCGCTGGTGCGGTATCGGCAGCCAGCGGGGCTTGCGTTTCCGGCGTTTCCTTCGGGCGGGACGCAGCTTCGGCCGGTTCCGGTGCCTTGCCATAGGGGAAGGGAACGTACTGGAACGTATCGGCCTCATCCGCCTGGGCTTCGGCCTCTTCGTCGGGCAGGGGCGCAGCAGCCTCCGGTGCGGTTGCGTCTGGCGCTTCGGGGAGCGTCGCAGAGTCTCCAGGAGCAACCGTGTAGGCCGGTTGCGGCATCTCCATATCGTCCAGTGTGTTCCCGGATGTTCCGGTCTCGGAAAGCGTGTCTGCACCGCGCTGGGGTGCATCATCTGTATCCGCGTCAAGTGCGTCTTCAATGTCGCCTTCTACCGGCGCATCATAGAACATCGCCGCATCAGCCTCATCCTCATCTTCGGTGTCGTCAGCTTCATCAGCAATGTCGCTGTCGTCCTCATCATAGGAAAAGCCTGCATGCGTTGACTTGCGGTCAGGGATGCCCGTTTTCGGCGGGGTGGGCGCCGGGGCGTCGGCCAGGCCGGCCAGAAGCGTGCTGATTGCTTCTTCCGTTCCCCGGGCCGTGCGGCGTGCATTGCGGATCAGCGTGGAGACAAGGTCTGCATAATTCGATCCGCCATCCTTTTGCGGGGTCGCGCGGAGCATGTCGGGGGTGGCATCCTCGAGAACCTTCCCGCCTTCGGTCCCGAGTACCATCTGCGGCGGCTCTTCCGACACACGAACGATATAGCCCTCGGTGGCGAAAATGACGTCGCCATTCTCGTTTTCCGTCCATTCGATCTTGTTCTGCGCCGACATGGTGGCGAGACGGTCGATCAGCTTTTGCGTCGATGGATGAAGCATCATGCGGGTCCAGGATCCGTGAAAGTTGCCGGTAACCCGGCACGTTAACGCCAGGCATCGGAATTATCAAAGCCCGCTATCCGTGAGTTTTCATGAAAATGCGGTCAGGTCCCGGTAAGCCTGCTGCCATGGAAGACAGCGCGCAGAGCCGATTACAGGGCCATGACTTTCTCCCCGGCAGCGTCATACTACCTGTAGAAGACCGCCAGTGGCAGAGGAGGCCGAAGCCGGATGAATACAGAACTCCTGATCCGGGCGGGCGTCTTTCTCGGCGTGTTTGTCATGCTGGCCATACTGGAGTGGCGCTATCCCCGCAGGAGGCCAACCCTGTCCCGGCGCCAGCGCTGGCCCGGAGCAGCGGTGCTTTTTGTGACGGGGGCCGTCCTGGGGCGTCTTGCCGTCCCGGCAGGACTGGCTGGTCTGGCGATCTGGGCCGACGGGCAGGGGCTTGGCCTGTTCAATATCGTGGACCTGCCGCTGGTCGCAGTCGGTATCCTGTCTTTCCTGATCCTCGATCTCGGGGTCTGGGCGCAGCATTTCGCCATGCATCACGTGCCTGTCCTGTGGCGCATGCACCGGGTGCATCATGCCGACCCGCATATTGATGTTGTCACGGCGCTGCGTTTCCACCCGGCCGAAATCATCGTTTCTCTCGCCTGGAAGGCGGGGGTGGTGCTTGTCTTCGGTATTCCGGCCTGGGCGGCGTTCATCTTCGAAGTGGCGCTGAACGCATTCGCGCAGTTCAACCATGCCAACTGGGCCCTGCCGCAACCGGCTGACAGGCTGTTGCGTCTGCTTGTCGTCACACCGGACATGCACCGCGTGCACCATTCCACGACACGTATGGAAGCAAACCGCAATTTCGGGTTTTGCCTGTCGGTGTGGGACCGGCTGTTCCGGCTCTACAAGGCACAGCCGGATGCTGGCCATGACGCTATGACGATCGGGCAGGAAGACTGGCGCAGCGCAGAAGACCAGGGGCCGTTGCCACTGCTTGTACAGCCGCTGCGCACGGGTCGGCGCTAGTCCTCGACAGGCCGGGGCGCGTCCGTATCGTAACTGGCGCGGACCTCGGCGATATCTTCAAGGAAGGCAGCGACGGGGTCATCTGCCTCCACTGCGGAGAGGTCTGAGCGGAAGCCCTGAACGGTCAGGTCCGGCGCAACAAGCAGATAGCTCGGCGTCCATTCGATGGCGAGCGTCTCGCGGATCGAGGCATCCTCATCGACGAGCGTGGGGTAATTGTAGCCTTTCTCCTCGAAATAGGCTTCGACCGAGCCGTAACGGCCATACGCTTCATCGACCCGCTTGGCATTTGGCGGCGTGTGGATCGACAGGAAGCTGAGATCTTCCATGCCTTTCACTTCTTCCCAGAGTTCAGCCACATAGGGGGCATCGCGCATGCAGTCGCCGCACCAGATTCCCCAGACATCGATGATTGTCCACTGGTTTTCCAGCTCTCGTGTCGAGAAGAGTGGGCCAGCTTCCATGGTGCCGTCGAAGGCCGGTATCTCGCGGCCGAGATACATATAGTCGTAGGGACGGCCATAATCGTCGCGCGGGACGCCATTTTCATCGCGTTCGGCGGTTTCGGGCACGCTGGCACCAGGTGTGATGAAGCCTGTTGCGCTCTCGCCGGCGCCCTCGCCGGGCGCGCTTCCACTGCTGCAGGCGGCGGTGAGAGCAAATGTGGCAGCGGCGATCAGTGTGCGCATTATGATTATTCCTCCGAGAACATGTTCTCAGAGGCAGGTAAGGTGATGCTGGCAAGAAAAAAGCCCCGGCGCAAAGACCGGGGCTTTCCTGCTCTAAGGCACGGAGTGCAAATCAGCCGCCTGCGCGGGGATCGCGTGTGCGAAGGGCATTGTTCTGGATGTCGCGGGTGCCTTCCTGGCTCGCGCGGGTCTTGGCGGCCCACATGGCGCGCGTCGCGCATGTATTCTTGGGGATCACGGAACCCATCTGCTCGACCCGCTTGCAGACTTCCTCGTCGGGGTCGAGGCCTTGCTGGATCAGGTCCTGACGCACTTCCTCCCTGATCTGGGCCACTTTCTGACCATTGGAGAGCGTAGCGGTGCTGCCGGTCTGTCCTGTGGTGCAGGCAGATGCCATCAGGCCAAGCGCAAGGACCCCCGTCGTGCCAAAAATCAGTTTCATGAAAGTTTCCCCTTGTGGTTCAGAATAGTTGCTTATGAAAAAGTCTACATGGTCTCACTGAAAATCTCAAACATCAGGTAGATTTATTTTCGATGAGAGGTCTTCGCGCCGTAACGCGCCGCGCGTTACTCATATCCATGCAAATAAAAAACCCCCGTTCGGGCAGGAACGGGGGCTTCATATTCAGGTGTGGGTGAGCCTAGCTGTAAATCTCGAAAAGGCCTGCTGCGCCCATGCCGCCACCGACGCACATGGTCACGACGCCCCACTTTGCACCGCGGCGCTGGCCTTCCAGCAGGATGGAGCCGGTGCAGCGGGCACCTGTCATGCCGAAGGGGTGACCGATGGAGATGGAGCCGCCATTGACGTTGTACTTCTCCGGATCGATGCCGAGACGGTCACGCGAGTACAGGCACTGCGAAGCGAAGGCTTCGTTCAGTTCCCAAAGGTCGATGTCGTCGACCTTCAGGCCGTGACGCTCGAGCAGGCGCGGAACGGCAAAGACCGGGCCGATACCCATTTCGTCCGGGTCGCAGCCGGCAACATTGAAGCCGACGAAGCGGCCGAGCGGCTCGATATTACGCTTCTTGGCTTCTTCGGCCTCCATGACGACAACGGCGGCTGCGCCGTCGGAGAGCTGGGAGGCGTTGCCAGCGGTGACATACTTGCCTTCCTTGACCTGCTGGCCACCGGAGAAGACCGGCTTCAGGCCAGCCAGTGTCTCATAGGTCGTGCCGGGGCGGTTACAGTCGTCACGGTCGGCGGTGACATCCTGATAGGTCTCTTCGCCGGTTTCCTTGTTGACCAGCTTCATGCGGGTCTTGAGCGGCACGATCTCCTCGGCCATCCAGCCCTTTTCCTGGAAGTTGGCCGTGCGCTTCTGGCTTTCGGCGGAGTACATGTCCTGGGCTTCGCGGGTGACGCCATAACGGTCGGCCACGATTTCTGCCGTCTCGATCATGGTCATCCAGATCGCCGGCCATTCGGCCATCAGCTTGTCTTCGGTGTAGCGGTGGGTGTTCATGTGGCCCGAGCGTGAAACCAGTGACAGGCTTTCAACGCCGCCACCGATGGCGATGGGGGCACCTTCATTGGTCACGGTGTGGGCGGCATTGGCAATGGCCTGAAGACCGGATGAGCAGAAGCGGTTGATGGTTGCGCCAGCCGTGGAGGACGGGCAGCCGGCCCAGAGCGCGGCGTTGCGGGCAACGTTGTGACCGGTTGCACCTTCAGGCTGTGCTGCGCCGAGAAACACGTCCTCGACCTCTTTCGGGTCGACGCCTGCGCGCTCCATGGCGCCCTTGATGGCATGGCCGGCCATGGTGATGCCGTGCGTGTCGTTCATTGCGCCCCGGCCGGCCTTTGTCAGCGGCGTGCGCGCGGTGGATACGATGACTGCTTCTCTCATTTCAGGTCTCCTCCAAGAGTGTTTGATCTTGTTGCAGCGCACCCTAATCGCGGTAAAGCGAATGCGCTAGCCCCATATCTGCGGCGTTTCGTACAATCCCGCGTGAGCGGAACCGACAGGCCCGCCAGGCTTTGTTTTCGAGGCAACAGGGAGCTGGACATGCAGGAAAGACAACCCGCAGATATCGACCGCCTGGCGAAGTTCCTGGATTCGGAATTCCGCCTGCCGGGCACGCAGTTGCGGTTCGGGATGGACGGGGTGATCGGTCTCATTCCGGGGATTGGCGACGCCATCACGGGCGGACTGGGGCTTTACATTGTTGCCCGCGCCCACAGGGAAGGTGCCCCCAAGCTCATGTTGTTGAAGATGTTATGGAATCTGGCGGTCGATACGGTGCTCGGCGCGATACCGCTGGTCGGCGATATCTTCGACTTTGCGCACAGGGCCAATCTCAAGAACGCGCAGCTGCTCCAGAAGCATCTCGACAAAAGTCATCTACGTCAAAACGAGGCTGGTCCGGACGGTACCTGATGCATAGAATACCGATGCGGAAATAAGGAGTGGGGCCATGATTTCGCCGGAGCATGCGCGCCTCATGGCGCGGTACAATCGCTGGCAGAACAGCAGTATTTTCAAGGCTGCAGATGCTTTGACCGATGCTGAACGACGTGAAGACAAGGGGGCATACTTCAGCTCGGTCCACGAGACGCTGTCCCACATCCTGTGGGCTGACCGTATCTGGCTGTCGCGCTTCGGGGCCTGCGAAGCGCCGGGTGGGGGGATCAAGACTTCTGTGCGGCTCTACCCCGACTGGTTGCCCATGATGGAGGCGCGCCAGAAGATGGACCGGACCATCATCGAATGGGCGCAGAGCCTTGATCGAAAGGCCTTATCGGCTGATCTGAAATGGTTTTCCGGCGCGGCACAGGCCGAAGTGAGCAAACCGGTCTGGCTGCTGGTTACGCACATCTTCAATCACCAGACCCATCATAGGGGGCAGGTTCATGCCATGCTGACATCTGCCGGAGTTTCGCCCGAGGATACCGATCTTTTCCTCATGACGGACGACGCCTGAAGCGGTCTGAGGGCGGTGCAGACATGGTGTGGTGGTGGTCTCGATTATACCGGTGAAATTGCAGAATCGCTTTCTGAAACCTATCTGCGGGTAACGTTTCAAGACCTGACAAGCTCATGACCTGTTGTTCTGACGATACCTGTAGCCCAAAGACGCCCGTTAGCGGGCGATATCGTCTCGTTTTATGGACGGTTCTGGTCATCAACACGGTGATGTTCGGTGTCGAGCTGGTCGCGGGTCTGACCGCCGGATCGGTGGCCCTTCAAGCCGACGCGCTTGATTTCTTCGCCGATGCTGCAAACTACGGCATCAGTCTCTTCGTTCTGGGCATGGCGTTGCGTTGGCGTGCCGTCGCGGCGCTTATCAAGGGGGCATCGATGGGCCTGTTCGGCCTGTTCGTGACTGGAAGTGTGGTCTGGCATGCGCTCAACGGCACAGTGCCCGCGTGGGGCACGATGAGTGCGATCGGTGCGCTTGCGCTGATTGCAAATGTGGCCTGTCTCGGCCTCCTGTTCGCCTGGCGCGAGGGGGACGCAAACATGCGCTCTGTCTGGATATGTTCACGCAATGACGTGCTCGCCAACATGGCTGTCGTGGCGGCGGCCTTCGGTGTATTCGGCTCCGGCACCGGCTGGCCGGACATCATCGTCGCCACGATAATGGCGGGACTTGCCCTTCAGGGGGCATGGGCGATCATCCGCGATGCGCGCCGGGAGCTTCGTGAAGTGCCGGAAGAAAATATGACGCCGGTGCAGGCGGAGTAGGGCTTATTAGCCCCGTTCGCCCAGCAGCCAGCGGATTGTGTCTGTATAGTCGAAGCCGAGCGATATGATCAGCACGAGCGTGCAGAGCGCGACCCATGTGCCAGAGAGAGGTGCTCCCGCGAACCAGTGTTGTCGACGCGACAGGAGCCAGACGACGAGGGGTGTCCAGAGAATGACATGCGACAGCCCGAGAATCCGCGAATAGCCGAAGATGGTGTACATCCAGAGCACGACCGGGATTGTAACGGCCATGACGAGAGCGACGGCGAGCGCTTCTCGCCGGACCAGGGCGAAAGGCACCGACAAGGCGAGGACGGCGACCATGAAGCTCATCCATGTCACGACCCAGTCCGGTTGGGCCCCGGCATCGGCCATGAAGCTGGAAAAGACGCCGTTCATGTCAGTCCCCCGTAAAAGCAATCAGGCGGCCGCAAATCAGCGCTGAAACCCAGCAGCCGAGCGACATGGCACCCAGAGCTTTCTGCGCGCCGGCGCTGCCGCGATGAAGCACGCCAAGCCCATGCGCACAGAGCGCCACCAGTGTGCCGATACAGACAAGTATGATCTTCACCCTGAAAGCGGCATTGGCCGCATAGTCGGCAGGGCGGATGGAAAACAGGAGAAAACCGGTCAACACGGCGAGTGCAAGCCCGGCCATTGCCACCTGCGGAAGTATGCGCGTCAGCGGGGCGAGCGGGACATCTTTCCAGACCCCGATCAGCCGCAGATCAAGAGCTGTAATAGTGCCAACGAGCAGGCTGATGCCCAGGACATGGGCTGTGTTGACCGCTGCATAGCCCCATCGGGCATCACGTAGATACTCCGCGAAAGAGGCCTGAGAGATCAGTTCGAAAAGCTCGTTCAAGGTGAAGAGCGATCAGTCGCGGTCCGGGTAGAGGGCGTGTTCCTCATCACCGATAAATACCCGCTCAGCCTTCATCAGGCGTTCATCTTCCTTGTCGGAGGGTTCCCCGATGAAACGGAGCTCATTGCCAGGTGCATAGTCGGCATCGCTCAGGCCAGCGCGCTCATTACGCCAAGGCTGGCCGACTTCGACGGTCCAGGTCTCGCCGTCGACATCAACCTTGAGAACCCCATGCGGATTGCCAAGGTCGGCTTCTTTCACGGTGCCGGTAAGGTCGATGTTCCCACCTGTTGTCCATGACCAGCCGTGATGGGCGAGCGCTGTGCCGGCAGTTGCGGCGGCGAGCAGTGTGGCAGCGCCAAGGGCGCGGAAACGGGCGGAATTGAAACGGGCCATCGGATAATTTCCCTTGATTGCGTTCTGGATAGAACGCGGTGCCGGACGGCGCGGTTCCCGTGTTGCGATCCTACAGATCACCCCAGTGCTTCAGGGCGGCACGGGCGATGTCATCTCCCCATTCCTGAACGAAATGGCCGCCATCCTCGACTTTCATCGGCTGAGGGCAGTTCCGGATGGTCTGGCGCAGGCCGTCCATCACGGGCGGGCCGAGCACGGGGTCCTGCATGCCGATGGCCATGAAGCTCTTGCCTTCCCAGCGCTGCGACCAGAAGCGCATGGCGCGTTCGGACACATCAACACCCTCCATGTCAGGTGATGTCATGACCAGCTCAGGGAAGCGGCGCACACCGGCCTTGTAGGACTGGTCTGGGAAAGGGGCGCTGTAGGCTTGCGCTTCAGCCTCGCTCAGAACCGGGCTTGCGCGTTTCATCAGGCCGGCCACATCGAGATCGGGCTGCGACCTGTTGAAGGCGCGCCAGTTATCAAAACCCTCGCCGGGGCTTTCGCCTGTCGCGATGGTCGTGTTCATGACAAGCAGGCGGGGAAACCGGTCCGGCATGTCGGGCGCGATGGTCAGGCCCAGAAGGCCGCCCCAGTCCTGACAGACCAGTGTGATGTTCCTGAGGTCGAGCCGGATGATGAGCTCGATCATCATGTCTCGGTGGAAATTGAAGGTATAGACGCTGTCCTCGACCGGCTTGTCGGAACGGCCGAACCCCAGCCAGTCCGGTGCGATGACGCGGGCTCCGCACTCCAGGAAGACCGGGATCATCTTGCGGTAGAGATAGGCCCATGTCGGCTGGCCGTGCAGGCAGAGGAAGACACGGTCTGCGTCTTTCGGGCCTTCGTCGATATAGTGGACGCGCAGGCCCTCATAGCCGTTCAGGTTGTCGACGTAATGCGGGGCGAAGTCATAGCCAGGCAGGTTCTCAAACCGTTCATCGGGGGTGCGCAGGGCGTCCATAAGGGCCTCCATGTCCTGAAGCCATAATGCTGTCTGTGACTGTTCGCGGCAATCATAATCGGGCAATGCGCGCGGCCTGGACAAAAAAAGCCGCCCTTAATGATAAAGGACGGCCAAAGTGTTCAGAGAGTGAGATGAAAGTTCATTTAGTCCTTGGCAGCCTCGTTGCATTTGGCCAGGTCATCCTCTGAGAGGCTTTCCCGGTCATTGCTGAAGGCTGCGAGTACGCCAACTTCCGAGGCGACTTTCTTGCATGTACGGACGGTCACCGTGCGACGGCCGAGCTCAGCGACGCAGGTGGTTTCATTGCAGTTCCAGATGGCTTTTGCAGCCACTACGCTTTCGTTCGCGGCGACGGGCCTGGTCAGCTCGGCGGTAAACATTGTCCCGGCAGCGGCGGGCATTGCGATCGCGGTGAACGCGGCAGTAAGTGAGAGGGTACGAAGCATGGGAGGAATCCTTCAAGCAGCAAATCAGTGAGCAGCGGTATCTGTTTTGGGCTGCTCCAGGGACTTTATGAAAGCTGAATAATTTGTCAACCGTTCACTAAAAGAATTTCGTCCGCCTGGCGCAAACCCTGAGTAGGGGCCAGGCGGCGCTTGAAAAAAGACGGCTGGCTTGACGCAACGGCGCTGATTGATGCGACGCTCTGGCCCGGTATCCTGCCCCTCAAAGACCCAGAAAAGGACCGGGAGGCCGCTCATGGATTTCAATATTCCGCAGGAACTTGCCGATTATCTCGACGTGCTCGACAAGTTTATCGAGGACAAGATCAAGCCGCTTGAAGAGGCCGATGACAATATCCGCTTCTTCGATCACCGCCGCGAATGGGCACGGACAGATTTCGATAATGACGGTCTGCCGCGCCCTGAATGGGAAGCGTTGCTTGGCAAGGCCAGGAAGCTCGCCGATGAGGCCGGGCATTTGCGTTATGCGCTGCCAAAGGAGTTTGGCGGGCAGGATGGCACCAATCTCGGCATGGCTGTCATTCGCGAGCATTTCGCGCGCAAGGGGCTGGGCTTGCACAATGACCTGCAGAACGAGCATTCCATCGTTGGCAATTTCCCGCAGATCCTGATGCTGCGGGACTTTGCGCGCGACGATCAGAAGCATCTCGCGGATGCGGCGCTGAAAGGCGAGTTCAAGGCCTGCTTCGGCCTCACCGAGCCGGATCACGGGTCAGATGCGACGCACATGGAAACCCGTGCTGTCAGGCACAAGAAAGACGGCAGGGATGGCTGGCTGATCAACGGGTCCAAGATGTGGATCACCGGCATGCACGCGGCCACGCACATCATGATGTTCTGTCGCACATCCGGCGAGGACGGGGACGCGAAAGGGATTACCTGCCTGATCACGCCCGCACAGGACCCGGCGATCGAGATCGACGAGTATATGTGGACGTTCAACATGCCGACCGACCATGCCCGGTTCTACATCAAGGACCTGTGGGTGCCGGAGGACGCCGTGTTCGGCCCGCCGGAAGGCGGACTGGCGCTTGCTCAGCACTTCGTTCACGAGAACCGTATCCGCCAGGCGGCAAGTTCGTGCGGGGCGGCGATGTACTGCATCACCGAAGCGATCAATTACGCCAATGAACGCCGCCCGTTCGGCAAGGCGCTGGCCCACAACCAGGCGATACAGTTCCCGCTGGTGGAGCTGGCTACGCAGGCTGAAATGCTGCGCCTGCTGATCTTCAAGACGGCTTGGGAAATTGACCAGATGTCAAAACCGGATGTCGCGATCTATCTCTCAGACAAGGTTTCCATGTGTAACTATTACGCCAACCGGCTTTGCTGCGATGCCGCCGACCGGGCGATGCAGGTGCATGGCGGGATGGGGTATTCGCGCCACAAGCCGTTCGAGCATATCTACCGTCACCACCGCCGTTACCGGATTACGGAAGGCTCCGAAGAAATCCAGATGCGCAAGGTGGCAGGTCACCTGTTCGGCTTCATGGGCCCCAACAAGGGCAAGAACAGGTTCGAGCCATTCGACTTCGCGGTGCGTTAAATTTCATCCTTGTCTATAATTCGCCCTTTACGCGAATTTGGCACATAGCTTGCTCCCATCCCGCGAAAGAGCCGGGTATGGCTCGTTGCGGGACACGGGACAGGTTATGCGAAACAGTTTTGGGCAGCTTCGGGACAGCGAAGGCGGCACGGTTGCCGTTATATTCGCAATCATGGTGGTCGCCATTCTCATCGTGGCAGGTATCGCGATCGACATGCAGCGGACTGTGTCCAATGACCATCGCCTCCAGGCGGCGCTCGATGCTGCCGCCCTTGCGGGCGCCAAGACGCTTGAAAATGCTGGCGCGACCGATGCGGAAATCACGGAAGTGGCGCGCGATGCCTTTACCGCAAACCTGCTGACAGGCCACAAGGATGTCAGCTGCGACGCCGCCAAGATAACCATCCTGCGTGATGACGGGCGGGTGAATGCCGCTGCGGACTGCGCCTTCGAGACGACGTTCGCAGGCCTTATGAAGATCGACAGCGTGACCATCAGTGAGCAGGCAACGGCGCGTGCGGCAATCACCAGGCTGGATGTTGCCTTCATGCTGGATGTGTCCGGTTCGATGGGCGGCAGCAAGCTCAAGGACCTGCAGGATGCCGCGCGCGATGCAATCGACATTCTTATTACGGATTCGACGGGTGACCGTGTGCGCATCGCCCTCAACACTTACGCGACGTCTCTGAATGCAGGTGACTATGCCGCCCGTGTAACCGGCCGCACCGAAGAAGACGACGATGATGACGATGACGACGACGATGATGACGACGACAAGAAGGGCAAGAAGGGTAAAAAGGACAAGAAGGGAAAGAAGTCTGCCAATACCTGTGTTTCCGAGCGCAGCGGCTATGAAAAATGGACAGATGCAGCGCCCGGTGACGATGCCTGGGTTGGTGAGAAGGCAGGGGCTTGTCCAAATACGTCTGTCACGCCCCTGACGTCCCATCGTGGCACGCTGAAATCCAGTATCGCCAAGCTCAAGGCGGAAGGAAACACGGCCGGCCATCTCGGTGTCGCCTGGGCCTGGTACCTTATCTCGCCGGAATGGGATGATATCTGGCCGACCGAATCCAGACCGCTCGCTTATGATGAGGCGAATACCAAGAAAGCCGTCGTGCTGATGACGGATGGCCGGTTCAATACGCAGTATGAATGGCTGCAGGGCACCAGCGACATGCAGGCAAAGCAGCTGTGCCAGGAGATGCGCGACAAGGGCATACTGGTCTACTCCGTTGCATTCGAGGCCCCCTGGAGCGCGAAGAAGACGCTCGAGAACTGTGCGGGCAGTACGGAGCGCTATTTCGAGGCGGAGAATGGCGAGGAACTGGCCGATGCCTATAAGGCGATTGCCAGCCAGCTGACCAACCTCTCCCTAACGAAATAGAAAGACGGAAGACCGCGATTCTCGCAGCCATATGCCAGACTCCGGCTTGCCGGGAAGGTGATTCCGGAATAGGTGTTGTGCCAGAAACACCTCCTCCCCGGGAGAGAGCGGGCTGACTTGTCCCGCCGCCGAAGGCGCAACCGCCCCGGAAACGCTCAGGCAAAAGGACCGGGAGAGAGACCACACGCTGGAAAGAGGCGGATGCAGGGTCAAACCGGTATCTGGCCTCGCCGAAGGAGCAAGTCCTGCCTTTCCCTCCGAGGGATGATGCAGGGACGGAATCTCTCAGGCGCCGAGACAGCGGGGGCGGCCATTTCCTCGATTTTATCGAGGGTTCGTGGCCGTCAACCGTAAAAAGGGCGCCATGGCAGACCAGACTTCAGACGATCTCAAAAAGACAGCCCTTCACGGACTGCATGTTTCGCTTGGCGGCAAGATGGTGCCGTTTGCGGGCTATGAAATGCCGGTCCAGTTCGAGGGCGTAAAGCCTGAACATCTCTGGACGCGCGAACATGCCGGGCTGTTCGATGTCTCGCATATGGGGCCGTGCTTCCTGACGCTCGCCGAAGGTGTGAGTGAGGACGAGGAGGCCCACAAGAAGATTGCTTCATTGATTGAGGACCTGGTGCCGAGCGCCATTTCCACGCTGAAGCCCGGCCAGGCCCGGCTGACGGTTCTGCTGAACGGGCAGGGGGGCATCATGGATGACCTCATCATTACCCGCCTGCCGGACGCGCGCCAGAACGGGCGGCTCTATATCGTCGTCAATGGTGCAGTGAAGGACCAGGACTGGGCCGTCTTCGAGGAAAAGCTAGCTGGACGTGCCGTGCTGGAACGCGCCGATGAAGGCCATGTCCTGATGGCACTGCAGGGACCGGAAGCGGTTGATGTGCTGAAGAGCGAAATTCCGGGATGTGATGACCTTGGCTTTATGCGCTGCATGCAGGCCGAATGGCAGGGCACTGCCTGTACGGTCAGCCGCTGCGGTTACACTGGCGAAGACGGGTTCGAGATTCACATTCCGGCTGCCGCTGGAGAGGAGCTTGCCGCCAAGCTGATCAGGGATGAGCGTGTGAAGCCCATCGGCCTTGGCGCGCGTGACAGTTTGCGCCTGGAAGCCGGGCTTTGTCTCTATGGCCATGACATGGACCAGTCCCGCAATCCGGTCGAGGCGGACCTGCAATGGGTCATCCAGAAGTCCCGCCGCGAACGCGCCGATTTCCCGGGGGCAGACGCCATTCTCAAAGCGCTGGCCGATGGCCCGGCGGAGAAGCGTGTCGGCATCCGCCCGCTGGAGCGCGCCCCGGCCCGCGAGGGCACTGAAATTCACGTGAATGGCGAGAAGGTGGGCGTGATCACCTCGGGCGGTTTCGGCCCGACGGTCGAGGGGCCTGTCGCGATGGGATATGTCCGCGCCGATCTCGCCAAGCCGGGCACACAAGTTGAACTCATGGTGAGGGGCAAGCCGCGCGCCGGCGAAGTCGCCGCGCTTCCTTTTGTCGAACAGAACTACAAACGTTGAGGATCTAGCCAGATGACCGAACAATTTACCCAGCAAGTCACATTCTACACCGAAGACCATGAGTGGGTCACTGTCCATGGCGATATGGCTACGGTCGGCATCACGAAATATGCTGCCGAGCAGCTTGGCGATGTTGTTTTCGTCGAGACCCCGGAAGTCGGCAAGACTGTGAAGAAGGGCGATGATCTCGCCGTGGTCGAAAGCGTGAAGGCGGCTTCCGACGTCTATGCGCCAATGAGCGGCGAAGTCGTCGATACGAATGGCGAGCTCGCCGACGCACCGGAAAAGGTCAATGAGCATCCCGAAAGCGAAGGCTGGTTCTGTGTCATCAAGTTCTCCGATGGCGCGGAGACCGAAGGCCTGATGGACAAGGATGCCTACTTCGAATTCTGCAAGGGCGAGGCGTAGAGGCGAAAGTCTCGTCATCCCGTACGGCCCGCAGAGACGGTCCGGGACCCATGATGAAGAAGGGGCGCCAGACAGATCTGGGTCCCGGTTCTCCGCTTCGCGGCGGCCGGGATGACGCCCGAAAGAGCGCACAGGAGCGTGAGAGATGAGATACCTGCCGCTGACACCTGAAGACCGCAAGGCCATGCTGGCCACGATCGGGGCGAAATCGGTCGACGAGTTCTATACCGACGTACCTGAGGCTGCGCGCCTGGACGGGACGATCGAGGGCCTGCCAGATCATCAGGGCGAACTGGCTGTCGAGCGCCACATGGCGGCGCTGGCGGGCAAGAACCGTACCGCATCCGAGGGCCGTTTCTTTGCCGGGTGCGGGGCATACAAGCACCACGTCCCGGCCACTGTGGACCACATTATCCAGCGGTCTGAATTCCTGACGACCTATACACCCTACCAGCCGGAAATCGCGCAGGGCACGCTGCAGTCGCTTTTCGAATTCCAGAGCCAGGTCGCCGCGCTGACGGCGATGGATGTGGCGAATGCGTCCATGTATGATGGCTCGACCGCCTGTGCGGAAGCCGCGATCATGGCCTGCCGCGTGACCAAGCGGCGCCGGGTTGTGCTGTCGGGTGGTCTACACCCGCATTATGCCGCCGCCACGCGCACCGTCTGCGAGGCGCAGGGCATCGAGGTGGTGCAGCTGAAACCCGGTATCGATGACGAACTCGCTCTCAAGGATGCCGTCGACGACAAGACGTCCTGCGTGATCGGGCAGAGTCCGAACGTGTTCGGCACGGTTACGGATCTTTCGCCGGTCTCCGAAGCCGCCCATGAGCAAGGCGCGCTGATGGTGTCGGTCTTCACCGAGACCGTCTCGCTCGGCATGGTCACCCCGCCCGGCGAGATGGGCGCGGACATCGCGGTCGGCGAAGGCCAGTCCATCGGCAATCCGCTGAACTTTGGCGGGCCGTATGTCGGCCTGTTTGCGACGACAAAGAAGAATATGCGCCAGATGCCGGGTCGTCTCTGTGGTGAGACCGAGGATGCCGATGGCCAGCGTGGTTTCGTGCTGACGCTATCGACACGCGAGCAGCATATTCGCCGCGACAAGGCGACCTCGAATATCTGCACGAATGCCGGGCTCTGTACGCTTGCTTTCACCGCGCACATGACACTGCTCGGCGACAAGGGGCTGACCCAGCTTGCCGAACTCAACCATGAAGCGGCCTGCCAGCTTGCCGATGCGCTGGAAGGCGTCGATGGCGTGGAAATTCTCAGCCCGCGTTTCTTCAATGAGTTTGCGTTCCGCGTACCCGGCAATGCCGAGGCGGTGCTCGCCCAGCTCGACGAAAAGGACGTGATCGGCGGTGTGCGCGCCTCGCGGCTGTTCCCCGGCAAGGGCATGGATGACGTGATCATCGCGTGTGCGACCGAGTGCACGACCGAGGACGACATCGCCGCCTACGCGCAAGCGCTGAAGGAGGTTCTCTAAGATGACCATGAACTCCACCGGACGCCCCACCACACCTTCAGGAGGTGAGACCATGAGCGACATCCAGACTGTTTCCGGATCGCGCGGGCTGATGCAGCACGAAGACCTGATCTTCGAGACAGGCTGCACCAACAAGACTGGCGTTGACCTGCCTGCCCCGAAGGGCCTCAAGAACCGGCTTGGCGGGGTGGCGCGCAAGCGTTCCACTGAACTGCCGGGCCTCTCCGAGCCCGAGACGATGCGCCACTATGTGCGCCTGTCGCAGAAGAACTATGCCATCGACCTTGGCCTGTTCCCGCTCGGCAGCTGCACGATGAAGCACAATCCGCGGCTGAATGAGAAGGTCGCGCGGATGCCGGGCTTTGCCGACATTCACCCGCTTCAGCCGCAATACACCGTGCAGGGCGCGCTTGAGCTGATCGATCAGCTGGCCGGCTGGCTGAAGAAACTGACCGGTATGCCAGCCGTCGCGATGAGCCCGAAAGCCGGGGCACATGGCGAGTTTTGCGGCATGATGGCGATCCGCCGGGCGATCATCGCCCGCGGCGAGATCGAAACGCGCACGCGCGTCCTGGTCCCGGCTTCGGCCCACGGCACGAACCCGGCAACGGCAGTGCAGTGCGGCTTCAAGGTCGACGAGATCAAGGCTGACAAGCGTGGCCGGGTCGACATGGAGGATTTCAAGGCGAAGCTGGAAACCTCTGACGACATTGCCGGCATCATGCTGACCAACCCGAATACATGCGGGCTGTTTGAAACCGACATCCGCGAGATTGCCGAGCTGATCCATCAGGCAGGCGGCTATTTCTATTGTGACGGGGCGAACTTCAACGCCATCATGGGCCGTGTGCGTCCGGGCGACCTCGGCATTGATGCCATGCACATCAACCTGCACAAGACCTTCTCGACCCCGCATGGCGGTGGCGGACCGGGCGCTGGCCCGACCGTGCTTTCGGATGCGCTGGCCGATTATGCGCCGGTGCCGTTCGTGATCCATGACGAGGACGGCTACAAGCTGGTCGAGGAAGCTGAGGGTGAAGGCGAGGAAGCGTTTGGCCGCCTCTGCGCCTTCCATGGCCAGATGGGCATGTTCACCCGTGCGCTGACCTACATGCTGAGCCACGGTGCGGATGGCCTGAAGCAGGCCGCCGAGGATGCCGTTCTGAACGCCAACTATATCCAGGCGCGCATGAAGACGGTGATGACGCCGGCCTTTGATGGCTATTGCATGCACGAGGCGCTGTTCTCGGACGCCTTCACGGCAGACAATGTTGGCACGCTCGATATCTCCAAGGCGCTGATCGATGAGGGCTATCATCCGATGACCATGTACTTCCCGCTGGTCGTGCATGGCGCCATGCTGATCGAACCGACGGAAACGGAGAGCCGGGCGGAGCTGGACCGTTTCTGCGATTCGCTGGAAGCCATTGCAGAGCGCGCAAAAGCAGGCGACGAAAGCCTGAAGGGGGCGCCTTATCTGGCCCCGATGCGCCGGCTGGATGAGACGCAGGCAGCCCGTAAACCGGTGCTGCGCTGGTACAAGCCAGAGCCGGAGAAAATCGCGGCCGAATAGGGCAGCTGTAGATTACGGATAATAAATTACGTCCCGGTCTTTTATAGCGCCGGGACGTTTTTATTTATGGTGCCTGTCCAGTGCTCCGCAACCCGGACAGGTCATGCCCGTTATTTACCAGAGACCGCCTGGACCAGTCCTATTCGGGCATTTCACCCCTAAGACTTTCAAGACGCCACCAAGTACCCGGAATGCTGACTCCTCCAGATATAGAGCGCTACGAGCGCGAGCCCCATACAGAGAGTGCGAGACCGCGCCGGGTTCCCCTGACGCGTGTGACGACAGGGCTGCGTGCATTCATCCGGCTTTGCCTGGCTATACTTGGTATTATCCTGATTGCGGTCGCCATTCCGATTGCCTTCGTGACGCCGATCCTGCCGATTGGCCTGCCGCTGGCCATTGTCGGTGTCATCCTGCTCGGACGGAATGCGATATGGGGCAAGCGCTGGATGGAAGGGATGCTGGCGCGTAACCCGCGGCTCGAAAGGTTCGCGCCCAACTGGCTCATGCGGCTCGTTTTTGGTCGGGAGAAAGACTAGGCGAGGAGGCAGCTCACGAGAGAGCTGCTCAGTAAGACGTGACCTTGGAAAAGAGATTGATCACGAGCACGCCGGCCAGAATAAGCGCCATACCGGCGAAGGCACCTGCATCAAGCCTCTGGCCAAGAAACAGCCAGGCTATCACGGAGATCAGGACAATGCCGAGCCCGGACCAGACCGCATAGGCAATCCCTGTCGGTATCGCCTGAAGCGTCAGCGAAAGAAAGTAGAACGAGACTGCATATCCAACGGCAGTCGCAATAGATGGCCCGGGTTTCGTGAAGCCGTCCGATAGTTTCAGAAATGTCGTACCAATGACTTCCGCCAAGATGGCAACCGTCAGATAAACGTAAGGCATCACCCTAAAACCTGTATCCTGCGATCCGACTTGGGCCAGACGGTCTAGTTCAGCGACTTCTCGATCTCGTCGAGGGCGTTGGTGAACAGTTCGCCCTTCTTGCCAGAGCCTGCGATGATGCTCTTGCTGGCGCGCGTGGCTGCATCGGCAGCGGCCCGGCGGACGTCCTCGGCAGCCTCGTCCTCGGCACGGGCGATACGAGCCTCGGCCTGGGCTTCGCGGCGGGCGACCTTTTCCTGAAGATCCTTGCGGGCCTGCTCAACCATCAGCTTGGCATCGGCCTTGGCCTGCTTGATCATGTTGTCGGCTGTCTGGTCGGCTTCTTTCTGCTTGCGTTCGGCCTCGGCCAGCATGGCAGCAGCTTCCTCACGCAGGGCGCGGGATTCGTCGAGCTGCTTCTGGATATCCTCGGCACGGTTGTCGAGAGACTTACCGACGAACTTGAAGCCGCCCATGAAGAAGACGATCGCCAGGAAGACGACGAGCGCCAGGAAAGCGACATTGGTTGTCGTGTCCACGAAGGGCGCAATGATGTTGTAGAAGCCGGTGCCGCCTTCGTGGCCTGCTTCGGCAGCAAACGCAGCCGGGGCAGCGACAAGTGCAGTGGCAAGCGGAAGAGATTGCTTGATCATGATCGTGCTCTCCTAGCCTTTCGTAGCCTGCTCGACGGCTTTCTTGGCCTCGGCATCGCTGACGCTGACACCAAACCGGGCGAGCATGACCTGCGTCGTGTCCGCGGCAATGGAGTCGACATTGGACAGGGCTTCGGCGCGAACCTTCTGGATCCGGGCCTCGGCTTCATCGAGACGCGTGGAAAGGTCGGCATCGACCTTCTGTGTTTCTTCAGCGATCTCCGCCTCGACCTTGGCGCGGGCCTTGTCTGCGGTTTCGCGAGCCTTGGCGCGCGCTTCAGCGAGGTGTTGTTCCTGCTGTTTCTTGGCTTCCTTGGCCTGCTCGTCGAGACGGGCCGCATCGTCGAGGGCGTCGGCGATGGTATCGCCACGTTTCTCGATGACACCACCGAGTTTCGGAAGCACGAAACGCGACAGGGCGATATAGAGCCCGCCGAAAAGGATCACCAGCCAGAAGAGCTGGGACGGGAAATGCCACGGATCGAAGGGCGGGAAGGCGGCGCTTCCGGCAGCTTCGCCGTTTGCAGCCGGAGCAGCTAGCGACAGGAACGTCATGGTGTGACCTTGTTCAGCCGGGATCGAAAAAATAGGGGCTGGCCCGTCAGCCCTCGCAAGGGCGCGGGCCAGCCATATTGCGGTTCGTGCGTGCTAGACGACGAACAGAATCAGGATGGAGACCAGGAACGCCAGGATGCCGAGCGCTTCCGAAAGGGCCATACCGATGAAGAGGTTGCCGGTCTGCTGCGGGGCAGCGGACGGGTTACGCATGGCAGCGTCGAGGAATGAGCCGAAGATGTTACCCACACCGATAGCCGCACCGATCATGCCGAGCGTGGCGAGGCCTGCACCGACGTATTTGAGGCCGAGAGTGATATCGCCTTCCATTTCAAGATCTCCTTTGGGAAAGACTGATGTTTAGTTTGATGCCCGTGAAGCCTGTTCATGCGGGCGCGTCAAGTGTTGTGGCGCGGCACGTTTGGCCGCACCGGCGAAACGTGCTCCCTAGTGAGCCGGGTGAAGCGCGTCGTTGAGATAGACGCAGGTCAGGATTGCAAACACATAGGCCTGCAGCCCGGCGACAAGGAATTCCAGCGCGTTGAGCGCCACACCCATGGCAAAGGCCAGCGGTGCGATAACGATGTAGGCGCCGCCCAGCGTGGCCAGTGTCACGGCGAAACCGGCGAACAGTTTCAGCATGATGTGACCGGCGAGCATGTTGGCGAAGAGACGCAGTGCAAGCGTGACCGGGCGCGCGATGAAGGAGATGACCTCGATCGGGATCAGCAGGATATAGATCGGCCAGGGCGCGCCGGCGGGAGCGAACAGTTTCAGGAATTTCAGGCCATTCTTGTAGAAACCATAGGCAATCACGATGCCGATCACCAGAAGCGCAAGCGCGCCGGTAATGATGAGGTGGCTTGTCGTCGTGAAGGCATAGGGGATCATGCCGATCATGTTCGCGAAGAACACGAAGAAGAAGAGGGTGAACACGAACGGGAAGAATTTCAGGCCTTCCTCGCCGGCTGCGCCGCGCACCATGTCGGCGACAAAGCCATAGCCGATCTCGGCAACCGACTGCATGCGCGAAGGGACGAGCTTGCCGCGGGAGGCGGCCATGCCGAAGAAGGCGACGATCAGGACGCAGCCCAGCAGCATGTAGAAGGAGGCATTGGTGAAGGACAGGTCCAGGCCACCAATCGGCCCGATCTCGATCAGCTTCTTCACCTCGAACTGGTGCATCGGGTCGGCAATTTGCCTGAAGGAGAGATTCATCAGCCCTTTGTCCCGTTTTCCGGACCATCTGCCTGGTCCGTAGATTGTAGTTTCCCATCCGCCACCAACTGGCGATAGGCGCGTATAACATTGAGGATGCCGGCTGCAAGGCCGAATCCCAGCATGGCAAGCAGTCCCCAGGGCTTGGTGCCGAAGAAATTGTCGATCACGAGACCGATCAGTATCCCGACAAAAACCGATGCCCCGAACTCCGCCCCGTAGCGCAGAGAGAGTGCACCGGCCGAAATCGATCCTTCCGCATCTGCTTCGCGCTTGGCTTTCTTCGCTTCCCTGGCCTGACGTTCGGCCTGAGCCTTTGCGATCCTGTCGCTCAGATCATTCCGCTCTGGACCGGCCATGAAAGTCGCCTGAATGCCACTCGAAACAGACATGGGAGAACCCCCTGCCATTTGCGCCGGAAGCTATTGGAGGGGGTGGCCCAAGTCAAGCCGCTGAAAGACGCTGTAGTATGCTGTAATTATTGGATAAAAATGTATCTGCTTATTTGACGCAGCGTATTATTCTGCCGCGACCAGTTCTTCGGCGGCATCGAGGTCGACCGAAACCAGTTTGGAAACACCTTTTTCGCGCATGGTGACCCCGAACAGGCGGTCCATACGGCTCATCGTGACGGCATTGTGGGTAATGACGATGAAACGTGTATCCGTACGCCGGCGCATTTCGTCGAGCAGGCGGCAATAACGGTCGACGTTTGCATCATCCAGCGGCGCATCAACCTCGTCGAGCACGCAGATCGGCGAGGGGCGCGACAGGAAGACCGCAAAGATCAGGGCGGTTGCCGTCAGCGCCTGCTCACCGCCCGACATCAGCCGCAGCGTACCGAGGCGCTTGCCCGGCGGCTGGGCCATGATCTCCAGCCCGGCAGCCAGCGGATCGTCGTCATCAACGAGGCGCAGTTCGGCTTCGCCGCCGCGGAAGAGGGTGGTGAACAGCGCCTTGAAGTGCTCATTTACCTGCTCGAAGGCCTCCAGCAGGCGTGTGCGGCCTTCCTCGTTGAGCGCGGCGACACCATCGCGCAGCTTCGCTATGGCCTGGATCAGGTCTTCCTTCTCGGTTGCCTGTTCGCCGAGACGTTCGGAAAGCTCCTCGGCTTCCGATTCGGCTTCCATGTTGACCCCCCCGAGCTGGTCACGGTCGCGGCGCAGGAAGTCGAGCTGTCGTTCGGCCTCGCCCGGATCGAGAGTTGCAAGTTCCTCCTCATCGAGCCCCGCCTTAGCCAGTGTCATCAGCCCTTCCGGCATACGCTGGAACTGGCTGCGGGCGGTCTCGACCGCGTCAGAAAGCCGGGTCTCGGCATTTTCCAGACGGACTTTGGCGCCGGCCAGTGATTCGCGCGCTTCCGTGGCTGCGCTCGCGGTATCACGGGCGTGGCGTTCGCCCTCGCGGAGCGTGGCTTCCTTTTCGGCCAGCCGGTCGGCCGCCTGCCTGCGTTCGTCTTCGAAGGTGGCGACGCGCTGGGCAAGGGCGTCGAGTTCGGCCTGCATCTCTTCCGGCCGGCTACGCGCCTTTTCGGCTTCGCGTGCCGCTTCGCCACGGCGCATCAGCATGTCCTGGAGGCGGTTCTCACTGTTGGCGAGCCGGTTCGTCCAGCGCTCGACATCCTTCTGGAAGCCTTCCCGCCGGGCAATCGCCTGTTCGCGGTTGCGGGTGATGTCAGTCAGGCGGCCGCGGCATTCGGTTTCATGCTCGCGCGCGCTGGCAAGTGCGGTGCGGGCTTCAAATGTTGCTGCCTCGAGGCGTTCAAGTTCGCTGTCGTCACCGCCGATCGAGACAAGTGATAGCGATTCTTCGACCCCGCGCAGATCCGATTCGACACGGGCAAGGGCCTCGCTGGCCGATTCGCGTTTGACGTCAGCGCGCTCGAAAGCCTGACGGGCTTCGGCCGTGGCGGAACGGGCGCGGTTGAGCTCGGTGGCTTTGGGTGAGACCTGACGGCGGGCCTCTTTGAGATCGTTTTCGGCAGCAAGCCGGTTGTCTTTTGCTTCGGAGAGCTGTGCAGCGGCGGTATCGAGGGCTTCGCGGGCCGGGCCGATCTCGGCCTGTGCCGCTTCAAGCCGGGCCTGCTGGGCAAGGCGCTCTGCTGCCGAAACAGGGGCGTCAGGCGTGCGTGTGAAGCCGTCCCAGCGCCAGAGATGTCCCTCCGTCGTGACGAGGCGCTGGCCGGGTTTCAGCTGCGTGGCAAGTTGCGCGCCTGTATCGGCATCGACAACGCCGCACTGGGAAAGGCGCGCGAACAGCTCATTCGGGGCCTCGACATAGACAGATAGCGGTTCTGCGCCTGCGGGCAGGGGCTCCGTGGCGATGTTGCGCCCGGCCCAGTAAAGTGCTGCGCCCGCCTCGATCGAGGCTTGCAGGTCATCGCCGAGGGCAGCCGCCACGGCCTTTTCATAGCCATCGCGTGTGCGCACCTGATCGATGACAGGCGGCGCCTTTGGCCCGGTTGGCTGTTTCAGGAGCCGCTCAAGCCCGGCAATTTCCGAGCCCAGTGTGCGTACGGCCTGATCGGCCCTGTCCTTGGGCGGCTGGGCCTGCGTCTCGGCCTCGCGGGCCTCGGTGAGTGCGGCCTCGGCTGCATCGGCGGCGCGTTCGGCGTCATGCAACGCGATCTCGGCGGTTTCTTCTGCCTGTTCGGCTTGCTGGAGCCTCGCTTGCAGCGCGCCGGTTTCGGGCATGTTAGCGAGCTGCTGTTTCAGCCGGTTGGCATCGGCTTCGAGGCTCGATTTACGGCGGCGCTGCGCTTCGGCGCTGGCTTCGGCCGCCTGACGCTCGGCTTTCATGGACGCCAGCTTCGACCCGGCTTCATCGGCAACGGCCTGTGCCTCGTTCAGGCGGGCGCGGGCTTCTTCCAGATCGGCTGCGGCCTTGCGTTCCAGCTCTTCATTGGCCTGTGGATCTTCTGTCGGGAGTGCAGCGAGATTGTCCCTTGCCTCGGCAAGCGCCTGCTCGGCCTCTTCCTTCTGCGCGTGTTCACGCTCGATGTCGTCACGGATGCGGCGGGCTTCGCTTTCATGCCGGGCCAGAAGGTCGGCGGCATTCTTGCGCTCGGTTTCCAGCCGGGCGAGGTCAATCCGGGCCTGGCCGAGCCTGCCGGAGATCGTGGCTTCATTGTCGCGCAAGGGCTGGAGACCCTCACCAGCTTCAATGCGCTGGGTTTCGGCGATGGCGGCAGCGCGTGAAGATTCCTCGACGGCTTGCTGGCAACGGGTGAGTTCGGCTTCGGCCTGGGCCTTTGTTTCTTTTGCAGTTTCCCATTTCAGATGGGCGAGGAAAGCATCAAGTGCGGAAATCTTTTCCGACAGTTCCTTGTATTTACGTGCCTTTCGGGCCTGGCGTTTCAGGCTTTCCAGCTGGCGCTCGACTTCGGCCGAGACTTCTGAAAGGCGTTCCAGATTGGTTTCGGCAGCACGCAGTTTCAGCTCGGCTTCGTGGCGCCGCGAATTGAGGCCGGAAATACCGGCAGCCTCTTCGAGAATCCGGCGGCGATTTTGCGGCTTGGAGGCGATCAGTTCCGAGATCTGGCCCTGCCGCACGAGTGAAGGGGAGTTCGCGCCCGTCGACGCGTCCGCGAATATGAGCTGGATGTCCTTGCCACGCACTGTGCGGCCATTGAGCTTGTAGGTCGAGCCTGCCCCCCGCTTCAGCCTGCGCTGGATTTCCAGCACGTCGGAAGCGTTGAACTCCGGCGGGGCCGTGCGCTTCTGATTGTCGAGAACAAGGGTGACTTCGGCCAGTTCGCGGGCCGGGCGATGCTGGGAACCGGAGAAGATGAGGTCATCCATCTCCCCGCCGCGCATCGCCTTGGCCGAACTTGCGCCCATCGCCCAGCGAAGGGCTTCGAGCAGGTTGGACTTGCCGCAGCCATTCGGTCCGACAATCCCGGTCAGGCCGGGCAGGACAGGAATGTCCTGCGGGTCCACAAAGGATTTGAAGCCTGCAATGCGCAGTTCTGTAATGTGCAATGCAGGCTCCTTCTATCCAGTGTTCCTATTGAGGGGTGGCCTCGCCTGAGTCTGTGTCAGACGCTTCGGTTTCGGCAGCTTCGCCATCTTCCGAAGTGGCAGCTGTGTCGTCACTCATGTCCGCATCTGTCTCGGTCGGCATGCTCTCTTCAGCGGCAGCCTCTTCAGTGGCCGGTGCTTCTTCGCCGAGCGCTTCGTTGAGGACGGTCTGCATCCCTTCATACCGGCGCCAATCGCTTCCGGAAAGCATCTCGCCATCAACCAGTACGGTTGGTGTGCCGGTAATGCCGTCTTCCTCACCTTCACCGACAGACGCTGCAATCGCCTTACGGATGTCCGCGTTGGAAAGGCAGGCATCAAAGTCTTCCTCGCTGGTGATGCCATACCTACTGGCGACGGCCTGAAGGGCCGATTTCACCTGTCCGCCCTGGCGGGCAACGCCAAGAATGGCGTTCTGGCGTGAGAAAAGGTCATCGACGACATCAAAATACTGGTCCTCGCCGGCACAACGCGCGATCGCGAAACCAGCCACCGAGATGTTGGCTGGCGGGGTCGGGAATTCACGGAAGATGAATTTCACCTTTCCGGTCTCGACATAGTCTTCCTTCATTTTTCCGACGACTTCATCGTTGAACTGGAGGCAGGCCGGGCAGGTCCAGGAAGCGTATTCGATAACAGTCACAGGCGCATCTGCGTCGCCCAGAACCATTTCATTGGTCGCAGCGGCGTCGGTTCCTGCGTCTATAGAATTCGCGTCGTCTGCTGCGCCGCAGGCCGTCGCGGCCATTACGGATGCGGCGAGAACGACGGCGCGTCGGGAAAGGGCTTTCATTGTCATAACCTTTTCTTAAGAGATTGAGTCGCGGTGGTTGCCAAGATGTCGCGGGTATCCAACCTTACACCATGCCAGCCGCTTCAGGGCTGTTCGGTCGTTAGCACAGCCTCCCCGAGAGCCAAAATCGCCTTGCGCAGGGCGGCGTCTTCTATGCCTTCGACGGAGTGAGCAAGGCGTTCTTGTTCTTCCGGGGTCAGCGGGCGTTTTCGTTTGGGCAGGGCGGGCGTGCCGCCACGCGTCAGCGGACCCTGGATGATCCTGACTTCGCGAATGTCCCCGCCGAGCGATGTGCCGACACGCTGGCGGATCGTCTCTGTCTGGTGCTGGACCATGGTCGAGGCGGCAGGGATGCACTTCACTGTCAAAACGCGGCCCTTGCCCTTGCCGCTGGCACCGATCTTTTCCGGTTCGCAGACTTTTGCCAGCTGTTCGCCGACAATGTCGCGCCAGAGCAGTTTCAGGCGACCGATAGCGGGGCCCTTTTCGGGCAGTTTCTTGCGGGCGAGCTGCATTGCCGCCGCGCCGAACGTTTTCGGCAAGGGCCGTTCACGCCTTGCCCGCTGATAGCGGAGCATGACGCGGGCGCGGGCTTCTTCCAGCGGGTCGAGGCTTGACCTGTTCACCATGCCGGTGATTGTGCACCGCATGCGATCAGGAGAAAAGGCCGCTGATGCGGTTTCATCACGGTTTGATGGCCTGCCGGGGGCGTTACTTGAATGGTATGGCCGTCATGCACGGGACCTGCCCTGGCGGGTTGGCCCTGCTGCACGTGCGGAAGGGGCCATGCCGGATCCATACCGTGTCTGGCTGGCCGAGATCATGTTGCAGCAGACAACGGTGCCGCATGCCGCGGGTTATTTCGAGGCATTCACCCGGCGTTGGCCAGGCGTCGAAGCGCTGGCGGCGGCGGAGGATGGCGATGTCATGGCCGCCTGGGCGGGGCTTGGCTATTATGCGCGTGCCCGCAACCTGCTGAAATGCGCCCGCGAAGTGACGGCTATGGGAGACTGGCCGCGTACGGAAGCCGGCTTGCGCAAACTTCCCGGCATCGGTCCATATACGGCAGGCGCAATCGCCGCCCTGGCTTTCGGAGAACGCGCTCCGGCTGTCGATGGCAATGTCGACAGGGTCTTCGCCCGCCTGTTAGCGGCAAAGGGAGCCTGGAAGGAGGAAAAGGCACGCATCGCTGGCACTGTCCGTGAGCTGGTTCCGGAAGACCGTCCGGGCGAGTTTGCCGAGGCCCTGATGGACCTTGGTGCAACCGTGTGTACGCCAAAGCGGCCGAACTGCCTGATATGTCCTGTGCGGGCATGGTGTGCAGGTCATGCCGAGGGTGCCCCGGAGCAATATCCGCTAAAGCCTGCCAAGGCAGCCAAGCCGAAGCGCACCGGCAAGGTGTTTGTCGCTTTCAGGGATGGCGATGTGCTTGTTGAGCGTCGCCCGGACAAGGGCCTTCTCGGGGGTATGCTTGGCCTGCCGACGACAGCGTGGGTGGAGACTGGGGCAAGCGTCTCACCGGGCTGGACCGTTGGCGAAGGCAAGGGCGAGGTCATCGGAGAAGTGCGCCATGTCTTCACGCATTTCGAGTTACGGCTGGATGTTCTCCGCATGGAGCTTGGCCAGGCCCCGGAAGGGTATCACTGGCACGATGTGGAGACGGTGGCAGACGCGCTGCCCAGTGTTTTCAGGAAGGCGCTGAAGCTGGTAGTCCGGGCCTAGGCGTCCTCGCCAGCGGCCTTGCGGTATTCCTGGTCGCGCTCGGCACCAATCTTGTCGCGCACGGTTTCCGTGGCATAGCCAAATTCCTGAAGCACGCGGCCCGCCAGTTGCAGCCCGGCTTCGATTGCGTCCGGGATTACGAAGGTGGCTCCGGCCTCGCGCAGGGATTTGCCATGTTCGGCATCGCGGGCCCTTGCGAAGACAGGCACGTTCGGCCTTAGCGCCCGTATGGCGCGCACCATGTGCTCGGCGCTGACGGCATCATCCACCGTGACAACAAAGAGCGATGCGCCCGAGGCCCCGGCGGCTTCCAGTATTTCCTTGCGGGCGGCATCGCCATAAGACACCTGCCATCCTTCATCCCGGCCAGTCTTGACCGAGTTCAGCCCACGTTCAAGCACGACAATATCGGCCTGATTGTCACTCAGGATGCGCGCGATGGTACGGCCCACCCGGCCAAATCCGGCAATGATGACATGGCCTTCCCGGTCTGAGAAATCCTCGTTCTGCAAGGGCGTGGGCTCGGGTGCTTTCATCCGTCCGGCAAGCTTTTGCCCCATGCGCGAGGTCAGCGGGATGAGCAGCATGGAAAGGCCGGCAATCGCGGTGACAGGCGTGGTGAGCTCAGGGGCCAGGACTCCCGCGGCTGCCGCGGCGGTCATAACGACAAAGGCGAACTCCCCGGCCGGCGCAAGCAGGAGCGCGCTCTCGGTCGCGACAGGCGCAGGACCGGCAAACAGACGGCAGGCAACCCATGCGACCAGGGCTTTCAGGATAATCAGCCCGGCCAGCCCGCCGAGCACGATCAGGGCGATGTCACCAATCGCCATCAGGTCGATCCCCATGCCAACGGTCATGAAAAAGATACCGAGGAGCAGGCCCTTGAATGGGTCCAGGTCGACTTCGGTCTGGTGGCGGAATTCGGTCTCGCCCAGCAACAGACCTGCGAGGAACGCACCGAGGGCAACGGAAAGCCCGGCCACACCCGTAATGACACCGGCCCCGATGACAGTGAACAGGGTAAGCGCCATGAGGAAGTCGCGCCCGCCAGCCTTCGCGGCCATGCGGAAGACACGCTGCAGGATAAAGCGGCCCGTAATGACAATGACGGTGATGGCGATAAGTCCTTCGAACAGGGCACGCAGGACGGTCTGCGCGATGTTCACGCTGTTCTCGGGCGAAAGGAAACTCACGAAAATCAGGATCGGGGCAACAAGCACGTCCTGGAAAAGAAGCACGCCGAGCGCAGTGCGTCCTGTGGGGGTGGCCGCGCGATTGTCGCTCGTCAGGACCTGCATGACGATGGCGGTGGAGGACAGGGCCAGGGCCAGGCCGATGACGGCGGCGGCCTGTGCGCTGATGCCGAACATCCAGAGCGTGACGCCTATGGCGCCCGCACTGAGGATTGTCTGCAGCCCGCCCGCGCCGAAAACGACCTTCTTCATGTCCCATAGCTTCTCGAAGGACATTTCCAGGCCGAGCAGGAAGAGCAGGAAGAGGACGCCGAGTTCGGCAAACGGCTCTGCCGCTTCCGGTTCTGAAACCGTAAAGTATTGCAGCGGCTGCCAGAGGTGCTCGAGCGTGCCGAGCCCGTGAGGGCCAAGCGCGACGCCTGCAATGAGGAAACCGGCCACGGCCGGCAGGCGCAAGGCCCGGAAAGCCGGCACGATCACGCCTGCTGCGAACAGGAAGACGAGCAGGTCTTTCAGAAAGATTTCCTGACCTTCATGGCCCATGCGGGTTCTCCGGATGGCGGCCGCCGGACAGGGCGGCGATTCCGGACAAGCATAGGCCGTGCCGGGCCCGGCGTCAGCTACCTGGACGAATTAAAACGGGCCGGACAGGACCTTAATTCAGGCCCATTTCCTGCCGGTAGCGACGGCGCAGGAGGTCGATGGGGGTCAGGTCGCCCTTCGGGGATTCATAATGCCAGAACGTCCAGCCATTACAGGCAGGGGCTTTCATGATATGGGCGCCGAGGCGGTGGATCGAGCCGGACGCATCCCCGGATGACAGGCTGCCATCCACGCGGATACGTGCATGGTGGCGCTTCTTGGGCGACCAGAGGCGGTCGCCAGGCTTTAGCCAGCCATTCTCGACCAGCGCACCGAAGGGCACGCGGGGCAGGGCCCTGGCGCTCTTCTGGGTTTCGAGTGCGTCGCCACCGATCGGAGTGATGCCATCGAGGCGGGCGCGTGAGAGGCGGATATAGGCCGGATCCTGCTCGATGCCGACATAGTCGCGGCCCAGCATCTTCGCAGCCGCTGCCGTTGTGCCGGTTCCGGAAAACGGGTCGAGGACGACATCGCCGGGATTGGTTGTGGCCAGCAGCACGCGCTTGAGCAGGGCTTCGGGTTTTTGCGTTGGATGGGCTTTCTTGCCAGCTTCATCCTTGAGGCGTTCGCTGCCTGTGCAGATCGGCATCGTCCAGTCTGAACGCATCTGCTTGTCTTCGTTGAAGGCTTTCAGCGCGTCGTAATTGAAGGTAACGCGGGATTTCTCTGTCTTGGCCGCCCAGATCAGGGTCTCGTGCGCGTTCTGGAAGCGCGTGCCCTTGAAGTTCGGCATCGGGTTCGACTTCAGCCAGATCACATCGTTCTGGATCCAGAAACCGGAATCCTGAAGGATCGTGCCGAGGCGGAAGATGTTGTGATAGGAGCCGATCACCCAGATCGCCCCGTCATCCTTCAGCACACGGCGGCATTCGCTCAGCCACTGATGGGTGAACAGGTCGTAGGCGTCGAAGCTGTCGAAACGGTCCCAGGCGTCATTGACGCCGGCGACAGCCGACTGGTCAGGCCGGGTGAGACCCTCGCCGAGCTGGAGATTATATGGCGGGTCGGCGAAGACGAGATCGACGGACTTGTCAGGCAGGCGTGACAGCACGTCGACACATTCACCTTCAATGATCGTATTGCGGATCAGCTCCATGGCTCTTTCAGCCCCTCTACTCGAATCAACTGAAGCCCATCCCGACGCCGATTTGGTTTCTGCTTTCTTACGCGGAACAGTCTCCAGCTGCAGGCGGATGCCTGTCAGGTTGTTTCGGCATCGTAACAGAAAGCACCGCAGCCTGTGGACAAGTTTGTGAAAAAGTTCCGGGTTACTGGTGGGCAGCCTGTGGGATTATTGGCTTTACAGGTCGAGCCGCATTTGTCCGCCGGGGCTTACTGGCGGGCGGAAGAGGTCTGTGCGCAGCCGTGGGCGGGGCGCGTCGAGTCCGAGACGGCGGGCCGCTTTCTGGAAACGCTGGGCGATCAGCCGGGCATGAGTGCCGCGCCCGGAGCCACGCTCGAACCAGTTGGCATCGTAATCCTTGCCCCCGCGCATGTCGCGCAGGAGATTGATGATCCGTGCGGCCCGGTCCGGATAATGCTCGGCCAGCCATTCATGCATGATGTCCTTCAGCTCATAGGGCAGGCGCAGGAGGACGTAGCCTGCGCTGGAGGCTCCATGCGCGGCGGCGGTCTCGAGCATTGTCTCCATTTCCGGCTCGTTCAGGGCCGGTATGATCGGTGCGGTCATGACGATCACCGGAATGCCCGCATCAGACAGGGCGCGGATCGTTTCTAGCCGCTTGTAGGGGGCCGCCGCGCGCGGCTCCATCCGCCGGGCAAGTTTCGGGTCCAGCGTGGTCAGCGACACGCCGACACGCGCCAGCCCATTCTCTGCAAGCGGGGCGATCAGGTCGATGTCGCGCTGTATCAGGGCGGACTTGGTGAGCAGGGTGACGGGGTGATTATGCTCGGCCAAGATTTCAAGAAATGTCCGGGTCAGCTTCAGGCGGCGTTCGACCGGCTGGTAGGCATCAGTATTCATACCGAGCGCGATGGGACGGACCACATAGGAGGGCCGTGACAGTTCCCGGCGCAACAGGGCCGGGCCGTCTGGCTTGAAAAACAGGCGGCTCTCGAAATCGAGCCCTGCCGATAATCCCTGATAGCTGTGGGTCGGCCGGGCGAAACAGTAGACACAGCCATGCTCGCAGCCGCGATAGGGATTGATTGTACGGTCGAATGAGATGTCCGGCGAGCGGTTATAGGTGATGATGGTCTTTGCGACTTCACGCGTCAGCGTCGTTTCGAGCCGTTCTGCATTGTCCTCGATCGTGCCCCAGCCATCATCGAATGGATCACGTGTCTCGGGTTCGAACCGGCCGGTCTGATTGGAAATTGCGCCACGGCCACGATGCTCGAAGCGTTCGCCTGTTGCGGCTACGTCGATCAGGCTGACACGCCCTTGCGGCTTGAGTTTTTGGCTCTGTCTCATCACCCGGGATGAAAGCACAGAAACAGAAACAAAACAAGAACAATGGAATCGTGTTCTGTGGATTATGCCCACGTCACACGTGACTAGATGCGCATTGTGTCGAAGCTTTTGAGCATGCTGCGGAGATGGTCTGGCAGGCCCGGTGGCACGAACAGGTCAATATCGGCTGACACCGTGATGCCTTCAGGCAGTTTTCCGTCTGTGCCCTCAACCGTGTTGAGCGTCAGGGGGGTATCTTCAAATGCCCGGCCTGCCCCCTTCTCGCGGAAGATCGTCATGATGTGATTGTGGCGGTTATCGGTGCAGATGTGCGCGTATATCTTCTCGACCTTGTCCTGTGGACCTTCGAGGATCTGAAGAAAGCTGGCGCCGTTGTAGATTATGGTGCCCGTGACGCCGATTTTCGTATTGTTGCGGATGGCGGATTCGAGAATGTCCTGCAGATCCGTAGCGGATACGGATTTGGCGGCGGTGCTGACATAGGCGAGGCGATACATGAAATGACTTTCTGAAAACGTGCCGCGACATGGGCTGAAGTGGTGTGGACCGTCTATAACTTAAATCAACGGAACTGCATTTTTACTAGCTTCAGGGCTGTTTTTTATAGAGATTCCAGTCCTCTCCTGTGTCCAGGTCAATCAGTTGCGGCAGCAGGGTCACCTCTGTGCGGGCAGGCAGGTTGGACCAGACATCCTCCATGGCATGCGGGCCAGACCAGCGCACTGACGTAAAGAGAGCCGGGCTGCGTAACCTGTGGCCAATCCCGAAAAGCCAGAAACCGCCATCCGTTGCCGGGCCAAAGACGGCGCGGTCCGTACCGAGGTGTCTTGTACACTGGTCGATGTGAGAGCGGCGGATGTCAGGTGTGTCCGTGCCGATAAATATGACCGGGCCGGGTGGGGCCTGCATCATGGCATGGGTCATCCTGTCGCCGAGATTGCCGCTGACCTGGGCATAGCGATGCAGGCCGGGTGGCCAGAGTCCGCCGAGGGTTTCGCCTGCCGCACGGGGCGGGGCAATATGCAGTTCCGTCCGCCAGGCGGGGGACATAGTGGCGCGCATTGTGCGGGCCAGCGTGAAACGCGCGATCCGCCGGGCTTCCGTGGAGCCGATATCGCGGGCCAGCCGTGTCTTGGACAGGCCCATGCGCGGCGGTTTGGCGAAGATTAGAACAGTCGGCTTCATCATGTGTAGTGCCGGGCGAGCCTGTGTGGAGAAGCGCCAGCAAGGTAGCGTGTTATCAGCCAGGCATTGCGCCAGCTGCGCTTGCGCCAGCCATCGCGTTCATACTTTGCCGCCGAGGTTCGTGCCTCGGCCGAGAGAAGGGCAAGACGCCTTTTCCCGATGGCCTGAACGATCCGGACATCTTCCATCAGCGGTATATCTTCATAGCCGCCGATCTTGTCATACAGCTGGCGGGAGATGAGGAGCCCCTGATCGCCATAGGGCAGGCCGAACCAGCGTGCCCGGCGATTGGCACGGGCTGCAACGGTTTTCGCCATGCGGGCATCGGAGCGGTAGGCAAGGGTGAAAGTGGCGGCCCTGCCGGGCTGGCTTTCAAGGTGGTGGCGTACGCGTTCACTCCAGTTGGGCGAAAGCACCGTGTCGGCGTGAAGGAAAAGCAGCCAGTCACCCCTTGCAGCCCCTGCGCCGCGTATGAGCTGTTTTGCGCGTCCTGGTGCGCCCTGGATGAATTCCGCGCCAGCAGCATCTGCTATACGGGAAGTCTCGTCCTCTGACCCGCCATCGCTGATGATGAGTTCGCGCACGAGCCCGGCCTCCACGCCGGGAAGCAGACTGGAGAGGCACGGGCCAAGCCCGTCGGCTGCATCAAGCGTCGGGATGATGATCGAGATCGGCGCGGGCATCGGCTTTCCCTTAGTTCATTACGTGGGCGCGTCGAGTGCGTCGACTTGCCATTCGAGCGGCGGGAACGGGTTCAGGACCAGTGGCGTTCTAAGAAGGAGATTTCACGAGGAACAAACAATGTCCACGATTTATGAGACCCTGAAGAAAGATCATGACCGTCACCGCAAACTCCTGGCCACTATTGCCGATACGCAAGGTGCTTCAGACGAACGGAAAAAGGCGTGGGATGATTTTTATTACGATGTGAGCGCCCACGCTGCGGCAGAGGAAGAGACCTTCTATTCGAAACTGATGGCCAAGGAAGACGGCCAGCCGGAAGGCCGTCACTCCGTCGCGGAGCACAAGGAGCTCGACGACATGATGGAAGAGCTCAACGAGATTGAATTCTCCTCACCGGCCTGGCTCCAGAAGTTCAAGGACCTGCGCCACCGTTACGAGCATCACATGGAAGAGGAGGAAGACGATGTTTTCCCTGTTGCCAAGGATGTGATCGGCAAGGACGGGAACGAAAAGATCGGTTCGGCGTTTGAAAAGCGTAAGGAAGATGAAATCGAGCTTGTCGAGGAAAAAGCCGAAGAGAAGCTCGAAGAGTAGAGTTGGACAGAACTGGAAGCTGGACTGCACATCCGGTGGATGTTCCCCAAATATAGCCGGCCTGCACGACCCCGCAGGTATACGGTTAGCAAGAACCCGGAGTGTTTACCCCTCGCACTCCGGGTTTTTCATGCCTCCAGATCCTTCAGCCTTGCCTGGATGTTCAACAGGTCCCGCCAGGCGCGGCTTTTTTCTTCCGGGCGGCGCAGCAGGAAGGCCGGGTGGAAGATCGGGAAGAGGGGAGCCTCATAACCGCCGGGGGTTTTCAGGACATGTTCGCTACCACGCATCTTCATGATGCCGGTTTTTGATTGCAGCAGCGATTTCGCCGCGACCCCGCCAGCTGCGATAATCAGTTTCGGCTGGCCCAGTTCGATCATGCGGTCGACAAATGGGCGGCAGAGTTCCAGCTCTTCGTCGCTCGGGTTGCGGTTGCCGGGCGGGCGCCAGTAATTGACGTTGGTGATGAAGGTGTTCTCGGTGCGCGAAAGGCTGATCGCCGCCAACATCCTGTCGAGCAGCTGACCGGCCTTGCCAACGAAAGGCAGGCCGCGGGCATCCTCTTCCCCACCAGGGCCTTCACCGATGACCATGACGGGGGCGCCCTGAACCCCATCGAAGCAGGCCGTGTTGCGCGCAGCTTCTTTCAGGATGCAGCCATCATAGCCCTCTATCGCGGTTTTCAGTGCATCCAGGCTTTGTGCGTCTGCCGCCAGCGACCTGGCCTCGGCCAGCCAGTCTTCATGTGTCTTTTTCCTGAGATGGCGTGGCAGCCGGGCTTCGGGGGCAGGCGATGGTGCTTGCGGCGCAGCCTGAGGTGCTTCGCGCGCGGCGCGTTCTGCGGCCTTCCTGAAGGCGCGCATTTGCGTTTCATCAGCGTCCACGCCCATCTCGTCCCACCAGTCGGTGAGGGCTTTTAACGCGAGGGAAGGATCATACTGGGACATTGAGACCCTTTGGCATTCGACAGATTCGACTGTAGACGGGATGTGGAACATTTGTAAGGCAGGCGCAAAGCCGCCGCCACAGCCGGGAGTGATTTAATGAGTGAAGCTGAAGCCGTAGAACGTGAATCCATGGAGTTCGACCTCGTGATCGTCGGGGGTGGGCCTGCTGGGCTTGCCGCCGGGATCCGGGCCAAGCAGCTGGCAAATGAAGCCGGTGAAGAGCTTGAAGTCGTCGTGCTGGAAAAAGGCGGCGAAATTGGTGCGCATATTCTTTCAGGTGTTGTGGTCGACCCGTCCGGTCTTGATGCTCTCATCCCTGACTGGCGTGAGCGCGATGATCGCCCGCTGAAGACTGAAGTGACGGGCGACAAGTTTGTCTGGCTCGGGCCAAAAGGCTCCATGGATATCTCATGGCTGCCGATGCCGGGCTATATGAAGAACCACGGCAACTTCACCGGCTCGCTTGCCAATGTGACGCGCTGGCTCGGCCAGGAAGCGGAAAACCTTGGCGTGGAAGTCTTCCCGGGCTTTGCCGCCTCTGACCTGGTCTATGGTGACAATGGCGAGGTGAAGGGCGTGGTTGCGGGCGTCATGGGCATTGCCGCCGATGGCAGCCACAAGGGCGACTATGAGCCGGGCATGGAACTGCTCGGCAAATACGTCCTGTTCGCGGAAGGTGCGCGGGGGTCGCTGTCGAAGCAGCTGATCCAGAAGTATGAGCTTGATGCAGGCAGGGACCCGCAGAAGTACGGCATCGGCCTGAAAGAACTCTGGTCTGTGCCGGAAGAGAATTTCAAGGAAGGCTATGTCCAGCACACGCTGGGCTGGCCGCTGGACGACAAGACGGGTGGCGGCAGCTTCCTCTATCACTTCCGCGATGGCGGAGAGCCCTATGTCTCGCTCGGCTTCGTTGTGCACCTCAACTACAAGAACCCGTACCTCTCACCGTACCAGGAGCTTCAGCGCTGGAAGCATCATCCCGATATTCTGAAGCACATCCAGGGCGGCAAGCGCGTCGGCTATGGCGCACGGGCAATCACGGAAGGGGGCTACCAGTCCCTGCCGAAGCTGACTTTCCCGGGCGGGGCGCTGATCGGCTGTTCGGCCGGTTTTGTGAACGTGCCGCGCATCAAGGGCAGCCATAACGCCATCCTGACCGGCATGATGGGCGCTGAAGCCGCCGTCGCCGCGATCAAGGAAGGCCGCCAGGGCGATGAGTTGACCGCCTATACTGAAGCCTATGAGGAATCTGCGGTACGCAAGGAGCTTTTCGCGGTGCGCAACGTCAAGCCGCTGCTCTCCAAGATGGGCACCACGCTCGGCACGCTGATGGGTGGCGTCGAGATGTGGACAACCAAGCTGCTTAGCGGGTTCTCCTTCTTCGGCACGATGAGCCACGGCAAGACCGATGCAGCCTCACTGGAGCCAGCCTCCAAGCACAAGAAGATCGATTATCCGCGTCCTGACGGCAAGATCAGCTTCGACAAGCTGACCAATGTCTCCTTCACCAACACCAACCATGCCGAGGACCAGCCGGTTCACCTGGTGGTGCAGGACATGGAGCTGCAGAAGAAATCCGAGCACGATGTCTATGCTGGCCCGTCGGCGCGGTATTGCCCGGCAGGTGTTTATGAATGGGTCGAGGAAGAGGGCAAGGAGCCGCGCTTCCAGATCAACGCGCAGAACTGCATTCACTGCAAGACGTGTGACATCAAGGACCCGAACCAGAACATCAACTGGGAAACACCTGAAGGCGGCGGCGGCCCGGCCTATCCGAACATGTAAGGATTTACGTGGCCGAACCTGTCCAGAGTTTCCAGTTCCAGCCGGGCCCTGCATGGGGACGCAACAACTGGACTCTGGATGGGGGCTTCCTGACCCGTAATGGGGAGCTGTTCAGTAATCTCGATACGATCGAGGGGGCGGGGTTCTCGGAGGCTGCAGGCCGACAGAAGCCGTCCGCCTGGCTTGAACTGAAATTCGCCAGCGGGTGCCACCGGATCGCCTGCAACATGCCGTATGGCGATGAAAATCACGCGGCTTTCATGCAACTGGCCACAGCCATCCTGGATGCACTGGCAGAACGCGATCCAGATATGAGGGTCTCGATCGGTGGCGGTGTCCTGCGGTGGCTATTCTTCTGGCGTGGTCCCAAGCGCCTGTCCGCCAGTGCCGCGCGTGACCTTGTGGCCAGACGTCTTGCGGTGGACCATGAACCAGCCAGCGCTGAGCCCGGCAACCAGCACCCAGAACAGGACGAAGGGCAGGGCACCGCCCGCTGATACGCCGATCGTTGCAGCGACGGCACATGCGGCTGACAGGCACCACCAGGTCAATGCCACATCCATATGCGGCCAGCCGGCCCTGATAAGGCCCTGATAGGCATGATCGGTATGGGCAACGAACAGGGACTGGCCGTGTCGACTGCGCGAGGCGAGTGTCAGAAGGACATCCACGAGAAATGGCAGGACGAGTGTCGCGGCTGTCCAGACAGGGATGCCGGCGATCAGGGCGAGCATGGCGAACAGGCCGCCAAGACCGAATGCTCCGGTATCGCCCGCATATAGCGTGCCTTTCAGGTTGTGGCAGAGGAAGCCTGCAATTGCAGCAATCACGGTGACCAGGCCGGGCGGGAAACCTGCATCCGAAACAGCTGCGTGGCTTGCGCCGAGGCCCGCGAACATGATGGCAAGCGAACCAAGTGAAAGCCCGTTGCTGCCGTCCATGAAGTTCGCCGCATTGGTGACAACAATGATCCAGAGCATTGATCCTGCAATCAGAAGGGGCGGCCATGCAAGCGTACCTGCCGGCGTATCGAGCATGGGGGCGGCCACGCCGAGCAGGGCGCAGGCAAGTGCGATTGCGAGAACCATGAGCAACTTTGGCAAGGCCCTGAGGCCGAAGATATCATCCAGGGCCCCGACACCTGCCAACAGGCCAGCGCCGCCAAGGGCGACCCAAAGTGTCGGCAGCTGGCCTGGCAGCCAGTCATGTCCGCGTGCGGCGGGGATAGACTCATGGGCCAGTGCGACTGCTGCCAGAACGATCAGGATTGCGGCAATCATGCCTACACCGCCAAGCCGGGGGACGGGCCTGGCCTGCTGTTTGCGTTTCCCGTCCGGCGCGTCGACCACGCCTGTATGTTTCACAAGCTCACACCCGGCGAGTGAAAGCAGGAAGGCCGAAACGGCTGCGAAGACAGGAAGAATGAAGACTGTCATGCGTTGCCACTGCCGCTGAACAGGGTCGGCACGATCCACCAGCCGGGGTAACGTTCCTGCAGGCTCTCGCTTGCGGCTTTCAGGCTGTGGCGGTCCTCGAAAAGGCCGAAACAGCTCGCCCCGGAGCCGGACATCCGGGCGAGAGCACAGCCTGGCGTCGTTTCCAGCGCCTCGATGACCTCTCCGATTTGCGGCACGAGGCTTATCGCAGGTGTCTGGAGGTCATTGCGTGTCTTATCGCGCAACCAGTCGATAAGGCCTGCCACATCGGGCGTATCTGGCAGCTCGGCAAGGTCGAGCGGTTTTGCTTTCTCCGTCTCGTCATAGGCCCTGAAGACTGTCGCAGTTGGGCACGGAATATCCGGATTAACCAGAAGGGCGGGCAAGTCTGGCAACCCACGCACCTGCTTTACCTGCTCGCCCTCTCCGCGCATGAGAGCTGGCTGTGAAAGGTAGGCGACGGGGACATCCCCGCCGAGCGAGGCCGCGATGGTCATGGCGACAGGCGGTGTCAGCATGCCGAGCCGCGCAAGAACCCGCAGCATGGCACCGGCATCTGCCGAGCCGCCGCCAAGCCCGGCGGCGACAGGTATGTGCTTGTGCAGGTCAATTGTAAGGGGCGGGACACGCAGGCCCCGCGACTGGCAGCCGGCAAGGACCTGGATGACCAGGTTTTCGGGCGTGGCGAGATCAGGGGTCGCGTACGGCCCGTGCAATGTGAAGCTGATGTCTTCTGCCTTGCGGGCTTCAATTCTGTCGGCAGCTTCCGGGCCAGCGAACATGACGAGCGAGTCGAGATCATGCCGGCCATTTTCCTTGGCGGGGCCGACATGGAGAAAGAGGTTTATCTTGGCCGGGGCGAGCATCAGGGGTTCTGCAGGGCTGGGGGAAGGTTTACGGGGCCTGTCAGGGATTTCCTGCGCAGGCGTTCGATTTCGTCGTCGGCTTCGAGAAGGGACATGGCTCTTTGCCACTGGTAGCGGGCTTCGGTCCTGCGCCCGGCGGCCCAGTAGGCGTCGCCAAGGTGTTCGTTGATCTCTGCCAGTCCGGGTTTGAGCTCGACGGCACGTTCAAGATAGCTGATGGACTGGTCGATATTGCCAAGCCTGTAGTGTGCCCAGCCGAGGCTGTCTGTAATCTCTCCACTATCGGGCCGCAGTGTAAGCGCCTTGCGGACCAGTTCCAGCCCTTCTTCGAGGTTCATGCCCCGGTCAATCCAGCTATAGCCGAGATAGTTGAGAACTTCAGGCGCATGGGGGTTGAGAGACTTCGCGGTCTTCAGGTCCTGTTCGGCAGATGGCCACAGGCCCATACGTTCGCGCAGCGCACCCCGCGTGTAATAGAGCCGCCAGTCCTGCTCACCGGATGCGCGGTCATCTTCTATGATCCCGCTGAAAACGTCGACGGCTTCCTCCTCCCGGTCCAGAGACTGGAGGAGGTCGCCCATCTGTATCCGGAGGTCGCGCTCCGGTTGCCCGGCCAGTGTATGCTGGACGAGTTCGAGCGCTCTGGCATTGTCACCGCTCCGGAGAAAGGCCCAGGCAAGCTGGCCGCGTGCACCGGAATAGTATGGCGAGCTTTCCGGAATCTCCTCCAGCTTGGCGATGGCTTCTGTGTGTCGTCCCGCCCTGTCGAGCGCATCGGCCCACAGGGCGCGGGCGGCGTTAAGGTCCGGATCGAGATGCAGGGCAAGGGCGTAATAGACACCTGGAAGGTCAGTCTGGGTACGCGAAGCCAGCGCTGCTGCGGGGATATAGATCGAAAGGGCTGCGCCTTCCTGGGTGTCCGGCCTGTGAGCAGAAAGCGTCTCACCTTGTTCCAGGCGTCTTTGCAGGCCGGTTATGAGAGGATTGGGCCCCGCATTGGCCCTGAAGTTTTCAAGGATCTCCTTGGCTTCCTGGTCGAGCCCTTCGGCAGAGAGCAGTTGTGCATAGCTCACTGCGCCGTGCGCGATAAGCGTCCCGCTGCTCTCAAGCTTGGAGAAGGTCTTCACGGCTGCGGCATCATTGCCGGTCGCGACTTCCATGATGGCCAGCATGTTGAGCAGGAGGCTGTCCAGGTATGCGTCGCCACTGGAGGCTTCCAGAAGCGTGAGTTGTGCGCGGGCCGTGTCGCCTTCACCAAACAGGGCCCAGGCGCGCAGGGTCGTAAAGATGAGCGTGTCGAAAATGCCCGGATCACTGTCTTCGAGCAGGCCGGGGACATCTGCATAGCGAGCCTTCGCAAGGGCGTCAGTGGCCAATGTCATGCTGGCAAGTGGGGACTGGGTGTCGGCCTTCTTGCTGACGTTTGAGGCAATCGATCTTGCGAGATCAAACCGGTCGGCCAGCAGGGCTGAGAACACAGCGCGGTCCACGATGGAGCGGTCACCCGGCTGGGACAGGGCGACATGGGCATAATTTTCGGCTGCCTGACCTGGATCATTCGTCAGCGATGCATAACGGGCAACGAGGAACTGACCGTAATCATCCGCGGCGGCATTGGTCTGCGCATCCGCGCGCGCCATGGACAGGCGCTTCTGGAGTTCATCGACATCGTTGCCAATGGTTGTGCAGCCTGAAAGCAGGATCAGCGAAAAGAGGGCGGAGACGCGACGCAGCATGCTTTCTGTGATGGGCCAAACGCCCGCCAAGCGCAATCCGTTCACGCAGCCCTTTCAGGGACAGCGTAAGCCGGTGAACTGTCATGATCCAAGGCGTTCCGGCCCTATCTCTCCTGCCAGCAGGGCCTCAGATGTCCTGCCGGGTGACTTCGCCTTCATCGCCAAGCGACACGTCAGGCAAGGGCTGTTTTTCCGGTGGTGGCCCCTCAAGTCCGTTCTCGAGCTTGGCCTTGATGCCGTCGCGCTTGTCCTCACTTGGATAATCAGCAAGGGCGGCTTTCCAGGCTTCTCGTGCAGCTTCCTTGTCTCCGAGGTGCCAGTAAATGTCACCAAGATGATCCTCGATCTCCCAGTGCGTGTTCGGCGCAAGCTCCTTGCGGCTTTGCTCGATATAGGTCTTCGCACCTTCGAGATCGCCGAGCTTGTAACGCGCCCAGCCATAGCTGTCTGCGATGTAGGGATCGGTCGGCGCAAGGGCGTTGGCGCGGGCGAGGATCTTGAACGCCTCGCTGTAGCGTTCGGTATGTTCCACCAGGAAATAGCCCAGCGTGTTCAGCATATAGGGGTCGTTTGGACGGGCCAGCGCTTCATTACGGATCAGCTGGAGCGCGTCATCGACCTCATCGGCTTCTGCCATGGCCTGTGCCAGCGCCATGCGCCGGTCATGCGTGTCGTCCAGCTGACGGGCAGCACGGGCATGGAAGAGCGCCTGATCGAACTGGCCGAACTGTGAGTAGATCGCGGCACTCGAGCCATGCGCGCTTGCCTTTTCCGCATCGGTTTCGGCCAGTCCGGGTGTGAGTTCCGCAATTTCCGTGGCCTGCTTGCGGTCATCAAGCAGGGCATAGATCATCATGGCGGTAGAGTAAGTGCCAAGCTCCTCATCCTCGTCGGCCAGCTTGATGGCCCGGTCGAGCGCCTTGCGCGCGACTTTTGTATTACCAAGCCGGACTTCCGACTGGGCAATGGCGAGCTGCAGGCCGGCCGTCTGTTCGGGAGCAACCCGGGCGAGGTGCGCGGCAGCTGCAAACAGCGTTTCATCGTAGAACTGGCCGATCACGGACAGGCGCAAATCCTCATTGTCGGGATCAATCAGGAGAGCCAGCTGGTCGAAGGCCGATTTCGTGTCATCAAATCCTGTCACCCGTTCGCCGATAAAGGCCGAGCGGATCAGGCGCTGATAGGACAGGGACCGCGAATAGTCGCTCAGCGAACGGGCAAAGGCTTCATCGACGCCGAGAGGTTCATTGTCGAAACCGCGACCGGTCTCGATCTGGTTCATCGCGGCGGCATAGGAGGTGGTCTGCTCCGGCTCGGCTTCTGCGAGGCGTTTGTAGAGGGCTTTGGCATCTTCGATACGCCCGCGCTGGCGCAGCAGGCCAGCCCGGCGCGCAATGACCAGCTTCACATGGCTGTAAAGCAGGGACTGCGGGTCGAACTCGTGTTCCGGCGCTTCGATCTTGGACGGGGTAATCGCGCTGTACACGGCAAGCGCTTCATCTTCACGACCAGCCGCTTCAAGCAATGCTGCGAGAGAGAGGTCTCCCGTCAGGCCGGGCAGGCGCGAACCAACATCCCTGTGTGCTTCGACCGCTGCATCAAACTGGCCATCCTGGGCGAGATACCACGCCTCCAGGAAGCCCGCCATGATGGTCATGTCATCGCTGTCCAGGGCAGGTTGAAGCTGCGTAAGCGCTTCCCCCGGAGCACCGCTGGCGGCTGTGTCGATAGACATGACGACCGCGCCGAACGGGGTCGGTTCGCTATCCCGCGTGGCATTCATCTTGATGGAGGAAATAAAAGCAGCCATGTCGGCGGCTTTCACCGCTTCGACGGGCGAGTCATAGGCAAGAAGCCCGACCGGCTTGCCATCCTCATCGAGCACGGCGGTCCTCATCGCCGGGGCGGAAACATCATAGACGCCGCTATAGGCCGACAGCGCACCGAGGACGTCCTGCTTGCGCGCATCTATCGCAGCTGTGCCGTCATCTGCGGTGCCCTGGCCAGCCTGCGGGCTGGCGCAGGCGGCGACGGACAGGGCAGAAGATGCGATTGCCAGTGTCAGAAACTGTTTCATTCGATGTCCTCTCGGGCCTGGGGAGGGAGTTTGCCGACCAGGCCATGATGTGTCCATATCCGGCCAGTTCACTTCATTGATGTGGCACAAGTCTGGCAGCCGCTGCATTTTCGCAGGAGCAGACCCGTATCACATCAGTAGGCGCGTTTGACGCAGAAGTCTGCAAGCTCGCCAAGCACGTTGCGCCACGGTGTGTCTGGCAGGGGCTTGAGCGCGGCCTTGGCCAGGTTCGCATACGCTTCGGCCTCGGCAATGGTCGCTTCGGCTGCTTCGGTGGAGCGGATCAGGTGGATCGCGCGGGCCAGGTCGCTTTCTTCCTGGGTTTCTATATCCAGCGCGCGTTCCCAGAAGGCGTGATCTTCCGAACGGCCGCGCCGCCGGGCGATAATGACTGGAAGCGTGATCTTTCCTTCCCGGAAATCGTCGCCGACGACCTTGCCGATCACCGAAGTCGCGCCGCCATAATCGAGCACATCATCGACGATCTGGAAGGCGAGGCCGAGATTCTTGCCATAGGCGGCGAGCGCGTCGGCATGTTCAGCGCCACCGCCAGTCAGGGCACCGGCACGGGCGGCCGCCTCGAACAGGGCGGCTGTCTTGGCTTCGATGATGGCGAGATAGTCTTCCGTCGGCAGGTCGAGCCGGCCTTGTGCGGCGAGCTGGCGAACCTCACCTTCCGCGATCACGGAGGAGGCGTTCGACAGGATGTTCAGGATGTCCAGGTTCCCGGTATCGACCATCAGCGTAAAGGCGCGGGCGAACAGGAAGTCCCCGACAAGAATCGAGGCTGAATTTCCCCAGACCGATTTTGCCGCCGGCTTGCCGCGCCTGAGATCGCTTTCATCGATCACATCATCGTGCAACAGGGTGGCGGTATGGATGAACTCGACCGCTGCGGCGAGGGAATGGGTTGCCTGGTTGGCACCGCCAACGGCATGGGCAGCCGCCAGTGTCAGCATCGGACGCATACGCTTGCCGCCTGCCGACACGATATAGCCAGACAGGTCCGGGATGATGTCGACAGGGCTCTTGGCGCGGGCGCGCAGAAGCATCTCGACATGACCAAGATCATCGTCCAGCAGGTGTTGCAGACGGTCGATGACAGTCTTGATATTGCCGGAGTCGCGCGCTGTGGCAGTTATGGTCACGAAAGGTCCTATCCGGTCACTCAAGGCGTATTCGTCATGATTAGCGCCGGCACGCAAGGCCGTAGCTGCGGTTAAGAGCCGCATATAGTGTAAGGTTAGCCATGGAAGAAGTGTTCCGAACCAATGATCTCGTCAAGGTCAGCTACATAAAGCACCTGCTCGGCGAGGCCGGGATAGAAGTCTATGTGCTCGACGAGCACACCGCGCATATCGACGGGCGCGGGCCTCTGGTGCCGATCCGGGTGGTGGTCCATCCCGATGATGCAAGCCGCGCGCGCCATGAGCTGAAAGACCTCGACCAGGATGGCTGAGACGGATGTCACCGCGGATGCCTTTCTCGGCGGGCGCGTCACCGTTTTCCAGCCGCAGAAAGGCTTTCGCGCGGGCACCGACAGTGTGCTGCTCGCCGCCGCGCTCGATGCGGGGCAGCGCGGGACAGCCTGCGAGTTCGGCTGCGGTGCGGGCGGGGCATTGTTTCCGGCCGCCTGGCGGCTGAAAGACTGCACGTTCACAGGGCTTGAAGCCGATGCGGCAATGCTGGCGCTAGCCCGGCGCGGCACAGGGGAAAACGGGTTCGAGGGCCGCGTAGAGCTGCTCGAGCAGGATGTCGCAGCGATTCCCGCAGACTGGGAGAACCGCCACGACCTCGTCTTCTCCAACCCGCCTTTTTTCGAGCCGGGCCGGATCCGGCAGCCGGGCGAGGGCCGCGAGGCCGCCTATCTCGAATCGGTGCCGCTGAAGGACTGGATCGGCGCGATGCTCTTTACGCTGAAGCCCAAGGGCACTTTCGTGATGATCCACCGTGCCTCGGAACTGGCGCGCATACTTTCCGTGATCGAGCGGCGCACTGGCGAGATTGCCGTCATGCCGGTGCGCTCATGGCCGGGTGCGGACGCCAAGCGCGTGATCGTGAAGGCGCGCAAGGGCCTGCGCTCCGGCCCGATGCGGCTTCTGTCCGGGATCGACCTCTATGCCGCGAAAGGCGGCCCGCGTACGCAGCTGATGGAAGAGGTGGCAGGCTACGGCATGGGGCTGGACTGGGGGTAGCGCGCAACCGGATCATGAAGCCGTGCGTTCATATAATATGCAGTTCTGGTTCAACATCCTGATGGTTTCTGGCGCAATCGCAGGTGTCCTCATGGGCGCCCTTGCGCATCCGAAGATTTATGCAGGCGTGTTTGGCGGACGGGCCAGCAGCGCAGATCATGACGGGCGACAGGGCTAGACGTGATCCCGCAGTTGCGAAATCGGCTGTCTGGCGCTAGGCGGAAGGCGGAATAATTTCAGGCCACTGATTCAGGCTGTCCTTCATGACGACACTGACTGCGCGCGACAAACCCGCTTCCTTCCAGGAGCTGATCCTGCGGCTGCAGGCCTATTGGGCCGGCAAGGGCTGTGCGATCCTGCAACCCTACGACATGGAAGTCGGCGCGGGTACGCTGCACCCGGCGACCGTGCTGCGTGCACTCGGCCCGAAGGACTGGCGGGCCGCCTATGTCCAGCCCTCGCGGCGGCCGGGCGATGCGCGTTATGGGGAAAACCCCAACCGGCTCGGCCACTATTACCAGTTCCAGGTCATCCTTAAGCCCAACCCGGCAGATCTTCAGGACCTCTATCTCAATTCGCTCTACGAAATCGGCATCGACCCGATGGTGCATGATATCCGCTTCGTGGAGGATGACTGGGAGAACCCGACCGTGGGCGCATGGGGGCTTGGCTGGGAAGTCTGGTGCGACGGGATGGAAGTCTCGCAATACACCTATTTCCAGCAGGTTGGCGGGCTCGACGTGTTCCCGGTCTCCGGTGAACTGACTTACGGGCTGGAGCGGCTGGCCATGTATGTCTTCGGCGTCGACAATGTCTACAATCTGCCGTTCAACGCGCCCGACAGCGAGACCCCGCTCTCCTATGGCGATGTGTTCCTGCAGAACGAGATCGAGCAGTCGGCCTTCAATTTCGAGCTTGCCGATGTCGAGATGCTGCACAAATGGTTCGAGGGCTGCGAGCGCCAGTCCACAACCCTGCGCGAAGCGGGCAAGCCGCTGCCGGCTTATGACTTCGCGCTGAAAGCCTCCCACGTCTTCAACCTGATCGATGCGCGCGGCGCGATCAGCCCGACCGAGCGCCAGGCCTTCATTGCTCGCGTGCGCGACCTGGCACGCGGGGCGGCCGAAAAATGGGCCGAGCAGGAAGAGGCACGGGCGTCATGAAGCGGCTTTCCCTGCTTCTCGTATTGCCGGCTATGCTTGTGTCTGCCTGCGGTGATGGCGGGCAGGCGCCCAAGAGTGAAGGCAGCAAAACCCCGACCGCGCCGGCCATCGCCACGGACATGCAAAGCCCGGTCGAGGACCCGTTCTGCTATTTTGCCGCTGAAGGTACCGAACCACTGACGGGGGACGCGGCGCGCTATGTCTTCGTCACGAAGACCGGCAAAAGCGTCTATCAGGGCTATGCCAGGCTTGATGGCGAGGTGACGAAACTCACCGAGGTCGAGGCGGGCTTTGGCGCAGGCATGGAAACGCGCCGCTTCGTCAGCGGGGATGACAGCGTCGAACTGGAAGTCATCCTGCTTGAGGCTGGCGAGAGCGAGGCGGCGACGCGCTATACCGGGTCAGTCCGCGTCATTTATCCGGTTGAGGGCGAGGCCGTTAAATTCTATGGCGAGTGCCGTCACGAAAGTGTGGCGGAATGATCCGGCCACAGACCAACAATGGGGCGCGCTGAAACGCCATGGCGGAACTGCTTCTCGAACTCTTTTCCGAAGAGATACCAGCCCGGATGCAGGCGAAGGCCGAAGCCGACCTGAAGGCTGCGCTCGAAAAGGGCCTGTCGGAGGCCGGGGTCGGGTATGAGCGCGTGGTGACCCTGTCAGGGCCGCGCCGTCTGACGGTCTGTGTCGAGGGCCTGCCGCTGAAGTCGGCTGATGTCAGCGAGGAAAAGAAAGGCCCGAAAGTCGGCGCGCCGGAGAAGGCTGTTGAAGGCTTCATGCGAGGTGCGGGGCTCTCTTCCATCGACGAGGCGGAAGTCCGCAGCGATCCCAAAAAGGGCGACTTCTACGTTGCCGTGCGCGAAATTCCGGGCCGCGCGCTGGAAGACATTATTGCAGAGCTGGTGCCCGATATCGTGCGTGGCTTCCACTGGCCAAAGTCGATGCGCTGGGGGCGCGGCGAGCTGCGCTGGGTGCGCCCGCTGCAACGCATACTCTGCGTGTTCGACGGCAAGACGGTCGATTTCGGCATTGACGGGCTGAAATCCGGCAACCTCACTGAAGGTCACCGCATCATGGGACGCGGGCCGTTCGAAGTGGCGTCATTCGACGAGTATTGCGCCGTGCTTGAGGGCGATGGCTGCGTCGTGCTGAACCGGCAGGACCGCCGCCTGCTGATCGAGGAGCAGGCGCACAAGGTGTGTCTGGAAGCCGGGCTCGAACTGGTCGAGGACAAGGGGCTGCTGGAAGAAGTGACGGGGCTGGCCGAATGGCCGGTCGTTCTCTTGGGCAAGATGGACGAGGCATTCCTGAGCCTGCCGCCGGAAGTCATCCAGCTCTCCATGCGTACTCACCAGAAATATTTCGCCGTGCGCGACCCGAAGACGGGCGAGCTGGCACCAAATTTCGTCGTGGTCGCCAATGTCGAGGCGAGCGATGGCGGCGAGGCGATTGCGGCGGGCAACTCGCGGGTGTTGTCCGCGCGGCTCGATGATGCACGCTTCTTCTGGGACAATGACCGGGGCACGCCGCTGGAAGAGATGGCGAAGAAGCTTTCGACCATCGACTTCAAGAAAGAGCTCGGGAGCGTTGCGGATAAAGTGGACCGCGTCGCTGCGCTGGCGCGTGAGCTGGCGCCGAAGGTCGGGGCTGATCCGGACGTGGCTGAACGTGCCGCGCGCCTTGACAAGGCCGATCTCGTCTCCGGCATGGTGGGTGAATTCCCCGAGCTTCAGGGGGTTATGGGCGGCTATTATGCCCGCGAGCAGGGCGAAGACACGGCGGTCGCGACCGCCATTGCCGAACACTACAAACCTGTTGGCCCGTCGGATGATGTGCCATCAGAGCCGGTGAGCATCGCTGTCGCGCTCGCCGACAAGCTCGATACGCTGGTCGGCTTCTGGGCGATCGATGAAAAACCCACCGGCTCGAAAGACCCGTTTGCGCTGCGCCGCGCGGCGTTGGGGGTTGTGCGGCTTGTTCTGGAGAATGGGGTGCGGCTCGATCTTAGGTCGCTCACATCCGACACGGTTTTGGCAATGGCGTTTGGTCGCGTGTTCAACACTGCATTGTACCTAGCATATGAAAAAAGAGATGCAGCTTGGGCTGCGACCCTAGAAAACAGATTCTTTTCGGCTGAAGGTAATCCCGTTCTTTCCGCGAAAGATGTTGAGGAAATGTGGGCCGATGAAGCGTACGACCCGCTAAGGGGTAAACTCTATAATCTCGATGTTCGCGATGCTCCGCATCAATTCATTGAGCGCCAAGGTGGAGTTCTGGGAAGCCTTGCCGAATTTTTCATCGACCGCCTGAAGCAATATCTCCGCGACTCCGGCGCGCGTTACGACCTGATCGACGCGGTCTTCGCGCTGGGCGAGGATGATCTGGTGCTCATCGTCAAGCGCGTCGAGGCGCTGGCGGCGTTCCTGGAGACCGAGGACGGGGCGAACCTGCTGGCGGGCTACAAGCGCGCGGCGAACATCCTGAAGGCGGAGGAGAAGAAGGACGGCAAAGCCCATGACGGCGCGCCCGATCCGGCACGCTTCGAGCTGGACGAAGAACGCGCGCTGCACGCCGCAATCACCGGATCCGTGACCGCTGCGGAGGCTGCGCTGGCGCAGGAAGATTTTGAAAAGGCAATGAGTGCGCTATCAACACTGCGCGCCCCTGTTGATGCCTTCTTCGATGCTGTAACGGTCAACGCCGAGAGCGAAGGATTGAGGCAGAACCGCCTGTTTATTCTGAATTCCATCCGGGATGCGTTGCACCGCGTCGCGGACTTTTCGAAAGTGTCGGCCACGCCGGTGTGAGGAGCAGAGATGTTTTTAATCCTGCTCCTGATCGGTCTGGTCGTATTTGTGATCTGGGGGTTGCTGAACATGCCATCGCGGCAGGCAAAGGAGATCTTCGAGGCTGAGGGACCGTCACCCGATGGGGTGTGCGACCGGGACCGCGCCTACGTGCTCGACCTGCACCGCCAGTTCGGCACGGGTGATTTCTTTCTCAAATCCATAAAAGAGCGCACGCTTGATCCCACGATCGCGGCGCAATTTGGAATACAACCATCAAGGCTGGATGACACCACCGAACTCGGTGTACGTCTGCCGCATCTGAACCTGCTGGTCTCCTATGAACCTGGCCGGTATCGCCTGACCGACGATGCCGCACGCCTGGCCGGAGAACTGGCAGCCTCACACCAAAGTCAGGAGACGAGACATCATGGGTGAAGCCGCTGAGCAAATGACCGGGGATAAGTGGGTTTATCGTTTCGGGGGCGGAAGCGCTGACGGCAATACCGGCATGAAGAACCTGCTGGGTGGCAAGGGCGCGAACCTCGCCGAGATGGCGCGCCTCGGCCTGCCGGTGCCACCGGGGTTCACGCTGACGACTGCTGTCTGCACCGCCTATTATGATCGTGGCGAGACCTATCCCGATGGCCTCGAGAAAGAGGTCAACGAGGCGCTGGCTGCTGTCGAGAAGGAGACCGGCAAGGTCTTCGGCGACAATGACAATCCGCTGCTCGTCTCGGTGCGTTCCGGGGCACGTGCCTCGATGCCGGGCATGATGGACACCGTCCTCAATCTCGGTCTGTCGGACGTCACGGTTGAGGGCCTTGCCAAGAAGGCCGGCGAGCGGTTCGCCTATGACAGCTACCGCCGCTTCATCCAGATGTACTGCAATGTCGTGCTCGGCATGAAGCATGACATTTTCGAGCACATCCTGGACGACTACAAGGAGCGCTTCGAATACAATCTCGATACCGAGCTCAGCGCCGATGACTGGAAGGAAATCATTTCCCAGTACAAGGCCGCGATCAGGAAACAGCTCGGCAAGCCCTTCCCGGATGATCCGCACGAGCAGCTCTGGGGGGCTGTCGGCGCGGTCTTCGGCTCGTGGATGAATGACCGGGCCAAGCTCTATCGCAAGCTCAACGACATCCCGGCTGAATGGGGTACGGCCGTCAACGTCCAGTCCATGGTGTTCGGCAATATGGGCGAGACGTCTGCGACCGGCGTTGCGTTCACGCGTGACCCGTCGACCGGCGAGAAGGTCTTCTATGGTGAGTTCCTGATCAATGCCCAGGGCGAGGATGTCGTCGCCGGGATTCGCACGCCCGCACCGATCTCACGCTCACGCGCCGATGCGATCTCGTCCGACGAGGCGCCGCTGGAAGAGGCGATGCCCAAGGTCTACAACGAGCTTGTCGAGGTCGCGAACACGCTGGAGAGCCACTATCGCGACATGCAGGACATCGAGTTCACTGTCGAGGACAACAAGCTCTACATGCTCCAGACCCGCAGCGGGAAACGCACCGCGGCCGCCGCGCTCAAGATCGCGGTCGACATGGCGCAGGAAGGGCTCATCAACGAGGAAGAAGCCGTCCTGCGCCTGATGCCGGGCCAACTCGACCAGCTTCTCCACCCGACAATCTCCGCAGATGCCAAGCGCGACGTGATCGTGAAGGGCCTGCCGGCCAGCCCCGGCGCGGCCGTCGGCAAGGTTGTCTTCAGTTCCGATGAGGCCGCCGAACGCGCCGAGAAGGGCGAGGATGTTATCCTGATGCGTGTTGAGACATCGCCGGAAGACATTCACGGGATGCACGCTGCGCGCGCGATTGTCACTTCGCGGGGCGGGATGACTTCGCACGCGGCTGTCGTCGCCCGCGGCATGGGCCGTCCCTGCGTCTGCGGGGCAGGCGGGCTTCACATTGATGCCGAGAAAGGCGTCTTCCGTTCGGGCGGTCGCGAGTTCAAGAAGGGCGATATCGTCACGATTGACGGGGCCGAAGGCGAAGTCCTTTCCGGCGAGGTCGATATGGTCAATCCGGACCTGTCAGGCGATTTCGGCAAGCTCATGGAATGGGCTGACCGGGCACGCACGCTGAAGGTGCGTACCAATGCCGAGACCCCGCACGATGTCGAGACGGCGATCTCGTTTGGCGCTGAAGGCGTCGGGCTCTGCCGTACCGAGCACATGTTCTTCGAGTCCGAACGTATTCCGGTCGTGCGCTCGATGATCCTCGCCAATGACAAGAAGGGCCGCGAGGCTGCACTGTCCAAGCTGCTACCGATGCAGCGTGGGGACTTCGCCGAGATTTTCCGGCTCATGGGCGAGCGGCCCTGCACGATCCGCCTGCTTGACCCGCCGCTGCACGAATTCCTTCCGCATTCCGAGGATGAGATGGCAGAGGTCGCAAAGTCGGCCGGCGTCGATATCGAGGTGCTCAAGCGCCAGGCGAACGAACTGCATGAGAACAACCCGATGCTCGGCCATCGCGGCTGCCGTCTGGGGATCACCTATCCGGAAATCTACGAGATGCAGGCCCGCGCCATTTTCGAGGCGGCTGTCCAGATCGCCAAGGATACCGGCTATAGCCCCATCCCCGAGGTGATGATCCCGCTGGTCGGGACCCGCAAGGAGCTGGACATCCTGAAAGAGAAGGTCGACGCAACCGCACAGGCTGTCTTCAAGGAGACCGGTACGGAGCTGGAATACCTCGTCGGCACGATGATCGAGCTGCCGCGTGCGGCGCTTCAGGCTGGCCAGATTGCTGAAACTGCAGACTTTTTCTCTTTCGGCACCAATGATCTGACACAGACCACGCTCGGCATTTCACGCGATGATGCAGCCCGCTTCCTGAAAGACTATGAGGATCAGGGTATCTATGAGAAGGACCCGTTCGTCACGCTTGACCAGGATGGCGTTGGTGAACTCGTCAGGATTGCTGCGGAACGTGGCCGCAAGACGAAAACCGGCATCAAGCTCGGTATCTGCGGTGAACATGGCGGGGATCCGGCATCTGTTGCATTCTGCCACAGGCTGGGACTGAACTATGTGTCCTGTTCGCCGTATCGCGTGCCGATTGCGCGTCTGGCTGCAGCGCATGCAGCCCTGCAGAAGGCAGACGCCTGAAACGCTTCACGCGACTCGACAGACTGAGGTCACGGTCAGAAATCACACGGATTTCGTGTTGCATTTTTGCGACACTGTAATTTCTGGCTATGGCCCGGACCGTCGCGTTTTAACGTGATGTGAAACTGAATTTGAAAGGTTTTTTGGCCGTACGATAACAGGTTGATAACCAGTTCAGATGGAGACAGGTTCCCAACTGACAGAAATGTAAGTCTTCAAAAACAGCTCTTCATTGCTATGTGGCAGCTCAGAAAGATACTCAAAGCTCAAGGTAGCTGAACGTGATTGATGCATGAACCGGGCCGTTCTGGCCCGGTTCATGCTCATTGAGCCACAAGGCAAGCTAAGTTAAGAGGCAGGTGATGTCGAAGAAGACCCATCTTAGCCCGCGTGGAAACGCGGACCGGTCACTTCGCGGCAGAATTGCACGCTGGTGGTTGGCGAAACCGGACACTGAACAGCGCGCTGTTATTGCGCGGGCTGCAGTGACGTCCGTTTGCGCGCTCGGGCTCATGGCGGCCATGCCAGTCATTTCTTCCGTAAACCTCCAGAAACAGGCCGAGGCTGAAGCCCGTGCGCAGACAGAGCGTTTCGCGGCCGCCCAGGATGCCGGCGATGCCGTGCGCGCCGATCCCAAGGCGCCCCGCCTGATGCAGCATGAATGGCTGCGCAATGTCGAATATTCGCTGGAACGCAATCCGGACGGGGCCCTAAGCCGCTATAGCGGGCTCGAACGTGATGCGGCCGTCCTTGCGGGTATGAAAAGTTTCGATCCAGCCCATCTGGCACGGGCCGAGGACATGGACCGCCAGATGAAGTGTCTTGCTGAAGCGGTTTATTACGAAGCCCGCAGCGAATCTTCCTCCGGGCAACTTGCTGTTGCAGAAGTGATCATGAATCGCGTGCGCGATCACCGGTATCCCAACACAGCCTGCGACGTTGTCTATCAAGGGGCAACGCAGACGACCGGATGTCAGTTCACTTTTACCTGCGATGGGGCGATGGCACGTGCGCCGCATGGCTATCGCTGGACGCGGGCCAAGACAGTTGCTGCACACGTGATGCTCGAGCTGCAGGAATCGCGTACCAGCGGCGCAACGCATTACCATGCCAATTATGTGAACCCGGTCTGGAATTCAGGTCTGATCCACACCTCCACAATTGGCACGCATATCTTCTACCGGTTCCCGCGTGGCACTGAATGGGCCAGCGCGAAGGCCGCTGAACGCGCCCGCATCAAGCAGGCGAATGCCGAAAGCAATGGCGGCGGCAGCAACAAGGCCCAGAAGACCATCATGACTGTCGACGCGCCGCCAGAAACAAAAGATCTGAATGCACGTTCTCTCAACGTGTTAAGTCCCGCCCCCTGATCGAGAGGAGTGTGAGATGGCTGACGGACGGCTTTTCGAGGATGTAGACACCTATATCAACAGCCTTTTCGCCGGGCCGGATGCCGTGCTGGACCGGGCGATTGAGCGCTCGGCGAAAGCCGGTCTGCCGGATATCCAGCTCACACCGGGCCAGGGCAAGCTGATTTACATGCTTGCCAAGATGATTGGCGCCAGCCGCATCCTCGAAGTCGGGACACTCGGCGGCTATTCCACAGTCTGGCTCGGCCGGGCCTTGCCGGAAGATGGTGAGCTTGTTTCGGTCGAACTTGAATCATCCCATGTTCAGATTGCCCGCGAAACGCTGAAAGATGCTGGCCTTTCCCGCCTCTGTCAGGTGATTGAAGGGCGTGGACTTGATGAAATGGCGGCCTTGGACCCGTATTTCGACATGGTCTTCCTTGATGCGAACAAGGATGGCTATCCGGCCTATCTCAGGCAGGCCCTCAGGCTGACACGTCCGGGCGGGCTGATTGCGGCGGACAATGTCGTGCGCGAAGGCGCCGTGCTTCAGCCATCAAAGGTCGACCCGAATGCCATTGGCGCGGCCGCTTTCAACCAGGCACTCGCCAGCCACCCGCAACTGGAGGCCATTATCCTCCAGCAGGTTGGTATCAAGGGCCATGACGGGCTCGCCGTGGCGCGGGTCAAGGACTGAGCCTAGTCCCGCGGACCGAGTGTTCTTTGCAGGGTTTTCTTGAGCCGTCCGGGCATGAAGCGGGCAGCAAAGCGGGTACGTTCGGCCATCTTGCCGGCCATGTAGTGCACCTCCTTGCCGTGGGCGGCTTCCCAGGCTTTTTCCGCAGCGAGTTCGACCGGATAGACTTCCTGTCCCTGTTCACGGATCTGGTCGCTCATCTTTTCATTGGCGCCGTCAGCCTTGCCCATGTCGAGGATCGGCGTGTCGATGAACCAGGGCATCAGTGACGTTACGCGGATACCGATATTGGAAAATTCGACGTCGAGCGCTTCGGTCAGCCCGCGCACGGCAAACTTGGTGGCGGAATAGACGGCCAGCTTCGGCGCGCCGAAAACGCCCGCCGTCGAGGCAGTGTTGACGATCCGTGAGCCGGGTGTGTCACGCAACAGGGGCAGGGCGGCCTGCACGCCATTGATGACGCCTTTCACATTGACATCGACGACCCAGTCATTGTCTTCCCCGGACATTTCCTCGAACCAGCCGTGACGCCCGACGCCGGCATTGTTGAACAGCACTGTCATGCGCCCATCCGTGGCTTCACCGAATTGCTTGACGGCGGCGTTCCAGTCGTCGCGGTTGCGAACGTCGAGTTTTGCGGAGACGCAATTGTCTTCGCCGATCTGTCTGGCGACCTCGGCAAGGCCTGCCTCGTCGACATCGTAAAGCCCGACAAACCAGCTACGGTCAGCGAAGAGTTCAGCCGTTGCCTTGCCGATACCGGATGCGGCACCAGTGATAAAGATGCTCTTGCGGCCTGTGCATTTGCCCATGTGTCCTGCTCCTCCCAATCGCTGCCCTTCTTATACGGAACAGCTTATAGCGGAAACAGCTTCACGGCAGGTCGAGACCGACGTCAAGATTTGACGCAGAGTGAGTGAGTGCGCCAACCGAGATATAATCGACCCCGGTTTCGGCAATTCCAGATACCGTGTCGAGGTTCACACCCCCTGAAGCCTCAGCCTTGCAGGCGCCGTCAATCATGGTGACGGCCGCGCGCAGCGTTTCATTGTCCATATTGTCCAGCAGGACGGCATGAGGCTTGTGCTGGAGCGCTTCCTGAAGCTGGGCGAGCGTGTCGACCTCCACCTCGATCATGCGCAGGTGCCCGGCATAGGCGTGGGCGCGTTTGAGTGCGTCGCTGACCGATCCGCAGGCGGCGATGTGATTGTCCTTGATCAGGATGGCATCATCCAGGCCATAGCGGTGAGAGGTGCCGCCGCCGCAGCGCACGGCGCGTTTTTCCAGGGCGCGGTGGCCGGGCGTGGTCTTGCGCGTGCAGACGATCGTGGCATCGGTGTGCGCGACTTTCTCGACAAAGCTGGCGGTCAGCGTTGCGATGCCGGAGAGACGCCCGATAAAATTCAGCATCGTCCGCTCAGCCATGAGGATCGACCGGGCCTCGCCTGTCAGCGTAGCAATCAGGTCGCCGGGAGAAATCGGGTCAGCGTCCTGCATGGCCTGTTCGAGTGCGACGGCCGGGTCAATGCATTTCAGGGCATGGGCGGCGACGTCCATGCCGGCGAGCGTACCGGCTTTGCGGGCACGGATCTCTGCCTTGATATGCGTGTCCGGACTGATCGTTGCGTCGGTCGTCAGGTCACCGGCGCGGCCGAGATCTTCAGCGAGCGCGAGGCGAACGATCGGGTCGAGAACCGGCGCGGGCAGGGGCGGAGGAGCAATCATTCGGCGGCTTTCCTTTGAGGCTGTCGGACCGGACCGGTCTTGAATGTACGGCGCGCATCGGGGCGGCTCTCTGGGAAGTCGGACCGGAAGTGGCCGCCACGGCTTTCCTCACGCGCCAGCGCCGCTTCGGCCATCAGGCGGGCTGTGACCAGCGCACGGGCTGTGCCGTGCCTGTCTTCGAGCTCATCGATTTCATTCAGGAGGCTGGTCAGGCCAGCCGCCTCACGGACGACCCCGCACTTGGCGGCCATGGACAGCCTCAGCGAATAGAGCGCATCGGCAGGCAGGTCGTCAGCGACATGGGCTTCGCTCGGGCCGGTTGCGTGCAGTTCGGTGCCCTGGAGGCGTTCTGCAATGCGGGCAGCGAAGACAACAGCTTCCAGAAGCGAGTTCGATGCCAGCCGGTTGCCGCCATGCGCGCCGGTGGAGGCGCATTCACCACAGATAGAAAGATGGTCCAGCGTCGAGCGGCCCCAAGCATCGGCGACGACGCCGCCCATGTGGTAGTGCGCGGCAGGTGCCACGGGTATGGGTTTCGTGCGCGGATCGATACCTGCGGCCATGCAGGCGGCAAACACGGTTGGGAAACGGGCTGGAAACTCGTTGCCAACAGCGAGTGTCGCATCAAGGAAAGCGCCGTTGCCCGCCTCAAGTTCGGAATGGATAGCGCGGGCGACTTCATCGCGCGGGGCGAGTTCGGCCTTCTCATGGTAATGCGCCATGAAGGGCGTGCCCTGGCCATTGCGCATGATGGCCCCTTCACCGCGCAGGGCTTCGGTGGCCAGCGGCGCCGGATCGAGGCCAACATCCATGGCAGTGGGATGGAACTGGACGAACTCGGGATCGGCCACCAGCGCCCCGCAGGCATGCGCCATGGCGACAGCCTCACCGCGTGATTGCGGAGGATTGGTCGTTACCCGGAACAGCCCGCCCGATCCGCCCGTGCACAGGATGGTGTGGCGGGCCGTCATGGGGGCGAGGTTTCCGTGCCGGTCCTGGGCGATGATGCCGGCAACGCTTCCATTATCCTGCTGGAGGAGGCTGACTGCACGATAGGGCCATTTCATCGTGATATGCCCTGCATCCTGCACAGCGGCTGTCAGGGCCCCCATGATCGCCTTTCCGGCCAGGTCGCCAGCCACACGGGCGACACGGGGGTGTGAGTGAGCGGCCTCCAGCGACAGGGCGAGCGCACCTTCTTCGGTTCGGTCGAAGGGGACGCCAAGCGCGATCAGGTCCAGTACGCGGGCCGGGCCTTCTTCGGCGATCAGCCGGGCAATTACGGGATCTACGAGACCAGCGCCGGCAGCGATCGTATCCTGTGCATGGGTTTCAGGGCTGTCCAGCGGGTCGAGCGCGGCGGCGAGCCCGCCTTGCGCCCAGGCGGAAGAGGCGGCTTCACCAAGCGGTGCGGGCGCAATGATGGTCACGGGGCGCGGGGCAAGCCTGAGGGCGAGGAAAAGACCGGCCAGCCCGGCACCAACGATCAGGATTTCGCTTTCGCCAGCGGAGGCCGTGGCAGTGATGCGTGTCTGTTCGCTCATTTGGTCAGGCCCCGGCTTGCATCATGAAATGGCTCCTTCTGCCCGGCGCCATTCGGCGGGGTAGGAGGAACTGCCGACGAGAATGCCTTCAAGGTGAGAAGCGTTCCGGATGACCAGCGCAAAATCGTCAGGCAGGTAACTCTTGGTCGGAGCACCTTCGAGAAATGTCGCGATGGTCGACTCGACAGTAACGATATCATTCTCGACGTTTGCCTGGCAGCTCTGTTCGACGACATAGCGCACCTCGATCGAGGGGCAGTCCTGCTCCGCGGTGAGTTCGCAATCATAGCTGTCCGGATTTCCGGTCGGTATCAGGCGGGCCTGCCCGTTGAAACGGCAGACCGGATCAAGGTTCGCTTCAAACGTCCAGAGCCCGGCAAGGTTCGGTGGTGCCGCTTCTTGGGCGAGAGCAGCAGGCGGGCCGCCCGCTGCGACAAGCAGGGCAAGCGCATACAGGCGTACCATGATCATGACATGCCTTCCTCGGCCCGGATAAAGATGGCCGGTGCCGTCGCTGCCGAGACCAGTGATCCATACATCCGCTTCGCGCTCTGGATAGTGAGCGCGAAATTATCCGGGACGTAGATCATGTTTTCGAGTTTCGATTCCAGGAACTGGTCGATCTCGGAGCGGATGGACAGCTGATCTCCAAACCGGCGTGCCTTGCACTGCTGGAGGACGACTGAACGCCCCCACATGGAGCAGACTTCCACAGCTGTCAGCTCACAGTCATACAGGCCGGATTCCGGATTGGGCGTCAGCCGGGCAGTGCCAGTCATCAGGCACTGGCCTTCGCGATAGGGCTTTGTCTGGAACGTCCAGTTACCGAGTATGTCCGCAGAATCGCCCGTTTTGTCGCCAGTCCCCTCATTGGCAAAAGCTGGCAGGGCTATCAGGCCGAGGCAGCCAAGTAGGCAGGCGATCAAGGCGTAGCGCATGTGGCAGCTCCAGACGAGGTACGGGACTGGTAGACTAACCTGCAATCAGACAGGGATAAAAGGGCGAATCAGGATGCCGCCCTTGCAGCCTCGATGACTTCGATATCCATCGGCTTCAGGCCTGTCTGGAAAGCCAGCGGCTTGTCTGTCTTTGGCAGGTCGAGCATGGCGTCGATCGCGGCCTTGGCCCTGACGCGTACATCCTCGTCAATCTCCACTTCATGCTTCATCTCAATCAGGCAGTCGAGAATGTTCTCGAGCGTGATCTGCTTCATGTGCGGGCAGAGATTGCATGGGCGTACGAAGTTCACTTCCGGGTTCTCAGCCGCCACATTGTCACTCATCGAGCACTCGGTGAGCAGGACGACCTTGTTCGGGCTGTTGTCCTTTACATAGGTCGCAAGTGCCGATGTGGAGCCGGCAAAATCGGCTGCTTCCAGAACATCCGGCGGACATTCGGGGTGTGCGAGAATCATTACGCCGGGGTGGGCATCACGCAGCTGGATGACGTCATCCGCGTTGAAAAGCTCGTGCACCTCACAGGCCCCCGGCCAGGTGATGATGCGGATATCCGTCTGGGCGGCGACGTTCTTGGCGAGATACTGGTCCGGCACGAGGATGACCGTGTCAGAGTTCCATTCCCTGGCGACCGCCTCGACAACCTGCGCGGCGTTGGAACTGGTGCACGTGATATGGCATTCGGCCTTCACGTCAGCCGTCGTGTTCACATAGGTGACAATCGGATAGTCGGGATATTTTTCCTTGATCAGGCGCACGTCGGCACCCGTGATCGACGAAGCGAGCGAGCAGCCGGCCTCAAGGCTCGGGATCAGAACGGTTTTTTCCGGAGCGAGGATTTTCGATGTCTCGGCCATGAAATGCACGCCAGCCTGGACGATGATATCAGCATCGACACTGGCCGCTTCGCGAGCGAGCTGCAGGGAGTCTCCCTGAAAATCCCCAACCAGGCGGAAGATATCCGGTGTCATGTAATTATGCGCCAGAATGACAGCGTTCTTTTCTTCCTTGAGCCGGTTGATTTCGGCGATCAGGGGCGCAATGCCGGGCCATTCCATGGGGGTGATGAAGTCAGAGACGAGCGGATACAGGTCGTCGGTCTTCGCCTTCACGGCATCATCATAGGCCAGTCCGCGCGCTTCCGCGACATTCTGCGGGCGCAGGGGAGTCGGGGTCTGGCATCCCGGTCCGGAGTCAATCAGTCTGGCCATGGGGTCCTCCATGCTTTTGCTCAATATGAGCATTAGTTAGTTACGCAAGCAGTGGAATTCAAGGCCTTCCGTAAAAGGTGATTGAAAACCAGTGCCGCCTGCCACCCTTATAGGCAGGGTGAGCAAAAGGCGGGATAAAGTGCTGGGTGCCGTTTGGCAAGAGGCGTGTCGAAATTGTGACAAACCGCCCCGGTTTCACGGCAGGGCGCTGCTGCTGTCGTGGTGCAGCCCGTTTGAGTTCTATTAGCGGTCGAGCAATTCACCGTACCAGTCTTCTACGTCCGCTTCGACTTGTGAGAAGGGGCGCGGCCCGCCGGTGAGGACCGTGCTGTTGAACGCAGTGGCATCGAAGCGTCCGCCAAGGACGGCTTCGGCCCGTTCGCGGATTTCCAGAAGGCGCTGACGGCCATAATAATATGAGGCGGCCTGACCGGGCCAGACAGCGTAGCGGGCGACTTCACGTTCCATCGCATCGCGCGGCAGGCCGGTGGTTTCGGTGAGATAGTCAACCGCGCGTTCTCGGCTCCAGCGCCGGTCATGAATGCCGGTATCGACAACCAGCCGGGCGGCGCGAAACAGGATGGACTGGAGGTATCCAATGCGGCCCAGCGGATCATCGTCATACAAACCGGCCGTGGCGGCGAGGTCTTCTGCATAGACTGCCCAGCCTTCACCATAAGCGGTATCCCAGATCATCTGGCGCAGGAGCGGAAGGTCCATGCGGGCCGAAACGGCAGCCTCGACGTGATGGCCGGGAATGCCTTCGTGGTGCAGGAGTGTGGGCAGGGCGAAGCTCGCCCAGTCCTGCATGTTCTCGAGGTTGATCTGGAAGAGGCCGGGGCTCGATCCGTTCGCTGTCGCCGGAACATAATTTGCGCCTGTGAGGGCCGCTTCCCGGAAAGCCGGCATGCGTGTGATGACGAGCGTGGCTTCAGGCGGGTTCTGGAGCATCTCCGGCAGAACGCCGCTGGCTTTCCGCGCCAGGGTTTCCAGCCGGGTCAGGGCTTTGGCGCGGCTTTCAGACGTGGAGGCATAGGCCTGTCCGGGTGAAGCTGCCAGAAGGCGCAGGCGGGCAGCGACGCTGCCGTCGGTGAGCCCGATTGCAGAGAGTGCCGTGTCGATTTCGGCGGTAAAGGAATCGACCGCCTTGAGGCCCTCCTGGTGAAGGAAGTCAGGATCGGCCCCCGGAGCAGTGTGATAGGCCAGCATGTCACGGTAGTAGGCATCGCCTTCCGGCAGGGTCCAGACACCTGGCGTATCGTCGGCTTCGGCGGCAAGGCGGGCGACTTCATCGGCAAAACGGACATAGGCCGGGATCACATCATTCATGAGCAGTCTCGCGGCGGCACCGCGATAATCATTGGCTGTACGGCCATTACTGGCATCCAGTCCGCCGACAACATTGCCAAACGTCTGTAGCAGGGGGTGCGCGTCGATGGGCTGGGCGGCGAAGCGGCGCAGGCGCGCTTCAAGGCGTTTCAGCACGAAGACGGGTGGTCGAATCCCGTTGACGGTATCTGAAACAAGTCTGCGGCGTTCATCCTCGATGGCGCCGGGCAGGGCGGCAAGCCTGTCGAGATAGGCCATGGCATCCTGATGGGTGGCGAGCGGCTGGCTCGAGATCAGGAGATCGGGCACATCAACCCAGGCCCCGCTCAGCTGGTCGACGGCATAGGGACGTGCGAACCCCGGCCCATAGCGGCCATAGCCATAGGCTTCCATGTCGGTAAGGGCCTGGTACTGCGAACGCACAACGGCGAGGTGACGTGCCAGGCGGCTGTCTTCAGGAATTTCCGGCAGTTCATCCAGCCGGCCGAGGAGCTCAAGCCGCAGCAGGCGGGCGCGCTCGAACCGTGCCTGCGAACGGTCGTCCAGCCGGGCCTGGAAAAGGAAACCCAGCCGGGTCTCTTCCATGCCGAGTCGGGTGGCGGTCTCCGGCGAAAGCGCCAGTTCCGCGCTCGCCGTGTCACGGAAGGTGCGGTTGATCTCAAGCGCACTGCGCCTGGCGACCCCGTCCTCATTCACCGATGGCGAACAGCCAGTCAGGGAGAGCGTGCCCATAAGTCCACTTAAAACAAGGAGTTGCCGGAGGGTCGTCATGAAGTATCTGGAACGGAGCATCTGTATTTCATGACACCTTGTTCAAACGCGCAGCCAAAAGGCGGTTCGCTGGTTGTCGCTTACTGGCATATCCGGTAAACCGCGCGGAACAGTTACAGGAGTTTCTTCGTGGAAAATACACAGCCTGCACAAGGTACGCCGCTCACCGGACAGGTGCTCTTTTATTCGAATCCGCAACCCCTGTCAGCCGAGCAACACGGCGGACTGGGGCTGAAGCAGATCGAAAAGCCATTTGCATTTCTTGGCAAGGCGCACGCTGTGCCGCTGACTGTCAACGAATTCGGCCTGGCTTCGACCTCCTATCCGATCATCTTTGTCGGCGAAGACAAGACACCCATCGCCGCGATGGGTATCCGCCAGGACGAGAACCTGTTCGTCTCCGCAGACGGCCGGGTCGATAGCGACTTCTACGTGCCCGCTTTCGCGCGCCGCTATCCGTTCGTTTTCGCCAACGACCAATCCCAGGAACGCCTGCTTCTCTGTGTCGACCGCGATGCGCCGATGGTATCAAACCGTCCGGACGTGCCTTTCTTCGAAAACGGCCAGCCGACGGAATACACCAACAACGTCATGCAGTTCTGCCAGGACTTTGAGCGCCAGCGCCGTACGACCACGGAGTTCGTGAAGCGCATGGACGAGCTCGGCCTGTTCACGACGAAGTCGGCCAACTTCCAGCCGCGTGACGGCCAGGGCAACCCGACGGGTGAGGAACAGCGCGTTGCGGAGTACTGGGCGATCGACGACCAGAAACTGAACGAGCTTTCCGACGAGCAGCTTTCTGCGCTGCACAAGGATGGCACGCTCGGCGCCTGCTATGCCCACATCATCTCGCTCCTGAACTGGTCCCGCGTGATTAATCGCGCGGTCAGGCAGCAGACGCCGCAGGCGGCGCCTGAGCCGCAGGGCGGCAGCGATGGGCCGAGCCTGCAGATCTAAGGCCTGCAAGCCAGGTTTCGAATGGGGCGGCTGGAATTATCCTGCCGCCTTTTTCATGTCTGCTTTAATGTCTGCGGCCTTTGCGCTCACGATTTAGCGAGGGGCTTCACAGGCTGCGATCAACCGCCATATCTGTTGAGAAGACTGCCCATGAACCGCAAGAAGATTCTCCTATGATAACAGGCTTCAGACTAGTGCTTGCCGCGTTCGTGGCGTTTGTTTCAGCCGCCAGCGCCCTTGCCGAACCTGTTGATGGCGGACATGCGCGCGTTGAACTTGTGAGCGAACGCGAGGTCGCCACAGCGGGTGAGACCGTCTGGCTTGGTTTCAGTTTCGAACTCGACCCTGAATGGCATGTCTACTGGAAAAATGCCGGTGATGCCGGGATCCCGCCGAAGATGTACTGGGATGAGGAAACCGCCTTCTCTGAAGACAGTATCGGCGAGATCAGCTGGCCCGTGCCGCACCGCCTTCCCGTGGTCGAGGGCGAGATCATGGACTATGGCTATGATGACCGTGTTGTCCTGCCATTTCCTGTCCAGATGCCTGACGATGCCGCAGGGACGCTACGCCTTGGCGGCACGCTCGACTACCTGATCTGCAAGGATATCTGCATTCCTGAATCGGTGGACCTCGAGCACGTCATCGAGATTGGCGAGCGTCAGGTGCCGGATGAGCGTGGGGCAGGGCTGGTCGCCGATGCGCTGGCAAAAGTCCCGGCTGAATTTTCGGGTGAGGCAAACCTGAGCCAGAGCGGAGAGGCCTGGACGCTTTCGCTGTCCGGCGGAGAGCTTGCCGGACAGTCCGGAAAGGCAGTCTTTTTCCCCGAGACACATGACATTGTCCACGCAGCCCCGCAGCCGGGTGAATTCGGCACTGAAGGCCTGCAAATCCAGTTGACCCCTGCAGAGGATGAGATGCCGGAGACGCTCGCCGGTGTCGTGACGGTCGAGAAGGGTGGGAGCGAGCCGCTCGCGGTCAGGGTAGAGGCTGCGCAAGGCGAGGTTCTGCCGGGCACTTCCGGGCTTTCCACATCGGGTGACGGGGCGGCTTCCAGCGAAGCTGCGGGCCCGAATATCTTTATCCTGCTTGGTTTTGCGCTGCTTGGCGGGCTCATCCTCAATCTCATGCCCTGCGTGCTGCCCGTGCTGTCGATCAAGGCGATTGGCATTGTGCAGGCGGCGGCCAGCGGGCAGAGAGGAGAACTGCGCGCACACGGGCTCTGGTACACAGCCGGGGTCCTGATCGCCTTTGGCGCAACCGGTCTCGCCTTCATTGCCCTGCGCGCAGCCGGACAGTTCGTCAGTCTCGGCTTCCAGCTGCAATATCCGTCCGTTGTTGCCGCGCTGGCGCTGGTCATGGTGCTGATCGGTCTCTGGCTCCTCGGCGTCTTCAACCTTGGAACCTCGATGCAGAATGTCGGGTCCGGTCTCGCGAACAGGCAGGGAAGCGCGGGTGCCTTCTTTACCGGGGTGCTTGCTGCGGTGGTGGGGGCGCCCTGTGTCGGTCCCTTCGTCGTCGGCGCGCTGGGGGCTGTGCTGGACAAGCCGGCCGTGACCGTGATGGCGGTCTTCCTGATGCTTGGCTTTGGACTTGCCCTTCCATTCCTGGTCCTGAGTTTCGTGCCCGGCCTGCATCGTTCGTTGCCGAAGCCTGGCATGTGGATGGAGCGTCTCAAGCAGGCATTTGCCTTCCCAATGTTCCTGACGGCCGCATGGCTCGTCACCGTACTTGGCAACCACCCGGCCGCCGGGGCGACCGCTTTCGGGGTGGTGATACTCGCCTTCGGGGTCTGGCTGATAAGCGTGGCTGGCGGCAAACTCAGGCTGCCTGTCCTGTGCATTGGCGCGGCACTAAGTCTTTTTGCGATTGGCTGGCCCATAATTACCGGGCTGCAGGAGGGCCCTGCAGAAGGTGGCTCAAAATCCTATGCCAGCCTGGAGACGGAGGAGTGGTCGCCTGAACGCGTTGATGAGCTGCTCGCCGAGGGCAGGGGCGTTTTCGTCGATTTCACGGCAAGCTGGTGTGCGACCTGTCAGGTCAACAAGCGCACCACGCTGACCAAGCCTGACGTGCTGGATGCCATGGCAAACGCGAATGTGAGCTTTCTTATCGCCGATTTCACTCGTCCTGATGAGGATATTGCGGCAGAACTGGAGAAACGTGGCAGCCCGGGGGTGCCGATGTATCTTCTCTATGCGCCGGGCGAGAGCGAGCCGGAAATGTTGCCGACACTGCTCAATCCGGCCATGATGAAGCGCAAGCTCGGCGCGTTCGATACCGCGTCGCTGGATGACGATTGATAGGAGTCTGATCATGCTGACAATGACCCGCAGGAATCTGGGCCTCGCCTCTGGCATGGCCGCAGCCGTCGCGTTGAGTGCGGCCGCCCTTATTGCCTTTTCCGCCGAAGCGAGCCCGGCCGCCGAACCGGGCGCAACGGCACCGGCTTTCACCGGAACGACCACGAGTGGTGAAACCGTCTCCTTGTCCGACTATGCAGGTAAGACGGTCATTCTCGAATGGACGAATGATGGCTGCCCCTTTGTCCAGAAACACTATGCAGAGCCGCCGAAGAACATGCAGGGGCTTCAGGAGCAGGCTGCCAGCGACGACATCGTCTGGCTTCAGATCATTTCCTCGGCGCCTGGCAAGCAGGGGCATGTCAGCGCTGAAAAGGCTGAAGCCATCAATGCGGACCGTGATGCCAGCCCGACGCATGTGATTCTCGATCCGTCTGGCGATATCGGACGCAAGTATGATGCGACGGCGACGCCGCATATGTTTGTCATCGAACCGGATCAGGAGATCGCCTATGCGGGCGCCATCGATTCCATTCGCTCGGCGCGTGTCGAGGATATCGAGACAGCTGACAATTATGTCCGTGATGCGCTGGAGGCGCTTAAGGCAGGTGAGCCGGTCGAGGTGGCCTCGACCAAGGCCTATGGCTGCTCAGTGAAATACTAACGATACAGCTACAGAGTTCAGCAAAAAGCCGTCAGCCTTGTGCTGACGGCTTTCTCTTATCTGGCTACTGGATGCGCTTAACACGGAAGAAACGGCCGTTATCGAGCTGCATACGGTAGCTGCCCAGGGCAGCGGACTTCACCGTCGCATTCTCGACGCCGATCTTCTTCGAGTAATAAACCGATGTTGTGTCGACCTGCTGCCAGACCTGGCCATTATCCAGATACACGACGAAATCTCCATTCGGGGTCTGTGAAATACGCGACACCCTTGCGGTCTGCTCTTTCAGCTCATCATCATCACCGCCGCTGAACATGGACGAGGCGAAGTTCGGCAGGCTGGGGATCGAGAAACCGAAAGAGTCCCGTTTGACCTTCTCGACCTCATCACGTGTGACCGTGACGACCTCACCGGCTTCCTCAGCCGATTTCAGCCGGCCGACGGCCGCATCGTAGCAGGCCAGCCTTTCGGCATCGCCCGAGATGTCGGCGCAGGCGTAGACGTCATCTGTCGACGCGGACTGGGTGTCCTGTGCCGCGGCTGGCAAAGTCATGCCCATCAGGGCCCCGGCGATAAGCAGACTGTGTCGCATTCTCGTTCATCTCCCGCTCAACTGTTCCGCTCTATCTTTCCAAGAACGGACTTGTCTGAAACACTATGAACAGACCTGACAGGATGGGAAAGTCACAGGAACACATGATGAAATCAATCAAGACTTCGCTTCTGGGGGCTGCTGCTGCAGCCACAATGCTCACATTGGCGGCCTGCGGAGGTGGAGGCGGAACGTCCGGCGGCGATGATGCCTCTGTCCTGCGCCGCGGCATTTCCGCGAAAGTCGATACGCTGGATCCGCATCGCTCATCAGCGAAGTGGGAGAATATCGTCATCGCCGACATGTTCATGGGGCTCATGCAGTCTGCCGCTGACAATGAACCGATCCCTGGTGTGGCCGAGGACTGGCAGGTCAGTGATGACGGCCTGACCTGGACGTTCGATCTGAAGGAAACGGTCTGGTCGGATGGTGAACCGCTGACGGCGGAGGATTTCGTCTATGCGTTCCGCCGCATTCAGGATCCTGCGCTTGCCTCGCAGTACTCCTCACTCCTCTACATCGTGAAGAATGCCCGGCAGGTGAATGCAGGAGAGCTGCCGCCGGAAGAGCTCGGCGTGCGCGCGCTTGATGATTACACGTTCGAGATTACGCTTGAGCAGCCCGCCCCATACCTGCTCGGCCTGCTGACCCATTATACGACCTATCCTGTGCCCAAGCACATCGTGGAGCAGTATGGCGAAGCCTGGATCCAGCCGGAGAATATCGAGGTCAATGGGGCCTACAAGCTTGCCTACTGGCGAACCGGCGACCAGCTCGTGGCGGAGAAGAACCCACAGTTCAACGAAGCGGACTCTGTGTGCTTCGACCGTGTGGCCTACTACGAGATCGAGGATGCCGCCGCTGTCGAGCGCAAGATCGAAGCCGGCGACATGGATATCAATAACGGGTTCGATGGCGGCCGCGCCGAGGAGCTCGAAAAGAAATTTCCCGGCTGGGTCCGCACGACGCCAGGCCTGATCACGACCTATTGGAGCTTCAATTCAAGTCAGGAGCCGTTTGACGATGTGCGCGTACGCAAGGCGCTTTCACTTGCGCTCGACCGTGAGTTTATCGTCAACAAGGTTCTCACGCCCGGCTATATTCCGGCCTATGCGTTCGTTCCGCCAAAAATCAGCAATTACAATGTGGACCGCCCTGAGGTGAGCTTCGCCGACATGCCGCGCGAAGAACGGCTCGAGCAGGCGCGTACGCTGCTCGGAGAGGCGGGGTTTGGCCCCGACAATCCGTTGACATTCGAGTTCATCCACCGCTCAACGGATGACAATCCCAAGGCGGCACCGGTCGCCCAGGCCAACTGGGAAGAGATTGCTCCCTGGGTTAACGCGGAAATCCTCCGCCAGGACACCAAGGTCCTGTATGCCCGTCTGCGCCAGGCTGATTTCGAGGTCGCTGACGGGGCCTGGGTGGCGGACTTCGATGACCCGATCAATTTCCTGTATCTGCTCGATTCCGAGACCGGCCAGCAGAACTATGGCCGCTATGGCAACGCGGAATATGATGCCCTGTTGCAGCAGGCGAGCCGCACACGTGACCTTGAGCAGCGGGCGGAGATTTTCGCGGAAGCGGAAAAGCTGATGCTGGAGGATTATCCGATTACGCCAATGTGGGTGCAGGTCACGAAGAACCTGGTCGACCCGGAGCTCACGGGCTGGGAAGAAAATGCCCAGGACAACCACCTGTCACGGTGGCTCTGCCGTCCGGGTGCGGACTCCGGAGAGACCGAGGTTGCCGACGACGCTTCGGCGGAATAACTTGCCGGCCCTTGCGGGGGAGGGGCGATGTCAAACGAATTGGAGACGGCGGGACTGGCGTCGGCCGGCGGCCTTTCGCCGGGTGGCCGGGCAGATTTGTCCGGCCAGCCATGCCGGAATTGCGGGGAGCGTGTCGAGCAACGCCACTGTCCGCACTGTGGACAGCTGGCAGCCAGTTATCATCGGCCTTTCTTCGCCCTGATCGCAGAAAGCATTTCCGACAGCCTGGCGCTTGACGGGCGTGTTGCCCGAACCCTGCCGCTACTCTTGTTCCGGCCGGGCGTCCTTACAAAGCGGTATATCGGTGGCAGGCGCGCACGATTCGTCCCGCCTTTCCGGCTGTTCCTGCTGTCCAGCCTCCTTTTCTACTTCGTCAGTTTCGCCTTTCTCGGGCAGGCCGACTGGCTGAAGACCGGGACATCACTCGACTCGGCGCCAGGCTTGAGCGCGGAGGAACGCTCCGAGCTGGAAGAGCTGGGAATAGGCACGGAGACGGTGCCTCCGCCAGATGCGCCAGACCAGGCAGAGCCGGCCCGTCCGGCCGAAGCGGCGGGGCCTGCAGTCGCGAATGAAGCGGAAGAACGTATCCGGCGGGTGGCGCAGAATCCGCGGCTTTTCCTGGCCACGGTCAAGACATGGGCGCCCCGGCTCAGCCTGCTATTTGTTCCACTTACGATGCTGGCCCTGACGCTCATGTATTTCTGGCGGCGGCGTGTCTATGTCTACGATCACGCAATTCATGCGCTCCATCTGCATTCATGGATATATATGGCCGCGACTGCCGCGATTGGCATGGGGTGGCTGCTCGGGGCCGGGGTGGCAACAATTGCATTCCTCTGCGCGCTGCCAGTCTATGTGTTTTTCAGCCTGCGTTCTGCTTACGGTTCAGGCATTGTCTCCAGCTTTGCGCGGACCCTTCTGATTGGACTGTTCTGGTTTGTTTCTATGGTGGCTCTCGTCGCTGGAGTTGTGGTGGCAAGCGTACTTGAAATGTGACCTCCGGGTTTGCCGGAAAGTGCGGGGAATCACCGATAGCCACTCATTATTATATCGAAGTAGATTATTAACCTGTTGCCCAATTTTCCGCCTTAGGTGTCGATTCTGAGACAAGAATGCCACACCCGACAAAATTACTTCACATTTCAGACAAGAAGTCGTTGACCTCGACCGTCTCTGTTTTCATGCCTGATGGCAGTCGTGGGCGCTCGTGCCTACGCGAAACGGAATTGCCCAGGGGTCAGGCATATTGGGAAGGAAATTTCTTTCTAGCCAAATGACAGGGCACCTCATTCTGCCAATGAGTTAAATTGGAGGTTCCTCGTGGACACTAAAATTTTGAGAAAGCATTTGCTTTCATCCGCGTTCGCCGCGGGTGTGGCTGCAACAATGTTTGCAGCCCCGGCAATTGCACAGGAAGACAATGCCGAGAGCGTTGAGACCGTTCCGGCGCAGGAAGACGAAGTTGCGCGTCAGGAAACAGTGGTCGTCACCGGCTCGCTGATTCCTTCGTCGGGTAACCTTGTCGCGACCAGCCCGGTCACGGAAATCGGCGCCGAAGAGTTTGACATTCGCGGCTCGCTGAAAGCCGAAGACCTGGTGAACACGCTGCCGCAGGCTTTTGGTGCCCAGGGTTCCAACCTCGCGAACGGTGGTACAGGTACAGCCTCCATCAACCTGCGTGGCCTCGGGTCTTCCCGCACGCTGGTCCTGATGAACGGCCGTCGCCTGCCTTATGGCTCGCTCAACATCGCAGCGCCTGACGTCAACTCGATCCCGACCCAGATGGTCGAGCGTGTCGACGTTCTGACCGGTGGTGCTTCGGCGACTTACGGCTCCGACGCTATTTCCGGCGTTGTGAACTTCGTCATGAACGACGATTTCGAAGGCTTCCGTATCGACTCGAACTACTCGTTCTACCAGCACAACAATGACGGTGAGCTCCAAGGGCTTCTGGAAGAGTACTCTTCGATCAACCCGAGCCAGTTCCGCGTGCCATCAGGTAGCACGGTCGACGGCGAAGCAGTTGACATCACGATCATGGCTGGCGGCGACTTCGACAATGGTCGCGGCCACGTGTCGGCATATGCTGGCTATCAGAACGTGAATGAAATTCTCCAGGGTGATCGCGATTACTCACAATGTGCGCTTGGCACGCGTGCTGATGGTACACAGTTTGACTGTGTCGGTTCAGGCACGAACCAGTTCACGAACCTGCTTTCACTCGGCGGCACTCTGCCGGACGGCTCTTGGGGTCGCGTGAACCCGGACACGGGTGAGTTCATTCCACGGAACTTCACGTCCGACACGTTCAACTTCAACCCGTTCAACCACTTCCAGCGTCCGAACGAGAAGTACAACTTCGGTACGTTCATCAACTATGACATCACCGATAATATTGAAGCCTATGGCGAGTTCATGTTCATCCAGAACGAGACGAACTCCCAGATCGCGCCATCCGGTGTGTTCGGCTATGGTGTCGCTGGCGGCGATGGTGGTCTGAACTGTGACAACCCGTTCTTCTCTGACCAGCAGAGAGACTATATCGGCTGTACGGGTCTCGCACCTGACGCTGTTGTCGGCGTTGGCGACTACCTCGCCCTGCGCCGGAATGTCGAAGGCGGTCCGCGTAACAACGACATCCGTCACCAGACCTTCCGCAATGTCATCGGCATCCGTGGTGAGCTCGAAGACACGTCTGTTGGTTATGACCTCTACGCCTCCTTCTCTAAGGTCGTGCGTTCGGAGACCTACAATAACGATCTTTCCATCCGTAAGCTGACCAACGCCTTGTATGCGGTTCCGGATGGGGCAGGCGGTGTTGCCTGTAACATCAACGTTGATGCTGACCCGACCAATGACGATCCGTCCTGTGCCCCGTACGACATCTGGTCCGGCAATGGACCGTCGCAGGCTGCCCTGGACTATGTCGTGTCTCCGCTCAACCGGAATGGCGATACAACCCAGACCGTGATCTCCGGCAAGATGTTCGGTTCGATGAGTGACTGGGGTATCTCTTCGCCGATGGCCGCTGAAGCACCAGGCTGGGCCTTCGGTGCCGAGTATCGCCGTGATACGATCGACTCCAACCCGGATGCGGCCTTCCAGTCCGGTGACGGTGCTGGTCAGGGTGGTCCGACGAACGCGATCGCTGGCGCTCAGAACGTTGTCGACGTCTTCGCCGAGCTGGACGTCCCGCTCGTCCAGGAGCGTCCAGGTGTCTACGACCTGAACCTCGACCTCGCTTACCGGAAGTCGTTCTACGACAATTTCGATACCGATGCGTACAAGGTCGGCCTGGGCTATGCCCCGACCACGGACATCCGCTTCCGCGGCTCGTTCCAGCGCTCGGTCCGCGCGGCGAACATCTTCGAGCTGTTCTCCCCGCAATCGATCACGCTGTTTGACCTCGATGATGGTGATCCATGTGGTGGTCCTAACCCGACCTTCACGCAAGCCCAGTGTGCGAACACCGGTCTTGATCCGGCAAACTATGGTTCTGTCGCGCTTATCAACCCGGCTGGTCAGTACAACACGCTTGCTGGTGGTAACCCGGATCTTCAGCCTGAAGAATCCGATACCTACACGGTCGGCTTCGTTGCTACGCCGAGCTTCATTGATGGCCTGACGCTTTCTGTCGACTATTTCGACATTGAGGTTGAAGGTTACATCAACACAGTGCCGCAGGAAGTTTCCCTGCAGCAGTGTGGTCTGACAGGCGACTCCTTCTTCTGTTCGCTCGTCAACCGCGGTGCCGGTGGTACGCTCTGGGCAAGCCAGACCGGCTTCGTCACGGCGACCAACGTCAACACGGGTAGCCTCGCGACCAGTGGTTTCGACATCCAGGGTAACTATACCTACGATGCTGGCAACGCTGGTATGTTCAACTTCGACTATGTCGGTACGATCCTGGAAAGCCTGGAAGTCCAGTCACTTCCGGACGCCAGCGTGACACCGCCGTTCGACTGTGCCGGCATGTATGCAGGCCGCTGCCAGACGAACTTCGGCACGGGTGCAAACCCGGAATACCGTCACAAGGCCAGCGTCACCTGGGCGCCGGTTGGCGGCAAGCTTTCGGTCACCGGTACGTGGCGTTATTATGCTGAGGTGACTCAGGACAACGCGGATCCGGATCCGATCAACGCCAAGCTGGACGAGCAGAACTATCTCGACCTGTCGGGCCGCTACCAGCTGCTCGAGAACATGTCGGTCCGTGCTGGTGTCAACAACATCACGGACGAAGATCCGCCGCTGTCCTCCGTCGTTGGTACGGCACCGGGTAACGGCAACACCTATCCGCAAGTGTACGACTCCTTCGGTCGTTACGTCTTCCTGGGTGCCACGCTGGACTTCTAAGCCAGCTGGATATTCCAGAGTGATAAATCAGGAAGGGCGGCCTTACGGGGCCGCCCTTTTTCTTTGCCGTAACCCGTCATTGCCGTTGGCCGGGCAGAGCGCTATGAGCGCTTGGGTGACCCGCAACAGGCCCATTCCGAATATCAAGCCCGCTGACGCGGCGTTCATCCGCTCGCTTCTTATCCATGAGGATGCGCAGGTGCTGGCGTTCAACAAGCCACCCGGTCTTGCGGTCCAGATCGCGGGGGGGCGCGGGCCATCCGTTGATGTCCTGCTCTGGGCATTCGCAAGATCGAACGGCAAGCGGCCAAGACTTGTCCACCGCATTGATTCCGGCACCTCTGGGGTACTGATTGTCGCGCGCACGCAGCCCGCAGCCGCGTTTCTTTCCGAACAGTTTGCAAAGCGTCGTGCAAAGAAGACCTATCTCTGCCTTGTTTCCGGTACGTTGCCGTCTGAAGCGGGCGGGACGGTGAGTACGCCGCTCAGGAAAGTCCCGTCAGACCGGGGGGGCCGTGAAGTGATGATACCTGCGGAATCCGGCCAGAAAGGTGCGCTCGAAGCGGAAACGAACTGGCGTATCCTGGCACGAAGCAGCATGCACGCGCTGGTCGAGGCCCGTCCCGTCACGGGCCGGATGCACCAGATCCGGGCGCATATGGCGGCCCTCGGCTGCCCGATACGGGGGGACCGGATCTATGGCAGCGGGAAGTCCTCCGCGCCGCGTCTCATGCTGCATGCCAGCCGGCTGGAGATCGAGCACCCAGAAGGCAGGGGAATGACTCTCCAGGCGCCCGCCCCGGAGGATTTCCATGTACAGGCTGCGGCAATTGGCCTTGATGTGAATTAGGCCGTTCCGGGAGACAAGGACGCCGATGGACCCGGTGATCCGCCCTGTGAAAACCCGTATGCGTTTACCACGCCTTGCGGCCCTGCGGCTGCTGCTCCTGTGTCTCGGCGCCTTTGGCTATACTGTGAACGGCGCGCAGGCGCACATCTATGTCCCCGGCAGCGAGACGGTAGAGGTCCAGCTTTGCGGCCTGCATGGCGACCGCACCGTGACAATGACATTCGGCGCAGACCAGCCAGCACAGCTGGGCGATGATAGCTGTTGCGGGCCATGCCTGGCGAGCGCGATTGTCTCAGTCCCGGTCTTCCAGGTGGTCCGTCCCGGCGTGCCGCAGGCCGAGCCGGTCATCCCTCCGCGTGGCCAACAGCCGGTACTGACCTATTCCATCTGGCCGGGCGCACCGCCCAACGGTCCGCCTCATACCCTTGAAGGATAACCAGCCAGACCGCGCCATTCGGGCGCAGACCCTGATACCTTCAAGGATATATAAGCCTATGAAACTCAAATATTTTTCCGCGGGTCTCGTGCTCGCGCTAGCCGCTGTGCCTCACGCAGCTGCGCACGAGAACGACCCTGCCGCACCCCACGCCATGGATCACGCCCCGATCGGTGTGATGGGCGACCACCGCCATGCTGAAGGCGAGTGGATGGTCTCCTACCGCTACATGCGCATGAACATGGACGGCAATCGCCTCGGGACCGACTCCATCTCACCTGACGAGATCGTGACGACACAGCCCAACCGCTTTGCTGGCCAGCCGGGCCAGCCGCCAACCCTTCGGGTCGTGCCGGAAGACATGCAGATGAACATGCATATGGCCGGGTTCATGTATGGCCTGAGTGACCGGGTCACGCTCATGCTGATGGGGAATTACGTTACCAGCTCGATGAACCACATCACCTATCAGGGTGGCATGGGCACGACACGTCTTGGCGGGTTTACAACCGAGGTGGAAGGCATTGGCGATACGTCCGTCACCGCAATTATCGGGCTGGACGATGGCAGCACCCCGGATCGACAGCTTAACCTCAACCTCGGCCTGTCGCTGCCGACAGGATCTATTGAGGAAACTGACACCATCCTGACGCCTATGGGCATGACGCCGACACCGCGTCTGCCTTATCCGATGCAGACCAGCTCGGGCACATGGGACGCCAAGGCTGCGCTGACCTGGTGGCAGAAGAAAGGGCAGTGGAGCTTCGGAAGCCAGGGATCGGCACTTGTCCGGCTGGACGACAATGATGCCGGTTATGCGCTGGGTGACCGTTATGAAGCAACGGCATGGCTGGCTTATGAGCCTCTTCACTGGGCATCGGTTTCAGGCCGGATTAAGGGTGTCAGCCAGGGCAGTATTGACGGGAGTGATCCGAATATCGTCGCACCTGTCCAGACGGCGAACCCGGACAATCAGGGGGGGGAGACGGTTGAAGCTCTTCTGGGGCTGAACCTGGTTGGCCAGCAGGGAGCCTTGCGTGGTCAGCGTCTCGCCTTCGAGGTTGGTTTGCCGTTGTATCGAGACCTGAATGGCCTACAGCTGGAAACGGATACAACCTTTACGGTTGGCTGGCAGAAAGCCTGGTAGAAAGATGGTATCCCGGAAACGCTCGCTGAAGGGTTTCCGGGATATCCGTTACTTGAATGGGCGGCCTATTCTTCCGGAGTCAGCCGGACCAAGCGGCCGCCTTCGCCATCCTCGAGAACATAGACCGCGCCGTCCGGGCCCTGCTCGACCTCGCGGATACGCTTGCCCCATTCATATCTTTCGGCCTCGTTCGCCGTCGTCTCCATCGTGCTGGATGTGCCGCCGGAGCCCTGATTGTCGAGCGGGGTTTCCTCGAATGTCACGCGGATCAGGGCCTGTGAGGAAAGTCCCCCGATGAAGGCATTCCCCTGCCAGTCGGAAAACATCTCGCCATCATAGATAATCAGGCCCGCCGGGCTGATAACCGGCGTCCATGAAAGCGCAGGGTTCTCATAGATCGGATAATCTTCGTGATTTCCGAAGAACTGCTTGTCGTTATAATGCACGCCGTTCGAGACGATGGGATAGCCGTAATTTTCGCCTTTCACGATACGGTTGAGTTCATCGCCATCCTTGGGGCCCATTTCGTGCGCCCAGAGCTGGCCATCTGCATCGAAAGCCACGCCAAGCAGGTTGCGGTGGCCAAGCGACCAGATCGTGTCCGTAACACCGCCGCTGCCATAGAAGGGATTGTCTTCCAGCGCCTTGCCGTCGGTTGTGACACGAATGATCTTGCCGAGGTTCATGTCCATGTTTTGCGCCGGACTGAATTTCTGGCGCTCACCGGATGTGATAATGAGGTTTCCGTCCGGCGCGATGGCGAGGCGGTGACCATAATGCCCGTTGCCCGGCACCTTCTGGGACTGTTCCCATACGCGGTTGCGCTCATTCAGGTTGCCACCCTCGTCGGTCAGGCTGAGCATGGCTTTCTCGACCACGGCACCGCTCAGGGAATCATCTTCTTCATCACGCTCCACATAGGATACGAAGACGGTGTTGTTCTCTTCGAAGTCTGGATGGATGATGATGTCGTCGAGCCCGCCTTGTCCGCGCGGATCGACTTCAGGCACGTTCGTGATCTCACCGAGTTTGGACCCTTCGGCGTCCAGTAACCAGAGATTGCCGTCCTTCTCACTGACGAGCGCACGGCCATCCGGAAGGAAGGTCATGGCCCAGGCGCTGTCGAAGGTTTCAAGTGGTGTGGCGGTGAGGGGCGTGCCCGAACTCCCTTCGACTGTCATTGCCTCGCCCGACTGGGCATGAGCGTACAATCCGATTGCGGCAATGGAAGTTGAGAGCAGGGTGGTACGCAGGAGTTTAGCGGCAGACATTGGGAATACCTTTCTCGCAGAGTGTAACCATTCAGCTAGAATTGTTACGCATGAGGGAAAGGCTGGTTGCGTCGGACCTATCCAAGCCAGTCCAGCGCATCATGGTCTGTAATCAGGTCGACTGCGCCATTCAGCATCCGGAAAAACATGTCATCGCCCCGCTCGGTCTGCGTCACCAGCATGGCGGCAAAGAAGGCGGTGAAGAAGTGCTGGTAAGCTCCTGAAACATAATGCCGGAAGAACTCGTCACGGCTATAGTTACCGACGCCGAGACGCGCCATCTCTTCCAGATAGATCCCGGTCAGCCGGGCTTCATGCTCGCGCCGTGTGGCCGGATCAATCGCCCCCGAAATGAAGTAGCCGACATCGGCACCGCCCGGCCCGTAACCAAAGGACTGCCAGTCGACCACGGTGACCGGTCTTTCAGTGTTGGAAAGGTCGAACAGCATGTTGTCAGGCCGGAAGTCGGAATGGATGAGACAGCGTGCGCCTGCACGTTTGTCATTATAACCTTCCATGTTGCGGCTCATCGAATCGCCGATGCGTGTGGCTTCAGGCGTGACCCGGCCGCCATACCGTGCCTTGAAGCCGTCCCAGAGCCCGGCGATCATGTCAGGGTCAATCGGGTCCTGGGCGTGTTTGGTGTTCATCACCCACGGGTACTCGTCCAGTTTCTCATCCTGCCAGTAGGCAGAATGCAGCTTGGCGGCTTCACGTATGACGAGTCCTGCCTCGTCGAGGGTGACGCCATTGAGCTGGTCGCCCTGCTGCGCCGGGGCGAGGTCGCCCATGATGAGGACGAAATCGTGGGTGTCTTCGTCGACATCTGTGAAATAGCAGCGCGGTGTGGAAATCCGCGCATTCTCCTGGAGCAGCTGGTAGAATTTTACCTCGCGGTGGTAATTGCCCAGCTGGATGCCTGCAGCACGGCTTTCCTCGCCTTCTGAAGGAAATTTGCCGATTACCGTTTCCGGCGCATCGGGAGCAGCGCTTTCATAATCCAGCCTGAAGCGCACACAGTCTCCGATCTGGCCGGTGCCGACCTTGCCGGCGTCGAAAGCACGGACCTTTGCGTCGATACCGTCTGCGGCCAGCGCATCGCTCAGCCATTCAGCGTCGATATCCCGCCAGGTGCGGATGTCCGGCATCAGTTTCCGCCCTCAAGCTTGTGAACATAGACTTCATTATGCTTGATCAGGTCATGTTCAAGCAGCACGAGATCGAATCCACGCAGCTTGCCATCCTTGCCGCCCTCGCCAATGTCGCAATACCAGCGCCCGCAGAAGCCTCCCTCAATGCCCCAGACCATTTCCGGCTTGTAGGTCATTGGCGGAGTAGAGGCGAAAAGCGTGGTGAGATACTCACGCAGGGCGTCGCGCCCTTCGATCCCGCCTGCCGTCTGCGGGTCCTTGTAAACGGTATCAGCCGAATAGAAGCCGACCAGCTTCTCGACATCCTTGTCTGTCCAGGCCTGAAGCCAGGCATTGTTATAGCGTTCGAGATCCATAGGGCTCATCATCATCCTTCAAGTACCCTCGTCATGTGCGCTTCGGTGAAAATCTCGTCCGGTACGCTGTCTGGCCCGCCCATGATGGCAAAGCCGTGCATGCCGAGGCTTGGGTCGGCAGCACTTCGTTCATGGTAGCGCTTGCGCCGGGCCCTGGCTGTCTCGTCGAACTCCATGTCGAGTGTTGCCTGGAGCACTGCGGCAAAGCGCAGGCGGCGCATCCGTTCGGCGCGTTCTTCGGCATAGGGGCGGAAGTCTGGCGTCTCGCCCTTCGTTGTATTCTTGAGAATGTCCGAAACCATGCGGACATCGCGATATGTGATCGACAGGCCGAGGCCGTTGATCGGATCGTTCCAGCCGGCTGCATCGCCGATCAGGACCGCACCCTCCGTATATGGCGTCTCGGTCCAGCTATCATTGTTGAAATAGGAGAAGAGCGGGCCGGCGGGGGTGCCATTGGCGATCTTCTCATTGTGCGGGGCAGAGCGCATGCGGAACGCCTCGAGGAAGCGGCGTGCGCCGTCCTCGCCAGCAAAGCGGCCCTTCTCGTCCAGGGCATAGCCGCCATAGACGCGCACCCGGTTGCCGCCTTGCGGAAAGGCAAGGAAACCGAAATCACCCTCAGTGCCAATCGCTTGCCGGGTGTCTTCCCAGCCCTCGACATCATCGACCAGCAATCCGGCGAACCAGTGATGCGGCTTGTTCTGTTGCAGCTTTATGCCCGCCGCCTTGCGGACCATGGACTGGCGGCCTTCAGCGCCCACGATAAGCGGGGCATGTGCGGTGTGTTCGACTTCGTCCCTGATATAGGTGACGGAGGGAGCAGCACCGAGCTGCACATCCGTGACGGCCACGCCGCGCAAGGCGTCTGCCCCAGAGCGAACGGCTTCGTCAAACAGGGTCTGGCAGTGATGAGGGTGACCGATGGCCAGCGGGCCTGGCACGCCTTCGGCAAAGATTTCCAGGGGCAGGGGATTGCTCTCGGCCGTCTCAGGTGTGCGGCTTTCATCATAGGTGATGTGTTGCTTGATATGGTGGCCGCCCGCTGCACGCAGGAGTTCGTAAAGGCCCAGCCGCCTGACTTCGCTCACCCCCCAGGGCGCAATCCATTCGCCGCGCACACGGTCCTCATAGGCGTCGCTTCTCTCAAGAAGCAGGACGGACTGGCCTGCCTTCGCAAGCGTAGCCGCAAGCGCAGAGCCGCCAATACCGCCTCCGACAATGATCACGTCATAGGCCAAGTTGTCCTCCCATGCGTTTCTTTGTGAACGCTGAATGAAGGCACGGTATCCATGCGGTTTCAGCTGGCAAGACAGGACGCCGCGTCAGCTTTCATGCCGCATGGCCTATCGTTGGCGGGGCAATCGCTATAAAAGCCGCTCCCATGATGAACCTGTTACTGGTTGCGCTCGGCGGGGCCCTTGGGGCCAGCCTTCGCTATGGCACATACCTCGCCATAGACCGCTACGCCGCGGGCGGGGCAACGATGGGCACACTGGTCGTGAATATTGTCGGCAGTGGCCTGCTCGGGGCAATCGTGGCGTGGTTCATGGCCCGTGACCTGCCGGGCGAGTCCGCGCTCTGGATGTTCCTGACGGTCGGCGTTCTCGGTGCCTTCACGACTTTCTCGGCGTTTTCCCGCGAGACAGTCCACATGATCAATACAGGCGACATGACACGAGCTGTCATCTATGCGCTTGCCAATGTCGTCCTGTCAGTCGGTGCCTATCTTGCCGTCTGGCATATAGTCCGCCGGGTGGTGTCATGAGTAATCAGGTAATCAACGAGACGGTCAGCCCTAAGGAAGAAGGCGTGCGCCTGGACCGCTGGGTGAAACGAAGGCTGCAGGTGACGCAGGGCCAGTTGGAGAAGCTGCTACGTTCCGGCCAGATCCGTGTCGATGGAAGCCGCGCAAAGGCCAATACGCGTCTTGAGGCAGGCATGGTCGTGCGCCTGCCACCGGTTCACCAGCCCACGGCTGAGGAGAAGGCGGCCCGCAAGTCCGGCAAGGTCTCCTCCCGCGACGAGCAGTTCATGCGTGAGATGGTCGTCTATCAGGACGATGAGATGTTTGCGCTGAACAAGCCTTCTGGCCTCGCTGTGCAGGGCGGCACGAAGCAGGGCGGTCGCCACATTGATGGTATGCTCGATGTTCTGTCGGACGGTGAATACCGCCCCAAGCTTGTCCACCGGCTGGACAAGGAAACCTCCGGCCTGCTGCTGATCGCCCGCCATCCGGCGGCTGCAGCGCGCCTGGGAGACCTGTTCCGTTCGCGCGAGATGGAGAAGGTCTACTGGGCCGTCACCGTCGGTGCACCGAAGCCCCCGGCCGGGCAGGTGCGCTGCTGGATGACGAAGGGCCAGGGCCCGGAAGGTCGCGAACGCATGGTGCAGTGCGCCCAGAACGATGAAGGTGCGCGTCATGCCATTACTGACTATATCACCGTGTCGCAGGCGGCTCAGAAAGCCGCATGGGTGGCGCTTCGTCCGCAGACAGGCCGGATGCACCAGCTGCGCTTCCACATGCACGAGCTCGGCACCTCGATCCTTGGCGACGACAAGTATGTTACCCGCCGGGAAGTGCCGCAGGGCGTCGCCAGGGGGCTTCACCTGCATGCCCGTGCATTGCTCATACCGCGCAAGAACAAGAAACCGCTTCTGCTCGAGGCGCCGATCTCCGGACATATGAAAGACACGTTCAAGACGCTGGGCTTTCTGGAAGCCGAGGCGGGCAGCGATCCGCTCGAGCTGTTTATCTGAGGAGGCTGCCGGTGGAGCTCAAACTCGCCATCTGGGACATGGACGGCACAATCGTTGACTCGCGTGAAGTCATACAGGCGGCCATGTGCAAGGCATTCGGCCTGTGCGGACTGCCGGAACCTGAATATGAGGCGACCCGCAAGGTGATCGGCCTCGGTCTGGAGGAAGCCTGCGGCATCCTGGCCCCGGACTATCATGACGTGCCGGGCCTGAGCCTCGCTTACAAGCAGGCGTTCGTCGCCCGGCGAAGTGAAAAGAATTTTCGCGAGCCGCTATATCACGGGGCAGTCGAGACGCTTGATCGCCTGGCTAACGAGGGCTGGTTGATCGCGATGGCGACTGGCAAGTCGCACCGCGGCATTCGTGCTATCTTCGAGATGCACCCTCTGGAGCAGTATTTCGATACGATCTGGTGTGCCGATGATGGGCCGGGCAAGCCACATCCTCATATGGTCGAGCAGGCAATGAATGCGCTGGGCTGCGAGCGGCCTCAGTCTGTCATAATCGGGGATGCCGTACACGACATCTCGATGGGGTTGAACGCTGGTATTCATACGATGGGGGTAAGCTGGGGATTTGGCCGCGCCGAGGAGCTTGAAGACGCCGGCGCCCATGAAGTTCACCATGACTTCACGAGCCTGAATGCCGCTCTGGATGCCTTCGCAGCAAAAAAATTAAACATCGCCGGAACTGACGTGGCGGCGTCGCGTTGAGCTGCTGAAGTCACACCAGCAAGGGGAATCCCATGAAAAAATCAATGCTCGCACTTCTTTTCGCAATTGGCGCCGCTGGCACCGGAACGCTTGCTGCTTGCGGCGACGCGAATGATGGTCCGGTAGAGGAAGCCGGTGAAGAAGTTGATGAAGCTGCTGAGGAGATGGAAGAAGAAGTCGAGTAGACCTTTTTCTGTCGTAAAGACGTTTCAATACCGGATAAGCCAGCCCAGAACGGGCTGGCTTTTCTCTTTCAGGAGATGAACTTTTCTTCAGTTCCCCGGGATCGAATGCGCCTGTGCCGCGTTACTTTTTTGTCATTCAGTCAGGTGGGAAAGCGGTTATGAATTTTCTCAGTATACACCATGTCTTTGCGGGTATGACGGCTGCCGCTCTTGGTGGCGGGGCCTTGGCGCTTACCGCACAATCGACACCGGATCCTGTAAGGCTTGGACACACCTTCACTGCTGCTGACAAGGCCGTCTTCTCCAATGAGTTTGAAACCGCAGAAGGGGTTTGCGAGATCGGTTATGCTCCGCGCAATGTCTGCTTTGAGGCGTCGCATCTCGAAACAAACATTGTGAAGGGCGAGCCGTTTCCGTCCAACATGTATCCGCTTGCCCTGGAGTGGCGTGCAAGGCTTGCCCTGACACGAAAGTCTGACGGGCTGAAAACGGTTCGCATCGGACAAACCCTGGCCCTGATAGACCGTGAGACGAATATGGTCGTTGATACAATGCGCCTGGGGCGGCAGCAGACTGCCGAAACATCCGGCTCAACTGCCAGCTAGACACTCTGACCCGTTCCAATCCGGGCGTCTTCGTGCCAGTTAGCAGGCATGGCCACTAAATCATCCGACAAACAGGACCTTCCAAAGCGCTTCTACACACAGGTGCAGGTGTCGGCCAGCGAGCAGGGCTGGCGCATAGAGCTTGACGGACGGCCTGTACGTACACCATCGAAAGCCGAGCTGCGAGTGCCAGGCGAAGCGCTTGCAAGACATGTCGCAGCGGAATGGGACGCCCAGGCGACGGTAATCGACCCTGCGACCATGCCGCTTACCCGGCTGGTTAATGTCGCGCTCGACCGTACACCCGAAACACGCGAGGCGCTCGCCGACGAAGTGGCCCGGTACACCGAAACCGATCTTGTCTGCCACCTCGCGGAAAATCCGGTCGAATTGCGAGAGCGCCAGGAAGCAAACTGGCGGCCATTGCGCGACTGGGCGGGTAAAACGCTTGATGTCATGCTGGTTCCGGTCGAGGGCATCATCGCTTCCCCTCAGCCTGCTGCCTCGACCCAGGCTGCGCGCGACCATGCCATGAAGCTCGACGATCTCCGGTTGACCGGGCTTGTCTGGGCAACTGGCCTTTATGGCTCTGCCATACTTGCGCTGGCCGTGGAGCAGGGTGAGATCGATGCGGAGGATGCATTCGAGCGCTCACGTATAGATGAGGCCTGGCAGATCGAGCAGTGGGGCGAGGACGAGGAGGCGAGACTCGCAACCGAAAACCGTCGCGCAGATGCGCGGGCCCTTGGGCAACTCTTCGCAACCCTGCCGCGTTAGACCCCCGAACACGCGTATTGCGTGTTCAGGCAGGACTGGAAGGATCCAGTCCGTGATATGGGAGACGGCTTATGCTCAAACTTCTACCCCTGCTCGTTGGCGGCATGCTTCTCGCGGCCTGCAACCCGGCCCAGCCAGCTGATCCGGCACCGGCCACGCCGCCAGAGAATACAGCAACCTCCAGTACCCCGCAGTCCGGCAAGGTGCTGGCCGATAATACTGCCACGCCTGTCCCGCCATCTGGGGCGGGCGTGGCGCCCCCGCGCCAGCTTGGCAGCGCCTGCGGCACACTGACGGCTGACGGGCTTTGCAATGTCGAATTCGGGATGACGGCAGAGGAAGCACGCCAGGCCCACAAGGGCGAGCTTCACAGGCTTGGGTCCGCTGGTGCAGAGCCGGGCGAATGCTACTATCTCGGCCCTGAAAAAGACAATTACGACATCGGCTACATGATCGTGGGGGGAACTGTGCAGCGTATAGATGTGCGTGCGCCGGGTGTTGCAACCGGTGAAGCCGTTCAGGTCGGCATGCCAGCCGGGGAAGTGGAAGGCATCTATCCCGGTCTTGAGCGCCAGCCCAACAAGTATAGCGACCGCGACAACCTGATTATTGACCTCGAAGGCGATGCCAAACTCGTCATGGAAACAGACGAGAATGGCAATATCGGCGCTTACAGGGTCGGTCTCGAGCCTGCTGTCGATTATGTCGAAGGTTGCGCCTGAGCTTTCGTATCCTGTGATACTGCATTGATAAAAAGTCATATTCTGAGGTGAACTGGAGCCGAACACGCCGGTCATGCGGGGTTCCGTCCGGCCATGTTTTCCTCAAGTCATGATGAAACGCATCATGACACACCGAGTGGCGGCGCTGGCTCTGGCGGCAATTCCACTCACAGCAGCTCCAGCCCTCGCTGACCAGCCGGGCCGGACTGCGACGGCAACATCCGGCCTGTCGGTCGGGCTCGCCGATGCCGGTATATATGTCTCCATTGGAAATGACCGCCGGCGCGGATATGGCCGTCATCACGGTCGCACCAATCACTGGAACCAGCCCCGCTGGGAAGTTCGCCAGATGCGGCGTGATGCCATCCGGCGCTGTGCCGGGGCCATCAAGCGCCAGGGCTACCGCTTCGGCTATCGCGACATTGACATTGATGACGATGTCCGCGCCCGCCAGATCGGCCCGCGCGGCTTCCGGGTCCGGTTCGACGAAGTAGAATTCGAAGGCCGCCGCCGGGATTTCGAGCGCCATGTGAGCTGTACGGTCCGCCGTGGGCAAGTTGTTTCGGTTGACGGCCTCCCACGCCCCGGCCGCAGGGGCCATCACTACCGTGATGACCGTCGCTGGGACCATGACTATGGCCGTCTTCGTGGCGGGCGCTACGACGACTGATCTCAACGTAAAGCCATGAAACATGCAAAATAGAGGGCAGGTTGCCTCAGCGGCAGCTTGCCCTTTGGCTTGCGTCATCGTTCTGTGTGCGTATCAAGGGCAGCAGAAAACGGTTGATGGAGCTATGCCATGAAAGACGTCATTGAAGCGCTGGAAGCCAAACGCGAGGAAGCCCGGCTCGGCGGCGGCCAGAAACGGATCGAGCGCCAGCACGAAAAGGGCAAGCTCACCGCGCGTGAGCGCGTGGCCCAGCTGCTTGATGAAGGCAGCTTCGAGGAAACCGACATGTTCGTGGAGCACCGCTCCCATGATTTCGGTATGGAAGAGCAGCGTATCCCCGGCGACGGCGTTGTTACCGGCTATGGCACGGTGAATGGCCGTCTCGTCTACGTCTTTTCCAAGGACTTTACCGTCTTTGGCGGTTCGCTCTCCAAGGCGCAGTCGGAAAAGATCGTGAAGGTCCAGAAATCGGCGGCCAAGAACGGCGCGCCCGTGATCGGCATTTTCGATGCTGGCGGCGCGCGCATCCAGGAGGGCGTCGACAGTCTCGCAGGCTATGCCGACATCTTCATGGAAAACGTGCTCTCCTCCGGCGTCGTGCCGCAGATTTCCGTCATCATGGGTCCGTGCGCGGGCGGGGACGTCTATTCCCCGGCCATGACGGACTTCATCTTCATGGTGAAGGACACCTCCTACATGTACGTCACCGGCCCGGACGTGGTGAAGACCGTCACAAATGAAGAGGTCTCCCACGAGGACCTTGGCGGCGCGCGCGTCCATGCTGCGAAGTCCGGCGTCGCCGATGGCGCCTTCGAGAACGATATCGAGGCGCTGGTCCAGATGCGCCGCCTGATCGACTTCCTGCCGCTGTCCAACCTCGAAAGCCCGCCGACCCGGCCGAGCTTCGATGATCCCGAGCGGATGGAGCCCTCTCTCGACACGCTCATCCCGGACAATCCTAACGTCCCCTATGACATGAAGGAGCTGATCGAGAAGACCGCCGACGAGGGCGACTTCTTCGAGATCAGCCCGGATTTCGGCGCCAACATCATCATCGGCTTTGGCCGCATGGAAGGCTCCACGGTCGGCTTCGTCGCCAACCAGCCGATGAGCCTCGCCGGCGTGCTCGACATTGACAGCTCGCGCAAGGCGGCGCGCTTCGTGCGCTTCTGCGACTGTTTCAACATCCCGATCGTCACCTTCGTGGACGTGCCGGGCTTCATGCCGGGCACCAAGCAGGAATATGGCGGCCTCATCAAGCATGGCGCGAAGCTGCTCTTCGCCTATGCCGAGGCGACCGTGCCGAAAGTCACCGTCATCACGCGCAAGGCCTATGGTGGCGCCTATGATGTGATGAGCTCGAAACACCTGCGCGGCGACATGAACTATGCCTGGCCGACCGCGGAAATCGCCGTGATGGGCGCCAAGGGCGCGGTGGAGATCATCTTCCGCAAGGATATCGACAATCCGGAAAAGATCGCCGAGCACACAAAGATGTACGAGGACAATTTCGCCAACCCGTACGTCGCCGCGCGCAAGGGCTATATCGACGACATCATCATGCCCCACTCAACCCGCAAACGCGTCTGCAAGGCGCTGCGGACCCTGCGCAACAAACAGCTCGAAAACCCCTGGAAGAAGCACGATAATATTCCGCTTTAGGGGAAATGGCGGAGAAATCAGAATATCGGTAGAAGCGCGTGAAGCACGACGTATTCATTTCTCACGCAAGCGAAGATAAAACGCCTTTCGTCAGAGAATTTGCTGCTGCTTTGGTCAGCAAGGGAATTCACGTTTGGTATGATGAGTTTTCGCTAAAGCTTGGCGACAGTCTGTCGGAGTCAATCGACCACGGATTGGCTCATTCGCAGTTTGGAATTGTGGTGCTCAGTCCAAGCTTTTTTGCGAAGAAATGGCCGAGGAGGGAACTGCAAGGTCTGGTCGCTCGACAAATGTCGGGTGATTCAAAGGTCATCATTCCCATATGGCATGGTCTCACATATGGGGATGTTCTCAAGTATTCGCCGCCGTTGGCTGATACGTTTGCTGCGAACTCTGCGGAAGGTGTGGAAGCTCTCACAGAGAAAATCATTCGAGAAATACGACCCACCGGCAGCCCACTTTCTGTGGCCCATGAAATATTGTCCTCTCACGGTCTGGAACTGCCGCCGCTGTCGGACATCTGGTGGATAAGCCTGATCGAACACAAAGAGAGAGAGTTCAAAGATCCGCATCTTAATTCGCTTTCGACGCCTTGGATGTTTCCGCTACCCAACCACAAGGATTGGACCTCGCAGGAAAGAGGAGAAAATATCGCATCGACAGCACTTCAACTCGATTGGATTGCGGAAGCGTGGGAGTTTGGACCCCATCATCTGTCTCACCCGGATAAAGTGCACGATTTCATTCTGAAGTGGCCAGGTTTGTTAGACACCGTGCGACGGTATCCGGAAGTGCTGGCTATTTATGCGCCGCAGTTGACTATTCCGGGATACGATAGCGGATTTGAGCAGCTATTTGATGAGCTACTCGAACCAGCAAATAAGTGTGCGTACGCCATGCCGGGTTACGGCGGCCCACCAGAAACCACAGATGGAAGACCTCCTCTTTGCGGTGAGCTCATTGCTTGGCGACATCCTACGTTCGGGAACTATTCTCCTGGGGAGTTGGCGAGCTCGTTCGTAAGTGCGCACACAGGCAATTATTATCGAGAATGGTACACTGGCATTCAATGCCTATTCTGGTTGCTTAGCAGCAGTTCTGAATGGATGCCGGAAAATCTTAAGCAACAAATATTGACCGGGTTTCACGACAATCCCCTTATTTGGGAACATCGATTAGAAGTGGTTCATCGAAACAACGTGTTCGTTTCTGAGCTTTATTCGAAAACGCCGAGCAGATTTTCAATAACACGAAAGGTGAAGTCAGGGCTTGAAGATCTAGTCTCGGAAATGGTTGAGGACTTGGAGTTAGCCGACAGTGTTGAAGCTTTGTCAGACAGGTTTCTTAAAGGCGGCTTCATCCGTAGCTTCCATAAAGTCATGTATAATCGACGCTAAGCAGTAGCGTGGCGCCGAGCCTCATCCAGATTAAACCGAGCTGCACCATGCTCCTGGCGCTTGCGCCCCATGGGATGGGGAAGACCGGGGTGCGCGGAAAGGCCCACGTGGGCTAAGCCTTGCTTTTTGTCCGATCTCCCCGGCGCAGGCCGGGGTCTCAGGCGATTGAGGCGCTCGGCTTGCGGCATGAGATCCCGGCCTGCGCCGGGATGATCGGAAATCCATCCCACCCCTCCAATCCTCACCCATACTCCCAACCATCCCATCGTCAGACAGGGCGGTCCGGACCGGCCGGGTGGCGGTGGGGTGTGAGAGTGACCGATGCTGCGGGCAGGGATGTAACGGCCCTGCCACAAGTGTTCCGGCGCCATGTGGTTCGCTAGGGACGCCGGGGCAGCCCCCGGTGATTACTGTTTTCGGGCGGGCCGGAGAGGGACACCTTGCCGGCCAACACCTCTCACGGGCGCGTCCTGTTCGGGCGCTTACCAGCCACGCCGTAAGGCTGGCATTACATCAGCGTTCAAACTGGACGCGCCCGGCCCTGTCATCTAGGGCAAGTTTTATAGCGCCAGGCGGAGCCGCCGTGGCGGTTTTCGTACAGGGAGTTTCAACACCGCTCACCCCGGCGCAGGCCGGGGTCTCAGGGGGGGGGGAGCAGACGCAGCGGGTTGCCGCACAAGATCCCGGCCTTCGCCGGGATGAGCGAAAAAAGACAGCCCTGAGCGTGATCCATCGCGAAGGCGAAGCCGCAGCGGGGATCAAAAGTAAGACAGCCCTGAGCCCGCTTCATGTGAGGCGCGAGAGCGCCGATACGGAAGCGAAGCCGGAGACTCTCCCTAAAACCGTCCGCTGATTGTGACACGCGCATTCAGCGGCGCGCCGACCGTGGCCTGGTGCGTGCTGTGGGCGTTCGGGAAGTAGAGCTCGTCGGTCAGGTTCTCGACATTGAGCTGCACCCGGAGCCGCTCGGACACATCGTAATACGCGGCCGCATCGACGCGCGTATAGTCCGGCAGGGTCGCGGTGTTGCTATTATTGATGAAGCTCTCGTCCTGATAGGTCAGGCCGAGGCCAAGGCCGAACTTGGAGGTCACCTTGTAGGTGTTCCAGAGCGAGAACATGTTTTCCGGCAGCTCACGCGGGGTGCGCCCCGTCGGGCCGGTCCGGTCGACGATCTCGCCATCGAGATAGCTGTAGCCGGCCGTGACGAACCACCTGTCCGTCACCTGGCCCTGAAGCTGGGCCTCGAAGCCCTGTGTCTCGGAATCGATGATGTCGAGGGTTTCGGGGTCATTGTCGGCGACCTGCGGCGAGCTCTGCTCGATCTCGAACACGGCGGCGGTCAGGCTGAGGCCGCGGCGGATCTCCCATTTCAGGCCGGCTTCGAGATTGGTGAACTCGTCCGGGTCGAGCTGGTTGGCCGCGCCATTGATGCTGGCAAACTGCTCGCCGCTGCGCGGCAGAAAGGATTCGCTGTAGCTGGCATAGAAGGAGACATTCTCCCGCGGCTTGAAGACCAGGCCGAGGCGTGGCGAGACCTTCTCGTCCTTGCGCGAGCGGGTCTCATCGGCGGGCACGTTGAGGACCTCGATGTCGAAGCTGTCGAAGCGCGCACCGACGATCAGGTCGAGCATGGCCGAAATCTCGATCTCGTCCTGGATGTAGGCGGAGAAGACGTCCACTTCGGCCTTGGTGAAGTCATTCAGGTCCGTGGTGAAATCGGCGCTTGTCGGCACGCCGTCTGAATTGATGCCCGTGCCGCCGCTCAGGTTCAACGGGCGCTGGATGTCGAACATTTCATTGTCGTCCAGCGTGGTGTTCCAGAGCACGTTGAAGCGGTCATTGTCGTTCGACGTGTCGATATATTCCGCGCCCGTGATGACGGTGTGGCCGATGCCTCCGGTCTGGAATTCGCCGACGAGGTTGCCCGAGAGGATCAGGTTTTCGCGCTGCGTCGTGTCGAGATAGCCATCGAGCGTGACGATGCCAGGCGTGGACGCCTCGTCGTAGCTGGAGGCGTAGAAGTTCTGGTAGGACTTGTCATAGTCGCCGTAGAAGGCGCTGAAATTACCTTTCAGGTTCTCGGTGAATTCATGTTCGAGCCGTGCGCGCAGCAGGTGGGCTTCAAGCTTGGTTTCGTTGAGATCCGGATCGCCGAAGACGATGTTTTCGAAAGCCTCGACGGGGCGACCGTCAGCGCCGGTCGGGATGCCACGGTCGATGAAGCGCTCATGGTCGAGGTACTCGTAGGAGAGATCCAGCGTGGTCGCCGGGCTCAGCTCGAACCGGGCGGTCGGATTTATCCCGAAGCGGTCGCCATCATAGAAGTCGCGGTGGTTCTCCAGGCTCTCATACATCGCATTGATGCGGAATGCGGATGTGTCGCTCGTGGAAATATTGCTGTCGAGCTGGACGCCATAGCCGCCGAATGTGTCGGCGCTTGCCTGATAGCCGGTGAAGGTCTCGCCGACGACGCCTTTTTTCGTGACCCGGTTCAGGATACCGCCCGAGCCGCCGCGCCCGAAAAGAAGGGCGTTCGGGCCACGCAGGATCTCGATCTGTTCAAGGTTATAGAGCGGGCGGTAATACTGCACGTCATCCCGGACGCCGTCGATGAAGAAGTCGGCCGTCGAGCGTACGCCCCGGAAAACAACCGCGTCGCGGTGCCCTTCGCCCTGGGAGGTGTTCACGCCGGGTGTGTAATCGATGATGTCGCCAATGCTCTGAAAGCCCTGTTGGTCGATCTGGTCGGCGGTGACGATCGACAGACTTTGGGGAACGTCGATTACGGGTGTCGGTGTCTTCAGGGCGTTGACCTGGTCTGTGTAGAGGTACTGGCCAATCACGACGATCTCATCAAGAACCGCCTCGTCGGACTCCTGGCCGAAAGCTGCGGGCGCTGTCAGCGTGAAGGAAAGCGCCGTCGCGCCGAGCAGGTAGGAAGACAGTTTTGTCATGTGTTGGCATCCCATCAGAATCTGGAGCTTGCCGCCTAATGCACATGAGAATGAAAGGCAAACGCATTGGTTAGCGTCACTGTACTTTGATGTCCGAAAAAGATGAAAGGGGAATGTCTTTACGGGATGCATATGAAAACGCCAGTGACCCCGCGTGCCACTGGCGTTTCTGATGATATGAGGAAACAGCAGGCTACGCTGCGACTTGCCTAGCTCGAAATCTCATCGATCAAGGCGTCGATGTCTCCATTGTTCTGATCAAGAATTGTCTTGAACTGAGCGCGCTGTTCAATTGCGAACCAGACATCCTGGGCCTGGATGTCAACGATGGTCCATTCGCCTTGATCCATGAGACGCCAGCTGAGGGTCTGCGGATTGTTATTGTCGGAGGTTGTCACGCGGGTCGCCACAATCTTGTCGGTCTCGCCGCGTGGCGTCACCTTGACGACCTCGACCTCGGCACCCGACAGGCCGGACAGGTGTTCCTTGAGCTGGCTCTTCGCAAACACGCGGAACGCCTCGACATAGCGCGTCTTTTGATCGTCGCTCAGCTCGGCCCATTTGTTGCCGAGGGTGAATTGCGCCACACGGTCCACATCGACCAGTTCTATGATCTGGCTGGCTTCTGAATCGGAAATACTGGAATCCTCAAGTGCGCTCACTGCACGCTCGGCGGCTTCGGTAACGACCGCTGTAGCCTCTTCATCGGAAGCCTTGGCATAGGCCGCTGAAGAGAAGGCGAGCGCCATGCCGGTGGCAAGGACGCCAGCAGCAAGGTGGCTGCGCACGCGATGGAGGGGGTATTTGAAACTGGGCGTCATCTAATTCTCCTTCGTGCATTCTGCACAATCTTAAGTCTGCAACGCGTCGGGGCGTTTAGCTCATGACGCAACAGTTTAACGCGAAGCCAGTGATGAGGTTTCAGGCGGACTGCTATTATCGGGCAAGCCGCGTTCGTCATGACAATGGCAACCCGATGATCTAGGATGACTTTCCAGTGATATCCCAGCCAACGGAGCCTGCCATGACGAAAGACCTTAACCTGAGCCGCCGCCAGCTGATGCTGGGCGCAAGTGCCGCCGGTATGGCGTTCACGGCAGGGGCGGCCAGTGCCCAGTCGCAGTCTGGTGCGCAGCCGGCTGGCAATGGCCTGGCTGGCAAGTCTGTCCTGATAACCGGCACATCATCCGGTTTTGGCCGCCTGGGTGCCGAGCACTATGCCCGGCTCGGAGCGAAAGTCTTTGCCACAATGCGTAACCTGCCACGCCCCGAGGCTGATGAGCTTAAAGCGCTGGCAGAAGAAGAGGGACTGGATATCACCGTTCTGGAGATTGATATCACCTCGGATGAACAGGTCCGCACGGGGGTTGCCGCAGCCGAGAAGGCAGCTGGTGGTGCGCTGGACGTGCTCATCAACAATGCCGGCATCTCGTTTTCCGGGCCCATCGAGGTTCAGGATATGGAAGCGACGCAGCAGATTTTTGATACCAACGTCTTTGGTGCGCAACGTATGACCCGCGCCGCGCTGCCCGCCATGAGGGCAGCAGGCTCGGGGCAGATATTCAATGTTACCTCACAGCTTGGCCGCCTGATCGTGCCGGGTCTGGCGCAGTATTCACCGACGAAATTTGCCCTCGAAGCGCTGAGCGAACAGCTGGCCTATGAAGTGGTATCAAAGGGCATTGATGTGACGATCATCCAGCCAGGCGGATATCCAACTGAAATATGGGAAAACTCGGCCATCCGTTCGGCTGAGCTCAAGGAACGCACGTCCGAAGCGCTACTGTCCGCCTATCCGCAAATGACGGATGGCATGGGAGAGTCCCGCAATGGCGGTGGAAGCACCGATCCGATGGACGTTCCGCGCGCGATTGCGGAGATAATCATGATGCCGGCAGGCCAGCGTCCGCTGCGGCGCGCGGTCCACCCTGGTGCCAAACCCCAGATTCCGATCAATGAAGTGTCTGCCCAGCAGCAGATGGCGATGCTGGGCAGTTCCGGGTATGGGCCGATGCTCAAGGCGGTTCTGGACCGCTGAGTCATGGTATCGAGTAGGGGCGTAAGTTTCCTTACGCCTGCACTTGCGAAGTGAGGCGGTTGCGAAGGTCCTTCTTGAGGAACTTCCCGCTTGCATTGCGTGGCAATGCTTCGTCCATGAGCCAGAAATAACGCGGGATCTTGTGCTTCGCCATGATGGCTGCGCAATGCTCCCGCAAGGCGTCTTCAGTGAGATGTTCGCCGGGTTTCAGCACGATGGCAGCGCCGACTTCCTCACCGAGCCGGTCATCCGGAACGCCGAAGACGGAGCACTCCGCGACCGCATCATGACGGTAGAGGGCCGCCTCAACCTCGGCGCAGTAAATGTTCTCACCGCCACGCAGCACCATGTCCTTCTTGCGGTCGACAATGTAGATGAAACCGTCTTCGTCGATGCGCGCGATGTCACCGGTGTGGAGCCAGCCGTCGGTGATGGATTCTGCGGTTGCTTCCGGCCGGTTGATATACCCCTTGATGACCGAAGAGCCGCGGACCCAGAGCTCGCCGAGTTCGCCCTGCGCGACAGCCTCATCCAGCTCATTGACGCATTTGACTTCGAAATTCGGCATGGCCGGTCCCGCGCTGTCGGGCCTGTCGACATAAAAGTCCGCGCCGATGGACGTAATGATGCCGCAGGTCTCCGTCATGCCGTAGCCCGTATTGGGGCGGGCTGTGGAGACCTTGGCCTCGATCGACTGGACAAGATCAGGAGGCACCTGGGCCCCACCGCCACCGAGCGTTGTCAGGCTGGAAGTGTCTGTCGTTGCGAAATCGGGATGGTTGATGACTTCACGGGCCATGACAGGCACGCCGCTCATGCTGGTAACGCCTTCCCTCTCGATCAGGCGCAGCGCCTCGCCTGCATCCCATTTGTACATCAAAACCATGGTGCCGCCCGCGGCGGTCACGGCATAGGCGCCACAGTTGTTGGCTGTGACATGGAAGAGCGGTGTCGTGATAAGGCCGACAGGGACCGGGGGCGGATCAGGTATCTCTTCACCCGTCGCCCAATGAGTGGCGAGCCCGGCTGAAGCGCGGGCATAAAGCATGTTCATGAGGTTGGCGACACAGCCGCGATGGGTGAGCTGTGCGCCTTTTGGAAAGCCGGTGGTGCCTGAGGTATAGAAAATGCAGGCATCTGAGTCCGGATCGACCGTGACATCCGGCATACTGCCGCCGTGAGCGACGACCTCATTCCACGCCACAACGCCGGACGGCGTATCGCTGAGCCTGACGCCGACAAGGGTCATCCCGGAGGCCATGTCCGGGCGCTCCTGCAGGCGAGCGAGGCGCTCCTGATCGAGGATCAGGACTTTCGGTGCGGAGTCTTGTAGCGCGTACGCCATCTCTTCGGCGGTCCACCAGGCATTCATGCCAACGATTGTCACGCCGATAGACGCGCCGGCCCAGTAGGCCAGCATCCATTCGGGATAATTGCGCATGGAAATGGCCACGCGGTCGCCGGGCTTTACGCCCTGTGCAATCAGCCATGATGCGACAGCATTCACGTGTTCATGAGCTTGAGCGTAGGTGAGGCGCTCATCATGATAGACGAGATAGTCACGGTCTGAGAACTCCAGCGTGGAAAGCCAGAACTCGCGGATACTCGGTGGGGCATTCTTGTAGCTAAGGATATCATTGCCCAGGATATTTTCCCGGACGATTTCAAAATCACCCCCGGGTCCGGTCAGTTCCTTGTATGCCTTTGATAGCTCGGCGTAATGCATGCTTCTCCCCGTATATCTTTTACTAGTGAACTATACACACCGCCACGACTCCGCAAACAACCGACGCAGGGGAAAGCATGATTTCGTGAACGCAGTTTAATGGCTGCGGGCCATCACAGGATGGGGTATTTGACCGGGTGACAGAGCCTTTGTCAGGGATAACCCTCTGGAAACGGATTTGTGGGACTGCAGAATAAGGTTTTTTGTATTCGGTCCCAGGGGAAGCCATGGACAACGAAATGCAGCTCCTCATGGCGCGGATCGCCCACCTAGGTGCGATTGGAGAAGCCGAGGCGCGACGGATCGTCAATGAAATCTACAATGATGGCATTGTAAGCCGCGAAGAAGCCGAGGCGGTTTTCAGGCTGAACGACCAGCTGGCGGATCGTGATCCGGCCTGGGTGGAGCGGTTCATCATTGCTATAGGCGATTTCCTGCTGAACAAGCAGCCTGCACCCGGCTGGGTTGGCGAGGAAGATGCGGACTGGCTGATTGGCATGATTGGCCGTGAGGACAATGAGGTCAGCGATAGCGAGCTTGATCTGATGCTGTCTGTCCTGCGCCGGGCAGAAGGCGCGCCCATGAGGCTGTCACGCTTCTGCCTGCAGGCTGTCTCCAGACGCATCATGGATGAGGGCGCGGCCTCCGAAGAGATGACAGAGCGTATGCGCCGCATCCTCTATGCACCGGCCGGGGAAGCATCCCTATGGGTCAGCCGCCATGAAGCCAGTGTCCTGTTTGGCACGAATGACGCAATCGCGCGGGCGGCGAATGCAGCAAGCTGGAACAACCTGTTTGCGAAGGCTGTATTGAATCACCTGATTGCTGCCGCCCATCCTGATCCAGGCAGCGAATCTGACGCTCTCAACCGTCAGGCATGGCTGAAGGACAAGAAAACGAACGTAAGCGGGTTCCTGTCGAGTATGGCCGGGTCCTTCACCAGTGGCAGCTGGTTCGACAAGGTCAGCCGGGATCACGATGCGGCAATGCGGGCGAGAGAAATGGCGAAAGAAGCTGCTTCACGAGCCGGTAGCCAGATTACACAGAATGAAAAGAACTGGTTTCTGCGCCGGCTTGGCTGGGACAAGTCTGTCAGCCCGGCCGAGCGGAAACTTGTCGATCTCCTGAATACAGAAGTGCCCGGATTTGCCCACGGACTACTGGAAGCGACGCAGCCAATGAAGGCGGCCTGATCCTGTTTTCTTGTGGGCCTTCAGGGAAAAGCTCGACGCACCGCGTGTGAAGTTTATGCGGTAGCTGACGCGAGGTTAGGCGATGGACACGCCGTCGAGCGGGCTATAAGCCACTCCTGATCGTATCTGTAGCTGCTATTTCAGGGGGCAGTCATGTTCAACAAAATCCTGATCGCTAACCGCGGTGAGATCGCCGTTCGCGTCATCAAGACGTGCAAGCGTATGGGTATCAAAACTGTTGTGGTGTATTCCGATGCCGATGCAGGCTCGATGGCTGTGGAGATGGCTGACGAAGCCGTCCATATCGGCCCGCCACAAGCGTCCGAATCCTATCTGGTCATGGACAAGATCGTCGATGCTGTGAAGCAGACGGGGGCGGAAGCCGTTCACCCCGGCTTCGGTTTTCTCTCGGAGAACCCGGAATTCGCCAAGCGGCTGGACAAGGAAGGCATTACCTTCATCGGGCCGAACGCACATGCCATTGAGGCGATGGGCGACAAGATCAGTTCGAAGAATCTTGCTGCCGAAGCTGGTGTCAGCACTGTGCCGGGTCATATGGGCCTGATCGAGGATACCAAGGAAGCTGTGAAAGTCTCCGGCGAGATCGGCTACCCGGTGATGATCAAGGCGTCCGCCGGCGGTGGCGGCAAGGGTATCCGCGTTGCCTATAACGACAAGGAAGTCGAGGAAGGCTTCCCGGCGGTGAAGGCGGAAGCCAAGGCCTCCTTCGGGGATGACCGGATCTTCATCGAGAAGTTCATTGAAGCCCCGCGGCATGTCGAGATCCAGGTCATGGGCGACAAGCATGGCAACTGCATCTACCTGTTCGAGCGCGAATGCTCGATCCAGCGGCGGAACCAAAAGGTCATCGAGGAAGCGCCGAGCCCGCTGCTCGATGAGGCGACCCGCAAGAAGATGGGCGAGCAGGCAGTCGCACTGGCCAAGGCGGTCGACTATGACAGCGCCGGCACGGTGGAATTCGTCGCTAGTGGCAAGGACAAGAGCTTCTACTTCCTCGAAATGAACACCCGCCTCCAGGTGGAGCACCCGGTCACCGAGATGATTACCGGCGTCGACCTGGTCGAACAGATGCTGCGTGTCGCCTATGGTGAGAAGCTGGCGATCGGGCAGGGCGACCTGAAGATCAATGGCTGGGCCATTGAGAGCCGCGTTTACGCCGAAGACCCGTACCGCAAGTTCCTGCCGTCCATCGGGCGGCTGAAACGCTTCAATCCGCCGGAAGAGGGTCCGCTGAACGGTGGCACCGTCCGCATGGACTCAGGCGTGCGGGAAGGCGACGAGATCTCGATGTATTACGATCCGATGATCGCCAAGCTCGTCACGCACGGCAAGACCCGTGACGAGGCACTCGACGTGCAGGCTGCCGCACTGGACCGTTTCCACATCGAGGGTATCCAGGACAATATTCCCTTCGTCGCCGCGGTCATGGATGAAGCCCGCTTCCGCTCCGGCGACCTGACAACCGGCTATATCAAGGATGTCTTCCCGCACGGCTTTGAAGGAACCGAGCCGACCGCACACCAGACCCTGCTGCTAACCACGGCAGCTGCCTATGTGCATGGCGTTTTCGCCCGCCGGGCCGAAAAGATTTCCGGCCGCATGAGCGAACCCGGTGAACAACGTAACGACTGGGTCGTCATTCTCGGCGATGCGCATCACGAGGTAGACCTCGAGCTTGGCGAAGGCGAAGCGACGATCCGCATAGACGGGACCGGCCATAAGCTGGTGACGGGCTGGCGTCCGGGCACGCATCTCTTCGAGGGTGAACTGGATGGTGAGCCCTTCGCCGTGAAATTTGCCGATCGCACGGAAGGCTATGTCTTCCGTCACCGGGGTGTCTCGGTGCGTGCACTGGTTTGCACACCGCTGACGGCAACGCTTCATGCACGCCTGCCGGAGAAGCCGAAGCCGGACATGTCGAAGCTCGTCATCTCTCCGATGCCGGGACTTGTCGTCTCGGTCGATGTCGAAGTTGGCCAACAGGTCGAGGAGGGCGAAGCTGTCTGCATCGTCGAAGCGATGAAGATGCAGAACATCATTCGCGCCGAGGCGACGGGTACGGTCAAAGCCATCAATGTCGGCGATGGCGACAGTGTCGCTGCTGACGAAGTGATGGTGGAGTTCGAATAGTCTTTACGGCTCGGGCCCGATCTGCTCAGAGAAGATAGGTCACGCTTTGAACCGGAAGGGCAGTATGGGTAATCTCCTCTTCAATCCGCAGGGACGGATACAGAAGAACCGTTTCTGGCAGGGGCTCGTGCTGCTGACGGTGGCGTCCGTGATCGCCACGGCGTTGCCGGTCTATCTCGGCTCGATCTTTGGCCTGGCCAGCTTGCTGCTGATCTACCCCTATATCTGCGTCTATGTGAAACGCTTTCATGATGCAGGCACGACGGGATGGTGGGTCATCGCCGTCTGGCTTGGGGCCGTCGTCCTTGAAATTATCGAAGGCATGATTCTCGGTCCCCTTTTCATGGGAGAAGAGGGGCGGGCAATCCAGGAAGAGGCGGCTGAACGCTTTTCGAGGGGCGAGTTCGACGTTTTCATGCAGGCGCAGGAAAGATTGGCAGAGATCATGCTGCCTCTGTCGATCCTGACAACGGTGGTCAATGCCGTCATTCTCGGCTTTATCGTCGGTTCGCTGGCGACCGAACCGCGAACCAACAAGCACGGCCCTGTGCCCGGTTCGGAGCATGACGAGTTCAGCTGACATTTTTCTTATCGTTTATTGATAAATAAGAAAAAGCGCGTATAACCGTTTTTCGATAAGAACGATAAGGCGCACCCGGATGTCAGATACGTCTCAGGCTCTCGACCCAAAACGGCCATGGATTACAGATGAACGCGAGCTGCCGTCGCGTATGAACTGGGTGCGGACCCTGCTCGATCCGACAGGCGAATCTCCGCAGCTGCATTTTACCCGGGCCTGGACGCTGCTCTTCATGTTGCAGCTCCTGATTATCCTCCTTCCGTTTGTCCTTGCGCTGATACTCAACCTGGCCGGCGGGAATGGAAAACCTGTCGGCGCGTTTGGCGTCTATGCCACGCCCGTCGTCTTTCTTGTCACGACGCTGATGTCGTACGTGATACATTCACGTCGCCTGAATGATGCCGGCAAACCCCAGCTTCTGGCTGTCATTCCACTTGTGCCGCTTGTGCTTGCAGCAGGCATTTTCGTCATGACGGCCCAGAGCCAGTCGGCCCAGTATGACAAGCGCTATGAGACGCGCCAGGAATACCTGGCCGATCCGGATGCTTTCCGGGCCAAGCAGCGCGCAGAACGGGAAAAGGCCCAGGAAGAGGCTGAAAAGCGTGCGGCAGAAGCAGAAGCCAGTGGTGAGGCCGGTGAAGCCGGAGAGGCGCAGCAGGCGCAGGGGCGTGGAAGGCGGGGCGGCCCTGATGGCGGTCCGGGCAATCTGGACCAGCCCATGGATGCCAAGGCGCCCACGGTTCTGAAGGCTTCATTGCCCGTAATCCAGAATACCATAATCCCGCTTAGCGGCCTGATCGCGATATGGAGCCTGCTGTGGGTGGCGCGTGTCCCATATTTCGGCCGCCGTAATGAACAGGAAGCCGGTGAGCAGAGGCGGCCCTACGAGACCTGATCTGAGAGGGGCGCTTTCGTCTCGACAAGCTCCGACAGGAAAACCTGCCTGAACGCTGTCTTCAGCGCCTGATCGGCATCATCCATTATGACGGGCAGGCCGAGGTCGACGAGACTGGTGACACCAAGCCCGTCCTCTGAAATGCCGCAGGGGGTGATGCCGGTGAAATGGCTCAGGTCCGGCTCGACGTTCAGGCTGATGCCATGGAAGCTGACCCATCGTTTGAGACGCAGGCCGATAGCCGCGATCTTGTCCTCGCGCACCGGGCCGCCGGGTTGGGTCCGGTCGACCCATACGCCGACGCGGCCATCCCTGACTTCGCCCGTCACGTTAAATTCAGCCAGTGCAGCGATGATCCAGCTTTCGAGTTTGGCGACGAAGTCGCGTACATCGCGTCCGCGCTGGCCAACATCGAGCATGACATAGGCGACGCGCTGGCCGGGGCCATGATAGGTGTACTGGCCACCACGGCCGGCCTCATGAACGGGAAACCGGGCCGCATCCCTGAGGTCTTCAGGCCGGGCGCTCGTGCCAGCGGTATAAAGTGGCGGGTGTTCCAGCAGCCACACCAGCTCCGGTGCGCCAGACTCGCGGATATCGCGGACCCGGCGCTGCATGAAAGCGAGCGCATCCTGATAATCCACGGGTGAGGGGCTTACAGCCCACTGGACGGGAGAAAAATCTGCCATTTGACGCATATAGAGGTGCAAGGAGGGCTTCACAAAGGCTTCCTACGCACTTATACCGCGCTCTTCTTCCCATACGGGACTTTGCGGTCGTGGCGGAACTGGTAGACGCGCAACGTTGAGGTCGTTGTGGAGCAATCCGTGGAGGTTCGAGTCCTCTCGACCGCACCATCCCGGGGGAAGATATGGCAGGGGGACAGGCTGACTGACTGTCCTGCAGGATAGGAGGTCCACCCCATGTCCGAGCTGTCCAGCCCCCAGGCCGAAGAATCACCCGATGAGGCAGTGAGCGAGAAATATCTCGCCCTCGAGCAGGATGTCCGCGAGGCCGTCTGGGATGATGACAAGCGCTGGCTTTCCCGCACGCTGAAGCGTTTGCATCCGGCGGATGCTGCCGACCTTCTGGAACAGCTCTCCACTGACGATTTTTCCGATGCCGTTGCGCTGCTCGGCGAGGACCTGTCGACCGAGATCATTATCGAACTGCGCGACGAGTATCGCGAGGATGCTGTCGAAGCATTGCCTGACGCGACCGTGGCAGCCGTTCTCGGCGAGCTCGATTCCGATGATGTGACGACCATCCTTGAGGACCTCGAGGAAGAGCGGCGCGAAGAGATCCTGAAAAAACTGGCTCCGGCCGACCGGGCCTCCTTCGAGCAGGGGCTCGCCTTTGACGAGGAAACGGCTGGCCGGCTCATGCAGCGGGAGTATTTTGCTGCGCCTGAGCTCTGGACAGTTGGCCATGCGATCGATCACGCACGCGATAATGCCGAGGAGCTGCCAGCGGAATTCTATGCCGTGTATGTCATTGACCCGACCCACCACCTGAAGGGGCAGGTGCCGCTGGCCACATTGCTGCGCACGCCGCGTGACGTGATGCTGTCCGACATCATGGAGGATATCCAGTCCGACATTCGCGGAGACATGGACCAGGAAGAGGCGGCCTATCAGTTCCAGAAATACTCACTGGCGTCGGCGCCCGTCACGGATGGTGATGGACGCCTCATGGGTATGCTGACCGTCGATGATGTTGTTGACGTCATACAGGAAGAAAACACCGAAGACCTGCTCGCTCTTTCCGGCGTGAATTCCGCTGAAGGTACCGATACTGTGCTGGATTCCGTCAAGGCACGCGCCCCCTGGCTGGCGGTCAATCTGGTCACGGCGTTCATAGCCTCCGGCATCATTTCAATTTTCGAGGGTACGATTGAGCAGGTCGTGCAGCTTGCGATCCTGATGCCTGTTGTTGCCGCACTCGGGGGCAATGCGGGCAGTCAGGGGCTGGCGGTAGCTGTCCGCGCGATCGCTGAGCGCGAGATGGATGGCGATGCCAGCCGGCGAGCCATTATCCGCGAGACACTGACGGGGATCGCGAATGGTGTGATCTTCGCGGTCGGGGTTGCTGCGATCGCCGGTTTCTGGTTCAGCAGCGTTGCCCTGGCCGTTACGATAGGGGTTGCAATGTTCGCGACCTTTGTGTGGGCTGGATTTTCGGGTGTTATCGTACCGATAACGCTGCGCCGCGTCGGGGCTGACCCGGCTGTCGCATCCTCGGTTTTCGTGCTGACCCTGACAGACATAATGGCGTTCTTCAGCTTCCTCGGCCTGGCGTCCATAACTCTGCTCTAGGCTCGGCTTCTCACCGTCAGGCGTGCATTTTGCACGACCGGCCTATCGAAGAGTGCTGATTGTATCGGTTTGGAGCAACACATGGAGTCTGGGCTGCGAACATCAGAGGCCGGTCTTACGCTGATCAGGGCATATGAAGGTTTCAGGCCTCATTCCTCACGGCTGCCTGACGGCCGCTGGGTCATCGGTTATGGGCATGTGCGCGCGGCCCGCGAAGGCCTCAAGGTCAGCCAGGTGGAAGCTTCGACCATCCTTCGTGAGTTCGACCTTCCGCCTATCGAGCAGGGTTTGCGCGACATGGTGCTGGTTGCCCTGAACCAGAATGAATTCGACGCGCTCGTCTCCTTTATTTTCAATATCGGTCTCGAACAGTTCGCAGGGTCTGATGTCCTGGCTTTCCTGAACGCGGGTGACCGCATGTCAGCTGCCCGCGCCATCGAGCGTTGGCGCAATGCAAGGGTCGGGCCCCGCACCATGGTTGTTGATCCGCTTGTGCGTCGGCGCGCCGATGAGAAGTCGCTCTTCCTGAAAACGAAAGGCAGTGTCCCTCTGGCGTCGTCCAGCCGCTTCAGGCCATTGCCGGATGCTGAGCCGGTCGCGCCGCTTGCAGGCACACAGAATTTCGTGGTCAGCGAAGGTGGTAATATCAGCCCTGAACAGACCAGGCCGGCTGACCAGGGCGACGAGACAGCGCCAGAAGCTGCTGCCCGAACGGTCAAGGAACGGCTTACCCGGATACTGGGAGAGCAGGAACCCGGAGATGAAGACGCGCCTGAAGGGCTCGGTGAGGCGAATGAGGCATCTGTCGAAGACGGATCGCAGGAAGCAAGCGTCGAGGAAATCCGGACAGCCATTTCGGCACTGGTTTCCGATGACGATGAAGCTGATGATGAAAAGATCGGGAAAACCGGACCTGGCGGGATCGACTTCCTTCAGGATGAGGCCGATGAAAACCTGAACCTGCGCCCCGGTCATCTTGAGGTTTCAGAGGCTGGGAAAACGCAGCACAAGGATGGCCTCTACATAGATGATATAGATGACGGCTCGGCCTCTCTGCGGCCCGGAAAAGAAGGCAAGCGTGAAGGCCCGCTGGAAATATTCGTCCTGTCGCTGATTGCCATGATGGGAGCCAGCCTCATCGCTTTCGGCGGTATAATGAACTTTGGCTGGCTCGGGATCGAGATGCCGGTTGCCGGGTCGGTTCCGTCCTATACACCTCTGGTCTTGATCCTTGTGGGCGGTCTGATCTTCGTGATGATGGTTTATTATCTCATCAAGGCGCTTGTGCGCAGCGGCTAGCCAATGAACCTATCGGATTGGCAAGTGGGGCAGGACCAGCTACACCCTGTGCATGATCCCGAACACATATCCCACGCTGAACTTTGACCTTGGTGAAACTGCGGAGATGATCCGCGATACCGTGCAAAGTTTTGCCGCCGACAATATCGCCCCGATTGCCGCCGAAATCGACAAGACGGACGTCTTCCCACGCTATCTCCTGCCAAAGATGGGCGAACTTGGCCTTCTTGGTATCACTGTCGAGGAAGAGTGGGGTGGTACCGGGCTTGGCTATCTTGAGCACGTCGTTGCGATGGAAGAAATTTCCCGTGCTTCGGCTTCTGTCGGCCTGTCCTATGGCGCGCATTCCAATCTTTGCGTCAACCAGCTTCGCCGCTGGGGCAGCGAGGACCAGAAGAAGCGCTACCTCGAAAAGTTGATCACCGGCGAGCACCTTGGCGGCCTGGCCATGTCGGAGAGCGGTGCGGGCTCCGATGTCGTCTCGATGAAACTCAAGGCCGAGAAAAAGGGTGACCGCTACATTCTCAATGGCTCGAAGATGTGGATCACGAATTCACCCGACGCCGATACGCTGATCGTCTACGCCAAGACGGAGCCGGAGAAGAAATCACGCGGCATAACCGCTTTCATCATCGAGCGTGGCATGAAGGGCTTCTCGGTTGCACAAAAGCTCGACAAACTTGGTATGCGCGGCTCTGAGACGGGCGAACTCGTTTTCGAGGATTGCGAAGTTCCTGAAGAAAACATCATGGGCCCGCTGAACGGCGGTGTCGAGGTGTTGATGAGCGGGCTTGATTACGAGCGCGCGGTACTTTCGGCAGGGCCTACGGGTATCATGCAGGCCTGTATGGATGTCGTGCTGCCCTATATTCATGACCGCAAGCAGTTCGGCCAGTCCATCGGCGAGTTCCAGCTCGTGCAGGGCAAACTTGCCGACATGTATGTCCAGATGAACGCTGCCAAGGCCTATGTCTACACAGTTGCGAAAGCCTGTGACCGGGGCGAGACTGCACGCAAGGATGCGGCCGGTGCAATCCTCTATGCGGCGGAAACGGCCACCAAGCTGGCCCTTGACGCGATCCAGCTGCTCGGTGGCAATGGCTATATCAACGAGTATGCCACAGGCCGTTTGCTGCGCGACGCCAAGCTCTACGAAATCGGGGCAGGTACAAGTGAAATCCGCCGCTGGCTGATCGGGCGCGAACTGTTCGGAGAGACATCCTAGCCGGTCGCGCGTACCTCTTCATCAGATGTAACGCTGAGAACCTGTCCCATGGTGGAAATCAGCTCGCGTTCCTCAATCGGTTTGGAGACATAGCCGTCAAAGCCCATGCCGAGAAAACGTTCGCGGTCTCCCTGCATGGAGTCTGCGGTGAGCGCGATGACAGGGACGATGCGATTGAGGCTATCGGACATGCGCAGGCGGCGGAAGGCTTCCATCCCGTCGAGACCGGGCATGTGTATGTCCATCAGCACGATATCGAGCGGTTCCTGCTTCAGAAGCTCCAGGGCCTCATTACCGTCCCCAGCTTCCGATACCTCGATTCCATACTGCTCCAGGAAGGTTCTCGCGACACGGACATTGATGGCGTTGTCGTCAACGACAAGTGCCCGTGTCCCTGAGAGACCCGAGCGCTGGTGACGTGGCTTCGCCTTGGCCGGGCGGTGTTGAAGGATTTGTGCCGGCCCGCATGTGGCGGCCTGGAATTTCAGTGTGAAGACCGAACCCCGGCCGGGTTCACTTACGGCTGTGACATCGCCGCCCATCATCCGGGCAAGTTTGCGGGTAATTGCAAGGCCAAGGCCGGTGCCGCCAAACTTGCGGCTTGTGGAGCCATCCTCCTGGGCAAAGCTATCGAAGATTCGTTCAATCTTGTCCGGCGCAATCCCACAGCCTGAATCTGAAACGTGCATGGTGAGCGTCGCTTCGCTTTCGGTGGAAGGATCGCATGTCACCACGATCATGACTTCACCTTGTTCGGTGAACTTGATCGCATTGGAAACAAGGTTGCCAATGCACTGGCGCACGCGAACGGGGTCGAATTCAAGCCTGGAGGGGACTGACGGGTCTATGTGCAGGCTGAGCTTGATGCCTTTTTCTTCTGCGACTGCCTCATGCAGCTTGAACAGGCCGCTCAGCTTGTGGCGCAGATCGCTCTCAACGGGCGAGACTTCGAGTTTGCCGGATTCGATCTTGGAGAGATCCAGAATGTCGTTGAGCAGGACCATCAGGGCCTTGCCGGAATCGAGAATGATGGAAACCTGCTCGGCCTGGGATTCTGTGAGCTTCTCGTGCGAGAGCGTCTGCGCCATCCCGAGAACACCGTTGAGAGGTGTACGGATTTCATGGCTCATATTGGCCAGGAATTCAGACTTGAGCCGTGTCGCCTGCTCGGCGCGATGCAAGGCATCGGTCAGTTCGTGTGCCTTGCGGCGTTCTTCCCGAACATCCTGAATGTGCATGATGTAGACTGGCTCTGCGGCATCGGGAAGATAGGCATTATTGAGCGCGATCGAGACGCGGATACGTTCGCCTGAAAGTGAGAGTATCTCACCATCGGAGATATGCTGGATGATCTGCCCGCTTGCCAGCTTGCGCTGGAGTTCCTCGCTGCGGACGGCCTGACCGGGGCCCATCAGCGTATCGGCATGCTTGCCCATCACATCTTCGGGCTTGTGGCCGGTCAGTTTCGAGAGGGCGTCATTGATGTAGAGAAGACTTCCCTCATGGTTCGCAATGGCGATGCCATGCAGCGCATGATCGCAGGCCAGCCTGAGCAGTTCGGCGCGGTTGGCTGCCTCGTCACGCTCCTTGGCAATGTCGGTGATCTCGTGAGAACAGCAGAGCACCCCACGTTCGGTTGGCAGCAATGTCGTCTTCATGACCTTGCTGAGCATCTTCGCGCCGCGACCCTGTCCGGTTGTCAGGGTGCCGGGCTGTCCGGTCTCGATTACCTTGATCACTGCATTGCACATTTCCGAGCCGCGATAGGCGGGATCGAATTCAAAGATGCGCATGCCAACGATACTGCCCCCTTCAGGCAGGATCGACTCGTTCATGAGCTGGTTTGCATCAGTCCATTCCAGGTCGATAATTTGACCGGCCTCATCCCGGACAGGAACTGTTTCACAGACAATGATTGGAAGTCGGTCGAAGAGACTGGCATCCATGGTAAATTTCCCCCGGCCTGTAGCAAGAATTACAGGACTGTTACGAAAGAAACTTAATGCCGTGTTGAAATAATGAGGATGGGCTGCCTTTGATTATCAGGAGGCCGAATAACTGACCGTGAATTAATCGCGATAAATTGGAACCGGGACGCTTTTGCGTAACTATTAACTACGGGGCGCGTTCAGCAGGCCTTGTCAGACAGGTGTTACGTGACACCTTCATGCATATATGTAGGGTTGCGGCATCGATGCTTCATGCAGCCCGCGAAAGGAGCGGCCAATGTCAGAGGCGTTAAACCGGACCGAGCCTGTCACCCCTGAAAGCCTGATACGGCGATTTGATGAGATCAGATCCCGTTCGCTGGACCTCGCCAGCGACCTTTCGGATGCGGATGCGACAGTCCAGTCGATGGAGGATGCCAGTCCGGCGAAATGGCACCTGGCACACGTAACCTGGTTTTTCGAACGGTTCATCCTGAAGCCGAATGTCGATGGATACCGCGGCTTCGATGACGATTATGATTACCTCTTCAACTCCTATTATGATGCCGTCGGCGAACGTCATCCGCGGCCGTGCCGGGGACTGTTGAGCCGTCCGGCACTGGAAGAAGTGCTGGCATATCGCACGCACGTCGACGCCGCGATGCGCAGCCTGCTCTCTGGCGATGTCAGTGAGAGAGTGTCGGAGCTGGTGACGCTCGGCCTGCATCATGAGGAGCAACATCAGGAACTTTTCCTGACGGATATACTCCACCTGTTCGCCCAGAACCCGCTTAAGCCTGCCTTTCGTGCACCTGAGCCCCGCCTGATGAAGGCTGCGAGCGCAGAGATGTGCTGGCACCGCTTCGAGGGCGGTCTGCTGGGAATCGGCCATGATGGCGAAGGCTTTGCCTTTGATTGTGAAGAACCGCGTCACAAGCGTTGGATCGAGCCCTTCGAGCTGGCCAGTCGCGCTGTCACAAACGCAGACTGGATCCAGTTTATCGAAGATGGGGGCTATGAAGACCCTGCCTACTGGCTTTCGGATGGTTGGGCTGTCTGCGTAAGTGAAGGCTGGCACTGTCCCCTTTACTGGAAGCAGGGCGAGGGGGAGTGGTGGACTATGACCTTGCGTGGCTGGCAGCCTGTCGACCGGGAAGCGCCGGTTTGCCATGTTAGTTATTATGAAGCCGATGCATATGCGAGCTGGGCCGGGGCGCGCCTTCCAGACGAAGCGGAGTGGGAGATTGCTGCCAGCAACACCTCCCTTGCCGGAAACGATGCCGGGACGGGCAGGCTAAGCCCGGCACCTCAGACAGGCGATGGCCTGCTTGGCTTGTTCGGTGATGTCTGGGAATGGACGCGGAGCGCTTACGCTCCATATCCGGGCTTCGCGGCAGCTGAGGGCGCTGTCGGGGAGTATAATGGCAAGTTCATGAGCGGTCAGTATGTCCTGCGCGGAGGCTCCTGTGTCACACCGCGCGGCCATGTTCGAGCTACATACCGCAACTTCTTCCACCCGGAAAAGCGCTGGCAGTTTGCCGGTCTCAGACTGGCGAGAGACGCGTAATGGATGGAATGAACACAGATCCCTTCCGCGCGGATGTGCTGGACGGGCTTTCGTACCCTCAGAAATCGTTGCCGAGCCGCTGGCTTTATGACGCCGAAGGGTCACGTCTGTTCGACAGGATTACAGAGCTGCCGGAATATTACCCGACGCGCACAGAACTGAAGATATTGCGTTCACGCGCGAGCGAGATGGCCTCGGCCATAGGCCCGCAAAGCGTCGTCATAGAGTATGGGGCCGGTTCTCTGCTAAAGGTCCGTATTCTTCTTGACGCGCTGGACAGGCCGGAAGCCTTTGTGCCTGTCGATATTTCAGCAAGCCACCTCCACACAGCGGCGGATGAACTGAAAGCTGACTATCCGAAGCTGCAGATCCATCCGGTTGCTGCAGATTTCATGGCCTCGAACCTTGGCGAGGCGCTACCTCAAGCGGCCGGTCGCCGGGCGGGTTTCTTTCCAGGTTCCACGGTCGGCAACCTCCTCGACGCTGACATTCTCCGCTTTCTTTCCAATGCCCGGTCCGATCTTGGCGATGGAAGCTGCTTCATTGTCGGGCTCGACCAGCCCAAGTCACCGGATGTGCTCCTTCCGGCCTATGATGATGCACAAGGCGTGACGGCTGCGTTCAATCTGAACCTGCTCAAACGGATCAACAGGGAACTTGGCGGAAATTTCGATCTGGATGCCTTTGCCCATGAGGCCCGCTGGAACGCGGCAGAAAGCCGGATAGAGATGCATCTGAGGAGCCTCAAACCGCAGTCTGCTACGGTCGCAGGAGAGCGTTTCCGGTTTGCCGAAGGGGAAACGATCCACACGGAGAATTCCCGCAAGATCGGGCTGGACGCTTTTGGTGAGCTTGCCGAAAAAGCTGGCTGGCGACTGGACCGGACATGGATGGATGACGATAATCTCTTCGCTGTCATGATGCTGGAAGCGGTCTGAGTTCATGGATCGTGGCAGGAGGGGGTAAATGACTCTTGCAGAATACAATGAGTTTTGCGCCAGGCTTGCGCACACCACGCATGTCGTTCAGTGGGGTGGCAGTCATGTCTGGAAGATTGGCGGCAAGGTTTTCGCCATCGGCGGGGATGGTGGGCCTGAAGGGTTTCGTGTAAGTTTCAAGGTCTCAGAACTGGCGTTCGATATTCTGCGCGAGCAGGCCGGTTGCCGGGGCGCGCCCCACTTGGCGTCGCGTGGCATGAAATGGATCCAGCGCTTTTCCGAAGAGACCATGGATGATGCTGCGCTGAAAGATTACCTGCGTGAGAGTTACCGTCTTGTTTCACTTGGCCTGACCAAGAAGCTTCAGAAAGAGCTTGGGTTAAATCAGTCCTGATCGGTGGGTCGGGGAACACCGCATCCTTCGGGCCGTTTTGTAACCAGCAAGAAGGAGCCCAGACGATGACCCTGACAACGAAGCATTTTGGTGTCGATATCCCGGTAATCGGTTTCGGAACATGGAAGCTCAAAGACGAGACGGCCCAGATGTGTGTGGCGAAAGCCATTGAGGCGGGCTACAGGATGATCGACACTGCGCAGGCCTATGAAAATGAAAAGCATGTCGGTCGTGGGATCCGCGACGCGCAACTGCCGCGTGAAGACCTCTGGGTCACTACGAAAGTCTGGATGTCTGAATTCAAGCAGGGAGACCTGCAGGCATCAATTGACCAGAGCCTCGACCGGATGGGCCTCGACCAGCTCGATCTCGTCCTGCTGCACTGGCCGAACAGGGATGTTCCGCTTGAGGAGACACTGGACGCGCTCAATGATGCTCACGCCAAAGGTATGACGAAGCACATTGGGGTATCAAACTTTACGACGTCACAGATGGCGGATGCGGTAAAGCTGTCCAAGGCTCCCATCATCACCAATCAGGTCGAATATCACCCCTTCATAGACCAGACCCCTGTGCTCGAAGCGGCTCATTCACTGGGAATGTCTATCACGGCGTTTTCACCGTTGGCTCAAGGCAAGGTGTTCGATGAGCCGGTACTCAAGGAAATCGGCGAGAAATATGGAAAATCGGCGGCTCAGGTCGCTGTGCGCTGGTTTGCGCAGCAACCGGGTATCATCACCATTCCGCGTTCATCTTCACCGGACCACCTGGCTGCGAATAATGACATTCACGACTTCGAACTTACGCCGCAGGAAATGGGTCGCATTACATCTCTAAAGGCGAATAATCAGCGGCTGATCGACCCGAGCTGGGCGCCGAACTGGGATAATGCGGCGTGACCCACGACAATGGGCGGTGCTTTCGCGCAGCAACGCGACCCGCGAACGGAATCTTAGCCTGTGCCCTTATTCCATGGGGTCGACCGTAACTGTGGGAACTTCCGTTTTCGGGCCGTAGCAGAACTTATGCAGCTCTCCCGAAGCAAGGGCTTTCTGGGCAGCATCATATCCAGCCTTGACGGCATCCTCATAGGCTTCCCAGTCCCGCAATTCGATGTCGCGAAGCTCCGGCACGACAAGGACATCGACCAGCTCGCGGCCCGCAGACGGATTAACGCTGATTGTGGCAGACCGCATCAACAGGCCGGCAATCGGAGGCGCGGAAGAAAAGCCATGCTTGAACACCCAGCCGAAGAATCCCGGCGGGTTGGTGAAGTCCTCTGCCTTCAGGCCCTCGGGGGCACGGGAGACGTCTGATCCGACAACAACGCCGCGATGAAGTTCACGCATTACGTTGGTGGGAAAATTGTTCAGGACAGCGCCATCCACGAGTACTTCGCCTTCATAGACCACAGGCGGCAGGATACCGGGCAGGGATATCGTCGCACGCAGGGCTTCGCGCATGAGCCCCCGCCTGTGAACGCGGTAAGTGCCATCTGTCAGGTTCGTGGAGACGGCGAAGAATGGAATGTCGAGATCACCGATCTCCGCATCTCCAAAATGTTCGCGTAACCGTGTGTTGACGCGCTTACCCCGAACAAGGCCGACGACGGGCAACACATAGTCGCTCAAGGGGTTGGATGAGACAAATGCTTTGCGGATACGTGCGTCTATTTCATCATCATTCCATCCCATGGCGACACACGCGGCCACAACGGCGCCCATGGAAGAACCGCCCGCAAAGTCGATCGGTATGCCGGCCTCACGCAAGGCCCGGACGACCCCGATATGAGCATAGGCGCGGGCACCGCCGCCGGACAGCACGAGACCGACTGAGCGGCCAGCCATCACACGGGCCAGCCTGTCGCAGGACGCGCCCTCCATACCCTCCCAGTGAAACAAGCGCGCTGCTCCTGCTGCGTCTTTCCATTCGACAGGTTTGGCCGCCTGCCGCTCGCCGCTGTGATGCAGCAGGACGACATCAATGAGCTTGAGTGACCGGGCCGGAGAATCGTCTTCCGGCATGAGTGGGATCGACGGGCGGGCATCTGCCCGGCCGACCACCCATATCCGGTCAGCCTGACGCACTGACAACCTGTACCAGGAGGTATCCCCGATCGAGGAGATCAGGATGACAACGTCATTATCCGCCTCGAGCTTATCGAAGAAGCCGCCTGTCTGGTCTGTGCCTTCAACCTCATCGATTATCCGCGACTTGACGCCCAGCTTGTCGAGCGATGCCTTGAGGGAATTTGCACGTAGCCTGAGGTCGATGGTCGGGGAGGTCGCGACCATCGCAAAGACTTTCGGCGCGTTGCGTTTGTTGGGTTTGCGCCCTTCTCGCAAGCGGGTCAGCATGAGCCGGACCATCGCGGTCAGAATTTCCGGTTCTGCCTTTATCAGACGATCAAACCCAGCCCTCGAAATTTCCAGGATTTCGGCATCGCGCAGGGCGTAGACGGAGCTGGTGTGCGGGGCATTGTCGGGGGCGCCGTCGCCATCTGCATCGATCGTGCCTTCGAACAGGGCCATCTCGCCAACAGGTTCGCCAGCCCGTATGTGACCGATGAAGTCGCTGCGCCCATCCCCCATTTTCTGGAAGGCGCCAAGTGACCCGGACAGGACAAAATAGATCGAGGTAGAAATATCGCCGGCCTTGAACAGTTCCCAGCCTGCCGGCAGCGAAAACCAGTTCGCCTCCCGCCCGGCGGCACGCAGGGCACGCTTGGGCACATCTTCAAGAAAAGGGATGGTCTTGAGCGTGGGTGTGATGTTCAGACTCATGGCCATGAATGTGTTCACTGCCGAGCGATCTGAAAAGGATTTTCTGTCTTTTCACCGCCAAGATGGCATCATCGTTCAGGATTTGACGGCGACCGGAGGGATGACAATGCCTGCATGCGGCGATAGTTCTGCAACAAACGGTCAACAGGAGAGCATATGCCGGTTCTAAAATCCAAGCTTGATGCTGCCAGCGCAAAATTTTCCGCCAACCGGCAGGCGATGGAAGCTCTCGTCGAGGAGCTGCGCGCAAAGACCGAGGCAGCCGCGCGTGGCGGATCCGACAATGCCCGCAAGCGCCACACTGATCGGGGCAAGCTATTGCCGCGCGAGCGTGTCGAGCGCCTTCTCGATCCGGGCACGCCCTTTCTGGAAGTCGGAGCGCTCGCAGCCAATGGCATGTATGATGACGAGGCGCCCGGCGCTGGCCTCATTACCGGTGTCGGCCGCGTCGAGGGACGAGAGTGCATGATCGTGTGCAATGACGCCACGGTGAAGGGCGGGGCCTATTACCCGATGACGGTGAAGAAGCATCTGCGCGCGCAGGAAATCGCGATGCAGAACCATCTCCCCTGTATCTATCTCGTCGACTCGGGCGGGGCGAACCTGCCGCACCAGTCTGAGGTCTTTCCCGACCGGGATCACTTCGGGCGTATTTTCTACAACCAGGCCCAGATGAGCGCGATGGGGATTCCCCAGATCGCTTCTGTCATGGGATCCTGTACGGCGGGCGGGGCCTATGTTCCGGCAATGTCCGATGAGACTGTCATCGTACGAAAGCAGGGGACGATTTTCCTGGGGGGGCCGCCGCTTGTGAAGGCGGCGACCGGGGAAGAGATTTCTGCAGAAGACCTTGGCGGGGCAGATGTTCACGCACGCAAATCCGGCGTTGCCGACCATTATGCCGCCAGTGACGAGCATGCGCTTGCAATTGTGCGTTCCATTGTCCGCACCCTGCACCAGCCCAAACCCGACACCGTTGGATACAGTGAACCGATTGAGCCGCTGTATAACCCGCAGGAGTTACACGGGCTTGTGCCGAAGGATGTACGCGAACCCTATGATGCACGGGAAGTGATTGCCCGTGTGGTCGATGGCTCGGATTTTCACGAGTTCAAGCATCTTTATGGCGATACGCTGGTCTGCGGCTTTGCCCGGATTTACGGTATGCCCGTCGCCATCCTCGCGAACAATGGCATCCTTTTCTCGGAAAGCGCGCAGAAGGCGGCACACTTCATCGAACTGGCCGACCAGCGCCGTACCCCTTTGATCTTCCTTCAGAACATTACAGGCTTCATGGTTGGCTCCAAATATGAGGCCGGAGGTATTGCAAAGGACGGGGCAAAGATGGTCACGGCTGTCGCGACTGCTTCGGTCCCGAAGTTCACCGTTGTAACGGGCGGCAGCTTCGGGGCAGGTAATTACGGCATGTGCGGTCGGGCCTACAGCCCGCGTTTCCTGTTCATGTGGCCGAATTCGCGGATTTCCGTCATGGGTGGTGAGCAGGCCGCATCCGTTCTCGCCACTGTACGCCGGGATGGTATCGAACGCCGCGGCGATAGCTGGAGTGCGGAAGACGAAGAAGCTTTCAAGGCACCGATCCGGGAAGGCTACGAACGCGAAGGTCAGCCTTATTTTTCAACGGCGCGTATGTGGGACGACGGGATTATCGACCCTGCAGACACGCGGCGCGTACTTGGGCTCTCTCTCTCAGCAAGCCTCAATGCGCCTCTTGGGGAGCGTGGTTTCGGCGTGTTCCGCATGTAGTTGCGAGAAAATTTCCGGATGGAAGAAGTTTCATCGAGAATATAGGTATCTGTAATTTTTGCGCTTTTCGAAATTATTTCAATGATTTCATGAGCCTGTCCAATTCTTAACGCATCCATTTACGCGCCTTGTGCGTCTATTCGGTACGCCAGACGGAATGGCGTTAAGCAAACGGAGTTACATCATGAAACGCATTGCAATCTTTGCAGCCGCCGCAGCAACTGGAGCCTTCGCCGCATCAGCTGGTGAAATGGCCGCTTTCTCGGACATCGATACTGATGCAGACGGTATGATTACCGAAACTGAATTCGTTGCACACAAGACCGCTGATGGCGAAGTGACGGAGCAGGAAGCTTCTGACAAGTTTGCCAAGATCGACGCTGACTTTGATGGATCCATCACGGAAGCTGAAATGACAGCTGCCAAAGAGCAGTGGAAAGACAAGGAAGCAGGCGCGGATGCCGGGATGGGCATGGAGGCTGAAACAGAGATGGAAGGTGACACCAGCTACTAAGAGCTGAGTTTCACATCTTTCCCCAGAGCCTATGGCCCGCTCAAATGAGCGGGCCATTTGTTTTTTGAGACTTGATTTCCGGCAGTGGAAGCGGTTGCAAGGCTGAGGGTGACCAATCAAGGAGCGCCGCGCTGGCTGCCAACCGTTTCGACTTCCTGCGCCTTGCATTCGCATGCGGCGTTTTTGCCTTTCATGCCTGGGTCCTCGCAGCCTTTGCTCCGGATGGAGCCGTGGAGCGGTCGCTCGGTCATATGGCCGAGCTCAGCATCCAGGGCTTTTTTATCGTTTCCGGTGCGCTCGTTTTCGGCTCGCTGGAACGTACCCGGTCTCTTCTGACATATGCCAGCAAGCGTATCCGCAGGCTTTATCCGGCATATGCGACCATTATCCTCATTCCTGTACTCATCAGCGGTTTCATGACGGGCTGGGCCAGGCCGGAAGCGCTTATGGAATATCTGGGTGCAAACCTGATCTTCCTGAACTTCCTGTCGCCTGATCTCCCAGGCCTGTTTGCGGATAACCGGTTTTCGGCGGTGAACGGCGCGCTCTGGACACTGAAAGTGGAAGTGCTGTTCTACATGGTTCTTCCGGTCTTTGCGGTGTTCTTGCGTCTGTTCGGCCGATTCAGCTGGGTCCTGTTTGGCCTCGTTTACGTGCTGGCCGAAATGTGGCGGCTTCTCCTGCCTGTGTATTTTCACCATCCCCTGGCCGAGGAGCTTTCCCGTCAGCTACCGGGCCAGATGGCATTCTTTGTAAGCGGCATGGTGCTCTGGAAGCTTTGGCGCACGGCCGCGAAGCAGCCGGGTCTCTTCGGTCTTGTCGGCTTAGCGCTGGTCCTGGTTTCCTTCCTCAGCCCGTGGCTTGAGCCATTGCGGGCAGCCGGACTGGGGGGGATAATCGGATACGTTGCTTTCGCGCCAGGACCATCCCTCCAGGCGGCACGGTTCGGTGATATCAGTTATGGCGTCTACATCACGCACTTCCCGATAATACAGGCCCTGGTCATGTTGGGCCTTTTCGGTCCCGAGCAGGCGCTGGTAGGCATTGCTGCCGCGACAGTGCTGGTGCTGCTGGCGAGCTTCCTTCTCTGGCATCTTGTGGAACGCCCGGCCCTGCGGCGCGATAGTCATTACAGACGTGCCGAAGCACAGGCATAGGGACATTTCCAAGGTCCGGTTTAAGCCCTAGTATCCGGACAAACAGGAGATTTTTCATGGACGAGTACGAGACGATCAATCTTGATGCCACACCCGGTGGTATCGCTGTCATAACACTCGACCGCCCTGACAAGCACAACGCTTTCAATGCGCAGGTCATATCCGAACTCACCGATGCACTGGAGACGCTTGAAGAGCAGACCACGGTTCGCATGGTCATCCTGCGGGGCAATGGCAAGAGCTTTTCAGCCGGGGCTGACCTGACCTGGATGAAGGCTGCTGCCGACTATACCCGGCATGAGAATGAGGAAGATGCCTACCGCCTTGCGGAAATGCTCAGGAAGCTCGCGAATCTCCCGCAGATGACTGTCGCGCTGGTGCATGGCGCCGTTATGGGCGGGGGCGCCGGACTTGTTGCGGCGTGTGATATCGCCGTGGCGCTCAAGGATACCAAGTTCCGATTTTCAGAGGTTCGTCTGGGGCTGACCCCGGCAACGATAAGTCCCTTTGTGATGTCTGCGATCGGCCCGCGCTGGGCCAAGGCACTTTTCGTTTCAGCGGAGAGTTTCGATGCGGCTTTCGCTGAACGGATCGGTCTGGTCCAGTATGTCGTGGAGGATCAGGCAGAACTCACCGCGATGGAGGAACATCTCGCCACCTTGGCCATGCAGGCCGCGCCCGGTGCCATCCATGACTCCAAGCGGCTCGTACAGGACCTTGCAGGGGTCGAGATCAACCAGTCGCTCAGCCATGAGACGGCAAAACGGATCGCGGGACGGCGTGTAAGTGAAGAAGGACGTGAGGGGCTTGCGGCCTTTCTCGACAAGCGCAAGCCGGACTGGACGGTATAAGAGGCAGGCTGGCCAGTAACGCCATGATAAAGTCATGCTAGTGCCTTGCATCAGGGAGAAGAAGCCCTGATGAGCCGGTTCTCAGCCCTTTCTGACAAGCTGACAGGTGCGCGTGAGCGACTGCGGCGTCTGGCTGTGAAAGGGCCTGTGACCGCAGGCGTATTCGAGTTTGTCAGCTTCGGTATCAAGCAGGCATGGGCCTGTATTTTCGGCGGTCTGTTGCTCGCACTCATCCTGGCGACGCATCTCTGGTACCCAGAGACAGCTTGGCTCAGCCGGTATGATTTTCTTGTTATCACCGCCATCTTTATTCAGGTCGGCCTGATCGCGACGGGGCTGGAAACCTGGGAAGAGGCACGCGTCATCCTTGTTTTCCATGTCGTCGGGACTGTCATGGAAATCTTCAAGACAAGTGCCGGAAGCTGGATCTATCCAGAGGACAGCTTGCTGCGTATTGGCGGGGTGCCGCTCTTTTCAGGCTTCATGTATGCCGCAGTCGGCAGCTATCTCGCCCGGGTGTGGCGAATATTCGATTTCCGGTTTGACCATTTTCCATCACTCTGGCTTCAGGGCTTGCTGGCACTGGCGATCTATCTGAATTTCTTCACTCATCACTTTACGGTGGATATTCGCAATGTCCTGTTTGTGGCGACCCTCCTTGTCTATGGCCGTTCTATTGTCTGGTTCAGGCCGGACAGGGCATACCGGCCGATGCCGCTCGTTCTTGGGTTTGGACTGGTCGCACTGTTTATCTGGATTGCAGAAAACCTGGGAACACTTGCCCGTGCATGGACTTATCCGGGGCAGGAATCAGTCTGGAAACTTGTATCTGCCGCAAAATTCGGCTCATGGTATTTGTTGATGATCATAAGTTTCGTGCTGGTGGCGCTTGTCCACAGCGCGCGGAAAGGACGCCATGCTGAAAAGCCTGCTGATCGCTAACCGGGGTGAGATTGCCTGCCGTATCATGGCGACCTGTCGCCGGCTGGGTGTACGCACGGTTGCGGTTTACTCCGACGCCGATGCTTACGCCCGTCATGTGCGGCTAGCCGATGAGGCCGTACACGTTGGTGCTGCGCCTGCAAGCGAGAGCTATCTCGACGGCGAGCGCATCATTGCGGCTGCCAGGGCTTCCGGCGCTGAAGGGATACATCCGGGCTACGGGTTTCTCTCTGAAAATGCCGATTTTGCAGACGCCGTCGTCAAGGCAGGGCTGATCTGGGTTGGCCCAAAGGCGGAGACGATCCGGTCTATGGGGCTCAAGGACGAGGCCAAGAAGATAGCCGAAGAGGCCGGGGTGCCCGTGCTGCCCGGCTATCGTGGCGAAGCGCAGGACGCTAAAACGCTGGAAGCCGAGGCCGAACGTATCGGGTATCCGCTCCTGATCAAGGCTGTTGCAGGCGGCGGGGGCCGCGGAATCCGGCTCGTTTCGCAACGATCGGAGTTGAAGGACGAGCTGGAAAGCGCGACGCGTGAAGCGAAATCCTCCTTCGGGGATGCGCGTGTCATGCTTGAAAAACTGGTCGAGCAGCCCCGTCATATCGAGGTGCAGGTGTTCGGTGACAGCCACGGAGGTGGCGTCCATCTCTATGAGCGTGACTGTTCGCTCCAGCGCCGTCGCCAGAAGGTTGTCGAGGAAGCTCCGGCGCCTGGGATGCCGGAAGATGTCCGTAAGGCGATGACAGACGCAGCTGTGCAACTGGCGAAGGCGGTAGGCTATGAAGGCGCCGGCACGGTCGAGTTCATTGTCGATGGCGCCCGGCCGCTGGCAAAGGACACTTTCTGGTTCCTTGAAATGAATACCCGCCTGCAGGTCGAGCATCCGGTGACGGAATACATCACCGGCACGGACCTGGTCGAATGGCAGCTGCGTGTGGCATCGGGTGAAAAAATCCCTCTGGAACAGAAGGATATACCCCTGAATGGACACGCTATCGAGGCCCGTATCTGTGCGGAAGATCCGGCGGACAATTTCCGGCCTGGCGCAGGGCGGCTCTTCGCTTTCGATCTCGGCAATGTCGAACGCCTCTCTGAGGACATGGAAGAATTCGGTACCGATGAGATGGGCGACGAATTCAACCAGTATCGGCTCGATACCGGTTTTGGCGCGGGCGATACTGTGCCGGCGGTCTATGACTCCATGATCGCCAAGGCCATTGTGAAAAGCTGGGATCGTGAAAGCGCTATTGATGCCCTTTCCGAAAGCCTTGGCCATAGTGTCGTGGCTGGCATCCCATGCAATATCAATTTCCTGAAGCGCTGCCTGGACCATGAAGTCTTCCGTTCGGGCGACCACCATGTGAACTGGATCGCTGAAGAAATAGAAACACTCACGGCTCGGAATGAGGATGATCGTCGGGCAGCTGCTGACCTTGTCGCGAACGCGCTGTTGCATCCAGTGGGCGATGGGCCGTGGGAGCTGGCGGATGGCTGGCGAATGAATGCTGCTCCCTGCCGGTCGATACGCCTCAAGGTGGATGGCGAAGTGATGGATCTCACGCCTGATCCCGCGGCTGCAACGCCAATCTGGCAGGTTGCGGCGATATCGGAGCACAGTTTTGCGGTGTCTGCGGATGGCGAGACCGTTCTCGTGGATGTGCCTGATTACGAGGCTGAGGCCGAAGCTATTGCCGGGGGTGACAAGGTGTCGGCGCCGATGCCGGGCAAGCTGATCGAGCTGAAAGTGTCTGCCGGCGACCAGGTTCAGAAGGATCAGGTGGTGGCCGTTATGGAAGCCATGAAGATGGAGCATAGCCTGACGGCCCCGCGCGATGGTGTGGTCAAGGCGACAGGTGCCGGGGTTGGCGAGCAGCTTGGTGAAGGCGCTATGCTGGTCGAGCTCGAAGAAGTCTGAATTCGGCCTTATTCAGCCTGTCTAAGAAATCTCGGAGTGGCCGGGGCATGTATTTGTAAATGAGCCAGCCAGGACGGCTGGAGCCGGAGGTTTTATTTGTCGTTTGGACTTGTATTGGCGCTGGCGTTCGAACTGTCTGTGCAGACAGGACCGATAGACCGGGCACTACAGGCGACCGAAGTGCCGGAGACATTCAGGGCGGCATTCACCGTACGTCTCAACAGTGACAATGCGATGCGTGAACTGCGCTTCGATCCGCGGCTTGAAGAGGCCAGTCAGTGGCAGCTGGTGTCTTCTGAGGGCAAGGATGACGATCTCGATGATGCCGTCTCGGCGTGGCAGGATGAGACGGTGCCTGATGGGCGGCTTTTCCCTGGCGGTCTGAGAGGAAGTCTAGGCAACCGCGTTGATGTCAATGATTACGGTAAAGCTTGGCGTATTGAGTTTCAGCACATTCCCTACTTCAATAATGATAATGTCGATTCCGGGTTCGCCAGCCACATCGATGCCGCTCTCTGGATGGAGCCGCGGACAGCCCGCGTGATGCGACTGGATTACAGTCTGCCGGAACCTGTCCGAGGCCCCGAAGGTGTGCGTCTGGTCGAATTCGAACAGTCTTTCATTCTCGAAAGCGACCCGGTCTGGGGCTTGTCCTATGTGTCTTCGTTTGCCGTCGATATCGAAGCTGAGGGCCGCTACCGCAGGACCGAGCGCGACTATGTTGCCCAGGTCACTTCGGTAGAGTTCTTCTTTTCAAGTCCCGAAGCCGAAGCCAGATTCAAGGCCCAGCGGCAAACTGGCACTGGTCCGGACCTCGCTGAGCGTTAGAGTCACGCCTGTGACGATGCACATGATCAAACTCTGTGTCGGGGCAGGCGAAATCGCTGACCTTGAGGCGTGGCAGAAACGTGTCATGCAACGCGCGCCCCTGCCTGTACACCATACCCGCATGGTGCCGAAGAAGATTGATGAGCTTCTGGATGGAGGCTCCATATACTGGGTGATCAAGGGCATTATACAGGTACGCCAGTCATTCTCCGATATCCGCGTGATAGATGACCGTAACGGCAAGCGTGCCTGTGAGCTTGTATTCGATCCGGAACTCATTCCTGTCGACCCGACACCGAAGCGTCCTTTCCAGGGCTGGCGTTATCTGAAACCCGTAGAAGCACCGGCTGATCTGAAGCAGGGCAAGCAGGGCGATGACATTCCGCCAGACCTCCATGCCAAGCTCAAGGATGCAATGGTCTGGTAGGACAGGCCACAAAAAAAGCCCTCATCTAGAATGAGGGCTTTTCCTGATTTGCAGGGCAGGGGCCTAGTCGACCTGTTCGGGCTTGCCCTTTTTCTTGGGCTTGGACTTCTTGCCCTTGTCTTCGATGTACTCGAAAGACAGTTTTTTCGCGTCGTCCTTGTCGGTGTCGATCTTGACCGCACCGCCTTTGGCGAGCTTGCCAAAGAGGAGCTCCTCGGCCATCGGCTTCTTGACGTGCTCCTGAATGGTGCGTGCCAGTGGCCGGGCGCCGAACTCTTCGTCGAAGCCGCGTTCGGCCAGCCAGTCACGGGCCGCATCACTGAGTTCGATCGTGACATTGCGGTCGGCCAGCTGGACTTCGAGTTGCAGGACGAATTTCTCGACGACACGTTCGATGATTTCCTGTGTCAGGCCACCGAACATGATGGTGGAGTCGAGACGGTTGCGGAACTCCGGCGTGAAGAGGCGCTTCAGGGCATCTTCCTGCTCGTCTGTCTTCTTGCCGCGGCCGAAGCCGATGGAGTTCTTCGCCGCGTCAGAGGCGCCGGCATTCGTCGTCATGATCACGATCACGTTGCGGAAATCGACCTGACGGCCATTAGCGTCGGTGAGCGAACCATTGTCCATCACCTGAAGCAGGATGTTGAACAGGTCCTGGTGGGCCTTCTCGATCTCGTCGAGCAGGAGCACACAGTGCGGATGCTGCATGACGCCGTCGGTCAGCAGGCCGCCCTGGTCGAAGCCGACATAGCCGGGCGGCGCGCCGATCAGGCGGGAGACAGTGTGGCGCTCCATGTATTCCGACATGTCGAAGCGCAGCAGTTCCACGCCCATGATTGAGGCGAGCTGGCGGGCAACTTCGGTCTTGCCGACACCGGTCGGGCCGGTGAACAGGTAGGAGCCGATTGGCTTGTTCGGCTCGCGAAGGCCGGCGCGGGCGAGCTTGATCGATGAGGACAGCGCCTCGATCGCCTGGTCCTGTCCATACACCACACGCTTGAGGTCCGGCTCGAGATTCTTGAGCGCGGCGGCGTCGTCCTTGGAGACCTGCTTGGGAGGAATTCGCGCGATCTTGGCGATGATCGCCTCGACTTCCTTCGTGCCGATCTGCTTGCGCCGGCGGCTTTCCGGGATCAGCCACTGGGTGGCCCCGGCTTCGTCGATCACGTCGATGGCCTTGTCTGGCAGCTTACGGTCGTTGATATACCGTGCTGAAAGCTCGACGGCCGTCTTGATCGCTTCATTAGTGTAACGCAGGCCATGAAACTCCTCGAAGACCGGTTTCAGGCCGGTGAGGATTTTCACGGCATCCGGCACGGACGGTTCGACGACATCCACCTTGCGGAAACGGCGGGCAAGCGCGCGGTCTTTTTCGAAGTGCTGCTTGAACTCCTTGAAGGTCGTCGAGCCCATGCAACGGACTTCGCCGCTCTGCAGGGCAGGCTTGAGGAGGTTCGAGGCATCCATCGCGCCGCCTGACGTCGCGCCAGCCCCGATCACGGTATGAATCTCGTCGATGAACAGGATGCCTTTCTCCTGTTCGCCGACTTCCTTCATGACCGCCTTCAGGCGTTCCTCGAAATCACCGCGATAACGCGTTCCCGCAAGCAGGGCCCCCATATCGAGCGCCCAGATGACGGCGTCTTCCAAAATTTCCGGGACCTCGCCATCGACAATCTTCTTGGCAAGGCCTTCGGCGATGGCGGTCTTGCCAACGCCAGGGTCGCCAACGAGAACCGGGTTATTCTTGGACCGGCGGCACAGCACTTCGATGCAGCGCTCGATTTCGAAATTTCGCCCGATCAGCGGGTCAATCTTGCCCTGTTTGGCTTTCTCATTGAGGTTCACGCAATAGGCTTCGAGGGCTTCCTTGGCCGGGCCCTGTTTCTGCTGCTGCTCGGTTTCTTCGGCGCCGCGTGGCGTGGAGCTGCGGGACATGCCTGGAGACTTGGCAAGGCCGTGCGAGACGAAATTGACAGCATCATAGCGCGTCATGTCCTGCTCCTGCAGGAAATAGGCGGCATGGCTTTCGCGTTCGGAGAAGATGGAAATAAGCACGTTTGCGCCGGAGACTTCATCGCGTCCCGAACTCTCCACGTGCAGGATGGCGCGCTGGACGACACGCTGGAAGGCAGCTGTCGGCTGCACGCTCACGGCCGGGTTATCGGTAATGAGGCTTGATAGTTCCTCGTCAATATATTGCGTCAGGGACTGGCGCAGCAGGTTGATGTCGACCTTGCAGGCCGTCATCACTTCCACCGCGTCAGTATCTTCCGTCAGCGCCAGGAGCAGGTGTTCGAGCGTTGAGTATTCGTGCGAACGCTCCCCGGCCAGGTTGAGGGCCTTTTCAAGGGCATTTTCGAGGCTATCGGTCAGTGAAGGCATAGGCTTCTAATCCTCTTTCTCCATCGTGCATTGCAGAGGATGCTCGTTACGCCGCGCCAGGTCCATGACCTGAGCCACTTTCGTTTCAGCGACTTCGAAAGTGTATACACCACATACACCCACACCTTTCTGATGTACGTGCAGCATGATGCGTGTCGCTTGTTCGCGATTCTTGTTGAAGAATTGCTCCAGGACGAAGACCACGAACTCCATGGGCGTGTAATCGTCGTTAAGTAGCAGAACCCGGTACATGGACGGCTTCTTCGTCTTGACCCGGGTTTCGGTCGCCAGGCCAGGCCCGTCCGTGTCGCCCGTCTTTGCCGGTCCGGTAGGATCTTCCGGTTCCGCGAGCCTTGGTCTGTCGTCTCTAGCCATCATGGTAAAAAGATATGGTTTGCATTTGGCAATTTTAAGCCTGAACAGGTGAACATCACTGCTCAAACTGTTGTTTGTGTGTATTGATTCAACTCCCGCAGCAGCAGTTCAACCCTTTTACGGTTCGCACCAAGGTCATGATAGCCGACTCGCGAGCGCGAATAGATGGCCAGTTGCGATTTTTCTTGTGAGTTGACGTCAGGAATGACGCGAATGGCGATATCGTCCTTGAATTTAAGGACTTTTGTCGTGGCAATGCATTCTATCTGCCGGGCAGTTTCATCATTTAAATGAACCGACCAGTGATCGTATGCGCCTACAAGGAGGCTGATTTCAGCAAAAAGCCTGTCGGGTGAAAGCAGGAAGATTGGCGACTCTATATCAGGCGTTGCATGCCCGCAGAGCCATTTCGGCGCCAGCAGGCATGTATTCGGCGAGGTTGGCCGATGCAGGGTTTCGAAGTTCACCCGCTCATCCATGAGTTAATCCTAGCGTCTGCAAATGCTCCCGTATGCAGTCTTCTACAGCTGCCACATAAGAAAATGGCCGGCTGCAATCACAGCCGGCCATTCTATCAACTTGCCTGATTTGTGGTCAGATCAGGATGCTTTTGCTTTTGGCGCGGCCTTCTTGGCCTCATCCATGACGCCCTTGGCATAGCCTGAAAACGGCTCCATGCAGTCTTTCATTGCGGTAGAATAGATACCGGCCAGTTCATTAAGCCCGTCCATCTGTGCCTGAAAGGCGTTGCGGAAATAGCTGGACTGGATTTCGACGGCTTCATCCATTGTTTTCGCACCGGCCAGCGTCTTGCCGGTTTCTACCGTCATGCTGACGCGGTCCTGCGCCTGACGCATCATGGCCGCACTGACATCCTGGAAACTTTTCACCGACGCTTTCGCGCTTGCGGTGCTGGCAGTCATTGCGTCCTTGCCCATGTCGCCAAACTGGGTGGCGAAGGGAAATGCTTTGGTGAAAGTCTCGGGGTTGAAGGCCCCAAACATGTTTGTTTCGGTCTTGGCCATGAGAACACTCCTTTGGTGAGGAGTATATAGACCATGATGTTCGCGGTTGCAACATTTATTGTGCGCCGCACAAAAATGGCCATGACGGCTCGGAGGTACTGCACATTCGGCCTCTTCTTGAGGGTGTGGTTAACGACTGGATAATACAATTTGGCCACCCTATGATCGAATCTTCGGCGGGCCGGGGTTCACAACGTTCTGGGACGGAGGAAATCCATGGCAATTCGTGCTGGCGGTAAGGGGATACGGGCAGCTCTCGGTGCAATCGCGCTCATCGTTGTTTGTGCGCCGGCCGCAATCGCAGAGAAATACGCATCCATTGTTGTCGATGCTGATACCAATGAAGTCCTTCACGCCAGGCATGCAGACACAGCCCGGTTTCCCGCCTCCATGACCAAGGCGATGACGCTCTACATGCTGTTCGATGCACTCAAGGCTGGCGAGGTCACATTCGACGAAAAGCTCAAAGTATCTCGTCACGCTGCTTCCCAGCCACCTTCCGCGCTCAGGCTGAGCGTCGGTTCGACGATAAGTGTGCGTGATGCGATCGATGCGCTTGTGACGAAGTCGGCAAATGACGTTGCTGCCGTCGTCGCAGAACGGCTTGGCGGCACAGAATCCCGCTTTGGAACCCTGATGACCGCAAAAGCCAAGTCAATGGGTATGAAGAATACGATCTTCCGCAATGCGTCCGGCCTGCCGGATGATCAGCAGGTGTCGACAGCTCGTGATATGGCAATCCTCGCGGAACGCTTGCTTGAGGATCATGCGGACTATTACCACTATTTTTCACGTCAGAGTTTCAAGTGGGGCAGCCGTACCTACGGCAATCACAACAACCTCCTCGATAGCGTTGATGGGGTCGACGGAATCAAGACGGGCTACACGCGGGCGTCCGGCTTCAACCTGATGGCTTCTGCCAAACGTGACGGGCGACGCATCATTGCAATCATGTTCGGCGGATCGACATCGAAATCACGCGATGCTCATGTCGCAGACTTGATCGAGGCGGCTTATGAAAGCTTCGACGAGAACAGTGAGCCTGATGAACTGAAAGCAGATTATGCCTTCAGCGCGCTCCAGTCCCCGATCAATCCGGATGGGGCCGCGATGCCGATGCTGAACGGGCAGGTCTTCGCACCCAAGCCGGTTGGCGAAGGCGATGAGAGCGGCAGCTTTGAAGAGCTGGTCCCCGCCGAGTAGCTGCAGGATCATGACGTTAACTAGAAAACGCCCACCAGTTCTGGTGGGCGTTTTCATTTGTCCAGGGCGTGTCTTGCGATGGGTTCAGAAGGTGATCTCTGCCCCTGCAAGCGCTGGTAGCTTGAGCAGGATAACCAGGTCCCTCAGTTCCTGTCGGGCGGCTACATGGCTCATCGTGAAGGCAATGTTCGAGCCGCGCTCCGTGAGGTCCAGAAGGGTCAACCCGGCGGGGAACAGTTCGCGATAGATCACACGTTCGGACAGGCCCGGTCCAAGCCGAAACCCGATCCGCTTCGAGAGGTTGTTCAGTGCCTCCCCAACCTTCTGCTTGTTGCGCGCTTCCAGTGGCGAAACGCGGTTGCGCATCACAATCCAGTCAATCGGTTTGCGTGATTCCTGGGCCTTCTTCTTGCGGCAGTTCCAGACCATTTCCGAGTAGAAGCTGGGCCGGATAACTTCGAGCGTCTGCGGATTTACGTCACCCAGCAGGTCGAAGTCGACAAAGCTGTCATTCAGGGGCGTCACCAGTGTGTCGGCAACGGTATGCGCAAGCCGGGCGAGGAAGGTGTCGCCGCCTGGCACGTCGATTATGATAACGTCGCAAACCGCTTTCAGGCGTTTGATGGCGCCCAGTAACCGCTCCGACTCTTCACGTTCGGCGGCGTCGAGGTCGCGTTCAGTGCTGGCATCCACGCGGATGATTTCCGGAATGGGAAGCTTCGAGCCGGTTGACTGGACCCAGCGCAGGCGGTTTTCGAGGTAGCGCGTGAGCGTTCTCTGGCGCACATCCAGATCGATCACTCCGACGCGCTGGTTCATGCGCATGAGCGCGACGGACATGTGCATGGCGACGGTGGACTTGCCGGCACCACCTTTTTCATTGCCAACGACGATCACACGAGCGTCGGTGTCTGAGGTCTGCCTTAGAGAATGAGGGGTCTTCTGATCCACTGTGCCGAATCCATCTGCTGGCATCTGTGTCTACTCCACTTGGCCTTGCATCAGGGTGCCGTTGTCAGGCAGCCGGTTGAGAAAGAATTGGTGCGTGACTGCGGCCTACACGTGGTGTTGCCGGAGCGGCCTCTTCGAAGAGGTCTTCATCGAGACCGGTAATCTCGCCCTTGCCCTGGCCCATATAGAGGGGCTCGCCGTCAAACAGGTCGCGATCATAGAGGGCAGTGTTACAAGCCGTTGCAGTTTCAGCTTCTGCGACAACAGGCGCTTCTTCGGCCACATCGCACAATGTGCTTCGCAGGCGTGCAAGTGCATCTGTTAGCGCATCTACGGTATCTGAGTGGATCCGGGCTTCTAGAGAGCGGTCGCTGCGATAATAGTCTGCGCGCGCGGCCTTGAAGCGTTCGGCCTCGACCGGAACAGATTCACGGTTGATATGACGCGAATATGCCTTTTTACGGAGCTTGAGAGAAGGCAGGCCCCTGCGGGCGAAAAGTGTCTTGAGGCGAGGCATGATAGGCTTTCTCATAGATGAACAAGTCACGCGATTTGGTTAATGGCGTGTTTACGAAATCAGAGTTCGGGAGCATCTCCAAGTGGGTATTCAGCAGGCCAGGATCGTCAGGACGCGCACTGAATTGCAGGACGCTGTCGCCGCGGAACGAAAAAAAGGCAGGCAAATCGGGTTCGTACCGACAATGGGGGCGCTTCACGACGGGCATATTTCGCTTGTCAGAAAAGCTGGGGAAAAGTGCGATTTTGTCGTCGTGAGCATTTTCGTGAACCCGACTCAGTTTGCGCCCGGTGAAGACCTGGACCGGTATCCGCGCGATGAGGCTGGCGATGTTGCAAGACTGGGCGAGGCGGGCTGTGACCTGGTCTATTGTCCGAGTGTCGAAGAGATGTATCCGGCAGGCTCGCTCACGAATGTCCGTGTCGAGGAAATGTCCGACTTGCTGGACGGGATTCATCGCCCGCATTTCTTCTATGGTGTCGCAACCGTCGTTGCCCGCCTGTTCATACACGTGAAGCCGGATACGGCCGTCTTCGGGGAAAAGGACTATCAACAGCTCCAGATCATCCGGCGCATGGTGCGCGATCTCGGATTTGGGATCGAGATTATCGGTGGAAGGACCTGGCGGGATGCCGACGGTCTCGCCCAGTCTTCGCGCAACGCTTATCTGAGCGAGGAAGAGCGCGCGCGTGCCAGTGCGATTTCATCGGCCTTGCATCGTGCAGCCTGCCGTATCCGCATAGGTGCTCCGGTCGAAGAAGTTGTAACGGAAGCGCGGGGCCTGATCCTTGCTGCCGGCTTTGCAAAGCTGGATTATGTCAGCGCTGTCGATCCGGAAGATTTGCAGGACCTGCCGGACGGGCCTCTCCGGGAAGGGCAGGCGTGCCGTTTACTGGCCGCTGCGTGGATGGGATCAACCCGCCTTATCGACAATATCGGCGTATAGTTCGTCCTCAGCCTCCGGTCCGCGCGTGTAGATCAGCACGCCATCGGCGATCTTCGGAATCAGGTCTGCCGCGACATGCTGTTCAAGTGACGGGCATCCCCAGCTGCGCCCCATCTTGGACCGGTTGGCGTCCACATAATCGGCGCCATGAATGACAATTGCGCGCTCTCGGGCGGCTGCATTCTGGCTTTCAAGGCCATCAAGACGCAAGGACAGGCCGTGCTTGCCATAATACGTTTCCGCGGTCACGAAGCTGCCAAGTGATGACATTTTTGATCCAGATACATTGGAAAAGCGGTCAGCCATTCCATCATGATCCGGATCTGAAGCGCGTCCGTGCGAAACGAGATAGGCCTCGGCAGTCTTCTCTTCCATGTCGATCAGAAAGAAGCGCGGCTCGCCGGAATGGCGGCGATAGTCGATCACGATCATATAGTCGTCATTGCTGACATGATCTTCATGGGCGGCATAAGCGGACATGGCTTCCTGCCATAACGCATTGCCCATGATGGCTTGCGGGGAGCGGTCATCGTGAAGCACTTTAGCATCAGCAAAGCCGCTAATGAGCGTGGTCAGAAAAAAAGCGGAAAAGAAAAAACGCGTGATATTCGGCATGGTTCCCGAATATCACGCGAAATCTGTCAAAATTTTGGTTGGCTAGAAGACGCGGGGGCGTTCTTTCTTGTCGACGTGCAGTCCGCACTCGCTCTTGTCCATACCGGCCCAGCGGCCTGAACGTATATCGTTCGGGTCTTCGGCCGGCTTGGTGCAGGGCCAGCAACCGATAGAAGGATACCCCTGGTCGACAAGCGGGTGACGGGGCAGGTTACGGCGGGCAAAAAAGCCATCGACATCTTCCTGCGTCCAGCTTGCCAGCGGGTTCACCTTGAAGCGGCCGTCGGCATGTTCGAAAACTGGCAGGCTGAGCCGGGCACCGCCATGAAAGCGCTTTCGGCCTGTTATCCAGGCATCAAAACCTTCAAGTGCCGGTTCGAGCGGGCGCACCTTACGCAAGGCGCAGCAGGCATCCGGATCGGTTTTCCAGAGGGTGTTCTTCGGATCGAGCACCTTGCGCTCGGTCTCGCTCGGCGGAATCTCGCGGACATTGGTCAGGCCGAGCTGGTCAATCAACTGGTCCTTGTAATCCAGTGTCTGCGGAAAATGCATACCGGTTTCGAGGAAAACAATCGGAAAGTTTGGGTCGACATCGGCAATCAGGGCCAGCATGACGGCGCTCTCAGCCCCGAAGCTGGACACATAAGTGATTTTTTCCTGCCACTCGCGAACAAGTGATGCCCGCAGGATCGTGGTCGCGGAAGCTTCACGCAGTTCGCCGTTCAGGCGCGCGAGGCGGTCTTTCACGGGCTCCTGAAGACGTGTCTGATAATCCGCATAAGGCATGAAGGCCTCTATTTCTTTCCATGGCGGCGGGCAAATACGGTTGCCGCACCATCTGCTGCCGGTTGATAGAACGCTGAAAATTCCTCCAGCGCCTGCAGTATGGAAGGTAGTTCGGTCCGCTCTGTCTCGAAAGCATCGAAGCCTGAACGGTTCATATAGAGAATCTGATCTCGCAGGACCTGGCCGACAGCGCGCAGCTCGCCCGTATAGCCATAACGCCGCCGCAGGAGCTGGGCCTGGGAGTAGCCGCGGCCATCGGTATATTTGGGGAAATCGATCTCGATCAGGGCCAGGCGTTCGAGGTGGTCCTCGAGTTCCTGCGGGTCGTCGGCCGGCTCCAGACGCACGCCAATTTCGGTGTTTCGGGCGAGCAGGAGCTCGGTCTCGCTGCGAAAGCGCGACAGGGAGACCGTGATGCAGCCGCCGGGAGAAAGCGGGGCTTCGTCCGGGACATAGGCCCAGACATCATCGACTTCCTGACCGTTCTTGATGAGTGGCATTATTCGAAAACCTCTTTTCGTCATCCCGGCCGGAGCAAGGCGCAGAGCCGGGACCCGGATGTCACATATTACGCCGTAAATTACTGGGGCCCGGCCATGCGCTGCTCCGCTCTCCGGGATGACGCTCTAATCCTTACGCTCCGGCATAGATCGCCTCTTTGAATGCATCCATGCCTTCACGTTCGAAAGTCTCGATGAAGGTCTCATCCTTGCTGGTGCGCAACTCGCGATAACGGTCAACGAGGCGTTTCAGGGCGACAGGCACATCGTCGGCTTTCAGGCCCGGCCCGGCAATTGAGCCGATGGCAGCCTTTTCGTCGGCGCGCCCGCCCAGCGTGATCTGGTAGTATTCCTCACCTTTCCGGTCGACGCCCAGAATACCGACATGGCCAACATGGTGGTGGCCGCAGGCATTGATACAGCCGGAGATGTTGATGTGGAACTTGCCGATATCGGCCTGGTCGTCCGGATCGGCAAAGGCTTCCTGGATCGCAATTCCGACTGGGATTGAGCGGGCATTGGCGAGGTTGCAGTAGTCCAGCCCCGGGCAGACGATCATGTCCGAGATAAGCCCTTCATTCGGGGTGGCGAGGCCAGCCGCATCCAGTTCACGGTAGACGTCATAGACATCATCCAGCGCGATATGCGGCAGGACGAGGTTCTGCGCATGGGTGACGCGAATATCGTCATGGCCGTAGGTCTCGGCGAGATGCGCGACGACCATCATCTGCGTGTCGGTCGCATCACCTGCGGCAACCCCGATCGGCTTCAGGCTGACCGTCACGGTCGTATATCCGTCCACCTTGTGCTCGTGCAGGTTGGCACGGGTCCAGCGGGCAAAAGCCGGGTCCGCTGTCTTCGCCTTCTCGAAACCTTCGGAGGTGGCTGGCTTTGCGGCCAGTTCCGGCGGCGTGAAATAGGCGTGAATACGGTCAATCTCTTCCTGGGGAAGGTCGATCTTTTCGCCCTCGCGCTGGGCGGCGTATTCTTCCTCGACCAGCTTGCGGAACTCTTCTTCACCGGTCTCCGCGACGAGGATCTTGATCCGGGCCTTGAACTTATTGTCGCGCCGTCCGAAGCGGTTATAGACGCGCATGATCGCTTCGAGATAATCGAGCAGCTCGGCTTCAGGCACGAAGTCTGCCACCTTTGCGGCGATATGCGGAGTACGGCCCTGGCCGCCGCCGACATATACTTCGAAACCGGTCTCACCGTTCCGCTGGCGCATGTGCAGGCCGATATCGTGGACCTTGATCGCAGCGCGGTCATGCTCGGCTGCCGTTACAGCGATCTTGAACTTGCGCGGCAGGAAGGCGAATTCCGGATGGAAGGTCGACCACTGGCGGATGATCTCGCACCAGGGGCGCGGGTCCATGATCTCGTCCTTCGTCGCGCCGGCATAGTGGTCGCTCGTCGTGTTACGGATGCAGTTGCCCGAGGTCTGGATGGCGTGCATCTCGACTTCGGCGAGTTCTGCCAGCACATCGGGAATGTCTTTCAGGGCGACCCAGTTGAACTGTATGTTCTGGCGTGTGGTGAAGTGACCATAGCCACGGTCATAGTCACGCGCGATCTTGGCCAGCCGGCGCATCTTGCGCGAGCTGAGCTGGCCATAGGGCACGGCAATGCGCAGCATGTAGGCGTGCAGCTGGAGGTAGACGCCGTTCTGGAGCCTCAGCGGCTTGAACTCGTCCTCTTTCAGTTTGCCCGACAGGCGGCGGGCCACCTGTCCGCGAAACTGTTCGACCCGTTCATGCACGAGTTGTGCGTCGAATTCGTCATACCTGTACATTTCTTACCTCTTCAGAAAGGACGACAGAGCTTGTCAGCTTGCGCCCCGCTGGAATTGCGGATGAATGGTCGGCCCGTTCGCGCGGATATTTTCACGCAGGGTCTCGCGTCCTTCGATGGTCCCGTCTTCGCTCACCTGCATGAAGTAAGGGTCCGTCACAGTATCTTCCTGGGCCTGTGCGGCTGAAAGTTTCTCTTCAGCCTCGTCGCCAACGAAGACACCAAGCTGTGACGGATTATCGCTCCAGCTACCATCGGCTGTCATCCATACAACCTTGCCGGTTGCTGTTTCCCATGCAGTGACCGTCTTTGGCTGGTCCGGCTTCAGTTTCGGGCGAACCGATGTCATGCGAGTGCCTCCGCAATAATGCTGTCCTGGGCTTCGGCCGGAAGCCCTGCGACCTCACCAATGATGAGCAGGGCCGGCCCCTTGATGCCGCGTGTTTCGATTATCTTCGGAAGCTGCGCAAGCTCTCCGAAGGCGCGCTTCTCATTAGCACGCGTGCCATTCTCGATAACGGCCACGGGCGTTTCACCGGAAAGGCCGGCTTCCTGCAGTTTTTCAGAAATCGTGGCCGACGTGCCAACGCCCATGAAGACCACCACTGTCTGGTGGGGTTTGGCGAGACCCTGCCAGTCGAGATCCGGAACGCCACCCCGCCGGGCATGACCGGTTACGAAGGTCAGCGTCTGGGCATGGTCGCGGTGAGTGAGGGGAATGTTGGCACCCGAGGCACATCCCATGGCAGACGATATGCCGGGCACGACAGTGGCCTCGATCCCGGCTTCACGCAGCGCTTCGACTTCCTCGCCGCCGCGGCCGAAAATGAACGGGTCGCCGCCCTTCAGGCGGACCACGCGTTTGCCCTCCTGGGAGGCGGCGATCATCAGCTCGTGAATACCATCCTGTGGCACGAGGTGTTCGCCCTTGGACTTACCGACTGGCACGCGCTCGGCGTCGCGGCGGATCATGTCCATGATCTCCGGTGAGACGAGCTTGTCGTGAAAGACGATATCGGCCTGCTGGATCAGGCGGAACGCCTTGAGTGTAAGTAGTTCAGGATCGCCCGGCCCGGCCCCGACGATATGCACGGGGCCTCTGCCGGTTGCTGTGGCCGACCGGGCAAACTGTTCGAGCGTTTCGCCCATGAGTGTTTCGGCGCGCGCATCATCATTTGCGTAGACGGCTTCAGCTACAGGGCCGCGCAGGGCGCTTTCCCAGAAATGACGGCGCTCCGTTTCGTTTCCAATAGCCTCTTTCACAGCCGGGCGCCAGCGCTCGGCGAGTGCAGCAAGTGCGCCAATCCGTTCAGGCATCAGCGTCTCGAGCTTGGCACGAATATCCTTCGCCAGAACGGGAGCAGCTCCGCCTGTGGCGACCGCCGCGACGATCTCGCCACGGTCGAGAAGGCTTGGCACGGTGAAGTCGCACATCTCCTTGCGGTCGACCGTATTGACCGGAACGCCATGCTCGCGGGCGAGTCTGTAGGCGGCATGTGCTTCATCATCATCCTCAAGCGCGATGATGGTGAAACGCGCGGTTTCGAGGGCGCGGCCAGCCTCTCCCGGCGATACGAGTGTCACTTTATCGGTGAAGTCGCTCGTCCAGCGGGGCAGGCTTTCTGACACCAGCGATATTCGCGCAGGCGTCTTGGCAACAAGCCGCACCTTGCGTTCGGCATTGGTGCCATCGCCGAAAATGACGATGTGGGCATCATCCATCAGGAAGAAGGCTGGGAACAGGCGCATTAGAGCTCACATTAAAAATCAGTCGCTGACGTGCCGGGAAAATGGGGCTTGTGGGACGGTCCCCGCAAGCGTAGACCCCTGATCCGATCGTTTAGATAAACTATGAGAGGCCGAACATGGCCGATAATCATGACCGCCTTCCGCCCCTGAATGCCTTGCGGGCGTTTGAAGCTGCTGCAAGACGACTTTCCTTCAGTAAGGCAGCTGAAGAGCTCAATGTCACGCCGGGCGCAGTGTCGCAGCATATCCGCCAGCTTGAGGAATATGCCGGGACGCCACTCTTCAAACGAACAGGGCGCAGTGTCCTGCTGACCGACGCGGCGCAGGCCAGCCTTCCGCTTGTGCGGGAAGCCTTCTCGAAGATCACAGAGGCGGGGCGCATCATGCAGATGCCCGCCCGGAAAGGCCGGGTCATGGTCTCCTGTGCCCCTTCATTTGCCGCCAAGTGGCTGGCCCCTAGGCTCGACAGGTTTCACATTGCCCATCCCGGCATCGAGGCCTGGATATCGGCCGATATGTCGATCACGGATTTCACCACAGCAGACGCAGATTTCGCGATCCGCTATGGCCGCGGCAGTTATGACGGACTGAAATCAGAAAAACTGATGGACGAAACTGTCCTGCCTGTCTGCTCACCACGCCTGCTGGAGGGCAAGGATGCGATCCGCAGACCCGAAGACCTGGCCAATCATGCGCTCATACATGATGAGAGTACGGAGAAGGACCCGTCCTGCCCGGACTGGACAAGCTGGCTGGCCGCTCGTGGTGTTGCCGACAAGATGGATTCAACTCGCGGTCCGCGGTTCAACCAGTCATCCCTGGCCATCGAGGCGGCTGCATCGGGCCGGGGCATCGTACTGGCCAAGCGCGCTATTGCTTCCTCAGACATGGCTGCCGGGCGGCTGGTTGCACCATTTGCGGACGGATCAACCAGCATCGACTTCGGTTACTGGCTCGTCTGGCCGAAAGGACGCCACATTTCCGAAGATGTTCGTGCATTCATCAAATGGGTGAAAGCCGAAGCAGCCGCCGGTGAAATTCACGGTGTTTGATAATGATCGGGCCTGGCACCCGTATTCTGCCATCCGGCATATGGTAACCAAGCGTTAAGCACAAATCAGGGAACCTGCATGTGAGGCCGAAGGGGGCACGCAACATGCTGTTTTTTCTGAACGACCAGATTGTCGATGTGGCCGCGCCGGAAATTCATGTCGAAAGGCGGTGGAAGGCGATGCGGTGCGGATATCCGCATGACCTTTCAGTGAGTGATGTCGTCGACTTTGTTCATGCCCGGCTTGACCATGCCCGACTGACATGGCGGCGCGTTGTAGACTCCGAGGCCTGTGACCTGGCTGCGCTTGTCATTTCACGTACGGGTGCCAACAGCTTCATGCTGAAATTGCGCGAGGACGGGACAACCCAGCCGCTTTTGCAGGACGTGCCCGAAACGGTTCTGGAAACATTCGCCAGAGGTATGGCAAGCCGGGAGCTGGTTGCCGCCAGGGCTGTGCCCCAGCGGCTGGAAGCCGAGCTCCGCCGGATCGCCTAACCTGCGCTGGGCAGTTCGAATCTCATCGGTGCGCCCGGTCCGAGGTCCCAGCCGAGCCAGACCCACAGTACGACGAGCAGGACGCCGGAAATCAGCATCCAGACCGAATACGGGATCATCATCGCCATCAGGCTGCCAAGCCCGAAATCCTTCTGCCAGCGCTGTGCGAAGACAAGGATGAGCGGGAAATAGACCATGAGCGGGGTGATGATGTTTGTTGCGGCATCGCCCACGCGATAGACCGCCGTGGCACCGTCTGGCGAGACGCCAAGCAGCATCAGCATCGGCACCATGACCGGTGCTAGCAGCGCCCATTTCGCACTTGCCGAGCCGACAAACAGGTTGATCGACGCGGAGAAGAGGACGATCAGACCGAGCAGGATGGGCAGGGGAAGTCCGGAGCTCTCGATCGCATCGGCGCCGTGGACAGCCGAGATCAGGCCAAGATTCGACCAGCTGAACATGGCCACGAAATGAGCGGCGGCAAAGGCAAGGACGAGGTAATAGCCCATGTCCTTCATGGCCTCCGCCATCATCTCCACCAGATCCTTATGATTGTTGATCGTGTTGGCAGCCGCGCCATAGGCCCAGCCGGCGGCCAGGAAGATCACCAGGAAGAAGGCAACCAGCGAATTGAAGAAAGGCGAATACTCGATGTACCACTCGACCGTTTCGCCTTCCGGGGCTTCACTGATCAGCGGCGTTCCCGGCCCCCAGGTCATGAAGGCCCAGAGCGCGATGGTGCCGAGGCAGGCAAGACCGGCCCATTTCAGACCTTTCACCTGTTCGGGCTCAAGCGGCTTGTCATCCTCATTGAAGCTGTTGGCCGCCGTGCCGGACGGTTCGTATGCACCGAGTTTCGGCTCGATTACACGGTCGGTGACCAGCCAGATGATCGGCAGGTAGATGAAGAGAATGGCCGCGATGAACCACCAGTTACCGGCAATGTTTGCGTCATAGTCCGGCACGAGGATTTCTCCGGCAGCTTCGGTAATGCCGTAGAGAAGTGCATCAAGCTGGCCAGGGAACAGGTTGGCCGAGAAACCGCCGGAAACCCCTGCAAAGGCGGCCGTGATACCGGCAATCGGGTGGCGCCCGGCGGAGGCGAACAGGATGCCTGCGAGCGGGATCAGGACGACATAGGCGGCATCAGCGGCATGATTGCCGACCATTGCAACCAGGGCAACAACCGGGGTCAGCAGGAATTTCGGAGCTCCGCGGACAGCAGACCGCATCCCTGCGGCGAACAGGCCGGAGCGTTCTGCGACGCCGGCGCCAAGCATGACGACCAGCACATAGCCGAGCGGATGGAAGTGCGTGAATGTCTCCGGCATTTCCACCCAGAGCCGCTGGATATTGTCAGGCGACAACAGGCTGATCGCGGGGATGAGGCCATCTTCGCCAATCGAGAAACGCTGCTTCTGCGACTCAGCCATCCCGCTGAGGACCTGCTCGCCAAGAACCGCATTCGCGCCGAGTGCGGATGTGATGACCGAGATGATCATCAGGGCGATGATCAGGTAGAAGAAGATGAAAACCGGATCGGGCAGCTTGTTGCCCGTTTTCTCGACCCAGCCGAGAAAACCTTTCGTCTCTGTCGCCTGCGATTGATCTGACATTCCTCACACCCTGCAATTTTGAAGTTGTTGCGACCCTAGCCGCCTCTGCCACGGTAAGGCAATCCAGCAGACATCTTTCATTGCAGGCCAAGATCGGCTAGGCGACGGCGCTCAACACATTCATTGCTTCACGCGATACTTGACCATGTCCCTGACACCCGCAGACGAAGCCGCCCGCCGGCGGACCTTCGCCATCATTTCACACCCGGATGCCGGTAAGACGACGCTGACCGAGAACCTTCTTCTTGCAGGCGGCGCGATCCGGCTGGCCGGACAGGTCGCCGCGCGTGGTGAGCGCCGCCGGACCCAGTCTGACTGGATGAAGATCGAGCGTGACCGGGGCATCTCCGTGTCGGCCTCCGTGATGACGTTCGAGCGTGACGGGCTGGTTTTCAACCTGCTGGATACGCCGGGCCACGAAGACTTCTCCGAAGATACCTACCGCACGCTGACGGCGGCGGATTCGGCTGTCATGGTGCTCGATGCGGCCAAGGGGATCGAGCCGCAGACACTGAAGCTGTTCGAGGTCTGCCGGATGCGCGACATCCCGATCACGACCTTCATCAACAAGATGGACCGCGAAGCGCTCGATCCGCTCGAACTTCTCGATGAGATACAGGACAAGCTCCAGCTGGATACCTCGCCGCTTTACTGGCCAGCCGCTTCGGGGCAGCGCTTTGCCGGCATGATGGACCTGCGCAAGAATGATTTCGTCCAGTTCCGCAAACGCACTGCCGATGAGGCGCTGGAGCCCGGACCGAGCCCGCGTATAGGTATGCAGGAAGCCCGCGGAACGATTGATTCCGAAGTGATGGACGAGCTGGAAGAGGGCGCCGAACTTGCACGTGAAGCCCTGCCGGACTTCGACCCGGAAGCCTATGCGGAAGGGCATATGACACCCGTTGTCTTCGGCTCGGCGCTGCGCCATTTCGGGGTCTCGGAGCTGTTGTCGACACTGGCGGAATTTGCGCCCGGCCCACGCCCGCAAACCGCGCAGAAAAGCGGTGATCCCGTGACTGTCGAGCGTAGCGACAAGCCGGTTTCCGGCTTTGTTTTCAAGATCCAGGCAAACATGGACCCGAACCATCGTGACCGTGTGGCCTTCCTGCGGCTCTGCTCGGGCGAGTTCAAGCGCGGCATGCGCCTGAAGACGACATCGAACAAGCAGATCAATGTTCATGCGCCTCTCATGTTTCTTGCGCAGGACCGGGAGATCGCCGAGACGGCTTATGCCGGCGACGTGATCGGCGTGCCGAACCACGGCCAGCTGCGGGTAGGCGACAGTTTATCCGAAAACGGCAACATCCGTTTCCAGGGCATTCCGAATTTCGCGCCGGAAATTCTGCGTCGTGCCCGTCCAAAGGATCCGATGAAGTCGAAGCACCTGCGCAAGGCGCTGGAGAGCCTCGCCGAGGAAGGTGTGACCCAGCTTTTCACAGCGGCGCTCGGGTCTGACATGATTGTCGGCGCCGTCGGCTCGCTCCAGATTGATGTGATGGCTGAGCGCATGGCAGCGGAATACAATCTGGAGGTCGTTTTCGAGCAGGCATCCTACAATGTCGCGCGCTGGATAAATTGTGACGATGAAGCCAAGCTCGAAGCCTTCCTGGACAAGAACAAGTCGGCCGTCGGCACCGACCTGGACGGCGCGCCCGTCTATCTTGCCAAGAATGCCTGGGAAGTCGGCTACGCGCAGGAAAAGAATCCGGACCTGGAATTCACGACCACGAAGGAGCGGATGCTCTGATAGCCTTCTGAATACGGCCTACGGTCTGGCAGTTCGGCTATGATTGTTCGTCAGGGCCTGCGTCAGCCTCGGGCTTTGCAAGAGATGCAGGCCACTCGAAATTGAGGTCGCGCTGCGGGAACGGGATCGTGATGTCTTCACGCTTGAAGATCGCCGCGATTTCGTGGCGCAACTCCGATGGTGCCGTGACGATATCATCCGCGATGATGTAACCGCGCAGTTCAAATTCGAGTGCACTGTCACCGAAGCCTTTGAAGATAACATAGGCTGGCGGGAAGGACCTGACCTTGTCGATGGTTTCGGTGGCTTCCAGAAGGAGCTTCTCGACCAGCCGGCTGTCGGTGCCGTATTTCACGCCCACCGGTACGGCAATCCGCATGACTTCGCTCTTGTGCGTCCAGTTGCCAAAAGAGGAGCTGACCAGTTCGCCGTTCGGCACGATGATCGATTGACGGTCGAAGGTTTCGACTTCGGTTGCACGGACATTGATCTTGCGCACTGTACCTTCGCCCGACGGCGTCACGATCCAGTCGCCAATCTTGAACGGGCGCTCGAAGAGAAGGATCAGACCTGCCACAAAGTTGCTGACGATACTTTGCAGCCCGAAACCGATACCGACAGACAGGGCACCAGCAATGATGGCAAGACTGGAGAGGTCGAACCCGACGACGCTGATGGTTGAGATCATCGCGATGATTACGCCGGCATAGCCAAGAAGCGTGATCAGTGAATTACTTGCGCCCGAGCTTATCTGGGTGTGCGGGAAGATGTTCTTTTCGAGCCCGCGCTGAACCAGCCGCGTCGCCAGCAGTACCGAGGCGAGCGTCATCAGGGCCGCAAAGACCTTGCCCATGGAAATGCGCTGGCCGCCAACTTCCACACCGGTGATGAGGCGACGGATTTCATTCCAGAGTTCCTGCGCGGGCATGCCGAGTGCGAGAAGGATGAATGGTGGAAGGAGCAGGAAGATCAAGACGTCTGCGACGAGCCTGACCCAGAACTCCCCGCTCATGGCGGAGTTGCCCTCGCTCTCTTCAGTTTCCTCATTGCGTGCGGAGTGGTAGCGGTGGCGCTCCACAACACCGGAGACGAACTTCAGCGCCGTCGCGCGGATGAGTTCGCGCACGAGAATTGCGATGAGGAGAACAAAAGAAATCAGGACGATACGTTCGACCATGAAGCGCGCAAGCTGTGAGTAGCCTGCCGCTGATGAAGCCAGTATGATCAGCCCCAGCGCGGCCAGGACGATCCGCCCAGCCTGACGCAACAGGGTCGCGCCACTATCTGTCCTCGGCTTGAGTTCGAAAGCGAGCCAGCATAACAGGCCAGCCGTTATGAGCGCGAGCAGGAATGTCCCTGCGGAACGTTGTTCAGCGCCGGCTGGAGAAATCGCGCCTGTCGCCTGAAAGAGGGTCTCAAGAGCGAACATGACGACCAGGACAATAAACGCCAGGCACGCCGCGTGAGCGCTCCTGTCTCCGACAGCTATCAGGCGAAACGCGCGGGTTCGCGGTGCCATTACCGACTCCACAAGCGCTCGCGCGGATATGACGGCAATGGCGACCGCCCCCAGAGAGGTGGCAATGGAGGGCTCCATTGAATCGAGCGCGCCAATCGCTTCCGCAACGCCAGCAACTATTGCCACCGCGCTTACGGCAAGAACCAGACGTAACAGGAAACTGGTCATGGCCGCCGAGGCAACGGCTTGCCGGGTTGGGGACTTTTCGGCGAATTTCCGGACCTGCCAGCCGTGGAAGCGGGCATTGATGCCAAGAATAGCGGCGAGTGCGAGAATTGCGCTTAGACCAAGGATGACAAGCGGCATGGGTTTACCTTCGGCGATCCGGTCACGGCGCCAGCGCTCCACGCTATCGGAAACTTCAGACATGGCGGTCATGACGCGATCGCCAGCACTGGCCCAGACGGAAGCCTGAAGGGGCGAGGGGCCCCGGTCCAATGTAGAGGCAACGAGTTCCTGATCGCGCATGCTCGTCAGTTCGATTTCGAGTTGGCGCGCTTCGGTTCTGGCCAGTCGGGCTTCTGCCACCACGACACTCGCACGCGCCTTGATATCGCGTAAGGGTTCGAGAACCCTATTGATCGCGGTTCTTGAAGGGCTTTCTTCTGGCTGTTCCGGCTCCGTCGATTTTTCCGAGCTGGAATCTTGCTCTCCAAGAAGGGGCGAAACATCGTTTATGGAGCGTGTGATCCGGGAGCGAATTGACTCCGCATCACTTTCGATCCGGCCGAGATCGGTCCAGATTTCGGCAAGCCGGACAATCTTGCTGCTGAGTATTGATTGCTCTGTCGAGCCCTCAAGCAGATCTGCTGTTTCATCTATCTCTGCGGAGTATTGGGAAAGCTCGCTTTCAAGCGATAACAATGCTTCACGCGTCTGCTCACGTGTAACGACGGTCTGGGCTGTTGCAATCGGCCACAATGTTGCGGCGAGAAGAGCTGCAACGATAAAATATGTAATGCGCAATGATGGCTTCATCATGGAATAAACAGACGCTCTGATTGGCCTTGGGCTTGCCTATAGAAGGTTCGATACCAGGGAAAGGGGTAAGGCGTTTCTGACGGTTTCCAGTGGGGCCTGTCAGGTATCAGGCCTTCACCTTCTTTGGCTGATGCCGATACGGTTCAGGACTGCACGGGGTATATCGAATGACTGGATGATGTCGCGCTGATCGCGCAAGCCATTCAACTCCCGTATAAGAAAATAGCCCTGAGTCTTCTGGGCTGCATCGATGAGCAGGGCTTCCCGTTCTGCTTCAGATTCTGCGCTATCCAGACGTAAGATAGCCTTTTCCAGTGCACGGCCGGCCCGGCCCAGTGCCGCCGCTTTCTCAGCGGCCACTTCAGCTTCCAGTGGGGCCTTGGCTTCGGCTGCCTGGGCGCGGGAAAATGCTCTGGTTGTCGGTGCGCGGACCGCCAAGGCTCAAAGCTCCATGAAGACTTTTCCGTCAGTGCCAATCACTTCGACGATGAAAGGCCCCGATTTCTCGCCGCCCATACCAGGCGATCCTGCCGGCATGCCTGGCAGGGAAATACCGGTGATGTCAGGGCGCTTTGCCAACAGGGCTTCGATGGCCTCCACGGGAACATGACCTTCTACCACGTAGCCTTCGATCATGAGTGTGTGGCAGCCTTGCTGGGCAGCAGGAACAGCGTTCTCTTCCTTGACCCCGGCAAGTTCTTCAGCAGTTTTCTCGATCACTTCAACGTCGAATCCATGATCGTCCAAATAGGCGGCATGCCCTGAGCAGCACCCGCACCAGGGTGTCTTGTACATGGTGGCAGACTGCGCCATCGCGATCAGCGGGGCAAAAAGGGCCGAAGCGGCAAGAGCAGAAAACCGGAACATGATTTATTCTCCACAAGAGGTAAGAGTTTGATAGTTCCTAGCCTAGCGCGGCATCGATCAACATGAAAGCAGACAGGCGCGCGCTTGCATTGCGCGATGAGCGGGCCGTCTTTTCCAATGCTGTGAGCGCATCGGGTTCTTCCAGGGCCAGGAACTCGCGTGCCATGTGCATCAGTTTGCGGTCGCTATCGAGCCTGTTCTGGACACGTTGAACCTGCTGCGACGCTGTATCGACGACAGCCTTGCGGCGAAGGCCAGCGCCTTTGCGGGCCGCGTTGGCGATCTTCTTCTTGTCGCGAGGGCGGAAGATGTCGCCGAGCCTGACACCGGATTCCATGAGCTTGTTGATAACCTCCTCAGCCACCGCTTCCCGCGGCATGGGAGAATTGCTGTCATGGTCCATGTCCGCGAGTATGTCGCTCCATTGCTGGCGGTTATCGCGGTACGCTTCGTGTGAACCAGCGTCAGATTGGGCCCGCTCGCCTTCATGGTTTTCGTGCAGGCTGGTCTCACCGGTCTTGTCTTCGTCCTCATCCATATCGGTCTGATCGGCCGGGGCCAGATTCACCGCTTGGGTGCCGCCAACGGGTTTGAGGTAGGGCGGATGGCGATCAGTTCGTTTTCGCAGGAACGGGATCGTTCGTCCTGTCTCGTCTGATCGGGAAGTCTCAGTGCTCATGCCAGCATCGCCATTTGGCCTGCCGGTTTCGCGGGATTGCGTCAGAGAGCCGCCGTCTATGGCAAGATCTTTCTTACTTTCTTCCGGTCCTTCTTTGGGGGCCGATGAATGGTCTGACGTGTCGGTCTTGTCGGAATTGAACAGGTCGTCATCACCATCATCGCCATGCTCTGATGGTGTTGCTACGGATGGCGTGTCCTCGAAGACGTCATCATCCTCAAGCCTGGGCTGGGACGGGCCGCGTGTGGGGTGTGTCTGCGGCTTTCCTGCGGAGTGAATTTGCTCGGACGAGCTTTGTTCGGCCTTTTCAACAGGGGTCTCAGCAGGACGGTCCGCCGGACGTTCTTTTGCGTTAGTTTCAGCTTCAGCGCGGGCGGCACGGACGGCTTCTGCGGCTTCCTGTCCGGCAGCTTTGAGCTGGGCGAGTGATACGGCGGCTTTTTCGGAGGCTTCCAGCGCTTCGCTCTGAATATCGCGCGAAGCGGCACGGGCGCGTTCGAGGGCGGAATTTACGGCTTCCGTCAAACGGTCGCCTGTCGTGTGGGCGCCTGCTGCAGCGACTTCGCCAGCGCGCACGGCCTGATCGACCATGCGGCGGGACTGTTCCAGCTTCTCTTCCATGCGCGTGACAGCGAAGGTGAGCTCTTCGCTGCGTTTTGCTGCTTCGGCTGACATCTCGTCGAGAGATTTTACCTTTTCCGTCAGACGGGTACTGGCACCATCAAGGGTTTCCAGACGGGCTTCGAGAGCCTGGTCGGCCTCGGCGATATCGGCAGCGGCCTGGCGCGCGGAATCACGCATGTCTGCTGCCTGGCGCGGGATCGCCTCGCTCATCATGTCTGTCTGCTCGCGGATGTCTGCGGCCAGCTGCTCCAGGGATGTGCGCTCGACATGCAGGCGTTCGGCAAGCTCGCGAGCATTGTCTGCGGTGACATGCGAAACGCTCTCAAGTCTTTGTCTTTCATCAGAAATTTCACCGGCCATGGCCTTCATGGAGGACAGGGCGTGAGCCATTGCGCGGTCAACCTGGGCGGCGCTCTCGCGCATGTGACCGGCGAAAACCGTCGACTCCTCACCGCTTGTCTGCATCGGGGCGAGCAGGCGCGCGGCGGCTTCCAGCACCACGGCATTGGTCGAGGCGGCGCGCGAATTCTCCCGTGCCAGAAGGCCCGCCATGACCAGCATCAGACCCGGAATGGCAAGCGCGACGAAGCCTGCGAGGATTACGGCAGGCGAGAGCTCCGACAATCCATCCAGTCCGATGAATGCAGCCACCCCGCCAAAAGCGGCGATCCACCAGGCGAACGCTCCGGCAAGGCCTATCCAGAGGAGGTTTTTGCCGCTGTCCCGCGCACGCGACAGCATCTGGAGGTGTTTTGACGGTGTACCAGCGGTGTGGTCATGGTGTGACAGCGGTGTGACCAGCGGCAGTGTTTCGCGGTCTTGTGGGTCAGTCTCGGGCATGGCGGCAATCTACGTGAATATCTTGCGGCCTGCGAGCTTTCTGTGGCGCAGGCCATGAAAGGGCCCCGGCCTTCTCGATCCGGGCGCGACGGGTCTCCGGGCACCGGAAGAGGGGACCCGGTTAACCCTGACGGATTATATCATACTTTTTTAATGCCCTGTGAACAGGGGCTTGGCGCAAATGCCTGCCATCGCGTGACTGGCAGGCTGGCTCAGCGCCGCATGCGCAGGCCCGACGGATGGGTGAGGTCGCCCGCGCTGATTTCGTAGAGAACGTGGTCGCGCCAGTGGCCGTCGAGCTTGAGATAGGCGCGCGACAAGCCGATCTCGCGGAAGCCCAGGCGTTCCGCCAGCGCGCGGGAGCGGGTATTGTCCGGCATGATCGCCGCCTCGACGCGGTGCAGGTCGAACTCCTCGAACGCAAGCCGCAGCACATCGGCGAGCGCGCGGCGCATCACCGAGCGGCCCTCGTGCAGCCGGTCGAGCATGTAGCCGAGCGTGGCGGCCTGGAATGGCCCGCGCGCGACGCGGTCGAGGTCGATCTTGCCGATCACCGCTTCGCGCTTGAGCTCGATGCAGAAACGGTAGGCCTTGTCGTCGCGCCACTCGGTGCGCGCCAGGCGGCAGGCGGCGCGCCAGTGCTCGCGCGTGAAATAGTGGTCCGAGCGGGTCGGGGAATAGGGGCGGAAGCGCTCGCGGTTATTGGCGAGAAACCGGGCGACCTCGCGCGGGTCGGCAGCATGAAGCGGGACGAGGTCGTACATGAAACGCTCTCGTCCGCTTTTGTGGGGCAGGCGTCAAGCGGGAGAGTGAGCGGGGGCGGCTCTATGCTGCGTAAGTCTCCGTTCGCAATCAGGGCCGATTGCGCCGAACCTGCCTAAAACAGCCGCTCATGATCGTCGACGATCTCGTCGATTAGGCGCAGCGCCGCGAGCCCGCCGCCGAGGACCATCAGCGAATTGCCGAGCGATTTCACCATATTCGACGGCAGCGCCCATTTCGTGACCGTGTCGCGCGTCTGGCGCACCCTGCGGGTCGCGCCGCGATCCAGATGCGGGCGTTTCTTCTTCGTGTCCGGCAGCTCGAGCACGGGCGGCTTCCACTGGCGCAGCAGCACGCCCGTGCCCACCAGGGCAGCGGCGGCCATCAGCGGCTGGTTCTTCCCGGGCGCATCGGTCATCTCGCAAGTCCTTTTATGTCTTGGCTTGCTGATGGAATGCGGCGGGGGAGGTGGGGGTTCCGGAGGAGGTGGGTAGATGCAGAAGCGCCGCGCCGATGACCTTGGGGCGATCATGGCCGGATTGTTTGGCGGGGGAGGAGTAGGGTTCAATAAATATCAAAAAATAAACTCTGATATCACTAAGTATCAGCTATCAACCGAAGCCAGATTATTGATTGGCAATTACATCTCAGATAATCGAGAGGAGTATAAAAGATTGAATTGAAAATCGAATGACAGAGGTTGGGTGGCCATTGTTAGACAAGAAACATCATGATCGACTTGCTTTAGTAGCATTGGTCCAAGAAAATATTGATAATGGCGGAAGCACATTTGAGCTATTATCCAATATATTCGGTACTTTTTTAATTCCCCAAAAAGGAAAGCTATTTAATAAGGAGCTTTTTATTAGTGAGTCTCAAACCGTTTTTGGGGAAGACTTCACCGAACTTGTTGCCGATCTGGCGATCAATATTTTACACAATCAAGAATATTTATACATTGAGGTGGATTCTGATCCTGTAGTTTACCGGGTGGCAGAAGATCTAAAACGGCCACCGCCGGAAGCAGGGCCTTCTCTTGAGAGGTCTTTCGGTATGATCGTCGAAAGTTTCTGGCGGTTTTTCTACGATAAAGCAGAATCATTGCCTTTTGTCGAAGAAGAAGTGGACAAAGCCGACTGGGAGAATGACCTCTTTTTATGGCTAACCTCAGCAAGTCAGTCTACGCGAGAGCAGATTGAAGACAGCGTTACTCGACTTCTTCAAGGAAAACATATCACAGGGAATGTTGATGATTCCCTTGATGAGGAGCCGATTTACTCCTCTATCGACAACTATAGGCTGTTCAGATTTGCTCAATTTGTGAGGTACTGCCAACAGCACGATGACCTTACGCTTCAGCAGATTTTTTTGTTTTCAGATGCTGGTTTCGCATTTCGAGTAATAAGAGGATTCTCTGGTGCCCCGGAGTGGCTTGGCGATGAGAAAGTCAACCTTACTCTCGTGTTGGATGGACCAGTAATTCTCGATCTCGTGGGCCTTAGTGGAGAGAGCCGTAGAGAGGCAATCCAAAGAGTGCTGGCTTTAGCGCTCCAGCTTGAAATCAAGGTGATTACTCTGACGCACTGCATTGAGGAAGCGGTTGAAGTAATACAATCAGTAATGCAAAAGGATCGGGTCTCGCGTTGGGGGATGGTCGGAGACGCCATAAGGCGTAACCCGAAACTGGAGCAACTAGCTCGGTCGTTTCAGGCCCATCCTGACAAGTTAGTGCAGAGAGCAGGCGTTAGTATTACGTCATTTGATCCTGCGCAATATCCCAATCAGCACGCATTTTTCACACAAGATCTCATTGATGAGTTCACCTCCAAGGCTCACTTCGGCGGGTTTGGCGCTTCGGTAGTGCGACGTCAAAGAGATGCCTATTCTTTTGGTTTTGTTGTCAGGAGACGCGGGGAAGCGATCGCATCAGACTACTTTCAATCCCGATATCTATTGCTGACACAAAACTCTACTTTCGTACAATTTGCAGAGCGCTTTGTTCGAGATCATTTACCTAGTATTCCTAAATATGCGGCAGGCTATGTAATTGAAGCATCTGTTCTGGCGTCTTTGCTTTGGTTGCGCATTCCTTCAGGTGACACGCAACAAATCCCTAGACTTCAGTTATTCGCCACTTGTCAGAGAATTCTGGCAAGCAACAAATCAGTCATTGAATCTGCTAAGCGTCGAGCGAAGGACCACAGTCAGGAATTTGCAGATCAGCTTGAACTTTTCCTCCGAGTTCCGCTCGTAGTAGAAGAGTTAATGGTCGTAAATTCCAGAAACTCCGTATCCACGATTGAGGCGGATTCTCTTCTACACATAGCAAAAAATGCCGCCATCGAAGAAGAGCGCAAAAAATTCTCTTCTGAAAAGAGTAAGTTGAAACGCAAGCATGCCAAGGAGGTGAAACGAATAGAAGATGATGGAATAACAGCTAAAGAAGGACTTGAAAAAGCTGCTCGCAAAGCTTCAGAAGCTCAAGCGGAGATAAGCTTGCAAGTGGATCATCATGAGACTCGATTGCTCGGTAAATTTGATCGAGTTGATCAGAGGTTTGACCTGCTGAACGGTATTTTGTTTCTTGTGCTGGGTGGAGTCGCGCTCTTCTCCCTGTCTAAGACTGACTTTGAAGGCATTTTCCAAAACGCTTGGTTTTTAGCAACAGCGGCTTTTGGCGCTTTGAGCTTAATAATTCGAGCACCATTTTTTGGTCCACGCGCAAAGGGGCTCTATACTAGGTGGCGGAAGCAAAAGATTTTCCAGAGCTGGTATAAACACCAACCTGCTGGAAGTGTTAGGGAACAAGCTTCTCAACGTCTCAAAGAAACAAACAACTTTCTGGCTACAGAAGAAGGTGAGGTGCGCGCTGATTAACTTTGAGACTTTAGGTCCAATCTAAAGCCCCCGCTCCAGCCCTTCCTTGCTTTCGCGGAGTTTCTTCACCTCATCCCTGAGCCGTGCCGCCTCTTCAAATTCCAGGTTCGCGGCAGCTTCGCGCATGCGTTTCTCAAGGTCTGAGACCACGGCGGCCATGTTGTGGCCGGAGCCGGGCTCGAGCGCCGGCGCCTTGTCCTCGGTGACGCCGCGCCCGATGCGGCGGGACTTGCCGCCCTTGAGCTGTTCGGACTTGCCGGGGCGGGCCTCGCCGAGATCTGCGAGTATGTCTGCCACGGCGCGCTTGATCGTGGTCGGCGTGATACCGTGTTCCTCATTGTGGGCGATCTGTTTCTCGCGCCGGCGCTCTGTCTCCTCCATGGCGCGGCTCATCGAGCCGGTGACCCTGTCGGCATAGAGGATGACGCGGGCTTCGGAATTGCGCGCGGCGCGCCCGATGGTCTGGACGAGCGAGGTTTCGGAACGCAGGAAGCCTTCCTTGTCGGCGTCGAGAATGCCGACAAAGCCGCATTCGGGAATATCGAGCCCCTCGCGCAGCAGGTTGATGCCGACCAGCACGTCGAACTCGCCGAGCCTGAGGTCGCGGATGATCTCGATGCGCTCCACCGTGTCGATGTCGGAGTGCATGTAGCGCACGCGCACGCCCTGTTCGTGGAGATATTCGGTGAGGTCCTCGGCCATCTTCTTGGTCAGCGTGGTGACGAGCGAGCGCATGCCCTTCGATGCGACCTCCTTCACCTCGGCCAGGAGGTCGTCGACCTGGTTGATGTGATTGTTCTCGGCATTGCCGGTGACGGGGCGAACCTCGACGGGCGGGTCGATCAGGCCGGTCGGGCGGATGACCTGTTCGGTGAACACGCCGCCGGTCTGCTCCAGCTCCCACGGGCCGGGCGTGGCGGAGACATGGACGGTCTGCGGGCGCATCGCTTCCCATTCGGGGAATTTGAGCGGGCGGTTGTCGATGCAGCTTGGCAGGCGGAATCCGTATTCGGCGAGCGTGGACTTGCGGTTGAAGTCGCCCCGGAACATGCCGCCGATCTGGGGCACGGTCTGGTGGCTCTCATCGACGAAGACCAGCGCGTTGTCGGGCAGGTATTCGAACATCGTCGGCGGCGGCTCGCCGGGCTTGCGGCCGGTGAGGTAGCGGGAATAGTTCTCGATGCCGTTACATGAGCCGGTGGCGGCCATCATTTCGAGATCGTAGGTGGTGCGCTGTTCGATGCGCTGGGCCTCGAGCAGCTTGTTGTGCTTCTCGAAATGGTCGATCGTTGATTTGAGCTCGGCCTTGATACTGGTGATGGCGTTGTTGAGCGTCGGGCGCGGCGTGACATAGTGCGAATTGGCGTAGAGCTTGATGGCAGGCAGATCCTGGATCTTCTTGCCCGTTAGCGGGTCGAACTCGACAATGCTTTCAAGCTCGTCGCCGAAGAAGGAGAGCTTCCAGGCGCAATCGTCATAGTGGGCCGGGAAGATATCGAGCACGTCGCCCTTGAGGCGGAAGCTGCCGCGCTGGAAGGCGGCGTCATTGCGGGTGTAATGTAGCGAGACGAGCTGCTGGGTGACCTCGCGCGGGTCGATCTGTTGGCCCTCCTCGAGCTTGAAGGTCATCGAGGTGTAGGTCTCGACCGAGCCGATGCCGTATATGCAGGAGACGGAGGCGACGATGATCACGTCATCGCGCTCCAGGATGGCGCGGGTGGCGGAGTGGCGCATCCGGTCGATCGCCTCGTTGATGGAGGATTCCTTCTCGATATAGAGGTCCGAGCGCGGGACGTAGGCTTCCGGCTGGTAGTAGTCATAGTAGGAGACGAAATACTCCACCGCATTGTCCGGGAAGAAGGATTTCATCTCGCCATAGAGCTGCGCGGCGAGTGTCTTGTTGGGCGCGAGGATGAGGGCCGGGCGCTGCACCGCCTCGATCACCTTGGCCATGGTGAAGGTCTTGCCGGTGCCGGTCGCGCCGAGGAGGACCTGGTCGCGCTCGCCCGCGTCTATGCCCTCGACGAGCTCCGGGATGGCGGTCTTCTGGTCGCCGGCGGGCTCATAGTCGGAGGCGACGCGGAAGCGCTTGCCACCCTCGATCTTCTCCCACTGCCGGTCGGGCCGGTGCGGCGTCCAGTTGTCGGACGGCAGGCGGCCGGCCGCATCGGATGCCGCGCCGGACCAGTCGAATGTGGTGGCGGCGTCCGCGACGCCGGAGGGGGAGGAGGAACGTGCCATGAACGCGAAGATGGGGCAGGGGCAGGGGGAGGTAAAGGGGCTTCGCCGCCGGTTTGCGCAGCAAGGTCATCGATCCGGTGGATCGATTGCAGGCGGGAAGGTCAGGGTGGTGGGTGATCTGCCGCAAGACTTTCGTAATCGCGCGCATGCGATAGTCTCGACCGTTCGAGAGGGGAACGGCTGGGAGCGGAATGGCGTGGAAGAACTGGGATCGCCGGGGAGTCACGCTCGCGATTGAGCTCTATACGCGGCTGCGGTTTGGACAGTTGGACAAATCCAACTCGGACGTCATTAGGCTATCTCGTGAGTTAGAGCGCACGCCCAGCTCGGTTGCAATGAAACTCAGCAACCTGGCGTCCTTGGACGAAACCCTTGCTCAGAGGGGGCTTAGTGGGGCTTCGCAATTGGACCGTAAGGTTTGGGCAGACTTCATCGCTCATCCGACGCAATTCATTGAGCGCGCCCGGCGCATCGTCGGCGAGATATTCTATGCTGAAGCCGAGCCGTCAGCAGTGCTCAAGGTCGCCGAAGGTAAGGAAGTTGAGCGCGTTGTGAAGGTCCGTCAAAACCAGCGTGCCTTCCGTGAAATTGTGCTGCCTTCCTATGACAATCAGTGTGCCGTAATGGGGAAGGTTTCACCGGAACTTTTGACGGCGAGCCACATCATTCCGTGGTCTGCGCGCGAGGAGACGCGCCTTGACCCGCGCAATGGGATCAGCCTCAACTCGCTGCATGACCGGGCTTTTGATCGCGGGCTGATTTCTTTTCGCGATGATCTCAGAATGATCGTGTCCTCCAAGATCATTATCCCCGACCATGTTCGGTCGCTCTTCAATGAGGACATGCAGTTGAGGCCGGCGAAGTTTCGGCCCCTGCCAGAATATCTGGAGCATCACCGGGATGTGGTGTTTGAGACGAATTAGGCGCTTATTAAGTTCCGGTGCGTGCCGAGCGTTATCGTGAAAGTTTTATTCTGGTGTCTCGTATTTTTTCGACTAGTGATCTTCCACATTCTCGGTGTCGTTATTTGTTCGTCGTCTCTGAGGTACTGCGTCTCTTAGCGCACCCGCTTCAGCTGCGAGGATAAACGAACGATGTAGAAATGCCTCTAGTATGGTTACCATAACTTCCAACTGCTCATTCGAAGGCTCCCAACCTCGGTGAGCAGCGGCACTCCCAGCATCGACGAGATCACCTAAGTGCTGTCGCTCGTCCACACCTATTTTGCCAGCATCGCGAAGTTCATTGAGTTTTTGTCCGAAGCCCAAATTCTCGTTGATACCCAGTAACTCCGATGCCCTGTCGAACGTGGTTCTTGTGCCTATCGCTGCAAGTACTCTTAGATCCGCATCCAAGGCATCATAAACCGCGTCAAGCAGACGCTGAAGGGTTTGGTCTGTGCCTCTTATTCGGTTTGCCCATTCTGCACGATCGCGACGCACAGGTGAAGGATGATAGGATGTACGAATAGGAATATCACATTCGTGCTCGCCTGTTTCATGGTTGAAGACATGTTCCTCATCTTCGGAGAATTGACTGTCTGTACGAAAGTAAACAGCGTCACATCCTAGGCACTGCAAAATGGCATAAGCACGGTTTAGCCAAATGAAGTCGTCGCCGTCGACATCGATGTGATGCTGAAATACTTTTCGGGCGCTAGCGTTCCTAATTCCTCCGCAATCGGGGCAGTGTCCTTGGGTAGTTTCGCCTTCGACCATAGAAAACTCACTTGTCATTATCAGAGAATTCAGACTCAGTGAGGGAATGCAAGATATGGCGGGAACTGAAAAGCCCTTAGGCTTCGAGACTTGGGGAAGCGAAAGCAAATTTAGCATCCAGGATCCCTTTGGGCTGCGCGAAGTGATTCAGCCGGTCGTTTTTTTTACTTCAACTGACGAGCATATCGTCGGATTGGGCACTTGCTTTCAGGTGTCGCCTTGGTGCTGGCTGACAGCTCAGCACGTCGTTTCGGAAGGCTCAGAGAGCTGCTTCACAACGGGGCGGGTTGGTGCAATCGGCTTCTCTCCGGGCTTGGTTTTTGGAACCGTGAATTTAGAAGCCGAAGATTTCTTTGGCCCTATACGGCAGGTTTGCGGCTTCAAGTCGACAGATGCAGAGGCGATCAGCGTTGTACCGGGTCCTAATGGTCCAGACATAATTATCGACGTCGCTTCACTAAGAGTCGACGTGGATCAATTGAAGCTGGGTCGCGACCGATTTGTAAGCCCTCTACCGATTTCTGCACAATGTCCTGCAATTGGCGAAAAGGTTTTGGCAATCGGCTACCCCATCTTAGGGACCAAGTTTGACGAACGAACAGCGCGCCTGATCTTTGAAGAAAACCTTAGTGGGGCCGAGGGGGTCGTCACAGAGTTGCATCCTGATGGCAGGGGACTGACAAGGCCGTGGCCGGCCTTTGAAATTGAAGGTGACTGGGCATCAGGCATGAGCGGCGGTCCGGTGATCAATATGTCGGGACAGGTGGTTGGCGTTGTGAGCAGTTCATTCGCTCCTACAGCTACAGCGACAGGGGTTGGATACGCGGTGGATCTGACTCGCATACCATTGAGACGGATAGCGCCAGAACTCGACTTGTCGAACCCGGGATGGGTTTTTGGTGGCGGGGCTTTTAAGAATGACGGACTTATTGGCTTCTATGCCAATGTCGACGTTGCAATTCTTGCCAAAGACAAATTAGGCGCCGATGAAGTTTCGAAAGTCAGTTACAACCCAAAGACGGGCGACTGGATAAAGATTTGAGAACTCCTGAACACGATATAGGCTCCTGTTTCGTTTCTTAGCCACTGCCGTGGCCTTCTTCGCTTGCGATTGATTCACTGGATCAATCGCTTCGCTAGCGCGAACCGTCTCCGAAGCCCCCCGCCAGCCTGATCCTTCTTCCCGCGCTCAGGTGCTGCGCGGCGTTGACGATGGCGTCGGTGTCGATCTGGTCGTGGGCGTGAAGGTCGGAAATGGTGCTGGTCTGGCCGCAGTGTTCGGTTTCCAAACGTGCGGCTCTTTTCTAGCGCTTAGTTACAACCTCGCCTCTCTCAACGCTTTCCGCCGTGTCTTCCCCGCGTCATCCCGCAGCGGTTCGCGGACGACTTCTATGGATTTGGGGAGTTTGTAGGTGACGAGGCGCTCGCGCAGGTGGGCGATGAGGGCGGGTTCGTCCAGCTCGCCTTCCGGCATGTCGATGATGGCGTGCAGGCGCGCGCCCATGTCCTCGTCCGGCAGGCCGATGACGGCGGAGGAGCGCACGCCCGGCCAGGAGTCGAGCGCGGCTTCGACCTCGGCCGGATAGATGTTGGCGCCGCCGACAACGATCATGTCGGAGCGCCGGTCGCTCAGATAGAGATAGCCGTCTTCATCCATCCAGCCCATGTCACCAAGGCTTTCCCAGCCACCTTCGATCTCTTTTGCTTCGGCGCCGAGATAGTAATAGCTCGTGCCCTGTCCGGCGAGCGGGCGCAGGAAGACCTCGCCCACCTCGCCGGGCGGGAGTTCTGCGCCATCCTCGCCGAATATCTTCATCTCGCAGGTCTCGACCGGGCGGCCGACGGAGCCCTTGTGGGTCAGCCATTCGGTGCCCTGTATCGTCGTAGATCCCTGGCCTTCGGTGCCGCCATAGAGTTCCCAGATCACTTCCGGGCCGAGCCACTCGATGAAGGCCTCTTTCAGCCAGGGCGGACACGGCGCGGCAAGGTGCCAGAGGGCGGTGAGGCTCGAGACGTCATAGCCGGTGCGGACGTCTTCGGGCAGGGCCCAGATCCGGCGCATCATGGTCGGCACCATGTAGGCTGTCTCGAGCTTCATCCGCTCAATGAGCTGGAGTGTCTTTTCCGCGTCGAAGCGCGTCGTGACGGCAACGGTTGCGCCCTTGAAGAGGGCGATCACCGCCCACATGAAAGGGCCATTATGGTAGAGCGGGCCGGGGATGAGCATGGAGCCCTGGTTGCGGATTTCCAGAAAATCCAGATCGGTGTCCCATTCGGCTGGCTGGCGCGACACGATGAGCTTGGGCCGTCCGGTGGAGCCGCCTGAGGTCATCGCCTTGAAAGACGCGGCGGTTATCTCGGGCAATGGCGCGTCCGGGAGGGCCGGGTCTGCTTCGTATCCGGCAGGCAGCGAAGGCGTGGGGGCATATTCACCTTCCGCCGTGCCCACGACGAGGGAGGGTTTGCCAAGTTCGATGATCTGGTCGCGCTCATATTTTGGCAGGCGCGCAGAGACCGGCTGCGGCGTCGCGCCGAGTTTCCAGGTGGCAAAGCAGGCTTCGAAGAACTCGATACTGTTCGGCAGGGCGATGGTCACGAAGTCATTCTCGACGACGCCGAGCGCCTGATAGGCGCGGGCAAGCCGGTTGGTGCGGCGGTCCAGTTCGGTCCAGCTGATCTGGTCCCCCTCATGATCGACGGCCACGCGATCCGGTTGAATCGCGGCCCAGTGGGCAAGGATGCGGGACAGTGACAGAACGGGCATGGGGCGACTCCTCCGGATCGGCCGCTTTCGCGGCACTCTTTTTTCCGGGGTCTACCGATAGCTGATCTGTCGCCGATAGAAAGGCCCGCCGCGACGGCAGGTCCTGACAGGAAGGCGCGGTGTGGAGAGTGCGCTTGCTGGGACCAGTACCTTCCTGCTCCAGGCCGGGCCGGTGCGGCGTCCAGTTGTCGGACCGCAGGTGGCTAGCCGCATCGGACGCGGCGACGGACCTGTCGAATGTCGCGAAGGCGTCCTGAGCGCCGGAAGGGGAACGGGCCATGAGCGTGAAGACGGTTCAGGAGTGTGTCCGGAGTGGTCAACGTGGCAAATCAAGGCAGCGGACGAAGCCCATCAGCTTCGCCCGCTTCGGCTGAGGTGCGTCCCCACGCGCCTGCAGAGTGGTGTTCAGGCCGTTGCATCGGTGAGCGGTGCTGCGGGGCCGGCGGCGGTCCGCCTGTTCGGCCGCTTGCCCGCCTGCCAGCCCCAGGCGCCGGCGGCGGTGCCAATGGCGAGGCCCGTGACCCAGATGATCCAGCTCGGCACGGTGCCATAGGCCTCCATTGTGGCGATCCAGACCGGCCAGTCGCCCCACACATAGAAGCCGCTATACATGGCCAGCGTGCCGATCAGCGCGAGAGTGAAGGGCAGGGTCGGCTGGTCATTGCGATGGTCCCGGTAGATCAGGATGGCGAGCAGGGCGATCGCGAAGAGGACGCTGACGGTCGCGCCGATTGCGAATTTCGGCAACTCCTCGATCGACCGGATCGCAAAGCCTGGCGTGTAATTGTTGAAGAGGCGCGCCAGTGATGGCCCGAGAAGCGGCGTGACGGTCGCGAGCATGTAGCGCGCATGCAGGTGCACGTTGCGGCGATGTCTGAGCGCCAGGGCGAAGAACAGGCAAACGATCACGGTCGCGACGAGGTCTGCCACGGCAAGGCGGAAGCCGAACATCTCGGTGAACGGACTATCGCGGGCCACAGTGTCCCGCGTCGTCAGCAGTCCGCCGACGGTGAAGACAGGGATGAGGGCGAGACTGGAGAGACCGAACCATTTATGGGCGCCCCGATGGCGGTGATGGATCGTCCAGTTCTGCGCCATGAGGAGAAGGATCCACAGCGTTGCCGTCATGCCGTGCAAATGGTGGGCGAAGCTCGCCTCGCCGAGGACGGAAAAATAGGACGGCCAGAAGGCAGCAAAGGTCGCAAGCAGGAAGGCGCCAACATAGAGGTGCGCGCGCGGAAAAGGTAGCATCAGAGGTCTCCCCGGTTTGATGCGGCCAAAAGAGCGCGCGCCCACCGCAATATCTACAGGCGGCGCGGGCGTGACCGCTCCTGGCCGCCCGGTGACCGCAATTGTCCGTTCATCCTTGCTGGTCTAGGTTTCAGGACGGGACCGGGTCAGGGTGCAGGTCGGATGACAACAGAAGGTTCAGCTGCCGATGCCGGCCGTCTGATCGGCTGGAAGCGGATCGCCGCCCATGTCGGCTGCAGCGAACGCACGGCGCGCCGCTGGGAGGCGGAAGAGGGCCTGCCCGTGCATCGCCAGGTGCATGAGGCGCGAAGCACTGTTTACGCGCTGCCGTCTGAACTTGATGCCTGGATCTGGTCGCGGGCGCCAGACACGCTGGACCCGGCGGCAGTGCGCAAGCCCGGCCGCCTGTCGCCGACGATCTGGCCATGGGTGGCGGGTATCACCATCGTCGTGCTGCTGGCGCTCAACATTTCCGGCTTTCTTGATTTGCGGCGCGAGACCGCAAGTCCGCTGCCGACTGTCGAGGCGGCGCCGCTTAGCGAGAATGTGCAGGCGCTCGACCTGTATGAGCGCGGCCTCTCCCTCTGGCAGCAGCGTGGCAAGGAGCCGAACCGCCGGGCCATTCTGCTGCTGACCGAGGCGGTTGAGCAGGATGAGGATTTCGCTGAAGCCTGGGCGGCGCTTGCCTCGGCCTGGGCGACCTATCCGAGCTATGACGAGGCGGCCGATGTCACTGCGGCGCTGGACAGGGCCATCCTCGCCGCCGACCGCGCCTTGCGGCTGAAGCCGGAGCTGGCAGAACCGCGCACGCTGATGGCCGAGATTGCCGAACGGCGCGGCGACTGGGTCGCGGCGCGTGACATCTATGACGATGCCATGGCGCGCGATCCGGACAATCCGACGATCTATCTCTGGGCGGCGGGTCACAAACGGGAGGCCGGCTACATGGAGGACGCGCTGAGGCTGACCCGTGAGGCACTGAGGCTGGAGCCGAACTATCCGCCGGCACTGAACGAGCTCGCCATGAACACCGCTTTCTATATAGACGCAACCGAAGGGCGCCGGCAGCTGGAAGTGCTCTGGAATGAGCATGGGCTCGAAATGCCGGTGACCTGGTTCGGACGTTGGATGGTGCTGCTCGGACAAGGTGAGTTCGACGAGATGCAAGCCTGGCAGGCTGAGTGCCCGATGCGTGAGGACTGCGCCTATTTTGATCGCGCCCGAGAGGTTTACCGGCGCGGTGACCGGGACGAGACCGAGGCCTTTGTCGGCGGAATTGTCGAAGCTTATGGGGAGGGGCTGCCAGCCCAGATGGCGATCAGCCTCATCCAGGAGACCGGCGACACCGACGCCATGCTCACCATCGCCGAGCGCGAGAGTGAGAAGGGGCGCTTCCTCAACGCGGTCATTTTCTACGACCCGAGCAATGCGGCCTTTCGGGCGGGGCCCCGGTTTACTGGCATTGTGAGGCAGCTGGGGCTGCTCGACTATTGGCGTAAGGCCGGTCCGCCGGACTTTTGCAGTAATGGACCCGCGGCAGATGTGTGCCGCGAACTGGGGGATGAGCGCTAGGGTTTTGCTGCCAGTCTGATCCTTCTCCCAGCACTCAGATTCTGCGCCGCATTCACGATGGCGTCGGTGTCGATCTGGTAGTGGTTGTGGAGGTCGGGGATGGTGCCGGTCTGGCCAAAGTGTTCGACGCCTAAGGGCGCGGTCATGTGGCCGGCGACGGAGCCGATCCAGGCGAGGGTGGCCGGGTGGCCATCGGTGACGGTGATCAGGGTTGCGTCGCGCGGGACTTTTGCCATCAGGCGTTCGATCTGGCTCTGCGCGGAGGCGTGGCCGCGGGCACGGGCGCGGCGGGCGGCGGTCCAGCCTGAGTTCAGGCGGTCGGCCGAGGTGACGGCGAGGACGCCGATGTCACGCCGGTCATTGCCTATACGTCCGGCCGCCTCGATGGCTTCCGGCGCGATGACACCCTGATAGGCGATGACGATCTCGCAGTTCGGTCCCGGCTCGCGCAGCCAGTAGGCGCCATCGACGACGCCGCGGCGGAACTCTTCATCGTCGCGGTTGCGGGGGCCGAGCTGTTCGATGGGTCGGGTGGAGAGACGCAGATAGACCGAGCCGCCGGTCTCGTCCCGCAGCCATGTACGCTCGTCCGGGTCGTTCTCGCCGGAGCGCTGAAGATAATCGAAGCTCCAGTCCATGATGATGGAAAGCTCGTCGAGGAAGGCCGGCTCGAAGCTGACAAGGCCGTCCTGGCTCATCCCGATGAGCTGGGTGCCGACCGACTGGTGCGCGCCGCCTTCCGGGGCGAGCGTGATGCCGGACGGCGTGCCGGCGACGATGAAGCGGGCATCCTGATAGCAGGCATAGTTCAGCGCATCGAGGCCGCGCGCGATGAAGGGATCATAGAGCGTGCCTACGGGGATCAGGCGCTCTCCGAAATGGGAATGGGCGAGCCCGGCCTGTCCGAGCAGGAGGAAGAGGTTCATTTCCGCAATGCCGAGTTCGAAATGCTGGCCCTCTGGTGAGAACTCCCACTTCTGGGTAGACGGGATGGACTGCTCCTTGAAGGTGTCGGAAACCTCGCGGCGGGCGAAGAGCGAGCGGCGGTTCACCCAGCCGGAGAGGTTGGTGGAACTGGTCACATCCGGTGACATGGTGACGATACGGTCGGCCAGCTCTGATTTCGACTTGGCCAGCCCGTCCAGGATCTTGCCGAAGCCGGCCTGTGTGGCGAGTTCGCGGTCGTCCAGCCAGACCGGGCCGGGGCTTTTCACTTCCGGCGCGGTGTAACGCCGTGTGCCTTTCGAGAAGAAGGGCGCCTTGTCGAGAAAGGTTTTCAGGGCGTCAGGATCATCCACGGTGGCGAAAGGCTCCCATTCCTCGCCTTCGGGCACGCCCATCTGTTTCTGGAAGTCTGCGAACTGCGGCTTGTTCATGATGCCGCCGTGATTGTCCTTGTGGCCTGCGAGCGGGGTCTGCCAGCCCTTGATGGTGTAGGCGAGGAAGACGGTGGGCGTGTCGTCGTCGATGGCGTCGAAGGCCTCGGTCAGCGTCTTCAGGCACTGGCCGCCGAGATTGTTCATCAGCGCGTCGAGCTCTTCGTCGCTGCGCTTGTCGAGCAGTTTCGTGACGTCGCCCTGGTCGCCGATGTCGTTCATCAGGCGCTCGCGCCAGGCCGCACCGCCTTTATAGGTCAGCGCCGAATAATCCATGTTCGGGCAGGACTGGATCCACTCTTTCAGGGCCTCGCCGCCCGGTTCCTCGAAGGCTGCCTGTTGCAGAACGCCGTGGCGCAGGACGACGGTGCGCCAGCCAAACGCCTTGAAGATGGCGTCGATCTTCTCCCACAGGCCCTCATGGACGACGCCGTCGAGGCTCTGGCGGTTATAGTCGATGATCCACCATGTGTTGCGCAGGTCGTGCTTCCAGCCTTCCTGAAGGCATTCATAGACATTGCCTTCATCGAGTTCCGCATCGCCGACCAGGGCGACCTGGCGGCCGAGGGGGCGCTCGCCAGACCAATCCTTGGCGGCCAGATAGTCCTGCACCAGTGAGTTGAAGGCGGTGGCTGCGACGCCCAAGCCCACCGAACCGGTCGAGAAGTCGACATCGTCTGTGTCCTTGGTGCGGCTGGGATAGGACTGGGCACCGCCCCAGCCGCGGAAGGCTTCGAGCTTCTCACGCGTCTGGTTGCCCATCAGGTATTGCATGGCATGGAAGACGGGCGAGGCATGCGGCTTTACCGCGACACGGTCTTCAGGTTTGAGCGTGTTGAAATAGAGCGCCGTCATGATCGGCGTCATGGACGCGCATGATGCCTGGTGGCCGCCGACCTTGATCGCGCCATCTTCCTTCTTGCGGATGTTATTGGCGTTGTGGACCGTCCAGGCCGAGAGCCAGAGGAGGCGCTGTTCGATGGTCTTCAGCATGTCGAGATCGGCGGGCATCGGAAACTCTTTGCATTTGCAATCATTTGTGGTTCAGGCGTCTTCGCATGCGCGGGCCAACGGGTCCAGATCGTGCGGCGTTATTTGACAAAGATCGAGCGGAACCCGTCCGCCATCCTGTCCGTTTCTTTTGTATAGACAAGTCCAAAAGGAGATGACCCATGGCCGATCGCGACCATCAAAGAGTCGAAGAAGTCGAACGCCAGCGCGGGTATGGCGAAGGTTTCAGGAAAGGCGAAGACGTGGAAGACCAGCCTGCAAAGGGCGCTGGCTACAAGGACGGTTCGCCGGTCGCCGACCAGCAAGAGCATGAGGCCGATCTCGTGACGGACATGGAGGATGAATGCCTCCCGAATGTCCCAAATGACGATATGGACGATGCATCAAGTGCTGAAATCGAGCCACATTCGGCATTGAAGAAAAAGCCTGACGGGCATGAGCTAGAGGATGCCTATTCAGTGCCCAATCCCGGTATAGAGCCAAAATCGTGATCTTGAGACCCGGTGCGTTCCACCGGGTTTTTTCTTGAATAAGGGTTTGCCCTTGGCGTGAGCTGACGAATTGGTATCACTTGAAACAAGGCTCCGGGTGTTTCGGGGCTGCATGTTTCAAGGAGTATTCCAATGACATTACGCGGACTTTTTGCCGCCGTTTCTGTCACGGCCATTGCCGCGTCAGGGTGCACCGGGCCTGCTGAAACGCAGACGCCGGACAACCAGCCGGACGCGTCAGCTGCCAATGAAGCCGCAGAAAGCGACACCTCCACCAATACAGCCAATGATAGCGAGATGGCAGGCGAGGAATGGGCCACCTTCATGGACGCGTTCCTGAAGGCCTATTTCGAGCTCAACCCGACCTTCGCTGTCGATCAGGGCAAGCATGAATTCGACGGGCAGCTGCCGGACTGGAGCCAGGAGGGGCTTCAGGCGCAGATCGACCTGCGCGAGGACATGATCGCGCGCGCCGAGGCAATTGACCCGGAGACGCTGAGCGAGGCCGATGCATTCGAGCGCCAGTATTTCATTAACACGATGAAGGGTGAGCTGTTCTGGCTTGTCGACGCCGAACGCACGACCGGCCCCGACTATTATATCGGCAAGCTCGATCCGAGCGTGTACATCACGCGCCCCTATGCCGAGCCAGCCGAGCGGATGCGTGCCTTCATCACGTATCTGAACAATGTTCCGGCTGCTGCCGAGCATATCGAGGCGAATATCGAGCTTCCGCTGCCGAAGACGGTTCTGAAACTGGGCACGGCCGGGTTTGATGGCTTTGCCGAGTATTATACCGCCGGGGCAAAGCAGGCTTTTGCCGAAGTCGAGGATGAGGACCTTCAGGCCGAGTTTGATGCCGCCGCCGAGAAGGCGTCCGCAGCGATGAGTTCGCTGGCAGACTATATCGCATCGGAACCGGCTACCGAGACCGGCTATGAACTTGGTGCAAAGCGTTTTTCCGACATGGTGCGCCTGACCGAGGGCGTCGATATCCCGCTCGACGAGTTGAAGGCGATTGGCGAGGCCGACCTGAAGGCGAACCAGCAGGCACTTGAAGAAGCGTGTGCTGAATTCGCCCCCGATGCCAGCATGGAAGACTGCATGGCCAAGATGGCGGCCAATAAGCCGGAAAATGGTCCCGTGCAGGCGGCACGCGAACAGCTACCGGAAATGAAGGCGTTCCTGGAAGAAAAGAATCTCGTTTCCATCCCGGGCACCGAGGAAGCGCTGGTGAAGGAATCTCCGCCCTATAACCGGCAGAACTCGGCCTACATCTCCATTCCGGGGCCTTATGAAGAGGGTATGCCGTCAGTCTACTACATCTCACCGCCGGACCCGACATGGGATGAGGAAACCCGCGCAGCCTATATTCCCGGCAAGCTGGACCTTCTCGGGACCAGTATTCACGAGGTGTGGCCCGGCCACTTCCTCAACTTCCTGCATGCCAAGCGGTCAGACTCGATCTTCGGGCAGATGTTCGTCGGCTATGCCTTCGCTGAAGGCTGGGCGCACTACACCGAGGAGATGATGGTCGATGCCGGCCTGCATGATGGTGATCCGGAAACGAAGATCGGCCAGCTGGCCAATGCGCTGCTTCGCAACTGCCGCTATCTCTCGGCTATCGGCCTGCATACCGGTGAGATGAGCGTCGATGACAGCTACGAGCTGTTCCGCAACGAGTGCTATATCGACAAGGGCAATGCGACCCAGCAAGCCGCCCGTGGCACGTATGACCCGGCCTATCTGAACTATACGATGGGCAAGCTCATGATCCGTAAGCTGCGCAATGACTGGGTGGAAGCAAACTTCCCTGATGCGGAAGGCACCGAAGGCTGGAAGGAATTCCATGATGAATTCCTGTCCTATGGCGGGCCGCACATCCCGCAGGTCCGTCAGGCCATGATGGATGAAGACGAAGCTGAAGCGGTGTTTGGGTATGAAGTGGAGTAGCTGAAAGACGTCATCCCGGTCTACGCAAAGCGTAAGACCGGGACCCAGCACGGGATTCTGAAATCCTGAAACCGGGGGCCCGAAACTCCGGCGCGAGTCCGGGGTTCCGGGATGACGACAAAGTAGCTTCAAATGAAAAAGCCCGGCCAGTGCGGCCGGGCTTTTTTTTGATTGGGGCAGGGTAAAGACCCTAGAGGCTCTTCACGATTTCCTCGACCATCTTCTTCGCATCCGACAGCAGCATCATTGTATTGTCCTTGAAGAAGAGTTCGTTCTGGATACCGGCATAGCCGGAGCCCATCGAGCGCTTGATGAAAAGCACCGTCCCGGCATTCTCAACATCGAGGACCGGCATGCCGTAGATCGGCGATGACTGGTCTGTCTTCGCGGCCGGGTTGGTGACGTCATTGGCACCAATAACGAAGGCCACATCGGCATTGTTGAAGTCGGAATTGATGTCTTCCAGCTCGAACACTTCGTCATAGGGCACCTGGGCTTCGGCGAGCAGCACGTTCATGTGGCCCGGCATACGGCCTGCGACCGGGTGAATGGCATACTTCACCTCGACGCCTTCCTCCTTGAGGAGTTCGACCATTTCCTTCAGCGCGTGCTGCGCCTGGGCGACAGCCATGCCGTAGCCCGGCACGATGATGACCTTGCCGGCATTCTTCATGATGAAGGCTGCATCATCGGCAGAGCCCTGCTTGAAGGGCCGGTCAACATCCGCGCCAGCAGCGGCACCACCATCATCGTCCGCGCCGAAGCCGCCGAGGATGACCGAGATGAAGCTGCGGTTCATGCCCTTACACATGATGTAGGAGAGGATCGCACCCGAGGAGCCGACGAGTGCGCCGGTGATGATCAGGGCGAAGTTGCCGAGCGTGAAGCCGAGTGCGGCCGCGGCCCAGCCCGAATACGAGTTGAGCATCGAGACAACGACCGGCATGTCCGCCCCGCCAATCGGGATGATCAGCGTGATACCAAGGATCAGGGCAAGCACGGTGAGGCCCCAGAAGGCCCATGTCGCCGAGCCGCCGGACACGATTAGCACAGCGATCAGCGCGATAATGCCTGCGCCGAAAGCGATATTCAGCAGGTGGCGGGCTGGCAGCAGGATGGGCGAGCCCGACATGTTGCCGTTAAGCTTGGCGAACGCGATCACCGAGCCGGTAAAGGTCAGTGCGCCGATGGCTGAGCCGAGCGACAGCTCGATCAGCGAGACAAGGGCGATATTGCCAACCACGCCGATGCCGAACTCTGCCGGGGCATAGAGTGCGGCGGCGGCGACAAGCACGGCCGCCATGCCGACCAGCGAGTGGAAAGCGGCGACGAGTTGCGGCATCGCCGTCATGGCAATGCGCCGGGCAATGATCGCACCGATAACGCCGCCAACGGCTGCACCGGCGATAAGGATGCCCCAGGTGACGGCATCAAGCTGGTTCCAGAGCAGGGCAAGTGTCGTAATGACCGCGATGGCCATGCCGATAATGCCGTTGCGGTTACCCTTGCGGGCGGTCGCAGGACTGGACAGGCCGCGCAGGGCCAGGATGAAGAGCATACCCGCGATGAGATAGAGCAGCGGGGCCCATGTATTGGTGAACTGTTCCACGGTTTACTCCCCCTTCTTCTTGTACATGCCCAGCATGCGCTGGGTGACGAGGAAGCCGCCGAATATGTTGACGCTGGCGAGCGCCACGGCGACGCCGCCGAGGATCTTGGCGATCCAGCCACCATTCACATCGGTGAGCGAGGCCGCCGCGACAATGGCGCCGACAATGATCACGGATGAGATGGCGTTGGTCACGGCCATCAGCGGGGTGTGAAGGGCCGGAGTGACCGACCAGACAACGTAATAGCCGACAAAGCAGGCCAGCGCGAAGAGCGCGGCCAGGAACACTGTCGGGTTGATTGCGGCAATCTCAGCCGCATGGGCGGGCAGGGCGAGCGCCGCTGCCGCCATGATTACAGGTATGGCTTTCATGATTTCAGCCTTTCATTGACGGTTTCGCCGCCGCGCGTGAGCATCATGGCGGTGACGATCTCGTCTTCAGTATCGAGGTTGAGTGAGCCGTCCTCGGCCGTGATGAGCGGTAGGAAGGCAATCAGGTTCTTGGCAAACAGCGACGAGGAGTCGGCGGGCAGACGGGCCGGCAGGTTGGAGAACCCGGCCACTTTCACGCCGTCGACATCGACCACCTCATCAGGCTTTGACAGTGGGCAATTGCCGCCGGCAGCCACAGCCATGTCGACAATAACGGAACCCGGCTTCATGGACTTCACCATCGCCTCGCTGATCAGTTCTGGTGCCGGACGGCCCGGAATCAGCGCAGTCGTGACGACGATGTCCTGTTTCGCGATATGGCTCTCGGTGAGTTCGTTCTGTTTCTTCTTGTACTCATCCGACATTTCCTTGGCGTAGCCGCCAGCCGTCTCGGCTTCCTTGAACTCCTCGTCCTCGACGGCGATGAACTTCGCGCCGAGTGAGGCGACCTGTTCCTTGGCGGCCGGGCGGACATCTGTCGCGGTGACAACACCGCCGAGGCGGCGGGCTGTTGCAATCGCCTGGAGACCGGCAACGCCTGCACCCATAACGAAGACTTTCGCAGGGGCCACGGTGCCAGCCGCCGTCATCATCATGGGCATGGCGCGTCCATAGATGTGGGCACCTTCAACCATCGCGCGGTACCCTGCCAGGTTGGATTGCGATGACAGGGCGTCCATGGCCTGCGCACGCGTGATGCGCGGCGTGAATTCCATGGCGAGCGTATTGAGTTTCTTCTTGTTGAAGGCGTCTGCGAGATCGCCCATTCCGAACGGGTTCATCAGGGCGATGACTGTCAGGCCTTCAGGGTAACTGGCGGCCTCTTCCGCGCTCGGAGCACGCACCTTGAGGAGAAGGTCTGCATCCTTGATGGCGTCACCTGCCGATGAGGCAATCGTTGCACCTTCGTCCGTATAAGCCTTGTCCAGAAAGCCCGCAGCAGTTCCTGCCCCGGATTCAATCGTGACGTTATGGCCTAAACCGACGAGCTTCTTTACCGAGTCCGGTGTAGCCGCCACACGCGACTCCCCCGGGCTTGTCTCTTTTGTAATTGTCAGCTTCATGGGGCGAGTGATCGGAAAAATCTTGCGCAAAAGCAATAGTGAAATGGGAATATTGGTATGGAATTGTTTGATCTTACCGGAAAGACCGCACTTGTTACGGGCTCCTCTGGCGGACTGGGCGCAAATTTTGCGCGGGTTCTGGCAAAGGCCGGTGCACGTGTCGTCCTCGCCGCCCGCAGACTGGAAAAGCTTGAGGCGCTCGCCAGCGAAATTGAATCTGCTGGTGGAAAGGCGTTTGCTGTCCAGATGGATGTGACAAAGCCTGAAAGCGTCGATGCGTCATTTGCGAAGATCCAGAATGAACTTGGCGCGCCCTGCGACATCATTGTGAACAATTCCGGTATCGCGCGCGATAACTGGTTCACGAAAATGAGCGAGGAGGACTGGCGTGCGGTGATGGATACGAATCTGGACGGCGTCTGGCGGGTCGCAAAGGCTGGTGCCAATGCACTGACGGAAGCGGGCAAGCCGGGTTCCATCATCAACATTGCCTCAATCACGGCCCTGCGTCCGTCCCAGACGATTGCAGCCTATGCCGCGTCCAAGGCGGCTGTAGATCACCTGACGCGGGTCATGGGGCTGGAACTTGCACGTTATGGAATTCGGGTGAACGCCCTGGCGCCTGGCTATTTCAAGACGGACATCAATGATGAGTTCCTGGAAAGCGAGATTGGCGACAAAATGCGCAAGCGTGTGCCGATGCGCCGCTTCGGCGATTATGATGAGCTCGGTGGTCCGCTCCTTCTTCTGGCGTCCGAAGCGGGTAGCTACATGACCGGGTCCACCATTGTTGTCGATGGCGGGCATGTTGTGAGTGCGCTCTAGGTTGTTGCAGACGGGCGGGGGGGATAGCATCTTGTTTCCACCGTCCGGCCCCCAGATTTTTCTGTTCAATTACAAGGACCGGCTTAGCGCTTCATTAGGATGAACATGCGAGCCTGATGCATTCAGCGAAGAGTGCTGCAATGGCCGCGATCAGGAAACCGGACCCCCGTTCTGTCGAACTGGAAAAACGCGAGAACGATACGCCTCATCATGCACCGCAAGATGATGTTCGGGAAAAGCGTGATCTGAGTGAGCTATATTCACCAGCGCGCAGAATGCAGGCCGACCTTCAGGCGTCGATCTCGAAGCACTCGCGCGCATCCCGGCGGGTCAGCATTGGCTGTGTTCTGGCGCTCTCCTCGGGGATAACAACTCTCCTCGGCGTTTTTATTTTCACCGGAATCTGGTAGCCGAAACTGGCCATGATCGGTGAGAAGCCTATTCTGTTCCGGTCCTGCGGTGTCAGAAGGAGTTTGGAATGGGGATACGTAAAGCGGTCATGCCGGTTGCAGGGCATGGCACAAGGGTCTTGCCGGCGACCAAATCCATTCCCAAGGAGCTTCTGCCCGTCGTTGACCGGCCTGCCTTGCAATATGTCGTTGATGAGGCGCTTGAAGCTGGAATTGAGCATATCGTCTTTGTGACAGGCCGGGGCAAAGGGGCCATCGAGGATTATTTCGATGAGGCCTTCGAACTGGAGGCCGCCCTTGCGGCCAAGACGTCCAAAGCTGATATCCTGGCCGAGGTCCAACGGACGAAACTGCCGGCCGGCGCTGCGAGCTTCACGCGTCAGCAAGCGCCTCTCGGGCTGGGACATGCTGTATGGTGTGCGAAGGATATCGTCGGCGATGAGCCTTTTGCCGTCCTGCTGCCGGATGTGATTGTCAGGGCAAAACCTTCCTGCCTGGCGCAAATGGTCGAGGCCTATGAAAACACTGGCGGCAATATCGTTGCGGTCGACCCTGTGCCGGAAGAAAAGATTTCTTCCTACGGTGTCATCACCCCTGAGTCCCGCGATGGACGTCTGATCCGGATGAGCGGTATGGTCGAGAAACCCCCACGTGAGGAAGCGCCCTCCAACCTCAAGATTACGGGCCGCTACATCCTCCAGCCGGAAATTTTTGACCTTCTGGAAGAACAGGGAAAAGGCGCGGGTGGCGAGATACAGCTGACCGATTCCATGGTGACGCTGATGGAGTCACAGAGCTTCCACGCCTATGAATTCGATGGCGAGGAGTTTGATTGCGGGTCCAAGGCCGGATACTTCGAGGCGGTCGTGGCCCATGCTCTGCAGAACCCCGAGACGGCTGACGAAGCGAAAGCGATACTTGCGCGCTATGCTGCCGGGACATGAACCATACACAGTCTGTTCCTTTCCCCACTTTCACCAGACCGCTATAGCGAAGGGTGTGAGGTAAGAAGATGAGATTCCTGGTCACCGGCGTTGCAGGCTTTATCGGATCGCAGATATCGCAGGCCCTTCTTGAGGACGGCCACAGTGTTCTGGGGCTCGACAATCTCAATGCCTATTACGATGTCGCCCTGAAACAGGAGCGGCTGCACCGGCTGGAGCGGATGAAGGAATTCGAGTTCCGCAAACTCGATATTTCCGATCATGACACGCTGCTCGCCCTGCCGGAGCGGGATTCCATCGACCGTGTTATCCATCTCGCCGCTCAGGCGGGTGTGCGCTATTCTCTGGAAAATCCTTTCGCCTATGCCGCATCGAACATGACGGGCCATCTGGCGATTCTGGAATTCTGCCGCCGGGCCGCCAAGGCACCGATGCTGATCTATGCATCATCGAGTTCGGTTTATGGCGACGATGCCGTTGCCCCCTTCAAGGAAGATGCGAATGTCGACCGGCCTGTTTCGCTTTATGCCGCAACAAAGCGCGCTGATGAGCTGATGAGCCAGGCCTATGCCAAGCTCTATGATATTCAGCAGATCGGGGTGCGTTTCTTCACCGTGTATGGGCCGTTGGGCAGGCCCGATATGGCCTACTGGTCGTTTACGGACAGGATCCTGCGCGGCGAGACGATCCGTGTTTTCAATGGCGGCAAGATGAAGCGCGATTTCACTTTCATCGCCGACGCGATCGCCGGGCTGAAGGCCATCGCGACCAAGCGCGCGGTTTTCGTCGAAGGCGAACGTGCGCACAAGCTCTACAATATCGGTCACAACCAGCCGGTCGCCCTGCTGGATTTTATCCAGACCATCGAGAAGGCGACAGGCAAGAAAGCACGCATCGCGCTTGAGCCGATGCAGCCTGGCGATGTTACAGAAACCTGTGCTGACATATCCCGGATGCAGGCCGATTATGGCTATGATCCGAAGGTCTCGCTCGAGGAGGGTATAGGCCGCTTTGTCGACTGGTTCACCACACAGCGGGTCGCGTCCGGCCCGGCCCGGCGGTCATTCTAGGGGGTGGAGAAGCCCATGTCTGCATTGCCAACTTCGCAGGATGTGATTGAGGTGTCGCACCGGCTTGAAGAACATGTCGTGCGCACGCCGGTCTTGCGGAACGATGCACTTGATGCACTGGCAGGTGCACAGCTGTTCCTGAAGTGCGAAAACCTCCAGCACACTGGCAGTTTCAAGATCAGAGGCGCAACGAACCGTCTGCTCCAGATTGCGCCAGAGAGACGTGCCGCCGGAGTTGTAGCCTTCTCGTCCGGCAACCATGCGCAGGGTGTGGCGCGTGCGGCCCGACTGCTCGATATGCCGGCGCTGATCGTGATGCCGGCTGATGCGCCGGCGATAAAGGTCGATGGTGTACGTAGGGATGGAGCAGAAGTTCGCCTTTATGACCGTGAGACTGAAAGCCGTGAGGATATCGCGGCTGAAGAGGCGCAGAAACGGGGCGCGACGCTGGTGCCTAGCTTTGATGACCCGTATATCGTGGCCGGGCAGGGCAGTTGCGGGGTCGAATTCGCGCATCAGGTGCGGGAACTGGATACCGGACTCGATCACCTGATTTGCTGCACAGGCGGGGGCGGTTTGATAAATGGCATAGCCCTCGCGTTCGAGGCGCTCAGCCCGGACACGGCAATCTGGACGGCGGAACCGACCGGACATGATGACTGGCGCCAGTCGCTACAGGCGGGAGACATCAAGGTGAATGCGCCGGGAACGCGCTCTATCTGCGATGCCATACTGACGCCTGCACCGGGGCTTGTCACATGGGCGCTCGGCAAACGCCTGCTCAAGGGCGGTTGCGCCGTGGAGGATGACCGGATCGAGGAAACGATGCGCCTGGCGTTCAGGCACCTCAAGCTGGTTCTGGAACCGGGGGGCGCCGCGGCGCTTGCGTGTGCGCTTTATGACCTGCCTATGGAAGCCAGGGGCAAGCGCGTTGGCATCATTCTGTCGGGCGGGAATGTCGACCCGGACCAGTTTGCCCGGATCATCTCTGCCTAATTCTCTTTCAGGATGCGCGCCTTCTGGCGCTGCCAGTCACGCTTTTTGGCGGTTTCGCGCTTGTCCGGGGCTTTCTTGCCTGTGGCGACCCCGATGAGGAGCTTCGCGATCCCGCGATCATTGAAATAGAGTTTCAGCGGCACGATGGTACGCCCGGCCCGGTCAACTGACTGGGCGAGGCGGGCCAGCTCCCGTTTCGAAGCCAAGAGCTTGCGGCGGCGTTTCGGCTCGTGATTGAACTGGTTTGCGCCCTCATAGGGCGGGAAGTCCGCATTCACCAGCCATAGCTCACCATTCTCGACGGCGGCATAGGCTTCGGCGATATTGGCCTTGCCATTGCGCAGGGATTTAACCTCGCTGCCTTCAAGCACGATGCCGGTCTCGAGCGTGTCTTCGACATGATAGTCGAAACGCGAGCGGCGATTAGCGGCAACGAGGCCATCATTCCGGCCCTTGATCTGATCTTTTTTCGACATGCCGCCTATATAAGTCCGGCTGTCGCCATTGCAGCCTCAATTTTTTCAGCTGCCTCACCATGCGGCGCGACAATAGGAAGGCGCACTTCGCCGGAACACAGGCCGAGTTTAGCAAGCGCATACTTTGCCGGGCCGGGTGAGGGCGTGACGAACAGCGTCTTGTGAAGCGCAATGAACTTCTTCTCGATCTCCTGGGCCGTGGCGAGGTCGCCTGACTGAACCGCGGCATGCATCTTCGCCATCTGTTCCGGCGCGATGTTGGCCGTAACGGAAATGCAGCCCTTGCCGCCCATGGCGCAATAGCCGAGTGCCGTGGGGTCATCACCGGAGATCTGGACGAACTGTTCACCTTCCAATGCGCCAGCCTGCAGGCTGACACGAGCGAGATCGCCCGTCGCATCCTTGATGCCGATGATGTTCGGCAGCTTGCCGAGCCTGGCAACGGTCTCGGGTTGAATGTCTGAAACGGTGCGGCCGGGCACGTTATAGATCATGATCGGCAGTGACACCGCGTCGTGGATGGCGCGGAAGTGTGCTTCCAGGCCGATCTGGTCAGGCCGGTTGTAATAGGGGCAGACGCAGAGGGCGCCATCCGCGCCGGCATCCTTGGCGTGCTGGACAAGACCGATGGCTTCCCGTGTTGAGTTTGACCCGGCCCCGGCGAGAACAGGCACGCGGCCTGCTGCGACTTCTATGCACAATGACACCATCTCACGATGCTCATCATGGCTCAGTGTTGCCGACTCGCCAGTCGTGCCGCACGGCACCAAGGCCCCGCTGCCGCCTTCGATCTGGCGTTCGATGAGGTCTGCGTAGGCTTTGCGGTCGACAGCCCCATTCTTGAATGGAGTGACGAGAGCAGGGATTGATCCTTGGAACATCGTAATCTTGCCGCGATTTATGTGTTGAACATATGGTCTGGAAACCGAGTCGCGTGTTTGGCACGCTGGGAAGCAGATGAAAACAGGCAGGGCTTATGCGCGTTAGCACACAGAGAGCAACACTTGCAGCATTGTTGTTCGTTTCAACTGCAGCTTCGGCCAGTGCGGCCATACCTACGGCACCCAGTCCGAAGCCAGAATTGATTTCCGCTTCCAGTGTCGTTTCCACGCATGATGCAGGCATCTTGCGCGATGCCCTGAATGCGGCAGCCGACCGGAACTGGGCGCAGGTCCGCTTCCTTGAGACACAGGCGCAAGATGACATCGTGCGCAAGATTATCCGCTGGTATCGCGGGCGAAGCGACACTGAGATGTCGTTCGACGAACTCAGCCACCTCCTTAAGTCACAAGCAGACTGGCCGGGCATGGTCCGCGTTCAGGTCCGGGCCGAAGAGAAGGTCGCCGATTCTGTTCTGACCCCCGAGCAGACGATTGCATGGTTCGAGGAGGTTGGCGGGCCTGTTTCAGGTGATGGGCGCGTGTCGCTGGCTGAAGCCCATACGCGTGCAGGCCAGCCAGACATGGCGCTCAGCATGATCCGCGAGGCCTGGCATGGCAATACGCTCAACACCCGGCAGACCCAGCAGGTACTGAGTGATTATGGTAACCAGCTCACGCGCGAGGATCATGAAAAGCGTGCAGATTTCCTGCTATGGACGGCCCAGCATTCGGCGGCGGCCCGTCTGAAACCCTATCTGGGGTCTGACTGGCAGCGTCTCGTCAACGCACGTAGTGATCTTCAGCTCAGACGCCCCGGTGTCGATGCGGCGGTCAATGCCGTCCCGGCAAACCTCCAGAACCATCCGGGCCTGCTCTATGACAGGGCGAAGTGGCGACGCCGGGCGGGGCAGGCGGAGTCGGAATATGTGCCACTCCTTGCGCAGATTGACGGGGCCAATGTGCCGCCGGCCGGACGGGATAATCTGTGGGGCGAACGCGGCGTTGCCGTCCGCAATGCGCTAAGGGAGCGTAACTTCGAGACCGCTTACCAGCTCTCAGCACCACATGGCATGGATTCAGGCGGCGACTTCGCAGCAGCCGAGTGGATGGCGGGCTGGGTTGCCCTACGCCATATCGGTCAGCCCGAACGTGCCCGTGAGCATTTCGAATTCCTCGGTAACAATGTCTCTACGCCGATCAGCCTTGCCAGGGCACATTACTGGCGCGGGCGGGCACTGGAAGCGCTTGAGCAGCAGGAGGCCGCACAGGCCGCTTATGAAGAAGCTGCTAAATATCCGTTCGTTTATTACGGGCAGCTGGCGGCTGAAAAGACCGGGAAGACCCAGCTCTATCTCGAAGCCACGGGAGAAGTCAGCGATACCGATCGCGAGAGCTTTAACTCCAGGCCGCTGGTACGCGCATTGAAATTGCTGGCGGAAAATGGGGAAGCCGGCGAGTTCAGGTATTTCGCCTATCACCTGGATGACATGCTCGATACCGAGGCCGACTATATCCTGCTGTCCGAGCTCGCCTCCGACTATCTCTATCACGACATTGGCGTGCGTGGGGCCAAGGCAGGGCTGGCCCAAGGTATTGTTCCGACAGAAGCGGCGTTCCCGGTACCGGATTACGAGCTTCAGCGTGAGCCCGGCGTCGAGCGTTCTGTGATGTATGCCCTTGCCCGCCAGGAAAGCGAGATGAACCCGTCTGCCATCTCGCATGCCAATGCACGCGGCCTGATGCAGTTCATACCGAGCACGGCCCGCATTGAGGCGCGTAATATCGGCCTTGAATACCGTACCTCCTGGCTGACGGATGATCCTGGCTACAATATGACCTTGGGCGGGGCGCACCTCGATACGCTGCTGGAAGAGTTCAATGGCAGTTATATCATGGCGGCGGCCGCCTATAATGCGGGGGCGTCGCGCCCGCGCCGCTGGATACGGGAATATGGCGATCCACGTACGGGGGAGATTGATCCGGTGGACTGGGTCGAGTTCATTCCGTTCTCGGAGACGCGTAACTATGTCCAGCGCGTTCTGGAAAACACGCAGGTCTACCGCCAGCGCCTTTCCGGCGAACCGGTCGATATCAGGCTGAGCGAGGATCTTGACCGTGGGCGTTTCTGGAATGCCCAATCAGGGGCTGGCAACGACTAGCACGCAATACTCTCAGGATGCCCGAAAACGAAAAGGCCACCCCTGGGGGTGGCCTCCGTGAGCCGGTTTGGCTCTTGAATCCCGGCAGGATCACGTCCTGCCTATGTCAGTGCTAGCGGTCAAAGAGAGGCTGCTCTCCAAGGCCACCAGCACGGACGGATCCAATCGCCGCCCCTGGTTTCTCACTCGACATTGGATCACCTCCTTTCTGATGTTCAAAAACAAAGCACCGACCGCAAGATCACGTTCGGTATAGTAATTAAAACATGACTCGCGCCTAATGAAAGGTGAAGATTCAAAAAGCCCGGCTTTCAGGCATGAAAACCGGGCTTGATGTATAGTGCAGGGCTCTGCGCCTATTGAGATATGATGCCTACGGCGAGGCCGATGATTGCTCCGGTGGCGACCGACGCGAGTATGGCGTCATCGCCATGACGGTCACGCACCCAGTGATAGCCGCGTGGCGGATTGTAGAGGCCGTAGCGGTCATAATCGCGGATGATGATCGTGTTGGGCCTGTAGTTGTAGCGGCTGCCGATCCGGTATCCATTATGGTAATACCCGGTGTTGTAGTAGAAGTTGGCACGCGGCGTAGCGCGATAGCCATAGCTTGGCCGACTGTAATAATACCGGTTAATCACACGCGGCGCACGATAGTGACGCCTGTTATGATGATGTCGTGCACGGTTCCATTTGTGGTGACGGTTATATCTTCGGTTCCAGTCATGGTTCCGGCTATGTCCACGGTTCCAGTGCTTGCCGTTGTGATGGCGGCGGTTCCAGTTGCGATCATGGTGACGGCGATGTCCGCGGTTCCAGTCACCACCGCGATGGCCGCGTGCCCGATGACCGCGATCACCTCGGTCGCCGCGATCATGGTAGCCGCCGCGATCGCCGCGGCCCCGGTCGTCTGCGGCCGCAATCGGTGTGATAATGGCAAATGCGAGAGCGCCTGCTGCGCCAATGCGTGTCAGTATGTTAAAGAGAGCCATCTTAGCCTCCTGAAATATTGTACCGGGGCAAACCGGCATCGATATGGTTTCCAGATAGAAACCCTATTCTCATATTATGTTCCCCAGCTTGAACCTTAGCTGAACAGGCTTTTCATTATGTCCGCGAATGAAGATTTGAAAATAAATGATGAAATATCAGTGCCCTATTGGGAGCTTGTCGAAACCTTTGTAAGAGCTTCCGGACCTGGCGGGCAGAATGTGAACAAGGTGGCGACAGCCGTGCAGCTACGCTGGAATGTTAACGCATCCTCGGTGCCTGCCTGGCTGAAAACCCGGTTTCAGCGAATCTGGAAGAGCCGTCTCACCAAGGAGGGGGATGTAATCATAGAAGCAAGCGAGCATCGCTCGCAGGCGCGTAACCGGGATGCCGCGAGGGAACGATTGACGGCAATGATCCGCAAGGCGACCCATAAGCGCAAGCGCCGCATTCCGACGCGGCCCGGCCGGGGCGCGATCGAGCGGCGTATCAAGGCGAAGAAGGAGCGCGGCGAGAAGAAAGCCCTTAGAGGCAAGGTCGATGGCCGCGACTAGGAGGAGGTAAGCAATGCTCGATTTTTCAGGCCAGTCAGTTCTCATCGTCGGTGGTTCGAGTGGCATCGGAAACGGTGTGGCCCAAGCGTTCCGGGCCGGTGGTGCCAAGGTCTCGATCTGGGGAACACGGCCTTCTGCGAGCGACTATGAGGGCGTCGAGGGATCTGATCTGTCCGGCCTCGACTACAGCCAGGTCGATGTCTGCGACCGCAATGCGATTGACCGCGCAGCGGGGGCAATAAAGGCGCTGGATGTGCTGGTGCTCTGCCAGGGAACGGTGCGTTACAAGCGCCAGGAATTCGAACGTGAAGGCTGGGATGCCGTGATGGACGTGAACATAAACAGTGTCATGGACATCGCCAGCGCGCTCAAACCAGCTTTGCAGGCGCGTGAAGGCAAGCTGATCATTGTAAGTTCGGTCGCCGGTTTCAATGCAACGATCGGTACGCCAGCTTACAGCGCGTCAAAGCACGCAGCAGTCGGTCTGACCAAGACGCTGGGTGCCGCATGGGCGACAGATGGTATCCGGGTAAATGGCCTTGCGCCGGGGCTTGTCGAAACCAAGCTGACGCATGTCACCACGAAGAATGAAAAGCGGCTTGCAGGGGCCATGCGGTCCATTCCCCAGGGGCGTATCGGCACGCCAGAGGATATGGCGGGCGTCGTCATGTTCCTTGCCTCGCCACTGGCCAGTTATGTGACAGGCCAGACCATCATTGCCGATGGCGGCCTGTCACTCCAGTAACGTTATTTTTCGAGTACCGAGCAGGCGACCCGGCTGCCGGCGCCACCGATGGGCTGGCTCATATGGTCATCGCGGCCTTCATGAATAATGACTGCGCTGCCATCCTCATCAAGTATGTCTGCCATGCTCACGATGCTGGTGAAGGTTTCATAGTTCACTGAACCGTCTGCGCTGACATGCAGGTTCGGCAAATCGCCAGCTTCGGGGCCGTCAGTGTTGAGGAGACCGTGACCGCCCTCAATCTTGCCGATGTGGCCGCCAGAGTCGGTATACTCGCCTGTGTCACCGCAGTCCCCGGTCTGGTGCAAGTGAATGGCGTGCCAGCCCGGCTGGAGGCTTCCAGCCTCAATGCCGACTTCCATGACGATCCCATTCGGGCCTTCGACGAGATTGACAGAGCCGATCGTATTGCCCTCACCGCCCTTGATATCGCCAGTGGTGCGCATCATGGACGGGATCGATTCCGGGCCATCAGCCATTTCTGCATCAGCCGCCGGGCTATCCGGCATTTCATCGCCCTGAGTCTGGGCACGTTCCATCGCGTCCTGCTCTGGGGCGGCCTTGTCTTCTTCCTGGGCATTGGAGGCCTGCTGAGAGCAGGCGAAAAGAACTGCCACCGCAGCGGCCGTAGACGTAAACATGAGTGTGCGGGACATTTGAAGCTCCTTGGAATTCCGGTCTGAGACTATACTAACGCGTAACAGGTTTTAACTCCCCGGTGATGTCCATGTTCCTGAAAGGCCGCGAAAATTGAGTGAGACTGACAGGGCAGACAGACTGCTTGTCAGGCTGGGCCACTTCGAGAGCCGGGCCGCGGCGCAGGCAGCCATTGCGGGTGGGCATGTGCGCGTGAACGGCAAGCGCCTGTCCAAGCCATCTGCCAGGCTCAATACGACCGACAGGATAGAGGCCAGGCTCGCCCATCCCTGGGTTTCGCGCGGGGGGCTCAAGCTGGCGCATGCGCTTGATGTTTTTGGCGTCGATCCAGCTGGCAGGTACTGCCTTGATATTGGGGCCTCGACGGGCGGGTTCAGTGATGTGCTGATAAGCCGTGGGGCACGACATGTTTATGCAGTCGATGTCGGCAGAGGACAGCTTCATCAGAAGGTCGCAGCGGATGCACGGGTGACATCGCTAGAAGCAACCGATGCCCGCAAACTGACGCCGGAGGTCATCTCCAAAGCGCCTTCTCTCATTGTTTGCGATGCCAGCTTCATCGCGCTCGAGAAAATTCTTCCTGTCCCCCTGGATCTGGCCTCACCGGGCGGCGAACTCGTCACTCTGTTCAAGCCACAATTCCAGGTTGGCAGGGGGCATGTCGGCAAAGGAGGGCTGGTCACGGACCGCGCTGCGGCCCGTGAAGCTGAAGAGGCATTCTGTCGCTGGCTTTCTTTTCAGGGCTGGCAGGTCAACGGATGTGACGACAGCCCCATCACAGGAGGTGACGGCAATGCCGAGCGGTTGATCCATGCGACTGGCCCTGGGCCTGGTTAGGAGACAGAACGCTGTCTGACGTGTTGCTTGCGGCCGGTTTCGGCGATCCGGTCCATCATTGACCGCCAGCTTGAAAGTCGCCGCTCGGACACTTCAGCCAGTATGAAACAGCTTATCAGGGTGACCAGGCCGAGGATTATCACATGCAGGCTGTTTGCAGGCTCATAGACAGGAAAGCTGTAGAAGAATGTCAGAAGTGGATAGTGGAACAGATAGACTGAGAATGTTGCTCCGGCTGTCCAGCGTATGACCTTTTCCATCTTCGGGCTGATACGGTCACCATTACCTGCCAGGTTGTAGACACCCAGAAAGTGCAGCGATGCCAGCACGGCAATGAGGCTGTTCCAGAAGACTTCGTCGGAAAAACCGAGAACCCGTGTCGGGTTTGCTCCAAGCATGTCGGCGGTGATCGCCCTCAGTGTTTCAGGCAGGCCGCAGAAGAGGCAGAAGCTATAAACCAGCCAGGGAGCAACGGCCATGAATATGGCGCCCGGGCGCGAAAGGTTGCGCAGATGTCCTTTCCGTATTCCGTATTCGAGGCCAACGCCGGCGAGCCAGCAAGGCGCAAGCAGGATAATCTTGGGGCCGGTAATCAGGGCAAGCAGGGCCAGTATCAGCCATCGGGCATGCCCCCTGCTATAAACGGCGACGCCAAAAGCCAGATAGTACCAGGCTTCATAGGTCAGCGACCAGAAGGGGCCGTTCGTGCCGAGGCGTATATTGTCCGACCAGAGCTGGGTAGAAAAACTCAATGCCCGGAAAAAATGTTCGGAGACTGGCAGGGGCTGGTACCACCAGCCCTCATAGCGTTCAGGGTTGAGTGCCTGTCCGGCCGTGTCCAGGAAAATGGCCAACAAGACTGCGGGTATAACGACACTGTAAAGCCTTGCGACTCTTGCTTTCGTAAAGTCCGCAGCGCCGCGCTTCTTTCCGAAGGTCGTATAGGCGATCACGAATCCGGACAGCACGAAAAAGAGTATCACGGCATCCGACCCGATATTGAGGTCACGAACCCAGGCGAGCGCTCCCGCGGAGTAGCGTTCATAAGCGATGTGAGAAAACAGTACGACGACCGCTGCGGCAAAGCGGACAAGGTCAAGATAGAGTGAAAAACCCCGGCTCATGACCCTGTCTCCTGACGGGACATGCGCGGGACCGATAGCATGGACGCAGCTTCGCGGAAGGGTACTGTGTAGGCGTCGACGAGGCTGTTATGCGGCTGTGCTTCAGCCTGACCCAAGCTGTCAGCGATACCGAATTCGAGCTTCTCCTGACCGTCGGGGATATAAAGGGTTCCGAAGGCCCAGTCCCAGAGGGCGAAGATAAGTCCATAATTCCTGTCGTGATGACGAGGCGCGCGGGAATGATGTATCTGGTGCTGGGCGGGACTGATAAAGATCCTGTCCAGTACAGGCCCGTAATCCAGCCAGATGTGAGAATGGCGAAGGGCACCGCCCATCAGGTTGAACAGGAGGATGAAGGCCCCGAGTCCAAGCATGGCATGAAGTTCATAAGTGCCCGTGAGTGCGAAGATAATGCCCGCCATGGTGCCGCCCAGAAGGCCAGTCACGGCTTTCAGGAGTAGATCGAAAACAGGGTGATTGCGCTTGGCGGTCAACGGGGTGAGCACTTCGGCAGAATGATGCACCTTGTGAAAAGGCCAGAGCCAGCTGACCTCGTGTGAGGCCCGGTGCGTGAAATAGTAAGCCAGATCCGTTGCGAGTGCAGACAGGAGGGTCGCCAGTATCAGCGGCCACAGACTCGCGCTTCCTGTGTCTTCGGCGGAAGGCGTTGCGCTGGCAAGGCTGAGAATGCCGGCCGCGCAGCCTGAGAATACCGTCAGGAACACCAGACTGTTGAGCGGAGCGAAAATCTTGTTGGCAAAGTAAATTTTTACATCCAGCCAAGACGAGGCTGTCCGGTAAAGCTGGGTCGGAACCAGGAAATTCTGGATACCTGTATAGCCGTCGCGGCTGAGCGTTCGACGCTTTGCCAGATACACGCATGAGCCGATGATGAGAAATGCGCTCAAGCCCGTCCAATGCAGACGGGAGTCGGTGCCGAAGGGCAGCAGAAAGTCCCACACATCAGACAAGCGAGCCGTCAGATCTGACAGCTTCACGCCAAGAATACTCATTTCAGCCGGTCCCATCACTTATGATTATATCTAACCGTGCATGGGAAACCTCGCACAGAATGCTTGATGCCCGGTAAAGGAACCTGGCCCAACAAATATGAGCCGGCCCCAAAGGACCGGCTCATGTAAAGGTTTGATTATTCGGGGACTTAGCCCGCCGGGCCGCGCCGTGTGCTGTTCTCGCGGCGTGACAGGAAGGCCAGGCGCTCGAAGAGAGCCACATCCTGCTCGTTCTTGAGAAGGGCCCCGTGCAGCGGCGGTGTCAGCTTGTCAGGGTCTTCTTCGCGGATCGTTTCAAGATCGACGTCCTCGTTCATGAGAAGTTTCAGCCAGTCGAGCAGCTCACTGGTGGAAGGTTTCTTCTTCATGCCAGGCACTTCGCGCATGGAGTAGAAGGTCGTCAGGGCATCCTTGACGAGCTTCTGCTTGATGCCCGGATGGTGAACGTCGATGATTTCCTTCATCGTCTGTTCGTCCGGGAACTTGATGAAGTGGAAGAAGCAGCGGCGCAGGAAGGCGTCCGGCAGCTCTTTCTCGTTGTTTGACGTGATGATGACGATCGGACGCTGCTTGGCCTTGATGACCTCGTCGGTCTCGTAGACATAAAATTCCATACGGTCGAGCTCCTGCAGGAGGTCGTTCGGGAATTCGATATCGGCCTTGTCGATTTCGTCGATCAGCAGGATCGGGCGTTCCTTGGAGGTGAAAGCCTCCCAGAGCTTGCCCTTCTTGATGTAGTTGGCGACGTCCTTGGCGCGCTCGTCGCCCATCTGGCCGTCCCGCAGGCGGCTCACGGCATCATATTCGTAGAGGCCCTGGGCGGCTTTCGTGCTGGACTTGATGTGCCATTCGATAAGTGGCGCGCCAAGCGCCTTGGCAACCTCGATCGCCAGGACGGTCTTGCCGGTGCCTGGTTCGCCCTTGACGAGCAACGGCCGTTCCAGGGCTATACCTGCGTTGACCGCCACCCGCAGATCATCGGTTGCTACGTAATTGTCGGTACCTTCAAAGCGCATCAAAGTCTCCAATCTGTTTCTCTTCCGATGATAGACACCGCACAGCAGAGGGCAACCGGTCCTCTCAGGATGACTTCGCGTCACATCCGCAAAAGTGAGAAATACCATAAAGCGAGAACTGGAATTTTTCTGTTTCAGTATGGCATTAACTGTACATTACATAGTATTTACCATTCGATTCGGATCGAAATGCCCTCGGGGGGAAGGCAATATGCCGCTTAAACTGTCACTGAAACCTGGCGAAGCTGTCGTGGTGAACGGTGCTGTGATCCGCAATGGCGAACGCCGTGGCACGCTGTTGCTGGAGACAAGAGCGCGTATCCTGCGTGAGCGCGATCTCATGTTCCCTGAGCAGGTCAACGATGTGTATGATGCAGTCTACTTCGCAGTAATGCAGTTATATTTGGCCGGCGAGTCCGAAGGCCCGCTCTACGATAATTGTATTTCTGTCCTCGCAGACGCGGTTGAGAAGACACAAGACGGTCAAGTGTCGGATGCCATTCTGTCCATAACCCGATCACTTGCCGTCGGAGACATATACCTTGCGCTGGGCACATGCAGGAAATTGCTCCAGCGCAATCCGGTTGCGGAGGCACGCAGTGGCTGAAGGGCAGGCAGGCGTTCAGGAGACATCAGTGAATTCACCGGTTCCTTTGGAGGAGGGCATCGCCCTGCTGGAGTCCGGGGGTGCCACCAAGACGATAAGGATCGACTTTGGGGGTGGTGTCCATGGCAGTGTTTCTGAGGCAGGCACGCTTGAAGGGCTGTTGCAGCGTGCGCGAGGTGTTCGTCTCATAAAGATGATGGCCGAGCGACAGAGCGTTGACCGGCCTGCACATATGCGGAACGGCAAACCTGCCCTGACGCCGCTGGTGGAAGAGATACTGGACGCCTTGAGGCCCTCAGATTAAGCCGCACTCATGAATGGCGATTTTCTCTCAGTCTTTACAGCGTCTTTTGTGACGTTCTTTGTCCTGATCGATGCGGTTGGCGTTGCGCCGATTTTTGCATCTCTGACGGCGCGCGGCACGCCTGTTTACAGACGAAGCATGGCGTGGCGTTCGATCGTCGTGGCATCGGTCATCATTTTCGGCTTCGCCTTCTTTGGGGCCTGGCTGCTTGCCCAGCTCAAGATCACGATTGATGCCTTTCGGGCAGCTGGCGGTGTGCTGTTGTTCCTCATTGCTCTGGACATGGTCTTCGAGAAACGGACCGAGCGGCGCGAGAGCCGGGCCGATGAGTATCTGGAAGAGCACGAAAAACCGGACGATGTTTCGGTATTTCCGATCGGTATCCCGATGCTTGCGGGGCCAGGCACGATTGCAACAGCCATGTTGTTCATGTCGCAAGCCGTTGGCTGGGAGCAGAAAAGTGCCGTGCTTTCAGCAATCGCGCTGAATATGGTGCTGTGCCTGTTCGTCTTCCTGGCTGCGACACCGCTTGTGCGTGCCATGGGTGACAGCATTGCCGGGGCGATCACACGTATCTTCGGTGTGATCCTGGCCGCGCTTTCCACCCAGCTCATCATTGATGGCATCAAGGGCGCTTTTGCGATCGGCTAGATCTCCTGCCGGGGACTGACTGTCCTAGTGTCGTACTGCGCCGGCATGCTTGATAGCTGCGAACACTGCCCAGAAGAGGCCAAGCAGGATAGCAGCGAGTAGCAGGGCGCGTACGATCAGGCCGACCGACCATTTCACTCCGGTCTTGGCGAGCCTGAGTATACGGGGGCCGATCTGCTTCGAGAGTGCGACGGCGCGATCACCTCCGGCTTCGGAGATAAGTCTGAGTTTCCTGACATCCTCGGGCGAGCTGGCGCTTTCCAGAAGTGTGATTGCGCCAGGGGCGCTTGTGAGCTCCGCGATGCTGCCGATTGCGTCCAGATCTGTTTCGAGTTGCACGAGGCCCTGGGGGCGAAGCACGGCTTCGAACGCGTCGAGAACCTGCTCCTCGAGCTGAGCGAGGGGGGCGACCTGTGCAAGGGCGCTTCTGACAGCTTCCATGGCCGGCTGAGGCGGTATAGCAAGATCAATCCGGCTGGATATGTAATCGCGATACTCCGGGGTCAGCCGTCCGGCGCGCCCGGCGGCTTTCAGCACCGACACGGCCTGTGCGTGCTCGCTGTTAGTTACCTGCCCGTTCCTGATGGCCATGAGGCTGATGGCGCTAAGCCGGATCTGCATACTGTCAACTGCGTCTCCGTTCACCCAGCGCTGGGCGCGGCGTACCAGGTCCGTCCGGTCGCCCGTCATCGAGAAAGCTGGATCCCGCGGCATGCTGTAATCATCTATTGCGCTGCCCGTCGTGACAGTACGTTCCATGCCGTCACGGTTTGCGCCACTGCTTTCCCTGTCCATGGCTGTCGGGGCTGCTTGCGAAGCCGATTCCTCTGCTGGGCTGGGCTTGAGATAGTCAAGATCAAGCCGTTTGGGCTCTACCGCGCGTTGATATTCCGCACGGGTTTCATTGGGCAGAAAGAGCAGGGCAGCGCGGACCAGCCTTTCATCGTCCGTTCCTGTCTCTTCCGCCTGGGCTGCGGCCATGATGGCGCGTGTGTCGTCCCTTTCGAGCATAACGGGCGCGGCGAGAAGGTAGCCGCGTGCAGCGGAGAAGTCGCGTGCGGCAAGCTGGGTGGAGATCTGCCTGGCCCAGAAGGCGCGCGGCTTCTCATCTTCAGGCATGATGGTCCGGAATGCTTCGTCCATGGCGCGCCGCGTCTCGGCGCGTGCGTGAAAATCCGGGTCGCCATCGAAGCTGACTGGCGTATGTGCGTCTATGATGAGCCGGGCGCCGAGAAAGGCAAAAAGGAAAAGAAGCCCGTTGAAGAGGAGAGTCTTGCGCCAGGTGTCCTGGCGCGCCGTTTCTCTTCGTCTTCTGAGTTTGGGCATGAGCGACCCGGTTCGAGTGAAAAAAACGTACGCCACAATGGGTGTAAGCCTGAATATACCGCACAGTCCGGGTACAGGATGCAAGCCCGCATTAACAGGCGTGAGGGCCAGACACGGGAAAGGCCTGATATTCGCCAGAATAGCGCCTTACTCCTGTGACAGGAGAACGGCAAAGAAATGCAATGCGCAATTGCACATACAGGCAACACGCTATATAGGCCCGCCGTGTTGGAGGAGTTAAGACAATGTCAGACTCTGGTACTCAGAATTACGTACCGTCCGATGATGAGGAGTTCATGAACCCTCGTCAGCAGACCTATTTCCGCGCCCGTCTCGAGCAGTGGAAACATGATATCCTCGACGGCACGAAATCGACGATCAGCAATCTTCAGGAAGATTCCAGCAATCATCCCGATCTGGTTGACCGCGCATCCTCGGAAAGTGACCGCGCGCTCGAATTGCGTACGCGCGACCGTCAGCGAAAGCTGATTGCCAAGATTGATGCGGCACTGCGCCGGATCGATGACGGTACTTATGGGTATTGCGACGAAACGGGCGAGCCCATCAGCCTCAAGCGCCTGCAGGCCCGTCCTACAGCAACATTAAGCCTGGAGGCGCAGGAGCGTCATGAGCGCCAGGAGCGCACAGTCCGCGACGACTGAGCCATCCGAATTCTAGAGACAAAGAAAAACGGCAGCGTCCTCTTTGTGACGCTGCCGTTTCTTTATCACCCAACGCCCGGCGGTTTTTTTGAGTGCCGGTCCGTTGAAAGGCAATGTGCCACCTGAATCCGAATCATTTCCTAACCAGTTATTTCCCGGCGATTAAATCAACGCGCAGTTCGTTAAGCGTTTCGGCGAATTCATTAGGAACTCATGCCGGAATCGCGGCTTTTATCTCAGTGTAGCAGCAGGCAGATGGGTAAATCCTAACGCCTCATTAACCGGTGCGGCTCAGACATGACCTTTAATAAGGACTGGATCAGCATGCAGGGCTCGGCACTCAGCGACACGGAAGAATGGGCAATGCCGGAACGGCGGGAGCGAGCTGTCATGCGGGATATGCCCACAGAACAGCAGGCCAAGCCGGGTAATGACGATTTTCGTATGCCCAATACGCGCAATGTCCTTTCCAAGGACGAGATTGAAGCGCTGCTGCGTCCCAACCTCCCCAAGATCAACGAGCAGGAAGCGCCTGCTGATGTTCCATCTGAGCCCTTCACGCGCGAACTGGAAAGTGGCCCGGCACAGAGTGCGGAAGGTAAGCGACTTGCCGCACGCCTGACATTGCTTTTCGCGCAGGCGACAGGACTGAAAGCGTCTTTCCGGTACAGCTCATCGAAGCGTTTTGAGCGTTTTGGGCAACGTTATGCCGCAAATGAAGCATCCATGCCGCCGTCATATCTCTGCTTCGGGAATAGCGAAGAGGCTGTCACGCATGTTCTCGAAGTGCCTGCATCGCTTTGCAATTCGCTTGTGACTCACGCCTGTGGTGGCGCTGCCGATCTTTCCGGGGACGTCACGACACAGCGCCAGTTGAGTGCAATTGACTGCGCCTTGCTGGAACAGTTGCTGTCACCGCTTCGTGGTGCGCTTGGAAGTGATGTGCAGCTTCTCGGCGTCGAGACTGATCAGGAGTATGTGGGATCGCTGGTCTCTGAAGGGGCGGGAGAAAGTCTCGCCTTCGATGTGTATCTGGGGCATGCCAGGACGGAGCTTCATCTTTCAGTGATGGAGGATGCTGTCATATCTCAGACAGCTCCACAGGCTCCGTCTGCCGGCAAGCGCCCTGTAAGCGTCCTGCTCACCGCGCGCATGGCGTCACTGAGTGTGCCAGTCAGCCGGCTGTCCGGGCTCAAGCAGGGCGACACCCTGCTTCTCGGTCTGCCAGCGGATCAGCCGATAGAACTACTTTCCGGCGGCCGTGATGGTGTCCCGGCTTTTGAGGGCGATGTTGGCCGCAAGGGCAGCAACATGGCCGTGCGTATCCGAAAGACCTTCAATACCTGACGCCTATCCGCCGTCAGGTCCTCCCTCACTGTTCGTACGTGCCTGGCGTAGTTCGGCTTCGCGGCGTGCCCAGAGGCGCTTCTGATAATTGGTGGAGATGATGTCGGTTATGACGAGAACACCCACCACAAGGTAGAAGCTGGCCTTCGACATCGCATCAATCGCAAAGGTGAAGATGTGCATATGGGCGAGATGCGCGCCCTCGGTCACCAGCAGCACGCCAACAAGGAACAGGATAAACAGGCCGAGAACCTCATACATCCGGTTCTTTTTCAGGAATTCGGCGACATAGTCCGCCATCAGGATCATGATGATGCCCGAAGCGACAATGGCGACGGTCATGATGGTGACCTGGTAGCGTGTCTCGACAACGCCATCCACGGTTTCCTTGACGTTCGCGATGGCCATTGCTGACAGGATGGAGTCGAACGAGAAAACCAGGTTCATCACCACGATGAGCGTGATCGCCTCGAATACGGATTTCTTCTTGCCACCTGCATCATGGCCGATTTCATCCACTGTCAGCAGGTGGGTGATTTCCTTGATGGCTGTGTAGATGATGAAACCGCCGCCCCCAAGCGTGACAAGCGACTGGAGCGTGAATTCACCATCCAGAACCCGCGGTATGTCTATCGAGAAAAGCGGTTCGGCCAGGACACCGAACAGGCTGACGATGATGATAAGGAGGATAATCCGGAACAGCATGGCAAGGCCGATGCCCCACCGGCGAACCATGCTTTCTTTCTGTTCGCCAACGCGTTTGGATTCGATGGAAATGTAGAGGAGGTTATCGAAGCCCAGAACAGCTTGAAGCAGGAGCAGCATCAGGAAGGTGAAGAAGCCGCTCATTGTGAATAGATCGCCGAAAATATCAGGCATCGCCGCAACTCCTTCATGATCAACTCAGAAGAGTTCTGGCGTCCTGACGATTGAATCGCAAGGCTTATTGCGTCTTAAGCTCTACCGGCCCCACCTGGCGGCACGCCCGCGACCGTCGACATGAACAAAGGGGCCGTGCACGGCATTCGCGGAATAGCTTCCCAGCCCTCCCTTCGGTGCGGCATCCGATGTCGCAAACAGGTCTTCGGCATAGTCATACAGGAAGTTTGCATCTTCCTTGTTGATGACGCCGTCCCTGTTGATGTCGTCCATGACGCCATCCTTTGGGGCGACATCGAGATACACATCCGTGGCGTCGCCATACATATGGCGCGACAGTTTCGCTGAGCCGATCGAGGTGTTGTAGAATGGAGAGCGGAACCCGCTCATCACGAAGAAGGTATCAGCCTCAGTCAGGCCATCGGCACGCAGGGAGTTGAGCAGGATTTCCAGGCGATTGAGGTTTGAGCTGCTGACAAGCAGATATTTCGGCCAGTGATCGGGTTGCTGGTGGCAGAGGAACTGGCCAATCCGGAAACTCGGTGAGACCTTCACGTCTCCATGCCCTTTATCCAGCCGGATGAAACCGCGCGGCGTATCCTGCGGATAGGCCCCCATGCGGAAACCGTTAAGCCGGCCATCCTCGGCGATATGTGTTGCGGGCTCCAGGACAAAGAGGGCAATATCGTGAACGACCGTTCCGTCCGGCTTACGGAACTCCAGATCGTAAGTGCCTGCTGTCTCGGGGGCTTCAAAGCTTCCCGACGAGCCTGCTGGTTCATCTCCAATGTAAACGGACACGTTTGCAGGATGCGTAAATTGCACATCCTCTCCGGGCATCACCGTTTCATGCCAGATCTCGTAGGGGATTTCGGAGCCATTCAGCGTAACAGGAGCATTTGCGGACGCTCCCGTTATCGACCCGAATGACCATAGCGCTGTCAGAAGGGGGGCGATTAAGGTCAAATTGGCCTCGATCTGATACTAGGCATCACTGTCATGAAGTGGCGCGAGCTTTTCAACCCGTTCGATGCCATCTGTGCGGTCATAGATGTCACGCCAGAAATTCACCCTGCCATCATCATCGACCGTCACGGTCATGTATGTGATGTGGATTGGGATTTCTTTCTCGAAGTTGAATTTCTCGAGACCTTGATCGCTCACCGCTTCGTCGAGCTTATGAGCATCTGTATCCGGCATTTCGCTTGCAATCCAGCGGGCCATTCTGGTGGGCTCCTCAAGCCGGATGCAGCCTGAACTGAATGCCCGCTTGGCCCTGTCGAACAGGTGCTCGCCAGGCGTTCCGTGCAGGTAGACCGAATACTGGTTCGGGAAGATAATCTTGAGCTGGCCGAGAGCATTGCCCTCACCGGACATCTGGACCAGCCGGTACTTTTCAGCTGACGCCGGATCGTTCCAGTTCACGGACCACGCACTGACTTCCTCGCCGGTACTGCGGTCAATAACCTTGTAGTTGCCGCGTTCTGCATAGCCTGGGTCATTCTGGAGCTTGGGAAGCTTGTCCTTACGCACGATACTCACAGGCGCATACCAGCGGGGGTTGGCGACGGCGTATTCAACCTGGTCATTGAATGTAGGGGTTTGCCGGCTAGCCGTCCCGACAATTGTCCTCATGGCAAGCTTGCGCTCGCCATTGTCCCAGCCTTCAGCAGTGTAGGACGGAATGTTTGCCCAGATGAAGCGATTGTCCAGCCCGTCAAAGGCACGCCAGCGTTCCATCGTGTCGGCGATGCGGGCAATCTTGGAGTCGACACTCTCGTTCATGGCGGAGATCGTGTTGGGGCCGATCACGCCGTCTTCCTTGATGCCATGACGCGTCTGGAAGGCTTCCACGGCATGCGCCAGCTTTTCGTCAAAGCGGGTCGGGTCAGGGGTGATTTTCAACTCGTCGGTGTCGAGAAAGGCGTGTTCGGAAGAGGAAGCCGGGCTGGTCTCGTTACTTTCCGCGGCCTGTTCCACGACATTGCCCACCAGCGTGAAAATCGAATTCTCGACTTCATAACCTTCAGCCGCAAGGCGTTCACGTATGGCCGGTACCCTGGGGTCTGTTTCTCCCGCCTCGACGATGTCGCCTTCAGGGATAGCAAGCCAACCGCCTTCCTCGCGGATTTCCCGGTATGACTGGAGGGCCTGTTTGAGCTGGTCATATTGATTCATGTCCGGCTCGAGCGTTTCGAGTGTATCAGCGGCGTTGCCCTGTCCGGCTTCGACCAGCAACTCGGGAAGCAGGCCATAACTAGCGGCCGCTTTCTTTGAAGTTTTAGCCTCGCCTTCATCAGTGAGACCGCCACTTATCGCCTGTGCGAGCCGTAACCACGCGCCCGTAAGGGCGATATCGGCTTCAGCCTGCGAGACCGGATCACCTGCATCCGAAAAGCGCTGATTGACCATATTTTCAAGATCAGATTCGATGACGTCGTCAGAGACAAGCCCATAAGAAAACAGATTGGAGGCAACGTCCTGCAGGGATGTTACCCCATCGTGTGTCCAGATGGGCTTGTACATTGTCTGCACGTAAGCCCGCTGAACGGCTTCTACGGCACTGCTGGACGTGTCGGAGCCAAGTTCAGTTCCAAAGCTGTCTTTTGTGACGCGTGTTTCGATCTCACTTGCCAGGGGGCCTTCCACGGTGTCGCCAGCCATATCGGCTTGCTGACCAGTGGCTACAGGCTGTGTGTTCCGATCACCCATGGGTGTCTGCGCCAGGGCGACCGGTGATGCTGTTGCAAGCGCTGCGGTTAAAAGAACCGTCTTCATGTTCACCTCGAGTTCGTTGATCTTCTGTAATGTGAACGGAAAGACAGCTGGGCATGTTCCAGATTGCTGCGGCCAGAAACCTCCCTGAAAAGGGTGCTGAAGACGACCTTAAAAACGCTTCTGAGGGGCATTTATCATTTTAAATCAGTGGACAGCGAGGTTGCGCGTCAGGGGCTCTAGCGTAGCTGCAGTCGAGATATCCCGGAAAACAGGTGACCTGTGGATGACCGGCTTTTCCCGGCGATTTCACAGTTCCTATTAACCCTTTTTTTGATTGATTAACTTTTCAGGGGCAGAACTCGTGCAGGCGAACGTTATGGGCACGTACGCGCGCGCGGCAGCTGATTCTGGTATAATCCCAGCGAATCGCCAGAAGGTAACATGAATGGGCCGGACGGCAGGAGTTGGCTTCATGACGTCACACATAACCGACAAAGAAAAAGACGTTTCAGCATTCGCAGACGATATGGATCAGGATACCGATTTTCTCGGTCGTCCTGACATGCTTCAGCTTGCTTTCTGGGGATGCCTGCTGATTGCTGTGGCCGCGGCAAGTATTGCTATTGCATGGCCGGGAGCCGTTGGCGGAACCGGGCCGATATTGCTGATTTCCATGGCCGCGGGCGGCATGGTGTTTCTGCTATGGGTGCTGAAAGGGGCAGGGCGCAGGCTGGGCCTATTTCCGCAGAAAGGCGCGGCAGAAGAAGCTGTTGAGGCCCAGAATCCGCGCTTTGGATGGATAGAGGCGCTCGACGAGGCTGTCCTCGTGACCGATCAGGGCGGCGCGCCGATTGCGGCCAATGAGAAGTATCGCGATCTGACGGCCATCGCGCTGGCCGGGCAACAGGACAGCGCGGGACCGATCACCATAGACAGGATTTTCAGCGCAAGTCCGGGGCTTGCGGCACCTGTGTTTCGTCTGTCCAGATCAGCGCGACAGGGCGATTCGCATCACGAGGTCCTGCCGGCCCTGACGCTCGGCCCGGAGGCCGTGCCTGTGCAATACGCGGCAAGCGTTGCTCCGTTGCCGCGGGAGCGCGTGCTCTGGCGGTTGAGGCGTGTCGGGGCTGCTGAGGCAACCAGCGGTGCGTATGACATGAAGGCACTGTACGTCGAGGATGCGCCACTGGGGTTCTTTGCGACGCGGCCGGACGGAACACTGAGTTATGCGAATGCATGGCTGCGTGAGCTGATCGGTTTGCCGGAGACGGCCCGGAATGTCCGGCTGGATGACATCATGCGCCCGGAATTCGTCAAGCTGCTGGCGCGCGACCGCAAATCCGGAGCACCGGTGCGGGCCAATATCATGATCCGGACACGCGATGGCGTTGAAATGCCAATCCAGACGATGACGACATGGACCGGCAAGGGCGCGGATGCCCAGGGGCGTACGGTTGTTGTTGCCAACAATCAGGCACAGCTGGAAGGCGAGGGACGCTTTCTCGCAGCATCGGCAAGCCGGCCAGTACGTCCCGATGGCGACCCGATGTTCGATGACGCCCCATTTGGTGCAGTGCGTCTTGAAGGCAATTCGGTCGACAGTGCAATTATCATGGACGCCAACCGTGCCCTCATGACCATGGCCGAGGGGCGTTGTGCGCCGGGCACTAGATTTTCAGACCTGTTCCTTGTCGAGGACGGTGATGAAAAAGGGCTGTCATCGAAACTGGTTGATGCGATCGACAAGCCGGTAGGGCTCAAGCTTGGCGGCGATGAGCCAAAAAGCGTCAATGTCTTCGTGACGCTGGACAATATGGGGCAGCCTTCGGTTGCCTATATCATCGACATGACGGAGCAGAAGGAACTCGAGCTGCGCCTGGCACAGGGTGAGAAGATGCAAGCGATCGGCCAGCTGGCGGGCGGCGTGGCGCATGACTTCAACAATGTGCTCACGGGGATCATGCTCAACAATGATGACCTGATGACACGTCACCCGGTCGGGGACCCATCCTATGAGAACCTGAAAAGTATTCACGAGTTCTCGGTTCGTGCGAAGGATCTCGTCCACATGCTGCTCGCCTATGCGCGTCAGCAGACGTTCAAGCGCGAAATCTTCGACGTGAACGACTTCCTCTCCGAGTTGTCGATCCTGTTACGTCAGATCCTGGATGAGCGGATCGAGTTCTCCAATATCCCGCAACGTAACCTGCCTTATGTGAAGGCTGACAAGAACCAGCTCGAAACGGCGCTGTTTAACCTGGTCACCAATGCGCGCGACGCGATGCTCCAGAATGGCCGTACCGGGGGCAAGCTGACGATCCGGACTTCCCGCGCAACCGGGGCGGATGCACACAGGAACGGGTTCAGTTTTGTCGATGATGGCGAATATCTGCTGATCGAGATTGTCGATACCGGGCACGGCATACCGGCAAATATAATGGACAAGATCTTCCAGCCTTTCTTCACGACAAAGGATGTCGGTGTTGGCACCGGGCTGGGCCTGGCCACAGTCTACGGCATCATCAAGCAGTCTGAAGGCTATGTCTGTCCCGTATCGAAGATGGGCGAAGGCACCAATTTCCAGATCTACCTGCCGGCCCTGAAAGAAGATGAGATTCCGCAGCCGGAAACCACCGGGCCGGAAGAGGAAGAAGCAGAGCATCGCCCGGTCGATATCTCTGGCCGGGGCAAGATCCTGCTGGTCGAAGATGAGAAAGGCGTGCGCGATATTGCCGTTATGCACCTGATCTCGCGCGGTTATGAGGTCATGGCCGCCGAGGATGGCGAGGAAGCCCTGGAAATACTGGAAGACGAATCCGGCACATTCGATCTCGTGATCTCCGATGTCGTGATGCCGGGCATGGACGGTCCAGCACTCATAAGAGAAGCCAAGGCGCATCTCGGGGAAGCGCGTGTAATCTTCATTTCTGGGTATGCTGAGCGTGATCTCGCCAAAAAGCTCGATGATGACCGGGAAGTCTCTTTCCTGCCTAAGCCATTCAGCGTGCGTCAGCTTGCCGAACGGGTGAAACAGCAGCTCAATGCGCGACGGGAGCGCGAAGCTGCTTAGGCAGGGTCAGTCTGGAGACCAGCGCGCGCAGATAGCGGTCGGTAACATCCGGCCGCTTTTCTTTTCCGGGAGCGCCATCTCCCCCATCTCGATCCGTCCGCCAAATGGCTCCAGCCTGTCACCGAGCGCCTGGGCCAGGGCTATGTGTGAGAGCCGCACGGCATAGGCTGTCAGAATGACAAAGAGCGGGCGCTCGACCAGTAGCGGGACGATGCCGTCCAGGAGTGCGGGAAGGTCTTCCTCGAATTTCCAGGTTTCGCCATTTGTGCCGCGGCCGAATTTTGGTGGATCGAGGATAATGGCGTCATAGCGATTACCGCGACGGTTCTCGCGGGCAACGAATTTCATCGCGTCATCAGCGATCCAGCGGATTTTTCGGTCCTGCAGTCCCGACATCTGCTGGGCTTCCTTGCCGAAGCCGTTCGATTTCGGGCTTGCATCGAGGTGGACGACTTCGGCTCCGGCCTGCGCGCACGCAAGCGACATAAGCCCGGTATAACCGAACAGGTTGAGGACCTTTGTCGGGTAGGGCGCAGCCTTGAGGCGCTCCATTGCATATGCCCAGTGAACCGAATGTTCCTGGAAAACGCCGAGATGACGGAACGGGGTGCGGCGTGCCTTGAACTTCAGGCTTTTCCACTCCATTGGCCAGTCATCAGGCGCCTTCGGATTGAGACGACGCCATTGGCCGCGTTCATCGTCTCCAGCCTTGGCATCGAACCAGGCATCCGCTTTCCAGCTTTTCACCGGTTGTTGCGGCATCCAGAACGCCTGTGGATCGGGGCGTACAACCTTCTGCGAGCCAAAACGCTCGAATTTCAGGCCCTCGCCACTGTCGAGCAGCTGATAGTCCTTCCAGTCATCGGCGAGGAAGAGGGTGTGATCGTATTTCATGCAAAGTCTCTCACTCAAAGTCCCTTTGGCGCCAGGCTTCGTAGGTCATGATGGCGGTCGCCTGCGCAAGGTTGAGACTGTCGGCACCGCCCCGCATCGGAATCAGGCAGAGTGTGTCGCACTTCTCTTCGACATGCGGAGGCAGGCCTGCCTGCTCATTCCCCATCAGGATAACGCATCCTTGCTTCATGTCCGTACCTGTATGACTGACCGTTCCGTTCACGCTCGCGGCCACACTGTGGAGACCGGTCCTGTTGCGCCAGTCTTCGAAGTCTTCAAAGGAGCTGTTTGCGAAAGGGATGTCGAAGACAGAACCCATCGATGCCCGGACAGCTTCAACACTGTAAGGGTCGCAACACTGATTGATCAGAACCACGCCCGAAATCCCTGCACAGTCTGCTGTTCTCAGGATTGTGCCCAGATTTCCCGGATCGCGCACTTCGTAAAGCCCAATCCAGAGATCGCCGGAACCCGCGGAAAGACCGAAAATGCCCGGATGTTTCTGCCGGAAGGCACCGATCACGGCCTGCGGGTTATCCTTGCGGGCGATCTGGCCGGCAAGTCTGTCTGTAACCTGGATGGTACGGGCGCCACCTGACTGGGCCTTGTTCACAAGCGTTCGAATGAAGGGGCGGTCGGTGCTTGAGGCGGAGACGACAAGGCTGTCGAGTTCCCAGCCAGCCTTCAGCCCCTGTTCGACAAGGCGCGCACCTTCTGCCAGGAAGAGCCCTGTTTCTGTACGGGCTTTCTTCCTGTCGAGACTGCGCAAGGTCTTGATCAGGGGGTTTGATGAACTGGAAATGGTTTCAAGGTGCGCCGCCATTTGCGGGCCTTTAGCACAGACTTGTCTGAAAACAATTGATGCGGCATGGATCGCACTGTGAAACCTTCATGGCTTGAAATCATACCTATGTGGAAGGTTGCTGTGGCAGGACTGGCTTGCGCATCATCCACGGGAGTAGTCTGCTGGCGTGTGGACTGAGTAGGCAGGTGTATCGCCTGCGGAGAGGAAGCCAGGTTCGATGAGTCTCATATATGACTATGTCTGGATATGGATTGGCGCGGCAGCCTTGCTGGGTTTCATCGCTGCATGGATATCGCGCGGCATCACGGCAAAAAGAAAACGCCGGGATGCGGAGATGCAGCGGGATGTGGCGCAGGCTGAACTGAACCAGATACGCGGTGAGCTTGATAGTCTCTACGCCACGCAAAGGCGACAGAAAGAAGCTCTGGCACGGGCGGCACGCGCAAACCTCGAAGACCTTCGTGAGCGTGACAGGCGTCTCTCAAACCTTACAGATGAATTGCATGCGGCCAGGGAAGAGATACGCGACCTGCGTGAAAGGCCCCCAGTCGTAAGTGCCGAGACGGAAGAGGCCGACAAGCCGGATCAGCTGGACGCGATTGCTGATCTGAAGGCGCGGAACGTCTATCTTGAGGAGCGGGTCAGCGATGTTGAGGGGAAGATCCACGGTCTGTCGAAGAACATGGCGTCTTCCCCCCGGGACGACAGCAAGCGCGCCTGGCAGGTGGGTTATCTGAAAACCAGGGTTACAGCGCTTGAAGATAAACTCGTGGAAGCGCAGGAGAGGATGCCTGTCTCGGCCCAGCCGGAGCATCCTGTGATGAACGCTTCCCAGGACGAGGAGCTTGCAAGGCTGCGTTGGCGCAACCGCTACCTTGAGGGGCGGCTGGCCTATTTCGAGGAAGCCTACAGCCCTGAAGCCAGGCAAGCGCCATCATTGGAGGGCCCTGCGTCGAAAGCACTGCCTGAGCCTTCGGTAGAGGCATCAGACTGGCAAGTGGCCGACACGCTCACCGATGAAGATGAGCGGGGTTTTGCCGTTCCCGAAAAACGCCACCCGTCGGAGGCGTTTCTGGAGGTTCTTGAAAGAATCAACGATGCCAGCGCTGGCGAGCAGGACGGATAGTGTAAGTACTCAGGCCTCGGAATGAAATTAGTTCTCGCGCACCTGATCGAATTTCCGAACCATTTGCGCTGACAGAAGTTATAGGTGACGGGATCATTTACTGCCGACGGAGGATGAGCATGACTCACAAGCTGAAATTCCTGAATGGAGCGAGAGCCAAGAACGATGGCTCGTCACTTCGAGTGAGGTCGAGAGCAGCTCGACTTCGCGCGCCAGTCGTTTCTGGTCTGGCTGCTGCGGGACTTCTCGTGAGTGTCTCCGGTTGCTCGACTAACCCCTATACAGGTGAGACGCAGTTTGCAGCTTATGATGATGCGCAGCTCTCACAGGCTTCGGCCCAGGCTTGGCAGCAGCTCAAGGCGCAGACACCCACGCTTAATTCAGGCGCCCAGTATCAGCGCGTGATACGCGTCTGGAACCGGGTTGCCGCGGCGACGCCCAAGGCTGGCGAAAGCTGGGACGTGCAGGTCTTCAATTCCGATGACGTCAATGCCTTTGTGATGCCGGGCAATCGTGTCGGTGTCTATACGGGGCTTCTCGACCTGGTCGAAAACGATGACCAGCTGGCTGCAGTCCTTGGGCATGAAGCCGCCCATGCAATATATCGACACGCCAACCAGCGCGCGACACGTCAGGCAGCGGCATCGACAGCCGTCCAGATTGGCGCGTCCGCACTTGGCGGGAATGAGGCTATCGGGGCTTCCGCCCAGCAGATCGGCGCGCTCGGCAGTGCTGCGGCAAATCTCGGTGTGGTCCTTCCCTACAGTCGCAATGCGGAGCTGGAGGCCGATCTTGCCGGTGTGGATTACATGCACAGAGCAGGCTTTGATGCCAGCGCGGCGATCCGTCTATGGGAAGTGATGCAGACCAGTGGCGGTCAGCGCACGGCGGAATTCCTGTCCACGCACCCAAACCCCGATGTGCGTCAGCAACGTATCCGTGAGTATATCCAACAGAAGGGCTACTAGGCTCCTGCGGACGGACTGCAAGCGAGTAGACACTGCCCCGGCGGACTTGACCTGCCGGGGCTTTTCGTGTGTATCGCGCCCTTCGCGCCACAAGGCGTGAATACCTGTGGGAAGTGTTGGCACGGAAAGCCCATCACCAAGCTGAACCACGGGGCCTCAATCGAACGGCGGCCGGATCGAGAGACCACCGGCCAGAAGACAAGCCAGAGAGGATATCATGGCGAAGAAACTGCTGGGGCAGCTGAAGCTCCAGATTCCGGCCGGTTCGGCCAACCCGTCTCCCCCTGTCGGTCCTGCGCTCGGTCAGCGCGGCATCAACATCATGGAGTTCTGCAAGGCCTTCAACGCGAAGACCGAGAACATCGAGAAGGGCCTGCCGATCCCGGTCGTGATCGACTATTACCAGGACAAGTCCTTCACCTTTACCACCAAGACGCCACCGGCAAGCGTGCTTCTCAAGAAGGCCGCTGGCCTGAAGATCGGCAAGCCGAATTCGGGCGCCAAGCAGCCTGGTACGGACGTTGCCGGCAAGGTGACTATTGCCCAGTGCCGCGAGATCGCTGAAGCCAAGATGGTCGATCTCAATGCTAACGACCTCGACACCGCAACCACGATTATCAAGGGTTCGGCCAAGTCGATGGGTCTGGACGTGGTGGAGTAAGGATATGGCTCAAGGAAAACGTTACCGCGCAGCCTCTGCCACTGTTGAGGTCATGGAAACATATGGCGTCGCCGAGGCGATCAAGCTCGTGAAGTCCAACGCAACAGCGAAGTTCGACGAAACCATCGAGGTGGCCGTCAATCTCGGTGTTGAGCCGAAATACGCTGACCAGATGGTTCGCGGTATGGTTACCATGCCATCGGGCACCGGCAAGAGCGTGCGTGTCGCCGTCTTTGCGCGCGATGCCAAGGCTGAAGAAGCTAAGGAAGCCGGTGCTGACATCGTTGGTGCCGAGGATCTCATGGAGCAGATCCAGGGCGGCATGATGGACTTCGATCGCGTGATTGCCACGCCGGACATGATGGCCGTTGTCGGCCGTCTCGGTAAGGTGCTCGGGCCCCGCGGCCTGATGCCGAACCCGAAGGTCGGCACCGTCACGCCGAACGTTGGTCAGGCGGTCAAGGATGCCAAGGGCGGCTCCGTCGAGTTCCGTGTCGAGAAGCAGGGCATTGTCCATGCCGGTATCGGCAAGGCGAGCTTCAGCGAGGCAGACCTTGAAAAGAACTTCAAGGCATTCGTCGATGCACTGATCAAGGCCAAGCCTGCTGGCGCGAAGGGCACCTATGTCAAATGTGTCGCGATTTCGTCCACCATGGGGCCGGGCGTTCAGGTCGATGCTTCTGAGGCGCTGGCCTGACATCTCCGGTGAGCGGAAATTGAAACGACTTCAGGCGCCCGGGCCAATATTGGCCCGGGTGTTTGCATCTTAGTCCGAAATTATTCTAATAGAGCGTGTCGTGACTCAGGTGACATTTTCTGTCGGCGAGGGGTTGCGGCTTTTCTGAGAACAAGATAACAGGCTCGGCTCGACGGGAGTTCACCGATATTATCGGCGGCCTCCCGTTTTCCTGTCCAAGACCATGGGTGTGCCGCAAGGCGCATAAGTCCCATGATAGACGGGGTGAGGCGAGGTTAGAGGCTGTCCGGAGTTGTGCTTCGGCCAGTTTGGTTTCGCCAGGCCCTGGGCAGGCGCTGGAAGTGGCTCGCAAGGCCATCAAAAGCGAATTCCCGGGCGCCCGGATGGGCCGGACGCCTTAACTGGAGAACCGTAATGGATAGAGCTGGAAAGCAGGCGTCACTGGCGGAGCTCGAAGAAGTCTTCGAGAATTCCGGCGCGGTGGTCGTCACGCACTACACCGGTTTGAGCGTTGCGGAGATGACGGGGTTGCGTGCCAAGCTCAGAGAGCAGGGCGGGCGGCTCAAAGTGGTCAAGAACCGGATTGCCAAGATTGCCCTGAAGGGCAAAGGCGGCGATGCGGCGACAGACCTTTTTTCTGGCCAGGTGGCTATTGCTTATGCGGAGGACCCGACGGTCGCCGCCAAGGCAACCGCCGAGTTTGCCAAAGACAATGAGAAGCTGAAGCTCATCGGTGCCGTTATGGGCACTGAAGTGATGGACGGTGCCGGCGTGGAAGCGCTGTCGAAGATGCCGTCGCGCGAAGAGATGATTGCGACCATTGTTTCCCGCCTGACCGGTCAGGCCAGCCAGGTTGCTCAGCGCCTCAATGCGCCGGGGCAGAACCTTGCTGGTGCGATCAATGTCATTGGCGAGCAGGCAGCAGCCTAGACGTCAAGCAGTCAACGCGAAACCAGAATACCTCTAAACTCGAAACAGAAAGTCGATCAGACAAATGGCAGATATTGCAAAACTCGGTGACGAACTTCTCGGTCTCACCGTTCTCGAAGCTAAAGAGCTCAACGATTACCTCGAAGAGCGCGGCATCAAGGCTGCGGCAGCTGTTGCTGTTGCTGGCCCGGCTGGCGGCGGCGACGCCGGTGGCGCTGCAGCTGAAGAGAAAGACGAATTTGACGTCATTCTTACCGATGGCGGCGACAAGAAAATCAACGTCATTAAGGTCGTGCGCGAAGTCGTATCCGGCCTGGGCCTGAAAGAAGCCAAGGAGCTCGTCGAAGGCGCTCCGAAGCCGATCAAGGAAGGCGTTGCCAAGGACGAAGCAGAAGAGCTCAAGAAGAAGTTCGAAGAAGCTGGTGCCAAGGTCGAAATCAAGTAAGCCGCTTGAGGCTTGCTTCAATTCAGGGGTTGCGTCTGCGCGAGGCGGGATCTCATTAGACTAAATGCGCGGCGGGACCATTCTGGTCCTGCCGCGTGCTCGCGTTTCAGGTGGCAAGCCATTCCGGTCTCAGTGGCGGGACCCGGAAGCGGCAAGAAACGGAACAAAAGATGGCTCTTTCTTTCACGGAAAAAAAACGTATCCGCAAATCCTTCGGTCGTATTCCCGAAGCCATCGACATGCCCAACCTCATCGAAGTGCAGCGCTCATCCTATGAGCACTTCCTGCAAATGCATACGGCGCTCGCCGAGCGTACCGATGACGGTCTTGGTGGTGTCTTCAAAGGCGTTTTCCCGATCATTGATTTCAATGAGCGCGCGACACTCGAATACGTCTCCTATGAATTCGAACCGCCGAAATTCGACGTTCAGGAGTGTATGCAGCGTGACCTGACTTATGCAGCGCCGCTCAAGGTGCGGCTGCAGCTGGTCGTCTTCGATCTTGATGAAGATACAGGCGCCAAGTCCATCAAGGAAGTGAAGGAGCAAGAGGTCTATCTCGGCGATATCCCGCTGATGACGGACAAGGGCACTTTCATCGTCAACGGCACGGAGCGCGTGATTGTCTCCCAGATGCACCGTTCACCGGGTGTCTTCTTCGATCATGACCGTGGCAAGACGCACTCTTCCGGCAAGCTGCTGTTCGCGGCCCGGATCATTCCTTACCGCGGGTCCTGGCTCGACTTCGAATTCGATGCCAAGGACATCCTGAATATCCGTATCGACCGGAAGCGTAAGCTGCCGGCGACAACAATCCTTTATGCGCTCGGTTATGACACCGACGAGATTATCGACCTGTTTTACACCCGTTCGATCTACCGTCTCGACAAGAAGGGCTGGATCACGGGCTTCAGGGCCGAGTCCTGGAAGGGCCAGAAGCCGGAATATGATCTTGTCGATGCCAAGACAGGCAAGGTTGTCGCCCCGGCCGGACGCAAGATTACGGCACTTGCTGCCAAGCGCATTGCCGAAGGCGGAACCGATGAGCTGCTGGTGCCGTCCACCGCGCTGGCCGGAAAGTTCCTGGGGCGCGATATCGTCAATCGTGAGACCGGCGAGATCTTTGGTGAGGCGGGCGACCTGATCGAGGAAGAGCTCGTCGCCGAACTGCGCGACCAGGGGCACAAGTCTGTCGAGATTCTCGACATTGACGGCGCTGACCGTGGTCCGTGGCTGCGGAATACGCTCAAGGCCGACAAGAATGAGACGCAGTTCGAGGCACTGTCGGACATCTACCGCGTCATGCGTCCGGGCGAACCGCCTACGCAGGAAGCTGCCGACGCGCTGTTCAATCAGCTGTTCTTCGACTCCGAGCGCTACGACCTGTCATCGGTTGGTCGTGTGAAGATGAACATGCGCCTCAACATGGCGCTCGACGACTATGAAGAAGCCGAGGACACCATGCGTACGCTCCGCAAGGAAGACATTGTCGGCGTCATGAAGGTCATTCTCGACCTGAAGGACGGCAAGGGCGAAGTCGATGACATCGACAACCTCGGCAACCGCCGTGTCCGCTCGGTCGGCGAGCTTATGGAGAACAATTACCGCATTGGTCTGGTGCGCATGGAGCGGGCCATCAAGGAGCGTATGTCCTCTGTCGATATCGACACCGTCATGCCGCACGACCTGATCAATGCGAAGCCGGTTGTCGCCTCGGTGCGTGAATTCTTCGGCTCCTCCCAGCTGTCGCAGTTCATGGACCAGACCAATCCGCTGTCTGAAATCACCCACAAGCGTCGTCTCTCGGCGCTTGGTCCGGGTGGCCTTACCCGTGAGCGGGCCGGTTTCGAGGTGCGCGACGTGCACCCGACCCACTATGGCCGTATCTGCCCGATTGAGACACCGGAAGGCCCGAACATCGGCCTGATCAACTCGCTCGCCACACATGCGCGTGTGAACAAGTACGGCTTCATCGAGAGCCCGTACCGCAAGGTCGAGAAGGGCAAGCTGACCGACGAGGTTGTCTACCTCTCCGCCATGGAAGAGCACCGCTATGCAATCGCTCAGGCGAATGCGACGGTCAGTGACAAGAACGAACTGGAAAACGAGTTCGTAAACGCCCGCGTGAACGGTGAAGCCACGCTCGTGCCGCGTGAAGAGGTCGAATATATGGACGTGTCGCCGAAACAGGTTGTTTCGGTTGCCGCCGCCCTTATTCCGTTCCTCGAGAATGACGACGCCAACCGCGCCCTGATGGGCTCGAACATGCAGCGTCAGGCCGTGCCACTCGTGAAGTCGGAAGCACCATTCGTTGGTACCGGCATGGAGTCGGTCGTGGCGCGTGACAGCCGTGCGGCTGTCGTGGCGCGCCGGGCAGGTGTGATTGAGCAGGTCGATGCGACACGGATCGTTGTCCGGGCAACCGAAGATATCGATTCCGCCGCTTCCGGCGTCGATATCTACCGCCTGAACAAGTTCCGCCGTTCCAACCAGAACTCCTGCATTAACCAGCGTCCAATCGTCCGTGTTGGCGACCAGGTCACGCAGGGCGATATCATTGCTGATGGTCCGTCCACCGACCTTGGTGAGCTTGCGCTCGGGCGCAACGTGCTCGTCGCATTCATGCCGTGGAATGGTTACAACTTCGAGGACTCGATCCTCATTTCCGAGCGGATCGTGAAGGACGATGTCTTCACCTCGATCCACCTGGAAGAGTACGAGATCGCCGCGCGCGACACCAAGCTTGGCCCGGAAGAGATCACACGTGATATTCCGAACGTCGGCGAGGAAGCGCTGCGCAACCTCGATGAAGCCGGGATCGTGGCCGTCGGTGCTGAAGTGAAGGCTGGCGACATCCTAGTCGGCAAGGTCACGCCGAAGGGTGAAAGCCCGATGACACCGGAAGAGAAGCTTCTCCGTGCCATTTTCGGTGAGAAGGCTTCCGATGTCCGCGACACCTCACTGCGCGTGCCGCCGGGTGGTGCCGGGACGGTTGTCGAGGTCCGTGTCTTCAACCGTCACGGTATCGACAAGGACCAGCGTGCTCTGCAAATCGAGCGTGAGCAGATCGAGCAGCTGCAGGAAGACAAGGAAGACGAACAGAACATCCTTGAGCGCAATACCTATGCGCGCCTGCGTGAGCTGTTGGTCGGCAAGGAAGCTGCCGCGGGGCCGAAAGGCTTCAAGGCAGGCAAGATTGCCGATGCTTCGCTTGACGAACTTCGCGAGAGCCAGTGGTGGGAGATTGCCCTGAAGTCCGAGAAGGCCCAGGGCGAACTCGACCAGCTCCAGGTTCGCTTCAACGAGTCCCTTCAGGAGCTTGAGGCCCGGTTCAACGACAAGGTCGACAAGGTCCAGCGTGGTGATGATCTGCCACCGGGTGTGATGAAGGTCGTCAAGGTCTTCCTGGCCGTGAAGCGTAAGCTGCAGCCGGGCGACAAGATGGCCGGGCGTCACGGCAACAAGGGTGTGATCTCCAAGATCAATCCGAGCGAAGACATGCCGTTCCTGAAAGATGGTACGCCTGTTGATATCGTTCTGAACCCGCTCGGCGTGCCGTCCCGCATGAATGTCGGGCAGATCCTGGAAACGCATATGGGCTGGGCCTCCAACGGTCTTGGCCGTGTTGTCCAGAACGCTCTGGATGAGTGGAACGAGAAGCACGACAATGACGAGCTGCGTAAAGCCGTCTCCGGCGTGTACGGCGAAGGCGTCGAGATGCCTGAGTCAGACGAGGAGGTCTTTGAGCTTGCATCGAACCTGACGAATGGTGTGCCGATCGCAACGCCGGTCTTCGATGGCGCGCGTGAGGCCGACATTGTCGAGATGCTGGAGCGGGCCGGACTGGACTCTTCCGGTCAGGAGACCCTGTTCGACGGCCGCACGGGCGAAGCCTTCGGGCGCCCTGTTACGGTTGGTTACAAATATCTTCTCAAGCTTCACCACCTGGTGGACGAGAAGATCCACGCTCGCTCGACCGGTCCATATTCACTCGTTACGCAACAGCCACTGGGCGGCAAGGCCCAGTTCGGCGGCCAGCGTTTCGGCGAAATGGAGGTCTGGGCCTTGGAAGCTTACGGTGCAGCATATACCTTGCAGGAAATGTTGACTGTGAAGTCTGATGACACCGCAGGCCGTGCCAAGGTCTATGAAGCCATTGTCCGCGGCGATGACACGTTCGAAGCCGGTATTCCGGAAAGCTTCAACGTGCTCGTCAAGGAAATGCGCTCGCTCGGCCTGAATGTCGAGTTGATCGAAGCCAATGAGGATGACGATGAACCGCCGGTGGCAGCCGAATAGGCTGCCATCTGGTAATCGTGTCGAATAACGACTGAATTCTTTGAAAAGACCGGATTTTCCGGTCAGCCCTCCCAAGGAGCGGAAAATATGCGCCAAGACGTCGCCAGCATCCTGAACCCGAACGCCCCGGCTACCAGCTTTGAGGCGATCAAGATTTCCATCGCCAGCCCGGAGAAAATCCGGTCCTGGTCTTCCGGTGAGATCAAGAAGCCGGAAACGATCAACTACCGGACCTTCAAGCCCGAGCGTGAAGGCCTGTTCTGTGCCCGTATCTTCGGTCCGATCAAGGACTATGAGTGCCTTTGCGGGAAGTATAAGCGTATCAAGTATCGCGGCATTGTCTGCGAGAAGTGCGGTGTCGAGGTTACGCTCGCCAAGGTTCGCCGCGAGCGCATGGGCCACATCGATCTCGCTGCGCCGGTCGCGCACATCTGGTTCCTGAAGTCGCTTCCGTCCCGGATCGCGACGCTGATCGACATGCCGCTCAAGGATGTCGAGCGCGTTCTCTATTTCGAGAGCTATGTCGTCATCGAGCCGGGCCTCACCCCGCTTGAGCCGAACCAGCTGCTCACCGAAGAAGAATATATGGAAGCCCAGGACGAGCATGGTGAAGACAGCTTCACAGCCATGATCGGTGCTGAGGCCGTGCGGGAACTGCTACGCGGTCTCGATCTGGAATCGCTGGGCGACCAGCTTCGCGAAGACCTCGCGGAGTCGACCAGTGAGCTGAAAACCAAGAAGTATTCCAAGCGCCTGAAGGTTGTCGAAGCCTTCCTGGCTTCCGGTGCGAAGCCGGAATGGATGATCATGACGATCGTTCCGGTGATCCCACCGGACCTTCGTCCGCTCGTCCCGCTGGACGGTGGCCGGTTCGCGACGTCGGACCTCAACGATCTCTATCGCCGGGTCATCAACCGGAATAATCGCCTGAAGCGCCTGATGGAGCTTCGTGCGCCGGATATCATCATCCGTAACGAGAAGCGGATGCTTCAGGAATCCGTCGATGCCCTGTTCGACAATGGCCGCCGCGGCCGCGTTATCACAGGCACGAACAAGCGTCCCCTGAAGTCGCTTTCCGACATGCTGAAGGGCAAGCATGGCCGTTTCCGCCAGAACCTGCTTGGCAAGCGCGTCGACTATTCCGGCCGTTCGGTCATCGTGGTCGGCCCGAACATGAAGCTTCATGAGTGTGGCTTGCCGAAGAAGATGGCGCTGGAGCTGTTCAAGCCGTTCATCTATGCGCGTCTCGACGCGAAGGGCCTGGCCGGCACCGTCAAGGCAGCGAAAAAGCTGGTCGAGAAGGAAAAACCGGAAGTCTGGGATATCCTCGAAGAGGTGATCCGCGAACATCCGGTCATGCTGAACCGTGCGCCGACGCTGCACCGGCTCGGTATCCAGGCGTTCGAGCCGAAGCTCATTGAAGGCAAGGCCATTCAGCTTCACCCGCTGGTATGTGCGGCGTTCAACGCTGACTTCGACGGTGACCAGATGGCCGTTCACGTGCCGCTGTCGCTCGAAGCCCAGCTGGAAGCCCGCGTCCTGATGATGTCGACGAACAACATCCTCTCGCCGGCCAACGGCAAGCCGATCATCGTGCCGTCGCAGGATATCGTTCTCGGCCTCTATTACCTGTCGCTCGACAAGGACAAGGAGCCGGGCGAAGGCATGGCGATCTCTGACGTCGACGAGCTTGAGCACGCCCTGCACAGCGGCAAGCTTTCGTTGCATGCCAAGATCAAGGCGCGTTTCGAAGGCGTCGATGAAGAAGGTGAGCCGGAAGTCCGTGTGATTGACACGACGCCTGGCCGCTACATGATCGCGTCCCTGCTGCCGAAGATGAAAGGCATGCGTCCGGAAATCGTCAATGACCTGATGACCAAGAAGGCCATCTCGAAACTGATCGACGAGGTCTACCGGAACTGTGGCCAGAAGGCGACGGTGATCTTCTGTGACAAGCTGATGGAGCTCGGTTTCCGCGAAGCCTGTAAAGCCGGTATCTCGTTCGGCAAGGACGACATGAAAATCCCGGCGGCCAAGGCGAAGCTGGTAGAGGATACCCGCACGCAGGTTGCTGAGTACGAGCGCCAGTACGCCGAAGGCCTCATCACGCGCGGTGAGAAGTACAACAAGGTGGTCGACGCCTGGTCGACCTGTACTGACAAGGTCGCCGACGCGATGATGGATGCTGCCGGCGAGGCGGCTATCGACGAGAAGACCGGCCGCATGGAAGAGACCAACTCGGTCTTCATGATGGCGCACTCCGGTGCCCGTGGTTCCAAGAACCAGATGAAGCAGCTTGCTGGTATGCGCGGCCTGATGGCTAAGCCGTCTGGTGAGATTATCGAGACACCGATTGTCTCGAACTTCAAGGAAGGCCTGACCGTCCTTGAATACTTCAACTCCACCCACGGTGCCCGTAAGGGTCTGGCCGATACGGCGCTCAAGACAGCCAACTCCGGTTACCTGACACGCCGTCTGGTTGATGTTGCTCAGGACTGTATCGTCGTTGAAGACGATTGCGGAACGGAGCAGGGCATCCAGATCGCACCCGTCATGGAAGGTGCCGACGTGGTTGTGCCGCTGTCGGAGCGCATTCTTGGCCGTACGGTTGGTGAGGATGTGAAGGATCCGAAGTCCGGAGAGCTCATCTGCCCGGCCAACACCTATCTCGATGAAGCCCTGTCACTGGCGATCGAGCATGCCGGTGTTGACGAAGTGAAGGTGCGTTCGCCGCTGACCTGTGAAACCAAGACCGGTGTTTGCGTGGCCTGTTACGGCCGTGACCTGGCTCGCGGTACAGTGGTCAACAAGGGTGAGGCGATCGGTGTTATCGCGGCCCAGTCGATCGGTGAGCCGGGTACACAGCTCACCATGCGTACCTTCCACATCGGTGGTGCGGCCTCCGTGGCCGAGGAATCGTCGGTGGAATCGGCCTTTGAGGGCAAGATAAAGTTCGAGAACGGTGACACCGTCACCCGCAGCGACAAGACGCTTGTCGTGGTTGGCCGTCAGATGTCCGTGTCGGTCATCGACGCAGACGGACGTACCCGCCAGACCTTCAAGCCGGGTTATGGTACACGTGTTCACGTCAAGGACGGGGCCAAGGTCAAGCCGGGCGACAAGCTGGCTGACTGGGATCCGTTTGCCCAGCCGCTGGTCTCTGAGATCGAGGGTGTTGCCAAGCTGATCGACGTTGTCGACGGCATGACAGCCCGCGACGAGACTGACGAAGCAACGGGCATTTCCTCCCGCGTGATCGTCGACTATCGTGGTGGCAAGGGGAACGATCTTCGTCCGTCCGTGCTCATCGTTGACGACAAGGGTGAGGCCAAGACCCTGCCGAACGGTACTGAGGCCCGCTATCTTCTTTCGCCAGGGGCCATTCTCTCGGTCAATGACGGTGATGAAGTCGGTGCAGGTGACAGCCTGGCACGGACCTCGACAGGCGGTGCGAAGACGAAGGACATTACCGGTGGTCTGCCGCGGGTCGCAGAACTCTTCGAGGCCCGCCGCCCGAAAGAGCATGCGGTCATCGCCGATATTGACGGGCGTGTGTCCTATCTCCGCGACTACAAGAACAAGCGGAAGATTGCGATCCTGCCGGAAGAAGAGGGGGCCGACCCCGTCGAGTACCTCGTGCCGAAGAACAAGCGTATTTCCTTCCAGGATGGTGATTTCATCCGCCGCGGGGAATATCTCGTCGATGGCAACCCTGCACCTCAGGACATTCTGAGCTCGCTTGGTATCGAGGCGCTGGCCGAGTATCTCGTTGACGAGGTCCAGAAGGTGTATCGTCTGCAGGGCGTGCCGATCAACGACAAGCACATCGAAGTGGTTGTCCGGCAAATGCTGCAGAAGATCGAGATCACCGATCCGGGTACGACAACGCTGCTCAAGGGCGAGCATGTCGACCTGCTGGAACTCGACGAGGCCAATGCGGCCGTGCGCCGTTCGCGCAAGCAGGACCAGCGGGAAGCTTCCGGGGTTCCGGTTCTCCTTGGTATCACCAAGGCGTCCCTGCAGACGCGTAGCTTCATCTCCGCGGCATCGTTCCAGGAGACCACGCGCGTGCTCACCGAAGCTGCTATCCAGGGCAAGATGGACACGCTCGAAGGCCTCAAGGAAAACGTCATTGTCGGTCGCCTGATCCCTGCCGGGACCGGTGGCGGCATGCGTAATTTCCGCCGTGTGGCGGCCCAGCGCGACGCCAAGCTTCGGGCGAAGCGTCGTCAGGCTGCCGAAGAAGCAGCGGCTGCGCTTCCAGCGCCGGACGCTGCAGAATAGGCGGTGGAATGGACCCGGATCGCAGCCGCGAGGGTCAGCGAGACTTGACGCGGCGGCTGCAGGGTCTTAACACGCGCCGAACGCTGGCTGGGGTCATCCGTCTGGATGGCTCCGAGCGGCCCCGAAAATGGTGCCGCAAGCTGGCCTAGTAGAGAATTGTTGGTCCGGCCGGGTCAGTCATATGGCCCCGTCGGGCTATCTTGGTTTGAACTGGTCCAATGGGGCCAAAGTAGAAAGTAGTCAAAAAGGCCCTCATGCCCACGATTCAACAGCTTATCCGCAATCCGCGCAAACCGAAGCCTGCGCGTCAGAAGACACCCGCCCTGAAGGGCAACCCGCAACGCCGCGGCGTCTGCACTCGCGTCTACACGACGACGCCGAAGAAGCCGAACTCGGCGCTTCGGAAGGTGGCCAAGGTGCGTCTGACGACCGGCTTCGAATCGCTTTGCTATATCCCGGGTGAAGGTCACAACCTGCAGGAGCACTCCGTGGTCCTGATCCGTGGTGGCCGCGTCAAGGACCTTCCGGGTGTCCGCTATCATATCCTGCGTGGCGTACTCGATACGCAGGGCGTCAAGAACCGTAAGCAACGCCGCTCGCACTACGGCGTGAAGAAGCCGAAGTAAGGGTCGTCAGCCATGTCACGTCGTCACCGCGCCGAGAAACGTCAGGTCCTACCGGATCCGAAGTTCAAGGACATCGTTATCTCGAAGTTCATGAATCAGATCATGCTCGACGGGAAGAAGTCGACCGCCGAGCGTATCGTATACGGTGCCTTCGATCTCGTTGAAGAGAAGGCGAAGAAAGACCCGGTTGAGGTCTTCCATTCCGCGCTTGAGGCCATTTCCCCGGCTGTCGAGGTTCGCTCCCGCCGCGTTGGTGGTGCGACCTATCAGGTGCCTGTCGAGGTTCGTCCCGAGCGTCGTCAGGCGCTGGCAATCCGCTGGCTGGCTGCTGCGGCTGGATCGCGCAATGAGAACACCATGCGTGAGCGCCTTGCTGGCGAGCTGATGGATGCGTCCCAGGGGCGTGGCTCAGCCGTCAAGAAGCGCGAAGACACGCACAAGATGGCGGAAGCCAACCGCGCGTTCTCTCACTACCGCTGGTAATCCCCACTTCTACGTTCTCCCTCCCGGAACCAGACAACAAAGGTAAGTCCTATGGCCCGCGAATATACGCTGGAGCGTTATCGTAACTTCGGCATCATGGCGCACATCGATGCAGGCAAGACGACCTGCACAGAGCGCATCCTGTTCTACACAGGCAAGTCCCACAAGATTGGCGAAGTGCACGACGGTGCCGCCACGATGGACTGGATGGAGCAGGAGCAGGAGCGCGGTATCACGATTACCAGTGCTGCGACGACGACATTCTGGTTCCGTACCGAGGATGGCGCGACACCAACCGGTATTTATGGTGATACGCCGCAGGAAGCGAAGTTCCGCTTCAACATCATCGACACCCCTGGCCACGTTGACTTCACGATCGAGGTCGAGCGTTCGCTCGCCGTGCTCGATGGTGCTGTCTGTGTTCTGGATGCGAACGCCGGTGTCGAGCCGCAGACCGAGACGGTGTGGCGTCAGGCGGACCGTTACGAAGTTCCGCGGATCGTGTTCGTCAACAAGATGGACAAGACGGGCGCTGACTTCTTCAACTGCGTGAAGATGATCAAGGAGCGCACAGGTGCAACGCCAGCGCCGATCCAGCTGCCGATCGGTGCTGAGCACGAGCTTGAAGGCGTTGTCGATCTCATCACCATGAAGGAATGGGTCTGGGAAGGCTCCGACCTTGGTGCGTCCTGGGACGTGCGCGATGTGCGTGACAGCCTCAAGGACAAGGCCGAAGAAATGCGCGCCGAGCTGGTTGAGCTGGCTGTCGAGCAGGATGAGGCCGCGATGGAAGCTTACCTCGAAGGCGACGAGCCGGACGAGGCCAAGCTGCGCGAGCTGATCCGCAAGGGCACACTGTCCATGGCGTTTGTTCCGGTTCTTGGTGGGTCTGCTTTCAAGAACAAGGGTGTCCAGCCGCTTCTGAATGCTGTTATCGACTATCTGCCGGGGCCGCTCGATGTGCCTGCCTATATGGGCTTCAAGCCGGGCGACGAGGAAGAAACACGCAACATCCCGCGTCATGCAAACGATGACGAGCCGTTCTCCGGTCTTGCTTTCAAGATCATGAACGACCCGTTTGTCGGTTCTCTGACCTTCCTGCGTATCTATTCCGGTACCATCACCAAGGGCGGGTCCATGATGAACTCGACCAAGGGCAAGCAGGAGCGTATCGGGCGCATGATGATGATGCACTCGAACTCCCGTGAAGAGATCGAATGGGCAGGTGCTGGTGATATCATCGCGCTGGCTGGCCTGAAGGAGACGACGACGGGCGATACGCTGTGCGACAAGTCCGACCCGGTTGTGCTCGAGACGATGACATTCCCGGATCCGGTGATCGAGATTGCGGTTGAGCCGAAGTCGAAGGCGGACCAGGAAAAGATGTCGGCCGGGCTTGCGCGTCTTGCTGCCGAAGACCCGTCCTTCAAGGTCGAGAGCGATATTGAATCTGGCCAGACCATCATGAAGGGCATGGGTGAGCTTCATCTCGACATCCTCGTTGATCGTCTGAAGCGTGAGTTCAAGGTCGAGGCAAACATCGGTCAGCCGCAGGTTGCCTACCGTGAAGCGCTCGGCAAGCCGACCGAAATCACTTACACGCACAAGAAGCAGTCTGGTGGTTCCGGGCAGTTCGCTGAGGTCAAGATCGAGTTCGAACCGCTGGAGGCCGGATCTGGCTTCGTCTTCGAAAGTGCGATCGTTGGCGGCAACGTGCCGAAGGAATATATCCCGGGCGTTGAAAAGGGGCTCATGCAGGCCAAGGAAAACGGCCTTCTCGCCGGGTACCCTGTCACGGACTTCAAGGCGAAGCTGACCGACGGCAAGTATCACGACGTCGACTCCTCTGTCCTGGCATTCGAGATTGCGTCCCGCGCAGCCTTCCGTGAGCTGCGTACGCAGGGTGATCCGCGTCTGATGGAGCCTGTGATGAAGGTCGAGGTGATCACGCCCGAAGAGTATATGGGTGACATCATCGGTGATCTGAACTCACGGCGTGGCCAGGTGCAGGGCTCCAACCCGCGTGGCAACGCAGTTGTGATCAACACTTTTGTGCCGCTTGTGAACATGTTTGGCTATGTGTCTAACCTTCGGGGCATGTCACAGGGACGTGCACAGTTCACGATGCAGTTCGATCACTATGCGGAAGTTCCGAAGGCTGAAGCCCAGAAGATCGTTCAGGATCTCGCTGGTTAGGTATTATTGCACTGCGTGACCGGTCCCGCGCACCAGCGGGACCAAATACGGAAGATAGATTGGAAGTGAAGGAGAGGCCCGATGGCCAAGGCAAAGTTTGAGCGTAGCAAGCCTCACGTAAACATTGGAACGGTTGGCCATGTTGACCATGGCAAGACGACGCTGACAGCGGCGATTACGCTGTGCCTGCACGAGGGCTGGGGCGGTGAGTCGAAGTCCTATGAGGACATCGACAACGCGCCGGAAGAGAAGGCCCGCGGCATCACCATCAACACGGCACACGTCGAGTACGAGACGGACAACCGTCACTATGCGCACGTCGACTGCCCCGGCCACGCTGACTATGTGAAGAACATGATCACGGGTGCTGCGCAGATGGACGGTGCGATCCTGGTCGTGAACGCCGCAGACGGCCCGATGCCGCAGACGCGCGAGCACATCCTGCTGGCCCGCCAGGTTGGCGTTCCGGCGCTTGTCGTGTTCCTGAACAAGGTCGACCAGGTCGACGATCCGGAGCTTCTGGAGCTGGTCGAGATGGAAGTTCGCGAGCTTCTGTCCTCCTACGATTTCCCGGGCGACGACATTCCGATCGTTGCAGGCTCTGCGCTTGCGGCTGTTGAAGGCCGTGACGACGAGATCGGCAAGGACAAGATCATGGAGCTGATGGCGGCCGTGGACGAGTACATCCCGACCCCTGAGCGTCCGCTGGACAAGCCGTTCCTGATGCCGGTTGAGGACGTGTTCTCGATCTCCGGTCGCGGTACGGTTGTGACCGGCCGTGTCGAGACGGGCGTCATCAAGGTTGGCGAGGAAGTCGAGATTGTCGGCATCCGCGACACGAAGAAGACGACGGTTACGGGCGTTGAGATGTTCCGCAAGCTACTCGACCAGGGCCAGGCCGGCGACAATATCGGCGCGCTGATCCGTGGTGTTGAGCGTGACGGCGTCGAGCGTGGCCAGGTGCTGTGCAAGCCGGGTTCGATCACGCCGCACACGAGCTTCGAGGCCGAGGCCTACATCCTGACGAAGGAAGAGGGTGGCCGTCACACGCCGTTCTTCACCAACTATCGTCCGCAGTTCTACTTCCGCACGACCGACGTGACGGGCATCGTGACGCTTCCGGCGGACAAGGAAATGGTCCTGCCGGGTGACAATGTGAAGATGGATGTCGAGCTGATCGCGCCGATCGCGATGGACCAGGGCCTGCGCTTTGCCATCCGTGAAGGCGGCCGCACCGTCGGTGCCGGCGTCGTCTCGAACGTGAAATCGTAAGACACACAGCCAGCCGCACAGGCTGACAGTATCAAGGGCCGCCCCCAACAGGGCGGCCCTTTTTTGTTGAAGATGTGTAGCGTGCCACCGGTGCGGTGCGCGGGGGCGATTCGTGCAGAGTCAGAGTGTTTTTGTGCGTATGCCGGGAATGTCTGTCTTGGGGGCAGCTCAAACGGCTGTGTTCCCTGTTATGATAGCCTCGAGTGCCGCTCAGGTGCAGGTAATATGTGAGCCGCTGCAAAGAATCCGTCGCGGAGAGTTGACGAGGCTTTGGTAATCCCATACACCGCGCCCTTCGAAGGGTCGGCTGTGCCTGTTCCGGCAAACGCTTCCCACCGAACTAGACAATTCAGCCGATTGCGTCCGGGCGCTTCTTAAGCGTGCGCCTAGGCGCTTCATTCATGTGGACGGGATACCGTACGATGGACAAACAAAATATCCGGATCAGGTTGAAAGCCTTCGACCACCGCGCCCTCGACCTGTCGGCGAAGGAGATCGTCTCCACCGCCAAGCGTACAGGCGCAGACGTGCGCGGGCCGATTCCGCTTCCAACCCGCATTGAGCGTTTCACCGTGAACCGTTCGCCGCACATCGACAAGAAGTCTCGTGACCAGTTCGAGATTCGTACGCACAAGCGCATTCTCGACATTGTCGATCCGACCCCGCAGACGGTCGATGCGCTCATGAAGCTCGATCTGTCGGCTGGCGTCGGCATTGAAATCAAACTTGAGGGAGCGCGCTAGAGATGGCTCTTCCGTCAGACCGTACCGGCGTCATTGCCCAGAAGCTCGGCATGACGCGTATCTTCAACGAGGATGGCCGTCACGTTCCTGTGACCGTGCTGTCGCTCGATGGTTGCCAGGTTGTGGGTCTTCGCACTGATGAGGATCGCGAAGTTTCCGTGAACCGCGGCAAAAAGAAGGAAAAGACAAACGTTACCCGGAATGATGGCTATCGCGCCGTCGTCATGGGTGCGGGTGAAGCCAAGGCCAAGCGTACCGCCAAGGCGCAGCGCGAAGCGTTCGCCAAGGCCGGTGTTGCGCCGAAGCGCAAGCTCGTTGAGTTCCGCGTTAAGGGCGAGGCGATGCCGGAGGTTGGTGCAGAGGTTGTTGCTGACCACTTTGCTGTCGGTCAGCGCGTCGATGTTGCCGGTGTAACTCTCGGTCGTGGTTTCTCCGGCGCTATGAAGCGCTGGAACTTCGGTGGTCTTCGCGCGACGCACGGTGTTTCCGTGTCGCACCGCGCTGTTGGCTCCACCGGTCAGTGCCAGGACCCGGGCAAGGTCTTCAAGGGCAAGAAAATGCCGGGCCACTATGGCGTCGAGCGTGTCACCGTCCAGAACCTGGAGGTTGTGCGTACCGATGCCGAGCGTGGGCTGATCCTCGTAAAGGGTGCAATTCCCGGACATGACGGGTCGTACGTTGAGGTTCGTGATGCTTCTAAGCTGCCGCTGCATGGTGATGCGCCAGCAGAAGGCTCCTTCCGTGGCAAGAATGGCGCTGGCCAGAAGGCTGATGCCGAAAATGCGGAGGCTGGTGAATAATGGAACTCGCAGTCAAGACACTCGACGGTAAGGCAGCTGGTAAGGCGACGGTGGATCCCGCCGTCTTCGGCCTTGAGGATATACGTGCAGACCTTCTGCACCGCACGGTTCGCTGGCAGCTTGCCAAGCGTCAGGCTGGCACTCACAAGACGCAGGAGCGTGGTGATGTGTCTGTCACAACCAAGAAGTACATTCGCCAGAAGGGTTCCGGCGGTGCGCGTCATGGTGCTCGTAATGCTGGCATCTTTGTTGGTGGCGCAGTTGCGCACGGGCCGCGGGTTCGTAGCCATGCGCACGACCTGCCGAAAAAGGTTCGCAAGCTCGCGCTAGCGCATGCCCTGTCCTCGAAGGTGAAGGATGGCTCCCTGATCGTGGTCAGTGAAGCCAAGCTGGATGAGGCGAAAACCAAGGACCTGTCGGCCAAGTTCAAGGCGCTCGGTGTCGAGAATGCCCTGATTATTGCCGGTGGTGAAGTTGAGGCAAACTTCGCCAAGGCTGCGCGGAACATTCCGAATATTGATGTGCTGCCGGTCGCTGGCCTGAATGTTTATGACATTCTTCGCCGCAAGCAGCTGGTTATTACCAAGGAAGCCCTGGAAGGCATCGGTGCGCGCTTCGACGTGAATGCGAAAGAGGGGAAGTAGGTTATGGCTGACGTGAAACCACATCATTACGACTCGCTTCTCGCGCCGATCATCACTGAAAAGTCGACGCTGCTTGCGGAAGAAAACAAGATTGTTTTCGAGGTTCCGCTGACAGCGAACAAGTCTGACATCAGGGATGCCGTGCAAACGCTGTTCAAGGTCGATGTGACCAAGGTCAACACGATCCGGATCAAGGGCAAGACAAAGCGCTTTCGTGGCAAGACCGGTTTCCGGTCTGACTTCAAGAAAGCGATTGTTACCCTCAAGGACGGTCAGTCCGTTGATATCACGACCGGGCTGTAGGAGAGGATAATGGCACTTAAGACTTTCAATCCGACATCTCCCGGTCAGCGTCAGCTTGTCATCGTTGACAAGACGGGGCTGCACAAGGGGCGTCCGGTCAAGGCTCTTACAGAAGGCCTGACTAAATCCGGTGGCCGCAACAATCGTGGCCGTGTCACGGTGCGTGGTGTCGGTGGTGGCGCAAAGCGCCTTTATCGCAAGATCGATTTCAAGCGTAACCGCTGGGAAGATCCCGCGACAGTCGAGCGTCTCGAATATGACCCGAACCGCACGGCTTTCATCGCGCTGATCAAGTATAAGAATGGTGATCAGGCTTACATCATTGCGCCTCAGCGTCTTGCTGTCGGTGACACAATCGTCACTTCGAAAACAGCGGACATCAAGCCGGGTAATGTCCTGCCGCTCAAAAACATTCCAGTGGGCACGATCGTTCACAATGTCGAGCTGAAGCCGCAGAAGGGTGCGCAGCTTGCGCGTTCTGCTGGTACGTATGTCCAGATTGTGGGCCGTGACGCAGGCTATGCGCAGATCAAGCTTTCTTCTGGTGAGCTTCGCATGGTGCCTGATGGCTGCCTGGCTGCTGTCGGTGCCGTGTCGAACCCCGACAATATGAACAAGGTTCTGTCGAAAGCCGGTCGTGCCCGTTACCTGGGCAAGCGTCCGAAGGTTCGCGGTGTTGCCATGAACCCGATCGATCACCCGCACGGTGGTGGTGAAGGCAAGTCCTCAGGCGGACGTCACCCTGTGACGCCGTGGGGCCGCAAGACCCGCGGTCCGAAAACCCGTAAGACGAAGGCTTCGGATCGTCTGATCATCCGTCGCCGTAACGCGAAGCGCTAGGGAGCGAAGAGAAGATGCCACGTTCCGTCTGGAAAGGCCCGTTTGTCGACGGCTATCTGCTCAAGAAGGCAGAAAACGCGCACGCTTCCGAGCGCCGCGAAGTGATCAAGACCTGGTCGCGCCGTTCGACGATCATGCCGCAATTCGTTGGCCTGAACTTTCAGGTCCACAATGGAAACAAGTTCGTTCCTGTCCTCGTTAGCGAGGAGATGGTCGGTCACAAGTTTGGCGAGTTCGCGCCGACGCGGACCTATTATGGTCACGGCGCCGACAAGAAAGCGAAGAGGAAGTAGCCATGAGTAAGGCAAAGAATCCTCCGAAGCAGGCGTCTAATGAATCGCGTGCCGTCCTGCGGATGTATCGTTCCAGCCCGCAGAAGCTGAACCTGCTGGCCCAGCAGATCCGCGGCCTGCCTGTTCAGAAGGCGATGGACGAGATGAAGTTTTCGCGCAAGCGCGCCGCCCAGGACGTCTACAAGACCCTGTATTCGGCGATGTCGAATGCTGAGAACAATCACGGGCTTGATATCGACAGCCTGGTGGTTGCCGAGGCGCACGTCGGCAAGAACCTGGTCATGAAGCGTATCCGCGCTCGTGCACGGGGTAGGGCATCGCGCATCATGAAACCATTCTCGCAGCTGACTATCGTGCTGCGTGACACATCAGTTGAAGCGGAGGCCGCGTAATGGGCCAGAAGATCAATCCCGTTGGGTTCCGTCTTGGTGTCAACCGGACCTGGGACAGCCGCTGGTATGCGGATGCGGCCGACTATGGCCGTCTTGTCCACGAGGATCTGAAGATCCGTAAGGCGATTAAGGACCAGCTGAAGCAGGCCGGTATCTCGCGCATCGTGATCGAGCGTCCGCACAAGAAGTGCATCGTGACGATCCACACAGCGCGGCCCGGGCTTGTCATCGGCAAGAAGGGTGCGGACATCGAAGTGCTTCGCAAGAAGCTCTCCAAGATGACTGAAGACGAGGTTCGTGTGAACCTGGTTGAGATCCGCAAGCCTGAAATCGATGCCACGCTGGTTGCCGAAGACATCGCCCGCCAGCTTGAGCGCCGCGGCTCTTTCCGTCGCGCGATGAAGCGCTCGATCCAGAATTCCATGCGTCTTGGTGCGCTGGGTATTCGTGTCATGGTTTCTGGCCGTCTGGGCGGGACTGAGATTGCGCGTACCGAGCAGTATGCTGAAGGGTCTGTCCCACTGCATACGCTGCGCGCCGACATCGATTATGGCACCGCCGAAGCAGAGACGACCTATGGCATCATTGGTGTGAAGGTCTGGATCTACAAGGGCGAGATCATGGAGCACGACCCGATGGCTCAGGACCGCAAGGCCGAAGACTCCGGTCAGGCGCGTGCTCGTTCGACCAATCAGCGCGGCCCGGCTTCCGGTCCGCAAGGTGCAGGAGCGTAAACGATGCTGCAGCCGAAACGCACAAAATACCGTAAGGCCTTCAAGGGCCGGATCACGGGCAAGGCAAAGGGTGGTTACACTCTGTCCTTTGGCAGCTTTGGTCTGAAGGCTCTCGAGCCGGAGCGCGTGACCGCGCGTCAGATCGAGGCGACACGCCGTGCCGTGACGCGTGAGATGAAGCGTCAGGGCAAGGTCTGGATCCGTGTTTTCCCGGATACCCCTGTGTCTGCCAAGCCGATCGAGGTTCGTATGGGTAAGGGTAAGGGCTCGGTTGACCGTTGGGTCGCCCGCGTTGCGCCTGGCCGTATCCTGTTCGAAATCGACGGCGTGCCGGATGAGGTGGCCCTGGAAGCTCTCCGCCTCGGCGCTGCGAAGCTGCCGATCAAGACCAAGATCATCAAACGCATTGAGGGGATCTAGAGATGAAAATCGCTGATTTGCGTTCCAAGAGCAAAGACCAGCTCCAGGATCAGCTGACACAGCTGAAAAAGGAGCAGTTTAACCTCCGTTTCCAGCAGGCCACCGGTCAGCTGGAGAAGACGGCCCGCGTCAAGGAAGTCCGCCGCGATATCGCGCGTGTGAAGACCCTGCTTCGCGAACAGGCCCAGACGGAAGCCGAGGCGTAGGAGAAAGTCATGCCGAAACGCGTAATGGAAGGCGTCGTGGTTTCCACCAAGCAGGACAAGACGGCTGTGGTCCGTATCGACCGCACCTTCCTGCATCCTGTGATGAAGAAGATCGTGCGCCGTTCGAAGAAGTATCATGCTCACGACGAGACCAATTCGGCCGTCGAGGGGCAACGTGTCACCATTCAGGAGTGCCCCCCGCGCTCCAAGCTGAAAACCTGGGAAGTTGTTCCGGGCGATGGAGCTGACGCATGATCCAGATGCAATCCAACCTCAGGGTCGCTGACAATTCCGGCGCCCGCCGTGTCCAGTGCATCAAGGTGCTGGGTGGTGCAGGACGCCGTTATGCGTCTGTCGGTGACATCATCGTTGTCTCCGTCAAGGAAGCGATCCCGACGGGCCGCGTGAAAAAAGGCGAAGTTCGCCGCGCGGTTGTTGTTCGTATCGCTAAGGACATCATGCGTCCTGACGGCTCGGTTATCCGTTTTGACACCAACGCTGCCGTGCTGGTGAACAATGCGGGCGAGCCGCTCGGTACACGGATCTTCGGCCCGGTCCCGCGCGAACTTCGCGCCAAGAACCACATGAAGATCGTCTCACTGGCTCCGGAGGTGCTCTAAGATGGCTGCCAAAGTGAAAAAAGGTGACCGTGTCATCGTCACGGCCGGCCGCAACAAAGGCGTCCAGGGCGAAGTCCTCAAAGTCATCAAGGACGAGGATCGTGTTCTGGTACAGGGCGTCAATGTCGTGAAACGTCACCAGCGTCCTGGGCAAATGGACCCGGGCGGTATCAAGACGTTCGAGGCGCCGATCCATGTATCGAATGTTGCGATCATGGATCCGCGTGACGGCAAGCCGACACGTGTCGGTTTCAAGATAGATGAGCATGGGCGCAAGACGCGCTATGCCAAACGTTCGGGCGAGTCGATCGATGTCTGAGAATTATGAACCCCGCCTCAAGGCGAAGTACAGCAAAGAGATCCGGTCCAAGCTGCAGGAGGAGTTCAAATACTCCAACGAGATGCAGGTGCCGAAGCTGGACAAGGTCGTGATCAACATGGGTGTCGGTGAAGCAGTCTCCGACTCCAAAAAGATCAAGACGGCCCTTGCCGAGCTTGAGAAGATTTCCGGCCAGAAGCCTGTGCCGACCAAGGCCCGTAAGTCCATTGCCGGCTTCAAGCTGCGCGAAGGCATGGTCATCGGTGCGAAGGTCACGCTGCGCCGCGATCGGATGTATGAGTTTCTCGACCGTCTGACCACGATGGCCCTGCCGCGTGTGAAAGACTTCCGGGGGCTGAACGGCAAGAGCTTTGATGGCCGTGGCAACTACGCCATGGGTCTGAAGGAGCAGATTGTCTTCCCGGAAATCAACTATGACGACATCGAAGACATTCACGGTATGGACATTATTGTCTGCACCACGGCGAAGACGAATGAAGAAGCCAAGGCACTGCTTACGCATTGCGGCTTCCCGTTCAGGAACTAGCGCTTGAGGACGAAACGAAATGGCTAAGAAAAGCGCAATCGAGAAGAACGAAAAGCGTCGCCGCATGGTCGCGAAGTATGCCGCGCGCCGTGCCAAGCTTAAAGCGATGGCGATGGATGAGAACCTGCCGCTGGAAGAGCGCTTCCAGGCACGTCTCAAACTTGCCGAGCTGCCGCGCAACTCTGCGCCCAGCCGTATCCGCAACCGCTGTGAAGTGACCGGGCGTCCGCGTGGTTACTATCGCAAGATGAAAATGTCGCGCATTGCGCTTCGTGAACTCGGCTCTCTCGGCATGGTGCCGGGGCTTGTAAAGTCGAGCTGGTAGGAAAGGAGGACCAGGATGAATATATCGGATCCCCTTGGCGATCTCCTGACCCGTATCCGCAATGCGCAGATGCGTGGCATGACAAAAGTCGTCTCGCCCTCTTCGAAGCTGCGTATGCGCGTGCTTGACGTGTTGCAGAGCGAGGGCTTCATCCGCGGGTATGCGGAAGTCGAGAAAGACGGTCATCGCAATGTCGAGATTGAGCTGAAGTATTTTGACGGCACACCGGTCATTTCAGAGATCCGCCGGGTCTCGACACCGGGCCGCCGTGTTTATTCGTCGGTGAATGATCTGCCGCTGGTCCGTAACGGGCTGGGTATCTCCATTCTCTCCACGTCTAAAGGTGTCGTTTCCGATGCTGTGGCGCGTACAGAGAATGTTGGCGGCGAAATTCTCTGCCGGGTATTCTAGGACGAGGATGAACTGACATGTCCCGTATTGGAAAACTGCCCATACAGGTCCCGAACGGCACGGAAGTGACGATCGACGGCCGGCGCATTGAGGCTAAAGGCCCGAAAGGCCACCTCGCAATCAACGTTTCGGAGCTTGTAACCGCGACGCTTGAAGACGGTGCCGTCTCGATCATGCCGCGCAAGGATTATGTTGAAGAGGCCAATGAGCGCATCAAGGCGAATGACGCCAAGGGCCGCAAGAAGATGACGTTTGCGGAAGCACTTGATCCGAAGGTGCGCACACAGTGGGGCACCGCTCGTGCGAACGCGGCCAATGTGGTCGATGGTGCGAGCAACGGCTTCTCCAAGTCTCTTGAGCTCCAGGGCGTTGGTTACCGTGCGCAGATGCAGGGAACCGACCTGAAACTCTCACTCGGCTATTCGCACGACGTGATTTTCAAGGCGCCGGAAGGCATCAAGATCGAGACACCCAAGCCGACCGAGATTATCGTTTCGGGAGCGGACAAGCAGGCTGTCGGCCAGGCGGCCGCAGAAATTCGTGAGTTCCGCAAGCCTGAGCCGTTCAAGGGCAAGGGTGTGCGTTATGTCGGCGAATATGTCCGCCGCAAGGAAGGCAAGAAGAAGTAACCGCCATGAAGACGACACGCGAAAAGACACTCCGCCGCGCGCAGCGCGTCCGTTCGAAGCTCAGGAAGATGGGCGTTGCCAAACCGCGCCTGTCCGTGGCTCGGTCGCACAAGAATATCTCGGCCCAGATCATTGACGATGAGAAGGGTCTGACGGTTGCTGCCGCTTCGACGCTTGAGAAGGACCTTCGCGGTGATCTCAAGTCCACAAGCGATACGGCTGCCGCACAGAAAATCGGCGAGCTGATTGCCGAGCGCGCGAAGAAAGCCGGCGTCGAAGATGTCGTCTTCGATCGCGGCGGTTATATGTTTCACGGCCGGGTGAAAGCCCTGGCAGACGCCGCCCGTAATGGCGGCCTGAAGTTCTAGGAGTCCGATATGGCAGACGAACAGGGCAGAGGTCGCGGCCGCGGACGCGGACGTAACGACCGCCAGGACGAGCAAAGCGAAATCGTCGACAAGCTTGTCGGTATCAATCGCGTTGCCAAAACGGTTAAGGGCGGCAAGAATTTCGGTTTTGCCGCACTGGTTGTCGTTGGTGACCAGAAAGGCCGCGCCGGTTTCGGCAAGGGCAAGGCCCGCGAGGTTCCGGAAGCGATCCGCAAGGCGACTGAAGATGCAAAGCGCAACATGGTTCGCGTTCCACTGCGCGAAGGCCGCACGCTGCACCATGACGGCAAGGGCCGCTGGGGTGCAGGCAAGGTCATCCTCCGTGCAGCGCCTCCCGGTACCGGTGTGATTGCTGGTGGTCCGATGCGCGCTGTTATGGAAGTGCTTGGCATCCACGATGTTGTTGGTAAATCGACCGGTTCGTCGAACCCATACAACATGGTTCGTGCAACCTTCGAGGCGCTCAAGGCACAGGCCAGCCCGCGTTCGGTTGCTTCGAAGCGTGGCCTGAAGGTTCAGGATATTGTTGGCCGCCGCACCGATGGTGCTTCCGAGACCGGCATTTCCGAAACCGCCTGATTGAGTGAAAGGAACTGATGATGGCGAAGAAGTCAGACACGATCAAAGTGCGCCAGACCGGCAGCGCGACGCGCCGCAAGCCTCAGCAGCGCCAGACCCTGGTTGGGCTTGGCCTGAACAAGATCGGGCGTGAGCGCGAGTTGCAGGACACCCCGGCCGTGCGCGGCATGATTGCCAAGGTGTCTCACCTTATTGAAGTTGTAGAAGAGTAGGCGTATAGGGCCGCCCCTAACGCCAGTCAGGAATAGAGCGATGAAACTCAACGAACTCTCTCCAAATGCGGGCTCGACCCACGATCGCCACCGCGTAGGCCGCGGTGTTGGCTCGGGTAAGGGCAAGACTGGTGGTCGCGGTGTGAAAGGCCAGAAGTCGCGTTCGGGTGTTGCCCTGAACGGCTTCGAAGGTGGCCAGATGCCGATCTATATGCGCCTGCCGAAGCGTGGCTTCAAAGCGCTGAACTCCAAGAATCACGCTTGGGTCAACCTTGGCCGTCTGAACAAGGCGATCGAGGCGGGCAAACTTAAGGCCAGCGACATTACCGAAGAGACGCTCATCGAAGCCGGTGTCGTCCGGCGCGCCAAGGATGGCATTCGTCTCCTGGGTAAAGGCGAGGCGCCAAAGAACGCCAAGATCACTGTGACAGGCGCGAGCAAAGGTGCCATCGAAGCGATTGAAAAGGCGGGCGGTTCAGTCACGCTGACAGGGCCTGCAACTGCGGAAAAAGCAGAGTAAAACAGGCTTTTTCGTCTATACACCTTCACAAACAGGTTTTCGCCGCCAATGTTGGCGGCGATTTCATTTCGGGAGGAGAGTCTCGTGGCCACAGCGGCAGAACAAATGGCGCGGAACATGAATTTCGGCACCTTCGCCAAGGCGAAGGACCTTCAGGCCCGAATTCTTTTCACGCTTTTCATCCTGGTTCTCTACCGTCTCGGGACGTTCATTCCTGTCCCCGGCGTTGACCCTGGCCAGTTCGCACAGGTCTTCGAGCAACAGTCCGGCGGCATGCTGGGCAGCCTCAACATGTTTGCAGGTGGTGCGGTTGAACGCATGAGCGTTTTCGCGCTCAACGTCATGCCTTACATTACTGCGTCGATTATCATCCAGATGATGACCAGTGCGGTTCCTTCGCTTGAGAAGCTCAAGAAAGAAGGCGAGGCAGGGCGCAAGCAGATCAACCAGTACACGCGCTATCTCACGGTCGGTTTTGCGTTCTTCCAGGGCTTCGGGATTGCAATGAGCCTCACAGGCGTTGCCTATGAGGGCATCGCAAGCTGGTTCTTCGTGCTGACGGCTGTCACGACGTTTGTGGGCGGCACCATGTTTCTGATGTGGATGGGTGAGCAGATCACTGCGCGCGGCATTGGCAATGGTATCTCCCTCATCATCTTCGCCGGCATCATCGCTGAAATGCCGAAAGCGATTTTCAATCTGTTTGCCGGCGGTCGGGAGCAGGGCATCAATGTAGTGTTCGTTCTCGCGATCCTGCTGCTTGTCATCGCGCTTGTCCTTTTCATCGTGTTCATCGAGCGCTCGCAGCGCCGGATCCTGATCCAGTATCCCAAGCGACAGGTCGGCAACCAGATGCAGCAGGGGCAGTCTTCCTTCCTGCCGCTCAAGATCAACACATCCGGCGTTATCCCGCCGATTTTCGCAATTGCCATCCTGATGCTGCCCATGACGGCCGTTGGCCTGTCCGGTGGCAATACAGCAGACCCGCAGGCGGCAGCAGAGACAGGGACGGGTATCGTTCAGTGGCTCGCGCTGAATTTCTCCCCGGGCAGCTGGACCTATATCATCACCTATGGCGTTCTGGTGGCGTTCTTCTGCTTCTTCTACACCTCCATCATGTTCAATCCGGAGGAGACGGCTGACAATCTGCGCAAGTATGGCGGTTTCGTTCCCGGCATTCGGCCAGGCAAGAATACGGCGGCCTATCTGGACTATGTCCTGACACGTCTGACCACGATTGGCGCTGTCTATCTGGTCTTTGTCTGTCTGCTGCCCGAAGTGCTGCGACGCTACGTTCCGGAAATTCCTTTCTACATCGGTGGTACTTCGCTTCTTATCGTTGTATCCGTCACAATGGATACAGTGACCCAGATCCAGTCCCAGCTGATCGCTCATCAGTATGAAGGGCTGATCAAGAAATCGCGGCTGGGAGGCAAGCGTAGACGATGAATCTCATACTTTTTGGTCCACCTGCGGCAGGCAAAGGCACACAGGCAAAGCGCCTGGTCGAGGAGCATGGCTATGTCCAGCTTTCAACCGGTGACATGCTCCGTGCAGCCCGGGCTTCAGGATCCGAGCTTGGCAACCGCGTTGCCCGAATCATGGATGAGGGTGGCCTTGTTTCCGATGATATCGTGATTGACCTGATTGATGAGCAGCTGGCCAACCACAAGGATGCGCCGGGTTTCATCTTTGATGGCTTCCCGCGTACGGTCGGCCAGGCACAGGCGCTCGACAACCTCCTGCAATCGCGCGGCATGCAGGTAGATTGCGTTATCCGTCTCGTTGTAGATGAAACGCAGCTCATCCAGCGTGTTACCAAGCGTTTCGAGGAAGAGGGACGCAAGGATGACAATCCGGATACTTTTGCGGCCCGGCTGGAGAAGTATAATCAGGATACAGCCCCATTGCTTCCTTTCTATGCCGAGCGTGGCATCCTGCGGGAAGTTGATGGAATGGCGAGTATTGAAGAGGTGACAAACGGCGTCGAAAAGGCGCTGAAAGAGACCGCATAAAGCCGCATTTCACCAGTTGACGCGGCGATTTGCACGTCTATAACGACGCACTTCGTTAAGAGGTCGGGTTCGCGCGCGCGAGGCGTTGGTTTCGTTTCGCGCCGGACCCGCTTTCGGCAGTTTAGGAGACAGGCCCGTGGCCCGTATTGCAGGCGTAAATATTCCGACGAACAAGCGTGTCGAAATCGCGCTTCGTTACATTCACGGCATTGGTCCGGCCAAGGCCCGCGAAATCACTGAGAAGATCGGTATCGATCTGGATCGCCGTGTGGCTGATCTGACAGATGCTGAAGTCATCCAGATTCGTGAAACCATTGACGCAGATTATGTCGTCGAGGGTGACCTTCGCCGCGAAATGTCAATGAACATCAAGCGCCTCATGGACCTGGGCTGCTATCGCGGCCTGCGTCACCGCAAGCGCCTGCCTGTCCGTGGCCAGCGGACCCACACCAATGCCCGTACCCGTAAGGGTCCGGCGAAACCCATCGCCGGCAAGAAGAAGTAGGATCAGACCGATATGGCTCGTGATACGACCCGCGTTCGCCGCCGTGCCAAGAAAAACATCTCTTCGGGTGTTGTGCATGTGACGTCGAGCTTCAACAATACGATGGTAACCATCACGGATGCTCAGGGAAATGCGATTTCCTGGTCATCTGCTGGCGCAATGGGTTTCAAGGGGTCGCGCAAGTCGACACCTTATGCTGCCCAGGTCGCTGGCGAAGATGCCGCGAAAAAGGCTATGGAGCATGGCCTGCAGACCGTTGAGGTGAATGTGCGTGGTCCCGGTTCAGGCCGTGAAAGCGCTCTGCGTGCCCTGCAGGCCGCTGGCCTGACGATCACCTCGATCCGTGACACGACCCCGATTCCGCATAATGGATGCCGCCCGCCGAAACGCCGCCGCGTCTAGGCACTCGCTCATCCGTTGAACAGACCAAGGAGGCCTTGAATGGCCGATACCGCGACCAGTGTGAACGATCGTAACTGGAAAGAACTGATCCGCCCGAACCGTCCCAAGGTCGAGGCGGGCCGCGACCCGCGCCGTCATGCCAAGCTCGTTATCGAGCCGCTTGAGCGCGGTTTTGGTACTACGCTCGGCAACGCGCTTCGCCGGGTTCTCCTGTCATCGCTGCAGGGCGCCGCAATCACTGGCGTCTCGATTGATGGCGTTGTCCACGAATTCTCGTCCATTCAGGGCGTGCGTGAGGACGTGACGACGATCGTGCTGAACCTGAAGCAGATCGCCATCGACATGGTGTCCGACACGCCGAAGCGGATGATCCTCAAGGCCGATGGCAAGGGCGAGGTCAAGGCTGGTCAGATTGAGACGTCGGGTGACGTCAAGATCCTGAACCCCGATCTGGTTATCTGTACCCTCGATGAGGGTGCCTCTGTGCGCATGGAATTCACGGTTGCTACCGGCAAAGGCTATGTGCCTGCTGATCAGAGCCGTCCGGAAGATGCACCAATCGGATTCATCCCGGTTGATGCGATCTATTCGCCGGTCCGCCGCGTTGGCTATAGCGTGGAAGATACGCGCGAAGGCACGGTGCTTGACTATGACAAGCTCACGCTGAGCATCGAGACCGATGGGTCAATCACACCGGAAGATGCCGTGGCTTATGCCGCACGTATTCTTCAGGACCAGCTGCAGCTGTTTATCACTTTCGATGAACCGGAAACCGAGACGTCGACTTCCAGCGAGGAAACCGACCTTGGCTTCAACCCGGTTCTTCTGAAAAAGGTCGATGAGCTTGAGCTTTCAGTGCGTTCGGCAAACTGCCTGAAGAACGACAACATTGTTTATATCGGCGACCTGATCCAGAAGTCCGAGGCGGAAATGCTCCGCACCCCGAACTTCGGCCGCAAGTCGCTGAACGAGATCAAGGAAGTGCTCGCTGGTATGGGGCTGCACCTCGGCATGGAAGTGCCGGACTGGCCACCAGAAGACATCGAGGCACTTGCCAAGAAATACGACGACCACCTCTAAGTACCCGCCCGGGAGGGCGCGCAGGAGACCAAGGACATGGCCCACGCAATTGCACATCGCAAGCTGAACCGCACCTCATCGCACCGCAGGGCGATGTTTGCGAACATGGCCGCATCGCTCATCGAGCATGAGCAGATCGTGACGACCCTTCCAAAGGCGAAGGAACTCAAGCCGATTATGGACAAGCTGGTGAGCCTGGCCAAGAAAGGCGACCTGCCTTCACGCCGCCGTGCCATTGCGCAGGTTCGTGACAAAGAAGCTGTCCAAAAGCTGTTCGAGGTTTTCGGCGAACGTTACAAGGACCGCAATGGTGGTTACTGCCGGGTTCTCAAGGCTGGCTATCGTCATGGGGACAATGCACCGGTTGCTGTCATCGAACTGGTTGATCGTGACGAAGACGCCAAGGGTGCGAAAGACCGCGCCCGCCATGAGGCCGAACTCGAGGCCATGGACGAGTAGTTTTCTTGCGAGAAAGATAATTTTTGAAAGCCCCGTCAGTGACCTGGCGGGGCTTTTTTGTTTGCCCCTTAAAGCCTTAGTTGCCCTTTCGAGAGAATGTTGCGCTGAATCTCGTTGGAGCCGGCATAGATGGAGCCGGCGCGGTCATTCAGGTATTTTGCCGCCACCGTGACCAGGCTGTCCGGGCCGACGAGGCCCTGGTTCGAGCTGTGATGCGTGACGACCGGCCCTCCAGGGCTGGTATGCTCTGGCTGGAAGGGCTGGACATGTAATCCTGCCAGGTCGAGCGCGATCTCTGTGACATGCTGGCTGAGCTCGGTACCCTTGATCTTCATCATTGAGGCCTTGAGCCCTGGCGTCCCGCCGCCTGAAATCTCTGCCATCATCATCAGCTCTGCCGCCTCAAGCGCGCCCGCCTGCATCTCGGCGGCCGTGATGCGGCTATTGAGAGCCTGGTCGAGCCGGTCCAGTTCTCGGGCGGTTGTGCGCAGTGCAGCCAGTCTCTGCAGCAGTCGGGGGCCATAGGCTGACCCGCCTCGCTCGAACTCCAGCAGGTACTTCGCCACCGTCCAGCCCTGATCTACCTTGCCGATGACATTCGCCTTCGGCACGCGGACATCCTCGAAAAAGACAGCGTTCTGGATATGCTCGCCCGAGAGCATGATGATCGGGTCGACGGTCACGCCGGGTGCGGTCATGTCGATGAGCAGGAAGGTGATGCCCTGTTGTGGCTTGCCCGAACTGTCCGTGCGCACAAGACAGAACATCATGTTCGCTTCGTGTGCATGCGTGGTCCAGATTTTCGAGCCATTACAGATGAAGGCATCTCCATCCTCCACGGCCGACATGGAGAGCTGTGCCAGATCCGAGCCTGCGTGAGGTTCGGAATAGCCCTGGCACCAGAAGTCCTCACCCGACAGGATACGCGGCAGATAATGGGCTTTCTGTTCCTCCGAACCGTGCCCGATCAGCGCCGGGCCGCACATGCCAATGCCCATGGGCGAAAGTGGCGGGGCGCCGGCGCGCGCCATCTCGACATCGAAAATGTAATGTTGAGCGACAGACCAGTCGCATCCGCCATGCTCGACGGGCCAGGACGGGGCTGCCCAGCCTTTCGCCTTCAGAATGGCCTGCCATTCCAGAGCGACATCCTTCTCCGCATAGACGCTGGTCATGCGGCTGGCATAGCGCTTCAGTCCGGGCGTCAGCTCATAACCGAGAAAATCGCGTACTTCTTCGCGAAATGACTCTTCAGCTGGGGAAAATTGCAGGTTCATGGTGCGTGGCCTCCAATACTGTCTGGAGCATAGTTTCACGCCAGCACGGTACGGCAAGCCATGCCCCCGCGTCGCCCTGCAATATCGGGGATCAGGCCCAGTGTGACTTCAGCAACTCTGCGAACCGCCCGGCTTTTTCTACGATCGACCAGTGACCTGTATCGGCATTGCGATGCAGCGGCACGTTGAGGCGCTGGCAGAAACGTTCCGCTGTCCCGACAGGGACAAACGGGTCGTCATCTCCCCAGAAAACCATTCCACGATCAGGCAGGCGCTCCAGGTCCCTTGTCCATTCATCGGCGACATGGCGCGCAGACCTGTATAGCCTGAGAATGGCCCGGCGCATGTCTGGCGTCCAATGTGAAGCCTCTTCGCGTGCGAGCCCGGCAGGAAGGCCTGCCTGGTTAAGGCCATTTGCGAGGCGCTTTTTTGATGTGACCGCCATGAGAAGTTCTCCGAGCAGAGGTGTCTGCCAGATACGAGCCGTGCGGTGCCACTCATAACTCGGCTCGGGCAGGGCATTAGCGACGGCCCAGCTGCGCACAAGGTCGGGCCGGAGCCAGGCAGCACGGATCACAAGGATCGCTCCCCAGTCATGGCCGACAAGATCCACGGGTTCACTGTCTTGACGGTGCTGCTCGATATAGTCGACCAGCCAGTCTGCGTAGGCTTCCTTGGTACAGGCAAACCCTTTGGGGACAGGGGTGGAGAAACCCGGCAGGGCGGGGCAGAGGAAAGGGCCATGGTCCGGGCCGAGAGCCTTCGTCAGTGGTTCCCACATGGCGGGTGTATCTGGAACGCCGTGGACAAGAATTCGCATGCCTGATGCCTCCGGTTTTCAGTCATGTTAGGCCGACTTTTATCTATCCGCACGCCTTCCGTTCCGGCAAGCTTGCGCAGGACATGGGTCTGTTGGCATGTTGCGGCCAACCCAGTGGAGGAGAGTTATATGAAGACTGCAATCACAGAGATGTTTGGCATTGAGCACCCGATCATTCAGGGCGGGATGCACTATGTCGGGTTTGCAGAAATGGCAGCAGCGGTCTCTAATGCTGGCGGGCTTGGCATCATTACCGCGCTGACCCAGAAGACACCGCAGGATCTCGCCAACGAGATTGCGCGCTGCCAGGATATGACGGACAAGCCAATCGGTGTGAACATCACGTTCCTTCCGTCGACGACCCCGCCGGACTATCCGGCTATCGTCCAGACGGTCATCGACAGTGGTGTGAAAGTCGTCGAAACGGCAGGCAACAACCCCAAGCAGGTCCTGCCATACCTGAAAGATGCCGGTATCAAGGTCATCCACAAATGCACGGCTGTTCGCCATGCGCTGAAGGCTCAGTCAATTGGCTGTGATGCAGCTTCCATTGACGGGTTTGAATGTGGTGGTCATCCGGGCGAGGACGACATTCCGAACATGATCCTCCTGCCACGGGCGGCAGATGAACTCGAGATTCCGTTCGTCTCATCCGGCGGACAGGCTGATGGCCGCTCTCTGGTCGCTTCGCTCGCTATGGGCGCGCAGGGCATGAATATGGGCACGCGTTTCATCGCGACGAAGGAAGCCCCGGTGCATGAAAATGTGAAGCAGGCCCTCCTGGATGCCTCTGAGCTTGATACGCGGCTCGTCATGCGCCCGCTTCGCAACACAGAGCGTGTGCTGACGAATGCCAATGTGGAGAAACTGCTCGAGAAAGAGCGTCGTCTCGGTAGCGATATCAAGTTCGAGGATATCATAGAGGAAGTTGCAGGCGTTTATCCGAAGATCATGGTCGACGGTGAAATGGATGCCGGTGCATGGTCCTGCGGCATGGTTGCCGGGCTCATCTATGATGTGCCGACGTGCAAGGAGCTGATCGACCGGATCATGGGCGAGGCGCACGATATCATCGAGAACCGTCTGCGGGGTTTCCTCGGGACGCGCCAGACCGTCGCGGCTGAATAGGACTTACGGTAGACACTGATAGAATTTGAAGAGGCCCGTCACCCGGTTGGGAGGCGGGCCTTTTGTGTCTTTTGACCCGCCGGTTCGGTACGTTCAGTCCCGTGCTTCCATCGTCCCTAAACGGGCAAGCTCATCGGCGCGTTCATTGCCTTCATCGCCGGCATGGCCCTTTACCCAGCGCCACTCGATGTCATGGCGCGCGCAAGCTGTGTCGAGCGCCTGCCAGAGATCCCTGTTCTTGACCGGTTTCTTCGCGGCCGTTTTCCAGCCATTGCGCTTCCAGCCATGAATCCACTTGGTCAGCCCGTCCTTCACATAGGTCGAATCGGTGTGCAGGCGGACCTTTGAAGGCTTCCTGAGCGCGTTGAGCGCCTCGATGGCAGCCATCAGTTCCATACGGTTATTGGTCGTCTTGGCCTCACCGCCATGAAGCTCTTTGCGGTGTTCATCCGCGACAAGGACCGCCCCCCAGCCGCCAGGGCCGGGATTGCCGCTACAGGCCCCATCCGTCCATATCTCGATAAGTTTCGTCATCTTGAGCCGATTTCATGTGTTTCTGGAAATCGGTCAAGATGACTGGTGAGCTAGATGATGATCAAGCAGGCGGGCAGTTGAGCAATGATGTTGGGCTAATACACTGTATTTCACGCTGCCGCATTGCGTCTGCACAATTAATCCGCGACTGGGCGTTCGCTGGATCTTCTCCTTCGGTGGGTTCACCGTGTACATCCCTGCAGAGTTGTAGATCGGCAATATAGTCTTGCCTACAATCTGCAATGCATTGTTCGCGATCTTCGAAAGGATTTGTTTGTGTCAAATTCCACTGTGTTTCGGCCTGGTAGAGATCCATCGGCCAATATCCCAAATAAGTGTCAAAAAAGTCCCCCTCGCCTATGCCATCGTTGTTGGGCATTGGGCAGTTTGGGCCGAAACAACTCGTTTGGCCGATTGCGGCGGGGGTAGCAAGGAATAGGAATGCTGTGCTTAGAGACAAAAGTTTGAGCATGTTTCTCTCCTATCTGGAATAATTTAGATTCCATTTAAAATAGACAAATTGACCATACCTACTTTTAAGAGAGGGGCAATCATAGATTTAAAATAATCTACGCCCCGTAATCAGCCGCCGAGACAGCCTTGCGGTGAAAGGCGAGCCGCGTGGCATATTCCATGGGGCTTTTCGGGCGTACAAGCGCATCCTCCGGCGTGTCGGTCCAGTCGACGAGGCGTGTCAGGAAGAAACGCAACGCTGCACCCCGGCACAGTACGGGCAGGGCATCGCGTTCAGCTGACTCGAGCGGGCGCACGCTTTCATAGCCACTGATCAGGGCGGCGCCTTTGGAGTAGTTGAACTCCTTGCCATCCTCGAAAGCCCAGGAGTTGATGCACACGGCAAGATCATAGGCAAGGGCATCCGTACAGGCGAAATAGAAGTCGATCGCGCCTGAAAACTGCTCGCCGATGAAAAAGACGTTATCTGGGAAAAGGTCCGCATGAATGGTCCCGCGGGGGATTTCGAGGCTTTGCGGCTTGGAGGCCGCAACGGCTTTCAGGTCACTCTCTATAAGCCCTGACAGCCCTTCCATAAGGCTCTCGGCTGTCTCCTCGCGGCCATGCCAAAGGGATGGCCAGCTTGCCGGGCCAAGCGCATTCGCGCGCACCCCGTCGAAATCGGCCAACGCCTCATGCATCCGCGCAAGGTTTTCCCCCATTGAGCGGCATTGTGACGTACTGGGGCGGCTGGGAGACAGGCCATCGAGAAATGTCACGATAACGGCTGGGCGCCCTTCGAGCTCGCGCAGGACATTCCCTTCCTTGTCTGCGATGGGAGCCGGGCAGGGGAACTTCTTCGCGGCCAGATGCTGCTTGAGCGCCATGAAGTATGGCAGGTCCTGCGGATCTGCGCGCCTTTCAAAGAGGGTCAGGATAAACCGCCCCTGATCCGTTTCGAGATAATAGTTCGAGTTTTCTACACCTTCGGCGATACCCTTGAAGGAAAGGGCCTTCCCGAGGTCATAATCCCCCAGGAAGGCCGCAAGTGCATCGTCGCTGACACGTGTATAAACCGCCATGCGGGGGCTTCTAGCCCTGACGGCCGATCATGTCACGCTGAAGCGTTTTGCCTGCGAGAAGATAATGCAGGGCTGCCCACCCATACAGGCAGCAGAACAGGATGATCGACCATTGCAGTCCGCGTGCATCGGCACTCAGGCAGGCGGCGAGATTTGTCGCTTCCGCACCACTCAATGCACTCACACCTGCCTCATCAAGCGCCAGGAGCGGTTTGCAGTCATTGAGGGTGAGGCCGAGGTCTGCGCCTGATAGGAAAATGGTTTTCAGGAATGTCGACAGGAAGCCGATCATCGTCGGGCCAAGGCCAAGGCCGATGATATTGACCACGAACAGCGTGATCGCAACCGAGGTCGCCCGCATCCGGCTGTCAACGACCCCGCCTGAAACAGCATACATCGGGCCGAGATAGAAATAGTGCAGAAGCGCCGCAGCCATGAGCGGCGGCATCGCCAGTATGACTGTGGGGGCGAGAAAGCCCATAGCGTAAAGCGGGACCGAAACGGCCATGCCGAAGGCCGGAAGCCAGGAAAGGGCACGCGGATGGCGTTTCGACATCTTGTCGGCCAGCCAGCCCGAGGAGAACACACCGATGGCTGCCATTACGCCGATAATCAGGCTGAACAGGAGCGCAGCTTCTGAAAGGGACAGTCCGTGTGTGCGGCGTAGGAATGATGTCGTGAACTGGGCGACGCCATAGCCGACGAAAGAGGCGATACCGGCGCCGATGACCACGTGAATATATGTTGGCTTCTTCGACAGGATCTTGAGGACCTCGCCGAAACTTGCCTGCTCCTGCTTCACCGCTTCCGGCGGATCGGTATAGCCGCGCGGCGGTTCCTTGATCAGGAAGGCAAGGATGAAGGCGAAGACTACGCCGGGAAAACCAACTGCAAAAAACGCAATCCGCCAGCCTTCCAGAGACTGCCAGTCAATCATGTTGGCTATCCAGGTCCAGCCCCAGCTGTTCAGGATATTATAGACATTCTCACCGGTCACATAATCGTTGATCGGACCACCGGCCAGGCCGGCAATCATGCCACCAAGCGGCACGCCGAGGGCGTAAATTGATACCGCCGTGGCGCGACTGGAGGGTTTGAAATAGTCTGCAATAAGGGACTGGGCGGGCGGTGTGCAGCCAGCTTCGCCAATGCCGACACCGACACGGATCAGGAACAGCGTCAGGAAGCCTGTCGCAAAGCCGCACAGTACTGTCATGAGGCTCCAAAGCAGTAGCGCGACCACAATGATCATCGTCCGGTTTGTGCGTTCGGAGACGCGTGCGATCGGAATGCCAAGCGTCGTGTAGAGCATGGCGAAGGCAAAACCGCCGACAACACCCATGTGCCAGTCTTCAAGTTGAAGGCTCGTCTTGATGGGCTCAGTCAGGATGCCCAGGATCGAGCGGTCGATGAAGTTGAAGATGTAGACCAGCAGGAGCGAGCCAAGAACAAACCCCCTGTAGCCCTTGGAGCCATACCCGTCATTTACGTCCACGACCGGTGTTTGTGATGTCGCGCTGGCTGTCGCCATGCCTGAACTCCCTTATCGCTTGCAGTCACTTCGGCTGAAGTGCTGACGCTTTTGTCTGGGCCAACAAAGCAAATCGCTGAAGGCCGGGCCAGAGCAAAAAGGGCGCTCTGGCCAAAAAATTTCACCAGTGAAGCAGTTGACGTGGCCCGCCGCCTTGTACCTGACGGGCCTGCGCCGATTCTGGTGATCAGATGTGCATCCCGGCCGCTGGAATATCGCCGCGATACCTGTCACGGTCGAACGAGCGTGCAGCCATGAAGTAACAGGCCGCTGCGGCGAGCAGGAACAGCGATGTCGCTGCCATGGAGTGACGCAGCCCATCAGCATAGGCCCGGCAGAGTTCTGGTCCATTCGGCCCAATCGATGCCGGATCCGTACTACAGAGCCTTGGATTGAAGTCGGCGGCAAAGGCAGACAGCCCGGCCTGGGCGATTTCGCGGTTCATGAAGAAGTCACTCATCGTGCCGACGAAGAGGGGGCCGATGCCGTTACCAATCAGGCTGACGATAAGCAGGAGCACCGAGATAGTGGTCGCCCGTGATTGCGGACTGACGATGCCTGTGCCGACCGTGTATTGGGCACCAAGATAGCTGTAATGCGCGATCGCGGCGAAAATCCAGAGTATGAAGGCCAGAGACAGCGTCGGGGCGAAGAAAGCCGCGATATAGGCTGGTACCGATAGCGTCAGGCCGACACCAGGCAGCCACGCCGCGACTGTCGGGAAGCGGCCTTCCAGCTTCTCCGAAATAAACCCGCCGAGAAACGTGCCACCGGCGGCTACTGCTGCCAGGGGAGCGCCGTAGAGTACGGCAGCATCACGCACGCCGATACCATGAACTCTTTGAAGGAAAGGCGCCTGGAAGTTGATTAGGCCGTATCCGACAAAAGCGACCAGCGCTGCCCCCATGGAAAGCCACCAGAAGGTCGGCTTGGGCGTGAATTCCTTGAAGGCGTCGAAGAAATCGGTCTTCTGTCCTGACTTTGCTGATGGCGGATCAGAATATCCACGCGGCGGCTCCTTGATGGTCAGCATGAGTATGATGGCGATCAAAACACCCGGCAGACCGACAACCACGAAAGCGATGCGCCAGCCACCAACCGTAGACCAGTCCAGGCCGGGGAACAGGCCTCCAAGTCCGATCGAACCCAGCCAGGCGCCAAAATCTTCGCCCTGGATCCCGGCGATCGTACCGCCGAACAGCTGGGCGAGAACGCCCCCGATCGTGACCCCCATGGAATAGATGCCAAGCGCGCCTGCACGGCTGCGGGGTGGGAAATAATCTGTAATGATCGAATTGGCCGGAGGTGTGCAGCCAGCCTCGCCCACAGCGACACCAACACGAAAGACGAGTAGCCAGAGGAACCCGCTGGCGATGCCGCATAGCGCCGTCATGACAGACCAGATGATGATACACAGCGTAATGATGAGCACCCGGTTTGCCCGGTCAGCCCACATCGCAATAGGTATACCCATCAGGGCGTAAAAGACGGCAAAGGGTGGCCCGGAAAGCAGGCCCCACTGCGTGTCGGAGAGGCTGAATTCGTTGATAATCGGCTGGGCGACAACCGAAATGAGCGTGCGGTCAATAAAGTTGAGTGTGTAGACCAGCATCAGGGAGATGAGCACGTAGGACCTGTAGCCCTTGGTTCCGAAACCGGTGATGTGGCCCTGATGTGCCTCGGCCGTCGCTTCGTTCATCTACTCTCTCCTCCTCGTGCACCTCTGTTCGGGTGCTTCGCGTCAGTGTTGTTTACTATCGCGACCCGCGTTGCAAGCTCTGTCTGCCAGGGCAAACTCTCGTTCGCCCGGAAAAACTGCCTGCGTGGCCTGTTGATCTATCTGATAGCGACCGGGTTGATGATCGCCTGGACGGTGCCTTCGAGCCTTGGCACGCCCAGGGAAAAGAAAAACTCCGTCACACCATCTTCCGCAAGTTCAGATGTCACCATGTTTTCAAGTGTGTAGACGCCATTCTTGGCAAGAAGTGTAAGGTGAACGTCGAACGGCCGGGTCTCGTCTTCAAAGGGAATCGCTTCGACGGCCCATGTGTCCGCGCCAATGGCGACAACGCCCTTGTCTGCCAGGTACTGGGCCCCCTCGACGCCGAGACCGGGCTCGGTCTGCTTGAGCGTCCCGGACTCACGGTTGGCCTCCATGTAGCCTGTATGAAGCAATACGACATCGCCAGCTTCGATCGTGACCCCCGCATTCTTGATGGCTTCGTCCAGTTCGGCCTTGTTGAATGCCGTGCCATCCGGCACGGGGTCTGCCCCGGCGACTGCGGTCATGTCGAGCAGGATGCCACGTGTGGCGATCGGCGGAAGCGTATGGGTGCCGAACTGAGTCAGCCCTGACGGCGTGACAAAATCGGCGACGGGCACACCGTTATAGTATTCATGGTCGATGCCCATGTGGCCGAGCCCGTCAATCTGGCTTCCAATGCCGACCCATGTGTCAACGATGTCGTCATTGCCGGTTGCCTTGTTGGCCCCAAGCGGTGTGCCGGAACCGTCCGAGAGCTGCAGTACGGTAACGTCATATTCGCGCGGGCCATAAGCGGGTGTGTCGCGGCCCGTGACCATACCCAGAGAATAGGATTTGCCGGTCGTAATAAGCTTGGCAGCTGAAGCCGTCTTTTCCGGAGACAGGTTGTTCAAGGCACCGAGCCGGTCATCAGGCCCATACTTTGACGGATGCCAGCTTTCAGCTTCCTGCGCATGGGCAGAACAGGCACACAGTGCCGCAACGGTGAGCGCTCCAAACCATTTCATCGGCTATCTCCTCCCTGAATATGTCGTTACGGGAGGGAGAGTGGCTTCAGTGGCGAGCGCTGTCCAGCTTGACGGAGCGGGAGGTTAGCTCAGCGGATCAGACCTTCGCGTCCATGCGGCTCGTTCCAGTCGATGTCCGGCCCGGCTGGAACGATACGAGTGGGGTTCACCATATCGTGGCTTTCATAATAATGGCGCTGGGCATGCATTGCATTGACGGTCTCGTGAATACCCGGCCACTGGTACAGGTCACGCGCGTAAGGCCAGAGGTGTTCATAATCGCTCAGCCTGCGAATATTGCACTTGAAGTGGCCATGATAGACAAGATCGAAACGGTAGAGCGTCGTCCATAGCCGCCAGTCTGCCTCGGTTGGCGTATTGCCTGTCAGGAAGCGGGAGCTGGCAAGTAAGCCGTTCAGCCAGTCCAGGGATTCAAAAAGGGGATACACGGCTTCTTCATAGGCTTGCTGGGAGGTCGCGAACCCGGCCTTGTAAACGCCGTTGTTGACCGTGTGATAGACGCGCTCATTGATCTCGTCGATGCGGGCCTGTCTGTCTTCCGGGTAATAATCACCGGATTTCGCGCCAGCGTCATCGAAAGCGGAATTGAACATGCGGATGATGTCGGCCGACTCATTGGAGACGATCGTTCCCTTCTGCTTGTCCCAGAGTGTCGGAACCGTCACGCGCCCGGTATAGTGTGGGTCGGCCTTGAGGTAGATTTCGTAGAGGAAGTTCGAATTGAAGAGCCTGTCTCCGACAATGCCGTCTGGATCCTTGTCGAAAGTCCAGCCATTTTCCCCCATGAACCAGTGCGTGACCGAAACATCGATCATGTCTTCCAGGCCCTTGAGCTTGCGGAGGATGAGCGCGCGATGTGCCCAGGGGCAAGCATAGGCAACGTAGAGATGATAGCGGCCTGGCTCGGCCTTGAAGCCACCATCGCCAGTGGGGCCGGGGGCGCCGTCTGGGGTTATCCAGTTGCGGAACTGACTCTCCGAGCGCACGAACTTTCCGCCAGTCTTGCCGGTATTATACCACTTGTCCTGCCAGATGCCGTTGTTCAGTAGCCCCATCATGGTCTCCTGTAGAGGTTCTTGCCATCACGCCTGTCGCGCGGCTTTCCAGCAGGAAACTATGATGAGACGAACCGTGTTCCACTGGCTGCGTGGGGTATCACCTATTCCGGCAACGCATGAGCAGCTTCGTTCCTGCATGACAACAGCACACCATTGCTTGTGGTAACGGGGCAGAGCCTCTACATGACAGGCTCATATTTTGCTGGACGATCAGGCACGACTACCGCCCTATGGCGGTCCGACGCTCAGAATTTTCCCTAAAGATATCGAAATCCCGGCTGGGCGATACTGCTCACCGGCCATCTGACGTGCATGAAAGGAAATTCTGATGAATTCTGGCACCGTAAAATTCTACAATGACCAAAAAGGTTTCGGTTTTATCACGCCGGACGCTGGTGGCGCGGACGTCTTCGTCCACGCAACCGCACTTGAGCGTGCCGGCATGCGCGGCCTGCGCGAAGGTGACCGCGTGTCTTACGACACTGCAAAAGACCAGCGCAGCGGCAAGACCGCGGTCAACACGATCGAGATGGCATAGCCCCATCCTGAAAAGTCCTTCGGGACTGTGCAAGTCTACGAAAGCCGCTCCCGAAAGGGGCGGCTTTTTTGTTCGGGCGGCAATTACGAGGGCAGGATCAAATAAGGCCCAGAGCCTTGAAACTTGTCACGCCGGCCCGCGCGGCAATCAAATGGTCGTGCACCGTGATGTCGAGTGCTTCGAGGGCATCCATGATGGCGCGTGTCATGTCGATATCCGCGCGAGATGGAGTCGGGTCGCCCGAGGGGTGGTTGTGAACCAGGATCAGGCTGGACGCCTGTAGCTCTAGCGCGCGGCGTGCAATTTCCCTCGGATAAACCGGAGCATGGTCGACAGTGCCATGTCCCATGACTTCATCTTCAATCAGCTGGTTCTTGCGGTCGAGGAAGAGGATACGGAATTGCTCGCGGCCCTCATGCTGAAGCTCCCGGCGAACATAGTCCTGCAGCGCCGACCAGCTCGAAATGACCGTGCGTGCTTTAAGGTTTTCCCGTGTCGCGCGGGCACCGATTTCGGCTGTCGCCTTGATATAGGCTGCGACCGTCTCTCCAACACCAGAGACCTTTGTGAGGTCTGATGGCTGCGCAGCCAGAACGCAGCTAAGTGAGCCAAACCGTGCGATCAGCGCCTTGGCGACAGGTTTTACATCACGCCGGGGAATGAAAGCGAAGAGGAGCGTTTCCAACAATTCGTAATCTTCAAGAGCACCGGCACCCCGCGTGACCAGTTTTGTACGCAACCGGTCGCGATGTCCCTGCCAGTGGGGTTTCTCCCTGCGCGGGGCAGTGGGGATGTCGAGGCCAGGCATGGGGGCTTCTTCAAAGGTTCGCATGGATGCTCCCGAAACTCGTTCCGTTTATGTTCCATGCGTGGTCGTCCGTCAAGCTTGCGCAGTTCAGAACTTGGCGTAAACTTCGGTCAGGTGGGGGAGGACAACACATGAAGCACTTATTTTTTTCAGGCGTCATCCTGGGCATTGCAGGGGCAGCACAGGCCCATGAGAGCCATGAGCCCACTTCGTTGCCGGCCCATCCGGACAGGATCGTCGCGGCAGGGCAGGGAACAGAGGTCGACAATCCCTTTCACCCGGTAGAATTACTGTTGTCGCATGAGGAGTCGCAGGGAGCGGTCACGATCTACAAGTTTACGCTGCCGCCGAAGAACCCTGGTTCGCCTCCGCACACACATTCGCGTGAAGATGAGTATTTTTATGTGCTGTCAGGCCGGCTGGACGTGCTGGTTGATGGAGACGTACGCCAACTTGAGCCTGGCGATTTCGCAGTCCTCAATCGCGGTCACACGCATATGTTCTGGAATGGCTCGGACAGCGAGACAGAATTGCTCATGACGACGACGGGCGGCTCTTTCGAGGCTTTCATGTCGAGCGCGGGCCCTCAGATAGCGGCGGAAAAACCAGCGACACCAGATGAGGCTGGCGCGATCATCGCCCGGCTAGCCGCTGAACATGGCATCACGATCTCCATGGCGGAAATGCCCGAAGAGGCTGCAAGGTTTTACGCACCGCCGGCGCCGGAGTAGGGGCCTACAGCTCGACTGTATGGGGTTTGTGCCAGCCCTTGGGCGAGGTTGTGAATATTTCCACGCCGTTTTCGGTGACCCCGACGGAATGTTCATACTGTGCGGAAAGCTGGCGATCACGCGTTACAGCCGTCCAGCCATCGGGCAGGATGGCAGCGTCCTTGCGGCCGATATTCAGCATCGGCTCAATCGTGAAGAACATACCGGGCTTGAGCTCCGGCCCGGTACCTGCGCGCGCGGAGTGGACGACATTCGGCTCGTCATGAAAGAGCTGGCCAAGGCCGTGTCCGCAGAAATCCTCGACCACGGAGAGGCGGTTTTTCGCTGCGACAGCAGAAATGGCCGCGCCGATATCCCCGAACCGATTGCCCGGTTTGACCGCATCAATCCCTGCCATGAGGGAGTCATAGGTCACATCCATGAGCCGCTCAGCTTTCCGCTTCGGCTTGCCGGCTGAATACATGCGCGAATGGTCGCCATGCCAGCCATCGACAATCAGGGTGACATCGATATTGGCGATATCGCCTTCCTTGAGCGGGCGGTCGCCGGGAATGCCGTGGCAGATCACATGATTGAGCGAGATGCAGGAGGCATGACGATAACCGCGATAGCCGATCGTCGCCGACTGGGCGCCATGATCGAAGACGAATTCACGGATCAGCTTGTCGAGATGGGTTGTCGTGACGCCGGGCTTGACCTCGGGCACGAGCATATCGAGACACTCGGCAACCAGCTGGCCTGCCTTGCGCATCCCTTCAAACCCTTCCTCATCATGAATCCGGATTTCCCCGGTCCGCATGGGCAGGACAATTTCTGCTTCAGTCATAATGCTACTTTCAAATAGGCGTTCGGGCCGGGAGCCCGTATGTCTTCCGCTTATTATGGCGACGAAGTGCGTGATTTTCCAGTTTGAGCTGAGATTGACAGCATCTCATTTCAGCTCTGCTCACGCTTACGCTCTTCAGCCGCTTTAGCCTGTTCCTCAAGCTCATCTTTTCGAGCCTCGTCATAACGTTCCGGCTGTTCGTATTCCTCGCGGGTAGCTTCTTCGCTGATTGCCTCGGCCTGTTTGGATTTGAGCCGGCCGCGCATTACGGCCCATATCAGGACGGCCAACAGGACAAGTGCACCAACGCCATAAAGAATTTCTGGAGCCATCTGATGTCTCCTTTCGGTTGTATACCGTATTCAACCTGAAAACTGGTTCAGTGGTTCCCACCGGATACGAAAACGAACTCTGTTTGCGCTATTGCCCATGCTGGGTAAGGTTGGCTGGATAAAAGGAGACTGTCGGGAGGAAAGAAAATGAATGTGCACGTTGGATCTGAAACATTTGCGCGCTTTGAAGTCAGGCCCGTGACACCCGCGATCGGCGCCGAACTGCTGGGCGTCGACCTGAGCCAGCCCGTCGATGACGCGCTTGTCGCGGAAGTCCGCAAGGCCCTGTTGAAGTACAAGGTCGTTTTTTTCCGGGATCAGGACATAACAAGCGCCCAGCATATCGCGTTTGCCCGTAAGTTTGGCGATCTCGAAATCCACCCTGCAACGCCGAAGGACCAGGAGAACCCTGAAATCCTGCGCATCACGCACAATGCAAAGAACAAGGGACAGGAGAATGCATGGCACTCTGATGTGACATGGCGGACTGAGCCCTCACTCGGCTCCATCCTGCGCGCGGTTGATCTTCCGGAAGTAGGCGGCGACACGCTCTTCTCCGACATGGTGGCGGCCTATGAAGGCCTGTCAGACAAGATGAAGGAATTCTGCTGCGGCCTGACGGCAGTGCATGACATTGCCCGCGTCTTCGCTCGCCGCCTCGGCAAGGATCCGAAAGAGCTGCATGACAAGTATCCCCCGCAGGAACACCCTGTGATCCGCACGCACCCGGAAACTGGCGAACGGCTCATTTATGTGAACACGGCCTTCACCAGCCACATCAAGGGGCTCTCGATCGAAGAAAGTGACTGGCTGCTCAAGCACCTCTATGCGCAGGCTGCAGTACCGGAATACCAGTGCCGCTTCCGCTGGGCGCCCGGCTCCATGGCGTTCTGGGACAACCGGGCGTGCCAGCATTATGCCGCCAGCGACTATTTCCCGGCCGTACGCACTATGGAGCGGGTCACAATCGCCGGCGACCGGCCGTTCTTTACGCCTTAGGCGAGCTTGGCGTCGAGCGTCACTTCAATGGCGCCAAGGGCCTTGGACAGCGGGCATTCTTCCTTCGCCTTATTGGCAAGTTCCTTGAATTTCGCCTCGTCAATGCCCGGAACCTTGCCGGTGAGGTCCAGGGCACTCGACTTGACGGCGAAGCCACCCTCGACTTCCTCGACCGTGACAATGGCCTTGGCGTCAAGATTTTCGGCAGGCGTGTCGTTGTCGGCCAGGAAGGCTGACAGTTGCATGGCAAAGCAGCCGGCATGCGAGGCTGCGAGCAGTTCTTCCGGATTGGTGCTGGACTTGCCGCTTTCGTCCTCGAAGCGGGCCTTGAAGCTGTAGCCATGGTCTGAAAGTGCACCACTTTGGGTGTCCAGCTTGCCGGTGCCATCGGTGAGTGCACCGGACCAATGGGCTGTTGCATGACGTTTCATGTCTTTTCTCCGTTTTCGTGAATGCCTGAAGAAGAGACGTAGAGCGCCGGGTCTGGTTGCAAAGGACGACTGAATATTCAAACAACTTGCCCAATCGGCCCGTTCGCATCACTTTGCATACATGATGAATAAACCTGTATCCGCCGCCATCTGTCTTATTGGCGATGAACTGCTCTCCGGACGTACCCGGGATATCAATGTCCAGCAGATTGCCGGGTTTCTGGGGCCTTACGGTATTCCTGTCGAAGAGGTCCGCATCGTGCCGGATGTTGAGGCGCGTATCGTCGAGGCGGTGAACCAGCTGCGCGAGCGCTATACCTATGTTTTCACCACGGGCGGAATTGGCCCGACGCATGATGACATCACGGCCGACGCCATTGCAGCGGCTTTCGGCATCGGCATCGGCAAACATCCCGAGGTGATGGCGATGCTCCAGGAACGATATGACGAGATGGGCACGGAATTCACCGAAGCCCGCCAGCGCATGGCACGAATCCCTGAAGGAGCAAGTCTTGTGGAGAACCCCGTTTCAGGCGCTCCAGGCTTCCAGACCGGCAATGTCTTCACACTGGCCGGTGTGCCCTCCATCGTACAGGGCATGTTGCAGGACATCGGGCATCGTCTCGAAAAGGGCGTGCCTGTGCGCAGCATAACCGTCCGTTCGGGTGGACTGCGTGAGGGGGATGTGGCCGAGAAGCTCGCCAGCCTCAGCCAGGAGCTGGAGGGAGTCAGTCTGGGGTCCTACCCATGGTTCCGCTCCGTGACCGATCATGGCGTGGCGCTGATCGCGCGCTCAACCGACAGGGAAATGCTGCAGACAGCCGCCGAGCAGCTGGTCGCCCTTGTCACCGAAGCCGGGCGTGAGAGCGAGGTTATCGAGGGAGAGGCATCATGAATGCCGCCTTTGGCTGGCTCACCAGTACGCTGGTGATCCTGCTATCCCTGATCCTTACCCTGCTGATCGGGTTGAGTTTCGCGCCTGTCCAGAATGCCATCGGTGGTCCCCTTCTGGATATGCTCTGGACGGGTGAGGCGGCACAGGCACGCCTCAATGCCATGAATGAGGCTGAGCGGAGTGTCCACATCTGGGGAACCGTGCTGAACGATACCCTTTATCCGCTGGCCTATGGCGCTTTCCTTGCCGGCCTCGCCGGGCGTTTTGCCGGACCACGCTGGATGGGGTGGGCCATGCTGCCCGCCTTCCTGGCTGTGCTCGCCGATTTCGCGGAGAATATGGTCCAGGTGCTCGCGCTGACCGGCAGCATGAACCTGCTGGCTTTCAAGTCAGTCCTGACACCGCTCAAGTTCGGCCTGTTGATTGGGGCTGCCATGCTCGTCGTCTTACTTATCCTGATTGCGGGCGGTCGTTTCGTGCTAGGTAAGATGCGTGGCTGAAAACTGTTCAGGATATCTCAGCTATGGCGCGATGAATGTCACTTACGACGACAGATCCTTCCCCGACGCTTGAAGCCACGCGTTTTATCGAATTGATCCGTACATCCCCGACAGCATAGACGCGCGGCCAGCTGGTTTCATAACGTGTCGGCATACGGTCCAGAGGCCATCCCGCACGCACAAGATCAATATTCGCAAGATCGGTACCTGTTTTCACGAAACCCTTTTCATCACAACTCATATGTTCCGGCAGCCAGTCCGTGAATGGCGCTGCGCCGACAAACAGGAAGACAAACGGGGTTTCACAGCGTTCCGTCTTTCCGTTTGTGTTATCGCGGAACGTTGTTCCGGTGAGCCGGTCTGATAATGGATCAGCGCCATCGACACCGTGAAGCACATCGATTTCGGTTGCTGGGTGAAGATGTATGTTTGGGGCCTCTTCCAGCCGCCGCACCAGATATTCCGACATGGTTTCACGGATGTCGGGCCGACGGTACAGGACGTGTACCGCTTTTGCCGTCTGGCTCAGGAAGACGGCGCCCTGTCCGGCGGAATTGCCTGCACCTACGACAGCTACCTCCTGCCCGCTGCAAAGCTGTGCTTCCATGGGGGTTGCCCCATAGTAGATGCCACGGCCTTCATAGCGCTCGAGATTGGCAACTGGCAGGCGCCTGTATTGCGCACCCGTTGCAATAACGATGGCCCGTCCGCGCAACTTGCGGTCATCCTTCAGTGTCAGGCAGTACTCATGGCCATTGCGTTCCAGTGCGACCGCCTGCGCAGGGGCGCCAATGCGGGCACCAAACTTCTGTGCCTGGACGGCGGCACGCGCCGCGAGGTCACGGCCAGACACCCCCATGGGAAAGCCGAGATAGTTCTCGATCTTTGATGAAGTGCCAGCCTGGCCGCCAGGGCCATCCGTATCCAGCGTGATGACACTCAGTCCCTCAGAGGCCGCATAGACGGATGCGGCAAGGCCGGCCGGGCCGGCTCCGACGACAATTACGTCAACCGTGCTGTTGTCTGGGAGCAGGTCCAGGCCAAATGCTTCGGAGAGCTCTGTAATGTCCGACCGGGACATGATGCGGGAACGGCCGCGAATAACAACGGGCAGGGTATCGGCGTCTATCTCGCGGGCATCCATTATGCGCTGCGCCAGCGCTTCTTTTGCGGGATCCAGCCACACATGCGGTACACCATGCTTGGAGAGGAGGTCGCGTGCGGCGAAGACATGCCTGTCATGGGCATCTCCGATAACGATGACAGAGCCGTGTTCGGCATCATGAGCAAAGGCCCGCCGCGCTGTGAGGGTGCGGACAAAAATGTCCGAGAGCGCTGAATTTTCTACAAGAAGCCGCTGGAAGGATGCGTGCGGGATATGCAGGACGTCACCTGCCTCACCCATTTCCACTCGTGAAAGTGAGGCTTGGCCGGTCAGAACCGTAATATCGCCAGCGAACTGGCCGCGCTCCATCCAGCCAACCCGTTTTTCACCCTCTGGTGTCTCGACAAGAATATCCGTGTATCCCGAGAGAGTAACGAGGCAATCGGCACCAGCATCCCCCTCGGCGACAAGAGAAGTTCCGGCCTCGTGATGGCGGACTTTCCCATAGGCAATCAATTGTTCGAGATCGCTCTCATTAAATGTGTAGTTCACGTCGGCTGGTGGTTTGGTCATGAATTGCCTCTTGGAGAAAACTCCGCCAGCAGGCTAAGTCTGGCGCAACTGAAAATAGGAATAATGCTGGAGGAATGCCATGACTGAACCAATCGTTCTCGTCGAACGCGACGGCCCAGTTGCTATCGTTACGCTCAACCGCCCGGATGCGCTGAACGCGCTCAGCCGGGCATTGCGCAAGGAGATCGTGAAAACCTTTCAGGATCTGGCGAAGGATGACACGGTGCGCGCGGTTGTCCTGACGGGCAAGGGCCGGGCTTTTACGGCCGGGGTCGACCTCAAGGAAGCTGGCCAGACAGGGTTTGCGCTTGGTGCTGATGGGGGCGAAATCGATCTCGCCAAGGGGCTTGAAGCTTTCCCATGGCCGATCATCGGGGCAATCAACGGCTTTGCGATTACGGGCGGGTTTGAGCTTGCCTTGATGTGCGATGTCCTGATTGCGTCGGAAGACGCAAAGTTTGCAGACACTCACGCCCGTGTCGGCATCGTACCGGGCTGGGGGCTGAGCCAGAAACTTTCACGCATGATCGGCATAAGCCGGGCCAAGGAGCTGTCTTTCACGGGCAATTTCCTCACCGCTGATACGGCTGAACGCTGGGGCCTGGTGAACCGCGTCTGCAAAGCCGATGAACTCCTCCCGGCGGCCATTCAGCTCGGTCATGACATGGCAAGTTGCCAGCCGGACATGTTGAAGAAATACAAGCAACTGATCGATGAAGGGTTTGCTGCCACTTATGGCGACTCGCTTGCTCTTGAGATCAAGCGGTCGGCAGAACACGCTGCCAGCGTTACGGCAGAAAGTGTCGAGGAAGCTCGCAAGGCCGTAACGGAGCGGGGCAGGGGCCAGCAGGGCTGATTCCTGTGGTCAGACATGGCTTCACGCGTTGGTGAAGCAACCGCAAGGCTGGTTGCCGCGTTCTGTTGGTGTAACCACACTGGAGCCATACCCATGCCCCGTCTAACAGTCTCACTCGTCGCAGCGATAGTTGCGTTGCCTGCCACAGCGCAAATCGCCACCAGCAACGAAGACGGGGCAACCGGCGCCTATTCCAACGAGGTCGATTCATCGTTCACGTCTGAGAGCCGTTTCGGTCCTCGTACGGCGATTGATGACCTTCGCGCCGATGTCGACCGTGACAAGGAGCAGATTGAGCGCGTACGCCAGAAACTACTCCAGGAGCGCCAGGCACCGACACGGATTGAACCCTTCGTTCCGCCTCCTGCGCCTGAAGACGAACGCGAACAGCCTGAGCAATAGTTCAGGCGGCTCAGAGCGCCCGGAGATGCTGCAACATGTCGGGGCTTGTCCCTGAGGCAGGGCGAGAATCCCCTTGTCAGGCCCTGACATATTGGCTGTAACGCACTCCAATTACCGAGGGAGTGTATATCATGAAAGACGTCGTCATCTGTTCGCCACTGAGAACGCCAGTGGCAGGTTTTGGTGGAAGCTTTCGGGACGTGCAGGCGCACGATCTCGCCTCGCATGTCGTCAAGGAGCTGATGGCGCGAACGAAACTTCCCGCTGAAGCGGTCGATGACAGTGTCTTTGCCCAGTGCTACCCGTCCATGGAAGCGCCAGCGCTAGGCCGCGTTGCCGCTCTGGATGCGGGACTGACCACAGGCACAGCCGGCATACAGATCGACCGGCGTTGCGGCTCGGGATTGCAGGCAGTCATCTACGCCATCATGCAGATTGCGACCGGAGCGAGCGATGTCATGATCGCTGGCGGCGCGGAGAGCATGTCAAATGCGCCTTTCTTCTCGACCAATATGCGCTGGACCATCAAAGGCGACGGCCTGATGCTGCATGATGGTCTGACACGTGGACGCTACACGGCGGGCGGCAAGAACCATCCTGTCGCTGGCGGCATGATCGAGACGGCCGAGAACCTCCGCCGGGATTACCAGATTACCCGTGAGGCTCAGGACGAATTCGCCTATAACTCGCATATGAAGGCCGCTGCCGCGCAATCCAGCGGGAAGTTTGCAGAAGAAATTGTTTCCTACACAGTAAAGGGTCGCAAGAGCGATACCGTGGTAACGGATGATGAGCATATCCGCGCCGACTCATCGCTCGAAAAACTCTCGAGCCTGCGTGCGATCCGCGGCAAGCAGGACCCTGAATCCACTGTGACAGCAGGGAATGCCTCCGGACAGAATGATGGAGCTGCTGCCTGTATCGTCTGCACCCGTGAAGCGGCAGACAAGTATGGCCTCCAGCCTATGGCGCGGTTGGTCTCCTGGTCGGTTGCCGGCGTCGGGCCGGAAGTCATGGGGATTGGCCCGGTTCCGTCCAGCCAGAAGGCGCTTGAGCGCGCCGGCCTCAAACTGTCAGACATAGACCTGATAGAGCTCAACGAGGCTTTCGCTGCACAGGTGCTTGCCTGCACGAAGGCGTTGGGTTTCGACGATGAGGATTATGAGCGCCTGAATGTGAACGGGTCCGGAATTTCACTTGGTCACCCGGTGGGCTGCACGGGGGTGCGTATCCTTACCACGATGCTGCATGAAATGGAGCGCCGTGAGGCCCGTTACGGTCTTGAGACCATGTGTATCGGCGGTGGTCAGGGGCTTGCTGCAATCTTTGAGCGGGTAACGGCCTGAGCTGCATTCCCTTGAGCAAGTTCAGCAGCTAGTAGAACTTTCAAGCTGGCCAAGCGGGCGTGGCGAAATTGGTAAACGCAAGGGACTTAAAATCCCTCGGCCGTATGGCCTTGCCGGTTCAAGTCCGGCCGCCCGCACCATCAGGTTTCCCGATATTTTATGAAATACGGTTGTCATCTTCACGTGGTTGCTGCTCAGCAATCGCGTCGACATCCATCTTGCATTCAGGAGTATCGTTCAGAGCCGACTGGCTAACGATGAGTGCAGAGCGCACATCACCATTATCCTCCGTAATCGGCAGGGCATAATTTCCGGTATCATGTCCGAAGTCCGACCGTACAGGTATGAGGGAAATGCCCGTTTCGCAGGCTTGCGTCACCGTCGCCTTTTCAGCCGATGTGAGATGCACTTCTCCTGCCAGAGCAGGGCCACTGGCAAGTATGCCGGCTGACAGGGCTGCAAGGATCATTCTGGAAACGGTCATTCTGATATGTCCAGTCTGGTTGAACTCTGGAATGAACGTCAGCCTGCAATAATTGTTCCTCCTGGAACTGCGAATAAGTAAGCAATTTTTAATCTGCCACCCGGTCCGCCAGCGACGGCTTCAGGCGAATCATCCTGTGCGAATCAGGATGAAAACAAACACCGAGTACAACGTTGACAGTGTGATGAATTTTCCTGCGGAAGCGAGCATGAATGGCCGCAGGTCATGCCAGCTTGTCTCACGCGCAATATTGGCGACCTCACGTGCAATTTCCTTGGTCATCTCGTCCATATTGTGCCCGCCCAGCGCGAGCATGATTTTGGTTGTCCGACCGGGTTCGAGTTCGCCAACCTCTTCCAGGACCTGTTCAAACACGAGGGCAGCGACGACCTCCCCGACTGTCTTGCGGGGCCGCCAGCCATAATCATGCAGTTTCGTGGCAATCAGCCGGACGGTGGGGAAAAAAACGATAATGTCCCGAATCAGGAAAATCGCGATCAGCAGGATCGTGACAATTGTAAATGCCAGGTGCGGGTAAAGTCCCAGACGATAGCCCAGCCAGGTCATCATCAGGAGCAAGGCTTTCACAAAAACAGTCTTTACGAACTGCGTTATGCTTTCCCGGAGATAGTCTTCGGCATGGCCCCTGATGCGATCGCGTGCATCCTCGGCAGCTTGGTGGATTATGGATTGCTTCTTGCGGTTGATCGCGCCGGAGATCACCTTCCGGCCAATCGTCACGCCCGTGGTCAGGGCTGACACAAAAAGAAAGGTTGCTCTCAACATCCATGTCTCCCGGACTTAGGGTGAGAGCAACTGACTTGTCTGTCTACTACTGTCTCAGGCATGAGCTGTTTACATCAGCTCATCCATGATCTTCTGCAAGCCTTTTGATGCCTGATCCGGGTTGCTGACCAGAAGGTATCCCGCTGCCAGAGCCATTGATGCCGCGGTAAGGGGCCTCTTTTCGACAAGAGATGAAATCGCGTCAAAGGGAAGCTCTGCAAGCATGTCTGCGGTCGCATGTTCGAACTGGTCGAGCTCTTCTTCAGTCGATTTTCCCGGCTTCAGGAAAACGAGCACACAGATACATGCCACGAAAAGCAGCACAGAAGCTGCCGTTACGGTGGCCCAGAGAAGCCCCATCACCGGTATCAGCGCGAGCACTCCAGCCACCGTCAAAGCGGTGGTGCCGGCAAGCCCGAAAAAGGCCGCACCGGCACCCGCAATTATTCTGAGTTTTGCAGCATCCATTACGGCGGCCTATTTGCGGCGCAGTGCTGCAAGAAGGACCCCTGTGCCGAAGGCAATGCCGACAGCTGCCATGGGATTTTCACGGACCTGCGTTTCCACATAGTCCTTGGCTGAATTGGCGCGTTTCGTAGCCTTTTCGGCATAGTCGCGTCCACGTTCGAGATTCTTGTCGAACTCGACCGAGGATCTGCCTTTGACATATTTGCTCGAATTGCTTGCAAGAGAACTGATATCCTCACGAAGCTGAGCAATGTCCTGCTTCAGGGCATCGTAATCCTGTTGAGCTGCTTTCGCTGCGTCTGCTGCCATATCTTTAGCCCCATTGCTTTTGGTTGTTGTCGTTTTGGTCGCCATTGTGTGTAACTCCTCAGAGCTTAGATCACTTGATTGATAAACGAGGAGGTCTCCGCGTCGTTCCATTGTTGCGGCTATTGCCTGCGAATATTCAGGAACACCGGAGATGGACGCAGAGTTCAGAGTAGGCATGAGTGTGTTCAAGAGACGATTGGCCCAGTACGTTCAGCTCGAGAGTGATGCCTGGACATTATTCGATGAGCTGGAGCGTCAGGATAACGTCTTCCGTGCGGGAGAAGACATTATCCAGGCCGGGGAGAAGGCAAACGAGGTTTTTATCCTTCAGTCAGGATGGGCTATTCGTTACAGGCTGCTTGAGGACGGGCGCCGACAGATTGTGAATTTCATGCTTCCCGGAGACGTGTTCGACCTGCAGGCTCTCGCAGATCTTCAGGCCGATCACTCCGTGACCGCCATTACCGAATGTCATGTAGCAATTATTCCCTCAAATCCCTTTATCGCCATGCTTCAGGGATCAGGCAGACTGGCTTCGGCTTTCTGGTGGTCGGCGGTCCAGGAGGAATCCATTCTGCGTGAGCAGATTGTACGCATCGGGCGCAGGTCGGCGCGAGAGCGAATCGGACACCTGCTGCTTGAGCTGCACCGCCGCTATATCGGCGCGACAGGCGACGAGGTCGACCGCTTGAACATGCCGCTCACACGCGCGGACATTGCCGATGCCCTAGGCCTTACCCCGGTTCATGTATCCCGGACGATGTCGGCCATGCGCCGCTCGGGTCTTATCAAGGAAGAAAAAGGCTCAATCACGCTTGAGGACCGGGACCGTCTGGCGCGTCTGTCCTATTTTGATGTGGATTATCTGCACCTGAGAAAGCTCAACCTGCTGAGTGCTGAGGTTATGCCAGAAGATAGCGCTACGGGGGAACTGGGCGACAGCTAGGGTCGCCTAGGCCTCGAACAGTCCCTGGGCCTCGGCAATCGCATTCAGGTCCCGCAGGGCATACAGGGTCGCGGCAAGACGCCAGTCGCCTTCACATTCATTCACCGTTGCGGCGATTGCATCGGCTGAGGTCATAAGCCGGTCACGCCACATTTCTTCAACGTTATCGAGGTTTTCCTTGCCACCCTTGCGGTAGCCGAGCCATTCCAGATAGGAGGCGCATACGCCGCCCGAATTGAAGACTATGTCCGGGCCGATCTTGATATTCTTGCGCGCGAGTATGTCATCGGCTTCGGGGCTGACCGCCGCGTTTGCAATCTCGAGCACCATGGCACAGTTCAGGTCCGTGGCATTTGCAGATGTGACCGCATCCGAAATGGCAGCCAGACAAAGAATATCGGCCTCCTGTTTCAGGATGGCTTCCGGCGCATCGGAATATTCAAGCATGCCGTCCGCTTTTTCCTGACTGACCTTTTCGACATCTAGCCCGTCACCGTTGGCCACAACACCCTGGCTGTCAGCCATGGCCACAATCCTTGCCCCGCATTCGGCTGCACTTCGGGCAAATTGCAATCCGGCCTTGCCGATGCCCTGTACGGCAATCCGGCATCCATTGAGTTCAAGTCCGTAGTCGCTGGCCAGTCGCTCCAGTATCAGCACTGCTCCACGTCCGGTTGCACCTTGCCGTAAAGCCAGACCGCCAACATCTTCAGGTTTGCCTGTCACGGCACCACGACCGTCATCATTTTCGTGCATATCAATGCCCGCGATCATGGCTTCCATATCTTCCTTGGAGGTCGCCACATCGGGGGCGGCGACGTCATGATCGGGGCGCAGGATGTCCGAGAACAGTTCGCCATAGGCTTCTGCGAGCTGGTAGCGCTCCTTGGTCGAGAGACTGCCGGGATCAATACGCACAGCACCTTTTGCCCCGCCAAACGGCAGGTCGAGAAGAGCGCACTTCAAGGTCATCAGGAAACCAAGCCTGGAAACTTCATCGGCACTGGCATCGGGCGCAAAGCGCACGCCGCCTTTCGTTGGCCCTTTCAGGATGCTGTAGCGACAGCGCCAGGCTCTCGCATACTGGTTTTTCCCGTCGGCTCTCCGAAGCGTAAGCTCCCGCTCGATAATTTCGTGCGGGAGCGACAGCAGACGTTTTATCTGTTTCAGGTCAGGATCGGCCTCTGCAGCCTGATCCATACGTGAAACAGAGCTTTTCAGTAGTGGATTCATACAGGGTCTGAATCCCGCCTGCGGACAGGCGGAACCTATCCTCTATTATTCCGCCGCGACCGATTGCTCGGACGGGTGGAAGAACAGGGCCTGACCGATCGCTGCCTTTACCGTGTTTTCCTGGAAAGGCTTCGGGATGAGATAGGTCGGCTCGGGGCGCTCACCGGTCAGCAGGCGTTCCGGGAAGGCCGTAATGAAGATGATCGGAACATTGATTTCCTGGAGAATGTCATGCGCGGCATCAATCCCCGAGGAATTGTCTGCGAGTTGGATGTCGCACAGGATGAGACCGGGTGGATTTGCCTTGGCCATGGCGACGGCCTCCGTGTGGGTCGTTGCATTGCCGGTCACTTCATGACCAAGTTCCTCGACCAGGCTCTCAAGGTCTGCCGCAATGATCGGCTCATCCTCGATGATGAGCACCTTGGTTTTCAGTGTCGATTCAATGTCGGTATGAGCCTTGGCAATAAGCTCTTCAATCTGCTGGACGGATTTTCCGAGAATAGTTGCCGCTTCGCTGACCTGGAAACCCTCAAGAGCCGTCAGCAGGAATGCCTGACGCTCCACGGGGGCAAGCGCCTGCAGGCGTGACTCTGGCGATACGGCCGAACCATCAGGCTGCTCGAGACGAGCGCCTGTCGATCCCCATATGACATGAAAGAAACGATAGAGGGCCTGACGCGGGGGCAGTTCTTCGCTGACCTGACTGGGATCTTCAGCAAGTGCTGTCAGTGAGGCGCGAATGTAGGAATCACCGCTTTCCTGACTGCCTGTAAGAGCCCGTGCATACCTGCGCAGATAGGGCAGGTGGGGACCGAACTGTTCGACAAGACTCATTATTACCCTCTTTGATTACATTTCCCCTTGTAACTCGTTTCTCTGTTGAAGGTTGCAAGTAACTGCAGAAAAATTTCTGTTTGATGGAACCTTGTTTCTTTCACGGGTTTAATGCGAAGAGATCAAAATATTCTCGGGGTCCCATGAGTAATAGAGTTAACATGATGAGTGACGAAGCGAAGCCGGATGTCGAAACAGAGCGTTCTCGCAAAGTCCGGCAAAGACGCCTCGGCGATCAGCTACGCCGTATTTACGAAGACGTTACAACTGAGCCTGTTCCGGACGAGTTTCTGAACCTGCTTGAGCAGGCAGACCAATCCTCCAACAAGAAATAGAGACTGCATTGACCAAGCCGACCCTCGATGATCAGGCGTTCAAGGCAGAACTCGCCGATCTGATTCCCCACTTAAGGGCTTTCGCACGAAGCCTGTGTGGCAACGCAACAGCCGCTGACGACCTTGCTCAGGAAGCCATGCTCAAAGCATGGAAGGCCCGTGAAAGTTATCAGGCGGGTACAAACCTGAAGGCCTGGGCGTTCACGATTCTGCGCAATCTCTTCTACTCGGAGAAGCGTCGCAGCTGGAGACGCCAGCAACTTGATCCGGAAGTCGCCGAAGCGACACTTGTCGCCAGCGACAATACTTCATCCGCAATTGACCTTCTTGCACTGCGGAACGGCCTGACGGTGCTGCCTGAAGACCAGCGTGAAGCCCTGGTGCTTGTCGGTGCTGGCGGGCTATCCTATGAAGAAGCCGCGGAGATCTGTGACTGTGCTGTCGGAACGATCAAGAGCCGCGTCAGCCGTGCACGCAAAGCGCTGATGGAGATTCTGGAGAATAACGAAGCGAGATATTCGGGCGACAAGGCGATCAGCGCGTCTGAAGCATTCGATGACATCATGAGGCAGGCGGACGAGCTATCGCGTGACACCCCGGAACACGCCAGAAACTGAACAGAAGGTCAGACGTGGATCTTTGCGGCTGCGGTTGTTGTTTACGATCGCAGCCGCACTGACTCCAATTCTGCTATTTGCCGGCTTCAGGACTTACCTGAATGCCCAGGATGCGCTGGCTGAACGACGCAATAACCTCATCGAGATCGCGGACCGGGCGATTGATGAGATCGAACAGGTGTTGTCGACAGTCGATGTATTGCAGGAAATCTACCTGCCCAACATATCAGAGGGTGATTGCGCTCCGGTCTATGAAACCTTGGCACCGCGTATCCCGCAGCTCTCAAACGTCACGCTATTTGATGAAACCGGCAAGTTTTCCTGCGCGGCCGTGGGAGAGCCCGAAGGCTCGACGTCTCAACCTTCGGCCTTTGCCGAGGTCAAGGCCGGCAAGACCACCGTACTGACGGACGCTTTCTTTGGCTCGCTCAGTCAGGCCTGGCTGTTCTCGGTATTCCGCCGGCTCGAAACCAATGATGGTGAATTTCTCGGGGCCGTCGCCTTTTCCCTGAAAACCGAACAGCTTGTTCGCACGGTTCGTCTGACGAACCTTCCTGAGGATGTCGAACTGGCGATTTCGGACAGTGGTGGGCAGGTCTTCGGCAGCGCCAGGGTTGTTGCTGTCCAGCAGGAATGGATTGATGAAGCGACAGGCGATGAAGACGGCGTGCTTTTCGTTACCGACACAGACAGGTTCGGGTCGCTCGATATTGTTGTGAGATCGATTGTCGATGGCCGGATGTATGCGGTCATTTCCAGGCCGTCGCCAGGTGTGATCAGTGAGTTTACCCTGGAGCCTCTGGAATCTGTCGGTATTCCGCTGCTCTCCTTCACACTCGCCCTGATAGCTGCCTGGCTCGCTGTGGATGGTCTCGTCCTGAAATGGCTTGCCCGCCTGCGCAGGCTGGCACTGATCTATGGCGAAGGGCATTATAATTTCCGTATCGGCAACGAATTCGAGAATGCGCCCGACGAGATCGCGGACTTTGCCCATAGCTTCGACCGGATGGCGAACAGGATTTCTGAACGTGATGCCACGCTGCGGTCGGCCATCGCGACACGCGATGCCGCGGTGAAAGAAATCCATCACCGTGTGAAAAATAATCTCCAGATCGTGGCAAGCTTTCTCAACCTGCAGCGCCGCCAGGTCACCGATCCAGGTGCGCGCAGCGTGATCTCTGCCGCCCGCCACCGGATTGATGCGCTCTCGATTGTCCACCAGACGCTCTACCAGCATGAGCGGCTGGAGACCGTTCACATGCAACCCTTCCTGGAGGCGCTGCTGTCTCACTTGGCCGGGGCACTGGGCATGGATGAGCAGGGCGTCACGATTGAAAGCGAGATCGAGGAAATAGACCGGCCCGCCGACGATGCTATTCCGATTGCCCTGTTCATCCTGGAGGCTGTCACAAACGCGACGAAGTACGCGTTCCCCGATGATGGCGGGACAATAACGGTAAGACTTTACCGTGAGGCAGAGGAGATCATCCTCGACATCCTGGATGACGGTGCAGGGGCAGGTGACAGCGGGTCTGAAAGCGGTGGCTCGACCGGTCTGGGGTCAAAACTTATGTCCGCATTTGCCAAGCAGCTTCGCGGCCGCATGAACATCAGCTCCGAGAAAGGAAGTGGTTATCATGTGGAACTTCGTGTGCCAGTCGAGCACGCCATGAAGCATACTACGGACTTCTAGGATTTGGATCCTTCATAGGGGCCCGCGGCTGCTGTTACATGCGGTTCGGCATGGTTGTATTCAGGTGACAGCTTATGGGGCTTTTCAGGCACAAACCGGTCACCGTGCAGGTTGTAGACCGTAACATCACACGCCTCCTGCTTCAGTTCGATCAGGTTAAAGCTGGCGGGACGTGTGCGGATGCGCGTCGACAATGTGCCTGAAGAGACTGCGACATATGACTTTGCTTCGTCATCGACAACTGTGACGGAGGGAGCATGGACATGGCCCGTCAGCAGGAAACCGACCGGGCTCTGCGCAAGCCGCCGGCTTGCGCGGCGTCCACGCCGGGTCGCAGTGCGCATCGGTGCTTCCGGGGGGGAGAGGAAAGGGTGGTGACAGATCAGGAAGACCGCCTTGCCGTGGCTGGCCGGGCCCTCTGCTTCCGCGATCACCGATTCAAGGTCTTCTAGGTTGACTGAACCTTCCGCCCAGTTTTTCCGGGTCTGCCAGCCGCGTGATGTATTCATCCCGATAAGGTAGGCGCCTTCCAGTTCTACGGGGCCGGAAAGGTCTTCGAAATAGGAATCGTGGCGCTCAAAAGGGGAGACGACCCGTTCATAAATGTTCAGGAGCGGGGTATCATGATTTCCTGCGACAACGAGCCTGGGAATGTCGAAACGGTCAAGCCAGTCGCGCGCATCAGCAAATTCAGAGCGCTTGCCGCGCTGGGTCAGGTCTCCACAGACGGCGAGGGCATCCGGCTCAAGCTCTTTGATTGTCGCCTCGAACGCCTCAAGGGCAACGGGGTTTTCCGTCCCGAAATGTATATCGGCTAGTTGAATTATTCTGGTCATTCATACACGGCAGATATGGCCCGGCCGCCTTTGCTTATACGGCGAAAACTGGTTCCTGACTTAAGTCGTACAGGCTCGCCGTCCAGTGTTACGCGTAATCCGTACCCCTTAGGGTGTTTAAGCCTGACCTCGCTGGTTCGAAGAGTTGTCACCCCCGTTGCCTCACGCCAGTCCGACATTAGGGCTCCAAAGCCGGAGGCGGCCAGTTCGATAGGGTTGTCGGGATTGATATAGGCGAATTCAAAATTCCCGTCTTCCTGGGCGCCAACAAATATCGCCGCGGCAAGGGCTGCGTTCCCTTCCGGAGGGGTATCCATTCCATCCGCATGAAATGACATGGCGTTGGTGAAATCGAGGAAATCACTACCGGACAGCTTTTCGATCGCTTCCAGGACACGCCCGCTGCGCAGCGCCTCACGCGGCCCCGTCAGATCGGTAAGATTGCCAGCCATCGCGGCGACATAGAAGCGATGATCATCCGCACATCCGGCAGGCACATCAATCATACGTCCCTTAGTCAGGCCATCGCGCAAGCATTCCTGCCACTCGCAAGGTCCGCCATGAATCTGTTTATGAAACAGGTTCATCGTTCCGCCCGGCAGTGGCAGGATAGGCGGGCCAGCTTCACCGGCCCGTTCCAGGGCGCAAGCTACAGTGCCGTCCCCACTCCAGACGATGACCGCATCAGGCGACGTATCGAAACAGGCATCTATCGGCTCGCAAATGTCATCCTTGTCCAGCAGGGTGAATTCACATGCCTCGCCCAGCTCTTCGAGAACTGTGCGCAATTGGTCTTCTGCGTCCGCCGGCACACTGCCAGAGCGCGGATTTACAAGCGCTGCAAGCTTCATAGATTGTCTCGCAGGGCGGCGATGAGTTCGTCCTTGGTCATTCCAGAGCGTCCTTCGATATCAAGTTCTGCGGCGCGGTCGTACAGCTCGTCTTTCGTCCATTTGTCGTAAGAAGGCGACTTGCCGCCCTTTTTCGAAGGGTGTTGTGACGGGTTCGCCTGAGCATTGGCGATGCGTGCGGCTGTCTCCTTTGAATAACCCTCATCCTTCAGGGATTGATAGGTTTCGTCGTCCTTGATGGACGGGCCATGGTCCTTGGCCATTTTGATACCCTTTCATGCTTCAAGATTATTGGGAATTCAAACGCGGGCCTTCACCTTGTGTTCCGGGCCGGGAACCGGCTTCTCGCATGCGCGTAATAACTGTATGAAAGAGACATCCCGTACCAGAAACAAGACGTCCTACCATCCCGCCATAGGGCCTTTGGGGGATCTGGGTTTTGTGTTTCGCCGCCTTGGCGGACTTTCCCGTCTGGATGTCGTGGTGTCGATGATCAGCGTTGGCTGTATTGCTTTCTGGTCATGCCTGAGAAGCGGTAAACGCAAGGCGGTCAACGTCTCGATGAAACCTGCCGTTTATTTGCTGACATACATTCCCGCCGAAAAATTCAGCGACATGACCTGAAATCCTTTCCAGCAGATACAAAAAACGCGGCCTTTCGAGGCCGCGTTTCTGTTGTTCTGTTGTCAAAGAGATGACTAGGCACCTGCCTCGTTAGCCGTCTCTTCAATTTCTTCGCCTGTTGCTTCGACGTCCTGACCGGCGCCTTCAACAGTGTTACATGCAGCGGCCATAAGAGCCATCAGACCGAGACCGGCGACGAGAAATGGGTTCTTCTTCATAACTAAGTCCTCTCTTTGATTGTCGGAAAAGCTACAACGTCACGCTGTAGGGGATGTTCCCAAAATTATTTCAGGAACCGCCAGCCCCCGCTCACCGTTTATTCTGCATCGGCAACAGGCCGACAATAACATGCTGCATGGAAGGAGATTATCATGCTTGGTTGGGCACTTACATTTTTCGTTCTGGCGATAATCGCCGCAATTTTCGGGTTTGGCGGCATTGCTGGTGCTTCCGCAAGTATCGCCCAGATCCTGTTCTTTGTTTTCCTGGCTCTACTCGTCCTGAGCTTCGTCGCGCGGGCTGTCAGGGGCCGAAGCGTCTTATAAGCTAGCTGACGCATGGAACGATCAAGCGGGGCGGTTGCCATTTTCGGTGCCGCCCTGTTTCATATCCGGGGATATAAAACCCATCGACAAATACCGGTCCTGCTTCCGGCGGCCGGATTCTCATCATTCTCCTGACATCCTGCTGCCCCTGATCGGGAGGGCTGCTTTCAAGGGCCTGTTGCTGGGCCTTTCCCGCAACAGACGCGTAATGATCTTTCGCTGATCGGTACGGAATCGTTTAAGTCTCTAGCCAGTCCTTTACAGGGCTGGCTTTTTTGCATCTGTGCAGCTCAGGGAGACCGGATGAGCCTCTATCAGCCCCAATGCGTCGCGCCGACGAGTTGCCTGCTCGGCCAGAGCCCTGTCTGGAGTCCCTCCGAAGGGCTCTTGTGGTGGGTGGATGCCAAACGTGCCAAGCTGCATCGCTATAACCCGAAGACCGGCAATACGCGCCGCTATGATCTGCCCCTGAAGGCCAGCGTCATTGCCTTGTCGCAGGGCGAGCTCCTGATGGCGGGTGACCGGGAGGTAGGGTTTTTCGACCCTGCGACCGAAGAATATACCCGCCTGGTCACTCTTCAGGACGAGCCGGCTTCGAACCGGATCAATGCTGGCGGCATCGCCCCGGATGGCAGTTTCTGGTTTACCACGATGGATAGCGAAGAGCGTGAAGCGAAAGGCGCATGGTACAGGCTTGCCCCAGATCGGACGATTGCCCCGTTGAAAGTGGCGCCTGTTATCATCCCCTCCACAGCCAGTTTTTCTCCTGATGGGACAACTTTCTACACATGTGATGTCACCGAGCAGGAAATACTTTCCTTTGACCACGACACATCAAAAGGCCTTTCAAACCGTCGTGTCTTTGCCACGACGAGCGCCGGAGCAGGGTATCCGGACGGATCGGCCATGGATGCCGGGGGCTGTCTCTGGAATGCGGAGTGGGATGGTGGCCGCGTTGTCCGCTATCGCCCGGATGGCGCCATGGACCGTGTGATCCGGCTGCCGACAGTGCGAGCAACCGGGTGCTGTTTCGGCGGGCGGGACCGCAAGACGCTTTATATCACGACCGCCCGGACAGGGCTGACAGCGTTCCAGATGGATGCCCAGCCCTTTGCGGGCAGTCTTTTCGCGGTCGAGGTGGAGACACCCGGGCAGCCCTGTCCGGAATGGTCCGGACACTGAATGGCACCGACCTCTATGCTTGCGCGGCTGACTTCCTGCACCCACATGCCTTCACAATGTGATCAATGCGGAGTATGGCGTTGCCGAATACGGGTAAGCCCGCTACACCCCCGACTTTCAGGATTTGTTTGATGGCCGACAAGGACAAGAAGAAAAGCGTTGATCCGGTGACCTACGTCCGTCAGGTCGAGGCCGAGGGCCGCAAGGTAACCTGGACCTCGCCAAGCGAGACCGTGCAGGCAACCATCATGGTTGTCATCATGTCGATTATCGTCGCGCTCTTCCTGTTCCTGGCCGATCAGATCATTGCCGTGCTGATCGGTTTTATCACCGGACTCGGCGCATAGACTTCAAGGAGTGCCCCGCACATGGCCGAGGCCAAATGGTATATCGTTCACGCCTACTCGAACTTCGAGAAAAAGGTCGCCCAGGTCATCCGTGACCAGGCAGACCTGAAAAACCTGTCTGACCTGATCGAGGAGATCGAGGTGCCGACAGAGGAAGTCGTGGAAGTCGTGCGCGGCAAGAAGAAGACCGTCGAGAAACGTTATTTTCCCGGCTACGTCATGATGAAGGCGCAGCTGACAGATGACGTCTATCACCTGGTCCGCGACACGCCGAAAGTGTCCGGCTTCCTCGGGGCTGAGGGCGGCAAGAAACCGCTGCCTGTGCCGCAACGCGAAGTCGACCGCATTCTCGGCACGGCAGATGAGCCGGTTTCCGAACGGCCGCGTCCGCAGGTCAGCTACGAGATCGGTGAGCAGGTTCGCGTCAATGAAGGGGCTTTCCAGGGCTTCGAGGGCGGTGTCGAGGAAATCGACGAAGCCAATCACCGCCTGAAGGTTTCGGTCTCGATCTTCGGCCGCGCCACGCCCGTCGATCTGGACTACTCGCAGGTCGACAAGATCAGCTAGCGCTGATGCAGCAATCTTGCCTGGCCTCTGTTGAGGCTCGCCAGCCTGCGAGCTGAGTACGTCAGGTCAGGATTCGGAATGGCTGTATCAATTTCTGAGAGGTCGGGGACGTTATGGCTGACGCTGTTCAGCCCCCCGGTCAACGCGATCACGCTGGATCTGGTACAGGACCTGGCCCAGATTGTTGAGGGAACGCAGGCCGAGCATCCCATCGTCCTGACGGGAAAGGGGAAATCCTTTTCCGCAGGTGTCGATACCCGTGCCTTCGAAAGCTATTCCTCCGATCAGCGGCGTGAGCTCGTGCTGGGAATTACCCGCATGGTTAAGGCGCTGGTCTGCCATCCGGCCCCTGTCATCGCGGCTGTGAATGGTCATGCGATCGGTGGTGGGCTGGTGCTGGCACTGACAGCTGACTACCGGATTTCGTGTGCAGCAGATGCGAAGTTCGGCCTGCCTGAAGCGAAAGCCGGAATTCCGTTTCCGGCCGGGGCAGCCGAAGTGATCCGTCACGAGCTACCCGGCCACCTTCTGCGAAACCTCAGCCTGACCAGCCGTGTGACGACACAGGACGAACTCCATGCAGAGCGGGTATTCGACCATGTGTGTAAACCGGATGAGCTGCCCGTTGTGACGGCGCAGGCCCTGCGTACGTTCAAGGCTGCGCCGGCTTTCACAACGGTGAAGCAGCAGGCCAGGGGTGAGCTTCAGGCCCGCCTCAGGGCGCTCGTCAGCGCAGGTGACGACCCATTCATGTCGGCGTTTGGCGTAGCCTAGCGCTTGAGCGTGTCTATCAGCGCCGCCGTTACCGGATCGTCCGCCTTGTCCTTGCCTGCCAGGGCAGGTTTCAGGCGGCCAGCCATGGTCTTTCCACGCTCGACGCCCCATTGGTCGAAGCTGTTTACCCCCCACAGGACGCCTGCGAGGTAGGTGCGATGCTCGAACAGGGCAATCAGGCTGCCCAGCCGGTAGGGCGTCAGGACTGGCGCGTGGAAAAAGCTCGACGGTCGCCCGCCTGCATGAACTTTCTGTGCGGCAATCTCCAGCGGCAGTTCCGGCTCCTCGGCGCGGACCTCTTCGAGCGTGCGGCCATTGGCGAGCACTTCTGCCTGTGCCAGGGCGTGCGCAGTAAGGCCTGTCACACCTTCCGCGTCATCTGTTGCGCCCGGCGCTAGGACAAACTCCGTCGGGACGATGGCCGGGCTCTGGTGCAGCCACTGGTGATAGGAATGCTGGCCGATCGTGCCTTCCCCGCCCCAGAGCAGGGGAGCTGTCGCGGTGTCTATCGCTTCACCCCCGGGGCTGACGGACTTGCCGTTTGATTCCATCTCCAGCTGCTGGAGGTAGGCCGGCAGGAGACGCAGGCGCCGGGAATAGGCGAGCAGGGCGCGTGACCCGAATCCCATGAAGGCGCTGTTCCAGTAGTCCAGCAGGGCCAGCCTGATGGCTGCGTTCTCAGCCATCGGGGTCTCGGCGACGTGCGTGTCCATGTCTGCGGCACCTTGCCGGAACTCGCGCATGACATCGTTTTCAAGCACAATGGAGCAGGCCACCGACCCGGCTGACCAGATCGAGAAACGCCCGCCAACGGTCTCCGGCAAATCAAGGATATGCCCGTCCGGATTGCCAAGCCAGGCCGTCGCACGTGAAGGGCTTGCGGTCACAAGGACGAAATGACTGCCCCAGCCGTCATTGACGGAGCTTTGGACCCAATCCCGCGCCCGTGCAAGATTGTAGAGTGTTTCCTCGGTCCCAAACGACTTCGATACGCCGACAATCAGGGTTGTTGCTGGATCGAGCCCTTCCAGGGCCAGGTCCAGATCGAGCGGATCCAGGTTGGCACAGTATCTCAGTTCAAGGCCGGGGCGGCGGCAGTCGTGAAAGGCGTCTGCGACAAGCCGCGGCCCGAAGTCTGACCCGCCAATGCCGATGTGAACGATGGCAGTGAAAGGGCGGCCTTCAGCAGTTACCATCTGTCCGCCGGCGATCCGTGAAGCAAGGGATTCCGCTGTCTGGACAGAGCTGCAGACTTTCTGGGCGGCTTCACTTTTGGGCGCTCCTGCGCGCAAGGCCCAGTGAAGGGCAGCACGGTCTTCAGAAGTGTTGACGATGTCGCCATCGAACAGCCTTGTGACGGCCCCTTTCAGATTCTTTTCTGCAGCGGTCTCCGCAAGGGCGGCTTCCGCATCCACGTCGAGATAATGTCGCGTCAGATCAATTGACCAGCCGGGCGCGGAAACTGTGGCCATGCCGGCCCGTGCTTCAATAAGCTTTCTGAAGGAGCTGGATTTCAGTCGGTCGGCATGATGCTTGAGAGACATGGTTAACGGATCGCCTTTTTCAGGATCTATAGAAAACGGTCAGTGCTTTTCCGGCGGCCTTGCGCATGGTTGACACCGGGTGGGCAGGATTGCGTGCCTCGAAGACGGATTTCTTCCGGTCGCCAGACATCAGCAGCAGGATGCTGCGCGCCCGTGCCACGGCGGGATAGGTCAGTGTCATGCGTTCGGTAATCTCGCCAGTAACCTTTGTCTTCGGCGCATTAATGGCTGCGACGGAAAGAAGGTTGCCGGGGTCTGTTGCCGCGCCCAGGCCTTTGGCATTGGCAAACCAGGAGAGGGTGTGGCCATCCTGCCCCATGCCGAGGATGAGGACATCTATAGCACTGGCTGGTCCGCCATAGGCCTTGTCGAGATCGGCAGCCGCCTCAGCTGCGCTTTCCCGGTCTGTCTTCATCGATAGGAAGTTTGCCTTTGCGGCCTTGTTCTGCAGCAGCGTATTCCGGACAAGAGCCGCATTCGAGGCGTCATGCGTCTCCTCGACCCAGCGTTCATCGGCCAGTCCAACCGTGATGTTCTCCCAGTCGAGATTGAGCTTTGACAGGCTCTCATAGATAGGTCCGGGCGTGGAGCCGCCCGAACAGAAAAGAGTTGCCTTGCCGCGGCGTGACAGGGCGTCTGCCAGCCGGGCTTCGATCCAGTCTGCGGCTTCGGTTTCGAAGGTCTCTTTCGTGCCGAAGGCATGGAATTCTGTTGCGCTAGCCATGAATTTGCAGGGACACGCGGGGCCGCTTCCTGTCAAGAGCGTGCTGTTCGTCTGCGCGTCAATTGCTATGAACGCTTGAAAGCACGCGCGCGCGTGTGTATGTCGCCCGCTTCAACGGGAATCAAAGGCCCGCTGTATGAAGGAAATCTCGAACCGTCCGGCGGGCCGGACAAGAAACACACAGGAGGTCAAGGATGGCCAAGGCAAAGTTTGAGCGTAGCAAGCCTCACGTAAACATTGGAACGGTTGGCCATGTTGACCATGGCAAGACGACGCTGACAGCGGCGATTACGCTGTGCCTGCACGAGGGCTGGGGCGGTGAGTCGAAGTCCTATGAGGACATCGACAACGCGCCGGAAGAGAAGGCCCGCGGCATCACCATCAACACGGCACACGTCGAGTACGAGACGGACAACCGTCACTATGCGCACGTCGACTGCCCCGGCCACGCTGACTATGTGAAGAACATGATCACGGGTGCTGCGCAGATGGACGGTGCGATCCTGGTCGTGAACGCCGCAGACGGCCCGATGCCGCAGACGCGCGAGCACATCCTGCTGGCCCGCCAGGTTGGCGTTCCGGCGCTTGTCGTGTTCCTGAACAAGGTCGACCAGGTCGACGATCCGGAGCTTCTGGAGCTGGTCGAGATGGAAGTTCGCGAGCTTCTGTCCTCCTACGATTTCCCGGGCGACGACATTCCGATCGTTGCAGGCTCTGCGCTTGCGGCTGTTGAAGGCCGTGACGACGAGATCGGCAAGGACAAGATCATGGAGCTGATGGCGGCCGTGGACGAGTACATCCCGACCCCTGAGCGTCCGCTGGACAAGCCGTTCCTGATGCCGGTTGAGGACGTGTTCTCGATCTCCGGTCGCGGTACGGTTGTGACCGGCCGTGTCGAGACGGGCGTCATCAAGGTTGGCGAGGAAGTCGAGATTGTCGGCATCCGCGACACGAAGAAGACGACGGTTACGGGCGTTGAGATGTTCCGCAAGCTACTCGACCAGGGCCAGGCCGGCGACAATATCGGCGCGCTGATCCGTGGTGTTGAGCGTGACGGCGTCGAGCGTGGCCAGGTGCTGTGCAAGCCGGGTTCGATCACGCCGCACACGAGCTTCGAGGCCGAGGCCTACATCCTGACGAAGGAAGAGGGTGGCCGTCACACGCCGTTCTTCACCAACTATCGTCCGCAGTTCTACTTCCGCACGACCGACGTGACGGGCATCGTGACGCTTCCGGCGGACAAGGAAATGGTCCTGCCGGGTGACAATGTGAAGATGGATGTCGAGCTGATCGCGCCGATCGCGATGGACCAGGGCCTGCGCTTTGCCATCCGTGAAGGCGGCCGCACCGTCGGTGCCGGCGTCGTCTCGAACGTGAAATCGTAAGACACACAGCCAGCCGCACAGGCTGACAGTATCAAGGGTCGCCCCCAACAGGGCGGCCCTTTTTTGTTGAAGGCTTCTTCCGCTTCTGCTGTGAACGTATACATGCCCAAACGCATAGATTTCATGATTGCTGGCGTACAGAAGGGGGGGACCACCTCTCTGGACGCCTATCTGCGCCAGCACCCGGACATCGCCATGGCAAAGAAGAAGGAAGTCCACTTCTTTGACAAGCGCCCGAAAACCCCAATACGCGCGCTCGATTACGCGTTGTATCACCGCCAGTTTGACTGGTCTGCGCAGACCGGGGGCGCGAAACTCGGGGAGGCAACCCCCATCCTCACATGGTGGACCGGTGCGATGGAGCGGCTCTGGCGCTACAACCCGGAGATCAGGGTCATCATGCTGTTGCGTGACCCGGTCGAGCGGGCCTGGTCGCATTTCCGCATGGACAAGCGCCTGCAGCGCGAAGGGGCGGATTTCTCCGATGTGATCCGTAACGAGCGTGCGCGAGCCCGCCGGACGCTGCCCTTGCAGGACCGTGAACGCTCGCAGCTTGCCCGTGGCTACTATGCGCCACAGGTACGTAACCTGATGCGCCTTTTCCCGGACGAGCAGCTTCTTTTTCTAAGGAGCGAGGATCTCTCTACTGAAGCGCAGCCTGTACTTGAGCGGGTAACGGACTTTCTCGGTGTTGACCGCTTCGACTTTGTGCCGGAGCCCCGTCATAACAGCGCGACTGATAGCGCAGAAATGCGTGCGGAAGACCGTGCCTTTCTTGAAGACGCCTTTCGCCTGGATGCCGGGGATACCCGGCGCCTGCTTGGCTGGGAGAAAGGCAGCTGGAGTGTCTGAGCCTGCTGGCTGCAGCATGGTTCACGCGGCCTGTTGCGCTTTCACCCACAATCAGGCATTACGGCGCTTCGCCTGAGCGGGTATAGCTCAGCTGGTAGAGCAGCGGTCTCCAAAACCGCAGGTCGTGGGTTCGAGTCCTACTGCCCGTGCCAGGCGAATTCTCAGAAATATAACGCTGCTACAGTCAGGCATGCATTGCAGGCGTGCACAGATGAGCTATTTTTGTCGTACATGGTGAGTGTGTTTCGTTTTCTGGCCTTGAGTCTTCTGTCAGTGCTGATCGGCACGGGGCTGATCGGCTGTGCTGTCTTTTCAGCAGGGGCACAGGAAGGCCAGCAGGGACAGCAAGCGGCTCACGAGCGCGCGATGTCGACGGCCTCATCCGGACATCAGCATCATTCAGTTCATTCGACAGCTGACACAGCGCCCATGTCCGCAAGCGATGAGCATGGGCCGGCACATGGGGGACATGACAGCCATTGCGACGGGTGCGGTCAGAGCGTGCTCAATCGTATTTCTGTTGCCCCGGATCAGGCCATAAGTACCGGATCCGTGCCACAGCCCGTTTTCATTGTGCCGGCTACCCTGCAGCTTGAGACACGACAGCCCCAGGTTCGGGTTCACAAATGGCCGCCGGATCATAGTGCGCCCGCAATTCCGCGCACACTTACGCACCAGAAAATCAGTCTTCTCATCTGATCTGACCGCCCTGGGCAGGCCGCCGGAAGGGCGCGTCTGTTTATTTTGCGTTCAAGATCAAGATGAAAGACGAGTTTCAAGATGTTCAACAGACGACATTTCCTGGGGGCAGCCCTGGGTGGGGGGACGGTGCTCGGTGCCTCCGGCCTGCTGCCGGCCTGGGCACGCACAGCAACAGATGGAAATCTCGGCCTGCCAACCCTTACTGGCACGAATTTCGACCTCGATATCGGCGAGTTCCCGGTCCGGATAGACGGGCGTACGGCCATGGCTGTCGGTGTTAATGGCACACTGCCTGCGCCCCTCATCCGTTTCCGTGAAGGCGATGAGATCACGCTCAATGTCAAAAACAGGCTGAAGAGTGAGACCAGCATTCACTGGCACGGCCTCCTTGTGCCCTTCTACATGGATGGCGTGCCCGGTGTCTCGTTCCCTGGCATTCCCGCGGGTGAAACCTTCCAGTACAAGTTCGCCGTGCCACAATCAGGCACTTACTGGTATCACTCGCATTCAGGGCTACAGGAACAGCTAGGCCATTACGGGCCGATGATTATCGACCCGGCAGGGGCAGATCCGGTCAGCTATGACCGCGAGTATGTTCTTGTCCTGTCGGACTGGAGCTTCGAGCATCCTCACCGGATTTTCGACAAGCTTAAAAAGTCCGCCGAGACCTACAGTTTCAATAATCGCACGCTAGGCGACTTCGCTGAAGACGCCGCGCAGCAGGGCCTTGGTGACGCGCTTGGCGATCGTGCCATGTGGGGCAATATGCGAATGAGCCCGCGTGATATCGCAGACGTGACCGGCGCGACCTATACCTATCTCATCAATGGTCATTCGACGGCTGATAACTGGAACGCCGTTTTCCGGCCCGGCGAACGCGTGCGCCTGCGCATCATCAATGCCTCGGCCATGTCGATCTTCAATTTCCGGATTCCCGGCCTGCCCATGAGCGTTGTTGCCTCAGACGGGCTGAATGTTCGCCCGGTCGAGACAGACGAATTCCAGATCGGTGTGGCGGAGACCTATGACGTGGTCGTGCGGCCAGAGGCAGCACGTGCATTCGCGCTGGTTGCGGAATCGATCGACCGGTCGGGGCAGGCTGTCGCCACACTCGGGCCGCGTCCGGGCATGCGGGCTGAAGCCCCGGTGATGCGCGCTGTGCCAACACTCACCATGAAGGATATGGGCATGGCGCATGGCGAGCATGGCATGAGTGATATGGATCGCTCTGACAGTACAATGTCCGGCATGGATCATTCCGGTCACGACATGTCCGGAATGGACCATTCAGGTCACAAGATGAACGGTATGGCTCATGAGGGACATTCAATGAGCCGAAAACCGGACCCCATGTCCGGCGATGGTGCGATGATGGCCCACAATCACAAGACGGGTCCAGGGGTCGCCAATACTGCCATGATGCCTGTCAGCCGGCTGGATGAACCGGGCACAGGGCTTGAGGACGTGGGTCACCGTGTCCTTACCTATGCCGACCTCCGCGCGCTGGAACCCAACAGGGATACCCGTCCGCCAGAGCGCGAACTCCAGATTCACCTGACTTCGAACATGCACCGCTACATGTGGTCGTTCAACGGTGTGAAGTTCTCCGAGGTAACGGAATCAATCCGCCTTAACGAGGGCGAGCGTGTGCGCTTCAACCTCGTCAACGACACGATGATGCCGCATCCGATCCACCTGCACGGCATGTTCTTCGAAGTGGAGAACGGGGGAGGCGAGCACCGCCCGCGCAAGCATACCGTGATCGTCAAACCGGGCGAGAAAGTCGCCTTCGATGTCTCGTCGGAACATGTCGGCGACTGGGCCTTCCACTGCCACCTTCTCTATCACATGCACGCCGGGATGATGAATGTCGTGTCGGTGATACCCGGAGAGGCCGGCCCGCACGCGAAACCTCACCACGAACCACCGGAAAATGACCATGACATGGGTCATAATCAAACGCATGAGGGCCACCATTGAGACATTTCATGACGTTGAAACTGGCCGCACTGACCATGATCGGTCTTTCGGCCCAGCCTGTCGCGTTTGCCCAGAAGACAGAGGCAGACCCCTGGTCCCAGGCCGATGAGGTCTGGGGCGCGGAACAGATGAAGCCGGCCCGCCAGCAGGTGCTGCGACATCACGGCGACACAACGGCCACTTATTTTCAGGCCGAGCGCTTCGAGCTTCAGTCTTTCGACGATGAGGAAGTCCTGCTCCTCGATGGAAATGCCTGGACTGGTGGCGATATCAACAAACTCTGGTTCAAGACAGAACTCGAGTATTTACCGGAAGAAGGTGAATTCGAGGAAGCAGAGCTTCAGGCGCTCTGGTCTCGGGCGATTTCGCCGTACTGGGACTTCCAAGCAGGTGTGCGCCAGGATTTCGAGCCGGAAAGTCGAACTCATATAGTTGCGGGATTTCAGGGGCTTGCACCGTATCTCTTTGAAACAGATGCAGCCGCTTTTCTCTCTACTGAGGGTGATCTGACCGCGCGGGTCGAGGCCGAATACGAGCTTCTGCTAACCCAACGGTTGATCCTCCAGCCGCGGATCGAGGCCGGGTTCTCGGCGCAGGACATCCCGGAGCTGGAAACCGGCGCGGGCCTGACAGGAATCGATGCGGGTTTGCGCCTGCGTTACGAGATCAGGCGTACCTTTGCGCCCTATATCGGCATCGAGTGGCAGGAAAGTTTCAGCGATACGGCTGAGATGATCGAGGCACGCGGTGGTGAAACCGGCAAGGCGGCCGTGATTTTCGGAGTCCGGGCCTGGTACTGATGTGGATGGCGCAGGTTATTTGGACCTGCGCCATTTTCGGACCGCTCTCATACCGCTGGTGTACCGTCACGAGACCATGATTCTGGCCTTCACAAATGCGGCTCGGGGGCTCATGTTGTTTCCTGTATCCAGATAAAATTCTTCAAGGAGAGGCGCCCCGCATGAGCGATCACCCCACATCCCATCCCGTACCAGAAGGCTTCGCGAAGCAAGCAAACCTGACACCGGAAAAATACCGGGAGATGTATGATCGTTCGATCAATGATCCTGAAGGCTTCTGGCGCGAACATGGACAGCGCATCGAATGGATGGAGCCTTTCACGCAGGTCAGGGACGTCTCCTGGGACAAGGATGACCTGCATGTCCGCTGGTTTGCCGACGGTACGCTCAATGTCACGGAAAGCTGTCTCGACCGGCATCTCGAGACCCGTGGAGACAAACCGGCGATCATCTGGGAAGGCGACGAGCCCGAAGACAGTCACACGCTGACCTACCGCCAGCTCTATCATGCGGTCTGCCGGTTCTCGAATGTCCTCAAGGAGATGGGCGTCAAGAAAGGCGACCGCGTCACGCTGTACATGCCGATGATCCCGGAAGCGGCGATGGCGATGCTGGCCTGTGCGCGTATCGGCGCGGTCCATTCTGTCGTCTTTGGCGGCTTCTCGCCTGAAGCGCTCGCAGGACGGATCACGGATTGTGAATCGCGCTTTGTCATCACGGCTGACGAAGGCGTACGCGGCGGCAAGACCATCCCGCTGAAGGCCAATACCGACAGGGCCTGCGAGCTTGCTGACAATATGGTCGACAAGGTTCTTGTTGTTCGCCGCACTGGCAATGAAGTGAACATGAAAGAGGGGCGGGACCTCTGGTTGCACGAAATTGGCGCCGACGTTGCCGAGACCTGTGACCCGGAACCGATGAATGCTGAAGACCCGCTATTCATCCTCTACACGTCCGGCTCGACCGGGAAGCCGAAAGGCGTCCTGCACACATGTGGGGGCTATCTCGTCTGGGCGGCAATGACCCATGAATATGTGTTCGACCTGAAAGAGGATGACGTCTTCTGGTGTTCGGCCGATGTCGGCTGGGTCACGGGTCACACTTATATCGTCTATGGCCCGCTCGCGAACGGCACTTCGACCCTGATGTTCGAAGGGGTACCTACCTATCCGGATGCCTCACGCTTCTGGGAGGTTTGCGACAAGCATGAGGTAACGACCTTCTATACCGCGCCGACCGCAATTCGCGCGCTGATGCGTGAAGGCGATGCGCCAGTGAAGAAGGCGAGCCGCAAAAGCCTGCGCCTGCTCGGCACTGTGGGTGAGCCAATCAATCCGGAAGCCTGGGAATGGTATTTCAAGGTCGTTGGCGACGAGCGTTGCCCGATCGTCGACACATGGTGGCAGACAGAAACCGGGGGTACGATGATTGTCCCGCTTCCGGGCGCAACCGAAATGAAACCCGGAGCCGGCTCACATCCATTCTTCGGGATCAAGCCGGAGCTGGTCGATGCGGATGGCAACCAGCTGAGCGGGGCCACGGACGGCAACCTGATCATTACCGAAAGCTGGCCCGGCCAGATGCGCACCGTCTATGGCGATCATCAGAGATTCGTGGATACCTACTTTTCTGCTTATCCGGGCAATTATTTTACGGGCGATGGCTGTCGCCGTGATGAAGACGGTTTCTACTGGATCACTGGCCGTGTGGACGATGTGATCAATGTTTCAGGTCACAGAATGGGAACGGCAGAGGTCGAGAGTGCGCTCGTCGCCCACGATGCGGTCGCTGAAGCTGCGGTTGTCGGCTATCCGCATGATATCAAGGGGCAGGGGATCTATGCCTATGTCATCACCTTCCCGGATGTGGAGGCAGACGAGGCTCTCAAGAAGGAGCTGATTGCGCATGTCCGTTCCGAGATTGGCCCGATTGCCAGCCCGGACCTTATCCATTTCACACCCGGCCTTCCGAAAACACGCTCCGGCAAGATCATGCGGCGTATCCTGCGCAAGATCGCCGAAAACAGTTTCGACAGCCTCGGTGATACCTCGACGCTGGCAGAGCCTGAGGTCGTCGACAAACTGATCGAGGGGCGGCAGAACAAGGACTGAGCTCAAAAGAAAGAGCGCAGACCTTTCGGGTCTGCGCTCTCTCTGATGTGCTAGCCTTTCCGAAGAAAAACGAGCGGAAAACTAACCGATCATGGCAACAGATGCTGTTGCCGGTTTAGCCGGTTCTGCCTGCTGTTGGTTTTCAGGCGCGTCTGTTGAAACACCGAGCCAACTGACGAGGACTGCTACGAAAAAGTCCCGCAGGGCGACAAGTATGGCGATCATCGTAAGTCCCCTATTGAAAGTCGATAAACTATATACGCCATCATAGCAAAAAAATCAATTCACAGTTTTGCCAGATAGCCGCTCCTGCCTTAACGGTCAGGCAAGGCAATTCATGACGTGTAAGGTCACTGATTCATGCAGTGCTCCGGAAGGTATCCGCAATGGCCGAACAGGCAGATCTCGATCTTGACCACCTCCTCTCCATGACCGGCGGTGACGCTGATCTGGCCGAGGAGGTGATCGGTATTTTCCGTCATCAGGTGGAGATATGGGCGAGGTTGCTCGACCCTCGCGCGCCAGCAGACCAGTGGGCAGATGCAGCCCACACACTCAAAGGGGCTGCGCTGAGTATCGGTGCCCATGAACTGGCAGAGCGTTGCAGGGTTGCCGAAGAGGCCGGGCGGGACCTGCCGCCAAGCGCTGCAGGCGCAGCCCTTATTCTCAACGAGGTGAAGGACGAGATTTCGGCGACGCTAGAGGCCTGTAGCCGAGCCAGTCATCAGCTGTCCCGGCCAGGACGGCGCGCATCGAACGCCCCGAATTCGTAGGATATGCAGCGGTCGATCAAGGTCCGCCAGACCGGCTCTGCAATGGCGGGAGAAAGCCCCTGACGGCGCGCCTCCACAAGGACCTTGGTCACAACGTCTTCAATACGGTCACGATCATGGACGCTTTCGCGCGTCCCTTTTATCCGGGCCGCGGCATCCATGAAGGACTGGCGTTCGACAAGGAGTTTCACGAGGGCGCGGTCCAGCCGGTCGATCTCATGGCGCACATCCGCCATGGACTGAGCGGTTTCTGCCGTATGGCGGCGCGTTTCTGGATCAGCCGTGTCGGTCATGTCGTCTCCGGTGAGGAATCCTTGCCGCTTTATATGGGGCCTTTCAGACAGGCAAGCTCGTGAAAGCTCGGCACAGCCCGGGAATTGCAGTTGGCTATCCCGTCTGTGCCGCTGGCAGCTTATTTTTCGATCATGAACGGGCTGCGGGCCTGTGCTGGCGATTCCTGAAGCATGGTTCCACGCTCGATCAAGGTCTGAACACGGCGGTCTTCAAGGATTTCCGCTGCACGCGCCAGCGTGCTGAGGTCCTTTGCAGAAGCTTCGGCCATCGGGCCAAATCCCGGGAAGCCGCCCTGTGGTTTTGGATAGAACATCAGGCGTGTATCTTCGTCCGATTCGATTCCGGCGAGATCACGTGCCTTGGCGATGGCATCCATCAGGCCACCGATCTCGTCGACCAGGCCGACTTCCAGTGCATCCTCGCCAGACCAGACGCGGCCACGAGCGACTTCCTGCACCTGTTCGACACTCATACCGCGGCCTTCTGCGACCAGCCCGATAAAGCGGTCATAACCGCGCTTGAGCCACTCGGTCAGCATCTCGCGCTGTGTGTCGGTAAAGGAATCAATCGTCGTCATGGCACCGGCGAACGGTCCACCAACCGATATTTCTTCTGTATTTATACCGATCTGGCGCAGCCCATCAGCAATGGCGAGCTTGCCGCCGAAGATGCCGATAGAGCCGGTGATGGTGGAACGGCTGGCCATGATCCAGTCTGCTCCGGCAGAAACGTAGTAACCGCCCGATGCCGCCACTGAGCCCATCGAAACAATAACGGGCTTGTCCATCTCCTGGACCATTTCGACGGCCCGCCAGACCTGATCTGATGCGACGGGCGAGCCGCCGGGACTGTCGACGCGGAAGACGATGGCCTTCACCCGATCATTCCGTCCTGCTTCGAGAAGCGCCTGTGCAATCGGATCGGAGGCGAATTCTGCTGCGCTGGAGAAAAGGTCCCCGCTGGGACCACCTGTCACGATCGGGCCCTCACCGCCAACGACGGCGATGGCCGATGCGCCCAGAGGTGCAGAAGGCGCATTATAAGTGAGGACATCAACAAGCTCTGTGCCGTCACCGCCGCGTTCCTTCAGGGCCTCCATCGTCTCTTCCGGCCAGCCGGTTGAGTCGGCCAGACCTGTCTCGATCAGACGATCCGGGCTCAGGGGGCCAGAGGAAAGCGCGGATTCGACGGCACTTTTATCCATGGACCGGTCAGAGGCGATATCGCTGAGTGAAGTCTGCCAGACCGAATCTGCCAGTTCGGTCATCGCCCTGCGATGTGGCTCTGTATAGTCGGTTTCCTTGTAGACGTTCGGAGCGTTCTTGTACTCGTAGAACTGCTCGATCTCGGCCGAGACGTTGAGCCGGTCCAGCAGGCCCTTGAAGAACATTGTTTCGAATACGACCCCACCCGGCAGATATTCCCCGCCCGGCTGCACGACGATTTCATCGGCAGCCGCGATGGCGCGCATGGCTGACGGCCCGCCGCCATAGGTGCCCTGCGAATGGACGACGACAAACTTACCGGCATCGCGCAGTCCGTGGATCGCGTCCCGCAATTCTTCGGCACGTGCGGAGCCGACAGAAAACTCGCTGGCGCGGATCAGCAGGCCTTTGACGCGGTCATCCGTTCGGGCTGCGTCGAGCCTGGTCAGGACATTCACAAAGCCTTTTTCGCCGAACAGTGCCGCAAGACCGCTTGTGGCGGGCTGGTCGCTGAGTTCCTGCCGCAGGTCGAGGGTCAGCACCATGGAATCAGGGTTCTCACCGCCGCCTGCAAGGGAAGAGGTGGCTGAGCTCAGCATGCCGCCGATGACCATGGAGGCGATCACGAAGAGCAGGATCGCTCCCAGTATTGTGCCAAGGACCGCACCGCCGAGGGCTGTAAAAAATGTCTTCAAGGCTGACAGGCCTCCAAACCTACGAATTTATCAAATAACGATATGAGCTATATCGAAGGAAAGTAAAGACCGGATGTGTGTATCCGGTATAATCCGTGGCTATTGGAAGCTTGAATGGGGAATGGTCGGAACAGGAGGATTCGAACCTCCGACCCCCGCCTCCCGAAGACGGTGCTCTACCAGGCTGAGCTATGTTCCGGACCGGAGCGGGCGCCTATATCCCAGCCGCCTTTTCGTGGCAAGTATCACGGTCCCGGATTATGCAGAAAAGGGACAGCTGTCATTGCCACAGTTTGGGAGTTGAAACCGTGAAATGGATTGGCTATGTCCAGCCTTCTTCAGTGTTGGGGTATCGCCAAGTGGTAAGGCATCGGTTTTTGGTATCGACATTCCCAGGTTCGAATCCTGGTACCCCAGCCACTCTTTCTTCCTAAGTCATAATTTTTACCACGCTCCGGGCGTGGTCCGCTCAGGCCCGTTCTGCACTGGTGTCAGCACGCCTGTATGCGCTTTGCTTATAATATCACCAAAATACCATAGTCTTTCTTTCTACTGTGATGTGTGATTGTGCTTGCGCTTCAAAGCGGTAAGTTTTTTATACGTTAACAGGAGGCCATTGATCCGCGAGGTTGCTATTGCTAGCGTCTCACGCGATGGTCGCCCTCGGCGGCCACAGGCTCTGCCGGGAATGAGAACAAAGAGAGTGTCATAAAGCACTCCGGATATTTGGGGAGGTTTGGGTGTTACTCTCATCCACCTCCAGACTATGGCCCTGTGTGTGAATGGCCATGAATGTTTTTAAGAGCAGCGGCTCGCCGATTCAGGGCGCGCAGCCGCATTGGAGTTTCACCGTGCCGGTTAGGCACGACCATTCGGAGAGTAAGAGGCAAACCTCATGAAGAAAGTACTGACACCGGCGCGGGGTGCCATGATGGCGGCGCTTGTTGCCGGCCTGGCAATTCCGGCAGTGGCGCAAACCCAATTGCGCCAAGCGCTGGAAACCGGAGAAGAAGCAACCCGCCAAGCCGAGCAGGTACAGGAGCAGATCAACCAGCTCGATGACCAGCGCTCCGATGCCGAAAGCGAGTTCCGTACGCTGCTCCAGCGCACGCAGGCCGCGCAGCTCTATGCGCGCCAGCAGGAGAAGGTCGTTGAAAGCCAGCGCCGTGAGCTTGAATCGCTGCAAAGCCAGCTTGAGCGCGTTGACGAGATCACGGCACAGACCACGCCGATGCTGATCGACATGGTTTCCGATCTGGAAGCCTTCGTTCAGGCTGACCTGCCATTCCGCAAGCAGGAGCGCCTTGAGCGCATCGAGAGTCTGCGTGCCGCGATGGAAAACCCGCAGGTTCCGATTGTCGAGCAGTACCGTCTGATCATCGAAGCTTACAAGAGCGAGATGGAATACGGTCGCACGATGGACACCTGGCCGGAACAGATCGACATCGATGGCAAGCCCGTCATGGTCGACATGTTCCTCTACGGCCGCGTGGCACTTGTCTATATGTCGCCGGACCGCAAGTATGCTGCGCGTTATAACCGCGACCAGCAGGCCTGGGTCCCGGTCGAGAACCGCTTCAAGGAAAACATCGCTAAGGCCATCAAGGTCGCCAAGGGCACCACGACGCCGAGCGTGCTTTATGCACCGGCAACGCGTCTCGACGTGACCGCACCCTAAGCGCCAAAGTTCCAGAGGATTATCGATATGAAACCGATCAAGACTACTCTGCAGGCCTTCGGCGCAGCTGCGCTCGTCGCTGGCTCTGCAATGACCATTGCCGCACCGGCTGTTGCCCAGGATGGCAACGTGTCGCTCGGCGACATTCTTAACCGCGTCCAGCAGGACTCGCAGCAGATGTCGGCTGAAGATCAGCGCCGTCTGCAGGAATTCCGTCAGCAGGCTGCTGAGCAGGAACGCCTGATGCAGGAAGCACGCGGCGAGCTGAATGCTGCTGAATCGCGTGGGCAGGCCCTGTCCAACGAGTTCGAAGAGAATGAACGCCAGATCAGCCAGCTGTCAGCTGAGCTTGAAAGCCAGGCGGGTGACTTTGGCGAGCTGCTCGGCCAGTTCCGCACCGCTGCTGGCGAGAACATGCCGATCATTCGTGAGTCGCTCTCCAACTATGAGTATAGCGGCCGCGCCGAAAAGCTGGCTGAGGTGTCCGAGGCCCGTTCGCTTCCGACCCGTGAAGACCTGGACGCACTTCCGAAAGCCATGCTTCAGGAAATGATTGCCCAGTCCGAGGTGAAGACGTTCAACGCTGAAGTGGCCGGTGCCGGCTCCGAAGGCGAGGTCGTTGAGACCGAGCTGATGCGCGTTGGTGTGTTCACGGCGGCTACGACCGATGACACCCGTTTCGTCGAAGTTATCACCGAGGGTGCAGATGAGCCTTACCTGCGGGTGCTCAAGGCCCAGCCCGGCGGTAACTTCCAGTCCGCCATGAGCAACCTGATCAGCGCCCAGGAAGGCGAAGTCGTCATTACGCCGATCGACCCGACCAAAGGCGACCTGTTTGCTGTTCAGGGCGAGATGCCGAGCCTCAGTGAGCGTATCGGGCAGGGTGGTATTGTCGGTGCCATCATCCTCGTGCTGCTGGCCATTGGTGCTGCTTTCGCCCTCTTCAAGATCGTGACCCTGTTCCTCATGGGCAGCGCGATGCGCAAGACGGCCAAAACGCGTCAGGCCGGTACAGGTAACCCGCTGGCACGTGTCTTCGAGGCCTATGAAAGCAACAAGGCGCAGGATCTTGAAAGCCTCGAGCTCAAGCTCGACGAGCAGATCCTTCGTGAGACGCCGAAAATCGAGCGTTTCAACGATATCGTCAAAGTGCTTGCCGCTGTTGCTCCGCTTATGGGTCTTCTCGGTACGGTTATCGGTATGATCATCACCTTCACCGCGATCACCAACTTTGGTGCTGGCGATCCGAAGCTGATGGCTGGCGGTATCTCCGTTGCCCTCATGACCACCGTGCTGGGTCTTGTTGCAGCTATTCCGCTGCTTCTGCTCCACGCTGTGGCAGCATCGCTTGCACGCGGTAATCAGCAGATCCTCGACGAACAGGCTGCCGGTCTGGTCGCCGAACGTGCAGAATCCAACAAGGGAACGGCCTAAGCGCCGTTCCCTCCTTCGGGAGGTGCACAAATGGACTTAGGTCTGAATGATCTTGAGGCCTTTCTGGCGCGGGGTGGACCGGTTCTGCTCATCATCATGGTTGCCACATTCATCATGTGGGCCCTGATCCTTGAGCGACTGTTCTACTTCCGCCTGGCCCACAAGACGGTTGCCCGAGAGGCAGTCGAGGAGTGGAATGCCCGCTCTGACAGGAAATCCGTGCTTGCTCACTGGGTTCGCGACAAGCTGATTTCGGAAGTTCGTGCCAAGGCAGAAGCAAATGTCAGCATGACGAAAGCAATGGTGGCGCTTGCGCCGCTGCTGGGCCTGCTCGGAACTGTTACCGGCATGGTCAGCGTGTTCGACGTCATGGCGATTACTGACGGTGCTGATGCCAAAGCCATGTCGGGGGGCGTGTCTCGTGCGACGATCCCGACAATGGCCGGCATGGTCGCGTCAATTTCCGGCATCATCTTTACATCCGGCATGGATCGGAAGGTGAACCGCCTCGTGCAGCAGGTCGAAGATGATATGGAGATTGCCTGATGCGTGGACGCCAGCACAAACAGCCTGAAGAGGCGAGTGTCGATCTCACGCCGATGCTTGATGTGGTTTTCATTCTCCTCATCTTCTTCATCGTGACATCGACCTTCATCCAGGAGCGGGCCCTTGGTGTGGAACCCCCACCGCCACCAGCTCCGGAGAATCCGGACAATGAACAGGACTCGATCCTGGTCTTTGTCGGGGCCGATAACCTGATTACCGTCAATGGACGCTACACCGATATCACCGGCGTGCGGGCAAACATGGAGCGGCTGCGGGCGGAAAACCCGCAGAGTGCCCTGATTATCCAGGCACATCCGCGCGCGCGCACCGGGACGATTATCAAAATCCGTGATGAGGCATATAATGCCAACATGGAGCAGGTGAACGTCGTCCAGAGTGAAGAAGACTAGGAGGCAGAAATGGCACGAAGAAAACGTATGCGAGCCTCCGAGAACACGGGTGAGGATGATGTTAACCTCACCCCGATGCTGGATGTGGTTTTCATCCTGCTGATCTTCTTCATCGTGACGGCTCAGTTCATCAAAGAGCCGGGTGTTGAAATCAACCGCACCGAGGTCGACAATCTCGAGCGGCAAAACCCTCTGGGCATTCTCATCGCCATTGATGAGAACAGCGATATCTATATCGACAAGGAGCAGGTGGCGCCGCAGGAGGTTGGTTACCGGATCCGTGAACTGCGTGAGGACAATCCGAAAGGCCGGCTTGTGGTTCAGGCCGACCAGGATTCGAATGCGGGGGTGCTGATCTCATTGCTCGAGACGATCAACCAGGAAGATGGTCTGACCCAGGTTCCTGTGTCGGTTGAGCAGGAATAGGAGACAATCATGTTTGCCAATCCCATCATTCGTTTGCTGATCGGCGTGCCGCTTGCGGCAGTCGTTGTCTACCTGTTGTTCACGTTCATGTATAACATGATCAACCAGGACTACGAGCAGCCTGAGAATGTCGAACAGCGTGTTCTGGAGCGGATTACCCCGTCTGAGGAAAACACCGAAGTCCGGACACGTAACCGCAACCAGGCCCAGAAGATCGAGTCTGCAGACAAGCCACCGCCGCCGCCAAAAATGTCAGCGACGAGTTCGGACATTGACCTGCCGACACCGAGCATTCAGGGCTCTGCGCCGACCGAGTTGAATGTCGAGCGTCTCGATTCCCTGGCGGTGGACCCGGTTGCCGTGTCCGACCGCGACGCCCAGCCGATCCGTCCGCCAGTACCGACATATCCGTCGCGCGCTGCCGAACGTGGCATTGAGGGGACATGTGATGTCCGCTTCGACGTCGACACACGGGGGCGCCCTTACAACATCGAGGCGTCCTGCACGGATAGCGTTTTCCGGCGTGAGGCCGAGAGAGCTGTGAGCCGTGTGGAGTTCGCGCCTAAGATTGTCCGTGGACAACCGGCCGAGCGGAAGAATGTTGTCTATCCGCTGGAGTTCCAGCTGTCGGACTAGGCGGCATCTCTGAAATCATTTGAAGAAGGGCCTCCTGCGTGAGGCCCTTTTTTTGTTCCGTTCTCCAGGCTTTGGAAGGCGCCTTGGCAGAGATGGTGGGAAGTTGCTGGTACTTTAAAAATATAGTATAACATAACAAAAATATGCACTGGGAGGTTTTCATGTACACTAATCGGATTGTGCGTCTGTCGTTCGGTTTGCCTGGCGCAGCCTTTGTGGTTTTTGGGCTGTACCAGTTCATGACCGCCATAATCGATGCTGATTTCGTGCCACCTGAAGATTCAGCACGCGGGGTCATCACGGCGATTCCCTTGCCGAGCGAACAGGAGGCTGAAAGCGTGCCGCGTGAAACGAGGCCGGACAAACACAAGCTGGCAGATCGTCCACCTCCGCCACCTGCCTATTCTGCGACCGCCAGTGACATTAACTTGCCCACGCCGGCATTTGACGGAGCTGTGCCTGATGTCACGCATATCGGGCGTTTGCTGGTGGAGGACGTTACGCCCGTAGCTATACCCAATCGACGTGTAGAGCCGCTCACACCACCCAGTATTGCCTATCCCCGAAGCCTGGCATCAAAAGGCGTAGAGGGTTTGTGCGAGGTGCAATTCGATGTCAGTCCCAAGGGAAAGCCTTACAATGTAGACGCTTCCTGTTCACATCCGGGCTTTGCACGAGAGGCAGAGAACGCGGTCCGTCGGGTTCGTTTTGCGCCGGAGATTATAGACGGTCAGGCGCGGGCAAGACGGAACGTCGTCTACCCGATCGAGTTCAAACTTGATGAAACTTGATGCAATCCTCTTAATGCCAAGCGTTGACGCAACCTCCACAACCGCTCATATCTTAATAGATCGATTTCTGGGATAGCGCGCCACGATAACGAGACCGATAAGGCGGCGGTATTCGTAACCATCTTCGGGCCAATGTGCCTGAGAGCAAACACCCGCCAGCATGGCGAAAGGAGTGAGACACCATGGGACTTAGGCCAATCTTGAAAGGTGCCGTCATTGCTGGGGCAATGTCTTTTCTTGGCGCCGGTGCAGCCATCGCACAGGCTGCCGATTGTGAGGAAACGCAGTTCGGCTCTGAAGCCGGTGAAGTCTATCTGAAAGCTGAAACAGAGCTTCTCCAGAATGAGAATCCGCAGGCAGCCCTGCAGCAGATCAACAAATTGCAGAATATGGAGCTGAACTGCTATGAGCAGGGTGCGGTTCTGAAGCTCGGTGCGGCCATCAAGATCAAGAATGGCGACTATGCGGGCGCTGCGAATGATCTCGAGGCTGCGATTGATCAGGGCTATGTTTCCGGAGATCAGCGCGCCAAGACTTATTATCAGATTTTCCAGATTTATCTGAGCCAGAACGACCTCAACAAGGCGCTCGAATATTCGCAAAAATGGATCGACGCTGGTGGTGATCCGGACCGGGATGACATGTGGCGTTTCGCCGTGATCCACCAGAAGCTCCAGAACAACCAGGAAGCCCTGAGGTGGGCCGAGCGCGTCTTCGAGATTGATGGTTCGGACGCCGAGCGTGAAGTCTATGACTTCCTGATCTACCTCTATGACGAGACCGGTCAGCGCGCAAAGAAGGCCCAGCTGCTCGAACAGCTGCTGGCGCGTAACCCGAACGAGCGCAAGCTCTGGGATGCCATTGCCGGGGATTATTTCGCCGCCAATGAAGAGCGCAAGGCGTTCGAGGTCCAGAAGGCGATGTATCTCGGTGGTATTCTTCAGGAAGAAGAAGAGCTGATGCGTATCGTGAACTTCTATAACCGGTTCAACGTGCCTTATCACGGCGCGCGTGTCCTCGAGAAGGAAATGAATGCCGGTCGTATCTCGAAGACGTATGATCGTATGGAGCTTCTTGCGAACCTCTACCAGGTGGCGCGTGAATTTGAGAAAGCCATTCCTGTGATCGAGGAAGCTGCCCAGATGCGGAACAGCGGCGAGATGTATGAACGTCTTGGCCGTTCTTATGCCGAGCTTCAACAGTGGGCTGAAACAGAGCAGGCACTTTCCAAGGCACTGAATACGGGTGGTGTTGAAAACCGCGGCCTTGCCTGGGTTCTGATCGGTCAGTCCCGCTACGAGCGTGATGACCGTGCCGGTGCCCGTGAAGCGTTCCGCAATGCCAACAACCGCGGTGGACGTGGCTGGCTGCAGTTCATGAACTCCGAAGAACAGACAGAAGCCGCTCTCGTCCGGTTCGAGGCGCAGAGCCTTGTGCAGGACACACTGCGTGAGCAGGAGCGCTGCGAGCGTCTTGCGGTTCTCGGTGAAGGCAATGCGCCGGAAGAATGTGCAACCGTGGATGAGCGTCTTGCCGAAGCTCAGGAAGAGCTGGAAGCGATTGGCGGAAGCTAATTCGGATATGTCCGTGACGATCTGAACATGAAACCCCGGCCAGACTGGCCGGGGTTTTCTTTTGAGCCGCCCACAGGAGTTGCCATTACACGCAAAATGGTTTCATCTGAAACCAGTTGATAGAAAGGATCAGGTTATGAGCAAACCCGACAAGCCTTATCGCAAGCGCAAGATTGGTGATCATGTCCTGCGGCCGGAATCACTGGTCATGGGGTATGGTTTTGATCCGGCCATGTCGGAAGGGTCGATCAAGCCGCCGATTTTCATGACATCGACCTTCGCGTTCAAATCGGCGCGTGACGGTGAAGTCCTGTTCAGACAGCTTGCAGGCAAAGCGCAGGAAGGTGATCCCGAAGAAGCCGACCTTATCTATACGCGCTTCAATAACCCGAACATGGAAGTTCTCGAGGACCGTCTGACCCTTTATGATGCAGGCGATCATGCGCTGGTTTTCTCCTCGGGCATGGGCGCCATCACGACGGCCCTGCTTGCATGTGCCGGTGCAGGAACCAGTATCCTTCATTCCAGCCCGCTCTATGGCGGTACTGAAGTCTTCATGCGGACTTTCATGCCCGACTTCGGTGTTACCCCGTTCGAAATGGACGCCTGGGCGACCGAGGAAGAGATTCTCGCCAAGGCCCGCGAAGCGGCCAAGGCTGGTCCGTTGAGCGTCATCTTCACTGAGTCGCCAGCCAACCCGACTTGTGCCCTGGTTGATATCGAGGCCTGCGCCCGTGTGGCAGACACGATTGAGAAAGAGACCGGTCACCGGCCGATCATCATGTGCGACAACACGATGATGGGGCCGATCGGGCATGTGCCGCTGAAGCACGGCGCCGATCTCGCACTATACTCGCTGACAAAATATATTGGCGGACATTCCGACCTCGTTGCAGGTGCTGCCATCGGCAATGAGGAGACGATTGCCAAGATCCGCCGGGTGCGGAATTACCTGGGCACAACGCTGGATGCCAATACATGCTGGCTGGTCACCCGGTCACTGGAAACGGTACGCCTGCGTATGGAGAAGGCGTTCGAGAATGCGCGTGTCTGCGCTGAATACCTGCGGGATCATCCCAAGATTGGCCAGATCATGTATCCGGAGTTTTTCTCCAAGGATGACCCTCAACGCAAGGTCTATGACGAGCAATGCGAAGCTGCCGGCTCGACATTCTCCTTCGACGTGAAGGGCGGCAAGGAAGCCGCCTTCCGGATGCTCGATTCGCTGCAGTTGGTGAAACTGGCTGTCAGCCTCGGCGGGACGGAAAGCCTGATGTGCCATCCGGGTTCGACCACTCATTCGGGTGTCGACGAGGAAATCCGAAAGCGTATCGGCTTCACCGATGGACTGATCCGGTTCTCGGTCGGTATCGAGGCTTCTGAAGACCTGATTGCCGACCTCGAACAGGCACTGGAGCAGGTCTAGTCGCCGATCGTGTAAACAAGTGATGCCCGTGTCACCGTATCCGTCGCCTCAAAGCCGGGTGGCGGATTGGTGTCATGGCGCACTTCAAAGGAGAAGCGGGCCGAAAACCTGTCGGTGAGCGAAGCGGTAACTGCAGAGGTGTTGCCAATCTGCGTGGATTCGGAAGCATAGATGATGTCCGTCCCGTTCGAAAAACTGACGGCATCATTGAAAGCGTAGCTGTACTCGGAATTGCCGACGAACGCGATGGACTCCTCGGTGGTCGCTGGTGTCGTAACAGGAACGCCATTCACTATTGTTGTGGTCTCCTGGACTTCATCGACCTTGATACCGGGACCGCCCTGAACCGACCAGTTCACCTGATCGCTCTCGAGTATGGTATAGCCGAGGCCACCACCGGCAAAAAGGCGGGAGTCGAAGCCGGAGAACTCGTCGCTTTCATAGGAGATGCGCCCGAATGCAAACAGGCGGTCTCCTAGCTGACGGTCAACTTCGCCGGCCACAAACCAGCGATTCTGGGTCTCGACAGAATCGGTCTCGCCATAGTCGGCAGACGCTTCTGCGCTATAGGTCCACAGACCCAGCTCCCTGTCGAGCTTCAGGGCCAGGCCAAGATCCCTGGTTTCAGTGTTGCCGGTTGTATAGCCCGCGCTGAACGCGCCTTCCCCGGTCCATCCATCCTGTGCAAGGGCATGCTGGGCCGGCAGGATCATGGCACAAGCGGCCAGGGAGGAAACAGAGCGAAAGAACATGAATTTGATCTCCTTTTGATTCGGGACCTAGCTCGCAAAAGGGGGTCAACAAGTTGATAATGCCGGATGAGGTGTGGCTATGCTAAACCAAAGCCAGACACCGGACTTGCAGGAAATGATTTCCCATGAAACCAAGAGGCATGACAGACCTGACAGCCAAGACCTCAGAAGATGAGGCCATCTGCGAACGTGTGGCAGATGCCGAAGAACGCATGCAGTCACGCACATTCGACTGGGCGAAGATCAATACAGGCAGCTGGAACCGTGCCGGGCTGGACAAGCTTGCGCCAAAGCTCGCTGATGCTTTTTCATCCTTGGACGCCGAGATCAGCCTCGACACCTCACAGCCATTCGAGAAGGTGAATGCCAGGGGTGAGGTGGAAGATTTCGAGACTGGCCCCGTGATTGGTGTTCAGGCCCGGCCGGAAGCGCCCGTCCAGGTGATCATGAGTGGCCACTATGACACGGTATTCCCGGAGGGCACCTTCACCGAGATGAAGGATTTGGGTGATGGACGCATGAACGGGCCTGGCCTTGCTGACATGAAGGGTGGTCTTTCTGTCATGCTCGGCGCGCTTGAAGCCTTCGAGGCTGGCCCTCTGAAGGACAAGCTCGGCTACCGGATCGTTATTTCCCCGGATGAGGAAATCGGCAATTTTGCGAGCGGATCCGCACTCAAACAGGCTGCCCAGTCAGGAGCAATGATCGGCATGACCTACGAGCCATGCATGGAGACAGGCGCCATGTCCGGCGGGCGGAAAGGATCGGCTGTCTTTGATATCGTCCTGCACGGCCGTTCAGCTCATGCCGGGCGTTCCAAGGAAGATGGCCGCAGCGCGCTGGAGGCGGCCGCGCATATGGTGGTCGACCTGGAGGCGCTGAATAATCGCCGTGATGGCGTTTCCTTCAATGTCGGTGCCGTTGAGGGCGGTGGGCCTGTAAATATCGTTCCCGACCTCGCGATTGTCCGCTTCGGTGCCCGCGCGCCCGATGCCGATGCAGCCCAGTGGGCGACATGGGAGGTCGAGCGTATCTTCAGGGAAGCCAAGGCGCGGGATGGCATTTCCGGTCACCTTCACGGTGGGTTCTATCGTCCGCCCAAACCTCGCAATGAGGCGCAACAGGCAATTTTCTCCGCCGTTGCCGATACGGGCCGCGCGCTCGGTCTCGATCTTGAGTTTGTGGATACTGGTGGTGTCTGCGAGGGCAACAATATCTTTGCCGCGGGCGTACCCAATGTGGATACGCTCGGTGTCATGGGGGGGCGTATCCATTCCGATGAGGAGTATGTCGTCATGTCCAGCTTCGTTGAGCGTGCATGCCTGTCCGGCCTGCTGCTGAACCGTCTGGCGGATGGCCGGATTGACGCGAAAAAGATCAAGGCCTTGATGGAATGAGTTCGTCCTATGTCATGCGGCCTGCGCGGCTGGATGATTTCGACATCCTGATGCAGCTGGCGCAGGAATCCGGACCGGGTTTCACCAGCCTGCCGGTTCATGAGCGCATCCTGCATGAACGGCTCGAAAAGTCCGAGAAAGCTTTCTCGGGCAACCTCGCACAGCCGCAATATGGCAAGTATCTCATGATGATGGTGGACCATGAGACCGGCGAGGTCGGCGGATGCAGCGCCGTAAAGGCGGGTGTCGGCATCGACCAGCCCTTCTTCAACTACCGGGTCATCACGATTGCCCAGTCGAGCCATGCTGCAGACCGGCGGTTCGACATGGACGCGCTCGTGCTGACCAACGAATTTGTGGGATACACCGAAGTCGGAACGCTCTTCCTGCGTCAGGCCCATCGAGGGGGTGGAGCAGGGCGGTTGCTTGCCCAGTCGCGTTATCTGTTGATGGCGGCTGCGCCGGAACGCTTTGGTGACATGGTGCTGGCGGAGCTGCGCGGCGTTGTCGATGCTAAAGGACGTACACCTTTCTGGGATGCGATGGGGCGGCCTTTTTTCAGGATGGACTTTACGGAAGCCGATATCCTTTCGGCGACGACCGATAACCAGTTCATCCTGGACCTGATGCCGAAATACCCCATTTATGTCGACTTGCTGCCGCCGGAAGCCCGCGAAGTGATTGGCCGGGTTCATGCGGACGGCGTCGGTGCGTTGAAACTGCTTGAATGGGAAGGTTTCCGTTTCGAGCGGACTGTCGACATTTTCGATGGCGGTCCTCTGGTCGCGGCCCCCCGCAGCCTGATCCGTACGATCCGGGAGAGCCGCCTTGTCACGCTAGAGGCCGGTGAAGCGGAAGAGCAGCAGGGGCTGGTTTCAAACGACAAGGCTGAAGATATCCGTGTTACGATGGCGGAAGGTGAACTCCGCGACGATGTTTTCATTACATCGCAGGCCGTTCTCGAGAGGCTGAAACTCTCGCCCGGGGATACGGCCCGGATTTGGTTGAGGAGCTGAGCATGGCCAAGGGTGCCTATATTAACGGTAAGTGGAGCGCTGGCGGCGGAGACTGGTTCGAGAAAACCTGTCCGGCCACTGGCGAAACAAGCTGGGAAGGTCAGGCTGCCAGTCCGGCCCAGGTCAATGCGGCCGTCGAGTCTGCACGAAAAGCAGGTATAGCCTGGCGGCACGTGCCGCAGGATACGCGCACGAAAATTCTTGAGGCATATGCACTGGAAGTAGAGCAACGCGCCGACAGGATTTCCGATGCGATCAGTCGCGACATGGGCAAGGTCAAATGGGATTCGATGTCCGAAGCGGGCGCAATGAAGGGCAAGATTGCGGTCTCCATACAGGCGCAGATCGAGCGGGCCGGTGGCAAGTCCAATGAGACGGCGTTCGGCGCTGCGCACCTGACCCACCGTCCACACGGCGTCATGGCTGTGTTTGGGCCATTCAACTTCCCGGGACACTTGCCCAACGGGCATATTGTGCCTGCGCTTCTAGCGGGGAATACATGTGTGTTCAAACCGTCCGAACTGGCGCCGGCCGTGGCGGATATCATGATGGAATGCTTCGAGGCTGCCGGATTGCCGCCGGGAGTGGTGAATGTCGTCCACGGTGGCCGCCATACAGGCGCGGCCCTTCTCGAAGCCGATATCAACGGCCTTCTCTTCACTGGCTCTGCCGGGACAGGCACGGCGTTTCACCGCCACTTTGCCGGACGGCCCGATGTCATCCTCGCGCTGGAGATGGGCGGTAATAACCCGCTCATCGTCTGGGACCCGGCAGATGTCGATGCAGCTGCCGATATTGCTGCCCAGTCGGCCTGGCTGACGACAGGCCAGCGCTGCACATGTGCGCGTCGCATTTTCGTGCCGGACAACAGTTTCGGCGAGAACGTCATCGAGGCGCTAGTTGCGCGTGCTAAGGGGCTCAAAATCGGGGCCTGGGACGAGGAAGATGTCTTCATGGGGCCACTGGTGTCACAGCAGGCCGCGGAAGCAGCTATAGAGTTCCAGACCATGATCTCGAAGGCGGGTGGCAAGCCGCTACGCCGTATGAAGCGTATGGATAGAGGGGGCGGGTTTGTCACAGCTGGCGTCATCGATATCACCGATGCCTCCAATATTCCTGATGAAGAACTGTTCGGCCCGCTGGTGCAGGTCTGCCGCGTGAAGGATTTCGATACAGCGCTCAGCATGGCGAACGATACGCGTTTCGGGCTCTCGGGCGGGCTTGTCAGCGATGATAACGCGCTGTGGCTGAAAGCGCATAACGAGATGCGCGCTGGTATCCTCAACCGGAACCGCCCGACAGTTGGCGCGGCAGGGAACATGCCGTTCGGCGGGCCGGGCCTTTCCGGCAATTCGCGCCCGGGGGCCTATTATGCGGCAGACTATTCCGCCTGGCCGCAAGCCAGCCAGGTTGCCGAGACTGCGCAGAGACTTAAAGCTAAAGGATTTCCAGGCTGATGAGTGCGCGTGAGGTCAATTTCGACGGCCTGATCGGGCCGAGCCATAATTATGGCGGCATGTCTGAAGGCAATCTCGCCAGTGCGAACAATGCTGGCGACGTGTCGAACCCGCGTGAAGCTGCGGTTCAGGGGCTGGAAAAGATGCGGATGCTGATCCGCGCCGGTCTGACGCAGGGCGTACTGCCGCCACTGCCGCGCCCGAATTTCGACCTTCTCGCCGCGGCTGGTTTCGGCGGATCGGATGCAGAGATTGTCGAGCTGGCGGGAAAAAAAGCACCCAAGCTTCTCAAGGCGGCTTACAGCGCCAGTTCCATGTGGGCGGCGAATGCGGCGACAGTCTCGCCCTCCGGCGATACAAGCGATTCGCGCCTGCATCTGACCGCGGCTAACCTCTCTACGATGTTGCACCGTTCAACCGAGCATCCGGATATGACGGCGGCGCTTGTCTCAATCTTCGCGGATGAAGACCGTTTCGCCGTCCATGGGGCATTGCCTGCCCACCCGGATTTTGCAGATGAGGGCGCAGCCAACCATGTCCGCCTTTGCGCCGAGCATGGCGCGCCGGGGGTTGAGCTGTTCGTATTTGGCAGGGATGCCGGAGAAAGCGCGGTCGGCTTTCCGGCCCGACAGACAAGGCTCGCGTCGGAAAGCATCGCCCGTGCGCACGGCCTCAGGGATTCGCGAACCCTTTTTGTGCGCCAGTCACGTACTGCAATCGAGGCAGGCGCGTTTCACAATGACGTCGTCTGCGTCGGCACGCTGGATACGCTTTTCTTCCATGAACAGGCATTCGATGACAGTGAGGCCGTGCTGAACGCAATCCGCGAGGCGGCTGGCGACGATTTTGAGCTGAAGCCCGTCATGGTGCCACAGGAAGAGGTTCCGCTGGAGGATGCGATCTCGTCCTATCTGTTCAACTCACAGCTCCTGCAATGGCCCGGTGAGGACAGGCTTGTCCTGCTTGCTCCGCTCGAGACGCAGGAGACCGAAAGCACAAGAGCCTTCTGCGAAGCCATGGTCGCTGGGAATGGCCCGATCGGGCGTGTCCAGTATGTCGATGTACGCCAGTCCATGCGCAATGGCGGCGGCCCGGCCTGTCTGCGTTTGCGTGTCGTGATGAGCGATGATGAGATCGCTTCTGTCCACCCTGGCGTTATGCTGGATGAGACAAAGATCGATGCGTTGCAGGGTATTGTCAGGCGTACTTACAGGGACCGGCTGACGCCAGCCGACCTCGCCGATCCGCAATTTGCCAATGAATGCCAGATTGCGCGCGAAGCGCTGCTTGAAGAGCTGGGGCTTTCCAGTCTCGTCTAGTCAGTCTGCTTCGGCAAACCGCCCGCCAGCTTTCGCATAGGCCTGCGTACCCTTCGTGATGACTTCGTCACGCTCCAGAACGTCCTCGGGCCGGTAATCGAACTTGCCCTGCAAACGTTCATAAATGGGCGCGAAGTCTGTCTCGACAGTTGCCTGGAAGAGCTGGTCGTAGGAATCGATGACGAAATAGGTCTGCTGGAAGTCGTCGATCCGGTAGTCGGTCTGCATCAGGCGCTCAAGTTCGAATCCGATCCGGTTGGGAGACGGGTCTTCCAGGGCGAAGATGCTCTCGGTCTTGGAGGAGACAATGCCAGCGCCATAGATGCGCAGGCCCTGGTCTGTACGGATCAGGCCGAATTCGACGGTATACCAGTAGAGTGCGGCAAGGTTCTTCAGCGCGGCATAGTTGAGGCTGCGCAGACCACCCTTGCCATAGGCTTCCATATAGTCGGCAAAGATCGGATTTGTGAGCATCGGTACGTGGCCGAACACATCGTGGAAGACGTCCGGCTCCTGTAGATAGTCGAGCTGGTCACGTTTTCGGATAAACTGGCCAGCCGGAAAGCGCCGATTGGCAAGATGATCGAAAAACACCTCATCCGGAACCAGTCCCGGTACAGCGACAACGCGCCAGCCTGTCAGCGATTCCAGCTCGTCTGACATTGTCTCGAATTCTGGAATGCCACCTTTTCCGAGGTCTAGTGCCTTGAGGCCATCCATGAATTCCGGCGCCGCGCGGCCGGGCAGAACGTCGATCTGGCGTTTGTAGAGAAGATCCCAGACAGAATGGTCTTCTGCTGTATAATCGCTCCAGCCTTGGTCGATGGTCCAGTCGTCGCGTGCGTGGTCGGGTTTTTCAAAATGGTTGCTCATGCAACTATTATAACGCAAAACGCGCTAAATGAAATGGAAAGCCGGTTTTCGCACTGGCACAAAAGATTTTGAGGAAAGGAAGCCAAGCCAATGAAACTTGCCAGCCTGAAGCAGGGCCGCGATGGCCGCCTTGTCGTTGTCTCCAAGGATCTCACGAAATATGCTGATGCCAGCCATATCAAACCGACTCTCCAGGCCGCGCTTGATGACTGGGACCTGACAGCTCCCAAGCTCGCACAGCTCGCGGAGTCCCTGGAAGTTGGCTCAGTACCGACAGAGCGGTTTCACGAGCACGACTGCGCATCACCACTGCCGCGCGCCTATCAATGGGCAGATGGCTCGGCCTATATAAACCATGTCGAGCTTGTCCGGAAAGCACGTGGCGCCGAGGTGCCGGAAAGCTTCTATTCCGACCCGCTTATGTATCAGGGTGGCTCCGACAGTTTCCTTGGGCCCCGCGATGCGATCCCGCTCAAGGACAAGAAATGGGGGCTGGATTTCGAGGCTGAAGTCTGTGTCGTCACAGGCGACGTGCCAATGGGGGCCAGCAGGGAAGCGGCGTTCGACCAGATCAAACTGGTTCTGATCTGCAACGACGTCAGCTTGCGCGGGCTCATCCCGGGAGAGCTGGCAAAAGGCTTCGGTTTCTTCCAGTCCAAACCCTCCAGTGCTTTTTCGCCTGTTGCGGTGACACCCGATGAACTCGGCGACGCATGGAAAGATGGCAAACTGCACCTGCCGATGCTGTCGACTTACAATGGCAAGCCTTTCGGCAGGCCCGAATGTGATGTCGATATGACGTTCGATATGGGCACGCTGGTGGCGCATGCCGCGAAGACCCGGCCACTTGGAGCTGGCACGATTATCGGCTCGGGTACGATTTCCAACCGTGACGCCGACGGTGGTGCTGGCAAACCGGTTGCCGATGGCGGGCTAGGGTATTCGTGTATTGCGGAAATCCGAATGATCGAGACCATTCGCGATGGTGAAGCGAAAACCAGTTTCATGGATGTCGGAGATACAATCCGTATCGAGGTGAAAGACAAGGATGGCCATACCGTCTTTGGCGCAATCGAACAGGAAGTGGTGAAGGCATGAGCGAATTGAAGCTCTATGATTACTGGCGTTCTTCTGCCGCTTACAGGCTGCGTATCGCGTTCAATCTGAAAGGTGTCGAATTCGACAGTACGGTCGTGAATATCGCACCCGGCGCAGATGAGCAGATGGGCGCCCCTTACAAGTCCATAAATCCGCAAATGCGGGTCCCTTCCATCGAGGTGGATGGGAAGGCGGCCAGTCAATCCATGGCGATCCTTGAATGGATTGAAGAGACATGGCCCGAGCCGGCATTGCTGCCGAAGGAGCCGTGGGCGCGCCTACAGGTTCGTGGCTTTGCGGATCTGATCGCCTGTGACGTCCATCCGCTCAACAATCTCTCCGTGCTCGGCAAGCTCCGTGAAGGGTTTGGTGCAAATAAGGAAGCGATTGCCGAGTGGTATCGTGACTGGATCGTTCGGGGGTTTACTGCCCTTGAGGCACAGGCGGAACGCGCTTCTGGCCACAGCTTCCTGTTTTCAGACCAGCCCGGCATCGCCGAGATATGTCTTGTTCCTCAGATGTATAATGCCAGGCGGTTCGAAACACCGCTTGAGGCGTTTCCGCGACTGGTTGAGATCGATGAAAAGTGCAAGGAAATTGACGCCTTTCGGCGTGCTGCCCCCGAAGCTGTGAAGCCAGACTAGTTCGTATGGTAAGCCTTCAGCGCGTAGCCATCTGCCGTAAATTCGAAGAAGTGCGGGATATCAGGATGTGAGACAGGCGTTTCGCTATCATCCGGGACCAGATTGCCCTCGGAGACGTACGCCACATAGTGGCTTTTGTCGTTTTCGGCGAACAAGTGGTAATACGGCTGGTCCTTTGCGGGACGCATATCCTCGGGAATGGCTTCATACCATTCATCGGTGTTTGCAAACTCCGGATCGACATCGAAAATCACGCCGCGAAAGTCGAATATCCGGTGCTGTACGACCTGGCCGATCTGGAACTTTGCCTGGCGTTGATCAATGGCATTATGGAGAATGTCTGTCTCTTCCATAGCAGGTTCGTCCGCTGGCGTTTCGCTCGGAGCTGCTGCCTGTCCCCCCCTGTTACGGCGAAACAATGCGGCAATCCGCTTTCCTATTCCGTTTGCATGGCTCATGACGATGCAATGTGATAGACCATCCGCTAACCGACAAGATTTGGGCCACACATGGCTGAAAAAAATTCGCGCAGGCCCCGGTCAAATGGCCACTCGCCGCGCAAGTCCAACGGGGGGCCGCTCTACGCCGCGGTTGACCTCGGCACGAATAATTGCCGCCTGCTTGTGGCGACGCCGCACCGCGGTGGCTTTACCGTGGTCGATTCCCACTCTCAGATTGCGCGTCTAGGCGAAGGGCTAGCGGATACCGGCCGATTGTCAGAAGCCGCTATGAACCGGGCCTATAATGCCCTGGAGGCCATTTCGGAGAAGCTCAAGGCCCGCCGCGTGGGTCGAATCCGTTGTATTGCGACAGAAGCCTGCCGCAAAGCTGAGAATGGTTCGGAGTTCATCCAGAATATCCGCGACCGCACCGGGCTGACATTCAAGGTGATCGGTGCGCACGAAGAAGCCCGGCTGGCACTCATTGGCTGTCACAATCTTATGCACCCCGAAGCAGATAATATCCTCGTTCTGGATATCGGGGGTGGCTCGACGGAAGTCTCGCTGGTGGACGCGGCCACGGCCCGCGATATGGGGTTGAAGGGAATGCTGCACCGCGCACCTATCAAGGCCTGGACGAGTATTCCCTACGGTGTGGTGACCTTGACCGAAGCCTTCAGTCATATGGATGAGCAGGAGGCTTATCCAAGAATGCTGGAGCTGGTGAAATCCCATGTCGATGGGTGGGCTAATAAGCATGGAGTGCGCCAAGCCCTGGCAGCGTCGTCAGCGCATATCATAGGCACTTCAGGAACGGTGACTTGCGTGGCGGGTGTGAATTTTGGCCTTGAGCGATATCGGCGCGATCTCGTCGACGGAAAATGGATGGAGAGTGCAAGCTGCCGCGAGACCATGAACAGCCTGATTTTGGCAGGTCCGGAAGGTCGCGCGCAGTTTCCGACGATTGGCGAAGACCGTGCAGGACTCATGCTGGCGGGGTGTGCGCTTATGGAAGCTGTGTGGTCACTGGCACCAGACGCCCGCATGCGGGTTGCTGACAGAGGATTGCGCGAGGGGCTGCTCCTGTCGATGATGCGTGGCCCCAAAAAACGCCGGCGCCGCAGAGGTGGGCGTTCGCGCGGGAAAGCGGGGAAAGTGTCACAGATTTCCGCGGAGACGAAGTCATGAGCGATGATGGAAAACGACGCTGGAAAGGCCCGCCAAAAGGAGGAAAGGCCAGTTCCGGGCGCCGCATGGGCGAGCGCAAGATCATCGCGCACAATGCCCGTGATGAAAGCTCCAAGCGCTGGATCGAGCGCCAGCTCACGGATCCTTATGTGCAGCGCGCCAAGGCAGAGAATTACCGCGCCAGGGCGGCCTACAAGCTGCTCGAGATTGATGAGAAGACAAGCATATTGAAAGGCGCAAACCGTGTCGTGGACCTCGGCTCTGCACCAGGAGGCTGGTTGCAGGTCTGCCTGCGGCGCGGTGTTAAGGAGATCGTCGGAATCGATCTCCTTCCGGTCGATCCGGTCTCCGGGGCTCATATTGTTCAGGGCGATATCAACGAACCAGACGATGTTGCCTCGATGCTGGAAGGCCTTACGGGGCCCCCGGATCTTGTTCTTTCCGACATGGCGGCCAACACAACCGGCCATAAACAGACTGACAGCCTTCGCACAGCAGCGCTGGCGGAAATGGCATTGTGGTTTGCCGGGGAACATCTCGTGCAGGGCGGCAGTTTCTGTTCCAAGGTCTTCCAGGGTGGAGCGACGCCGGACATGATGGTCGAGCTGAAGCAGATGTTTCGAACCGTAAAGCACATCAAGCCTCCCGCCAGCCGGGCTGGTTCGCCTGAGTTGTTTGTTGTTGCCCAAGGATTTCGCGGAAAGGCGGAATGAAGGGCCACCGGATTATCCTTCATCGGGCACCTGCAGAGATGCGGGCAGCCGCTTTTGATCGGGATGATCGGCCTGTCGGGCTGTTTTTTCAGCGCTGGAATGGACAGAATGAACCGGCGAGGCTCGGTGAGGTGGTTTCGGCGCGCCTGAGACAGGTATCACCCGGCGATGGCGGTGCCTTTTTCGAACGCGATAATGGTGAAAGCCTTTTCGTGCGTGGCAAGCTGCCCGCCGGGCTGACAGAAGGTGCGGAGCGCGATCTCGAAATCAAGGGAGAGGCACGCCGTGGCAAACTTGCCCGGGCCAGGCTGTTAAACGGGACGGAGAATACTTCAAAAACAGCACTGGAACGCTGGATAGACGCGTTTCCGGGACAATCCTCTCGCCCTGAAATCGCTGATGGGCCGGAGGTGATGGACCAGGTCCAGGCCGCTTTTGACGAGGCTATGTCTTCGAAAATCGGTCTGCCGCGCGGCGGGCTGATCCGGCTGGAGCGTACGGCTGCCCTGATCGCCATTGATATCGACACAGCCGGGCGGATGCAGAAGGGCAGTGCAGGGGCGAGGGCGCTCAGCACAAACCGGGAAGCGGTCGCTGAAGCTGCACGCCAGATCGCGCTCAGGGACTGGGGCGGGCTGGTCGTCATTGACTGTATCTCTCCCATTACAGCCGAGGCTGGTGCGAAACTGCGCGAGACCTTCCTGAAGACCTTCCAAGCCATCTCTCAGCGTGAGGTGGAGGCGTTGAAACCCTCGCCCTTCGGCCTTCTGGAGACCAAGATCGCCTGGGGCGCGAGCCCTGTGGAGGACCGGCTTCTGGATGAAACCGGCAAGCCGACACCTGAGACGGAACTGCTCGGCCTGTTTCGGGAGGCTGAACGGGAAGCGGCTGCCAGCAGGGCTGCTTTTTTCAGGCTCACCCTGTCGCCGCATGCCCTGAAAGCCTATATCTCGCGCCGGAAAGAAGCCGATTCCATCCTGAAATCGGCTTTTCATGGCCGGGTCTCGATCGCCAGCGGGACAGGCCAAGCATCGGTAGTGAGGCGCGAATGAGCAAGGCCAAATGTCCCGTCTGCGAGAAGGCGCCGGCTGATCCGGCATTCCGGCCCTTCTGTTCCAAACGCTGTGCGGATGTCGATCTCTCGCGCTGGCTCAAGGGCTCTTATGCAATTCCTGGCCGCCCGTCCGACCAAGCGGAAGAGACGCCGAGTTACAAGGAAGAACGCGACGAGTAGCCTTTTCCACTGACCCCCACGCAGACGGGGATCTTTGGAAGCTTGTTTTATATTTCCGCATGAGGGGATTATTTTATAGCCGCCCCTCTTTCCCTACACACGCAACAGATGCGCTTCAGCCTCGTCGCGGTGTTTCTTGAGGTATTTCATGAAGGGGGTGCCGCCGGTGCCGACTTCAGTGTCATTGCCCGCCGCATCGCTGGCCTGCTTGTTGATGTAGGTGGCGGCGTATTCGAGGTGGCGGGTACGGAAGCGGGTGAGCTGGCGGACATTGTCGTTATAGAGCTCGCGGATGCTCTTGTCGGAGGAGGCTTCGACCCATTGGCGCAGCTGGCTGGCGTCGCGGACATCCTCGATGAAGCGGCGGTGCCCGACGGGGCGGTAGGCGTGCAGCTCATCCAGGAAATGGCGTAGTGGGTCTGCTGCGTGACCGACCTGTAAGAGCGCGTCCATTGTCGGCACTATAGAGGATTGCGAGCCGGTCTGGCCGCGGAAAGCCTGCGGGGTGTCACCGGCTTCAGCGACACCCTCATAGATGAGGCCATCGCCCAAGGCCGGATTGTCCTTCCAGCCGTGGATGTAGGGGCGCACGCGGTTGAAATAGATATAGGGGTCGCAGCGCTCGGGCATCCGGTCGAAGATGGCGTTGACCGCTTCCCAGCCCTCGACGAGGCGGGCGAGGCCGGCGCTGACGCCAACGGCATCATGATTTGTGCAGGCCTCAAGGAGGTCGGGTATCGTGGCTAGCATGTCCCCGGCGCGCGCCTCGATGGCGACATGGACGAGGACGAACCACGCCTCGTCAGCGCCCGAGAGGAAAGGCTGGATCATGTAGATGTTGGAGAGATCGACAGGGCCGTCGTGATCGATCTTTGCCCAGTTATCGAGGACATAGGAAGAGTAGGTGAGCAAAGGCTGCTGGTCGAGCGCGGCGGCGAGCTGCCAGCCAGGTTTTGCGAGGCATTCCGGCAGGGATTTCGGCGCCTCCGGCTCGCCCCAGACATAGGCCTGGATCATGAAGGTGTAATGGACGAAGGCCTTGCGGATCTGTTCGTTGCTGGCGTCCTTGCAGAAGGCTTCGAGGTCGATGACGGGCATGCGTTCGAGGAGTTCGCGCACGCGGCCGGTGATCATGGTGTGCGGCAGCTCCATCGCGGCATCGACAGCCGGCTTTAGATAGGCCGGAAGGACGACCTGATCGGCATCGTGGCGGCAGAGAAAACCGCGCTCGCGTGAGATATCGTACTGGTCGAGCGACTTAAGACTGGTCATGCGAACCCCCTTGATGGTTGTTTTTGCAACTAAAGTCTCACCCTGCGTCAACTTGTAAAGCCTGCGATTTCAGTTCCGGACGCAAAAGGGGGGTTCCAGAACGCCCGCGACTCCCTTAATAGGCCGAAAAGGGAGCACCCCACATGAAAATCCGCCAAGCTATTACCTTCGATGACGTGCTTCTCCAGCCCGGCCCGAGCGAGGTCATGCCGTCAAATGTCGACACCTCGACCTGGCTGACGAAGTCGATTCCCCTCAACATGCCGCTGCTGTCTGCCGCGATGGATACCGTGACAGAGGCGCGCCTCGCCATTGCGATGGCGCAGTCCGGCGGGATCGGCGTGGTCCACCGCAACATGACGGTGGAAGAGCAGGCCGGACAGGTCACGCAGGTCAAGAAGTTCGAAAGCGGGGTTGTCATGAACCCCGTGACCATCGCACCTGATGCCACACTGAAGGACCTTCAGGACATGAAGGCCCGCACCGGCTTTTCCGGCATCCCCGTGGTTGAGGGCGATGGCCGCGTGGTCGGCATTGTCACCAACCGGGATACGCGCTTTGTCGAGGACATGAATGCCAAGGTGGCGAGCCTGATGACGCGCGAGGTCGTCTCGGTGACCATGGCCGCGCCGATCGAGGAGGCCCGTCAGCTGCTCCACAAGCACCGGATCGAACGGCTCGTCATCACTGACGAGGCGGGCAAGTGCGTCGGTCTGCTGACCGTGAAGGACATGGAGAAGGCGCAGCTCAATCCTAACGCCGCCAAGGACGACCAGGGGCGCCTGCGCGTGGCGGCGGCCTCCACGGTGGGCGATGCGGGGTTTGAACGCACGCAGGCGCTGATTGATGCTGGGGTGGATGCCGTGGTCATCGATACCGCGCACGGACATTCGCAATCGGTGCTGGATGCCGTGACACGGGTGAAGAAGCTGTCGAACTCGGTGCAGGTGATCGCGGGCAATGTCGCGACAGGCGATGCGACCAAGGCACTGATCGATGCAGGGGCCGATTGCGTGAAGGTCGGTATCGGGCCGGGCTCGATCTGTACGACACGGGTTGTCGCTGGTGTCGGTGTGCCGCAGCTCACCGCGATCGAGGATTGCGCCGAGGCCGCGCAGAAGACCGGCACACCGATCATTGCGGATGGCGGGATCAAGTTTTCCGGCGATTTTGCCAAGGCGATGGCGGCAGGCGCCTCGACGGCGATGATGGGCTCGGCCTTTGCTGGCACCGAGGAAGCGCCGGGCGAGGTGTTCCTGTTCCAGGGGCGCAGCTACAAGGCGTATCGCGGCATGGGCTCACTTGGTGCGATGTCACGCGGTTCGGCGGACCGGTATTTCCAGAAGGAAGTGGAAAGCGACAAGCTGGTGCCGGAGGGCATTGAAGGCCAGGTGCCGTTCAAGGGGCCGGTCGGCAATATCATCCACCAGATGGTCGGCGGGCTGCGCGCGGCGATGGGCTATGTCGGCGCGAAGACGATCCCCGAGCTGCACGACAAGGCGCAGTTCATCCAGATCACCGGGGCGGGCCTTTCCGAGAGCCACGTCCACGATGTGACGATGACCCGCGAAGCACCGAACTATTCGATCAGTCGCTAAATCGATTGCCGTTTTCGGTGATCTTCATTAAATCCATCGTTGAAATTCGCGATGGAGGGTCGTGTGAACCAAATCCGTTTGATGCTTGTCGCTGCTGTTTGCGCTTTGGCAGCTCCACAAGGTGTGACGCAGGAAGATGTACCTGAAAGCTGCAAGGCTGCTATCGCAGGTGAAAGCGAGAATATGCAGCGATGGAAACCCTGCTTTGAAGACGCTGAACCTAATTCCGGGCCGTGGTTTCTTGCTGCGGTCAATCTCGGATCGGACGCGTTTTACCGAAACGACCATGAAACTGCGGCTTATTACTATAAGTTGACGAGTACCGAACGCCTGAACACAGTGAGTGATATTCTCTTACACACGAATCGCGCGGCAACATTCAATAAGACAGGCGATACCAAACTTGCTAGTCAGGACGCACTGATTGTCTGGCGTTTATACAAGGCTGGTGAGACGAGAATGCCTGGTACGCCATTGAGCGACCAGCTGAAGTTTTATGTCCTAATGAATGTTCTTGAACCGCTTCAGAAGGCAGATCCTGCGGCTTTCGAGGAAGCCAAGACGCTGTTCGTAGTGCTCCCTGCATCCGACGTTTATCACCGCGCCAATAAGGCGGCCGCACTTTCCAATGTTGGTGAAACCGAGGCTGCGTTGGCGGAGAGTTATATCCTGATAGAAGAGATGCCGAAGAACGCACAAATTCTGAACAATCATTGCTATATGCTGCATGAAACGGGTCGCAACGAAGAGGCAGAACCTTTCTGTCGCAGGGCGCTTGGGGTGGAACCAGAAGCATCGCATATCAAGCATAGTCTTGCTTCTGTGCTTGCTGGTTTGGGGCGGTGTGAGGAAGCAGAATCACTGCGTATCGAGGCGGAGATGGCGTCTCCATCTACAGCGCTCTACAGTGAACCCCTAGTCTGTACGAAATAAAGCAAGCTTAGAATAGATACGGCTAAAGGTCGGGGCGGAGTCTCGGACAGCGCCTTGTGGCGCTTCCGGGATGACGGAAAAAGAATTACCCGGCTGCCCGCCACATCGTCGTGACCACAGGCGCGGTCCCATCGACGCGGAAGTCTCCGGTACGCTCGAAGCCCAGTGAGCGGTAGAAGCCGTCATTCACCGGGTTGGTGTTTTCCAGGTAAACAGGCAGGCCCTTCGCGTCGGCGGCGGCGAGGACTGGGTTGATGAGGCCCTTGCCGAGCCCGGTGCCGCGGGCGGCCTTGCGGGTGCCGACCGTGAAGAGATAGGCGTGCGGCTCTTTCGGGTGATGGGCCGCCATCGTCTTCGAGACCGACATGATGCGCTTCATCGTGCCAGGCTCGGCATGCAGCCTCTGGGCGATGATGAGCTGCCACATGGCGAGGAAGGAAAGCTCCTGCCTGGCGTCATGCATGGCCCACATGGTCGCGCCGCCGTTGCTCGCGATATGGCAGAAGCCGGATCTCAGATAGATGTCACGCGCCATGATGCGGAAGAGTGGCTTCAGCGCGCGGGTGCGGCCAAAAATCCAGAGATTGAACGGATCTTCGGCAAAGGCTTCGGCGGTGATGTCGCCGAGCTGGCGCCAGTCGCGGCGCGTGGCAAGGCGGATGCCGTCTGGCAGGTCTATGTCGAGCATGTGCCCCCTCACTGTTTCCTCCATCGCGATTGGACGCTAACACGGGCGCCTTCGCAAGAGAGGGCCTGAAGATATGCGCGACGGCGGACGGATAGCAGCGGCGATTGATGTTCTCACGGATGTACTGAACCGTCATCAGCCGGTGAAGTCGGCCGCGCGCGACTGGGGCAAGCGGGCGCGCTATGCCGGCTCGAAGGACCGGGCCTGGGTGTCGGGGCTGGTGCTGGATGCGCTGCGCAAGAAGAACTCGATTGCCCACGCGATGGGCTCGGATGAGCCGCGCGCCCTCATTCTCGGCGCACTCGCGCATGCCTGGAAGTGGGACATCATGAAGATCGACAGCGCCATGGACGAGCAGCACGCTCCGTCCGCGCTGACACTGGACGAGCGCGAGCGGCTGGTCATGGCACCTGACGTGACGGCGGAGCCGTGGGTGGCGGGCGATTATCCCGAATGGCTGGAACCTATGATGGACCGTGTGTTCGGAGAGGAGAAGGTCGTCGAGGGCCAAGCCATGGCCGTGCGCGCCGATGTCGATATCCGGGTCAATACGCTGAAGGTCGATGCAGAAAAGGCGGGCGGGCCGATGCGCTCTGCTGATGCAGTGGAATCTCCTCTACTAAAGAACGCATATCGTATCCCGGCACGCGACCCGTCACAGCGTGAAGCCTCGCTTGAAAGCATTCCGGCCTACTCCAAGGGCTGGGTCGAGGTTCAGGATGCAGGTTCCCAGATTGCAGCGGCGGCCGCGAACGCGACCGGCGGCGAACAGGTGCTCGACTATTGTGCAGGCGGGGGCGGCAAGACGCTGGCGCTCGCGGCAATGATGGGCGGCAAGGGTCAGATCCATGCCTATGACATTGACGGGCGCAGGCTGAGTGCGCTGATCCCGCGGCTGAAACGCTCAGGTGCGCATAATGTGCAGCTGGTACATCCACGCGAGCCGGAAGCGCTCGAAGCGCTTAAGGCACAGATGGATGTCGTCTTCATCGACGCGCCTTGCACGGGGACGGGGACCTGGCGCAGGCGTCCGGATGCGAAGTGGCGGCTGAAGCCGAACGCGCTCAACAAGCGCATCGAGGAACAGAGGGATATCCTTGGAAAGGCTTCTGAGTTCGTGAAGCCCGGCGGGCGGATTCTCTATGCGACATGTTCTTTCCTGCAAGAGGAGGATGAAGACCGTGTGGCGGAATTCCTGTCCGGCCATGAGGACTTTACCGAAGTGAACGCGGCCGAGCAGGCGATTGCGTCTGGCCTCCTGACGGAGGAGGGGGCGGCGATCGTGAAGGCAGGTTGTGTCAATGGAACATCGGTGCGGCTAACGCCGCGCAGTGCGGGCACGGACGGATTTTTCTTCGCGGTGCTGGAGCGCGGCAACTGAAAGGCCTAGCCTGTGACTGAGTCGGACCCAGTCAGGGAAAAAGGGCACTTTCATGCAGGATGACCTGCCAGACCATAAACGCTTCGAGGCGACCAACCGGCAGTATTTCGTCCTGGCCGGTGTCGGTGCGGTGTTCGTCATCCTGCTTACTTTCCTGCGTACCCCGGACGATGAAGCGGCCTATCGGATCAATATCTGGCTGACCGTGCTGTTTGCGATCATCACGCTGATCGGGGCGGCAGCAGCCCTGTTCCGGCGGTCATGGTTGCGGCTCGACCAGGAAGGGTTTGAATCGAGCGAACTTCGTGCCCTCGGCAAGGTGAGCTGGGGGGATGTCTCTGAATTCAGGCTGTATATCCAGCGAATGCGCGGCATGCCGTCTGCAAAACAGGTGGCCTTCGAGGTCACAGGAGAGAAACAGAAGGTGATGTCGCGCCTGTCCGGCCTTCTGTTCAACGGCACGGTGCGGCTGACGGAAAACTACCGTATCAAGGGTGAGGAACTCGTGACATTGATGAATGCCTTTCGTGAGCGGGCATTGGCAAATGCAGAGCAGAAGGGAGCTGGCGATACATAGGAGGTAGGCCAGCCCGATGCCTAGCGTGGTTTGGCGGCACCGCCCATCTGGTACAGGCTCGAAATGAGATGGCGTTGGCGCTCATTCAGTTCCGGGCGCCAGACTTCGAAAATCAGGACATAGCGCGGGCTGTCGCTGCGGTTCCAGGCTTCATGCTCGATCGTGTCATCAAAGATGAATACCTCTCCGTCTTTCCATTCGCGGGTCTCGTTGCCGACACGGAAGCCGCACTGTCCGGGCAGGATGATCGGCAAGTGACAGATGAGCCGGGTGTTGAACTGGCCGTGATGCGGCGGGATCGAGGCGCCGGGCTTCAGCAGGGAAAACAGCACCGACTGCGCCGGAGCCGGCCGGGCATCCTCGCCGATATCATCGATGGCGGCCATGGTCTGCGGGCAAAGTGAGATATTGTCTTCCTGCCGCTCGCCCTGCTTGATGAGATAGAAAGCGCTCCAGTCGGGATTGTCGAGAAGGGGGTGGGAAACAGCCTGGCCCTCACGTCCGCTGGCTTCGACATAGGGAGCGAAGCGGTTGGCCTCGCTTGCCTGACGGTCCAGCAGGGCCTGGAGTTCGGCACGGATGGCAGGCGTCTTCGCTGCAAGATTTTCAGTCCAGCTGAAATCGCGCAGGGGATAGAACTGCCGGTTTGGCAGGCCTGGATAGTAGAAGCGGGTCGGCTTCGAGGTGAAAGGCTGAATGCGCCCGGCCAGGATGTTCAGTGACTGGCGGAAGAGGTCATCATCCTCGCCGCTGCCGACATCATGATCGCGGGCGAAAGCATCGACGGGATGTTCGGCTAATTCTCTTGGAGTGGCATCCTCACCAAGGAATTCGCGCGCGGCATCCACGAGTTGTTCAATCTCGCGATTGCGGACCGCAAGCCCCGACAGGCCCGCCAGCCCTTTCCTGAAAGCCACCTCGGCTTCAGCCCTGCGATTTGCCCCAAGCAGCGCCTGACCATAGTGAAGGCGCGCGCGCACACTTGCAGGCTCGACCTCGAGGGCCTTTTCGAGCGCGGCGAGGCGCGCATCCATGTCCCCCAGAAGGGATTTTGCGAAGGACAGCGCGACCCAGACATCCGGTCCTGGCCAGCCCATCTCTGTGGCGCGGGTGAGGGCCGCATTGGCGGCGCGTCCATCCTGCGCTTGCAGCGCCTGCATCCCGGCAGCGGCTTCGGCGCGGGCCTTTTGCATCTGATCTTCCATGAAAGGAACTCCTTGCGGCATCCGACTCTTCCCGACATCCCGATTAGCGGTTAGGAGGCGTCATGGCCAGCACACCCGATTCCGTTGCAGACAAGCACGAACATGTCCTGATTGTCGATTTTGGCTCTCAGGTCACCCAGCTTATCGCCCGGCGCCTTCGTGAGAGCGGCGTCTATTGCGAAATCCATCCATTCAACAAGGTGGACGCCACTTTCATAGATGCGTTTGATCCGAAGGCGATCATCCTGTCAGGCGGCCCTGCGAGCGTCACCTGGGAGGACAGCCCGCGTGCAGATGACGCCGTCTTTACACGCGGCGTGCCGGTGCTCGGCATCTGTTACGGCCAGCAGGTGATGATGGAGCAGCTGGGCGGCAAGGTCGAAAGCGGGACCAGCCGCGAGTTCGGTCGTGCCTTCATTGAGCAGGTCACAGAGAGCGAGTTGCTGGGTGGGCTGTTCGAAGGCGAGGACGGCAAGGAAGAGGTCTGGATGAGCCATGGCGACCATGTCGCAGAGCTCGCGCCGGGCTTCGGCGTCATCGCGAAATCTCCGGGCGCACCGCTGGCGATCATCGCGGACCTGGAACGCCGCTTCTACGCGACACAGTTTCACCCGGAGGTCGTTCATACCGTGCATGGCCGGAAGATGCTGCGCAACTTCACGCACGCAATTGCCGGACTTTCCGGCGACTGGACGATGGCAGCCTATCGTGAGGAAGCGATCGAGAAGATCCGCAAGCAGGTCGGCGACGGCAAGGTGATCTGCGGGCTCTCGGGCGGGGTCGACAGTTCCGTCGCCGCGGTGCTGATCCATGAGGCGATCGGCGAGCAGCTGACCTGCGTTTATGTCGATCACGGCCTGATGCGTATGAATGAAAGCGAGGAGGTCGTTGGACTCTTCCGCGATCATTACAACATTCCGCTTGTCCATGTGGATGCGAGTGAGACTTTCCTCGGCGCGCTGGAGGGCGTCAGTGACCCTGAAAAGAAGCGCAAGACGATTGGCGGGCTCTTCATCGATGTGTTTGAAGAAGAGGCAAAGAAGATTGGCGGGGCAGACTTCCTCGCTCAGGGCACGCTTTATCCGGATGTCATTGAGAGCGTGTCTGCGATTGGCGGGCCGTCAGTAACGATCAAGTCCCACCACAATGTCGGCGGGCTGCCTGAGCGGATGAACATGAAGCTGGTCGAGCCGCTGCGCGAACTGTTCAAGGACGAGGTACGCGACCTTGGCCGCGAACTGGGCCTGCCGGAAGCCTTTGTCGGCCGCCATCCCTTCCCGGGGCCTGGCCTTGCGATCCGCATTCCCGGCGAAATCACGCGCGACAAGGCTGATACGCTGCGCAAGGCGGATGCGATCTATATCGAGGAGATCAAGGCGGCGGGGCTCTATGACGTGATCTGGCAGGCATTTTCGGTGCTCTTGCCGGTGAACACGGTCGGGGTGATGGGCGATGAGCGCACCTATGAGGCTGTGCTGGCGCTGCGTGCAGTGACATCGACCGATGGGATGACGGCCGACTACTACCCCTTCGACCACGCTTTCTTGGGCCGGGTGGCGACGCGCATTATCAACGAGGTGAAGGGCGTGAACCGGGTGGTCTATGACGTGACCTCGAAGCCGCCAGGCACGATCGAGTGGGAATAATCCGCCGCCTTTCGGGGACTATCCGAATTCTCAATTAAATACAATTAAATCAGTGCTTAAGGTGGCGTTTGGTTTCGCTGCCTATCGGCCTCTATCGCCCTCCAGCGTATGCGCGAAACGGTATAGGGTGACAGTATTCGATCACCGCTTCATCGGCTAATCTTCAATTACCGTCAGGTCGAAATCAGTGCCTGACGGTATTTTTCTCAGCTAAAATGCTGAAAAGATTGGAGAAAAAATTGAGATACCGGTCATTTTGACCTGACGGTATTTTGATGGTGATGCGGGGTCGTAATGCTGACAGACATCGCGCTCAAGGCGCTGAAACCAAAAGAGAAAATGTACAAAGTAACGGACCGGGACGGACTCTACGCAGCTGTCTCGCCTACGGGGACGGTGACGTTCCGGTTCGATTACAGGATCAACGGTCGGCGAGAGACGCTTACCATCGGTCGTTATGGGCGATACGGAATCTCACTGGCTGTGGCCCGGGAACGTTTGCGGGACGCGAAACTGATGATCGAACAGGGGCGGTCCCCGGCCAAGGAAAAGAAGCGTGAAAAGCAGAGACGCTTCAAAGGGGGCACATTTGAAGAGATGGCCAATGCATGGCTGGAGCGGGAGGAGATTGCCGATAGTACCCGAGACATGCGGCGGGCGATCGTGCAGCGTGACCTCATCCCGGCCTTCGGCAAATGCCTGCTTCCAGAGATCCAGTCTGAGGACCTGCGTGAACTCTGTATCAGGGTGAAGAAGCGGGGCGCGCCATCGACTGCGCTGCATGTTCGCGAATTTACCAAACTGATCTTCGATTTCGCCCGGCTGCAAGGTGTGAAGATCGACAACCCTGCCGACGATGTTCCTTCTGTTGCCATTGGACGGCTCCGGCCACGGGAGCGATCTCTCTCACCGCTCGAAATCCGCATCACGTATCGTATTCTGGATCAGGTCGCAGCCAACCCGACGCTCAAGCTGGGTGTAAAATTCATCCTGCTGACGCTGAAGCGAAAGTCCGAAGTCACGCACGCCACCTGGGATGAAATCAACTTTACCGATGCTGTCTGGACGATCCCGAAGAAGCGGATGAAGACCGGGCTGGATCACAATGTCTATCTCTCCACACAAGCGCTTGATATCCTATATGCCCTGAAGACCTGTGCCGGTGGGTCTCGCTACGTTTTCCCGTCCCGCTATGACAGCTTCCGTCCTGTATCCAACGCGGCTTTCAACCGGATCACGGATGCCGTCGGGAAGGTGGCTCAGGACATGGAGCTGCCCATGGAACGCTTCACGATCCATGATTTGAGGCGCACGGGGTCGACTTTGCTCAATGAGCTCGGCTTCAATCGGGACTGGATCGAGAAGGGCCTTGCGCACGAGGATCGGCGGTCATCGCGGGGCATCTACAACAAGGCTGAATATGCAGACCAGCGCCGGCATATGCTTCAGGAATGGGCGGATATGATTGATGCCTGGGTCGAAGGAAAAAGTCGCAGAGCAGTGCTCGTGCCCGAGAATATGGCCATATACTCCATCGGGGCAAAGATGTGACTCAGGGCCGAGATGATGTGACGGGCCGGTAGCGGCGTTCGGTCACATCAGGGTGGCATACTTTGGAGCGGTCTGTTTCGTTCTTCCGAGTCTCGATCCACCCGAGAACCTCCTCCAGCGACCAGACGACACAGCGAGGTGTGAGATAGAAGCGTCTGGGGAATTCGCCCTTCCGTTCCAGTTCGTAGATCGTCGTGGCGGACAGGGGGACCAGGCGTTTCAGTTCTGATCTGCGAATTATGCGGTGCGTTTCGATATTGACGTGGTCCACGGACAAATCTGGTGCTGGCGGACACCTTCGGTCAGTATCTTCGCCTGATATGAGCTCACTGGCGAACTTTCGGAGCACATCTTCAGCGCCAGGTTTAAGCCGGTGCGCCATCATTTCTGTCCCACATTTCTGTACCAAGATTGCGACATGCGAAAATTCTGCGGCTTAGTGGGCGGTGGTACAAGTCTTAGCCTGGCTAATCCTCTGCGAACGCATGGCAGTGGTGCCAATGTTGCGCAAACAGCCATGTTGGAGTCCGTCTATGTGGGATAATGGCCATCCAATATCTGATATGTTCAAGGTTTTTTGGTCACCCAAGAAATTTCAATCGTTCCAACCCGCTTGGGCCAGGTAGTGAAAGTCTCTTGATGTATACGTGTATACCGCGTTAGTGCCCGCCTTTCTGAAAGGGCCGGGACGCGCAACAAGTCGATTTGTAACATATGATGAGCATCGCAGACGCCAGCAAGCCAGATGCCCGCTCTTGAAAGAATGACCGGGAAGTTCTGTTGAAATCCCGGCCGCCAAGTCGAACACAGCAGACTGCAAGCTTGTTGAGACGCAATACTTCACCGCGTGACTTCGGAAGCAATCTCCCTGTTTCGCTTTACAGTCTTCAATTCTTCTATCGCCTGCAGCGTGATTGCCCACGAGGAGCGCAGGAAAAGGCCTGACAGAAGGGCCG
>NZ_JAPYRE010000020.1 GCF_029936995.1 Henriciella sp.
AAAAAAAATACTTTTTTTCCTCCCGATAAACTAAAAACTAAATATTTATTTTTATCTATATCATAACCTCCCCAAAATAGAGAAAAAAGACTTTTTTCTCCCAAGAAGATTAAATCTAGGGATCTTATTTTTATAAATTTATAAATATTATTTTAAAGATAGTTTTACTAGAGGTCATCATAGTAAATTTAACATGTGAACTCGTGATAATAGATTTGCAACTTTTTAAAAGTGATTTTTTAGAAAAGATCTCCTATATAAGAAAAGAATAGTTAAAGAAAGATCTCGACACTAAATTTAACATCTGAACTCACAATAATAGATTTGTGAGCTTCCAGAAAGATCTTGCGCCTATAGATTTATTTTTTCCTAATAAACCTAGGTTTTTATATGATAAAACAGATAATTAAATAAAATCAGACCTACTAAAAATTTTTTTGGTTTCCGCATTCAATCCTCAAGGGGGACCTCTATTTTTTTAGGGGTCTTTCAAGGACTTACTCTTTATAATAGTAAAAAATAGGGAGAGAGTCTCCATATTTAACTGATTCATTATTAGCTAAACCTATTTAACTGATCTATTATCAGCCGAGCTTGCGAGGCAGCCCACATATCTAGCCGGATAGTACAAAAAGAGAGAGAAAAAAAATGGGGGAAAATCCTATCTCAGGATAGATTGTTTAACTGATAAATCCTATCTCAAGATATAGTATATAACCTGGGGGGGGTGAGGGTTAGCGGATTTAGGTTTGAGGAAAAAATAAGCGGTTAAAAAATTAAATTTTTCATGCGTAAAGATCTTCGTTTTCGCTTGCGTCCCCCCTATAAAAGAAATTATGTTGTTCCACTAAAAATTTTTTTGGTTTCGATAAATAAAAATAAATAATTTAATTTTTCCGAAGAAAAAAGCTATTTTTCTCCCGTTTTTACCTTTAAAAACATCGATTTTGCCAAAAATGCAATAATGAGAAGGGGGGGGCCTTCTCATCACTAGATTTAAAATATTAATCCTAGGGGAATCCCTCTCCTCGTACTTTTAGGTAGGCTAGACTAGAAATCCTAGGGGAATCCCTCTCCTACCTCTAAAACCTCCGGAAAAAAAAATACTTTTTTTCCTCCCGATAAACTAAAAACTAAATATTTATTTTTAT
>NZ_JAPYRE010000012.1 GCF_029936995.1 Henriciella sp.
GCACCATTTTCATAAGGGGAATTGAGGCCATTGAACGCATCATATCCCACTTCCCAGTGGCCCCTCTGAGAGCGCTTGGTTAACGCCGCCAGGTGGCCTGTTAACCATCTGGCAAAAAACAGTTTTTTTAATATTGCATATACGATAATATACTATCGCCACCCGCATGTATCAGGTCTATTCATGCATTGCTGGTGAGCACAACATTTTCTACGTGCTGGCAGCTGTTCTCGTTCTGACGGTTGGGACAGTCTGTTCCATGATCGTGTATCAGCGCGGCATCCTCGCGCGGACTTCCGTGCGCCAGAGGGTTTGGGCCGGGCTTTCAGGGACGGTGACAGCAATCGGTATATGGGCGACGCACTTTGTAGCCATGCTTGGCTACAGGCCGGGTTTTGCCGTCCATTTTGATGGCGTAACGACCCTGCTGTCCGTCCTGATTGCGATTTCTGGTTTCCTGGTGACCAGTCAGGTCCTGATCGGCGGGATGACGCTTCTGCGCCGTTTGGCTTGCGCGGGTCTTGCGACAGCCACGGTCTCGGCCATGCATTACTACGGAGCGGGCGCGCTGAAAGCGGCTGCGCTGATAGAGTTTGATCCTGCATATGTGACCGCATCGGTCGTCGCAGCTTTCGCCTTCTTCACTTTGGCCTATGCCAGTTTCAGTACGTCATCGCGGCGTAGCAACGTGATCGCATTCACGGGATCTCTGGCGGCGGTTGCCAGCCTCCACTTTATCGGGATGACAGCTATGGATGTCGTGCCCATGGCCGGCTTCGATAGTGTCGCGTGGTCGATTGCCCCGGCAATGCTTGGGACATGGGTCGTGTTTGGCGTGGTACTGATCCTGGTGACCGCCTCACTGGCGGCAGGGCTGGATTCGGTATTGTCGAAGTTCCGATTCCGTGAAGCGCGTAGAATGTCGCTGCTGGTGAATGCGGCCTCCGAAGCCCTGTTTGTGACGCGCGCCGACGGCGAGGTGATCGAGCTTAATGATGCTGCGCGACAATTGTTCGATACGAGCCATGGCGACCTCTGCGGGACAAACATCAATATGCTTCTGGGGGCAGATATTACGACTGCCTGGCAAGCTGGCAGATATGGCCTGAGCGAGCATCATATGGCGCTCGGAGAAGAAAAGGTGCCGGTCGATATCTCCATTCGCAGTCTTGAGGACGAGGGCGAGGGCCTGTTCGCCGTAAGCCTTTACGATTTGCGCGAACGGCTGCGCAATGAAGCCAACATCCGCAAGCTCGCCTATAGTGATCCGCTCACGGGACTACCAAACCGTGCCGCTTTTCAGAAAGCCCTGGACGGACTCTGGGACGGCGCACTCAGGGACGCCTCACGGTTCAGTGTCATTCTCGCTGACCTTGATGAGTTCAAGGACATCAACGACCAGTTCGGTCACGGGGCAGGCGATGCCGTCCTGAAGGCTTCGGCAATCCGGTTGCGGGAAACCTTTGGCGCAAATGCCCTTGTTTCGCGTCTTGGCGGGGACGAGTTTGCTATCCTGTTGCCTTATGGCGACGATGAAACGACGCTCATGAAGCTTGCCGACAGCTGTGTGAAAAAGCTGTCCGAGGGAATTGTCCATGAAGACATCATGATCCAGTCGGGTGTCAGTGTCGGGCTTGCCGTCGCACACTCCCATGATGGGGTGACCGATCCGGACAGCCTGCTCAAGGCGGCTGACAGGGCGCTATATTCTGCCAAGAAGAATGGGCGGCGTACCGCCCGGCTCTATGATGCCGAGCTCCATGAGAGCAGTGAGAAGAAGCGCAGCATGGAGGCAGACCTCGTCCGGGCCGTGCGCGACAAGGAATTCGTGCTGCACTATCAGGCCAAGGTGTCGTCCACCACCCGGCGCGTCCTCGGTTATGAGGCCCTGATACGCTGGGAGCGGCCGGGTCACGGGCTGGTCATGCCGGGGGAGTTCATCGAGACAGCCGAACAAAGCCTCGTCATTCAGGACATCGGACGCTGGTGTCTTTATGAGGCTTGTCATGCTGCGGCGGGCTGGAAGGATGATGTGTCCATTTCCGTCAATCTCTCGGCACGTCAGTTCATGGACCCCAACCTGTATGCGACGGTGCGTGATGCAGTTGAGACAAGCGGCCTCGAGCCGGGCCGTCTTGAACTGGAAATCACCGAAACAGCCCTGATCCATAATACGATGGTTGCCGGACGCATTCTGGAGCAGCTCAAGACACTAGGCGTGCAAGTGGCCCTGGACGATTTCGGCACGGGTTATTCATCAATGCGCTTCGTGCAGCAGTTCCCGTTTGACCGCATCAAGATCGACCGTTCATTCGTGATGTCGATGGACACGGACCGCAAGGCATTTGCCGTTGTCGATGCGATCCTGCGGCTTGGAAAGAGCCTGTCGATTCCAGTCGTCGCCGAAGGTGTGGAGACCGAGGCGCAGGCGATCAGCCTGATCCGTTCGCAATGCACGGAGCTTCAGGGTTTCCTGATCAGTCGCCCCGGGCCGCTGACCCCGGAAGGACAGATTGCGGCCGAGGCGATCCGGGCAGTTGCCTCCCTGGACGTCATGAACGCCTAGATATCGACAACGATCTTGCCGAAGTGTTTCTGGCTGGCCTGGTGGGCAAACGCATCGGCAAGTTTGTCGAGCGGAAAATGGTCACTGATGACCGGCTTGATGCCATTCGCCTCGATCGCGGCGATCATGTCTTCCTGATGCTGGCGTGCGCCTACGGTGATGCCTGAGAGTGTAATGTTGGCACCGAACAGGGCGGCTGTCGGAACTTCGCCGGAAATACCGGTCAGCACACCGATCAGCGCGATATGGCCGCCGATCCTGCAGGCCTGGATCGACTGGGCCATCGTTTCCGGTCCACCAATCTCGATCACCTTGTCGACACCGCGCCCGCCAGTCAGCTCCTTGGCTTTGGCGCCCCATTTGGGTGTGTCCTTGTAATTGATGACATGATCGGCGCCGAGCTCGGTCAGTTTTTTCAGCTTTTCGTCGGAGGATGAGGTGGAGATAACCCGCGCACCGGCCGCCTTGGCCATTTGCAGGGCGAAGATCGAAACCCCGCCTGTGCCCTGGGTCAGGACCCATTCGCCGGGCTGCAGGCGTCGCTCGACCATCAGGCCGCGCCAGGCTGTAAGGGCCGCGCAGGGCAGGGTGGCGGCTTCTGCGAAGCTGTAGCCTTCCGGCATACGTGTCAGCCCTTCGGCAGGTACGGCGACAAGTTCAGCTGAAAAGCCGTCTATCCGGTCGCCCGGCACGGCCAGCATCTTGTCGAGTTCGGGCGGACCGTCCCGCCAGCCGGGAAAGAAGGTGGACAGCACCTTGTCGCCTTTCTTGAAGCGCGTCACACCGTCGCCGAGCTCGATAACCTCACCTGCGCCGTCCGACATGAGAATACGCCCGTCTGGCGTCGGGATGCCGCCCTGGGCGACCACGAAGTCGTGATAGTTCAGAGAACTTGCTTTCACCCGCATCAGCACTTCGCCGGGGCCGGGTTTCGGGTCCGGCCTGTCACCGATCTCGATATTCTGCAGTCCACCGGGCTTTTTCAGGCTCGCAACTTTCATGACGTTTGTCTCCCTTGATCTCTTGGTTCCTGAGCAGCCAATCACCGCTGCCGCAGCGATAGCCAAGATCAATCTTGCCGAGGCAGACAAAAGAAAAGGGCGGCAAGTTTGCCTGCCGCCCTCATCAGGTAAATAGCGTTATGCCCTAGCGCTGGACGGTGAACTCGATACCGACCACGCGGCCCTTCTTGAGCGGCGAGAAGGTGCCTGCACCCGGCAGGGCCTGGAATGGCGTCTGAACGCCGTTCGACATCGGGCCAGGGAAGGGCAGCTGCGTATCGTTACCGACCTGCACTTCGTCCAGGAGGTTGTCGCCGAACAGCGAGACGGCGAAGCCTTCATAGGGTGTTTCCCATGTCAGGTCCGCTGCAAGTTGCGTGGTGCCCTGAACCCAGCCGAAGTTGCTGTCGGTATAGGCGATCCGGTCGCGATACTGCAGGTTCACGGTCGAAACCAGCGTACCGGCATCACCGAGGTCGGCGTCATGAATGGCGCCAAAGCCATAGGTGAGCTGCGGAACGCGCGGAAGCTCGAGGTTCTCGTCACGCTGGTCAACCTGGGTGTCACCGCTGATGTCAAAGCGGACATCATCATACTCGGCGTCGATCATGCCGACATTGAAGGTGAAGAGCAGCTCGTTGGTTGCTGCCCAGCGGCCGTCGAGTTCGACGCCCTTGATGGTTGCGTCAGCCGTGTTGAGGATGTTCTGGACCACACCTGACGGACCGGCCGTGTTCACCTCACGCTGCATGTCGCTGATCTTGGTCAGGAAGGCAGCACCGTTGAGCTGGACGCGTCCGTCTTCGCTGGTCGACTTGAAGCCGATTTCGAAGGCATCGACCTCTTCCTCGTCAAAGCCGAAATCACCCGTGTTCGGGACGATCTGGTTGAGGAAGACGTTCACGTCCGTGATGCGGAAGTTGTAACCGCCCGAACGGAAGCCTTTGGTATAGGTACCGTATGTCTGGACATTGTCGGTCCAGAAATACTGCAGGCCGACTTTCGGGGTCCAGTTTGACCACTCATCGCCATCGGAGAAGCGGTTTTCTTCGCCGGTGAACGGATTGATGCCGGTCGTCGGGCAGGTGCCCTCAACAACAGAGCATTCCGGGCGCGGACGGATATAGGTAATGTCCGCATCCTTTTCTTCCTTCGAATAACGAAGGCCGACCGTACCGATCAGGTCAGGCGTGATGGAGTAGTCGACGTTGGCGAAGGCGCCATACACCGTGTGATCCTGGCTGCCACCACCGTAGAAAGTGGGCGGCGGTGCAGCGGAGTCGTTCAGGAGGTCCCGGATCTCGGTATAGTCCAGGGTCTGATTGAAGTAGTAGAGGCCTGTCGTCAGGTCGGTCTTGCCGAACGTGCCCGCATAGCGCAGCTCGTTGGAGACCTGCTCCTGATCAAGCTCGGAATTGGAGTGGAACAGGTCGAAAGGCGACGCGTCGATGTCACCGGACGTTGTACCCTCATAGCTGCGATAGCCGAAAATGTTCGTGATCTGGCCATTGCCGAAGTCCACGTCATAGTCGGTGCGCAGTGAGCCGAAGATCGTTTCGGAGTCGGCAAAACCGGGATTGTCGATCGAGAAGTCGAAGCTGTCACGATCGAAATAGGCACGGTTCTGGCCGCTCGGACCATCGACGTAGGAATCGTTGTACTGACCGTTCAGCAGGAAGGTCAGGCGGTCGGTCGCAAACCACTCCAGCGCACCCTTGTAGATGGCTGTCTGGGCTTCACCGTGATTGTCACCGTCAAACTGGTTTTTGAAGTAGCCGGCGTCGGTATTGTAATAGGCGCCGATCTTGCCGTTCAGCTTGTCTTCGATCAGGGGGCCGGAAACGATGCCCTGAACGGTGGAGTTCAGGCCGCCACGGTCATCATCAATCGGGCCGTCAAAGCGGGCGCGGGCCTTGTAGGAGAATTCGTCCGTCGGACGGGCTGTGTTGATAACCAGCGCGCCACCTGTCGTGTTGCGGCCGAAAAGCAGGCCTTGCGGGCCGCGCAGGACTTCAACGCTCTCAAGGTCGAACAGGTCGACGACAACGCCGTTATTGATGCCGAGATAGACGCCATCAACGAAGACGCCAACGGCCGGGTCGATGGACGGAATCGACGAGTTCACACCCAGGCCGCGAATGGCGAAGTTTGCCGTGCCGCGGGAGGTGCCGACATCGTCGAGCGAAACGTTGGGGGAAGAATAGCTGAGGTCCTCAACCGTGTTCACATTGAGCGCGTCAAGCGTGTCAGAATTGAAAGCTGTAACCGCGATCGGAACATCCTGGACGTTCTCGACATTCTGTTTCTTGGTTGCAGAAACCGTGACTTTCTGGAGGACGCGATCAACGGCATTGCCCTCGTTTTCAGCATCCTGTGCCTGGGCCGGCATCTGGCTGAGAACGGCGGCAAGAGCCACGCCGGACAAGAGGAATTTGTTGCGCTGCATTATATACTCCCGTGGAACTCTTATGGTTATGGTGTTCGAGGCTGGGACCTCGCCCGATCTATTGGAATCAAACCGTATCGGGTGAAAGCTGCATAATCAGGAGTGAGCCGATTATGCAACGGAGGTATACTGTCGCATGATGAAATGAGGGTACAGGTGATGTGTTATTGCATCACTTTTGCTGCTCTGCGGAAGTGAAAACTGCCGCAATGCACAATGAAATCAGGGGTTTGGAAACTCAGCTTTGCGCTTGTCGAGAAATGCGCGGTATCCGGCCCTGAAATGTTCGCTGCGGGCAGTATCGATAAATGCCTGACGGCCGTCTTCGTCCGACAGGCCACCTGTTGTGGTCAGGGCCGAGAGCAGTCTTTTCATCTCACGCACTGAATACTGCGACACCTCGCCGATCATCTCTGCACGATTGCGTGCGTGATCGAGCGCTGTTCCTTCAGGACAGAGATCTTCGACAAGCCCGATACGCTGTGCGCGCTGGGCGTCGAAAATGGCTCCGGTAAAAAGAATATCACGCGCGTGGCCAGACCCGACAGCCTGAACGAGCCGGCGCATGTCATCAGCTGGATAGACCAGGCCGAGTTTGGCGGGCGTTACGCCGAAGCGGGATCGTTGTGAAGCGATGCGGATGTCTGCGGCCAGTGCGAGCGAGACGCCACCCCCGATGCAGACGCCCTCTATCGCTGCAATGACAGGCTTTTCGCACCCGGCAATGGCATTCAGTGCGTTAGCGATCGTGTCTGCGCTTTCGCCAGCCACGACATCATCGGCGTAAATCGTCTCGAATTCTGAAATGTCTGCACCAGCGGCGAAATGCCCGCTCTCGCCGCCATGCATGATGATTGTTTTGACAGTACTGGCGGATTCAGCCTCTGCGATCAGTCCCGGCAGGGCCGCCCACATCTTCTGGCTGAACGCATTCCGCCGCTCTGGTGCATTGAAGACAATGTCAGCGATGGCACCGTCGCAGCGCAGGAAAACGGGAGCAGTGGCGGCAGGCATGGTCATCGAAGCTGGTTTCCAGACCCGGCCTGCCGCGTCAAGCTGCTATATCGCGATTGCGGGCTTGCGGCCAATCCATGGCTGGGCCGCTTCCAGTTCATAGGCCAGCGCAAGCAGGAGCCCGTCATCGCCGCGCCGTCCCGAGAAGAGAGAGCCGACCGGAAGGCCCCCATCCGTCCATTGAACCGGTACGCTCATCGAGGCTGCGCCTGCGACGTTCATAGGGGCCGTGAATGCGGCGAAATCGGTCACACGCTGGCGGATTTCTTCATACGGACCCGTTGGTGCCTGATAACCGATTGCTGGTGGAAGGGTGGACACGGTCGGCGTCAGGATAACGTCGAAATTCTCAAACCAGGAATGGTACTCGCCCTCGAAGGCCTGCAGCCAAGCTATGGCAGCCTCGAACTTGTCCTTGTTGGCTGCGAAGTCACGGGCCAGTCCCAGTGTCCAGGGTTCCAGGATCTCTTCTGGCGCCCGGCCCGGCGCATAAGCCATGGCCTGTTCGGCGAATTCCGCAGCACCTGCGGCCCAGAGCAGGAGGAATTCATCCTGGAACCTGCGACCGTCGACGGGCATGGTCCAGTCGATCACCTCATGACCGAGGGACCGGCAAAGCTCGGCACTCTTCTCAATGGCGGCGCGCGTCTCGCTGTCGAGTGTCGCGCCATTTATCGGTTCCGGGGCAAAGGCGATTTTCAGCCGGCGTGAAATGGGTTGGGTTATGTTACCTGTCGGGCGCAATCCATCACGCGGCGCTTCAGCGGCCGCGAACAACGCGGCGCTATCACGAACAGTAAGGGTCACTGCGTGGTTGACGGAAATCTCCACGGGCCCTCGTGGGGGCGGTCCCGCAAGCGCGCCGCGGGATGGCTTCAGCCCGAACAGGCCGCAACAGGCTGCCGGAATGCGGATAGAGCCACCGCCGTCGCTGGCATGGGCGAACGGAACGATGCGCGCAGCCGTCAACGCGGCGGCCCCACCAGAGGAGCCACCGGGCATCCTGTCGAGGTCCCACGGATTACGGCTCGGTCCGGTTGCAAGCGGTTCGGTCGACGATGTCAGGCCAGCCTCTGGCGTGGTCGACTTGCCGAGAACGACAACCCCCATATCCCGCCAGCGCCCTGCAAATGCGCCGTCTGACTGTGCGACATAGCCCTGATAGGCGCGGCTGCCAAAGAAGCTTGGCGCACCTTCCCAGTTTTCCAGGTCCTTGATGAAGGTCGGTACGCCCGCAAAGGCGCCGGAAAGGTTCTCTTCAGCGCGTGTTCTGGCTTCGTTATAGAGGCTCGACGCGATGGCATTGATCTTAGGGTTCACACGCTGGGCACGTGCAATTGCAGCCTCTGTGAATTCAAGAGACGTAATTTCCCCGCTTCCGATCAGTTCGGCCATACGAACCCCATCCATCGTTCCTGAAGGCGGTGATGACGCGCCGAGTACCTGGGCGGGGGCGCAGGCTGCCGAGAAGGGCAGGAAGGCTGCTGTCGCCGCTCCCCCGCGCAGGATATGACGTCGTGTCGGGTTCGATTTCTTCATGCCTTGTTTCCTCCCGGGTCTTTTTCTGTCTTGTGCAGGCAGACAAGGCTGCACCCGGCTTGCCGGGAAGGCAAGCGCGGGCTAGCCCTTGGTTTCAACTGAAACAAAAAAACGCACGGGTCAGGAATTAGAAATGCTGTCTGTACTCGATCTCTTCCGTATCGGCCTTGGCCCGTCGAGCTCGCACACTGTTGGGCCCATGCGGATTGCACGGCGGTTTCTTCAGGAGGCATCGCGGGCAGGCCAGCTGAAGGATGCCACACGTGTTCATATCGAGCTTCAGGGCTCGCTCGCGCTGACCGGTGTGGGGCACGGGACGGACAAGGCCGTGATTCTCGGCCTGACCGGCATGAAACCGGAGACCGCCGACCCGGTTGAGGCAGAAGAGACCTTCCGCCGGATCGTGCGGGAAAAGCGTATCCAGCTGGCCGACGGGCCGGAGATAGATTTCAACCCGCTAAAGGACATCGAATTCTGCACTGATGTTGTCCCGTCACTGCATCCGAACGGCGCTGTGCTGCACCTGTATGCCGGAGATGAACGCCCGGCCTGGTCACGGACATATTTCTCCACAGGGGGCGGCTTTATTGCGTCCCGGCGGCAGCTGGAAAAGCCTGTCAGCGACGATCTCGTCGACAGCGCAAAAGGAGCGCCATACCCCTTCGATTCCGCCATGGAGCTTATCAGGCAGTGCAAGGAGCATGACTGGCGGATAGATGAGCTTGTCCTTCACAATGAGGATGCGCGCCGTGGCCGTGAGAAGACGCTGAAGCGTCTCGACCGGATCGCTGAAACCATGATGGCCTGTATCGAGCGCGGCCTTGGCCAGACAGGCATCCTGCCGGGTGGGCTGGAAGTGACGAGACGGGCACCTGCACTCTACAAAAAGCTGAATGACAATCCGGGCTCGAATGAACGCGAGGAACTGTTCGACTGGCTGAATGTCTTTGCCATGGCCGTGAATGAGGAGAATGCGGCCGGAGGACGGGTTGTGACCTCACCGACCAATGGTGCAGCCGGTATCATACCCGCCGTCATCCGCCATTATTGTTGTGAGGATGGAAAGCTCGACCACGAAAAGGCCCGGCGTTTCCTGGTCGTGGCGGGAGGTATTGGCCTGCTGTACAAGCAGCGTGCCTCGATCTCAGGCGCTGAAATGGGGTGCCAGGGGGAAGTCGGCGTTGCCTGCTCCATGGCGGCTGGCGGGCTTGCGGCTGTCTGGGGAGCCGATGCCGAGACTGTCTGCGTGGCCGCTGAAATCGGCATGGAGCACAATCTCGGCCTTACATGCGACCCGGTTGGAGGGCTGGTCCAGATTCCATGTATCGAGCGCAATGCCTTCGGCGCGGTGAAGGCCGTGAATGCGGCCCGCCTTTCACTGCACGGGACAGGGCATCACAAGGTCAGTCTCGATCAGGTGATCGAGACCATGCGCCAGACCGGCATCGACATGTCATCGAAGTACAAGGAAACGAGTACGGGTGGCCTGGCAGTCAATGTCATCGCCTGCTGAAATGCGCGCGGATTGACGTTTGGTCAGTCTTGGAAGCGGCATTTCCTCATGTGATGGTGTTTGCATGGACGGATTTCAGTCAAAGACGCCGACAAGAGCGCGGCTTGAGTACCCTTTTGATTCCACACCGGAGACCGGCGAGACCCTTGAGGTATTGCCCGGTGTCTTCTGGGTACGCATGCCGCTGCCCTTTTCGCTGAAATGGATCAATCTCTGGCTCGTTGACGATGGTGAAAAGGGCTGGACGATTGTCGATACGGGTATGCCGCTGCCGGATACCAAGACGGCATGGCGCAAGATATTCGAGGACAGGCTTGAAGGGCGTCCTGTGTGGCGGATCATCGTCACGCATATGCATCCCGATCATGTTGGCAATGCAGGCTGGCTGTCGCGCAAGTTCCCCGGCGCGGAGCTATGGATGAGCCAGCTCGAGTATCTCACGTGCCGGATGCTTGTCGCCGATACGGGGCGCGAAGCCCCACAGGCCGGTATTGATTTCTACCGCGCGGCCGGCTGGACAGATGCGCAGATCGACACCTATCGCGGAAAGTTCGGCGGTTTCGGGCGTGGAGTCAGCCAGATGCCCGACGCTTATCACCGTTTGCAGGATGGCGATGAGATCACGCTTGCCGGGGAGAGCTGGCAGGTGGTCATGGGCAGCGGACACTCGCCCGAACATGCCTGCCTGTATTCGGGCAGCTTTAACGCGATCATTTCCGGGGACCAGCTCCTGCCGCGTATCTCCTCAAATGTTTCTGTTCATCCCACTGAGCCTGCCGCTGACCCTCTGACCGACTGGCTCGACAGCTGTCGAAAGCTCAAGGGCATACTCCCGGCAGACGCACTGGTGCTTCCGGCTCACAATGAGCCGTTCAGGGGGGCACATGTGCGCCTCGATCATTTGGTACGTGGGCACGAAACCGGGTTGAGGCGCCTGAAGCAGCGTCTGACGGAGTCCCCCCGCAGGGTGGTGGATGTGTTTCCAGCCCTCTTCGGGCGGAAGATCACGGACGATGTACTTTCCATGGCGACGGGTGAAGCCCTGGCGCATCTGCGATGCCTGGTAGAGCGTGACGACGCGACAGTCACTCCGGATGCGGAGGGTGTGGACTGGTACAGCGCAGCCTGACACACGGGATGACAACCGCAATTTAAGGTCGCCTTGGTTTCGTCATGGCGCTAGGTTTCCTTCCGAACCGGAGGACGGCGCAGATGTCGGAATATATGTGGCGCATGTCAGGAGTGCGTGAACAGGGTCTTGACCGGATGCACGGCGACGCCCAAAGCCTAGGCGCGGATGCGATCGACATGATGCGTCTGACCACATCAATGATCATGGGTGGTTCTGCAGAGCTGCTCGCCTTTGGGACTGCTTTCAAACTGCCATGAGCGAATCGTCGACCCCATCCGAAAAGCCGTCAGAGAAGCGTTCACTGAAGGCGAAGATACTGCATGAGATCCGTGAGTGGGTCGTCACGCTGGCGATCTTCATTCCGGCTTTCTACATTTTCTCTTTCCTGATCTACGAGCAGCGGGTGATTCCATCCGAGAGCATGGTGCCCAATCTCCAGGTCGGCGATCGCGTTGCCGTGAACAAATTTTCCTACGGCTATAGCCGTTACAGTCTCCCATGGGGGGCATGGCGCCTGTTTCCGGAAGGGGATGGACGCTTGTTCGGCAGCGAGCCTGACCGGGGCGATGTCGCTGTTTTCATGCATCCGCATACAGACCGGGTGATGATCAAGCGGATTCTGGGGCTGCCTGGTGACCGTGTGCAGATGATAGATGAACAGCTTTACCTGAATGGCCAGCCGGTTGAGCGCGAGTTCATTCGCCGGATCGACTATGTGCCTCATGAAGCACGTTACTCAGAAGCCGCGCGTGAATACCGGGAGACGATCAACGGCAAGTCCTGGCTGACCCATCAATGGCAGCAGGGCGCCGGGCAGACCCGTTCGCTTGATACAACGCCGGTCTTCGAGGTGCCTGAAGGCAACTACCTGTTCGTTGGTGACAACCGGGACAACTCAGAAGATGGACGTTCTACCACGGGGCATTGCCCTCCGAACGGGCAGGGCGTCATTGACCGGACGGGATGTGAGCTGCCGCGCGGTATATCGGCTGAAACCGCATCAGTTGGCTTTGTTCCAGCGGAAAACCTGATCGGTCGGGCCGACACGGTTCTTTTCTCGACCTATTCCTGTGATTCGGCTCAGGCCGAGCCCTGCATGAAGAAACGCCTCTGGAGAGGTTTGTAAGTTTTTTCGTGTGTCAGGGGAATTTTGGCGCAGTGATTGCATGTGCCCCTTGAAAGCACTTGTGTTGGACAGGGATGGCACAGATGGATTTCCGGGTATTCAAATCCGATCAGATGAGTGAGGAGCTCTGGGCATCCTTTACACAGTTGCGGAATTCCAGGGCGCTGTATGACGACCCGTTCTTCGATCCCGTCTATGCCCGGCTGGTTGGCAGGTGCCGCCGGGATACGCGTATTGGCGTTGCCTTCGAGGCCGGTGAACCGGTGGGGTTCTGGCCACTTCACAAGCGTCCCGGGGCCTGGGCGCGTCCGATCGGGGGCCCGTTCTCCGATTGGCACGGTCCCGTCCTTTCCGGGCACACCTCCCTGTCTCCATCTGCTTTTCTGAAGGGGTTGGGTCTGCTTGGCATGTCGGCCTTTGCATGGCTGCCGCAGGACCCGTCGAGTGAGACACGTCTGCGCCTTGCGGGTGCCAACATGACGTATGTGGGTGAGGGCTGGGATGCATTTCTCGCCAACCAGACACAACGCTGGCCGAAACATTTCAAGAAGATGCGAAGGCTTGCGCGCAATGTGGAGCGGGATTTTTCCGAGGCAGAGTTCCGGTTTGACGATCTTTCTGATGCGACTTTCAACCGGCTGATGGAACTCAAACGCGAGCAGTTCCAGCGTACGGGCCGCCATGATGTCCTGTCTCCGCAATGGGTGAAAAACCTTATGCAGGCCATGCGTGAAACCCAGACGCCGCGGTTCCGCTTGCGTCTCGTCAGCCTGCATCTAGATGGCCGGCATGCTGCAAGTGAACTCGTGGTGCAGTCGGACAAGGTCATGCATGGCTGGATCACTGCATTTGAACCCGAATTTGGCGCATATTCACCGGGAAACATGATCGTTCAGCTGATGCTTGAGCAAATGGCGAAGGGGGAGACCATGCCCAAAATTTACGACGCAGGCCCGGGGCTCGATCATTACAAGCGTCATTACTCCAATTATCAGCTGCCAATCGGCGCAGGGGTCGTCAGGTCGCGGGCACTTGCCATGCGTCCAGACCGGCTACTGGGCCAGGCCTGGCGTAGCGGGGAGCGTTTACTCGACGGGCGGGTTTCGCGTGTGCTGACACAATCGCGCCGGCGACTGGACCAGATATGCCTCTCGGAAACCGACAATATTGGCCGTCTGTCAGGCCTATATCAGGCTTTTACACGGACAAGAGCAGCTATGGAACTTGCCGAGTCCGACCAACCCCAGTAATCGCTGGAGGTGTTGATCGCTCGTGAAGGATCATTAGTTACCTGTCGCGAGAAAATGGGCGAGGCTCGATAAGGTATGCCTGGCAACAGGACCAAGAAAAACAGAACCACCCGCGGGCAGATTGTTGTTTCACGTCATGGACGTCCCGCGCTCGACAGGAGCGCTGGGCCCCGTCTTGACTGGAAGCAGTACCGTGACTGGTGGGATCGCTATGAAGCTGGGAGCCTGGCTCCTGACCAGCCGGCGCCGGAGAACCTTCGTGCCGCTGTCTCTGACGCGGACATCATACTCAGTTCGACCGCGCCGCGTGCGATAGAAACCGCGCAGCTTGCCAGCGGGCGGGATCCGAAGACTGACAAGGTGTTCTGCGAAGCCCCTCTGCCGCCGCCACGCTTCAGGAACCGGAAATACCTGCCCAAGACCTGGAACGTGATTGCCAGGACAGCCTGGCTTTACGGTCACAGCCTGGATGGTGAGAGCAACAGGGAAGCGCGTGAGCGGGCGAATGCGGCCGCAAAATATCTCCATGAGGCGGCTGCCGGTGGAAAAGTCTATCTGGCTGCGCATGGCTGGTTCAACCGGATGCTGCGTCCCGCCATGGCCAGGATCGGCTGGGTCTGCATACGCGATGGTGGCGACAAATACTGGAGCTACCGCATCTACGAGTACCGCGGCAAATCTTGAGCATTCGCCATTGTTAAGCGCGTGGCACGTGCTTAGGGTACATCTTTCTCACCAGTCCCGGGAGCGAGCGCATGGCCGAAGCGGCATCACAGGCAATTGGCGATATGAGCTTTGAGCAGGCCCTGAGGGAGCTTGAAGAGATCGTGCGCCGTCTGGAGGCTGGCGATGTCGAGCTGGAAAAGTCCATCGAGATCTATGAGCGCGGTGCAAAGCTCAAGGCCCATTGCGAGGCGCGGCTGAAGTCTGCCGAGCTCAAGATCGAGCAGATTGTCCAGGGAGCGGACGGTCAGCCACAAACCGAGACTGCCAGCTTCGACTGAGGACGCCGGAATGGACTTTGAAAAGCGCCTGACAGAAATAGCTGACAAAGTCACGGTTGCCCTCGATCAACTCATTCCCCCGGCGCAAGGGCCTGAAGCCAATCTCATGCGGGCAATGCGCCATGCCGCCCTGGCGAACGGGAAGCGCATGCGTCCATTCTACGTCATCGAGACGGGCGCAATGTTTGACGCAGATGAAACATCACTCCTGCGCACCGCTGCGGCCCTGGAATGTGTCCATACATACTCGCTGGTGCACGACGATCTTCCCTGCATGGATGACGATGACCTGCGGCGTGGACAGCCCACGGTTCACAAGGCCTTCGATGAAGCGACAGCCGTCCTGGCTGGCGACGCCCTTCTTACCCTGGCGTTCAAGATCGTCGCTGGAGAAGATACCCACCGCGATCCGGCGATCCGGATGCGTCTGACAGAGCGCCTGGCTGATGCGGCCGGTGCGAAGGGAATGGTTGGCGGCCAGATGATCGATATGCTGGAGGAGGAAAGCCCGCGAGACCTCAACACGATCACCCGGATGCAGCGGTTGAAGACAGGAGCACTGATCTCCTACTCCGTCGAAGCGGCGGGCATCATCGGCGGGGCTAGCGAGGCGTCACGCCATGCGCTGGCGGGGTTCGCACAGGATCTTGGTCTGGCCTACCAGATTGCCGACGACCTGCTGGACGTAACGGGTAATCAGGAGACGGTTGGCAAGACACTCCGCCGGGATGAGGCAGCGGGAAAAGCCAACTTCGTCACGCTCCTTGGTGTTGAAGGTGCACAGGAGCGTGTGCGGCTCCTTGCCGCGCAGGCCAAGCAGCATCTCGCAATTTTCCGCAATAAGGCCAATATCTTGCTGCAATCGGTTGATTATGTTCTCGACAGGACGCGCTAAAGCGTCCCTGAACTGTTAGGGTGTCTGCGAGAAAGGACTGCAACATGACGCTTCCCGCCAAGACACGGCTTCTCGATACGGTCGCGACTCCCGCTGACCTCAAGGGTCGTTCGCGTGAAGAACTCAGGCAGATTGCTGACGAGCTGCGCAATGAAGTAATTGATGCCGTTTCCGTAACCGGCGGTCACCTCGGCGCCGGGCTGGGTGTTGTCGAGCTGACGCTTGCCATCCACTCAATATTCGACACGCCAGATGACAAGCTCATCTTCGATGTCGGCCACCAGTGTTACCCACACAAGATTCTGACGGGGCGCAGGGACCGTATCCGTACAATCCGCCAGGGCGGCGGCCTGTCAGGTTTCACCAAGCGCGAAGAGAGCGATTACGACCCCTTCGGCGCGGCCCATGCGTCGACTTCCATCTCGGCTGGTCTCGGCTTTGCCAAGGCGCGTGATCTTAGCGATAAGGACAACAAGGTTGTCTGCGTGATCGGCGATGGTGCCATGTCGGCAGGCATGGCCTACGAGGCAATGAACAATGCCGGTTCGGATGCGAGCAACATGCTCGTCATCCTCAATGATAATGACATGTCCATCGCGCCACCCGTCGGGGCGATGAGCCATTACCTCTCAAAGCTGGTTTCGTCGCGCTCCTACCGGGGGCTGCGCAAGTTCGCAAAAAGCGTCATCAAGCCGATTGGTCTGACGACCCCGGCCCGGAAGGCAGAAGAATACCTGCGGGGTTTCGCCATGGGCGGGACCATGTTCGAGGAACTCGGCTTCTACTATGTCGGTCCGATCGACGGTCATGATCTGGATGTCCTCCTGCCGGTGCTGGAAAACTGCAAGGCGATGGATACCGGCCCGGTGCTGCTCCATGTCGTGACACAGAAGGGCAAGGGCTATGAGCCTGCGGAAAACTCTGCCGACAAGTATCATGGCGTCGCCAAGTTCAACGTCGTCACAGGCGAGCAGCAAAAGTCCAAGTCCGGCCCGCCAAGCTATACCAAGGTCTTCGCCAACAGCCTCATCGAAGAGGCGCGCAAGGACGACCGCATCGTCGGGATAACGGCGGCCATGCCGGGCGGGACAGGCATGGACCTGTTCGAAAAGGAATTCCCTGACCGTATGTTCGATGTCGGCATCGCCGAACAGCACGCCGTGACCTTCGCGGCTGGTATGGCGGCTGACGGGATGCGCCCCTTTGCGGCGATCTATTCGACATTCCTGCAGCGCGGTTACGACCAGGTCGTACACGACGTCGCCATCCAGAAGCTGCCAGTCCGTTTTGCGATTGACCGGGCAGGCCTGGTCGGTGCCGATGGCCCCACCCATGCGGGTAGTTTTGATATTGGCTATCTCGGTGCCTTGCCGGGCTTTGTCTGCATGGCGGCGGCTGATGAGGCGGAACTGGTTCACATGGTTCATACCGCAGCCGGAATTGACGACCGGCCAAGTGCCTTCCGCTATCCGCGCGGCAATGGCACCGGTATCGAGCTCCCGGCCATTCCTGAGGCGCTGGAGATCGGCAAGGGCCGGATCGTGCGCGAAGGCTCGAGTGTTGCCATCCTGTCTTATGGCACACGTCTGCAGGAGGCGCTTCAGGCGGCAGACCTGCTTGGCGCTCAAGGCCTGTCATGTACGGTAGCAGACGCGCGGTTTGCCAAGCCGCTTGATACGGATCTGGTAAATCGGCTGGCACGTGAACACGAAGTGCTGATCACGGTAGAAGAAGGCGCGCGGGGCGGATTTGGCGGCTTCGTGCTGCAGCATCTTGCCGAGGTTGGCGCTCTCGATACGGGGCTCAGGATCAGGACGATGCATCTGCCAGACATCTTCCAGGATCAGGACAAGCCCGAGGCGATGTACGTTGAGGCAGGGCTTGATGCGCGAAGCATTGCGGCGCGGGCAATCGAAGCTCTGGGGCGGGGTAATGTCGAGGAAATCGACCGGCTTGCTCAGGCTTGAACTGTCTTACAATTCCGTAAGCGGCTAGCTTGTGGATTCGGCTCCCTGTAGAAATCCTGTTTCGCGAAGTCTGGAGTAAACTTATGTGGCGATCCTGTATTGGCGGCCTGTTCTGCCTTGCCATCGTGGCCTGTGAGACAACCCCGGCGGCTGTCATTCTGACGCCTGCGGAATTTGACAGTGCTGTCGCGGAGGCGAATGGCAAATGGCATCCGTGGCTGACCATCGAATCTCTGACCGAGACGCTTGATACCGCGACGCTTTCGAGCAGTCAGCGCGCTCGCCTGCTCGTCGAGCGCGGCTCTACGCGCCGCGAGGCTGGCATAAACCTTCCAGGCGCCATTTCCGATTTCAGTCAGGCTCTGTCTCTCACGGTTGAGAATGATGACGGTGAGATGCAGCCAGCACTCGGCGCGAATGCGCGGGCGGATGCCGAGGCAGCGCTCGAATACGTAGAATCAGATTTCGAGGAGGTCCGCACGCGGCTTGCCGGTGTCCAGACACTTCAGGAATGGTTCAGTGACAAGGTGGCCTCAGGTGACATCGTGGCTGGCGTTGAGCGCTATAAAGCCTCGGGACTGGCACCTGAAATCCGTGATGCGCGCCTGCTTGAGGCGGCTGGCTACCTTTGTGCGGATGACCTGGAGAATGATCAGGACTGGGAACTGGGGCATGAACTGGACTACCTGAAAGACCTGGAATGGTGTGAAATCACGGCGATGCCTGCATCGTGAACTTTTTCTCGCGGCGCAGCGGCAATTTGGCTAGGCTCGCAGGCAGATCAACAGGGAGTCGGAATATGAACCGTTCGCTACTGGCTGGCGCCAGCGCGCTGCTATTTGTTTCAGCATGTGCCACGAACACTCAATCGGCAGCACCTGCGCAGGAGGACCCCACGTCAAACTATGCGCGGGCCATGGGAACGGTGTCCTCACTGGTCCAAGGTGGTAACGAGCAGATTGCGATTGACCGGCTGACCCAGCTTCTGGGCGACCCGGGCATGAGTGAGGCGCAAATGGCGCAGGCTCTCTGGCGCCGTGCCGAACTTCGCTACGGCGACGGTTCTGACGTCAATGGCACTGTAGAGGATCTCAACGAGATCCTTGCCGACTATCCTGACAGTTCGCATGCTGATGATGCTGAAGAGATGCTTGAAAAGGCAACCGCGGAACAGGCCGCGCTCAATGCACGCCTGAATGCCGGGTCGCTCACCCCTATGGAGAGGTTTCGCATCCTGTTCCGGCTCGGCCAGCATCAGGACGCATCCGATCTCATGCTCGCCAGTGCAATCCAGCCTGAGAACCGTTATCTCGTCGACATGTACCAGATTGGATATCTGTGCGACGGCGATGAGCTGGCCGGTCCGGTATTTCAGTTGACCGCGCCGGACGGGGCCGTCCGGGACGTGCAGTTCTGTTCTCTCGGAAAGTAGCGGGAAACGGCAGGTCGTCACCGGTCCATAATACACACCACCATCTCCAGAGCGCGTCGATCTGTCAGGCTCCAGCGGCGTGGTTTCTCTTTCATTGCGCACGCTCTCATGGTTCATTGCGCTGCAACAAGACAGAGAATTATGGAGGAATGAATGGCAGCGGACCCAGCCCCGTCCTGGCCGGTGATTTCGATACAGGAAGCCAACAGTCTTATTGCCCAGCCCGGCACGCCACTGGCCGTGGAAGAGGGCACGATCAACGGCGTCTCGATGAAGTATTATCCCGAGGCGCCGCCCACGCTGCGTTTCCCGCTCGAGGCTTCGGCGGCGCATGCGGACCGGGATTTCCTCGTCTATGAGAACGAGCGTGCGACTTTCGATTCGCATCTCAAGGCCGTCAGCCACGTCGCCAGAGCCCTGTCGGGGGAATATGGCGTCCAGAAGGGCGACCGCGTTGCCGTCATCATGCGTAACTATCCGCAATGGCCGGTAGCCTTCTTCGCTGCACTGTCCGTCGGGGCGATCGCGACGCCGATGAATTCCTGGTGGACTGGCGAAGAACTCGAATACGGTTTGAAGAATTCAGGCGCCAAGGTCGCCATTGTCGATCCTCAGATCTATGAGCGCATCCGCGAACACCTCGACGAATTGCCTGATCTCGAAACGGTCATCATAGCGCGTGAAACCGAAGAGGAGCGCAATGACCCTCGCGTGAAGAACTTTGAGGATATTGTCGGCGAAACGAATGACTGGAACAAGCTGGAAAGCCTGGCGCTGCCCGAGGCCGACCTGCTGCCAGATGATGATGCCACACTGATGTATACGTCAGGCACGACAGGCCGTCCGAAAGGCGCGCTGGCGACGCATCGCGCTGTGATTTCCAACTTCCTCAACTCGATGAGCTGTCAGGCGCGCATGTTCCTGCGCCGTGGCGAAGCAATTCCCGAGCCCGATCCGAGTGAGCAGCGAGCGACACTGCTTTCAATCCCGTTCTTCCATGCGACAGGCTCCTTCGCCGTGCTGATCCCCACGCTGATGCGGGGCGACAAGATTGTCTCGATGTACAAATGGGATGCAGGCAAGGCACTGCCGATCATCGAGGCGGAGAAAGTCACCGCGATTGGCGGGGTGCCGGCCATTGCCTGGCAGGTGCTCGAACACCCGGACCGGGACAAGTATGACCTGTCCTCCATCCAGGCCGTATCCTATGGCGGTGCGCCATCCGCGCCCGAGCTGGTTTCCACCATCAAGAAGCGTTTTCCGGACGCCGTTCCCGGCAATGGCTGGGGCATGACAGAGACGAGCGCAAGCGTGACGGTAAACCTCGGCGAGGACTATGTGAACCGCCCGGACAGTGCAGGTGCCCCGCCCAGTGCGGTCGACCTGAAGATTGTCGGGGGCGACGGAAAAGAGCTGCCCGCAGGCGAAGTTGGCGAGCTATGGTGCAAGAGCCCGTCAAACTGCAAGGGCTACTGGAACCGCCCCGATGCGACGGCGGAAACCTTCCGGGATGGCTGGGTCGTCACCGGGGATCTCGCGCGCATCGACGAGGACGGTTTCCTGTATCTGGTCGACCGGGCCAAGGACATGCTGATCCGTGGCGGGGAAAACATCTACTGTATCGAGGTTGAGAGCGCGCTTTACGATCACCCGGCTGTAATGGATGCGGCCGTGGTTGGCATTCCGCACAAGGTGCTTGGCGAGGAAGTCGGCGCTGTCGTCCAGCTGAAGCCGGGCAAGAGTGTCACGCAGGACGAGTTGCGTACGCATGTTGCCAGCCAGCTTGCCGCCTTCAAGGTGCCCGTCGAGATCCAGTTCCAGGACGATCCCTTGCCACGAAATGCCAACGGCAAGATCCTGAAACCCGATCTGCGTGAACGGTTTACCGCGCGCGCCTGATAAGGGGGCATGGACATGACTGATACGCGCCGCATCGGCGATACAGACGTTTATCCCATCGGGCTTGGCTGTATGAACCTCAGCCATGCCTATGGGCCGCCGACAGAGCCGGAAATAGCTACGCGCCTGCTTAACCAGGCGCTCGACCGGGGCTGCAATTTCCTCGACACGGCCACCATGTACGGCGCCGGGCGGAACGAGCAGCTGATTGGGAAAGCGATCGGGCATCGCCGTAATGAGTATTTTCTGGCCAGCAAGTGCGTCGCCATCATCCGCGATGGCGAGCGAGTGATCGATGCCCGGCCGAAGACGATCAAGCAATCATGCGATGAAAGTCTCTCGCGTCTCGGAACGGACGTTATCGATCTCTACTACATGCATCGTCCGGATCCCGAGGTCCCGATTGAGGATTCGGTGGGCGCGCTGTCGGAGCTGGTCGAGGCAGGCAAGATCCGCTTTGCCGGACTGAGCGAGATGGGGGAGGGGCTCTTGACCCGTGCGCAAGCCACCCATCCCATCGCTGCACTCCAGTCCGAATACTCGCTCTGGGTGCGTAATCCCGAGATTGCCGTCCTCGATGCCTGCCAGCGTCAGGGTACGGCTTTCGTGGCGTTCTCGCCCGTCGGGCGCGGCTTCCTGGCCGACCCGCCATTCGATCCCGCGCAGATGCACGAAAAAGACATGCGCCGGATTTTTCCACGTTTTTCACCAGAGAACTATCCGGGTAATCTTGAGCTTCTGGATGAGGCCCGTGCTATCGCGGAAGAGGCCGGGTGTTCGCTCGCCCAGCTTGCGCTGGCATGGCTGCTCAGAAAGGGCCAGCATGTCATTCCAATTCCGGGAACGACCAGCCCGGCGCACCTGAATGAGAATGTTGAGGCGGCGCGTGTCAGTCTCAGCGACGATATCATTGCCCGCCTGGATGCCCATTTCGCCCCTGAGCGAGCTGTCGGTCCGCGCTATACCGCCGCCCAGCAAAAGACAGTGGATACAGAACGCTTCGCGTTTGAACTGTCTGGTGCCCGCTAATGGCTGGCGACCGCGACGATATCGGCAGTGCCGGCAAGTCCGTTGCGCTTGAGCATCGCAATACGGGTGAAGATGGCCGCCGCTTCTCCCCTTCCATCACAAGGAACAGAGAGCCTGTGGCCGAAGCCTTTGAGCAGACCATGCCGCTGCATGGCCGGATACTGGAGATCGCCTCCGGGACAGGCGAGCACGGTGCCTATCTGGCTGAACGTTTTACAGGGCTCAGCTGGGTCTATTCCGATATTGACGGGATCAGTATGGAGAGCCAGCGCGCCTGGGTCGGGTATGGCACGAAGACAGGGCTGAAGCTGGATGGGCCAATTATCGTAGATGCCAGCGCGGATACGTGGCCGGGGGCAGAAGCGCTAGCCCCTTTCGATGGCCTGTTTTGCGCAAATATGGTCCACATCGCGCCCTTCGAAGCTGCCATTGGTCTCATGAAAGGGGCGGGGCGCCTGCTTTCCACGGGTGGTAAGCTGTTCCTGTATGGTCCGTTTGCCCGCGATGGTGTGATCGCACCATCCAATGCGCGTTTCAGCGAAGACCTGAAACGCCGTGATTCCTCATGGGGCGTGCGTGACCTCCACAGGGAAATTCTGCCGCTGGCGCTTGAAGCGGGACTGGCGCTGGACCAGGTCGTTGAAATGCCGGCCAATAATCTGAGCGTCATATTCAGCAGGTCTGGCTGAAGCGGGCGCTATAGCCAGCGCATTCCGCGAAACAGGACGATAAGTCCTGCTGAAAGCCCAAGCATCCCGAAGCACAGAATGGCGAAGGCAAGCGGGCTTTCCACGCCCGGCATACCCCCGACATTGACGCCAAACAGGCCGGTCACGAAGCCAAGCGGGAGGAAGACAGCGGAAATGATGGAGAGGACGAACAGGCGCTGGTTCATGCGCTCGCTGCGTTCCTCGATAAGCTGTTCCTGCAACACGGTTGAGCGCTCCCGGATCGTGTCGAGCTCTTCGCCGATCCGGGTCACCCGGTCTGCGATCTCGCGCAGCTGAAGGGTTTCGGTTTCACTGAACAGGCTCCGCCCTTCGCGCGTCAATTGGGCCAGGGCGTCGCGTTGTGGAATAATATAGCGCCTCAGGGTCAGAACTTTACGGCGGAAATTCGAAAGCACCGTCTTGGGCAGGGTTGCCCCAGGCTCAAGAAGCGTTTCTTCAAAGTCGTCGCCCTGTTCGTCCAGCCCGGTGATGACCGGCTCTATCCGGTCTGTCAGACGGGCAGCGAGATACGTAATGATCGCGCCATTCGTCTCAGGCACGTCGCCGGCCATGATCCTGTCGCTCAGGTCCTGCGTGGCCTTTATATGAAAGGCGCGCAGGGAAACCACTACATCTGCCGTCATCCAGATACGGATGGCAATCATGTCTTCCGGTTCAGAGCCTTCATTCAGATTGACCCCGCGCAGGTTTATCAGCAGGCCGTCGCCATGCGCGAGGCAGCGTGGCCGCGTATCCTCCTGGAGCAGGGAGTCGTCAATCACGCTGTCGATGCCGCTTTTTTCCGTCAGCCATGCGCGTACTGCGGGCGAAAGGCGGTTCAGGTGAAGCCACCGGCGCACACCGGGCCGCTCTGCGGGGCCGATTGCAACATCGTCCCAGGAGAGGCGGCGCGCATTGCCGTCTGCGCTGAACTCGAAGCCGAAGATGAGAGGATTATCGCTGGCCGCCGTCATGAGCGCGTCCCGGCTGAGAGGTAACCGATGACTTCGATCCAGCCGATAACGTCTTCACTGACCCCTTCATTGCGCAGGAATTGCGAGAAGGCCGGCACGAAGTTGCGCGGCTCACCGCACAGTGCGACGGCATCATTCAGTTCAGGCATGACGATCCGGTCAAAGTCTTCCGCAAGGTCCGTGAAATCACCCATCAGTGTGGCGATACGCAGGGCTGTCACAGCGGAACTGTTTGCAGGGCTGTCGGGCACATCGCGAAGCGCGCGTACCGTGTCCATGTTGGCCTGCGCGAAACGGGACAGGACGCGGTCTGTTTTCCACTCGATCCATTCAGGCGTGCACGGGTCTGGCTGCGTCTGGCAGCCACCCGCCAGTGTGAGCGAAGCAAGGCCCAGCACCGCGATTGTGCGTCGAATCATGAACGCTCCTTCCTGACCGGCATTCAGCCTACAGGAAGAAACGGCCTCAGGCGAAGCGGAAAGTGTTGACGTCGTCCTGCGTCTCAGCGGTGACTTTTTCGCCTACCGGGCTTTTGTCTTCCCGCAGGCGATCCAGCGCCTCAGGTGCGGCCACGGCAACGAAACGCTTGCCTTCATCTGTCCGGGCGAAAATGACCCCCTTGGGATCGCCCTTGCGTGGATGGATCACCGTATAGCTCTCAACCGTGCCGCTGGAGGGCGCTTCATCGAGTTCAACCTGCGTGTCAGGCTTGGCTGCCGGGGCGGCCGGTTTGAAGCTGTCGGGCCGGGTCGTCGACCAGATCCCGACAGCCTCCTTTGTCATCCAGCCGCCATTCGCCAGTACAAGCCCGAACGTGCCCGGATCGCCGCGCAGTGTCTCTGCCATGCTGGCGAGGCCATGCATGGAGTAGTTATTGCCTGGCCCGCCAAAGAAAGGCAGTCCGCCTGTCTGCGTCAGGGCGCGT
>NZ_JAPYRE010000013.1 GCF_029936995.1 Henriciella sp.
ATCATTACGCGAAAACTCCAGCCTCAAACGAGGGATTTTTCGGGGAGCAGGTCACAGGAAACAACAGAGTGCTCGCAGCGCCCTATCTCTCACTTATGTTTTTACGGTACACTGATTTATTCCGTTACCAGCCTCGCCGCCCTGAGCCCGCGCACAGCGTGCTCAAAAAATCGGGACGCTTCACAGGTTAAGGGCGTTGGATATGAAGCATCCCGGCACCAACCGCGGCAATGTGACTTGCCCAGCGATGCAAAGGCAGGACCCCGAGAGAGACTGGAAGCCCTCAACGCGCTGTCCTTTTTGAACTTGCCAGCTTGGGAATTTCGACATGCAGCGCGCCCTTGCGCTTGTTGGGCCTTGACCTTGCTGGTGTCAACACCGGACGGGAGCGCGATCGAGCGTTCGAATGTGCCAAACGATCTTTCGACAAGCCGGTAGCTCTTGGTCTTTTCGTCCCTCTCCGGTTTCTTTTCCCCGCGGATCGTCAGCCGGCTGTCGGTCACATTGACCTCGATATTCTTTTCATCCACCCTGGGAAGCTCGGCGGCGACTTCGATCAGACCATCACATTCCTTGACTTCCAGACGCGGCCAGACCTCCTGCATTCCGACCGGACGGCGGAAACCTGCGCCGCTGAAACTGTCGAAAAGACGGTCGATTTCACTCTGCAGGAATGAAAAAGGATCGCGCGCCGGGCAGCCATGTGTTTTTCCTTTAATGACTCCAAAGGCATTATTTGACCGCAAGCCCGCCGCCCTCTTGAGAATTCGCAACGGTTCCGGCCATGAGTTCACTTTTTGTCTGTATCACGCCGATCCGGCACAGTGGAGCGCTGCAGCGCGCCCGGCGTTGCAAGGAAGAGAAGAAGTGGGTGAACGCGTCTGAAATTCAGAACGGTGGAGAAATTCCAATACCCTATTCCTGTGAGGGACGCAACGTTTCTCCACCTCTTAGCCGGGGCGATGTGCCGGTGAACGTAAAGAGCTTCATTGTGCATTGTCAGGATCTAGCCCGGCGGTGCTCAATTGCCGGACGCTCTTTCTCATGACTTGCAAATGATCTACAGGCCGACCTCGCATGGTTCGCAATGGAAAAACGCCGAAAGATTCTGCCGACATCTCAAGAATTGCCATGGTGGTCAGGTCCAACTTGCCGCTGGATTTTAACGTCAGAGCCTGACCACCGAACCCAAGCGCGTCAATCGAAGCCGAGACTAACTCAAATACCAGGCCACTTTTACGGAGGCAGCCCCCACGCAATCAAATAGATGTCCCTCATGCCCCCAATTCCACGGAAACCGCTTCTACACAGACCACCCGCCCCGGCCTCATACGTAAAGCCGGTCGGCTCAGGGGCAACCTGACCTTCTGACTCTGGCCCCTACACCCCGAGACCAGAATTAAAATTACGCAATGCAAGAATATCATGCAAACCTTCATGCACGCCCCGGCATCAGGTAGGCGCCGCGCCCGCTCGAAAGCAGCGCTCCGCTGGCGTTCATGACAGAGGCTTCGGCGACGGAAAGAGTTGCACCCAGACGGACAATTCTTCCCATCATGCTTAGCGTTCCTGGCGTGGCAGGTTTGTGATAGTCAACTCGCAAGTCCGCCGTCGCAGCAGGCGTGTTCCCTGCGGCGAGCAGGGCATAAAATCCTGTGAGATCAATCAGCGCGGCAATGACACCGCCATGGGCAGATTGTATTCGCGGATTGGAAACCAGCTCCTCACGCCAGGGCATTTGCAGTATCAGCTTGTCCTTGTCTGTGCTGATCGCCTTCAGCCCAAGCCAGCGATGGAAGGGGGCCGCATCGAGTGCGGCCTGTATCTGATTAACATTGAGCATGGAGGTGCTCATGCAGGGGTCTGCTCTCGAATCGGACGAAGAAAGGACACGACTGCTTCGACAAATAAATCGTTGCAATCTCCTGCCACCATATGTCTGGCCCCAGCGACGTCAGTGAAATGTGCCCTCGGTGCCAAGGAACGAAACGCCGCGACGGAGTCTTCTGTAACCAGCTCGCTCATACGTCCACGGATGAGATGAAGCGGTACGCGGATGTTCCGAACCGCCTGCTCCAGCTCACTGGTGCGAGCAACCCCAGAGCGACGCGTGACGCCGGTGATAAAGGCAGGGTCCCAGTGCCATCGCCAACGCCCGTCTTCGCCTTGCCGCAGATTCTTACGCAGCCCTTCAAGGTCTTTCGGCCGGGGCCGATGCGGCAAATAGGTGGCAACCACATCAGCGGCCTGTTCCAACGAAGCAAAGCCTTCCTTAACATGCGCGCCCATAAAGCCGACAACTTTGGTGACGCCGGCGGCGTCCATGTTCGGCGTGATATCGACCAGAGTAACCGATTCAAACGCATCGCGCGCAAACATGCCTGCGGCAACTATGGCTGCAAGTCCTCCAAGCGAAGCACCGACTACATGCGGCCGCGGCCTTCCAACCGCGACGCTTTCACCAACCTCTACAAGGTCTCGAGCGATAGCTCCGAGAGAGTAATCACCGTCTGGAGCCCAGTCGCTTTCACCATGCCCGCGAAGATCTAAGATTATTGAGCGATATCCTTCAAATGCCACCGCCTTCGCGGCAGCGCTCCAAGCATGACGAGTTTGTCCTCCGCCATGGGCAAAAATGACCGGAGGGGCAGCGGGATCGCCAACCGAACTGTGCGCCAGCTTCAGCCCCTGCGCATGGAGATATCCATCACAATCGTACAAAAGATCCGTCCACTATAAACTCTTTTACTTATTCCTTTATTAAGTTACCTTACAATCATTGTAAATGGAGAAACCCGTCAAGTTGCCCACGCGGTCGCGCGCATCTGGCTTCATATGAGATCCCGCAATCGATTTCAGCTTCCTTTTTGGTGAAGTGAGCCGACTATCGCGCCGGGCGTACGATCAGGAAATGGAAGCTATCGCCCTCACGCGATCACGGTGGCAGGCGCCTGGTTAAATGATCAGACTGGAATGCCCCAGATCCAGCTTACCGAAGTGCACGATATTAAGCGTCCACATGTTGGGATACTGATCAATCAATTCGATTGATCGGGCCATGTCTCGCGTGAGCGAGATTACCGTGATCGTCGAGCGTGGCGAATTGTCCCAACCGGATTTGCGATCCAGCGCGCAAAGGAGTTTGTGCGATCCGCCGAGCGGCTTGCAGCTCAAGACTTTAACCCTGTTATTGATCCTAGTCCTGGCTTCAGCAGCGGTTTTACTTTCGACAGTTAGCGAGAATCTGAAGTCATGAACTCCTCATCAGCGAGGCTCTGATCCCATCCAGATGAAAGTTCGCTGGCAGGCCAACGCCCATCCTTATGGGCTTCCGGCCCGCGCCTCCTGTCTCTACAAAATCTCTGGAAATGGCTTGCGGAGCGCTACAATATTCAGCAACCACTCCGCAAGCAACAGCTGGAACTTCGCGCTTCCCTCCCCTATGAGATTGGCTCTTGCACCTTGGCTCCTCAAGTCAGGCTAAGCTGACATTGCCTCAAAGTGCTCTAAAACCGAACACGAGCGGTTGCGCCAAAGGTCAGGGGCGGTGACAAGAAAGCACCAACAGCTGTTCCCGGAGCTGTTTGCGTGGCAGCGGTACCTTGAAGCGGCGTATCGAAAGCAAGTTCGTAATAGTCCTCATCAAACAGGTTCTGCGCCCACAGTTCCAACTCGAAGGGAGAGTTGTCACTGTAGAATGACATTCTTGCATTTACCACAACCAGCTCTTCAACCTCCTTGAGCGGATCGAGGTTCGAACCTGTATTATACTTTGAAGTGAACCGGCTCGATACATTGAAGCGCGCATCCCAGTCGCTGATGAACGAGGTTTCATAGGTTGCGGCCAACGTACCCGACCAACGGGGCGCAAATGAAATTGTGCTTCCCGGCAAGCGCGGCGGCGCGAAAAAGTCTACCGCTTCGAAATCATCATACTGGGTTTCCGCATAGACAAGACCGCCCTGCAGTGTCAGCCCTTCAAGCTGTTCAGGCAGGTATCGGACATCGAACTCAGCACCCTTGGAAATCACACCGGGAACAGATGTCACGATGAAGCTCGTACCGGTAAACGTGTTGAGCTGAAAGTCGCTATACTCCTGATAGAAAATCGCGCCGTTGAAGAACAAGCTATTTGCCGCATTGTTGGTCTTAAAGCCGACCTCATACGCATCAACAGTTTCGGGATCAAATCTGGTATCCAGGTTGGGCTGAAATGGCGTGGGATCTGAGGGACCAAACTGGCTGCGATCAAGGTTGAAACCACCGGCCTTGTAACCGCGCGAATAGGACGCGTATGACATCAGATTCTCACTGACCCGATATGCCCCCTTTACTGTACCTGATAAATCCTCGTCAGAGCGATCCTGCGTGGCGCTCACACCCACAAAGTTGTCGTTTGTCCAAGGCAAGCAAAGCGTTGGTGTCAATCCACCTGTAGGGCCAAATACGGCCAAGGCTGTGGTACAGCTACCCGCTTCGCCATTAAAATTGGACTCCAGCGTCTTCTCATCAATCGTATAACGAAGACCGACCGTGAGGTCGAACTGATCGCTCAAGCTGAACGTATTGTTCGTGAAGATGGCGTATGTATCCGCAGTTTGTTCATAAACGTCTGCGGTTGCATTTGCCTCGCCCGTATAGATATTACCTGGCAGCGAAGACAGATCAAACGCACCACCACTCGCACCGAGCAGCAATTGCTGAAAGTAGAAAAAGTAATCATTGCCGTAAGTAATGAAATCTGTACGATCAAGAGTTTCATTCGCGTAAAACACACCCACCTGCCAGTCGACGTTATCGGTCGCGCCCGCGAGTCGTAACTCTTGGCTGAATGTGGCAAAAGCGTCCCTGGACGTTTCGTCATCTCGATACCAAAGATCGGCGGCACTAAAATCTGTATCCTGACCCGAGCCGTTTTCCCAATCGCGATAGGATGTGATTGACGTCAATTCACCGAGGCCGGACTGCCACTCGATATTCGCTGACACACCCCAGTCCTCGGTCGTCTGCGTGGCGTCGCGGTTCGCAAAGGCGACGCGGTCGAACGGATCGATCGGAAAAGCAGAGGCCCCGTCACCGCCAGCCAGCAGCGTGATCAGCGGGCCCCTGGCCGGGTCCACCGCGATATAGTCACCCATGCAACAATCTTCTTCCCGATCAGTATAGTCAGCAGAGAGAAGAATCTCGAGGTCGCTGGAGGGCTCAAAACGAAGCTGACCTCGAACGGAGTAGAAGTCATACTGACTCGTTTCGTCCTCGGTACGTGGACCGTTACCGGTCTTTACGTCCAAAAGACCGCCGCGCTCTTCGTATACTCCGAACAGGCGACCGCTCACCGTCTTAGAAAGCGGTCCGGTGACTTCTGCAGACGTGCGAAGGAAACCTTCGTTGCCGATCCCGACCTCGAAGATCGACTCTAACTCGTCAGACGGTTTCTTCGTGATGACATTTATGACGCCCGCAGAGGTCGACTTGCCAAACAAGGTTCCCTGCGGCCCCTTTAGTACTTCGATTCGCTCGATCTCGCCGAGATCGCCGAAGGAAACGCCGTTCCTGGCGCGCGGAACCCCGTCGATAACGACGCCTACTGAGCTTTCGAGACCGGGATTGTCACCAACCGTGCCAATGCCACGAATCCGCGCCGTAGTATTTGCTTGCTTTGACGAAGAAGTTACAAGCAGGCCCGGCGTCACGACCGTCAGGTCCTTGATATCCTGAACGCCAGCATCGCTGAGAAGCTCTCCGGACAAGGCGGTCACGACAATTGGCACATCCTGCAAGCTCTGCTCGCGCTTTTGCGCTGTAACTGTGATTGCACCCAATCGACGTGTGGCCTCCACATTTTCCGCCGCGGATGCAGCAGCACCTTGCTCGTCCACCTCAACTTGCGCATGAGCACCGGCGGCAAACAGCAAAACCGCCAAAGATACCGAAACAGTTGTCTTCGACACCGCGTTGAAATAATACACCTAGTTTCCTCCTTATGTTTATATAATACTGTATGATATGATACTTATCTGCAATGTGAATATTCTTTTTTCCCCCTGACAGAGATCGTCGACGGGTGATGCAAATTTGCAATAGAGGTTATGGCTTGTCCAATCGGACTGGCCCAACCGAAAAGTTAGTTCCGGCTTCAGCTGACACGCTTGGGATCGGTGGTCCGGCCCTGGGGTTAATATCCAGCGGCAATGACGTGCTTGGTCTGGTGGTCCGGCCTTGGCGTTAAAATCCAGTGGCGATTTTGACCTTGCCACCATGGCATAGGCTGGCGTTACGGGCAAACTCGTCGGGAGATTGCCCATTGTGAGCCATGTGAAGCCGGCTCTCATTGGAGTCGCGCCTCCACGCCTCGATCAGCCGCCTTGCCTCGGCCAAGGAGGCGAACCAGTTGATGTTGAGGCACTCGTCCCGGAGCGATCCATTGAAGCTTTCGACGAAGCCATTCTGCTGCGGCTTGCCGGGGCGCGAGAAGTCCATTCTGACCTTGTAATGATATGCCCAGAGGTCCACGATCTGGCCGGTAAATTCACTGCCATAGCACATTGGGAACCGATGTTCCGGAGGTCGTGACCGCCTGCTTGTTTCTCACATGCAGGCGGGCGGTCATGACCGAGCCTTCAGGTCTCTTACAGTGGTTTTGCCGACCACAACTGAAGAGGAGACCGGCCATGACCAAGACGCACCATAAGACAGGGCAACCCGTTCTGGTAGCGATTGATATCGCAAAGCATCGCAATGAAGTTCTGATCGCTGTCCCAGGGAGGCGACGCCGCAAACGCCTCACAGTTCGTAACGTGCGGGAAGATATCGACAGATTTGTCGAGACGCTCACCGCCTTTGGCGTGCCGGTTCAGGTCGGATTTGAGCCGACGGGCGACTACCATCGGCCGCTGGCGTGGCGGCTCCATCAGGCGGGGTTTGAGTTGAAGCTCATTTCTTCGCTGTCGCTGGCACGCACGCGCGAGGCGATGCACAACTCATGGGACAAGAACGATCCGAAGGATGCGCAGGTGATGCTGCATATGATGCAGACTGGGCTAACCCAGATCTGGCATGACCCGCTCGTGCACGGCGTGAACGACATTCAGGAGTTGTCGAAGACACATGCCGTCATATCGCAAACCAAGACGGAGTTCTGGCATCGTTTGAGAACACACTACTTGCCACTCTACTTTCCCGAGGCTGAGCGCTTCATGGGCAACTCGCGCAGCGATTGGTTTCTCGCCTTCCTCGAACAGTTCCCCACGCCGGGATCGATCACGTGCATGTCCGAAGATGCTTTTATCGAAGCGGCCTGGGGTGTTGTCGGCAAGAAGGCATCAATAGCTCGGTTGCTCGCTGATATATACGCCACAGCCGCTGATTCCATTGGCCTGCCGGTCGATCCGGAGACGCCAGCGATCCGCATGTTTTGTCTCGTTCTCGGTCAGGGAAGGCATCTGATTGCCCAACGTGATCAGATCGAACAGCAAGCCAGCGACCTGCTTGGAACACATCCGGACTTCGTACGCTTGAGGACCATCCCAGGCATCGGGCCGATCAACGCGCTCACCATCCTGGCTGAGGCCGGGGACCTGCGCCGCTTCGGGCATCACCGGCAGTTTCTTAAGTTTTGCGGATTCAACCTTTCGACTCAGCAGTCAGGCATATTCCGAGGACAGACCAAACTCTCCAAGTTTGGAAATGCCAGGCTGAGACGGACATTCTGGATGGCGGGACAGGTCGCCATTCGGCAGCGCGAGAACGGCTTCCGCGACAAGTATGAAAGATACATCGCCAGAGATCACAGCGATCCGCACCTGAAGCGCAAGGCACTCACTTCCGTTGCCGCAACGATCGCACGCACCGCACATTCGGTCATCAAGACCGAGACAGATTACCGCCCCTTCTTCGAAGGACGCGGTCCCAGGCGGAAGGACCCCGCTCTGCAAGTGCCGTTGAGGCATGCATCGTCACGACCTCGTAGATAATGTTCGGGTCTTCTGCCTGGGTATTCGGATCTCGTCTTAAGGACGGTGAGGGCCGCAATCCAGCGTACCCTGTATTTGCTATGGAAGAACTGATTCCTTGACGACAGAAGACGCCTGGGTGATTTTACGAACGAGCGGGACGCAGGTTCGCCGTCACGCATCAACGACCTGTTGGCTCATTCCAGCTTTCGTTCTTTTCATAGGACGTAGCACATTCGGAACCAAGGCAGGTCATGGCCGCCTGCGGCGCATTCCGCACGCAGGCAGGAGGCCATGACCGGGCCGCAGGACCTCTTACAGTGGTTATTCCAACCACCACCGAAGAGGAGCAGACCGGCCATGGCCAGGATTCATTCTATCGCACAGGATGCTGTGCTCGTCGCGATCGACATTTCCAAGAAGCGCAATGATGTTCTGATACAGATGCCTGGGTCGCCTCGACGGCGGCGTCTTGTTGTGCTCAACCAGCGCGCAGAGCACGACCGCTTTATTCAACGGCTGAAGGCTTTCGACCGTCCGGTTGTTACGGGGTTTGAGGCAACCGGTAATTATCATCGGGCACTGGCCTGGAGACTGGTCGATGCCGGCATCAAGACACGCCTGATCTCTTCCATGGCACTCGCTCGCCAGCGCGAAGCCATCCACAACGGATGGGACAAGAATGATCCGAAGGATGCCCAGGTTATCCTGCATATGCTGGCGACAGGTCTCAGCCAGGTCTATCTGGATCCCTTGGTCGCCGGCCTCGCAGATATCCAGGAGCTCTCGAAGACGCATGAGGCCGTGTCGAGAGCAAGGACGCAGACCATTCACCGGATCCTGACGCACTATCTGCCACTCTATTTTCCCGAGATCGAGAAGTTCCTGGGAAGCTCCAGGCGCGACTGGTTCTTCGCCCTGCTCGAGACGTTCCCGCCCCCGGCATCGATCACGGCCTTGTCTCCAGAAGCCTTCTCAGCCGCCGCCTGGGACATTGTTGGCAAGAAGGTTTCAAAGGCCAGGTTGATCGTGGACATCTGTGAAACCGCAAAAGAATCAATCGGGTTGCCGGTTCCGGTCGACAGCAGGGCCATCGCGATGTTCCGCATGGTTCTGGCGGAGGCGCGCAGCCTGAACCGCCAGCGCAATACGATCGAAGCGGAAGCTGAAGCCCTTCTGGGCGGAACCCCTGACTTCGAGGCCCTCAAGCAAATCCCCGGCATCGGCCCGATCATCGCCCTGACCATTCTCGCTGAAGCCGGCGACCTGCGCCGGTTTGGTCATCATCGCCAGTTCCTGAAATTCTGCGGCCTGGACCTCTCAACGCATCAGTCCGGCACTTTCCGGGGACAGACGAAACTGTCGAAATACGGCAACGCACGGCTTCGCCGGGCGCTCTGGATGGCCGGCCTGGTCGCGATCCGCCAGAAGGAGAACAATTTCAGGGATAAATATACGCGCTATATCGCCAGGGATCCGGACAATCCCGATCTCCGGCGCAAAGCGCTCACTGCGGTTACCGCCAAGATGGCGCGCACAGCGCATGCCATCATCAAGAGCGGAAAAGCTTACCGCCCCTTCTACGAAGGGGCGGTACCGGGCGGGAGAATCTCTCTCTGATGCGCGCCGTTGAGGCGCCAGTCTATCGGCGACCTCGTAGATAATGTTCGGATCTTCCGCTCGGATCGGCATCCCGTGTTAAGGACGGTAAGGACCAGCGAACCTCACTCGCATGGATCCTGTGTTTGCTATGGCTGCGAGCTCTTCCAGTGCGGCGGAAGCCCACCCGGTAATTGACTTCAAGACCCGTATCTGGAAACTACGGGACGAGGCTTTGCGCCCGAAACCTGCCAAAAGTTCAGAATGTAGGACGTTGTCCGAACGTATGTACCCAGGCGGTCCATGCACGACGAACAGATCGCCCAGCGTGTCGAGGACATCGCGGGAGTTCAGCTTGCGCTCGACGCGGATGGTGAGGCATTCGCGAGTGAACTCATCAATGACGCACAGCATGCGGAAGACCTTCCCATCATGCGTGCGATCCTGGACGAAATCATAGGATCAGACATGCCCCTTGTGCATTGGTCTGATCCGAATGCAGGAGCCGTCACTCAACCAGAGACGGCCACGTTTCGGTTGTTTCATCGGGACCTTCAGCCCTTCACGCCGCCAGATGTGATAGACGCGCTTCTCGCTCACATGCCAGCCACCCCGTCTCAGCAGGGCCGTAATGCGACGATAGCCATACCGGCCGAACCATTCAGCCAGGGTGATGATGGCCGCTGTCAGCACATCCTCATCCTGACGCGGCACGCGCGGCTTGCGCTGGGTGGAACGATGCTGGCCGATTACGCGGCAAGCCCGACGCTCGGTTGCGCCGAATGTCTCCACCACATGATCGACCGCTTCGCGCTTGCGTGAAAGGCTCAGTGGTGTCCCCAGTCAGCGAGCGTGGAGCCGCACAGGCAGTTTCGTGATGCCTCGCACAAGGTTCGAAAACAGACGCTCGGGCTCGCCGGTCACTTCGACCTTCGCGAAACGCTTTTGGATCTCTTCCCAGATAATCCTAAGTTGCAGTTCTGCAAGCCTGTTGCCCATGCAGCGATGGATGCCATAGCCAAAGGACAGGTGATGACGTGGGTTCTTTCGGTCGATTATGAACTGGTCAGCATTCTCGATGACAGACTCATCCCGGTTGCCCGACAGATACCACATCACCACTTTATCACCTTTTTTGATCAGCTTACCGCCAATCTCGTAATCCTGGAGCGCAGTCCGGCGCATATGGGTCAGCGGAGTCTGCCAGCGGATAATCTCTGGCACCATGCTGGTGATCAGCGACGGATCCTCATTCAGCTTGCGATATTCTTCAGGGTTCTGATTAAGGGCGAGCACGCCGCCGCTGATCGAGTTCCGCGTAGTGTCGTTGCCGCCCACAATAAGCAGCAGCAAGTTGCCCAGAAACTCTAGGAAGGGCATGTCCCGCGTCGCCGGAGAATGCGCCATCATGGATATGAGGTCGTTCTTGGGGTCTTGGTTAATACGCTGATCCCAGAGCCCTTTGAAATACATCGCGCATTCAATCAGTTCTTTGCGCCTTGCCTCATAAGATTCGACGATACCGGTTTCAGGCGCGGCCGTTGCGATGTCGGACCAGCGAGTGAGTTTGCGCCGCTCTTCCCAAGGGAAGTCGAACAAGGTCGCAAGGGTCATTGTGGTCAACTCGACCGAGACTTTATTAACCCAGTCGATTTCCTCACCAACCGGCAGATCATCAAGTATCTTGCACGCACGCTCACGGATTGTCGGCTCGAGCAACTGCAAGTTTGACGGCGCGACTGCGGAGTTAACGGCCTTGCGTTGCTGATCGTGCTTGGGCGGATCCATGGCGATGAACATTTCAAGCTCAAGCGCACCTTCCCCCGCATGCATGTCCTGAATGGCAATTCCGCCGAGCTTCGCTTCCGACGAGAAGACTTTGTGATTGGTGTCAACGGCCATGATGTCGTCGAACTTGGTAACCGACCAGTATGGCCCGACTTTGCTCTCAGGACAGTAGTGGACTGGATCCTCTCTGCGCAATCGGTCGAAAAACAGGCCAATTGTATCTTTCTGAAAAAGGCTCGGCCGTGAAACATCGATTTGCTCGATCGGAATGGTCGCGATTTTTTCGGCCGTGTTCAGCTCAATTGTTTCTATACTCATGTTCTATCCTTCAGTCCGTACGCGAAAATAGCGCGCCACCTTCTGGCAAATTAGCGGCCCCGCAACATGCCACTTTTAAATATTATCATACATACTTGACGATTAGTTACAACCATGGAAGCTAAACGCTTGATTTGGCCGTTCATCAGATTAATTATGATAATATATTAGGTTCAAAGATGCAGCCCAGGGCCTATAACGCAAAGAAGGCAAAGCGTGCACTTTCGCTCGCACAAGACATCGTTCGCGACATTGAAGCTGGTGCACGCGTTGCGGGAGACCGGTTGCCACGCGAAGAAGAAATGCTCGCGCGGTACGAAGTCGCCAGAGCAACCTTGCGTGAAGCGCTCCGCTTCCTGGAGCTTCAGGGCGTAATCCACCTTCAATTGGGCCGTGGCGGGGGCCCGGTGGTTGCGCGCCCGCAGTCCGGTGATTTCGCAAATAGTCTTTCTCTCATCCTGCAATTCATGGAAGCAGACCTGAGGGGTCTGCTCGAACTGCGTGAAGCCATAGCGCCGGATGTTGCAGCCTATGCCGCCCAGCGCGCGACCACAGGCGACCTCAGCGCACTCGCCGATTGCCTTAAAGAGCTTGAGCGGAATGAGGCGGGAAGCCAGTTCGAGGAACTTAACCGTCGGTTTCACGACCTGCTCGGTTGGGCCAGCGGCAATCCGCTTTTCGGCCTTCTGACCTCCACCTTGCATTTACTGACCCGCGAATTTTCGCGCTCGCTCGGCTATTCCGCCCAGGAGCGCGCAGTCCAGTTGCGAATCCTGCGCCGCGTTCTGGAAGCGGTACGCACAGGTGATGCCCAGGAAGCGCGGCAGGCCATGGCCCGCCTTGTGTCAGGTTCGGCAAATTATTTAGCTGAACGAAGTCCTGATCTGGTTTCTCAAAAAGTGAGGTGGGGACAAATTTAGAAGACTTGCGAACCGCAATGTCTAAGACGGGAGAATAAATAACATGCCGCTACAAACGCGCATATGCGAAATTCTCGAGATCGAATATCCGATCTTTCTGGCCGGAATGGGCGGGGCAAGTGTCCCCGCGCTCGCGGCCGCGGTATCGAATGCAGGGGGGCTAGGCGTCCTCGGCGCCGCGGCGTGCTCGCCGGACCAGTTACGTAGCTGGATCCGTCAGACCCGCGAGATGACCGACAAGCCGTTCGGGGTGGATACGCTTCTGCCGGCCTCGGTCCGGCGGGGGTCGGCGCCGCAATCCGGTAACGCGCCCGCCAACCCGATGGCAAAAATCGACGAATACAAGGAGTTTACCCGCGATTTCATGGCGCGGGAGAACCTTCCCGAAGTCGATGCTGCAGCAGCGATGCGCGCCGCAGGTTCGCCGGATATGGGCAAGAGCCAGCTCCAGCTATTCTCGAGAGAATTCTTCGAGGCGCAGATGGAGGTGGTGATTGAGGAAAAGGTGCCGGTCTATGCCGCGGGCCTCGGCAATCCCGCGCCCTGGATCGACCGTCTTCACGCCAACGGCACCAAGGTCATGGCGGTGATCGGCAAGGTCAAGCATGCCGAGCAGGTGGTCGATTCCGGTATCGACATGATCGTCGCCCAAGGTCACGACGGCGGCGGCCACAATTCACCTATCGGAACCATGTCGCTTATCCCGCAAGTCGTGGATGCGGTCGGTGATCGGGTGCCCGTGATCGGTGCAGGTGGTATTTCAGATGGGCGCGGTGTCGCGGCGTCGCTGATGTTGGGGGCAGAAGGCGCGTGGATCGGCACCGCATTCCTCGCAACGGACGAAGCAGGCATCGAGCATTTTCAGAAGGAAGCAATCACCGAAAGCGGTGACGCGGATACCGTCGTAAGCCGCTCGTTAACCGGCAAGCCTGCCCGCATGATCCGTAACAAATGGGCCGATGCGTGGGTTGCTGCGGGCAAGGAACCACTGCCCATGCCTTTCCAGTCGATAATTTCAGGTCCGGTTATGGCTTCAGGCCTCAAGGCTGAGCGCAAGGATATCATGCCTGGCTTTGCTGGCCAGGGAATTGGCCTCATCCATTCGATCCGGCCCGCAGCCGAGGTGATGCGTGAACTTGTCGAAGGTGCGGAAGTCGCACTCTCCCGCTCGTTTGTCGGAGACATGCAGTCCAGCCAACAGGACAAGCATCAAAAATGAGCGCCACATCCACCTTCAATTTCAGTGACAGGTCCGCAATCACGGGCGTCGGTGAAACGGCATTCATCAAGGGCGCCGAAAATACCGCGGTCGACATGATGCTCGAAGCTTCCCGCAAGGCGATCGCTGATGCCGGGCTGAAGCCATCCGACATCGACGGCATGGTTCCGCCGCCGATCTACACGACATCGGAAGAAATGGCCGCCAATCTGGGTATCGACGTATTGCGCTATGCGGCTACCGTTCACATGGGCGGAGCCAGCCCGACGACAGCGCTCCAGAACGCGGCGATGGCGATCGCCAGCGGACTTTGTGACCACGTTCTCGTAACGCTGGGCTGGAATGGCTATTCCGCACTCAGGCCCAAGGCCGGTGCCCCGCCTACCCGGCCGATGAACATGAACACTCTGACCAACACCATTCAGGGCTATTACATTCCTTATGGCGTGTTCCTGCCGGTGCAGATGTATGCCTGGCTCGCCATGCGACATTCCAAGCTCCACAGTGTCGGGCCGGACGCGATGGCCGCTGTGGCACTCGCATGTAACCGTCACGCGCAGCTAAATCCGAGAGCCTTCAATTATGGCCGTACATTCGATCTCGAGGCATATCACTCGGCGCGCTGGATATCCGAGCCTTTCCGGCTCTACGATTGCTGCCTGGAAACCGATGGTGCCTGTGCGGTCGTTGTCTCGCGCATGGAACGGGCCAAGGACATGCGGCACGTGCCGGTAAGCATCGCAGGCGCGGCTGAGGGCCACCCCTATCCCGCCGACGACATCCCCTCGCGCCCCGACCCTTTCAAGATCGGCCTCAGCTATGCCGCCCCGCGCGCATTCGAGATGGCAGGCGTCACCCGCGAGGATATGGATTTTCTGCAAATCTACGACTGCTTCTCTTATATCGTGCTGTTGCAGCTTGAAGCGCTCGGTTACTGCGAACCCGGCGGTCAGAGCGAATTCGTCGCTGATGGCCAGATCGAGCTGGGTGGACGCTATCCCATCAACACCCATGGCGGCTTGCTGAGCGAAGCGCATGTCTGGGGCCTCAACCATGTTGTTGAGGCGGTCCGCCAGCTGCGCCACGATTGCGGCGAGCGTCAGGTCGCAGATGCCCAGACCGGCCTCGTGACCGGCTGGGGCGACCTTGGCGACGGGAGTATCGCAATCCTCAGGAGGTTTACGTGAGCGACAAGAACGAACTGCCGCCTAAAATGCGCTTCAAGGCGCAGAAGGCTCCGCCCAAGCCGAAACCGCGCCCGCAGGATCCTATCGAACAGGAATTCTGGAATCGGTGCCAGGATGGCCATCTCTATTTCCAGCGTTGCAGCGATTGCGGCACCCTCCGCCACCTGCCTCGTTATATGTGCGCGAAGTGTGGCTCACCGGAATTTTCGTGGGAGCGCAGCACTGGCAAGGGTACGCTTTTTTCCTGGACCATCACCCACCAGGCCCTGCACCCGGCATTTGCCGCCGACATTCCCTTCGTGGCTGCGGTGGTTGAACTCGAAGAGGGTGTACGCATGGCCACTCGTCTGATCGATTGTGACCATGATAGCCTCAGGCTCGACCTTCCTGTAGAATTGACATTCGAAACAATCGGGGACGACTTCCGTCTGCCCGTTTTCCGTCCCTGCGAGGAATAGAAGCGATATGGATCTCGATTACGGCCCCGAATACGACACATTCCGTCAACAGGTGCGCGATTTCATCGAAGCGCATAGCCACCTTGCGCCGCCGTGTGCGACTCGGGCAGCCCGCCCTTCACCCGAAGCCGTCAAATGGCAGAAGCTGCTGATCGAAAACGGGTACACTGCCCGCACGATCCCGGCGGAGTATGGCGGCTACGGCGCGGAACCCGACATCCTCAAATCGCGCATCATCTCCGAGGAGTTTTCACGGGCCGGGGTGCCGGGCGGGCTCACGAACCAGGGCATCTCGATGCTCGTCCCGACTTTGCTGGAACTCGGCACCGAGGAGCAGAAGCAACGCTGGATCGAACCCACGCTGAAAGGCGAGATCGTATGGTGCCAGGGCTATTCTGAACCCGGTGCCGGATCGGACCTGGCCAGCCTCAAGACCAGGGCGCGAGTCGAAGACGGCAATTTCGTCATCAATGGCCAGAAAATCTGGACCAGCACGGCGAAGCAGGCCGACATGATCTTCTGCCTCGTAAGGACCGAGCCCGACGCACCAAAACACCGCGGTATTTCCTACCTGATCTTCTCGATGGACACACCGGGTATCGAGGTTCGTCCTTTGAAGACGATGACAGGCCACGCCGAATTCAATGAGACATTCTTCACCAATGTCCGCGTTCCGGTGGACCAGATTGTAGGGGCGCGGGGCCAGGGCTGGCTCGTGGCGAATGCAACCCTCGGCCATGAGCGCGGAATGCTGGGTGATCCCGGCGCGCTCGAAAACCGGCTACAGGCACTGATCGCCCTGATGCAGGAAGAGCGTATCGGACAGGCCCGCGCAATCGACAATCCGGTTCTGCGAGATCGGCTGTTGGCGCTCCAGGCCGAGGTGTCAGCGATGAAATGCAATGGGATGCGTATCCTTTCGAACAGCCTCAAGGGTGAGTCAGGCGGCATGGCGAAGCTAATCGTCAAGCTGCAAAGCTGTGAGATTGCCCACCAGATTTCAGCACTGGCGATCGACGCCATGGGTGAGATAGGCACGCTTTACCATGGCAGCCCGCGAGAGCGCGAAGGAGGCGCGTGGCAATGGAACTACATGTTCCAGCTCGGTCTCATAATAGGCGGCGGCACCGCGCAGATTCAGAAAAACATCATCGCCGAACGTGGCCTCGAAATGCCGCGCGAACCGAAGCTCGCAAAGGTTTCGGATGCGGCGAAAGCAACCGCAGACATAGAGCGTCACAAACAGGGATCAGCCTAATGGATTTCGGATTATCTCAGGACCAGCAGATGTTACGTGATGCGGTTGCCCGTTGTCTTGCGGACACCTGCCCGCTCGATCATGTCCGCGAATGCGCCGAACTGGACAATCCACTCAGCGACAAAGTGCTCGGCGCCGTTCAGGACTTGGGAATTCCCGGAATGCTGGTACCTGAAGAGCATGGCGGCCTCGGTATGACCCTTCTCGACGCTGCCATAGTTGCCGAACAGCTCGCCTATATGGTCGCGCCAGTGCCTTTTCTCGCCAGTCATGTACTTGCGCCTATCGCGCTGAGCGAGGCTGGTAGCGAAGAACAAAAAGCACAATGGCTACCGAAGATCGCGAACGGCGAGGCGCGTATCGCTGTCGCGATTTCCGAGACGGTCGAGGCGCGCGACGGGGCGGGCGTTTCCTCTGCTGATGGGAAGCTCAGCGGAACCGCCCTGTTCTGCCTGGATTTCGAGGGAGCTGACGCTTACATCGTAGCCGACGCTGGCGGCCGGCTGCACCTCGTTACAGCCGATGCCCTCAAACTGGAGACGATCCGGCTGACGACCATTGATCGCACCCGCAGTGTCGGGGAATTGCGTTTCGAACAGACAGAGGCAGAACCGCTTATTGACGATAACGGCGCGACAACGGCCCGGTTGCGCGATGCGGGCCGTGTGATCTTAGCTGCTGACAGCCTTGGCGCAGGCCAGGCCATGATCGAAAAGGCTGTCGATTATTCTGGCCAGCGCGAGCAGTTTGGCCGGCTCATCGGCAGTTTCCAGGCCGTCAAGCACATGTGCGCGGAGATGGCCGCACGTCATGAGCCATGCCGCTCGCTTGTCTGGTATGCGGCCCACGCCTTCGATTCGATACCGGAGGATGCATCCATTTTCGCCTGCCATGCCAAATCACACACAGGCGAAGTCCATCGCTTTGTCGCCCGCACCTCCACCGAAGTGCATGGCGGAATGGGATTTACGGACCTGATGGGTCTTCATTACTGGTTCAAACGTATTGGCTTCGACCGGCAAGCGCTTGGAGGCCCCGAAACGGTGCGGGCCGAATTGGCAGCCCTACAGGGTTGGATAAAAGCCCCGTAATACACTCATTGTATACGGCTGCGAGATTTGCGGCCCAGTCTTGAAGGAATCAAGCAACATGATCGAATGGAATCTCGGCGACATTCTCGACGCAATCGAGCCCGCCATGCCTCAAGACGCTCCGGCCTTGATACACGGCGACCGGATCATCACTTGGCCCGAAATGTCCGCGCGCTCGAACAATGTCGCGCGCGCGTTGCGACAACGCGGAGCTAGCGACGGCGCCAAGGTGGCTTTCTACATGCGCAACCGCCCTGAATATGGTGAGCTGATGGCGGCCTGCTTTAAGGGGCGGTTGACTCATGTGAACATCAATTACCGCTATCGCCCCGAAGAAGTTTTTTACATTTTTGATGATTCTGACAGCGAGGTGATTATTTATAGTTCGGAGTTCCGTGACTGTATCGTCGAACTCAAGGACCGGCTCGGAAAGGTTCACACCTTCGTTGAAATTGGCGATGCTTCGCAAATCGCACCTTTTGCGATCCCTTATGAAATTCTCGCGCAGGAAGGTGATGGATCAGCGCTCGGCATCACGCGCTCGCCTGACGATTTGCTCTTCATTTATACCGGCGGCACGACAGGGATGCCCAAGGGCGTGATGTGGCGTCACGACGATATGCGCAAGGCGCAACTGGACGCCCAGAAGCTGCTCGGCCCCGTTCCGCAAACAGTCGAGGAAAACGTCGCCCTAATCACCAGTCAAGGGCCGGGCAGACGTACACTTCCCTCCTGCCCGTTAATGCACGGGACAGGCTTCATCACTGCGATCGGCACGCTCATGTCGGGCGGTGCCATCGTGACTCTGTCGGACCCATCTTTCGATGCGCTTGAATTGTGGGAGACGGTTGATACGCACAAGGTGGAAAGCATTTCAATTGTGGGCGACGCTTTTGCCAAACCGATGTTGCAGGCGCTGGACGATAATCCCGGTCGCTGGGACACAAACAGCCTTGTCTCCATTGTTTCATCCGGCGTGATGTGGAGCAAGGAGGTCAAGGCTGGCCTGTGCAAGCATATCCCCCAAGCGGTGCTGATGGACAGCTTTGGCGCTTCCGAAGGGCTCGGCTTCGGCCTCTCCGTCACAACCGCAGATGGGGGTACGAACACCGCGAAATTCGGGATCGGTGAATTCTGCGATGTCTTCGATGAATACGACCAGAAAGTAACGCCGGGCAGCGGCGTACCGGGATATATCGCTCGCAAGGGCGCAATCCCGGCGGGTTATTACAAGGATCCCGAAAAGTCCGCCAAGACCTTCCGCACTATCGACGGGGTGCGCTATTCGATTCCAGGCGACTGGTGCACGGTCGAAGCCGATGGCAGCCTGACCCTGCTGGGCCGTGGCAGCGTGTGCATCAACACGGCTGGTGAAAAGGTCTATCCGGAAGAAGTCGAGGAAGTCCTCAAGACCCATCCCGCCATCGCTGACGCGCTGGTCGTGGGCGTGCCGAGTGAAAAATGGGGCCAGGCCGTCATCGCCGTCGTGCACCTGAGTGGCGACGCTGCATTCGACGAGCAAGGCGTCAAAGACCATGTTCGTCAGCAATTGGCCGGCTACAAAACGCCAAAGGCCATCCATCCAACGGAAACAGCCCTGCGCGCATCCAACGGCAAGGCCGACTATGCAACAGCGAAAGCAATCGCCGAGCGTTTGACGGTCGCGTGATGAGCAAGCGGGCTTCTCCTGATTACGACGCCCTAATCGTCGGTGCCGGCTTCAGCGGCATCTACCTGTTACACAAGTTACGTAACGCCGGGTTCAACGTGTTGCTGGTGGATGCTGCGGCCGAGCCGGGCGGTATCTGGTATTGGAATTGCTATCCGGGCGCACGAGTGGATTCGCAGGTGCCGATCTACGAGTACTCAATACCTGAAGTGTGGAAATCATGGACCTGGAGCGAACGATTTCCCGGATGGAAAGAGCTAAGAGCGTATTTCCATCATGTTTGTAATACACTCAAGCTGTGGCCCATGATGCGCATGGGGTCACGGGTCACAGGCGCGAACTATGAGCAAGCGGCGCAGCAATGGCGCCTGCAACTCAACGGAGAGGAAACTGTTACGACACGGTTCCTCTTGCCCGCTATTGGTTTCGCATCAAAGCCGCATATCCCTGATTTTCCCGGCATTGAGGATTTCGAAGGCGAATGGTTTCACACGGCGCGCTGGCCACAACAGGGGGGCGATCTCAGCGGACGCAAGATTGCCTTGATCGGCACCGGGGCAAGCGGTGTGCAAGTCGCGCAGGAAGCCGCGAAGTCCGCATCGAAGCTGACCCTATTTCAAAGAACACCAATCCTGGCGCTGCCCATGCGGCAGCAAAAGCTATCAAAGGAAGATCAAGAACGCGACAAGCAGGATTATGCTGCTATCTTCGAAACGCGCAAGCAGACCAGCGGAGGGTTCGAATCTCAATCGCTGGACGTTTCGGCGCTCGAAGTTGACGAGAAAGAGCGCACCGCACACTTCGAATATCTGTGGCAGAAAGGCGGCCTCAGGTTCTGGTATCACAATTTCGCCGACCTGCTGATCAATCGCGAAGCGAACCGCTACGCCTATGATTTCTGGCGAAACAAGGTTTGCGACAGGATCTCCGATCCCAATCTTGTTGAACAGCTCGCGCCTTCCGAACCACCCCATCCATTCGGCACGAAGAGACCTTCGCTCGAGCAGTGTTATTACGAGATTTTCGCGCAGGATAATGTCGATCTGGTCGATCTGAAGGCAACCCCCATCACCCAGATCAAACCGCACGCGATAGAGACCGCTGACGGCGAGGTGGAATGCGACCTCATCGTTTACGCCACCGGCTTCGATGCCGGGCGCGGCGGCATGGTCGATATGAACATCACGGGGACGAACGGCCTGTCTGTTTCACAAGCTTGGGAAGACGGGTTACGCGCCTATCTCGGCATGGCGATAGCAGACTTTCCAAACATGCTGTTTGCATACGGTCCACTTAGCCCGTCAGGTTTCTCGAACGGCCCGACCAGCGCAGAGATACAGGGTGACTGGATCTGTGACTTTCTCGTCTGGATGCGGGACAATGACAGTAATCAATTCGAAGCCTGTGCGACCGCAGAAGCTGACTGGACCAAAATGGTTGCCCAGGCCGGCGCCATGACACTGTTTCCAGAAGCGAATTCCTGGTACATGGGCGCAAATATCCCTGGCAGGAAGCGTCAGCTGATCAACTTTCCAAGCGTGTCTGGATACGTCGCACTCTGCGAAGAAGTAGCGAACGAGGGGTATCGCGGCTTCATGATCGACAAACCCACCAGCAACGAACAGATGATGGAATGAGTATGTTAACCAAAGTGACAGTTTTTCCCGACGATATCAGCCCCGTCTGGGCTGGAGATGGTTCGCATCTGCCGGAATGGTTTGTGTCGGCCCTGAAAGTGCCGCGCGAGGAAGGTTATGTGGAGATCGACAATGCTAAAGTGCATTACTTTCGCTGGGGCGACCGCAGCAAGCCGAAAGTGCTTATGACACATGGCTTTCTCTCCCACGCGCGCTGCTTTGCCTTCATCGCCCCATTCCTCGCCGAAGACTATGACGTTGTCGCGTTCGATCTCGCCGGCATGGGCGACTCGGAGATGCGTGGGCAGGCCGATCCAGAAGCGAGAGGGCGCGAATTTGTTGAGATTGCCGAGGCGCTCAATCTGTTTGCAGATGGCCACAAACCCACCATCGTCGCGCACAGTTTCGGTTCCGGCGCAGCGCTCACTGCCGTGACGCAATCGCCCGATCACTTCTCCGGCCTCGTAATTTGTGATCTCATGGTCATGCGCGCCGAGCTCCTGGAGCAATACTGGAACCAACGCCGTTCCAGCCCGGGGTCAGGTGATCCTGACAAGCCCAAGCGGTCCTACGCGAGCTATGAAGAGGCGCGCAAAAGATACGTCCTTTCCCCGCCCCAGCCGGTTGGCGAGCCTTTCCTCCTAGATTACATGGCCTATCATTCTATGCGGCGCGACGGAGACAACTGGACATGGAAATTCTCACCCGAGGTATTCCGGCGAAGCAATAAGTCAGAGGAATGGCTCACTATCGGCCAGCGACTCGTGAATGCGCCGGGTCGCAAGACCATCGTTCATGGTGCCAAGAGTCAGCTCTTTACCAAGGATTCGGCTGACTACATCCGTGAGCTAGGGGGCGGTGACATCCCAATTATCGCCGTACCTGAGGCGCGCCACCATTTGATGCTCGATCAGCCATTGGCATTCGTGACCGCACTCCTGAGTATTCTGCACCTCTGGGAGAATAAGTAGACCAGCCCCTCATGCCGCTGAACCAAGCTTCGAAGTGACCTGCTCCCCGAAAAATCCCTCGTTTGAGGCTGGAGTTTTCGCGTAATGAT
>NZ_JAPYRE010000005.1 GCF_029936995.1 Henriciella sp.
GACCAGTCCTTTCGCCTTGAGCGATGCAATATCCATAATGTTCTTATTTTGTTCTTGTGCCCGAGAGTCAAGAGGCATGCTTTGATGACAGATACAGATTCCGCGCTCGGGAAGGACTTCGACTTTCCGAAGCGAGAGCGGGGAAGTGCACATACGTCACCCGCGCAAGCTGGACGATCTCAGCTGACGTTTTTGGTAAAGCGAAATGGATTTTGGGCCATGAGGAACGCTAGCGAACCTGACATACCCGCTCAATCGTTAGGTTCCGCTGACAATGCCCTCCTGAGGATACAGCAGGAGATTCCATGGGCGTTTGAGCCATTGGTGACCATCAAAACGGCAGTGTGGGAACAAACAAAGTCCTTATTCGACCGGCCCGAGCGTGACGTCAAAACGCCCGCTTACTTCAACCGGGTTACTCAGGTCGACATCTCGCCCGTAGTTTTTGCTCGTCCCCATCTGGGTGGTGAAAGTTCCAGCGATCTTGAGCTCATCTCCATCCACGGACTTGCTCTCCAAGACCAGGTCGATTCCGCCTTCATCTTCATCTGTGCCAGCGTACAGTTTTTGCCGATCGCCGTCGACAAGTCGGGTCAATGTGATTTCACCCGAGTTCAGGTTGCTCCCCATGGTTTCGAACCCAAGCGTAAATGTTTGGAATTTTGCCTTGGTTTGTTTGTCACCCGGCCGGGCGAAAATGTTGACGCTTGTGTAGCTTTCGGACCCCGACCAGTCGCTTTGGCTCTTCCAAAGTGGAAAGGCATAGGTCGTTTCATCGATCTCCAGGGTGACCTCTCCAGCTTCTTCGGCCGATGCAGTCACGATTGTCGACGCGGCCATCAAAGCGACGGCTAAGTATCGGATTTTCATCTTGAATTCCTTCAGCTCAATCCATTGTCTGTCGAATAGGTTAGCAGCCGCCGGGGCGGCTTGGACATAGGCCGGTTGCCCTAATAATATTGCTCAGGATGCATGTCCGTCCTCCAGAGCCACTATATTGCGGTGACGCTCGCATGCATGTTCCGACCAGAAGACGACCTGTTCTGAACGCCTGGACGGGTGAGGGCCAAATACGAACGCGCCGATCTGCTGCCCGTACACCACACGTATGCAGGCGGCCGACCCAGCGCCTGCGCTACCGGCATTCGCGCTCCAAGTCTTCGACATCGACGCGCATCGCCTTGGCAATCCGGTCTAGGGCGAGCGCCAACGGATTGCGAGCCCCGCCCTCAACACCGCCAAGATAGGTCTGATGGATATGCGCGCGGTTCCTCTGATAATTCTTTAGTCCCTTTCACTTTCGCGGTAAAAAAGAGTTTCCGTGCAAAGCGAATGGAACAGGGAGCGATCACTCAAAACCCCATGTAGCCTGGAATCATGGATTTCCTCGAGTACAGCTTTAACCCGATATGAGTTTTCGATAGCCGAGATATTAAGGCTTACAACAACAGAGCAGCAATCTGAGAGTTGGTCGACAAGCCGTCTGGCTGTCGTCCAGTCATGGGTTTGAAACTCCACCAGCTTTCGCCGCTTAAGTCCAGGGAGTTCGAAATCAGTCTGATCCAAATCTGAACGTGTTTGCCGCATCACGAAAAGCTCCTGTTCTGGAGCCGATCCTTGATCGCATGGCTTGCGGGTAAGCGGCCGGTCAACGGCAACCGCTTTAGCTGTATTTATAATGCGCCCGCAAGCTGGGTCTCAAATCGGCGCCTCAATTAGTTGCATTTGCAACCACATGCCCGGACTTTCGTCAAGTGTAAAATCGGAGCCCATGATTTTGGAGAGTTTTTCTCCGGAATTCGCCTCAGATAGAACCTATGCTTCGCAAAAACCTCTCGAACAGATGAGCTTGCGAATGGATACCGAGCTTGGCGTAAATGTGACGCTTGTGGTTCGTGACCGTGCCTACCTCGATCGATAGCCTGTACGCGATCGACTTGGTTGCATGCCCCCGCAGCAGGAGCTCGACAACCTGGCATTCGCGGTCGGTCAGGTTGCCCATCGCTTCAATCCGCGTGCGCAGATCAATCGGCACGCGGGTCCTGCCGTCGTCACGTTGCATCCTGTCGAGCCGTCTTATCCTGTGGCGAACGAACAGGTCGATGATCGGCCAAAAGCTCCTGAGAAGCCCGAATTCCTGATCGGAAAAGGCTGGCGACTTCATCTCGCGTTCTACAAATACGTGAACGACCCTTGCGTGGCTTATCGGTACGATGAAGCGAACTTCGTCGCGAACATCCGTATGAATGTAGTGGTAGCGGTAGAACTCGCTCTCAAAGAAGTCATCAGGCATGATATCCTGAAGCCGGAGTACTCCCGATATTGATTTCTGGGCTTCGATGACAAATGGATCAAGCAGGAACAGACCATCAGTGAAGTCCTGCATTTGCTCCCGCAGTCTTTTTTCTTGGAGGTTTGAGCCAAGCAGTTCAGGCGGCGTTGTGCCATCGAAGGCGTAGACGATCAGGTTGTCGAATGGGCAGAGCCTGCCAAGCTCGGTCTGAAGGCTCTTGTAGTCCTGTTCATTCTCTGCAGAAGAGATCAGCCGGGCAATCGACTCCATCGATTGACCAAAGGATTGGATGTCAACGCTCAAGGTGAAGTCTCGATGTGTCCATGGAATGCCCTCCGTGTGCTCAAACCCGGCCTGTCATGTTTATGACATATGCAAGCCCGGTCTGATGTCTTTTCCTCGCTAGACAAGCAGCAGGTGATCCATAGCGGGGTAAGACGCATGAAAAACGAAGCGATGAAAGCTAGTCAAGTTAGGTTGCGCGCTTTGTTGCTGGCAACGGTAGCATTGAGCGGGCAGCATGCACTGGCCCAGGAAGCAACGGAGCCTCCCTCCGAGCCGGAACGTGCAGAGGCAAACAAGCTGGACACCATTTTTGTCACTGCTCGCCGGCGAGCTGAGCAGGTCAGTGAAGTGCCGACGAGTCTGGACGTGTTCTCCGGGGACTCGCTTGAGGAGCTCGGTGTCACCTCGCTTGAGACACTTCAATATCAAACTCCGGGCCTCAACATCGCGGTCGGCGGAGAAAGTACGCGGGTCTCACTGCGGGGTGTCGGAACCAATATCGCTTCCGGAGCCCCTTCTGTCGCTGTGCATATTGATGGCGTTTATATTCCCAACACACAGTTCGCGCTAACCGAATTGTTCGATCTTGCACGTGTAGAGGTCCTGAAAGGGCCACAGGGGACCCTGTACGGCCGCAACGCTACTGGCGGTGTCATCAACCTGGTCACAGAAGAACCGGGGTCTGAGTTCAGCGCTGACGGCTGGCTCGGATATGGAAGCTTCGACCTCGTAACCGCGCAGGCGGGTGCTTCAATCCCGCTTGGAGACCGCGGTGGAATTCGGGTCAGTGGCGCGTTCGCCGATGATGAGGGCTATACTGAGAACCTCAATCCGGCGGGCGGTGAAATTGACAGCCGTGGCTATGCCGGCGCACGCCTGAGAGGCCAGTACGACCTGTCAGAGTCCCTGAGTGCGGACTTCACGGTCCAGTATTCGGAGGACGATGGAACACTCGGTTACGGTGGCTCCAACAATCCTGCGTCGCCCGTATTCGCCAGTGTGCCGGAGGCTCAGCGCAGATCACCGGGCGAAATCAACGTCGACACGGCACCTGACTCATACAAGGAGGGTTTGCTGCTCTCGGGAACGCTGACCTGGGATGTTGGCAATATGACCCTGAAGTCGATTACCGGATATGGCGAGTACGAGTTCAACAAGCGTGAAGATGTCGACGGTTCAGGTGGCTTCATTGCTTTTGCCACAACGGATTTTCAGACCGAGTTTTTTTCGCAGGAGCTCCAGATCCTCGGCGAAGAGCCGGGTGGCCTGAGCTGGACGGCCGGTCTGTATTATGCAAGCGAAAGCAATCGTGGCCGGGGCATTGAAACCGATGCGGATTTCCCTGACCCGACACCCTTTATTTTTACGGATGTCTCGCAAAGCATCGACAGTGAAACTGTCGCTGCATTCGGCGAATTGACAGTGCCCCTGACGTCAAAACTCTCCGCAACAGTTGGCGGACGCTACACATCTGCCGAGCAAACCGGCAATGGTGTCTTCGCCGCTCCCCTTTTTCTGCCAGAGCCTATTCCCACCAGCGCTTCGACCGATGACGAAGGTTTCGCTCCCAAGCTGCTCCTGGAGTATCGCCCATATGATGGCGGACATCTCTATGCGAGCGTGACAAGAGGTTTCAAGAGCGGTGGTGTGAACATTGGTTTCGAGGGTGACACCTTCGATCCGGAGAAAATCTGGGCCTATGAAATCGGTTCGAAGAACCGGCTGGCCAATGGCCGGGTCGAACTCGACCTCGCCGGGTTCTATTACGACTATACCGACCTCCAGCTCAGGACAGCGCTCTTCACCGATAATGGCATCGATATTCGCGTCACCAACGCGACAAAGGCCAAGATTGCAGGGGTTGAGCTATCGTCACTATTCCAGGTCACGCCTGACCTGTCCGTTGACCTGAGCGGGGCATACATCGACTCGGAGCTTGAGAATTTCATCTCTCCGGTCACGCTGACGGAGCTCCAGGGGCAACCTACGCCGTTGACGCCGGAAGTCAGCTATACCCTTGGCGCGCAGTACGAAACCCAGGCTTTTGGCCAAGGTACACTCACAGCGCGGGTAGAGGCGAACCATCAGTCATCCATAACCTTCCCCCAGTTCACGGATCTGCAACGGGAACGACGGGATGCAATCACACTCGTCAATGCGAATCTGCGATATGACTTTCCCGGCGAGCAGTACTACCTCGCCCTGATCGGCAGGAATCTCACGGACGAGCAGTACCTGACACAACGCTTCTTCTACGAGGGCTTTGCCGACACGGAATACTATGCCGCGCCTCGCACGATCGAGGCCCGTATCGGCTTCCGGTTCTAAGGAGGTCGATAATGGTTTCAATTTCCGCCCGGCCATTCGACTGGCCCTATGACGACAATCTGGATCCGGCGACTACAGCCATTCTGGTGATTGACATGCAGAAAGGGTTCTTCGCCTCCGATGGATATCTTGCAGGCAAGGGCTATGACACATCGCCAATGCAGACAGTCATCGGCACCGTTTCACGGCTGGTCAAAGGTGCGCGCGATACAGGGTGCAAGGTCATCTGGACCCGGCAAGGGTTTCGTGCTGACGCGGCTGATGCCTCACCATACGACAAATGGCGAGCGTCCCGTGCAGGTATTCAACTCGACGATGCTTCCCAGACTTCGCTCAGCCGGGGTACGCCGGGCCATCAGATACTTCCCGAGCTTGCCCCTCATCCATCAGACATAATCGTCGACAAGACCGCAAACGGGGCATTTTACCAGACCGATCTGGAAATGATCCTGAGGTCGCAGTCCATCACCAATCTTATCTTTTGCGGTGTGACGACGGATGTATGTGTTCACACAACTCTACGCGAAGCCGTCGACCGCAAGTATCAGTGCATGCTGGTTGAAGACGCATGCGCGAGTGGCGACCAATATGCGCATGATGCGGGGGTGCACATGGTAACTGTAGAGGATGGAATATTCGGTGTGGTCGCGTCGACAGATGCCGTTCTGGATGGTTTTTCCAAACTTGGATCTTCGTCAGCGGACTACAGACGGTCAGGTGTCGTCGCAGGTCGTCGCTCATGACTCTTTCAGTTTACGCCACCATGGAGCGCTGGCCCCTCAAAGAGCCATTCTCAATTGCGCGATACACCTTCGTGGAGAGCCTTGTTGTAACAATCCGTGTGCGCGACTCCGAGGGCTATGAAGGCGTAGGCGAATGTGAACCCCATGAGTGGGATGAGCAGGCTAGCCTGGGAATGCTCAAATCTGCAGGTCTTGAGCCGGACAAATGGCTGGAGCCGCAATGGGCAACGCGCCGTATCGATCGGGAGCGATTGATCCAGGAGTTGCCACGTTCGCCAATCCGTAATGCCATTGACTGTGCGCTCTGGGACCTGGCGTGCAAACGCGAAGGCAAAAGGGCCAGTCATTTCGCCGATACTGAATGGTCTCCGCTGACCGTCATCCCCACGATCGGAATCGACACCCCGGAAAAAATGGAAACGATCGCCAGATCCTTCGGGCCAGTCTCGATGATCAAGGTCAAGCTCGGCGCGTCGGACGGGCTGGATGCAGACCGCATGGAAGCCGTCTCTCATGCCATGCCCGGTGTGCCCCTCCTAATAGACGTCAATACGGGTTGGTCGCCCGAAATGTTGACGTCGATGCTACCTGTTGCCCGCCGGTGCAATGTCCGCATCATCGAGCAACCCATGCTTCCTGAAATGGACGAACACATGCTGGCCCCGGTGAACGACATGCTGTATTGCGCCGATGAGAGTTGTCTGGATCGCGCGTCTCTTCCGCGAATCCAGCCCTACTTCCAGTACATCAACATCAAACTCGACAAGACGGGGGGGCTTACCGAAGCCTCGGCGCTTCGGAAAGAAGCTGAACGTCTCGGTATGGGCGTGATGGTTGGCATGATGAGCGGCACATCGCTCGCTGTCGCACCTGCCTCTCTCCTCGCGCAGGGGCTGGAGGTGGTGGACCTCGAGCTTGGCTTCCTCAAGCAGGATCGCGATCCGGCCATGAAAATTGATAGTGATCAGCTGCTTCCGCCCAAGTCCAGTCTCTGGGGATAGGATGGTAATGGGACACGACAACGAGAACAGTAACCCAGAGATAGCACGGACGAGCCTTCGATATGGCATATCAGTCCTGCTGGTGGTGGCGCTGGTCAGCATTACCTTGAACCTCGTCACATTGCCGTTTGCGCAGGTCGCCAACGAGATCAGTGAGACGTATGCGATTGACGATGTGAAGTTCAGCCTCCTGATAGGGGTGTTTTTCGCGATCCCGATCACATTGATGAGCGTGGCGGGAGGCTGGCTATCCGACCGCCTCTCCCGTCGGAACCTGCTGATGATTGCCATAGTTGCCTGGACGGTGGGCGGCATCTGGACTGCGCTGGCTCCCAGTTATGAACAGATGGCAGCCGCCAGGATGCTCGTGGCTGCTGCAGTGGGGATAAAGTTTCCGCTGACAATGACGTGGATCAATGACGCGTTTCCTGCTCACCAGAGAGCAAGGGCGATTGGCGCGCTCTTCGTCGTCCTGAACATCGGGCCAGCCACAAGCGCCGCGATTGCGGGAATGGTCCTGCAAGGCGCCGAAGAAAACGTTTTTTCGTGGCTGCCAATGGTTCCGGGCCTGGCTCCCTGGAGAACGGGCCTGCTTGTGCTCGCCTTGTTGGCTGTAGTGCCCCTTCCTTTTCTGGCTCTGCTGAAAGACGCACGACGCGGACAGGCCGAAGGGCCGGCAAACGGCAAAACGGCAGCTACGCGCTCCTACCCGATCTGGATCATCGGCGCTCTTGTGGTCAGTGCAGCATTGCTTGGGCTGGCAGACACCGCCACGCTTGGTTGGTTGCCGGCCGTGTTGAAGAGGCAGTATGATTACAGTGCCGAACAGGTTGGCTTCACTTTCGCACTCATCGTCATGACTGCGGGTATAGCAGGCCCTCTGCTTGCGGGCTTCCTCGATGACCGTCTGCATAAACGGTATGGCCTCATCGCCAGTCTTGTAACTTGCGGTATTGCTTGTGCGCTATGCGCTCCGCTGATTGCGGCGTTTGCTCAGCCCAGCGCCTACATCCTGGTGGGCGCCCTACTGGTCAGCGGGGTTATTTCAGTAATGGCCATGACAGTGGCCTACGTCGCAATCCAGTCATTGCTGTCCGCCGATACCCGGGGGGCCGGGACTGGCCTTGCCCACGCGCTGGAAAACCTGTCGCGTGCGGCGGCCCCAACGATCGTGGCATCGGTCGCACTGCTGTATACTCAGGCCCCTGGCGATGGCCTCGGTATGGGCGTTGCCACTGTTTGCGTCGCAATCTATCTGGTCAACTGTGTCCTCTATGCCGGGCTGACCCTTAACCTGGTCCGTCGCAAGCGCAGAACGGCAATGGCGGGGGCGCCAGAGCCAGCTGGAAGCTCAGGTATCCAGTAGTTGCCAAGTTCCGGTACCCCGCGATGGCTCCGGTACAGATAAGGCTTTACCCCCAAAGCTGACGGGAGGGGGGCTGGACCATCGGCCCCTCGTAGATGAGCGCATGCTCACGATCCTGCTGGCAGAGCAGCGGCGCGTCCAGATCCACATATGTGCATTTCTGACCGATAACGAAGTGTGGCGCCATTGCGAGCGATGTGCCGCCCATATTGCCGGCCATCAGGCCAAAACCTGCCTGCCTGGCCAGACCGGCGAGAGACAAGGCTTCTGTCAGCCCGCCGGTCTTGTCCAGCTTGATGTTGACGAAGTCATACAAGCCGCGAAGGCCTGTCAGCGAAGAGCTGTCGGTGCAGGATTCATCTGCGGCAAGCCGAACAGGACCAGCATAGCCTTCCAGCGTGCCATCCTCACCTACAGGAACAGGCTGCTCGATAAGTTCCACGCCAAGCTTGTGAAGCGGCCCGGCCAGGGCGTCCAGCAGGTCGCGGTCCCATGAGCCATTCGCATCAATGAGAATTCGCGCGGCCGGGTGAGCCTCGCGCGCCGCCTCCACATTTGCCAAGTGGTGCTCCCGGTCGACTTTGAGCTTGATGATCGGCATGTGCCGGACTGCATCGACAGCGTTATATATTGCGTCGCTTTCCATGATGCCGAAGGTCAGTGCGGTTTGACGAGGCTGCATATCGTCTTCGCCGAAAAGCGCCCAGATGCGCCGCCCTGCTTGTTTGCAGCGTAAATCCCACAAAGCGCAGTCGAGCGCATTTCGAGCGCCCCCCCGCGGCATCAAACGAAGCAGATCAGCTGGCTTGATGGTCTGGCCGAGCAAAGGCGTCATTTCGCGCAATTGCTGCAGCATGCCCTCTATTGTTTCGCCTTCATACGGCAGCCCGGCCGCCTCACCCCGCCCTGTTACGCCATTCTGGTCAGATAACTCGGCTACGATAACTTCCATGGCATAATAGGTTTGCCGTGCAATCCGAACGGGCGCCTTCAAGTCCCACGCCTCAGCGCGAGCTATAAGCTTTAACTCGCTCATGAGTATTTCGACGCAAACCGGAGAAAGGTGAGAATGGCGAGGTAATCGTCGCTCTCCAGTTCCACCTCGGTATCAGATATTAGTTTCGCGCCGGGATAGAATGACCGGGCATAAGCCTCGGCCCCATGCCGAAACTCCACGTTGAGCTTGAAATGGTCCGGCAGGGCAAGCGGAAGTGGCCTGTCGCTGGCGACTGCCCGGCAAACAGCTTCTTCAATGAGTTGAACAGACGAAGATGGTGCGATGGACCTGACGGATGGCCCATGCCCACTCAGTGTGTGCACTGTCATGACACCTGGGATCAGTTTCTCAGCTTCAGCGCACACTGTGCTGTCGCCGGTTACGGCAATGACCGGGACATCAACTGTTGCAGCGGCGAGGGCATAAAGGCGCAGTTCGGATGCGGTTTCGCCATTGAGTTCGATCCCGGCAAACAGCCGGCCATTTATTGTGTGGGGCGAGCGGATTACCGGCCTGGCCGGCCGCGCAGTGGAACCCTATAAAAACAGCTCCGGAAAAGCTCTCATCAATTTCCTGAACCATTCCCAGCGGATGACCGCTCCAGCCGCGAATAAGCTCGAAAGACTTGCCCTCAGGTACCTGGAAATCAGACAGGACGAGATTTCGACCGGACCCATGGGCATCCTTTGTCAGGATTTCAGTCGCGCCAGCCGTAAACGCTCCACGACTTGCCGCCATGACTTCGGCGGCCATCTGCTGGCGAAAAGGCGCGTAGTCTCCGGGCATCGCCATATTGGCTTCACTCGCGGATGCAATGCCAGCAACACCTTCGATATCTGCGCTGATGTAAATCTTCATGTCCGGTCACCATCCCTTCTATCGAACCGCACCCGGCGAGCCCGGTGGGTGTCTATCCACAATCCCCAGCTTATGCCGTCAGCGGCGACGTCAATTTCCATCGAGTAACGTTCAGCGCCGTCTTCGGACACGAGTCCAAGATGGCGGTCAGAGATAGCGAAGGCAGAAAACCGGCGCACGCCGCTATAATCGCCCTGGATCGCAACCTGGCAGTCTTCACTGGCGGATATGGCAACCGTGGCATCAAGTTCTTCACTGAAATACGCGCCCGCTGCTGCCTGTAGGATGGCCGTACATGGACGGGCTGGTTTTTCCAGCAAGTTCATCTGGTGCTTTTTACCCGCGATGGTGACAGGCAAACCGGCGTCGGGGTCATTCTCAAAGTTTGCGAGATCAGACTTTAGCCAGACCAGTGGGCCGAAGCCTATCTCTTCGAACAGGGCAAAGACCGACTGTTCGTCCTCGTAGAGGACGGGCGCAGGCAGCATGTGCATTTGCGACAGGCCTAGCAGTCCGTTCACGTCTCCGAATGAAAGCAACACCCCTGAGGAGTGCGCGAAATGATGGCCGGGCAGATAACCGAAATCGGCCGTTCTTGCGCGCCTACGCGCCGCTTCGGAGAACTTGCCGGATAGACAATTATCCAAGGCAGAGAAAGCAAGCTGCGTCGCGCTCGCAGCAGCACCATTCACAGCAATTACGATGTCGGTTTCATGTTCCGGCACGCTGATGATTTGGGCATTCAGTCCGAACAGACCGCCAGAATGCTGGAAAACTTCCACACCGCGATAGGAGTGAGGTTTGATGCCCATGGCATATGTCGTCTCGAAACCGCTCGCGAGTGTGGCAGGCGCAAGAAGCTCCTCCCATGTCGTATCCGTGCCAACATTCTTTGTGCCTCGCAGGTGCGCAAGCCAGCGAAGCATGTCGTCGACTGTGCTTACAATGCCGCCATCCCCGCGGATCTCCGTATCGACGGGTGGCCGTTCCCAGCGCTCTCCATTTCTGACATGCGCTGATGCCAGGCCCGGCACCATCTCGTGGTCATTCTCGACGATATCTGTGTCGAACATGGCCAGCGGCTCGAAAATGCGCCGTCTGGTAAAGTCGGGAAATGTTTCACCGGAAATCTTTTCGATCACATCGGAAATCGCAACGAATGTTCCGTTGCAATAGAGCTGCTCCGCGCCGGGGTCATACTGGAGACCTTTCTGCCGACTCTGGGCTTGCTCTTGCCAGTCCCGCGGCTGAGGCGCGTAGCCATTGGCAATACTTCCCAGTTCCAGCGTGCACCGCAGCCCGCTTGTATGGGTCATGAATTGCCGGAGCGTTGCCTCTCCAGCAGGGCCTCGAAACCTGGGAAGGTAAGTCGACACTGGCGCGTCAATATCGACCTTGCTTTCTTCGGCGAGCAACATCAGCGCAAGACACGTGAACTGCTTGGTAATGGAGGCGAAACGGATACGGGTCTGGGGTGTATTGGCGAGGCCATGCTGGACGCTCGCCAGCCCGAAGCCACGTCGGTAGATGAATTCCGGACCCGATCTCACAGCCACGATCATTCCTGGCGCATTGCTGTCATTGAACCCCGAAAACAGGTGATCGAGGGCCTCTGCCTGCCTTGTTTCTGGTCGCTGTGGTATCGTCACCAAGAGAATTTGCCTCACACTTCGATGGTCTGCCTATACCCTAAGGAAAGGGGACGCGCGCACCATGTCATAACCTTGCTATCCAAGACGTTTGCGACCGCGGCTACACAGGTAGCCCAATTCGAGGTTCAGGATGGACACACAGAAGATCAGGAAAATCGACGCGCTGTTTGATGCGTTTAACTGCGCTGATGAGCCGGGATGCGCTGTCGCTGTCAGTGTTGATGGACAACCGGTATATAGGCAGGCTTTTGGCATGGCTGACCTGAAGCAGGGCGTTGCGAACCAAGTTTCAACGCCCATGCCGGTCGGGTCAATCGCCAAGCAGTTCACGTCCGCGGCCGTCCTGCTGCTCGAGGCTCAAGGCCGCCTCGCGCTCGACGACACTCTTGGAAAATGGCTTCCCGAGTTATCTTCCGAACATGAAGAGGTTACGATTGAGCAACTGATGCGCCATCAGGGCGGGGTCAGATGCTATCTCGATCACTGGATGTTCAATGCTTACCGCACTTTAAGTGCAGACACGCCCTGGATGATCCAGAGCCGTCAGCAGAGCCTGAATTTCAAGCCTGGCACGCGGAGCGCTTACAGCAATGGCGGATACCTGCTGCTGACAGCTATTATAGAACGGGCCAGAGGCATCCCCTTCGATCCGTTTGTCGCCCAAAATCTTTTTGGACCGGCCGGCATGTACGCCTCATGCATCGCGCCATGGAACGAAATAACCTCTGGCGCGGCGTCTGCTTACCTCTTCGATCAGGATGCCAGCATATGGCGCCCCGCTCCAAAGCTGACAGAAAGAGCCTTTGGGGATGGCGGTCTTATCTCGAGTGTCGACGATTTGCTTCGCTGGGCCAGCTTCCTCCGAACGTCTTCAGGGCCGGTGCAGCTGGATAATTTGCTAGCGCCAAACGTTTCTCGCGCAGTGGGGCCCTCTGACTATCGTTATGGTGTGATTGAACAGGATTGGCGTGGCGTGCGCCTCGTACATCATGCTGGTGGGATGCCCGGAGCCAACAGCATTCTTGCAATGCTTCCAGATGAAGGCATTGACGTCGCCATCCTTTTCAATCGTCCGGCATCTGCAATGACGTACGCTTTCGATGTACTTGAGATCATTCTGGGAGACCGGCTGGAGGCTACATCCGATACCCCACTGACCGAGGACTTTGAAGACCTTCTGGGGACTTACTGGGCGCCCGAAAGCGGGTTTATGTTTGCGTTGTGCGACCTGGGCGGCCAGCTCGGTTTGAGCTTTTTTGGAGATAGTGCCTTTCCACTCGAGAGCTGGCATGGCGATCCCGACGCCTTGCCATTCTGGGCCGATGCAGGCGCATCGCAAATCCGGTTTCGACAAAACGATGTTTCGGGTGCTCTGGATTACTTTGATGGCAGGAGCTGGCTCCAGACTGAAAGACTGGAACCGTCCACGCCTGATCCTGAACGGATTGTCGCGCTCACGCCTGGACGGTTTCATTCAGTGGCTGCCGACGCACAACTGGAGCTGAAGGTGAAAGCAGGCCGGCTGGTTGTGGAGATTGAGGGAAGCGCCGGACTTAGCCGTTACGATGCAGAAGCCCTGACAGAAAATCTTGTGCGTTTCTGGCCGCCTTTGTTTCCGGCTGGGAAGCTGGCACGGATTATTCGTCATGATGGGGCCGTGGAGGCAATTGCCGTGAGCACGCCTCGCACCTGTGAAACGCTTTTCAAGAACATCGATACATAACTGTCAGGGAGGCTGTTTTGATAACCGCCGATTTTTTAGTCGTGGGAGGTGGCATCGCCGGATCATCTGCCGCAGCCGGGCTTGCTCCACATGGGCGAACAATCATGCTCGAGGCGGAAGACGCCTTTGGTTACCACTCGAGTGGACGAAGCGCGACCTATTATCACTTCGGTATAGGCAATTCGACCGTGCGCGGACTGACGGCATTTTCCAGGCGGCACTTCGAGAGCAAAACCTTGAAGGGGGTCGCCCGTTCCCATCTGTCACCAGCCCTGTTTGTTGCGACCTCGGACATGCTCACGGAAATGGATGCACTGCGGCGAGAAATGGGACGATTTACAGATAGTCTCGAGCATATTGATGAGGTCGCTCTGCGTAAAATTGTGCCCGTCCTCAAAAGCGGAGACGAAGGCCTGCTGGCAGGCATCATGGACCATTCTGCCCGGCGTCTCGACAGTGATGCACTTCTGCAGGATTACCGAGCGGCGCTCAGTCAGGAAGGTGGAAAATCGGTCACCAATGCCCGCGTTGCCAGCATTGAACGTAAGGACGGAAGCTGGGTGATAACGACAACCAGGAACGAATGCTACGCAGCACCCGTACTCGTCAATGCAGCGGGGGCCTGGTGTGATCACGTCGCAGGCATGGCTGGTGTCGAACCATTGGAGCTTAAGTCCCTGCGCCGGACGATAATCTCGATTGACGCCCCGCCCGAGCACGATGCCAGGTCCTGGCCCTTCACCAAGACAGTTGTCGACGACTTCTACATGCTGCCGGAATCCGGCAGACTGCTCGCCTGTCCGGTCGACGAAGTTCCAAGCGACCCAACAGACGCTCAGCCCGAAGATTATGACATTGCGCTGGCGGCGGCAAAGGTTGAAGAATACACGAGCATACCCGTCCGCCGTATCGCTCATAAATGGGCCGGATTGCGCACCTTTACGCGTGACCGTGTGCCGGTCGCAGGTTTCGCGCCCGATGCGGCCGGCTTTTTCTGGCTCGCGGGGCAGGGCGGCTATGGATTGCAAACCGCCCCGGCGATGAGCGCCATAACCGAGGCGTTGATTACCGGAGCACCCTGGCCGGATGACCTGGAACAGCTCGGCGTTACAGAAAGCGCACTCAGCGTTGAACGACTGAAGCAGGCGGACAAGAATACTGAGGTTGCGCCCCCGGAGGCACGTGGCAATGCGTGAGGTCAATTTCGATGGCCTCATAGGGCCCAGTCATAATTATGCAGGCCTTTCGCTTGGCAACATCGCTTCATCCAGCAATGCCGGGGACGTCTCTCATCCACGCAAGGCTGCGTTGCAGGGCGTTGCAAAGATGCGTCGGATGATCGAGCTCGGTCTTCTTCAGGGTATTTTACTTCCACATGATCGCCCAAACGTCGCCTGGCTTCGCAAGCTTGGGTTTTCCGGGAACGATGAGGATGTTCTTGCCAGAGCCTGGCGCGAAGAAAAGCACCTGTTCGTAAACGCATTCTCGGCTTCACCGATGTGGACTGCGAACGCGGCAACGGTCTCTCCTTCGCCTGATACGTCTGATGGGCGGTGTCACCTGTCCGTCGCGAACCTCTCAACCATGCTTCATCGCAGCAACGAACCCGCGCAGACGGAGCGTCAGTTGCTACTGGCCTTTTCTGAAAGTGCACACTTTGCGGTACATGGTCCGCTACCCGGTCATATTGGTGATGAAGGGGCCGCAAATTTCATGCGTGTTGGCCCTTCCCATGGAGCGGCATCATTGGAGATTTTCGTCTATGGCTTGCAGGGTGATAACGCATTCCCGGCGCGTCAGAGCGATGCCGCAGGCCGTGCAATCGCCAGGAGGCACGGTCTCGCAGATCTCCGGCAGCTCCATGTGCAGCAAAGCTCTGCGGCGATCGCGGCGGGCGCTTTCCACAACGATGTCGTCGCCGTCGCAAACGAAAATGTGCTCTTTACCCACGAACAAGCCTTCGAGAAGCAGAACGAAGTATATGCCGAAATCCGCGAGTGCGCGCGAGATACGATCATTCTCGAAGTTCCCACCACAGCGGTCAGCCTCGATGAGGCGATAAAGTCCTATCTTTTCAACTCGAAGCTAGTAACGCTACCGGATGGAGCGATGATCCTGGTCGTGCCCGGCGAATGTCGTGAGAGCCCCTCGGTCTGGCAGTGGCTTTGCGACAATACAGGCGGCGACCATCCGGTCTCAGATGTGGAAGTCGTAGAGGTGCGTGAATCCATGAGAAATGGTGGCGGCCCTGCCTGTCTCAGGCTGCGCGTGGCCGCTAGCGAAGCTGCCATAGCCGCAATTGATTCTCGCTTCCTTATTGATGAACGCAAGTGCGACCTGCTTGCTCATATAATCGAAACGCAATGGCCAGAACGCATTTCACCCACTGATCTCAGCAGTCCTGATCTCTGGGCAGAATGTAGGCACGCACGATTATCGCTGCTTGATGCTCTGAACTTCGCGTCTGACGAACTTTGACGGCCCACAATGTCCATTCGAAGTTGTAATCATCAGGCTGACGCTACAGCCATAGGGAAGAAAGATGGCATCGGAGGTTCATCGCATGTCTCACACTGAGCATCCCGGAAATCCGGTTTCGAAACGGATCCGGCAGCGGCTTGAAGCGTCAGGAAAGCGCTATTTCGCAAACGATAATATCGCCGATTTTATTGAGCCGGGAGAGCTGGAAGCTCTGCACGCAGAAGCAGAGAAAGCGGTGGAACATCTTCTGGATGCCCTGGTGATTGACCGCACATACGATCACAATACGCGTGACACGGCACCCCGGGTCGCGAAAATGTACCTGACGGAAGTCTTCGCCGGACGGTACGTGAACCCGCCAGAGACGACGGAATTCCCGAATGCGGAATCCCTGAACGAACTGATGATCGTCGGCCCTGTAACCGTGCGGAGTGCCTGCAGCCATCACCTTTGTCCGATCATTGGCCGCGTCTGGCTCGGCATCCTGCCGAATGCGAAATCGAACCTCATCGGGCTGTCGAAATACTCGCGGCTGACCAACTGGATCATGTCTCGTCCGCAGATCCAGGAAGAAGCGATCGTCCAGCTTGCCGACATGCTGGAAACGATGATCGTGCCGGACGGCATCGCCGTTGTCATGGAGGCAGATCATTTCTGCATGCACTGGCGGGGTGTGAAGGATGACGACACCCAGATGATCAACAGCGTCATGCGCGGCGAGTTTCTGGAAAACGCCTCGCTCCGGCGCGAATTTCTCACGCTCATACGTCTGCGATGAGAGTGAACTTACCCGCCAAGGAGTCGTTAGAGACGACTGACGAATTTTGCGGGAAGAGCAGGGAAAATCGTGCGGGGAGAGACCGCAGCCCAAGAAAAAGCCCGCCAGTGGCGGGCGATTTGCGGAAGTCCCAGATCTGGGCTCTGAAATTGGGTCTCGGTGGCGGAGAGGGAGGGATTCGAACCCTCGGAACGCGAAAAGCGCTCAACGGTTTTCGAGACCGCCCCGTTCGACCACTCCGGCACCTCTCCTACGGGGCGCGGACATAGCGTGCGGGGGCTGTATGCGCAAGCCCTTCATCTCATGCAGGACAGGGTTTGACATGCAGGCTTTGATAGTGTTTATCCGCGCCTTCATGTCCGGCGCTGGGCGCGTGCGGACACCTAGTTTATGAATTTTACCCTGCCGGAAGGACGAGGCCATGTTCGCGGTCATCAAGACGGGTGGCAAACAGTATAAAGTCGCCGAAGGCGATGAGATTGTCGTCGAAAAACTCGCAGCCGACGCTGGTGCTGACGTCACGTTTGACGTGATGATGCTTGGCGACGGCAAGACTGTCACGGCCGGTACGCCGCTGGTCAAAGGCGCAAGCGTTGTTGGTGAAGTCGCCACGCAGCGCAAGGGTGACAAGGTCACCATCATGAAGAAGCGCCAGCGCAATACCTATCGCCGCAAGAAAGGCCATCGCCAGCTTGAGACGGTCGTGACGATCACGTCCATCCTCAAGGACGGTGAAAAGGCCCCTGCGAAGAAGGCTGCTGCGCCGAAAAAGGCCGAAGCGCCAAAGGCCAAGGAAGAGGCTCCCAAGAAAGAAGCCAAGGCCGCACCGAAGAAGGCCGAGGCGAAAGCTGAAGCTCCGGCTGCCAAGAAAGAGGCTGCTCCCAAGAAGGAAGCGGCTGCAAAGGCAGACGCAAAGCCGAAGACGGATGAGCGCGGCCGCCTGGCGAAAGCCGAAGGCAAGAAGGATGATCTCAAGAAGATCACCGGCGTCGGCCCCGCCATGGAGAAAAAGCTCAACGAGGCAGGTGTCTTCCACTTCTGGCAGATCGCCGACCTCAAGAAGGCCCAGATCACCGAACTCGATGATGAAGCCGGTCTCGGCGGACGCATTGAGCGTGACGAATGGGTCAAGCAGGCCAAGCAACTGGCAAAGGACGCCTGAAGTCTGTTATAAGGCTTCAAGACGAGTTGAAGGAGCGCCACGATGGCACATAAGAAATCAGGCGGTTCATCCCGTAACGGCCGCGACTCAAACCCGAAATATCTCGGTGTGAAGAAGTTCGGCGGCCAGCATGTTGTCCCGGGCAACATCATTATCCGCCAGCGCGGCACGAAGACCTATGCAGGCAAAGGCGTCGGCATGGGCAAGGACCACACGCTGTACGCACTTGAAGAAGGCCGTGTGGACTTCAAGCGCTCGCGCGGCAACCGGCAGTATGTTTCTGTCGTGCCAGCGGCTGACGCTGCAGAATAGACAGGCGAGGTCCTCCGGCCTCGACCGCCGGAAGATCAAACCGATTATCGTTCAAGGGGAGACAGCCGGCTGTCTCCCCTTTTTCGTTGCGCGCTCACCGACTGGCGCAAAGCCCGGACCGTCAAGATGACAGAAATCAGAACAGAGCGTTTTCTCATGCGCCCGCCCGTGATTGACGATGCAGCAGCCATAGCCGACATCATTAGTGACAGGCGCATCTATGAAAACGTCGCCTCGATAGAGCCATCTCAGGGTATGGAGAAAACAGGCCGCTGGATTCTCAATGCCGAGCGCGGGGCGCAGCTTGGCACTGATCATGTCTTTCTGGTTGTCGAAGAAGGGGTGGTTATCGCCACAGCGGCGGCCCACCGCCGGGCAACGAGCGAACCTTTTGAGATCGGCTACTGGGTGGCGCCCGCACACTGGGGGCGTGGCGTGGCCACTGAAGCTGCTCGTGCGCTCGTCACCTGGCTGGAGGCACGCGGGCAGGCAGCAAAACTTGTCTCCGGTCATTTCAAGGATAATCCGGCGTCGGGCCGTGTCCTGGAGAAGCTTGGTTTTATAGTCACGCATGAGGCCCCGGTTTATTGCGTCGGACGGGGATGTGACGTCGATCACATCTTCATGGTCCGGAAAGCCGGAACAGAGTAGGACAGCGGCATGAAATTCCTTGATCAGACCAAGATCTACGTGAAAGCCGGTAATGGCGGACGGGGCAGTTCCTCGTTCCGGCGGGAAGCCTATGTCGAGTTTGGTGGCCCGGATGGCGGCGATGGCGGGCGTGGCGGCCATGTCTATGCCGAAGCCGTCGAGGGGCTGAACACGCTGATCGACTACCGCTACCAGCAGCATCACAAGGCCGAGCGTGGCGGGCATGGCATGGGCAAACAGCGCTATGGCCGGTCCGGCGAGGACAAGATCGTCAAGCTGCCGGTCGGCACGCAGATTTTCGAGGAAGACCGCGAGACCCTGATCGCGGACCTCACAGAAGTCGGCCAGCGCGTCATGCTGGCGCGTGGCGGTAATGGCGGCTGGGGCAATATCCACTTCAAGACGTCGACTAACCGCGCGCCGCGCCGTGCCAATCCGGGCGAAGAGGGTGAAGAACGTACGGTCTGGTTGCGCCTGAAGCTGATCGCCGACGCCGGACTTCTTGGCCTGCCGAATGCGGGTAAATCGACCTTCATCCGCGCAGCAACGGCAGCCAAGCCCAAGGTTGCCGACTATCCGTTCACGACCCTCCACCCCGGTCTCGGTGTGGTCGATCTCGGCCCTGGCACACGTTTCGTGCTGGCAGATATTCCCGGCCTGATCGAAGGGGCAGCAGAAGGGGCCGGTCTTGGCCATCGTTTCCTCGGACATGTCGAGCGCTGTAAGGTTCTGCTCCACCTCATAGATTGCACACAGGACGATGTTGCCGGGGCCTGGCGCACGATCCGGAATGAACTGGAAGAGTATCAGTCAGGTATGGGAACCAAGCCGGAGATTGTTGCGCTGACCAAGGTGGATTCCCTGACAGAAGAGCTCATCGATGAGCAGGCAGCCCAGCTGGAAGCCGCATGCGGGCAGACGCCGCTGCGAATCTCTTCGGTTGCTGGCACCGGCGTTCGCAAGGCGCTCGGGCTGATCGCTAGAGAACTCGGTCACATCGAAGCGGCAATCGAGGAAGAAGCCGACGCCGATGAAGAGGGCTGGCAGCCCTGATGTCGAGCCCGCTGGCTTCCGCGCGCCGGATTGTCATCAAGACCGGTTCTGCGCTGATCGCCGCGAAGGGTGAGGCCCGGCGCGACTGGCTGGCCGGCCTGGCTGCGGATATGGCGGCGCTGAAAGCCGAAGGCCGGGAAGTCGTCTGGGTATCCTCCGGGGCCGTCGCACTTGGGCGCAACCATCTGGGCAAGACCAGGCCACGCAAGCTGGAAGAGAAACAGGCCGCCGCCGCGCTTGGCCAGCCACTGCTGATGTCAGCGATTGCCGAAGCTTTTGCGCCTCACGGCATCAAGGCCGCCCAGGCCCTGCTGACGCTGGAGGATACTGAACGCCGCCGCCGCTGGATCAATGCACGCGCGACGCTGGATACCCTGCTGGCCGCCGGTGCCGTGCCTGTCATCAATGAGAATGACACAGTCGCGACCGAGGAAATCCGTTACGGGGACAATGACCGGCTGGCCGCGCGTGTTGCCCAGATGCTGAGTGCAGACGTGCTGGTCCTGTTATCTGATGTCGACGGGCTGTACACCGCAGACCCGCGCAAGGATGCAACGGCTGTCCATATCCCTGAGCTCTATGAGCTAACAGCCGAACACGAAGCGATGGCAGGCGCTGCGAACGCCGCTGAAGGCGTCGGCTCTGGCGGGATGGCGACCAAGCTTGCCGCCGCCCGTATTGCTTATGGGGCGGGCTGTGCGACAGCCATAACGCTGGGCGAGCATGACCGTCCGCTGTCTGTTGTGAGGGCAGGGGGACGCGCGACATGGATCATACCGCCTGTTTCGCCCGCCACAGCACGCCAGACCTGGCTGAAGGGGCACCTCACACCGGAAGGCGCAGTAATCGTGGATTCCGGGGCAGTGAAAGCCCTGGCACACGGCTCAAGCCTGCTCGCGGTCGGTGTGACAGGGGTTGATGGCCGGTTCGAGAAGGGCGCGGCTGTCGCCATCAAGGGACCGGATGGAGCAACGGTTGCAAAAGGGGTTACGGCTTATGATGCCGCCGATGTGCAGCGTATTGCGGGCGCGCACACCGATGATATCGAGGCCCGGCTTGGCTATCGTGGACGCCCGGCCGTCATCCACCGTGATGATCTTGTGCTCGAGCGCTAGCCTCCTCGTGCTTGCTACACCGAAAACAACTTGACCTTAAGTCCCCCGGCTGGCCCATTGCGCCGCCATGGGAGGAAGAACAATTTCATCGAGAATGATCGGACTGGTGCTCGGCCCGGCGCTGGCGCTTGTCATGTTGCTGTCAGGTACGCCCGAGGGACTGAGCTTCGCCGCCTGGGGGACAGGGTGCCTGCTGGCCTGGATGGCGGTCTGGTGGGCGACTGAAGCCATACCTATTCCAGCGACCTCCCTGCTACCGCTTGTCGTGCTTCCGCTGATCGACGCGGGTAGTCCACGTGAAGTTGGCGGCGATTATATGCATCACATCGTGGTCCTGCTGCTGGGCGGGTTCATCATCGCGATGGGAATCGAGCGGTGGGGGCTGCACAAGCGGATCGCATTGAATGTTGTCACGCGGGTGGGCACCTCGCCGCGCGTACTGATCTTCGGCTTCATGGTCGCCACTGCGCTGCTCTCGATGTGGATTTCGAATACTGCGACGACCCTAATGATGGTGCCAATTGCCTTGTCAGCGGCCGGCGCGATAGGCGGCGACTCGCGTGTCTTCACGACCGCCCTCCTGCTGGGTGTTTGCTATGCCGCGTCGATTGGCGGGGTCGGAACGCCCATCGGGACGCCGACCAATCTCATCGCGATCAACTGGCTTCAGGCTGAAGCTGGCGCGACCATCGGCTTTCCGCAATGGATGGCGTTTGGCATTCCTGCAGCGATGCTGCTTGTGCCGGTGGCATGGTGGAGCGTGACGCGCGGCCTTCCGGCTGTTGAAGGCGGCGCATCGATACGTGAAGATATCCGCCAGCAGCTTCGCGCCCTCGGCCGGGTGACGACGCCGGAAGCGCGTTGCGCAAGTGTTTTCGGGCTGATCGCGTTTCTCTGGGTGATGCGGCTCATCATCGTGAATGCGCTGGATGCGGCCGGATGGGACCTGCTCTCGACCTATAGCGGCGCGCAGGTCGACATGATGATCGCGATTTTTGGTGCGGTGCTGATGTTCATCGTTCCGGCCGACGCAGGAGAGCGCCGCGCGCTTCTCAACTGGGAAGAAGCCGAACGCCTGCCCTGGGGGGTGCTGATCCTTTTTGGCGGCGGCATCGCGCTCGGGAATGCAGTTTCGCGGACCGGGCTTTCAGCCTGGATTGGCGAGCAGCTGAGCGTGCTTCAGGTCCTGCCGCCGCTCTTTTTTATCTGCGCGGTCGTCCTGCTCGTCATCTTCCTAACGGAGCTCACCTCCAATGTCGCGACGATGACGACGCTTGCGCCGATTCTCGGGGCGCTGTCAGTTGGCATTGGCGCGGCGCCGGAAAGCCTGCTGGCACCGGCTGCCGTGGCGGCGTCCTGTGCTTTCATGCTGCCCGTCGCGACGGCACCGAACGCAATCATTTATGCCAGCGGCGAAGTCACCATCGGCCAGATGATGCGCCGCGGCCTGCGCGTAAACCTGATCGGGGTCGTGATCATATCTGCGATCGGCTACTGGATCGCACCGCTTGTTCTCTAGGCGGTCTAGTCGTCTTCGTCGTTTTCCCCAAAGCCGTTCTCGATGAGTTCGGCGACAGCTTCGACAGAGCTTTCAGCGTCCGGCCCGGTTGCCTTGACGGTGATGTTGCTGCCCTGATGGGCGGCCAGCATCAAGAGGTCCATGATGGAGTGGGCATTGGCCACGTCATCATCGCGGACCAGGAAAACCTGCGCCGGCAGTGTGGCCGCCAAACGGGCAAGCTTCGCCGAGGCGCGTGCATGTAGGCCCTTCCGGTTGACGATCCTGACGTCTTTCTCGACGGATGTTCCTGTATCGCTCACGCAGTGCGGTCCATGACTTCTGAAGCCACCCTGATATATTTCTGGCCAGCGTCACGTCCAACGCGTACCGCCTCATCGAACTTCACATCTTCGCGAACCTCGATCAGCTTGATGAGCATGGGAAGGTTCACCCCGGCAATCACGTCGATCCGGGCATCCGGCATGACAGAGATCGCCAGATTGGACGGCGTGCCTCCGAACATGTCGGTCGCGATGATCACGCCCTTGCCGGTATTACACGCAGCAACAGTCTCGCGGATCTGCTCGCGCCGGGCGTCGATGTCATCTTCGGCTTCTATCGAGATGGAGCGGAAATATTCCTGCTCGCCGACGACATGCTCTGTCGCACGCACAAGTTCGCGAGCCAGTTTACCATGGCTGACAACAACTATTCCGATCATTCCGGTCCTACCGCTGCTCCGTGAACTGAAATGCTGACAGACCGGGCAGGGAGGTCAAGTTGTTTCCACGCACAGGCGGTTAATTTGCTGGAAGTTCAACGATGAAGCAGGCCCCGCCGCCATCCCGGTTCTCGGCCCATACCCGGCCCATATGGGTTGTCGCGATCTGCCGGACGATCGACAGGCCAAGACCTGAATTCTTGCCGAAGGCAGAACCTTTGGGCCGGTCTGTATAAAAGCGGTCGAAGATTTTCTCGAGCTTGTCTTCGGGAAGGCCTGGCCCTTCGTCCTCGATCATGATGCGGGCAGTGGTCTGAGGCCCTATGCGGCCCTGCTCGATGCGCACGCGGACCGTGCCGGCTTCGGGTGAAAAGGACAGTGCATTGTCGATAAGGTTGCGGATCACCTGGCCAAGCGGGCCTTCGCGCCCGCGCACACGCAGGCCCGCCCCCATGGTTGCATCGTCATAGACGACTTTCGCCCTGTCGTCGCGGACTGCCAGATGCTCGTAAGTCGAGACGATATCCTCCACAAAGCGTGCGATATTGAGCGTCTCGGTCGGCACACGCGTAATTTCGGCTTCAAGGCGCGAAGCGTTGGAGATGTCGGTTATCAGCCGGTCCAGACGGCCGACATCCTGCGCAATCACCTTGTGCAGCTTCTGCATCGCTTCGGGATTGTCCTGCACACGTTCTGCCGTCTCGACCGCCGAGCGGATGGAGGTCAGCGGGTTCTTGAGCTCATGTGCGACGTCGGCGGCAAAGCGCTCGTTCGATGTAATCCGCTCAAACAGCGCTTCAGTCATCGACTGCATGGAATTTGCCAGCGCGCCGATCTCGTCCCGCCGCCGGGTGATATTGGGCAGGTCGAGTTGCTGGGTTGACCCGGTTCGTACCTCGTCGGCGGCCCGTGAGAGGCGCCGGAGCGGCCTGGCGATGCCGATTGTGAGCAGGCCGGAGGTTATCATGGCGACCAGGACCGCCACACCGATGAACGGGATCAGGGCCGCGCGCTCTGCCCGGATGATCTCGTCAATGTCATTGGATTCGAGCGTCAGGACGCCCACGACGGCAGAGACGTGCTGGACGGGGACGGAAACAGAGATAATCCGCTGGCCGCGGTCATTGAAACGCTGGCTGGCAGCTTCCCCTCCGCCGATGGCCACGTTGAACTCCTGCTCGAAAGTCTGTGTGCGCACCGCATCGCCGCCGCGATTGGGCACGAGCGCACCAAAGGTCGAAACCGCCCATTCCGAGAGAGACCGGCTCCAGCGTGAAAGCTGGCTTGGTTCCTGGATTGGCGGAAGTGAGGATACGATGACGCGGTCGGATAGGAAGTAGCTGTCACCGACAAGTTCGCCGCCATCGGTATAGACCTTGCCGCGCACGGAAACAGGAAGCGAAAGGTCTGCCAGCGTGGCGCGGGCCAGGTTCTCGTCCATGACGGGCGACGGCTGGCCGAACGTCGCCCCCTCGGCCAGAAGGTTGGAAAACACCTGCGCCTGGGCAACGAGATCCTGTTTCTTGGCGACCACAAAGCTCGCCCGCATCTCGTTGAGCACCATTGCGCCGATAATCAGGATGGCCAGCCCGGCCAGGTTGGAAGCGAAGATCAGCCGGGCGATACGCGAGCCGAAAAGGTGCCGGCCGCGCGGTCCTTCCGCCTTTCTGCGTTCGCTGTCCTGCCGCGTCATGGCCATCCTGTATTACATGCAGGCCTCAGCCAGATCAGGCGTCAGCGGCGACTTTCATGGAAACGATGGAATCGGGATTGCGCACCGGTTCGCCCCGCTTGAGCTGGTCGATGTTTTCCATACCTTCCGTCACCTTGCCCCAGACCGTGTACTGGTTGTCGAGGAAACGGGCATCATCGAACACGATGAAAAACTGCGAATTGGCCGAGTCGGGATTGTTGGTCCGGGCCATGGAGCATGTGCCGCGCGTATGCGGCTCCGCGTTGAATTCGGCCTTGAGGTCGGGCTTGTCCGAGCCGCCCGTGCCTGTCCCGTTCGGGCAGCCGGCCTGGGCCATGAAGCCGTCGATCACGCGATGAAAGACGATACCGTCATAAAAGCCCTCGCGCGCCAGCTCCTTGATGCGGGCCACGTGATTGGGGGCAAGATCCGGGCGAAGTTCGATTTTTACTTCGCCTTTGGTGGTTTCGAGAAGGATCGTGTTTTCAGCGTCTGCCATGTCTTGTCTCCATGAATGATTTCACCTCCCGGCATAAGCCGGGCAGGCGCACGAGCAAAGCCCCCAACGCACCCTATTGCCCGGCGTCGCGACAGACGTTAGCGCTTTTCATACAACACGAACGAGTAGGAAACACGCCATGACGCTTTCGCTTTACGACACGGTCATCCCGCCATTCAAGCAATTGGTGGGCAGTATGCAAGGCGTCCTCGAGAAAGGCGCCCAGCACTATGAAGCGAAAGGCCGCAGCCCGGACGACCTCCTGCGCGAGCGGATCTTTGATGACATGCTGCCGCTTACCTTCCAGATCGATTCAGTCGTGCACCATTCGATCGAGGCGATAGAAGAAGTGAAGGCCGGTGTCTCCCATGCCAGGTCCAGCATTCCAGAAAAAGACTATGCCGGTTTTCAGGCGATGGTGGCCGAGGCCAGGCAGAAGTTGGACGCACTGAGCCGTGACGAAGTCGATGCGCTCGCTGGCAAGGATGTGGTCTTCAAGTTCAAGGACCTGGAAATGCCGTTCAAGGCAGAAGGGTTCCTGCTCTCATTCTCGAAACCCAACCTCTATTTTCACGCGACCACGGCTTATGACATCCTTCGCATGAAAGGTGTGCCGCTCGGCAAGCAGGATTTCCTGGGGCAGCTTCAGCTCAAGACCTGAAGGAGGCGGCTGGCTCAGCTCTCATTGTAGCGGTAGCCGACCCCGTAAAGTGTCTCGATCGCGTCGAATTCCTTGTCGGTTTCGCGGAATTTCTTGCGCAGGCGTTTGATGTGGCTGTCGATGGTGCGGTCGTCGACATAGATCTGGTCGTCATAGGCGGCATCCATCAGCTGGTCGCGGGATTTCACATAACCCGGCCGCTGGGCCAGCGATTGCAAGATCAGGAATTCAGTCACCGTCAGGCGCACCGGCTCGCCATCCCAGGAGCAGGCGTGGCGGTTCGGGTCCAGCGTCAGGCGTCCGCGCACGATCGGCTTCTGGTCGCCTTCTTCTTCGCCGGGCTCTCCAGCGCGTGCACGGCGCAGAACAGCTTTCACGCGTTCTGACAGAAGCCGGTTGGAGCAGGGCTTGCGGACAAAATCGTCCGCGCCGATATTGAAGCCGATGACCTCGTCGATCTCTTCATCCTTGGACGTCAGGAAGATGACCGGCATTTCTGAGGTCTGGCGAAGGCGGCGCAGGAGTTCCATGCCGTCCATCTTGGGCATCTTGACGTCAAGTATGGCAAGATCGGGCGGCGTTTCCGTCAGCCCCGAAAGGGCGGCAAGACCGTCATAATAGGTCTTTACGGTATAGCCCTCCGCCTCGAAGAACATTTTCAGCGATGCGACGATATTTTCATCGTCATCAACAAGTGCAAGCGTCGCCATGGTGCCTCCTTCAAACCCTAGTGCCAGCGGGGCCGGCCCGGTGCGCAGCGTTCAAACACGGTTTGCCTCACACCGGAAGCCCTCGGCCCGCGATTACTGAACCGTCATGATGTGGCAGCCCTTGGCTCGAACCAAGACAATTTGAGGGCCTGTCTGTTCTGATGTGTCACAATCGTGCACACTCTGCACCGGGGAATTGAGCATGATTCTTGCTTCTCGCCTCTCAGGCTAGTTCCGGAGGATCGGAAAATGGGTGCAGAACGGGTCAACTGGGTCGATTACGGCAAGGGTATTTGCATCATCCTGGTGGTAATGATGCATTCCACTTTGAATTATGGCGATATGGTCGGTGGCACTGGCTGGATGCATGATGTGGTCGCCTTCGCCAAACCTTTCCGGATGCCGGACTTTTTTCTGATCGCGGGCCTTTTTCTTTCCCGGTCGATACATGGGCCGTTGCGAGACTATATTGACCGCAAGGTCATTCATTTCGCCTATTTCTACATTCTCTGGCTCGCGCTCCAGACGCTGGCCTTCGAAGCAGACCAGATCCTGACAGATCCGGCTGCGGTCGTCATTATCTTCCTGAAACAGCTCGTTTTTCCAGCTTCGAGCCTGTGGTTCATTCACCAGCTGCTCGTTTTCTACGTGGTGACACGTCTGGTGCGGAACATTCCTGCTGTCGGTGTCTTCGCGGGGGCCTGCCTGCTGCATGTGGCTTTCTATGCCGGGGCAATCGAGACCGGCTGGTCGGTCACCGACCGGTTTGCCAACTGGTATGTCTTCTTCTTCGCCGGGTATGCCTTTGCCCCAGCTGTCTTCGCCTTTGCGCGCCGTGCAACAGAGCGCTGGCAGATCGCGTTGGCAGCGCTCCTCGCCTGGGCGCTCTGGAACCATGCCATTGTCAGCTTCGGCTGGGGTGAGCTGCCCGGCGTCAGTCTGATGCTCGGGTTTGCGGGGGCCTTTGCCATCGTGACAGCGGCCGCCCTTCTTTCGCATTTCAATCTTGGCAATGCCCTGCGCTATGCGGGCAAGCACTCGATCGTGATCTATCTGACCTTCTTCATACCAATGAAAGTGGCGCAGAAAGGGCTCGCCCAGACAGGGCTCATTCCGGATATCGGGACAGCAAGCCTTGTCGTGCTGACTGTGGCGGTCGTCTCGCCGCTGATCCTGCACCGCCTGATCAAGGGCACGCCGCTGATCGCGATCTATGAGCGTCCGGCCATGTTCCGCCTGCGCAAGGAGAGCCCGGCCAAGGCGAAGATTGCCAACCCGGCTGAAGCCTGAGAGCGGGGCGAAACGTCCCGCAAGCGTCCACGGTCCATAGAGCAGATTCTGTCGGATTTCATGGTGTGACAGGGGTCTGGTGGCGGTGTGGGAGCGGTCCGGAAATCAGCTGTCTACAGAGACTGTCTCACACCCGCCGGACATAATAGGCGACGGCATAGTCGGTAGCGTAGCGCGCCTCGCCGGCAAGTTCGAAACCGAGGCGGCGATGGAAGCGGTGTGAGCCCGGATTGTCCGGATCGGTGTTGATCTCGCAGCCGAGATAGTCGTGGTCTGCGGCCTGCCTGAAGGCAGCTTCATAGAGCTGCTGGCCAAGCCGCTGCCCACGCCCGCGCGCGGCAATCGCGATCCGGTCGACATAGTGAAGGCTCGCCCCCTTTTCGGCCTGCCAGCGCTCGAACCAGCGCAGATTATCGCTCGGATAGGCCTCAGTGCCCGGTGCGACGAGATTGATGAAGCCGAGCGGGCTGTCGTCTTCATCTGCCGCGACAAGGCAGGTGCCGAGCCCGATGAGCTTGCCGAGGCTTGCCTCTGTCTCGTCGGAGACGCCGGGTGTGGACTGAGCATTGATCGCAGAGAGGGCGGGCAAGTCGGCAGGGGTGTAGTCGCGTATGGGCATAGGCCGGGTTTAGCCGGGCCGGGAGGTGCTGCCTAGTCTCGGGCGTGACCGATGCACACGGCTATTCCAGCACGACCTCTTTCAGCCATTCTGCTTGTACGTCGTAATAGCCGTCTACCTTTGAGCGGCTCTCCATGGCCTGCATCTCTCTTATGCTGCCGGTCTCGGCAGTATCGAGATTGTGGTTGGCGTCCGGAAAGGTCTCGACGCGAAGGCTCGCCTCGGGGTTCTGGCCGATGGTCTCTTCATAGAGCGCGCGCGTCTTGCGCCAGTCGACATTGAGGTCCTTCTCGCCAAACACGGCCAGCACATCGATATCGAGCCCGGAGAGCATCTTGCCGAAGTCCTGGATATTGACCGACATGCCGGTCTCGGGATCGAAATTCTGCCGGCGCATTTCGGGCGGCATGGAGAGAAAGCCCTGCTGCTCCATCTCGTAAGCTTCGCGTGTATAGTTCGGCCCCATCATGCGGGTGACATACTCATTGGCCCGCAATGCCGGCGTGGCAGCCTCATAGGCCTCGAAAGAGCCGCCGCTGCTGAACACCTCGAAGCCGGCCCGCCATTCGGCGTCGATGGTGCGCGCCTCGTCTTCGCTATAGCCTTCATGCGGCAGGTTGGAGATGATGAGATACTGGTAGTTATCCTCTGCCGTGACACCGCCAACCGAAATCCAGAAATCCATTTCCGGGTCCTGCGACAGCGCAATAGGCGCGATCCAGCCGCCACGGCTCAAGCCCCAGAGGCCGATCCGCCCTGCGCCGGGTACCGCCTGCTCGCGTAGCCAGGCTGCCGCATCGAGGACTTCCTGCGCGCTGTCATGGACCGGCTGGTTGATGTCGAACGTCCCCTCGCTCTCGCCCTGGCCCGGCTTGTCCCATGTCACCGTGGTGATGCCGAGCCCGGTAAACCGCTCGCGCAGGCCGGCATACTTGTTCTGGCCGCGAATATCGGTGCCGCCATAGCCGTGGATAAAGATGACGAGCGCCTTGGCCTCGCCGCTTGCGGGCACATCCATGACGCCGGACAGCGTCTTGCCGCCGCTCTCGAAGGTGAAATCGCTTGTCGTGGCGGCGTCTCCAGCCTGGCCGCTGGCCGGGCTGGAGGCGAACAGGATGGCGGCAAGCATGACAGCCAGCAGGCCGCGCGACGTATGAAGCATAGTGTCCCCTCGGAGCTTGGTCTGCGGGAACTTTAGGCGATCGCCGGACTGGCGCAACTGCGGATGTCAAAGTGCGATATCGCGGCCGGTAAGAAGTGCGCGGTGTCCGATCTGCTCGACATGATCAAGGATGAAAACCGCCGAGTATGGCGCTCGGCATATTCAAAAGGTCGTGGAGAAACCAATTTCACTATTGTGCGCACGCCTCCTTTAAGTTCTTTTTGAGGCGAAAAATATACTGGAGGGTGATTTGAGAGGATTGGCTATTACAGCAACGAGCATGTTCGTGATTGGATGTGCTACGCCGAGTTACAACTATGTTCCTACGACCGAGTCATTTAGTAGGCCTCCGATTGGTGACAGAACTGTTGCCACAGTTGGGGACCGTATGTTGGCGCAAGGACAAGTTACGGAACGCGATGCGCTTAAAGTGAGCGAATCTTTCAAGATATCAGGGTATTCTCTAACTCCTGGTTTTTTTCCAAAAACTGGCGAAGACGAGAATTCGGTGTTCTTTTCTTTCCTTCCATCGCCAATGAATACCGGAGATGGGAATACGCTAGGCGGATTACAAAAAGGGGTGCTAATGGATCCCGCCGCGAGTCTTGAGTTCGAAAAGGAAACAGGAAAGATTTGTGTAGTAACTGTTTTCAATCTGCACACTTGTCGGGACCGGTCCGAGCGCTTCGAGATTACAAAGTTTGTGCAGGCTGGGGACTCTTCTTTTCAGCAGACTTTATATTACAATGGCCGTGTAGCTAATAAGATTAACATAGGTTATCGCGAGTATTCCGGGTCGATGGCCCGCCCTGCGTTTAGTAATGAGGTCGAATATGACCTTTCGGTATCAGATGAGTTTTCCTATCGCGGCGCAAAGATAAAAGTATTTAATGCCAATAACAATCAAATCGAGTACGAAGTTCTTAAGAACTTTAGGGGCGTGAACTAATATGTCTTAAAGGGTCCCCTAATTCCGCCCCGCCTCTTTATCTCGCCCGGCCAGCAGCCTCAGCCTCAGCGCATTCAGTTTGATGAAGCCTTCGGCGTCTTTCTGGTCGTAGGCGCCGCGGTCGTCCTCGAAGGTGACGATCTTTTCGCTGTAGAGCGAGTAGGGCGATGAGCGGCCGACGAGGTGGGTGGCGCCCTTGTAGAGCTTCAGGGTGACTTCGCCGGTGACATAGCGCTGCGAATGGTCGATGGCGGCCTGCAGCATTTCGCGCTCCGGGCTCCACCAGAAGCCATTATAGATGAGCTCGGCATATTTCGGCATCAGCTCGTCCTTGAGGTGGGCTGCACCCCGGTCGAGCGTGGACTGTTCGATGCCGCGATGCGCCGTCAGCAGGATGGTGCCGCCGGGCGTCTCGTAGATGCCGCGCGACTTCATGCCGACAAAGCGGTTTTCCAGAAGGTCCAGCCGGCCGATGCCGTGCTTGCGGCCATATTCGTTGAGCGCGGTGAGCAGGGTGGCCGGGCTCATCGCCTCATTGTTGATGGCGACGGGATCGCCTTTCTCGAACTGGATGGTGATGATTTCCGGCGTATCGGGCGCGTCTTCCGGCGGGATGGTGCGCATATGGACGAATTCCGGCGCGGGTTCTGCCGGGTCTTCCAGAACCTTGCCCTCCGAGGAGGAGTGGAGCAGGTTCGCATCGACCGAGAAGGGCGCTTCGCCGCGCTTGTCCTTGGTGATCTCGATGCCCTGGTCCTCCGCGAACTGGAGCAGGTCTGTGCGGGACTTGAAAGCCCAGTCGCGCCACGGCGCGATGACACGGATGTCCGGGTTCAATGCATAATAGCCAAGCTCGAAGCGGACCTGGTCATTGCCCTTGCCGGTCGCGCCATGACAGACCGCGTCTGCGCCGACCTGTTCGGCAATCTCGATCTGGCGCTTGGCGATCAGCGGCCGCGCGATGGAGGTGCCGAGCAGGTAGACGCCTTCATAGACGGCATTGGCGCGGAACATCGGGAAGACATAATCGCGCACGAAGTCCTCGCGCAGGTCCTCAATGAAGATGTTCTTTTCCGGAATACCCATCTTCAGCGCCTTGTCGCGCGCGGGCCCGAGCTCCTCGCCCTGGCCGAGATCGGCGGTGAAGGTGACAACCTCGCAGCCGAACTCTGTCTCGAGCCATTTCAGGATGATGGAGGTGTCGAGGCCGCCGGAATAGGCGAGGACGACTTTCTTCGGCGGGGTCTCAGGGCTGGCCATGGCTTCCGGGCTCCGTGCTGGCGGTGGTCTGGTTTCGCGGCGCACCATATTCAGAAGCGCTGGCGGGGCAAGCGGGATTTCCGGCACGGCGAAGGCTGCGATGTCGCGGGCAGATGTGCAAACGCCCCGGCGGAAGGGCCGGGGCGTCAGGGTTCTGGTCTGCTGTCAGGCCTCAGGCGCGTTTCACGAGGCTGATCAGGAAGAGCAGGATGCAGGCACCCAGGAAGGCGCCGAGCAGGCTGCCCAGTATGCCGCCGAAGGTGATGCCGAGCGCGCCGAAGATGGCCCCGCCGAGCACGGCCCCGATAATACCGACAATGATGTTGCCAACGAGGCCGAAGCCTGCGCCGCGCATGACCTGTCCGGCGAGCCAGCCAGCGATACCGCCGATGACGAGCCAGATGAGAATTGCAACTGGATCCATGATGAAAGTCCTTCCGTGCTGTCTATTGCAGATAGAACAGCGTCCGGGGTGACGGAGTTCCGGCCCCGGCCAATTTAATCGGGCAGGTCTGCCCGAAGATGACCTTCCTGTTATCCGGAAGCTGCCGCCTCGTGGCCGCATTTCACGCGCAGCCTTGTCTCCATCGAGGCTCCTAGGGTGGGGCTTCCAGAGGAGAACAAGGAAGAAGAGGAGATCATCATGTTCCGGACCATCACATTTACCATCGCAGCGGCAGCCGCCGCTTTCAGCGCCGCGGCCGCGCCGGCTGTGCCGGGCGAAGACAAACCCGCCTGCACGCCGTGCGGGGAGGGCGTGCATTCCTACATCCTGCTCGACCGGACAGGCTCCATGTCGGGTATCTGGTCTGAGGCGCTGTCGTCGGTGAATGCCTATGCCGCAGAAGTGGGCCGGGCCGGAGAGGGCGAGACAGAAGCGCTGGAAACAGCCGTGACACTCGCCGTCTTCGATGCGCAGGAGGGGTTGCAGTTCGACGTGCTGCGCAAGGGCGTGGCAGCGGAAAGCTGGACGGCGGTGACGGATGACGAGGTCAGCCCGCGCGGCATGACCCCGTTGTTCGATGCGATCGGGCGGATCGTTGCCACAGCCGAAGCCGACAATCCGGACAAGGCCGTTCTCGTTATCATGACCGACGGGATGGAGAATTCATCTCGCGAGATCACGCAGGAAGGCGCGCGGGCCGCGCTCGACCGGGCCGAGGCGAAGGGCTGGGAAGTTGTCTTCCTGGGGGCGGAATTCGCGAAGTTCGATGATGCCGATGCGGTCGGCGTGGATGCCGCCAAGCAAATGGCGATCGGGCAGGGCGCGATGCAGGAGTCGATGTCGCGTCTGGCGCGGAAGTCGCGTGACTATGGCTACAATGCGGAAGCCGGGATCACCTTCGATGCGGAGGACCGCGCGGTGGCGGAAGAAGAAGATGTGAAACGGCGCAAGGGCGACTGACGGCAGGCTCCCCGTTAGAGGCTCTCATGCGCTGAACCCCCGTCCCTCTGCGAGAGGCGGGGGTTTTTATTGCGCAGGAGAAGTTGCGGAGTTAGGACGCGGCGCATGTCGTCCACGATCACCACCATCGGCTTCGATGCCGACGATACGCTCTGGCACAATGAGTCCATCTTCAAGCTGACCGAGGAACAGTTCCGCGGGATGCTGAGCGACTATGCCGACCCGGAAACGGTCGGCGACAAGCTGCTGGCAGCGGAGAAGCGCAATCTCGGTCATTACGGGTTCGGGGTGAAGGGGTTCACCCTGTCGATGATCGAGACCGCGATCGAGGTGACGGGCGGCAAGGTCCCTGCTGCGACAATCAAGGAGATCATGGAAGCCGGCCGTGCGATGCTGACCCATCCGGTCGAGACGCTGCCCGGTGTACATGACACACTGGATACACTCGCGCCGGATTATTCCCTTATCCTGATTACCAAGGGCGACCTGTTCGACCAGGAGCGAAAGCTCGCCCAATCCGGGCTTGGCGACTATTTCGACGGGGTAGAGATTGTCAGCGACAAGACGCCGGAGGTCTATTCCCGCATCTTCGGGCGAACCGATGGCGGGCCGGACGCCGCGATGATGGTTGGCAATTCCATGAAGTCGGATGTGCTCCCGGCCATCGAGGCGGGCAGTACCGGCGTGCATGTGCCGCATGAACTGAGCTGGGCACTGGAGCATGCCGAGGCGCCGGTCGGGTCAGACAGGTTCCACCAGATCGAGACGCTGGATGGCCTGCCCGACCTGCTGGCGCAGCTTCACACCACGTAATCGGCGCTTTCGGTGCGGTCCGAGGCGCGGCGCCAGACCCACCAGGAATAGGCGACGCCGAACAGGGTGACGCTCATCACGGTGCCGACGAAGCTGAAGACCATCCAGATGCCAGGCAGCGTGAAGGCGATGACGATGCCCACCGCACCTGCAAGCATGTAGAGCGGGCCGACGAGGCGGTGGGTCTTCTCCCAGGCGTAATCGCTGGTCAGCGTCCACGGTGTACGGATGCCGAGGAAGAAGGTCTTTCGCGTTTTCGGCAGATAGTTGCCGATGATGATGAACAGCAGGCCGCATCCGGCCATGACGAAGCGGACGAATTCATTGGATTCTGCCCCTGCCGCCCCGCGTGCCATCATCAGGGCGATCCCGCCATTGAGCGCAGCGAGCAGCACCATTGTGGCCGCCCAGATCGCGACATAGGCCTTGTGGCTCCTGCGCAGATTTTCCCTGAAGGGGTCGATGGCCGGCGCGATGGCGAGCAGCAGGGAAACAAAGACTGCCAAAGCCGGAAGAATAAGCAGGTAGAGCAGGGCTTCCCCGCGTGGGGCAAAGGCATCAGCGACGCCTTCAGCGTTCCAGTGAACCGGAATATCCCCGGTCGGGAGGGCGCTCCAGGCCCAGTAGAGTGTGCCCAGCATTACGGCGATGGCGCCGGCTGACCAGATGAGTCCTGTTCTTATCATTCTGCTGCCTCCTTGATGTCATCGTCGCCTGTATCCTTGCCGGTGAGGGCAAGAAGCGCGGCTGCGGCGTCTTCCAGTACGCTCGTATTGGCGCGGTAGAGTATGCTCGTGCCCTTGCGTTCAGCCGTAATCAGCCCGGCGTCTTTCAGGACGCCGAGATGCCGGCTGACAGTGGGCCAGCTGGCGTCAAATGCTTCTGCCAGCTCGCCGGATGTCAGTGGGCCTTTGCGCAGGTGCGTCATGACCTGACGGCGCAGCGGATGGCCAAGGGCGGTGAAAACACTACTTGTCATATTTGCTAATTAGCACGATTCAAAATTAGCGGTCAAGCTAATTAGTTTGCAGGTCACAAAAAAGAAGCGCCCCCCATTCTGGGAGGCGCTTCATCGGCCGCTGGTGCGAGGGGATGAGGTTACGCGGCGACCGAGTCCCTTTGACCGTCGTGTTTGCCTTCGCAGATTTCTTCGGCGATCTTCTTGTTGAAGGCATCGAGGTCACCCGGGTGACGGGATGTGACGAGGCCCTTGTCCACGACAACTTCCTCGTCCGAGACAACGGCGCCTGCATTCTTTAGATCCTGCTGGATCGCCTTGAAGCCTGTCATCTTGCGACCGCTTACCAGCCCTGCTGAAATAAGGACCTGCGGCCCGTGACAGATGGAGAAGACAGGCTTCTTCTGCTCGAAGAAGGCGGAGACAAAATCGAGTGCCTTGTCTTCAACGCGAAGCGCATCAGGATTGAACAGGCCGCCCGGAATGAGAACGGCATCGAAATCGTCTGCCTTCACATCGCCAAGCGTCTTGTCGACCTTGATCTTGATGCCATGTTCACGGTGCTGGTTAGCCTGGATTTCGCCTGGCTTCAGCGAGACGATCACCGTCTTGCCGCCAGCATTTTCGATCGCTTCTTTCGGGGAGGTCAGTTCTGACTCCTCAAACCCGTCGGTTGCGAGAATTGCGAGTGTCTTACCTTCTGCTCTCTTAGTCATCGAAATCTCCTTCTGAGCTTTCTGAAAATTATTCTGGTCACGAGCTTTCGTGCCATTTGCCGACTCAACGGCGCCTGTCGCCGCGCGTTCCCGCGTGACGGGCTTTTAATAAGGGGCTCACGTGGGGTGGGCATCTGGCTTCTCGTTTTCCGGCTGGCAGACATCATTGCATGCACACGAGAAACACCTCAGCCGTGCAAGGCGTTCCCTGCCCATGCGCACAAGCCCTCGCTTTTGGGGCCGGTCCGGTGTAAACGCGCGCCAGACAAGACTTTGCCGAAAGCATTCCCTCCCATGACCGAGCCTACAGCGCTTCGCAACATTGCGATCATCGCCCACGTTGACCATGGCAAGACCACGTTGGTGGACTGCCTTCTCAAGCAATCCGGTACCTTCCAGGAGCATGAGCAGACCAGCGACCGGATGATGGATTCCAACGACCTGGAGCGTGAGCGGGGCATCACCATCCTCGCCAAGACCACATCGGTCGTCTGGGGCGATACGCGTATCAACATTGTCGACACGCCCGGTCATGCCGACTTTGGCGGCGAGGTGGAGCGTATCCTGCACATGGTCGATGGCGCGATCGTGCTGGTCGATGCCGCAGAAGGTCCGATGCCGCAGACCAAGTTCGTGGTCGGCAAGGCGCTGAAGGTTGGCCTGCGCCCCATCGTGGCGGTCAACAAGATCGACAAGCCGGATTCGCGGCCTGACTATGTCATCAACGAGGTGTTCGACCTCTTCGCCGACCTCGGGGCCGATGACGACCAGCTCGATTTCCCGATCCTTTATGGCTCGGCCAAGAATGGCTGGATGTCGGACGATCATGAGAAGCCGACGCAGGACATGTCCTCGCTGTTCGATCTTGTGACCGAGCATGTCCCTGAGCCGAAGACCGAGGACGGGGCGTTCCGGATGCTGGCGACGACAATCTCGGCGGACAATTTCCTTGGCCGCATCCTGACCGGCCGGATCACGTCCGGCACGGTGAAGCCGAACCAGACGGTAAAAGTGCTCTCACGCGAGGGCGAACTGATCGAGCAGGGGCGGGTGTCCAAGGTGCTGGCATTCCGCGGGCTCGGGCGCGAACCGATCGAGGAAGGCCATGCTGGCGACATCGTCTCGCTGGCCGGGCTCGCCAAGGCGAACGTTGCCGATACTTTTGTGGACCCATCTGTCAGCGAGCCGATCGAGGCCCAGCCCATCGACCCGCCAACCCTGTCCATGACCTTCCGCGTCAACGACTCTCCTCTGGCCGGCACCGAAGGTGAGAAGGTCACTTCACGCCTGATCTGGGACCGGCTGGTCAAAGAGGCTGAAGGCAATGTCGCGCTGAAGGTCGAGCGCTCGACCGAAGCCGAGGCATTCACCGTCTCTGGCCGGGGCGAGCTTCAGCTGGCCGTGCTGATCGAGACGATGCGCCGGGAAGGCTTCGAGCTTGGCGTGATGCGGCCCAAGGTCGTGATGAAGGAAGACGAGGCAACGGGCGAGAAACTGGAGCCGGTGGAAGAGGTCGTCATTGATGTCGATGACGAGCATTCCGGCGTGATCGTGCAGAAGCTGCAGGAGCGCAAGGCCGACCTGATGGAGATGAAGCCGTCAGGCGCCGGGCGCACGCGGCTTGTCTTCCATGCCCCGACACGCGGGCTGATCGGCTATCAGGGCGAACTGCTGTCCGATACGCGCGGCACCGCCATCATGAACCGCGTCTTCCTCGAATACGCGCCCTATAAAGGCGCTATCAAGGGCCGCCATACCGGCGTGCTGGTCTCCATGGATCAGGGCGAAGCTGTCGCCTTCGCGCTGTTCAACCTGGAGGATCGCGGGCCGATGATGATCCATCCCGGCGACAGGGTCTATCAGGGCATGATCATCGGCGAGCACACGCGCGACAATGACCTTGAGGTCAATGTCATGAAGGGCAAGAAGCTGACCAACGTGCGCGCTTCCGGCACCGACGAAGCGGTGCGCCTGACGCCCCCGCTCCAGATGACGCTGGAGCGCTCGCTGGCCTATATTGCCGATGATGAGCTGGTCGAGGTGACGCCGAAATCAATCCGCCTGCGCAAGATCCATCTCGATCCGCATGAGCGCAAGCGCGCAGCGAAGGCGGCGAACGCCTAGTCGGACGGGGCGTCAGGCGTGACCTGCCTGGCTGTAAGTCGCTGCATGGCTTCGGATTTCACGCTATCGACAGCCGGGGCGATCTGGCCGAGCGCGCTTGAGACCGAGCCGTTGGCAACTTCCTTGAAAGTGGCGCGGGCCCCCTCGCCGTCAGGTTCAATGGTGATTGTCCAGCTGACCTTTACCGCCATCCCCTGCAGGGGCCCGAAAGGCGCGTCGAGGCGAAGCTGTTCGCCTTCGCGCACCATGAGGACGCTCCCGTGGCTGACCGAGCCGCCGTCCCAGTCTTCCCGCCACAGGCCACCCGCCTGCAGGTCGAGGGAGAGATTGGCGGCATCACCTGAATAGGTGTGCGCCGGGGCCCACCAGTCCTCAGGATGGATGAGCCGCTCCCACAGCTCTTCAGGGGTAAGGCTGGAAGTTGCCTCGTGGTGCAGTTCGTAATGTTCCGGGCTGGCCGCGACGATCTCTGCGCCAGCTGGTGCGGCCGTGGCGGCAAGAAACATCATGCATATGCGGGATTTCATGGAAGATTTCCTCCTGTCAGTAAGTATCTGCCGGGATGAAACTGCTGGCAATACCCGCGCCCGAGAAAGCTTTCGCCTTATTGCAGCATGTACGTGCAATGGACATATCGACGCATCCAATGGTTCGGTTTACAGTTTTGTCCATGGAGCTGATGTCTCACCGTGCGGCGGGCTGGAAGATCCGCTTGCGTCTATCGTCGGACAATCCCGGCGTGGAAGCGCTGTTCGAGACATGCCTGGCACACTTCCCGTGGCGCAGCTCCACTGCCGACGAAATCGTCCGCCTGCGCCAGGCCTTGAATGTTGGCGACTGCCTGATTGCCCATGAGGGGAATGCCGGAGTGATCGGTTTCCTGATCCTGGATCGTCCAAAAGCCTATGTCTCGCACCTTTTCGTGCACGATGACTGGCGTTTCTGCGGCGTTGGTTCAGGCTTGCTGGGTGTCGCGCGGGACATGGCGCGTTCGCCCCTGCAGCTCGATGTCGATGCGCAGAACGAACCTGCCATGAGAGCCTACAAGGCGATGGGCTGGGTCGAGAAGGTCGGCCCGGATCCGATGCGCAGCAACCAGCGGCGCCTGTCCGGGCCGTAAACAGTCCTCAGGTCTCTTCAGACTCGATTTCCGGTTTTTCCTCATCATTGTCTTCGGCTTCCGGCGTGTCAGCTTCCTCGCCGGACGGTTCGTCTGCGTCGGTTGCAGCGTTACCGCCTGTCGCCTGTCCTGACTGTTGAGCCGGCGTCTCGGCGTCTTCTGCCGGGCTGTCGCCAGCAGCAGACTCTTCAGACGTTTTCTTGCGCTCGTCCTTCCGGTCGCGCTTGAACCAGTTGGCCGCTTCTGAAGAGGTCTTTTCCGGGGCCGTGTCTGCCTTGCCGCCGGAGTCTTCATCCTGCTTGGCGGGATCGTATTTCGCGAACCAGCCCATGATGTTGTCGGTCTTGGCAATCAGGCGGCTTGGGCGTCCGGCAATATAGTGCGGGGATTCCGGCACGCGGATGAGCGCACTGTCGATCCCGCGCAGTTTCAGAGCAGTGTAGAACTGCTCGGCTTCCCAGGTCGGGGTACGCCAGTCTTCCTCGCCCACCATGACAAGTGTCGGGGTGACGACGTTGCCAACCAGGCTGATCGGGGAAAGCTCCCAGTAGGCTTGCGGGTTTTCCCACGGATCTTCACGGATCCAGTGGCGCCAGACGGTTGGCGCGATGTCACCAGCGAGCGCCTCGGTGAACCAGTTGATGACAGGCTTGATGGTCGCGGCGGCCGCGAAGCGGTCTGTCTTGCCGACAATCCATGCGGTGAGGACGCCGCCGCCGGAACCGCCGGTGACGAACAGGCGGTCGGGATCGGCATAGTTGTTTTCGACGATGGCGTCGACGACGCTCATAAGGTCGTCATAGTCATTGCCGGGATAGGCCTGGTCGATCAGCTGGGCGAATTCCTCGCCATAGCCTGTCGAGCCGCGCGGATTGGCCCAGACGGTGACATAGCCTTCGGCGGCATAGCGCTGGATTTCCGCAGCGAAGAAAGGCCCGTACATGGAGAACGGCCCGCCATGGATTTCCAGGATCATCGGATAGCTGCCATCCGCCTCAAAGCCGGGTGGAAGGGCAACCCACGCCTCGATCTCGCGTCCGTCATGGCTTGAGGTGACCTTGATCTCCTCGACGGTTGCCATGTCCAGGTGAGGCAGGATGTCGTCATTCAGCGCAGTGAGTTCGCGTGCATCGACGGTTTCGCCTGCAACGGCGATGTCCGCGGGCTTGTTGGGTGAGCCCTGCGTGTAGGCAAAGACAGGTTCCCCGGTTTTCGAAACGCTTACCCCTGCACCGGCATAGGGCCGCCCGATTGAGGTGCCGCCCAGCCCGGAAAGCGCCTTGGAGACCCCGCCTGTGCGGCTCACCTCGAAGACGTCCATATTGCCCTTGTTCTCGGCCAGGACATAAACGCTCTCGCCATCGGGGGCCCACATCGTCTCGCCCATGGAGCGGTCAAAGCTGGCGGCGAGTTCGCGCACATTCGTGCCGTCGGCATCCATGAGATAGAGATTGGACTGCTCATAGGAGAGCACATTGTCGTCATGGCCGCGAAAGGCGATGGTCTGACCATCCGGAGAGACGACGGGGGAGTGGTCCGGTCCGTCACGGTCGGTCAGCGCCTTCATGGACATGTCGGAAAGCTCGAGCGTGTAGATCTCGCTCTCGATGCGGTCGATGTGGCGGTCATCGGCCTTGTTGCCGGTGACGAGAAGTGTGTCCTCATCCAGCCAGACCGGGTTCGACATGTCTGCCTCGCCGGAGGTCAACTGGCGGGGAGAGCCGCCATCGGTGGAGAGCACGAAGACCTGCTCGACACCTTCCTCGAGATAACCCTGTCCGTCGAACCGGAAGGTCAGGTCATCGAAGACCTTGACCGGCTCGTTCCATTCTGCGCCTTCGGGCTTTTCTGGTGCTTCGGCAAAGCTTGGCGTTTCACCGGGGACGAACTTTGAGAAGGCGATCATGCTGCCATCAGGCGACCATGACGCGCCGGAGGGGCCTTCCTCGAACTGGGCAAGTGAAAAGCTGTCGCCGCTATCGAGATAGAGCAGGCGCAGTTCAGGCTTTTCGTCTTTCGTGGTCGAGTAGATCAGTTTTTCGCCATCAGGCGACCAGCGCGGATTGCTGGCGGACATGCCACCAACGACAAGCGGGCGCTGCTCGCCGCTCTCGACGTCGATGATCCAGAGGTCGCCACGATCCTGGTCTGTGCGGATATCCATGGAGTGGCGGACATATACGATTTTCGAACCGTCTGGCGAAACACGCGGTGATGTGGCGTATTCAAGGTCGAAGACGCGTTCGGCGGTGAAGCGGTTGCTGTCCTGCTTGCTGTCATCCTGCGCGCTTGCATCCTGGGCGAGTGCTGGCATGGCGACCAGCAGGGCAGCGGCACCTGCGCCGATTAAGCGGGCATGTCTCATGAGGTCTGAGCCTTTCTGTCTCGTCATGTCCGGGAAGCTATCACGGGGCTGACCGGGATCAACCGGACTCGCCTGCGACGAGAGGCAAAAATGCTCAGGCGCGTTCATCCTTGGGAGAATCCATGACGATATAGGATGTAATGCTGCGGACCTGCTCCAGCGTGCCGAGCACGTCGGTGTGGAAATGCTTGTAGGCATCAAGATCGGCGACCTCGATGCGCAGGAGGTATTCGATCGACCCGGTCACATTATGGCATTCACTCACCTGTGAGGCGCGGGCCATGGCGCGCTCGAACTCCCGTGATTCCGCCTTTGTATGCTTGGACAGGCCAACGCAGACATATACGACGAAACCACTGTCGAGGGCTGCCGGATTGAGCCGTGCGCGATAGCCGAGGATGACGCCGGCGCGCTCAAGCTCCTGCACGCGGCGCAAGCAGGCTGAAGGTGAGAGGCCGATCCGGTCTGCCAGCTCGGCATTGCTCAAACGTCCGTTGGCGGACAGTTCCTGCAATATTCTTCGGTTGATGTCGTCTATCTTGGCCATTCGTTGATGAAATAATGGGCAAGGGGGTGAAAACGCAAGGAAATTAATTCACAGTCACACTATTGTTGTGTTCATGACGATCGAGCACCTCCTTGCCTTTGCGGCTTTCGCTTTCGTGTCTTCTGTCACGCCGGGACCGAATACCCTGATGCTGATGGCTTCAGGCACCAACTACGGCGTCTCGCGCACTGTCCCGCATGCGCTCGGCGTGAGCATCGGCTTCGTGATCATGGTGGTGCTGGTGGGCCTCGGACTCGTACGGGTCTTCGAGATGTTCCCGGCCAGCTATGACGTGCTGAAGACGGTGAGCGTGCTCTATCTTGTCTATCTCGCCTGGAAGATTGCCAGTGCGCCTCCGCCAGCCGGCGACGCGAAAGAAGGCGAGGCCTCAGGTGGGCGGCCGCTGACTTTTCTTCAGGCGGCCCTGTTCCAGTGGGTCAACCCGAAGGGCTGGACAATGGCGCTGACGGCGGTCACGGCCTACACCCTGCCGGGCGCACCGATCTACAGCCTGCTGATTATTGCGCTCCTGTTCGGGCTGATAAACTTCCCGTCCGTGTCGAGCTGGGCGGTGATGGGCCGTCAGCTGCGCCGTGCGCTGGAGCATCCGGCCCGGCTGAGGACATTCAATATAATCGCGGCGCTTCTGCTGCTCGGGTCGCTCTGGCCGATCCTGACGGCAGGTGGGCTGGATATGGCGTGAATTGTCGCACAGGGCTCACTGAAGGTTGACGATAGTGGGCTATCGTAAGATATGCGCCTCACTGGCTTTTTCAGCGTCCTCCCAGACCAAAGCCAGTCTGACGCTTCCACATCGTGTCCGGAAGCGTAGCAACTTCTGGCGGGGCATCTGGCCCCGCTATTTTTTTTGTTCAGACCTTACATGAAACCGTGTTGGCGCGGAGCGGGTTGAGCGATGCATCACCTGCAACCAGTACGTTTCCGGCCTGTCTTGCACTCAGGCTTTTGGTAAAACGCGCTAGTAGGGTACACCTGTAAGCTGGGCAGGTGAGGCGACGAGATTTCGGGAGAGACATGGGACTGATCTGGTGGATTTTACCGGCGCTTGCAGGCGTAATCGGCCTGATGCTGACCTTTGCCGGGCTGGGCCGTTTGATGAAGCTTCGCCTTGCTGCAGGCGGCGCGCGCTTCCTGTTCGGTGTCGGCTTCCTCGGCGCAGCGGGTGTTGGCACCTTCGCAGGGCTCAACCTCCAGACCTATATGCGCCTCACCCATGAGCGCCCGGTCGCGCAGGTCAGCTTCAATGCGGTGTCCGGCGAGGAAAATGCTTACAGTGTCGAGGTGAAGCTGGCGGAAGGCGGCAATTTCCGGTGTGATGATGGTGTGGGCGGCAAGGCCGACTGCATTGTGAGCGGAGATGAGTTTTCCATGGGCGCGCGTGTCATCACGTTCAAACCCATGGCCAACATGCTCGGCTATGACAGTGTCTACCGCCTGGAATATCTCGAAGGCCGTGTGAACCGGCGTTACGGCACTGGCGCTGTCAGCGAGGCGACGAGCAATGGCGTTGCGCTTTCCGAAAACCCCGGCCTCGATGTCTATGCCCTGGCCAAGGAACAGGGGACGCGTTTCGGCATGAAGGGCACACAGTTCGGCTCTGCCTTCTATGTACCGATGGCTGATGGCCTCTCCTATGATATCATGATCACGCAGGATGCACTTGTGCCGAAACCTGCCAATCAGGCGACCGAACGGCGCCTCAACTCGAAAGGCTGACAGCTGTATGGGTCTCTGGGAAAAATATGTCGTTCCGCCGCTGATCTCATGTGCCTGCTCGACAAAACCGATCCTGAAACAGCGCGAAAAAGTCGTCCCGCTGGCATTCGGCAGGGTGCTCGAGATCGGCGCCGGGTCTGGCACGAACTTCGATTACTACACGCATGCCGATATCGAGACGCTCTTCGCACTTGAGCCGTCTGAAGGCATGATGAAGCGCGCCCGCCAGAAAGCAGCAGGACTTGGCTGGGGCAACAGGATCGAGTTTCTCCAGACGGGCGCAGAATCCCTGCCGCTGGAAGACAAGTCCATCGACACGGTCATCATCACATTCGTCCTGTGCACCATACCGGACTGGCAAGCCGCGCTGAGCGAGGCCAGACGTGTGCTGAAGCCTGGCGGACAGGTTCTCTTTTCCGAGCATGGGCTGGCCCCGGATGAAGGGGTGGCGAAGTGGCAGCGCCGGATCGAGCCGGTCTGGCGCCCGCTGGCGGGGGGGTGTCACCTGACGCGCGACACCGGCTTGATGCTTGCAAAGGCCGGCTTCGCGCTGGACGGTATGGAGACGATGTACCTGCCCAATACGCCGAAGATTGCCGGTTTCGTCAGCTGGGGGGCGGCGCGTGTCGCCTAGACGGCCCCCATATATGCCTTTCCTCAATGGTCCGCCCGAGGTTGCGCCGGGTCTGCGTCCAATCCCGGAAAGCAAGTGGCTGGTCCCGGATACAGAGAATGAGGAGTGGCTGCCGGGCAAACGCATCGTCATGGCAACCCGGCCCGATGAAACCGTTCTCGGCGATGTGAATGGCCTGCCCGCCCGTGAGCTTCTGTCCCTGGTCGGTGAGGCCGTTGGCGGATCACCGCATCACAGCTGGGAGACGGCACTGGAAGCGGCGGCCTCAATTGTGTCCGACGATCTGTGCCTGCTGGAGCGGGACACGGATGGGGCCTGGGTGCTCACGGCGGCGGTGGTCGCTGCGCCGACCTACTGGTGGCCGGAAGATCAGCTGGGCCTGTCCCTGGCCGACCTGCATGATCCCGTTCCCGGCGGCAATCCACAGCTGGCGGCGCGCATCAACCGCATCTTCGACAATCTGGCCAGTGACAGGGTACTCGAACGGTTTAACTGGACGGTACAGGCCGAGGGCACGCGCCATACGCCGGACCGCCCGCGTGCCGATGGTGTCGCGCCGGAGCAGCTTTTCCTGCGGGTCGAGCGCCAGACCATACGGAAGCTGCCGGAAACCGGCGCGATCTGTTTCACGATCCGGGTATGCATGGATCCGCTCCTGCCCATTCTCGCCGATGCAGACCTGCGTGAAACCTTCGAGGATGCCTGGCTTGGGGCGGCCCCGGAAATCCGCGCTTACAAGGGCTGGGACGAGCTGGAGCCGCTCGTCAGGCAGGCGTGCCGGCAGTCGGCTGGCGCCCCGTGGTCGTAATCGCGGCGAACTGCTTTATGTAGGCTGCGTGTAAGGATTCGACGGAGGAAAACATGGCATACTGGCTGTTCAAGTCCGAGCCGTTCAAATGGGGCTGGGACGCGCAGAAAGAAGCAGGCGAGAAAGGCACCGAATGGGATGGCGTGCGGAATTACCAGGCGCGCAACTTCATGCGGGACATGAAGAAAGGCGACCTCGCTTTCTTCTATCATTCCAACAAGGGTCTCGAAGTTGTCGGTATCGCCGAGATCTGCGCCGAGAGCCATCCGGACTCCACGACCGATGACGAGCGCTGGGACTGCGTGGATATCCGCGCCGTCTGCGACATGCCCGAGCCGGTGACGCTGAAAGACGTGAAAGCCAATGAGAAGCTGGAGGACATGGCGCTGGTGACGTCTTTCCGGTTGTCGGTCCAGCCGGTGAAGGAAGATGAGTGGATGGAAGTCTGCCGCATGGGCGGGCTGAACGGAAAGACGCTGAAGCCGCTCTAGGCCAGGGCTGTTTCCAGCGCGACCGCGCAATGGATCGCGGCTGTGTCATAAACCGGCAGGGGCGAGTTGCCGTCATCGAGCAGCATGCCGATTTCCGTACAGCCGAGGATCACGCTGTCTGCCCTTTCGGCGGCATGGCGTGCGACGATGGCGAGATAGGCGCTGCGGCTTTCCTCCCGTACGACGCCGTTGACCAGCTCGTCGAAGATGATGCTGTGAATGAGGGCGCGTTCGGCAGGTGCGGGGATCATGGCGTGAATGCCATGCGCGCGGCTGAGCCTGCCTTTGTAGAAATCCTGCTCCATTGTGTAGGCGGTGCCGAGCAGGAGCGGTTTGTTCCGTCCCTCTGCCGTCAGACGCGCGGCAGTAGCATCCGCAATATGGAGAAATGGCACCTGCAGGGCGGTCTCGATGGCCGGGGCGCACTGGTGCATCGTATTGGTCGCGAGGATGATGAGGTCGGCGCCTGCTGCCTCAAGCCCCTTTGCAGCGCGGGCGAGGTGGTCTCCGGCGCGATCCCACTCGCCGGCTTTCTGCATGGCCTGGATCTCGCCAAAGTTCATCGACGCGATCAGGCAGTCGGCGGTGGAAAGCGGGCCGAGCGCCTTGCGTGCTCCTTCATTGAGGAGGCGATAATAGATCACGGTGCTTTCCGGGCTCATCCCGCCAAGGATGCCGATACGTTTCATGGCCCCGTCCATCATCTCTGGTATTTGATGAAGGGTGTGCGGCTGGCGACCTGATCGTAGAGCATCCGGCCACGATAGTTGAATTCCTGGGTCATCCAGTAGACTGAAGGCGTGCCCTTCCGGTCCGCGGCATCGTAGACCGCCTCGATCAGGGCGCGGCCGACCCCGCCGCCGCGTATGCCGGGATTAACGTAGAGATCCTGAAGGTAGCAGACCTCTTCCAGCTTCCAGCAATGTTCGTGGAAGATGTAATGGACGAGGCCGCAGGGTTGCTCGCCGGAGACTGCAAGAAACGCGTTCATTGAAGGGCGTTTCGGGTCGATGAGCCGGGCGAATGTGAAATCGTAGACCTCATCGCTGACGGTGGTTTCATAATAGTCGAGGTATCCGCGCCAGAGGTCACGCCAGGCTGGTTTGTCTTCTGCTTCCAGCGGTCTTGTCGTGATTTTGCTCATCCCCGCACCCCGTCCTCGAAACTCGCCAGCGACCACTCCGCGAAAGTATCCAGACGGCCGCCCTTGAAAAGGAAGGCCCCGACGCCCGCAGCTTTCGCAGCTTCCATATCGGTCTGCTTGTCACCAATCAGGAAGCTCTGCTCACGGATGACCGGGAAATCTGCCATGGCCCGGAGCAGCATGCCCGGACCGGGTTTGCGGTCGATACTGGCCTTGCGGTAATAGGCGACTTCGCCCTCTTCATGCCAGGGCGCATGGTAAAAACGATCGATCGCAGTGCCGTGCGCGGCAAGTTCTTCGATCATGTGCTCATGCAGCGCCTGCATCTCGGCTTCCGTATAGAGCCCGCGTGCGATGCCTGACTGGTTGGTAACGACAAAGACGAACCATCCACGCGCCTTGAAATTTGCGACGCATTCTATCGCGCCTTCAATCCATTCAAAGTCTGCCGTCTGGCTGACATAGCCACGGTCGACGTTGAGAACGCCGTCACGGTCAAGGAAGAGGGCGGGACGTCTTTGTGTCATCATTACCATCTGTAAAGGAGACTGTTGGCCCGGACCAGTGACCTAGGCCGGGGTCTGACCGGTATCTGGAGCCAGCTTGGCGACTTCCCTGCGGTTTGCCCGCACGCCAAGCACGAACGGGATGATGGCCAGGGCCGTGATCATGGCGGCCAGCAGGAAAGCGGCGCCCGGGAACCTGACAGGTGCATCCGGTGCCGAGAAGGTATGCAGGGTCTGCGTCATGAGGATCGGGCTGAAGGCCATGGTGAGTGCTTGCAGGCTGGAGACAGCACTGTGAAGCTCGCCCTGCGCGTTGCGGGGAGTAAGCCCGGATGTGACCTGATTGATGGCAGGGATCATGACCCCGCCGAGCGAGCTGATGGGGATGATGGCATAGGCCATCCAAGGCATGTCGGCATAGGCGAATGCGGCAAATGTCACCATGTTCACGGCAAGCCCGAAGGCGGCCGTGCGCAACGGTCCAAACCGCTTGATGAAGGGGCCAATCAGCGCAGCCTGGACAATGGCCGACCCGATGCCGACAAAGGCCAGTGACAGGCCGATTTCCCCATCATCCCAGCCATAGCGTATCACGCCATGAAAGCTCCAGGTCGATGGAAACACGGAATGGGCGATGCTGAAGAGGCCGATTGCCGCGATGAACCATGCAACCTTCGGCAGTTTCGAGAAGTGCATGAATGTGCCGAAGGGGTTCGCCCGGCTTAGCTTGAAGGGGCGGCGCTCGTCTTCTGCCAGTGACTCCGGCAGGACGAAATAGCCATAGAGGAAATTCATGAAACACAGGGCTCCGGCGGCAAAGAAGGGCAGGCGTGTATCGATATCGCCGAGAAAGCCACCGATGGCCGGGCCAATGACAAAGCCGAAGCCAAAGGCCGCCCCGATCATGCCGAAAGCCCTGCCGCGTTCATCAGGGTCTGTCGTATCGGCGATATAGGCATTGGCGGTGGAAAAGGTGGCTGCTGAAACGCCGGACAGCGCCCGGCCGATGAAAAGCAGCCAGAGCGAATGCGCAAATCCCATGATCAGGAAGTCGATGCCGAGTGTTGCGATAGAAGCCAGCAGCACTGGCCGGCGGCCATAACGGTCTGACAGGTTGCCGAGAACCGGCATGGCAAGGAAGTTCAGGAAGCCAAATGTTGCAGCGATCAGCCCGCCGACCTCGACCGCCTCGGACGCAGGTTGGCCGGTCAGCTCCATCAGGAGCGACGGCATGACGGGGATGATGATGCCGAAGCCGAGCATGTCTATCGCCACGCAGACGATGACAAACAGGAAAGCGTTTTTCCCATGCTTGCGGGTGGCGGGAGCCTCGGTCATCGCGGGAGGGTTTGGCCGCGATTGCCCCGCGCGTCAATTCGCCTTTTTGCGACGGTCGTTCAGAAGGCTTGCAATCGCGACGCCGGACAGGATGAGGGCGGTTGCAAGCAGGAAGCGCGGCGTAAGCGGTTCAGCGAGGAATACGACGCCACCCAGGGCCGCGATGGCCGGCACGCTGAGCTGTGCAATCCCGGCAAGGCTCGCGCTGAGGCCCTTGAGCGCGGTGTACCAGATCGCATAGCCGAGCCCGGAGGTAACCGCCCCGGAGAGGAGCGCGTAGACCAGACCCTCGATGTCGGGCGTGGCTTCAGGGGCGATGAGGAAGACCGGCAGGCTCATGGCGGTGGCCATGATCCCCGCCCGCAGGAAGTTGCCCGCCGTGCTGGCGGTTGGCTTCGTCCCACCGCGTCCGCGCAGGGAGTAGACCCCCCACGCAATGCCTGCGCTTGCCATCAGCGCTGCGCCTGCCAGGGGCGGGGCATCGAGACCCGGCAGCATCAGCCAGACCAGACCGCCGAAGGCCATGGCCAGCCCGATCCAGCGCGCCGGGCCGGGCCGTTCGCCTGACACAAGCCCCCAGCCGATCATGGTAAGCTGGACGAGCGCGAACAGGATCAGCGCGCCCGTGCCGGTGGCGAGGGTGAGATAGGCAATCGAGAAAGCCCCGGCATAGACTGTGAGGGCGAGGCCAGACAGCCAGCTGCCTGTTCGCACGGCCTGTCGTGGGGAAACGATCAGGGCGAGCATGAGTGCGCCAGAAACCAGTCTGATGAGCGTGAACGTCCACGGGCCGGTCTCGCTCTCGACCATGGCGAGGCGCGCCAGTACGGAATTGGCGGCAAAGGCCGTCATGGCGAGTGCAGTCAGCAGGAAGGTGCGAAGCGGCAGGCTCATCAAGAATATCCCTGATCTTGCCCTGCAACAGGGCGGGAACGACTAGGCCCTTAACAGGCCATCCGGTTTGCCCGATAGTCCCATGAGCAAATTATGGAGGAAGGGGACGTATGGAGATGGGGCTGCTGATCCTGCTGGCGCTTGGCGCTGTGCTCGTCATTGGGCTGGTGATCATCTACAACCGGCTTGTTGCGAAACGACAGATGGTTCGCAATGGCTGGGCGGATATTGACGTCCAGCTCAAGCGGCGGGCCGACCTGCTTCCCAACCTGGTCGAGGCGGTCAGGGGCTATGCCGCCCATGAGCGCCAGCTGTTCGAGGAAATCACGGAGAAACGCAATCGAGCTGCCCAGGCAGGCGACGATGCTGCAGAACGTGGCGCGGCAGAGAGCCAGCTGTCGCGCCCGATCAGTCGGCTGTTCGCCGTGGCCGAAGATTATCCGGACCTGAAGGCGAGTGTAAACTTCGCTCATTTGCAGGCCGAGCTTTCCGATACTGAAAACAAGATCGAGATGGCGCGCCGCTTTTATAACGGGGCCGTGCGGGAGCTGAACACACTGGTCGAGAGCTTCCCATCAAGCCTTGTGGCAGCGCCTTTCGGATTTGAGCAGGCCCAGTATTTCGAAATCGAGACATCCGACCGCGCCTTGCCGCAGGTCGGTTTCGGGAGTGAGACCTGATGCTAAGGCTGTTCTATGTCTGTCTCGTTGCGGCTGTCCTGACCCTCACAGCGGCCGGTGAGGAAGCCATCAAACGCTATGAAGCCGCCATCAAGGTCGAGACGGATGGCGACATTGTAGTCAAGGAGACGATCAGCCTGACCTCGGAGGGGCGCGAGATCAGGCGCGGTATCTTCCGCGATCTGCCGCGCTTCTTTGAAAGTGAAGGCGACAAGCTGCGCTATGACTATGATGTGATTTCGGTCTGGCGCAACGGAACGCGTGAGCCTTACGAAACCATGAGCGAAGGCAATGCCTTTCGTATCCGCATAGGCGATGCAGAAAGACTCCTGCCGCGGGGCGAACATACTTACGAGATCCGGTATCGCGTTTCCAACCAGGTCCGCTATTTCGAGGGGTATGACGAACTTTACTGGAATGTGACCGGCAGTTACTGGAGCTTCCCCATCCGCAAGGCAGTGGCGCTGGTACAGCTGCCGAAAGGGGCAGGGCTGGTCGAGCAGAACGCCTATACGGGCAGGCAGGGCCGCAGCGAAAACGCCTACAGTTTCAGCCGTGATGGAAACCTCTACACGTTCGAGACCACACAGCGGCTCGGCCCGCAGGAAGGGCTGACCATTTCGCTCGCTTTCGAGAAGGGGGCAGTTGATCCGCCAAGCCTCAGCGACAGGAGCAGTCTCTGGTGGCAGCGCAGGGGCGCGTTGGTGATCCTCGGCGTTTCCCTGCTCGGGGTCTTCGTCTTTCTCTACCGGTCCTGGCGGCTGGTTGGCGTCGATCCGCCCAAGGGGCCTGTTTTTGCACGCTATGAGCCGCCGAAAGGGTATTCGCCGGCCGCCGTCCACCACATCTATCATCGTGGGTTCAACAAGCATGACGCACTGATCGCCACGCTCGTCAATCTTGGCATCAAGGATGTGATCGAGATTGATGCCCGCGAGAAGAAGAAGACGGTGCTGACGCCGAAACAGTCCGGGCATGAGAAACTTTCGGGCGAGGAGGGCGTATTGGTCAGCAAGCTCCTTTCCGGCGCGCCGGTTACGCTCGGCGGCGAAGAAAATGAAGGCTTCACCAGCGCATACACGAAGTTTCGAAAGCGTGTCTCCCGCCGCTTTGGTGAACCGTATTTCAAGTGGAATCTGGGCTATACCCTGTTTGCGGTAGGGCTTTCCATCGTGGCTGTGATCTGGGCTGTCGCCCACGCGACCAGCTGGTCCTGGTGGCTTATGGGCCTGATCGGTGCGATCGTGCTGATGAACGGCATTTTCATGTACCTGATGCCATCACCGACGCCGAAGGGGCAAAAGGTGCGCACCGCCATAGAGGGCTTCCGGCTTTACATGGACAAGGCGGAGAAGCTCCAGCTGAATGCTGCCGAGCCCGGCTCGGGTGAGCCACCACCAATGACGAAAGAGCGTTATGAGCGCTTCCTGCCTTATGCCATCGCGCTTGGCGTGGAAAAACCGTGGACGAAGTATTTCGAGAAAACGCTTCCCCGTGAGGCCGCGGACTATGATCCGGCCTGGAGCCATATGGGCTATGGCCACGCTTCATTGGCGAGCCTCAATGACAGCCTTGTCAGCAATATCAGTTCGGGTGTGACCAGCTCCATGCCGCAGAGCTCCGGCTCCTCGGGCATAGGTGGTGGTGGCTTCTCCGGTGGGGGCGGCGGCGGCGGAGGCGGTGGAGGCTGGTAGCCCTAGAACGCCCCGTGGCGCCCTTTGCCGGACTTGAACTCGGTCGCGCCTGCCTCGGTCTCTCCTGAGCGTATGACATCCAGTCCACCGCTGGTTTCGGCCAGCAAGGCAGTTTCCTCGTCGAGACTCCATTGCGATAGGACGGAAGACCGGTCCTTGCGCATGCAGAGCTGGGGAAATGCGGCGATCTCATGAGCGAGTGCCTGCGCGGTTTCCAGCGCGCCGCCTTCCGGCACGTGGCGATTGGCGAGCCCGATCTGCATGGCCTCGTCCGGGCCAACCTCCCGGCCTGTCAGGATCAGGTCCATGGCATGAGACTGACCGATCAGACGGGGCAGGCGGATCGTGCCGCCGTCAATCAGCGGCACGCCGAAACGCCGGCAGAACACACCGAAGCGCGCTGTTTCTGAGGCCACACGCAGGTCGCACCACAGCGCCAGTTCCAGTCCGCCGGCGACGGCATAGCCCTCGACGGCGGCGATAACAGGTTTGGAGAGCCTCAGCCGGGATGGTCCCATCGGGCCGAAATCTCCCGATGGTTTGGTGACGTTGCCCCGACCTTCGGACACGGCTTTCAGGTCGGCCCCGGCACAGAAATTGCCGTTCGCGCCTGTCAGGATGGCGACCGACAGGCTTTCATCGCTATCGAATGCCTTGAAGGCATCGTAGAGGGCCTGGGCGGTATCACGGTCAACTGCATTGCGGGCCTGTGGCCGGTTGATGGTGACGGTAAAGACCGGGCCGTCTGTCTGCGTGAGGACGTTCTCGCCTGTGCTCATGGCTGTGGCCCTATGTATGGCGCTTGAGGAAAGGCACGACCAGGTCGAGCAGCACGGGCACCATCTTTTCAGGCAGGTCATGGCCCCACTTGTCGACGATCTCGATCTCTGCGCCGGGAATGCGTTCGGCCACATCGCGACCGCAATCGGCCTTGATGAGCGGATCCATCGCCCCGTGAAGGACAAGCGTCGGATGGGAGACGCCGGACAGGCGCTCATGCCAGCGCGGCTGGGCCAGGATGGCAGCGTATTGTCGGGCTACACCCATTGGCCGGTCTGAACGTTCGAAATCGGCAATCGACTGGCGGCGGGTCTGATCATCGCTGTTGCGGATGTCGGCATGGGAGCCGATGGCCTTGCGCGACTGGACGGCAATATCAGCGACGGCCTCGGCGGTGCGTATCTCCGGCACGGCTGTGAGCGCGGCCTGTGCTTCCTTGTCAGCAGGCGGCAGGCCCGGCGCACCTGAGGTCGTCATGACGGGTATAAGGGAGCGCACCCGGTCCGGGTGGTTGAGCGCCATGAGCTGCACGATCATGCCCCCCATGGAGGCACCGAGTACATCGGCCTTGTCGGCACCAAGCGCCTCGATCAGCCCGGCCGCATCTGCCGCCATGTCGTCGAGGAGGTAAGGCACCATGCCCGTCGGGTCCTTGCCCTCGGAGATTGCGGTGACGATGTCGCGCGGGGCTGCTGGAACTTCATTTGTGAATTCTGTCGACAGGCCGATGTCGCGATTGTCGAAAACAACGACCCGGCGCCCGGCATCAACCAGACCCTGCACAAAGCCTTCCGGCCAGCGCGTCATCTGGCCGGAAAAGCCGGAGACGAGCAGGATCAGCGGATCGTCCTTTGATCCGTATTCCTGATATTCGATCTCGATTCCGTTGGCGTTCGCGCGTGGCATGTCCTGTCTCCCATGATGGTCTTTTGCGGGAGAATAGAGGGCATGCCGCAGGGGCATGTAAATGGGTCCCGTGAATTGATTTATTCAGCGGGCCGGTGGGGCGCTACCGCCCCAGCTCCTTCATTGCGTCTTCGAGACCCTGAATCGTCATTTCAAACATGCGGCCCGGACCGATCAGCTCGTTTATGAGCTTGATGGAGCCGGTATAGTCCCATGCGCCGGACTTGACCGGGTTGAGCCAGACAAAGTTCGGGAACTGCTGGACGAACCGCTGGAGCCAGACACCACCGGCTTCCTCGTTCCAGTGCTCGACGGAGCCGCCGGGATAGGTGATTTCGTAAGGGCTCATCGTGGCATCCCCAACGACAATGACCTTGTAGTCCGACGGGTACTTGTGAAGCACGTCCCAGGTGGGAATACGCTCATTGTGGCGACGGCGGTTATCCTTCCACAGGCCTTCATAGGGGCAGTTGTGGAAGTAATAGTATTCGAGGTTCTTGATTTCCGAACGGGCTGCAGAAAACAGCTCCTCGCAAACGCGCACGTGCGGGTCCATCGAGCCGCCGACATCGAGGAGGAGTAGGACCGAGACCGTGTTGCGCTTTTCAGGCCGCATCTCGATATCGAGATAGCCCTGCTTGGCGGTCTTGTGGATCGTCGAATCGAGATCCAGCTCTTCCTCGGCGCCCTCGCGTGCCCACTTGCGCAGGCGTTTCAGGGCAACCTTGATGTTGCGGGTACCAAGCTCGACACTATCGTCGAGGTTCTTGAACTCACGCTTGTCCCAGACCTTGACCGCACGGCGGTGACGGGACTTTTCCTGCCCGATACGTACGCCTTCCGGGTTGTAACCATTGGCGCCAAACGGCGAAGTGCCGCCCGTGCCGATCCATTTATTGCCACCTTCATGGCGTTCTTTCTGTTCCTCGAGGCGTTCTTTGAGGGTCTCCATGAGCTTTTCGAAACCGCCCATCGCCTCGATCTCGTCCATCTCTTCCTGGGTAAGGAATTTCTCCGTCATCTTGCGCAGCCATTCCTCGGGAATGTCCTGCACGTCGACAGCGTCCTGCAACGTGTCCAGGCCCTTGAAGACATGGGAGAAGACACGGTCGAACTTGTCGAGATTACGCTCGTCCTTCACCAGCGCGGAGCGGGAAAGATAGTAGAAATCCTCGACCTGCATGCCGATAACGTCTGCGTCCATCGCGTCTAGCAGGGTGAGATATTCGCGCAGCGTTACCGGGACCTTGGCTTCGCGCAATTCATTGAAAAAGTTCAGAAACATGGGGCGGACTCTCTTATGTCTGCCTCCAAGGTAACGCGCGCGCCAGCCAAGTCCAAGGGCTGACGCGGCGCAATAGTGCCCTACCAGCGCAAATCGGCGCGGATTTCGGCAACGGCATTGTGCTTGTGAGCGGCATACCAGTTGATATCTGCACCGTTCTCAAGCGCAAGATAGGCCGTACGGTTATGGCCCGCTTCGCTGCTGTCATGGGCAAATTCACGGAACTTCACATGCTCATCGGCCTGTTCGTGCATTTCTTCCAGCAAGGCGTGCTCAACAGGCAGGTAGAGCGTGTCGATCTGTCCGGCCTTGGCGGCATCGTTCAGGTCCGGAAGATTCTTGCCTTCCGGCAGTTTGCCTTCCGTGGCTGATTCATCGCCAAATGCTTCTTTGATGTGCTGCTCGACCTCGTTTGGTCCGCCAGCATGGTGCTGGACGAGATCAAAGCGGCCATGCTCCATGACCTGGGCGAAGTGGCCAACCGTGCCTTCCTCGCCGATCACATGAAGGGTCTTGGTCTGCGGGGGCAGGGCCTGGTCAGCTGCATTGGCAACGTCTTCATAGAAGGCGCGGTCTGTCTTGTCGCGCTCTTCATCCTGGCCTGTGCCGAGGGCATGGAAAGCCGACTCGCCTTCACCAGCGCTTGCCGATCCGCGGGAAACGGAATGGAAAAACACATCGTCATGCACGTGGCGGCGTGCCTCGACCGAACGGTATTTAGGCGCGTCCAGCCGGTCCGTCATGTCCTTCACATGGCCGCCCGAATAGAGGAAGAGTTTCGGCTCATCGCGCGTAACGAACAGCACCCAGTGGGTTTCACGGTTCTGGTAGTCGGCCAGAAGCGGGAGAATGAAAGGCGGCTCGCCTGTCGTGATGGAGGCGACAGGGCGCGAATTCAGGTGCGCCATGCGATAATGTTCGCCATCCTGGAAAAGGACGATGCCATTGGCGCGAAAATTGGGCAGCTCGAAATTCTGCAGCCGTTCGATAATCCGATCAGCGTTTGGGGCGTGATTCTGTACGGCATCGACAACATTCTTGCGCAGGATACGCCACTTTTCACCACCAATCTCGACGGCAGGGCGGGGTACATAAACCGTCACAGTCTTGTCGGAGAAATCTGCGAAGGCGTGGCGGATCGTCTCGAGGGAGAAATGCTCATTCATCTTCTTGCTCCTGTTTTGTGGTTAGACAGAAAACGGGCAGGAGCAGGGTCGCGTTCCCATTGTATGGATAATCTTGATCAAGTTTGCGAGCGGTCACGCGTCGGTATCGACATCTTTCGGCAGGCTATCCGGCACGGGGCTCGTGGTATCGCCAGAATGTGACGTGCCCCCGCGGACGAGGAATTTCGGCACTTGCCGGCCCCCGAGGAGCTCGTCGAAGAGTGTGTTCCCGGCGCCGAGATTGAGGCCGCCGCCTGGCAGGTCGGTGAACGCTGTCTTTGCCACTTCGGCGAGTGTCGCGACGACGGAATTAGAGTTCTGGAACAGGAAATTATAGTTCAGGTTCGCTTCATTGATAGCTTCGGCCACGATGGCGACACGGCGCCAGTCATCTTCGCTGAACTCTGTGGCGATGATGGCAACACGCTGATGGGAAGTCTGCCCACGCATCGGGGAGTGTGGGCTTTCATGCCAGGGGGTCGGTCTGGCGACCCTGAGATAGCCATTGCCGGGATAGGCCGTAATGATTTCAGGCTCTTCGCCACGCCCGGGTATTCGGACCATGTGCGAATGCTCGCCAATCATGGCGACATCGAACTCGATCTTCAGGAGGGTGTTCTCACCGAAGACGAGCTGGAAGGCATGATCTTCGTGTTCCAGCAGTGTGACAAAGTCGGACGCACAAATCCCGTCTGCGAAAACGCGCGCACGCAGGGTGCGCAGCTCGTCGCTGTCGAGCGGCGGCAGTTCGCCGGGATCAAGAATGCAACCGGTCACATCAGGACCAACGCACAAAACCCTGAGCGGGTTTCGCTGGATAGATTATGAGGGAAATGGCGCACCGGGGAGGACTCGAACCCCCGACCCCGTGATTCGTAGTCACGTGCTCTATCCAACTGAGCTACCGGTGCCACGCCGAGTTGAGAGGCGGACACATACAGGCGGGGTGGCGGCGATGCAAGCGCTTATGCTGCAACTTTCTGATCGGCTTCATACACCCCACGCGCAATGGCCCTTGCGAGCGTTGAAGCGGCCAGTTCGCCCATGCGTGTGAGCTGGATCGGTGTTGGCTCTTCCAGCGCGACCTTGCCGGTCGAGAGAACAAAAAGTGCATCCCCATCAAACGGCGCGAAGACAGGCCTAATGGCGCGTGAAAAACCTGCCAGTGCCATCTGCGCGACACGCTGGGCCTGCGCCGGGGTGAGGATGACGTCCGTGGCGATACAGGCGATCGTGGTGTTCTGGCCGGGCTGCGGGTTCATCTTGGCATCGCCCCATTCCTCCGGGTCGCACGCATAGTCGGTGGGCGGGCGGTGGCCGCCGAATTCGCCACCAAGTTCATGCGGCCAGGCCCAGAAGCAGGTCGTGTCCGGCATGAAGACAGAGCCGAAACAGTTCACGCCAGCCAGCGCCCCGATGGTCACGCCATCGGCTGTGCGCAGAGACGCCGAGCCGAGACCCCCGGCATGGGCACCGGCATTTGCCCCGAGCCCGCAGCCGACATTGCCAAGCGGAAAGCTGGCGGCCCGGTTCTCGAAGGCTTCTTCTCCAAGCGCGCGGTAGGGTGGGGTCTCGCCCCAGTTCTTGTTCCCGCCATTGGCGAGATCATAAAGGATGGCGGCCGGCACGATGGGGGTTGGCGGCACCCCCGGCAGGTCTTTCAGGCCGAAGCCGCGGCCCATGGCGCCGAGTTTGGCTGCCACACCGTCGGCAGCGGCGAGTCCATAGGCGCTGCCGCCCGAGAGTACGATGGAATCAACCTGTTCGACCATTGTGTCGGCGCGCAGCAGGTCTGTCTCGCGTGTGCCCGGTCCGCCGCCGGCGACGGCACATGCGGCTGTTGCCGGTTCCTCGGCGAACACGACCGTAGAGCCGGTCATGACGTCCCGGTCTTCGGCATTACCGACCAGCAGGCCGGGGACATCGGTAATCAGGTTTCGCGGGCCGGGTCGTGACATGGTCTGAAAACCACCTTTTATCTGAGCTGTGAGTGTTTAGTCTGTGATATGTTGAACCACAGAACAGGACCTGCGCCAAAGTATGAAACCGCGTTTTTTATTGCTGCCACTAATGTCTGCACTTCTGGCGACGGCCTGCCAGCCCGCCGGGGAGACACCGCAACCGGTTGAGCCGGATCCCGAACAGGCCCCGGCCGAAGAAGCTGAGGCCGCGCGGGCCTGGACGAAAGGTGCCATGGTGGCTGCGGCTGACCCGCGTGCGGTAGAAGCCGGGCTGGATGTGCTGCGTGAAGGCGGGACAGCCGTGGATGCTGCAATCGCAGTTCATGCCGTGCTTGGCCTCGTCGAGCCGCAGAGTTCCGGTATCGGCGGCGGGGCTTTCGCGGTCTATTATGATTTCGAAGATGATGCGCTGACCGTCTATGACGGGCGTGAGACCGCACCAATGGCGGCGACCGAGGACCTGTTCATGCAGGATGGGGAGGTTCTGGGGTTTGTTCCCGCCTGGCAGTCCGGGCGCTCTGCGGGTGTGCCGGGCATGATCGCACTTTACAAGGCGATGCACGAAGCGGAAGGCGAAGCTGACTGGGCCCGGCTTTTCCAGCCAGCCATCGATCTTGCCGCCGACGGGTTCGAGGTGTCTCCACGCCTTGCCGGCCTGCTGGCGAATGAGCGCTTGCGCCAGGCAGTGCGGCTGGACGACGAAGACAACGAAGCGAGCGCAGGATACTTCTATCCTGACGGCGAGCCTTTGAAGGCCGGTTTCGTGCGCGAGAACCCAGCTTATGCAGAGACGTTGCGGGCTGTCGCCGCGAATGGGCCGGATGCGTTCTACACCGGCGCGAATGCCGAAGCCATCGTGGCTGCCCTTTCGGCTGATCCCATCCCCGGCAGCATGACGCTGGAAGATCTTTCAGGCTATGACGTCGAGACCCGTCCGGCGCTTTGCGGAAAGCATGAAGATATCGAGATATGTTCCGCGCCGCCGCCCTCTTCAGGAGGCGTGACGCAGAACGCCATCTATGGCCTGTATAACCGGATCCTGCCGTCAAACAGCGGCGACTCGAAATCGGACAGGCTGCGGGCCTGGGTTGAGGCCCAGCGCCTCGCCTATGCCGACCGGGACCATTACGTCGCTGACTCCGATTTTGTGCAGGTGCCGAGCGAGGACCTTATCAATCCGGACTATCTTGATGCGCGCGCGACCCAGGGCGGCGACATGGACGCCGAACCGCAACCCGGCGATCCGGGTGAAGTGCTCGGGCGTGGTCCCATGATTGACATGTGGGGGCGCGACACAAGCGATGACAAGCCGGGCACGACGCATATTTCCATTGTCGACAGTCAGGGGAATGCCGTCTCTATGACGGCAACCGTGGAATCGGCTTTTGGCAATTCGCGCATGGTGAATGGCTATCTTCTCAACAACGAACTGACCGATTTTGCGCGCCAGCCACGTATGGGTGGCAAGCCGGTCGCGAATGCGCCGGGGCCGGGCAAGCGCCCGCGTTCCTCCATGTCACCGAGCATGGTGTTCGATGAAGCAGGTGATCTCCTGATGGTGACCGGGTCGCCGGGCGGCAACTCGATCATTGCCTATGTCTCGAAGACGGTCATCGGTGTTCTGGAATGGGGCCTGTCTGCACAGGACGCCATAGACCTGCCCAACGTGATCGCACGTGGCCGCACGGTTGGCGTGGAGATTGATGTCCGCAAGGGCGAGGACTGGGCCGCAATGCTGAGCGACATGGGTTATGTCGTCGAGGAGCGGACCGGTGAGAATTCCGGCCTGCATGTCATCGTTGTGCGCGAGGATGGCCTTGAAGGCGGGGCAGACCCGCGCCGGGAAGGCGTCGCGAAAACGCTGGAGGAGTAAGAAGGGTCAGTCCTGCTCCGCTGGCAGGCTCAGGCGGAAGCAGGTGCCCTCCGGCCCGGTCTCGACAAGTTTCAGATCCCCGCCCATGGAGCGGGCGAGGTCACGTGAGAGCGCCAGCCCGAGACCGGAGCCATCGCGCCGGGAGGAGGCCGCGAAAGGCTTGAACAGGTTCTCCTGCGCCTTGTCGGGCAGGCCCGGTCCGGTATCCTGGAAGTCCACGCCGTCAGCTTGCGGGACGAGCCGGATAAGGCCCTCTCCCTGCATGGCTTCGGCGGCGTTGCGGATCAGGTTGGCGGATATGCGGTGGAAATGGTCAGGATCGGACTGGCCCGTGGCCGTTTCCTCCAGCTCATTCTGTACGTCTATGCCGGGATAGGGCGCGAGTGCTTCAATGGCAGCTTCCTCGACAGCCTGTCGTAAATGTATTTTCTGAACCTTGGCGGCGGGTGTATTGGACCGGCCGTATTTCAGCGTTTCGCTGGCCAGGTTGATGGCGCGTTCAAGCGCACGCTCCAGCCGCGGGACAGCCCGCTGGACCCTTGGGTCATCAGAGGCCGAGAGAGCATCCGAAGCAATCTGGGCGGTCGCGAGTGTATTGCGCAGATCGTGATTGATCTTGGCCACGGCTTCTCCAAGCTGGGCAAGGCGTTCACGCTGACGGAAACTGTCGGAGACCGCTGCTTCCATGTCAGCCAGTGCATTCTGGGCGCGCCCGATTTCGTCGCGCCGGGAGGTTGGCTCGACGCGCTGCTTCCAGCCGCCCGGATTGCGCCGGAAGCGGATGACGGAATCGGTAACCCTCTGCATCGGACGTACAACCAGACAAAGGAGCAGCAGGTAGATGAGAGTCCCGGCCGTCATCGAGATAATTAGTGACAGGCCGAGAATGCGCCAGCCGAAAGCCGTCAGGCCTTCTTTCAGCGGGGCTTCGGGCACGATGATCTCAAGGACATGGCCAGGCTCGGAGCCCATGGCACGGACGGTCAGCATACGTCCTTCCGGCGCAGTCCATGTCGCAAAGGTCTGGATGATGGCGCCGCTCATGCCTTCTTCCATGAGATCGACCTGCTTCATCGGACCGTCGAGCGGCATGGCAGGCGGCAGGATCTGCTCACGCCTGTCAGCGCTGATTTCGGCTACGGCAAGAACTTCGGCACGCTCAAGCAGCTCGTTCGAGAGTTCTTCCGAGACCATGCGGCTGGGGGCGGCTTCGAGTGACAGGGCCGCAATGCGCGCGGCCTGAACCCGCTCAGACAGCCAGCTTTGACGGTAATTGGCCGCGCTCGGTACAAAGACGAGAAACTCGACCAGCAGGATCGCAATTATGGTGAGGGCAAAAAGCCTGAAGGACAGGCTATCCATCCAGCCCGTGTGGCCATTGGCGGCAGAAGGTGACGGAGCGTCATGCACACTTGCCGGAATAGGTCAGGGAATGCGTTGAAGCAAGCTTACAAGGATGCGCGCGGGCTTGCCGAAGACCGTATCACTGAAGTGCGCGCTGGCGGCGCGTTTCACAACCTCTGTCCGGGTCGGGTAGGGCGAAATGAAATTGGTCAGTGAGGTGAGCTTCATCTTGTTGGACATGGCATAGCCGACAAGCTGGATGATATCGCCCGCGCCCTCACCCACGACAGATGCACCAACGAGCTTCCCCTTCCGGAGGATGAGCTTGCATTCGCCCTCTGTCTTGGCTTCGGCAATGGCGCGGTCATTCTCGTCAAAGGCAAAGCGGGTAACGGCGACATCCTCGCCATATGTCTCATAGGCCGCTTCCTCGGTGAGGCCGACCTGGGCGACTTCCGGAGAGGTATAGGTTACGGCAGGCAGGGGCAGGGAAGATGAAGTCGCTCCCTGCTTGAAGAACGCCCGGCGCACCAGAACGGAAGCCTGCCAGCCGGCGAGGTGCGTGAACTGGCCCTTGCCGGCAACATCACCAAGTGCCCAGACGCGCTTGTTGCTGACGGAACGCAGCTTGTCGGAGACTTTTATGCCGTGCTTGTCGTAATTAACCTCCCCGGCCTCCAGCGCGAGCCCGTCAGTTACCGGCTGACGGCCGGCTGCAACAAGCAAATGAGTGCCGCGAACAGTCTTCGTTCCGGCTTCACCTTCGGCTTCGACCGTGACCAGCCCGTCTTCCCGGCTTACCCTTGCAGCCTTGTGGTTTTCGAGCAGGGTGACACCTTCTTCGCAGAGCTTGCGCGCCGCCAGGGCTGCGTGTTCAGCATCCGAGGCTGCCAGGACCCGTCCCATTTCAATGACGGTGACTTCCGATCCCAGCCGGCGGAAAGCTTGCGCCATTTCCATACCGATCGGCCCGCCTCCGAGAATTACGAGATGATCGGGCAGTTCCGGCAGGTCGAATATGCTTTCATTGGTCAGATAATCGATATCCTCCAGTCCGGGCACAGGCGGGGCCACGGCCCTTGAGCCCGTAGCGATGACGATGCGACGCCCGCTCACGATTGTACTCTCGGACGCGACCGTGCGTGGATTGGTGAAATGGGCATGTTCGCGGATGACGGTGACGCCAAGCCCCTCGAACCGTTCCTGGCTGTCGACGGGCGCAATCGTGTCGATCGCTTTCCGGATGTGCGCCTTCACGCCAGACCAGTTGGTCTTCGGCTCACCCGAGATAACGCCGTAATCAGAACTTTCACGCGCCGCGGCAGCATATTTTGCAGCCGTCAGAAGGGCCTTGGACGGCACGCAGCCGGAATTGAGGCAATCCCCACCCATGTCTCCTTTCTCGAACAGGACAACCTTGAGGCCCAGCATCGCGGCCCCGGCTGCGGCTGAAAGGCCGCCGGACCCGGCACCAATAACGACGAGGTCAGCCTTCAGTTTACGCGACGGGGCACGTCCTGCCGCCGGCTGCTGCTCATTTGCCTCTGACTGAGAAGTCTCTGCATTCGACGTCGGTGCAAGATTGTCTGTCATTGCGCGGCATCCTCCAGCCGGGCAGCCTTGTTCCCGGCAAACTTGCGGTAGATGACCGGCAGGAGCGCAACGACGGCGAGCGCGATAAAGGCGGGGACGAAATTCTTGACCACGTCGAAGAGGGATTCCGTATCGCCAGCATCAAACGTCATGCCAAGGCTCGCACCGATCCATGTATAGGCAACAACGCCCGGAATGATGCCAAGTGCCGTGGTAAGTACATAATCCCTGAATTTTGCGCCGAGCAGCGCTGGCGCGATATTGGCGACTGGAAACGGGATGGCGGGCAGCAGGCGCAGGGCAAACATGTAGGAGATGGCGTTTTCCTTGAAGCCGCTTTCCATGCGTTTCACGAACTTGCCGGCGCGTTCCTGTAGCGTCTTGCCGATGGAGGTCTTCGCCGCAAGGAACAATATGCTGGCGCCCAGCGTGGCCCCTGTGACAGTGGCGAGTGAGCCGCCGATGAGGCCGAAACCGAGCCCGCCGGCAATTGTGATCCACAGGGCGCCCGGAATCATGAAAGCGGTCGCGGCGGCATAGATGACGACATAGGCAATGATCGCGAGAAGAAGGTGTTCATCCACGAAGCTCTGTAGCGCGGTGTTTTGTTCTTGGAGGGTTTCCAGCGACAGATACTGGAACAAGCCGAATTGCCAGGCGGCAATCAGGCCGGCAGCGATGATATAGACCGGCCAGAGCCGTATCCAGATAGAGCGATTTTCCGGGGCGCTGTTTTCTTTGTCGGCCATGGGCCTGTCTTTCTTGCTGGGAGGGGCGCTTTGCGTGCCCTGTTATTCGGTATCGTTGAGTGACCAGTCATATTCATGGTCGCGGATATCGAGGTTGGCGCGGATGTCTTCTGCAAGCGCGGGTTCGGCGTATTGGAGCAGATGCGCGATCACGGCATCCTCGCTGCCGCCGAAATCATCCCGGTACCAGTCATAGATCGAGGAGATACGAAGGCCATTGTCCAGCACGGTCACGCCGCGCGGATGATTTACATAAGCGTGTGCGGCAGCTTCCAGGTCAGCTTCCAGCGTCTCTGCCTGCCACGGCGTCTGTTTCAGGTTGGGGCAGCCATAAGACGCGCAGTTGACGGCGTAGTGGAGGCGCGGATCATCTGACCACTGCTCCCGCAATATATCATGCTCGATCCCGTGGAGAGAGATTTCACGCCCGTCAGCCGAAACCTTCACCTTTTTCCATGGCCCTGAAGAGTACCACGGCTTGATCGTGCCGGTCGGATACGCCTCTACGATGTAGCGCACGGTCACGGCATTATAGAGATTGGCCCATGCTGCGAACTGCGCGTCGCGTGACAGGGTGTCGAAGTCGAGATCGCCATACTGGGCAATATACTTGTCCAGTCCGGCGCGAGCCTCTTCATCATTCTTCAGCGCGCCGTAATCCACCCGGTTAATACCCTCGGGGCCGGGGGTTACGTAACTTTCGAGTATATCGCCCCAGGCGTCATGCGAAAGACCGTCTGTAGCGGCATGTGCCATGAGGGCTCCCTGACTGACAGCCAGGGCAGTGGCGGCTGGCCTGATCGTGTTTACAATGATTGCGCGTACCTGTTCCATTCCCGGCATATAGGCCGTGGGCATGGGCTGTACACATCACGAGGTTTTCGCGCAGGATCAAACTCTCGTGATCGCCGCAACACTGGCATGATGGCCTTGACCGGGGCCAGCTCACACTGTATCAGCCGCGGTTTCCGAATTCGGTCAACACAAGTCCAAGGCGTAAGCCCATGAAACGTACATTTCAGCCCAGCCGCCTCAAGCGCGCGCGCCGTCACGGTTTCCGTTCCCGCATGGCCACCAAGAATGGCCGCAAGGTGCTCGCGCGCCGTCGCGCAAAGGGTCGCAAGAGCCTGTCTGCCTAGGTTCTCGCGCTTCTGACGGGAGCGCCCCATGGCACAGGATGTAGATAACAGGACTGAGGTCGTACGTCTTACCGTGCGGCCTCAGTTTCTTTTTGTGCGCGGCGGATTGTCCGAGCGGCGCAAGAGCCTTGTCATACAGGCACGGTTGCGCGGCGATGAGGCAGGCCATATCGGCAAGGGGTTCACCGCGACGAAGAAGATCGGCAATGCCGTTATCCGCAACAGGTCCCGGCGTCGTCTGAAGGCGGCAGCAAGCGAACTTCTGCCGGGTCTGGGCGTGCCCGGAGCGGACTATGTGTTCATCGCCCGCATGGAGACGGCTGGTATCGGCTGGCAGCGCTTGCTTGACGATATGGAAAGCGCGCTGATAAGCCTCGCCGCAGCCTTGAAACAGGGGTCGGGCACGGCCTGACCCCCTTTTAGTATGTAATGATGGCGGACTGACAATATGAATCAGGGGATGGACCCGCAGGACCAGCGTAATTTCATCATCGCCATGGTGCTGATGATTGCCTTCGTGTTTGGCTATCAGGCGCTTGTCGTCAGCCCCGAGCAGGAAGAGCGCCGCGAGGCACAGGAACAGGCTGAACAGCAGCAGGAAATAGCTGGCCCCAATGCGACGCAGGAGAGCCAGCAATCCGTCACGATTGCGCCGAGCGTCGACGAAGCGCTCCAGACCAACCAGCGGGTCGAATTCGATGCTGCGCGCGTGGACGGCTCGATCCGTCTGACGGGTGCCATCCTGGATGATCTCCAGCTGAAGGATCACTTCACCACCGTCGAGCGGGTCAACGAGTTGCGCCTGCTGCGGCCGACCAATGCAGAGTATGGCTATTATGCCGGCTGGTACTGGTTTGACGGCAACCAGCCCGTTGCCGGGCCGACGACACGCTGGCAGGTCGAAGGCGAAGGGCAGCTCAGCACGAACTCGCCGCTCGTCATGACCTATGAAGGCAATGGTGTTTCCATCGAGCGCACGGTGCGGGTCGATGACAACTACATGTTCACCTTCACCGACGAGATCACCAATACCGGCAGCGAGGCGCGCACGCTTTCACCGCTTGGCTCGATCCGCCGCCACGGGGAATGGAAGAATTTTCTCGATGCGACCGATCCGGGGTCTTCGCGTACCTCCGGCATGGCGCACCAGGGCCTGCTCGGCGTGTTCGACGATGAGCTGACCTGGCGCAACTACAAGAACCTCGACAAGGGCAAGGGGCTCAAGAAGTCTGACGACCAGGGCGTTCGCCGCGCTTCAGAAGGTGGCTGGCTGGGGCTTACCGACAAATACTGGATGACCTCGCTCATCCCCGAGCAGCAATATGAGTTTGCCGGGCGCTATCAGCGTCTTTCACGTGAGACAGGGCCGGTCTTCCAGGTTACTGCGACCGGCACGGGGCGGGTCATCCAGCCGGGTGAAACGATCACATCTGAAAACCGCATCTTCTCCGGTGCCAAGGAGTATGCCGTTCTCGACGATTACAAGGATGCAGGGATCCCCCGCTTCGAGGATGCGATCGACTGGGGCAATATCCTCTATTACATCACCAAGCCGCTTTTCTCCCTGCTTTACTGGCTGGAGCAGAATGTCGGTACGTTCGGTTTCGCCATTCTGGCGCTGGTGGTGATCGTGCGTCTGCCGCTCGTGCCGCTCTATAACCAGTCCTACAAGTCGATGGCGAAGATGAAGAAGCTCGCCGAACCGATGAAGGAAATCCAGGAGCGTTTCGCGGCCGATCCCCAGCGCCGTCAGCAGGAGATCATGAAGCTCTACCAGCGGGAGAAGGCGAACCCGATCGCCGGGTGTATCCCGATCCTGCTGACCATCCCGGTCTTCTTCGCGCTCTACAAGGTACTGTACGTCACCATCGAGATGCGCCACGCGCCGTTCTGGTATATCCGTGACCTCTCCTCGCCAGACCCGACGGCCATAGGCAACCTGTTCGGCCTGTTGCCCTGGGCGGCGGGGGATGTGAAATCCATCCCGATTCTCGGCTTTGTCATCGGTATCGGGGTTCTGCCGATCCTGTACGGCGTGACGATGACGGCCATCCAGGCACTGTCACCGCCGCCGACGGATCCGACGCAGAAGATGATCATGCGCTTCCTGCCGCTGATCTTCATGTTCGTCTTTGCCGGTTTTGCCGCAGGGCTCGTGCTCTACTGGGTGTGGTCGAACGTCCTGTCGCTCGTCCAGCAATACTTCATCATGCGCCGCAACGGCGTTGAGACCGAGTTTGACAAACTGATCATGCGCCTGCTCGGGCGGAAGAAGGAAGAAGAGGTGTGACCGACGCGCCGGAGTTCGATGCTGAAACGCTGGAGGCCGGACGCGTCCTGTGTGCGGGGCCATGCGACTTTGTCCTCGGCGCAGCCGCGCTCACCCAGCTTCCAGATGCTGACAGGCCCGAAATTGCCTTTGCCGGGCGGTCGAATGTCGGCAAGTCGAGCCTGATCAACGGGCTTTTGAACCGCAAGAACCTGGCGCGTGCCTCGTCCGAGCCCGGCCGGACGCGCGAACTCAACTATTTTGACCTGGGCGAGGGCAAGCTCTGGCTCGTCGACCTGCCGGGTTTTGGCTATGCCAAGGTTTCACGCACACAGGCCCATGAGTGGCAGCGCCTGACGCTGCGCTATCTTCAGGGGCGGGTGAACCTGCGTCGTGTGTTCCTTTTGATCGACAGTCGTCGTGGCCTGATGGACACTGACCTGGAAGTCATGGACATGCTGGACAGTGCAGCCGTGACCTACCAGGTCGTCATGACCAAGGCCGACAAGATCAAGAAAACCGAAGCAGAGAAAACCCGCGAAAAGATTGACGCGGTGTTGAAGAAACGCGCTGCCGCGCATCCCGTCATCCGTCTGACTTCTGCCGAAAAGGGCTGGGGCTTGCCGGAGCTACGCGCGGAAATCGTCGGGCTTACGGTCTAAGGGCCAGAAATTGTGCTGGCTCATGGAGCGCCATAAGGCCGCCCTGCCTATTCCAGGTTTGTCGGGTTTGTAACACTCCGGTTGCCACGAAGCTCCTTGCGGGCGCGGCGGGTTGCACGACGTTCCCGTCTGGCCTGGCGCTCCGCAGCCCTTGCCCTGTTGCGATCCTGGGCCTTGTTGCGGTTCTGGCGAGCTCGGTCATGGCGAGGTGTGTTGCGCTGGCGATGGTCGGCCCTGTGGTTACGGCCACGCTGGCGGTTACGGCCTTCATCCCCTGAGCGGTCACGCCAGTGACGCCCGTCTACACGGTCGCCCCGTTGGCCACGCTCCCCCCGGTCCCTGCGATTGCGATCACCGCGGTGTCCACGATCCCTGTCACCACGGTTCCAGTCGCCGCGGTGTCGGCGGTCCCGGTCTCCCCGGTCTCCCCGGTCGCCGCGATTGCCGCGGCGTCCCTCGTGTCGCCAGCCGGGGCCATGGCGTGCGCCTTCACCCCTGTCATGACGCTTGCCTTTGTGGCGGTTGTGGTGGCGTTGATACTTGTCCCGGTGCTGTACGCCCCACCGGGTCGAGGGGTAATAATAGGTTTCGCCATAGCCGTAAGTATAGCCGGGGCTGTAGTAGCCCGATCCATAATATGACCCCTGGTCATAGTAGCCATCATCGTAGCCATACGGCGCATAGCCGTCTTCATAATAGCCGTACCCGGTCGTGCAGCCAGCCGCCAGCAGCCCGGCGGACATGAGCCCGAGGGCTATCCCTGCCCGCTTCCATCCGGTTCTCTGTTCAGGGTTCATGATGACCTCCGGATTATTTCTATCATTCCGAAGTTTAGCGCAGCGCACCTGACTGGGGTATGAATGGCGCTTAATGGGCTGTTCTGATCAGGCGTCTTGGATCTCAAGACCCGCCAGTTCCGCCACCTTGTACACGGTGCGCATGTTGCGCCCGGTCATGGCGACGGGGACGAACTTGCCGAGCTTTTCGACCAGCTTCGAGCGGCCTATGCCGTCCGGGGCGAGCAGGTAGACCGCTTCGTCGGTCACCTCGACCTCCTCATTGTAAGCCTTCAGCTCTTCAAGCGACTCCAGGTCAGCGTCGCGTGCAGGTTCGGCCAGGAAGAAGACGTGAACCGACTTCGGGTCTTTCAGGCTTTCCTTCCTGTAGGGGTTGGCATTGATAATGCGCAACAGGTCCTGCGGGGAATAGACATGGCTTCGCGGTGTGATGTCGAAGGCATCGCGCAAGATGCCGGTCAGGGCCTTGCTGGCATCGTAGTAGGACTCGTCGGACGAGGTGAAAACGATGTTGCCGCTCTGGATATAGGTCTCGACCTCTTCATACCCGGCCTCTTCGAGGATGCCGCGCAGCTCTTTCATGGGCAGCTTGTTATGGCCGCCGACATTTACACCACGAAGGAAAGCGATCCAGCGTTTCGTCATGCGAGATTGATCTGCCATGAGAGGCCGAAACGGTCCGAGACCCAGGCGAATTTCCGGCTGAAATCATACGTGTCGAGCGGCATCATGATCCCGCCACCGTCCGACAGGGCTGCGTAGACGCGCTCGATCTCGGCTTCATCATCGCATTCCAGGAATATCGAGGTGGCAGGTGTAAAGCCGAAATCATGGCTGACGGGGCTGTCAAAGACCATGAACTCCTGTCCGGCCAGCGAGACGAGGACCGGCGCTGGCAGGGCATCCGTTTCAGCATCTTCGTGCGACCTGTCATGGATTTCGAAGTCATCGAAAAGGGCGGCGTAGAATTCCAGGGCCGCGGCCGCATCTCCCTGGAACATGAGGAATGGACGCGCCGACTTCATTGATGCGGCCCGCTATCCTGGTCGCGGATATCACTGATCACGATTTCGTCTGGCTGGCGCGGGCCATCATTGGCCGGGCTTCTTTGCCAGCAGGCGCACGCATTGTCCCATGTGAAAGCTTTGCCCTTGGCGTTCACCCGCAGGGTGGGGGAGGCATAGGAGCCGTCTTCTGTGTCGCCGTAGACATCGGCCAGCCCGTCCCCATTCGTGTCGCAGGTATAGAGACTGCCTGAATGGCTGCACTGGTTGATGCCGACATCATCGCCATAACCATGGCTGGCAGGCCAGCCTGAATAACTCCCGAAGGTCTGGGGGGACCAGAAAGTGCCTTCATATCCCGCGGTCGGACTGTAGGAGGCGGCGCCATTATACGAGGCTGTGTAGGGTGCATTTACCATCGCCTCACGCGCCATTGGTGAGAAAATAGTCGAGTTATCGCTCGCGCAACTTGCCACGAAGGCCGCTGCACTGACCGCCACGCAGCCTTTCAGCCTGTCTGGTTTCCAGATGTATCTCATCACGGTTGCATTTTCTACGTATCTACAATGACTTCAAGTGGTTCTTGCGCGTCATACTATTTTATCGTGTCGCGCATCCGCCGGCGGTGGTAAACTCGACTCCACGGTCGCGGTAGATGGGAATCTGGAAGCGTCATGAGCCTGAGCATCGAACTGGCCAACCTCGAGGAGGAAGACTTCGTAAACCTGATAACGGCGCATAAGTCTCTCATGCTTGAGACATCGCCGCCGGAGAGTTCGCATGCCCTGCAAATAAGTGGACTGAAGGTGCCGACCCTGACGGTCTGGGAAATGCGCAAAGGCGGGCTTCTGATTGGTTGCGGCGCCCTCAAGCGCCTTTCGAATGGTTCCACCGGCGAAATCAAGTCGATGCATATAGCCGCCCAGTTCCGCCGTAGCGGGCTTGGCCGTCAGATGTTGCGTTTTCTTATCGCCGAAGCCCGTGAGCGCTACTATACCGCGCTCTATCTTGAAACGGGTGTGCAGGAGGCATTCTACCCGGCCCGCAAGCTCTATGAGCGAACCGGTTTCGTCTATTGTGGCACGTTCGAAGGCTATAGCGACGACCCGAATTCAGTCTTCATGAAACTGGTTCTGGACTGAGCGGCAACAAAAAACCGGGCCATGCCGAGAGAGGGTGCCGACATGGCCCGGTTCTATTGTCCTGCCCGCATGAGCAGTCAGGATTCTAGCCGCAGGAAAATCAATCCACTGGCTCTGGATCCTCCGTCAGGGTGACGGGAATGATATTGATGCCATCTGCATCAACCGGGTCAGAATTGGCATCCGCCCTGAAAGCCGCACCAAATCCGGCACCGAAAGCATCCGGATCAACCGAGCCCCCGGGAGGAGGTGGCGGCGGTGGGGGTGGAGGCGGCGGAGGCGGCGGCATGGGAGCGGGATTACCGCCCCCGTCACTTCCACCACCGCCACAGGCGGTTACGCCGATGGCCGCAACGCCAGCAAGCAATGCGGCGCGCAGAAATGTAGTACGTCTCTGTGACATGATCTTGGCCTCGCTTAGCTGTTATCGTTCGGCGAACCGGGGATCGGGGTGTTCAGATACGGGAACTCGTTCTGAAGCTCGCTCGCACTGATCGGGGCCCCATCGGTGAATGCCACATTGCCGACATTGGCATCTTCCTCGTCACACAGGCCGAGGTCGGTTGGCTCACCATTGATCGGCACCGGATAACAAAGCGCACCCATGGCAACACGCAGGGCGATATCGACAGTGTCGTCACCCGGACGGCGTCCATTCGGGAACCCGGCAAGGTCATCACCGGCCACCCCGAGCGGGCTTTGCTGGTCGCGCGGTGTGGGCGCGATGCCCATGTTCAGGCGCATCATTTCAGACGCCTGGACACTGGCGGGCTGGTTGAGCCCCTCAATGCCGGTCAGGAAAGCGGCGACCAGATCATTACGTGGAATGTTCGTCGGCGCGATCGTTTCGTAATCTGTTCCCAGCGTGTCGTTCACGGCATCGCGGAACAGTGTGTTGAGGAGAACCGGCAGGGTCGGATTGGTGACATAGTCTGCCAGAGCGGCATCCTGCGTCGGTTCAGCTGCGTTGAACAGGTCCTTGTCCGGCAGGCCGATCACCACTTCGTTGACCAGCGGTGCCGAGAGACGTGACTGCTGGACGAAAGCCCCGCCATAGACCGAGGTCTGCTCATAGGTCGGAGAAGGATCCTCGATTTCGGCTTGTGGCAGGCTAGCCGTCGTCCAGGCACCGATAATGCCATCGCCATCATCGTCGAGACAGCTGATCGGGACTTCCACGGCCAGTGAAGTGACATTCGCCTCGCCGACAAGGTCATCATTGGCACGATCCTGGGTGATGCCACCCGGGAAGCCGCCACCATCGCCAGCGCCGCGTGAGCTGTCGCCTTCAATCGGGACAAGGTTCACGAGGTCGAAGACTTCACCAAGATTGACGGCAAAGGCTTCTGCGCGCTGGCCGGCGAAGACGCGGCCAGAACCGCAGCCCGGGATGTTGATGTCGTAGATGTACTGATTGGCGTAGGCGCTGTAGTTCGGCAGGGTCTTGTTACCGATATTGTCGACCGGCTTGACGAATGTGCCAATATCCGAGCTGGAGCCCGTCCGGCGGTCGCCTGTGATGACACGGAGGTCATAGCCTTCCCGTTCACCTAGCGCGAAGATGTTGTCGGTCGTGATCTGACCAGCCTGGCGCAGGGCAATCGGCAGCCTCTTGTCACCAACGGGCACTGTGATGCCTGTGCCGTTTTTCAGCGTGTTATCGAAATCGAACTGGTAGGTGATGTCTTCATTGGCATCGCCATCGACGTCGATATGGATCTCGTAGATCGCATCTTCGTCCATGGTGAAATAGTTCGGCCCACCATACGGAGCCTGAAGCGGCTGGTAATTGGCGATGAATGTTACATAGTCCTCGCGGCCGGATTCATAGCTTCGGAACATGTAGAAGTCCGTTCCGTCGACTTTCGGCTGCTCGGTCGTTCCGGGTGCTTCGCGGTGGCTGGAGGCCAGCGCTGGTGTCACGGCAGCGCCGGTCGCGGCGACGGCCAGCACGGCGAGTGAGACATGTGAGAGTTTCATTGTGCGGTTCCCCGTAGTTTTCTGAGACGCCCTGACATGGGGCGCAGTTCAGATACGAGGGCTGGGCATTATCGGGTGAAGGCGTGTTAAGATTCTTTCGATGACGTCCACGCCGCAAATCAGGCTGCATCCAATCCGCCGGGACGTGCGTACTCTCAAATGTGCCAACAAAGAGGAATGAGAATGCCCTTTAAACTGTCCTGCCTGCTTGCCGCGGCGAGCCTGATCGCGCCAGCCGCAATGGCCCATGACTTCTGGATCGAGCCGGAGACCTATACACCCGAACCTGGAGAAACGGTCGATCTTGCCGTCCTGACAGGACATGGCGAGGATAAGGCCGACTGGCCGCTTGCGCCTCACCGGGTCATCGGGCTGAGAAGTGTCGGGCCGGACGGGCTCGTCAGTCACGCCAAAGGTCCAGACAGCCTGGAGCTTCCTGCGCAGCTGAGTTTTGAAAGCCCGGGCCTGCACATGGCCTTTATTGAAACGACCAACAGCTTCAGCTCCCTCGAGGCGGACAAATTCAACGATTATCTCGACGAGGAGGGCATCCGCTCCATTGCGGCTGATCGGGCCGCAAACCGAAGCCAGGACAAGGCTGGCCGCGAACTCTATTCCCGGCGCGGCAAGGCACTGGTGAAGGCAGGCTGTGCAGCGCCGCAGGGAGAGGTCTGGGCGCAGGAGCTTGGCCTGACGCTGGAAATTACGGCGCTTGAGAATCCTTTCGACTGGCAGGAAGGCCAGCCCCTGACTACGAAGGTGTTCTTCCACGGGGCAGCTGTGCCCTCCGCGACGCTGCATGTCACCGCACTTGAGGGCGATGGCGAGGATTTCACCGTCACGACAGGCCCGGACGGAACTGCCGATCTTGGCGAAAACCTCGCCGAAGGCCGCTGGCTTGTTCATACGGTCTGGTCCGAACCGGCGCTGAACCTGCTGGAAGACGCCGATTACCAGACCGTCTTTTCAAGCCTTACCTTCGAGACGGAGGATGCCTGCGCGGACTAGGCGGCCGGGCCTGGCGCGCCTATTGCGCACTGCATCCCCTGGCCTGGTAGAACCCCATCATCCGCTGGCGCCGCGCCGTGGCTTCGCTCTCGCGCTGGCGGGCCTGCGAGGCGCTCATCTGCGCGCCTTGCTGGACGCTGCCGGACAGGGTCTGGAAGACGCGGGCGGCATCGCTATAGCCGCCATACCTTCCGGCGCGGCTCGCAGTGGTGGCGCCGACCTGGGCGGTTTGCGAGCCAGTATAGGCCGCGCGCGCATTGGCGATTTCCTGGTCCATGCGTGAAATCTCGTCCAGCAGGGCGGCACACCCCATCGTGTCATCACCGGGCTGGACGGCCATGATCGGGCCGGCCGTTCCGGTGGCTGCGCTGCCGGTTGCCCCTGTGGCGCAGCCGCCAAGCGCGAGGAGGGCGAAGCTCGCCCCTGTAAGAAGGTGTTTCATCAATAGTCCCCTTTCCTTTGTCGTGGAACTCGTCCTTTATTCGGGGGAACGGGAAACACGCCTGAAACCGGACATGACGAGCGGTTTTTTCAGGGTCTGGACGCTTGTCCTTCCCCCTCACGCCAAAGTCCGCTAGACGCTCAGCCCCATGAGTGATGAGAGTTTCAATCCTGCGCAGCTGACCGCGTCGACCCTGTCGGAGGCGCTGCCCTATATCCAGCGCTATGACCGCCAGACCGTGGTCATCAAGTATGGCGGCCATGCCATGGTCGATCCCGCTCTGGCCGATGCGTTCGCGCGCGATGTGGTGCTCCTGAAGCATCTCGGCATCAATCCGGTGATCGTGCATGGCGGCGGGCCGCAGATTGCGAGCCTGCTTGAGCGGCTTGGCATCAAGTCGGAGTTCCGGGACGGCCTGCGCGTGACCGATGATGCGACGATGGAAGTCGTCGAGATGGTCCTCTCCGGCCCGATCAACAAGAATATCGTGCGCGCGATCAACAAGGCGGGCGGCAAGGCGGTCGGGCTGTCGGGGTCTGATGCAGACCTGATGAAGGTGAAGCGTGCCTCGAAGACCAAGCGGGACGCGCAAAGCGAGGTCGAGAAGGTGATCGATCTCGGCTTTGTCGGCGAGCCGGAGACGGTCGATGTTTCGGTGCTGGAACTGCTCGGTGGATATGAGCACGATTTCATCCCGGTCATTGCGCCGGTCGGTTTCGATGCCGAGGGCAAGCGCTACAACGTGAATGCGGACACGGCCGCAGGCGCGATTGCGGGCGCGCTTGAGGCGAGCCGTCTGTTGCTGCTGACCGATGTGGCCGGCGTGCTGGACGGCAAGAAGGAGCTGATCCGCGAGATCAAGGCGGGCGATATTGCCGGGCTGGTCGAAGACGGGACAGTTTCAGGCGGTATGATACCGAAGCTTGAAACCGCGGCGAACGCTGTCAAGAATGGGGTTGGAGGGGCTGTCATTCTTGACGGGCGGGCCAAACATGCCCTGCTCATGGAGCTGTTTACCGAACATGGTGCCGGGACGATTGTACTTTAAGGCCTTCGCGTTTCTTCTTGGACTTGCCCTCTCGGGGCTCACTTCTCTGACAGGCATGGTAGCCGCTCAATCCGGTGCTCAGGCAGGGGATGCAAAGAGCGACGGCTGGAAGCTCTGCAACAGGACGAGCTATGTGATCGAGGCGGCCGCGGCGCGATATGAAGGCCAGGGCGTTTTTGTTGATGGCTGGAAGCGGCTGCGGCCCGGTGCGTGTGAAGTCGCGTTAGAGGCACCGCTCGATCCCGGTATCCACTATCTTTTCGCGCGGTCCTCATCGGCCCATCGTGGCGGACGCCGCCTGTGGGGCGGAGACCAGCCACTATGCGTCGATACGACGGGCAGCTTCTCGGTCGAGAGCCCGCAGGAGTGCTCCGAGATGGGGCTGGAGGCGCGAGATTTCCGCCCCGTCCTGATCGAGAATACGAAAACCTGGACGACCAGCCTCACCGAAACAGAAGAATTCGACCTTGAAGAGGCCTCTGCGGCGGGTGTGCAGCGCCTGCTGGACAATGCCGGTGTGTTCTCCGGCAATATCGACGGCAGGATCGGGCGCAAGACGCGCGCGGCTATCAGTGATTTCCTCGGGGCGAACGACCTGCCTTCCGACACCTCCGACGCGGACTTGATCGACCTCCTGGAGCAGGTCGCCCAGGAGCGCGGGCGCGAGATCGGCCTGAACCTGTGTAACCGTACGGACAAGCGCATCTGGTCTGCGATTGCGCGGCGTAAGGGTGAAGGCTGGGAGAGCCGCGGCTGGTGGCTTCTGGAAGCGGGCGGATGCGCGCGCGTGATTGACGAGCCGCTGCTGACGGCAGAGCATTTCGTGTTTGCTGAAATGGAAGATGAAGGCGGGATGCGTACCCTGAAAGATGCGACAGACCCGTTCTGCCTGGCGCGCACAAGGTTTGCCATCAATGGTCGCAAGGATTGTGGCGCCTCGGCCAACCGGCAGGGGCTTTTTGCCGCCACGCCACCTGCGAAGAACCGCCGTCTGGTCTATGAATTCTTCGAACGTGATTTCAAGGAGAGTGGCTCGTGAGTGCAGACGGGGCGGACCTCGGACGGATTATGGGACGCGACACCTGGGTGTTCGATCTCGACAACACGCTGTACCCGGCAGAGTGCGACCTGTTCGCCCAGATCGATGAGCGGATGACGTCATTCGTGGCCGGTTTCCTCGAGATGGACCCGGCTGAGGCGCGTGTGCTCCAGAAGCGTTATTATGCCGAACATGGCACGACGCTGAAGGGCATGATGACAATGCATGGCATGGCGCCGGAGGACTTCCTTGCGCATGTCCACGAGATCGACCTGTCACCGCTGCCGCACCTGCCGGACCTGTGTGAAGCGATTGCGGCGCTTCCGGGCCGCAAGCTGGTCTACACCAATGGCTCGCGGCGCCATGCCGAGCGGGTGACCGATTACATGAAGCTGGGTGGCAGCTTTGATGGCCTGTTCGGCATTGAGGACAGCGCCTATACACCGAAACCCTCGCAAGGTGCCTATGAGGCGTTCTGCCGGCATCATGATGTCGATCCGGCGCGTGCGGTCTTCTTCGAGGATCTGGCACGCAACCTCGCCCCGGCGCATGAGATGGGGTTTGCAACTGTCCTGGTGCGCTCCGAGAAGGACTGGAGCCATGAGCCCGTGGAGGCGCGCCCTGCCGGACCGGAGGATGCAGCCGCCCCGCATGTCGATTACGTTACCGGCAATCTTACGGGCTTCCTGCAGGATGTTCTCAGCAAGCTGAAACCCGAAGGCCAATCCGTCCGGACGGACTGACCTGCTGCCCGTTTTCGTCGCTTCCCGAAAGATGGAAGGCCAACTTTCCCCTGCGTCGGCAATTGCCAGATGCGTTTAGTGGCGCGACCATGCGCCCTAAAAAGGGAGAGAACGCATGAAACTGGATATCGCGACGACCGCCGTTCTGGCGCAGATGGCGTCGATGGGCGCCCCGCCGATGCACGAGATGAGCCCTGATGAAGCGCGGCTCGTCGGGGAAGGCATGGCTGCTGCCTATCCCGAGGGACCGGCCATGGAAGAGGTCCGCGATCTCGATATCCCGTCGAGCGATGGCGCGACGATCCGTGCCCGCCTGCTGAGACCGGTGGCTCAGCCCAAAGGCGTCATGGTCTACTATCATGGCGGTGGCTGGGTGCTCTCAAATATCGATCAGTATGACGGCCTTGGCCGCCAGCTGGCGGAACGCACGGGCTGTAGCGTGCTCCTGGTCGACTATCGCAAGGCGCCGGAGTTCAGGTTCCCGACCGCGCCGAACGATGCCTGGGACGCGCTGAAATGGGCGAATGACAATCTTGAGACGCTGGGTGGCAAGGGGCTGCCGCTGATGGTCGGCGGCGATAGCGCCGGCGGCAATCTTGCGGCCGTCGTCTGCCAGAAGGCGAAGGCCGCGAGCGGGCCGCAGATTGCGCTCCAGCTGCTGGTCTATCCTGTCACCGATGCCGACATGGAGCGGCCCTCCTATGCCGATCCGGACAACCAGCTCCTGCTTAATACACCCCTGATGCAATGGTTCTGGGACCATTATGCGCCAGACGTGGCGGACAGGAAGAAGCCGGACGCCTCTCCCCTGCGGGCAAAGGACCTTACCGGCCTGCCGCCGGCGATCGTGGTGACAGCCGAATTCGATGTCCTTCGCGAGGAGAGCGAGGATTATGCCGAAGCGCTGCGCAAGGCCGGGGTGCCTGTCACCTTCAAGCAGTTCGACCGCCAGATGCACAATTTCTTCGCCATGCCGGGCCTCCTGCCGGCCCAGGCGAAAGCGGTGGACTATGTCGGCGACCAGATCGAGCAGCACCTGGCGCGTTTCTCCGAGGCAGATGTCGTCATCGTGGGCGCAGGCTTCTCGGGGATGTACCAGCTCAAGCGCCTTCGCGAGATGGGGCTGACTACACGTGTCATCGAAGCGGGCGATGATGTTGGCGGCACCTGGTACTGGAACCGCTATCCCGGTGCACGCTGCGATATCGAGAGCATGGCCTATTCCTTCGGCTTCGATCCTGAACTGGAGCAGGACTGGACGTGGAGCGAGAAATATGCCGCCCAGCCGGAAATCCTGAGCTATGCCGAACACGTCGCGAAGCGCTTTGACCTGAAAAAGGATATCACCTTCGAGACCCGTGTTACCCGCGCGATATACAGTGAGGATACCGCGCGCTGGACGATCTATACCGATACCGGCGAGGCGATCTCCGCGCAGTATTTCATTATGGCGACCGGCTGTCTGTCGATGCCGAAGAAGCCCGACATTGAGGGCAGCGACAGCTTTGAGGGGCCAACCTATATTACCGGTCTCTGGCCGCATGAGGGCGTTGATTTTTCTGGCAAGAAAGTCGCTGTGATTGGCACGGGCTCTTCGGCCATCCAGTCAATCCCGCATATCGCTGAAGAGGCTGATCACCTGACAGTCTATCAGCGTACACCAGCCTATTCGCTGCCTGCGGGCAACCGGCCCCTGACCAATTCAGAAGTGGCCGAAATGAAGGAGAATTACCGCGACTATCGCGAGGCGCAGAAATACCACCTGGCCGGCATTCCGAACCCGCCGCGCAACCTCCAGTCCGCTCACGAGGTAAGCGAGGAAGAGCGCCGTGAACGGTACGAAGCCGGCTGGGACACAGGCATCCTGACCGGTCTGACAACCGCCTTCATGGATACGTTATCCGACCAGCAGTCAAACGACTGGGTCTCAGATTTCATCCGTGAGAAAATCCGTGACCGCGTCGACGATCCGGATACGGCGGAAACCCTGATGCCGCGTTCATACCCGTTCGGCACAAAGCGGCCGTGTCTCGATACGAATTACTACGAGACGTTCAATCGCGACGATGTCTCGCTCGTCGACCTTCGCGACACGCCGATCGAGCGCATCACGCCTACGGGTGTGAAGACGAGTGCCGGCGAGGAACCGGCAGATATCATCGTTTTTGCCACAGGCTTCGACGCGATGACCGGGGCGATTCTGAATGTCGATATCCGTGGCAAGGACGGCGTGTCACTCAGGGACAAGTGGGCGAACGGTCCGCATACCTATCTGGGTATCGCGATTGCGGGGTTCCCTAACCTGTTCACGATCACTGGCCCGTCCAGCCCTTCAGTGCTTTCCAATATGATGGTGTCCATCGAGCAGCATGTTGACTGGGTCAGCGACTGTATTGCCTGGATGCGGGAGCGTGGGCTGGAAACAGTTGAGCCGACGGAAGAGGCCGAGGACGAGTGGGCCGAGCACAATGAGGCGATGGCCGAGCAGACGCTCTTCCCGCAAGCCAATAGCTGGTATATCGGCGCCAATGTGCCCGGTAAGCCCCGGACCTTCATGGCCTACGTGGCTGGGGTCGATGTCTACCGCATGGTTTGCGACCAGATTGCGGCGGCTGGCTATCACGGCTTCCGGACGACCAGAACCAGGGAAAAGCTACAGGCGGTTTCGGCCTGAGGTTCAAGTCCGGTTGAAATGCACAGGCAATTCGTGGGCGCTATCAGGCGTCCACGCAAAGGCGTTCTGTTTCCTGTGCCATGTCCTCGGCAAGTTCAGCGATGTCGGCTGGTCGTGTGCCGCGTTGCAGCTCGATCTGCAGTGCCATGAAGTTTGACTGGTAGCGCCGGGCAAGGCGGCTGGGGTCTGCATCGTCTGGAAGTTCCCCACGCCCCCTGGCATCCTCGAAGGCGGCCCGGAATTCGGCTTGCATCCTGTCGAGGTAGAACCGCGCCTGGTCCGCGATTTCGGTGTCCATGTCCGTGGTACCAAGAACAGTCTTGACCAGCATGCAGGCATGACACGGCCCGCCGTCTGTCTGGCCCATACTGCGCAGTGCCGCGGCAAGGCCCTGAAGCGGAGAGCCGGCCTGTTCAATATCAGCGCGCAGCCCATCGCGCATGGACTGGAAATAGCGCTCCAGCGAAGCGAGAAACAGGGCCTGCTTGCTGGAGAAGGCGGCATAGATGCTGCCGGGTTTCATCTGGAGGGCAAGCTCCAGGTCCTTGAGAGACGTCGCATAGTATCCCTTCGCCCAGAAGAGATCCATTGCCGCGTCGAGTGCCGCGTTCCGGTCATATGAAGGTGTGCGTGCCATAAGCTCTATATAATGTCGTCGTGGATGCCTGTCTGGCAATCGGGATGCTTACGTATAATCACATTTGAGTGATTGCTCAAATTTAAACTTGAGTGACTGCTCAATAATTTCCAACTGCGTGGCGTGCCAAGAGGCATGTCAAAACTCAGGAAGGATACCCAATGACTGAATTTACCCAGCACACCGAAGAGACGGCCCCGGAAGAAAGCCGGGAAATCCTGGCCAACGCCAAGAAGCAGAACGGGAACATCCCCAACCTGTGGGCCATCATGGCAGAAGCGCCCGGCCTGCTGAAAGGCTATACGCATCTGCACGAGGCCTTCGCCAATTCCAGCTTCGACAAGGATGAAGTGACGGTTGTCTGGCAGACCATCAATGTCGAACATGCCTGCCACTACTGCGTGCCTGCACATACGGCGATCGCAAAGGGCATGAAGGTCGATGACGAAATTACCGAAGCGCTTCGCAATGAGACCGAGCTGCCGACGCCGCGCCTTGAGGCGCTCCGGACGTTCACGCTCAGCGTGGTTCGCGGACGGGGCCATGTGGATGAGGCTGATGTTCAGGCATTCCTCGATGCCGGCTTTACAAAGCGCCAGATCCTCGAAGTGGTGCTTGGTGCGGCGCAGAAGGTCATGTCCAACTATGTCAATCATCTCGCGGAGACGCCGTTGGACGATGTTTTCAAACCTTTCGAGTGGCACAAGGCGAGCTAAGGCTCCCAGCCTTTCAACAGGTGGCGGGGCGGTTTCAGGAAACCGCCCCGTTTTTGCGTCTAGAGGGGATGACGGGGTCATCCGCATCGACTATGTGACGGGCGAATTCATGCAGTTGCAGACAACTCGTCCTGTCTGAACTGAAGCCCGAACAAACGATTACGGAGAGCGCGCCATGACCGCGAACCTTGCAAACATCATCGACCAGGCCTGGGAAGATCGCGCCAATGTATCCGGCGAAACGAAAGGCGAAATCCGTGACAGTGTCGATGAAGCGCTCAGCATGCTGGATTCCGGCAAGGCACGCGTCGCCGAGAAGGGGGCTGACGGCGACTGGGTCGTGAACCAGTGGCTCAAGAAGGCCGTGCTGCTCTCTTTCCGCCTCAACCCGAATGGGCCGATCAAGGGCGGGCCGGGTGGCTCGACCTGGTGGGACAAGGTCCCGTCCAAGTTCGAGGGCTGGAGCGCGGAAGATTTCGCCGCGTCCGGCCTTCGCGCGGTGCCGAATGCGGTGGCGCGGCGTGGCAGCTATATTGCCTCCAGCGTCGTGCTGATGCCGAGCTTCGTGAACATCGGTGCCTATGTCGATGAAGGCACGATGGTCGATACATGGGCCACCGTCGGCTCGTGCGCACAGATCGGCAAGGGCGTGCACCTCTCCGGGGGCGCCGGCATCGGCGGCGTGCTGGAGCCGCTTCAGGCCAACCCGACCATCATCGAGGACAACTGCTTCATCGGCGCACGCGCTGAAGTCGCCGAGGGTGTCATCGTGCGCGAGGGCGCGGTGCTTGCCATGGGAACCTTCCTCAGCCAGTCGACCAAGATCGTCTACCGCGAGACTGGCGAGGTCGTGATGGGCGAGGTCCCGGCCTATTCCGTGATCGTGCCCGGCTCCCTGCCGGACCCGAAGGGCGGGCCGAGCCTTTATTGTGCGGTGATCATCAAGACCGTAGACGAACGCACGCGCAGCAAGGTCGGCGTCAACGAGCTGCTGCGGCCTTGAGGCCGCACATTCTAGTGCATGATTTCGTTTGCTGCCGCAATATTGTCGAAACCTATGGCTGAAATGATACCTCTTAATGGAGGTTCATCATGCTACGTTCTATATGCCTTTTGCTGTTAGCTCTAAACCTTTGGGGCATAACAAGAACGGCAGCTGCTCAAAAGAAACCGGCCAGTTTCTGTCAGCGCATCGCGGATGCGGCCTATAAGGAGAATTCGCGTCTCGATACACGCCGGGTAGCTGAACGAAACTCTGCACCCTTCGTGAAGAAATTTCTCGTCAGCTCTGCGTTTGAAAATATTCCTGACGCCGAAGGCTATCGGAGAATTGGGCAGGAGCGCGATTGCAGGGACGAGGACACCGGGGAGTATTCGCGTTGCGGTGTGCCCGGCGACCCGGTCAGTTTTGACAAGGCTGAAACCTATTACACGGACCCGGGACTCTATGAGGATTTTGATCGATGGTCTCGCACAGCCGGTCTTCTACCTGTGGAGGGCGGCCTTGCCGCTGTGCGTGCCTATGCCGACTACAGTCCTTACAGGCGTGGCTGGACGACTGGTGTGTTCATGACCAGCATCGTCGACCGGGAGTCCATGATGTGCGCCTTCGAAAACCGCATTCATGAAGAGTTCGCCTCTCCTTGGTGCCGGTCAATTTCCGAGAATGAGAGTAATCTTATTGAGGTGGATCGGCCGATGCCGGAGGAAAGCCGGGAAGCGCTCTACAATTATTCCAATAGCTCTCGCCCGAACGACCATTACCTGAAAGGTCATGCCGATCTGGACATTGATGGGGATGGCAAGGCAGAGCGGCTCGTCAAGGTGAATTTTAGTTCCGGAACCGGTCTCTGTCCAAACACATACTTCGATGTCCTCGCCCCCGGATCGTTTACCGAATTTGCAGATGACAAGATACGCGAATTGGTGCGCGAGGCGCAGGCAGATCAATTTGAGGGGCCTTTTGCCTCTGGCTATAGCTGTTACCGCCAGACCTATTTGAGAGTGTCAGATGGTAAGATCTGGTTCGAGCGCACTGGTGTTGGCAAAGTACCAGCGGATGGCAAGCCACGCGTAGTCAAGGGTACCGGGCCACTACAGCGCACGCTTCGCACAATTGAAGACGGCGAAGTAAGAAACGTCTGCGCGAGTCGCTTTTCCATTGAGCCAATTGTCGCGTACGATAGAGAACGTGTGGAGTAGGTGGTTTTGGCGTGACGCAAGCTACGTGCTTGTTTAGACAGGCCACCATGATCACCAACACCCTCACCAAACCCTCTGCCCTCGCGAAGATCGGGGAGACCGTGCCGGAAGAAGGCGGGCGGTGGGAGATCCGGCTGGAGATGATACTCAAATCCTCGGGCCGGGAAGTCACGATGAAGGCGATGGCCGATTTCGTGCGGCTGGGCCAGCAGTTCAGCGGGCAGACCATGGTCGTCTATTATATGGGCGAGCAGGGCGGGCCGGGCTTCGATGCCGATGTCGAGGGTGAGCTGAGCGAGACCGATGTCCGGCTTGATCTCAACATGCTCGAAGGAGACTTGCGGGGCGCATCCTTCCAGTGTTCCGGCACGGCGAGCGCAAAAGGCAAGCGTTATGAGGGCCGCTGGCACATGCCGTGTATCGACCCTGTGGAATGCGGGTGCGAGGGCGATGACGGAGACTTCTCGCTGACGCGGGTGGCTTGAGGCAGGTGAACCGTCAGTCCGGCTGGAGCTTGAGCAGGCGGCCGAGTGCCCCGGCCGTGAATCCCTGAACGATCAGGGACGACACCACGATGATGAAGACCACATTGAAAAATTCATGCGTGACAGGGCCGGGAGAAACCACGGGATAGATCGACAGCAGGATGGGTACGGCACCGCGTAGGCCGACCCAGCTGAGGAAGGTGAGTTCCTTTGGCCTGTACCCAAACGGGGCGAGACCGAGCCAGACGGCGACCGGGCGCGCAACAAAGGTCAGCAGGCCCGCACAGATCAAGGCGCCGATGATCTCGTCCGGCAGCTCGCTCGGCGTGACGAGAAAGCCCAGCAGAAGGAAGAGGAGTAACTGGCTCAGCCACTGCATGCCCTCACTGAAATTGGCGACGGGTTCGAGTGGGCCTTTCAGACGGTTCCTGAGCGCGATACCGGCAATGTAGACAGCGAGGAATCCTGATCCGCCGATGAGGGTAATACCGGCGAAGATGACCAGGGCCCCGGCAATGGCGAGAACAGGATATGTCCCTGTCGGCATGGTCAGCCGGTTCATCAGGGCTGAAAGAAGGCGCCCGCCCACGATACCGCCCGCAATGCCGAAGACGATCTGTGCGGCGACCAGCCAGCCATACTCTGCCCACATCGCCGGGTCTGCGGCTGTTGGCGCACCAATCAAAGCCGTCAGGATGATGGTCAGGCAGATACCAGCCGGGTCATTGAAGCCGGACTCGAGCAGCAGTGTGCTTCGGGTCCGGTCGGGTATGTTGAGCTTGCCGTGCTGGATCAGCATGAAGGTTGCCGCTGCATCAGTCGGGGCAACGACGGCACCGAGGAGGAGGGCGAGAAGCAGGGGCAGGCCGAGCAGGAAATGCGCTGCCACGCCGACGATCCCTGCCGTGATCAGGACACCGGGCAGGGCCAGAACGATGGCAGGCAGGCCTGCCCGGCGCAGGACATCGCGGCCTGTTTCCAGACCGCCTGCGAAAAGGATGAGGGCCAGCGCCACACTGCCCGCATTATAGGCCAGTTCGAAATCAGAGAAGGCAACGCCGCCCGGGCCATCCTCACCGGCCAGCATCCCGACAGCAAGAACAACCAGGAGCATGGGCGTGCCCGAGCGCCTCGCCAACGGAAAGAAGGCGAGACTGACAAGAACAAGTATACTGATCAGGAATAGAGCCTGGTACATTCTCTGATGATTTCATAAGGCCACAACAGGTGCCACAGTGTGTCTGCGCCTGTTGCCAAGGGAAGGTCGGAACCGTCTTTGCTGTAAGTATCTGTCTGCTGATATAGTCAACAGCTCAGGCTATGGAAGATAAGTTCCGTACAGTTTCCAGAAGAGTGACAGAAATTCCACACACTTCTACTTTGCTGACGGGGTGACGGGTGTGTAGTTCCTTTTCAGGGCGATAGCGGGCTGGAAGTCCGGTTTCGCTGCCAGCGTTTTCTGCAGGTAATGGTAAGCTTGATCGTACTGACCGAGGTCGTGATGAGCGAGTGCGAGGTTGTGATAGTGTTTATGCCGTTCTTCCGCGGATGGTAGATCAGAACCGTAGAGCAGCTCTATTGCCTCGGCAGGTTGTCCGGCCTGTATGAACACGGCCGAACAGGTAACCGCCGCAGCCGGGATGGAAAGGCCCTGTTCGAAAACCGCCCTGCAATCGGCAGCCGCAAGCTCAAGCCTGCCATGCCGCCTGTAGATCAGGGCGCGGTTCGCGTGTGTTGCCACTCTTGTTTCTTTATCTAGAGCACCGCGCTCCAGTGCCATTGAGCAGGTTCCGATGGCTTTGCGAGGCGGTGTATCCGCGCGCTGGGCATACATCTGACACTGCACGGCATCACTCAGCCCGGAAGAGAGCGTGCGTGGATTGGCTGTCGCGTGCAGGGCGGCGGCGATAAACGGGGCCGTGAGCAGGACAGCTGGCCACCGGCGCTGGTGCTTGCGTGCTGCGACGCTCTTGGTGCGGGTTTTCATGCTGGTTTCCTTTCATTTCCAGAGGCTGGACATGAAAGCTGGGGGATTGAAAGGCGCTGTGGAATTGGCGATAATGACAACAAATGGTCGAATTTTGCCAAACTGGAAGCAGGATAAAACAGATGGCCCAAATAGCCCCACACCAAGTGGTCGCCATTACTTATGATCAGCTCTGGCCGTTTGAATTTGGTATTGCTGCCGAGATATTCGGCTGGAATCGGCCTGAACTGGAAAGCGGCTGGTATGAATTCAGGGTGGCCGGTCCGGGCAGTCCCGTGCGCTCGATTGGTGGGCTCTCTCTGTCGGCAAGCCACGACTATGAAATCATTGCAGAGGCCGACACGGTGATCATCCCGGCCTGGCGGGATGTTCATGAAACGCCCACACCTGACCTGCTGGCTGGCTTGCTTGCGGCGCATGACGCAGGCAAGCGCATCGTGTCCTATTGTACGGGCGCGTTCGTTCTGGCGCATGCCGGCTTGCTTGGCGGGCACAGGGCCACGACACACTGGCGGCATATACCGCTCCTGCGGGAGGCGTTTCCAGACATCGATGTCGTCGAGGACGTACTTTATGTCGAGGACAGGAATATTGTGACCTCGGCGGGCAGTAGTGCGGCGATCGATGCGAGCCTGCATGTGATCCGCCAGGATTACGGTTCGGCGGTGGCAAACAAGGTCGCACGCAGTCTTATCACCCCACCACACAGGGATGGCGGACAGTCGCAATATATCGAGGCGCCCTATCAGGAGCGTACGGGCAAGTCAGTTGCAGGCGTTCTGGACTGGGCGCGCGAACAGCTGGACCGCCCGCTCGAAATTTCTGAAATGGCAGCATTCGCAGGTATGAGTGAGCGAACATTCCTGCGCCGCTTCCGGGAGGGCACGGGTACAACACCGCTTAAGTGGCTGAGACGTGAGCGTATCTTTCGGGCGATGGGCCTTCTGGAGAAAACCTGTCTTGATGTTGCTGATGTTTCAGACCAGTCTGGATTTGGTTCGGTCGAAACGTTCAGGACGGCTTTTCGCGAGATTGCAGGCGTTCCACCGCACACCTACCGCAAACGTTTCGAGGGTGTCATTCAGCGTTAACGGGGCTGCTTCATCCGATACTGACCTGGATTGCTACAAGGCCGAAATAGGTGGCCAGGATGGCAAGACCCTCAAAACCGATGCCGCGGCGTTCGCGCAGGATGAGGCCCATGAGCAGGATGGCGGTAATCACGATGGCGCCGACCATCATCAGGCCGTCAGCTTCTGTCATCGCGTGATAGATCGAGCCGTCCCGATAGGCGGCGTCCGATAGCGACAGGAAGAGCACATCGAAAGTATTCCCGCCGATAATGCCGCCAACCGCAAGCTGGAGTGCGCCGCGGCGCACAGCCGCCAGGGTTGTCACCAGTTCCGGAAGCGAGGTTGCCACCGCCGTCATCAGGGCGCCGACAACGGTTTGCGATATGCCGAGACTTTCGGAGATTACAGCACCCGCCCGGGCAATGGCGAAGCCACAAGCAGCCAGCACGAGGCTGAGCAGGACGAAAAAGACGATCATGTAGGTCAGTGAACGCCGGTTCGCGGCGGCGTCATCCGGTTCGTCCGGCCGCGTATCGACAGTTCTCTGGGGGTGCCACATGGGGCGGTCCTTGAGCAGGACGGCGGCGCGCGTCCCGAACAGGTAGACAACAAACAGCAAGACCGAGACGGGGTGGATCCCGAAAAAGGCAACTTCCGGGGCGTAGGCAGCCGCCAGCGGCAGGCTGACAAGTAACATCAGCAAGGCCGCCATCAGCATGTTATTGGCGTCAGCAGCAGCGTGCTCGAGATTGACGCGCTGGTAAATCAGGTCGGCGATGACGAGAAAAGTGGTCTGCGCGGCGATCCCGCCAATTGCGTTGGAAACCGCCAGGGAAGCCAGCCCGTCAGTGGCGGCAGTCAAGGATGTGACGATACCTGACAGCGAAGTGGCCGCACCGAGCAGGATGCCGCCGAAAACAGCTTCGCCCAGACCCGTGCGGTCGGCCAGCCTGTCGGCGAGGTTGGTGATACGCACACCGGCAAGCGCCACCACCGCTGCAGCGGTGACAAACAGGATGATGGCGATCTGGATTGAAATGGGCGGGTCCTCTTTGTGCTGCGAAACCGGACGTCAGAAATCCAATGCCCGCCCTGTCCAATGGTTCCAGCGCACAGCTGCAGCGAAAATTATTCGGTGTCAGCCTCTGGATCGCGGACCCTGATGAGGCCGTTACCGATCATGCTCAGCACCAATTCGTCATCCTGGTTGAAGACCTTCTGCTGTGATTTTGTAAGGCCCATATCGGGGCGTGATTTCATGCGGCGTTTGGAGACGAGCGTCGTTTCCACACGGAGTTCGTCGCCCGGATAGACTGGTTTGTGCCATTTGAGTTCGTCAATGCCAGGGGAGCCAAGCCCGGCGGTTGGCTCCTTGTCCTGCATTCCCTCTACCATGAGCCGCATCGTCATCGCCGCCGTATGCCAGCCCGATGCAGAAAGCCGGCCAAAAAATGTGTTGGCGGCGGCCTCATCGTCGAGGTGGAAAGGTTGCGGGTCATACTTGCTGGCGAAGTCGATCACTTCCTCGCGCGTAACCTTATAGGCTCGCGGAGAGTGTGTGACTGTCCCGACGACCATGTCCTCATAGTATTTCATGCGGGCGATCCTTGCTGAGTGGAATTTCGCCATAGATCGGGGCACTCGCTCCGGGACGCAAACCCTGACGGTGCGGCATGTATTGTTGAGTTTGCGGATTTGGCTGCTAGGCTTCTGGCTGGAATACGAAAAAAGGACGCGATGATGAAGACCGGTTTGGTGAGTGCATTTGCGGCTGGCGTGATACTGGCTGCCTGCTCCGGGGAGCCATCTGAAGGTGAGCCCACACAGCCAGCTACGGAAACGGAAGCTGAGGCGCCACCCGCAGAGACCGATGAACCATCATCCACCGGGACGCCGGCCAGTGATCCGATTACCAGGCTTTGCATAAGTCAGGGCGATTCAGGTGATGTCTGCGATTGTGCGACAGAAACGCTGCGGGCATCCGATACGAATGTGAAAACCTACGCCGCGCTCGCGCGGTATTTCCTCGACGAAACAAACCCGGCTGCACCGGTTGAGGACCGCTGGCGGGTGACTTTTGATACCGTTCTGGAAGGCCAGGGCGGAATGGCCGGGCGGATGGATGTATCGGATCCGCTCAGCGCCGCACATCGCGACGCGATCCAGTCATGCAAGGGTTAAGCTGAGGCCATGGAAACCCTGCTCCCTCTTGCCGCCGAAATTGGTGAGCGGCTGAAAGCGCGCGGCGAGACGGTCGCGATTTCGGAATCCTCCTCTGGCGGGCTGATCTCGGCTGCGCTGCTGGCGCAGGCCGGCGCATCGGCCTTTTACCGCGGGGCGGGGATCATCTACACGCCGCACGCCTTTCGTGGCCTGATGGGGCTTGGGCGCGCTGACATCGAGGGCATGCGTTCGTCGACCGAGCCTTATGCCAGACTGATGGCGCGGACCGTCCGCTCACGTCTGGAGGCCAGCTGGGGGCTTTGCGAAACGGGCGCTTCAGGGCCGGGGGGGAATGGCTACGGGGATGCGGCAGGCCATACATGTGTCGCGCTGTCGGGCGAAGACCTGAACGGTCCACTGGAAGTTTCCCGTACACTCGAAACAGGGCTGGACGACCGCGTGGAAAACATGCGCCGGTTTGCCTTCGACGCACTGCAACTCCTGCACAATGTGCTGAGCTGAGCGCGTCGTATATCTTCAGTAAAGCAGCATGTGAGTGAGCCAGCCTCCAGCGTACAGGCCCACACCAAAGATCATATGTGTCACAAGGCTGCGCAGACGCGCGTGACAGGGGGCATGTGTCCGGCTGGCTGCGACTCCCGCCCCCATGCAGGGCTGCATCAGGAAGAATGGAGCCGCGAGTGTCGCCGTGCCGACAAGCAGTGCTGGCAGGAGGGTTGGGCGTGCGATCCATCCTGTTCCACAAACCGCCAGGAGCAGACCTGCGAAGACGATACCTATGACGTAATGTGACACCCAGCCGACGATACGCTCCCCCTGCATAGGTGGGGCTTCGGCGATAGAGACATGACGAAAGCGGCCATGCCGCATGTGAGCAATCCACCGTCCGACCATGGCATAGTCCAGAGAGGGTGACGCCATCAGGTATTTGCGAGCAAAGGTCCAGATATCCATGAGCAGGGTGGCGATAAGGCCGGTCACCATGGCCGCCAGGCTGAAATCGAGGGCCACGCTCATGCGTTCACCGCGCTGATTTGCCAGCAGGCCGCGGTGAATCGAACCTCGCCATCCTGAACATAGGTGTGAAAAGCATCAAGAAGCGCCTTGATGAGCTGAGTGCGCTTTGAAGCTTCAAGCTCCGGCAGAACCTGCCCCAGTGGGCCGAGGCGGGTCAGGAATGTTTCCAGTGCGCCGGCTGGGAAAGCGCAGTCCATGTCGAGTGGGCTTATCCCGATAGCCTGCCATCCGGCTGCCCGGAGTATGCCGGTGACCTTGTCAGCGTCCGCGAAAGCAAACTGGCCGGGGGCGTCCGGATCGGGTGTAGGCAGGCCCGGCAGGAGTGGCGCAGCTGTACGCCTGGCCAGTGTCATGAACGGGGTCTCTTCCGGGGCACGCCATGCCAGAAGGTGCAAGTGGGCACCCGGCCTTGCGGCCCGGCGCAGATTGTCGAAAGCGGCTACCGGGTCTGCAAAGAACATTACCCCGAAACGGGAGATGATCATGTCGAACTGGTTTTCCCGGAATGTGCGGGTGCCCGCATCGGCGACGATGAAATCTGCTGTCACCTTTTCGGCCTCGGCCCTCTGGCGGGCAAGCGCGATCATGGGGGCGGAGATGTCGACCCCCGTGCAGTGACCATCTGGCATGGCCTGGCTGGCGGCGAGTGTGGTTGCGCCAGTGCCGCAGCCGACATCCAGCAGTGCCCTAGGCGCGATCGTTTTGACCTGACCGGTCAGGTGTGTCTCGAACCCGGCAAGCATCTCGTCCATGAGCGCCTGGGTGTCGACCCATGCCTGTCCGCTGATGCCGTTCCAGAGGGCGTGTTGCTGTGTTCTGATTTCGTCTTCGTGGCTCATGGAAGGGGCCTTTTTGCTTGTGCCAAGTGTGAAGTCGACGCAGTCTGCCACTTCAAGCCGACTTGAGGTCAAGCGCGATGACTCTGGATATATCGGAAGTTGCCAGACGCACCGGCGTGCCGGCCTCAACCCTGCGCTATTATGAAGAGAAAGGGCTGATCGCCTCTGTTGGACGCAGAGGACTGAAACGGATGTTCGAGCCGGACGTGACGGAGCGTCTCGCGCTTGTTGCACTTGGACGCGCCGCTGGTTTCTCGCTTGACGAGATCGCACAGATGTTCGGGCCTGACGGACAAGCACAGATCGACAGGGAGAAGCTCTCCACCAAGGCTGATGAGCTCGACCAGCGGATCAGTGAATTGAGCGCCATGCGTGATGGCTTACGTCATGCTGCCGCCTGTCCTGCACCGAGCCATATGGAGTGCCCGACATTCCGGCGTATCGTGCGTGCAGCCGCTTCCGGGGCAATCCGGACACCTGCAAGGCCGTTTCGATGACGTCGCCTTTGCGTATCCGCAGTTACCGGCAAACGGATGCGGTGCGGCTTGAGGAGATCTTTCGTCAGGCTGTCAGCGCGATCGGCCCTCAACACTACTCAGAAGAGCAGGTCTCTGCCTGGAGCGGCCCGCGCGTGAACGCCGAGAGGCTGGACGCGATGTATTCCGATGGGCGGGCGACCTTCATCGCTGTAGACGGGACGGAAAAGGTGGTTGCCTTTTCAGACATGGAGCCGGACGGTCATATCGACATGCTGTATTGCGATCCGGCGTTTGCGCGGCAGGGCTATGCCACGGCACTGGTACGGGCGACCGAGATGGAAGCGAGACGGCAGACCCTCAGACGGCTTTTTACCGAGGCAAGCGAAGCGGCGAAACCGGTTTTCGCACGAATGGGGTTTGAAGTGCGTTACCGGCGCGACATCGAGGTGGATGGCGTGGCGATCCATAACTGGGCGATGGAGAAGCGGCTGGCACCATCGCCAGTGGCGCGGTGATCTCGTCCTACAACCCCAGTGTCCGCAGCATGAAGTCAGCGCGTTCCGCGACGCTCGCTTTCGGCAGGTCAATGAGCGCATACCCCCGCGCGGGATAGGCCAGTCGTAACCAGCCATACTCACGCACGGCTTCTTCGTAGGGAAGGGGGCGTTCATCATCCTGCTGGTAGAGGTCCGGCCAGGGCGGTGCGAAGAAGACGGGGCTGGAATAGAGGCACCCTTCTCCCAGTGCTTTTAGCGCGTCGGGGGCGCGGATTGAGAGACGTTCGAAATGGGCAAGCGCGTCTATGGCGGAACGGTCGAAGAAGACAGGGCCGTCGATATGCTGAACGCTATTCAGGCTGGCATTTGCATATTCGATCGCGCGGCTGACAAAGCTTTCAGCATTGACCCAGGGCAGGGCATCAGAGCCTGTCGCAAGGGCTTCACGGACGATATTGCGCCCGGGTTCCTCCATGGTGTGATGCCCGCGCCGGCCAAGCTCTTCCAGCAGCGTGGACTTACCGCCTGAAGAGCAGCCGGAGATCACGATACGCCGCCGGTCGGTCAGTCTCCCCACGGATGATCCTCATACATGACATGTTCGAGGTAGAGCCCGTCCGGCGGGGCCACAGGCCCGCAGCGTGTTCTTTCGCAGGCCTCCAGTATTTCCGCGATCCAGCCTTCCGGTTTTGCGCCGCGTCCAACCTCGACAAGACTGCCGACGATGGAGCGGACCTGCCGGTGCAGGAAGCTGCGCGCCGTTGTCGTGATTTCCACACGATCAGCAAAGCGCTGGACGTATAGCGTATCGAGTGTCTTTACGGGGCTTGCCGCTTGGCACTCCGTGTCGCGGAAAGTCGAGAAGTCATGCTCGCCGATCAGGTGGTGCGCCCCGGCCTGCATGGCATTGACATCGAGATGCTGCGAGATGCGCCAGGCCCGCCCGCGCTCCAGTGTCAGGTCGGCCCGGCGATTGAAAATAACGTATCGGTAGGCCCGGCCCGTGGCGGAGAAGCGGGCATGAAAATCTGCCGGAGCCTCTTCGGCCCGCAGTACGGCCACGGGCGTGGGGCGCAGATGCGCGTTCAGGGCGTCGGCAATCTTGCGAATGGGCCGCGGCTTCTGCAGTTCGATATGGGCCACCTGACCTGTAGCATGAACGCCAGCATCGGTGCGCCCGGCCCCCTGGACAAGGACAGGCCCGCCATCAAGCACCGCGCAGGCAGCTTCCAGTGCTCCCTGGACGGTTGGCTGGTCGTCCTGGCGCTGCCATCCGGCAAAGGGACGGCCATCATACTCGACGAGAAGGCGGATACGCTGGGTCATGCAGTCTGTGTAAAGGCTTTGGGGTAGGTGAGCTTGCCGGTACGCGGGGTATCCAGGCGGAGTTCGATGCCCATGAAGGCCGGGCCGGACCAGGGCGCTTCATAGCGTTCAGCCACCTGCGGGGAAAAGCCGAAATAAGGGTAATAGTCGGTATGTCCCAGAACGAAGACGAGGCCGCGGCCTTCACGCTCCATCAGGGGCATGCCCGCGATGATCAGCTTGCGGCCAATGCCTTTGCGCTGCCGGTCCGGCGCCACGGACATGGGGCCGAGGCCTGCGGCGATGTCGCGCCCGTCGACAAGGACGGGAAAGAACTGAATGTGGCCGACGATCTCTTCATCCTCAAGCGCAACCAAGGATACCAGACTCTTCCCGTCATCCGCCAGTTGCCGCACAATGCCTGCCTCGTCGGGGCCTCCGAAAGCGGCTATGTTGAGCGTGGCTATGGCCTCCATGTCTTCTGGCCGGGCGTGTCTGATGGCGGATTTGCTCATTCGAACACAGTGCCTTTGCCGATCTTGTTGCCACGCAGGAAATCATCTGCCGACATGGCACGAGATCCCGGTTTCTGGAGCTTTGTGAGGCGCACGGCCCTGCCATCGCCGCAAGCCACAAGAAGGGCATCGTCAAGCACCGTGCCCGGTTCAGCCTTATGGGGGGTGTCTGAAAGCTCGCTCATCAATGTCTTTACGCGGACAGGCTCACCCTCCGGGCTTGGGCACCAGTGGAACCAGGCGCCGGGGAAGGGCGAGAGGCCGCGTATCTGGCAGTCAACTTCATGCGCTGCGCGTGTCCAGTCTATGCGCTGGTCTGCGGCGGTAAGCTTGGAGGCGTAGGTGAGCCCGGTTTCGGCCTGTGCGACAGGTGTAAGCGTGCCATCGGCAAGCCCTGCAAGGGCACGCGTGGCAAGACTGGATGCAAGGTCAGCCAGCCGGTCATGCAGGCTTCCGGCGGTGTCGTTGCGCGTGATGGCAGTTTTTTCAGTCGCGAGCACCGGGCCGGTATCGAGCCCTTCCTCCATCATCATGGCCTCTACGCCCGTTACCTCGTCGCCCGCCATGATCGCGCGCTGGATGGGGGCGGCACCGCGCCAGCGGGGGAGCAGCGAGGCGTGCATGTTCAGGCAGCCAAGACGCGGAGCATCGAGCACGATTTTTGGCAGGATCAGGCCATAGGCAACGACGACAGCCGCATCAAGCTCGAGCGCGGCGAAGGCGGCCTTTTCCTCTGCGGGTTTGAGAGAGTTCGGTGTGCGCACCTCGAAGCCCTGTTCCTCTGACCAGGCATGAACCGGTGTGGGCTTCAGATTCTTGCCGCGCCCTGAAGGCCGTGGCGGCTGGGAATACACACAGGCGATCTCATGACCGGCCTCAACCAGTGCGGCGAGCACCGGCACGGAAAAATCCGGGCTTCCCATGAAGGCGATGCGCAAGGGCTTAGTCATGAAAGCGGGTCTATCGCGGCGGGGCGAATGTGCAAGATGGAAGGCTGACCTCTACCATCTCAGGCCGTGCGGCGCGCCCCAGTCCATACGGCCATAATCGCCGACGATAAGGGCGATGAACACTGCAATAACAATGGCGACGGTCCAACGGACCCAGGCTTTGGCGAGGAACCGTCTGATGACGCGCTACGCCGCACTGGCCTTTGACTTGGCGCGGCTGCGCAGCAAGCGGGTTGCCTTCTTCACCTTGTCGACCGCGCGCTGGCGTTTCAGGCGCGAGAGGTGGTCGATGAAGAGAATGCCCTCGAGATGGTCCATCTCGTGCTGGATGCAGACGGCAAACATGCCCTCGGCGACCTCGTCGCGCTCATTGCCGTCATAATCTAGATATTTCACGCGGCAGCGGGTCGGGCGGTCGACCTCGTCGAACACGTCCGGCACCGACAGGCAGCCTTCCTCGTAGGGGGCTTTGTCCTCAGTCAGAGGCAGGATTTCCGGATTCACGAAATAGCGCGGTTGCGGCTCTTCATCCGGGCCGGCAAGGTCCATGACGATGACGCGCAGCGGCTCGCCCACCTGGATGGCGGCGAGGCCAATGCCGGGGGCGTCATACATGGTCTCCAGCATGTCATCCATGAGCGTGCGGAGCTCATCGGTGACGCCGCCCTCGACGGGCTTGGAGACTTCCTTCAGACGCGGGTCCGGGACGGTGAGAATTTCGCGAATAGCCATACGCGGAAAATAAGGTGGGGCGGGGCGAAAATCAACGCTTAGGCGCTGTGCTATACCGCACAGTCACTACTGGGGGTCTGCGTCAGCATCATCAAAGGCCAGTTCGCCCGTCCGGTCTGGCAGCGTGGCGCGTTTTTCGATGGTTTCGATCTCGGGCACGGATTTTTCCGGCGGGGCGATCTGCAACTCCTCAAATTTGCGTGCGGCGGGCAGGACGCGGGAGGTGAGGCTTGAGCCCATCTTGTTATAGGCGTCCACCGCGCCGTTAAGCGACTTGCCGACCTTCTCGACATGGCCTCCAAGTGTGGTGAGGCGGGAATAAAGTTCACGGCCGAGTTCGGCGGCCTGGCGGGCATTCTCGGTTGCCTGTTCCTGGCGCCAGCCATAGGCGACGGCTTTGGCGAGCGCGAGCAGGGTGGAGGGTGTAACGACGATGACCTGCCGGGCAGCGGCGAAGTCGAACAGGTCCGGCTCATGCTCGAGCGCGGCGACATAGAAACTCTCGCCGGGAATGAAGAGGGCGACAAAGTCGACGCGGGATGAGAACGCGCCCTGATAGTCCTTCGAGCCGAGCGTCTTGATATGTTCGCGGACCTTCTTGCCGTGGGCGCGCATATAGGCGTCACGCCGGGCCGGATCGCTCTCGTCGAGGGCTTTGAGATAGTCTTCCAGCGAGACTTTTGAATCGACCACGATCTCGCGCCCGCCGGGCAGCTTGATGACGACATCGGGACGCTGGCGGCCGCTTTCTGTCTCGTCATGGACCTGTTCGGAAAAGTCGCAATGGGCCGAAAGGCCAGCATGCTCCATGACATTGCGCAGCGTTGTCTCGCCCCAGCGTCCGCCACCGCGCGGGGCCGACAGGGCGGAGACAAGCTTATTGGTCTCGTTGGTGTGCATCTTCAGGCTTTCGCCAATCGCTTTCACCTGTTCCTGGAGCACCGATTTGTCGTCGGCGCGAACCTTCTCGATCTCGGAGACCTTCTTGGAAAACTCCTCAAGGTTCTTCGTAATCGGGGTCATCAACTCCTTGAGGTTGGTCTGCGCGCCTTCCTTGTGACGTTTGAAATGCTCCTCGGCAAGCTCGAGGAACTGGGTATTCGCCCGGCGCATAACACCCTGGGCGAGGTCTGCGAACTTCTTCTCGTCCTCCTCGCTCCGTGCTTCCTGACGGGCGAGATCGACCCGTGCCTGTTCGGCGACGGCCTGCTGGCTCTTCAGCTGCTGGCGAAGGTCATCGCGTTCGGTCCGCAGCTCGGCGAGGTCGTCCCCGGCATGATCAAGCTCGCGCTCGGCGTTCTGAAGCCGGTGCTTCAGCCGTGATGGCAGCCAGAAGAGGCCGACGGCGAGCGCGATGCCTGCCGCAGCGAGGATGACGTGTACGAGGTCGAGGCCGAGCGAGCCTATGGTGATGATCGGGTCCATGAAGCTATCCTGCTACGATTCGGAGGCTGCGACGCGACGGAACGTATCAGGAACAATTATCAACGTCCAGCGCGCTAGAAGACCCCCATGGCCAGTCCGGCGGCCATCGCCTCACCGAGTTCGCGGCACCTGGCGAGGTCGTCATCGGATATTGTCTTGTCCCCGAGGATTTCGTCCTTGCCCTGGGCGTGGGTGCAGACGATGAAACCTTCCTGCGCCATCTTCAGCCGCCAGCCTGTTGCAATGCGTGCGGTCTGTTTCATTGCGTTCTGGCCATCAGAGCCCGCGCAGACCATCTGGGCGTAAGGGCGCCCTTCGATCTTTCCCAGAACGGCATAATAGGAGCGGTCGAAGAATTCCTTCATGCCACCGGCAATCGCAGCGAGGTTTTCCGGCGCGCAAAAGATGTAGCCATCGGCGTTCAGCAGGTCGTCAGGCCCGGCGTCTTCTGCCCATTTCAGGATGGTTTCGGTGTCTTCCTCGGAGCGCGCAGCCTCATAGGCGGCTTTCGCCATCTGTTCGGCCCCGCCCGTGCGGGAAAAATAGACGATGAGGAGCTTGGCCATCCGGGTGAGTGTAGTGGTTTTAAAAGCAGGGCCAACATTTTCGTCATCCCGGAAGCGCCGCAGGCGCTGTCCGGGACCTGTCTCAACAACCCCGCCCTGGGTCCCGGATCGCGTTCCGCGTCCGGGATGACGCAATCAGGGGCAGCCCTACACATTAAACCGGAAGTGCAGCACGTCGCCTTCCTTGACGATATATTCCTTGCCTTCCTGGCGCATCTTGCCGGCGTCTTTCGCGGCCGCTTCGCCGCCGAGGGCGACAAAATCATCATAGGCAATGGTCTCTGCGCGGATGAAGCCCTTTTCGAAGTCGCCATGGATGACCCCGGCGGCCTGCGGGGCGGTCCAGCCCTTGCGGATCGTCCAGGCACGGGACTCTTTCGGCCCCACGGTGAAATAGGTCTGCAGGCCCAGCAGGTCATAGCCGGCATGGATGAGACGGTTGAGGCCAGGCTCTTCAAGGCCCTGCATCTCAAGGAATTCGGCACGCTCGTCAGCGGCCAGAATAGCCATTTCGGCTTCGATCTGGGCAGAGATGACAACGGCCTGCGCGCCTTCCTTCGCGGCGCGCTCAAGCACTTTTTCGGAATACTGGTTGCCTGTCGCCGCGCTATCCTCATCGACATTGGCGACCAGCAGGACTGGCTTGGCCGTGAGCAGCTGGAGCATGTTCCAGGCCTTAACCTCGTCTGGCGGCACATCGGCGGTGCGGGCCGGGCGGCCTTCATTGAGTTCGGCCAGGGCCAGATCCACAAGAGCGAGCGTGGCCTTGGCCTCCTTCTCGCCGGTCTTGGCTTTCTTCTCCAATGTGACGCGGCGCTTTTCGAGGCTTTCCATGTCCGCGATCATCAGCTCGGTCTCGACGATATCGAGGTCGGCGATCGGGTCGACGCGCCCGGCGACGTGGGAGATGTCATCGTCCTCGAAGCAGCGTAGCACATAGATGATTGCATCGGTCTCGCGTATATTGGCGAGGAACTGGTTGCCGAGGCCCTCGCCCTTGGAAGCACCTTCCACAAGCCCGGCAATGTCGACAAAGTTCATCCGGGCGGGGATGATCTCCTTTGACTTGGCGATGTCGGCCAGCTTGTCGAGGCGTGGTTCGGGTACGGCGACCTCGCCGACATTCGGTTCGATCGTGCAGAAAGGATAGTTCGCTGCCTGGGCTGCCGCTGTCTGGGTCAGCGCATTGAACAGGGTGGATTTGCCGACATTCGGCAGGCCAACGATGCCGCACTTGAATCCCATCTGTCTTCTCCTCTGTCCGCATCCGCGCGTGAGAGCGCATAGCGCATTTTGCCTGCCGTGGCAGGGTGTTTAATCGGTATCAGCTGTTCCCGGACGCGCCCTTGCGCGGATCTGACTTTGGTGCTGGCGCCAGCCGCAGGACTTCTGTCTGGAACCGTTCATCACTGCCTTCAAACAGGTAGGGCAGGGCTCGCGAACAGGCATCCATCAGCGCATCGACCCATTCCCTGTCGGCTTTTGAAAAGTCTGACAGCACGTATGGCATGACCCGGGACTTGTCGCCCGGATGGCCGACGCCAAGCCGGATACGGCGTACCTCCGGTCCAAGATGAGAGAGCATCGAGCGGATGCCATTATTGCCCGAGTGCCCGCCCCCGCGCTTCACGCGCAGGCGGCCCGGAGCAAGGTCGATCTCATCATGGAAGACGGTGACGGCGTCTGCCGGCAACTTGAAGAAGCGCGCTGCTTCGCCCGCCGCACGTCCGCTTTCATTGTAGAAGGTCTGGGGCTTCAGGAGGAGCAGTTTGACCGGGCCATTGGCCGTCTGGATCGTGCCCTCGGACGCTTCGCTCTGGAAGCGCGACTTCCATGGGCCGAAGCCATGGTCACTTGCGATACGGTCAAGCACCATGAAGCCGAGATTGTGCCGGTTCCCGGCATATTTCGGCCCCGGATTGCCCTGTCCTGCAAGGATATGCATCACAGGCTCCGTGCTTGTGTCGTCCTCTGGTCCGGGTGAGGCGGGCTGGCCTTTCAGCCAGCCCAGGATCCTGGAAACTAGTCCTTGGATTCTTCGTCGCCTTCTTCGGACTCGCCTTCGCCTTCACCGTCCTCTTCATCGGACTGGTTGATGGCTTCGACATCTTCGGCGTCTGTCTCTTCCTCGTCGCCCTCTTCATCCTCGGCTGTAATGCCGCCAACGATAGAGGCGATCGTGAAGTCACGGTCCGTGATGGTCGGCTCGGCACCTTCCGGCAGTGTGATGTCGGAGATCTTGACGTTGTCGCCGATATCAAGCCCGGTGAGGTCGGCGGTCAGGTATTCCGGAATGCCGTCTGCACGCACGTGGAGCTCGACAGCGTGGCGCACGACGTTGACCGTGCCACCGCGTTTGATGCCCGGAGATTCTTCTTCGTTCTCGAAGTGAACCGGCACTTCGACGGAAATGATCTGGCTGGCCTTGACGCGGTACAGGTCGACGTGCAGCGGCATGTCGGTGACCGGGTGCATCTGGATCGCCTGCGGGATAACGAGCTGCTTCTTGCCGTTATGGGTCAGGTCGGCTGTTGAGGTCAGGAAGTGGCCGGAATTGATTGCGCGGATCACTTCGTTCTTTTTCAGGTTAAGAGTAACGGGGTCGCCACCGCCGCCATAGAGCACTGCTGGAACCATGTCATTGCGGCGTGCCTCGCGTGCGCCGCCCTTGCCGGTACGCTCACGCAGTTCTGCGTTGAAATTGATCTTGTCAGCCATTGTCTTTCCTTTCGCCCTGAAGTCCGCCGCCGGTCTCTTGCCGGTCAGTGACAGCCTGACAGGAACGGCCTTGCGCCGCCCTTTCGAAGCGGTGGGCATTACACGAAGAGGGGGATACGCGCAACCGCTTCGCTGAAACAGGCTTGACAGGCGCGCTACACCTGTAGCAGGTTACAGTTGTAACTTGCGAAAGGGTCATGCAGACATGTCGAAGCCGAACGCATCGGAACTGGTCATCCTGAAATATCTCTGGTCGGCAGGGCGCCGGACAGCAAGGGAAATACATGAAGCCATTGGCCAGGAACAGAGCTGGCAGCTTTCCACGACGCGCACGGTCATCAACCGGATGGAGACGAAGGGCTGGGTCAAGCGCGACGGGGAGTCGGCAGAAGCCGCGGCTTTCTACGTCGCTGTTCTGGACCGGGTCGAGACGCTGGGCGGGCTGGTCCGTCAGCTCACCCGTCAGGTGCTCGACCTGAAAGGACCGCTGCCCGCCGCACTGTTCGCCGACAGTCCGCACCTCTCAGAAGCCGAGCTCGATGAACTCGATGCGATCATTAACGCTGCCGAAGACAGCAACGCATCAAGACAAGGAGACAAGACATGACCCCCGCATGGTTCGTCGTTTTCATCCTGCTGTGGACCGGTTTTCTGGCCGGGACGGCGAGCCTTGTCACGCATGGGCGTGTACCGGCCCGCTTTGCCCAGCTGGTCTGGCGTGGCGCAGGCCTGCTGGCTGTGTTTCCGCTTCTGGTCATGGCGGCTGTCAGCCTCATGCCGCAACAGATGCCGGCGGCATTGCCCGATATTCCATATGTTGAACCGGCTGCCGGTGCGGTGACCAGTGCAACAGTCACACTCCAATCTGCTGTCTCCGGGCCTGAGTGGGCCTGGACGGGCCCGGCTTTGCTGGCCCTTCTGGCGGCTGGCTGGCTCTATCGTCTTGCGATGGGGCTGTGCGGTCAGCTTCGCCTGCAGCGACTGAAATCCCGCTCGATGGTCCACTGGCGCAATATCGACGCCTTTCCCCTGACGCAACTGGGCCTCGAGCGGGTCCCTCCTGTGCGGCTTATCCCTGATGGATCGCCCTTTATCGCCGGTATTGCCGGGCGGGCTGTCTATGTCCCGGAAGGACTTGAGGCCCCGGGCGACCTGCGCCGCATCGTGATCCATGAATGTGTTCACCTGAAGCGTGGCGATCTCATAACGCGCCCGATGGAGCGGATGATAGCCGACATATTCTGGTTCTCACCATTCGCCTGGATGATGCGCCGGGAACTCGATTTCTGGCGGGAGGCGGTGTGCGACGAAATCGCTTCCACACTGAGTGGCGACCGGATCGCCTATGCCCGCACCCTTGCCCAGGCCGCGCGTATCGCGACACCACAGCGGGCCTTGCCTGTGGCGGCCTTCATTCTTCCCCGCAAAAGGAGCCTACCCATGCGTCTCGACCGTCTTCTTGAAGTCCGCCCGGCCCGGAGCCGGCCCCTGGCTGCACTTGGTGCAAGCCTAGCTGCCCTGGCACTGACGCCACTTGCCCTGGCCGAAGTCAAACAGGCCGAAACCGCAGACAAGGGCGAAGGGCGTGCAATGTTCGGGCATGCCATTCTGATGAGCGGCGAAGCGAAAGTGTCGAGTACTTTCGGCAAACGCTCCGATCCGCTCAATGGAAAGGTGCGCCTGCACAAGGGCACAGATATCAAGGCGCCGATGGGCACGCCGGTACACACGCCGGGCTGCGGCACAGTGATCTTCTCGGATTTCAAGAAAGGGTATGGCGAAACCATCGAAATCGCCTACGAGGATGGCACACGGATGCGGTTTTCCCAGCTCAGCAAGCGGCTGGTGACTGCTGGTGATGAAGTTTCGACTGGAACGGTTATTGGCAAGGTCGGCGCATCGGGCCGGGCCACCGGCCCACACCTGCATCTTGAGCACTGGAAACCCGGTGTCGACAGCAAGACAGGCAAGACCGCCCTTGCTCCGCAGGACCCGCAGACAACCGAGGGGCTGGTCCTCTACGCGGCAGGTTGATAGTCTGATCCAGCGAAGACATACGCCGCAGGCTGGCAGGACCTGCGGCGTATGTGCTTTTCAGTCTATTCAGACATGATGTTGATGGCCTTGATGTTCACGAATTCCTTCATGCCGAAGCCGCCATGCTCGCGGCCATAACCGGAATCCTTCACCCCGCCAAAGGGCATGTTCGGCTGGGCCAGGCCGAAGCCATTGATGAACACCATGCCGGTATCGAAATACTTGTCGGCCAGCTCAATGGCTTTCGCGGTATCCTCGCTGAAGAGGCCGCCGCCGAGGCCAAAGCGTGAGTCATTGGCGATACGCATGGCGTCATCTGCATCCTTTGCACGGATGAGTGAAGCAACCGGGCCGAACAGCTCATCATCATAGGCTGGCTGGCCAGGCTTGACCTCATCCAGAACGGTGGCCGGATACCACCAGCCTTTCTGGTCGGGCTTCTCACCGCCGCAGAGCACCTTCGCGCCCTTCTTCACACTTTGCTCGACCTGTTCATGCAGGTCGTCACGCAGGTCCTCCCGGGCCATGGGGCCGATGTCTGCGTCATCACCTGTTGGGTCGCCATGCTTGATGGCCTTCATGGCGTCGACGAAGGCGTCCCGGAACTTGTCATAGATGGCGTCGACCACGATGAACCGTTTGGCGGCAACACAGGTCTCGCCATTGTTATAGACGCGGCCCATGACGCACTGGCTGACGGCCTTGTCGATATCGGCATCGTCCAGAACGATAAAGGCATCGTTCGAGCCAAGTTCGAGAACGGTCTTCTTGAGATTTTCGCCTGCCTTCTTCGCGATGATCTGGCCGGCTGCAGCACTGCCTGTAAGCGTCACGCCGCGTACGTTTTTATGGGCGATGACACTATCGGACTGGTCGTGATTGATCCGCAGCACCGTGAAGAGGTTTTCCGGCAATCCGGCCTCTTTCATGATTTTTTCGATCATCAGGCCGGACCCGGTGACTGACTCCGCATGTTTCAGCAGGACGCCATTGCCCGCCATCAGATTGGCGATGGTATAGCGGATGACCTGATAGGTCGGGAAGTTCCAGGGCTGGATGCCATAGATCACGCCGATTGGGGCGTATGTGACGAGACCACGCCCACCGTTTGGCAGCTCACGCTGCTCTGCCTTCAGCTCTTCAGGGCCATTATCTGCAGTCCAGTCGCAGATACCTGCGCAAAGATCGACTTCCTGCTTGCCCTGTTTGACCAGCTTTCCCATTTCGCGGGTCATCAGGTCAGCCAGTTCATCCTTGTTGTCGCGTAGGGCCTTGCCGACCTTGCGGATCGTGTCTGCGCGTTTTTCCGGGCTTTCATGGCGCCACTTGAGAAACGCGTCGTGACAGCCCTGAATGGCCGTCTCAACTTCATCGTCGCTCATGAAGGGATAGCGTTCGATCTCCTCGCCTGTTGCAGGATTGATCGTTGTGAGCGTGTCGCTCAATTTCATGGAGTCAGCCATTTCTTGGCCCTTTCCGGTTGCGGGTAAATCTACTCACACAACCAGTTAGAGGGCCTGCATGTTCCGGCCTGAAGTCTCAACCCAGATTAATCTTCAGTCGAACAGCTTCGAAACACTCTCATTGTTCGCTATGCGGCGGATCGCTTCACCGAGCAGCGGTGCAACGGAGAGGACACGCAGGGCGTTCGATTTGAAATCTTCCTCGCTCGGGCGGATCGTGTCGCAGATGACGATCTCGTCCATCACCGACTTTTCGACCCGCTTGACCGCATTGTTCGACAGGACGCCGTGGGTGACGTAGGCACTGACACCACTTGCGCCCTTGTCCTTCAGCGCAGCAGCCGCATTGACGAGCGTACCACCGGAATCGCAGATATCATCGACCATAATGCAATGGCGGCCGTCGACATCGCCAATAATATTCATCACTTCGGACTTGCCGGCTTCCGGGCGGCGCTTGTCGACAATGGCGAGATCGACCCCCAGCCGGTTGGCAAGGTTGCGCGCACGGACCACGCCGCCGACATCCGGCGACACCACCATGACGTCATTGCTGGCATGGGCTATACGAATATCGTTTTCGATGACGGGCATGGCGACAAGATTATCGGTCGGCACGTCGAAGAAGCCCTGTATCTGGCCGGCATGGAGATCCATGGTCAGTACGCGGTCAGCACCGGCCTTGGCGATGAGATTGGCCACGAGCTTCGCCGAAATAGGCGTGCGGCCATCGGTTTTCCGGTCCTGGCGGGCATAGCCATAATAAGGGATGACGGCAGTGATTCGGCTGGCCGAGGCACGCACCAGCGCGTCGATGCAGATCAGCAGCTCCATGAGATTGTCATTTGCCGGCTTCGAGGTCGACTGGATGACGAAGACATCCTCCCCGCGCACATTCTCGTTGATGCGCACGAAAATCTCGTTGTCTGAGAAGTTCTTGATCTCTGCATTCGAGAGGGGGCAGTCCAGATGATCTGCAATGGCTTCTGCGAGCGGTTTGTTTGCGTTGCAGGAAATCAGTTTCATTGCGGGGCAGCCCTTCCCGTTAATCCATCTGCCTCGCGTTTTATACATGGCGGCGCGAGTCGCAAGGAGAAGGGTGCAGGTGGGAGGTGAACTCAGTGGGTACTCATAACCTCCAAGCAGAACTCTTTAGCACGATCCCTGTCACCATGGGGAAACATGCCGCCGGGCCCCTCGCACGACGAATCAACTAGGGCCTGCAGCTTAGCTGATCGTTGTGGTCCGCTTGATATGAGAAGTTCGGCGCGCGCTTGAATGGGCCCAGGTGCGCCGCCTTTCTGATTTGCTTTATTGATCAGCGCGTCGACAAGCTCGGTTCTTCCGTCTCCATAGGTGGCCACCCGCACTATGTCGGTATCAACCATCAATTGGTTCAGAAGCTGTGAGCGGAGCCAGTCTTGGTAACTGTTGGCCAGCTTAGCGGCAGCGTCGCCTCCATAAAGGAGGGCTAGCTGGCTGGCTAGTTGGAAAAAGCCCACGTTCTTATAGAGCGGTTCGCCCTCACTGGTGTCGAAAAACTCATCTTTCAACATGGAATTTGTGCTCCGATGAAACGCGCGCTCGGCACTTTCTAACCTCTTGGTAGACCGGCGGCCGAGCATCTCGACGACTTGGCTCATAACTGCAGCGCTCTGGTCGGTATTGCCCGCTGCAAAGAGTGCCCGCAAGGCCAGCGCACGACGTTGATCGTCTGTCTTGAGCAGTATTTCTGACTCGAAGATTTCCCTCACCACAGTCTCAGGAGTTGGAGGCGTTCGCTCGATGTACCTTTCCGGCCGTCCGTCGGGGCTTTTTTGAAACCGCGTCTTCAGTCTACCTTCTATTAAGCTTAGAGCTGCCCTTTGCATTTCACCACCGGCTTTAATGGCCCTGATCAGAGCGATATCGCTGACATCGTCCTGACGCTTTTTGGAGCCTTCGAGGTTCCATAGGTCGAATTGCGGTGGCCGCGCATTCCCTGTCAGCTGCCAGATATCATCTTTCTCCCCATCTGAGATGAGAGGTGTAGCGCTCGGGGTTTCTTCCACACTCAGTGACCATTGGGACTCTGCTGTGACAACATGATTGGCTCCCAATTCATCTGCAGGATAGGCGATAACGCAATGACCTGCGACAAGTTGGTGATCAAATCTTTTGGGCTGGAACAGAATGGGTTGCGTGTCTGGGGTAACGCGGAATGAACCGATATGGCCATGCTCAGGAAGCGCTGTGCTTGCACAGACTTCGAAGTTATCGACCGTGCGTAGGACATAAGAGGTTTTTTGAACGAGATTGTTATCGAGATCGGAGATGCTAACCCTGTGGAAAGTTACTTCGATACGATCAAACCGTCCGCTGCGAACTGCCTCATAAATGAGGATGCTGACACCACTGAATGCCTCAAGCTGGGGGGACTCAAAGCGTAATGAAATAGGGCTTTCATTTTCTATAGAGTCTTGGCCGTTAGCGCCTGGAGTGATGGCCAAAGATAGAATGAGGAACGTCGTTAGCCCTGCTCTAGAGCATTTTCTCATGACACGAGCAAAATCAATGCGCATGCGACCAGCAAGAGTGGACATCCTCATTGTCTCTACCCCCTCTTACCCCTCAAGCATGATCACCGAGCCCTGACGGCCATAGTCTGCTTCGCCAAGCTGGTTACGGCGGCGGTTGGAGAAGTACATGTCCTCCATGGCGCAGGTATCATGCTCGATGACATCGACCCAGGCCAGCTTTGCCTTTACCAGCCGGTTCTTCACGAAGGTGGAGATGTTGAAATGGAAGCGGTCGCCCTCACCGGGATGGAAGAGGTTGGCGCTCCATGGGGCCTTGTCCAGGAATTCCTGACGGAATTCCGGGCCGACCTCGTAGCTTTCCTGGCCGATGCAGGGGCCGATGGCGGCGTGGATGTCCTTCCGCTGCGCACCAGCGGCTTCCATCTTTTCTATCGTGGCTTCGCAGATGCCTCCGAGTGCCCCCTTCCAGCCGGCATGGCAGGCACCGATTACGCCGGCCTTGCGGTCTGCGAACAGCACCGGCACGCAATCAGCCGTCAGGATACACAGGGCGATGCCAGGCAGGTTCGTTACCATGCCATCGGCCTGTGGGCGGTCAGCGCCCCAGGGCAGCGTCGCCATGATCGCGAGGTCTGAATGGACCTGATGGCAGGAGAGCAGATGATCGACCTCGCTAGCGCCGATCGTGTCGGCGACAAGGCGGCGATTGCGCATGACCGCTTTCGGTTTGTCGTCCGAGCCGAGGCCGAGGTTCAGACTGTCATAGATGCCTTCGGAAGTGCCGCCCTGACGGCCGAAGAAGCCGTGACGAATACCGTTCATACCGGCAATGCGGGGCGCGAGCGTGTGCGGGATAATGGCCATTGTCCGAAGTGCGCCTAGCTTGGCTGATGTTCTGTTGTAGTCTCGGCGTCGCCAGACGGCTCTTGCGGCCTGGTCTTGTTGCGTCGTCCGGTAATCCAACTGGCGCGCTCTTCCATCTTGCGCAACTCGCCGTCGAGCCTGGCCATGGTGCGTGAAAGATCAGCGGAATCTTCCTTGCGCCAGGCGCGTTCGGCTTGCGCGATGGCCCAGGCGATGGCGGTCGATTTGACGGGTTTGGGCAGGCCTTCGGACGTATCGAGCCCGGCACAGACGAGCGCCCACTCGGCAGAGGCCTGACGCGCGGTGACGAGATTAAGCAACCGCACAGGCTGTGTCTGGCGCCATTTCATCAGGGAGACCAGCGCGTCACGGTGGGCTTCCATCGCCTCAAACCGCATCATGATGACATCGAACAGGCGTGTGCGCGGTGTTTCATCCGCATCGAACGAGCCTTCGCTCATCGCCTTGTCAAAATAGCCCTCGACGGCGTCCGCGATCGTGTCCTTGCTGGCCACACCGTGAAAGTCTTCCAGCGATAGCCCCGCTTTTTCCGCGATGGCTGACAGGGTCAGCTCGTTCCAGCCGGTTTCAGCGGCAAGCCTCAGTGCGGCCTCGACGCCCTGTTTCATGATGGTCTTGCTATGGTCGCCCATGGTGTCTCAGTCTCCGGAGAGTTCGCGATCACGTTTGATCGCTGCCCCGACAGCCTCTTCCATGAGAGATGGCATCGCGCCTTCGCGCATCAAGACATCGAGCGCGGCCTTTGTGACCCCGCCCGGGGATGTCACGTTCTCGCGCAGTTTCGACGGGGGCTCATCCGCGTCGATCATCAGGGCACCTGCGCCTTCGACAGTTTTCTTCGCCAGCCTCAGCGCCATGGCTTCGTCCAGCCCATGTGCCCTGCCAGCCGCGGCCATGACTTCGGCCAGCAGGAAGGCGTAGGCCGGACCGCAGCCCGAAATCGCCGTGGCGGCTGAAATCTGGTCTTCGCCGATCGGCCCTTCGACATCACCAAGCGGGGTCAGAAGGTCTTTCAGATAGGCCCCGTCATCAGCTGACGCATTTTTCGGAAGGCAGAGCAGGGTCATGCCCTTGCCGACAAGGCCGGGCGTGTTCGGCATCGCGCGGGCGACCCGTTTTGTACCCAGCTGCCCGGCCAGTCCGTCAAGTGTGATGCCGGCCATGATCGACAGGACGAGCGTGTCCGGGCCGACATGCGGGCGGATGTCATCTATGATCTTCGGAAAAATCTGCGGCTTTACTGCGACGATCAGGGTCGCAGCGGGCGTGGCGTCCGGATTGACGCTGATCTTGCTATCGGTTTCCCAGCTTTTCAGCTGGTCCGAGGGGTTGGGATCGTGGATTGAGATCGGCCCGTCATAACCCGACGCAATCCAGCCGCCTGCAAGCGCTGAACCCATCCGGCCGCCGCCGATGAGTGTTATGCCCGGCTCAGGCTTCGCCATCGGTCTCGAACAGGGCTGCGTCGATAGCCTCTTCCGGCGTCTTTCCAGCCCAGATCACGAAGTTGAAGGCAGGTACGAACATGTTCGCCGCATCTGTCGCCGCGGCCAGTACGGCACGGATCTCGCCCGGATCCGGCTCCAGCCGGTCGAGCATGGGCAGGGTGTGGCGGAAGAGAATGATATTGTCATCCATCCAGTAATCGAAGTGGCCGAGCCAGAGGCGCTCATTCGCCATCAGGACGAGTTTTGCGATCGCCTGCTTGCGGGCTGAAGTCGGTTTCAGGTCGAGCGTCAGCGTGAAGTGCAGGGCCGGAGGTTCGCGGCGGGAGGCGAAAAGGGCTCCCATTTCACCCCAGCGGCTCTGGGCGATGCACTGAATGGCGGTATCGTCATCGCGCTGATGCTCCCAGCCGGCATTTTCCAGGCAGGCTTCGACGAGATCGAGCGGGTCAGACAGGGTATCCTGTGAATATTCGAGGTTGAGGCTCATGAGGCTTGGTCCTCCGAATCAGCGTGGCGGGAACACCACTGGACGAAACGGTATCACGGGCAGGGTGGCCTGCAACCGCACCTCGTCCAAGGGTTGTGGAAGCACCCCGTGGCTGGGTTGCACGGGGCGTGCCAGACTGCAATTGCTGTGTGCAGTTCAGCCGGGTCAAATTATTGCGATTACTGGTTGGTTCAGGCCTTTTTGCCTTCCAGTACTTCTATGCGTTTTTCGAGATCCTCGACGCGTTCCAGCGCCTTGACTGCAATCTCCCGGATCGCCTCGACCTCATCGCGTTCGGCAAGATCCATATCGGCGATCATGGATCGGACACGCGCCTGCATGGCGGTACGCGCTTCATCCCCGGCGGCGCGGGCGGCCCCCATGGCACCGGTCATCAGGCCGGCGAGGTCATCAAGGCGTGAATTCGAACTGGCCATGCGGTTTACTCCTTGCCGCTTGTGTCATGACTGGCTAGGCGGGTTTCTAGCAGATAGGCCGGGTGGCAGACAGGGGAAAGACGCCGCATGCATACACTCATGACCGCCGCGCTCAGTTTTCCGGAGATGAGTCCGGCCCTGTTCGAGCTGGATCTCGGCTTTCTAGGTCTCGGCAGTTTCCCGATCCGCTGGTATGCGCTGGCCTATATTGGCGGGCTTGTGATTGGTTGGCGCTATGCGCTCGCCATGGTCCAACGTCCCGCCCTGTGGGGCGGCAAGAGCCCGGCCACACGCGATGATATCGACGACCTGCTTTTCTATGTCACCCTCGGCGTGATCCTGGGCGGACGGATCGGCTATATCCTGTTCTACCAGCTTCCGTTCCAGTTCGAGAGCGTCCAGCGCGACCCATGGGGCCTGTTGCGCATCTGGGAAGGCGGAATGTCGTTTCATGGCGGCTTGCTCGGGGTCGCCATCGCTATCCTGCTCGTCGCGAAAGCGCGCGGTATCAAGCTGATGCCAATTGCCGACATTGCAGGTGTCGTCACGCCGATCGGGCTGTTCCTCGGCCGCTGTGCGAACTTCATCAATGCCGAACTCTATGGCCGGCCGACCGATGCGCCTGTCGGCATGGTTTTCCCGCAGGGCAATGCTGGCGGTACCCCGCCTGCCTATGACTGGCAGGCGAATGAATGGGTCTATACCGGTGCGGAAGTCGCCCGCCATCCGAGCCAGCTCTACGAGGCCTTTCTTGAAGGTCTCCTGCCGGCCATCATCATTTCCGTTCTGGTCTGGCGGTTCGGCCTGCTCAAGCGCAAGGGCCTCGCGGCCGGAATGTTCCTCGTGCTCTACGGTATCGGACGGTCGATCTCCGAACAGTTCCGCGAGCCCGACCGGTTTACGTGGGGGGTCATGCCGGACTGGCTGACTATGGGGCAGCTCCTGTCGCTTCCCATGTGGCTGGGCGGGGCCTTCCTGATCTGGAACGCGCTGCGCAAACCGCCGGAGCAGGCATCGGTGTGAGCCTCAAGGACGACCTCAAAGCCCTCATCGAAGCGGGTGGGCCGCTGCCTGTCTCGGCTTACATGAATGCCTGCCTGCATGACCCGAAACACGGCTATTATGCCACCCGACCGGGTATCGGGCGGGACTTCATCACAGCGCCTGAGATCAGCCAGGTCTTCGGTGAACTTCTCGGACTGTGGGCCTTGCATGAATGGCAGGCCATGGGGGCGCCTGCGCCTTCACGTCTTGTGGAAATTGGCGGGGGACGCGGCGCCATGATGGCCGACATGCTGCGCGCTGTTGGGCGTGCACGCGGCGGCGAAGCGCTGAGCGTGGCGATGAGTGAGGCCAGCCCGGTACATGCCGAACAACAGAAGCAGGCCCTTTCAGCCTTCCATCCGGATTTTCTGGGGGCCTTCCAGAGCCTGGGTGATGCGCCGTTCATCCTGATCGCCAATGAATGGCTGGACTGCCTGCCAGCACGGCAGTTCCTGAAAGGACAAGCTGACTGGCACGAAAAGGTTGTCGGGCTTGATGAGGCCGGAGAACTGGCGTTCGGACTGGCAGCGGATAAAGCCAGTGATGCACCGTCCGGGGCAGGCGAGGAGGCAGCAGAGATCCAGCCGGCCCTGGAAACGCTTGTCGATGTCCTGAAAGATGCCTTCGAGGCGGTTCCGGGACGTGCGCTCTTTATCGACTATGGCCCGGTCAACCATGTGCCGGGCGACACGTTGCGTGCCTTCTACAAGGGCGAACAGGTCGATCCGCTGGCCATGCCGGGCGTGAGCGACCTGACCGTGGATGTCGATTTCGGACGGCTGGCCCGGTTGGCCGGAAAGGCGGGGCTTGGCGTGGCTGGCCCTGTTGAGCAGGGGGCTTTTCTGATGTCGCTTGGGGCAGAGGCGCGCATGCAGGCGCTCATCAAGGCCAATCCGGACCGGGCAGAGGCCATCCATGATGGTGTGCGCCGGCTTGTCGATCCGGCAGAAATGGGAAGGCGCTTCAAGGTGATCTGCCTAAGCGCGCCGGGCCTGCCTGCGCCTGCCGGCTTCTAACTCGGCAGTCTGAGCCTGACCCGCAAGCCACCAAGCGGGCTGTCTTCCAGCCTGATGTCGCCGCCATGCTGGCGCGCGGTATCCCTTGCCACAGAGAGGCCGAGCCCGGTGCCGGGCACATTCTGGTTGCGCGCGGCATCAAGGCGGTGGAAGGGCCGGAAGGCTTCTTCGCGGCGGGCTTCGGGGATGCCCGGCCCGTCATCATCGACGACCAGTTCCGCCATGTGCGGCCCGTCAATGACTTCCGCTTCCACCTTCGTGCCATAGCCGAGCGCATTGGAGAGGATATTGGACACCGCCCGGCGTATAAGGCCGCGACGGGCAATGATGGAGACAGGATCAGTCCGGCGCAGCGTGACATCTCCTTCAAGCTCGCTGGCAATTTCGTTGACCAGCGTGTCGAAGCGGAAGGCTGCAGGCTGCTCGCCCTCCTTGCCGCTTGCAAAGGCGAGGTACTCTTCCAGCATTGCCGACATCTCTTTCAGGTCTGCCCGTGCAGCGCGGATTTCGTCTGTCTCTTCCATCATGGCAAGCTGTAGCTTGAGCCGTGTCAGTGGCGTACGCAGGTCATGGCTGATGCCTGCGAGCATTGTGGTGCGCTCCTCGGCAAAGGTCGTCAGGCGTGTGCGCATCTCCATCACGGCGCGGGCAGCATCGCGTATCTCGGTTGCCCCGGACGGGCGATAGTTCGGCAGGTCCCGCCCGCGTCCATAGGCCTTGGCCGCCTCTGTCAGCTTCAGCATGGAGCGGACCTGGTTGCGCAGGAAGCCAAGCGCCAGCGCGATGAGAATGCCGGTCGCGCCAATCACCCAGACGATAAAAATGTGGCCCGTGGTCGAGAAGGTCCGGTCCCGTTCGGCCATGAAACGCAGGATGTCGTCGCCATCCTGGACCTGTATCTCGACGGTTTCTCCATAGCCTGAGAGGTCGAACCAGAAAGGCTGGTCGAGCGCGACATCAAGTTCCCGTGTGAGAATTTCGTCCAGGGCCGTGAAAAAGAGCTGTTTCTGCTCTGTTGGCAGTGTCGCCTCCTCGATCACGGTCACATCCAGCGACATTGCTTCGCTGGCTTCCCGGCTGAGGGCGGTAAACTCGCCCGGATATTGCTGGCGGAGGCTGACCATGAACTCGATTTCGCTGGCCATGGTCTGGCTGAGCTTGCGCGAGGTGTGGCGCCAGTGGCTGTCATAGAAAATATAGGTCACTGCCGAGAGCAGCAGGATAACCGGCAGGACGACCATCAGCACCGAGCGCGGATAAAGGCCCCGGGGCGTGATGTCTCTCAGGCGGAGGGGGAAACGTTTCGGCATGACAGGTCAGTCCGGCATCAGCTTGTAGCCGACGCCGCGCACCGTCTGGATGTGAAGCGGCATCTTCGGGTCCGGCTCGATCTTGCGGCGCAGGCGCGTCACCTGCACATCGATTGAGCGCTCTGTCGCGCCGGAGGATTGCGCGGCGAGTTCCTCGCGGCTGACGGCCTCCCCGGCCCGTGCGGCCAGCATGGCCAGCAATTGCAGTTCCGCCTCGGTCAGCTTGATCCGCTGGTCGCCTTCGGTCAGTTCGCGGCGGCGGGAATTGAACACCATGCCGGACATCTCGATCTCGTCGGGAATGGGCTCGACATGCGTGCGCCGCAAAATGGCGCTGATGCGCAGGGCCAGTTCCTCCGGCTCGAACGGCTTGGGCAGGTAGTCGTCGGCCCCGGCTTTCAGCCCCTCGATCCTGTCAGCGGTTTCGCCCCGCGCCGTAAGCAGGAGGACAGGAGTTTTCACCCCGCCATCGCGAATGGACTCAAGCAGTTCCAGACCGGACTCGCCCGGCATCATGATGTCGAATATGCCGAGATCGAAATCGAACGTGGCAAGCAGTTTACGCGCATTGGCAGGACCCGTAGCGACGGTGACGCGATAGCCCTGCCTGTCGAGATACTGTTTCAGAAGCGTGCGGATACGGTCATCGTCATCGACAACCAGGATGTGTTGCGGTTCGCTCATCGTGTCAGTGCCTCGAGGACCGAGCGTGTCCCGGCGACAGCACTTGCCCCGGCTTCACGATACGCCTCACGCAAACCGGCGCGCAGATCGGAAATCACGGGTGTGAGCAGTTCTTCGCCTTCATCCGACAGCGAGAGCCGCCGCCGGCGGGCGTCACGTCCGCCGGGCTGCTTGTTGATGAGGTGCAGTTTGTCGAGCTCGCCAAGCAGGCGTGCCAGCGTTGGCGTGGTTGCGCCCGTCAGGTCCCGCAATTCGCTTACGGTCAGCCCTGGCTGGAAGCGGATCGTGATCATCAGGCGGAGGCTTGGCATGTTGAGACCGGTCCTGTCCTGGTTGCGGCGAAGCGCCGCTGAAACTGCCCGTTCACTCGCCAGTAAAAGCGCAATACCATTGTCCAGCTCCTCCTCTCGAAGGAACAGTCGCGGGTCTACCCGCCCCGTTTCGCCCGGCTTCTGGTTGACTTCGGATGCCACAATCTGAGAATGGAGCGGTTTTCCGGCAGAAGTTCAAGCAAGGACATACAAAAATGACTTCCATCCCGTATCATGACCGCGACGGATACATCTGGATGGATGGGCATTTCGTCCCGTGGCGTGAGGCCAACATTCATGTCCTGACCCATGGGCTGCACTATGCCTCGTCCGTTTTCGAAGGCGAGCGTGCCTATAACGGCCATATTTTCGAATCACGCCGTCATTCAGAGCGCCTGCACAAGTCTGCCGAAATTCTCGATTTCAGCGTGCCGGGTACGGTCGACCAGCTTGAGGAGGCAAAGGCCGAAGCGCTTGCCAAGTCCGGCCTCGAGAACGCTTACATACGTGCCTTTGCCTGGCGTGGCAGCGAGATGATGGGTGTTTCGGCACAGGAGAACCGGATTCATCTGGCGATCGCGGTCTGGCACTGGGGTGACTATTTCAAGGACAAGATGAAGGGGATCGCGCTGACCCACTCAAAGTGGCGCCGGCCTGATCCGATGACAGCCCCCTGTGATGCGAAAGCGGCTGGTCTCTACATGATCTGCACGCTCTCGAAGCACGCGGCCGAGCGTGAGGGCTATGCCGACGCGCTGATGCTCGACTGGCGCGGCCATGTTGCTGAAGCGACAGGCGCGAACATCTTCTTCCTGCAGGATGGTGCCCTGCATACACCGACGCCGGACTGTTTCCTGAACGGCATCACACGTCAGACGGCCATCAAGCTCGCCAAGGCACGCGGCATCGAAATCATCGAGCGCACGATCATGCCGGAAGAGCTGCCGAATTTCTCGGAATGCTTCATCACGGGCACTGCTGCTGAGCTGACCCCGGTCCGTTCTATCGGGGACGTGACCTATACGCCGGGAGAAGTGACCGAGGCACTGGTGACGGATTACTCCGATCTTGTGAATGGCAAGATCAAGATGCCGGCCTAAGCGGTGTTCGGCACGGCCCGGCCTTCGGATAAGACCGGTTCTGTGTTATAAGGCGTGCATATCCAGAGAGGTGTGTCATCGCTTTGAAGGGAAAGAAATCCAGAAGCCAGAAGGCTTTGAAGCGGCTGAGAACGCTTCGCTCAATCTATGAGCAGCCTCAGTCCCTGCGCAAAAAGTTCGGCCTGAAACGCCGCAAGCTCAGTAGTAGCCAGAAGCTGATGTGGTTGCTGTCTTCGAGATAGGCTAGAAGGACCTGCAATAAAAAAAACCGCGCCGGGTTTCGGCGCGGTTTTCATTTTTCTGGCTGGGCTGTCTTTACTTATCCGGCTGCGGCGTCGTGCGCAGATAGGGTTTCAGCGTCTTGTAACCTTTGGGGAACAACTTGTCGGCATCTTCATCCGAGACGCTCGGCACAATGATCACATCTTCACCCTGTTCCCAGTTCACCGGGGTTGCCACCTTGTAGCCATCGGTCAGCTGAAGCGAGTCGATGAGGCGCAGGATCTCATTGAAGTTACGCCCGGCACTCGGCGGATAGACGATCGAGGCGCGAATCTTCTTGTTCGGGTCGATCACATAGACGGCACGCACAGTCACTTTCGCATCCGCATTGGGATGGATCATGTTGTAGAGCGTCGCAATCTTCTTGTCCGGGTCCGCGATCATCGGGAAATTGACGGCACAGCCCTGGGTCTCTTCAATATCACCGACCCACTTATTATGATCTTCGAGGCTGTCGGCGGAAATGACGATGGCTTTCGCGTTGCGCTTGGCCAGCTCATCCTTCAGCTTTGCCGTATACCCGAGTTCTGTGGTGCAGACCGGTGTGAAATCTGCCGGGTGTGAGAAGAACACCGCCCAGTCGTCACCGATCCAGTCGTGGAAATTGATCTTGCCCTGGGTTGTTTCCGCTTCAAAATCAGGGGCAGTATCGCCTAGCAGAAGGCTCATGGAAGTCTCCAGTCATTGCTTTGTCTGGGATGGAAGATGGTCTGGCTGGTGCAAGCCAACAAGCTTTACGGACTTACTCCGTTGTTTAATTTTACTAAGCGTCAAAAGGCACTCTCATACGCATGAAACGACTTATCCTGATGCGCCACGCCAAGACGGAGCCCTGGAATGAAGGGCTAACCGACCGCGACCGCAAGCTGACCCCGCGTGGACATGGCGACGCTGAAGCCATGGCCGTGGCCCTGCAACAGCAGGACTGGGTGCCGGATGTGGCGCTCGTTTCCAGTGCCCGGCGCACGCGTGAGACCTGGCAGCACCTGACGCTGGCTTTCCCGGACTGCAAGCGCATCGTGACCGATGACCTGTATCTCGCCAGCATTACCGGCATTGAAGATCTGATAGCCGAACATGCCAGTGATGCCCGCACCCTCATGATCATCGGGCACAATCCTGGGCTGCACGAACTTTCCGGAACCATACTGCGGCAGGCGGGAACGGAAAATCACAGTGCAGCCATGCGCCTGGCAGCGAAGATGCCAACCTGTGCCGCTGCGCTGTTCGAGCGTGAAGACGAAGGCGATTATGTTCCCGTGCTCTTCAAGCTGATCGATTTTCTCAAGCCAAAAAATCTCGTCTGACATGAATAACCGCCCTGCCGGGCGGGGCAGGGCGGTTGGTCAGGGCTGACCGGGCAGGCGCATCATTTGCCCTGTCGCCCCGGTTCCGGCTAGTGGCGCACGGAGCGCCGGTTGTGCCTGCGGCGGCGCTGGACCAGAAGGCTCGGTTTCCACGCGAGCGTGTCGTTACTCTCCGGTGTGCCAGCCATCATTGGAGAGGCCGATGGGCCTTCGTTGCAGGCGAGCGTAAAGGCGTGAAAGCCATTCTCGGAAGCTGTTGAGCTCTGGGAGGTGAGCAGTGTCATTATTGTTTCTCCTTCGTTGCAAGTTTCCGGTCTTGATGCCGGTCTGTTTCAGTCTGTCGGCGCCTCGGTATCTGCGGCGTCGATGAATATGATATAGATCAAGTATTATCGAAAATCAATAATGAATTTTTGAAAAACAACAAATCTGATGTAAATCAAAGTGCTTTCTATATTGTTTTTCGATATTTCCTAGCCTCCGGCTAGTCGGGAAACCTGCGCCGGCACCGTTCGGAGCAGAATCGCACCTCGTCCCAGACCGCCTTCCATTTCTTGCGCCATGCAAACGGGCGCCCGCACTGCGCGCAGGTTTTCACGGGTAGATGTCCTTTTCCGCGCTTTCCCGCACTCTTGGCGGTATGTCCCGAACCTCTGCGTGCCATATGCGTCTCCACGTTTGTCTGGGTGAGCTAGCGTGACAGTAGATCCTGGCCAGATGCGCTCTTGTCATTCCCTGGGCCGGGCTAGTTTCTTCGTTCATGAGAGATCGAGGCGGGTATAAAACATGACCACGGCAATCATTGGCGCTGGTATCGCGGGGCTCAGTACTGCGGCGGAGATGAAAAGCGCCGGGCGAAAGATTAGAGTGTTCGATAAGGGCCGTGGCCCTGGCGGCCGATTGTCCACGCGCCGGGCTCAGACGCCGCTTGGCGAAATCCGGTGGGACCATGGCGCGCAGTATTTTACTGCACACTCGGATGCTTTTCAGGATGAAATTGCGCGCCTGCGGGCAGCTGGCGCCGTCACGCGCTGGCGGCCAAGACTGGCCGATATACGCCGGGGGCGGGACGGCTGGACCCTCGGCGTGCAGCCATCAAATCCTGAGGAAAAGGCCCTTTTTGTCGGAACACCCGCCATGAACAGCGTGATCAAGGCGTTGGCCGGCAGCCTCGATGTCGAATGGGGCCGGCGGGTCTCGGAGATTAAATGCGGAGCAGAGGGGAAGTTCCTGATATTTGAAGATGGTTCAGAAGAAGGTCCATTCGAGCATGTGATCAGTGCTGTACCTGCTGAGCAGGCTGCTGAGCTGCTTATCGGGACAAGCGACCGGCTGGCCGGAGAAGCAGCTGCGGCACATTCGGCACCATGCTGGGCGGTGATGCTGGCATTCGGGGCTGCCGTTCCCGTCAACTGGGATGCGGCAAGAGTATCCGGTAACGCGATAAGCTGGGCTGCGCGGAATCAGTCAAAGCCGGATCGTGGTAGTCACGAAAGCTGGGTCTTACATGCCAGCACTGACTGGAGCCGGGCCCATACCGGTATGAGCAGGGAGGATGTTGCCGACAGGTTGAGCCATGAATTCCTTGATATGTCCGGCATGCGGGCAGGCCCTGTGCATGTGAGCGCACACCGCTGGCTTTACGCTAAGGTCGAACAGGCGGCTGAGACCCTATATGGCTGGGATCCGCAGACGGGAATTGCTGCGGTTGGAGACTGGCGTTCCGGCCCCCGTGTGGAGGCTGCCTGGTTGAGCGGGCGCGCCTGCGGAAAATTTCTAGTCAGGATTGTATAAGTAACTTGAAATTAAGTCCGAATTACAATTTCTTCCCGGCATGGGTGATGGGGCGCACGCAGGCTTAACGGTCATTCCGTTTGCCAGAGAGGGAACCGGGCCGACCGGCAAGAGCGGGGCAGGCGGTACGCTTGGGGAAGCGATCGCCCGTTCTGAAGCCCTGCCGCCTGAGCTGAGTGCGCGGAAGGTTCTTTCTGCTGCGCAAAAGACCACGGCCTTGCTTATCCTGTCGGGTGGGCTGGCCGCTTTTGTCTTGCAACCATACTTTACCTCGCTCGCCCTGCGTTTTCTCTTCTGGTCTGTGTTCTTCCTCATCGTGAGCTGGCGTTTCGGTCTGGCTGTCGCCGCCCTCAGCCAGCGCCTGGTCCGGGAGGCGCCCGCAAGGCATGCAGCGGACGAAGAGGAAACGGAGCTGCCCGTCTATTCGGTGCTGATTGCCCTGCGCGACGAAGCGGGGATGATGCGCCAGCTGGCTGAAAGCCTTTCCAGGCTGGACTGGCCGGCAGACAGGCTCGAAATCTTTCTCCTGGTCGAGGAGGATGATCCTGAAACACGTGAAGCTGCCGAAACTGCAATGTTTCCGGCCGGTACGCATATTCTAACCGTCCCGGCGGGTGTTCCCCTCACAAAGCCACGCGCGCTGAATTATGGCCTGGCGCGAGCCCGCGGCAGATATGTCACGATTTATGATGCGGAAGACCGGCCGGGTCCTCAACAATTGAAGCAGGCGCATGAGGGTTTCAGGCGTTTTGCCCCGGATGTGGTCTGCCTGCAGGCTCCTCTTGTTGCCACAAATGGGGCATCGAGCTGGATCGCCTCGCAATGGGCGCTTGAGTATGCGGTGCAGTTCGGCCTCTACGTGCCGGCACTTTCAGCGCTAGAGCACCCTGTGATGCTGGGAGGGACCAGCAACCACTTCCTGCGCGAGGATCTTGTCTCGATGGGCGGCTGGGATGCCTGGAACGTGACCGAGGATGCAGATCTCGGCATCCGTGCTGCCCGGCTTGGCGCGCGCACGCGAACCATTACGAGCCCGACCCTGGAATCGGCACCCGAGAGTTTCTCCATATGGCTCAAGCAGCGTGGGCGCTGGATAAAGGGATACATGCAGACATGGCTGGTCTGTATGCGCAAGCCGGTGAGCCTTGTGCGGGAGCTCGGCCTGATGCGCTCGATCAGCCTTCAGCTGACGCTTGGTGGAAGCATTCTGAACGCCTTTCTCTATGGCCCGATGACGATCTATGTCGTTGCCGGGCTTGTTTTCCCGGATGTGCGTCTGGATACGATCAGTTTCGCGCTTTTCAGCTTTGGCTGGTTTGCCAGCACGCTCTGTGACTTCGCCGCGCCGGGCCGCTGGTCTTTCACGCGTGTGCTTGCGGCCCTGACGCGCCCCCTCTACTGGCCCTTGCAGACGCTGGCTGCGGTAAATGCCGTTTACGGGCTTGCAGTCAAACCCTTCTTCTGGGCAAAGACCCCGCACCGTCCTGAAGAAGAGGCCGAGCAGAGAGCATGGCAGGCTGGATCATCACAATTACCGTCATAGTCATTGGCGTGGCCGGTATCGTCATGGCAAATTTCAGGATGGGCAAGATACGCAAGGATGGCCGTCCCAATCAGGTGCCGTGGGGCATGGTCATGGTTTTCTGTGTGCTGGCCATCTTCATGGCCGTGGTCCACGGGATAAACCTTGCAGGCTTCGAGACCGGCCCGGAGCATAGCCTGCTCGGGCGTTTCGGCAGATAATCCGAGACCCTGTTGCGTGTGGCGCCTGATTGAAGGACAAAGCCCGCGAGCAGGGAGTAATGACATGCGGATAATCCTCAGCGCACTGGCGGTTCTGTTCAGCACACCGGCAGCACAGGCCGGCCCCATGCTGGCTGATTTCGAATATCCTTGGCCGGTAGAGCGCCACGCCCTTGTCAGTCAGGGACAGGCGCTTGAAATGGCCTATCTCGATATCAGGCCGGAAGCCGACAATGGCCGCACCGTTGTCCTGCTGCATGGCAAGAATTTCTGCGCCGCCATGTGGGAAAAGACCGCCCGTTTCCTTCTTGAGGCCGGATACCGCGTGATCGCGCCGGACCAGATCGGTTTTTGCAAGTCCTCAAAACCTCAAGGCTACCAGTATGGCCTGCACACACTGGCGGCGAACACGAATGGCCTTCTGAAGGAGCTTGGGGTCGAAAAGCCTGTCATCATGGGGCACAGCATGGGCGGCATGCTGGCGGCACGCTATGCGCTCCAGTATCCCGATGAAACCGGGGCGCTCGTCATGCTGAACCCGATCGGGCTGGAAGACTGGCGCGCCAAGGGTGTGCCGGAGATCACTGTCGATGAGCTTTATGAAAGCCAGCTCAAGACCACGCGTGAAGGCATCAAGGGCTATCAGCAATCGACCTATTATGTCGGCAACTGGCAGCCACGCTATGACCGCTGGGTGGATATGCTGTGGAGCATGTACCAGGGAGAAGGCGGCAACATCACCGCCTGGCATCAGGCCCTGACAGCCGACATGATCTTCAACCAGCCGGTCGTGCACGAATTTCCCGCCATCGCGGTGCCAACGCTCCTTCTGATCGGGGAGAAGGACAACACTGCCCTTGGCAAGGGCCGGGCGAGCGAAGCGGTGCGGGCGCAGCTTGGCAATTACACCGAACTGGCGCGTGCGACCGAGGCAGCTATTCCTGACGCGACACTGGTGACGTTTCCAGAGCTTGGCCACAGCCCGCATGTCGAGGCTCCCGAAAAGTTCCTGCCCGCTTTGAGAGATGGGCTGCGCGCTCTCCGCGCGACCGAGTAGAAAGTCTCCACTTGGCCGTATTCTGCTTGTGCTGTGCGGCGTTCTAGTATAGAACATAAAAAGAACAAAATGGGAGGTGGTGTCATGGACCGGAATGAACTTAAAGCCCTCGGCGAGCGTGTCGTCGCGGCCAACAATGATGGCAGCTACAAATCGTTGCTCGACAGTGTTTATGCCTCCGGTTGTGTCTCCGTGGAATCGGCGCCGATGCCGGATGGCAGCGCGGAAACAGCCGGCCTGGAAGGCATTGCCGGGAAATGGGCCTGGTGGGAGGACAATCACACGGTTCACGACACGAAGGCGACCGGGCCGTTCCTGCATGGCGATGACCGCTTCGGCGTGATCTTCGAGATAGACGTGACCGTGAAAGAGTCCGGCGAACGCATGCAGATGCAGGAAGTCGCCGTCTACACGGCCCGCGATGGCCTGATCGTTCGGGAAGAATTCTTCAATTAGCCACAGTAGCGGGTAATTGGCTGCGTCAGATAGGCTCTGACGCAAAGGAAGGCTTGGACCTTGTCTTCAGCTCACGCTAGTGTGCTATCAGCAAGTATAGAGAGAGCCCGGAGGAAGCCAAACCCATGCCGTACGATACACCGTCTGACCTTGAAGCCTTCCGCACCGAAGTGCGCGAATGGCTTGATGAAAACTGCCCGGAATCCATGCGCACTCCCATGCCGGAAGACGAAGTTGTCTGGGGCGGGCGCCGCGAAAAGTTCAAGAACCCTGACTCGAAAATCTGGCTTGAGCGGATGGGCGAGAAGGGCTGGACGGCGCCGACCTGGCCAACCGAGTATGGCGGTGGCGGGCTCTCGCGCGAGCAGGCCAAGGTGCTGGATGAGGAGATGCGCCGCATCAATGCGCGCACGCCACTTTTCTCCTTCGGCCTCTGGATGTTCGGCCCGGCCCTGATCGAGTTCGGCAATGAAGAACAGAAGAAGCGTTTCCTGCCGGATATCGTGATGGGCAAGACGCGCTGGTGCCAGGGTTACTCCGAGCCAGGTGCAGGCTCTGACCTCGCCGGTCTTCAGACCAAGTGCGAGGACAAGGGCGATCATTACCTGATCAACGGTCAGAAGGTCTGGACGTCATATGCCGATCAGGCCGACTGGATTTTCTGCCTGGTGCGCACGGACAGCTCGGTGAAACATGAAGGTATCAGCTTCATCCTGTTCGACATGGAGAGTGAAGGCGTGGAAACCCGCCCGATCAAGCTCATTTCCGGTTCGTCGCCCTTCTGCGAAACCTTCTTCAACGATGTAAAGGTCCCGAAGGACCAGCTCGTCGGCGAGGTGAATGGCGGCTGGAAGATCGCCAAGCGCCTGCTGCAGCATGAGCGGTCCTCCATCTCGGCCAGCGGTTTTGGTTCGGCCCGTGGTTCCGGCATGCTCGGCCCGGAGGAATATGCCAAGATCCATGTCGGCACCGACAAGGACGGCAAGGTACTCGACGGGGACCTGCGCGGACGCATCGCCGATCACATGATGTACGCGAAAGCCTTCAATCTGACGGTCAGGCGCTCCGGCGAGCAGGCCAAGGCCGGCCAGGAAGTCGGCCACACCGCGTCCATCATCAAGTATGCCGCCGCCAAGATGAACCAGGACAAGTTCGAGCTGATGATCGAGGCGCTCGGCACGGAAGGGCTCGGCTGGGAAGGCGAGGGTTTCGACAAGGGCGCGAAGATGGCGACCCGTGGCTGGCTGCGCTCCAAGGGCAACTCGATCGAGGGCGGCACGAGCGAGGTCAACCTCAACGTCGTGGCCAAGCGCGTGCTCGGCCTGCGCGAGCACCAGTAGAGACTGGAAATGCCGACATGGGTGTACCTGCTTGTGATCATCGGCCTGCCTGTTCTGGCAGGCGTGATCAACGGGCTTATTCGGGAGCGGACCGGGCTGCGCAAGTTCGTCTGGATGGCAGCAGCCGCTCCCGTGGTGATCTATCTCGTGCTCGGCATGGCTGCCGGTCAGCGCATGCCGGTGGATGTCGTCCTGATTTTCGGGGCGATCGCCTTTTTCTGGCTCGCGCTTGGCTGGACCAGCAAGAAAATTACCAAGGAAGTTCGGGACGCAGTTCTCGATAATATGGGTTGAGGAACAAAAGATGACGTTTGTACTGACTGAAGACCAGGAGATGCTGCGCGATACCGCAGTGAATTTCACGCGAGATGAGCTGCCGGTAAAGCACCTGCGCACGCTCCGCGACAATGGCAAGAACGGGGTCGACGCTGAAGCCCGCCAGAAACTCGCGGAGCTCGGTTTCTTCGGCGTGCTGATACCGGAAGAATATGACGGGGTGGGCATGGGGCTCACTGCAATGGGGCAGGTCATGGAAGCGCAAGGCCGCACGCTCGCGTCCACGCCGCTGCTCCAGACGGCCTGTATCGGCGCGTCCGCCATCCTGCTTGGCGGCACTGAAGCCCAGAAGAAAGAATGGCTGCCAAACATCGCCTCCGGAGAAGTGACGACCGCACTCGCACTGGACGAGGGCAGTCACCACAATCCCACCGGCGTTGCCACTGAAGCCGAGAGCAATGGGCAGGGCTACACGCTGAACGGTGCGAAAAAGTATGTTCAGGATGGCCACCATGCCGATGTCTTCATCGTGGTTGGGCGCACATTTGGTGAAGCCGGCGACACCCACGGCCTGACGCTGTTCCTTGTCCCGCGGGATGCCAAGGGCGTGAGTGTCCAGACGCTGAACACGGTCGACAGTCACGGCGCAGCGCATCTCACACTGGAAGACGTGCAGGTTGATGAAGCCCATGTCCTCGGCGCGCCCGACAAGGGCCACGATATCCTTGAGCCCGTGCTCGATCGGGCCCGGATCGCGCTCGCAGCAGAAATGCTTGGCTCATCGCTTGCCGCTTTCGAGATGACGCTGGAATACCTCCAGACCCGCAAGCAGTTCGGCCAGCTGATCGGTTCATTCCAGGCGCTTCAGCACCGGGCCGCGCAGATGTTTACCGATATCGAGCTGACCAAGTCCTGCGTGGCTGCGGCGCTCTCGGCTGTCGACGAGCAGCGCAATGATATTGCCGAGCTGGCAAGCCTCGCCAAGGCGCGGGCAGGCGAGACGGTCCATCTCGTTTCGAATGATACGGTACAGCTGCATGGTGGTATCGGCATGACCGATGATCACGAGTCCGGTTTCTATATGAAGCGCGCGCGTGTGCAGGAAGCCCTGCTTGGCTCAGCGAGCTTTCATCGTGACCGCTATGCCCAGATGAACGGCTTCTAGGCCAGCAAAACAGACCCTGACCGCATAAAAACAGACCGGAGCTTCTTATCGAAGCCCCGGCCTGTCTGCCGTGCATAGTGAATGGTCCGGTTACGCATGCACGGCACCAGACGTATCTGGAACAAAGATAACACCAGAGCGGCAAACGCGGTTCCACGCGAACGGAAATTAGATAGCTGATCCTGTGGACAGATTTACGCAGGAAGCCCTGTTTGGCGGTACTTGCAGTGGTCTGAGGATGGTCTGACGACGGGCCAGAAAATGCTGCTGCAAGGTCCCGGCACTGCATGCCCTGTCACATCAGGCAACCATTGAAGCACAACGCGCGAGGGCTAAGGTAAGTCTCCTGAGACAAGGAGATTGCCACCCCTCATGCATCGTTTTCTGCCACTCGCCGCCGCGTTACTCCTGACTGCGTGTTTCGCCGTATTATTGACGTTCAGTGCCTGGTTCGCCGTCGGGCTCGTGATGTTCGCCGCGCTTTCCCTGCTCGGTATTTACGATGTCTTCCAGACCCATCATACGCTGTGGCGGAATTTTCCGATCCTGGCGCGCATCCGCTGGATCATGGAGGAGCTGAGGCCATTCTTCAGGGCCTACATGGTCGAGAGCGAGATGGAGGGCCGTCCTTTCAACCATGAGCAGCGCGCCATGGTTTATCGCCGGGCAAAGGATGTCACCAGCGTCGAACCTTTCGGTTCACAGCTGGAAATCGACAGGCCGCCTTATGAGTGGCTTTCACACTCGGTTGCTGCGCAGACCCCGGCGACGTCTGATCCGCGGGTCATTGTCGGGTCGGACTCCTGTGCGAAGCCTTATTCGGCGAGCGTGTACAACATTTCCGCAATGAGTTTCGGTGCCCTGAGCGCCAGGGCGATAGAGGCGCTCAACCGAGGTGCGGCGATGGGCGGGTTTTATCATGATACGGGTGAAGGCGGCGTCTCTGACTATCACCGCGCCGGCAATGGCGATCTCGTTTGGGAAATCGGCTCGGCCTATTTCGGCTGCCGCACAAAGGACGGCAGGTTCGATCCCGAGAAGTTTGCCGAAACAGCCCGGTCCGACCAGGTGAAGATGATCGAGATCAAGCTAAGCCAGGGCGCGAAGCCCGGGCATGGCGGTGTCCTGCCCGGCGCGAAAGTCACGGCGGAAATTGCGGCTGCGCGCGGAATCGAGATTGGCCAGACCTGTATTTCCCCACCAGCACATTCGGCCTTCTCGACGCCGCTTGAGATGATGGAATTCGTCGCCCGCCTGCGCGAGCTTTCAGGCGGCAAGCCGGTTGGTCTCAAATTCTGTGTCGGCAATCGCTGGGAAGTTCTCGCTATGTGCAAGGCGGCGCTCGAGACCGGCATTGCCCCGGACTTCATGGTCGTGGATGGCGCAGAAGGCGGCACAGGGGCCGCACCGGTCGAGTTCCTCGACCATGTCGGCTCTCCCCTGCGTCAGGGGCTCGTGCTGACGCGGAACGCGCTTGTCGGCACAGGCCTGAAGGGGCGTGTACGGCTGGCTGCCTCTGGCAAGCAGATATCGGCGTTCCAGATCGCGGCCTCCATGGCACTCGGCGCAGACTGGGTGAATTCAGCCCGCGGATTCATGTTCTCGCTGGGCTGCATCCAGGCCAAGCATTGCCATGACAATACCTGCCCGACCGGGATCACGACGACAAACAAGGGCCGCCAGCGCGGGCTTGTCATTCCCGACAAGGCAGAGCGTGTCTGCCAGTTCCAGAAGAATACGGTGCACGCGCTCATGGAAGTGGTAGGGGCCGCCGGATGCCAGCATCCATCGGAACTCACGCCGCGCCATATCATGCACCGGGTAACTGAAGACATCGCAGAGCCCGGCCACAGGGCTTACAAACTACTCGAAGATGACTGCCTCATTTCCGATCCATCAGGCACGCACCTGGCGCGGGAATGGTCGCTGGCCCAGTCACACAGTTTCGAGCCGGCGCGCTAGCGACTGGCCAGTTCAGTTGGTCGCCGCGCCTGCAAAGGCCTGGCTGAGATCGCGATAGAATGAAATACGCTGGCGCTGGCGCGGCGAAAGGGTGACGAGCGAGTCGGCTCCCGCAAGCGGCTGGGGCTCAAGGTCCTGATGAGCCAGCACCATCATGTCGTGCCACAACCGGGCAGGCAGGCCGCCGCCTGTAACCCGCGACATTGGGCTGTCATCATCATTGCCGACCCAGACGGCACCAACGCGAACCGCTGAAAAACCGGCAAACCATGCATCGCGCGATTCCTGGCTGGTGCCGGTCTTGCCGGCCAGCTGCCAGCCGTCGATCCGGGCCCGTGTGCCGGTACCTTCAGCGATGACGCGGGTCATCATGCCGACCATGGTTTCAGCATCTTCCTGATCATAGACGCGTTCGGGATCGTATTGCGGGCGCTCATAAAGGACATCGCCGCGCGAGTTGGAGATGCGCTCGACGATATAGGGGTCCATGCGTTTGCCGCCCGTCATGAAGACGCCATAGGCGCGCGCCATGTCCTTCAGGCTCACGCCCTGGCTGCCCAGTGCGATCGAGGGCAGGGGCCGCATGTCGCTGGTAATGCCGAAGCGTTTCGCCAGCGCGATGATTGATTCCTCACCGACTTCCTGTCCCAGCTGTGCGGCGACCGTATTGATGGAATCGCGCAGGGCTTCGGTCAGGGTCATGGCACCGGCATGAACGCGCGAATAGTTCTGAGGAGACCAGCCATCAATCGTGACCGGGCGGTCGCGGCGGATGTCATACGGGGTGATGCCGGACTGTATCGCTGCGGCATAGACAAAGGGCTTGAAGGCCGAACCCGGCTGGCGGCTGGCCTGCGTGGCGCGGTTGAACTGGCTCTCATTGTAATCGACCCCGCCATACATGGCGAGAATCCGGCCCTTAGGATCCATGATGATCGCGGCGGCCTGGCTGGCATTCTGCTTGCTGCCTTCCTCCTCCATGCGCTTGGCGAAAGCATCGTCAATCCCGGCCTGAAGCTCGGAGTCGATGGTCAGCTGGACGATAAGGTCGCCAGGCAGGGTCGGCAGGATTTCATTGATGCGTTCGGTGGCGACATCCAGCGCATAGCCGAACTGGGGATCGCGTTCTGGTGCGTCAGCAAGTGAGATGTCCTCGGCCTCGGCGGCTTCAGCCTCTTCCGGCCTGATGAAACCGGCATCGACCATTTCCCTAAGGACATAGCGCTGGCGTGGCTTGGCGTCGGTCATGTTGTCGGTCAGGGCAAGGCGTGAGGGGGCCTTGGGAAGAGTGGCGAGCAGGGATGCTTCGCCGATCGTCAACTCCTCCGGCTGCTTGCCGAAATAGAAGCGGGAGGCAGCCCCGAGCCCATAAAAACCGGCACCGAAATAGATGCGGTTGAGATAAAGTTCGAGCACTTCGTCCTTGCTGAGGCGTTCCTCGAGCCGCCGGGCGAGCCGGATTTCCTGCGCCTTGCGTTTCAGGGTCTGCTCAGGCGAAAGGACGAGATTCTTGACCAGCTGCTGGGTAATGGTCGAGGCACCAGAGACGGTCTCGCCAGCCGTGACGTTCGCCCATACGGCCCTGGCGATGGCGCGCGTGTCTGCGCCATTGTGTTCGTAGAAGCGTTTGTCTTCAGCGGCGATGAAGGCCTGCGGGACATGCGGTGGCAGGTTTTCGAGCTTGATGGCGCGGCCATAGCGCGGGCCGCGAATCGCCATGGTCTCGCCATTGGTATCGGTAAACTCGATCGCCTGCTCCCGGCCGGTTGCCCAGAGTTCGTCATTCGAGGGCAGGGACGGCATGCCGCGATAGAGGCTCTGCCAGTAAAGCCATACAACGATCAGCGCGATGAGGCAGAGGCTGAAGCCGGTAATCAGCGTCCATTTGAGGATCGGCCTATGGGACAGGAAACCGCCGCCATTGTCTGAACCGAGGGTGGGCGGACGGCCTGACTGGCTCCGGTTTGGGGGTCTTGCTGCCACGAAGCTCCTTCCAGTCCAGCTTTCGCCTCTCGGGTCGCGCTAATGTAATCTAATTGAGGCCATGTGAAGGCAGTGTGAATTTTCAAACGCCACGACAGGCAGATGTGTTGCAAATCTATCCCGCTCGACCTGCACAATCTGCATGGGCTGGCACTTGCCCGGCTTTTGCCATGCCGCGGCTCGTGGCCGCTGCGAGCTTCAGGCGTCCAGCCATTTCGCGGGCCGAGAGGTCGCTCGTCAGGCAGTCGAGGGCCGTGCCTGTATCCGCATCTATGACAAAGGCGAGCCCGGTGCGGGCTTTGTGCTTCTCCCATATCCATGTCGCCTTGTGCAGACGCAGGCGGGCTTCTGTTGCGGCAGACAGGCCGCGCCGGGCTTCGTCACTGGCTGTCATGGCGGTCAGGTCAATGTCGATGTAGCGAACCGTGCCGGACGGCGTCTCCTCAAGCGCACGAGCCAGCGCCGGTTCGAGGACATGACATCGCGCGCACCAGTCTGCTGTCAGGGCGATCACCTTGAGCGGCGCCTCACCGAGAGCTGCCTGTGGCGTGGCCAGGGCAAGCACCAGGAGGGCTGGAACACAGCGTATCATTTTACTCGCCGCCCGCTGGCCTCTAAGACAAACCAGAACCAGACCTAACAAGGATGTCATGCTCGATTTTCTGAATGACCTCATCGGAGGCAAGATCCTCATTGCCGTGCTTATTCCGCTCGGCCTGATTTTTACACTCTGGTCGAGGGGGGTCCAGTTCAGACTGTTCGGCTCCATGTTCTCCGTACTGGGACAAGGCTTCCAGCATGAAACCGACCAGCCGTCCTCCTTCCAGGCACTTGCCCTGTCTGTGGCCGGCCGTGTTGGTGGTGGTAACATCGCCGGTGTCGCCGCCGCCCTGGCGCTTGGCGGGCCGGGGGCGATCTTCTGGATGTGGGTGGTCGGCCTGGTCGGCATGGCGACCAGCTTCTTCGAATGTACGATTGCCCAGCTCTACAAGCAGAAGGAGCCGAATGGCGACTTCCGCGGCGGGCCGGCCTATTACATCAAGCACGGTCTCGGGAAGAAGCTCGGCAAGGGCGCGCCTGTCATGGGCTTTGTCTATTCGCTGCTTCTGCTCGTCACGTTCGGGTTCGCGTTCATCTGCTTCCAGAGTTTTGCGACTACCAGCTCCATCGATTCGGCCTTTGGCGCGCCCCGCATCGGGTCGGGCATCGTTCTGGCCCTCCTGATCAGTGTCGTCATCTTTGGCGGCGTCCGCCGGATTGCCAGCGTGGCGGAGGTCATCGTGCCGGTCATGGCGGTCTTCTATGCGCTGCTCGGGGCGTTTGTCCTGCTGACACACCTGCCGCAGATCCCCGGCGCATTCATGGAGATCGTGACCAGCGCCTTCGGGCTCAATGAAGCCGTCTCCGGCGGCATGGGCGCTGCCATCATGATGGGCGTCAATCGCGGCCTGTTTTCCAATGAAGCGGGTCTTGGCTCGGCCCCGAACGTGGCCGCAGCCGCCTATGTCGAGCATCCGGCCCAGCAGGGCATGGTCCAGTCGCTGTCGGTCTTCATTGATACGATCATCATGTGTACCTGCACGGCGCTGATCATCATCTTGTCATCGCAGTCCTATCTCGGTGTCTCCGATGACGCGCAGGGTGTGCTGACACAGCTTGCCCTGGCAGATCATGTCGGCGTCTGGGCGGAGTATTTCATCGCGGTCGCGCTGTTCCTCTTCGCCTTCTCCTCGATCATGTATTCCTACTATCTCGGGGAGAATGCGGTCGATTACTACATTCCGGACAACAAGCTTGCCGTGATGATCTACAGGGCCGTGGTGATCGGCTTTGTGCTGCTGGGGGCGACCATCCAGCTGGCAGACGTGCTGAGCTTTACCGACATCACGATGGGCCTGCTGGCACTGGTGAACCTGCTCGCCGTGGCGTTGCTGTTCCCCATCGGGCTACGCATCATGCGGGACTTCGACGAGCAGCGTAAGGCAGGCGTTAAAGTGCCGGTTTTCGATGTCGAGAAGTTCGATGATCTCGATCTCGACAAGGCGGCCTGGCAGCTGACAGAGCGCGAAGGCGTTGAGATCGACAGATCATAAAAGAAAGGCCGGTCCAGTGCGGACCGGCCTTCGTCTACTCGCGAGTGCTTGGGCGTCTACCCGAAGACGCGCGTGAAAATGCGGTCGACCTGCTTGAAATGATAGTCGAGGTCGAACAGGGCTTCGAGCTCATCATTGCTGAGTTTGGCTGTAACGTCGCCGTCGGCCTTGAGGTGGTCGAGGAAGGCGCCTTCGCCAGCCCAGGTCTTCATCGCATTGCGCTGGACGAGCGTATAGGATTCCTCCCGGCTGACACCGGCTTCGACAAGGGCAAGCAGGACACGCTGCGAGTTATGCAGGCCACCCATGCGCTCCATGTTCAGCATCATCCGGTCTGGATAGATCAGCAGGTTCTCGACAACCCCGGCAAGACGGTGCAGCGCGAAGTCCAGGTGGATGGTCGCGTCCGGGCCGATGCCGCGCTCGACGGAGGAATGCGAGATATCACGCTCATGCCAGAGCGCCACATTCTCCAGCGCAGGCGTGACCGCCGAGCGGATCAGGCGGGCCAGCCCGGTCAGATTTTCCGTCAGCACCGGATTGCGCTTGTGCGGCATCGCGGATGAACCCTTCTGGCCCTTGGAGAAGAACTCTTCGGCCTCGAGCACTTCGGTGCGCTGGAGGTGGCGGATCTCGGTGGCCAGCCGCTCGACCGACGAAGCGATGACGCCGAGCGTGGCGAAGAACATGGCATGACGATCACGCGGGATAACCTGCGTGGAGACCGGTTCCGGCTGAAGCCCGAGCTTTTCAGCGACATATTCCTCGATGCGTGGATCGATATTGGCGAAGGTGCCGACTGCGCCGGAGATCGCGCAGGTAGCGACTTCCTCGCGGGCGGCAACGAGGCGCGCACGGCCGCGGGCAAACTCGGCATGGAAGGTGGCGAGCGTCACACCGAAGGTCGTCGGTTCGGCATGGATGCCGTGACTGCGGCCGATCTTGGGGGTGTATTTATGCTCCTCGGCGCGCTTTTGCAGCGCGTCCAGAACGCGGTCCATACCCTTGAGAAGCAGGTCGCTGGCGCGCACCAGCTGCACATTGAGGCAGGTGTCGAGCACGTCAGACGAAGTCATGCCCTTGTGCAGGAAGCGGGCGGGCTCTCCGACATGTTCGGCAACATTGGTCAGGAAGGCGATGACGTCATGCTTCACCTCGGCCTCGATCTCGTCGATCCGCTCGACTTCAAAGCTGGCTTTCTCGCGCACGGCCTTCGAGGTGCCTTCGGGAATCTGGCCAAGGCTTTCCATGGCCTCGGCGGCGAGCGTCTCGATCTCCAGCCAGATGCCGTATTTGCTTTCCGGCGACCAGATGGCGGTCATGTCAGGGCGGGCATAGCGTTCGATCATGGGTGTCTCCGTCTGTTGCGCCGGGTTCTACGCATGTAGGCGGAAGGGGCAAGACCTTTGCTGAGCAATGAAGGGTTGGAAGGTCAGACTTCCTCCGCCAACACCCGTGGCAGTTTGAAGGTTACCGTTTCCTGCGCGGTGGTGATGTGCTCGACCTCGATGTCAAAACGCGCGCGGCAGGCGGCGATAAGGCCCTGGACGAGGTCTTCCGGCGCTGAGGCGCCTGCTGTCAGGCCGAGCGTGTCCACGCCTTCGAACCAGTCCCAGTTCACGTCCAGTGCGCTGGCGACAAGACGCGAATCCTTTGCCCCGGCGCGCTTGGCCACTTCCACGAGACGTTTGGAGTTCGACGAGGTTTCCGCCCCGATGACGAGGAAGAGGTCGGCCCCGTCGGCCATCGCTTTCACGGCTTCCTGGCGGTTGGTGGTTGCGTAGCAGATGTCTTCCTTGTGCGGTGTGGCGATGCCGGGAAAGCGCTCCTGCAGGATATTCACGATACTGGCCGTGTCATCGACAGACAGCGTGGTCTGGGTGACGAAGGCGGTATTGGCCGGATCCTGCGGGGTGAAGGCACGCGCATCGTCCTCTGTCTCGATCAGCGTGATCGCGCCATCCGGAAGCTGGCCCATCGTGCCGATAACTTCGGGGTGGCCGGCATGGCCGATCAGCACGATCTCGCGGCCTGCCTTGTGATGACGCTCGGCCTCGACATGCACCTTGGAGACGAGCGGGCAGGTCGCGTCGACATAGATCATCTCCCGGCGTTCGGCCTCGGCAGGCACCGCCTTGGGCACACCATGCGCGGAAAAGACGACCGGCCTGTCTACCGGGCACTCGTCCAGTTCCTCGACAAACACCGCGCCAAGCCCTTCAAGGCGTGAGACGACATGCTGGTTGTGCACGATTTCATGGCGCACATAGACGGGCGCGCCCCATTTCTCGAGGGCTTCCTCGACGATCTGGATTGCGCGGTCGACGCCCGCACAGAAGCCGCGTGGGGCGGCGAGCCGGATTGTAAGTTTGCGCCGTTCCATGGTCTTCCTCCTGCAGTGCAAGCAGATCGGGCGTTGCGCCATCGGCTGGTGCCCGGTAACACTCCCCCATTACATGGAGAGCCTGAAGGTTCAGGCCAAGAGTGACAAGGCATTCAATGATGCGCGTATTTGCCGTAATTGCAGCCGGACTGATGCTTGCCTCCTGCGGGAGCAACTCTGTGAGCCGGGCGCTGGACTCCCGCCAGAATGCCGGGCCATGCCCGCCAGCCTCGATTCTTTATGATGCCTCCCGTGTCGTCGAGCTTGATGGGGCAGGGCAGGATTACAACAATATCACCTACACCGGCGAGATGACCGATGTGGAGATGTTCTGCCGCTATGTAGACGACCAGCCGCTGCGCGCGTCCATCGAGATTGATTTCGCATTCGGCAAGGGGCCGCAGGCGACAGCGAACCAGCACCAGTACACTTACTGGGTGGCCGTGACGCGCCGCAGCTCCAAGGTTCTGGCCAAGCAGTACTTTTCCGTGGATGCCAATTTTGCCGATGGCAAGGTCGATGGCCGGACGGAAGTGGTCGAGGACATCGTAATCCCGCGTCTGGATTCGACGATTTCCGGGGCCAACTTCGAAGTGGTTGTAGGCTTTGATCTGACCGATGAGCAGCTGACCTTCAACCGCGAGGGCCGCCGTTACCGCCTCGACGCAGGCTCAGGCAGCTAGACAGCAGAAACAGGACAATCCGGGGACCAGCATGAGCGATCTCGCCACGGAACTTTCGGCGGCGTGTGCGGCCGCGTTTGAAGCTGAAGGCTTTGAAACCCGCTGGGGCGCGGTGCGCCGCTCCGACCGGCCGGAGCTGGCCGATTTCCAGTGTAATGGCTGCATGGGCGCGGCAAAGTCGCAGGGGCTCAATCCGCGTGAGCTGGCCGCGAAGGTCGCCGAGCGGATCAGCGGGCAGGGACCGATCGAGCGGGTCGACGTTGCCGGGCCGGGCTTTCTCAATATCCGGGTCAGCGGCGAGGCGCTGTCGAAACAGGCGGAATTCATCCGCGCGGATGAGAAAGCGGGCGGCGGCAGGCTGGAGCAGACTGAAAAGGTCGTGATCGATTTTGGCGGGCCGAACGTGGCCAAGCCGATGCATGTCGGACACCTGCGTTCAGCCGTGATCGGTGACACGCTGGTGCGCCTGTTCAGTTTCCTCGGGGATGATGTGACAGGGGATGCGCATCTTGGTGACTGGGGCCTGCAGATGGGCCATCTGATCACGGAGCTTTTTGCCGAGCAGCCCGATCTCGTCTATTTCGACCCCGATTTTTCCGGTCCGTACCCGGACGAACCGCCGGTCACGATTGACGATCTCGGACGCCTCTATCCGCAGGCGTCGGCCAAGGCGAAGGAAGACCCGCAGCGCAATGAGGCAAGCCAGCTGGCCGTGGCAGAGATGCAATCCGGCCATCCAGGCTACCGCGCGCTGCTGAAGCATTTTATCGATGTCTCGGTCGAGGCGCTGAAGGTCGATTACAGTTTTCTGGGGGTCGAGTTCGACCTCTGGAAGGGCGAAAGCGATGTCGACGGGCTGATTCCTGGCATGGTCGAGGACCTGAAGGACAAGAAGCTCGCCCGCATGGATGACGGTGCGTGGATCATCGATATTGCGCGCGACGGCGACAAGAAGGAAATGCCGCCCTTCATGCTGATCAATTCGCGCGGCGGCACCGGCTATCACTCCACCGACCTGGCAACCATCGTTGATCGGATGGACGAGATCGGGCCGGACCGTATTCTCTATGTCGTCGACCAGCGTCAGGCCCTGCACTTCGAGCAGGTCTTCCGCGCAGCCGATCTCGCCGGGCTTATCAGCGAGGACAGGCTGGAACATATCGGCTTCGGCACGGTGAACGGCACTGATGGCAAGCCTTTCAAGACGCGTGAAGGCGGCGTGCTGCGCCTGTCGGACCTCAACCGCATGGCGCTTGAGGAAGCTGAAAAGAAGATCGGCGAGGCCGGGCTGTCCGGCGATATCAGCGATGCCGAGCGCGGCAATATCGCCAAGCTGGTGGCGCGTGCGGCCCTGCGCTTTGCCGATCTCCAGAATGTGCGCACCACAAACTATGTCTTCGATCTCGAGCGCTTTACCAGCTTCGAGGGCAAGACCGGGCCGTACATGTTGTATGCCGCGGTGCGGATCAAATCCCTGTTGCGCCGCGCGAAAGAGGCAGGCAACGCGCCGGGGCCTGTCAGCATCGAGCGCGATACAGAGCGCGCGCTCGTGCTCGCCATGGACGGGTTTGCCGGGGCACTCGCTCATGCCCATGCCAAGCGCCAGCCGCATGTCCTGTGTGAACATGTCTATTCACTCGCCCAAGCGTTCAGCGCGCTTTATGCCGATGCGCCGATTGCGAACGCAGATGATGAGGCAGTGCGCGCCTCACGGCTTGGCCTGTGCGAGGCGGTGCTGAAGCAACTTGAAGCCGGGCTTGGCATTCTCGGCATCGAAGCGCCGGAGCGGATGTAGCCTACGCCGGCGATTCCTTAACGAAACAGCCGCAAATCTTTACGCTTCCTAACAGGCTTTAAGACTTCGCGTTCAAAAATGAATGTGAAGCGGCCCTGCTGGTAACCTTAACGCAAGGGCCTCACGCATACGCTGCCCATTCAAGGCGCAGACATATGAGGAGGCTGCCATGCTGTATGACCTGATCAGGTTCACGGCGAAGAAGACCGGGCTGAGCGATGCTCAGGCGCGCCAGGCGCTGGGCATTCTCTTTAACACCGCAGAACGCCAGGGCGCATCCATGGTCCAGGTCGTTTTCGACCATGTGCCGGGCGCGCGTCTCCTGTCGACCAGTACGGGCATCCAGACGGGGGCTGCCACCGGCCCGATTGCCCAGCTGATCGAGCAGACACCGGGCGGGCGCCGTCATATGGCCATGACCATGTTTTCCCGTTTTCACGAAATCGGGCTGGGGCATGAACAGGTGTCACGCCTGTTGGGCTGCGTCGGCACGTATATGAAGAAAACTCACAAGGTCGATGGCATTGGCCATCTTGGTGACCTTGTGGCTGTTGATGCGGCGCATGAGGACGTGCCGCACCGCGCGGTTGCCTGACAAGGCCCGCTTCGGTTTCGACTTCAGGAACGGCCTGTACGCTCTCCATGCGGCAGGCCTTTTCTTTTGGCAGCGCCCGGACTAGCAAACAGGCCATGACAAAAGATGCTGGCCTGACCGATTCCCTGCCCGACCTTCAGATCAAGGCGCCCGGCGATGCCGTTGCGAAGCTGCCGGAGGGCGCCGATGAGTCCGTACTCTCGGCCCTCATCATTCGTGCCATGCAGGCACACGCCGATTCGCTTGCCGAGGCCCGGCAGGCTAGGACTGTCTCTGTCAGCCTTGACATGACCGGCAAACCCTTTGCCGGCGGCGAGGTCTCTCTACGCTCGAAAGTCGACCGGCAGACACGCACCATCATTTTCATGGGCGGTGAGCTGTGTGTGCAGGGGGATGTCATTCAGAAGGCGACGGCTATTTTCCGTCTGACCGAAGCAGGCTAGGCAACTGCATCTCGCGCAGAGAGTTTTGTGAACATTGCAGATGTGAAGCTTTACAAGCCGCTGTGCTCTGCACAGGATCGCGCAGCATATTCGCATGCATGGCCGCCTGAGCGGACCTATATGTGTGTGGTGTGAGGGCTTAGGGCAGGAAGGGCAGATGATGCACCAATCGATATTGGGTGTGGCCTGATGCGGCGGTATCAGACCGAGACGCCTGAAGGCGAGATGAAGGCTATCGAGTTCGGCAATCCCGAGATGGACACTGCCGCGATATGGCTGCACGCGACCGGTTTCAACGCCATGACCTACCAGTCCATACTGGCGCCGCTGGGCCAGCGCACACGTGTGGCCGCGCTGGATATGCGCGGACATGGACGCACGACCCTTCCCGCAGAGCCGAAGTCCCTGAAATCCTGGCACACCTACCGTGATGACGTGATCGAGTTCCTCGAGAAAACGGTCACGAAGCCTGTCGTCCTGAGCGGTCATTCGATGGGTGGTTGCGTGGCGCTTCTGGTGGCGGGCAAGCGTCCGGACCTCGTGAAGGGCCTTGTTCTTGTCGACCCGGTCATCCTGTCAAAGCGCTTTTATTTCATGAAGCACGCCTTTCCGTTTCTCGGCCCGCTCATGAGTGCCGGCAATGGCATGTCCCGCCAGGCCCGCAAGCGCCGGGCAGAGTTTGCAAGCCCCGCTGACGCCAAGAAAGCTTACAAGGGGCGCGGGGCCTTCAAGACGTGGCGTGAACCCTTCCTGGAGGACTATCTCACGGATGGCCTGACCCGCACCGAGGGGAATGAGGCCGACAGTGATGGCGAAAGCTGGCGGCTTAGCTGTGACCCGGCCTGGGAGGCGGCGACATTCAATGCGCAGCGCAACCAGCCGTGGGGCGCGCTGAAGACAGTTCGCGCGGAAAACATCCCGACAGTAATCCTGCGGCCGACGCAGGCGCCTGTGATGACGAAACGGGTTACCAATCTCATCATCTCGAAATATCCGGGGATTATCCTGAAGGAGCGTCCCTACACCTCGCATTTCCACCCGATGGAAGTGCCCTATGAGGTGCGCAGTGAGCTTTCGACAACGATCTCACGCCTGATTGACGGGTTCTCTGCTGCCGATGAAGGCGCGGTGCGTCGCAGCTTCCACGGCTCCGGAGAGTTCGGAGATTTTGACCGTTAGGCCCTGCTGGCGCCAGTTGCGATCAGAGTGAGAGATTGCCCGGCGCGAGACTGGCGAGGTCATCCATCATGCCGGCGGGTGTCGCGATCACCTTGCGTTCATTCATGTCGAAGGTGACGGCGACAACTTCAGCCGTTATCCAGGGCCGGCCAGTCAGGGGGTCCAGCACCCAGTGGACCAGCGAGTGGGTTTTCTCCTCGGCCTTCGCCAGTGCCGTACGCACCTGGAAAAGGTCGCCTGCGCGCGGCCAGCGCCGGTAGATGATCCGGTTTTCCAGAACGGCGGCGCCCATCTTGCGGCCCGGCACCGAATTGGCGACGCGGGTGCGCCAGTCATAGAGCAGGTTCGGTACTGAATCTGACACCCGCCCAATGAACCATGACGGCGCCATGCGTCCGAACAGGTCACAATGCTGGGGCGGGACCATGCCCTGTCCGATAACACTCACTCCCTGCGCGTCGGCAATTTCTTTCGAAATATCCTCATCCGGCAGCGGCGTCTTTTCCACATCCAGCCCGCGCGGTGCGGTCTGCGCAGGCGGGGTGTCCCTGAAACTTTCCAGCGCGGCGCGTGTGCGATCACTCCAGCTGAAAGGTTTCAGCGTACGCGCATCGACATGCTCCAGACGTGTGCGGAAGGCAGCGGCTACCGTCCCGTCGCCATGTGTCAGTTGCTGGTAGACGGTTGCCGTCGTGTCGTCTGTTTCAAGCACGCAGCCTGTCATCGAAAGCGGACGGCCGGGATGGACTTCGCGTATGAAGCGGATGTGCTGTTCACGCGGGATCAGCGTGGAAGGGGCATTTTCGCGGTAGATGTGGCTGAGATGTGAACGCCCGGCCAGCATGCCGAGCCCTTCGAATGCCTTTTCGAGATAGACGCGCACATTCATGTGCCCCATCTCGTCGCAATCCCACGTATTCGCGCTTCCCTTCCAGAGATCGATCAAGGAATCAGCCTCCACCTTGCTTCAATCCGGAGGGGTAGCGCCGGGCTGTTGCGTGCGCAATACGAAAGGCGAAATCACTTTGGCCGGGCGGGCACGGCGTGGCCTCAGGACGCGCATTTCCGGCAAAGTCCGCGCGCCTCGATCACGGCGTGATGCATCGCAAAGCCTGCCGCCTCTGTTTCTGCCTTGAGGGCCTCGGTCGTGGTGATGGCATGAAGTTCTTCCGCACCCCCACATTCCTCGCAGATGAGAAAAACGGCAGAGTGCTTATGGCTGGCATGGCCGCAGGCGACATAGGCGTTGAGGCTTTCGATCTTGTGGGCAAGCCCCACTTCCTGAAGGAAATCCAGCGCCCGGTAGACAGTCGGCGGCTTTGCCGAGCCTTCGCCATCGAGATTGGCAAGCAGGTCATATGCCTTTGAAGGCTCGGCGCTTTCCAGCAGCAGGCGCAGCACCTTGCGGCGAATCCTTGTCAGCCGCTGGCCCTTGCGGATGGCCAGCTTCTCGGCCTCTTCAAGAAAGGCTTCGACATCCTGCGGGCTGCAGGGTGTGTTGACGTGGACATGCGTATGCGGGTCAGCTTGAGCCATCCGCGCCAATGTCGGACGTTTCGGCGCAGATTTCCAGCCCTAGCTTGTGGCAACCGGATCAGACGGCCGGGCAGACACCATCATTCTCGCCCATTTCGGTCAGCATCTCATTCATCACTTCGTTAAAGGATGAGAGGATATCGGCGAAGGATTCGTCCGCGTCGCCGTCACCGTCTTCCGGCAGGAGCGAGCCTGAGACGAGTTTGTCGACAGCCTCGCGCGCGTTTTCGTCGGTTTCTTCCATACGTTCTGAGACCTTGGCAAAGAAAGCCTGGATGTCTTCGCGGTCATCGCCATCATCCTTCAGCGTCGCGCCAAGGCAGGTGCAGACCGCATCAGGGGTCGTCCCAGCAGCGCGCAGGTCTGTATTCAGTGTCATATCCCCCATGACGAGCTTGCACTGGGAGAACATTTCGCTCTTTTCCTCGCTGCTTTGCCCGCAGGCCGTCAGGATGAGGGCGGCACCGGAAACAAGGCCGGCAAACATTGCTGTTTTCATCTGGTAAACTCCATTCCCGCACGCGCCACCGGGGGCGCTGCGCAACTTGATTGCGATGTGGGAGGTTAACGGACGGACAGAAAAAAGGGTTCCGCCCACGGCGAGATTGCTTTGGAGATGCTACGGCGTCGGCCTGATCTACAGGCCGAGTTGCCGGGCTGTGAGATCGCGCATGATCTCTTCAGATCCGCCACCGATCGCCATGACACGAACCTCGCGGTAGATCCGCTCGACCCTGTGGCCGCGGATGAAGCCTGCCCCACCGAGGATCTGCATGGCCTCGCGGGCGCAGAATTCCATCGTTTCCGTGGCCTGTACCTTCAACATGGCAAGTTCGGCGATCGGGGCTTCCCCATTCTGGACGCGCCAGGTGCATTGGTCGAGAAAGGCGGTTGTCGCCCAGACCCGCTGGGCCATCGAGGAAATCTTGTGACGAATGACCTGATGGTCGGCCAGCCGCTTGCCGAAGGTCTCGCGCTGTTTGGCCCAGGCGGCAGCTTCCTCGATACAGACCCGCGCATAGGCAGCAGCCTGTGCCGCCATGCCAAGGCGTTCGCCATTGAAATTTGCCATGACACCCAGAAAGCCCTTGTCGACCTCGCCGATGAGGTTTTCCGGCGGCACGAAGACATCATCGAAGTGAATGGTCGCCGTGTCAGAGGCCCACCAGCCCATCTTGTCCAGACCCGTGCGTGAAACCCCTTCCGATTCCAGGTCGATGAGCATAAGCGACACCCCGCCCATGCCCGGTCCACCTGTGCGTACAGCCGTAGTCAGCCATTTCGAGGTCATGCCGCCTGTAATGTATGTCTTCGCCCCGTTGACCACCCAGCCATTGCCGGAGCGTTTGGCACTGGTCTTGAGCTGGGCGACATCGGAGCCAGCACCGGGTTCTGTGATGCCGAGGCTGATCTGTTTTTTGCCTGACAGGACTTGCGGTGCGATCTCGCGTTTCATGTCTTCGCTGCCGCCGACCATGACAGGCGGCAGGCCGATACCGTGGATCATCAGGGCGGACGACACACCGCCGGCACCCATGCGGGCAAGCTCTTCAGAGGTAACCGTGCCGTGGAAGCGGTCATACTCTGTGCCCGCACCGCCATACTCTTCCGGATAGCCCATGCCGATCAGGCCGGCTTCGGCCGCCTTGGGAAAGACATCGCGTGAAATCCGGCCAGCTTCTTCCCACTCGTCGATATTGGGAACGAGTTCCTTCTCCACGAAGCTGCGAACAGAGTTGCGCCACATGGCGTGGGTGTCGTCCATCCACGGGGCAGGCGCGCGGAGGCTGTCGAAGGTAATGTCGCGATATTTTGCCATGTGCACGATCCTGACGCCTGAAACGGTAAACTCAATCCGTGACGTCGGGATATGGCGTGCGCTTGCAGGCGACACGCAGGCACAGACTTTAACGCGTCACTGTCTGCCCCATATCTCCATGGTGCTTCGATACACATCCTCTTCCGACGGCCTGGAGCGTCCGCGCGAGCCGGTTTTCAATGGCTTTCCGGCCATAGTGCTGATCCTGTCAGCAGCAATAATCGGCGTGTCGGCTATCGGCTTTCTGGCCGGCGATGAAGTGCTGAACTGGCTCTATTATGCTTTCGCTCTGATCCATGATCCGCAGATAAACTATATCGGCAGGCCGTTCGGCGCGATCGGGCCGGTCTTCCTGCATGTCTTCCTGCATGGCGGGCTATTCCACCTGATCATGAACATGACGGTGATGGTCGCTTTCGGTCCGGCTATCGCAAAAGCTATGGGGCCGGGCATGAAAGGGGCGGTCGGTTTCCTGCTCTTCTTTTTCCTGTGCGCCGCAGCTGGCGCACTGTTTCAGCTCGGCTGGTCATGGATCGTCAGTGAGAAGATTACCGCTATCGGGGCTTCTTCGGCCCTTTCCGGGTTCTTTGCAGCAGGCGGCTGGCTTATGGGCGGCTTGAGGGGCGCGGTCCGGCTTTCGGCTCCGTGGCTCGTTATCAACGTTGTGATCGCTGTGATCGGCAATGCGATCACCCAGTCCCTGTTCGGGATGCAGCTTGCCTGGGCGGCCCATATTGGCGGGCTGGCCGGAGGGTTCGTGCTATTTCCGTTCATTGTGGCGCTGTTCAATCCGCGCCTGCGGTTGCGTTGAGGGCTAGCCGTCGCGCCTGATGGCGGGCGTGGCGATGCCAAGCGCGGCGCTGCGGCGTAGCTTCTCGCGGCAGAAACGGTAAAGCTCGGCCGGGCGCCCACCGGTCCGGTCCATCATCTCGCCTGTCCCCTCGACAAGCCCTGTCCGGTCCAATGCGCGGCGGAAGTTCTGTTTGTGAAGCCGCTGTCCCAGTATGCCTTCGCAGGCCGATTGCAGGGCTGAGAGTGTAAACCGTTCCGGCATCAATTCGAAGATGACCGGGCGATAGCGGATTTTCCCGCGCAGGCGGCCCATCGCGGTGGCGAGGATGCGGCGGTGGTCGGAGGCCATTGGCTCACCCAGCCTGACATCCGGCAGGGGCAGTCCGGCATCGCGTGCACATTCTGTGACGAGCCCGGCCTCATAGAGAAGTTCGTAACGTTCAAGAACGCGGCTGTCGGCCCATTCCTGGCCGTCCAGGCCAAAGGCCAGGTTGACGCGTGACTGGCGGGTCTCGTGTCCGGCGGCCCACGTCTGCAGGCGCGGGACGATGGTATCGTCGATAATGGCCGGGCGTCCGCCACGATGGTCTTCCCACGGAAAATGCGCATACCAGCCCCGCCAGCTCGCCTTGAGGCGTTCCGGCAGGCGGGTCTGGTCAGGTGTCAGCCCGATATAGCCGACAGAGACGACACGCGCATTGGCCGGGGCATCGGCCAGTGTGGCCTCCGGTGTCTCTCGGTCCCGGTCCCCGAAGGTGTAAAGTTGTTCGACATAGCCAAGGTCAAAGCCCGTCTGTTCGCGCACCCAGCCATGCAGGGCAAGTTCGAAAGTCCGGTGCCGGCCCGGGTCGAATGTCCCGAAGGGCAGGGCCGACAGCCCTTTGTCACGGCGGATGACGAGGACGCACGGCTTCTCGCCATCCATGGCAACGATCACGACAGACAGGCCAATGATGAGGGCTGTCGTCACCGGCGGCCCTCCATCTCTGCAAGCAGGGTTTCATGACGGGTCATGAAGGATTTCTGCGCGGTGATCGGGGCTTCCGGACTGAGCTTGAGCTCGATTGTGCGTGGCGGTGAACCGAAGAAACGGTCTGCCTCGGTTTCGCTGAATCCGGCAAGCTGCGTGGCTTCATACCAGGCGCAGACATGATCGGCGCGCTTTATCAGGCGCTTCAGGCTTGCAGGCATACGGGCAGGCAGGCCGAACCGGATATGGATCGACTCAGTTAGTCTGTTCTCGATATCCTTGTAGCTGTCACCGAGCACCGCCTTGAAGGGCGAGATCATGTCTCCGATCACGTATTCGGCGGCGTCATGATGCAGCGCCATAAGGCGTTCTGAGGGTTTCAGGCCCGGCTCGAGCACGGCGCAGACCGATTCCACGACCACACTGTGCTGGGCGACCGAAAAGGCATGGTTGCCGAGGGTCTGCCCGTTCCAGCGGGCGACCCGGGCGAGGCCATGGGCAATATCGTCCACTTCGATATCGACCGGGGATGGGTCCAGGAGGTCGAGACGCCGCCCGGAGAGCATGCGTTGCCAGACACGTGCAGGCGCTTTTTTCGATACGGGGGAGGGGCGTGAACTCATGGGCCCTGTTTAGCTCATTGGGGAGCGGGGTAAAGAAAAGGGCGCATTTCAGTTACGAATCGGGCTGTATTGGCCTGCATCTTGCGAAGGTGTCGTTAAGGGTCTCAGGCGATAACAGATCCTGCCAGACGATAATAAAACCGAGGCGTGATGATATGGTGGATATGGTGATGAATGCGGCAGGTAATCCTGCAACAGCATGGTGGGTTCTGGCCGGGGCGGCCGTGATCGTAGTGATCGAGGCCGCCCATTCCAGCCGGCGGGTCCTATGGGGCGACATCGGTGAAGACGAAGACTGGGCCTAGGTTTTCGAGGCCTCTACAGAGTCCGGCGCGCGATTGAATTTGCCCTCCTGATAATCCGAGATTGCATCCCGGATTTCAGCTTCGGTGTTCATGACAAAAGGCCCGCGCGCCACAATCGGCTCATTGGTCGGTTCTGCGTGACCATACAGGACGAAGCTGTCCTCCTTCGAAACAATCTCGATTGAATCGCCGTCTGGTGAGAAGTCAGCCAGCTTGTGGGCCTCAACCCGCTGTCCGCCGGTCTCGATGCTGCCACGCACGACATAGAAGAAGACGTTACGTTCTTCGGGTGCGGGCAGGGTGATAGTTGTTCCCGCTGGCAGCGACACCATCGACATGAAAACGCCTGTCAGGGACTCTACCGGCCCTGGCCTGTCTTCATAGGTGCCTGAAACGAGATGAAGGACCGCCCCTTCGTTCGTAGTGATAGCCGGGATCGCCTCAGCCTGAACACCGGTATAGCGTGGCTCGGTCAGTTTCAGTTTTGCAGGCAAGTTCACCCAGAGCTGAAGGATTTCCAGATTCCCGCCTTCACGCTTGAATTCGTCCGGCGACAGCTCGGCATGTATGAGCCCTGAGCCAGCTGTCATCCACTGCACGCCGCCCGCATGGATGATGCTCTCATGCCCGCCTGTATCCATATGGGCGAGACTGCCTTCGAGGATGAAGGTCACAGTCTCGAAACCCCGATGCGGGTGCGGCCCGAAGGGCAGACCATTATTGCCGCGCGTATAGGTCTGCGGGCCGTGATGATTGAGAAACAGGAACGGGTCGACTTGATCGACGCCCGGCCCGGGCAGAGGTCGGCGCGTAATAAGGTCGCCTATGTCATCGCGGTGGGCGGGATATGTGGCTTTGAGCTGTCTCTGGGTCATACGCCTTAAACAGACAGGTTAGCCCGCGCGTTCCACGAACACCGTGCCGGCTGAATAGCCCGCGCCGAAAGAGCAGATCAGCCCGGTGTCGCCGGGCTGGAAGTCTTCGGAATGCTTGTGGAAGGCGATGATCGAGCCGGCAGACGAGGTGTTGGCGTACTCGTCCAGCACGGTCGGGCTTTCATTCTCGCTCGCCTCATGGCCAAGCACGCGCGATGAGATCAGCCGGTTCATGTTGGCATTGGCCTGATGCAGCCAGAGACGGCGCATCTGTTCAGGTTTGAGCTTCAGCCGCTCCATTTCTGACAGGATCATCTCCGAAACCATCGGCACGACTTCCTTGAACACCTTGCGGCCTTCCTGGACGAACAGCTTGTCATGTGTGCCGATACCGGACGGATCGGCCCGGTTCAGGAAGCCGAAATTGTTGCGGATATTGCTGGAGAACCTGGTCTTCAGCTGGGTGCCGAGGATTTTCCAGTGATCGTCTGGCGCGATGTCTTCAGCCTCCACAAGCACGGCCGTGGCAACATCACCGAAGATGAAATGGCTGTCGCGGTCAGTCCAGTTGAGGTGGCCGGACGTGATTTCCGGGTTCACCATGAGGACCGATTTCGCGTTGCCCGCACGGATATAGTCGGCCGCTGTCTGAATGCCGAACGTGGCAGATGAGCAGGCGACGTTCATGTCGAAGGCAAACCCGTCAATGCCAAGCGCTTCCTGGACCTCGATGGCCATGGCCGGATAGGCGCGCTGCATGTTGGAAGCCGCACAGATGACCGCATCGACGTCTTTTGCGTCGCGGCCAGCGCGCTCAAGCGCTTGATTGGCCGCCAGAACAGCGATTTCAGCCAGTATGGAAAGCTCTTCGTTCGGGCGTTCCGGAATTTTCGGGCGCATATAGTCCGGGTCGACCACGCCGGTCTTCTCGACGACATAGCGCGACTTGATGCCCGAGGCTTTCTCGATGAAATCGACAGAAGAATGCGTTTTCGCTTCCAGCGTGCCGGCCTCGATTTCAGCCTTGTTCTCGCTGTTCCACTTGTCGGCCCAGGCGTTGAAGCTCTCGACGAGTTCGGCATTCGTAACGGAATGTGGCGGGGTCCATAGACCTGTCGCGGAAATGACGGGGTTCATGTGTCGTGCCCTCCCAAGCGTCTGACCTGTAGTCCCTGACGAGATTCGGTGTCTGGCGGGGAAATTAGACCCGTGTGGGCAGGGCGTCGAGCCTCGGGCTGCTCTACGGGGCCAATGGCCTCTCAGTCCTCTTCGCGGTCATCTTTCTCGCGGCGCTTTTCCTCGCGCCAGTCGGCTTCGGCCTGGCGGGCGCGTTCATAGCAGTCGAGCCGGTCTTTCGAGTCGACGATGTCGTCACATGCCGCGCTGTTGTCGACATAGGGGCGCTGCCAGCTCTCGCAGCCACCGAGCATGAAAAGGCCGGCGATAGCCATACCAGTTACTGTCTTCATGCGTGCTTCTCCTGGACTTCCTTGTGGCGCGGGCAGCGCGTTTCATGATCGTTGACCATGCCGACCGCCTGCATGAAGGCGTAGACGATGACCGGGCCGCAGAACTTGAAGCCCTTCTGTTTGAGCGCTTTCGAAACGTCTTCCGAAAGTGGCGTCTTGGCCGGGACTTCGCTGACATCGCGTAGCTGGTTCACGATCGGCCTGCCGCCCGTAAAGGCCCAGAGCCATTCGGAGAAGTCATCGCCATTTTCCTGCATGGCAAGATAGGCGCGGGCATTGCCGATCATGGCCTGTATCTTTTTCGGGCTGCGGATAATACCCGGATTTTGCAGTGCTTTTTCGATGCGCTCCTGATCCCAGCGGGCAATGCGCTCTGGCACGAAACCTTCGAATTCTTCCCGCATGTTCTCGCGTTTGCGCAGGATGGTGATCCAGGACAAGCCCGCCTGCATTCCGTCGAGCTGAAGCTTTTCCCAGAGTGCGCGGGGGTCGTATTCCGGCACGCCCCATTCCTCGTCATGATAGGCGCGGTAAAGCGCGTCATCTGCCGGTGCCCAGCGGCAGGGCAGGGAGGTGTCAGGCGAGAGGTTCAGTCCCATATGGATTGAATGGCAGGCTGCGGCAGGCTTGCCAAGACAGTAAGACGTGAAAGGCAGGCGAGATGAGCGATATTCGTGTAAAGCGGGCCTATGAGAGTGCGGATAAATCCGATGGGGCACGTTACCTGGTAGACCGGCTCTGGCCACGCGGGGTTTCTAAGGAAAAAGCTGACCTGACGGACTGGCTGAAAAGCGTCGCGCCGAGTGACGAGTTGCGCCAGCGTTATCATGAGGGCGCGCTGAATTGGCCCAATTTCGTCAAGGCTTATGAAGCCGAGCTTGGCAAGGATGAAGCCGCAGAAGGCGTGCAGACGCTAAAGGAAGCAGCGAGCAAGGGCCGGATCACGCTGGTTTTTGCGAGCAAGCAGACAGAACAGAATAACGCAACCGCGCTGCGGGATTATCTGCTGAAGGGCTAGTCGGCCCCGGACGGTGCGAGCGCTGCGGCCATTTCATCCTTCAGCCAGCCGGTCTCGACAAGCTGGACAGGGCTGTCTCCCGCCAACAGGCTTTCCCCGTCTTCCAGCGCCTTGGCGAGACGGTCGACGCGCAGACGCGCAAGGGCATGGGTCGGGCTGGCGCTGGTGATGCTGCCGAGCGTGCCGCCCGCTGTAACATCCTGTCCGGCCTCGAGATTTTCACCTTCCAGAACGACGGTACGCTTGCGCAGTTTGCCCCGCCTGTGCATGCGTGAAACAACTTCCTGGCCTACGAAGCAGCCTTTTTTCAGGTCGACGCCGTTCATCCGGTCCATGTTGATTTCCCACGGAAAGACTTCCGCCCCGGTGAAATCGAAACCCCATTCGCTAACGCCTGCGGGGATGCGGATCGCGTCCCAGTCTTCCTGGTTTAATTCAGGCGCGTCACCGAGTGCGACGATGGCGCGCTTTGGAAGATCGGGTGAGCGCGGATCGGCTGTGCCGTCATCTGTAATGGCCACGGCCTGTTTACCATCGACATCGATCTCGACCTTGGCGCGCAGGCGGAACATCTTGAGCCGCTTGGAAAGGTCGCCGACCGCATGTGTGGCGGTGTCCAGGAGGGCGCCGTTTTCGGTGCGGTGCGCGATATAGTCCGCGATGACCTTGCCCTGCGGAGTGAGAAGCGCGCCGTAGCGGGCTTCACCCACCTCCCAGTCATGGGTGTTGCTGGTCACCAGGCGCTCGAGCATGGCGAGCGTGTCCGGGCCGTCGAGGACGAGGATGGAGCGGTTGGGGAGGATCGAGGTTTCCATGGGAAGGGATTTAATATCTCCACCCGGATGCACCACCCCCGGTCCATGAAATAAACGGCCTTTTGATGGTGTGACAGCGGTGTAGCGGTGGTGTGAGGACGGTCCGGAATCGCGTGGTTCTGGCCCGGCCTTGCCATACGGGCCATGTCAGAAAAGGATGAAGTCAGGCGCGGGCGATGATTCGGACCGCCCAAGTCCGGTGCAGGAGGGGTTGACCTTGAGAGCTTTCGTGATCCCGGCCGTTCTTGGCCTCGCTTTCATCTCAAGTGGCTGTCAGAGCCAGAAGTCACGCAGCGCCTGTGAGCAGGATGTCGAACGCCTGAAGGGCGCGATCGACAGGACGGCAGGTTATCTCGAAGAGGTGAGGCCTGAGCTGAAAGCCGGATTTCTGGCGCTCGATGATTGCGATGTGCGCTTCCGGGCCTGCGAGCCGGCGCTGTGGCTTGAGCGCGCCGAGGCGATGCGGCTGGAATATCTCGATGTGCGTGCCCGGTTTGCCCGCGCTGTTGATGTCTACCACCCTGACGCCTGTGTGGCGTATATGCGTGGCTACAGCCGCAACGCACCGCAGCCGCGTACTTATAATGGCTTTTACTATTCGCTCGAAGAGACCGGCGACCAGATCGACGAACTGATCGAGCGCTTCAACAAGCGGGTGCGGACTTAAGGTCTCAATTGATGCTTTGAATGTCACCCTATTGGTGACATCGCGGCTTCAGAAGCGCATAACAGGGTCATGAGCGAGACGTATGACCTGATCCTGAAAAACGGCACCGTGGTGTCGCCCGGTGGCGAAGAGCAAGTGGACGTCGCGGTGCGCGGCGGCAAGATCGTCGCCATCGGCAAGTTCGACGCAGCCAGCGCGGGCGAGACCTATGACGCGACCGGCCTGCACGTCCTGCCCGGCGTGATCGACAGCCAGGTCCACTTCCGTGAGCCGGGGCTGGAATACAAGGCTGACCTCGAGACCGAGGCGCGCTCTGCTGCGCTCGGCGGTGTGACAGCCGTTTTCGAGATGCCGAACACCAACCCGTCGACGACGACACCGGACATGATGCGCGACAAGCTCGCCCGTGCGAAGGGCCGTATGGATGTCGACCATGCCTTCTATGCCGGGGCGACGCACGAGAACACGCACCTTCTTGGCGAGATGGAGCAGATGCAGGGGTGCTGCGGGGTGAAGGTCTTCATGGGGGCCTCGACTGGTGACCTGCTGGTCAAGGATGATGAAGGTGTCGAGGCGGTGCTGCGCGCAATCAAGCGCCGGGCGGCCTTCCACTCCGAAGACGAGTACCGCCTGGAGGAGCGCCGCCATCTGGCCCGCGAAGGCGACTGGCACAGCCATATCGAGGTGCGCGACGTGGAAGCGGCTGTTTCCTCGACAAAACGCCTGCTCAGGCTCGCGCGCAAGACCGGCAAGCGGATTCACGTGCTGCATATCTCGACGGCGGAAGAGATGGACATACTGCGTGACGCGAAGGATGTCGCCTCTGTCGAAGTGCTGCCGAACCATCTGACGCTGGCCGCGCCGGATTGCTATGATCGGCTGAAGGGCTTTGCCCAGCAGAACCCGCCGGTGCGTGAGCAGCGCCATCAGGACGCGCTCTGGCGTGCGCTCAATGCCGGGATCGTCGATGTCGTGGCGACAGATCACGCCCCGCACACCCGCGAGGAGAAGCTCAGGCCCTATCCGGCCTCGCCGTCGGGGATGCCCGGTGTGCAGACCTTCGTGCCGGTGATGCTGACGCATGTGAACAATGGCAAGCTCTCCCTGCGCCGCTTTGTCGAGCTGACGAGTGCCGGGCCGCAGCGCGTCTTCGGCATCGCCACCAAAGGGCGGATTGCGGAAGGCTATGATGCCGATTTCACGGTCGTGGACCTGAAGCGCAAGGAAACGATCACGAAGGAATGGTCGAAGGCCAAGTGCGGCTGGACGCCCTATGATGGCTTCGAGGCGCAGGGCTGGCCAGTGGCCACCATTGTGCGTGGCAATTTCGTCATGCGCGACGGCGAGATCACCCAGAAGGGCGGCGGCAGGCCGGTCGCCTTCAACGAGACGCTGGAGCCGGCCGGGGTTTAGGCGTTCTCGATATTTAGGGTGTCGCTTTCCGATTTTCCCGTTAACATCCCTGCCTTGGTAACTTCGAGCCCTTCGAATTGGGCGGGTTGCCTGAATGGGTGGGACGATTATGAAAATTATTGGTGCCGGCCTCGGCCGGACGGGGACGATGTCGTTGAAACTGGCGCTTGAGCAGCTGGGTTTCGGACCGTGCTATCACATGGAAGCCGTCTTCAATGATCTCGAGAAACGGGTTCCGCAGTGGAACGGTGCGCTGGCGGGGAAGCCAGACTGGGAAGAGATTTTCGACGGCTTTTCCAGCAGTGTCGACTGGCCGACAGCTGGCTTCTACGAGGAGCTTTACACAGCCTATCCGGATGCGAAGTACATCCTTTCAACACGCAGCCCGGAAAGCTGGGCGGCGAGTTTTGGTGGCACAATTGCAAAACTGATTGAGGACCGGGAAAATGCGCCCCCGCACATGCAGCCTTGGCTGGAAATGGCGCACGGGGTTATCGCGCGAACAGGGTTTCCTGACGGACTGACTGACGCCGAGCTGATAGAGCGGTTCGAGGCACATAATGAGGCGGTCAAACAGACCATCCCGGCTGACCAGTTGCTTGTCTTCGAGGTCAGGCAGGGTTGGGGGCCACTCTGCGACTTCCTTGGCGTCGAGGCACCGGACGAACCCTTTCCGAGAACGAACAATCGGGCTGAGTTCTGGGATCTTGTTACGGGGCAGAATTAGAGCGCTGGCTCATTGCAGTATTCACCGACATGGTCGACGGCATGCTAAAGGATATGCCGGAATTGACCTATGGGGTCAGTTGCAGGCTGAGGAGTAAGCGAGGCGTGATCCTCCGTAGCTTCATGATCTCATCGAAACCCCAAATTTCCATCCACCCCTGACTCCTGCCGCGATATGAGTATGGTTGGCGCAAATCACGTGCGCGCGGCCCTTCCGCGTGCCAGATGAAAGGGACTTCCATGATTTCCAGACTGAGCCTGCTTGTTTCCGTTGCTGCGCTGGCCATTGCCCCGGCGGCGGCCGCGCAGGAGCGCACCGCGCATGAAGAGATGGCGCGCGACATCTATGAGAATGTCGTCGAGATCCGCACCGCACGCGGGCAGGAGAAGGTGCCGGAGATGGTCAGCTATCTCTCGGAACAACTTAGCAAAGCGGGCTTCAGCGATGAGGACATCCAGGTCCGTGATTATGACAATGACGGCGAGGCGACGCAGGGCCTGATGGTCTGGTACCGCGCCGATGGCGAGGCTGAGCAGAAGCCCATCGTCATCCTCGCGCACATGGACGTCGTTGATGCGCTGGCGAAGGACTGGGAACGCGCCCCCTTCGAGCTGACCGAGGAAGACGGCTATTTCTTCGGGCGCGGTACCGCCGATAACAAGTATGGCGTGGCCAACCTCGTCTCGACATTTATCCGGCTGAAGGAAGAGGGCTGGAGCCCGAACCGTGACATTGTCCTGGCTTTCTCAGGCGACGAGGAGACCGGCATGGTGTCCACGCGCGCACAGGCGAAATACACCGCGGAGAATATCGACCCGGCTTTCGTGCTGAACAGCGATGCCGGGGGCGGCGCACTCGGCGAGGACGGCAAGGCACTTTATTACAGCGTGCAGGCCGCGGAAAAGACCTATGCAACCTTCGAGCTGACGATCAACAATCCGGGCGGGCACTCCTCGCGGCCGCGCGATGACAATGCGATCTACGAACTGGCCGATGCGCTGAAAAAGATCGAGGCACATAAGTTTCCCGTCCGTTCGAGCGAGCTGACGCGGGCCTATTTCGAGGCGGCCAGCGCGCGCAAGGGCGGCGTGCTTGGCGCGGCCATGGCGGCGTTTGCGGAAAACCCGGACAATGAGGATGCGATTGCGGCCCTGCGCGCCAATCCCGAAACACGCGGCACGACGGGCACGACCTGCGTGGCGACCATGCTGGAGGCTGGCCATGCCGAGAATGCGCTGCCGCAATCGGCCACGGCGACGGTGAACTGCCGCATTTTTCCCGGTGTCGGCATCGATGCGACGGAAGCGACGCTGAAAGAGGTTGTCGACAATGAGGATGTGAAGTTCGAGCTGATCTCCGACCTCGTCGAAAGCCCTGAGTCGCAGGTGCCGGATGAGGTGGTCTCTGCGCTGGAGGTGGCCCTCGCCGAGCGGGGAATGGAGCTTGATATCTTTCCGCACATGTCCTCAGGTGGCACGGACGGGATGCATTACCGCAACCGCGGCTATGACACGGTGGGGATTTCAGGTGCCTTCGCCAAATCCGGCGATACCTATGCCCACGGGCTGAACGAGCGCCTGCCGGTCGACAGCTTCTATGACGGCCTCGACCACTGGTACGTCATCCTCAAGGAACTGGCTGGCAGCTGATGCCGTCGAGGCGGTAGCTTTCCCCTGTTTCCTGGCGGACCAGGAAACAGGCACTGCCATTGGTGACGATATCGAAGTGTGTAGGCACGGCCGGGCTCCGCGTCTCGTTTGGCCCGAGCGGCGGCGGCAGGACGCTGAGGCTTGTCGATGCCGTCAGGTCTTCCGGGCCGAGCCGGATGCGGGCGCGCCCGAGAGCGTCAGAGAGCACTTCCTTTACACTGGCCAGCGTTGCCTCATCGGGACTGGTCAGCGTCGCAGGCACGCGTTCGCCGCCTGTCTGGCAGGCGGCGGTTCCAAGCCCGAGCGTGGCGGCGAAGAATGCTGTAAAGGTGGCCTGAAGGTTCATCGTGTCCGCTCATTGTATTCGCCGGGCATGGTCATGTCGCGATTGGTTTCGAAGACTGGCGCGGCAGGCTTGTCCAGCGCGACGCCGTCGTCAATCTGGCGGCTGTCTGCACTTGCGGTTGTCTTCTCCCCGCTTGAGCTGGCGGGTGGGGCCGGGCAGGTGCCGTCATCGCGGTATTGAAGGGCAGCGGCCAGAAGAGGTTCGCCCGCCTGTCCAAGCTGTTCGGTGAGTTCGTCACTGACGCGGCAGCCTGGTGTCTGCACGCCGAAATCGAATGTGGCATTCTGGGGCACAAAGCCGTCGGCATAATCGCCGAAGCCCTTGTCGTTCACGCCCTGGAACTGGATCGAGTAATAGGTGCGCCCGCAATTGCCGGTGGGGTAGAAACCGAAGGGCTTGCCGCAGGTCGTGTCGCCGATCAGGACGACTTCGATGTCAACGCCACGCAGGGCGTTGATGACGGACTCGCTGGCGCTGCATGTACGTCCTGTCGACAGGACGTAAACGCGATCAAGATCGAGGCTTGGCAGAGCCGTCCCGTTGGCAACGGAAAAGCCCTGACCCGTCGTGTAGAACGGGATGGGGTCATTCCGGTTGCCGGTGACCGGATTGATGTTTCCGGCAGCGGCGTTGAAGCGCAGCTGTTCGAAAGCCCGACCGCTGGTCGCGGCATCCCCGGCAATCATGTAGGAGAGCTGACTGGCCACTGCGAGCAGGCCGCCGCCATTATAGCGCAGGTCGAGGACGAGATCGGTCACGTTCTCGCTGGCCATCGTCTGCATGGCATCGCGGATCTGCTCTTCCGAAGAGAACGGGCTGAATGTCGTGAAATGGATATAGCCGACCTTGCCACCCGGCGTGTCGAGCACGGTGGTCGACTGAACCGGCTGGCGCGTAATGTTACCGGCTGTGAGGCTGATCGTGCGGGTGTCGGAAGCCCCCGGGTCCTGCACTGTGAAGGTGTGTGTTTCCCCTGCCGTATCTGGAAAGAGCCCGGCATTGATTGTGTCGATCTCAGCCTGCGTATTGGCGTTGACGACATCGACCCCGTCCACGGTCAGGATCTCGCTGCCGCGGATGAGATTCTGCACACCATTCACTTCTTCCGCGGCAGGTGAGTCCGGTTCGGAGTAGATCACGCGAACTTCGCGCGGTGGTGTGTTGGCAATCAGGACAAAATTCGCGCCATAGCCGGGTTCGGGCTCGGAGTTACGTGCGCGTAGATACTCTTCCGTCGGCTGGCTGAAATGGAAATCATCCTTCGGGGCGCCGGAGGCGGTGGTCTCGCTGGTTTTCAGCCGGTCGAAATAGGTGACACGGTTGTTGTAATCGTACGGATCGAGGTCAGGCACCTCATCGGGCCAGAGATAGGTCTCATTGGTCCAGGAGCGCAGCCAGAACAGCTCTTCCACCAGGCTGCCCTGTTCATCCGGAAACGGGTCACCCTCGATATTCGTCCCCGACCGCGGGGTCTCGCACTGGTGCCTGAAGGTGCTGGCCTCCTCGAACACGCCAGGGGTGTAATCGGGCCCTGATGGTCCGGCCGGAGGAGGTGGTGGTGGAGGTGGTGGGCTTGCCCCGCCTCCGCCGCCTCCCCCGCCGCCACAGGCGGACAGTGTTGCAAATGCTGCCGCAGCCAGCAGCGAGACGGAGGGCGCGGTCGTCTTCAGCATGAGGTCTCCCTGACAATTCAACCCTGACGGTAGCGTTGCACGGAAGGGGCGCAAGGCCTGTTCATCAGGGGATACGTTCTGATTTGTCATTCCGGTCCGGTACGGTCTAGATCGTGTGAGACAGCAATACGAACAGCCGGGCAAACGGCACAGGGCAAGTGGCATGAGCGACCGAAGCGGTCTGAACAGGCAGATTTTCTGGCTCTATGAGGGCACGGGCACGGCGTCCTTCTGGTTTCGCTGGGCGCTGCTGATCTTCGACTTCGCGACGATTGCGTATTTTCTCTGGGCCCCTTTTGCCGAGAGCGGGCGCACGCACTTCCTGATCGACTATGTGATCGGTGCGATCATCGCACTCGACCTGGCGGCACGGTTCTACATCGAGAAGCACAGGCTTCGCTTCTTCACGCGCTGGATCAACTGGGCCGACATGGTGGTCGTGGTGACGATGTTTGCGCCGCTGCTGGTGTCGAACTTTGCGTTCCTGCGCATTCTGCGTGCGGTGCGGGCCGTGCGGGCCTTCACCTTTATCCGGCGGGTAAAGGTGCTGACGCCGTTCTTCCAGCGCCATGAACGGATCATCGACAAGGTGACGAATCTTGTCGTTTTCGTCTTCGTGATGGCCGCGATCGTCTATGCCACGCAGGTTGGGCGGAACGCGGATATCAGCACCTATCTGGACTCACTCTATTACACGGTGTCGAGCCTGACGACGACGGGCTATGGCGACATTATCATGGAGAACCAGTTCGGGCGCCTTCTCTCGGTGCTCATCATGGTGCTCGGCCTGTCGCTTTTCCTGCAGCTCTTGCGTGCCATCATGGAGCCGGACTATAAGGTGGACTGCGAATGCGAGACCTGCGGGCTGAGCCGCCATGACCGTGATGCGATCCATTGCAAGCACTGCGGCGAGCCAATCAAGATCGAGACAGAAGGAATTCAATGACGTCTGACATCCCGTTCCGCGAGATTCCCTACCTGCCGCAGAAGCTGGAGGTCGAACACCGCGAGGATGGCTGCATCCTGCTCAGGAATGGCCAGCCGAAACGTCCGCACCCGCCGCACATGCTGGCCCCCCTCGTCTATTGGGCGGCGACCGATCCGGACCGTGTGTGGCTGGCCCAGCGCGACCCGGACGACCCGTCGAAGCCGGGCTGGAAAAATATGACCTATGCTGAGGGGCTTGCCCGTATCCGTGAGCTGGCCCAGGGCTTTGTCGATGCCGGGGCAGGGCCGGATAGCCCGGTCATGATCCTCTCGCGAAATGCCATAGAGAATGCGCTCGTCATGTATGCTGCGATGTGGGCCGGCAGCCCGGTTGTGCCGGTCACCCCGGCCTATGCGACACTGAGCCAGGATTTCGCGCGGCTCAACCATATCGACAATCTCACCAGCCCGGCGATCATCTATGTCGAGGACGGTGATGAGTATCAGCGCGGCCTGGACGGCATGGAGGTCGGCGACCGGCTGGTGCTTTACCGCAAGAACAGGCCTTCCGGTGTGACCAGCCAGTCTCTGGAAGAGTTTGCCAAGGTCCCGACCAGCTTTGTCGATCTTGCCTATGACCGCTTGAGCGAGGAGACGGTCGCGAAATACATGCTGACCTCGGGGTCCACAGGTGAGCCGAAAGCGGTGATCAACACGCATGGCAACATCGCCTCCATGGTGAAGATGATCCGCTCAGTCTGGGATGTTGAGCGGCTCGAGGCGCTTTCGGATGGCCCGCAGGTCATGGTCTCGTTCCTGCCCTGGAGCCATACTTATGGCGCACATTCCATCCTGCATTCGATGACGGACTGGGGCGGCACTCTCTACATTGACTGGGGCGCGCCGACGCCGGCCCGCCTGCCGGAGATGCTGCGCAATCTGCGCGAAATCGCGCCGACCCAGCACACCACTGTGCCAGCGGCCTGGGCGGTGATCGCGACCGAGCTGGAACAGGACCGTGAACTGGCGAAGACCTTCTTTTCGCGTATCATGGTGATGGCCTATGGCGGGGCGTCGATGGGGCAGGACATCTATGAGCGGATCCAGAAGGTGGCTGTCGATGTCACCGGGGAACGGATCAGCCTCAGCGCGGGGTATGGGGCGACTGAAACCTCCCCCACCATCTCCAATGTTCACTGGCCGAGCGACACGATGGGGCTGATCGGGCTTCCCCTGCCGGGATGCGAATTCAAGCTCGCGCCGGTCGGCGAGAAGATGGAGTGCCGGGTGCGCGGGGAAGGCATCACGCAGGGCTATTTCCGAAATCCGGAGAAGACCGCAGAAGCGTTTGACGATGAAGGCTTCTACAAGCTCGGCGATGCGGTGAAGTTCGCCGATCCGGACAATCCGGAAAAGGGCCTCGCCTTCAATGGCCGGATTGCCGAGGAGTTCAAGCTTGCCAACGGGACATGGGTTTCGGCGGGCACCGTCCGGGTGAAGGCCGTCGAAGCTGTGGGCGGACCACTCTCCGACGTGGTCGTCTGTGGGCTGAACGAAAACGAGATCGCGCTGCTCGGATTTCTCAATGAGAGCTGGTGCCGCCGCAAGACCGGGCGCAATGTCGGCCTCGACGAGCTGGCGCATGACGAGACCGTGCGTGGAGCCGTGAAGGAAGGGCTGCAGGAACATAACCGGCGCCACCCCAATGCCGCCGCACGGGTGTCGCGCATCCTGCTGCAGCCCGACATGCCGAAGGCCGATGCCGGTGAGATCACCGAGAAAGGCTATATAAATCAGGGCCGGGTGCAGAGCCTTCGGGCAGGCGAGGTCGAGCGCCTCTATGCGAGCCCGCGCGACGAAGAGATTATCGAGATCAATTAAGGACGGTGGAGACAAGCCGTCCGTACAGGGAGTTTCAGACATGGCCGATAGCGACACGACAAACCTTACAGGCGCAGATGCGCTGGTCTCGACACTGGCGGACAATGGTGTGGATGCCTGTTTCGCCAATCCGGGCACATCGGAGATGCACCTTGTCACCGCGCTCGACCGGGAGACGCGGATCAAGTCCGTGCTTTGCCTGTTCGAGGGCGTGGCGACCGGGGCGGCCGATGGCTATGCCCGGATCAAGGGCGAGCCGGCGATGACGCTGCTGCACCTCGGGGCGGGTTATCTCAATGGCGGGGCGAACATCCATAACGCCAAGCGCGCCAAGACGCCGATGATCAACGTCATCGGCGATCATGCCGTCGATCATCGCAAGTATGATGCCCCGCTGAATTCCGACATCATGGGCATGGCGGGGCCGAATTCGGTCTGGATCAAGTCCGCTGACAGCGTGAAAGTGACCGGCAAGCTGGCGGCGGAAGCCTGGAGTGCGAGTTTCGGGCCGGAGCCGGGGCCGGTTTCGCTGATCCTGCCTGCGGATTCGGCCTGGACCGAGGGTGGGGAGAAGGGCGGCGATGCGAAGCGCCCGCCGCTGCGCCAGACACCCGCGAGTGTCATCGACGCCGCGGTCGAGGCGATCGGCAAGGCGAAAAGCCCGGTCATCCTCATCAACGGGACAGCGCTTGGCGAGGAGGGCCTTCAGGCTGCTGCACGCCTGAAAAAAGCGGGTGTGCGGATCATCACCGACACCTTCTATGCCAGGATGCGCCGCGGCGCGGGCCTCTTCAGCCCGGACCGGATGCAGTATTTCGCCGAAGGCGCGATGGAGGATCTTGAAGGCAGCGATCTGATGCTGACGGCGGGCACGCATCTTCCAGCGGCTTTCTTCGCCTATCCGGGCAAGCCGAGCCTGCTCGTGCCGGAAGGCTGCGAGACGCTGGACCTTGGCGGAGCCGATACAGACAGCGCGGCCTCCCTGAAGGCGCTCGCCGATGCAATGGGCGCGAATGAGGCGGCCGATCCGACGCCGCTGAAAATCCCGGAGATGCGGACCGGCGATCTCGATGCGCGGGCCGTTGGCGCGAGCGTGGCCCGCCACATGCCTGAGAATGCCATCGTCTCCGATGACGGGGTGTCGAATTCCATGCCGGTCTTCCTGTCGAACATCGGGGCCGAGCCGCATGACTGGATGGGGCTGACAGGCGGCGCCATCGGGCAGGGCCTGCCGCTGGCGCTTGGCGCAGCCGTGGCCGCACCGGACCGTAAAGTCATCGCGCTGACCGGCGACGGGGCCGGCATGTACACCAATCAGGCATTGTGGAGCATGGTGCGCGAGGGCGTCGATGTGACGACCATCGTCTTCGTCAATCACACCTACCGCATCCTGAACATCGAACTGGCGCGTACTGGCGCGGGCAATCCCGGCCCGGCGGCGAAGGACATGCTGGAAATCGGCGGGCCGGACATCGACTGGGTGAGCCTCGCGGAGTCCCTCGGTATGCCCGCCACAGCGGTCACGACGGGCGAGGATTTCGATGCGGCCTTTGAAGAGGCGATGAAGAATACCGGCCCGCGCCTGATCGCCGCGATTGTGCCGGGGTGATCGGCCGCGACCATCGGAATGGATGCGAGGGCGCCTCTTGAGAGCTCATAAAAAAGGGCCGCGACGGATCGCGGCCCTCGTTCAGGGGTGATTTTTCGATCTTGACCTAGTCTACAAATTCCCAGCGGTCGCCGCCGACATTACAGGCGGTGGCAGGCTGGCTGCCGCGATAGACGGTGCGGCACTCGCCGGTGTTCTGAGGGGCGGAATAGCCGGCATTGTAGCCTTGCGTGGTCGCGCCATATTCCGGGTTGTTCCAGGCGGGATTGCTCTGGGGTGAGCTGCCATAAAGCTCTTCACCGGGACGCAGGTCATAGGCGTCCTGATTGTAGCTGTCATTATACGTCACGCGACGGGCATTGTTGTTTTTCCAGGCATTGCCATAGGGCTGGCGGGTCGGTGCAGGAACGTTAGAGCCGCCATAGCGGTGATTGTCCTGGCGACCATAGGCCTGCTGGTTACAGTTCGTGGAACTTCCTGCCAGAGCGCTGCCTGCGACACCACCGATCAGGGCACCGGCAATCGCGCCAGCAGCCTGGTTGCCGTCATCATTGTCGCGGTAGTGGCGGCGGCCATAGCCACGATGATAGCCACGCCCATAACCGCGGTTATATCCCCGTCCATAACGGGAATAACGGTGGTGGCCACGACGGTAGCGGTTGTCATCATCGCCATCTGCCAGTGCTGCGCCCAGGAGCCCGCCTGCCACGGCGCCGAAAAGGCCGCCTGCGGTCTGGTTGGCGCGGCGTTCGCGTTCGCAGTTGGCGTCGTAATACCCCTGTGTCTGCTGGCCATAGCCATTATAGCCATAGCCAGAATGTCCATACTGCTGGGCAGCTGCCGGAAGGCTCAGGGTAAGTGCAGCGGCGCTGCCGAGAATTGCCATGCGAATCATGGGGTTAACTCCTTTCACGACGGGGAGGGCGTCTTTGCCCTTCGTCTTCAGGCTGCACATTAACATATTCACCTGAATGCAGGCTGAAGAGTAAATCGCCGTATATTCAATGCACTAAACGTGCCACTGGACGCATGGTTGCTGCTGCCCAATATTGAGGGACATGGGATTACTCGACGAAACAGGAAAAAATGTCGGCCGGGCGCGCTACACAGCCGCGCAGGGTCTTCGCTCGGCCTGGTATGGCGCACAGTATGTAATTGCCAAGCGCCGCTCCGCAGGGTTCAACCGGCCCGGCGAGCCGCCATTCAAGCCGACCAACCCGGTCGACACGAAAGAGCTCCGTGCGAGTTATTTCCGGCTGTTTGCAAAAGACCGCGCCAACATTGAGGCGGGGCTCTATCCGCCGCCGGAAGATGTGCGCATGGCGGACATGGGAAAGGCGGTGCGCCGGGCTGGCTATTTCCTGAAGGATGTCGCCGAAGTCGACCGCAGACGTGTCGCGCGTGACGGAACCGAGGTGCGTGAGCAGCTTGAGGGCTCGAACCGCTATCCGGCGTATTACCGCCAGAACTTCCACTACCAGACCGATGGCTGGCTGTCTGACGAGAGTGCGAAACTCTATGATCATCAGGTCGAGGCGCTGTTTACCGGCGCAGGCGACGCGATGCGCAGGGCCGCGCTGGCCGAGATTGCGCGTGAAGTGAAGGGCCGCGACCAGCGCGATGTCACGCTGCTGGACCTCGCCTGCGGGACCGGGCGCTTCCTGCGCCAGACGATGCGAGCCTTCCCGCGCCTGAAGGCTGCCGGGCTGGACCTGTCGCCCAACTATGCCGAGCGGGCGCGCGAGATGGTCGCCGACTGGCCGCATGTCGAGATCATCGAGGGGCAGGCAGAGACAATGCCGCTGGAGGACGCCTCGCAAGATATTATCGTCTCGGTCTTCCTGTTCCACGAGCTGCCGGAGAAGACACGCAAGCAGGTCTTCCAGGAAGCGGCGCGCGTGCTGAAGCCGGGGGGCGTGTTCATTATCGCTGACAGTCTCCAGTTCGGCGACAATGAGGGCCTGGATGGCATCCTCGAATATTTTCCGGAAGGCTTTCACGAGCCCTATTACAAGGCGTATCTGGCCTATGATTTCGCGCCGCCCATGAGCGAGGCGGGCTTCGCGCTGGAACGCACAGAGATCGCCTTCCTGACCAAGGTGAATGTCTGGCGCAAGGCCGGGGAGGCAGAGCATGGCGGGGAATAGGCTTGTCCTGATTACAGGCGCATCTGCGGGGCTGGGTGCGGAATTTGCCCGCCAGTATGCCGCCAAGGGCTGGGACGTGGCGCTGACCGCACGCCGGGCCGACCGGCTGGATGCGCTGGCTCGTGAGATCGAGGAAAAGTACAAGGTCGCCACGCTGGTCATCACGCAGGACCTGGCCGCCGAGGGTGCCGTCGATGCCATTCTCGGTGAGCTGAAAGAGGCCGGGCGGACGCCTGACGGGCTGGTCAATAATGCCGGCTATGGCCTGCCGGGGACGTTCTTCAATACGAGCTGGGAAGAGCAGGAAGCCTTCCTGCGCGTGCTCTATCATGCGCCCATAGAACTTGTTCACAAGCTGCTTCCCGGCATGGCGGAGCGCGGTTTCGGGCGGATCATCAATGTCGCTTCGCTTGCCGGGTATGCGCCGGGCTCGAATGGCCACACGCTCTATGCCAGCGTGAAGGCGGGCCTGATCAAGTTCTCCGAAAGCCTTCAGGCGGAGGCGAACGCGGCGGGACATGACATCAATTGCTGTGCGCTTTGCCCCGGCTTCACATTCACCGAGTTCCACGATGTGAATGGCACGCGTGAAATGGCCAAGGACTCCCCCGAGTGGATGTGGATGGAGGCTGGGCCTGTTGTGACGGCGGGTATGCAGGGCGTCTCGCGCGGACAGCCTGTTGTCGTTCCAGGCGCGGTGAACAAGGGCGTCGCGACGCTGACGCGGATTCTGCCCGAACCGCTGGGCCGCGAGATCATGAAACGGCAGGGCAGGCGCTTTCGCAAGACGGAGTAGTCAGACCCCGCCACCACCCTGTTTTAACAGGGCCTGGCGGGTCACGGCGACAGCTCGGCCGCGACACGGTCGGCCAGCAAGCGGCCTTCGCGCGTCAGGGTGATATGTCTGCCGTCCTGTTTCAGCAGGCCGGCTTCTTTCATGCCGCTCATGGCATCTGCTGGAACCGGGATGCCGGTCAGCTTTTGCAGGCGGGTTGTGTCAAAGCCTTCATCAGAGCGCAGGCCGAGGGCAAGGAGTTCGCGCGCATTGTCGAGCGGTGAAAGTTTTTCGCCTGCAAGACCGTCGGTACTGGAGACCGCTGTTCTATAATCTCCGGGTCTGAGCGGAGCATGTGTGACAAGGCGCTGACCATCAAGGGTGAGGCGCCCGTGTGCGCCGGGGCCGAGACCGATCCAGTCCCCGCCACGCCAGTAGGTGAGATTATGGCGCGAGTACATCTCCGGCGCGCGGGCATGGTTTGACACTTCGTAAGCTGGCAGCCCATGCGCCTCGGCGACTTGCTGGGTCAATTCATAGAGATCGGCCTGGTCGTCATCCGGCATCGGGATGAGTTCGCCGCGTTTGGCACGTTTACCAAAGGCAGTTCGCTCGGCGATTGTCAGTTCGTAGAGCGAAAGATGCGGTGCGCCGAGGCCGAGTGCCGCGGAGAGTTCCTTCTCCCAGTCTTCGGGCGGCTGGCCGGGCCGGGCATAGATCAGGTCGATCGAATGGTTGGGGAAATGGCGGGCGACCCGTTCGACCGCGCGCTGGGCCCCGACGGCGTCGTGATCGCGTCCCAGAAAGCTGAGCGCCTCATCGTCGAGGGACTGGATGCCGATGGAAAGACGGGTGATGCCCGCATCTGACCAGGCCGAAAGATCGGCGGAGAGCACGTCATTCGGATTGGCCTCCAGCGTGACTTCGGTGTCCCTCTCAAGGCCGAACAGGGTCTCGGCTTGCTGGATAAGGCCTGCAATGTCTTTCGGTGCCATGAGAGAAGGCGTGCCGCCGCCGAAATAGATGGAGCTGAGCCGAGGGTGGCTTTCCAGCGTACGGGCATGGCGGGCAAGATCGTCGGACAGGGCCTTTACCAGCGCATCATTATCCCTGTCCTTCGCCGCATAGACGTTGAAGTCACAATACGGGCAGATCTTCGTGCAGAAGGGCCAGTGGATATAGAGGCCGAACCCGTAAGCCGGGCCGAAGGGCAGCGCGGTGGAAATCAAAGCAGCGCGGCCCTGAGTTTCCTGAAAGCGTCGGCGCGGTGGCTCATGGCGTGCTTCTTCGCCGGGTCCATCTCGCCAAAGGTGTCGCTCTCGCCTTCAGCCACGAACATCGGGTCATAGCCAAAGCCTTTCTCGCCACGCGGGGGCCAGACAAGCTCGCCGTGGACCTCGCCTTCATAGACCTTTTCATGGCCGTCCGGCCAGACAACGGCGAGCGCGCAGACGAATTTTGCACGACGGTTGTCTGCGTCCATCCTGGCCAGTTCCGCTTCGACCTTTTCCATTGCCATATTGAAATCGCGCGGCTCACCGGCCCAGCGCGCGGAATAGATGCCGGGCTGGCCATCCAGCGCCTCGACAGCCAGGCCGCTGTCATCGGAGAGGGCCGGAGAGCCTGTCGCTTTCGCCGCCGCGCGTGCCTTGAGAAGGGCATTGCCAGCGAAGGTCTTTTCGGTCTCTTCGGGTTCGGGCAGGTCCAGGTCAATGGCGGAGACGACCTCCAGCCCGGCTGGTTCGAACAGGTCCTTGAGCTCCCTGACTTTTCCCTTGTTGTGGGTTGCCGCAACGAGACGGCCTTTTCCGAGCGTGCGAGTCATGGATGTATGTGGCTCCAATCTTGCTTTCTGACTGAATAGTATTATCGTTTAACGGTAAATTACGTGTTTGGGCCCAGAAACCCTTCTCATGATCGAGGTTTTGAAGACTTAAGATATGACGATCCGGAAGCAAAACTCCATGGCCGCAGTCCTTTCAATGCTGATGCAGGTCGTCATCTGGATCGCCGTCATATGCGGCATCGCCGCCTTTCTTCTTATCGGCGCCGGCCTTATCGGCAGCCTGAATGGCGGGGTGATCCGCATTCCTGGCATGGAAGCCTATGTGGAAGGCGTAAAGCCCGGACAGTTCGTTGCCGGACTTGCAAGCCTGGTCGTGTTCGCGCCGGGCATCATCTATGTGTGTGTCCAGCTCAGGCGCATCCTTTCGACGCTGGCGGCGGGCGACCCGTTCGTGCCGCAGAACGGCCCGCGGCTGACCCGGATCGCCATTGCCATCGCCCTTGTGGAGCTTGGGCGCTATCTGACCGTTATACTGTTGAACAGCTTTGTAGACCTTGGCACCGACCAGCCGCTGAGGCTCAGCATTAATCTTGCCGCGTGGGCTGCCGTTGTGGCGCTTTTCATCCTTGCGCAGGTCTTCCGGGAAGGGTCCCGGCTGCGTGAGGAAGAGAAGATGACGATTTAGGAGGCCGACCAGACAATATGGCCATTCGTGTAACTCTCGACCGCGTTCTGCTTGAGCGCCGCATGTCCCTGACGGAACTTTCCGACAGGGTCGGCGTCACGCTCGCCAACCTGTCCATCCTGAAGACGGGCAAGGCCAAGGCGGTGCGTTTTTCCACGCTGGAATCGCTCTGCCGGGAGCTCGACTGCCAGCCCGGTGACATTCTCATATTCGACGAGGAAGACGGAGACGCTGCAGCCGCCGATGACGAGGAAGCGGCCTGACCGTAAGGCCGTGGGTCGCCGGAACCTCTGCCCCCGGCAACAGGTTCATCTTTTCATGAAAACCTTATCCAGACTCAGCGCGCTTGGTGCGGCGGGCCTTGTCCTCGCCGCCTGCGGGGGCGACCGGGAAGCGGGCGAGTTCAAGAATGACTGGCTTGGCAACGAGATCAAGATCGACCGTCTGCAAGATCCGAAAGTGCCGGGCATTACCTGCCACATCGCCTATTTCGACCGCGGTGTCTGGGACCGGCTGGGCAAGGGCAACTGGTTCGAGGACCCTTCCAACTCCTCGATCTCGTGCAGCGTGACCGGGCCGGTGACGATTGGCCGGATCGACCTCGACCGGTCGGGCGAGGAAGTCTGGGACCGGGGCCGCTCGCTGATCTTCAAGCAGCTCGCCGTGCGCCGCATCTATGACCGCGAAGCGGACGCGATGATGTATGTCTCGTTTTCGAGGAAGCCGGTCGACGGCTCGGCAAAGATGAGCCTGTCGACCGTCCCGCTCTGGGATGTGGAGGTCAGCTGGGAAGGCCGGGAGAAGCCTGTGGGCGAGTAGGCAGGCGACATGCCGCAGTTACATGGCTGCGTGGCCGGGGGCATATCTATCTTATGACTTTCAGGGTTCGGAGTGCCGCTGCACGGCGGGAAGAGATTGAGGCCAATGCCGCCCGGCTTGGCATTGATGAGGCGTTTATCTCTACGCTGGTCGACACCTTTTATGCGCGTGTCCGCGCCCATCCCCGGCTCGGCCCGATCTTCAATGACGAGATCGGGGATGAATGGGACGCCCATCTCGCCAAGTTGAAGGATTTCTGGGCCTCTGTTGCGATGAATGCCGGGCGCTATTCTGGTAAGCCGGTGCCTGCACACACAAAACTGGACGGTGTATCAGCGGAAGATTTCGTCATCTGGCTCGGTCTTTTCCGCGAGACGTTGGAAGACCTTTCCGACAGTGAGGAAACGGTCGACTATTTCATGCAGCGCGCCGAGCGCATCGCCCGTAGCCTGAAGCTGGCGATGTTCGGGCTGGAGAGGGTGGACTAGTCCACCCCCAACCCTCACCGCGTTCGGGCGATTTACCCAATCGCCTTCTTCTGTGCCTCGAACAGCTCCGTGCAGCCCTTTTCCGCAAGACGCAGGAGGGTCTCGACTTCAGGCCGGGTCATCGGGCGTTCTTCGCCGGTACCCTGGATTTCGATGAAACCGCCATCGGAACTCATCACGACATTCATGTCGCCTTCGCCGCCGGAGTCTTCGGGATAGTCTAGGTCGAGCACGGGGGTGTCCTGGAACAGGCCGACGGAAATGGCAGAGGCCTGTTTCTGGATCGGGTCAGCCTTGAGGACTCCTTCCTCACGCATGTATTTGCAGGCCAGCGCGAGGGCGACGAAACCGCCGGTAATGGCGGCCGTGCGCGTGCCCCCATCGGCCTGGATGACGTCGCAGTCGATCGTGATCTGGTTTTCGCCAAGGGCATTGAGGTCGACGACCGAGCGAAGCGAACGGCCGATCAGGCGCTGGATTTCCTGCGTGCGGCCAGACTGCTTGCCGCGGGCGGCCTCGCGATTGCCACGGGTGTGGGTGGCGCGTGGCAGCATGCCGTATTCGCCGGTGACCCAGCCCTTGCCCTGTCCGCGCAGCCACGGCGGGACATTGTCCTGCCAGCTGGCCGTGCACAGGACATGGGTGTGGCCGAACTTCGCCAGGCAGGAGCCCTCGGCATAGCGGGTCACATTGGTTTCCAGAACGATGTCACGAAGCTGGTCTGCGGCGCGGCCCGAAGGGCGCACGAGATTGGTCATGGGGCGTCTCCTTTGTTCACCGTGGGGTGAAGCGCTTCGAGATTGGCTTGTCCACCCGCATTGATGGCGGCAGCTGCTTTCGCCTGTTCGGCGCGCGTGATGGGATAGCGCCAGAGGAGAAGCGCGGCGATGGCATAGGAACAGACCGGCACGCCGACGAAGACCATCATCAGCCCGCGTACCGTCTCCGGCGAATTGTCGCCGGACGGATTGAAGCCGACCAGAACGCCGAGCAGGATGTAGGGGATGCCGATGGCGAAGCTCGCGCCAGTCTTGTAGGCGCCTGACATCAGCGAATAGAAGAGCCCGGCCCGGTTAGCGCCGCCGCGGACTTCCTCGGCCTCGACAAGGTCTGCCATCATCGAGCGCAGGAGGATGAAGGGGGTGCCGTAGCCAAAACCGGTGACCAGGGAAGCGACAATAAGCGGTACAAGACCACCGCCCATCATGGCCAGCGGCAGGTAAGAAATATAGGTCAGCGCTGACCAGAGCGCGACAAAGCGCATCGCGATGAATTTTTCGGTACGCTTGGAAATCCAGACCCAGAACGGCATGGCGGCAAAGCCGGCGATGAAATGGATCATCAGGATCAGTGAAGCGAGGCCACTGCTAACGCCAAATCCCCATTCCGCGGCGAACAGGAATGTTCCTGCTGTACCTGCAATGGCGATGCCGATGAAGATTTCCGCGGCGAGTAGCCGCCAAAGCGTGGCTTCCCGCAGAGCCTTGAGGATGGCTTTCGGATGGAAGCTGGCGCGGGGGGCATTGGGGTCTGGCTGCGGGTCTGGAACGAGCCAGACGGCAGCGCCGATGGTGATTGGAAGGGCTATCAGCAGGAACCAGCCCATAATTGATATCTGGTGGGCAAAATCCACGTCCCCGGCCTGCGCCAGGATCTGTGGCAGGGCCAGCATGACCAGCATGGTGACAATGGTGAAAAGTTCCCGCCACATGAACAGGCGCGAACGCTCATCATAGCTGCGCGCAATGGAAGGCGCCCAGGCCTGGTGCGGCGTCGCGATCATCGTGGTGCCGATGTAGAAGAGGAAGAGGATGATACACAGGAAAATCGGTGAGACAGGTGGGCCTATGGGGTTATATAGGAACCAGACGGCCGGTAGCAGGACCGGCACGGCACCAAGCAGCCAGTGGCGGACCTTGCCGAGTCTTGAGGGCTTGGTATCGACCAGCCAGCCCATGACCGGGTCTGAGAAAAGGTCCCAGAAACGCAGGATCATGAAAATCAGGCCGACGACGGCAGTCCCCATCCCCATTTCACGGGCATAGAGCGGGGCGATAAAGACCGCCATGGGCAGGCCGACGGCCCCGAAGGGAATTCCGACGGAGCCATAGGCGACAACTTGTCGAAGAGGTAACTTAGCTGGCACGCTTGTCATGTGCCCCATGGAAGCCGATTTGAGACTGACGGCCAAGAGAAAAACGACTAATGAAACTGGAGATTGCAAACATCGAGAATTCAACGGCCAGGGATGCACCGAGATGAGTGACCAGCGTTTACATACCGGCCTGTTGCAGAGCCTGGACGACCGTTCGCGCGCGATTTTCCGCGAGATCGTCGAGACCTATCTGGAAACCGGCGAACCCGTCGGCTCGCGCACATTGTCCAAGAGCGGCATCAGCCTGTCACCAGCCTCGATCCGGAATGTCATGTCGGACCTGACAGAACTTGGTCTGCTCGATAGCCCGCACGTTTCGGCGGGCCGGATGCCGACACATATCGGGCTGCGCCTGTTCGTCGACGGTTTCCTCGAGATCGGTGAGCCTTCCGGGGATGACCGGGCCGAGATCGAGGAACGGCTGCGCTCTGGCAACCGTGACATGAAGGGCCTGCTGAAAGAGGCTTCCTCCATCCTGTCCGGACTTGCGGGCGGGGCAGGGCTTGTGAGTTCTCCAACGCGTGAGCGGCCTGTGCGCCATGTCGAGTTCGTGCCACTGGCGACGGGCGAGGCGCTCTGCATCCTCGTGGACGAGATGGGCGACGTGGAAAACCGGCTGGTGAAGATACCGGCCGGGCTGCCGGCAACAACGCTGATGGAAGCGGGCAACTATCTCGCCGCCCGCATGAAGGGGAAGACACTGCGTGAGGCGGCACAGGCCATTGGCGAGGAAATCGCCGAACGGCGCGCCCAGCTGGACCAGGCTGCGACAAGCCTTGTCGAGCAGGGGCTGGCCGAATGGGCCGGCGAAGTGCCCGGCGAGGAGCGCGCCCTGATCGTGCATGGCCGGGCGAATCTGCTGAATGACCCGGCAGCGGCTGAGAACATGGAACAGGTGCGCCAGCTGTTTGACATTCTGGAGCGCCAGCAGGGGCTTCTGGATGTGCTGGACTCCACCCGTGAGGCAGAAGGCGTGCGGCTTTTCATCGGTTCTGAAAACAGGCTTTTTCCGTTATCCGGTTCAAGCCTGATTGTGGCACCCTATATGAACGCCACGAGACAGGTAATCGGCGCACTCGGTGTGATCGGCCCGACCCGTCTGAACTATGCGCGTGTGATCCCGATGGTGGATTACACGGCGCGTATTGTCGGGCAGATCCTCGGCGAACGCCAGAAAACGTGAGAGTAGACAAGAGTTATGAACGAAGACCAGAAGAGACCTGAAGAGGCTGTCGAGACGGAAACCCTGGACGCAGGCAGCGAAGAGTCCGAAGCGCTGGAAGAGGCGGCCGTCGCGGACAATCAGGATGTGGACCCGGAAACCCGGATTGCCGAACTCGAAGGCGAGGTAACAGCCCTGAAGGATCAGGTGCTGCGCGCTCATGCGGAAATGGAAAACATCCGCAAGCGCTCTGCCAAGGAAGTGGCCGATGCACGCGTCTATGCGGTCGAGAAGTTCTCCAAGGACCTGCTCAGCGTATCCGACAACCTGCTGCGCGCGCTCAGTGCCCTGCCGGATGAGGAGCGCTCTGCACTGACCGAAGCCGGGCAGAACCTGCTGGGCGGTATCGAGATGACGCAGAAGGAGCTGCACAGTGTGCTGGCAAGACACGGTGTCACCGTGATCGATGCCGAGCCGGGCGCGAGCTTCGACCCGAACATGCATCAGGCTGTCAGCCAGATTCCGTCCGATCAGCCGTCCGGCAAGATCGCGGAAACCTTCCAGTCAGGCTGGAAAATCGGCGACCGCGTCCTGCGCGCAGCGATGGTGGCGGTGAGCTCGGGGCCGGCGAACTAGAGACATATTGTGAGGCGCGAGAGGCGGGCAGCTATTCTTCTGCCGCCTCGACGCTCCACGCCGTGACGGTCCCCGGCAGCCAGTTAGGGACGATGACGGTGCCGTCGATAATGGTGAGGTCGTTCTGGAGGATACCTTCTTCCTGCGTGTTCAGGAGTTCGTGTGTCTCGCCATCCTCGCTGACGAACCAGACCTGTCCCGGCCAGGCGGACACGAGGTAGCCGCCGTCTGTGAGGCCGATGCCGTCGGCGTTTTCCATGCCGGTGGCAATCTCGCTGAATTCCTGGGCTTCGGTCACTTCATAGAGCGTGCCCGAACTCATCGTGGCGACCAGAAGCCGGTCACCATCGCCGAGCAGGCCGTTCACGCCCTTGAGGCGGTCATCCTCCAGCCACACGCTGGCTTCATCTCCATTGATCTGCCAGATGCGCCCGCCGGAACTGTCGGACACCAGGACACTGGCATTCCAGGTCGTCATGTCGTTGAGGCCCTGCGCGCCGTCTATTTCCATGGTGTTGAGCAGGGTCCCGTCGGCGGGATCGACCATGTGAACCCGGTCAATGTCTGCGACGTAGAGAATGCTGCGGTCGACGACCATGCCCTTTGGGGCGTCCATGCCTGTGGCGAATTCAGCCGCGAGGACGTCGCCATCTGGTGAGACCTTGGAGATCCAGCCGGAGCCATCCTTCTCGCTTCCGTCGCCACCGACATTGGAAATGAAATATGCCCCGTCCGGTGCGGCAGCGACGCCTTCGGGCGCATTGAAACCGCTGGCTTTCCATTTCTCGGTGAGGCTCACAGGGGGAGGAGCTGTCTCTTCGGAGGCTTGTTCCTGAGCCTGCGCGTCTGTGTCCGTTGTGACTGTTCCGGCTTCTGTATCACCTGCTTCCGGTTCGTTAGCTGGCGTGCAGGCGGCGAGCAGCGTGCCCGCCAGAAGGCTTGTGAGGGTCAGTCTCATCGGTGTGCTCCTGAAAATGGCTTCACACCGATCTGACCACACGCCTTACTGGCGGGCAAGCCGGAAGCTATTCGACCTGGGCTTTCCGGTCGGCCTGCTGACGTTCCAGCATCCAGCCGGGATACTCCGGTTTCAGGGCAGAGACCTCGTCCAGGCTGGCGAGTTCTTCTGCGGTAAACTCGATATCGATAGCACCGAGATTGTCCTTCAGCTGGTCAAGCGTGCGCGCGCCGATAATGACGCTGGTCACATGCGGACGCGACAGGAGCCAGCCAAGCGCAACCTGCGGGACAGTCGCCTTCTTTGCCTTTGCGATGTCGCGCATGACATCGATGATGTCGAAGCCCTGTTCCTTGTCGATGGGCGGAAAGTCGAAGACGGTACGGCGCGCATCGTTCGGCCCGTCGCTGTCACGGGTGAACTTGCCTGACAGGAAGCCACCTGCAAGCGGGCTCCAGGGCAGGATGGCGAGATCCTGGTCCTCGGCCAGTGGAACGACCTCGCGTTCGAGCTCCCGGCCTGCGATGGAGTAGTACATCTGCGCACTCTCAAAGCGGTGAAGGCCCTTCTCGCGGGCATAGGCAACCGCTTTCATGGTGAGCCAGGCTGGCATGTTGCACAGGCCGACATAGCGCACCTTGTTATGGCGGATGAGCAGGTCGAGCGCTTCGACGGTTTCCTCGATCGGTGTCAGCGGATCAGTGCCGTGGACCTGGTAGAGGTCGATATAGTCCATGCCGAGCCGGTCGAGGCTTTTCTCGACGCCGTCCATAATATGCTTGCGCGACAGGCCGGAAATGTTGACGGCCTGATTTTCACGGCGCTCTGCCTCGGCCTTGACCTTGTCTGAAGCGTCTTCGCTGACAGCCATGGAGACACGTCCGAAAACCTTGGTGGCCACGACGATTTCATCCCGTGGGAGATTATTGTTGCGGATGGCCTCGCCGAGCATCTTCTCGGAGATGCCGGCGGAATAGACATCGGCGGTGTCGAAGAAGTTGATCCCCGCATTAAAGGCGGTGCGGACCAGTTCGTCAGCGTCTTCCTGCTGTTGCTTGCCGATGTATTTCCAGAAGCCGGTCTGGCCGCCGAAGGTCATCGTTCCGAGACAGAGTTTCGAGACGACGAGACCCGTGCGGCCGAGTTTCGTGTATTTCATTGGAATTGTCCTTCCTGCGGTCTTGTCCGGGCCACGGATGTGGGGCGGGGGTGGCGCGAAGGCGAGGGCATGAAGAAATTTTATGCTGGCAGAGGCGCGCGGCCGACTGTGTGCCTGTCGGCATATTCCTGAATACGGATCAGTGTGTGAGCGCAGCCATGTGCAGAAGCGACAGGAGCACTACGGCCGGGAATCCACTTTTCCCACATGCGTTCATGGATCGCGTAGGCGATTGTCTGGAAGACTGGTTCAACAAGGCCAATGCCAAGTGCAATCCGCCAGCTGCCTGTAAGCCCATAGGCTACGGCGAATGCGACGATCAGGTGCATCAGACTGTAACTGAGTGTTTTCAAAGCGGTACGTGGCATCGGGGCCTCTGGAGACGTTGCCAGCAAAAATTATGGCGAATGAGAATAGTTTTCAAATTGATCGTAACAGGTGTTACGATAAATGTTGTCTATAGGGGCTGGTGTGCGTTTGCCGGTTAAGCGGAGTCTGCCAGGCCCACTCAGATGTCACCACGGCGTCACTCAAATGTGAGGATGCCTCTTGAGCCTGCGAAAGGCCTTCCCATATCGCTGCTGAAGACACGCTCGAATGAAACGGGCGCGACATTCACATTCCATAGAGCTGCTGTTCCGGGTGCTGCCCGCCAGACCAGGAAACAAGGAGCAGCGGCGGCTTAAAGAAGAGAGTGAACTGAAATGGGAAAAATCATTGGTATCGACCTCGGCACCACGAACAGCTGTGTTGCCGTCATGGATGGCAAGGAAGCCAAAGTTATCGAAAACGCTGAAGGCGCGCGCACAACGCCGTCGGTTGTCGCTTTCACAGAAGGCGATGAGCGGCTTATCGGTATGCCGGCGCGCCGTCAGGCTGTCACCAACCCGGACTTTACCTTTTATGCGATCAAGCGCCTGATCGGGCGTCAGTTCGATGATCCGACCGCGCAGAAGGACAAGGAAATCTCACCCTTCGAGATCGTGAAAGGCTCCAATGGAGATGCCTGGGTGAAGGGCCGCGACAAGGATTACGCGCCGCAGGAAGTCTCCGCTTTCATCCTGACCAAGATGAAGGAAACTGCTGAAGCCTATCTCGGTGAGGAAGTCACACAGGCCGTCATCACGGTACCTGCCTACTTCAACGACGCACAGCGTCAGGCCACCAAGGATGCCGGCAAAATCGCAGGTCTCGAAGTCCTTCGCATCATCAACGAGCCGACCGCAGCTGCACTGGCTTATGGCCTCGACAAGCAGGAAGGCAAGACGATTGCCGTCTATGACCTTGGCGGCGGTACGTTCGACGTCTCGATCCTCGAGATCGGCGACGGCGTGTTTGAAGTGCTTTCGACCAATGGCGACACCTTCCTCGGCGGTGAGGACTTTGACCTTCGCGTGGTCGACTTCCTCGTCAGCGAGTTCAAGAAGGATCAGGGTATCGACCTGTCCAAGGACAAGCTCGCCCTGCAGCGCCTGAAGGAAGAGGCCGAGAAGGCGAAGAAAGAGCTTTCTTCCGCTTCGCAGTATGAAGTGAACCTGCCTTTCATCACGGCCGACCAGTCCGGGCCGAAGCACCTCAACATCAAGCTGACCCGTGCGAAGTTCGAGAGCCTCGTCGAAGACCTTGTGAAGCGCACCATCGAGCCGTGCAAGCGTGCCCTCAGTGACGCTGGCAAGTCCACCTCCGAAATCGACGATGTGGTCCTCGTTGGCGGTATGACACGTATGCCGGCCGTACAGGCGTCGGTGAAGGACTTCTTCGGCAAGGAACCGCACAAGGGCGTGAACCCGGATGAGGTTGTTGCTATCGGCGCGGCCATTCAGGGCGGTGTCCTGCAAGGTGACGTGAAGGACGTTGTCCTGCTCGACGTGACCCCGCTGTCGCTCGGCATCGAAACGCTGGGCGGTGTGTTCACCCGCCTGATCGACCGCAACACAACGATCCCGACCAAGAAGTCGCAGACCTTCTCGACCGCTGAAGACAATCAGCCGGCCGTGACGATCCGCGTCTTCCAGGGTGAGCGTGAGATGGCGGCCGACAACAAGATCCTCGGCCAGTTCAATCTGGAAGGTATCCCGGCTGCCCCGCGCGGCGTGCCGCAGATCGAGGTGACCTTCGACATCGACGCCAACGGCATCGTCAACGTGTCCGCCAAGGACAAGGCGACGAACAAGGAGCAGAAGATTACCATCCAGGCATCTGGCGGTCTCTCCGAAGACGAGATCAACAACATGATGAAGGATGCCGAATCCAACGCCGAAGCCGACAAGAAGCGTCGCGAACTCGTCGAGGCGAAGAACTCCGCCGAAGCCCTTGTCCACCAGACCGAGACCCAGCTCTCCGAGCATGGCGACAAGGTCGAGGCCGATGTGAAATCCGAGATCGAGGCGGCAGCCGCCGACCTCAAGACAGCCGCCGAAGGTGAAAACCTCGAGGACATCCAGGCCAAGCACCAGGCGCTGATGACAGCGGCTATGAAGCTCGGTGAGGCAATCTATGCCAGCCAGCAGGAAGAAACGGCAGAAGCTGACGCCAAGGCCGATGCGGCCAAGGAAGATGACGATGTCGTCGATGCTGACTATGAGGAAGTTGATGACGAGGACCGCAAGTCGGCCTGATCGTTTCCGGCATAGCTGAAACAGACGCCCCGCAATCACTTGCGGGGCGTTTTTTTATTGGTAGTACCAAGGGCCACGAATAGCTGCCTGTGAGGGGACTGCATCATGGAATTTGTGTCGACGCTCGAAGCCTTCTGGGAACAGGTCGAGACTGTTTTTACCACAGGCTTCCTGGGCCAGCCGATCGGGCGCGGTGTCATGGCACTGGCGATCCTTGTCGTGGCTTTCCTGCTGCGTGGGCTGGTGGCCAAGGCGATCGCGGCCACGATCGGAAAGATGGCCGGGCGCACGAAGACAGACTTTGACGACCAGGTCGTTTTCGCGCTGAAGAAGCCGCTTACACTGTTGCCGATTGCAGCCGGTGTGTTCTTTGCCGCCCAGGCGCTCGGCGCGTCGGGTGAAGTCGATGTCTTTATCGCCAATCTGACACGCTCGATCGTGATCCTGGCCATTTTCTGGGGCATGTTCAGGGTCATCGGGCCGCTTCTGGACTTGCTGAAGGGCCTCAAGAGCGTGATGGGGGACACGTTCCTCGACTGGATGAAGCGTATCATCAAGGCGATTGTCTTTTTTGTCGGGGGCGCAGCGATCCTGGATGTCTGGGGAGTTCCGGTCCTGCCTTTCCTGGCCTCGCTGTCGCTCCTGTCTGTTGCCGTCGCGCTTGGCGCACAGGACCTGTTCAAGAACCTGATTGCAGGGATGACGATTATCGGTGAACGCCGGCTGGCCAAGGGCGACTGGATCTTTGTCGACAATGTCGTTGAGGGGTTCGTCGAGGATGTCAGCTTCCGCTCGACCACGGTACGCCGTTTCGACAAGGCGCCGGTCTATGTGCCGAACGCGAAACTTGCGGACAATCCACTGACCAACTTCTCGCGTATGACGCACCGCCGGATCTACTGGCAGATCGGGCTTGAGTACCGCACGACTTCGGAGCAGCTCACCACGATCCGCAAGGCGATCGAGGATTATATAACGTCGAATGATGACTTCGCTCCGGCCGCCGAGGTGTCGACACTGGTGCATATCGACGAGTTCTCCGACTCGGCTGTGACCATCATGGTCTACTGTTTCACCAAGACGATCACTTGGGGCGAGTGGCTGGCCATCAAGGAACAGCTGGCCTTCTTCGTGAAAAAGACCGTCGAGGCGGAAGGGGCGAGCTTCGCCTTCCCGAGCCGCTCGCTTTATTTCGAGAAACTGCCGGATGGCTTCGGTCCGGAAGCGTTCAAGCCGCCCCATGATGATGACGACGAGGAGTCTGAAGAAGGTGGCGACACGCAGGCTGATGACGTCGAGGAGGAGATTCCCGACAAGCATGTCAGCAGGAGTACCAAGGCTTCAAGGCGCAGCGGCGCAAAGCACGGTAAGGGACCTCACCCGCATGGCCGTGGTGTAGAAGGCGAAGGCGGTGATGTCGGTGGCGATGAGGGGGAGTAGCGTCCGCGTGTATGAGGGGGCGCCTGACTGCCGGACAGCGGCAGGACATGCAGCCCAAAAGAAAACCCCGGTACATGGACCGGGGCTTCCTGGGTGTTCTGATGTCGAGAAGAGGGATCAGGCCGCGACGAGCGCCTCGTCCTTGTTCTTCTTCGGGTCACGCAGGACATAGCCGCGGCCCCAGACTGTCTCGATGTAATGCTCACCCTGCGGATTGTCCGCCGTGGCTGTCGCCTTGGCGAGCTTCTTGCGGAGCTTACAGATGAAGACGTCGATGATCTTCAGTTCCGGCTCGTCCATGCCGCCATAAAGGTGGTTGAGGAACATTTCCTTTGTCAGCGTCGTGCCCTTGCGCAGCGAGAGCAGCTCGAACATCTGGTATTCCTTGCCAGTCAGGTGAACGCGGTCGCCTTCGACCTCGACCGTCTTGGCATCCAGGTTGACCAGAATGTCGCCGGTGCGGATGACGCTCTCAGCGTGGCCCTTGGACCGGCGAACGATTGCCGTGATCCGGGCAATCAGCTCGTCCTTGTTAAAGGGCTTGGTTAGGTAATCGTCTGCACCATAACCGAGTGTCTTAACCTTTGCTTCAATATCGGGATTGCCCGACAGGATCAGGACCGGCGTATTGATACGGGCCATGCGAAGCTGCTTAAGGACGTCGTAACCGGAAATATCCGGCAGGGAGAGGTCGAGAATGATCAGGTCATACTCGTAGACCTTGCCCAGATCGACGCCTTCTTCACCGAGATCGGTGGTGTAGATATTGAACCCTGCAGCCTTGAGCATCAGCTCAATACTGCGGGCGACCGAGTTGTCGTCTTCAACCAGAAGAACTCTCATGTGTGCGCTCCCGAATCACTCTAGCGACACCGTAGCCGCCCCATTAACCAATGTGAATCTACGAACCGTTCGTTACCAAGACTTTAACGTGGATAACTCAGCGGCTATTTTTGTTCATACCTCTTAATAATGTAGCTCCTCGCCGCGCCGGCGCGTGATAAGCGTCTGTGCGATGGCGATGGCATCCTTGACCGGCTGGGCCGAGGCATCTGTCGAAATCAGCGTGCGCTGGCTGCGAATGGCTTCGCGCACCTTTTCGTCCCGCATAACGATACCCGCCAGCGGAGGCCGGAAACCGAGGAACTTCTTGCAGGCCATGGAAATGGCTTCATAGGTCTGCTGGCCGGTTGCGCGGGTCTGGGCCTGGTTGATGATGATGCCCTGTTCGACTTCAGGCGCATAACCGCGCAGCACCTTGATGAAGGCGTAGCCATCGGTCATCGAAGACGGGTCATCGGTAATCACCATCAGGGCCTTGTCAGAAGCGCGAGCCAGTCTCATGCAGTTCGACTCGATTCCGGCACCGAGGTCCAGGACGACCTTGTCGTACTGGAGCGCAAGCGCGGAGAGGCCGGCTGCAAGGCGGGAGACCTCTTCCGTCGAGAGTTCTGCCAGTGCGCCTGAGCCGGAGCGGCCCGGCAGGACATCGAAACCACCCTGGCTGGCACCGCCATCGACATTGATGACGGCATCTTCAAGCTCGATCCAGCCTGCGATGACGGCCGCGAGGTCCGTCTCCGGCGCGATACCCAGCTGGACATCGACATTGGCGAGGCCAAGGTCGCCATCGACCAGCAACGTGCGTTGGCCTGCCTGCGCAAAGGCGCTGGCAAGCGTGATGGACATAAAGGTTTTACCGACCCCGCCCTTTCCGGACGCGACCGAGATGACCTGACCTGGTTCCACGCGCCGCCTTGGGGCCTTGCCCTGCGACCTGCGTGGCCGGTCAATGGATTTTGGGAGCATGAAGCTCATCTCATGCAGCTCCTTTCAGCGCGACATCAGCTGGAGATTCTTCCAGCAGGATCCGAGATAGCCGTCCCGGAGCGGCCGGAATAAGTCCGCCTCCGATAAACGGCGTGATGGCAAGATGCGAGAAGGCGAGACCAGCGCCTGACAGGGCCGCAACGACACCACCGCGGCGGCGTGTTACATCGAGTTTGGTTACGATGGCCCGGCGCACGCCGACCTCGGCGAAGGCCCGGGCTGCTTCAGCCTGGTCTTCTGGGTGGCCTTCTGCCGACATGATGAGGACCGGTTCAGCGTCTATGGCGTTGATCAGGTCCCCGAGGCTGGCCATGTCCTCCTCGTCATAGGGGACGATGGCCGGAAGATCGATAACACAGCGATGGCCGCCCCGGCGGGCATCACGTAGCATGTTGAACAGGTCGTCTGGCGTTCTCGCCGTACGGACCTGACGTTGTTCGAGTTCGAGGTAGGCCGCCAGCTGCGCACCACCTGCTGTGGCATCGAGATCAGCGGCGACTGGAAGTATCTGGGTTTTGGCAACCGCGGCGCGGCGCGTCATCTTGGCAGCTGTTGCTGTACGGCCATGACCGGGCGGGCCGACAAGAAGAATGTCATGAGCGGGCAGGGGCGCGATCGGATCGCACGTGATCAGCGCGTCGAGGCCGGACGCCATGATTTCTGCCGGATCCTGCGTGCGCGCACTGGCGGGCATACCCGCGTCAGCAACACGTTCGGCAAACCTTTGCGGTGCGCCATGCCAGGTCAGTGCATCGCGCACACGATTGCGCAACGGGTTGTCCTGAGGGCGTCCGGGGGCGGGCTGTCTGTTGTTAATACGGCTGAGGAAGCGTGGCTCGCTCGGAACCATGCCGCCTCCCAGCTTGTCAGTTGCCGCACGAACTTCAACACCACCCGGGACTTCCCGCTCAGACAGGATGATGGCGTCGTCCCCCATCTCCGCGAAGATCATGGACTTGGCGGCCTCGAACGTCTCGGCTGCGAACATTTTCATGCGCATAGGCAAATCACTCCAGTTCCAGATTCGGAGCCTCGCGTGAAAAGGTTAACGAAATCTGTTAATCTATTAGGGAAACAGAAATTGCCTGTGAATGAATTGGGTTAATGCAGTCGGGGTCTGTTGCCCGGCTATGTGCGCGGTCAGGCGGCGCGTTTTTCGTCGACGATTTCAGACAGTTTGACCCCTAATTGCCCATCGGCGACGACGAGACGTCCACGGGCCATAAGGCGGTCTGATACATATATGTCGACCGGTTCGTTGGTGCGTTTTTCAAGCTCGACAATTTCGCCATCGCCAAGCGCCATGAGTTCGTCCAGGGACATGCGTGCCTCGCCAAGCACGACATCAACACGGACGGGAACGTCCATGAGGCTGGATTGAAGTGCACGATTACCGGACATGCCTTACTCCACGATGCCGCTGGCGAATCAGTAGCCTCCTCCGGATTGGTTACCGAGGAATGAATGGCTGTCTGCTGGCGGGATTGTCTGTGAGCGTCAGCTTTGGAAGAGATCGCCCTGTCCGTCAATGAGTTCAGCAGCAATATGGCGCACACGTTTCAGTGCGTCCTGTCTGGCATCATCAGAAAGCGAAGCAGTTTCAAGGGTCTTTGCAAGCTCAACAATATGCCCAAGCGCGGTTTTGAGCCCGCTGGCTGAAGCGCTCATGGCGTCTGCATGGAGCTTCAGTTGCTCATCCTGAACAAGACTGGCTGTGCTGCTGCGTGTATCCTCGAGCAGCGCGGCAAGCTCTGCGATGCTGATCGAGATGCGGTCCTCATCGGCTGGCTGGACAGATTGCGGGGCTTCGAAATCGGCCCTGAACTCGAACGGCGTTACCGTTTTTGCAGCGCGTGCCGTCATTCGATCAGCTCGTCTTCTTCATCATTCGCGGCAAGGATTTCGCCACGCTTGGCAAGCCTGCGGGCAATGGCCGTGACCTCGTTACGGGCTTCAAGAATGGCCGAGCGCCGGACCGGGCCGAGACCGTCAATTTCAGAGCTCAACAGCTCACCGGCGCGCTTGGTCATGTTCCTGAGGAAAACCTGTCGAACGGGTGTCTTTGCACCCTTCAGGGCAATCGCCAGAACGCCCCGGTCAACGCTTGAGAGTATGGTTTGCACAGCGCCCGGATCGAGGGCGGAAAGGTCATCAAAGGTAAACATCAGGGCCCGGATGCGTGTCGCGCTTCCCGGTTCATCCCGGTCCAGCGCGGACATGAAACCCTGCTCCAGGCGGGGGTCCAGCCGATCGAAAATACGCGCGACATTTTCGGCACCTTCGCCGGATTGTTGCCCGCTGCGGCTGGACACGAGATCATTCATTGCCGCTTCAACGACTTTCAGGGCCTCACCGCGTACGCGGCCGAGATTCATCAGGCGCCGTAATGCCGTGGTTGCCAGCGGGCGAGGCATCAGCCGGACAACATGGGCTGCCGTTTCGGGCCCCAGGCGTGAAAGAATGACACCGACAAGCTGGGGATGTTCGTGTTCAATGAAGTTGGCGATGATCGCTGGGTCGAGCCTGGCCATCCGGCTCCAGACACTGATGCCTGAGTCCCCCTGACGGTCAGGGATACTTGTGAAGGCTTCGATGAGAGCGGCGGTGTCGCCACCTGGTCCGGATGCTGCGCCTGCTGGACCGTTCAACTCCATTGCAGTGCTCAACTGACTGGCTTCATCCGGCGAGAGTTCAGCCCAGACCGCCGAGGCAGAGGGGCCAAGGGCCTTCATCAAACGGGCCGCACGTTGTGTTCCAGGGCTGCTGGAGGGCAGTGGCGGGCTCATCTTGGTGGCGGGCAAGCTCATCCTGTCTCTCCTTCATTCATCCAGCCGCGAAGTATGCGGGCGGTATCCTGCGGGTGTTCCCGGGCAATGCGCTGGGCTTCGCCATGAGAGTCCGGCTGCGCGTGCTGTGGTTCTGCCGGCACGGCATGCAGATAAGGCGTGCCCCCTTGGCCTGGCCTTGAAGCCTGTGGGGTCTGTTCGGGCGCCGGCTCTGAAACGGGGGCACGGTCAGGCCCGGCCTGACGCCTTGGCGCGAAGGCCAGAAAGCCGAGCAGACCGCAGATACCAGCCAGGAGGCCGAGTTCCATGAAATCGTTTCTCTGCAGGCCACCCGCTGTGCCGGGGGCGAATGCCATGTGTTCGATGCGAAGGCTGTCAGTGGGCGGATCAAACCCTGTCGCGGCAGTGAGGATTGTCTCGATGCGGGATGTTGTCGCGACACTGAGGTGTTCGCCTGTCTGCGGCGTATCGGCAAGGATCAGGAGGTGGCGATTGCCGTCTTCATCCGTATGCCCGGCAAGACGGAATGCGTTCTGGCCGAGGACAGGCTCAAGCAGTGATTGAAGCTGGCTGATTTCGGGGGAGGGGCTGGCCGGCGCGGTTGGCGTCTCGGTGAGGCGTGTGTGTCCACGCCATGCCAGCAGGCACGCGGCAAGACCAAGCGCAATCAGCGCCACCTGCCGCGTGCCTTTAGGCATATTGGAGTTCATTGCTGACATCAGCCTGCCTCTCAGCTGTACCACGTGTGAAATGCACGGGACGTTCAGCTGGGAATTTGGCGTGTCAGCGTAAACGGCGCTTTAACGATACCGCACGGGCGCCACTGATGGAGTTCCAGATGCCGTAACTGTTTAAGAGGCGCGATACTGCTGCAGGCGGGTGGCGCGCAGGCCTTTCGTGCCGTGCTCGTCGAGAAGCTGGGCCCAGCCATTCAGCTCTTCTTCGCTAAGCGCGTAGCGCTCGCATGCCTCACTCCGGGAAAGAAGTCCGCCGCGGACGGCCGCGACCACTTCAGCCTTGCGGCGCGTGACCCAGCGGCTGATACCGGGGGGAGGAAGATCCTCCCGCGTCATTGGGCGACCATCCGGGCCCTTTACACTCAACGTCTTCGCATTCTGCTGCGCCATGAGATTCACCATCATCTATATTTTTCTTCACGGTAGAAACCGGAGACGCTTTCTGCGCCCAGAAGTGGTGTATCCCAGGCTTCTTAAATCAGTTTTCAGCAAAGCCTGTGAGTTTTCTTGAAAATTAAAAATGGCTCTGGCGGTCCCGTTAAGGCTGTTACACGAACCTGTCCCGTCATGGATCACCTGTCCTGAAACCGGACAGGTTTATCCATTTTTTAGGCCGGAATCCGCTCATCTGCCGGAATTGTGGAGGCAATGAAGCCGCCGCCCATTACACGAGTTTCACATGAAAAATCGTACAGGACGCAGGCTTGCCCCTTTGCCACCCCTTCTTCCGGGATCGAGAAGTAAACAGCGGGCTGGTTTTCGTGCCAGCCGAGCTTCGCGGGAAGCGGCTCACGGGTCGACCGGACACGCGCGAGGACGGGCCGGGCCTCATTGCAGGCAGCTTCGAGTGTGCCGTCCCCCAGCCAGTTCAATTCTTCCATGGTGAGCCCGGCGGTCAGCAGGGCTTCACGTGGACCGACAATCACCCGGCGGGTGGCTGCGTCGATCTTCACCACGAAGAGGGGTTCGCCGGTAGCAATGCCCAAACCGCGGCGCTGGCCGATCGTATAGTGGATCACGCCCTTGTGCTCGCCGAGCACGCGTCCGTCGATATGCACGATCTCACCCCCGCGGCCGGCACGGGGGCGTAGCTTTCGCACGACATCGGCATAAGAGCCCTGCGGGACGAAGCAGATGTCCTGACTGTCGGGCTTGGCCGCGACGGGCAGGTTGTACTTGTCGGCCAGTTCGCGCACTTCCGTCTTGGGCAGGTTGCCAAGCGGGAAGCGCAGAAAGCCCAGCTGCTCACGCGTCGTGGCGAACAGGAAGTAGGACTGGTCGCGGGAGGGATCGGCCGCGCGATGAAGTTCCGCGCCGTCTTCTCCATCCGCCCGGCGGATATAGTGACCGGTCGCCAGGCAATCGGCACCGAGTTCCTTTGCCGTGGCCAGGAGGTCCTTGAACTTCACTGTCTGATTGCAGCGGATACAGGGGATGGGTGTCGAGCCGGTCAGATAGGTGTCGGCAAAGTCTTCCATGACCTGTTCACGGAAGCGGCTTTCATAATCCAGCACATAGTGTGGGATACCGACCTGGTCGGCGACATTGCGGGCGTCATGGATGTCCTGTCCGGCACAGCAGGCCCCCTTCTTCTCGATAGCTGCGCCATGGTCATAGAGCTGCAGCGTGATGCCAACGACATCATAGCCTTCCTCGGCCAGCATCGCTGCCACGACAGAGCTGTCCACGCCGCCGGACATGGCGGCAACCACACGGGTTTCGGATGGGGGCTTGGCAAATCCAAGCGAATTGAGCCCGCCAGTACTGGCGGTCGTCAGATCGGTCATTTTTATCCTCCAGCGGGTTCAAGGCCCGAAGCAGAAACAGGGGTGTATCGGCACCGACCGTTCATGGAAACACGGATCGGGCCGGATCGGCGTGTATATAGTCCAAAGGAACGAAATTGTCAGGGGTGCGGGCTCAGCAGGGCCGTCAGGGGCTCAACCCGTTTGAGGGCCAGAGACTGGCATACCCTTCAGGCTTGATCGCCCTTCCCGATATCGAGCCCGATCGCCTTTGCGAGGGCCTCATGGCCATCGGGGGTGAACAGATGGGCATCCCAGCCATGTTCACGGGCCGCCGCTACGTTCTCTTCCATGTCATCGATCAGGATGATGCCGCGCCTGGTGTAGCCAAGACTGTCCTCGATGTGGCGGAAATAGGCGAGGTCGGGTTTGGCCAGGCACATGCGCCCGGCTGCGAAGACATGATGCATGTGTTCTCCAAAACCCTGCGCCTCGATCCAGTCGGCACGATAGACTTCATTATTTGTGGCAATCACGTTGATCGCCCCGGCTTCGCGGGCCTGGCGCACGATGGAAAGCGTCTTCGTGTCTGGCAGGTGGTCCTTGTCGAACCAGTAATCGACGACTTCTCCGGCGCGGTCGGGGACGCCCTCGCCCGCGGCCCATTCCCCGACGAGTTCATGCAGGTCCGCCTCGCCGACCATGGCTTTCTGGAAACGCCCGGAGAAGAGATAGTTGGCCAGCGAGCGTATGGAGAGGCCTGTATCCTCCTCGAAGGTTGTCATCCAGAGGAAGATGCCATCACGGACATTCGCGTTCAGCACGCCGTCGAAATCCCAGGCGATGACTTTGTGTTTTAGCTGGGACATGGGCGCCTCCCTGAACCTGGCTGGAACCTACGCGGATCAGAGCGGATTTCCAGCCCTGCCATCAGACAAGCGCACTGCCTTTCAGCCGGGTGGCAACAGGGTTGCCCTCCGTTCTGGGCCACTGGCCGATAATTTCGGATGGTTCGTACAGAGACTGGAAATACTCGAAAGTTCTATGGCTGTAATTGGCGCGGATCGCTTCTTCCATGGGTTCGTCTATGTACAGTAATGTCCAGACAAGATCCGGGCTGAATACGGTCCGGACCATGTCATCGGCCACCGCTCCATTCCCGGCCAACCGGGCCATCTTGTGAAAGACATGAACAAAACGGCGTCGCGATGAGTCCAGGAGTTCGAATTCGTCCTGCTCTTCAGGGGTCCGGTCTGCCTTTTCGCGCAGGAGGCCATACTTTCCGAGCGTGCCTTTCAGCTCATACTCGCGAAGCACATTCGAGGCCTGCCGGAATTCTTCCGAGGCTATGTCGTCCATGAAAGGCATGACGATCTGGAGTGTCAGGGCCTGTCGCTGGTTCTCCGCCATGCGTGCAAGCTCCTGCTTCTGTATGGCAAGAGCCTCCATCTGGGCGCGCGTGCTGAGCAGGATTCCGATGAGTGCGAAGCCGGAGAAAAAGGCGCTGGCGGCCCCGAACATGCCGCCATAATGAGAAAAGCGGGCCGTATACTCGTCACTGAAGACATCAAAGATACCGAGAAAAATCGGCACCAATCCAAAAAGAAGCCAGATCAGGAGGGCTCCGAAAGTGAGCCGAAGCCAGGGAAGTTCGTTCATGATCTCTTCAATGGACTCATTTCTTCGTCCCGTCACCTCTGTTCATGAGCCGCGCTATTCCGCCGCGCGTCAGTCTGTATGCTTTTGCCGCGACGTGCCGGGTTTGATAGTCTCATCACAAAATCAACAAAGGCCATGCCAATGGAATTCGATGCGCTGATCCTGTCGCGGCTCCAGTTCGCTTTTGTCATAGCATTCCATATCATGTTCCCTGCCTTTACGATTGGTCTTGCGGCCTTCCTGGCCGTCTGTGAGGGCATGTGGCTCTGGACCAGGAAGAGCGTTTTCAAGCGGCTCTATATTCACTGGGTCAAGATTTTTGCGCTCGCCTTTGCGATGGGCGTCGTCTCCGGTGTCGTAATGTCCTACCAGTTCGGCACCAACTGGTCTGTCTTTTCCGACAAGGCGGGAAGCGTGATCGGTCCATTGCTGGCTTATGAAGTTCTCACCGCTTTCTTCCTGGAAGCGACATTCCTCGGCGTGATGCTGTTCGGCTGGAAGCGTGTGGGCAACAAGCTGCACTTCATCGCGACCTGTGCGGTGGCGATCGGCACGACGATTTCGGCCTTCTGGATCCTTTCGGCAAACAGCTGGATGCAGACACCGGCAGGTTATGCGATCGACGAGACGACCGGGAATTTCTACGCGACCGACTGGCTGGCCGTGATCTTCAATCCGAGTTTCCCGTCGCGCTATGTCCACATGATGCTGGCCGCGTTCATCACCACCGCGGCGGTGATCATGGCGGCAGGCGCCTGGCAGGTGATCCGGCGGCACTCCAGCCAGCCGACACGCTGGCAGATACGCATGGCGGCGGGAACGCTCTGTCTCCTCATGCCGCTTCAGATCATTGCGGGGCACTGGTCCGGCGAGGTCGCGCATGAGCATCAGCCTGCGAAGATTGCGGCGATGGAAGGCTGGTGGGAGACGCGCGCGGTGCAGCCGACAGTCCTGTTTGCGCTGCCTGATGAAGAGAATGAACGCAATATCGCAGAGCTTTCGATACCGGGGACGAGCCCATACCTCTTCTTTAATGTTGAAGGAGACCTTGAAGGGCTGAAGGCCTTTCCGGAAGACGAGCGTCCGCCTGTCTGGCTGGTTTTCTGGGGCTTCCGCATCATGGTGGGCGCCGGGCTGGCCATGCTGGTGCTCGGCATATGGGGCGCTGTCCTGTGGTGGCGTGACCGGATCGACAGGCCGGGCATCTTCCACTGGCTTGCCATTCCCGGGGGCGCGCTCGGCTTTGTTGCCGTCATCAGCGGCTGGGTCGTCGCGGAAGTTGGCCGGCAACCCTACACGGTTTATGGCGAGCTCCGGACCGAGGACAGCCTTGCGCCGGTCACGACCGGGCAGGTGGCGACCTCGCTGATATTCTTCATGGTGGTCTATGCCATCATCTTCACTGCCGGCACGGTTTACATGGCGCGGATTGCCACGCGCGGCTTCGGCGATGATCCGACCGATCCGCCTGAGCGCGAAAACCGTGCGCCAGGCAGCCCTCTCGGCTCAGTCAGCGAGAAGGCGAAAGTGCCGACGCTCAAATCAGAACCGGACGAATAGGGGGAAGACGATATGGATCTGCCATTAATCTGGGCCATTCTGATTGCCGGCGCTGTCATGCTCTATGTCGTGCTCGATGGCATGGATCTCGGTATCGGCATCCTGACGGGTTTTGCCAAGAATGATGAGGAACGAAACCTCATGACCGCCTCGATCGAGCCGGTCTGGGATGGTAACGAGACCTGGCTTGTGTTGGGCGGCGGGGGCCTCATGGCTGCCTTTCCGCTCGCCTATGCGATCCTGATGCCGGCTTTCTACCTGCCTGTCCTGTTCATGCTGGCCGCCCTCATCTTCCGGGGTGTGGCGTTCGAGTTTCGCCACAAGGCCGTGCGGGCGCGGACAAGGTTTTTCTGGAACAATGCCTTCTTCATCGGCTCTCTGGTGGCGGCCCTTTCGCAGGGGCTGATCCTCGGTGGTTTCATACAGGGCGTCGATGTTGAAGGCCGGTCTTTTGCCGGTGGCACGTTTGACTGGCTGACCCCTTTCTCCCTGCTTGTCGCGGTGTCCGTGGCGGTCGGCTATGTGCTGCTCGGGGCCTGCTGGCTGGTATTGAAAACGGAAGGCGAGGCGCAGCGCCGGGCGCGGCGTCGAGGGCTGTTGGCATTGATCGGCGTGGCGGTCTGCTTTGCGGCGGTAAGCCTCGCGACGCTGTCCATTGATCCACGCGTCACCGCGCGCTGGGGCTTTTCCATGTCCAGTATCGAACCGGAAAAACTGCTTCCTCTTTCCCCAATTCCATTGGCGGGCATGATCCTTGTCGTGCTGGCTGGACGGGACCTGATGCGGAAAAACAAGGCGCCGGACTGGCGGCCATACCTCTTTGCTGTTGGCGTGTTCCTGTCGGGCTATCTGGGTCTTGCCATCAGCCTGTTTCCATATCTCGTGCCGTTTGAAATCGACCTCTGGCAGGCGGCTGCACGCGACAATGCGCTGGCATTGATGCTCGCCGGGGGCGGGATCATGCTGCCGGTGATCCTGATCTATACCGGCTATGTCTATTCCCTTTTCTGGGGCAAGGTTGATCCAGACGAGGCCTATCATGACTGATTTCATCAAACCGGAAGGCCCGGACGAAACAGACCGCAAGCCACGCTCCCTGGCGCGCAGGCTGGGGTGGTTCTTCGCGATCGCCGCGATGAGCCTGATTGTCGTGGTCGTGGTGGCCTATGCCCTGCGTGGCCTGCTCTTCATCGGCTGAAGCGTCCCGAATAGCCGGCTTGCCTTGACGTCAGGAACGACCGGGGGCAACCAGAAGGAAGGGACTTAAGCCCTGAAGCCGTAACAGTGAGGACAGGACATGGCTGCCAAATTCGAACTCTATACCGATAATGCGGGCGAATACCGCTTCCGTCTGAAAGCCGGCAATGGCGAAAACATTCTTGCAAGCGAGGGCTACAAGGCCAAGGCCAGCGCCGAGAACGGTATCGAGTCCGTCAAGAAGAATGCATCCGACGATGCACGCTATGAGAAGAAGGAAACATCTTCCGGCAAGCACATGTTCAATCTCAAATCGACCAATGGCCAGGTAATTGGCACGTCCCAGTCCTATGAGAGCACCTCTGGGCGCGATAACGGGATCGATTCTGTGAAGAAGAACGCTCCGGGCGCTGAGGTCAGCGACCTGACGGCGTAGTTTGCCCTAGCTGATGAGGGAGAGCTTCAGGTGCTGGAGAAGCAGGATGGTCTTGGCGTCGATAATGTCGCCTGACGCGATCATGGCGAATGCTTCATCCAGCGCCACTTCGAGAATTTCGATGTCTTCTCCCTCATCGGCAATCCCGCCCCCTTCGGAAACCTTGTCTTCCGGGCTGTAACGGGCGGTGAAACACCAGATGCGCTCAAGAACGCTGCCGGGGCTTGAATAGGCCTTGCAGACATATGCCATATCGCTGAGCTGGTAGCCGAGTTCCTCGCGGGCTTCGCGGCGGGCGCAGGCTTCCGGGTCATCCTCGTCGAGGACGCCGGCGCACGCCTCAAGCAGTGGGGCGGTATCACCATTCAGGAAAGCAGGCAGCCGGAACTGTTTCAGCAGCAGGACCGTCCCGCGTGCCGGGTCATGTGGCAGGACAGCAACCGCATTGCCCCTGTCATAGACTTCACGGTTCTGATGGTTCCAGGTGCCATCGCGGCGCTGGTAGTCGAACTCGTACCGTGACAACCGCGCCCACTCATCGGAAAGCACGGTGTGGCTGATATTTTTCAGCCGGTCTTTCAGGGGCTTGCCGTTCAAGCGAAGCGGGGGGCGATCTTGAGATTTTTCACCCAGCCCAGCTTTTCGTAAAGGAGAAGCATGGTGCCGTTATAATCCACGATCCGGTTCCAGACGCCCTTGCGCGGGCGGTGAAGGGCAGAGACCGGATCATCATGATGATGATCGTGGAAGGCTTCGCCGCCAGTCAGCAACGCCATCATGTGGTCAGCCCATTTAGGCGTATTGAGGTGGCCAAGCACGTTGATCCCGTAATTGGTGGCGTGGAACTGGATGGCGCGTCCGATGACGACACTGGCGTGAATGATGCCGGTCAGCACGAGTGAGCCACCAGCTGCCCAGACGATGAGGTAGATCGCAGCCGGAATGATCAGGTGAATGACCAGCGAAATGGAATTGTAGAAGCCATCCATCCAGGTGATGATCGGATGGGTCTTCAGCCAGATTGGCATCGGTCGTGTAAGGTCCTTCCTGTCGCGGAAGAGAATCCAGCCAACCCAGGCCCAGCGCTTCGATTCGAACGGATTGTGCGGGTCGCCGGGGCCGTCCGCAAAACGGTGGTGCTGGGAATGGTAGTTTACCCAGTCTTTCACATTGCCCTGCATGGCGATCATCAGGTTGATCATCGTCAGGACCTGTGCCGGCCAGCGCATCTCGCCGGCGCGATGCTGCATCAGCCGGTGGAGCGGGCCAATCCCGGCATTGCAGACGAAAATCGTGAGGGCGACGACGCCGAGCGAGAGCGGCAGGTACCAGAGTTTCAGTTCAATGTGGGCAATCGCAAAGCCAAGTGCGAGCATGGTGATCAGGACAGCCAGACCGAGGGCCGGATAAAGGAAGGCGGCGAAGAAGCTCGCGAAGTTGAATGTCGTCCAGTTCTTGGGGATCGCTAGTGAGCGCGGGATTTTTGGCATCAACTCCTCCGGAGGCCTCTCTGGCTTAAGGATCATTCTTGACCTTAACCGTATAGAAGATTCTTAAGAATGATTTTCAAGGCGGAAAAGAGGCAATGTGTTCGCGTGGCTGTATTCTGACAGAAACGTGAGAACATCCTGCGCAGGGGGGATGCCTGAAGGGTGCGAGACAAGCGACTGCTTATGTGTCACTTTTCCTGAAAGAGAATAATTGAGGGAGATGAAAATGGCTGACCAGGATGGTTTCAAGCTGCGGCGTATTGTGACTGGGGAAAACGCCGAGGGCCGGTCGTATATCATGATAGACGCAGCACAGGCCGACGAATTTCGCACCGGCGAACTTGGCGGCCTGTTCGAAATCTGGACCGACGACACCACCGGACCGGTCGATACCCTGGACGCGGCCGATCGCGGGGCCGGCAAGCCGCAGCTGTCTCCGCCGAAAGGTGGCGTAAAGATTCGCTGGTTTGCCATAGAGCCGTCGCCTGAAGGTGTACCGCCGGAAAAGATGCGCGAAATTACCCGTGCAGCCTTTGTCGAGATGGGAGCAGGCGAGCACCAGCCCGATACAAGCCGTCACCCGGCCATGCACAAGACGGACACGTTAGATGCCATCATTCTCGTCAAAGGGCAGGTGCGGCTCCTGCTGGATGAGGACGAGACGGTGATCGGACCGGGAGATGTTGTGGTCCAGCGGGCGACAAACCATGCCTGGGTAGTTGAAGGTAACCAACCGGCGCTGTTCGTGGCGGTTCTTGTCGACAGGTCCTGACAAAGTTTCAGGTTTGTTCGGTTTCTGTCCGCAGACATTGCCACAGGCTTTCACGCATCCACCGAATTTCAAGAACCCTGTTCACCGTCGTGGCGGTCCGGCGGTATTCAGATGCTGACGACCCGGCCGGGGTTCATGATACCTAGAGGATCAAGCGCGGTCTTGATGGCCCGCATGCTGTCGGTTGCAGCCTGCGGGCGGATGCCTGCAAGCTCGTCGCGTTTCAGCCGTCCAACGCCATGCTCGGCACTGATCGAGCCGCCAAACGCCATGGCCTGCTCGTGTACAATGCGCGTGATCTCGCCAGCATGGTTGGCCAGCACAGGGCTCGCGGCATTCTTCGGCTCGCAGGCGGAATAGTGGAGATTGCCGTCCCCGACATGGCCGAAAGCAACGATCTCAGTCTCGGCAACGACCTTGTGGATTTCATTTTCCGTCACATCGAGAAAATCCGGAATGGCAGAGACAGGCACGGATATGTCATGGTTGAGGGCAGTGCCATAGGCCCGCTTCGAGAGCGGAATGGTCTCACGGATGTGCCAGAAGCTTTCGGCCTGCTGGCCACTTTCGGCAATGATGACATTGTCGGCGAGGTCTTTTTCTATGGCATCCCCGAGCGCTTCCATCAGGGTTTCACGGGCCTGATCCTCGCGGGCCATGGAAACTTCGACCAGTACCCGCCAGGGCAGGTCCGAGGGGGCAGGGTCGCGCGTGTCGGCGACATCGGCTTTCACCATCTCGATGGCATTAGCGGGGATGATCTCGAAACTCGTCACCGTGTCGCCGGCATGGTCCCGCACCAGTGAGAGCAGATCGACGACATCGCTGGCGGACTTGCAGATCACCCATCCGGTTGCCTTGGCGACTTTCGGGAAGAGCTTCAGCGTGGCGGCGGTAATCAGGCCGAGCGTGCCTTCCGCCCCTGCGAACAGGTGCTTCAGGTCATAGCCTGTATTGTTCTTGCGCAGACCTGACAGCCCGTCCCAGACCTCGCCGGAAGGAAGGACGACTTCGAGGCCGAGCAGCAGGTCGCGCATCATGCCATAGCGCAGCACGGCAACGCCGCCGGCATTGGTCGAGATCAGCCCGCCGATTGTGGCCTGGCCTTCCGAGCCAAGCGACAGGGGAAAGAGGCGGCCTGCTTCATCGGCAGCCTTCTGTGCGTCCACAAGTGGGGCGCCAGCCTCGATGGTGAGGGAATTGTTGCGGGTGTCGAGTCCCCGCACGGCCTTCATGCGGCGCATGGAAACGGTGATTTCGCCATGTGGTGTGCCACCATCGACAAGGCCTGTATTGCCCCCCTGTGGCACGAGCGCCACGCGATGTTCAGAGCAGAGTCTGACAAGCCCTGCGGCCTCCTCTGTCGTGCCCGGCATGGCGAGAAAGGGCGTTTCGCCGGGCCAGGTGCCCCGCCACGGGGTCGCTGCCTCTTCCAGCTTGGCTGTGTCCTCACTCCAGCCCTTATTGCCGAGCAGGGCCTTGGCGTCCTTCAGGAAGGGTTCAGGTGGGCGGGTCATTGGTCACGCTCCATCATTGTTGAAATGGTTGGGTCGCCGCCTGCTGCTTTCAAGCCCGCGCCCGCGCTCTGGCGGACATCGGCCGGTTTGTTCTGGCCGACCTTGGTGATGCCCTCGAGACGCTCAGGAGAAAGCGTGAAGGCAGTGATCCCGCCCAGCATACGCTCAAACTTGCCGGGGCTCATCTTCTGGCGTGTCCAGGCCGGCTTGGGGGCGAGGCTGTTTTCAAAGCGCGCAGACAGCGCATCCAGAAGCTGGGCGGCGCCGTCATCATCAAGGGCTGCGGCGGGGCCTTCAGCCTCCACGGAAAGATAGTTCCAGGTCGGCACCTGGTCCTCGATGCCATACCAGTCCGGCGAGATGTAATCATGGGGGCCTGAGAAGACTATGAGGGCCCGGCATGTCCGGGTGATTGCCTGGCAGGCCGGGTTGGGTCGGGCGAGATGGAAGCGCAGGGTTGCGTCGTCACCACGGAGGACAGGCGTATGGGCGACATGAGAGCGGCCTTCGCAAACGCCAATGACCAGCGCGAAGGGCCAGTCATCAATACGCCGGAAGAGTTCACTGCGGTCAGTTTCCAGAAAGGGGGGAGCCGGATGCATGGCCCAAGGTCTAACCCTGATTGGCGGCGCGGGCCAGACGGTCGTTGATGGCCGCGCCAAGGCCCTCCATGGGAATCGGGGCGACGGCGATACGCTCATGTGTGCCATCGAGTTGGCGCATCATGGCAAACAGGTTTGCGGCCGCTTCTGCAAGGTCCCCTGATGGAGAGAGATTCAGTGTTGCCTTGTGGCTGCTGCTGGTGCCGAAACCCAGCAGGGCTTCGCCGGGTTCGACTGTTTCGACATTCAGGCGCAGGCTCGCGTCTGGCGCATAGTGGCGCAGGAGCTGGCCGGGAGAAACTGGCCGGCCCTCGTCGCCGCCTTCGGCAAGGCCCGGCCAGACGGCGTCTATGGCATCAGGGGTAATCGTGCCTTGTCTCAGAAGGACAGGCGTCTCTCCACGTGCGTCGATGACCGTGGATTCGATGCCTTCCGAACAGGGGCCGCCATCAAGGATAAGATCTATCTTTTTACCAAGGTCGGCAGCGACATGGTTGGCACGTGTCGGACTGATGCGTCCGGACGGGTTCGCGGACGGGGCGACAAGGGGTGTGCTCAGGGCCTGAAGGAGAGCGCGCGCGGCCTTGTGGGCGGGCACGCGCAGGGCGAGTGTGTCGAGCCCGGCGCGTGCCAGGTCGCAGACGGTCGTTGTGGAGGTGGCATTAACGACAAGGGTTAGCGGACCGGGCCAGAAGACTTTGGCAAGCCTCATGGCTTGCGGTGAGAAGGCGCCCTGGGTGAATGCGGCTTCACCAGATGCGACATGCGCGATCAGCGGGTTGAAGACGGGACGTTCCTTGACCTCGTAGATCCGGGCAACGGCCTTGGGGTTTGTGGCATCGCCTGCCAGTCCATAAACGGTCTCTGTCGGCATGGCGACAAGCCCGCCACCGGCGAGCAGGTCTGCAGCCTTGCGGATGGAGGCCGCATCAGGAGGAAGAATGGGTGCCGTCATGCTGGACCGTGCCGTAGCACCCAATCAGCCAGTGCGCGAGGCCGTAACACCGACCTCTATCAGGACGTCCTCGCCGACCCACTCGCCGCCGGGGTCCGATTTCTGGCCAAGATCAAGCGGGCCGCGCTGGACCGTGGCTTCGCCCTGCATGTTCGCTGTTTCACCGTCGATCTGGAGGTCAAAGGTGAAGGGCACATTCACGGTACTGTCCTTGATTGTAATAGCGGCATTGGCCGTGTAGCCGTCTTCTGTCTTACGGAAACCCGTCAGGTCCACCGTTGCGGCAGGGTGGCCGGATGGATCGAACCATTCGGGAGACTTGAGGCTGTCTGTGTAGAGTTTCTTGTTGGCTGTTGCCGTGCTGGTCTGCACGCTCACCCGTGCGCGCGCCCTGTCGAGATTGTCGGGATCGAAGAATATTTCCGCCGACCAGTCGCTGAACTCGCCACTATAACGGTTGCCTTCATGTGTGCCTGAGAAGGCTATTGAAGACGCCTCGTAATCGACATCCCAATTGGGTTCGACCTGGTTTGCCGTTACTTCTTCTCCGGGGCTGGCCGGTGTGGCCTGTGAGCTGGAGCTGCCGGTGAAAAGGCCGGGGCCGAATGCAATAATGACGAACAGGGCAATAGCTGTACCGAAAGCCAGGAAGTAGCCCTGCGGTGGCGGACGTGGCCGGTCAGGGCTGCCGAATATACCCGGAAGCATGCGTTTCAGCACGCCCGCCTCAGCGGTGACTTCATGTTTCAGTGCGCCAAGTACGTGCAGCGCCAGAAGCCCTATCAGAACCCAGGCGAGCTTCGAGTGGACATTCAGTATTATGGAATGGCCCAGTTCGTTGGAGAGAAAGCCGACACCGGGAATATCCGGCCAGCTGACAGCCCCGAAAATCACTGTCGGTATGTCAAAATCATAGGAGGTCGAGACGACGAGCCAGCCGGTCAGCGGCATGAGAAGCATCAGGGCATAGAACATGAAATGGACGAAACGGCTCAGCGCCTTTTCGTGATGTTTCATGCCCGCCGGCAGGGGCGGGACAGGGTTCATCAGCCGCCATATGATGCGCGCCACAGTCAGCATCAGGATTGTGATGCCGATCGACTTGTGAAGCTGGAACCGGAACTCGTTGTCGTCCATGTTCCAGCCAAGCCAGATCATGAAAAGGATGCCTGCCGCGATCAGCCAGTGAAGGACGATCGCGACGGCACTGTAGCGCGAGGTTGCAGTCATGAAGGTCTAGTTTTCCTCAGTGATATCCTCGTCGCCATTAGCAGCATCATTGCTGTCAGTTGAAGTTTCTGTTTCGTCATCTGCACCCTCAAGGGCAGCTGGCTCATCCTGAAGGAATTCGCCCGAGAATTCGATCGTGACCTCATCGGAGATCATACCTTCGAGAGATTCCTGTCCGAACTCCGAACGGCTGATCGTGCCGGTTGCGTCGAAACCGATAAGATCGCGCTCGCCATACCAGGGCAGGTTGGCGACGCCATTATAGGTGACATCCAGCGTGACGGGTTTTGTCTGGTCCAGGAAGGTGAGGTCACCGGTGACACTGCCCGTATAATCGCCCGTGCGTTCAGAGCTGGTCGAAACGAATGTGATTTCCGGATACTCGCCAGCGTTCAGGAAGCGGGCATCCTTTGAAAGGGCTTCCGGCCAGCTTTCGAACTCGCTATCAGGATGGCCTTCCTTGTAATCGCCCGGATAGGCCACGTTCAGGGCCATCGGATTGATGGTTGCCTCGATGGAGGAACTCGCCGGTTCCTGCGGGTTGAAGTCGATCGTTGCATCGAACTCGGTAAAGTCGACCGTGTATTCCGACAGGCCGTTATGCATGACCGTGAAGGAAAGGAAGGCATGGTTTGGCTCGAGGCTGTAGGTTGCCTCGGCGGCGCCTTGCAGTTTTTCGGCCCGTTCGGATTCACTGCCTGCCGCATCGCCGCCCATGGCACCGTCCGCGTCCATTTCCCCGGTGGCTTCGCCATCGGCTGGCGGTGTTTCGGCGTCTGTAGCGGGTGCGTCTTCGGCGGGTGCACATGCCGTGATTACAAAGGCGCTTGCTGCGCCAATCAGGAAAGTCTTCAGTTTCATCTCATAGCCCCTTTGTCTGTTACGGGTTCCAGCCTATTCGCTCTGCAGGAATTCGCCGGAGAACTCGATTTTCACCTCGTCGGAAATCATGCCCTGAAGCGCATCCATCCCGAATTCTGAGCGGCTGATCGTCGTTGTCGCATTAAAGCCCACCAGATCGCGTTCGCCATACCAGGGAAGATTGGCCATACCGTTATAGGTTACATCAAGCGTGACAGGCTTTGTCTGGCCGCGGAATGTGAGGTCGCCTGTGACCTGTCCCGTGTACTCGCCAGTCTTCTCGACACCGGTCGAAACGAACGTGATCTCGCCGTGTTCGTCGGCATTGAGGAAGCGGTCACCCTTGGACAGGGCTTCGTTCCAGCTCTCGAAATCGCTGTCGGGATGGCCTTCCTTGTAATCGCTGGGATAGTTTGCCTCGAGCGCCATCGGGTTGATGGTCATCTCGATGGAGGAGCTGGCCGGGTCCTCGGGGTTGAAGTCCAGCGTTGCGTCGAAATCCGTGAAGTCGACGGTGTATTTCGACAGGCCGTTATGTTCGACTGTCCAGGTCAGGAAGGCATGGTTCTGGTCAAGTTCGTAAGTGTCTGCAGCGACCCCTTCCAGTGTCTGTTCGGCGAGCGCCGGCGCAGCAATAAATGCCAGGGCGGCGGCAGACGTGATGATTGAACGCATGGACGAAACTCCTCTTGAATGAATGGTATCAGTCTACTGCAAACGTATACGGACCTCGCATCCAGTCCAGTTCTGGCCTATGTCGAATAAAGGCATAGCACATATCCCGGAGTAGCATCAGATGGCGTACAAGGCACCTGTCGAAGATATGATTTTTGCGTTGCAGGAGATCGCCGGCATTGGCGGCCTTGAAGGTGATGGATATCCTGAATTCGATACAGAGCTTATCGCGCCGGTTCTGGAAGAGGCCGGTAAACTGGCGTCTGACGTGCTTGCCCCACTGAACCAGACCGGCGATGCGCAGGGTGCGCAGCTCACAGGGGATGGTGTCGTTGCGCCGCATGGCTTTCGGGATGCCTACAAGGCTTTTGCTGAAGGCGGATGGATGGGGCTTGCCGCGCCAGCCGAGTGGGGTGGGCAGGGCCTTCCCAAGACGCTTGCCAATGCGGTGTTGGAACTTTTCCACGGCGCGAACATGAGCTTTGGCCTCTGTCCGATGCTGAGCCTCGCGGCGATTGAGGCACTGGTCGAACATGGCAGCGAAGCCGACCGGAAGAAATACCTCCCCAAGCTCGTCTCCGGTGAATGGACCGGCACGATGAACCTGACCGAACCGCAGGCCGGATCTGATGTCGGCGCGCTGAAAACCAAGGCGGTGCCGAATGGTGATGGCAGCTATTCGGTCACAGGCCAAAAAATCTACATCACGTGGGGCGACCATGACATGGCGGAGAACATTATCCACCTTGTGCTCGCCCGTCTGCCGAACGCACCTGAAGGCTCGAAGGGGATTTCGCTTTTCGTCGTTCCGAAAGTGCTGGTGAACGATGACGGCTCTCTGGGGGAGCGCAACGGCGTCAGCTGCATCGGCCTGGAAAAGAAGATCGGCATTCATGCCTCACCTACCTGCGTCATGGAGTATGATGGCTCGCAAGGCTGGCTCGTCGGTGAGGAAAACCGGGGGCTTGCCTGCATGTTCACCATGATGAACTCCGCGCGCCTGAACGTTGGTCATGAGGGCGTGGGCGTCGGCGAAGCGGCGTACCAGACGGCGTATGAATATGCGCAGGAACGCAAGCAGGGCCGCGCTGAAGGTGTCGATGGGCCTGCGCCTATTCTGCACCATGCCGATGTACGCCGCACGCTGACCACGATGCGCGCGAACGTCATGGCAGCGCGGGCGATCTGTTTTGCATGCGGTGTGGCCGCAGATGCATCGGAAACAGCTGAGAATGAGGAAAGCCGGGAAGCCGCGCGCCTGCGTGAAGATCTTCTGACGCCGATTGCCAAGGCCTGGTCGACGGATATGGGGGTCGAGGTGGCCAGCCAGGGCGTCCAGATTCACGGCGGTATGGGCTTCATGAACGAGACGCTGGCTGCCCAGCTCTATCGAGATGCCCGCATCGCGCCGATCTATGAGGGCACGAACGGAATTCAGGCCATCGACCTTGTCGGCCGCAAGCTCGCTCTTGCGGACGGCAAGGCGATGGCGGACATGATCGCGGAAGTTCGCCAGACGGCCCGCGAGGCCCGCGAGACGAACGACCCACAGCTGGTGCAGATCGCCGACCGGGTGGCCGCCGCCGCCGATGCGCTGGATGAGGCGACCGTCTGGATGGTCGCAGCGATGAAGGAAGACCGGGAAAAGGGGCTTTCGGGGGCTACGGCCTATCTCGATCTTGCCGGGGATGTCATTGGCGGGCATTTCCTGACCCGCGGTGTTCTGGCGGCGCGCAAGAGCGGAGGTGTCATGCGCGGCCGTATGACAGCGCTGGCGGGCTATTTCGCCGAGACATCGCTGGCTGAAGCGCCGGGGCGTGTCTCAGGTATCACGCGCGGCGGCGATGCCTTCCTGCAGGAAAGCGAAGCCCTGTTCGGCGTGTCCTAGTGCCTTCCCAGGCTCACTGCTGACACAATGCTGTCAGCGACAGTTCACTGCCGGGCAAGTAGCCTTGGCGAGATGAAGGCGAGGATGATACAGGCCGCGATACACCAGCCACTCATCCAGACGAGCTGTACTGGCAGGCTGACGCCAAGGTCGATCAGTGCGCCTGTCAGGCCTGGGCCGAGTGCGGTGGAGAAGACCATGGCGGCAACGATGACCGCCCGTATAGCACCCAGATGCTTCACCCCATAGAGTTCCGGCCATAGCGCGCCAACCAGTGTCGCGGTGAAGCCGTAGCTTATGCCGACCAGAAACATGAAGACATAAACGCCCCAGTCGGGTGTCAGATAGGCTGCCGTCGCGCTGGCAACAGCAAGCGGCAAGAGAAACCAGGGCAGCAGGCGTGTTGCGCCGAACCGGTCTATGAGCTGTCCGCAGACAAGCGAGAAAATGACGGTCGTAACAGCCTTGATCGGGAAGGCGGCGGCGAAAGCGAGCGGCGTATATCCGCGCAGCTCGACCAGATAATCCTGATGGAAGAAGATGGTCGTGCCGATGAAGGGCGGTGCGAGGACGCAGGCAAGCACGGCATAGAAGAGCGGGTCCCGCAAGACTTCGGGCCGCGTCCAGTCCCGCGCGGTGCGTTCTGCCGGGCCGTCATCTTCGACGTTTTCACCAGCTATGCGCTCCACACGCCAGAGCAGGTGTATTGCGGGCAGGGCGAAGATCATCAGCGCGGCAATCGCGACAATCCAGGCCATCTGCCAGCCGGCCGCCGTTGCGATGAGGGCGAAGCTTATGGGCAGTAGCGCTTCACCAAACTGGTGGCCCGGCACGACAAGCGATGTCGCCCGTCCACGTCCGGCGGCAAACCAGCGTCCGGTCTCGGTCAGGGCTGTGTGGCTCATCATGCCCTGTCCGAACAGGCGCAGAAGATAGAGGGCGACCACCATGACAGCCACATTCGGGGCATACGCGATAAGCAGGCAGGCTGCCGAGAGGCTCGGGATCACGAACCACGCGACCTTGCGACCGGGCATATAATCCAGTGTCCGGCCGAGCCAGGGCAGGGTCATGGCGCTTGCAAGCGTGGCGACCATGTAGGTCAGGCCGAACTCGCCATCGCTGAGCGAGAACTTCGCGCGCAGCTCTTCGCCGGACAGCCCAATGAAGAAGGTTTGCCCGAAAGATGAGAAGAAAGTGAGCAGAAACCCGCCGCCGATCCAGCGGGCATTCTGTCTGAGGAAGCCTAGCATGACCGGTCCCGGATGGCGGTTACAGGCACAGGCAAGTAGGGGTTCAGTCCGTCGCTGTCCAGCGCTGTACAGGTGTGGCTTCCGGGCGCGCGCGCTCTTGCGGGTCCATGGTAGCGGTGCCGAGATAGATGAAGCCAGCGATACGTTCGCCACGCTCAAGACCGAGTACTTTGTTGATTCCACTGGAAAAGCTGATCCACTCCGTCAGCCAGCATCCGGCCCAGCCTGCGGCATTGGCGGTGAGCAGCAGGTTGTAGCACAGCGCTCCGGCCGAAAGTTCCTGCTCCCAGATGGGCGTCTTGTTGTCATCCTTCGGACTTGAGATGACCGCCACGACCGTGGGGGCACGCATGAGGAGGCCACGGGTTTCTTCCAGGGCCTTGAAGCCAGCCTGGGGCGCTTCTTCTTCCTGTACGCGCGCGGCGGCATCTCCGAATTTCTCGCGGGCTTCACCCTCGAAAACAATGAAGCGCCATGGCTCAAGGCGTCTGTGATCGGGCACGCGTGTCGTGGCTGCGAGGAGTTCATCCAGTTGCTGTGGCGTCGGGCCGGGCGTCGAGATGAAGGCTTTGTTGGCCGACCGGCGCAGGGCCAGGAAGTCGCGAGCCTCCTGTGAGGGGTGCTGGGCGGGCATTGAGGTGCCAACGGACGGTGCGGTCGGAAATGTATCTGTCATGACGGCTAGATAGGCCTGAAAGAGACCGATTGGTAGCCTCAATCCACGGCTTAATGAGAATAATTCTCATATATTTTTGTCATGAATAAATTATGCGAGTAAACGCTGTTCACAAAATGAACACCCTTTTCTTTTGACGCTTTTCGCGTTACATATCTGTCAGGTCCGGAAACAGGCAGCCATCATGCAAGATACCGATCAAAGCCCTGCCGAACGCCGCCGCCTGCGCGTGCGTGGGGCCATACTCGAAGCCGCCGAGCGCGTCTTCGCCCTGGAAGGGGCTGACGGTCTTTCCATTCGCCGGATTGCCGATGAAATCGATTATTCTCCGGCTGCTATCTACAAGTATTTCGGTTCCAAGGAGGAGTTGCTCAACGAGCTCAAGGAAGCCTTTTTCGGCCGGATCCTGGAAAGTGTGAACACGATCGTGGATCGCAGCGAACCTTTCGCGAAACGGGCCCGCAAATGCACGGCCGGCTATATTCGCACCGCGCTTGAGAAGCCCCATCATTATGTGGCGGCCTTTGCTGGCGTTGCACCGGAGATGCCAATGTCAGGAGATCTGGCCGGCTTCAGCGAGAGCAACCGGGCCAGGGCTTTCGGTATCCTGACCGACCTTGTCGAGGAAGGGCTGGAGTCAGGCCACTTCCGGGCCGATCTGCCGCTTCTGGAAACGGCGAAATCGATCTGGGCTTCGATGCATGGCCTCGCGATGATGATCGCTCACTTCAATGATTTTCCGTCCATGGCCACCATGCCAAGTGAGATGAGCCAGGACCAGTTCATTGATTTTCATGCCGATCTTGTCGTCCGGAGCCTCGAAGCCGGAACGGAAGGGGCGCGTTAGAGCGCAAGAGGGGAAGTTGACCATGTCAGACCATCAGCCCAGCGCCAGTCGTGAAACGCGGCCAGGTCTCCTGAAAGGCCTTCTCTTCCTGGGCGTGATAGCCGTTTCGGTCGCGTTTCTTGCGGCGTTCGTGCTTTCCCAGCGCTCTGCGGAAGGCCCGCTTGTCGTCGAAGAGGCGCCAGCGCCGCTCAGTGTCGATGTGATGCAGGCCGAATTGAAGTCAGCCCTTGATCTTGAAGAGAAGTTCTCTGGCCTGGTGCGGGCCAGACGCAGCAGTGATCTCGGCTTTTCCGGTGGCGGGCGGATAGCCGACGTCACGGCCGATGTTGGCGACAGGGTGCGCGCGGGCCAGACGCTCGCCGTTCTGGACACACGTGCGCTTCGCTCACAGCTCGCTTCTGCCGAGGCGCAAGTGGCCGAAGCGCAGGCCAGTCACAAGCTGGCCATGTCGACCGTCGAGCGCCAGCAGACCCTGCTTGAAAAAGGCCATGTCGCCCAGCAGCGTGTGGATGAGGCGGCTGCACAAGCCTCAACCGCGCAGGCCCGGATAGATGCCGCAAAAGCCCAGGCGGAGTCCCTGCGTGTCCAGATCGACCTGGCTCGCATCACCGCACCTTATGCCGGCGTGATCACCGAACGGATGTATGACGAAGGTGCGATTGCGTCACCCAGTGCGCCTGTGTTCAAGCTGGTTGAGACCGGTGCCCTTGAGGCCCGTATCGGCCTGCCGTCTGCGGTTGCGAGCGAGCTTGAAGCGGGCAGGATTTATACATTGCGAAGTGAACAGGCCGATGTCGGCGCGCGGTTACGCAACGTGACCGGCGTGATCGAGGCGGGCCAGAGGACGGTTACGAGTACGTTCGACATCATTGAGCCTGAGAACGTCTCTGTGGGCGCGGTGGTCCGCCTCCAGATGTCCCGCCAGGTACAGGAGCCGGGACTTTGGGTGCCCGTTAGTGCGCTGTCTGAAGGCCAGCGTGGGCTCTGGTCCCTCTACATTGCCAAACGGGAGGATAATGGCTGGCGGGTGCGCCCTGGCCTTGTCGAGATCGTGCAGAACGAAGGCGACAGGGCTTATGTGCGTGGTGCTGTTTCGGAGGGGGACCGTATCATTATCGACGGTCTCCAGCGGATTACGCCAGGCCAGAGCGTCTCGCCCCGGTTTGGTGAAACGGCCGAAACAGCAAACGGGGGCTAGGTCGCGATGCGCACGCTCTTCTATCGCCTGCCCCGTCTCAGTGTTCTCTTTATCCTCGTCGCCATTGCGGGGGGGCTTGCCTCCATCCTGACGCTGGGGCGCCAGGAAGACCCGACACTGGTCGAACGGTTCGGCTTTGTGTTCACGACGCTGCCGGGCGCGGATGCCGAGCGTATCGAGGCCACGGTCACAGACCCTGTCGAGTCGGCCTTGCTCGAGCTGCCGGAAGTCAATGAAGTCCAGTCGGTCTCGCGTGCCAATGTCTCCCAGCTTTCGATCGAGATCGACGAGGGCCTGTCAGCTACCGAAGTGGACAATGCCTGGACACTGATCCGGGCCCAGGTCGAGAATGCGCGTGCGGAGCTTCCTCCCGGCACCAGTACGCCAGATGTGCAGCGCATGTATGTGGGCGCGTCGACCATGCTTGTCGGACTCGTCTGGGAAGGCGAGGGCGAGCCCGAAATTTCCGTCATGTCGCGCTATGCGCAGAACCTCTCTGATCGCTTCCAGAACCTTGCCGGGACCGAGGAGACGGAAACCTTCGGCATTCCTGAAGAAGAGGTGCGGGTGGTCATTGATCCGCAGGCTTTGGCAGCTGCCGGTCTGTCCATGGAGGAAGCAGCGCGCCTCATCGCTGCGGCAGACGCCAAGACACCGGCCGGGCAGGTCAGGGGCAACCAGTCGAATGTCGGCCTTGAGATTGGCGGGGCGTTCGACGGCATTGCGCGGATAAGGTCTGTCCCGCTTCTCCAGCGCGATGACGGGTCGGCCCTGCGGGTCGGCGACGTTGCTGATGTGCGCAAGGGTATAGAAGAGCCGGCTTCGGTGATGAATTTCACCGACAACAAACGCTCCGTCGCGGTTGCAGCCTTCATCCAGCCGAACCAGCGGGTGGATAAATGGGCCGAGACGGCACGCCAGCTTGTGGGCGAATTCGAGGCCGGTTCGCCTGATGAAATCGACGTCCGCATCCTGTTTGACCAGAGCGTCTACACCGAGTCCCGGCTGAACGGACTGGCTAAGAATCTCGGTTTTTCGGCGCTAATCGTGTTTCTCGTACTGTTTGTCGTCATGGGCTGGCGGGCGGCACTGGTGGTCGGTTCAGCCTTGCCACTGACCGTCGCGCTGGTGCTGATCCTTTTCAATCTGTTCGGCTATCCTTTGCACCAGATGTCGGTAACGGGGCTCGTCATTTCGCTGGGTCTCCTGATCGACAATTCGATTGTTGTCTTCGACGAGTTCGATCAGGAACGTGCGCGGGGGCATACGATCGTCGAGGCGATCGATATCTCGGTCGGCAAGCTTTTCGGGCCGCTCTTTGCTTCCACCCTGACAACGGCACTTGCTTTTGCGCCCATCGCCTTCATGCCGGGTTCAGCCGGAGAGTTCATCGGCATGATCGGGACATCGGTGATCTTCTCGGTGTGCACGTCATTCCTGCTTGCCATGACGATTACGCCGTTCATGGCCGGGCGTCTCGACCGCAAGCGCCAGCCGGGTGAGAAGAAGAACTGGTTGCGTGACGGGGTATCGCTTGATGCTGTGACAGACGGGTATCGCTGGACTGTGGGGGCAGTGCTCCGCTTCCCGGTCCTGGGCCTGCTTATTGGTTTTGTACCGACAATTGCGGGGTTCATGCTCGGTGGGAGCCTGCCGCTGCAGTTCTTCCCCCAAACCGAACGGGATCAGTTCCAGGTCGAGATTACGCTGCCGCCGACAGCGACCATTCATGAAGCCCGCCGGGCGAGCGATCGGGCCACCGAACTGCTCAGCGCCTATCCGGACGTGGAAATGGTGAATTTCACGCTCGGTGAACCCGCCCCGCGTGTCTATTATAATTCTTTCAACAATACGCAGGGCGTGCCTGGTTTCGCGGCCGGCTGGGTGCAGCTGACGAATAACGATGCGACGCGTGCCATGGTGCGGGATGTCCAGGACCGGATGCGTCAGGAGTTTCCGCAGGCGCAATTCCTGGCACTGCCTTTCGAGCAGGGGCCGCCTGTCGATGCGCCGATCGAGTTCTTCATTCGTGGCAACAACCTGGAGACGTTGAACCGGCTGGGAAATGAAACCCGGCAAATCCTCTCCAGCGTGCCTGGTATCACCTATACGCAAGGCAACCTCCAGCTTGGCGCGCCGGTCATTACGATCCGCGCGGACGAGGCGGCCACGGCCATGTCCGGCGAACGGCTGGTCCAGCTTGCCAATGATCTTCGCGCGGAACTGGAAGGGGTGCCGGCTGGCTCCATACTCGAGGGCATAGAGGAAGTGCCGGTCCGTGTGATAGCGCCGGAAGAGCGCCGCGCCGGGCTGGCAGACCTGCGCGCCAAGACAATCGGCAATTCGCCAACAGGCACAGGTGCGCCGATAGCCTCCCTCGGCGAGATTACGCTTGATCCGCAGACCGCCGTGATCACGCGGCTCAACGGGCGACGTGTGAACCAGATCTATGGCTTTACCGAACCCTATTCCCTGCCATCGCCCGTCATGGCGAAGTTCGAGACCGCCCTGGAAGAAGCCGGTTTCGAACCGCCACCGGGCTATGATGTCATCATTGGCGGGGAGGCGCAGAACCGGTCCGAAGCGTTGACCAACCTGGCTTCGCTGGCCATTCCGCTGATCCTCGTCATGGCGGGGGCCGTCGCACTGGTCTTCAACTCTTTCCGTATGGCCCTGGTTATCCTGCTGACAGGGGGCATGTCGGTCGGTCTCGCTTTTGGCGGGGTCTGGATGTTCAACCTGCCGCTAGGGTTTAATGCGATCGTCGGATCGCTCGGCCTGCTCGGCATCTCGATCAACGGGTCGATCGTGGTGTTGTCCCTTTTGCAGGGGAACGAGGCGGCCCGGCGTGATGATATCATTGCCCAGCGCGAGGTCGTGGTTGCCGCTACCCGTCATATCGTGGCGACGACGCTGACGACGATGGGCGGGTTCGTGCCGATCATCCTGACAGGGGATGTCTTCTGGCTGCCGCTGGCCACGGCGATTGCGGGCGGCGTTGCGGGATCAGCCCTGCTGGCGCTTTATTTCGCGCCATCCGTATACCGGATCATGACAATGAAACCGGTGCAGCGGTTCTGGCGCGGCACGACAGGCCGCGGCTGGCAGCATCCATATTCCCAGCCAGCCGAGTGACCTGGTCAGGCTAGCTTGAGACCCTGAGCTCGCCAACATCTTCATAGTCGGGGCCTTCCATGGTGACGCCGGGCGTCAGCTCCCAATTGGTCTGGTTCAGTTTCAGCGTGTTGAACACCATGGTCATCTCGCGGGCACGCCAGATGGAGTTCGAGTTATAGATGGCGTCACGGCTCGGCAGGTAGACAAGCCCCTCGATCTGGAAGTCCTTGGAGTCGTTGAAAATGAAGTTGGATTTCTTCAGGCCCGGCGCCTCGAACATCATGAGGCCTTCATACGGCCCATTTGCCGGTGGTGTGAGCCCAGAGGTGACAGCACTGTTGAACTGAATACCCGACTTGCGGGTGTGGAAATAGAAACTGATGCCTTCGCCATCCCACTGGCCACCATTCACGTTCCACTTCGCGCCATTCAGCACGTAGAGGCCGGGTTCGAATGTCACATTCGTTCCATTATTGAAGTTCATGTGGCCGCAATATGTGCCCGGATGCAGGGTGACGTTGCCGCCATTGTAGTTCTTGCTGGTGTAGTCGCAGCTGCCGGGCGATATGGCGGGCATTGTCGCGGCGAAGGGATCGGGTTCGGTCTGGCACGAGGTTTCCAAGCCTTCAATCGGACCATAGTTATTCGTTACGCCTTCACCAGCGACGCAGATCGATGCGAAATCGATGTCGATATTGGAGCTGAAGCTGGCTGCATGCTTGTTGCGTGACTGAACCTGGATGGAGCAGCCAGGCGCGGAAACGGTTGCCTGCGCGTTGAAGGTGAGGGCGTGATTGGCGCTCTCGTCCATCACCCAGATACAATTATCGCCTGTCTTCTTGGGTATTGTCACAGAGGCTTTCATGCGCAGCGGAAAGCTGCCGACGCCCAGAAGGGAGGAAAAGGTCGAGCTGACCTCTGCAGTGGCCGTACCATGATAGACGAGACCCTTCTCCGTCTCCTCGACGCGGAACTGCGCCTTGGGCGAGTGCGACGACATATCTGCTGCATTCGATGTGAAATATGTTTCAGCGACCTGTTGGAAGCCGTCTTTTTTCTCGTGAGCGGCAGAGAGGAGACTGGCATCTAGAGCCGCCCTCAAATCGGCCTTTGCATTTGAGCTGCGAGTCATGTCGACGGAAAAGCCGACTATCCCGACGACAGGCACCGCGAGCAGGGCAAAGATCATTGCCGTACTGCCATTGCGTGAGCGCTGCAGGCGTTCTGCAAGTGTCTTGATAGTATGGCCTGTCGTGCCGGGCCATGATCGGGAAGCATGCGACATGGAAGCCCCCATTTGCCGGTCTGAAAACTGTCCGGAAACTAGGCAGCGCACTTTTACAGGTTGGAAAGACAGGCGCGTAAATTTGATTGAAATTTTACCCATTCGCGGCAGGCTTGCCAGTTGAAAACCTGATTCAATATGGAAAGCCGGGTCATGTCACATGAGGAGGCGCTTCACCTTGGAGACATTGATCCGCCGAGGTGGCGGGTAAAGGTGAATGACAGGGTCTATGGGCCTTACACGCTGGGGCAGATGCAAACCTTCCGTCGTGAAAGACGCATCGGACCGAACACGCTGGTGGAAACGGAAAAGCCGGATGTATTCCGTCCCGCCTCTACACACAAAGCCCTGTCTTTCCTGTTCGAGGAGACCGGTGCCAAAGCTTCCGATGCAGCGGGCGACCCGGCCAATTACCTGATTGTTGCGCAGCTCGATGAAACACTGCCGATACAGCTTGTCGAAGTGCTTAACAGTCTGGGCAAGTTCGCCGATGTCATGCCACGCGTCTGGGCCTTGCGTTCTGCGTACGGACAGGGACAGATCCGTGACTGTCTACAGGCCGCGATCGGGCCAGACGAGCAGGTCATGATCGCCAACGCGACCACGGGCCGGCTGGCCTGGCTCAATCTTGGCCCGGACGCCGACGCGCATATCCAGCGCATTTGGGACGCCGAGATAAAGCCAGACGCCTAGGCGACTTCTTCAATCTCTGCCGGGGCAGGTGCCGGGTTACCCAGGATGAGGTCGGCCGCTTTTTCTGCGATCATGATGGTCGGGGCATTCGTGTTGCCGCCAATCAGGGTCGGCATGACAGACGCGTCGACGACGCGCAGGCCCTCTATGCCGCGCAATTTTAGATCACCATCCAGCGGGGCGCGCTCATCTATTCCCATGCGGACCGTGCCGACAGGGTGATAGATCGTCTCGCCGGTTTCCCGGATGAAAGCATCAATCTGTTCATCGCTGCGGACATCGGTGCCTGGAAGAAGCTCCTCGCCGCGCAACGCGCCAAAAGCTTCCTGGCTGGCAATGTCACGGCACATCTTCACGCCTTCACGCATGGCCCGGCGATCTTCTTCGGTCGCGAGATAGTTCGGGTCGATGATGGGGTGATCGAACGGATCACTGCTGGCAAGCGTCACGGTGCCCCGGCTTTCAGGCCGTAGCTGGCAGGCATGGATCGTGAAGCCGTCGGCATTTACTTGCTGGCGGCCATGCTCGATCATGATGGCATTGACATAGTGGAGCTGGAGGTCCGGGCGGTCGAGACCTTCGCGTGATTTCAGGAAAGCGCCCGCCTGGAGGAAATTGTCCCGCCCCGGCCCTTTCTTGCGCAAGAGGTAGTTCAGGCCAACGCCGATCTTCTTCAACCCGGCCTGCTGGGAATAGGCAGAGAGCTTCTGTGTCATCTTGTTGATGACCGTAACATCAAGATGGTCTTGCAGGTTTGCCCCGATATCAGGGACATCGGCGACGACAGGAATATCGTGCTGTCTGAGTTCCTCAGCCGGGCCGATCCCGGAAAGCTTGAGGATCTGCGGAGACTGGACGGCACCGGCGCACAGGATGACTTCGTGGCGTGCTTCAATCGTCTGGGCTTCGCCGCCCTTGCTGTCGGCCACTTCCACGCCATGGGCGCGGCCATTCCGGGTCAGGATACGGTTGACCAGCGCTGTTGAGCGAACGGTCAGATTTGTACGCTCATTCATGACGGGGCGCAGAAAGGCAAATGACGTGCTCCAGCGTTCGCCATCATTGATTGTGCGCTGATACGGGCCCATGCCTTCCTGCTGGGCGCCATTGAAGTCTCTCGTGACGGGGTGGCCGGCCTGCTCCCCGGCCTTGATGAAGGCATTGTAGGAGACTGAGTCGAGCGGGCTTTCCTCGACTGCCAGCGGGCCTTCGGTCCCGTGGTGGACTGACGTCTCTCCGCGATAGCCTTCCGACCGGCGGAAATAAGGCAGGACATCGCTATACCCCCAGCCGGTAAGGCCGGACTGACGCCACTGGTCATAGTCGCGTGCGTGGCCGCGAATATAGATCATGCCGTTGATCGAGGAAGAACCGCCCCAGCCCTTGCCACGTGGCCACCAGAGCTTGCGTCCGTTCATGTGTTCCTGAGGGCTCGTATAGAAGCCCCAATTGTGCGGGTTGGCTTCCTTGATCAGGCTGCCGACACCGGCCGGCATACGTACCATCAGGCTCTTGTCCTTGCCGCCGGCCTCGATCAGGCAGACCGAAATATCCGGATTTGCGCTCAGCCTGTTGGCAAGAACGCATCCTGCACTGCCGGCCCCGACGATAATGTAATCATAGCTTTCTTTTGTACTCATGGCTGGACGCTTCACTTCCCGGTTTATGGTCTTGTTTCAAAACATGACGATAGTGTCAGTTTTACAGAATCCTTCAACCATTTATGAACGACACGTGGATAGCTTTATAATTTCATGCGTCCCGGCCCTGATGAGGCCTCATGCAATGGAGCGCGACCTTGCAAGCCAAGCCCCGGCCTCGAATGCAACCGCTGGCACGCTTTGATCTACACAAGGATCGCCGGGCGAATGTGCGTGTGAACCTGGAATTGAGTGGGCGCTTCCTGAGCGAAGGTGCGGAAGACCACGGGCTTCTCACCCGCAATATTTCCTGTGGCGGTGCCGAACTGATCGCGCATGACCAGCCAGAAGTCGATACGCCGGTGATCTGTTATCTTGATGATCTGGGCCGGCTGGAAGCGAAAGTCGTACGCCAGACGGCGAATGGCTTTGCGGTGAAATTCAATGTCACGCCGCGCAAGCGTGACAAGATTGCCGACCGTCTGACGTGGCTGGCGAACTACAAGGAACTCGGCCTTGATGACGAGCGTGAGTCGCCACGCCATGCTGCCGGTGGACCCGCGCTGGTTACACGGGCCGACGGCCGTGTCCTGCAATGCCGGACGATCGATATATCCTTGTCCGGGGCAGCCTTCGAAGCTGATGGTCCTGCTCCGCCAGTCGGCGAAATCATAACGGTCGGCAACCTGCGCGGCGAGGTCGTACGTACGCTGCAAAACGGCTTTGCCATCCGTTATGTTCACAAGGGCGAAAGCTGATAATCGCATTCAGGCCTTGAACCGGCCATGAGAACTTGCCACTTCAACTCTCCGGACACGGAGGCGGTAACCATGGCTGACAATCCCGATATTGGCGCTCCGCCGCCGCCCTGGAAGCGATTGAGATTCGAAGCCAAGGCAGCTGCTGCTGATGAGCCGGCACTGGCAAGTTATCTCGATGCAGCCATTCTTTCGCACGATACGATCTGCCAGGCACTTGCTTTCCACCTGGCTGAGAAACTCGCGGGTGCGGAAATGGGCGCCCAGCAGATCCGACACATTATCGCGACAGTTTATGAACATGAGCACGCGCTGGTGGAGGCTGCCGAACTCGACATGCAAGCTGTCCTGGAACGCGACCCAGCCTGCCGCGGGATGCTCCAGCCCTTCCTCTTCTTCAAGGGGTTTCTGGCCCTCCAGACCCACCGGATAGCTCACAGGCTCTGGCGTGAAGGCCGCGAAACGCTGGCTTTCCATTTCCAGTCCCGTGCGAATGAGCTGTTTAGCGTAGACATTCATCCGGCGGTTAAAATGGGCAAGAGCGTGATGCTCGACCATGCCTCAAGCATCACGATCGGTGAAACCGCTGTTGTCGGCGATGGCTGCTCGATACTGCAGGGCGTGACCCTCGGCGGGACAGGCAAGGAAGTCGGAGACCGTCACCCCAAGATCGGCAAGGGCGTTCTCGTTTCTGTCGGGGCCAAGGTGCTTGGCAATATAACGATTGGCGACGAGGTGAAGATCGCCGCCGGCAGTGTCGTGCTCAAGGATGTGCCGGCGCGTACGACCGTTGCAGGTGTTCCAGCCAAGGCGGTTGGCGGGGAAGGCAGCCAGCCTGCCCGCGACATGGACCAGACCATACCCGACGGAAAATAACACGGCTTGGTATTTGTCGCTGCGTGGGCTTAAGCTCACGCCGGGCTGACAAGGATACGTGCCATGCTGAAACTGCTCGGAGGGTTTTCGCTCGTCACGTCGAAAATCTTCATCACCTTCTTCACGGTGATTTTCCTTCTTATGCTCGGTTTCGCGTATTTCCCCGAGCAACTGAACCGTCTGTCGGATTTCACCAACTGGATCGAAGGACAGATCCGCGATCCGGACATGGATGACCGGGGGAAGTTCCTCTTCCGGACACTGGTCAACGAGAATACGATATTCGGGATCGTTATGACGTTGATTGCCCGTGCGGTTGTGGAGTTTGTCTTCTGGTTCTGTGCCGGGTTGTGGCGCCTGGTTAATCCTCCGGAAGAGGCAAGCCCGAAAACGGCAGCCTGATACTGTGTTTGTATATGGGTGAAGCTGACAAAAAAGCCCGCCCGGCATTTAAGCTCGCCGTCTTATGGCGTAAGGCCTTGAGCCGGAAAGAGACAGGAGACAGGAATGGAAAAGGAAGAGACACTTCGTCTGGAGTCCTACCTCAAGGAAAAACTCAATCCGGGCATCCGGCTTGTGACGCGTACACAGACTGATGACTCAGTCGAGGTCTATCTCGGGGCAGAGTTTATCGCCGTGATCTACAAGGATGTGGATGAAGGCGAAGTCGCCTACCAGTTCCAGATGACGGTACTGTCTGAAGACATTACAGGCTGAGCCTGAAGGGGAGCCGCCATGCTTCTGCGTGCTGACCGGCTCACCAAGACCTTTGCGGACACGGTAGCTGTCGATCAGGTGAGCTTTGAGCTCAAGGCAGGTGAAACCCTCGCCCTGATCGGCCACTCCGGCTGCGGCAAGACCACGACACTGAAGATGCTGAACCGGCTGATCGAGCCGGATAATGGCGTCGTGGAACTCGACGGGGCGGTTGCTTCCGGCATGGCCGGGCATGAATGGCGACGCCGTATCGGATTCGTCATCCAGAATGCCGGGCTTTTTCCGCACAAAACCGTTGCGGAGAATGTGCTTGTGACGCCAGGCCTTCTTGGCTGGGACAGGGCACGCCAGCAGGCCAAGCTGCACGAGCTTCTCGACATGGTCGGACTGCCGGCACGTGACTATGCTCACCGCTATCCGGCAGAGCTGTCTGGTGGCCAGCGCCAACGTATCGGGCTGGCCCGCGCGCTCGCCGGAGAACCGGATATCGTGCTGATGGATGAGCCTTTTGCCGCGCTCGACCCACTGACAAAGGATGGCCTGATCGCAGATATTGCCAGGCTCAGGCGTGAGCTTGGTTTTGCCTCCGTACTCGTGACGCATGATTTCGGGGAGGCTTTGCGCCTGGCTGACCGGATCGCCGTGATGGATGGTGGACGGATCGTCCAGACTGGCACGGCCCGGGACCTGATTGCCTCGCCTGCAAACAAAGTGGTTGAAGATTTGCTGGCTGCACCGCGCCTGATGGCGGCGACTGTCGGAAGGGCTTTCGGGGAGGGCGGTTCGTGAGCGGTCTGTTCGCAGAGGAATGGGCCGTCTTTCCGGGCCATTATGCCGGGCATCTGAGGCTTGCGCTTGGCGCGCTCCTGATGGGACTCATAATTTCCGTGCCATTGGGCACACTTGTTGCGCGCCGTCAGGTGTTTGCAGGCCCGGCCCTGGCCGCGGCGAGTGTCGTGCAGACCATTCCGGGACTGGCCCTGCTGGCCCTGATGGTTCCACTCATGGGCGGGATGATCGGCTTCTGGCCGGCATTCACAGCGCTCTCGCTCTATTCCATTCTGCCCATACTCAGAAATACGATCGTGGGGCTTCAGGGCGTAGACCAGGATGTCCGCGAAGCTGCGCTGGCGGTTGGGATGACGGCGAACCAGCGTCTGCGCGAGATTGACCTGCCACTGGCGGCACCTGTCATCGTGGCGGGGTTGAGAACCGCTTCCGCCTGGGTTGTCGGAACGGCGACCCTGTCTACGCCTGTCGGAGCAAGAAGCCTCGGCAACTATATTTTCCAGGGCCTTCAGACGCGCAACTGGGATGCGGTGCTTTTCGGCTGTCTCATTTCGGCCGCGCTGGCGCTGGCTCTGGATCAGGTGATCGGGCAGTTCGAGAAGGCAGCCCTGAAGCGCTCACGCCGTCATGCCCTGGCAGGTGGTATCGGGCTTGCGCTTGTGATTGCACCGGCGCTCAGCCTGTTCGTGGAGGGAGGTACAAGCAGGAGGGCTGCCGGAAATCCGGAGCGTCCTGCGGCAACTGTTTCTCTCGAAGGCCAGACAATTACTATCGGTGCGAAGGGGTTCACGGAGCAATATATCCTTGCGGATCTCCTGAAACGTACCCTCGAAGCGAAAGGCGCAAGGGTTGAAATCCGCGATGGCCTGGGCACCACGGTCGCCTTCGATGCACTCGCGAGCGGGGAGGTCGATGTCTATGTCGATTATACCGGCACGATCTGGGCGGCCTTGATGAAGCGCGATGACCCGGCCCAGCGCTCTGCGATGTATGCCCGGGTGAGTGCATGGCTGCTGAATGAGCGCGGTGTCATGGCGTTCGGCAAGCTCGGTTTCGAGAATGCTTATGCTTTTGCGACCAGCCCGCAGACGGCGGCAGGCAATCAGCTGGAAACCATAGCAGACCTGTCGGGCAAGGACCTGGCGATTGCCAGCGATCCGGAGTTCTTCGGCCGGTCTGAATGGACGCGGACACGCGATGCGTATGGCCTTCAATCGCTTGACCCCCGCAGCATGGATTCCGCCTTCATGTACGATGCGGTGAAGAATGGCGAAGTCGATCTTGTCACAGCCTATACAACGGATGGCCGCATCGACGCGTTCGACCTGGTGCTTCTGGAAGACACATTGTCAGTATTGCCGCCCTATGATGCTTTCATTCTTCTCTCGCCCGAGGCTCAGGAGAGTGCGGCGCTTCTCAATGCTCTGGAACCTCTGCAGGGGGCGATCAGCACCGAGCTTATGCGGGCCGCAAACTCGAAGGTCGATCTTGAACGCCAGAGTGTTAGTCAGGCTGGCGCATGGCTGTATGAAGAGGTCAGCCCAGCGTCCGAATAGAAAACGGGCGGCCGTTCTGGCCGCCCGGTCCGGTTATATCAGTGTGTCTCTGCTACAGGACATCCAGCATCTGGGCCACGAGCGGGTGGCGCACGATGTCCTTGCCTTCGAGGTAAACGACTTCGGCATCGGGAAGGTTCTCCAGTTTCGTTGCTGCCTGGCCAAGGCCTGAAAGCTCGGGCAGGAGGTCGGTCTGGGCCGGGTCGCCCGTGACGGCCATTGTCGAGTGCCAGCCAAGCCGGGTGAGCAGCATCTTGAGTTGGGTGTAGGTGCAGTTCTGGGCTTCATCGATGACCACGAAAGCATTGTTCAGTGTGCGTCCGCGCATGAAGCCAATCGGTGCAATCTCGATAAGGCCTTCGCCCATCATGTGCTTGAGCTGCTGGGGTGACAGCCTGTCAGCCAGGGCGTCATAGAGCGGGCGCAGGTATGGCGCGAGCTTGTCTTCCATAGCGCCCGGCAGAAAGCCGATCTGCTCACCGGCTTCTACGGCCGGACGTGACAGGATGATGCGGGCAACCTTGCCCTTCTGAAGCGCTTCGACCGCCTTGCAGATGGCAAGATATGTCTTGCCGGTTCCCGCCGGGCCAAGGGCGCAGACGAGCGACTTCGTATCGAGCGCGTTCATCAGGCGGGCCTGATTTTCTGATCGCGGTTTGATGTTTTTCTGGTAACGCTGGTCGCGTGGCGTATTCGGATTTCTTATCTTGTCGGCATCGTCGGGATGCCACCCGCCCTGGATGGCATACAGCCGGGCCTCATTGCGCGATTTCCCTCCCAGTTCCGGAAAGAAGCCCATGGCTTCCAGTTCGGCATTGGCACGCTGACGCTTTGCAGAGGCTTTCTTACCCATGTGAGGTTCTCCATTTTGGGCATAAAAAAACCGCCGGGCATAATGCGCGGCGGCGGCGGAAAGCGGGGGAAAAGGAGGCACCGGGCCCATCGGCAGGGCCGGGCGGTGTATCTGGCAGAGACGGTCTTGGGGCCATCGGCACTTGCCTCCCGAATCTCTCAACGATTAGAGGATAGCAGGGTTAAAGGCGGATTAACCAGACAATCCGCCGGCGAAACGAAAAAAATCCAGGAGGATTGAACAAATGGCACTTTACGATCTCGATGGCGTCAGGCCGGTAACGCCCGACAGCGGAAACTACTGGGTGGCCGAGAATGCGACTGTCCTCGGACGGGTCATCCTGAAGGAAAATGCAAGCGTCTGGTTCAATTCCGTCCTGCGTGGAGATAATGACCCGATCGAGATTGGCGAGAACTCCAACATTCAGGACAATTCGGTCCTGCATACCGATCATGGTGTCCCGCTGACCATCGGCAAGGACGTCACGGTCGGTCACATGGTGATGCTTCATGGCTGTACCATTGCTGACGAGACGCTGATCGGTATCGGTTCGACCATCCTCAATGGTGCCAGGATCGGCAAGAACTGTATCATAGGGGCCCATTCCCTGATCCCGGAAGGCAAGGAAATTCCCGATAATTCGCTCGTCATGGGCGCGCCGGGCAAGGTCGTGAAAGAACTGACGCCCGAACAGGTTCAGGTGATCAAGGGGTCTGCGCAGGTTTATGTCGACAACTGGAAACGCTTCAAGAAAGGCCTGAAGCGCATCGACGGCTAAGCGTGCGCCCTAGTCGTTGCTGGCGACAATTTTCACACGTGGTTCTTCGCGTCTGAGGTCTGGCGGGAATACGGCGGTCAGGCGATGACGCCAGACCGGACGGCCCTTGAGGCGGTGCTCGCCGCCAAGGGTCTGGTAAAGGCCCAGGACGCGTGCGCCTCCATCGAGATGGGGCGGGCTGGCCAGAGGCGCGAGGATCAGCTCGACGTCGAGCCGTTCGCCGGTAAGGTTTTCTGCGCTGGCCCGCACGATTCCCGGTTTGCGGGCCTGGAGTGCGGATTTCAGCAGGAGCGACAGCATTTCACGATCGTGGCCCGTCCAGAAGCCGAGGAAGTTGTAATCGGCCAGCTGCCGACCGAGCGACACTTCGATCTGTGCGCCGGCCGTTCGGAACACCCAGTCGTCATTGCTGGCATCCTGAAGGACGAAGAGACGCGAGACGAGATCGGGATGATCCTGTGTCGTCGGTCCGTCCACCCCGTCATTGGAAGGCGCGTGCATGCGCTGCCAGGCTGAAAGGAGGGTCTGGCTGTTGGGGTGAAGCGTAGTGTCCAGCATGCGGGCCTCTTCTGGGCTATTGCGGTTTGTGTCTGTGCGGATGGATGCCGCGTTGAAGCGACCTGTCGCAAAGACCGGGCCAGTCTCCGGGCTGTTTTAAGGGTGTTGCGATTGCGTGAATGGGACATTTTTCCCGATTGGCGCGAGAAACGGCACGGAACATGCATCTTGTCAGGCGAAGAGCCACGGAGACATTTCATGCGCGTTTCAACACGAAACATTCTGGCAGGCGGTGCTGGCCTGGCAACCCTGCTTGTTATTGGCGGTAGCGTCGCATTTGCAGGCGGTTCCGGTGGGGGGCATGGTTGCAATAGCTGTAAGCCACCCCCGCCGCCTCCACCGACTTATAATCCGAAACCGAAGACGCCTTGCTGTACGGTCGGGCGGGGACACAAGGTCGTTGTGCCGGGCGTCAATGTGAATGTGCATGGCGTACGCGTGAATGTTTCGGCCGAAAGCCACCTCAATGTTTCAGCAGGGGCGTCGGCATCCAGTGATGTGGTCGCTTTCGCAAGTGGCGGCGGTGGCGGTTTCGGTGGTGCTTCTGCCGTAGCGACTACGGCGATTGATGCCCTGAATGTCGAGGGCGGTGCTGAAACCTATACCGAAACCGTGACAGAACAGGTTCCGACCCTCGAGGAATACTGCGTCGATGAAGTCAGCTACCGTACGGTTCATAAGGCCGTTCAGGCTGTGTGCATCGATGACAAGGGCGCACCGCATCCGGCTTCACAGGTCGAATCGGGGCAGTCTGTCCCTGCAAGTTACGAAGGTGAGCTCTTCCGCTGCATGGCAGGAACGCGCATGCAGGTGACGATTGGCGGTATTGAGGCTGGGGAAGCCAGCTTTGATCACGGCAGAACCCTGTCCTGCGCAAAGGGTGAGGCGCTTGTATATGGCACGGGCGGTCAGCTGACCTGCCAGCCGGAAACACCTCAGCGCAACTGTAATGAACGTTCGCTGCTGCGCCGGTATGGCCCGGGTATAAAAGTCATCGAGAGCAAGGCGGCCGAAAAGGTGTGCATCCCGCATCAGCGGACCGTGATGAAGGAAGTGACTCGCGAAGTCGAACGCGTGCGGGCAGCCGAAGCGAAATCGATGGTTTTCGATGGCGGTGTCGGGCAAGGAGTATACTAAGAACCGGTCTTGCTCAGACTGTTGCAACGACAGCACAACAAGAGAAAGCCCCGCTGTTTTGGCGGGGCTTTTTTTGGAATTGTCTCAAATTCTTACTCTGATTTAATGCCGTGCGACAAAGTGGCTGGGTTGCGTTATTGCATGGCTTTGCTAGTGGCGATCTAGAGTCCGTAAGAGGCTCGCCAATCATAATAAAATGATCATTTGAGGAGACGTGAGATGAAGTTAGCTCCCAGAGCTTTCAACCCCCAATCGACTTTCAGGAGCGCCTTGTGCCTTGGGGTAGGATTTGCGGCCCTGGCAATGGCCCCGGTCGCCACTGCGCAGGCCCAGGAGGATGAGACACAGCAGGAAGAAGGCGCAAATGACAGTCAGCGCCGCCTGAACAGCGTTGTTGTTGAAGCAACGCGACGGGCTGGCACGACGGTGCAGGATGTACCGGTTGCAGTGACCGCCTTCGATGCAGCCCTGCTGGAAGATACAGGCGTGGCGCGCCTGAACGATATCGAGCAGATCGCTCCGACCGTGCAGATTTCCCAGACGGAATCAGCAGCTTCGGGCACGAGCATCTCGATTCGTGGTGTTGGGACCGGATCGAACAACCCCGGCTTCGAACCGGCTGTCGGGGTCGTGATCGACGGTGTCTATCGCACCAAGACAGGGATCGCCCTGTCAGAGATGCCAGAACTTTCCAGCCTCGAAGTGCTGCGTGGTCCGCAGGGGACGCTGTTTGGCCGCAACACCTCTGCCGGTGTTGTTTCGGTGAATACTGCAAAGCCGCAATTCGATCCCGAGGCCTATGTCCAGATCGGTGCCGGCAATTACAATATGTATGATGTCGAGGCCATGGCGACAGGCCCGATTGCGGATAATGTTGCTGCGCGTGTGGACGTGCTGCGCCGGGCACGTGACGGCTACATTGATGACGTCAATTCGGGCCGCGAATTCAACAATCTCAACCGTTTCCTTGCCCGCGGGCAGCTTCTGTTCGAACAGGATCAGGCCAGCTTGCGGGTTATCGGCGATGTGGCCCGTACCAATGAAGACTGCTGTGTTGGTGTGAACTTCAATCCAGGACCGCTTGGTGCTGCCGTGAATGCTGGCGCGGCGATGGCCGGGCTTGTCGGTATACCGGATGCATCACCGGATGAGTATAAAGTAGCGATTTCGCCGAACCGTGATGTCTCCGACGATGTCGAGGAATGGGGGATTTCTGCGGAATACCGCAATGAGGTCTTTGACGGAACGAATCTTGTTTCGATCACCTCCTATCGTGACTGGGACGCGCTGCGCGACCAGGATATCGACTTTTCCGGCATCGACCGTGCCTATCGAGATGGCACGACAATTGGTGATTGAGACCTTCACGCAGGAAGTCCGCCTTCAGGACACGTATGGCAATCTCGACTGGCTGGTCGGTGCCTTCTACATGAACCAGAAGACGACCTATACCGATACGATCCGCGTTGGCACACAGGCCAATCTCTATACCGACCTCGTGGCGGCAGGCGCTGCCGGTGGGCAGATTTTCGGCAGTCTTGATCCGACGGGGACGCAAATCCCGTCCCTGCTTGGCAATATAGATCCGGCTACAGGCCAGCCTGTTCCGCCCGGAACACCCGGGTCGGTGCCGTTCTTCGTGCCCGGTTTTCAGCCTGGGCAGGGCCAGAACAGCGACAACTGGGAACAGACCACCAATGCATTCGCCCTGTTTACGCATAATGAGTACGCCGTTTCCGATCGCCTGACGGCGACGTTCGGCCTGCGTGCGAATTATGAGGAGAAAGAGATCGAGTACGATCTCAACGGAACCGTCACGCCATGCAGCTTCTTTGCCCAGCAGCCCGGTGTGGCCCAGGCGCTGGGTCAGCTTGCGCTGCTGGTCTGCAATCCGGCTATCAATACTGAGTTCAACGGGACCGACAGTGACAGTTTCGATGATACGACGCTGAGCGGCACTGCGAAACTCGCCTATGAGTTCACACCGGACTTCATGACCTATGCCTCTTATTCACGAGGCTACAAGGCGGGCGGTTACAACCTTGACCGTCAGGGCTTTGACAGTGTCCTCTTTGGTGGGGATGGGGCTCAGCCATCAGACCTCAAGTTCGAGGCAGAAACCGTCGACGCCTATGAGCTTGGCTGGAAGGCAAGTTTCCCGAATGCCAATGCGACACTGAATGGTGCGCTTTTCTATCAGGATGTGTCGGACTTCCAGGAGAACCTGTTCAGCGGCTCCAATTTCCGCACATTCAATTCGGATGTGGAAAGCTATGGCCTCGAGCTTGATGGCTCGCTCTCTCCGGTCGAGGGCCTGACGCTCCAGGGCGGCTATGCCTACACCAAGGCCGAGCGCAAGGATGGAATCACTGTGCCGGATGGTACGGGTGGTGTTCAGGCGCTGGCAGCAGGCGGTGTGCAGCTGACCAATGTGCCGGAGCATGTCGTGACGACGCAGGGTACATATGTGTTCGGCCTCTCCGAATCGCTGAATGGGCGCCTGCACCTGAATGCCCGCTACAATTCAGAATCGGCTCTGGCAGAGACATCGCGCGGGCTGACCGATAATGACGGCTATGTACTCGTCGGCGCGCGGGCTGGTATCCAGTCGGCAGACGGACGCTGGGAATTCTCTGTCTTTGGTGAGAACATCACTGACGAGTATTACGGCATGGTCGCCTTCGGCGTACCGGAGCAGACCGGGACAAACGCGGTCTATCCGGGTGTGCCGGCCATGTATGGTGCTGAGCTGAAAGTGAACTTCTAGGCACCTGCACTTACTGTTAACGGAGAAAGCCCCGCTATCCAGCGGGGCTTTTTTCATGCCGCATGATTCGACCGGGCCTTCAGGGCGATGCAGGCAAGTATGAAGCTGACGACTTCGAAACTGGCGAATGTCCAGCCGCTGGAAGTGGGGGCGTCCCCCAGAATGAGCGATACGAATCGCGCAAGGGTATAGCCCCCCATATAGACCAGCAGGAAGAAGAGCGCCGGGCGCTCGAATCGTGGCGGGTTGATCGCACCTGCGGCTGTCAGCATGGCCGCGCCAAGGCTGACCCCGCCGAAGATGCCGCGCATTTCGAACAGGGCATTGGGCCCACTCACATCGACATCGAGGCGTGAGGTCATGGCGAGCGGATCACTGATGGACCACAGGCCAAATGCCAGGAACATTATGGCGATCAGTATAAGAAACAGGCGTATGAGCATTTACAGGCAGATAGACCTGTCATGCATCTTGTCCAGAATCGAAAAAACCCCCGCCGTGTGAGGGCGGGGGTCCGGATCGGCAGATCCTCAGCCTTGGAGTTTAGTCCCCGGCCGATTGTAGTGTGGCCGAGTTGCCTATCGCTGTGGCGGAACCGGAAATGGTGCCGCCGGAGCTGGTCGTCTGGCCGTAAGCATAGGTGTTGCCGTCATTGGTCTGGTTGATTCGGCCGCCAACGGCACCGTCGCTGCAATAGTTGCAGACCGTCGCGCTCGCGGCATTGCCGATCGAGGAGGCCGTAACAGCCCCTGTGCCACCGGTCATGGACTGGCCGTTGAAACTCGCCTGGGTGCCGACTGTGCCAGAATTGTACTGGTCGGCATAAATGGCCGTGTCGGAGCCGACATTCGAGATCAGTGCGGAGTTGCCGACGCCATAGGCCGAAGAACTGGCATAGCCGGACCAGTTGTCGAGCGTGACATAACTCTGCGTGTCGATATCGGCAGCATTGGTTTGTACGGTCGGTGCGCCTTCCACGCCGAGAGTCGCATAGCCCCACTCATTATGGACCGTGGCTGAGTTCCCGAACCCACTGGATATTGCGGAGACATCAGTGGCCTCCTGCATGTAAACATCCGATGCGGCCTGTACGGTCGTGCCGGCCTCTGTGGACTGGCGGGCCCGATTGTAGTTGGTGCTCGTATAGCCCGTGGCTGTTGTCGCATTGGCACCCGCGGTCGTGGCGTAGCTGGTATAGCCGCCATTGACCAGAACATCGGCATCGGTCTCCGCGGTTACATTGGCGGAACTGGACTGGACCTGATCGGCCACACTGGTGCCGAAATTATTGTCCGTGCTCGAGACGTTGGCGATGGCCGTGGTGCCGGTGCTGGCATAATAGGCCCCGTCCAGGTCCATCCGTGTGCTGGCATTGACGTTACCTGCCGCCGACTGCTCGGCGCGATAGTCATTATAGCCATAGTCGGTGCCGCCTGATGCAGCATTGCCATAAGAGATCGTGTTCGTGACGGCATTGCCCGCAGTCGTGCCGGTGAGGCTGGTCTCTGCCGTGGCGTCTGCATCGAACTGCTGTGAGATTTCGGCAGACACATCGCCGGAAACCCTGCTCGCATAGGCGGTGTTGCCCATCGTGGTCGCCATGGATGCTGCATTGACGGTATATTCAGGAACCTGGACATCCATGTTCGAGAAGACATCACCGAACTGGACCTGGTCGATGACACCGGTTTCGGCATCGCTGTCCTGGGCTGCTGCGACGGCTGCCGAGCCTGCTAAAGCCAGGGCTGTCGTCGTTACTATTCTGGTCATGAAACTGATCAACTCAGCCTCCCTTGATGGTCTGGTTTGGGGCAGGCGGACTAGTTCCGTCCGCGCAGGCCCGGATCACGCTGGTCATGCCATGCGGCAACATCCTGACGGGACGGGCCGTTATAGGCTTCAAGATCGCCGCCTTGCGGTTCGAAATCACCGGTCACGCCGTTCGTGGAGATGGCGCCCTCGGTCTGTCCGCAAACATCGCTGGACGGAACGGCATAGAGATTTGACATCATTTCCAGCACAGCACGTTCCACAACCGAGCGGATGGCCAGCTGGATCGGTTCCTGTGCGCGGCCGCCGACACCCACGTCAAAGACGTTGCCATTGGCGAAATCGAAGATGCCGAGCGAGATTTCACGGCCGATGATCTGCTTCTGGTAAGAGATCACGTCGATCACTTCGAGCGATTCGGTTTCCACCAGGCGCAGGTCGAGACCGACATTGATGACGTAGAGCTTGCCACCGATCGAGCCTTTGGCGTCAGTGGGATCAAGGTCGCCGACAAACGCTTCTGCGCCGACAGAGCGGATATTGTAGTTGAGCTCTGTGATGCCGCCGACAAGATAGAAATCGGAGCCCGGAATGGAGCCGGCCGTGATCTTGCGGAAGTTCTGCGGGGTCTCGTCACCAATCAGCTTGTTATTGGCATATTTGAGTTCGAGCTCGGACACCGAGGTATCGAATCGTTCGACGAGGCGGGCGCCAGATTTGGCAAAAGCCGAAATCGCCATCAGGGATGCACCCTGGGTAACACGGCGGCCACCTTCGAGATCTGCCTTGCCTGTGTAATCAAGGATGCGGCCGACTGCGACGCGCGGTGCCCGGTAGCCGGACTGGCGGGCATAATGGCCCATGCAGACAAGCCCTTCGGAATAGGGTGTCGGATTGGCCGTGACCGGCGCGTTTCCGATGGGGCTTGCATACTGGCCGCTCGGGCCGGCGACGGGTGAAACGCAACCGGTGGTCACGAGGGCTGCCGAGAGAGCCGCGCCACAGGCGGTGTTCCGGCTACGCTTTGTAAGTTTGCTGAGCGTGATCATTGCAGGTCGAGCTCCCCATTGAGAACGACCGACTGGTCGCCATTGTTGATCTGCGTGGAATCGATAATCACCGTGTTGTTGTTGCCATTGGTGATTACATTGAGCTGGTTGCCGACAGCTGTACCGCTGCCGATCATTCCGGAGGCGCCGTCAGTCTGGCCCCAGCCTGTATAGAGGCTTGTACCAAGCCCCGTGCCGCCGCCGATGAGGCCATTGATGACGACCCGGTTGTTATTGGCGTCACGGCTGCGGGCCGAGTAAGGCTGGCTTTCCTGACCGTATCCGATGCCGTAGGGGCGCTCGAATTCGGAAACCGTAGAGGCTGCCTGCGCTGCTGCTGCCGGGGCAACCGCTACGGCCGCAAGCCCGATCAGTCCGGTAAGAAGTTGAGTTCTGTGTTTCATCTGCCGATCCCTTTTGGGGTTGATTGCCCGGACAGTTGCAATGCGCGTGCCAGTTCAGGGGAGGACGTGGGACCAATTTCGCGTGGATGGGGAATGGCCATGAGGCGAATTTGAACCGCTAATGCACGCCTGGAGCACATTTCTGTGCCTTTTCGGCACGCGTCTTACGATTAGCACCGCCTTCGCGTGCGCGGGCTCCTATGCTATTAAGGAGTCCCGAAAATAAGAAAGCAGGGAGGATAAACGTGCTTATAGAGCAGATCCTGAAGACCAAGGGTGGTGACGTATTCACTATTGATGGCGAAAATACTCTCGCGGAAGCCGCCCTTATCCTGGACGAAGCCCGCATCGGGGCAATCGTCGCCATGAAGGATGGCGGGCTGGTCGGCGTTCTTTCGGAACGGGATATTTTGCGTCAGGTCGCCCGGCATGGCTCTGACGCGCTCGGCATGACCGTGGAGAACTCGATGACCCGGGGCGTCATCACGGCAACGCCGGAAGAAACGATCGATCAGTGTCTTGGGCGGATGACCGACCGGCGTGTGCGCCATCTGCCGATCATGCGGGATGGCCGCCTGGCCGGCATTGTGTCGATCGGTGACCTCGTCAAATGGAAGATCGAGGAGACAAAAGCCGAGGCCAATGCGATGGCGGAATATATCAAGGGCCATTAGTCCTGCAGATTAATTGCGGCGGGGCTACATTTAAGGCTTGCCAAGCCCCCCGAACAGAGACTATATGGTCGCTTCGATCTAAAACGCCTCTGCCATTGCGGGGCCGCTCACAAGGTGGCTCGGTAAGGCGGTGTTTTGCGCTAAAAAACTACGGATGACGGCCTTGTGCCATTATTCTGTAGGAAAGTGCAGAAGGGTCGTTGACGGAAGGCAGGGTGGTGAATAGAAGCCGCACTCCTTCTGGAGAGACCCGCCGGGGAGATGAGTTCGAAAGAGCTTTTTGAACCGGGATGTGCTTTCAAATTTGTAGCTTTTCTGGCTTTTGCCTGATCGCTGCAAAGAAGTGCAAAAGGGTTGTTGACGGGAACGAGACTGGCTCATAAAAGCCGCCTCTTCTTGGAAACGACCTTCCGGAGCAAAGGGATGTTTATTGTCCCCGAGCGATGGATTGCGCTTCATAAATCTGCGGTTTTCTTGCCTTCGGGCGGTTGCTGCAGATGGTGCAGAAAAGGGTGTTGACGGAGACGAAGCGGCCTCATATATGCCGCCCTCTCCTGAGACGCTCACCTGGTTGAGAAGGTGCCTTCGAGGCACTATTCGAAAGCCCGGTTCTGCGCTGAAAATTGCAGGTTTCGCGGTTCGCTGCGAATGTCTGCAGAAAGCGCAAAAAAGGGTGTTGACGGAAAAAACGGTGGCCCATATAAGCCGCCACTTCCGGCGAGGAACTGAGAGGTTCCAGACCGGGCCGGGCCTCTGGCCCAGCTGTTTGACATCGCAGGAATATGGAAGAGAAACGCAGGCGGCATGAATTGCTTGCGGACCCTCCGGGGTCCACGACGATCATGACGTTATGCGTTTCAAGGAAATACCTTTTCATAATGTGTCCGGTTTCGGCCGGATAGTTTGTGATGAGGGTTTCCCGTCAAAACGCAAATTGCAATCAGCAATTCTTGTCCAATTTCCATGGACATTAAACGTCAGATCGAACACTCAAACCTGAGAGTTTGATTCTGGCTCAGAACGAACGCTGGCGGCAGGCTTAACACATGCAAGTCGAACGACATAGTGGCAGACGGGTGAGTAACGCGTGGGAACGTGCCCTTCACTACGGAATAGCTTCTGGAAACGGAAGGTAATACCGTATACGCCCTTCGGGGGAAAGATTTATCGGTGAAGGATCGGCCCGCGTTAGATTAGTTTGTTGGTGGGGTAATGGCCTACCAAGACTACGATCTATAGCTGGTCTGAGAGGATGATCAGCCACACTGGGACTGAGACACGGC
>NZ_JAPYRE010000016.1 GCF_029936995.1 Henriciella sp.
TGTGGCGGCCGTAGCGGCGATAGACATACTGGATGACTTCCTCGCGGCGTTCATGCTCGAAATCGACATCGATATCGGGTGGCTCTTTCCGTTCCTTCGACAGGAAACGTTCGAAAAGGAGGCTGGTCTTATCCGGATCGACGCTCGTAATGCCGAGACAGAAACAGACCGCTGAATTCGCCGCAGAGCCACGACCCTGACACAGAATGTCCTGTGCTCGCGCCCAGGCGACGATGTCGTGCACGGTCAGGAAGTATGGGGCATAATCGAGCGTCCGGATCAGGCCGAGCTCTTTTTTAACAGCGCGGTCCACCTTGTCAGGCACACCCTCCGGATAACGCCAGATCGCTCCCTGCCAGGTCAGGTTCTCCAGGTGCTGCTGGGGTGTCAGGCCCGGTGGCACGGGTTCGTCGGGGTATTCATAGGCCAGTTCGTCGAGCGAAAACGTGCAGCGCTCCATGACCTCCTGTGTCCGGCGCAGGGCCGGTTCGAAACCCTTGAACAGCCGTGCCATTTCCTCAGGCGGTTTCAGGTGCCGTTCGGCGCTCGCCTCCAGTCGGAAGCCGGCGTCTTCGATGGTGCAATGCTCGCGGATACAGGTCACGACATCCTGAAGCGGGCGGCGCTCGGGCGCGTGATAGAGAACATCATTGACCGCAACGAGCGGCACCCCGCCCGCCTTCACACAAAGCTCGGCCAGCCGCGCGATCTGCTCGCGGTTCTGCCCGGCAAAGCTGTATCGCGCGGCGAGATAAAGGTGCCCTGCCCAGAGTCCCTGAAGACGCTCCAGACGGGCCTGGAAATCTGCATCGGGCGCATCTGGCGGCACGGCAATGAAAACCTGGCCGTCGGCTTTCGCGATGACATCATCCAGCGTGATGTGACACGTGCCTTTCTCTGCCCGCATCTTACCCTCTGAGAGCAGCCGCGACAGACGCCCATAGGCCGCCCGGTCGGTTGGATAACAGATCAGCTCGAGCCCTTCAGCCGTGACAAGCCTTGCCCCGACAAGCAGGCGCAGGCCCACCTCCTTTGCGGCGAGATGCGCGCGCACGACCCCGGCCAGCGTATTGCGGTCGGCAATACCTATGGCCGACAGGCCCAGCGCCTTCGCCTGCGCGACCAGCTCCTGGGCGTGGCTCGCCCCGCGCAGGAAGGAGAAATTCGTGGTGACGGCGAGTTCGGCATACCGTGTCATGCGAAGAGCCCGTGTATGTACCAGTCCGGCGATCCGCCGCGGCCATCGCCATAAAGCCCGTCACGGAACAGCCAGAAACGCCGGCCGGCAGCATCCTCGACGCGGTAATAGTCCCGTGCGCGTGGCAGGCTGGGGAACGGCACGGCTTCATCAATACTTTCAAGCTCCTGCCAGGCCTGCGCGATGAGTTCAGCATCGGCACGCGGATCAAGCTTCGGCGCCAGCCACTTGCGGTCAATGCCAGGCGGGTTAGCGGCTTTTTGCGGTGGGGCGTCATGGCGCCACCATTCCGGCGCAATACGCTCCGGCCCGTCGGCGCGGACGACTTCATGCGAGATGCGCCGCCAGCTGAACCGAAGCGGCGGGCCGTCGGGGACCTCGGCCATGACCTTGATGACTTCGGGTGGCTCCAGCAGGCGCAGCGGGCGAGGCCCCTGCCGCTTTGCTTCAGATGTTGATGTGGCGAGTTCACCATCGAACGCTCCCCTGACTTCCGCCTCTTCAGGAACATGGCTCTCGACCTGGCGCATCAGACTGACAATGCCGCCTCCAAGGCGGGCGGTCAGCCGGTCAGCCAGCGCGGAAAGCATGACCGGGTCATGCGCCCCGGCGGCAAGATAGCCGGAAAGGGCGGGCACGCTGACGTCCATCGGGCCTGTCCTATGCGCCTCGAGCATCAGGAGGTCTATGCCGAAGCCCGGATCGATCCGGTCGATCTTCTCATCGAACAGGCGCAAGACATGGGCCGCCGTCCTGACCGGACGCGCCAGCGAGATCGAGACCGATCTGACACCTCCTTCGGCCAGAAACGCATGAAATGTATAGCCACGTGCGCCTTCGCCACGGGCCGACAGAACCTTGCAGAGTTGACCGGCAAGGGTCTCCAGTCCCGCCACGAGGCCCTCCTTCGCCAGGAGCGGTTCCGGGCAGACCAGCTTACAGGTCAGTTCAGCCTGCGGCATGATCGTGTGGACCGGCTCATGGCGCAGGCCGAGCGCCTGATCGAGCCTGACAAGCACTGCATCTGCAATCGCTGTTGACTGGAAGCGCCGGGCGAGCGCCTTGCGATCTATCCCGTAGAGCTGGCCAATCCGGACCAACCCAAACCGCTTCAACAGGCCGACCGCTTCGGCCGATAACCTCAACGCCGTCACCGGCAGCTCCGCCAGTCCATCTGCTTCGCCGCCCTGCGCAAGGCAACTTCCCGGCCGAGTGTGGGCCAGCGCGCTAGCCGCGCCCGGCGTTCCAGCAAGTCCAAGCTGGTGTGGCAGGCCGTCCCGATCCAGAAGCGCTGAAACAGTCTCCAGCATTCCGGCCTCACCCCCATAGAGATGCGCGCATCCGGTAGTTTCCAGCATCAGCCCGTCAGAGCCATCAATTGCAACGAGCGGAGCGACCCGTATCATCCAGGCGCCGATGGCCTTGAGCGCCTGTCTGTCAGCGTCCCGGTCAATTGCCTCATATTTGAGATAGGGACAGCGTGCCCGCGCATCTGGCAAGCCAAGCCCTTCGTGCACGCCAAGCTTGCGCGCCGATGGATTAGCGGCCGCGACACTCACCCCATGCGCTCCCTCCTCGATGAGAACGAAGGGGTGAACAGGCTCAGGCGCTTCGTCTTTGTGGCGCGGGTGCGACTTGCCGGCCTGGCGCCGTTTCGCCCGGCGCAGGCGTGTCAGTGCCCAGTCCGGAAACCACACGGAGAGATAGCGTTTCATGATCGAGTTCCAGGTCGAAGCTGTGACCACTCATTTGCGGATGTGTCCGGCAGCGTTCGAGAGAGGCTCGCCAGCGGGTCGCGCCGGGAGCGCGGCTGTCATACCGGTTGGGAGAAGAGGCTCGTGAGCGGATCCGCCATCGTGCCGTTGCCGCTGTTGCGCCCTGATGCCGGTAGGGCAGCATGAGGATCACCGGCACGCCGTGACGTGAGGCCGCCAGGGCGAGCCGACGTGAGGCGGTAAAGTTCACATCATCCAGCTCGGCGATAACCAGCGAGACCGCCTTCGAGACGATGCCTTCCTCGACACACCACAGGGCATCTGCCGTCCGCCGGGGCCAGGCAAACAAAAGCCCGGGCAGCTGCCTACACAGCTGGTTCATACCCGAGGGTCTGATCGTTCCATGATCGCGCCCCGTCTTCCATTGCGAAACCCAGAGAACAGTCCCGTCCGACGCACTGGCCATGGCAGTCAGCGCAAAGCCGGCTAGAGTCGGCATATCTCCATACCGGGCTTCGATGAGTTCATGGACGCCCTGCTGGCCAAGGCCATACGGAAACCGTCCCGCTGAGGCATTCGCCTTCGCGTGCGTCCAGACCAGTCCTTTCGCCTTGAGCGATGCAATATCCATAATGTTCTTATTTTGTTCT
>NZ_JAPYRE010000002.1 GCF_029936995.1 Henriciella sp.
TGGTGGAGCCTAGCGGGATCGAACCGCTGACCTCCTGCATGCCATGCAGGCGCTCTCCCAGCTGAGCTAAGGCCCCAATTCATCGGAGACGCGTGAAGTATAGTCTCACGCGCTCCTGATCAAGTCCAATTATCAGGACTTCTTGTCTTCGTCCTCGTCATCCTCGCCGTCATCGTTATCATCATCAAGGTCGAGATCGTCCTCGCCCAGATCAACGTCATCTTCGAGGTCGAAATCCTCTTCTTCATCGTCGAGGGAGACTTCGTCATCGTCATCGTCGTCGATGCCGTCTTCGTTGAAGCCGGCCGGAACCTTGCCGGGTGCAGCTTCTTCGTCTTCATCTTCATCGCCGCCCTCGAGAACAACCTCATCGGCGTCTTCACCGAGTTCACGGGAGGTTTCGTCTTCCTCCTCGTCGTCCTCTTCATCTTCATCGCCGTCGTTGTCGTAATCATCATCACCGCCCTCATCATCGTCAGCAGTCGATTTTTTCTTGCGGCGCTTGGGCGATTCTTCTTCGAGATCCTCTTCCTCATCCTTCGGCACGGAGCTTTTGGCACGTTTGGCCTTCAGCTTCGCACTGGTCGAACGAACCTCGTCATCATCCGGGTCGAACTCAGTCTGACACTTCGGGCAAACAGCTGGACGCTTGTTCAGATCATAGAACTTTGCCTCACAGCTGGGACAAATCTGTTTGATACCAAGATCGGGATCGGCCATAGGTCTTGGGTCTCCGCACCTCGAATGAAATTATGCGGGGGCGCTTGCCAGAAAGGCGCGCCCCTGTCAAAGCGCTTTTCGCCAGCTTGTGCAGAGGAGATGCAATTGGTCTGGACCTCCCACCCTGTTCCCCGCTTACAGGGCGTCATACGGGCGCCCGGCGACAAGTCATGTTCACACCGTGCCCTTATGTTTTCAGGCATTGCAAACGGCACTTCGGAAATCTCCGGGCTGCTTGAAGGTGCCGACGTCATGAATACGGCCAGGGCGATGGCCGCGCTCGGCGCTGATGTCAAAAAAACAGGTCCTGGTAGCTGGACCGTTACCGGGGTTGGCGCAGCCGGGCTCAAATCACCCGGTGAAGACATAGATTTCGGAAATTCCGGTACAGCTGCCAGGCTCATGATGGGTCTGATGGCAGGCTATCCGCTGGAAGCCAACCTCATTGGCGACGAGAGCCTTTCAAAACGTCCGATGAACCGGGTGATCAGCCCGCTGGAGCGCATGGGAGCAAGGTTCAAGCATGATGGCGCAGGCAAACTGCCAATCCGGCTCAGCGGGTCCAGTACGCTGGATGCAATTGAATATGCCCCGGAGCAGGCCTCCGCCCAGGTAAAGTCTTGCGTTCTGCTGGCTGGCCTCAATGCCGTCGGCACGACCCGGCTGACGGAAAGCCGGCCAACACGAGACCATACCGAGAAAATGCTGCGTGGTTTCGGTGCCAGACTGTCGGTGCGACCTGGAAGCGGGAACCGCCAGGTTGTCGAGATCGAAGGCGGGCAGCTCCTGCAACCGGTCGACACGGTCATCCCCGGCGACCCCTCATCAGCAGCATTTCTGATCGCCGGGGCACTGATCTCACCTTCAGGCGGGGTTGTCGTCGAGAATGTGATGTCGAACGAGACACGCGATGGCTTTTTCCAGGCCGCCGCGCGGATGGGCGCGGCTATTGGCGCAGAAGATACAGGCGATGCCGCAGGTGAACGTCTCATCGACCTTCAGGCCGCCTCTGGAGGCCTGAAGGGACGAGCCATTCCGGAGACACTGGTCGCCTCCATGATCGACGAATTTCCGGTCCTCGCCGTGCTCGCAGCGTTTGCCGAAGGGGAAACCGTCGTGACGGGGGCTGAGGAATTACGCGTAAAGGAAAGTGATCGCATAGCTGCGATTGTCGCCATGCTGCGTGTCAACGGTGTTGGGGTGGAAGAACGCGCTGACGGCTTTGTCGTCCTGGGTTGTGCTGGGCCGCCTCCTGGCGGGGGATTGGTCGAGACCCATCATGATCACCGCATCGCCATGAGCGCACTTGTCATGGGAACCGCTTCCCGCAATCCGGTCTCGATTGATGATGCAGCCATGATCGCGACAAGCTATCCCGACTTTGCCGCGCACATGCACGAACTCGGTGCCGACATACGGGAAGGATAGGTGAGAAGGGATGGCACGCTGAAGGCCTCTTGTGCGTTATGCAAGACAAAGGACAAGGAGCAAGTATCGTGGCAGGAACCCTCCAACTTCATCGCGGCAACATTCTCGACATAACGTGCGATGTCATCGTCAATGCCGCCAACTCCTCCCTGATGGGTGGCGGCGGCGTAGATGGTGCCATTCACAAGGCGGCAGGGCCTGAGCTTAAAGAAGCCTGCAAACCGCTAGCCCCCTGCCCCACTGGCGAAGTCCGGGTCACGGATGGCTTTGGCGTTGGGGACCGGCTGATCTTCCACACCGTCGGCCCCGTCTGGCGCGGCGGCGACCAAGGCGAAGCTGAACTGCTGAAAGCCTGCTACAGTCACTCTCTCAACGAACTGCTGAAACGCGAACTCAGCTCAATCGCATTCCCCGCCATTTCGACAGGCGCTTACGGATTCCCTGCGAATGAAGCTGCAGGCATCGCCGTGTCAGTATGCCGGGATTATATCGAAACCCATCCGCTAACGATAACCCTGGCAGCCTTTGACGAAACCAATGCGACCGCCATCAAGGCTGCGCTCAACCAGCCTTAGCCAGCAAGCCTCTCAAGGGTTTCAAGCGGCGTGCGGATATTCAGGCCCTGTTCGTCAAGCCATGCCGGATTGAAATACGTATCCGAGTATCGCTCACCACCATCGCATATCAGGGTGGCGACACTGCCAGCACGTCCAGCTTCACGCATCTCCGCCATGAGATGAAGCGCGGCCCAGACATTTGTGCCCGTCGAGCCGCCGCATCGTCGCCCCAACACACCTTCCAGCCAGTGAATCGTCGCGAGCGAGGCTGCATCCGGCACCTGCATCATCCGGTCAATTACACGTGGCTGGAAAGAAGCCTCCACACGCGGGCGACCGATACCTTCGATCCGTGAGCGTGAGTTTATCCGCAGGTCGGATTCACCGCTGACATAATGGTCATAGAACACGGAATTTTCCGGATCCGCTACACAGAGCCGGGTCTTCGACGAAAGATCCGAGCGATACCGGATATAGCGACCGATAGTGGCCGAGGTGCCGCCTGTCCCCGCGCTCATGACCACCCATTCCGGCAGGCTATGCTCCTCGAGGGCAAGCTGGGCAAACAGGCTTTCAGCAATATTGTTATTGCCACGCCAGTCTGTCGCCCGTTCCGCATAAGTGAACTGGTCCATATAATGGCCGCCACATTCGCGGGCGATACGCTCAGCTTCCGCATAAATATCAGGCGCCGGCACAGCATGTGTCTCGGCTCCATAGAAACTTATCTGGTCGAGCTTTTTACGAGCCGTGCCTTCAGGAACCACGGCAATAAAGCGCAGACCGAGCAGACGGGCAAAATAAGCTTCAGAAACCGCTGTCGAGCCAGACGAACTCTCAACGATCACGGTATCAGGACCGATGGCCCCATTGCACAAGCCATAAAGGTAAAGGGAACGCGCCAACCTATGCTTCAGGCTGCCTGAGGGATGAATGGACTCATCTTTCAGATAGAGCGTCTGGTTCGGAAATCCCGGCAGGTCAACCCGGACGAGATGGGTATCCGAGGACCGGTTAAAGTCAGCACTAATGCGCCGCATCGCCTCACACACCCATTGGCGCTCCGCACATATTTCCTGCATGATAGGCCTTTCCTGTCCCAGCTTGTCCTCATGGTGAGGCCATAGCTGACTTTGCTTGGCAAGTCGTGCTTGACCGCTCACCCACCGTCGCGCATTTCTCCCCGCCATGATTATCGCCATCGACGGAACACTCGCATCCGGCAAGGGGACTATTGCGACGCGGCTGGCAGCGCATTACGCCCTGCCCCATATGGATACCGGCCGCCTCTATCGCGCTACAGGTGTTGCCGCGATACAGGCCGGCGTTGCCCTGGATGATGCCGATGGGCTTGCCGAACTGGCCTCAAGACTCGATCCGGGTATTTACAATGAGGCGGAGCTGCGCACGGCCGAGGCGGGAATAGCTGCGTCTAAAGTCGCTGCGCTCCTTCCTGTCCGGGCAGCGCTCCTGGAGCTGCAGCGGGCCTTTGCTCATCAGGCAACAGGGGCTGTTCTGGACGGTCGCGATATCGGAACCATTGTCTGCCCCGATGCAGATGTGAAGCTATGGGTCGATGCCGATGTCGAGACCCGAGCGACGCGCCGGCACAGGGAGCTGGCCACTGCTGGCGACACCATCACGCTCGATGAAGTTCTCCGGCAACTGGAAGAACGCGACAGCCGTGATCGCGACCGCAAGGACGCTCCAATGAAAATGGCGGCAGACGCGGTCTTGATCGACACCACTCATCTGACTATAGACGCGGCTGTGGAAAAGGCGCGGGCGGTCGTTGATGCGGCCAAGGCCCGTCAGGAGTAGCAAGGCCCTGAAGCACAATAGCTTCAAATCCAAAGGCCACGCCTCCGCCCAATCCGTAAAAGACTGACAGCGTATACGCGCCAGCAATTCCGCTCGGCGCCATGAACTGCGTTGATCAGACCTTTGGAGAGAACATGTCTGATACCGAAACAATGAATCCGAGCACCGACGATTTCGCCGCGATGTTCGAAGAGAGCACTGGCGCATCGACGCTTCAGGAAGGCCGTGTTGTGCCTGCCACGGTCGTTGCCATCTCCGGCGACAACCTGATCCTGGATGTCGGCCTCAAGGTCGAGGGCCGCGTGGCCGCCAAGGAATTCCTGCTCGAAGACGAGAAACCCAAGGTCGGCGACATTGTCGAGGTTTTCCTCGACCGCATCGAGAACCTTATGGGCGAAGCTGTGCTTTCGCGCGACAAGGCGCGCCGCGAAGAGAGCTGGATCAAGCTGGAAGACAGCTACAACAAGGAAGAGCCCGTAAAGGGTGCGATCTCTGGCCGTGTCAAAGGCGGTTTCACCGTCGACCTCGGCGGCGTCAACGCCTTCCTGCCGGGCTCGCAAGTCGACATTCGCCCTGTCCGCGATGTCAGCCCGCTCATGGGGGAGGTTCAGCCTTTCGCCATCCTCAAGCTGGACCGCCCACGCGGCAACATCGTTGTTTCGCGTCGCGCAATCCTTGAGGAAAGCCGTGCCGAGCAGCGCGCAGAAATCGTCGAAGCGATGAATGAGGGCGATGTCCGCGAAGGCGTCGTCAAGAACATCACCGATTACGGTGCGTTCGTGGATCTCGGCGGCATCGACGGCCTGCTGCACGTCACCGACATGAGCTGGAAGCGGATCAACCATCCGAGCCAGGTCGTCAACGTCGGCGATACGGTCAAAGTCCAGATCATCAAGATCAACACCGAGACCCAGCGCATATCGCTCGGCATGAAGCAGCTCGAAGCCGATCCGTGGGAAGGCGTCGAGAGCAAGTACATGGTCGGCACGCGCCTTCCGGGTACGGTCACGAACATCACCGATTATGGTGCGTTCGTTGAGCTGGAAGACGGCGTTGAAGGCCTGATCCACGTCTCTGAAATGAGTTGGACCAAGAAGAACGTCCATCCGGGCAAGATCGTCTCCACCTCGCAAGAGGTCATGGTCGAAGTGCTCGATGTCGACGCCGAAAAGCGCCGCATCTCGCTTGGCCTGAAGCAGACCCAGGACAACCCGTGGTCAGCTTTCATGGCGGAGTACCCGTCGGGCACCGAAGTCGAAGGCGAAGTACGTGGCATCACGGAATTCGGCCTGTTCATCGGTCTCGGACCGGAACTCGACGGCATGGTCCACATCAACGACATTTCCTGGGATGTGCCAGGCGAGCAGGCGATCGCCAACTTCAACAAGGGCGACGTCGTCCGTGCCAAAGTCCTGGATGTCGATGTCGAAAAAGAGCGTATCTCGCTCGGCATCAAGCAGCTGGCCGGCGACCCGATGTCCGATATGGACATTCGCCGCGGCAGCACGGTCACCTGCACGGTGTCGGAAGTGACATCGGGTGGTATCGAGGTTCAGTTCGGCGATCCGGCCATGACGGCCTTCGTCCGCCGCTCCGACCTGTCGCGTGACCGTTCCGAGCAGCGTCCGGAACGCTTCTCTGTCGGTGACAAGATCGACGCCAAGGTGACGCAGATCGACAAGGCAGCCCGCCGCGTCTCTGTTTCGATCAAGGCACTTGAGATCTCCGAAGAGCAGGAAGCCGTGAAACAGTACGGCTCTGCAGACAGCGGGGCTTCGCTGGGCGACATCCTCGGCGCCGCACTTGCCAAGACCGACGGCGACGCTGACGGAGAAGATGAAGCTCCGACATCGAAAGCCAAGAAAGCCTCCAGCAAGACAACGGAAACAGCCGATGAGGCCGAAACCAAGTCTGAAGAGGTCGAAGCTGACGCTGAGGAAAAGCCGAAGAAGGCTTCAACGGCCAAGAAGTCTGCCTCGAAAGCGGCAGACGAGGGCGACAGCGAGGCTGAATAAGCCAGTCTTTGCGGGATAAATTCCGCTAAATGACAAAAACAATATGATGTTTGGGGCGGAACCACTGGTTTCCGCCCCAAATTTCGTTTACATTCAAAGTCATGCTCAGGTCAGAACTTATCGACAAGCTTGCGGCCGAATACAGCCACCTGAAACACGACGATCTGGAGAAGATTGTCGCGGTCATTCTCGACGAGATTGCCCAGGCGCTGGCTGAAGGAAACCGGGTCGAACTTCGCGGTTTCGGGGCCTTTTCTGTACGGGAACGAAAACCTCGTGTCGGGCGTAACCCGCGTACCGGCGAGAAGGTCATGGTAGACGCCAAGACCGTACCGTTCTTCAGGCCCGGAAAGGATTTGCGTGCACGGGTGAACGGAGGCGACGATCCTGAAGCCAGATAGATGGCCTACTGCTCGTGACTGGGACACGACAACTTACTAGTTGACCACTACAAGCTTTACGCGAACTATCCTTCTTACTGGTGCGATAACCGCACGCAGATTGGAGGGACAAGATGTTCAAGGAATTCAAGGAATTTGCAATGAAGGGCAGCCTGGTTGACCTGGCTGTCGGTTTCATTCTGGGGGGTGCGTTTTCCACCATCGTCAAATCGCTGGTCAATGACATCATGATGCCTCCGATCGGCCTGCTACTTGGTGGAGTAGACTTCGCAGATTTGATCATGCCGCTTGATGGCAATACGTATGAATCCCTGGCGGCCGCGAATGAAGCTGGCGCACCTGTCATCGCCTATGGGCTATTCATCAACAACCTGATTTCCTTCATTATCATGGCGCTGGCACTTTTCTTTGTCGTAAAGGGCGTCAACAACCTCAAACGCAAGCAGGATGAAGCCCCCGCAGAAGCGCCTGCCCCGGCACGCCAGGAAGTCTTGCTGGAAGAAATTCGCAACCTGCTGGCCAAGCGGTCGTAAACTCTTAACCAGATTCAGCGACACGGATGCCAGTAGAGTTAGTTGCGTGTTTGAAGGGCGTGGCCTGTCTGGTCCCGCCCTTCTTTCTTTCTGGCGTTCAGCTTATTCAGACAGGATCAGTATTCGTAGACTTCCCAATCGGTCATCTCGATCGTGTAGGCCGTGTCCGCGAGATCGGAGGTCTGCTTGCGTGTGCGCAGCGTGCCCTCAATCCAGACGGCCTGCGAAAGGTCCTTCAGCTTGATCTTGTCTTCGGTCCTGACAAATACCGTCTGGTTCGGTGGAGGCGGTGGCGCATGCAGACAAGCTCCATAGTAAGGCACAAGCAGGAACTCACTGATGGCCGCGTCCGAGCCGTATTCGAAAGGCACTGTATAGCCAGGCAGGCGGACCTTCAGTCCATTTGCACCCTTGCCGTTGATTTCCTCGACCGTGTTGAAAGTCCCGATCTGAATTGCCTGGTCACGCACAGACCCTTCTGCTACGGCCCCACCTCTGGAGTATAACTGGGCCATTTGCGCCTGATACATTTCGGCTATTCGCTCCTCCTCACCCTCCGGCATCAGCTCTTCCCAGCCGATTTCCATGACACCACGCGCACTCAGCGCGTCGGCTCGGGCTTTTCCTTCATCGGCAGCTTCATCCGGATCGGGAACCCTGTCGCCGACTTCCGGCTCTTCCGATGTCTCTGCACGGGCCAGCTCAACCGCTTCGGGTGTGTCTTCAGGCGAGGCGGCCGCATCTTCGTACGGTGCCTCACTAGCCTGGCTGCAGGCAACAACTCCAAAAAAAGCCGCCGCAATGGCGCTTGTCAGAATCTGTCTCATGACTCTTACCTAGGTGTCCCTGCCTGATGCATCCATATTCATGTACACTCCTTGCTTCAGAGTTTCACGGTCAGTCCGTCAGCCAGTGACCGGCGCAAGGCCGTGGCTGCCGGGACAGTTCCGATGAGAAGGGCCGCACCGGTTACAGCTAACACAGTCCACAAGTCGATCATGGACAGTCCCAGTCCCTGTAGCTGGACTCCATAGGATGATGAAAGCACCGGCCCCAGAAGAGCGAGCCCGAGCTGAACCAAAACCAGACCAGACAAGGATCCGACCAGTCCCAGCAAACCGGCCTCGGCCACCATCAGGGTAAAGATATGGCCCGGTCTTGCCCCTGTCGCCCGAAGGATCGCCATTTCACGGCGGCGCTCATTCAGACTGGTGAGGATACTAGTCAGAACAGACACGAGGCCGACAGCGATCACAAAGATGGACACCGCGATCAGGGCGCGTTCCACCACACCGGTCACTTGCCAAAGCTCCCCCAGAGCCACGCCGGGTATTATGGCCAGCAAGGGCTCTCCCTGGCGGGTATTCAGCGCACGCTGGGTCGACAGGATGGAACCTCGACGCTCAAGACCGACGAAGACCGCTGTGATTGTGCGTGGTGTAAGGTCGAAATCACGGATCATATCCTCCGTAATCGTATCGGCCATGGGGCTTCTGGTTCCCGTTTCCCAACCAACGTGAATAGCCGTCATCCCTTCCAGAGGAATATGGATCGTCTGGTCCACAGGCGTTCCTGTGGGCTCCAGAATCCCAGTCACGATAAAAGGCCTGTCCTCGTGATCCGTCAGGCCCGCCGAGCCGAGCCCATGTGTGAGTACGATCTCGCTTCCTGTTTTGTAGCCCAGCTCCCGCGCGACACCTGCTCCTATCACCGCCTCATAGATATCTTCGAAGCGCTCTCCCTGTGTCAGGACGAGCGGCGTATCGTTCGAATACCTGTAGCGTTCGAAATAGGTCTGGTCTGTTCCCATGACACGGAACCCGCGATGACTGTCCCCGAGTGAAACCGGGATCGTCCAGGCAATATCTTCGCGTGCGGTAATATCCTGATAGGTCTGCCAGCTGATTTCTGCTGTCGCATTACCCAGCCGGAACACTGAATAGAGCAACAGGTTGATCTGCCCCGTGGGAGCACCAACGATCAGGTCGGTGCCCGATATCGTATTATCGAAGCCGGCACGCGCACCATTGCGTGCCTTGTCCACCCCCAGGAAAAGAGCCACCGAAAGGGCAACTGCAAGGATGGTAAGCAGGGCGGATGCCTTACGGTTCAACAGGCTGCGCCAGGCGAGACCAATAATCGAAGCGTTCATCATGCAATCGCCCCAGCCCGGTTTATTTCGCCAAGATCGACACTACGGTCGAAATGCCCGGCCAGCGTGGCATCATGGCTGACAAAGAGGAGTGCCGCACCGTATCTGGCGGCCTCTTCGTTGAGCAATTCGATGAATCGGTCACGCGTATCAGCATCCAGGGCTGATGTCGGCTCATCTGCGATCACTAGGCTTGGCCCTCCAATCAGGGCCCGCGCGACCGCCACCCGCTGCTGCTGCCCCACGGATAGCTCGGTGACCGGGCGCTGGAGCATCTTTTCTTCATTCAGACCGAGCCTGGCAAGCAGACGCCGCGCTTCTTCAACCGGATCCCCGGATATTGCCTGCCGCCGTGTTTGCGAAAACCGACATGGCAGAGTCACGTTCTGAACAACAGAGAGGTAAGGCACGAGGTTGAACATCTGGAAAATGACGCCGAGTCGATCGGCCCGCAACCTGTCCCGCCTGGCGCCAGACAGGCTTGCCATGTCATGCCCAAGAACATCGACACCTCCGGCTTGCGGAGCAAGCACGCCTGCAATCAGACCAAGCAGTGTCGATTTACCCGAACCGCTTGGCCCTCTCAGGAACAGTCGCTCCCCTGCCGCGAGCTCAAACGCCGGAATGTCCAGAAGGGCCGGCCCCTCAGTCCAGGCGAATTTCAGCCCCTTTATCTGAACAGCGGCGGTATCGCTGATCAATTCAGTGAACCTCCAGAACGGTATTCCCAGGCCTTAGCTGTGCCGCCGACTGTGTTGTCTGGGAAGCATATATAGCCTCGATGGATTCTAGGGACGGATACGACCCCATCATGAGAAACTCTACAGTCTCAATGGCTGCCGGGTTATCGCAGGAATACACATGCTCAACCTCGAGCGCCCCATGCCCATCACTGATATGAGTACCAGACGAGGTCGTGATCGGCAGGCAGCTTGCCTGCCCATTAATCGCGACCATGTTGCCAGGCACCACAAAGGCATCCTTAAGCGCATCAAGCGCAGCCTGCTGCTCTGGTGTCTCGGCTTCATGTTCGAAGCCGACAAGCGATGCCAGCGGGGCTTCAAATGTAAACGTGACCTGCTCACGGTCTACGGCAATTGCCAGCCTGCCGTGGCCATGTTCGTGCGCTTCAAGGCGCCCCCCTGCCTCACTCGGGTTGCTTGAACGCGAATAGGTGTGTGTCTCGACGCCGGGCGTCTCAGCCTTTTCGGAAGGCGAAACCATGGACTTGGTTGCGATCTCCTGCTGGCCGTCACATCCGGCCGCCCAAAAAAGGACTGAGGCCGTGCCAAAGAACAGAAATGTAAAAGCACGCATCCTGTCTTCCTGTGTTCGACTGCTGCTGACAACGTTCATCATGAGTGAGAAATCGTTCGCAATCCATAAAATGCGATACTATAACGTTCCGGCAGGGGCAATCACTCTGGAAGAATTTATCAACTGCCGATCAGGCAGTGCGCGATGGGCAAGGCAAATCTGTTAATGTGGAGTTCTCTTCAGGCACCGTTATTTTTCGGGCTGATCGCAGCTTTTTTTACGACCGTGGGGCTCGTTCTGGTTGCACAGCGCGCGCCGTGGAGCGAACGCAACGCGTCCCTGTTCGGACTTGCCGCCGCCGGCATGCTGACGACGCTGGCCTTCCTTCACATCATTCCTGAGGCTTTCTCATTATCGACTATGGCGCCAGCCTGGCTTGCCACCGGATTTTTCGCTGGACTGCTTCTCAACAATTTCGTCAAAGCCGTCTTTCCGGACAAGGAAGGCGTGGCCAGCAAGCACGAAGCCATCACCCCCATTCTAGCGATCGCCGTCCATTCTTTCATAGATGGTGTGATCTATTCAGTGACCTTCGCGGCCAGTTTTGCGTCCGGGGTCTATGCCGCCATCGGCCTGACACTGCACGAATTTCCAGAGGGCGTAATCGCGTTTGCAATTCTACGCCGTTACGGCGTGCGAAACATGACAGCCTTCTGGTTTGCATTTCTTGCCGCAGCAGCGACGACCCCCCTCGGTGTTCTGGTCTCCGGACCTTTCATGTATGGACTTGATGAACAGGCTATCGGTTCGCTCTTCGCTGTCTCGGCGGGGCTTCTCATCTATGTCGCCACAGGCCCGCTCATGGCACCACTGAAAGAGATGACTCCCGTCAGAGGACTCGGAGCTGTCGCGACCGGAGTCGCCGTCGCTATTCTGCTGGTCCTCGCACCAATAGGCGGCCATATCCATGATGCGAGTGATCATGGCGCCCTGCCAAGATTTATATCTAGCTCTAAAGCCTGAAAAATTTCAGCCCGGCTTTTCAAAGCCTTTATGTGATCTCTTATCAAAACCCATGAGCCAGGATCGCACTTTTCTAGCCAGAAAAGCCTGATTGAGCTCATGGCTCAAAGTTCCGGCATCGCTTTTGCAGGCAGGCATGGTTATCAAAAGGTAAACTGCCGGAGTGCCCCATGAAGAAACGGCTCTTGCGCTATCTTAGCGCGCTGATCGCTTCGCTGATCTGCACCTATACCGGCTTGCGTGCGCATGCTGAAACGATTGATCCCGCCTCATGCGGGCTAACGGATGTCTCTGCATGGCAGGTCGCGCTTGAAAACCCGGAAGAAGAAGGCACGCCCACATACATACAATCCGTCACGGAAAACTTTATCGCGCGTTGCCCGAACCGGCCTGAAAAAGGCGAGGCACACCGGATCGCAGGCACAGCAGCAGCATGGGCTGGTGACGTTCAAGCAGCAGCGTCTCATTTCGAGAAAATGGGCCATGTAACAGACATGGAGTCGCTTCTAATGCATGCCGCCGTAAGGTTTTCGCTTGGTGAAACAGAGCGCGCGACCTCAATTCGTGACAATGCCATAGATAGCTGGACTGGCCGGCTTGAGCGTCTTGGGCTAGCCACGGTCGAGACCGAGCGCACCCAACACGGTGAAATCATCCAGGTCGCATTCAACAAGACACATCCTGAAGTGCGCATGTCCCATATGTGGATTGCACGGCCTGATGCACTGGCCTGGCCTGCCGCATTGCTGGTTACATCCGAACGCCAGCTCAACGCCTTCCACCGCCTGAAGGCGGGGTATACAGCCCCCACCCAGCATTATATTCGACTTTACCGGTGCAAGGCACGCAAGCTCATGGCGAAGACCTCAACAAAATTGAGCCAAACCGATATGACAACTGCGGCACGGCTCAGCCTCACCGCCTATATGGCCAATCCCGACAGACCGACAGCAGGCAACCTCTCTGCCTGTCTGTTCAACAGCCGCATTCTGCCCGATGTCAGTTACACCAGCAGCATTCCGGTTCAGTAGGGATATCCTGCCACTTCTGCATTGCTGGCGATTTTCCTGGAGCGATAAGACGCGACATGCGTAAATCGGGCAATGACACTGGTTCGTGACAGCCTACTCTGCATCAGTGCAGCCTTCCTGTGCGCGCCACTGGTCGTATACCTGCTCGACTCGCTGGTCGGTCTTGGACGGATCGACCCGCTGACACTCTCCACACTCATTGGCGGGGCAGGAGCCTGTGGTCTTGCCCTTAGTCAGGGACGCCACTGGGGGCGGTTCTTTATCGCCTTGCTTGCCGGGCTTGGCGTTGTTGCCTTGCAGGTTTACGGAATTGCCTTTCTTGTCCTGCAAACCAGCCAACTCTAAGCCGGCTTTTCTGCACAGACCTTACTCTTCGCACATGCCCAGCCTGTTAGCCTTCCGCTAGCCACAATCAGTCCGTAGACAGATTCTTGATGGAATTGCCGCTGGCTGAAATATTCACGGACCGATAGATGAACGCCGCCAAGAGCGCCCATATGACACCGATCTGGCCCCTGGTTCTTGCCGGTGTTTTGATAATTGGCACCATACTGCTTCTCTCTGCGCCAGAGGTTTTCGCAGGCAACCTGGCCGGCAGCGATGACATGATGCGGATGCAGCAGGTGCGAGACCTGATCGGCGGACAGAACTGGTACAATGTCGACCAGGCAAGACTGCTTACCCCTGAAGGCGGGGATATGCATTGGTCAAGACTGCCAGATATATTCCTGGCAGGGATTATCCTCCTGGCACAGCCTTTGATCGGCCGCGAGATGGCGGAGGTGCTGGCCGTAACACTCTGGCCGCTGATGCTGTTGAGCTGGGCCCTTGCCGCCCTCGCGACCTGCCTGCGCCGACTCAAAACCTCCCTGCCTGGCCAAATCGCCGGCATGGTATTTTTCTGCGCCTCTTTTGCCATCGTGACGCTTCTGCCGGGCCGCGTCGACCATCACGGCTTCGGCATCGCGCTTGCCCTGACAGCCCTGGCCTGCCTGCTTTCGCCGCAAAAAAGCGCTCGGTCTGCAGCAATCGCAGCAACATGTGTCGCTGCAATGTTTACATTGGCGCTCGAGAATGTGCCTGCCGCCACACTCATAATTGCAGGTTTCGCCCTGGCCTGGGTTCTGCGGGGAGATGGGGAAACAAACAGGTTGCGTGTTTTTGGTGCCGCACTCGTGGTCGGGGCCCTTATCGCGTATGTCTTCGATACGCCAGGTGCAGGCGGGATACGTGTTGTCTGCGATGCTTATGGTCAGTCGCATTTTGTCAGCCTGCTGGTCACAGGTGCAGGGCTGTTCACTGTGGCGACTTTCATGCCCTCTGCGCCTCGCTTGTTGTTGCGCGTTGTCGCAATGCTGCTTGTCACCGGGGTCGTTGTCTGGAGTTTCAGAGCGGTCAACTCAGAGTGTTTCGCACTCCCCTATTCCAATCTCTCTGGAACGGTCGAATCCATATGGTTCAGCGCGGTATCGGAAAGCCGCTCACTTCCAGACATGTTCGCGGGCGAGCCGGCCAGCGTGTATTTCCTTTACGGTTTCCCGGTAATCGCATTCCTGGCCACCCTGTATGCATGGTGCGGGTCGCCCCGGGCAGACCGTTTCAACATAGCATGTCTTGGTGTCGGGCTTTTGGCGGCCCTGTTGCTTTCAACATGGCAAGTGCGTGCAGCCTCGCTGGCACATGCGCTTAGTGCAATCTCTTCAGGATATTTCATTGGTATCCTGCTCGGAAGACGTGCCGCAAAGGACCATCTGCCAAGACTGAGCCTGCTAGCCGTCGCCATTCTGATAGCGTCTCTTCTCGGCTGGCAACTGCCGCAGCTACTCAGTAACAGCTTTCGTCAGGCTGAGCCGGCCATAGCCAATTGCACGTCCAGGCAAGCTTTCCAGCCTGTCGCAGCCGCTCCGAGAATGATCGCCTTTACGCCCATGGATCTTGGCGCACCGCTAATTTTCCATACGCGCCACTATGCAACTGCCGCGCCCTATCACCGTAATTCTGCCGCAATACAGATGACGGTTTCCGTTTTTACCGATCCTGTCGATACAGCCCGGACAAAGATGGAGAGAACGGGCGCGACACATCTCATATATTGTGCCGGTATGGGCGAACTACGCACTTACGCCAAGCACGCACCTGAGGGCCTCGCCGCCGCCTTGGAAGCTGGCAACGTTCCGCCTTGGCTAACGCCACTGACCACCAGTCAGGAAGGGATGGGGCCGGTCGTATACACAATAGATTATGAGCGCGATTGACGCCGCGTCGGCTTTGCGGCAACGGGGGGCATGTCAAAACTGGAAACGCCCGAACACGTCGCTGACACCCTGGAAGAGCTCTACGCCGAAGCTGTCAGCGCCCTAACATCAAGCCTCGAACGCTATTTGCAGGATGGCACACCACCATCACCTGACCTGCGCCAGTCCAGGGCATTCTGTTATCCTGCGCTGATCATCCGCTATGATCCGGAAGGGCCTCCTCCACCAATTTCCCGCGCTTTTGGAAAGATGTCCGAGCCGGGCACATATATTTCGACAATCACCCGGCCCGACTATTTTCGCGATTACCTGATCGAGCAGCTGAGCCCGCTGATGCGCGATTATCCGGTTGAGGTGGAGGTCAAGGCTTCCAGTTCGGAGATTCCATATGCCTATGTCTGGGACCAGGCCGAGGCAGGCGGTCTGGATGAAGTCAGTCCGGCAGAACTGGCCAAGTGGTTCCCCTCACCCAATCTTGGCATGATTGGAGACGAGGTTGCCGATGGCGAGCCCTATGAGCCCGGCTCTAACCGCCCACTCGCTCTCTTCGACGGGCCGCGTGTCGATTTCTCCCTGAAGCGCTTGCAGCACTATACAGGCACGCCTGTTGAGCACATGCAGCGCTACGTCCTTTTCACCAATTACCACCGCTATGTCGACGCCTTCTGCGACTGGAGCGTCGAACAACTCAAATCAGGATCGCGTTACACTGGCCTTTCCGTTGCAGGCGGCCTGGTCGTCGACGGGAAAACCCCAGACGCCAAGAGCGCCATAGACGCTGCGCCATGGCGGCGCGCGCAAATGCCGGCCTATCACCTGATGGCAGACGACCGGACGGGGATAACGCTCGTGAACATTGGTGTCGGTCCCTCCAATGCGAAGACCATAACGGACCACCTTGCCGTGCTTCGCCCGGAATGCTGGCTCATGGTCGGCCATTGCGGCGGGCTGCGTCACAGCCAGCAGATCGGTGACTATGTTCTTGCCCATGCCTATCTTCGCGACGATCATGTTCTGGATGGTGTGCTGCCGCCGGATATCCCGGTCCCGCCAATCGCCGAAGTCCAGGTAGCGCTGCAGGAAGCAGCTGCCGATGTCACAGGCGAAAAAGGCGATGGCCTGAAGAAACGCTTGCGCACCGGCACAGTGGTGACGACCGATGATCGCAATTGGGAGCTTCGTTTCTCTGAGACCGCGCGACGCTTCAACCAGTCACGGGCAATCGCGATCGACATGGAAAGCGCGACCATTGCTGCAAATGGGTATCGCCTGCGGGTGCCTTATGGCGTGTTGCTCTGTGTCTCTGACAAGCCCTTGCACGGTGAGATAAAACTGCCCGGAGCCGCCAATCGGTTCTATGAGCGCGCAATCGGTGAACATATCCGTATCGGCATCCAGACGCTGGAGCGGCTGGCACATGAAGGTGGTGCAGCCCTGCACTCACGCAAGCTGAGAGCCTTCGACGAACCGCCGTTCAGGTAATCCAAAGGTATCGCATTGACGCAGGCACCTGTGAAGTCCGTCTGGCGCCACGCAGGCCGGCATGATTTGCAGGCGGTGTCAGCAATCGCCAGCGAGGTCCACCCCGACTATCCGGAAAGTGATCGGGTCTTTCTCGATCGGCTTGGCCTGTTTGCGAAAGGCTGCATGGTCCTTGAGAGCGGGCGAGGCATTGATGGTTATTTCATAAGTCATCCATGGCACCGGCACACGCCTGTGCCACTGGACACCGAGCTACACCAGCTCCCCCATGATCCTGACTGTCTATATCTGCATGACATCGCGTTGCGCCAGACGGTGCGCGGCAGCGGAGCTTCGCAAACCGCGATCGCACATATTGAACAGCTTGCCAGAGAGCATGACCTCAACCTTGTTGCGCTCGTCTCCCTGCCAGCAGCAACCCGGTTCTGGCACATGGCCGGGTATGAAACACGCCCCTGTGACGGCCTCCAGAGCTATGGGGACGATACCGCCTACATGGAACGCAACGTAAACAGCTTACGCTAGGTGGCGGGTAGACCTTGCATGCCGAAAGCTCTAGCTCATGCCGTGCAGGAACAGCCAGAAGGCGCATGATATGAAGGACAGGGTCAAACCGCTCGAAGGAGTCAGGAACTTCCGGGATTTCGGTGGATATGAAGGTGTGGACAATGCACGGCTGAAGCCCGGTAAACTTTACCGCTCCGGCCATTTCGGCGAGGCGTCTGATAACGATCTCGCCGCGATCGACCTGATGACCATTACTGTCCAGGCGGACCTGCGCCGTCCGGACGAACGCGAGCGGCATGGCGACAAGTGGCCTGTCTCTGGCGTGCGCCGGCTGTACTCAGATCTCGGGCGCGAGCAGGACGCTCCTCACATCAACTTCCTCAAACAGGTTGCCGCTGACGGTGAGGCAGCCAAACAGTGGATGTGCGATTACTATACTGAAGCCCCCTACCGGCCGGCACTGGTCGATACATATACGGCCTGGTTCGACCATCTCGCCTCACTTGATGAAAACGAAGCCGCTCTCGTCAATTGTGCCGCGGGCAAGGACCGGACCGGTATTCTGTGTGCGTTGACCCATCACGCGCTCGGCGTTGCGAAGGATGATATCTTTACCGACTATGAGCTGACCAACACAGCTGCAGACGTTGATGCTCGATTGCCGGAGGCACGTGAGTACTTCAACACGATGCTCGAAAAGAATTATGACGATGAAGTCTTCAGGCCTTTCCTGGGGGTCGAACGGCGTTTTCTGGAAACAGCCATCGCCTCGATAGAAGAGCAGTCCGGGTCGCTTGACGCTTATCTGGACGAAACCTTGAGCGTAGATTCTGCGAAACGCGAAAAAATACGGCGAAACCTTCTGACCTGACGCTGCGTCACTGGCCGACAGGGCTTTTCCTCTCCCTCATTATGGTCAAGTTTCCTTCCAAAGAGAAAGCGACAGCAAGAGCGCTATCCTTTGGGAGGAAATCCATGAGCGATGCAACGCCGGCACCTGCCGACCCCCTCGTCGAACCCAAAATCGACCTGGGGGGCGCCCTGAACAAGCGCGGCTTTGCCTGGGCAATCTTCGAGTGGGCGCGTAATCCCTATTATGTCCTCATCGTCATTTATATCTTCGCGCCCTATTTCGCCGGGATTATCGGGCAGAACCTGATCGCAAGCGGCGAACTCGACGGGCTGGATGGGGCTGCCCAGCGCGCGGAAGCAAACGCCGCAGGCCAGGCCACAATATCGGCGCTGGTCAAGTATGCCGGTTTCATTGCGGCCTTCACCGCTCCCTTCCTTGGCGCGGCCCTCGACCGGGGCGGGCGCCGCAAGCCTCTGCTCGTTGTGTTTCTCGGCACACTTGCAGTTATGTCCTTTTCCCTCTGGTGGATCAAACCCGGTGATGCCGGAATGCCGGTCTGGATGGGCATGAGCGCGCTTGTGCTGGCCGCAGTCGGCTACACCTACTCTGAAGTCACGCACAACTCGATGTTGAATGTGAATGGCCGTCGCAGTGCCTTGCCCGCAATATCGGGACTGGGACTGGCGCTTGGCAACCTCGCCGGCGCCCTGATGATGTGCTTTATCGTGTTTGCCTTCGCCATGCCGGCCCTCGTCGGATGGCCCTTTGAAGCCCCGCTGTTTGGAATCAACGTCGCCGAAGGCGAGCACCAGCGTCTCGCGGGACCGCTCTGTGCAGTCTGGCTCGTCGTTTTCTCAATCCCCTTCTTTCTCAACGCGGAAGACGGGGGCACGAAAGGAGCCAGCTGGTCACGTGCTATCAAGGACGGCGCAGGAGGCCTCGTCCGGACAGTTCGGAATGCATCGGAGAACAAGAATATCCTGAAATATCTTGCCGCGCGAATGCTCTATGCTGATGGGATGCAGGCGCTTCTGGCTCTCGGCGGGGTCTATGTCGGGCTTTACCTTGAGTGGAATGTGGTTGAACTTTCGACCTTTGCCATCGTCGCCTCTTTCTTTGCCTTCGGCGGCGGCATTGTCGGTGGATGGCTGGATGGGCTTGTCGGGCCGAAGCGGGCTCTCGTCATTGAGATCCTGGGCATGATCGCAACCCTGGCGTTCCAGCTGTCGATTACATCCAACAGCGTCCTGTTCGGCATGGTTCAGGGATTTGAAATCTGGGACGGCCCGATTTTCAACACGCTGTCAGATGTAATTTATCTCAGCACAGCCGGGGCCATTGCTGTAACAGCCACCGCCAGTATCTCCTCAAGCCGCTCGCTGCTCGTGCATCTGGCACCTGAAGGGCGTGTAGGTGAGTTCTTTGGCCTTTACGCCATCGCTGGCACAGTCACAGTCTGGCTAGGCCCCCTCCTCGTTGAGTCCTTTACCAAGTGGTCAGGCGATCAGCGTATCGGTATGAGCGCCATCGGTCTCTTGTTCGTTCTGGGCCTGATCGTCCTGTTGACGGTTCATTCTCCGCATCATCCCGCCGTTGACGACAAAGACTGATCAGTCATCCCGGACACGGGCGACATGGCTGACGCGGCGTGGACGCAGGTAGAATTCATCCCGCAGCGTCTTCTTTGTCGTAAAGAAATAGCCAAGCGTGGATTCATAATCATACTCGACTTCGGCATAAACAACCGAACCATCCTCTGGCACGAGGTTTTCTGGAACCTCGATCACCTTGTCTTCCTCATATTCTTCAAGATGCAGGCCGTCGCTCCAGGCCACCCTGATCGTACCGTCATCATCATACAAACTGGACACACGCATCCGTGCATCCTCAAGCGGGTTCGGCTCAAGAATCATGCGGGAGGCCTGGAAGATATCCTCCAGGTCTTCATCCTTGATGGTCGCAGCGCGCGCTACGAGGTCTCCCATGGAGGATGAGGCACTCGTGACTTTGCGGTCCAGCAGCATCATGAAGGACAGCTCGATACACGCAAAATAGATCAGCAGCATGAGCGGTGCGATCAAGGCAAACTCGACCGCGGAGATCCCGCTCTTGTCGGCGCAATACTGGCGAAAACGTGCAGTAAACATCGTAACTGACCTCAGAATGGCTCGTTGCGGAAGACAACGGTGGCCTGGAGCAGGCGCCTGTTGCCACTCAGGTTGGCGAGTGGCGCACTCAAGACAGGCGTCATCAGCTCCCACTTGTAGAAGGCCCGTACCACGACGATTTCGTCACGCCCGCCCGGGTCAAACTCGAATCCGGACTCGTTGACTTCGCCATCTTCATCAATCGGGCTGGGGTTCCCCGTGGAACCGAAACTGTCAAACGTCTTCACGTCGAGCAGGATCTTCCCCTTGCAGGCGAACATGTCGAAAATTTCGGCGCAGACAATCTCTTCAAAGGCATCACGGTTGAAGTCTTCACCGCTCTGCAACTGACCGGTACGTATCCCACGCGCGGCCTCGCTAAGACCATGCTCCATCACCGCCGACATGATGAAAATCACGCAAATCTCGAGCAAGCCGAAAATCAGGAAGAAGAACGGTGCCGCAATCATTGCGAACTCGACGGCCGCCACGCCGCGCTTGTCAGCGGTCCAGCTCTTCAGGCGCTTTAACCATAATGGTGCCAACACACCGGGAAAGATCATATCAGACATCAATACCTTCGCGCTGCTTGAAAGGCGCCCTCTTGATCGTCACAGTTAACAGCCAGCAGTTTCAATCGCGTTCAACCGGTCTGTGAAATTTCACGGATATGTGTCTCTGCTTTAACCCTGCAGCCATTCGCTTGCGGCTGTGGCCTTTACCTCGCCATCTTCTCCCCCCAAATTCAAAGAGTGCGCATTGTGAGGCAAAAGGAATCCCGATGAGCCTGAACCCCGTAAGACCATGGCGCTCCATCGAAAGGCGCAAGTCCCGCAAGATTCACGTTGGTTCCGTTGAAATTGGTGGTGATGCACCAATCGCCGTCCAGACCATGACCAACACACCAACCGAGGACGCCGAAGCCACGATCGAGCAGATAGCACGCTGTGCCGAGGCTGGTGCAGACATCGTACGCGTTTCATGCCCTACCGAGGAAGCGACAGCCGCCATGCCGGCGATTTGCCAGGCCTCGCCTGTTCCGATCGTTGCCGACATCCATTTTCACTACAAACGCGGCATCGAAGCCGCAGATGCAGGCGCAGCCTGTCTACGCATCAATCCTGGCAACATCGGTAGCCATGATCGCGTTAAAGACGTGGTAAGCGCTGCCCGCGCCAATGGTTGCTCGATTCGTATCGGCGTTAATGGCGGCTCCCTCGAGCGTCACCTGCTGGAAAAGTACGGCGAGCCCTGCCCTGATGCGATGGTCGAAAGTGCGCTCGCGCATGCCCGCATTCTCGATGACCTTGATTTTCACGACTACAAGATTTCGGTGAAGGCATCAGACATGTTCCTCACCGTGGCAGCATATCAGCAGCTGGCTGACGCCACCGATGCGCCTCTTCATCTTGGTATTACCGAGGCAGGTGGTCTTCGCACGGGCACAGTCAAATCCTCCATTGGCATGGGCAACCTGCTCTGGATGGGAATTGGCGATACGATCCGCGTCTCGTTGTCAGCCGATCCTGTCGAAGAGGTGAAAGTCGGCTTTGACATGCTGAAATCGCTCGGCCTGCGCACACGGGGCGTGAACATCATCGCCTGCCCATCCTGCGCACGTCAGGGGTTTGACGTCATCAAGACGGTTGAAGCGCTTGAGGAGCGACTTGCTCATATTTCGGAGCCAATCTCCCTCTCGATAATCGGCTGCGTTGTTAATGGCCCCGGTGAAGCGGCAATGACCGATCTCGGGTTTACAGGCGGTGGCCAGGAAAGCGGCATGATGTATGTCTCGGGCCAGCGCGACCACAAGGTTTCAAATGCCGACATGATCGAGCATATTGTTGAACAGGTCGAGCAGAAAGCCGAGCGGATGCGCGCCCAGCGCAAAGCCGACATTGTCGCAGCAGAGTAAGTAACTGCCGGTTTCATAACCTAGCTGTAATGAATTTCATCGTGATTTTGTGATATTCTCCGCGCCTCAGGTGGGAGAGAAATCATGCTTTCGATAATTATCCGCTTCGCCGGTGTGCTAGCACTGACGATTGCTTTTGGCCTGTCTGTCATGCACGCGCAGGAACGCCCTGCCCGCATGATCCCGATGCAGAAAACGATGGCCAATGATTGCTCGCCAGACAATTTGACCTCAGTTCTGAATATGAGCCCGGACAACTTGTCCAGTGCGTATTCGAAACAACTCGTGACCTGGTGCAAGTCTCAACAGGCAGCCGAGAAGGCCGCAGAGACAAAATCAATCAGCCTTTCCTCGTCACGAGCACCTGCCGCACCCGATCCGACACAGGTGGCAATGGATGACGACACTCTGGCGTTATGGTGCGGACGCAATAATTGCGTATGTTGGAAGGGCAAGAGATACGATGGTTGCCACCACACCGACATTATGTGCCGGCCAAACACATTCAAATGTGTTGGGAAAATCTGCGGCTGTACGACGGTTGAATAGACCTGAAAACACTGCACCGGGCGGCTCACAATAAGGTGAAACGCCCGATCGGGCCTGTGCTCCAGAAGATCTCCCTGCTAGGCAATTTGCCTGGAAGGGATATGCATGGGCCTGACACCAAGGATGCTAAGCTGGATTGGCCGTATAGCGATCGCCATATTTCTGGTCTTCGGTATGGCGAATTGCACAAGGCTTGGCCTTAACTATGCAAGCCTGGATATCGAGGGCAAACCCACCGCATGGCCACCTGTTGCCGACGAACCTGAAACATTCCTTCAAAACCGCGAAATGTGGAAAATCCGGCTCGAGGATCACATCTTCGGTCCTTTCCCTGAAGGCCTCGCCAGTAAACGTATCAGCCACAAAGTCATTGATGATAACTATCTGCATGGGCTTGGCACGCTTGAGGAATACATTATCGAGATCAGCGGCGCGGGCAACACAAAGCGCTTCACGCTCGGTATCGCCTGGCCAAAGACTGAAACCCCCGCACCCCTCATCATCAGCCAGTCCTTTTGCGGCAACCAGACTGCATTCCAGACTGCGGCCATGTCACCACCACTGACACCTGGCGTGACCGATTTCTGCGGCAGCGGAGAAGGTTCGGTTATGTCGCGCGTCGCTCAGCTTGTGTTTGGCCGATACATTGCCAGCCCGCCCATGGAACAAGTTCTCTCGCGTGGCTACGCATATGCGAGCTTCTACACTTCGGAGCTCATCCCGGACTCCTCCGGGGCTGCCCGCGCCATGATGCCTGACTTTCCACATGCTGAGCGCGGCGAGATAAGTGGAGCAGTCGCCGGCTGGGCCGCAGGGTTTTCAGCTGCCCTTCACGTGCTGGAAAATGATCATCGCATCGATGCTGCGCGCACAGCCATTATTGGCCACTCCCGGTCCGGGAAGTCAGCACTTGTCGCGGGGAGTTACGATGAACGTATCGACGCGGTCATTGCCCATCAGGCCGGGACTGGTGGGACCGCACTCAGCCGGGCAAAAGCAGGGGAAACCGTCCCAGAAATGCTGGAAAACTATCCCCACTGGTTCTCGCCGGCCTATCAGGAATTCGATGCGGGCGGTGCCTACACCACACCAGTGGATATGCATGTGCTTATCGCGCTTAACGCTCCAACCCCTCTGCTTATTGGGAATGGCCGACGCGATGTCTGGTCAGATCCGAACGGCACATGGCGCGCAATGCTTGAAGCTGCGCCTGTCTACGAAGCTGCTGGCGGCAACAGCCTCAAGCAGGATACGATGCAAACCCCAAATCTTGATGCCAATCTCGTTTTCTGGATGCGGCCTGGCGGCCACTCAATAACGGCAACGGACTGGGACGCGTGGCTGACCTGGCTCGACAATGTCATGCCGCAGGGAGAAGAGGTGCCAGCCGCACCGAACGCGGCTAGCATGCCTCCCACATAACTAGCTGGGAGGCCCAAATGCCGTTTCAAACCGAAGATCTCTTGCCCATACTCGCGCTTGTCGTGTGGACGCTCGTCATGTTCGTCTGGATGTACCTGACCCGCATCCCCGCCTTTTCCAAAGCCGGTATAAATCCCGACGACGCTCGCCACCCTGACGCAGGTTACAACAATAAAATCCCCTCAAACGTCCGGGCCATCGCCGACAACTACAATCACCTGCATGAGCAGCCGACTATCTTTTATGCCCTTGTCGTCTTTGCGGCCCTGACAGGCGGCGGCGACAACATCTTCATGTATCTCGCCTGGGCCTATGTCATCCTCCGTATAATTCACTCTCTCGTCCAGGTTCTGTCATCGAAAGTGACCAACCGGTTCCTTGTCTTTGCAATCGGCACACTGGTTCTGATCGCCATGGCGGGCAAGGAAGTGATCCGCGTGCTGGGCTGAATGCCAACACCAGCATGACTGACAGATTAGCGGTGCTGGGTGCTTCCACTCCCTGCCGTTTCGTTTTAGATGCGGGACATGGCCAATATACCCATGTCCCGCCTCGAACAGGTGATCGACCGGTTCGATCAGGTTGAAGCCCGTATGGGCGCGACAACCGACAGTGACGAAATCGTCGCGCTGTCGCGTGAGCATGCCGAGCTAAAGCCCGTCGCTGACAAGGCGAAAGAGCTACTGGAACTCAAGAAAGAGCTCACCGAAGCTGAGACCATGATGGATGGTCCGGACAAGGAAATGGCAGAGCTTGCCAGCGAAGAGTATTACGAAATCAAGGAGCGACTGCCTGCGCTCGAGCAGGAAGTTCAGGTTCTCCTCATCCCCAAGGATGTCGACGATAAGGCTAATATTGTCCTTGAAGTCCGTGCCGGGACAGGCGGTGACGAAGCTGCCCTGTTCGCAGGCGATCTTTTCCGGATGTACACCCGTTACGCCCAGATCGAGGGCTGGAAAGTCGATGTCGTTTCCATGTCTGATGGCGATGCTGGCGGCTACAAGGAAGTTATCGCGAATATCGAGGGAGACGGCGTATTCGGCCGGATGAAATGGGAAAGTGGCGTCCACCGCGTCCAGCGCGTACCGGAAACCGAAAGCGGCGGGCGTGTCCACACATCGGCCGCTACGGTTGCCGTCCTGCCTGCTCCTGAAAACATCGAGATCGAGATTCGTCAGGAAGACTTGCGGATTGATACCATGCGCTCCTCTGGCGCCGGCGGCCAGCACGTGAACACCACCGATTCTGCCGTCCGGATCACTCACCTTCCCAGTGGCATTGTCACGACGAGCTCGGAGAAGTCCCAGCACGTCAACCGTGAACGCGCCATGGAGCAGCTCAAGATTCGTCTCTACGAGCGGGAGCGTGAGGAAAAGGATTCCGAACGCGCCTCGGCGAGAAAAGACCAGATCGGGTCTGGCGACCGTTCTCAGAAGGTGCGCACCTATAACTACCCGGAAAACCGGGTCAGCGACCACCGCATCAACCTGACACTGCATTCACTCGACAAGATCATTGCCGGCGACAAACTGAATGATGTTATCACGGCCCTGATTGCCGAAGATCAGGCGCGCAAGCTGGCTGCGATGGATCAAGATGCATGAGGCAAACAACTATAAGGCCCTGCTCGTAATCGCATCGAAGCGCCTGAAAGCTGCCGGAATATACAAACCTGCGCGCGAAGCCCGTCGCCTGATAATGCATGCCAGTGGCCTTGACGCCGCCGGCCTTATCAGTAGCGAGCTCTCGGAAATGCCGCCACAGACACGCGCGGCCTATTTCGATCTGATTGAACGGCGGACGGCAGGAGAGCCGTTCGAGTATCTGACCGGAGAAGCAAGTTTCTACGGTCTTGATTTCATATGTTCTTCCGCGACACTTATCCCTCGGGCCGACAGCGAAGTTGTCGTCGATGAAGCACTTGCCAGGCTCCCGCTTGGTCGCAAGGCACGTGTCGCCGACCTTGGCACCGGAACGGGCTGCCTTCTGATCGCCTTGATGAAGAATCACCCCGGTTTGCAGGGTATTGGAATCGAACAATCATCAGAAGCGGCAGAGATAGCGCGCCGCAACCTGGCCCGGCACGGCCTGACCGACCGAGCCCTTATCCTGCCGGAAAGCTGGACAGACACGTCGCAATGGCACAGCGCAGAACTTGTTATCGCCAATCCGCCCTATATCGCAGCAGCAACAATCCAGTCACTCGACAAGAGCGTTAAAGCCTTTGAGCCGCTAACAGCCCTTGATGGCGGTGATGATGGGCTTGAGGCCTACCGCAGCATAATTTCTCTTGCTGCCCAACATCTTTCTCCGGGTGCCTGGCTCGTTTTCGAAATCGGATATGACCAGCGCGAAGCCGTCTCGCGCCTCTTGCAAGAACACACCTTTACCTCCATTTCTTCAGTGCAGGATCATGGCCTGAGAGATCGTGTCGTATCCGCAAAACGCTGAAAGCGCAGCAGGGGGCTTGGCGAAGCAGGAAAGACTCGCTAGATGAGTCACAGGGCTGAGGGCTCCATCATAAAATCTGGACGCCCCGCCACGAGCAAGCGGAACATCTTCGAGTATATTCCCGACCGGGATGTGGCGCGATTGGTCTGAATTAACGGACAAGAACGGGATCAGGAATTTAGCGTATGCAACGCAAGCGCGGACGTGGACGCCGTTCAGGCGGAAACAACAACAATCCGAACCGGCATTACGAAAGCACTGGCCCGGACGTGAAAATTCGCGGCTCGGCACAGCAGATTCTTGATAAATATCTGCAATATGCCCGCGATGCTCAGACCGCTGGAGACCGCGTTAAAGCGGAAGCTCACTTCCAGCATGCAGAGCACTATGCGCGCATTGTCGCCACCTTCCAGAAAGACAAGCAGCGCAATAAGTCCGACGACAATAACAACTCTGACGACGACGAGAATGACAACAACCCGTCAGATTCCCGATCGGACGACGGTAACAACCAGAACCGGAACGATCAGGACCAGAACAGGTCCGGCGACAGTGACGGAAATGACGGCAAGAAACCCAAGAGCCGTAGCCGCAAGCCGCGTGAAAACAAGGACGATCCACTTCGCGTTATCGGAAGTGACGGTGAGACCAGCGGATCCGACAACAAAGACGATGAAAAGGCTCGCGAAACCGCGGATTCTTCAGAAAATGAGGAAAAGCCAAAACCGCGCCGGCGCACTTACCGCAAAAAGGCTGCCGAGCCTGAAGAGAGCGTCGAAAATGAAGGCGTAATGTCTACGCTCTCCCGGGGACGCTCGGACTCATCTGACAGTGATGACGACAAGAAGCAGGCGAATCAGACAGAGGCCGCCGAATAGAACCCAACTTTTTCTTTACCTTACAAATAAAAGGGCGCCTCCTGCGAGGCGCCTTTTTTTGTGGCGTTTCGTCAATATTGGTTATTCAGCAGCGACGTGACGCTTATGCTTGTCAAACATGGCCCAGACACCCTCCTGGCCATGCCAGTCGCCTTGGGTCGCGCCTTTGGAGTATTCCGTCGCACGCGCCTCGAAGAAGTTCGCATGCTCCACACCGTTGAGAATTTCCGTGAGCCACGGCAGCGGGTGCTTGTCGACCCCATAGATCGGATCGAGCTTGAGCTGCCCCATCCGCCAGTCAGCGATATAGCGGATATAGTTCTTGATATCAGCGGGCGTCATGCCCTGCACTTCACCCGCCTCAAAAGCAAGATCGATGAACTTGTCTTCCAGTTTTACGACCGTCTGACAGCAATCGGCGATATCGTCTTTTACCGACTTGGTAAGTGCGCCGGTTTCTTCCGCAAACGTATGGAACATTTTCATCATGCCCTCACAGTGCAGCGACTCATCACGCACTGACCAGGAAACGATCTGCCCCATGCCCTTCATCTTGTTGAAGCGCGGGAAGTTCATCAGCATGGCGAAGGAAGCAAAGAGCTGCAGGCCTTCCGTAAACCCGCCAAAGACAGCCATCGAGGTCAGGATGTCCTTTTCGGTCTCGACGCCAAACTGGCCGAGATAGTCGTGCTTCGCCGCCATCTCTTCATATTCCATGAAGGCGCCGAACTCGCTGTCCGGCATGCCGATCGTCTCCAGCAGCAGCGCATAGGCAGCGATATGCACAGTCTCCATATTGGAGAATGAGGCGAGCATCATGCGCACTTCAACCGGCTTGAAGAGCGGCATATAGTTTTCCATGTAATTTGCGCCGACCTCGACATCAGACTGCGTAAAGAAGCGGAAAATCTGCGTCAGCAGATTACGCTCTTTCTCGGTCAACTTGTTCGACCAGTCCTTGCAATCCTCGCCCAGCGGCACTTCCTCAGGCAGCCAGTGAACCTGCTGCTGGATCTTCCAGAAGTCGTATGCCCAGGGATAACGAAACGGTTTATAGGCGCGGCTCGGCGTCAAAAGGCCGGGGGCTTTGAAGTTTCCGTCTGCCATGATCATACCCTTTCTGAGATTCAGCACCATATATGGTGCCAAAATTGCCTCTCGAGCGCAATATATACCCTGCCCGAGGTTAACAATTTCCACAGCCAATCACCGGCCTGTGGATTAGTAGGCAATAGACATGGACACTGCACCGAACCTCTGCGGCCCATCCTGCCGCTGGAATTCCTCTGTGCGATGCACATAGGTAAAGGCGAGCTGCACATTACTTATGTGAACAGCCAGGCCCGCCTGCACATCCCCGACAAGCTTGTTGCGATCAGAAACACGCGGGCTGTCACGGAATGCATTCCCGTCCAGAAACATGTCACGCAGCACGAAACGTCCGTCCAGTCCGGCAAAAAGATATGCGCCGAAGGGCTGCTCGGGTGAAAACGTACCGGCCCCTGTCAGCGCGGGCCGGATTCGTGGCGGGCCAAAGTCAGATTCGAGATCCCACCCAATACGTCCAATAAGGCCAGTGCCTGCATAAGTCCGCACATTGCCAAGCGCACCCCCCGCATATGCGCCAAAGTCCGTCTCCAGCCCAAGCGGGAACGACGGCCCATCGAAAAGCGCCATACGCTGCGCAATAATCTCGATTCCGGGCTCATCCTTGAGCTGGTAATTCCATCCTTTCGGCTGCTCTTCATCAATCAGGTCGTGCCAATTGGTCTGCACAAACTTCCCACCTGCCGAAGGGCCGACAATCCCAAGATTGATCTGAAGAACATCCTGGATGTTGTCATCGGAGGCCAGTGCGGTACCCGAGACATACAACCAGCCCGCATAAGGCCGGTCATTCGGGTCCGGAAGCGCCCGAGAGATGTCTTCGGGCGTGAAGATCGCATGCGACAAGGCTAACCCCTGCCGCAGGTTGCGCCGGTCGAGGTCGAGAAAGGGCAGTCTTCTGGCCGCCCATTCCAGCGCAGGAAGCACCTCATTTTCTGGAGATACGCGCTCAATGCGGATACCATTAGAATAATTGCGGTCTGTGCCGCCAAACAAGTCATTCTCAGATGTCAGCGACCAGACCCCACGATGCAGTTCCTGTTCTTCGTCAACAGACTGGGCGAAAGACGGAAGGGCAAGCAGAAATATGCCCGCTGAAATGGCAAGACAGAATGACTTCGATACCATGATAGTAGAACAGACCCGCAGCTTCATGAACGCGGTCTAGACCGCAGCGCTGCGAACGTCAGCTTAAAATACCGAAAATCTATCAGACGCAAACAACCTAGCGGCGCAGCGTGAAACTGATACCGGCGAAGTCCTCAGTCTCTTCCTGCCCCCGAATGCCGCGCTCATTATACTCAACCTCACGGCGAATATAACTCAGCGAGAGCTGCCCACTACCACGTGTGAAGGATACACCGGCCTGCATATCACCGACCGTCACCTGATCACGCAGAGCCATACTATTCGTGAACTTCCGCTCGCGATATGGCTCGTAGACAAGTGCCTCACCATCAGCGCCAGCAAAAAGATACCAGCTCTTGGCATCTACATCCTCACCGCGCTGGTCAAAATTCTGACCAATGCGGATCTCCCCCCCAAAGCGGCGTGTCTCGAACTGGCCATCTTGCCGGACGCTCATGCGCGGCACAACACCTACATCAAAGCCAAGGCCAGTCTGCGCATTGCCTGCGGACAATGCTACAGAGGCATCAAACGCCTTCACTGCACGCGCTGGCGAGGCAAGGTTGGCCGATGTGCGGGCGCTCTCGAAATCAATAATGCCGGGCGCATTGGAAATACGCAGCACCGAAAAGTCACGCTTCGGACCTATTTTGGCATTAATGCTCCCCTGGCCGAGGACAGGTGGAGCAGAGAATGACGACTGCATATCCGTCTGGGAGCGGAGAACAGAAACATCAGCGCCTGCTTGCAGCGCCGGCACGGAAACCGCCTGCGCAAATCGGCCCGAAGATGATTTGCGCGCCCCCTCTTCTTCGGACTGATAGGTCACGACCTCGGACTGAACGCCACTCAAAGAATAGTTGTTTGCAGGGAGAGCTTCGCATCCCTGACAAGCCAGAACCATGAGTGTGGAAACACTGAGTATCATGCCTTGTTTTACGCCTCTATTGGCACGGACGCTCCCTTCCTCAAGTACGTTGAAGCATCACGTGTAATTCGACTCTAGCATGAAGGTCGCGCGTGCGGGACCCCCGCCGGAAAAATTAATGTTCATCTTGCATATCAGTAATTCGCTTTGCGCAAACCCGTTCCCAGCCCGATGGAATATACAGTTTGCGGCCTGCTTCAGTCGCACTGAACGATTGGCGGAAATTATAGATTTTTTCGATCTGAGTATTTCTGATGCTCGTCAGGCCTCTCCCGCACTTTTGGTATCTGGTGTCTTGCATGGAGGCACGCGCCTGTTATGAAGTAACGCTATGTGTGGCTGGTCACCTTCATTTGTTTTCAAGCTTGCCTTCGTAAGCCTGTTCCTCTGGGTTCAGGGCGTCGCGATCGCAGATGCAGCCGCGCACGGCGAACAACCTCACAAGCACTATGGCGTTTCATGTGAACTGCACGCCGTCGCCACCGAAGTGGCACCGCTGCCAGCGTCACCGCCCCTTCCCCGGCCGCCAAGTGTCTTTATACTGGCAGAGCAGCCTGCCACGAGTTTCCGTCCCTGGTCGCTTCCACCTGAGCGCGGCCCACCGCCAAGAGCCCCTCCGTTCCAAGATCAATAGCCATCATCGCCGCCCGCTGCGCCAGTGAATCGATGTGCGCTGCCGGGCGACATGCCTGTTGATTAAAGGAACTTTTTCAAATGACACCCCGCATACTCCGTCGCACTGTGGCGGCGACCCTGCTCGCAAGCGCGAGTCCTTTTGCTATCGCCCAGCAATCCGATAATGACGACCCCGCAAAACTTTCCACTATTATTGTTACAGGCGTCGGCCCCCAGCGCGATACGGATGAAATGATTGGCAATGCCAGCGCTGTCACACGCGACGACATTGTCGAAAACCTGCAAGGCTCGCTTGGAAATACGCTCGACACTGAGCCGGGCGTTTCAACAACCCACTTTGGCCAGGCTGCCAGCCGCCCGGTCCTGCGTGGACTCGGTGCTGAACGCGTGCTGGTGCTCACCAATGGCATAGGCGTCATTGACGCATCCGCCGCCTCGCCAGACCATCAGGTTGCAGGAGACGGCATCGACGCTGAAAAGATCGAGATTTTGCGGGGCCCAGCCGCGCTTGCCTATGGCGGCCAGGCCATTGGCGGCGTGGTCAATGTCATTGACGGTTTGATCGCCGAGGAACTGCCGGAACGGAATTTCTCGGGTGAGGCCTATGGTGCGTTTAACAGCGTCAACGATCGGGGCGAAGAAGGTGCCGTAAAGACCAAGATCGCCTCAGGCCCCTTCGTCTTCACCTTCTCAAGCTCGGGGCGGGACTTTGGTGACTATGACATTCCCGGCTTCGCTGAATCATCTGCTTTGCGGGCCAGTGAGGGACATCATGAAGAGCACGAGGGCGAAGATCACGCCGAAGATGCCCACGGCGAACATGAAGGTGAGGCGCACGAGGAAGCCCGTGACACACTGGAAAACTCCTTTGTGGAGACAGGCTCGCTGGCTGCCGGCTTATCATGGGTCGGCGAGGAAGCCTTTCTCGGTGTCGCCGTGCGCCGCCAGACCTCGAAATATGGCCTACCGGGCCACGATCATGCTCACGGCCATGAAGAAGAACATGCAGGTGAAGATCACGAGCACGAAGAGGAAGGACACGAACACGAGCACGAAGACCACGCGCATGGTGAAGAGGAAGGATCTCCTTTCATCGACCTTGAGCAGACACGGATCGACGTGCGTGGCGGCCTGGACCTCGGTGCCGGGCCGCTGACCCGGCTGGCAGCCAATCTGTCTTTTGCCGACTACGAGCACACAGAGTTCGAGGCGATTGGCGAACCCGGTACGGTGTATGAGAGTGACGGCGCCGAGGGCCGGATCGAGCTTGGCACCGATATTGCCGGCTTTGAAGGTGCATTAGGCGTGCAGGTCCTCGACAAGACGTTGGACGCCTTCGGTGAAGAAGCCTTCATTACGAAGACCGATACCAAGTCGACAGGGATCTTTGCCTACCAGACTCGCGAATGGGATGGCGGTTTCGGTATAGAGGGTGGCATACGCTATGATGCGACCGAACTCGACAACGTAAACTTCGGCACGCGTGAGTTTGATCTCTTCTCCGGCTCCGCCGGTGTCCACCAGCACTGGGATAATGGCTGGTTCGTTGGTAGCCAGGTCTCACTGACCGAGCGCGCACCGAATGAAAGTGAACTCTTCGCCGATGGCGCACACCTAGCAACGAGCCAGTACGAGGTCGGCAACACCAGCCTCGACAAGGAACGTGGCGTAAATATCGAAGGGACTGTACGCTGGCGCGGGGACAATTTCGGCTTCGGCGCGAATATCTTCCACGCTGAATTCGACGGCTTCATCTATCTCGCGCCAGGCACCACGACGGTCAATGGCGTTGCCGTGGACGAGGTCGACGAGCTGCCGGTCTTCTTGTTCACGCAGGAAGACGCAAGTTTCACAGGCAGTGAGATCTATGCCGACTACCGGCTCGACAACGGACCGCTCGGAGCCGACTGGGAGGCTGAAGCAAGCGTCGACTTTGTTGAAGCGGAGCTCGATAGTGGGGGGAATGTCCCCCTGACACCGCCGCTCACCTTCAATACATCTCTGGATGGCGACTGGGGCATGATCTCGGCCGGTGCGAGCGTGACCGTGGCCGGCGATCAGGATGATCCAGGCGCAGGCGAGCTGCCGACCGAAGGCTACACGACGCTCGACGTGCGCACTGCACTGGACGTCTCCAACTGGGGGATCGGCAGCCCGGGAACTGAGCTTTTCCTTGAGGCGCGGAATGTGACCGATGAGGAAGTGCGTTATGCAACATCTGTCCTGAAAGACAGTGTACCCGCACCAGGCCGTAACATTCGTGGCGGTGTGAGGCTCGTCTTCTAGCGTCACACCTGACCTTTCGGGCTGCCCGCTACGCCAAAGCCGGACAGGCTACAGGCGGTGGACGCAAAGGTGTCCATTCATGCAAAAACCCCGGCTCCTTCGAGCCGGGGTTTTCTTTAGTCATCGGTGACCGAGTAAATCACTGGCAGGCCAGACACTCGTCATAATCCGTCATCGGCATGTCCATGCCCTCAGCCTTTTCCTTGTCGGCTGCTCCCGCGAAGCTCGCGCGCTGAACCGATTTGGAGCGGCAGTAATAGAGCGACTTCAGGCCCTTCTCCCATGCCGTCCAGTGCAGCATGTGAAGGTCCCACTTGTCGATATCAGCCGGCAGGAAGACGTTGAGCGACTGCGACTGGCAGATATAGGGCGTGCGGTCGGCCGCAAGTTCGATGATCCAGCGCTGATCGAGCTCGAAGGCAGTCTTGAAGACAGCCTTCTCGTGCTCATCAAGGCCTTCGAGGTGCTGGACGGAGCCCTCATGCTCGAGGATCGAGGTCCACGTCTCTTCATTGTCGAGCCCCTTGGATTCCAGAAGCTTCTGGAGCTGCTGGTTCTTCACCGTGAAGGAGCCTGACAATGTCTTGTGGGTGTAGACATTGGCCGGGATGGGCTCGATGCCGGCGCTGGTGCCACCACAGATGATGGAGATCGAGGCCGTCGGCGCGACAGCCATCTTGTGACTGAAACGGGCCATCATGCCAGCGTCGCGCGCATCCTCGCAGGGCCCGCGCTCCTTGGCGAGCTTGACCGACGCCTGATCGGCGCCTGCCCGGATGTGCTTGAACATCTTCTCGTTCCACACCTTAGACATCGCGCTTTCAATTGGCACGTTCATGGTCTGCAGGAAGGAGTGGAAGCCCATCAGGCCGAGGCCGACAGAGCGCTCGCGCTTGGCGGAGTAGACGGCGCGGGCCATCTCGTCCGGCGCACGGGCGATGAAGTCTTCAAGGACGTTATCGAGGAAGCGGTAGACGTCTTCCAGGAAGTTCTCGTCCTTCGACCATTCGAGGAATTTTTCCGCGTTCAGCGAGGACAGGCAGCACACGGCCGTGCGGTCTTCGCCATTATGGTCGACGCCAGTCGGCAGGGTGATTTCGGAACACAGGTTGGACTGGTGAACCTTGAGGCCGAGCTTGCGCTGGTGCGCCGGCATGGCGTTGTTCACCGTGTCGGTGAAGAGCAGGTAGGGCTCACCGGTCTGGATGCGCAGCTCGAGGATTTTCTGCCAGATCTTGCGGGCATTCACCTTGCGCAGGACCTCACCGCTCTTTGGGCTACGAAGACCGAACTCTTCATCATTCCGGACGGCTTCCATGAACTCGTCGGTGATGTTGATACCATGGTGCAGGTTCAGCGACTTGCGATTGAAGTCCCCGGAAGCTTTCCGAATTTCGAGGAACTCTTCGATTTCCGGATGGTGGATGTCCAGATAGCAGGCCGCAGAACCGCGGCGCAACGAGCCTTGCGAGATGGCAAGCGTCAGCGAGTCCATTACACGGATGAACGGGATAATGCCGGAAGTCTGCCCGTTCTGGCCGACCTTCTCACCAATCGAGCGGACATGCCCCCAATAGGTGCCGATGCCGCCGCCGTTCGAGGCAAGCCAGACATTCTCTGTCCATGTCTCGACAATGTCGTCCAGCGAATCGCCGACCTGGTTCAGGAAGCACGAAATCGGCAGGCCGCGGTCAGCACCACCGTTCGACAGCACTGGTGTGGCCGGCATGAACCAGAGTTTCGAGATATAGTCATAGATGCGCTGGGCATGATCCTGATCGTCCGCGAAAGCGCGCGCCACCCGGGCGAACATATCCTGATAGCTCTCACCCTTGAGAAGATACCGGTCTTCCAGCGTCTTCTTGCCGAACTCTGTCAGCAGTGCATCGCGCGACTCATCGATCTCGATTTCGATATCGGTAACGAGCTTCAGATCCGGGCGTATCTGCCCCTTTGGTTTGCCCCGGCGCAGGGCGGCTTTTGCGGTCGTCGCAGCATTGCTCGCAGACATTCTCTAACCTCTCCAATCGGCCCGTCATATATGGGGATCCTGCCACTGAGACGCCATATATCCGGTGCCTCAACCCTTCCCCAATACTAGATATAGTGTTCCCAAGGTTAAGGCTTGGTCAATGGGGCAAGCGAAAGTTTCCACATCTAAGCCGTGGAAAACCCGTAAAACTATAGTTAACACAGCCCTGCCGGGCCCGTCATCATGGGCGAAAAAGCCCCACAAAAAAATACAAACCGGAAAGCCCGAAAAGAAGCCTTGTCCCACCATATACAGAAAGGTGGAGCTATTCGGCGGAATTCCGGGACCTGTTTGAGGGTTTCACCGCGAATCAGGCCGGCAAATTACGGGGAGCTGTCAGGCGAATTCACCCACTGCCTGCGTCCTGCGCAACCAGCGACCGGATCACGAAACAATTACAGACAGATGGATGGTTTCCGCCAAAGTCAGGGCTTAAACGGTGCGCCTGCAAATGCCTCTTTGTAGGCAGGCTTCAACGCAGAAGCGAAAGCTTCATGAGAGACAGCCACCTCGTAAACACCTTCGGCATACGCACCGACCTCATACGGGGCGAAATGGTAGACGAAGCCGCCTGCCTTACCTTCCTCGCTGGAGCGCGCGATCGTAAATCCCTCAAAAACGGCATCATTGCCCTCAAAAGCCGGATTTACCCATGACTTCATCAATTCATCATCGCTGAGACCGGTGCTTTCCAGACGCTCCCGCTTGACCTTCAGAAGCTCCACCTTGAGCGCATCCGTCATCAGATTGCGTGCGGCGTCCACGTCCTTGAAGAAATCTTCGAAAACGAGTGCCGTCTCCGCTTCCCGATCCCAGTTGAGCATATCGAAACCAACGTTCGGATGCGCCCCGCCGGTATAGGTTGAGTAAGTCCCCAGATAGCCGGCCAGACGTCCGGTTTCTGGGCCGACCTCGACCCAGTTTACATCAAGTGAATGCGGGCGAAACTCGAACCCCTCCCTGGCAGCTTCGGCCTTGTCAGCCTCTGCAGCAGAAACGAAGTCTTCTGTTCCGCGGTTGGCACGTTCGCGGATTTCCTCCGCGAGCGGCGCAGGCAGGTCGGCAATGTTGGCCGGCAAGCTGATATCAATTGTAGCCGCCTGCTCACCATTCACGACAGATATCTGTGGGGCATCGGTGAAGAGGTCACCTGTGCTGGCCTCTGTGCCCTTGGCGCCTTGTGGGACAGAGCCAGCCGCGCTGCCAGAAGGTGCCTGCTCTGCGCCGCAAGACGCAAGCGTAAATGCGCCTGCAGCGAATATCCAGCTGACCTGACCCATGAACTCCCCTCTTCAGTAAGGAAAGCTTTATAGACTCAAAAGCTCAGGATCACCACCTTGGGCTGTAATATCCACGGTGACGACACGCTCGGATCCAAAGCGCAGCATGTAGTGGGGCCCGCCCGCCTTTGGTCCAGTGCCGGATAACCCCTCTCCGCCAAAGGGTTGAACGCCAACAACAGCCCCCGTCATTGTCCGGTTCACATACGTATTGCCAGCATGAACCGCCTTGCGGACCTTGCGAGCAAAACTGTCGAGCCGTGAATGCACACCCAGGGTCAGGCCATAGCCCTTGGCCTCCAGCGCCGCACCGACTTCCGAGATATTATCCGGGTCATAACGCAGGACATGCAGGACCGGCCCAAAGGTCTCCCTGTCGATCTGGTCGATCGAATCGAGCTCGATAATTGCCGGGCCAAAGAAGTGTCCGCCCTCCGGCGCGTCCAGTTGCTTGATAAGCTTGCCTTCTCGCCTCATGCGCGTGAGGTAATCCGTAAGCATGGCGTGCGCTTCACTGTCGATGACAGGACCAACATCGGTATTTGCCTCGCCCGGGTGCCCGAGCTTCAGCTGGTCCATTGCGCCGCAAAGCCCTTCGATCAGGAAATCAGCCGTATCATGCGGAAGAAAGAGCACGCGCAGCGCCGAACAGCGCTGCCCGGCGGAGCCAAAAGCGGAGACGAGCACATCATCGATCACCTGTTCGCGAAGCGCCGTCGTATCCACGAACATACCGTTGAGCCCGCCTGTCTCGGCAATCAGCGGGATAATCGGGCCTTCGCGGTCAGCCAGGGTCTTGTTGATAAGTCGGGCCGTATCTGTGCCCCCGGTAAAGCAAACCCCTCCGGTTCGGCGGTCCTTGGTCAGCATTGCGCCAACGGTCTCGCCACGCCCTGGCAACAGGTGCAATGCGTCTCCCGGAAGTCCTGCCGCCTGGAAAAGACGCACAGCTTCATAAGCGATCAGGGGCGTCTGCTCCGCGGGTTTTGCAATGACTGTATTGCCCGCTCCAAGGGCCGCTGTGATCTGGCCCGTAAAAATGGCAAGCGGGAAGTTCCAGGGCGAGATGCAGGCGAAGACGCCCCGACCGTGCAGTGAGATATGATTGGTCTCACCGGCCGGGCCAGGCAGGCGCGTCTGCCCTTCAAATTTCTCTTCGGCCTGGATGGCATAGTAACGACAGAAGTCGACAGCCTCGCGGACCTCGGCAATGCCGTCACTGAAGGTCTTGCCGCCTTCCTGCGCCATCAAGGCACAAAGCCGGTCCATATTCGATTCGAGTGCGTCGCCCATTGCTGTCAGGATACCAGCACGCTTTGCACCGCCCAGCTTATCCCATTCCGGCTGGAAGGCGGTCGCCGCATCAAGCGCGGCATCGACATCGGCTTCACTCGCCTCCAGCACGGTCCCGAGCGTTCGCGACAAGTCAAAGGGAGGTGAGACAGGCTCGCCGCCTTCCGTCTTCGGCGCACCGGAAATGATCGGGCCTGCTGCAAGCGATGGGCCGCTTTCGATCTTGGTAACGTTCTGCTCCAGCACCTCGCGCTCGCTTGTCTGGGAAAGGTCTACACCGAGCGAATTCTTCCGCATCGGCCCATAGAGACGCGGTGGCGTCGGGATACGTGGGTGGCGGCGGGGGCCGGCTTCAACCTTGGCAATAGGGTCATCCACCACCTTCTCGACCGGCACATCCGGATCGAGGAAAGAATGCACGAAGCTCGTATTCGCCCCGTTCTCCAGCAAGCGGCGCACGAGGTATGGCAACAGGTCCTTGTGCGCGCCTACAGGGGCGTAAACGCGAACTTTTCCAGCCTTTTCCGCGGCCCGATAGAGCGGGTCGCCCATGCCATGCAGGCGCTGGAACTCATAATTCGTGATGCCTTCGGCTTCCGCCATCATCAGGATCGCAGCTAGGGAGTGTGCATTGTGCGTCGCAAACTGGGGATAAAGACGCGGGCTCGCCTGGATAAGTGCATGTGCGCACGAAAGATAGTTCACGTCCGTGCCCGGCTTGGTGGTGAACACAGGGAAGTTGACCATGCCATCTTCATGGGCGTGCTTGATCTCGGTATCCCAGTAAGCCCCCTTTACCAGACGCACCATAAGGCGCCTTCCGGTTTCGCCTGAAAGTTGTGCCAGACGCTCAATCACCTTGTGCGCCCGCTTCTGGTAGGCTTGGACAGCTAGCCCCAGACCGGACCAGTCCTTCAGCGCAGGCTCTCGTACCAGCCGCTCGAGTATCTTCAGGGATATGACAAGCCGATCGGCTTCTTCCGCATCTATACAGAGGTTAATGTTGTGCCGGGCAGCTTCTTCTGTCAGCGCGAGCAGACGCGGATAGAGCTCGTCCATCACACGGGCTTCATTGATCGCCTCATACCTCGGATGCAGGGCGGACAGCTTGACCGAAATACCATTCTTGTCTTCAGGGGCGAAGGATGGATCACCATCAGCACCAACATCCTTGATCGCGTCCATATACGACTTGAAATAGCGCTCCGCATCGTCATCCGTACGGGCACCCTCGCCCAGCATGTCGAAGCTGAAATTGGCCGCCTCACCCGCCTTTATCATGCGCCGGCCACGCTTCAGCGCTTCCTTGGCCGTACGTCCGAGCACAAACTGCTCACCCATGATTCGCATCGCCTGAAGCATCGCGGTGCGGATCACAGGCTCGCCGCTTTCACGGATGAGATTATGCAGAAAGGTATTAGGGCCTTTTTTCGCATCTTCCGGCGGGCCGATCACACGCCCGGTCAGCATCAGCCCCCAGGTTGAAGCATTGACGAGCCAGCTGTCTGACTGGCCAGAATGCGCGCCCCAGTCACCGGAACGGATTTTCTCTGCAATCAGCTCATCGCGAGTATCGGCATCCGGCACGCGAAGCAGGGCCTCTGCCAGGCACATAAGGGCCAGGCCCTCAGCGTTCGACAGGCCAAACTCCTCAAGGAAACTCTCCATCATCCCCTTCGGACGTCCGGCCGCGCGAGCGGCCTGCACAAGCTCACGCCCGCGCCTGACAGCCGCAGTGCGCGCACGCTGATCCAGCGGCAGAGCCTGTAAAATATCCGCGACGAGGGCTTCTTCGTCGGCAAATTTCTGTTCATCGAGCTCGTCCCATCCGGTGTGGGAGAGCGTTGCAATATCTGACATGTCTAAACTCCTTCCGGGACCCTGCTGCAACATCGTTCCATTTACAACTGTCCAGCGGGTTTACGCCTGCTTGAATGCGCCTAAAAGTGTCGCCACAAGGCCTGTAAAGAATCAGGTGCCGGTTCAGGAGATCGTATGCGTATCATGCTCATCACCGACGCGTGGGAACCCCAGGTCAACGGCGTCGTGCGGACCATGAAGCGTGTAATCGCCGAATGCGAGGCGATGGGGCATGAGTGGGAGGTGGTTTCTCCAGCTGATGGCTTTCTGACTGTGCCGCTGCCTACTTACAGTGAGATACGGCTTGCGCTGTTTGCCCGTCAGGCGATTACAGAACGTTTCGAGAGCTTTCAGCCCGATGCCGTCCACATTGCGACTGAAGGCACGCTCGGCCTCGCTGGCCGCGCCATGTGCCTTAAGGAGAAACACCCTTTTTCGACCTCCTATCACACGCGGTTTCCCGAATACGTGTCCGCACGCTTTCCGGTGCCAACGGCCTGGGGTTATGGCTTTGTACGCTGGTTCCACAAATACTCCGGCAAGGTCATGGTCGCCACGCCATCCATGCGCCGTGAGCTTGAAGCCCACGGCTTCAACAATGTCGTGTCCTGGACTCGCGGGGTCGATGTCGACATTTTTCATCCCTCGCGCCGCATTGAAGAGGGCGAAGCAGGCGATCCGTTCGAAGGTCTGCCACGCCCGATCTTCCTGAATGTGGGACGGGTCGCGGTTGAGAAGAACATCGAAGCATTTCTCAAGTTGGACCTGCCAGGCACCAAAGTCGTCGTGGGCGAAGGGCCACAATATCTCGAACTCAAGAAAAAATATCCGGATGTTAAGTTTCTTGGGGCCCGGTTTGATGAAGACCTCGCGAACTGTTTTGCCAGCGCCGATGTGTTCTGTTTCCCAAGCCTGACCGATACATTTGGCCTTGTAATTCTTGAAGCGATGGCGAGCGGCACCCCGGTTGCTGCTTTCAATGCGCCAGGGCCACGCGATATCATTCCTGGCTCGGATGCAGGGGTAATCGGGGAGGATCTTGCACAGGCCTGCCTGGACTGTCTTCCTCTCAGCCGTGAGACGACACGCACCTATTCGGAAGGGTATAGCTGGCGGGTCTGTGCCGAAGCCTTCATCGAAAATCTCGACCCCCTGCCCGTGCCGGAACGCAAGCGCTTCTGGCAGAAAATCCGCCTGCGCCGGCGCAGGAAGAAACCTCCGATCGACCCACCAACAGGCAAGTAAAACCCTGCGTAAGTAATTTTCATAAGGCCCAAAAGAGGCCGGGACGCCCTAAAAGGCGCCCCGCTGACGCACCTACCAATACAGCCTAGCTTTCTGCGCCCATTGGCACGAGTGCCAATGCGTGTTCACGCTCAGCTTCTCGATCTTCTTCCGAAAGCGGGATCAGCCCTTTTTCCACCAGGTAGCCCGTCGGCCCCCACGCATCCTCCTGCGTGAATTCGCTGACATAGCCCTCAATGCCTGACACCAGCGGCACATTCTGCTTCTTCACATAGAAGAACATGGACCGTGATATGCCATACTCACCGCTGGCAATATTGGAGAAAGTCGGCGCTATGCCACCAACATGTGCCCCCTTCAGCCTGTCCAGGTTCTGCTCCAGAAAGGAGTAACCCATGATGCCGATACTGTCCGAGTTCTTCATCAGAGTCTGGACAATGGCAGTGTCGTTTTCACCAGAGTCGATCCATTTGCCATCATTCCGGATCGTGGTTGCCTTCTTGCCAAAAAGGTCCTTGTCCTCTTCTTTCAGGGCCGCCAGTTCAGCAACCTCTTCTGCACCACTTTCGAGGGCAAGCTCTGCGAACGCATCGCGGGTCCCGGATGTCGGAGGCGGGCCAGAAACAAGGATCGGCATGTCTGGAAGATGATCGGCGACGTCATTCCACGTCTCGTTCGGGTTTTCCTGCCATCCGCCATTGCCATCCGGCAGCTCGGCAGCAAGGGCACGGAAAATTTCTTCCTTCGTAAGATCAAGTACCGGGGCTCCCTTCGCATTGGCGAGCACAATCCCGTCAAACCCGATCTTTACCTCGACCAGTTCCGTCACGCCACCTTTGCGGCAAAGCTCTATTTCGGACTCTTTTACGCGCCGCGACGCATTTGAAATGGATGGATGGTCCGGCCCTATGCCGTTGCAGAAAGCCTTGAAGCCACCGCCGGTGCCTGTTGTCTCTACGATGGGAGTCGGAAACTCTGAAATGGCGCCAAACTGTTCCGCCACCGTGGTAGAAAATGGCGCAACGGTAGAAGAGCCGACAATCTTGATACGCTCATCCGGAGAGGCAGCAAACACCGGCGCACTTCCGCTGCTGACATCAATCTCTGACAAATCGGTCTCGGGCGAACAGGCAGCGACCAGAACTGCCAGACCGAACATTGCGCATAGTGTACGCATTTTCGCGACTCTCCTGCTTACTTCCATGTCCGATTATCGAAGTTTTGTGACAGTCAGATGTGCCCTCTCAAGCTTTCTTCACCTGCACTGCCATCGATCACGATAATATCGTTAAATCCAAAGCGTCGGCTCACCTTGATAAGCCGCGCGCTTCCAGCTGGCTCTCCACTCAGGAAAACGCGGCCGGAAGAACGTTTATTCGGAGAGAAACTGCCCGACTGTCGCGACAGGATTCGCAATGTCTGTCGTGCGATGGCACCACCTGAATCGATATAACGCACAGGATACGGAGCAGCAGCAGCAAGCTGCTCCCGCACCAGCGGGAAATGCGTACAAGCAAGTACAATGATGTCGAGGTCAGCTGCCCCTTCTGCCTCGAATAGCGGTCTTTGCGCCGCAGCAAATCCCGCAGCATCATATGGTTCTCCGGCTGCATAGGCCTCCGCCAGGCGAACCAGCTCAATGCTGCCATGGAGGATCACCGTTATATCGCGCGCAAACTCACTTATCAGGTCTGCGGTATACTGGCGGCGGATCGTTCCGGGCGTTGCCAGAAGCCCTATCGTACCTGTCCGGCTTTCCAGCGCGGCCGGCTTGATCGCTGGCACCGTGCCCACAACCGGAATAGACAACCGGGCACGTACTTCATCGAGCGCCAGCGTGCTTGCAGTATTGCAGGCGATCACGAAAACATCGGGGCATGCTTCTGCAACGAGGCGCTCTGCGATGTCAGGCAGGCGTGCGCGCAGTGCTTCGTCAGACTTGTCTCCATAAGGAAAAAAACCGGTATCTGCAGCATAGTCCACGGCGACATTCGGAGCTCGCGCCATAAGCTCCTGGGCGACGGTTAACCCACCCATCCCGGAATCGAAGACGAGGACACGGCCTGCCTCCGGAATAGGCACAATTTGGCTAGACAGGATTTTTTCGTTCGCCATGGCTCGCCTGTTTCGTTGTCAGCATAAAGTGCTTCGTTATTGGCGTTAATATGACGTGCACGCACTTGGAGTGCCTTGGTTCGTGTCCCAAGGATTCGTCTCGGGCGGATGGTGTATCTTTCAAGAGAAACCGGTCCCATATTCATTTTTCTTGCTAAGGCACCTAACGAGAGCTATGCTGCACCGCAACATTGCTGCGAAGGATCGCTTCCCATGAAGACTGCTGAAGCACACATGAGCCCGATGTCCCTCTTCACCGCATCGGTTGCTGCCTGGAGTGATTTCGGTCGCAGCGCCGGGGAAGCCTGGATAGAAACCATGCTTTCACTGAAGCCCGACATGAGCAGGAGCGGGCCTGAAGATTTCACACGCGATCTTTTTCGCAGACTTTCTGATCTCAATCTCCAGCACTGGGAAAATACGGCCAAGGTTATTGAATCCATGCCAGAATGGATGCGCTGGCCTCAGACCGTACCGGGCGGCATGATGACGGATTGGTTTGACCAGATGCGGCGCAACGGGCCTGCTGCAAGCTTCGCCGCGTTGCTTGATATGGCAAATGGTCTGGATAGCAGCCCTATGGACACCATGCGCCGTCCATCGGCTATCGACGCGCCGGAAGGCCCGGCTGACGACCTTACCCTGATTAAAGGCATCGGCCCAAAGTTGTCACAGACGCTCAACGAGCTCGGCATCTATCACTTCCATCAGATCTCGGCCTGGGAAGAACCAGAAGCCATGTGGATCGACGATTTCCTCGCCTTCAAAGGGCGAGTTACCCGCGAGCAGTGGATAGAACAGGCCCAGAAATTAGCTTCAGCCAGCATGCTCCACTAATCCGGCATCCAGCGCCGCCCTCAAGCGGCACTAGCTGTCTCCAGGCAGGAAACCATCATCGCGCTCACGCGACTTTGCTGATCCAGCCTTCTTGCAGATTTCCTGCAGCGCCGGTTTCAGACCCTCTTCAAATGTCGGGTGATAGAATGGCATGTCGAGCAGCTCACTTGCTGTGACGCCCTTCTGTATGAACCAGCCGATCAGATGTGCCAGGTGTTCAGCCCGAGGCGCCACCATGCGTGCCCCGACCAGCCGGCCATCCCTGCCATCTGCATGGATTTCGCATATCCCTCTGTTCGTATTATGCACCTTAGCACGACCCTGGTCAGAATAATCTGCCGTGCCTGTAATTTTCCCGCCACCTTCGTCAGGGTCTCCAAGTATGGCCATAGCAGGATCAGTAAACATGATCTGCATGGTGGTCTTGCGGTTCATACCCTCAACCCGTGGCCAATTGGCGGCATTACAACCGGCAATCGTGCCCTCGGCGGAAGCTTCATGCAGCACCGGCATGTCATGATTGGCGTCGCCCGCGATGAATATGGGGGCGGAACCACACTGCAAGCTTTCCGGATCAAAGCACGGCGTACCATGCTCATCGAGATCCAGCCCGGTTGCTTCGAGGTTCAGCGGCTGAAGTTTTGGCGCGCGTCCTGCAGAAACCAGTAAACGGTCGAACTCACGTGAACCGTTATTGTCTCCCCACCATTGCAGGCTTATGCCCTCGGGACCACGTTCAGCCTTCGTCTTCACCCCGAAATGGATCGGGAATTCAAGCGATAGCGCCTCGCGCAATGACGCTTCAATCCGCCCACCCGGAAGACCGGCAAGCGTATTGCCACGGTCAAAAACCTCAATGTCGACGCCGAGCCGGGCGAGCGCCTGCGCCATCTCCAGCCCCAGCGGCCCAGCTCCTATAATCCCGACAGAGCCGGGAAGGCTTTCAAGTTCAAAAAGATTCTCATTTGTGAGGAGAAGGTCTTTGAACTGTTGAAACGCGCCCGGGATGTGCGGCTCTGCACCCGTGGCGATAACGATTGCTTTTGCCCTCAGAGTGCGCGCTTCATCAAGAAGGAGTTCCAACGGACCAGTGAAACGCGCCCTGGCTTCAATGCAAACGCCTTCAGGCAAGGCGTCAAAAGCCTTCTTGGTGGCACTGACAAACTTGTCCCGCTCGGTTCTAAGCCTGTTCAACACGGCCGCCCCATCGATCTCAGGATCAGGGAGCCTTATTCCGAACGGCTCTGCTTGACGGGCAGAATGCGCAACTTCGCCAGCAGCGATCAATAATTTTGAGGGCATACAGCCAACGGTCGCGCATGTTGTGCCAGCGAAAGCTTCGTCAATCAGCTTTGTACGCGCGCCTTTAGCACGGGCATGACGTTCTGCCGCCAGACCAGCTGTTCCCGCACCGATAATTGCGACATCTGTCTCGATATCTGCCACGCCTTACCCACTCGTTCATTCCAGAAAAAGCGGCTCAAGTGGCAGACGGTTCCCGGCAAACTTTTCCCGTCAGCCAAGCACATCGTAAAGGTCTGTGCGACGATCGCGGAAAAAGCCCCAGGCGGCGCGGTGACGGTCAATGAAATCGAGATCGAATTCTGCGGCGATCACGCCTTCTTCATTGCGACCAAGCTCGGAGACAATTTCGCCGGCATGATCGGCAATAAAGCTCGTCCCATAGAAGATCTGACCGTCTTCATCGCCTGTGCGATTGGCGGCAACGACAGGGATAACATTAGAGACCGCGTGGCCCTGCATGGCCCGACGCCAGCGGGCTGCTGTATCGAGGTCGGCATCATGTGGTTCGGAGCCGATGGCCGTTGGGTAGAACAGGATATCCGCGCCCATCAGGGTCATTGCCCTGGCGGCTTCCGGGAACCACTGGTCCCAGCAGATACCTACCCCAATTCGGCCTTTCATCGTCTCCCAGACGCGAAAACCAGTATTACCCGGGCGGAAGTAGAACTTCTCCATATAGCCCGGCCCATCTGGAATGTGGCTCTTGCGGTAAACACCGAGCGGCGTTCCATCAGCATCAATGATGACAATAGAATTGTAATATTCCGGCCCATCCTTCTCATAAATGGAAACCGGAATCACAACGCCGAGCTCTTTCGCAAGAACAGAAAGCTGCTCGACGGCAGGATGCTCCGCCCACGGATAGGCTGTGGCAAAGTATTTTTCGTCCTGCACCTTGCAGAAATAATGATCACAAAAGAGCTCCGGCGGCAGAATTATATCAGCGCCTTTTCCAGCAGCTTCGCGCACCAGCCCGCATACCTTGTCGATATTGGCCTGCATGTCCTGACTGAACGTGGCCTGCAAACCCGAAACTTTCAGCATACGGCTCATTTTGCACCTCCAGTTATTGCCGGCACTTGCTGGCTCATGCAGTGAAAGCTCCCTCCGCCAGCAAGTATGTGATTGGCAGGCAGAGAAATGATTTCATGCTGAGGCATAAGCGCCTGCAGCTCCGCCAGCGCACGTCGAGAATGTTCGCCTTCATATACCGGCAGGATGACCCGGCCATTCGATATGAGGAAGTTCATGTGACTGGCCGGCACAGGCATTCCTTCTTCCTCGATGCGTCCTGGCGACGGAATAGTCGAAACCTGCAGTTCAGCCGCGCGTAAGGTGCCCTCGATTTCTCTCAGGACATCCGCATTCGGATCATCTGCTCCAGACGGGGTCTGGCAGACGACATGGCCCGGCGCTATGAACCTGGCAATGTTATCGACATGGCCGTCCGTGTGGTCGCCCTTGAGACCATCGCCAAGCCAGACTACGCGGTCGATATTGAACGCCTGCCTGAGAGCAGCTTCCGCCTTTTCCTCGCTCCAGCCAGAATTCCGGTTCGGGTTGAGCAGGCACTGACGTGTTGTAATCAGATTGCCCGCCCCGTCCTGCTCAATTGCGCCGCCCTCGAGAACAAAATCATGCCGCTTGAAAGGGCAACCTTCGAGACATGCGAGCGCTTCGGCTGTCTCGGTATCTCCTTCAAGCTCATACTTTCCGCCCCAGCCATTGAAATTGAAACCGAGAGCCGAGAGGCGGCCATCCTGCGCAACGAAAATCGGTCCGGTATCTCTCAGCCAGACGTCGCCCATGGGCGCCTCGTGCAATTCAGCATGTTGACCGACCGCCGCCTCAGCAGCGGATCGGGAATGGTCTGCGCCGATAACGAGTTTGACCTTCACCACTGGCGCGAGTGCTTTTGCGAGTGCGGCGATCTCGCGCTGGGCCCCCTCATAGTCATCAGCCCACGCCTCCTGGAGGTGCGGCCAGCCAAGCCAGACTGCTGATTGCTGCGTCCATTCGGGCAGCACGGAAGAGAAAGATGTCGCTGTCATTTCCGCGCGATCTGCCACATGCGCACACAAAGAGAAAGGGCGACCCGCTGTGGAGCCGCCCTTCCCGTTCAATCTTTTTTTCAGGCGAAGCCTAGAAGTCGTAGCGCACACCGACGCGAACCGAGTAACGCGATGCGTCACCGATACGGGCTTCCGGCTGGGCGCCCGGCGCGACACCACCCGGGAAGTCCGGCTGGCGCTGGATGCCCCACTCGTCATTCAGCAGGTTGGTGAAGTTATCGATCGTGACAAAGGCACTGGAGCGATGGTCGGCCAGGATACCCGGGAATTCCTGCTCCAGGGTCAGGTCAACCTTACCCCACCAGCTACCTTCCTGGGCATTGCGCGTGCCCGGCTGGAGCAGTTGCGTGTTCCCAAAGTCGACAAAGACATCACCATAGCAGCACTGCACACCAGCGATGGAGTACGGCTTGCCGGAGTTGGCGATACCAAGCGCTGAAAGCGTGGTGTTATAGTCACCGAAGAACGCCTTCTCATAGTTCACAAAGGCCGTAATGCGGTGCTCGGTGTTATAGTTCGATGTCGAGAGCACCTGCTCCTGAGGGTCAAAGAACTGGCGGTTGGTATAGTTCGAGAACGCCACCGAGCTGGTCATCGGCTGAACATCTTCAGCATCGTTGTAGGCATAGCCCAGCGTCCAGTCGAGGCCGAAGTCATACTGCTTGGCTACGGTGACAGACGCCGTCAGGGACTCGTTGCCGACCTTGGAATTGGTCAGAACGAATGCCGGTTCCCGGACACTGTCATAGATCGGGTAGCCGTTGGCATCTGTACCGGCTTGCTCAACGTCACCACGCAGGATGATCGCGGAATCCTGACCACGCGAGACGATAACATCCGACTTCACAATATACTCGCCACCGAGAATGCCTGGCGCCGCGACAGTCGGGATCCAGGTCATGCCCAGTGAGAACTTCCATTCCGACGGGATCACGAAGTCAGGGTCGAGATAGTTGATCTCGAAGTTGTCACCGACACCCTGTGCAACCGCATCGGCCAGCTCCTGCGGGACACAGTAGCCTGGGCCGCTCGGTACACCGTCTTCACACATGGTGTACTGGACACCCGGGTCGAAGAGCGAGCGTGTCCCGTCCGTATAGCCGAAGGAACGGCCACGCTGGCCAAACTGGAGGACGTTGTTCGCCGAATAGTTGTTCGACAGCCAGACATTCGGGTCACCACCGGAATAGAGGCCAACACCGCCCTGGAAGCTCAGCGTATCACTGTGGTCGTAGTTGAACGCGAAGCGTGGCTGGAAGAGATCCCGGCCGTCCAGCGTTTCGGAGTTCGAGAAGCCATAGTCAGCGACAAATTGCGGGTTCTCGACCGGCGCGTCATCCGTCTGCCAGAAGTCATAACGAGCACCGATCGTGAAGCTCAGCCGGTCGGTGACATCAATCTCGTCCTGCAGGTACAGGGTGTTGATGGCATAGCCCCAGTCGGCTGCGGCATCCTGCGGATTACCGGACGGTGCGTTGTTGTAATAGATCGCGTCAGCAAAACCGTTCTCGAAATTATCGATACCGTCAAAGCGGATTTCGGTTTCGCTGTGCTGAACGAACAGGTTGTAGATGTCGTACTCTTCACGCTCATAGCCGAATGTGAAGTTGTGAACGTCATACTCGTAGAAGCCCTTCAGCGCCATGTTGAAGATCGAGTATTCCAGAACGTTCGACTGGCGTGAGTCATCGCCACCCAGATAAACGTCGACATCGTCGGTAGCGACCCGGATTTCCCCGAAGTCCGTACCACCAACCGAATCCTGACGATTCTTCAGATCGACATAACCGACACGTAGTTCGGTGGAGAAGTTGTCGGTCCAGTCAGAGTAGAGGAAACCGACATACTGGTTCAGCTCTGATCCACGCTCGTAAAGGTGGTTGGCGAACTCGAACTCGCTGAGATCACCATCTGACTCAACGGTGTTGTAGCCATCGTTGTAGTTGTAGGTGAAAGCTGCACGGTGATCGTTATTGATGTTCCAGTCGAGCTTCACGAGAAGCTTCTCGTCTTCATTATCGAAACCGGACGGAATGCCACCCGGATCATACTGATAGACATCACGAGCGATCTGGGCGATCCGGTCAAGCTCTGCCTGTGTGATATTCACCTCATTGATCGCCCCGGAGCCCTGGGCACCACGGTCAAAAGTATTGACGCCCTCTAGCTTCTCGTAGGCAACCGAGAAGAACAGCTTGTCTTCAATGATCGGACCACCGACCTGGGCACCGTAACGCTTTTCCTCGAACGATGGCAGCGTGATGTTGTCGCCCTCAAGGCTGTCGCCCTGCAGATCATCGCTGGTGTAATCGTAGAAAACATTCCCGTGGAACTCGTTCGAGCCCGACTTGGTAACGGCATTGATGTTACAGGCCGTGAAGCCACCATATTGCACGTCGAAAGGTGCAAGCTCGACAGAAACCTGCTCGATCGCGTCATACGGGAAAGGCTGGCGCTCTGTGGGATAGCCGTTCGAATTCAGGCCAAAGCCGTCATTCAGGCGAACACCGTCAAGCGTGAGTGAGTTGAAACGCGGGTTTTTGCCGCCACACTGAATCGGGTTGATCTCGCCGCGGCTCTCGTCAACATAGACGCGAGGATCAATCCGCAGGACATCCGTGATGTTGCGATTGATTGTCGGGGCCTGCTCAAGTGTTTCGATGTTGAAGCTTGTCGACGGGCCGGTCGCGACCTGCGCGATAGCGCTGGAGCCAGTTACCACAACCGTTTCCATCGTGCGGTCGCCCTCGGAGAGCACGAAATCGACATCCGAGACATCACCGAGCGTCAGTGTCACGCCTGGAACTTCCTGGCTCTGGTAGTTTGTCGCCATGACGGAGACGTCATAGCTGCCGCCAACTGGCAGGTTACGCAGAACAAACTGACCGTTCGAAGACGTTGTCGTTGTACGGACAATGCCGGTTGCATCGTCACGCACGATCACATCGGCATTCGCTACAGGCGCGCCACTTTCGTCGATGACACTGCCACTAACGCCGGATGTAGTGACCTGTGCTTCGGCAGGTGCGACGATGGCTGCGCTCGCCATGATGGCGGCAGCAACGCCGGAATAAAGCTTCCAGTTGGACATGAAGAACCCCTCTTCGGTTGGACCGCTCCGGCACCAAACAAACACCACCAGAGCAATTGCCCGCGCCTCTATTCATCTCGCGCAACACTTTTGTGACAATCATGTTACTGTTCTGTGCACCGCAACAAACCGTCCGGAAGGCTTGCAAAAAAGCCACAGTTGAACGAGGAGGCTGGTCAAGGCCCCCTTGAAAGGCTAGCAGCGTAAACGATGGTAAACGGCATAAGTGATAACAAGTCGGCCGCACGTCTTACTGCGTTGATTTTGGGCTGCCTTTTGGCCATTCGTGTCGCGGGCATACTGTTAAGCCCGCTGGAACTATATGCCGACGAAGCACAGTACTGGCGCTGGGGCCAGACGCTGGACTGGGGATACTACTCCAAACCGCCCCTCATCGCGTGGGTAATCCACACAAGTACCAGTGTGTTTGGCGATTCGGCATGGGCTGTGCGTTTACCTGCACCCTTCCTGCACACGATCGCGGCTGGATGCCTGTTTCTGCTTGGACGCAGCATGGGCGGACCGCGCATCGGCTTCATGGCGGCGGTTGGCTACGCACTGATGCCCGCTGTCTTTCTGTCATCTACGGTTCTTTCCACCGACGGCGTGTTGATGCCGATCTGGGCGTTGGCCCTCTGGCTCCTCTGGCGCGTCCGCGAGGGTCGGGCAGCCTGGTTAGGCTATGCCGCACTTGGACTTGCTGTGGGGACAGGCTTCCTCGCCAAGTATGCGATGATCTATTTCACAATCGGCATTGGCCTGGCCATGCTGATTGACAAACCAATGCGTCAGAACCTCCTGTCTGCACGAGGCGCAGTAGCACTTGCTCTAGCTGGCTTGGTCATTGCCCCACATATTGCCTGGAATTTTGCCCATGACTTCAAGACAGTCGGTCATACTGTCGATAATGCCAATCTCGGCGGCGAACTCTTTAACCCCGGCAACGCGCTGAAATTCCTTGCCGACCAGATGGGCGTATTCGGCCCGATCAGCTTTCTAGGCCTGCTTGCCGGCATGATCTTCATGCGCCGCTCTGTAAGTGATGAACCGGCCCGGCGCGAGCACTGGCTGATCTGCTTCATCGCCCCTGTTCTGGTCATCATATTCGTACAATCCGTGCTGTCGCGTGCGCATGCGAACTGGGCCGCAACTGCCTATCCGGCAGCCTCTGTGTTGATCGCAATGATATTCCTCAGGGCCCGGCCCAACCGGCTGCTATGGATCGTCATAGCCGTACTCTCGGCATTCGGTTTCCTGCTGGCTCCCGACTTTACATTACTTGCCCGGCTCCTCACAGGCCTTGCGGTCGCTGCGGGTATTGGCGTCTTCGCCCTGATGTCACACTATAAACCAGAAGGTCTTTTCTGGGCCGGGCTGACCCTTCACGCCGTTCTCGGCCTCGTCATGACAGCCGCTGTCACTTTGCCCCAGATGCTCTCAGGACCGCTGGATCTCGACAATTCGCTCAAACGCACCCGTGGCTGGGATGCGATCTCCGACAAACTGGTGTCCTTTGTTGACGAGGCAGGCACCCCCAGCGCTGTCCTCGTGGACGAACGCGAAATATGGCACGGGCTGGACTTTTATCTAAAAGACCGTATCGACGCTCCCCTCATCTTGTGGCGCTATAATGAGGGCGCTTTCAGCTTTGCCGAACAGCGTCCGCTTACAGATGAGATCGACGGCGATGTTCTGGTCGCAAGCTACCGGCCAAACCGCCGCCCGGCGATCGCGGCAGACTTTGAAACTTTCGAGAGAGTCGGCGAAGTGAATGTCGATCTCGGCGAACGCGCAAATGGGTGCCCGCTCAACAGGCGCCTCGTCCTCTACAGAGCCGCTGGGTTTACCCCTCTGCCACGCACGCAGGCCTGGGTAGAACGCTACGAAGACCAGACCATGGATGCGCCGGAACCTTGCCCCGCCCGCGATTGAGCGCCAAGTTCTAGCAAGACGACCTTTCTAAAGCCGCAGTTGCAGGAACATGAGCAACCTCAAGGCCGTCCTCGGCCCAACCAATACAGGCAAGACCCACTACGCCATCGAACGGATGATGGGGCATAGCACGGGCATGATCGGCCTGCCGCTGCGCCTACTCGCGCGTGAGGTCTATGACCGTGTGGTCAAGGCCAAGGGAGAACAGGCGGTTGCCCTCATAACAGGTGAGGAACGGATTGAGCCGCCACGGGCGCGCTATTGGATATGTACAGTTGAATCCATGCCTGTGCACAAACGTGTCGAGTTCCTTGCCGTCGACGAAATCCAGCTCGCTGAAGACGAAGACCGTGGGCACGTTTTTACGGACCGCATTCTTAACGCCCGCGGCACGGCAGAAACGCTACTGCTCGGGGCCGAAACCATGCGCAGCGTGTTGAGGGACCTTGATCTCGACGTAGAGACGATGGCCCGGGAGCGCTTCTCTGAATTGCATTATTCAGGCCCCGCAAAGATCACCAAACTGCCCAAGCGCACGGCAATCGTCGCCTTCTCCATTGATCAGGTCTACGCGATAGGCGAGTTGCTCAAACGACAGAAGGGTGGCTCTGCAATCGTGATGGGCGCGCTTTCCCCGCGCACACGCAACGCACAGGTAGACCTCTATCAGTCCGGCGAGGTGGATTACCTGGTTGCCACTGATGCGATCGGTATGGGGCTCAATCTGGATGTCGACCGCATCGCCTTCGCTTCCCGTTCGAAATATGATGGCCGGCGACATCGCTGGCTCAGCAATGCCGAAGCCGGGCAGATTGCCGGGCGCGCAGGCCGCTTCCGCAGCGATGGTGAATTCGGTGAGACCGGCGACTGCCCTCCTTTTGAGCAGGAAGATGTCCGCGCCATTGAGGAGAACAGGTTCGAACAGGTCGGCGAAGTGCAATGGCGCAACTCCAGTCTCGACTATCGCTCCATCAAGACCTTGATCGCAAGTCTCGCCCGCCCGTCCGGGCATCCTGCCCTGCGCCAGTATCCACACGCTCTCGACGAATGGGTACTCAGGCGTATGGCTGAAGACGGTGATATCGGTCCCAATGTGCGCGGTGAGCGATATGTCCGCCGTTTGTGGGATCTCGCACGCCTACCGGATTTTCGTAAGACCGGACATGAAGGCCATGGCCGTCTCGTTCTCGGGCTCGCAGAAACACTTGCCGACCCTGACGCCCGGCTTGGCGATACGGCTATGCAGTTGAGACTCGAAAATCTGGAATCCAATGTTCCTGACATCGCCAGCCTTCAGCAGAGGCTTGCCATGATCCGAACATGGACCTATGCCGCCCACCGAGATGACTGGCTAGAAAATCCTGCCTATTGGCGGGAAAAGACCCGTGAAATCGAGGACAGATTGTCCGATGCCCTTCACGCGGCGCTGACATTGCGCTTTGTTGATCGTAGAACCACGGCCCTGCTCGCCGGCCTCAAAAGGGAAGACCTGCTCGTGACCGAACTGTCTGATAATGGCGAAGTGACCGTTGAGGGTCATGTCGTCGGCAAACTTGTAGGCCTGCAGTTTGAACCGGCCTCGACAGCAAAGACGCTTGAAGGCAAGGCCGTCCGGAGTGCGGCTGTCTCTGCGCTCGGACCGATCCTCGCACAACGTCTCGGCGAACTGGCCGATGCACCCGCAGAAGCCGTCAGCTTAAGTGATGCCGGCACGATCCTTTGGCAGGATGCGCCAGTCGCCCGGCTTGCGCCCGGCCCCGATTGGCTCAGCCCCAGGCTGGAGCTCATCGGTGCCGAAGATGCCGAAACCCACCGTAAGGACGCGGCGCTGAAGCACCTCGAAGAATGGCTGGCCGCAGAAGTATTGCGTGTATTGCCGACACACGCCCGGCTCAAATCAGGCGAGAGCGGCAAGGAACTGGAAGGCATGGCCCGCGGCCTGGCTTTCCGCTTGCTGGAAACAGGTGCGGCCATAGACCTTCGTGAAGAAAGCCCGCCACCTCATGTGACAAGAGAACAGCGAGAGGCCATGAAGGCTGCAGGCTTACGCTCAGGCCGCGTCGCTGCGCACATACCGGATTCGCAGAAGCCAGCCGCCCAGCGTCTGATCGCTATCCTGCAAGCCAGCCAGACTGGGGAAGCCCGCCGGGTCGCGCCTGAAGGTGCAGGCTCCTTTCCGCTTGATGGAGAGTGGCCCGAACGGGATCTGCACAGCCAGGGCTATCTACGCTTTGGCAAGCGTGCCGTCCGCGCTGACCTTGCTGAACGGCTAGGCTGGGAAATCTCCAAACGCCGCAAGGAGGCAGACAAGCCGGTTTTCGAACTCCCCGCCGAACTTGCCTCGGTTGTCTCCTGTCCCGGCGACGAATTTCCAGCAATCGTGAAAGGCTTCGGACTTGCGCCGGCCGAGAAAGACGAGGAAACGGGCGCTGTCACCAAGTGGCGCTATCTTGCCCGCCACCGTGGCGAGGGCGGTCCGCACAAGAACAAGCCAGCAGGCGGCAAGCCGCCAAAAGGCAAAGGCGGTAAAGCAAAAACCGGAGGTAAGCCTCAGAGCCGAGCATCCCATGCACGCCAACCGGACCCGGATAGTCCGTTTGCCGCATTGGCCAGCCTGCTCCCGCCGCCACCGCCCCCCAAACCAAAAAAGAAGAAAAAGAAAAAATCCGCGCAGAAGGCGGCTCCGCCCAGCCAACCTGAGGGCAGTGAACTGAAATCCGGGTCTGAACCCGACACCTCCCCGCCTGCCTCGCCTACGGATACACCTTCAAAACCGGAGTCGTCCTCATAAGCGAGGAGGTACGTCTCGATGTCTGGCTATGGCGGTCCAGGTTCTTCAAGACGCGCTCGATAGCCGCCAGTTATATAAGTTCCCGCGGTGTGCGTGTCACGCGCGCCGGTTCCACACGCAAGCAGAACAAGCCGGGCGCACGTATTGTACCCGGAGATATTGTAAGTCTGACACTTGGCTCACACATCATGGAACTGCGAGTTATATCTGCCGGGAAACGCCGCGGGCCAGCCACTGAGGCCCGGTCACTCTATGAACGCCTGGACGCTGGCAACGAAGGAGATGAGTAAATGCTGGAGGCATTGAAACGGTTTTTTTCGGGCCGCCCTGCGCCGGTTTCGCGAGAACTCGACCCGCAGGTCGCGGCAGCTGCGCTCCTGGTCGAAGCTGCATTGGTGGATGGTGTCTACGCCAATCTCGAGAGCGACCAGATCGCGGAAATCCTGATTGATAGCCTTGGACTTGAAGCTGAGCAGACCGACGAAGTTCTGCGGCAGGGCGAAGAGCTGGCTGAAAACTCCACAGGGGCTCACGAATTCACAACACATGTAAAAAAACTGCCCCTCCTTGAACGTGTCCGTGTCATTGAAGGACTTTACCTTGTCTCGCTGGCTGACGGGGCTGCCTGCAAGTTCGAGGACGCCTTTATTCGCCATGTCGCCAGTCTGCTGCACGTAGACGACATCCGACGTGCCCAGGCACGCCGTCGCGCTGAATCGCGCCATTCCTAGCAATTGACACAGCACCCCTAAGCGGCCAAATGCACCGCGGTAAACACAGGACAAAGCTCAGAAACGCCATGACCTATATCGTTGTAGACGCCTGCATCCGCTGCAAATACATGGATTGTGTCGAGGTTTGCCCGGTCGACTGCTTCTATGAAGGCGAGAATATGCTCGTCATCGATCCGGACGAGTGCATCGACTGTGGCGTCTGCGAGCCCGAATGCCCAGTTGAAGCCATCAAGCCCGATACCGAGGACGATCCCGATTCCAAGTGGCTAAAACTGAATACTGATTACGCCAAGGTGTGGCCAAATATTACCCGCATGAAAGAGCCGCCAGAGGATCGCGAAAAATTCGCTCAGGAAACCGGAAAACTCGAGAAATATTTCAGCGCGAGCCCCGGCACTGGTGATTGAACTCGGGTCATCGTCACGCGACGGTTGTGAAATAGTCGTTTTTCTGATACATATTGACGGTCAAACCGTTTGAGGGAGCCTGCACATAATCTCCGGATCGACGATTCATGTCACCGGAGGCGTGGAGGCTCTTGTTGTGTAGAAAGGCATGATTTCATGGCAAAACAGGCACAGGGTGATACCGCAGAGCTCACATTCGAGATCGGACAGTCCGTTGTCTATCCGGCACATGGTGTTGGAAGTGTAACAGGCATCGAGAAGCAGACCGTCGCGGGTATGTCACTTGAAGTGTATGTCGTTTCCTTCGATCAGGACAAGATGATCCTGCGTGTTCCCACCAACCGCGCCGAAGCCTCCGGTATGCGCGCGCTGGCCGGGTCCAAGCTTGTTGATGATGCCCTGAAGACCCTGGGCGGGAAAGCCCGCATCAAGCGGACCATGTGGTCTCGCCGCGCGCAAGAATACGAAGCCAAGATCAATTCCGGTGATCTCATCTCCATCGCAGAAGTCGTTCGCGACCTGCACCGGGGTGAAGACCAGCCGGAACAGTCCTATTCCGAGCGCCAGCTTTATGAAAGCGCCCTTGACCGTATGGCGCGTGAACTCGCTGCAGTCGAGAACACCGATCATGACACGGCCATGGATCGCCTGGCGAAGTCTCTCGCCAAGAAGAAGGCCGCCTGATCGGCCTCTTTTTTGACCGCTTCCAGAAGCACCAAGGCCCTGCCAGACCGGCAGGGCCTTTTTTTGTCCGCCTATTAAATAAGTGGTTTCCCATATTTTTGTGATCCACTGCGTCCGTCCTCCCGTAGCAAATAGCAATAAAGAACGATTTGCACGCGCAAGGAGGGATTGATGGCCACAACGATGACACCGGAGAATGCCGACAGGCAATTTGTCAGGCAGGCCATGAAGAAACCCATGCTCAGCCAGGAGCATGAAATGCACCTAGCTCTGCGCTGGCGTGATGAGGGTGATGAAGCCGCGCTCCATGAGCTGACAAGTGCTTACATGCGTCTTGTCATCTCAATGGCTTCGAAGTTTCGGCACTATGGCCTCGCCCTTTCAGACCTCGTGCAGGAAGGAAATGTCGGACTCATGCAGGCTGCCGCCCGTTTCGATCCAGCACGTGAAGTCCGTTTTTCCACTTATGCCTCTTGGTGGATCCGGTCCTCGATACAGGATTTTGTCCTGCGCAACTGGTCGATTGTTCGCACCGGCACGACAGCCGCGCAGAAGTCGCTCTTTTTCAACTTGAAGCGCCTGCGGGCCCGTATCGATGACACCGGCGAAGCCGTCATGACTCCCGGAAACCGGCAATGGATTGCCACACATCTTGGGGTGCGGGAACGTGACGTGGAAGCCATGGCATCACGCCTCTCGGCCTCCGACCGCTCCCTGAATGCACCACTGGCGACTGATAGCGAAGCTCAGTGGCAAGACCTTCTCGAGGACGAAAATGCGCTCACCGAGGATGCTGTCATGGAAACGCGCGACAGCGAGCGCCGCAAAGCCTGGATTGCGGAAGCTCTCAAGGCCCTGAACGACCGGGAAAATCTGATCATACGTGAGCGTCGTCTGACCGATGATTCAGTCACACTTGAAGTGCTGGGAAAACGTCTCGGCATATCCAAGGAACGGGTGCGCCAGATAGAGCACCAGGCACTCGGTAAACTCAGAAAGGCCCTGGTCTCTATTGTCGGTGAACCTGACGTTACAGGCCTCATTCCCTCCCAATAGGCTTGATACAATAAGCTGCCTCTAACTTTCATATCCAGCGCCGCAACGTATCTTGCGGCGCTTTCTATATGTACCCATATATTTTCCCAGAAATCGGCTGCTGCCAGGCAGGGCCGGTGAAAAGCCTGGGCGTGGCGCATTATCAATGGCCCGCCCTCAATATCGCAATCTGCCTTTAAAAGGGGATAAGACATGAATTTCGACACATATACGGAGCGTGCCAGGAGCGTACTTCAGTCCGCTCAAACCGCTGCTCTGGCGGCAGGACACCAATCCTTCCTGCCCGAACACATTCTGAAAGCCCTGCTTGAAGACCGCGACAGGTTGGCCGCCAATGTCATCCGCGCCGCTGGCGGAAATCCGGAACTGGTCCAGCAGAAGAATGATGACGCCCTTCGTGCCCAGCCGAGCGTCTCTGGCGGCGATGCCGGTCTTCGAATGGATCAGAAAACCGCCAGGCTGTTTGCCGATGCCGAAACGGCCGCAAGGAAAGCCGGTGACAGCTATGTCACGATCGAACGTATTCTGCTGGCCATGGCCGGCCTCTCGGGGTCGAAGGCTGCCGACGCGCTTAATGCAGGGGGCGCTGACCCATCCAGTCTCGAACACGCCGTAACGGAGTTACGTCAGGGCCGCACGGCTGATACCGAAAACGCTGAAGAGGGTTACGAAGCCCTCAAGAAGTATACCCGCGACCTGACAGCGGATGCGCGGGCGGGCAAGCTCGACCCTGTCATCGGACGGGATGAGGAAATTCGCCGGACTGTTCAGGTCCTGTCGCGGCGCTCAAAGAACAACCCTGTGCTGATCGGCGAACCCGGCGTCGGCAAGACGGCCATCGCCGAAGGACTCGCGCTGCGCATCATCAATGGCGACGTACCAGAAAGCCTGAAGGACAAGCGTCTGCTCGCCCTGGACATGGGGGCCCTGATCGCAGGTGCGAAATTCCGGGGTGAATTCGAGGAACGCCTCAAGGCGGTCATCAAGGAAATCGAGCAAGCCGAGGGCGGCGTCATCCTCTTCATCGACGAAATGCACACGCTCGTTGGCGCAGGCAAGACAGACGGAGCGATGGATGCGTCCAACCTCCTCAAGCCTGCCCTGGCACGCGGTGAGCTTCATTGCGTGGGCGCCACCACACTCGATGAATATCGTAAATACGTTGAGGGCGACGCCGCACTCGCCCGGCGCTTCATGGCTGTCTATGTCAATGAGCCCACCGTCGAGGACACTGTCTCAATCCTGCGCGGCCTGAAAGGCCGCTATGAGGCCCATCACGGCGTTCGCGTTTCGGATGCAGCCATTGTCTCAGCGGCCAGCCTCTCCAGTCGCTATATTACGGACCGCTTCCTGCCGGACAAGGCGATCGACCTGATGGATGAAGCTGCATCCCGCTTGCGGATGCAGGTTGACTCAAAGCCTGAAGCGCTTGACGAGATCGACCGCCGCCTCCTGCAGCTCAAGATCGAGGCTGAAGCGCTCAAGAAGGAGAAGGATCAGGCTTCCAGAGATCGTCTCGAAACAATTGAGGACCAGATTGACGAGTTGCAGGCTCAATCCGACGAACTGTCGACAGCCTGGGCTGCGGAGAAAGACAAGCTGAAAGGTGCTGCTTCAGCGAAGGAAGAGCTGGACCGCGCGAACGCCGAAATGGCCGAGGCCCAGCGGCGCGGCGACCTTTCACGCGCTTCAGAGCTCAAATACGCGGTGATTCCTGAACTCGAGGCCCGAATTTCTGCCGTTGAAAAGGCAGAATCTGAGGATAGCAATGAACCTGGTGGCCTCGTCTCCGAAGCTGTCCTGCCAGACCATGTCGCTGCTGTCGTCTCCAAGTGGACCGGTATTCCCGTCGACAAGATGATGGAAGGCGAACGCGAGAAGCTTCTCCGCATGGAAGACGAGCTTCGTCATCGCGTCGTTGGCCAGGATGAAGCCCTTGCGGCTGTCTCGAATGCCGTCCGCCGGGCACGCGCTGGTTTGCAGGACCCTCACCGTCCCGTCGGTTCCTTCCTGTTCATCGGCCCGACCGGCGTCGGCAAGACCGAGCTGACCAAGTCACTGGCGGATTTCATGTTTGACGATGACACCGCCGTCCTGCGGCTCGATATGTCGGAGTTTCAGGAGAAACACTCTGTGGCCCGCCTGATCGGCGCGCCGCCCGGCTATGTCGGATATGAGGAGGGCGGCGTGCTGACCGAGGCCGTGCGCCGCAGGCCCTATCAGGTCATCCTGTTCGATGAAGTCGAAAAAGCCCATCCGGACTTGTTCAATACCCTGCTTCAGGTTCTGGATGACGGACGCCTGACGGATGGTCATGGCCGTACGGTGGATTTCCGCAACACAATCATCATCATGACATCGAACCTCGGGGCGGATGCACTTGCGAGCGGCGATGCCGATGAGATCAGCGAGCCCCAGAGGGAAGCTGTCATGACGGCCGTTCGCAGTCACTTCCGGCCTGAGTTCATAAACCGGATTGATGAGATCGTCTTTTTCAAACGTCTTGGCCGTGCCGAGATCGACTATGTCGTGGATATCCAGATGGAACGGCTGTCGAAACTGCTGGCCGACCGGAAGATCACGGTAGAGCTTTCGGATGCTGCCCGGACCTGGCTTGCCGACCGAGGGTATGACCCGGTCTATGGCGCGCGCCCGCTCAAACGGGTGATCCAGAAGGAGCTTCAGGACCCGCTTGCACGGCTCGTGCTTGAAGGTCGCGTGCCCGACAGCAGCAAGGTCACGGTCGACGTTGAAGGCGACAGCCTCTCAATTAATGGCGTCCCGAATGATTTCGCCAAAGGCGCCGCCGCCTTGAACTGATCCTGCCGCAAGCGATCTATACGATCACCCGGCGCCTAACGCGCCGGGTGATTTTCATCCAGAAAAGCAAGCGTGCGCGTCAGGACCGTGTTTCGTGCATCCGATGTACGCAGATTGTGGTCTTCTGCCCCGAGACTGGCCGTTTCAAGCACAACCCGTCCGTCCAGGGCGCGCGCCATTTGCAGGCTCTGGTCTGCCGGGACAACGAGATCCTCTTCACCATAGATGAGCATGATGGGGATATCGTACTCTCCTGCCCGCTGGAGGGGTGATACGGTATTGCGCTCGACGTCACTGGAATAGCGGTTCGAGCCGATATAGCGCTCCCAGTATTCGTGTGTTTCACTATCCACCTCATATTGCGCAATAAGACGGAACGGATCACTCACACCATTGACGGAAGCGACACAGGCCGTACGCCCGGCATCCCGCAGGCCCATCATGAGCGCTGCATAGCCCCCATAGCTCGCCCCAATGACGCAGTACTGTCGGTCCTTCGCCAACCCCTGCTCAACCGCCCAGGCCCCCGTATCGACGATATCGTCGATCATCTTGCCGCCGAATTCGCCAAACCCGGCATTCCTGAAGGCCTGCCCGTATCCGGATGACCCGCGGAAGTTCGGCTGGAGGACAAGATAGCCCTCTGCCGCATAGGCCTGCGTCCACCAGTCATAACCCAGCCCGTCACGCTGTTCCGGGCCGCCATGCGGCATGATGATTGTAGGGAACGGCCCATCCGCCATGCTTTTGCCGGGCGGAAGTGTGGCGATGACCTCGACATCGAGACCATCACGCGTGGTGATATCCAGGCCAGTCACCGTGCCCGTCGGCTGGTTGACCATATGCGAAGCACTACTACCCACAGAGCCAAGCTGGCCAGATGTCCGGTCAAACACATAATGATCGGCCGGGCGGCCAGGTGACTGCGCACTGACAGCAATTTTTGTCTTGTCCCGGTTCCACGAAACCAGGCTCACGCGCTTGTCCGGCAGTGCAGTCTTCATCGCCTCATGGGCAGCCTTGAGTTGAGGATCGATGAAATATTGTACCGGCAAGCCGTCGAAATAATGAAAGCCCACAATTGAACGGGTATAACTGTCACGGATGCTGCTGGCCCGGCCAACTTCCTTGCCATCGAGAATGATGGGCTCCAACTCACCCGTTTGCCGGGACATATAGTAAAGCCCGTCCTTGTCTCCGATGTCATTGAACACCACGAGTTTGTCCGTTGCGGCATCGAGCCCATAGACATGAAATTCTGCCACACCAGTCGTATTGAAGGATTTGAGAACTCTGTCGCCGCTGCGCAATTCCGCCTGGTCGGTACGCTTGTCGGGATAGACCAGTCTAGCCACTTCATTGCCTTCGACATCGAACCAGACGCTCATGACCGCTGGCGGAAATGAATCACGACGCCTGGATTTTCCCGTCTTCAGGTTCGTCTTGAACGTGGTGAGGGTCCACGACGTACCGCCTTGATCGGGAATGACACTGCCAAGCGAAGACGAACTGCGCGCTGCATTAGCTGCCACTGTCATGATGAGCACATTCCTGTCGTCATCCGGCAAAACGGAGACAACACTCTGCGTATCGAGTGCGCCATACTCATCACGCAAGAGAAGCGACACCTCTCCAGACGAAAGTTCATAGGACAAGGCGCGCTGGAAGTCATATTCCTTCTGGCCGTTCCCTGTCTGAACAGACTCAAATTGCGAGACGTTGATGATGAGGTAGTCATTATTCGGCCAATACTGCCCCTGCAGGCGGTAATCGGCACTAATGGGAATGAACCGGCTTTCGCTCTTGCCCAGAAGATCGAAGATACAGACGGCTGGTGCGCCCTCGGGGGCACACTCGACGGCAAGGTACTGACCGGATGGTGAGAGGCTGGGCGCATCAAGCCCTGTTGCCCGCCCAAACATGTCCGGCGTATCGGCCGTCGCCGCCATTACGCTCAATGCCGCTGGCACCAGCAACCCAAGATATCTGACTACGCGCATGAAAACCCTCCGCCCTCTCTACTTTACGGATACAGGCTAGAGCTTCATTTTCAACCATGCCGGCTAAACACCACATCATGCAAATTTGCATGGGTGGGCTGCATTGGGCGGCCTTTAACTTTGCTGCATGTGCGAGATACTTGTTGTGCACCTGCGAAAAACGCAGGGCTCAGGGGCGGGTAATCTCCCGCAAGCTCAAAAAAGAGGCCAGACCATGAAACGTGTTTCCTCCATCCTCTTCGCACTTTCACTTATCGGTGGCGCTGCACACGCAGACACCCAGTATTCTGAAGTGACAGCACAACTCAAATACGACAGCACGATGCTGCAGACCGAGAACGGTGCAGCCAAGGTCCTGCGGGATCTCGAAACGCAGGCTGAACGCGCCTGCCGCAAGGTTTCGCTGGTAAGCGTCGGACTGGCGGTTGACGAAGTCTGCGCGCAGGACGTTCTGTTCCAGGCTGTCGACAAGATCGGCAACAGCAATCTCAATGATCAGTATGCCGCTTCGCACTACTACGTAAAAACGACGTCAGAGCGCATCCAGCTTGCTGCCCGCTAGCTGCTGGACGTACGCTACATCATACCATAAAAAACCCCGGTCATTTTTATGGCCGGGGTTTTCTTTATGTCTTTGCCTCCAGGGCTCATGGAGCTGGTGGCGCACCTTCCAGTGTGCCAGCCGGACCAGTCGCCTCATTCACGGCATCTGAAGAAGCCAGAGCAACACCACCGCCTTCACGAATGGCGTCGATCTGCTCACGCGCCTCCACAAAGGCCTCCATGATCTGCGGTGTATCAGCCAGCTTCCGGCCTGTCGGCAGATCCAGCGTCATGGCGTTGACCTTCTTGCCATTGACCAGCACTTCATAGTGCAGGTGAGGCCCTGTCGAGGCCCCTGTGGAACCGACATACCCGATGATATCGCCCTGCTGGATACGCTTGCCTGCCTTCACACCCGGGCCAAAGCGCGACATGTGCGCATAGGCTGTCTTGTAGCCGTTCGGGTGCTTGATGCGGGCATAATTGCCGTAGCCGCCATAACGGTTGGCCCGCTCCACTGTGCCGTGCCCGGCAGCATAGATCGGCGTTCCCGTTGGTGCTGCGAAGTCCGTACCGGTATGGAGCTTGTTATATCCCGAGATCGGGTGCGTGCGGTATCCAAAGCTCGACGAGAGACGTGCCCCGTTGATCGGCGTTTTCATCAGGAACTTTGTCGCAGATTCCCCAGTCGGCCCATAATAGTCCGTGGCGCCGTCATCTTCCGTGGTAAATTGGTAATAGGACTTGTCGAGCGCCTTGCCGTTGATGGCCGCGAAGACAACCTCGCCGGAACGGATACGGTTGCCCCGCTCATCGACCATTTCCTCGTAAACCATTTCAAACGTGTCGCCTGGCTGGATATCGCGCTGAAAATCGAGGTCATAGGCAAAAATGCCCGCGAAATCGACGACCTGCTGATCATGCGCACCAGCTGACAGGGCCGCCTGATAAATACTGGTGTCGATGGTCGCTTTCACACGCTTGTACACCGGCTCGGTATGTGCCTCGAGCACGAGCGGCATGAAATCGCCGCTGGATGTGCGCCGCGAGAGTATCTGCTTGCCGGCTTCATTCGACATGGTCAGAGAAGCGAGCTGCGCGGTCTCACCGCTTCCACGGAACTGTGCCTTGACCGTAAGGCCCGCACGTACACGGCGTGGATCAATAAGTTCGGCATCATAAAGGGCGTGTAGGGACTGGGATGCCTCTTCCGGGTCGGCACCAAGGTCCGTGACCAGTTCGATCAGCGTCTCCCGGGGCGCAAGTTTCGCTTCCCGGCTGTCGGCTGGAATATTGTCTGTGAACTCTTGGGCGCTCAAAACCGTTGTTGCCAGCGGTGTCGCCAGTGAAACAGAGGGTGGTGTTTGAGCTTCAGCCTGTTTCGACTGGGCAAGAAAGTAGAAACTCGACAGGGCAGCAACACCTGCCACTGTTCCGAGAAGAACGAGGCTTGTGGTGCCGCGTGAAAGATTGAAACTCAACTGGAGGGCCTCCCTGATGTTTAAGCGTCATGACCCCTGAACAAAGGTCAGCAGATACAACTTCCGGCGAAAAACGATTCACGCCGAACGCTGAATCTAACGAATAAAAGTATCAGCCCAAATATTCTCTTAAATTCCACACAAGGTGATGTGCAAGGGTGGGTATGAGTCTTAAAGCAGCAAAATCGATTAAATTTCGGGCAGGATAAGCCTTGGCGAGACTGGGGATAAGGATGCGTCCATGGACGATTGGCGCCGGAGTCGCGGTGTTCATTGTACTCGCTGTGCTAATGGCATGGATCTTCCGGCTGCAGCTGGCTGGTTGGGGCGCCCAGCAATGGTGCCGGGCCAATTCCCTCGAGTGCGAACTGGACGTCACGGCTCTGGACCTGTCCGGGCTGGAAGTCAGCGGGCTCGCGCTGACAAACGAGGCCCAGGAGACCCCCTTGCAGGTTCAGGACGCAACGGTGAAGTGGCGGTGGGACGGCTTCTTCAGCCCAACCGTGACTGTGATCGAGCTTGACCGCCCGATCCTGCGAGGCCGCTATGCACCAGACAGGGAACGGCAAATTGCTTTCGGCGGACTGGAATCCCTTTCAGGCAACGGCGGTGGCAGCACGCCCTCACCTGATCTTTCAGTTAAAAATGCGACTGTGGAACTGGAAACGCCTGCCGGTCCGCTGGCACTCAATGGAGCATTCTCCGGCAACCTGCCCTATGAGGGGCGCTTCAAGGCAGACATATCCCCGACCGAACTGACCTCCGGCTCCAACAGGCTTGTTGTTCAGGAAGGGATGGCCGACATCACATTCGACGGCCTCCGGATTGATGGAGAAGCCCGACTGCAATTGAGCGAAGCCGCGTTTGAAGGGCTTTCAGCCCGCAATGTGCGCGCAACAGCGGATATTTCCGGTATGCTTCTCAGCCAGATCAACTGGGCTGTAGATCTGGAGAGCTTTCAATACGGGGATACCCTCATCGAGGGGCTGGACATTTCCGGCGCAGTCAAACCACGCACTTTGGGTACAGATGCAGACAAAGGCTGGCTTGCCGGGATCAAGAACGCTGAGGCTACCGGCTCTTTGGAGAACATAACGACCCCGGCCATATCTACGGGCCCCTCGACGCTCGGCCTTGACCTTGAGAGGACCGGGCCCGACCGCATCCGAATGGAGATAGCCCTCACAGGCGAGGCGGTCACACATGCACATGGCTCTGTTGGCCGGCTCACCGTGTCCGGCACCGCATTCACGGATAACGCCACGACCACCACAACGCTTAATGGTGATGTCGTCGCTGATGATGCCAGCCTGAGCCCGGACACGCGTGACGCTCTTCTCTCGGTACTTCGCTCGGGGCCGCCCCTCGAACAACATGCGGAGGCCCTGCAAGTCTGGCTGGGCGACTCTTTGGGCAGCCTCAGTTTCGGCAGCGGTTTCATGGCTCGTTTTGCCGCGCCTTCCGATTGGTCTGTAAACTCTGAGCGCAGCCTGTCACTGAAAGCGGCAAATGGCGCCAGCCTCATGCTAGAGCCTCATGAGACCCGTCCAGCGCTTAATGTCGAACCAGGCAGGGTCGAGCTGAGCGGCGTCCTCAACCTTGCTGGCGGCGGCGCACCTGACGTCACAGCACACATAAAGTCAGCCCGCTTCGAATCGGAAGAACCTGCGGTCATTCATGCAGGCGGCATATCTTTGAAGCCCTGGACGGCCAGCGGCCTCACATTTGCCGCCGACCTTAACGAGCTGAGTCTCACCGCACGAAATGGGACGCCCCGGCTTCAAACCGTCGGAGAACTCCGTCTGGACGGACCTCTCTACGGCATCTCGGTGAAAGAGGCGCGACTTTTTGGCGGCATTGACGCGATGCTGGATAGCTCAGGTATTCGCGCCCAGACCTTCCAGACGAAATGTCTGGGAGTCGACATATCCGGCCTGAGCCTCAATGGCGGTTACAGCATTGGAGAGACAGCCTTTCAGCTCTGTCCGGTCGATGGCCGCGTGGTCCGTCAGTCAAACGGAGTGGCTGGTGGCAGGATCGATCTCGGCAGCCTGACCCTCCCGTTTACGGGACAGGACACACGCGGTGAGCTGGCACTCGAAAGTGCGCAACTTGACTGGCAGGCTGGCGAAAGCGCTAAACTTGCCATTCAGGCAGACGCGGTGCGCCTGCCCCTGGAAATAGGCGGCGATCAGCTGAATGTCGCCTCCACGCAAGCAGCCTTCACACTCCGGAGTGGTCGGCCGGCCTCGCTGTCAGCTCAAGCTGGCCTGACAGAACTTTCCGGAAGCATCCTGCCTGCAGACGTCAGCCTGAACGGCGTAGACCTCGGCCTGAAGTTCACGGAAAACGGCCTGGCGGGCGACGGCGTAGCGGAAGTGCAAATGCGCGACCCTGGCGATGATCCGCTTTACGTCCCGCTCAGGGGAGACCTTTCAGCCAGCCTCGCCAATGGGAGAATGACGCTGCAAGGCCCCGTAACCACAGCACGGGCAAACCAGACGATCGCCAATATTGATCTCAACCTGGATCTGGCGACGCTAGACGGCGATGCGCAGGTGACATCCGAAACACTTGTCTTTTCCCCGGACAGCCTTCAGCCGACCGCCTTGAGCGAACGGGTTCGCGGATTGCTTTCAAATGCGCGCGGTGAGCTCGCGGCCGAAGCCTCATTCACGATTGACGGCGGGACGCCAGAGGGCAAGGGCTGGATATCCGTTTCCGGGTTCGGGTTCGACACTTTGCGCCTCGGTGCCGTCACGGACGTGACCGGCAGACTCGAATTCAGCGACATCCTCGCTTTGACGACGCCCCCCGGACAGGAGATCCGTATCGGGCAGATCAACCCCGGAATCCCTCTGGAGAATGGTGTCATAAGTTTCCAGATTCTGGAGGGGCAGGAAGCCATTATTGAGAGAGCCCGTTGGCCTTTCGCTGGTGGAGAGCTTGTCGTCGGCCAGTCCGACTGGACGATTTCCGGAACGAGCGACACCATCCGCATTTCGGCCGAAAGCCTGGAGCTGAGCCAGATCATAAACATCTTCAACCTGCCCGACATCTCTGCCACTGGCACAGTTTCCGGGGAATTCCCGGTCGAAATAGACGGCCCGAATGCCTATATCCGGAACGCCACACTGAAAGCCGATGAGACCGGCGGCAAAGTCGCCTACACCGGAGAAATCGCAGAAGCGGCCTCCCAGGCGGACCAGCGCGTACGTATGGCATTCAACGCCTTGCGGGACTTTCGCTTTTCCGTACTGGAGCTTGGTGCCAACGGAAACCTCAGCGGCGACATGCTCGTAACGCTCAAACTGATCGGCACTTCACCTGAAGTGCTGGACGGCGCGCCGTTTGCCTTCAATATTGGAGTTGATTCGAAACTGATGCAGCTCGTGCAAACCGGGCGCAGCGTGACAACAAGCAACTGGCTGGTCGATGCAGTCAGGAAATCTGCCAGCGGCGCGAACAGGGAGGCTCCGGATGAAGAGGAGAAGCGTGAATAATGCTGTCACGCCCTGTTCAATTGACGTTCAGCCTGTTTGGTTCACACTAGATTTTCATGAGAAAGATACCTGCCGTGATACATAGACTTATTTTCGCATTTGCCGCGCTCGGCCTGACAGCCGCCTGCTCTCCGACCGTGCGCCTGGAGGCTCCGCGTGAACCCATCACGATCAATCTGAACGTCAAGATTGACCAGGAGGTCCGCGTCAAGCTTGATCGCGAGGTCGAAGATCTGATCTCGTCCAATCCGGACCTATTCTAGGGATTACACAGGGATATAATCTCATGACATTATTCATCAGAGCCATCCTCGCCCTTGCCATCGCTATTGGCGCGGCTTCGATGCTCACCAGCCCCGCGAACGCTGCGGACCCGCAGATCGAGGCCGCCAAGCAGCAGGGCGTGGTGGGCGAGCGCATCGATGGGTATCTCGGTATCGTCGAGGGCGGCGCTGACGCATCGCTCATGCGTCGCGTGCAGGACATCAATAACAAACGGCGCGCTGCATATGACCAGCTTGCCAAGCAGACCAATACGACAACCGAGCAGGTCGCACGCGTAACAGGCGAGAAGCTGATCGCTCAGGCTTCCAAAGGCGAATACATCATGAATGACAGCGGCTCCTGGAAACAGAAGTAGCTTTTTCATGACCCGCACATCCCTTCTGACCTGCGGCGTCGCCCTTGTTGCGCTTGTCCTTGCCGGATTCGGCGTCGCCGCCATGTGGCGCGATCTCGGCGTGACAATGAGCCTGCATGGCTGGATCGCCTATGGCCTTGGAGCCCTTGGCTGCCTGGCGCTATCTGTGGGGCTGTTCTGGCTCCTTTTCCACAGCTCACGTCATGGCCACGACGACCGTGTCGAAGGCCATGACGAACCGGACCGGTGACAAGGCGCTTTTATTCGGGCAAGGCAGAACCAGACCGAATCGGTTAGTTTCTCTGCCTGATCCAGAAGGGGCCCGTCATGAACGCCACGATCGACCCGGCACATCTGTCTGCCTACATCGCCTCGCGCATCTGCCACGATCTCGTATCGTCGGTCTCTTCGATCACCAATGCCCTCGATTTCATGAATGAGCCGCAGGACTCCGAAATGCGGGTCCAGGCGGAAAAACTGTTGCATGACGGCGCGGACAGCGCCGCCTCGAAGTTGAAGTTCCTTCGCTACGCCTTTGGCTCGGTTGGACTCTCCAAGGGTGCGGCAGACATTCATGACGCCAAGCAGATCACCGAACGCTTCGTCGCCAGCCATAACTACCAGCCGGTTATCACCTGGGATATCGAAACCGAGCATCTCAGCTTTTCCCATGCCCGGCTTATCATGAACATGGTCATGCTAGCCGTTGACTGCCTGCCACGTGGCGGCACCATAACTGTGAAAGTGCGCAATCAGCCAGAGGGGCTTGGCGTGAGCGTCATTGCCGCCGGCAAACGTTGCAAACTGCGTGACGATACCGCGGATGCCATTGCCGGAACCGAACCACAGGACGGCTGGTCTGCGCGCACTGTACAACCCCTGTTTACGCGGATTATCGCAGAAGGCCTTGGCGGCACACTCCATGCCGACCCGCGAGAAGAGGAAATCGCGTTGACCTCCACTGGCCTCAACGCCGAAGGATAAACGGCCCGTTAACTGCTATGGCCTCATTAAGGGGCAGTTATGGCTATTACTGCGGGTGGCGCCATGAAATCCTGTCTTATCGTTGATGACTCCCGGGTCGTGCGCAAGGTTGCCGGTCGGATCATCCGTGACCTTCAATTCGAGGTCAGCGAAGCTGGCGATGGGGCAAATGCCCTCAGTGCCTGTCGTGAAAACATGCCGGATGCGATCCTGCTCGACTGGAACATGCCCGTCATGAATGGGCTGGACTTCCTCCGTGCCCTGCGGCGTGAGCCTGGCGGCAAGAAACCCGTCATTGTCTTCTGCTCAACCGAGAACGATGCCGAACATATTGGCGAAGCCATGCGCTCCGGGGCTAATGAGTTCATCATGAAACCGTTCGATGCTGATATCGTTCAGAGCAAATTTGCAGAAGCCGGTCTCGTCTAAAGCAATTTGTTAACTCCGGACGTGCATTTGTTAATTTTTGATCCTGAGGACCTCACCGGCGAAAGATAATCATGGACGAGACCGTTTTTCAGGAAATCGCAAAGCTTGCGCTGAAAGGCTCCGGCCAGCTGATCACACCTGCGCGGGCCTATCTCGTCGAAACCAGGCTGAACCCGCTTTTGCGGCGCGAAGATTTTGGCAGCATCGAAGAACTGCTTGCCTGTTTCCAGGCGCGGCCGAACTCCAGCCTGCGCGAGGAAGCCGTCGCAGCCCTGACATCCAAAACGAGCCGTTTCTTTGATGGCCGAGAGATGCTCAAGCGTATCGTGGACCATGTACTGCCCATGATGGTCGACACTTCCGGTGGCCAACCTCTTCGCATGTGGTGCGCTGGCGGCGCAGCCGGGCATGAAGCCTATTCGCTCGCCATGCTGCTGGAGGAAACGCGCATAGATTCTGTACGACATGCCCAGATCGAAATTCTGACCACTGACATATGCGAGAAACAGTCAGAATCAGCCCGGCGCGGCCGTTTTGGCCATTTCGACGTTCAGAAAGGCCTTTCCATTCATCGCCTGCTAGAGCACTTCACCCGGCTTGATACCGGTGAGTGGCAGATTTCGCCTGCCCTGGCATCCCGCGTAGGAGTTCGCACGCACAATCTCCTGACTGACGCGTCGGGTCTCGGGCTGTTTGACGTAATCCTTTGCCGCAATGTCCTGAAAGACATGGCCCCCCAAGCCCGCACGCAGGCGCTACTGACCGTCGCCCGCCAACTGACGGATGGCGGTATTCTCATTCTCGGCGAAGGCGAGACTGCCACTGGCCTCATTGATGGGCTGGAGCCCTCACGCGATGTACGTGGCGCCTTCACGCGCCAGGTCGCACGCGATGCCCTTACCATCGCGGCCTGAGCCTGACGGGACACCCCGTCCTATAGCCAGCCCCTGAACTTTCACGGCCCACCAGAAGCCGCTTGACAAAATCACGCACGCATATACTTTGTTTTTCAAAGTTCTTGGAGACAGCAATGCCTAATCAATATTCTGACGATCTCGCTTATGTTCGTGAAGTGGCAGAGGCCGGCATATCGGCACCGCTTTTGGGCGGGCGCTTCCTTGTCTGGTGGGGCGGCCTCGTTACGGCCGCCTATATCGGACATTACATTATTATCTCCGGTACAGCAGGGCTTGGCATGGACTGGCTCGGCATCATGTGGCTTGCCTTTATCACCCTCGGACTTGGCGGCTATTTCACCCTGATGCGGCTTTTCCCTACCGACAAGCCCGGCGCTTCCTCGGTTGGTAACCGAGTCTCGGAAACCGTCTGGATGGCGTCCGGCTTCGTCCTCTTCTCCTTCTTCGCAGGTGTTACACTGAAGTCCGCTCTGGAGGGGCAGGCGTCGATAGGCTTTAACTGGTCCATCCCGCTGGTGCTCGGGGTTTATGGTATCTCGCAGCTGGTCAGCGGCCTCATGGCGAAAAGCAAGGCGCTCGTCTTTGCAGGCTATGGTGCGATTGCCAGCGTTGGCCTGACCGCGCTGATCGTCGATCAGATGGAGCTTTATCTAGCTGCCGCGGCGGCTGCAGCCGTCACCGTCCTGATCCCCGGCATTCTGATGCTGAGAAACGAACCTTCCACAACGGTTTAGGGAGGCCCCGATGAACGAGGACAACCCGTTTGACCACAGCCAGATCGACGATGTCATACATGGCCGCCTGCGTCTCGGCGTCATGGCTTATCTCTCCTCGGTAAGTCCGGCCATCTTCGGTGAGCTTCGTGACAAGGTAGGCGCGACTGATGGCAATCTCTCGACCCATCTCAAAAAACTCGAGGAAGCCGGATATGTCCGCCAGGAGAAACGCTTTGTCGGCAAACGTCCGCAAACCCGTGTCTTTCTGACCGATCAGGGCCGGCAGGCCTGGCTTTCCTGGATCGACCAGATGCGCACAATCATGGGGGCGGCGGACTAGGCATTTCGCTGGGCAGGGAACCATATGGCCACCCCGGCCTTTTCATGAAGGCCGGGTTGCGCTGCGTTCAGCCAGCCCCTGCTAGATTGTGAGGGTAATTCAGACAGGAGACGAGACGCTCATGACCGCCCTGAAAGCACTTGGCTTATCCCTTACCTTGTCGGCCGCCCTGGCCCTGCCGGCAACAGCGCAATATGGCCGCCATTCCGCTGGTGGCGAAGCGATAGTCTATGCCCATCCGGACTTTACGGGACAGTCGCTGCGCGTGACCCACGCCATCCCGCATCTCAACCGCTACCGCTTCAACGACAAGGCTTCCTCCATCCGCGTCACTGGTGGCTCATGGGAAGTCTGCGTAGACCCCAACTATCGCGGACGCTGTGAAATCATCACCTATCGTGAAGGTCAGCTCAATCAGATCCGCCTGAACGACAAGATCACCTCAATACGGCCCGTGGCCCACCGCCGGGACCGGTGGAACCGGGATGATCGCTGGGACAGACACAGGGATCGTGGCTATCGCGGACGCCAAAGCGCCCCCATCGTACTCTATCAGCATCCTGACTTCCGCGGCAGCGCCCTGCCCGTCGACGGTGCGATCCCACACCTCAATCAGTTGCGGTTCAATGACAAGGTCTCATCCATCGCGCTTCAAAGCGGTGTCTGGGAGGTCTGCACAGACCCGAACTTCCGTGGACGGTGCGAGATCATAGATCGCTCTGTTCCACAGACTAATGTCTACAGGCTGAACGATAATATCACCTCGATACGTCCAGCCGGACGGGGTTATGGACGTCGCTGGTAACTCAACCGCCAGAAGGGGCTTCCAGCCGGACCAGCCTCCGGTTAGGGAAGCCCCATGAGCGAAAAGCCTGCAAAAAAGAAACTGATAGTGCTTGGCGTCATTGCCGGGGCGCATGGGGTGCGTGGCGACGTGCGGGTGAAAAGCTTCACAGAGGCCCCAGAGACACTTTTTACCTACGGTCCCCTTCTTTCCGACCGGGGAGACACTCTCCTGGAAGCGGCAAATACCCGGCCCGGAAAAGATCACTATATCGTCACGCCTGTTACTCCACGCTCCAAGGAAGAATGGGACGCGCTGAAAGGCACCCGGCTACACGTGCCGCACAGCGCCCTGCCCGTTCCGGACGAGGATGAGTTCTATATTGAGGATCTTGTCGGCCTCACCGCGCATGACCGATCCGGCACCAGAGTGGGTAAAGTGAAGGCCGTACAGAATTATGGGGCCGGAGACCTTCTGGAAATACTTCCCACGCAAAGCGGGCATCCCTCATTCTTTGTCCCGTTCACACTTGAAGATATCCCACAGCTCGACTTCGAGACTGGCCAGATCACGCTGGCAGACCCAGCAGCCTGGGCTGATACATCCTCGGGCGATGAAGAGGAAAAGCGCTAGATACGCCCCGCCTGCGAAGCCAGCTCCACAAGGTGGGATTCGAGTTTGCGGCTCTGCTTTTGCAAATTGAAGCTCTCCATCGCGAACGCGCGTCCTGCCTCACCCATCTGTGCAGTGCGCTCCGGGTCGGTCAACATGCGCGCAAGCCTGTCGGCCAGGGCCGCCTCATCGCCCTCATCAACCAGATAACCGGTCTCCCCGTCTTTTACGCATTCGGTGATCCCGGCATGGCGGGTCGCAGCCAGTGCGCACCCCGACAGCATTGCCTCTATACAGACCAGCGGAAGTCCCTCAGCGTCCCCTGATTTGGCCCTTCGTGATGGTACAACGGCAATCCGTGCTGCAGCCCACTGTAATGGCATTTCATCAGCTGGCACCCAGCCCGGCAACTCCGCATCGACCCCTGCTTGCCGAAGCCTACGCACCAGGTCTTCCTTGAGTTCACCATCGCCTATGAGCCGTATCGTCCAGCCCTCAAGCTCCTCGCCGAGGCGCGCGAGCGCAGCGATCAGCGTATCTATGCCCTTCTTCTCGGTCCACCGGCCTGCAAACACCAGGAGGTTTTCTTTCTCCCCCGGCTGGAAACGCGCCGGGTCTGCGGTGTTATGATGGACAACCATCTTGTCTTCTGGGGCCCCCTTCGCCGCCAGTTCCCGGCGAATAAAGTCCGAACAGGGAAGGATCAGCTTCGCCTCTGCCCAAAGCTTGGCACGCCGACGGTTGTAAACCCGGATGAAGCTGTCCTTGGTGTTGGTCGTCTTGGTGGCGTCACCACCATAATAGGTTACTGCCAGTGGCAGGCCCAGCCTGTGCGCGATCGGCAATGCATAGGCGCCAGACTTTCCAAAGCTGGCATGGACTGCAACCGGGTCATAGGCTTTCAGCGCCTGTTCCAGTTTCGGCGAGATGGTTCCCAATTGCTTGAAGGCAGACTCTCCCCCCGGCCCATGCAGTGGGCCCAGCTCGACCACTTCGGCCCCATCCGGCACAGGCCCTCTCAACTCATGTCCGATATAGACAGGCTTCAGCTTCGAAAAGGCGGAATACCCGCGTGGGATAAAGCTTTCTGATGGCGTGAACAGCTTGTCGCAATAAGCGAGGAAATGCCTCGGTTCACTCACGTTATCTACCCCGGTTTGGCCTCGCGGTTTGAGTATGGCAGCACGCCTCAACCGTCAAACACGTCTTGGCAGCAATAGCAGCTTCGCCTAAGACCGCGCTTCTAACCTGATAAGGACACCGACATGACTGCTTACCGCTTGTTCGGCGCCGAAACATCGCCCTATTCACTGAAGGTGCGCGCCTTCCTGAAGTACAAGGGCATCGATTTTGACTGGATCACGCGGTCAAAATCGACTGAAGACGAGTTCCAGTCGCACGCCCGCGTGCCCAGCATTCCGCTTCTGGTCTCACCGAACCGGTCTCCCAATCAGGATTCCACCGACATCCTTTCATGTGTCGAAAGCGACCAGAGCGAACCTTCGTCTGTCCCGGACGACCCGGCCTGCGCCCTGCTTGCCCTCATCCTTGAGGACTATGGCGATGAGTGGCTGAACAAGATCATGTTCCGCGAACGCTGGGGCCAGAAACCAGACCGGGAAGAAGCCGCCGACCGCACGATGGAACAGCTTTTTGACGGCAACCTGCCGCGCGCCAAGAAGAAAACGCGCGATCAGATCGTCAAGCGCATGCGCGACCGCCTGCCCCTCGTCGGCATCGAGCGCAAGAACGAAAAAACCCTGAAGACCTCCTTTGAGCGTTTCGTCAGCCTGCTCAATACTCACCTGGAACATAACCTGTTCATCTTTGGCGGACGTCCCTGCGTGGCTGACTTCGCGCTTGCCGCCCAGCTTTCGCAGATGCTGCTTGATCCGACACCAGGGAAATGGCTGCGCGACAACGCCCCCTTCGTGACCGCCTGGTGCGAGTTCATGGAAGCGCCTAAAGCCGGTGCCCCGTTCAAGGGGCTGACCGATGTTCAGGAAACCCTTCTGCCGCTATTCCGCGATGAAGTCGCCGTGACCTACCTGCCGTGGGCAAGCGCCAACCTGCAGGCCAGCCAGGACAAGCAGGAGCGCATATCGGCAAAAATCGAGAAGAAAGCCTTCGAGCAGGTCACACAGCAATACGCGGCAACCTCGTTCAAGTCTGTGCAGAAGGCTGTGCGGCGCCTCAATGACAATGAAGCACTGAACGCGTTTCTGGAGAACGCTGGCGCTTCGGCGTTTTTTGCAAACAACGCAAACTAAAAAAGGCTCCGGACATATCTGTCCGGAGCCTTCCTTTTCATGCCTGACAACTGGCCCGTCTAGGCGGCAGAAGCTTCATCCTTCTTGCCGCCGACCAGTTTCGGCTTGCCGGCTTCGCCAGCCGGGCTGCCAATGTCGATCTTGCGCGGCTTCTTGGCTTCCGGCAGTTCACGTACAAGCTCCACCCGAAGCATGCCGTTTTGAAGGCTTGCGCCTGTTACAATGACATGATCGGCCAGCTGGAAGCGGCGCAGAAACCCGCGTTCGGCAATGCCGCGGTGCAGGTATTCGCGCTGTTCACCAGTTTCGTCATGAGACTTCTTGCCAGCAATCGTCAACAGATTGTCATTCGTCTCGATCTCGAGGTCGTCTTCGGAAAAGCCCGCGACAGCAATCTCAATCGCAAACGCATCATCGGCGACGCGTTCAATATTGTAGGGCGGATAGCCCTGCGTCCCGTCGAGACGGCTTGCGGAATCGATCAGATTGGCCATACGGTCAAATCCAACCATTGTGCGATAAAGGGGGGTCAAATCAATCGTACTCATGGTGTACAGTCCTCTCTAAGCAACTGCGTCCGGTTGCCCGGACATACATGTTTCGGCTCATCTGGAACTCCAGCCCGTTCATCGGCGCTGGCAGATTGCCGGTCCGGACCTGCTTGGCAGCGTCCTGACATGATGTATTTGGGAGAGGACACGAGACTGTTCAAGAACCCCGGAGGAGACAAGATGAAACGAATTCTAGGCACAGGACTGCTCACGCTCGCACTTGCCGCGTGCGGCAGCGAGAGCAATGTCGAAGACACACCCGCAGCCCCTCAGCCGCCGGCTGAAACGACGGATGAAGGCACAACTTCTGAAGACGGCGCGAATGGGACAGAGGGCGCTCAGACTGAAGCCGGTCAGACGTCTTTCACAGTTGATGACGCCATGGCCGGCAGCTGGCGTACGGATGAAGAAACCGCACGTGACCAGTATCGCAACCCGGCTGAAACGCTCGAATTTTTCGGAATTGAAGGGGATGACACAGTTGTTGAAATCTGGCCCGGCGGCGGCTGGTACACAAACATTCTCGCCCCCTGGCTCAACGAGAATGGCGGCCAGCTGATCACTGCGACCTACAACCCTGAACGCTCCGAACGCGCCGCCCAGGTCGTTGAGGATTTCAAAACAAACTACAACGCCAATCCGGACACTTTCGGGACGATTGACTATACAGTCTTCGGAGCCGAGTCCGGCGCACTGACAGAACCTGGAACGGTCGACGCCGTACTGACATTCCGCAACCTTCATAACTGGATGTCCGGCGATTATGCAGAAAAATTCTTTGACGATGCATATGCTTCGCTGAAGCCGGGCGGCGTACTTGGTGTTGTCGAACACCGGCTGCCTTCATCGACAGAACAGGACCCATCTGCCGCAAGCGGATATGTCCACGAAGACTATGTGAAAGGGCTCGCAGAAGCTGCCGGATTCGAGTTCGAAGCCTCCAGCGACATCAATGCCAACCCGGACGATACCGCCGACCATCCGTTTGGCGTCTGGACACTGCCGCCAGTCTCAAGGACTGAGGATGCAGACGGGAACACGCCCGAGGACTTCAACCCCCAGACATATCTGGACATTGGCGAATCCGATCGCATGACACTGAAATTCGTCAAGCCGGCCGATGATGGCAGCGACGGCGCCATGAAGACGGATGCAGAAACAGAAGCTGAGCCTGCTCCAGAAGAATAGCCACTGGGCAGACAGCCAATCACCATCTAGAAGGCGGATCATGACGATCCGCCTTCTTTTTCCAACACACCTTCATCATACCAGGCTTACGGATGGTGCCTTGCTCGACGACCTCAAGGACGCCTGCTGGATGATCGAGGACGGGGATAGCGCAGGTCATGCCTGGTGCGAGGAGAAGGGATATCCGGGCTACACATCCTACGCCTCACTGGACGACCTTCCCGCTCGCGCGACAGCATTTTCTGATCTTTCCAGACAGCTGGAAGAACACGCCTGGGCGTTCGCGAAAGCCCTTCACTGGGATATCGACCGCGACCAGCTGAGCCTTGATGCCTTCTGGGTCAATATTCTTGGTGAAGGCGGGCATCACTCAGGGCACATCCATCCCGGCAGCATTATTTCAGGAACCATTTACATCGACATGCCTGACGGATCTGGCGACATACGCTTCGAAGATCCGAGACTGGCTCGCATGATGGCCGCTCCGGCACAGAAGGATGACACGCCGGACGAGCAGAAACGCTTCATCTACATTTCTCCCACCGCTGGGGACATCCTGATGTGGGAAAGCTGGCTGCGCCATGAGGTGATGCCGGGGGCTGGCGCTGAGCCGCGCATATCAATCAGTTTTAATTTCGGACTTCAACGAAACTAGCCCGCGGGGCAGAACATGTAAGTGCGGGTTCCATCCCGTATTTGGAACACGACATCACTTGACGGTTCCGCCTGTCTTGTGCAGTGCAGCGCGGATTACCGCTTAAATGATGGCAAGCGCCCTACAGGATTTCTCATGGACATCTCGAAAATTGTATCCGGTCAAAACCCACCAGAGGACGTAAATGTCCTGATCGAAGTGCCGCTGGGCGGCGAGCCGATCAAGTACGAGATCGACAAGGCATCGGGCGCCATGTTTGTCGATCGCTATCTGTACACCTCCATGCGCTATCCCTGTAACTATGGCTTCATTCCCCACACCCTGAGCCTTGATGGGGACCCCATCGACGTCATGGTCATCGGTCAGCGTGCGCTTGTGCCAGGGGCCGTCGTCCGCGCGCGGCCAATTGGTGTCCTGATGATGGAAGATGATGGTGGCGAGGATGAAAAGATCCTGGCCGTGCCGCACCAGAAGCTCACCCGCTATCATGAGAAGATCCACACCTATACGGACCTTCCCGAGACTCTGTGCGACCGCATCCAGCATTTCTTCCAGCATTACAAGGACCTGGAGCCGAACAAATGGGTCAAGGTCCGCGGCTGGGACGGCGTGGAGAAGGCACGCGAACTGATTGAAGAGGCAATCGCCCGGCACAACAGCACCCAAGCCTGAACCCTAGAGGCAGGCCAGAATGGAACTTAGCGTCTGGCTGGCCATGATCGGCCTGTTCCTGGCTGGCGGGCTCACGCCCGGCCCGGCCGTCATGCTCGTGGTCTCCTCATCCCTGCGCTATGGCTTCCGGCCTTCGATGTTGCCAGCTATCGGCGTGTCGACGGCCAACATTGTCTGGATTTCTCTCGCGGCTGGCGGGGCGGCTGCCATTGCATCACAATTTCCGCAGGGCTTTCTGATCCTCAAGCTCGCAGGCCTCGCCTTCATATCCTGGCTGGCATTCGGCCTGATACGGGCACAGCCGAGAGACCTGCGCCTGTCGCGTGAGGCCATGCCAAGACGCGCCGCCCTTTTCGGAAAGGGTGTGGGCCTGCAGCTGGCCAATCCTAATGCCCTGGTTTTCTTCGGCGCTCTACTGCCCGGCTACTTCGATGCCAGCCGCCCGCTTGGCCTGCAGGTCATGATAGCAATTGCCACAATCACCATCACCGAAATGTTCGGGCTGGCCATCTATGCCGTTGCGGCAGACCGCATGGCCCGGAATTTTGCCAGCCCGGTCTTCGCAAAATGGTTCAACCGCGCCGCTGCGGCCCTGATGTTCGGATCGGCAGCCTTCGCTGTCTGGGCAACCAGCCAGCCAGCCTAAACCTCGACCGGGTCGAATTCGCCTGTTTCAGGATCGCGCCAGTGAAGCTCGCCATTGCCGATCGCAAACCATGCGCCGTGAAGGGCGAGCTTGCCAGCTTTTACCCGTTCTTCGACGAACGGGAATGTCAGCAGATTTCCAAGCGAGGCCCCGATGCCAGCATATTCGAGAGCACGCTGCGGATCAGCCGGGATCTCGGCAAGCATCTCATCGCGCGTTTTATCGAGAAGGCTGACCCAGGGCGCAATGAACTGGCCAACCGGCTTGTCATCAGCAGCCGATAGCGATGCCTGAACGCCGCCGCATCCACCATGACCCATGACGAGGATATGTTTCACTTCCAGCGCCGTTACCGCAAATTCGAGCGCCGCACTCACACCATGCAGCCCGCCTGAAGTGTCATAGGGCGGCACAAGGTTGGCAACATTCCGCACGACAAAAAGCTGGCCCGGCGCAGCGTTGAAAATATCAGCCGGCTCAGCACGGCTATCAGCGCACCCGATCACCAGTATGTCAGGGTCCTGCCCCTTCCCAAGTTTCTCATAAAGGTCCGCCTGCTGGCTGTATGTGCCTTTTCGGAAGGCACGATAGCCATTCTTGAGATCGTCAGGTGTGCGCATGTGAGCCTCCTCATTCTCGAACCGTGCTGCCAATAGCCAGACAGACGCCGTTCTGCAAGCACGTACGATATGACCGTCTGTTCGCGTCAACCTTTCCGCAAAGAAAGTCTGCCAGATTAGCTGTGTCAAAGGCTGGTGGAGAGAGGCGAGGAATGGACAAGGCGGACAAGAGCGGGACGGACGCCTCTGCCCCGCGCCGGCAGGGGCCAAAACGCAGCGAGTCCTCGCGTGCGGCCATTCTGGATGCCACCCGCGAAGAGATGGTCAATCATGGCTGGCGGAAATTCAGCGTGGATTCGATCGCCCGGAATGCGCACGCCTCCAAGCAGACAATCTATCGCTGGTGGCCGGCCACGGGGACGATGTGTGTTGAGGCCGCTACAGTACTGTTACAGTCTGCAGCCACAGGCGGCACTGAACCCGTGGACCGTATCGCTGCCCTGTTGCTTCCCTTTGAGGCCCTCACACGTACGGGCAACGGCCATGCTGTATTGCGCGGCGCATTACTGGCAGCATCCGACGAAAAGGAAGCCGGTGAGCTGTGGCGCAGCTGGCTGAAATCGAATGTCCGGGCCCCCTTGCGGCTGATCCTGGCTGAGCTCGCTGCCAAACAGAGTATAAGCCGCGACTATGATCTGGACGAAATGGTCAATCTTCTGGTTTCGCCGGTCTGGCACAAGCTTCTTGTGATGCGCGCACCCATGAAGGAAGGCTTCTCCAGAGAGCAGGCCGGGCGCTTCCTGCGCGTTCTCGCCCTCTAGATCAGGCCTTGGCTCCACGCTTGCCGCCCCCATAGGCAGGATCGGACTGCGCGCGGACCTCATCAAGCGGCCAGCGAGGACGGGCGGCGAACGTCATCGCGTTTTCAGGCACCCTTCCACAAGCCAGCCGCTCGGCTCCTGCCAGCGCAATCATGGCTGCATTATCCGTGCAATGACGCAATGGGGGGGCGATCAGTTTGGCCTCATGACTGTCAGCCACTGTCCCAAGCGCTGTGCGTATCGCCCCGTTCGCAGCGACCCCGCCAGCCACGACTAGCCGCTTCTTATCTCCGCCGGCAGAAAATCCGGAAAGCGCGCGATCGGCCCGTGCAGACAGACAGTCCGCAATCGCAGCCTGATAGCTCGCACAGAGATCCGCGACATCCTGCTCTGACAGGTCGCTAGCCTCGATGATACGAGCCGCCGCCGTCTTGAGCCCTGCAAAACTCATGTCGAGCCCGGGCCGTCCCAGCAGGGGGCGTGGCAGCTTGTACCGCTTCGCATCTCCACCTTCGGCGGAGCGCTCGACCGCCGGGCCACCTGGAAAACCGAGACCGAGAAGCTTGGCGAGCTTGTCGAAAGCCTCTCCAGCAGCATCGTCAATCGTGCTGCCGAGCCGTTTATAGTCGCCCAGCCCGCCGACTTCGATAAACTGGCAGTGCCCGCCCGAGACGAGTAGAAGCAGATAGGGAAACGGACACTCTTCGGCCAGACGCGGACTCAACGCATGGCCTTCAAGGTGATTCACCGGAATGAACGGCTTGCCACTTGCTAGCGCCATGGCCTTGCCGGTCATCATGCCAACCATGACACCGCCGATCAGGCCGGGCCCGGAGGTCGCCGCGACTGCATCAATTCCGGCCAGTGTCAGACCGCTCTCTTCAAGCGTGGCCTCAACAACCCGGTCGGCGACTTCAGCGTGCGCGCGGGCTGCGATTTCAGGAACGACGCCGCCATAAGGCGTATGCTCCTCGATCTGGCTGCGCACAGTCTCCGACAGGATCGTCGCACGTCCATTTTCCAGCCGCAGGACGGCCGCTGCGGTTTCATCGCAGCTGGTTTCAATGCCGAGGACGGTGACGCTTTTCATGGCGTGTATCTAGGACTTCCGCGCCGGGCTTGGAAGCCTGTGCCTCAGTCATCGAGAAGGGCCGCCCGCATGGAGCGGATCCACACCTCACGTTCCAGGTTGTAAGCCCTGAAGCTGCTTGCATAATCCCAATAACACCAGCCGATATTCCGTTCTTCGGCAAGTTCACGCATGGCACGTGTCCATTTCACCCGCTGGTTCAGAGGCACATGTTCATAGACACCGAATTCCCCGAGGAAGATCGGATGTCCTTCTTCGCGCGCGAACTCGACCGCCAGATCCGCGCCAAGTCGCATGGTCTCACGCTCTTCAGGCGTGCCCCACTCTCGCCCGGTCGGTGGCGGGTTGTCAGCAAATGACGCCCCCTGATGGGTGAAATTGTAAGGGTCGTAATTGTGAAAAGTCAGAATGATCCGGTCGTCCTCGGGCGGACGGCTTTTCAGGAGCGCATCAAGATTGCCCCAGCCTGCACTTCCAATAATCACCCACCTGTCTGGATGCCTTTCACGCACAATCGCCAGCAATTCCCGGTTCAGTGCATCGGTCTTGCGCACGGTCATCTTGTCATTCGGCTCATTGATCAGCTCGAAAATCACTGATTGCGGGGCCCCCTCGAAAGCGTCAGCGATCTGCCGCCAGATTTCACCCAGCCGTTCACGGTGCGCCGACGGTTTCTCCATCAGCTCGTTATAATGATGGACATCGATAATGATGTTGAGACCTTCCGCTTCAGCCCAGCCGGCAATTTCCTGTATGCGACCCATGAAGTCGGGATCGATCCGGTAGGGCCGGCGCTCGGCTGCATGTGCGCTCCATTTTACAGGCAGGCGGATCGTGTCGAATCCGGCTTCTGCAAGCCGCGTCATGTCCTCGCGGCGTACACTATAGCCCCAGTCTCCTTCCCTGGGCGCCTCAAGCCCGCCGCCCATGTTCATGCAGCGCTCAATCGGAGAGTCCTGCGCCTGCAAGACATCCTCCGCATGAGCGGCTGGCTCGCCTGCGGAACATGCAGCCAGGAATAGCGCGATGGCAAAACTTAAAAGGCGCATGGTATCTCCTCGGATGTGACTCAGTCATACGCGGACACGGGCCCAGGTGCCAGATGCCGCAGCCTCATTGTCTTGCGCGGTCCTGTCTCACACATTAGCAGGGCGAAATCTGGACAGTCAGGAGACATGATGACGGCAACGCGCCCCCCGCGCCACACGCTCAGGATCGGCACCCGCGGATCTCCCCTTGCGCTCGTCCAGGCCCGCGAAGTCGCCGCCGGGCTGCAACGCCTGTCGAATGGCGAAGTGACTGGTGAGGTCGTCACATTCAAGACAGGTGGCGACAAGCTGACCACAGAACGCCTGGTCAACGCCGGTGGCAAGGGCCTTTTCACCCGCGAGATTGATGCCGCCGTCGATGATGGTCGCTGCGATATCGGCGTGCACAGCCTCAAGGACGTCCCGAGCGTTCTGCCGGATGGACAGGCCCTGATTGCCTATCCGCAGCGGGAAGATCCGCGTGATGGTTTCATCACGACCACTGGCCTGAAAAGTCCGAAAGACCTGCCCGAAGGCGCAACCGTCGGGACAGCCAGCCTGCGCCGCGAGTCCCAGACTCTCGCCCTCCGGCCGGATATGAAAATTGTTACCTTCCGCGGCAACGTGCAAACGCGCCTGCGCAAGCTCAATGAGGGGCTCGCGGACGCGACCTATCTCGCAATGGCCGGTCTTCATCGGCTCGACATGGCGCATGTTGCCGCGCCCATCTCCGTAGAGGATATGATCCCGGCTGCAGGACAGGGCATTATCTCGATTGCCGCCCGGCCTGATGACATGGACGACGACCTCCTCAAGCTCATCGCAGGGCTGGATCATGCGCAGACACGGCATGCGGCTATGGCGGAACGGGCCTTCCTGGTCGAGCTTGACGGGTCCTGCCGAACCTCCATGGCAGGTCATGCCCGGCTTGAAGACGGGGTCTGGAAGTTCAGCGGCGAAGTCCTGGCACCGGACGGGTCACAACGCTGGGTCCAGCATGGCACCGCCCAGAGCGATGCCAGCCTCGATGAGCTGGCCTCCCTCGGCCGTTCAGCCGGAAAGCGGATTCGCGAGGCGGCAGGCGGCGAACTCCCCGCCTTCGACGATGTCTGAGGCCCCGCCCCGGATCATTATTACACGCGCAGCCCCCGGCGCGGCACAGACGGCTGAACGCTTAAACGCCATCGGCGCTTCGGTAATTATCTCTCCTGCGCTTGAGCTTTGTGCCCGGAACGAACCTGTTCCGGACCTTGACGTCATTGGGGGCCTGGTCTTCACCAGCGCCAACGGTGTGCGCTTCTTTTCCGAAGCCTGTGATCGCCGGGATTTGCCTGCCTGGTGTGTTGGCCCCGCAACCGCTTCGCAGGCCCTGCGTGAAGGGTTCAGCCTGGTTCATCAGTCCTCGGGCGACGCACATGACCTTGCCCACTATATCGCCCATCACTGGTCCGGCGGTGAGAAGGCGCTGCTTCACGTTGCCAATGCCGCAGCCGGTGGCAATCTGCGCACGGCCCTGGAAGCAGAAGGTTTCTCGATAACCTTTCTGCCGCTCTACGAGGCGCGTACCGCCCCGGCTCTTGTAAACGAGGCCTCCAGGGCTCTTGAGGGTGTTGAGCGCACAATTGTTCTGGGCCACTCGCGCAAAGGTATGGAGGCATTCCTGGCACTGGCCAGGGAGCTGGACCTGGCGAGGACTGAGTTTGTCGTGATTTCGGAGCAGGCTGCAGCCCCACTGGAAACAATCGGGGCCACCCGCGTTCATATTGCGACACATCCTGATGAAGACCATCTGATAAGTGCGCTTGAAAGGGTACTCGGCCGGGCCTGATCGTGCGACACTAAAAAATCAGGCCATCAGGAACGTCTACCAGAGGGAGATACATGAGCAACAACCAGCCCCATTCTTCCGAGCCGATCGACGCAGAGTATGAGCCGGCTGAAACCGGCAAGGAAGACAGCGCCACGGCCAAGGAAACACGTGTCGTGAAAAGGGGGCCGGGCTGGTTCTCCTTCTTCCTGCTTTTCCTGGTCATGCTCGGCACGCTTGGTTTCACCGCCTGGTCCACCGGGCTGATCCAGCGCACGGAGCTGGCCCAGCTCTATGCCAGAACCGGCCTGCCTGCCCTGCCCGATCCGGCGACGCAGACCCTGCCTGATGCAGAAAATCCGGAGATGGAAAATCTGCGCGCCACACAGTCCGGCCTTGAGACGCAGGTGAGCGATCTCTCCACTCAGCTGGGTGCCCTCGAAACCCGGCTCACGCGCGAAATCGAGCAACTGCGCACACAGGCCGCTGACCGCCCTGTCACTCAGGAAGGCGATGAAACGCAGGCCTCCCCCGCTCTTGAAGCCCTGCAATCGGAGCAGGCTGCACTTGGTGAAAGGCTCGATGAACTCGCGGAGGAAATCAGTTCGCAAGACGCGCAGGCGGCTGAGGCGGTCGAGGCACTCCGCACCCAGCAGGCATCCCCTGGAGAACAGGTCGAAAAACTTTCCTCACAAATGGCAGGTCTCGACGACCGGCTGGCCAGCGAGACTGAGCGTATCGCCGAAATGGCCGCAAGCGATGGCGGCAACGAATCTGACCAGCGCGCCGCCTCGCTCATGCAGCTTGCCCGCCTGCAGGACCGGCTCGGAAACCTTGAGCAACAGGTTACCCAGCTGGGCAATGAAGCCGGTGACACAATGGATCCGGCCCGCCTCGAGACCATCGAGACCCGTCTGGATGAGGCACAAGACGACAACACGGCAGCTGACGAGCAACTCGGGGAACTTCGCACAGAACTGAAGACCCTGCGCTCCGACCTTGAAACCTTCAAGGCCGTTCAGCAGGATTTCACCAGCCAACTGGCTTCCATTCAGGAATCGGGCACGGACACGACCGGTGACGCGACCGCCCTCGTCAGGGCCTCGCTTGCTCTGTCCGCCATAGAAGCCGCGGTTCAGCGCGGCGAAGCGTTTCCTGCCGCCCATGCGCGCCTGCGCGATGCCCGGCCGGGCGACGCTCTGGTTGATGACCTGGCCAGCTTCGCCGGCACGCCTGTGCCGACCCTCGACAGCCTCAAGTCAGACTTCCGCGACCTGCAAGACACCTCGTCGCCTGCAACCGCATCAGAGGCCTCAAATGATGGATGGATCGGCAATATTTTCGGGGATGCCGTCAGCGTTCGCCAGACAAACAAGCCATCTTCCGCCCAGCCCGCCCGTTTCGAAGAAGCACAAGCGGCCTTGGCCCGTAACGACCTTTCCGCGGCCATAGGCGCAGTCGAAGGGCTGCCTGCCACGCAGCGGCAAGCCTTTGCCATGTGGCTGGAGAATGCCCGCAAACGCGTGCGGCTTGAAGAAACTCTTGAGGATTTGCGCCTTAAACTGACCGCATCGGCGCCATAGAAAGCTACTCATGTTTTTACTCTTTCTCTTCATCCTTCTTGTTGTTCTGGCTGGCCTGGCCGTGCTCTGGGCAGCCCGCCTGCCCGGCAGTGTCCTGGTGACACTTGGCCCGGACACAGCTGTTGAGCTGAAAATGGTCGTCGCCATTCTCGCCGTGATACTTCTGGGCGCTGCGATGGCTGTTGTGTGGGGAGCCCTGACGGGGCTTCTCAGGCTGCCCGGCCGTTTCAACCGGGCACGCCAGACCTCGAAAACCAGATCTGCCAACAAGGCGCTCGCAGACGGCCTGCTGGCGGCTGAAGCCGGCGATATCCGATCTGCAAGGAAATATGCGAGCAAGGCCCGCCATGCCGAGGATGAGCGCCTGAAACTCTTCCTTGAGGCCCGTACATCAGAAATTTCCGATGACTGGCCAGCGGCAGAACGCGCCTGGGGCCAGCTTGCCCGCCTGCCCGGCGGCCAGCTTGCCGGGCTGCGCGGGGCGGCCACAGCTGCTTCCGAACGCGGCGATGTCGCCGCAGCCGAAATCCGTGCACGTGAGGCACTTGAGCTACGCACCGGCGCTGACTGGCCTTTCAACGCCCTGTTCGACAGCCAGATTGCCCGCGGCCACTGGCAGGATGCGCTCGATACGCTGGCGGTAGGTGAGAAACGCGGTGTGATCAAAGGCAACAGCCTGCGTCGCCGCCGTGCGGTGCTTTATACCGCGCTGGCCTGCAGCCTGCCTAATGCAGAGCGCAAGAACGCCCAGCGCATGCTGGCCGATGCGATCCGTTCCGCATCGACTTTCCCTCCCGCCGCCTATCACGGTGCCCGGCACCTCATGCTGGACGGCAAGACGAAAGCCGCCCAGGGCGTGCTGGAACTGGGCTGGAAGGCCAACCCTCACCCGGCGCTTGCCCAGCTTTGCCGGAAACTGGACTCCTCAGACAAGCCTGAGGAACGGATTTCCCGGCTGGAATCGCTGGTCTCGACAAATCCGGAAGCACGCGAAAGCCGCATTCTCAAAGCCGAAATCGCCATGGCGAAACGTGACTGGACGCGCGCCATCCGCTTCCTCGCCCTGCTGATTGAACAGAAACCGACGGCACGCCTCTGCCTGCTGCTTGAACAGGCCCTGCGCGGCTATGGCGATACTGGCGAAGCTGAGCGTTGGGGCCGCATGGCCGTGACAGCTTCCCGCGAAGCTGAATGGTCTGACATCGACCCCAACAGTAATGCCTTCGACTATTCCCGTCGCGACTGGTCGCGTCTTGTCTATGCCTTTGGAGACGCTGGTACACTCGTTCACCCGCGCTATGAGGCCTATGACAGAGAGCTGGAAGCCGGGCGCCATATTGCGCTGCCAGCTCCGGTTACACGTAAATCGCCACCAGCCGGCAGCCCGGGCAAAGAAGGCACCGCTATCAGCAACCCTTCCGTCAACCTGACCCAGCCTCCCGTCGACTACGTCCAGGATTCCGATGACGGAACGGACTGACACCATAGGCTTCTGAAAAGCGGGCTTGCAGCACACGCCCGCAAACGGTATTGAGCGCTCTTCAAGCAACGGAGCCGCCTTAGCTCAGCTGGTAGAGCATCGCATTCGTAATGCGGGGGTCAGGTGTTCAAGTCACCTAGGCGGCACCATTTTTCATCAGTTTTGCTTCGCCAAGATTTTTTGGTCCAGTGGACCAAAAACAGGTGAAAAATGCCCGCAACAGCGGGCGCAAATCACAACACAGCCACTCAAACCCCAAGCGGATAATCGGCTACTGCCTCATAGACGCTCTTTTTCCCCGTGCGCGGCACACTCTCGTAGAGGTGGAACCGGTCGGCTACCCACGGTCCGGCCCGCAGGACCTGCCAACGCTCTGACCAGGCCATTGCAGCCTCCAGCGGCGTATTATTGAGATAGGCAAGTGTTATGTGCGGCTTGAAGGGTCTGGCATCCTTTTCGAGCCCGATCCGGGTTGCAGCCTTTCCGCACGCCTGCGCAAGCTTCTCAAGTTCCGGAGTACGCTTCACGGTCACGAAAGCCGCATGCGGTTCCTTGCGCCCGAACCAGCCAACGCCCTCGATTTCAAGCTCTAGCTGTGGGCAGGAAACCTCCCCAATTTCTTCATCCAGTGCTTCGGCGACCGGCTCGCTGATCTCGCCAAAGAAAGCCAGCGTAATATGGAAGTGCTCCCGGTCGCGCCAGCGCGCCCCGTCGAGACCGGTACAGAGCGGCTCCAGACGGTCGGCGATATCCTCGGGAACGGGCAAGGCAGCAAAAAGTCTGATCATGTATCCACCACAAACGAGAAAAAGCCCGGCCTTCAAGACCGGGCTTTCTGCAAGTCACGCGAGACCAGCAGTTATTTTGCCAGCTCGCCGAGTTTCCCGAAGTTTTCGGCCAGGAGATAATAAAAGGTCACACGGGACTTGTTCGAGCCTTCCGGCTTCATGATCTCGCAGACTTTACCCATTGCCTCGTCGATTTCGCCATTCTTGTGGGCAAGTCCCAGCTTGCCCCGGCAGAATTTCTCACGAACGCGCGCAAGCTCGCCAGCGTCCGAGCATGAAACCAGCGATGAATCCCGGTTGCGCAGCGCTATTCCCAGATGCCCGACAATCTTCTCAGCCGCCTTCTGGTTATACCCATTCGCGTATTTCTTGATGTTTTCCGCATAAGCCGATGCATCAGCCATGATGCCGTCCCCTTCCAATTTATGTCCGTCCCACTGCTGCAATTGTCACAGCATTGAATATGCTGCGCCGGGACTGCGGGAAAGTCAAATACTACCGGCTTTACGGACAGGGCGAAGGTTGTCGCTGGTGGAGAGCGCTGACGTCTTCCTCCATTTCTTCAGTCCACGACAGCTGAAACCCCCGAATACATGTTTTCAGTTGCTCAAGACTCGTCGCCCCGATGATCGTCGATCCGATGAAATCGCGTGAGTCGCAGAATTTGATCGCAAATTCTGTCGGATCTGCCCCATGCTTGCGGGCCAGATCGACATAAGCATTGATCGTTTCTTCCGCACCCGGTTTCTCGTAACGCTGCAAGCGCTGGAACAGCTGCTTGCGGGAGCCTTCCGGAAGGGCCCCATCACGGTATTTCCCGGTCAGGTATCCCTGCGCAAGCGGCGAATAGGCGAGCAGGCTCACCTGTTCGCGCACACAACATTCCTCAAGATCTTCCTCGAAAGTGCGGTTGACCAGATTATAGGCATTCTGGATGGACTGCATGCGGGGCAGACCACGTTTCTCGCTCTCGGCGAGAAAACGCATGACGCCATAGGCAGTCTCGTTCGACACGCCGATGTGGCGGATATTCCCCGCCTTCACATGCGCATCGAGATGGCTGAGGATCTCCTCAAAGGGCTCGAAGTCCACTTCATAATGCTTTGACTTGATCCGGTTGCCGAACATCGAGGCCGGACGGTCCGGCCAGTGCAGCTGGTAAAGGTCGATATAGTCTGTCTGGAGCCGTTTCAGGCTTTTCTCGACAGCCTCGTCGACCTGCGCCTTGGTCTGACGCGTGAAAGGCACATCGTCATCGCGCGTCCAGGTCTGCGTAGAGCGCCCGCACATCTTGCTGGCAAGGATGATGTCCTTGCGTTTGCCGGTCTTCTTGAACCAGCTTCCGATAATTCTTTCCGTTGAGCCTTGCGTCTCCGGTTTGGGGGGCACCGAATACATTTCAGCCGTGTCGAAGAAATTGATGCCCTCGCTGACGGCATGGTCCATCTGGGCGTGGCCCTCTTCCTCGGTGTTCTGCTGGCCCCATGTCATGGTGCCAAGACAGCATGCGGTGACTTCAATGTCTGTTGTGCCCAGTTTGCGCTTCCGGTCGTGCATGAAATTTTCCTTTGTTAATCGCCTGTCAGGATAGGAAGCCGAGGCTGCCGAACACAACCGGTTTTCCTTGAACTAAGGGCGTGTTTCGCCCATATTATCGACAATCGGCATGGCTCTCATGCCGGCCTTTCGAAAGAGGGATCTATGAACGACTACAACTCTTCTGTCGCCCGTGGCAGGACTATGGATGCGAGCGTTGACGAGGGCCTGCGGTCCTTCATGCTCGGCGTCTATCAGAAGCTGACCATCGGCATCGCCCTGTCCGGCGTGCTGGCCTTTGCGGCAGGCACGTGGGAGCCGCTCTTCAACCTGATTTTCGGCACGCCACTCTATTATGTCGTGGCCTTTGCCCCGATCGCGCTGATTCTCGGCTCGATGTTCTTCATGAAGAACCCGTCGCCGACCGGAACAGCCTTCCTGTACTGGGCCATCGTCGCCACTGTCGGCCTCGGCATGGGTGTTTACTTCTACATGGCCTCAAGCGGTGTAGAGACTCAGACCGCCGGCGGGATTTCGCAATCCCTGAACTATATGACGATCGCCAAGGCGTTCTTCATCACGGCGTCGGCCTTCGGTGCCCTGTCGCTCTGGGGCTATACGACCAAAAAAGACCTCTCGGCCATTGGCAGCTTCGCCATCATGGCGATCTGGGCCCTGCTTGCTGTCTCGGTGATCTACATGTTCCTGCCGATGCTCGGCATCATGGAGCCATCCAGCGGCATGGAATGGATGATTTCCGGCGGGTTTGCCCTGCTCTCTGCGGTCCTCGTGGCCTGGCAGACGCAGGAGCTGAAGGAGAATTACTATCAGCTCGCCGGCGACCAGCGCAGCCTGGCCGTCATGACGAATTGGGGCGCACTGAACTTCTTCATCATGTTCGTGAACATGTTCCGCTTTGTCCTGATGCTGCTCGCCTCGCGCGAATAAGCATACGAGACGCATCTTTAGAGAAAGCCCCGGACCTCAAGTCCGGGGCTTTTTTCTTGACTCTTTCGTCCCGCCTGAACACGCTGGAACAGACCGGGAACCTGATATGTATGAGCTTGGGAGGCGCGCATGGCCTATGATCCGCAGAAACCGGGTGCAGGCGATATCTGCCGCGGTGTTCTGCGCCTGTTTGCTGACATGAACCATGCCGGCGTCACCGAGATGACACTCGCAAATGGTCGGCGCGCCGATATTGCCGCCATCGGCCCAAAAGGCGAAGTCGCGATTGTGGAAGTCAAAAGCTCGGTGGCCGATTTCCGGGCAGATGGGAAATGGCCGGACTACCTGCCTTTCTGCGACCGCTTCTATTTCGCTGTTGGCCATGCTTTCCCGAAAGACCTTATCCCCGGTGAGACCGGTCTGATCGTGGCTGACGGGTTCGGCGGCGCTGTCCTGAGAGAGCCCCAGCCCACTCCGCTCGCAGCGGCCCGGCGCAAGGCCGTCACGCTGAGATTTGCCCGTCTTGCTGCCAACCGCCTCAACTTTGCAACCGAACCTGCCATCGAAGACCTTCTGAACACTGGCTGATGCCCTGCGATCTGGACGCCAGCCCTTAAAAACCCTAGCTGAAATCCCATGAGCCTTGCCTATCCGCTTGCCATAACAGCCGAAGAGGCGCTGAAGGGTACAAGCCCTGCCGCGCGCACGCGCTATGAAGCTGAAGACGTGGCTGGCGAAACAGCTATCCTCTCACTGGAAACGGAGTGGCTGAAACCGGCCTCCAACGAGGTCGATGCCATCCAGAAGCAGGCCCAGTCCGGTGATGCGAAGGGCTTTATCCAGATTTATGAGGATGCCGACGGCAAGCCCGTTCTTGCCGTCACATACTGGAAACTGGCTGCCGCCCCAAAGCCGGCGCAGCGCCCTGAAACGACGGAAGCACAGCCTTCAGAAGACCGGAAGCCAGCCGCACGAAAGGCCTCACGCGAAGACGATCACACTGACGACCTCTATTTCCGCCATGACCGCGGCCGCAAATCCCGGCGCAAGAAACATGTCGACCCGCGCCAGATGGACCTCTTCGTCAGCCCCGACCCGCGCGGATATGAGCATAAGGACCCCAATAATCCGAATACGATGCTCACCGATGAGGAAGGTGACGGAACGACTTTTGGCGGCTGACCGGCCTCCACATCACGGCTGGAAGACGTAAAGCGCCAGAACAGCAACCGAGGCAAGCGTCATGACCGCAAGAAAAAGGCCCATCAGCATCTTGAGCCCGGCCTTTTCTCTCGATGGCACATCTCTCCACCAGCTCTGAAAACTGTCTCGTTGTGTCATGCCGGGTAACCTATAGCACTGCCGGCGCGGGCTCAAACCCTAGGCATTTGCAGGCTTGAAAGTCAGCGCCACACCATTGTTGCAATAGCGCAGACCTGTTGGTTCCGGCCCATCCTCGAACACATGCCCCTGATGGCCGAGACAGCGCGCACAATGATATTCCGTGCGCTGCATGAGCAGCGTATTGTCCGGCCTGGTGGCAAGGTTGCCTTCAATATAGGTCCAGAAACTCGGCCAGCCGGTACCGCTCATATACTTCCATTCGGACTTGAAGAGCGGCAGGTCACACCCCTTGCAGTGGAACGTGCCTTCGCGTTTTTCCTCATTCAACGGCGAGCTTCCTGCCCGTTCGGTTGCGTCCTTGCGCAATACCTCAAAGGCTTCCGGCGACAGGCGCTCACGCCATTCGGCCTCCGTGATCTGCCGCCATTGCGTATCTGAGTATTCCGCCTCGGCGGCCACGGCTTCGGCGGCTTGTCCCTTGCCATTCGAGCAGGCCGCGAGGATCGTGCCCGCCACACCGCCAAGCAGGATACCTCGCCTTGATAGTCTGTCGATTATCTGGGTCATATTGCGAATATAGGTCGCCATTCTGGCGGGTCGAAACACAAATCCGTGTGGAATTCGCGAGCCTCACGTGACAGGCAGATGTTTTGCGGGGTCGCCAACCGCCTGACAAGACAGTAGAACGCGGCCCGTCGACAAGGTTAAGCGGAGCAGGAACCCATGGACGAGCTTGAAGGCAAACTGACTGATGCAGCCCGCGAAAAGCTGCGCATGACGGTGGAGCGCGTCGAGCGCCTAGAAGAGGAAAAGAAAGAAGTCGCCGACCAGATCAAGGACGTCTATGCCGAGGCCAAGGCCATGGGTTATGACACCAAGGCACTTCGTCAGGTCGTCCGTCTGCGCAAGCAGGACCGCCAGGAACGCGAAGAGCAGGAAGCTGTCCTGGAAACCTATCTTGTCGCACTGGGCGAGATGTAATCGCTTTGCCCTGTTTGGCATGGGGCACGAAACGCCATAAATTGCATCCATGCCGCGTGAAATCGACGAACGGAAAAAACGAAAAGCCCTGCGCAAGCTGCGCAAGGCCGCCGAGCTTGCAGAGCGCGGCGAAGGCCCGCCCCTGTCTGACTGGGAGCGGGAATTCCTTGAGGAAGTCGAACAGCGCATCGAAACGTTCGGATCGGCCTTTGCCGATCCCGAGAAGGGCGACCTTGAAGACCCCATGTCCGCACTCCAGACCCAGAAGCTGCGCGAAATCGGCAAGAAAGCCCGCGGCAAGGGCGGCGGATTCAAGACACGCAAGCCACTGGGCTCGAAGAAGAAACCCGCCTACACACCGCGCGTCCGCCAGCTGGATGAAGACATTGAGGAAGAGGCCCCTGCCCCGGAACCAGCAAAGCCGGAAAGGCCGCCGCTCGGCGTCATACGCGGCAGCGACCTGAAATCTGGCGAAGAACTGCCCGCTCCGAAGACCGGAGGGGAAAGTGAACGGCCAAGGCTTCGCATCATCAAGGGCGGTCGGGATGACGCCTGACCAGCAGGTCTTCTGGGACCGCTTCCAGACCGAGACCGGAGACCAACGCAAACCCGCGGACATTTTCGCTTTTGGCGACAGCCCAGAGATGGCCGGTGAACTGCTCGAGCTCGTGTTGTCCGGCACCAAACGCGCAACAGCAACGCGTCTCGCCGTCTACCAGAAAGAGAGCAAACGCCCGCCTGCGCCGGGTGACCTGTCGCTTGTGCTTGATGGCGAGGACCGGCCCGCCTGTGTGATCGAGACGACAATCGTCAATGTCGACCCCTTCAACACCGCATCAGAAGCCTTCGCCCACACAGAGGGAGAGGGCGACAGGTCACTTGAATACTGGCGCAAGGTTCATCTCGCCTATTATCGCCGTGAATGTGCCGCAGAAGGCACCGTATTTGCCGCAATCGAACCCATCGTCTTTGAGGAATTCCGGCTTATCTGGACTCCCAGTGCATAAAGGCAGACTGTCTGCGGTCTGCGAAAGCAAGGGAGCTGGCAAATGAAAACAGTCGTGATTACGGGCGCCTCGACCGGCATAGGCCGGGCGGCGGCGGAGTATCTTGCCGGTCAGGGCTGGACGGTCTTTGCAGGCGTACGGAAACATTCCGATGGCGAGCCGCTAAGCAAGGGGAACAGCAATATCCGTCCGCTCATCCTGGATGTTGCCAAACCCGATCAGGTAAGTGCGGCCGTAAAAACCGTCAGTGCCGCACTGGATGGGCAGACGCTGACCGGGCTGGTGAACAATGCCGGTATCGCGAATATGGGCCCGCTCGCCGTCCAGCCGCTTGACCAGTTCCGCCAGCATTTCGACGTGAACGTCTTCGGCCTGCTCAGTGCCACGCAGGCCTTCCTGCCCCTGCTCGGCATGGACGAAGCGCGCAGCGGTGCTCCCGGCCGCATCGTCAACATCACAAGCGTCGGCGGGCGCATCTCCGCGCCCTTCCTCGGGGCCTACACGGCCACCAAACACGCTGTCGAAGCCATGACCGACAGCCTGCGCCGCGAGCTCATTATCTATGGCATCGACGCCATCGCCATCGGACCGGGATCTGTAAAGACGCCGATCTGGGACAAGGCCGAAGACATGAACAGGGATCACCCCTACGCCAGCTCGGCCTGGGCCGATCCGCTCGAAACCTTCGCGGATGTCATGCTGGAAGGCGGCCGTAACGGGCTGGACCCGGAAGTGATCGGCCAGACGATAGAATCGGCGCTTTCGGATAGAAGCCCAAAAGCACGCTATGCGCCTGTACCCGACAAGCTCACCAACTGGACGATCCCGACACGCCTGCCTAAACGCTGGCTCGACCGCATCTTCTGGAAACGCTTCGGCCTGACACGAAAGACTAAGGACTGACCCTCCCCGGCGTCAGCAATTGTCTCGCGCTCCTGCCAGCCTAAGCTGACTGCAAACAGGAGGAATGTGAGATGAGCGACCTGGTCACCCGCCGCGATGATGATGGCCTCTGCTGGCTGACACTGAACCGCCCGGACAAGCTGAATGCCCTGACAGTCGCCATGTTCAGGCAATTGCGCCAGCATGTGCTTGACCTCAAATCCGATGACAGCATCGGCTGCGTCATCCTCCATGGCGCGGGCAAATGCTTTTCCGCCGGCCATGATCTCGGTGACATTGCCGAGGGCGAGGATGTGCCTTCACGCGGCTGGCACTCTGAAACCCTGCGGCTGATGGAAAAGCTGCCCAAGCCCGTCATCGCCGCCGTGCACGGTCATTGCTACACCGGCGCCCTCGAAGTCGCGCTCGCGGCAGACTTCATTCTCGCCGCCCAGTCGGCAAAATTTGCCGACACACACGCAAAATGGGCGCTCACTCCCATCTGGGGGATGAGCCAGCGCCTGCCCCGGCGGGTTGGCATCGCAACCGCGAAACGGCTCATGTTCACTGCCGAGACCGTGAAAGCTGACGAGGCCCTGCGTATCGGCCTTTGTGAGAACGTCTTCCCCGATGAAAGCTTCGAAACGGACCTGGAATCCTTTGCCCGCCAGACCCTCACAAACTCTCCCTTCAGCCATGCCGCCAACAAGCGCCTGCTGGAAGCAACCGACATGGACGCGCTCGATGCCGGGCTGCAGTGGGAAATCATGGAAAATGAAGGCGTCGGTCCCGACATGCAGGCGCGCATCGCCGCTTTCACCAGGAAGGCTTGAGGCTCAGAGGAACCAGAGCAGCACACCGAGCCCTAATGCGCCGGTGATGAACATCCCTGCGATCATCCCGAACGCGATATGTCCCAGAGGCTGGGCTGAGTGTGAATCCATCCGGTTCGCGAGCGTCGCCGCTTTCCTGTAGGCCAGAAAGAAGACCGCAACCGCGATCAGGATGAAGACCGAGGCCCCGGCCTTGGCGAGCCAGGTTGGCTCCACGGCCCGGAAGATCGCCTGAAAGCCAAGCCCGATCCCGGCCGAGGCAAGGCCCGTCCGCATCCAGCCGGCAAATGTGCGTTCATTCGCCATGATGGTGCGGTCTTCCGCATAATCGGTCCGGTCCTCGGCGAGGTCAGTCCTGTCTTCAGCAAGTTCGGTCTTGCTCGGCATGATCTCTACCTTACGCGTTTATCTCATCCGCGCGGATGCGCACTGGCATGAACCGCCCGCAAGCGCTCGGAGTCAACGCCGGTATAGACCTGTGTGGTCGACAGGCTGGCATGGCCGAGCAGCGTCTGGATCGCCCTCAGGTCAGCGCCTTCGGCCAGAAGATGCGTTGCAAAGGCATGACGCAAAGCATGCGGTGTCGCCGTATCCGGCAGGCCGAGCGCGCCCCGCAGGATTTGCACGCCCTTCTGCACGATCGCCGGCTGGAGCCGCTTGCCACGAACGCCATAGAAGAGCGGCGCCTGTGCCGTCAGCGGGTATGGGCAAAGCCGCGCATAGGCGTGGACAGCCTCGCGTACAGCCGGGATCATCGGCACAATCCGCACTTTGCCACCCTTGCCCTTCACACGCAGGCGCTCCGGCAGCGGCAGCGCGTCGCCATTCAGGTCCAGCGCTTCAGAAATACGCAGTCCCCCGCCATAGAGCAGCGTCAGAACCGCCACATCGCGGGCAGCCACCCACGGCTCCTCAGCGAAAGCTTCGGCTGTGCCAATCATGTCCCGCGCCACAGCGACCGAAACCGGGCGCGGCAGGCGCGCACTGCGTTTTGGACCCTGCAGAAAGGCAATTTCCGGATTGTCGATACCATGATGATGGTCGAGCCAGTGATAGAACGCCTTGATGGCTGAAAGCACCCGCGCAATCGAGGCATCCGACAGCCCGTCCCGGCGCCGGCTGGCCAGGAACGCACGAATGTCGCTGGCATGGAGATGACGGAACATCTTGATGCCAACGGCTTGATCCAGATGCCCTTCAAGAAAGGTGAAAAAGCCCCTCAGGTCATGCCCATAGGCCTCGACAGTGTTGTCCGAGAGACGGCGCTCACGCCCGATATGCTCAAGAAAGGCGGCCAGGATTTCCATACCCGCGAATCTCGGCGAGAGAGATTAAGGGGGTGTTGAGAACACCTACCGGCCGGTGAACACAGGCGCGCGCTTTTCCATGAAGGCCGCAGCGCTTTCCTTTGCATCCTCTGTTTCCATCAGGCGGCGGATTTCGGTGATCGCCCATTTGCCGGTATCGCGCCAGTCCGGATCGAGCGTGCGGCGAAGCCCCGCCTTCAAAGCGCGCACAGCCTGCGGCGGGTTGGCCGCGATCTTCTGCGCAATGCCAAGCGCTGTCGGCAGAAGGTCGGCCTGTGGCACGACGCGAGAGACGAGCCCGATCTCTTTTGCCTGCGCTGCATCAATGATCTCGCCTGTAAACAGAAGCTCGCTCGCCTGTTCGCGTCCGACCAGCTGCGCCAGCCGTCCAAGGCCCGGCGCATCACAGCAGAGCCCGCGTGTCACGAAAATCTCGCCGAACTTTGCCGTCTCCGCCATCACCCTGATATCCGCCATTATGGCAAGCTCTGCCCCCCACCCCAGGGCAAAGCCGTTCACCGCAGCGATGACCGGAATATCGGTATGCAACAGCGCATCGGCACACGGGGTCAGCCCGCCGGTCGCCTTTGCCCGTTCAGCCATCTCCGGCGTCGAAGGTGCGCCCTTTGAGAGAATCTGTTTTACGTCATCGCCGGAACAGAAGGCCCGCTCGCCCGCCCCCGTGATAACAATACAGCGCGCCTCGCTCTGCCGGATCGCGTCTTCCAGCGCCATATAGAGGGGATAGTCGAGCGCGTTCATCGCTTCTGTGCGGTTCAACGTAAGCACGCTGACATGGTTCTCGGTCTCGATCTTCAGGATATCAGACATGAGCGCTTCCTCCGGATATTCTTCTCAGGATGAAGCCTGCCACCCGCGCCACGGCCGTCAATCGTGACGCCGCGCCAAGCCGCAGACCGGAGGGTGACGGAATCACCTCTCCATCCTAAACCTGAGCCTGCATGAAGATCGCCCGTATCCTCTTCCCGCTGCCCTTGCCCGAACCGTTCGACTATGCGGCGCCGGAAGGCCTGCATGTGGAAGCGGGCAGCTATGTCCGCGCCCCGCTTGGCAAGATCGAGCGCACGGGCGTGGTCTGGGAGATGAGAGACAGGGCAGAAGACGACACCCGCGAGTTGAAGCCCGTCCTCGATGTCTTCCCCGTCCCGCCCATGACGGAAGCCATGCGCCGCTTCATCGGCTTTGCAGCCAGGTACAATGTCGCCGCGCCGGGCCATGTCCTCGCCATGGTGCTGCGCGCCCGTGGCGGGCTCAAGCCTTCACCGGTCCAGACGCTCTATGTGGCCACCGGCCATCGCTCCAACCGGATGACCGATGCGCGCGTGAAAGTACTTGATGCGGCGCGTGAAACCGGGCCGACAAGTGCCGCAGAACTCGCACGTACGGCAGGCGTCTCTCCCGGCGTGGTCAAGGGGCTTGTCGAGACGGGGTCCTTGGAGGCCCGCGAGACCGCAACCGACCTGCCCTACCCTCAGCCCACCAATTTCGAACGTGGTACACATCTCACCGGCGAACAGAGAGAGGCCGGAGAAGTCCTGCGCGCACAGATATCACAGGGCGGCTTCCAGCCTTTCCTGCTCGACGGCATCACGGGCTCCGGCAAGACCGAGGTCTATTTCGAAGCCATAGCCGAAGCGCTCTCCAAGGCAGACAATGCGCAAGTCCTCGTCCTGCTGCCGGAGATTGCACTGACGCAGGCCGTGCTCAAACGCTTCGAGGAACGTTTCGGCGCCCCGCCCGCCCCGTGGCACTCATCTCTCAGTGACGCCGAACGCCGCCGCACCTGGCGCGAGACCGCGCACGGCCGCGCCCGCATCGTCATCGGCGCCCGTTCTGCCCTGTTCCTGCCTTTCGCAAACCTGAAGCTCATCATCATCGACGAGGAGCACGACACCTCCTTCAAACAGGAAGACGGCGTCACCTATCATGCCCGCGACATGGGGGTAATGCGCGCCAAGCTGGAAGATGCCGCCATCATTCTCGCTTCGGCGACACCAGCGCTTGAAACCATGGTGAATGCCGAGACTGGCCGTTACCAGCGCCTGAAACTCTCCGCCCGCCCTGGCGCAGCAAAACTTCCCGATATCGAACTCGTGGATCTGCGCACCAATCCACCGGAAAAAGGCCACTGGCTCTCGCCCGTTCTCTCGCGCGGGCTTGAACAGACCTTCGAGGCGGGCGAGCAGAGCCTGCTTTTCCTCAACCGGCGCGGCTATGCGCCCCTGGTCATCTGCAAGGCCTGTGGTGAGCGACTGAAAAGTCCTGCAACTGAGAGCTGGCTGACAGAGCACCGTTATACAAACCGGCTCGTCTGCCACCTGACCGGCTGGTCAATGCCCAAGCCTGCCAAGTGCCCGATGTGTGGAGCAAAGGACTCCCTCATGGGCGTCGGCCCCGGCGTCGAGCGAGTGGCCGAAGAGGTGCGCCAGCTCCTGCCACAGGCCAGAGTCGAAATTTTTTCCTCAGACACCGCCCAGACGGGCGAAGACACGCGGGGCATTGTCGATCGCATGGCGTCAGGCGCAATCGACGTCCTTGTCGGCACGCAGATCGTCGCCAAGGGCCACAACTTCCCGAACCTCACCCTGGTCGGCATCGTCGACGCTGACAGCTCCATGAAAGGCGGGGACCTCCGCGCGGGTGAGCGCACCTACCAGCTCCTCTCGCAGGTTGCAGGCCGTGCAGGCCGTGCCGAACGTCCCGGCCGCGCACTGGTGCAGACTTACGCCACCGAAAACCCCGCCATGATCGCTCTGGCTGCCGGGGACCGTGACGGATTTCTCCAGATCGAACGTGATGTACGCGCCGAACTGGGCCTGCCTCCGTTCGGCCGCATGGCTGCGCTCATCCTGTCGGCGCCATCTGCCGAAATGATCGCCGAAGCCGGCAAGCTCGCAGGCGCAGCTGCACCCAATGGCGAAGGGGTCACTGTCTACGGTCCGGCGCCTGCTCCCATTTCCATCCTGCGCGGGCGCCACCGCATGCGGTTTCTGGTCACCTGCCCGCGCGAGGTCGACCTGTCGGCTTATATGAGCGCGTGGCTGGCTGCGATGAAACTACCATCGGCCGTGCGAATATCAGCTGATATTGATCCTTATTCCTTCCTCTGAACCGTTAGTTGAATATTTGCTCGTGATCTGTTCACTGTTGCGAACAGAACGGCCAAAGGCAGGCTTGGCGCCCTCTAACCCTATTTCGCGGGAGAACAGTCTTGAGCCCACCATCCGGCAAACCCGGGAAACGCTACTGGGCATGGGCAGGGCTGCGCCTGGTTCTCATCTTTGCTCTTCTGACAGGGCTTTCACTTATATTTGCCCTCCTGTCGAACGGGCTGGAAGCTGGATGGAACGGCGCGACCATCAGCATCAGCCTCCTTTTTGGCCTGCCCTTCACCGTGGGCGCCTTGGGCACTTACCTGCTCTCTCTCCTGTCCATCGACAAACAACGCACCTTTGACAAATACCGCCTATGGCTACTGCTGGCTGTATTGGTAGCCGGCAGCTTCGTTCTCTCTGAAGCCATCATATGCGTCCTGATGATCCTGCCATTCTGGGTCTTCAGTGGCTGGATCGGAGCGCTCTGTGTTCAGGGACTGCGCAGGCGGTTCCAAGGGCGTCACAGGATCAACTGCAGTGTCCTTGCCGCCCTTCCCTTCCTCATGCTCGGGCTGGAAGCTCAACTGCCTCAAACGGGCAAGGATTTCGTAGTTGCGCGCTCCATCACGATCGATGCACCGGCCAAGGTCGTCCGGCCGCTCCTTTTCGAGATGAACAACATCCAGCGACATGAAGGACGGTGGAACATAACACAGGATGTTCTTGGCGTGCCCCGACCGAAATCTGCGGTTGTCACGTTTGGCAGCGGTGGCCCGCGTCGTCTTGCCCGCTGGGAAGACGGTGTCAGTTTTGAAGAACACATTTTCGCACAGACTGATGACAGTTTACGCTGGGAATTCGTTTTCCCCAACGACTCAGTCTCGCACCGCTCAGATCGCCATATCTCTCCGGACGGGCCTCATCTGAAGATCATGACTGGGGGATATGAGCTCGCGGCATTGCCGGATGGGCGAACCCGGCTGACACTCGACACATCCTATCGCGCGACGACACCCGTGAACACTTATGCGGCCCTGTGGGGCGAACTTATTCTTGGGGACATTCAGTCGAATGTGCTGGCTGCAATAAAACGTCGGGGTGAACGTAATTCAGGCTGATATTGATCCGTATTCCTTCCTTTAGGCGCTGAACGTGCCAATCGGTCGCAACTCTACCGCTGCGGCCATGTTGTCAGCCTTGGAACGAAGTGCTAAGCGCCCTCGCAAGCATCGGGTTGGGGCCTTGCCGCCAGCCCGTTTACCAGTATTCACGAACAGGGCATTCGCCCGCAACCGACGGAAACAAGGTCTTGGCCGCATCTTCCGCCTCCCATGCCAATGAAACGGCGCGCCGCTATGCGAGCGCCCTTTTTGAGCTTGCCCAGGACAAGGGCGAACTGGAAACCGTTGCGACTGACCTGAAAAGCGTCATCGCCATGGCCGCTGACAGCAAGGATCTTTCCCTGCTGCTCGAGTCGCCCGCCTTCGCCCGTGAGGACAAGGCCAAGGCCCTCGTCGCTGTGGCCGCGAAAGCCGGTCTTTCGAAGATCGTCTCGAACTTCCTGGCCACAATGGCCACCAATAGCCGCGCAGACGAGATCCTGTCCGCGGCCAGCTATTTTGATGAACTCTACGCCCGGCATCGCGGTGTGAAACGCGCTATTGCGCGGACCGCCGAAAAGATGACGGCAGCCCAGCGCAAGAAGCTCGAAGCTGTGCTGGCAAAGGCTGTCGGCAGTGATGTCGAACTGGAGACAGAGGTCGATTCCGGCCTTATCGGCGGCATTCAGCTCCGCGTCGGCTCGACCCTGATCGACGCCAGCGTCGCCTCTAAACTTGACCGTATGAACATCGCCATGAAGGGAGCTTAGAAGCTCGATGGACATCAGCGCTGCAGAAATTTCAGGCATCCTGAAATCCCAGATCGAAAATTTTGGCGTCGAGGCTGAGGTCTCCGACGTCGGACAGGTCCTGTCCGTCGGTGACGGCATTGCCCGCGTCTACGGCCTCGACAATGTCCAGTCCGGCGAAACCGTCGAGTTTGACGGCGGCGTCAAGGGCATGGCCCTCAACCTCGAAGCCGACAATGTCGGTGTCGTGATCTTCGGCGATGACCGGGGCATCAAGGAAGGTGACACCGTAAAGCGCCTCAACGAGATTGTGGCTGCGCCGGTTGGCCGTGGCCTGCTCGGCCGTGTTGTGAACCCGCTCGGTGAAGCCATCGACGGCAAGGGCGAGATCAAGGATGTCGCCTCGCGTAACCGTGTTGACGTGAAGGCGCCGGGCATCCTGCCGCGCAAATCCGTCCATGAGCCGATGATGACCGGCCTCAAAGCGATCGACGCCATGATCCCGGTCGGCCGCGGCCAGCGTGAGCTGATCATTGGTGACCGTCAGACCGGCAAAACCGCGATCTGCATCGACACCATCCTGAACCAGAAAGAAACCAACGACGCCGCCAAGGACGACAGCGAGAAGCTTTTCTGCGTCTACGTCGCGATTGGCCAGAAGCGTTCCACCGTTGCACAGGTCGTCAAGACGCTGGAAGAGCGCGGCGCACTTGAGTACACCGTCGTCGTGACCGCCAGCGCCTCCGAGCCGGCCCCGCTCCAGTATCTCGCACCGTTCACCGGCTGCACGATCGGCGAGTGGTTCCGCGACAATGGCATGCACGCCCTCATCATCTATGATGACCTGTCCAAGCAGGCTGTTGCCTATCGTCAGATGTCCCTGCTTCTGCGCCGCCCGCCGGGCCGCGAAGCCTATCCGGGTGACGTGTTCTATCTTCACTCCCGCCTGCTCGAGCGCGCGGCGAAGCTGAACGAGGACTATGATTCCGGGTCCCTGACGGCTCTGCCGATCATTGAGACCCAAGCCAACGACGTTTCGGCCTATATCCCGACCAACGTCATCTCGATTACCGACGGTCAGATCTTCCTCGAGACCGACCTCTTCTATCAGGGCATCCGTCCGGCCGTGAACGTCGGTCTGTCCGTGTCGCGTGTGGGCTCCTCGGCCCAGACGAAAGCGATGAAAAAGGTTGCCGGTTCGATGAAGGGTGAACTCGCCCAGTACCGCGAGATGGCCGCCTTCGCGAAATTCGGGTCCGACCTCGATGCCGCAACCCAGCGCCTGCTGAACCGCGGTGAGCGCCTGACCGAACTCCTCAAGCAGCCGCAATTCTCGCCGCTGCAGATGGAAGAGCAGGTTGTCGTGATCTATGCCGGTACACGTGGTTATCTTGACCAGGTCGGCGTGCGCGACGTGACCCGCTTCGAGCAGGAACTGCTTTCGCACCTTCGTGGCGCGAAGAAGGACCTCCTCGCCAAGATTCGCAAGGAAAAAGCCCTGACCGACGAGATCGATGCCGAAATCAAGGCAACGCTCGACGAGTTCACCAAGGGTTTCGCCTAGTCGTTCGTTCACGCGGAGCAGGAGCTGAGCCATGCCCAGCCTCAAGGATCTGAAAAACCGGATCACCAGCGTGAAATCCACGCGGAAGATCACCAAGGCGATGCAGATGGTGGCTGCCGCCAAGCTGAAGCGCGCCCAGGAAGCCGCTGATGCAGGGCGGCCCTATGCCAAGCGCATGGCGAGTGTCGTGGCCAACCTGGCCAGCTCGATGGGCGAAGGCGCAGGGCCGAAACTCCTGTCGGGCACCGGCAAGGAAGACACCCATCTCGTCGTTGTGATGACAGCGGAGCGCGGCCTCTGTGGCGGCTTCAACTCCTACGTCGTCAAGGAAGCCCGCCAACTCATCCGCAAGCTCGTTACCGAAGGCAAGACGGTCAAGATCCTGACCGTCGGCAAAAAAGGCCGCGAGCAGCTCAAGCGCGACTATGCCGAGTTTTTCGTCGGTCATGTCGACCTCTCGGAAGTGCGCGGCAATGACTACACCGAAGCCGGTATCGGCCTCGGCCTGGACATTACCAAACGCTTCGACGATGGCGAATTCGACGTCGCCACGCTGGTCTACAGCCAGTTCAAGAACGTGCTGACCCAGTTGCCGGTCGCCCAGCAGCTCATCCCTGCCAAGGCCCCGGAAGACGCAGAGATTGTCGACCTCAAAGGCGCCATCTACGAGTATGAGCCTTCGCAGGAGGAAATCCTCGAGACGCTCCTGCCGCGCTACATCAACACCCAGATCATCTCCGCCATGCTGGAAAGCGGCGCTGGCGAGCAGGCGGCACGCATGTCGGCCATGGACAACGCCACGCGCAATGCCGGCGAGATGATCGACGACCTGTCGCTGCAATATAACCGCGCGCGTCAGGCACAGATCACCAAGGAGCTGATCGAGATCATCTCCGGGGCCGAGGCGCTCTAGAGGAGGACGTTATGGATTTCTGGGTCTACGAACACTTCTCCAAGAAACGCGCCCGTATTCACACGGGTGACTGCCGCTATTGCAATCACGGCCAGGGCGTTGGTGGCGACCAGACCAATGACGACGACAAGTGGCACGGTCCTTTCGACACGTTCGCCAAGGCCGAGAAGGCCGCGAACGCTCTGAACCACAAGGACACGCGCGCCTGTGGCGTCTGCAAACCGGCCGAAGCCACAAGCAGCAAGCGCTCAGGCGTCAAGATTTCCGATGTCGCGCCTGCCATCGCTGCGGCCTCCAAACCCGAACCTGCCCCTGAGCCGGCGGCGAAACCCAAGCCGGCTCCCAAGAAAAAGCCCAAAACATCATCCGCTCCCAAGGAGACGCCTTCCATGAGCAGCCTTGCTACCGGCACGACCGGCAAAATCTCTCAGGTCATCGGCGCTGTTGTTGACGTCGAATTTGACGGCCACCTGCCCGATATCATGAACGCGCTGGAAACCGACAATAACGGCACCCGGCTTGTGCTCGAGGTCGCCCAGCACCTCGGTGAGAACACCGTGCGCACGATTGCCATGGACTCCACCGAAGGCCTGGTTCGCGGTCACCCGGTCACCGACCTTGGCGAGCCAATCCGCGTTCCTGTCGGCCCTGAAACACTCGGCCGCATCATGAACGTCATCGGTGAGCCGATTGACGAGCGCGGCCCGATCGAAACCAAGACCCGTGCCCCGATCCACGCGCCCGCGCCGGAATTCGTCGACCAGTCCACGGAAGCCGAAATCCTGGTTACCGGCATCAAGGTCATCGACCTGCTCTGCCCATACGCCCGCGGCGGCAAGATCGGCCTGTTTGGCGGTGCCGGTGTCGGCAAGACCGTTCTTATTCAGGAACTGATCAACAACATCGCGAAGCTGTTCGGCGGCTACTCCGTTTTTGCCGGCGTTGGCGAGCGGACGCGTGAAGGTAACGACCTTTACTACGAAATGATCGACTCCAAGGTTATCGACCTTGAGGGCGATAGCCGCGTGACGCTGGTCTATGGCCAGATGAACGAGCCGCCCGGCGCGCGTGCCCGCGTTGCCCTGACCGGCCTCTCCCAGGCGGAGTACTTCCGTGACCAGGAGGGCAAGGACGTACTCTTCTTCGTCGACAACATTTTCCGTTTCACGCAAGCCGGTTCGGAAGTTTCCGCCCTCCTCGGCCGTATCCCGTCCGCTGTGGGCTACCAGCCGACACTGGCCACCGACATGGGTCAGCTCCAGGAGCGTATTACCTCCACCAACAAGGGCTCGATCACCTCGGTCCAGGCCATTTACGTCCCGGCCGATGACCTGACCGACCCGGCCCCGGCCACATCGTTTGCCCACCTTGACGCGACGACGGTTCTCAACCGCTCGATCTCGGAGAAAGGCATCTATCCGGCTGTTGACCCGCTCGACTCCACCTCGCGGATTCTTGACCCGCAGACGGTTGGCCAGGAGCACTATGAAGTTGCCCGCGGCGTTCAGGAAATCCTGCAGCGCTACAAGGAACTCCAGGACATCATCGCAATTCTCGGCATGGACGAACTGTCCGAAGAGGACAAGCTGGTCGTTGCCCGTGCCCGTAAGGTCGAGCGCTTCCTGTCGCAGCCGTTCGACGTGGCCGAAGTCTTCACCGGTTCGCCGGGTGAGCAGGTCAAGCTCGAAGACACCATCAAGGGCTTCAAAGACCTGATCGCGGGTGAGTATGACCACCTGCCGGAACAGGCGTTCTACATGGTCGGCAACATGGACCAGGCCATCAAGAAAGCCGAAAAGATGATGGAAGACGCGTAGACGCAACTCCATATTCTGAAACGAATTCAACAGCCGCATCGGAAACGATGCGGCTGTTTTCGTTTCGGCCTAGTCTCCGGTGAAATCCGGCTCGCGCCCTTCGATGAAGGCCGAGACACCCTCCCGGAAATCCTCCGATCCCTGCATGAGCAGGAAGGATTCAAGGTCCCTGTGCGCCGTCGCGCGTGACAGGGCCAGCGCCGCTGTATTCACGTCCTGCTTCACCATCTTGAGCGCTGTCGGCGGCAGACGGCCTGCGCCCGCTGCGATCTCATGTGCCTTCTCAAGCGCCTTGCCTGGCGCAACGACATGGTCGCACAGGCCCCAATCCAGCGCTGTTGCTGCATCCACTTTTTCGCACAGGGCCGCCAGGCGCTTTGTCCGTGCCGGGCCAATCAGTGCCACGAAGCGCGGGATGGAGCCCCAGCTCATATTCATGCCGCGCTCGACTTCCGGCACGTAGAAGACGGCCTCATCGCCAGCCACCCGCAAGTCACACGAAGCGGCAAGCGCCGCACCGCCGCCAATACACCAGCCCTCTATTGCACAGATGGTCACAGCGTCGATGCGCTCCCACGCCTCGCACATTTCGGGGCCGGCCCGTTGCAGGATACGGCGTTCACTGAGGCCGGCTGCCGCTGTCTTCTCCCGCTCTGGGTCTTTAAGGTCCGCTCCCATGCTGAACTGGTCGTTTCGGCCCGTCAGGATTACGGCAGAAATCTCCGGGTCTGCGTGAAATTGCCGGGCCGCTTCTGTAAGCTCGCGGAGCAGCTTCTGGCTCAGTGCATTCGCTCTTGCTCCGGTATCGAACCGTACAACCGCTGTTCGCCCCAGCCGTTCAATCGTCACCTGCGCCGCCATGCCTTCACCTCACTGTCTGCACCCTTTTTATCTACAGCCCCCGGACCCCGCCCGGCAAATGCATCATTGGGCCGGGCCGCGACAGCAAGTCCGGGTAGACAACGCCGCTCAAACAAGTATTGAGACGGCAGCAATTCAATTGGAGCCGCGTTTATGGCTGACAAGCTTCACTTCTCCCTCGTCTCGCCCGCCAAGGAGCTGTTCTCCGGTGAGGTCGATCACGTGATCGCGCCTGGTACCGAAGGCGAGTTCGGCGTTCTGGCACACCATGCGCCCTTCATGACGACACTCAAGAATGGCGTCGTGCGCGTTCTTGATGGCGATACAACGAAGATGCGCCTGTTCGTGCGTGGCGGCTTTGCCGATGTCACACCAGCCGGGCTGACCATTCTTGCAGAAGAAGCCGTCGACCTTGGCTCGGTTGATGCCGCCACAGTCGAGTCCGATCTTGAAGAAGCAAGGTCGAAGCTTCTCTCCGAAGGCAAGGACGGTCCACACGTGACAGCGCTTCAGGCCCAGGTTGACTATCTGACCGATCTCAAGGCCGCCGTCGTCCACTAGACCCCTGTTCTCGGGCGAACAGCACGGACATCGCAGGGCGTATACAAATATGCGCCACCTCCACTTGCTGGAGTCGCACCGCGACGTGAGCCCTGCTATACTCTCCGCAAAATGGAGAGACGCATGAAATTCCGGATCGCTACTATCTTCGCCATTTCCGTCCTGTCGGCTGGTTGTGCCAGTACGGCAGGGGATACAGCGCGAAGGTCAGAAGCCGGTGTCACAAGGGCCCAGGCCGTAAAGGCTTTCTCCGATGCCGTGCTCGGGCACTGTCTGCCGGCCATTCACCGGGAAGAGACGTTCAGCGAATTCGAAGTCGACGGCGTCACGCCCATCGGCCAGCTCTGGGAAAACCGCACGCCGCTATTCCAGAACGAGACCCTGCCCATCCACCAGATGGTCGAGGGCGTGGTTCAGCTCCAGCTTGACCCCTTTTCTTCCTGCCAAGTGGCCTCCAACGATCTTCCGGTGGAAGTCACTTTCAACCTGATCGGAGATGCCCTCCTGCAGACGGCCTATGGCTACACCGAACAGGAGTCCGGTTATCCCCAGGATGGCGACAGGCTCAGCCGTGTCTTCGTATCCGGAACGGGAGACGACATGGTTACAGTCGCTCTCGATGGCATGAAGGACGGGGCGACGAGTTCGACAACCCTGTACTCCAACCTCAAGGCCAGCGTGACAGCCGGGCCACTCAACAACTAGCCGGACACCACACGTCGCGCCTGGAGGACGTTCCTAGCCGAACACCGCCACGGTCTGCCGCCCGATCATAACCGCGTCGCCTGAGCGGTTCCACAGCCGCATGGACTGGCTGGAATAGCCATCACTCGTGGCCTGCGCCTCATGATGCGCCAGGAACCAGCCTTCCGTCGTCTGGATGTCGTCTGTCAGGAACTCCGCCATCCACGTCATCGAGCTGATCGGCGCAGGCTCAGACATCATGGACATGGCCGCAGGCGGGGGCGAATCCGCGATGGACAGCAGCGTGGTCGCATTCCACAACGCCCCTTCATCCTTGTGGCGCAGCCACAGCGTGATGTCACCTCTCTCAGCGCCGCTCATGGGCGGATATCCGTCTGCCAGTCGCACATTGAAGTGGTTGGCAAAGGTCGGACGCCGGCCGCTGCCAAAGAAGGACTGGCACTCGTCCGGCGCTTTCACCTCAGGGCACTCCCGTGAGCGCTGGTTGAGCTTCGAGTCACGCTTGGCGCCGAACGTGAACAGGCACCGCGCCATCACGCCGTCCCCGGTAACCATGTCTGCATTTATGAAAGCCGAGGACTTGCCGCGCCTCAATATGCTCGGCGAGATGACCACATCGCCACCGACAGGCCCGACGAAGGCGACCTGTGCCGCACGCAGGGGCATGTCCGGCACGAGCTCAAGCGCAGACTCAAGACAAAGCGCAGCCGTAAGGCCGCCATATGTCGTGCGGCCCTGCATCCAGTCTTCGGGGATTGTCGCTTCGACACGGCCGTTCGTGCCGCGCTTCAGGCCAGCGATCAGTTCACTGTAAAGCACCCTAGTGCTGGCTTTCCGGCGTCGTCACCTTGAGCCCGTCAAGCTCATCCGTGATCTGGATCTGGCACGAAAGACGGGAATTGGGCTGAACATTCTCGGCAAAATCGAGCATCGACTGCTCCATCTCTTCCGACTCGCCAACTTTCCCCATGAAGGCCTCGTCGACATAGACATGGCAGGTTGCGCAGGCGCATGCCCCGCCGCAATCGGCATCAATTCCGGGGATCGAATTCTTGATCGCGGTTTCCATGACGGTCTCGCCATTCTTCGCTTCGATCGGGCGCTCGGTGCCTTCGTGGTCTACGTAAATAATTTTCGGCATTGGCTTTGTTTCTCTCCTCAGGCGGCGTCAGCCGCTATCTCTTTCATGCTTATGGTTGTATCGCTCAGCCGGTCAGGCGCAACATGCGCACCTGACATGATGAGCTTTTTCGAGGCTATGAACTCAGGCGGGCTGTTAACCGCATCAACAGCGATCAGCCGGCCGGCTTTCAGGTAAAAGGCGGCAAACTTGTTTGCGGATTTGTCACCGCGCACGACGACTTCGTCATGGCCCTGTGACAGTCCGGCAATCTGCAGCTTCACATCATACTGGTCGGACCAGAACCACGGGCAGTCGATGTTCGGGCGCGGTTTGTTCATGATGGCAGCGGCTGCCAGCTTGCCCTGCTCGATCGCATTATGGACGCTCTCCAGACGGCCCGAGCGGGCATAGTGGTTAAGCGGGCGCACCGTGCAGTCGCCGGCGGCAAAGATACGCGGATCGGACGTGCGTGCATCGTCATCGACGATGATCCCGTCCTTGCAGGGCAGGCCCGCCTCTGCGGCCAGCTCGATGTTCGGCACGATGCCGATCCCGGCAAGCACCATGTCGGCGGCAATCTGCTCGCCATCGGCCAGCACGGCATGGCTGACCTTGCCGCCCTCCCCTTTCAGCGAGGACAGCCGTGCGCCGAGCCGTATGTCGACACCCTTGTCGGTATGCAGGCGCTCGTAGAATTCCGAGATCACGGGGCTCGTCACCCGCGCAAGGACACGCTCGGCCATTTCCAGCACGGTCACTTCAAGGCCGAGCTGGCGCGCCACGGCGGCGGCCTCGAGCCCGATATAGCCGGCCCCGACGATGACCAGCCTCTGGCCCTCGATCATTTTTGGCTGGATATGTTCGACATCCGACAGACCGCGCAGGTCGAAGACATTCTTCAGCTCCACCCCCTCGATGGGCAGCGCCCGCGGACGCGAGCCCGTGGCAATGATGAGCGCGTCATAGGCCAGGTGTCCGCCATGCTCGAAGCGTACTTCGCGGGCCGACCGGTCAATCGCCTCGACGCGCTGGGAGAGCAGCGTCTCGACATTGTTGTCCTCGTACCAGGCGGCGTGCTTGAAATAGAGCCGGTCCTCGCCAAGCTCGCCCTTCATGTAGGCTTTCGAGAGCGGCGGACGCTGGTATGGCAGTGCGGTCTCTTCACCGATCAGCGTGATTGCCCCTTCATAGCCAAACTGGCGCAGCGACTGTATCGCCTGCGCACCCGCCTGGCCGCCGCCAATCACGACTACTCTTTCTGCGCGTGACAGATCCAAAACCTTTAATCCTCCCGGTTTCAGTACTTTCATGACGCAGGCGTCACGATTTTTCAAGACATACCCCCGCGCGATAACAGCGCAGCACGTTCAAGGAAAGCCTGAAGGCTTGACCCGCGAGGCCAGCCCGGCACATTCCCGCATTGTAAAACGCCGGAAAGGACGTGCCTTACAGTGCCAGACCCCTCTGCCCGCATGATGGAGATGCTGCATGCCCGTGCCGCGAAACTCGGTCGAGGCGAAAGCCTGACGCCGCCGGTCGTCAACGCCGCCAAGTATGCCCTGCCCGGTGATCCGGATCATGCTTTTCCGTATGGCCGGTTCGACAATCCGACCTGGGCAAGCGTCGAAGCCGCCATCGGCGTGCTCGAGGACGCAGAGACCGTCTGCTTTCCGTCCGGCATGGCCGCCGTCACCGCCGCGATCATGGCCTGCCTCAAACCAAGGGCGCGCATCCTTCTGCCCTCTGATGGCTATTACACGGTTCGCGTCCTCCTCGATGAGTTCCTGCGCCAGCACGATATAGACGTCACTGAACTGCCAACCGGGCAGATGAGCGATCACGATGTCTCCGGCTATGACCTCGTATGGCTCGAAACCCCGTCAAATCCGGGACTCGATGTCTGCGATATTGCCGCAATTGCCGCGCGCACGCATGAAAGCGGCGGGCTGGTCTGTGTCGACAACACCACCGCCACGCCCCTGCTGCAGCCGGTTCTGGATCTTGGGGCCGACCTGGCTGTCTCATCCGACACAAAGGCCCTGTGTGGCCATTCCGACGTCCTCTTCGGTCATGTCGCCGGGCGCGATAGCGCCCTCATGGAGCGGGTCCGCCAGTGGCGCAAACTCTCCGGGGCGACCCCCGGCCCATCGGAAGCCTATCTTGCCTATCGCGGCCTGATGACACTGGATGTCCGGCTGGAGCGAATGTGCGCCAATGCAGAAGCCCTCGCCAACCTGTTCTACAGCCATCCGGCCACTGGTTCAGTGCGCTATCCCGGCCTTGCTGACGATCCGTCATACCCGACAGCCACCCGCCAGATGGCCCGGCCCGGCTTCATCATTGGCATCCAGTTCACCGATGCGGCGACTGCCGAACGCTTTATTGAAGACTGCCCGGCCGTCTTTCACGCCACCAGCTTCGGCGGCATCCAGACAAGTGGTGAACGCCGCGCCCGCTGGGGCGACGATGTGCCAGACAGCTATGTCCGCCTTTCGGTCGGCTGCGAGCCTGCCGACGCACTGCTTGGCGCCATCCGGCAAACCCTGGACAGCCTCACATGAGCTTTCTCGAAATCCACCTGCCTGACATCGAAGCGACATCCCGGCTCGCGCGGCGGCTTGCCCCGCACCTTAAAGCCGGGGACGTGATCGCGCTCAAGGGCGGGCTCGGCGCCGGCAAGACCACCTTCGCCCGTGCCCTCATCTCCATCCTTTCCGGGGCTGAAACAGATGTGCCCAGCCCGACCTATACCCTCGTCCAGACCTATGACACGCCGGGCCTCACCGTCTTTCACTTCGACCTCTACCGCCTCGAGACCCCGGATGAGGTCATGGAGCTCGGCTGGGAGGAAACCATGGACGGTCTCGCCCTGATCGAGTGGCCGGACAAGGCAGGCGAACACCTCCCCCAATGGCGGCTCGATCTTGCCCTTGAACAAACGCAGGATGGCCGCACGGCAAGGCTGGAAGCGCACGGCGAAGACTGGCAAGCTCGCCTTCATGGGATTTGAAACCACACGTGCGCACCAGATAGACGTCTTCCTGACACAGGAAGGCTGGAAGGATGCGCGCCTCGACTGGCTAAACCAGGACGCCTCAACGCGCCGCTATGGCCGCCTGACCCGTCCGGATGGCACGACAGCCCTGCTCATGGACGCCCCGCCTGTCGAGGACGACCCGTGTACGCCCACACTCACTGATGCCGAGCGCCTTGCCGGGGGCTGGAACAAGCAGTCACGTCTCGCCGCATCCCGGGTCGAAGCATTCGCGGCCATAGGCGGCTGGTTGAAACGCAACGGCTTCAGCGCCCCGGAGATCCATGCTGGCGACCCGTCTCTCGGCCTTGCCGTGATTGAGGATTTCGGCACGCTGAAGGAGTTTGCCCGCCTGATCGAACAGGGCGAAGACGAGATCACCCTCTACACAGCCGCCGCCGAAGCCCTGGCCGAGCTGCACGTCCTCGACCGCCCAGCCGTCCTTGAAGGACTGGGCTGCGAGTGGCCGCTTCTGGCCTTTGATGACCTCGCCCTGCGGGTCAACGCCGACCTCTTTGCCGACTGGCTGCCGGAACTCGACCCCCGCATGAAGATGACAGACATTGCCCGGGCACGTTGGGAAGAAGAGCGCGACGCCCTGATAGACCAGGCCCGCACCTTCCCACGCGAACTCACACTCCGCGACTATCATGCCGAAAATCTGATCTGGCTGCCCGAACGCAAGGGCCGCGCCCGGATCGGCCTTCTGGACTTCCAGGACGCCGTCATCGGCTGGGACGCATGGGACATGGCAATGCTGGTTCAGGATGCCCGCCGCGAGGTTTCCGCAGAGGCCCGCGATGCCGCCATCCGCACCTATCTCAACCGGACCGGCAAGACCGAAACCGACTTCCTTGAACGCCTCGCCGTGATCGGCGCGCTGAATGCGCTGCGCATCACCGGCATTTTCTCCCGCCTCGTCTCGCGCGATGGCAAGCAGCGCTATCTCGACTTCCTGCCCCGCCAGAAACGCCTGCTCGCACGCAACCTCCAGCATCCGGCTGCGGCTGGCATGTCTGCCTTTGTGCGTGACACTGCGCCCTTCATCTTCGAGGATGCCTGACGCAATGACGACTATGCCAGACACTGCGATGATCCTCGCCGCCGGGCTCGGCACACGCATGCGCCCGCTGACGGATGATACGGCCAAACCACTCCTCAAGGTCGCCGGCAAACCCCTGATCGACCGGCAGGTCGAACCGCTGATCGAAGCCGGGGTCAAACGCCTCGTGGTCAACACGCACTGGTGTGCCGGCCAGGTCGAAGCGCATGTGAAAGGCTATGGCGGCGTCGAGGTCGTCTTTTCCGACGAACGCGAGGAAGTGCTCGAGACCGGCGGCGCGCTGGCCAAGGCCGCCCCGCTTCTTGGCGAGGGTCCTGTCTTTGTCGTCAACACCGACGCCTTCTGGGCACCCTCAGGTGCCAGCCCCCTCAGACAGCTAGCAGATGCCTATGATCCCGCCCGCATGGACGAGCTGCTGCTGCTCGCAGACACGGGCCGCTGCCTCGGCTTTGGCGGTCCCGGGGACTTCTTTCGCGCTGAAGACGGCACGCTCACCCACCGCGGTGACGCAGCTTCAGCCCCTTGGGCCTATGCCGGCCTGCGCATCGCCAATCCGGCACTTTACGCCGACCACAGCCCCGAACCCTTCTCCGCTTTCCGCATCTGGTCAGGGCTCCTCTCAAGCGGACGCATGCACGGCCTGCCGCTTGACCGCTTCTGGCTGCATGTCGGGGACCCACAGGCCCTGAAGGACGCAGAAATGTGGATGTGGTGTTTCGGCGCATGAGCAGGGATCGCCTTTTCGACGCCGGTGCCCCGAAGGTCCGCACCATCCCGGCCGGCGCCGACACCCTGACAGCGCTCGCCACAACGCTCGCCCGCGAGAAAGACTTCGCCACGCACCCCGATGCGCTGGCCGATGATTTGATTTACGTCCCCAATCGTCGCTCGGCACGCGCGCTCGCCCTGGCGCTCCACAGGGCTGCTGGCGGCAAGGCCCTCCTGATGCCGGACATCCGCCCGCTTGGCGATCTTGAAAGCGATGAACCTCCGCCCGGCGCGGAAAGTGCCCTGGCTGACCTGCCACCTGCCATCTCCCCCGCAGAAAGGCTTGGCCGTCTCGCCGTGCTTGTCAGCGCCTATTACGAGAAGCTCGGCCAATCGATCCCGCCCGCATCCTCCATAGCAGCGGCACGCGAACTCTCGCGGCTTCTGGACCAGGCGGCACTTTCGGGAAATGTCGACTGGGACAGGCTCGACACGCTGGTGGCCGAACGCCAGCTCGCCGAACACTGGCAGAAATCTGTGAATTTCCTCGACATCATCACCCGCCAGTGGCCCGAAGACCTTGAACGCAATGTCCAGATGGACCCGTATGCCCGACGTCTCGCCGCTGCCGAAGCCACCGCGAAACGCTGGCAGGACACGCCTCCAAAGGGCGACATCATCATCGCAGGCTCCACCGGCGCAGACCCATCCGGCCGCATACTGATGAAAGCCGCGCTCACCCTGCCGCGCAGCCTGATCGTCCTGCCGGGGCTCGACCGCGAAGTGAGCCACGGCGCATGGGAGCGCATCTCCGAGACGCCCAACCATCCGCAGTTCACCATCGCGCGCACGCTCGCATCGCTCGGCCTCGCCCCGCATGAAGTGGCCGCATGGCCCGGCCTTGAGACGAGCCCGCAGCAGAATGCCCGGCGCACGCTTGTCCACGAAGCGCTTGCCCCGGCTGACGACACGTCTGGCTGGCTGGAGCGTCTCGACGTCCTTTCCGGCACGCGGGACAGGGCCGATTTCGCCCGCGACGGATTTTCCGGCCTGACCATGATCGAGGCCGATGACGAAAGCGACGAGGCCTGGTGTGCTGCGCTCCTGTTGCGCCTGACGCTGGAAACAGGGGACCAGACAGCCGCGCTCGTCACGCCCGACACAGGGCTGGCCCGGCGGGTTTCCGCGCTTCTCAGGCAATGGGATGTGCATGTCGCCCCGTCCGGTGGCACACCACTTCTCCAGACGCCAGCAGGCAGCCTTGCTGCGCTTGTCATGGAATGGGTGAGCGATCCGACCCACCCCGTCTCCATGCTGGCGGTGCTGAAGCACGCACAGGTCGAGGTGACACATGACATTGCCGCGTTCGAGCGCTTCTTTCTGCGCGGGCCGCGCCGCTGGGACGACTGGGCTTCCCTCAATATACACATCAAGCGTCTGGCAAGTGATGAGGAACACGCCTACCGCGCCGGCCTGCAACCGCATCATGCAGAAGCGGCACTTGCGCTCAGTGCAGACTTGCAGGCGCGTTTCCATGCGGCCGGTCTCGATGCAAGCGATGAACAGGTAAGCGGCATGGCCTTCCTGGAGGCCGTCAGTGATTTGATGGGAAGCCTCGGCGCTACACCACTGCCATGGGCCGGGCCGGATGGCGCCGCGCTTTCGACAGCGCTAAGGGACTTTGCCGAAGTCACCAAGAGCATGGCCCCGGCCACCCCGGAAATCTGGACAGAACTGTTCAAGGCTTTCTGCACAACCATCATGGTCCGCGAGGAAGCCATCGAACATCCGCGGCTCAATATCTGGGGGCCACTGGAAGCCCGCCTGCAATCGGCTGACCGGCTCATCCTGGCCGGGCTCAATGAAGGCGTCTGGCCCGCCCAGCCACCGGCAGACGCCTTCCTGCCACGCAGCTTCCGGCGTGAGATCGGCCTCAACGACCCGGATGAACGTATCGGCCTTTCCGCGCACGACTTTGCCCAGATGGCCGCCGCTCCCAATGTCACCCTGCTATCGTCCCGCCGGCGTGAGGATGCCCCGGCGATCAGTTCACGCTGGCTCTGGCGTTTGAACACGCTGGCACGCGGTGCGCTCGGCGAGGAAGAAGCCGCAAGAACTCTTTCCCCGCAGGCGGATCAGGATCCGCGCGAATGGCTGAAGGCTCTTCGTAAACCTGAGGAGCTCAGCGGGTTCCGCTCAGAGCCCCGCCCGAAGCCACCGCTCGAGCAGCGCCCGAAAGGACTTTCGGTTACACGGATCGAAGCCCTGCAACGCGACCCTTATGCGATCTATGCACAATATGTCCTTGGCCTGACAAAGCTCGACGCGCTCGACATGCCCGTAGATGCCCGCCCGCGCGGAACCGCCATTCATGCCGCGCTCGAGAAATTCGAGGAAGACGGCGTCGAGAAGTCGGCCGGACAGCTGGTCAGGATGCTGGAAGAGGAGTTGCGCGCAGCAGGCGAAGCCGAGGACATCATCCTTGGGGCTATGGCTTCCCGCAAACGCGTGGCCGAAGAATACCTGGCCTGGCGCCATGACAGGCTCCATGAAATTGCAGGTACTCCGTATACGGAACTCAAGGGCTCGCACACCTTTCCTGTAGCTGGCGCAGAGGATGGCTTCCGCCTCACTGCCACAGCCGACCGGATAGAAAAACGCCATGATGGCAGCCTTGCGATACTCGACTTCAAGTCCGGTGCCCCGCCCGGTGAAGGCGAAGTTCGGACCGGACTCAATCCGCAGATGCCGCTTCAGGCCGTTATCGCCCTTGAAGCAGGCTTCCCGGATCGCAAGGACGGGCGCCTGTCACCCTATTCTGTCAGTGAGCTGACATATGTTCGCTTCGGCACGCAATTCGCCGTGCGCCACATAGGTGAAAAGGTCGGCAACTCCTACCCCGAAAAGCCTGTCGAAGAGATCATCGACGAGACACGCGAAGGCTTCCTGAAGCTGGTCGCAAAGTTTGCCGACCCCGATCACCCCTATGTCAGTATGCCGCGTCCGAAATGGGCGAAGTACGGCTCTGATTATGCCCGGCTTGCCCGCCGCGATGAATGGGCTGCGGAGGACGGCGATGACTGAGACTGCCCCCGACGCCTTCGCAAGAGCACTTGCCGCACAGGCCCTCGCCGCTCGCCCGGACCGCTCTGCCTGGGTCGAGGCCCATGCCGGGTCTGGCAAGACCAAGGTCCTGATCGACCGTGTCGCCCGCCTGCTCCTGCGCCGGGAAGACGGCCGCAAGGGGGCCGACCCGGACACGATCCTGTGTGTGACCTACACCAAGGCCGCCGCCAACGAGATGCTGTCGCGTCTGTTCGGCCAGCTCGGGCGCTGGTCCGTTCTGGAAGATACCGAGCTGCGTGCCGAACTCGCCCGGCTCGAACACCGCGCGCCGGAAAGCTATTCTCAGGAAGACCTCAAGGCTGCCCGCGCCCTCTTCGCCCGCGCGCTTGAAACCCCCGGCGGCCTGCGCATCGAAACGATTCACGCTTTCTGCTCACGCATCCTGCGCCGCTTCCCGCTTGAAGCTGATGTCTCGCCCGGATTTGCGGAGATGGAAGACCAGGAAGCCGACCGCCTCTGGGATGAGAGCCTTGCGGACGGCATCGTCACGGCCAGCAAAGCGCGCCCTGATGCACTGGAAATCCTCTCCGAAGCCGGCGGCGGCTTTGGGGCCGCGGCACCGCTATCATCCCTTCGCGGCGCACGGGGAGGCCTGACAGGGCAGGACCCGGACAGCCTGAAGACACAGCTCAGGGCGCGGCTTGAAGCTCCTGATGAAACGGTCGAGGAGATCATGGAGCGCGCCGTCGGCCGTGGCCTGCCACGTGCCGCCCTTGCCAGCATCGCACAGGGACTTGGCGAACTGGACAAGCCCGGCAAGAGCGACGGAAACCTGCTTGAGACGCTGGTGTTTATTCTCTCCGATGCCCCGCTCATGGAGAGATGGGACGTATATCGGACGATCTTCCTGACCACGACTGGCGCATTCCGGGCAAGCAATCCGTATACGGCAGGTGCGGCCAAGACGACCCCCGGCCTGGCTGATCTCTTCCAGATGAAGGATGGCGAAGGCAGCGAAGCCGCCCGCTTCCGGGCGCTGCTGAAAGACCTGATCGCCCGGCAGGCCTATGAGCGCACCGTCGCCCTTATCGACACAGGCCTGCCCGTCCTGTCAGCCTTCCGGGCCGGGAAGACAGGACGCGCCGCGCTCGACTTCGATGACCTCATCCAGCACACGCGTGCCCTGCTCACATCCGGGGGCCTTGCCGAATGGGTGCTCTACAAGCTCGATGGCGGCCTCACCCATATCCTGCTCGACGAGGCGCAGGATACCAGCCCCGCCCAATGGGAGATCATCAATGCGCTGGTCTCCGAGTTCCGTGCCGGCGAGGGTGCCGAGCGCAGCACCGATCCGCGCACACAATTTACCGTCGGGGACAAGAAGCAGTCCATCTACTCCTTCCAGGGCGCAGACCCGGAGCAGTTCCTGACCGAGAAACGCCGCTTCGCCGAAGCCGAGGAAGCCCTGCACGGCCAGGCCAACCTGCCAGACATGACCATGTCCTTCCGCTCCAGCCCGGAAGTCCTCTCTTTCGTCGACAACGTATTCAACCAGGACCGCTTCGAGGGACATCCTTTCTCCGAAACGATACCCGATGAAGCCGATGATCTCACCCACGTTGCCCGGCGTGCCGACCAGCCGGGCCGCGTCGACCTCTGGCCAGTTGAGCCGCATACGGACGAAGAGGAAGGCGACCCGTGGGACGCCCCGCTCGATCACCTCTCCGAAAGCTCCCCCAGGAACCGGCTGGCGCAGAAAGTCGCCGCTGAAATCCGGCAGATGATCGACACCGGAGAGCCCGTCTGGCGCAACGGCGAACAGAAAGCCGCCGAACCGGACGATATCCTCATCCTCGTGCGCAAGCGTGGCGTGCTGTTCGAAGCCATCATCAAGGCCCTCAAGGCCGCGAAACTCCCCGTTGCGGGCGCAGACCGGCTCGTCCTGCTCGATCATATCGGCGTGCAGGACTGCCTCAACCTGATCCGCTTCGCCCTCATGCCCGGCGATGACCTGACGCTTGCGGAAATCCTGCGCGGGCCGTTCTGCGGACTGGTCGATGACGATAATGAGCTCTTCCCCCTCGCGCATGGGCGCAGCAAGGACGAACGCCTGTGGGACCGACTCAAGACCGCCACCGATCCCCGTTTCACCGCCGCCCGCGCCTTCTGCGAGGACTTGCTGGCGAACCGTCACCTGTCCGCCTTTGATCTCATCATGCGGGTGCTCGTCACCCGCCGCGATGGCCTGTCGGGCTGGGACCGGCTCATCCAGCGGCTGGGGGAGCCGGCCCGCGATCCGGTCAACGCCCTCATCAACCGTGCACTCGGCCATGCCATGGGCGAGGCGGCCAGCCTGCAGACCTTCCTCGCCGAAATCGAAGGCGACGACAGCCAGCTCAAGCGCGACCTTGCCGAAGCCCACGGCCAGATCCGCGTCATGACCGTCCACGGCGCCAAGGGCCTGCAGGCCCCCATCGTCATCCTGCCCGACACGACAGGCGGGGAAAAAGCCGACACCAGCAGCCTGTTCATGCTGGAGGACGGCACACCGGTCTACAGCCCCAGAAAGGCCGACGACCCGCCCCTCATCGCGGAACTGCGCGAGGCCCGCGCCGCCGCACAGGCGCGCGAGGCCCGCCGCCTGCTCTATGTCGCGCTCACCCGCGCGCAGGACCGGCTTGTCATTGGCGGGGCCTTTACCGGCCGCAAGACAAGTGCCGGCTACAGCGAAGGCTCCTGGTACGCCCTCTGCCGCACCGCCATGCTCGAGCTGACAGGCACAGACGAGATCGACACCTCCCTCACCTATGGCAACATCGTGCCCCCGGTCGGCAAGGCCGGCGACCGCCGCGCCCGGCCCGAAGCGCCCGGCTGGACGCGTACCCCTGTCACCCGCCATGACCGCGCGCCTCGCGTCACCGCGCCGAGCCGCCTGCTGCGCGACACCGCTCCTGTCACCAAGCCCTTCGGCAAGGCCCGGTCGGCCGCCCTCAAGCGCGGCCAGCTGATCCACGCCCTGCTGCAATACCTGCCGGAACTGCCCGAAGACACACGCGAAACGGCTGCCCGCAGCTGGCTCGACCGCCATACCGATCTTGAGGCCAGCGCCCGCGCGGAAATCCTGTCGGTCACGCTCGCCACACTGAACGACCCGGCCTTCGCCGCCGTCTTTGCCCCCGGTGGACGGGCCGAGGCCGCTGTCGTCGGCGAACTCACCAGCGGCGGCGAGCGCCTCATCATCAATGGCCGGGTCGACCGCCTCGTCATAAACGAGACCGACATCCTGCTCATCGACTTCAAGACAGACCGTCCCGCCCCCGCCCGCGCGGAAGACATCGACAGCTCGTATCTTCTCCAGATGGCGGCCTACCAGATGGTGCTGGAAACCGCATGGGAGGGCCGCACCGTGCGCCCCGCCCTGCTCTACACCGACGGGCCGAAACTGTTCGAACTTGCACCTTCTCTATTGGAGAACTCACGCAACCGTTTAGTTGATGGCGTTTGAACTCACCACAGATTCCCTATCTATTGGGGCACAGACACGAACCATAAGGAGGCAACATGGCCGCCGAACACATTACCGACGACGATTTCGACGCCGCGATTTCCGGTGACACCCCGGTCGTGGTGGACTTCTGGGCCGAATGGTGCGGCCCGTGTAAACAGATGTCGCCACATCTCGAAGCCGTCTCCGAAGAGATGGCCGGCGAAGTGAAGATCGCCAAGATCAATGTCGACGAAAACCCCGTTTCCGCGTCGAAATTCGGCGTTCGCGGGCTGCCCACCCTGATGATGTTCAAGGATGGCAAGGTTGCCGCAACCCATCTTGGCGCGATGTCGAAACAGCGCATCGCCGAATGGATCAAGGAAAGCGCCTGAACCCCTCGCGCCTTTCTTGACGAGACTGGCCCGCCCGGCAAATGCCGCGGCGGGCTTTTCTTTTGCCATCTCCTCCCCCGTCATCCCGGAAGCGCCGCAGGCGCTATCCGGGACCCAGCTCGCCCGGCCCTTCCCCACGCGTCACCCATGGACGCCGTCAGCCCGTGCCCCTAATCCTCACTCAAAGCATATCAGGAGGAATGACATGGAGCCCTATCAGGACCTTTCCCGCTCGATCGAAGGCAGGACCGCGCTTATCACAGGCGCAGCCAGCGGCATGGGCCGGGCCACCGCCCACCTTTTCGCGCGCCAGGGCGCCAATGTCGCCGTCACCGACCTGAAGCAGGACGCCGTCGACGCGGTCGTGAAAGAGATCCGGGACGCAGGCTTCACCAATGTCGCCGGCTGGGCGATGGACGTTTCCGATCCCGTCACCATCAAGCGCGTCGTTAACGAAGCGGCAGATCATTTCGGCGGGCTGGAAATCCTCGTCAACAATGCCGGCTTTGCCATCCCCGCCGATGTCGGCGAAGAATCCTATGAAGACAGCTGGGAACCGACGCTCAACGTCATGCTCTCCTCTCACCAACGCGCCATCCGCGCCGCGCTGCCCTATATGCGCGAGGCCGGCTGGGGCCGCATCGTCAATGTCGCCTCCACCGAAGGGCTCGGCGCAACGCCCGGCAACTCGCCCTATGCCGCTGCCAAGCATGGCGTCATCGGCCTGACGCGCGGCCTCGCGGTTGATCTCGGACGTGAGGGCATCACGGTCAACTGTATCTGCCCCGGCCCCATCCGCACCGGCATCACCGACCGTATCCCCGACGAGCACAAGGAAATCTTCTCCAAGCGCCGCGTGCCGCTGCGCCGCTATGGCATCCCGGAAGAAGTCGCCAACATCACGCTCTCCTGCGTGCTGCCGGCCGCCAGCTACCTCAACGGCGTCCACATCCCCGTCGACGGGGGGCTTACGATCAAGAATGCCTGATGTTCTCGCCTCGGGGACAGGGCCACTAACTCATATCTCCGCAGATACCTGCGAAAGCAGGTATCCATGGTGCATCTTCATCGGTTCAGGTTGAAAGGTTTGCGGTTACACCAAACAAGTAACCACCATCAGCCCTTGCTTTACCGCTAATTCCATGGACCCCTGTCTTCACAGGGGTCTGCGGCAAATAGGGGTACCTCATTTTCTACGTCTATATCCTTGCCAGCCAGAAAAACGGCACCCTCTACACTGGCCACACCGATGACATCTCGCAGCGTATCTGGCTCCACAAGCAGGGCCTCGGTGCTGTATTCACACAGAAATACGGTGTCACACGCCTCGTTTGGCTCGAAGCCCACGAAACCCGCAACAGCGCCAAGACCCGTGAATACCAGATCAAGAAATGGAAGCGCGCCTGGAAGATTAGACTGATCGAAGAGACGAATCCCGGCTGGGCAGACCTCTACCTCACCCTCAACCACTAACCCTGCCACCGCACCCAATCTCTCCGCCGATACCTGCGAAGGCAGGTATCCAGCGCCCCCCATTTTAGAAATTGCCACCAACAATCCATCCGACCGGATAGCCTTGACCCCTATCCTTCTCCCCATGTCCAATCTCACCGGATTTCTGACGGAAGGGTTCAACGCTGTACGCGATGCGCTGGATACAGCTGCCGCGCGCGCCAATCTGCATTTGCGGCCCGAGACGATTTCGCGCGCTGTGGCCCGGCGTGTGCGCGCCACGCTGAAACGGATCGAGGCCATCCTGCGCCAGCTGCTCGTCCTGCTCGCCGCGGAGATCGGGCCGCTCCCGGCCGCCGCCACCGCCCCACAGGCACCCGCCCGAACGCCGCGTACACCCGCCCCCGGCACACGCCGTACAAGCTTCGTTCTGATGCCGGTCTATCGCTATGATGGCGCTGCCCTTCAGGTGCTTCAGGCGCGAGCCAGCAAAATGTACCGTGCTCACACCGTCACCACACCGCTGCTGGACCGTCTTCACACCCTGCGCACACTGCTGGACAACCCCTGGCCTGCCGCCCGGCGGATGGCACGTCTCATATCCCGGCTGAAGCGCGAGGGCGCCCCGGAACCGATCATCGGTGCGCAGGACAGGCTGCACCGCTACGGCACCGCCTTCGGCATGTTCGCCCACGCCCTGCCAGAGCGCGTGAAGACCGCCTTCAGGGCCTGGCCGGATACGAGTTGAGGGCCGAAAAATCTTGACCGTCTGTACCGCAAGCCACCCGGTTTGCGAACGCAGGCACAGCCCTCACTCCGCTCATCCCGGCGCAGGCCGGGATCTCATAAAATCAGTGAAATAGTATATAAATCAGCGCGGTAGCTCGTCATTCAGGGCGAGCACCTTGCCTGCCAGATAAAGAGAACCACAGATCAGGATACGCTCGGCCCCGGCCGCGACAGCCGCGCGCATCGCCGCCTCGAAACTCTCATGTGCCGCCGCACCCGCCCCGCTTTTCCGCGCCGCTGCAGCGAGGTCTTCCGGGGTGAAACTGTTCTCATTGTCCGCGATCGGGCAGGTAAAGACCTTGAGGCCGGGCCGGGACAGGGCAGCAAAAAACCCGGTCGCGTCCTTGTTGTTGAGCATTGCTGAGACCAGCATGGTCGTGTCGGTTCCGGCTTCAGCATCGAGCTGGTCAAGTACCCTGGAAAGGGCGCGACCTGCATGGGGATTGTGTCCGCCATCGAGCCAGACCGGCAGGCCGTTTGCGAGCTCTGTCACAGGCCCCGGCGAGAGTTGCTGCATCCGCGCAGGCCAATGGGCTGTGGCACAGCCCGAAAGGATTGCCTTGTCTGTAATACCCTGTATCTGCGATGTTTTTAGGGCCTTCGCGGCGAGCACGGCATTCGCCATCTGGTGATCGCCAGAGAGGCCGAGCGGCGGGAAGATCGCGGCTTTATCGGCCTCGGAGAGGAAGGAAATCTCCGCCCCGGTCCTGTCCGCCTCAGCCCGGATCGCGGCTTCCGCATCGGGGCTCTGGACGGCCGAAACAGCCGGGCATTCGGGCTTCAGGATCCCCGCCTTGTCACGGGCGATTTTCGAGATCGTGTTCCCGAGGAAAGCCTGATGATCGAGGTCGATCGGGGTAAAAACCGAACAGGCGGATTTCTCGATCACATTGGAGGCATCATAGCGCCCGCCAAGCCCGACTTCGAGCACCAGCAGGTCCGCCGGGGTCTCATGAAAGGCCAGGAACGCCGCGGCCTGGGCGGCCTCGAAATGGGTGATCTCGCGGCTCCCAAGAAGTGCGCCCTCGACGCGCTCCAGACAATCGACAAGATAGTCGTCGGAAATCAGCTCCCCGGCGAGCCGGATCCGCTCATTGAACCGGACCAGATGCGGCGAGGTTGATGTATGGACCTTCAGGCCCGCCGCCTCCGCCATCGCGCGGATAAAGGCGACAACCGAACCTTTGCCGTTTGTCCCGGCGACATGGATTGTCGGCGGCAGGTCAAGATGAGGAGAGCCCAGCTCTTCCAGCACAACCAGAATGCGGTCAAGCGAAAGCGCCCGGTCAGCCGGGTTATATTTCTCGAACCTTTTCAGCGCCGTATCGACGGCGAGTTGGGTGTCGATCAAGCCTTTTTGGCCTTCTTGTCTTCAGCTTTTTCTCCGGAAGGCGCATCGGCAGACGGCGCCTTTACCGGGCCGATTTCAGTACCGTCGGAATTCCGCGCTGGCAGAAGATGTTTGAGGATCCGGCCAAGCGTCTCTTTCATCTCGCGGCGATCGCAGACGATATCGACCTGGCCTTTCTGGCGTAGGAATTCGGACCGCTGGAAGCCTTCAGGCAGTTTCTCGCGGATCGTCTGCTCGATCACACGCGGCCCGGAAAAGGCGATCATCGCCCCCGGCTCGGCCAGGTGAACATCGCCCAGCATCGCATAGGAGGCTGAAACACCGCCAGATGTCGGGTCGCAGAGCACCGCGATATAGGGAAGCCCCGCCTCGCGGACCTCGTCAATCGCCAGCGTGGTCCGCGGCATCTGCATCAGCGACAGCGTGCCTTCCTGCATACGCGCACCGCCAGAAGCTGTGCATACGACGAAAGCCGCCTTGCGTGCGACAGCCATCTGGGCCGCGGCAATGAAGGCCTCGCCAGCCGCCATGCCAAGCGAACCGCCCATGAAGGCGAAATCCTGAACGAGGATAACAGCCGGCTGGCCATCTACACGCCCGAAAGCCGCGGCCATACAGTCTTCCTGGCTTATCGGCGGGCTTGCGTCCGGGCTTTCTTCCTTCTCACGCGCGGCAATCTTGGCTTTGGCCGCCTTGATGCGGGATGGATACGGCTTGTCGTCCTTGAACTTCAGCGGGTCCTGCTGGACCTCTGGCAGCTCCAATGGCTCCCAGCGCTCATCATCAAAGAGAAGGCGAAAGCGGCGGCGCGGCGAAATTCTCATATGCGCGCCAGCCGGGGTCACATACCAGCTCTCTTCAAGATCGGAGCGATAGACGAGCTCGCCACTCTTCGGGCATTTCACCCAAAGATTATCAGGCGTCTCTTTCTTGGACGATAGAAAGGTCTTCAGACCCGGCGTGCGAAAATTTGTTAGCCAATTCATTTAAGCTGGACTCCCTGTCTGGTCCAATCTGCTTCTCAAGCTACGCCTTTAAGCGCGTCCGACAACTCTTCGGCCAGTTTCCCCATCCGCCCGGCTATACTCCCGGTATCATCAGCCTCAAGCGCCAATCGCACATGATCTACGAAAGCAGACCCGACGACAACCCCATCGGATATACGCGCCATGGCGGCGGCCTGTTCCCCCGTTCTTACGCCGAATCCGACGCAAACCGGCAGGCCTGAGACCTTGCGGGCCCGTTCGACGCCTTCACGAATATCTTCCGGATCGGCCGATCCGGCGCCCGTCACGCCCGCCACAGCGACATAGTAGAGAAAGCCGGATGCCCCTTCGGCAACCTTGGCAATGCGCTTGTCGGTGGTCGTCGGCGTGGCCAGCCGGATAACGGAAATGCCATACTTCTCATAGGCCTGGCGCAGCTCATGGTCTTCCTCTGGCGGGAGGTCGACCAGGATTGTCCCGTCAATCCCGGCCTGAGAGGCTGCATCCGCGAAAGCGTCATAGCCCATCAGATGCACCGGATTGGCATAGCCCATGAGGATAAGCGGGGTTTCCTTGTCGTCTTCGCGAAACCTTTCCGCCAGCGCGAGGACATCCTTCAGCTTCGTGCCAGCCTTGAGACTGCGCTGCCCGGCCCGCTGGATCGCCGGGCCATCAGCCATCGGATCGGTGAATGGCGCGCCCAGCTCGATAATGTCAGCCCCGTTGTCGCGCAGCGCACAAAGCGCCTGATAGCTTGTCTCAAGATCGGGATCGCCCGCCATGATATATGTCACGAGCGCAGCGCGGTTCTCGGCACGAACCTTGTCGAACCGGTCTGTAATTCTCTGTGTCGGCATTATTCTGCGGGTGCTTTCGTATTCTCGCCCAGCCAGTCGGCATAATCAGAAAGGACGTGGCTACAGGGCCAGGCCACCATGGCTGGGACGTCATAAGGGTGAATCTCCGTCACCAGCTTTTCCAGCGCATCCCAGCAGGCCGGGACAGATTTCAGCCACAGCACATGTTCGAAAGCCTGCTCGACAACCCCTTTCCAGAGATAGGTCGAACTTACCGGCGCCTCCAGATTCGCGCAGGCGGCCAGCCGCTGTTCAACCGACGCATCGGCGATCTTCTGAGCCACATCCTTGGACGGGCAGGTAATGCGGATAATGAGGGCTTCAGTCATAACGCCTAAATCTCCATTCCCAGATGCTCAGCGACCGAGAAGATGTCCTTGTCGCCGCGGCCGCAGAGATTCATGATCAGGATGTCCTCCTTGTCCATGCTCTCGCAGACGTCGCCCAGGCGGGCAATCGCATGCGCCGGTTCCAGCGCTGGGATGATGCCTTCAAGACGGGTGCAGAGCTGGAAGCCTTCGAGCGCCTCCTTGTCCGTACACGTCAGGTATTCCGCCCGGCCCGTATCCCGAAGGAAGGCGTGTTCCGGGCCGATCCCGGGATAATCCAGACCGGCAGAAATCGAGTGGGCATCGATGATCTGGCCGTCATCGGTCTGCAACAGATAGGTCCGGTTGCCATGCAGGATGCCGGGTACGCCGCCATTCAGCGCGGCAGCATGCTCACCGGTCTCGATCCCGTGGCCTGATGCCTCCACACCTACAAGCCGCACTCCCTCATCCTCGATGAAGGGGTGAAACAAGCCGATCGCGTTGGAGCCGCCGCCGATACAGGCCATCACGGCATCCGGCAGGCGCCCCTCACGCTCCATGATCTGGCGTTTGGCTTCCTGCCCGATGACGGACTGGAAGTCGCGTACAAGCTCAGGATAAGGGTGTGGCCCAGCGGCCGTGCCGATCACGTAGAATGTGTCGTGGACATTGGTGACCCAGTCGCGCAGCGCCTCGTTCATCGCATCTTTCAGTGTGCCCGTGCCGGACGAGACAGGAACGATCTCGGCCCCCAGCATCCGCATACGGAAAACATTCGGCTTCTGGCGCTCGACATCCGTCGCACCCATGAACACGACGCATTTAAGACCGAAGCGGGCACAGACGGTTGCCGTCGCAACGCCATGCTGGCCAGCACCCGTTTCGGCAATGATCCGCTTTTTTCCCATCCGCATGGCGAGCAGGACCTGGCCGAGGCAGTTATTGATCTTGTGCGCGCCGGTATGATTGAGTTCATCGCGCTTGAAATAGATTTTCGGGCCGCCGAAATGCGCGCTCATCCGCTCGGCATGATAGAGCGGCGATGGCCGGCCGACATAGTGCTTCCAGAGGTCATCCATCTCAGCCGCAAAGGCCGGGTCCTTCTTGGCGGCGCGATACTCATCCTCGAGCTCGAGCACGAGCGGCATCAGCGTTTCAGCGACATAGCGCCCGCCAAACTCACCAAAACGGCCCTTCTCGTCGGGCCACTGGTCCCATGTATTGAGCTTGTTCATTCTGATTCCCGCTTCACTTCGTTGCGCGCTGGATCGCACTCAAGGCTGTTTCTCATCTGGCTTTCCTATCCGGCGGCCTTTGCAGCAGCGATGAAATTGGCGATCAAGGTCTCATCCTTTACGCCTCTCTGGCACTCGACTCCAGAGGACACATCGACCGCAACTGCACCGGTTGCAGCAATGGCACCGGCAACATTGTCCACATCCAGTCCGCCAGAGAGAATCCACGGCGTCGAGGGTTGCCAGTCGTCAAGGACTGACCAGTCAAACGGGCGGCCGTGCCCGCCTGGCACATCGCTGCCTTGCGGCGGTCTGGCATCCAGCAGGTACTGGTCGGCAGCCGTATATGCCTCAAGGGCTGCAAGATCGCCGGCACTGGTAACCCCATGCGCCTTCCAGACCTCGGCGCCCGTGCGTTTCTTGATCTCCTCAACCCGTTGCGGGCTTTCCCGGCCATGCAGCTGGAGCGTGGAAATCCCCGCCTGAACCACCTCGTCGATCAACCGGTCATCGGCATCGACGAGCAGGGCAACCGGCGTACAGCCAGGATAGTGCGGCAGGCGCGCAACTGTCTTCACATCCACAGCGCGCACGGATTTCGCAAAAAAAACAAAGCCAACCCAGTCTGCCCCAGCCTCAGCGGCCACACGCAGCATCGCCTCGTCCCGGAGGCCGCAGATTTTCACTTTCGCCATGACCGAAGGCTGGTGGCGCGGCCATTCACCGAAGTCAAGAAAATCTCCCTGCCCCGACGGTAAGCGCGCCTTGATATTTACGAATGCGTCCGGGCTTGCTGAATAGGCGCCAGAAGGAGGACTTAAAGCCCATGCCAGGTTCCACGCTGCTCTCTGATATCCGCATTGCCGACATGACCACGGTGATCTTCGGCCCTTATTGCACGCAGACGCTCGCCGACATGGGGGCGGACGTCGTCAAGCTGGAACCGCCCAAGGGCGATGACTTCCGAAATGTCGGCAAGCCCGCGAAAAACAAGCGCATGGGCCCATGCCACCTGACCATGAACCGCGGCAAGCGCTCGGTCGTCTGGGACATGAAATCGGATCAGGGAAAGGCGGCGATCCGCAAGCTGATCGAGAACAGTGATGTCTTTATCCACAATATCCGCCCCGACGCGGTCGCGCGGCTGGGCCTGACCTTCAAAGAGGTGAAGGCGATCAAGCCGGACATTGTCTATGTGCACTGCCTCGGCTTCGGATCGGAAGGGCCATATGCGGGCCGGCCGGCCTATGATGATCTCATCCAGGCCCTGTCAGGGGCGACCAGCCTGCTGCCGCGCGTCGACGGCAACGAGGCACCACGCTTCCTGCCGACTGCCTTTGCCGACAAGGTATCCGGTCTGCACGCCACGCACGCGACCCTGGCCGCCCTGCATCACCGCGACCGCACGGGCGAAGCCGTCCATGTCGAGGTGCCGATGTTCGAGTGCGTCACCAGCTTCCTCTTCGAGGAGCACTTCTACGAAGCCGCCTTCGATCCGCCAGTCGGCCCGCACTGCTATCAGCGACAGGTCGACAATTCCCGCCAGCCCGTGCGCACACAGGATGGCTGGATCGTCATCGCGCCTTATGTTGATCATCGCTGGATAACGCTCTTCGATGTCATCGGCGCGCCCGAAGAACTCGAGGACGAGCGGATCAATGACTATAAGGGCCGCTTCTTCAACCAGCCCTACATGATGTCGCGTATACAGGCGCATTTCGTGAATTTCACGACGGCCGACCTGCTGGCGAAGCTCGGCGCCGCCGACATTCCCTGCGCCAACGCGACAGATATCTCAGAGGTCCAGCAGGACCCGCACCTGAAGGCGGTGAATTTTTTCCAGCGCCGTGAGCATCCGAGCGAAGGCGGATACTGGGAAGTCCAGCCCCCCTTGCGTTTCGCAGGCGTCCGGTCCCGCGATATCAGCCCGGCCCCACGGCTGGGAGAACATACTGACCAGGTGCTTGAAGAACTTGGACTGGGCGCCGATCCGGCTGACAGATAGATACCTTCGGGCCCCGGATTATGGGTTCCGCAGCGGAATTGTGCCCAATCTCTGAGCAGAAATGCTTTGACATGAAAAATTCTTTCTTCGCAGCTGCGCACAGCGAAAGCAGTTCCCTGTTTTACGCACCGCCCCTTAATAGCGTTGTTTTATAAGACTTTTTTGTCGCATAAATGGCGTGCATTTCAGAGGCAAACACGTTTTGCGTGTTATTTCGCAAAATTGCGCCCCTGTTTCCGGCCTTAAATACTTTGACCTTTCGACCTAGATTTGAGACTTGGTAGCCGCGGCACGCAGCCGACAACCGCGCAATATGCGGCTTTTGACACAATCGTGAGGCACGCAGCCGGTGACACTGGCAGCAAGGGCTATTGCGAAAGACGCAAGGACCCGCCTCACCCCGACAACTCGAATGCGAGGAGGAGAGAAGATGGCATCCATGTCTGGCTCTCAAACTGCAATGGATACAAAACAGGATTATGGCGATGATCCGCTGTCCGTACGCGAGACAGGCCATTATCGTGAGGAGTATATCGAGGGCTTCGTTGACAAGTGGGACGCCCTGATCGACTGGGATGGCCGCGCCAAGGGCGAAGGCCAGTTCTTCGTCGACCTGCTGCGCGAGCGCGGCAAGCATACGGTTCTCGACGTCGCCACGGGCACAGGCTTCCACTCCTGCCGCCTCATGGAAGAAGGCTTTGATGTCACCAGTGTCGACGGATCTGCCGAAATGCTGATGAAAGCATTCGAGAATGCCGGTGACCGCGGCCAGGTGCTCAAGACGACCCAGGCCGACTGGCGCTGGCTCAACAAGGATATCAAGGGCAAGTTCGACGCGATCATCTGTCTGGGCAATTCCTTCACCCACATCCACGACGAGATGGATCGCCGCCGGGCGCTGGCTGAATTCTACGCAGCGCTGAAGCATGACGGTATCCTGATCATCGACCATCGCAATTACGATGCGATCCTCGACAATGACTTCTCGACCAAGCACCAGTTCTACTATTGCGGCAAGGACATCGTTGCCGAGCCGGAATATGTCGATGATGGCCTGGCCCGCTTCCGCTACAGCTTCCCGGACGGCTCGGTCTACAATCTCAACATGTTCCCGCTTCGCCAGCGTTACGTGAAGCAGCTGCTCAACGAAGCCGGCTTCAGGGAGATCAAGACCTATGGCGACTTCCAGGCCGATTTCGGCGAGGAACAGCCAGACTTCTACATCCAGGTTGCGGAGAAAACGTACTAATGAGCCAACAGGACGATATTGCCGTCGCTGAAGCCTATTATGACAGCGACGACGCCGACCGTTTCTATTTCACCATCTGGGGCGGCGAAGACATCCACGTCGGCATGTACAAGACGCCGGATGAGCCGATCGCCCCGGCCAGCAAGCGCACCGTTGAGACCATGGCGGATATGATGGGCGAGGCCGGCAAGGCTGCCCGCATCATCGACCTGGGCGCAGGGTATGGCGGCTCGGCCCGGTATCTGGTGAAAGAGGCGGACGCCAAGGAAGTCGTGTGCGTCAATATTTCCGAGACGCAGAACAAGCTGAACCGCAAGAAGAATGAAGCTGCGGGCCTTAATGACAGGATCGAGGTGCTGCACGGCTCCTTTGACGACGTACCGGCCAAGGATGAGTCCTTCGACGTGGTCTGGAGCCAGGATTCTTTCCTGCACGGGGCTGACCGGAAGAAGATCATCGAGGAATGCACCCGCATCCTGAAGCCGGGTGGCCGGCTGATCTTCACCGACATCCTCCAGGACCCGGATGCGCCCAAGGACAAGCTCCAGCCTGTCTATGACCGCATCCACCTTCCAAGCCTCGGCTCTGTCGACTTCTACGACAAGGCAGCCGAAGACCTCGGATTGACGGTCGGGCCCCGCAAGATGCTGCCTGATGCGCTGCCGACGCACTACGGCCGCGTGCGTGAGGAACTCATGTCACGCCGCGACGAACTAAAAGGCGTTGTATCGGACGAGTACGCCGACCGCATGATCGAAGGCCTCGCCGCATGGGTCGATGGCGGCAAGTCCGGCTGGCTCAACTGGGGCATCCTCACCTATGACAAGCCGTAGGGCCTGAACCTGATTTTTCTGAAGAAGGCCGGGCACTGCGCCCGGCCTTTTTTTGCGCGGACTAGCCTGTGCGCGCCATCAGCGCTTTCGCAGCTAGCGGGTTCAGGACCTTTTCTCCGCTTATGAAGTACGCAAACACATCCCGCCTGCCAGGGCTTCCCGGCTCGGAAACGGTCCTCAGTCCATCAGGCGCGTCGCCAGCGGCGAGCGCAGCAAGCCTTTCAGACCAGCTGTCCAGGTCCCTGGAGGGGTATCCCGCCTTGTGTCCCGCCTGCGTGCCCATAAGCCGCAGATAGGCGAAATCACCTGTCTGATCGCCGAGCTGCGGAAAGTCACTGTCGGCGGCCGTGACGACGGCCACGCCATACTTCCTGGCAAGGGCGACGAACGCCGGTATGCAGAAGCTCTCATGACGCACTTCAACGGCATGACGCAGCTTCACCCCATCTGCCTCGCCCGGCAGGAGCTCCAGAAAAGCCTCGAAATCTTCAGCCTCGAATGTCTTGGTGGCCATGAACTGCCAGTTTATTGGCCCCAGGCGTGCCCCCAGAAGCGTCACACCACTATCGATGAAACGCGCGACAGAATCGCCAGCTTCGGCGAGCACCTTACGGTTCGTTGCATAACGCGGGCCTTTCAGGGCGAAAACGAAGTCTTCCGGGGTCTCATCACGCCATTTGCGGAACGTGTCCGGCTTCTGTGAACGATAATAGGTCCCGTTCACCTCGATCGAGGAGAGCGCCCGGCTTGCATATTCCAGCTCCCGCTTCTGGGTAAGGTCATCCGGATAGAAAACGCCCCGCCAGGGTGCATAGGTCCACCCGCCAATCCCGATACGGATCCTGCCGCGCTCCGCCATGGCCTTGTCTCCTCCGGTTGCTCGATGGATGAGAAGGCCACCCACCCCAGGAGTCAATCGCTCTGGGGGCACGCTTCAGGGATGCGTCAGGGGCTTGAGCCAGCGGCCTGCCTGCCTATTCTGGACAGCCTAGGATAGAAGGATTGTTCAGGTGAAACACGCTGAACTTGCCCGGGCTTTTGACGAAGCAGCGCTGTCACCAGCGGACTGGATGCCCGCCCTCAGCCAGCTGGCCGATGCATGCGGCGCGCCGCATGCGCAGCTTATCGGTCTCGGCGGCCCCTCAAGGATCATGTTCAACTGGATCTCGAACGGATCCGGGAAGGTGGAGGAACTCGGTCTCGACCCGGCGCTTCATGACCCCAGCACGAATTACCGGATCATTGCCAGCCATTATGCTTCGGATGGCGAGATCATCGATGAACGCGCCTATGACAGGATCATCAACCGTCTTCCGTCCCTGAGCTATGTGGAACGGATTGAGCGGCACGGCATGCGCCACGGGGTCCAGACCAGCCTGGCCCTGGACGAACGCAGCCTCGTCGGACTGGCTACGTTACGCGCCGACAGGACCACCCCTGAACAGCTGGAGATGTTCAGACAGGCTGCGCCACTAGCCCGAAATGCCCTGCACATGCAGGTAGCCCTCGATCATCAGGGAGCCCAGCTCCTTGCGGGCACATTCGAGGCCATGAGCATCGCCGCCTTTGTGCTCGACGGCATCGGCATGGTCCGCGCAATGACCCCTGCCGCGGAAGAGATTGTCGCCTCCACCGGGCCGTTCACGCTTTCGAGGGGTCAACTTTGCACTTCCGAACAGCGCGGCAATAACGAACTGCAACGCGCCATCGCAGCCGCAGTCGAAACCGGGGACAGCCCGGCTCGAAATTTCTCGATCGTTCTGGGACTGAATGATGGCGACCCACTTGTCGTCGATGTCGTGCGTCTTCCCAAACGCGAATGGGCCATGCAGTTCAGCCCCCGGGCCGTGGTGATCCCGAAGCTCAGGAAAACACGCCTCACACCGCGTGGCCTGCTGCGTAAGGCATTCGGCCTGACGGAAGCGGAAGAACGCGTGACGCAGGAGATATTGCTCGGCAAATCCCGCGCCGAGATCGCACGGACCCGGCAGGTCAGCACAACAACGGTAAACAGCCAGCTGAAAAGCATCTTCGCCAAGACCGGCGTAACACGTGAAGCCTATCTCATCGCCAAACTACGCGAACTGGTCGATTAGCCCCGCCCTTAACCAACACGCCGCATCGCACCCCATCGGACAACAAAAGCGAAGTCAGCCCCTAAATATGCCTATTTTAGAAGGTTTTATGGAGCTTTTCGGACTGTCTCGGAAAAAGCAATGGTGCCAGGAGAGGACTCGAACCTCCACGTCGTGAGACACACGGACCTGAACCGTGCGCGTCTACCAATTCCGCCACCTGGGCACAGGGATCGGAAGGCGGGTTGATATGGCACCAACCCCTGCTCGTCAACGGGCAATGCCAGCCACATTTTCCGCTCATATATTAAGAGTGACATGTCGCACTGCGCCCGCATGCACGGCGGTTCACGCATCTTGCTTTTTTGAACCATGCACCTGGAAGATGCCAGACGTTGGTCACTCCCCCCCTCGGGGTCATCAATACCGGATTTAGGAAATGGCGGCCTGGCAGGCCCAAACAGACTGGCGGAGAGACAGGGATTCGAACCCTGGAGACGGGGATACCGCCTACACGCGTTCCAGGCGTGCGCCTTCGACCACTCGGCCACCTCTCCGCAGAAGTGGCGCTCTATAACGGAAGCGTGATGGTCTCCGCAAGCCCGTGATTGTTAATCAGCTGCATACACCCCATATCCAGCCCAAGAAATGATGAAAGGACGAGGTTCATGTTCTTCTCCAGAAAACCTGCCCCCATGCCGGAAAAGGGCAAGGCCCTGCCCGGCCGCGACACGCCGATCCCTACCGCTGAAACCCATTTCGTGAGCGGCAGGCCTCTCAAGGCTGAGAGACCTGAGGGTTATGAGGAGATCGTTCTCGGCATGGGCTGTTTCTGGGGGGTGGAACGTATCTTCTGGCAGATGGATGGGGTCTGGCTGACCCAGGCCGGCTATGCCGGGGGCGAGACACCGAACCCGACCTATGAAGAGACCTGCACAGGCGAAACCGGACATACGGAGGTGGTGCGTGTCATCTATGACCCGGCAAAAGTCTCGACCAGCACAGTCCTGAAAGCCTTCTGGGAAGGCCATGACCCTACGCAGGGCATGCGACAGGGTAATGATGTCGGCACGCAGTACAGGTCGGCCATATTCACCACCACGCAGGAGCAGCTCGATGCCGCCAGAGCGTCCAGGGACACGTATGAAAAAGCGCTGGGCGAGTCGGGACGTGGCCAGATCACGACAGAAATCGGGATGCTCGATAAGTTCTACCATGCCGAGGATTATCACCAGCAATACCTGGCCAAGAACCCGAATGGCTATTGCGGCATCGGCGGTACTGGTGTCTCCTGCCCCATGCCAACAGGTGTCAGCGCCTGATGCATTTGCTAGGCGGGTTGCGTGACTGATTTCGTAACCCGCTTTGCCCCTTCTCCGACCGGGCGCCTTCATCTCGGCCATGCTGCGTCTGCCTTCCATGTCTGGGAAGCCGCGCGCCAAGCCGGGGGCAAGGTGTTGCTGCGCATCGAGGATATCGACCAGGGCCGCTGCAAGCCGGAATACACTGACGCCATACTTGAGGATCTCGCTTGGCTGGGGTTTGAGTGGGACAGTGGAGTCCGCATCCAGTCAGAGCACTTCGTTGAATATGACAGCGTCGTCGAATACCTCACATCGCTGGGGCTGACCTATCGCTGTTTCCGGAGCCGTAGCGACATTGCCGCGGAGCAGGCCAAAGCCGGCCTGCCGCCCGGCACGCCTTTTGCCGGACAGCCCCTCCCGCCTGAAGAAGAAGCCCGCCGGATGAATGAAGGCGCGTCATACACCTGGCGGCTCTCGCTGGAGAAGTGCCGCGAGTATCTTGGGGCCGGCTATCACCAGCTTGCCTTCGATCTCGTCACACCTGAGGGCCATCACGAGATCATCAAGGCCCGGCCCGACCTGCACGGTGACATCAACCTGACGCGGAAGGACTCACCAACCGCCTATCATGTCGCCTGCACCCATGATGACGCGCTGCAAAACATCACGCATGTGATCCGCGGCAACGACCTGGCGGAAGCAGCGCATATTCACGTGCTGATTCAAAAGCTTATGGGCTGGCCACAGCCTGTCTATACCCACCACGCACTTGTTATGGGCCCGGATGGCAAACGGCTTGCCAAACGCTTTGCATCACAAAGTATTGCCGCCCTGAGGGCGGACGGTCTATCGGCGGATCAGGTTCGCCGCATGGCCGGAGTGTGAAGCACATATGACTGACAAGGATATCCCCCTGCCGTCGGCCCGCGCCTGGATCGGCCCCCTGCTTCTGCTGGCCGGGGGGAGCCTTATCGGGCTGGCCCCGATCGGGATGCGGTTCGGGCTGGATGCGCTGGGCCCGCAGGCGATCGCCTTCTGGCGCTTTCTCTTTGCAATCCCGTTCCTGTTCATCATCCTTATCGGTATCGAGCGGCGTATGCCCGCCCGGATCAACCGTTATTGCGTGCTTGCCGGGCTTTTCTTCGCGCTCGACATCGGGCTCTGGCACTGGGCGCTGACGGTGACGACCGTGGCCAACGCCACGTTTATTGTGAACCTCGGCAATATATGCGTCGGTTTCGCCGCATGGCTGTTCTTCAAGGAGAAGCCAAAGCCGGTCTGGTTTGCCGCCGTCTTTGTCGCCTTCTGCGGCGCTGCGGCCCTGTCACTCGGTGGAGAGCCCGGCGGCAAGGGCGATATTCGCGGCGACCTGATGGCGCTCGGCGCAGCTTTCCTCGTTGCGGGCTACATGCTGTTCTCGAAACTGGCCCGCAACCGTATGGGCGCGATGGATGCGATCTTCTGGCTGACCGTGGTCGAGGCCTGCGCCGCAGCGGTTCTGGTGATGATTTCCGGCGAATCCTTCCTGCCCGCCACGCTGGCAGGCTTTGGCGCTCCGCTTTTCCTGGCACTCGCCGCACAGGTTGGCGGACAGGGCCTCATCATTGCCGGGCTGGGCCGCACCCCCGCAGCGGTGGCCGGAATTGTCGTGCTGATCCAGCCGGTCGTGGCTGCCGCCATCTCATGGCAGCTTTTCGATGAACCACTCAGCGCTATTCAGGGCAGCGGCGCTGCGCTCATCCTGTTCGGTATATGGCTATCGCAAGGGGGTGTACGTAGAAACAGACGCCGGTCTGAAGCAAAACGGTTACAGGACGCCATTAGGGGTGCCGAATAGCCATCCAGTTTCCGAGGGAGGATCCAATGCGAACCATTTTCCTGTCCATGACGAGTGCGCTCGCGCTTGCCGCCTGCGCAACAACCACCCAGACATCCACCGCGCCCACGCCCGCGCAGGAGGCCTCTGCGTCGGCTGTGACGGATACAGATAACGGGGCCAGCCGCCTTGGACGTGTAGCCTATAAGCCGCAGCAGGCTGGCGACTCCTATTACACATCCGCTTCTGCCAGCGTCAGCGAACGCGCAGGGGCAGATTTCGCACCCAAGGCGAAAAACATAATTCTCTTCGTCGGCGACGGCATGGGTGTTTCCACCATCACAGCGGGACGGATCTATGCAGGCCAGCAGCGTGGCGTGGATGGGGAGAGTTATCGCCTGACAATGGAAAGCCTGCCCTGGTCGGCCTTTTCAAAGACCTACAGCCATGATGCCCAGGTTTCCGATTCCGCCTCCACCGCCACGGCCATGATGAGCGGCGTCAAGACGGCCTCCCGCACGCTTGGCCTGCGCCAGGGTGTCGCCTATGGAAATTGCGCCTCCGCGCAGGGTCAGGGCACGGATTCGATCTTCGAGATTGCCGAGAAGGCCGGCCTGGCCACAGGCATCGTCTCGACTGCTCGCATCACACACGCCACACCTGCTGCAACTTATTCGGAATCAGCCAACCGCAACTGGGAGGACGACCGCGAAGTCGGCGAAACCGACTGCACCGACATCGCCAGCCAGCTCATCGATTGGCCAGCCGGTGACGGTTTCGAGGTCGTGCTTGGCGGCGGGCGCGCACCCTTCATGCCGGCCAGCATCAACGATCCCGAAACAGGAGAACCGGCAGGTGCACGCGTTGATGGCGAGAACCTGATCGACGGCTGGACAGCAAAATCATCCGATCATGTCTACATCACCGACAGGACAAGCTTTGACGCGACCGATTTTGCCAGCAGCGCGCGCGTCCTTGGCCTCTTCCAGCCCTCCCACATGCAGTATGAACTGGACCGTGCTAATGACACTGCCGGTGAGCCTTCGCTCTCTGAGCTCACACGCGCCGCCATTACCCGTCTATCGCGTGAGGATGAAGGCTATATTCTGCTCGTAGAGGGCGGCCGGATCGATCATGCCCATCACGGCGTCAATGCCGCGCGCGCGCTTGGCGACACCGATGCACTGGACCAGGCGGTCGCCACTGCGCTTGAGATGACCAGCACCGAGGATACCCTGATCATGGTCACGGCGGACCACTCCCACACGATGACAATTGCGGGGTATCCAGCACGGGGCAATCCGATTCTCGGCAAGGTCGGCTATGGCCCCGGCGGCATGGCGCGCGCCGATGACGGGAAGCCCTACACCACACTTGGTTATGCCAATGGCGAGACCGCCTGCGCGCCGGGCGAAGAGGAATGCGCCCGCAAGGACATCACCAGCACTGATACCACCGACAAGGACTACCAGCAGCAATCCCACGTCTTCATGGGCTCAGAGACCCATGCCGGTGAGGATGTCCCGGTATTCGCCAGCGGCCCAGGTGCCGAGCTGGTGCGCGGCGTGATCGAGCAGAATGAGCTTTTCCATATCATGGGCCGGGCCAGCGGACTGGTCGATTACGAAGACTGATCGCCTTCACGCGCTGCAAGATTGCGGATCGCATCGGCCACCTCTGCGCCATTGTCATGATGGGGCATGTGGCCGCTATCTGCGAGGGGCACGAGGGTGAAGTCCCCGACCTGATGCTTGATCTTCCCGGCGTGAAGCTTCGGATCGATGACGGTATCCTGCGCCCCTGAAAACAGGATGACCGGCATGTCGAGTTCAGGATACCTGTCCTGTTGCGCGGCAAGCTCCTCACGCAGAGCATTCATGTCCTTGGCGTTGGCACGGAATTCCGGCGGCCTGAACAACAGTCCGAGCCCGCTATTCTCATAATAATTCTCCGGGGCATCGTTCGGATCGAAGACGCTATCAATCCCGCTCTTTACCGCCCCTGGCCCGGCAATCGGGGCGAACTGGGAAAAGGCCGGCCCCAGAACAGGTGGTCCGGCCAGGCCATTATACCAGGCAATCCCGCCACCGCCCCAGTCATGCGTGGTCGGCGCAAGCAGGACGAGACCTTTAACCAGCTCCGGATGATCGAGCGCCAGGCGCAAGGCGACCGATCCACCATATGAGTGACCGACCACTACGGCCTGCTGGTCCGGCGCGAGCGCCCTGAGCGCACCTGCCATCTGGGCGGCCTGCACACCGAGCTCCTCACCATCCTCTGGACGGCCCGAATAGCCGTGCCCGGGCCGGTCAGCCATCAGGACCTGGTGATTTTCTGAAAGCCGCGGCGCGAGTGTGAAGGTGAACTCCCGCGCATTGGCCGAGGCTCCATGAATCATCAGGACGACCGGCCCATCCATTCCCGCCTTGATGACATGAACCGGAACACCGTTCACATCCACCTGTTCACCAATTGGCGGCCAGCGATTTTCCACGCGATCCGTGTATACGGCACTGTGCACACAAGCCCCAAGGCCGGCAGCCATCAAGACCAGCAGGAGAAGCAGCACTGTCAGCTTCAAAGCCCTGTCCCGGTCTGTTCTCTCTCGAGTCGCGCAACTGCTGATTTCGCAGGCCCCAATGTCGGATGAATCTTGAGGGCTTCACGATAGGCTTCCAACGCTTCTTTGCTCGCGCCCAGTTCCTCCAGCACCCGGCCAAGCCCGGTCCAGGCGCCGAAATGACGTGGCTCCAGTTCAAGCGCCTTGTTCACATCGCGAAGGGCTTCGGCCATCTTTTCCTCGCGCAGGAAAACCGAGGCCCGGCGGTTATAGGCTTCAGCATAGTCCGGCTGGATTGACATAACCCGATCATACAGTTCACGGGCAAGCTCCAGGTCGCCATTCGACTGCGCGGTGACAGCCCGCTCCATGACGAGATCGGCGGCCGCAGACCCGCTCTCCATCCAGGCCGACCATATGTCGAGTGCAACGCTTGTCGCCTGCTCTTCGGTCTGGGCGTTCTTCAATTCCTCGAACATCTCGTCGCTCGGCCCGTGATCGGGGCCACTGACGAGGACAAGGCTGGCAAAGGCGAGCGCTTTGATCATGCGTTCAAGTATGAGGCTATAGGTGGCCCCGGCAAGGCCCGATTGCGGTAATCGCGCGGCAGTTCCTAGAGAATTTCCTCAGAGACCAGCGCGGCTTCAAGCTCTCCGGCGCAACGGAAGTGGTGCCCCCGGAAGCCGAGGCGGCGGGCGGCTTCAATGTTTTTCTCGCTGTCATCAATGAAAAAGACCTGCGCCGGATCGGGATTGCCCATACGGTTCAGTGCGATCTCGTATATCGCCGGGTCGGGCTTGATGAGGCGTTCCTCGCCGGACACCACAACATCGCGGAGGCGGCGGATAAGCGGGAAATGCTCGAGCATCCCCGGCCAGATTTCATGCGAAATGTTGGATAGCCCGTAGAGCGGGTACTGAGCCTCGTCCAGGCGCTTGATGAGCTCTGGAACGCCGTCGACATACCCGTCGAACATTTCGAACCAGCGCCCGTGCCAGGCGTCGATTTCAGCAGCATATTCGGGATGAAGCGCTTTCAGCTGCCGGGCGCCCTCGGCAAAGGAGCGACCCCGGTCATGCTCGACATGCCAGGCCATCGTACAGACCTCGCCGCAGAAACGGCGCGCTTCGTCTTCGCTGTCGAAAACCTTGCGGTAAAGGTAGACCGGATCCCAGTCCACCACGACATTACCCAGGTCGAACAGGATGATGCGTTCAGCCAAGCGGGGGAAACCTCCGCGCACTGCACGCATTCATATCTTGATTAACCCTGTTTTGCTTTAAAGCGTGGGTCAGTCTTGTTGATGACGTAAGTACGGCCCTTGCGGCGCACCACCTTGCAATCGCGATGACGCGACTTCAGGGCTTTAATGGAGGATTTGACTTTCATGGGACGGACCCTGCGATTTCTGGAAACTCGTAAGGGCGCGGAAATACTCAATGCCCCATGCAGAGTCAACGTTGCAGACACACCCTCATGGCAAAGGACTTGCTGAAATGACCAAACCGAGCTCGACGCCTCACCGCTGGGCAATGGCTTCTGCTCTCAGTGCGCTGATCGGCGCCTGTGCAGCGACACCACAGGCACCCGCCACATCAACAGGCGCTGTTCCCACGCCTTCGCCCAAGCCAGAGCAGCCAGCTCAATCGCCTGCCCCTCAGCCTGAGCCACAGGCAGCACAAACGGCAGACCCACAGGTGCAAGAGACACCCACCCCGGCTGCAGGGCCCGTGCCCGGTGACCCGACCGGGGATCCTGACGCTGCCGCCCTCAGCGGTCCGACCGGTCCGTTCACACCGACCCGCCACACTGAAATGAACCAGTGGCGCGAAGACTTTTCCGCTCGTGCGCGCGTAGAAGGCCGCAATCCGGCGGTCGTCTTTGCCATACTGGAAGGCATTTCACCCTTGCCCCTCTATCTCAGTGAAGACGAGGATGTCGCCCAGACCGGGGTCGAGGACCAGGCCGAGTTTGCCAAGGCAATCTGGGAGTATCTGCGTACGGCCGTCACGACTGCCCGTTTCGAGACCGGCCAGACGAAACTGGCAGAGCTTGCCCCCGTCTTCGACCGGCTGGAGCAGGCTTATGGCGTCGACCGCGAAGTTATCGCTGCCATCTGGGCGATGGAAACCAATTACGGGTCGTATATCGGCGACTATGATGCGGCCAACACACTCTCCAACATGGCCGTCGAGGGCCGCCGGCGCAGCTTTGCCGAGAGCCAGCTGATCGCGCTCATGAAGATTGTCGAGAACGGTTACGCGACGCGCGCACAGCTCGGGTCCGGCTGGGCAGGCGCGATGGGACAGACCCAGTTCATGCCGACCACCTATCTCGCCTATGCCCAGGACTATGACGGCAATGGCAAAGCCGATCTCTGGGCATACGCCCCGGACGCCCTGGCCTCTGCAGCCAATTATCTTTCGCAGTCCGGCTATTCCCTGGATCAGCCCTGGGGGACCGAGGTTCTCGCCCCGGCGAATTTCGACTGGTCCTATGCCGACGGCAATGATCGCCGTCTCTCGACCTGGAAAGCCCTCGGTCTCTCCCCCATACGCGGTGGCGGTTTCGAGCCGGGCGACGGGGCCTATGCCGAGCTCTGGCTTCCGGCTGGCGCACAGGGGCCGAAGTACCTGCTGTTCAAGAATTTCAGCGTCTTCAAGACCTATAACCGCTCCAACTCCTATGCCCTTGCCGTCGGGCTTCTCGCCGATGGCCTGCGCGGCGAATACGGCCCTGTCGCTTCATGGCCGACACACGTTCCGCGCCTTACCGGCAGCGAGGTGAAGACGCTGCAAGCCACGCTGAACCAGCTTGGCTATGATGCCGGGCCCGTCGACGGCATTGTCGGCAGCGGCACGCGTGGCGCGTTGCAGGAATTCCAGAAGGCCAATGGCATGACGGCGGACGGATATGTCTCGAAACCCGCGCTTCAGGCCGTGCTGAACGTGGCAGGTTAGTCGTAGATCTCTGGCCGGTCGTCCGGATCGTCTTCCATCACCTGGTTAGCGGGGAAGACGAGACGGGCAAAGCCGGCCATGAAGAGCAGCATCAGCCCTGCGCCGATAAAGGGCGCGAAGGGGTGAACGTGCTCGTACATCCACGGCCCGAAGAACGGGCTGACAATAAAGCCCATGCCATTCGCTGAGATGACGAGCCCTGCGACATTACCCTGAAGGCTTGATCCGACAGCAAGCGATGCCCCGCTTGAAAAGCCTGGCCGGGCGAGCCCCTGCCCGATACCGACAAAGAACTGCGCGAGCACCAGAACGGCAAATTCACGCGTCGGCACGATCAGGAAAGCCCCGAGCGACAGGGTAAGCGCGCCCCAGATCATCAGGGTCCGGTTGGTCATCTTCAGGCGCGGGATCAGCACGAGCTGGGAAATCAGCGTGCCTGTCGCCCCGACCGTGTAGGCTGGACCCGTGAACTGCATAGCCTCGGCCCCGCCAACCTCGATCTTGTCCATGATGGCGAACGCGAATGTCTGCATCAGGACGCCCGTCACAATGGACAGAAGCACCGCGAATATGAGGTAGGGCAGGACGCGCGGGTCACGCCACAGGCCGTCACCTTCACGTTTCTCCCCGCGTTTCAGCCCCGCTTCACGCTTTGGAGGCGTGTGCTCCGGCAGGCGCGTAAAGATCAGGAAGGACATTACCGCGGCAATCGCGCTTATCATGAAGACAGGCGTGAGAAGGCCGAAGACGGCCCCGGCGGCGGCTGCGAAGGCAGGCCCGGCAACCGCCCCGAAGCTGAAGCCTGATGTCAGGGAAGCGATTTCGGACGTGCGGTCCTCTCGCCGGGTGCGGTCGGCAATATAGGCCTGTGCAGCCGGATTGGTCGCCGATCCGATAAGCCCGAAAAGGGTGCGCGAACAGAGCAGGCAGACAAAAACGACCAGCGCGCTCTTGATATACCCCGCCATGGCCAGGGCAGCGAACGTCCCGAAAAGGAGCATGGAAACAGAAAAGCCAAGCATGCCGATCGCGGCGACACGGCGTCGGCCGAGATCATTACTCTTGCGCCCCCAGAAGGATGAGCAGATTGCCCACATCGCTGCCGAGAGCGAGAAAATCGCCCCGGCCATCCAGTCCGGCAGACCAAGGTCGCGGATCAGCGGCGGCAGGATCGCGCTGACCAGCATGGTGTTGCCCGCACCAACCGCCAGCAGCGCAAAGAAAAGGAGCCGGAAGGCCCCGCGTCGGTCGGGTCTGTCCTGTCCGAACTGCGGGGAGGATTCAACACTCATGCCCTCTCATCGGCCCGGCCCGGAGAAAGATCAAGCACTGCGGATAAATTTCAGGCTTCCGCCCATATGGAAACCTAATTGTAAGCCCAGCCTGTCATGATCATCCCTTGAAACCTGTCAAACCGGGACGTGAATGACCCAGATTATCGGCCTTCTGACTGTCTTTATCGTCGTTGTTGGCGCGCTCGCTTTCAGCGGAAGCCCTGCCATTGCCGAAGCCCTGCCCGTCGAGCTTGGCCTGATTGGCGGCGCCGCCGCCGGCACGCTGCTGATTGGCAACTCCCCGAAGATTGCAGGTGCCGCCGTGAAAGGTATCGGACAGGCCATGCGCGGCCCGAAATGGACACGACAGGATTATAGCGACCTCCTGACAGGGATGCATGACCTGATGCGCCGGGCCCGGCGTGGCGGTTTTGTTGCGATCGAGGCTGACATCGAGGAACCGCTGGCCTCGCCCGTTTTCGCCAACCGGCCGAAACTGACCGCAGATGAACCAGCCGTCAGCATGATTACCAGCAGCTTTCGCCTGCTCTCGCTCAATCCCGGCGGCCCGTCCCCCATCCAGGCCCATTTGCGGGATTCCATCTCCACAGTGGCAGAAAACCGTCACCGCGCAGTGGCCGCGCTGAACACGCTGGCCGATACTCTCCCCGCGCTCGGGATCGTCGCAGCGGTGCTCGGCATCATCAAGACGATGAGCGCCATCGACCAGTCGCCGGATGTGATCGGCCCGATGATTGCGGCAGCCCTGCTCGGCACCTTCCTCGGCGTTTTCCTTGCCTATGGCCTTGTCGGCCCGATCGCGGCGCGGTTCGGCCAGGTTGTGGATGAAGAGATGCAATACATGGAAACGATCGGCACCCTCATCTCCGCGCATGACAGCGGCATGGCACCGCTGACCGCGCTCGAAATGGCCCGGGCGCGCCTGCCCGTCCACCTGCGCCCATCGCTTGAAGAAATCGATGCTTCCATCTCGACCGTGGAAAGCCTCCCCCGCCAGAAGATTGGCCACACAGCCTGACAAGTCAGCGATTTTCGCATCTCCGGCTGGTTTTTGACCGGTGGATTGACTAGGTGTTACCGGTCCCGCGTTGGGTGAAGGAGTGCTGGATGTCGCGATTTGATCAGCTGACAGACACTGTTGAGACCTATCAGGCGCTCGCCGCCGAGAATTATGCGCGCGTGCGCCAGCTTGCCGAAGAACTTCGTGCCGGGCTGTGCGACCATCTTGGCGCCTCGGATGGCGTGTGTGTGCAACTCGTACCGCCGCAGGGGGAGTTCCAGCCGAAAGCCTATGGTGACAATGCATTTTCCGTGGCCCCGCGCGGCTTCCGTCCGCTTGGGCCCATCGCTTTCGGCATTGCCGTACGTGTGACCCGCGCCACGGACTGGATCCGCGTCACCATGCAATGCCAGAAAATCGGTGAGCACCTCATCCTCGATATCCAGGGTGGGGAATCCTTCAAACTCGACCTGCCCTTGACGGGCGACGATTCCATAAAACTGTTTGAATATGTCTATCAGCACGTGCTGAACTGGTTTCAGTCTAGGATTGATCAATATCAGCAGGGGGAATACGGGACCCGCGAGATTGGCTTCGATTTCTCGCGTGAAACAGATAGCGCCAACGCCTGAGCAGCCCCCGTAGCGGTAATCACGACACATGCCAGATTTTCATCTTCCTCTCGCGGCTGTAGGCTCTGAAGGCCTGATTTTCGCCTGCGCCCTTATCGGGGCGCTCGGTCTCGGCGCACAATGGCTCGCATGGCGCCTGCAGGCTCCGGCCATCGTGCTGATGGCACTTGCCGGGCTTGCGGCCGGCCCCCTCTGGCAGATCATCTTCGGCAAACCCCTCCTCGACCCTTCCGAAACCTTCGGGGATCTCTTGCGACCGATCGTCTCCCTGTGTGTGGCGGTCATCCTCTTCGAAGGCGGCCTCATCCTGAAATTCGAGAATTTGCGCGATGCGGGCGCTGCGGTGCGCCGGATGGTCTTCTTCGGCGGCCCGCTGGCCTGGGTCCTCGGCTCACTGGCTGCACGCTATGCCGCCGGGCTGGACTGGGCGAGCGCAATCGTCATCGCCGGTGTCATGGTCGTGACCGGCCCGACCGTCATCATGCCCCTCCTGCGCCAGTCGAAGCTGGCCGGCCGCCCCGCCCAGTTCCTGAAATGGGAAGGCATCGTGAATGACCCGATCGGTGCGCTTTTCGCTGTCGCCGCCTTCGAGATTGTCCGCGTCGCCTCACAGGGCGACTCGACCTTCTGGGCAGGGATGTGGATTCTGACTGCGGCGGGTTTCGGCATCCTGCTCGGGATCGCTTTCGGGCTTGCCATGTCGCGTGCATTCCGGGCCGGCTGGACGCCTGAATACCTCAAGGCTCCGCTGATCTTTGCCTCGATCATCCTGTGCTACGCCATTTCCGAACAGGTCGAGCACGAGACAGGCCTGGTGGCTGTCACCGCCTACGGTATGACGCTGGCCAATTCCCGCCTGGCGGATCTTTCGGAACTCAGGAAGTTCAAGGAGGATATTGCCGTCCTGCTTGTCTCGGGCGTGTTCGTCATCCTGACAGCAGACCTGACGCCGCAGATCATAAGCTCTGCACTCAATATCAATACGCTGCTCTTCCTCATCACAATGCTCTTCGTGGTCCGCCCGCTGGCGGTCTGGATTGCCACGTTCGGCACGCTCAGCCGCAAGGAAGCGCTGCTACTCGGCTGGATTGCTCCGCGCGGCATCGTGGCCGTCGCCGTTTCAGGCCTGTTCGGGTCGCTGCTCGTCGACCTTTCACGCGAAGGCCGGTTCTATTTCTCCGGGGCCGACCAGATCGTGCCGCTAGCCTTTGCCATGGTGTTCACCACCGTCGTGCTGCACGGTTTCACGATTGGCCCGCTTGCCCGCCGGCTCGGCCTGGCCCGTGCGGAAAAGCCCGGCCTCCTGCTGGTCGGGGCAAATTCCTGGAGTATCGAGTTCGCCAAGGCCCTCAAGGCCAGCAAGGTCGATGTCATCCTGGCAGACAGCAACTACCGCCGCCTGCGGCCTGCGCGCGAAGCCGGGCTCGACACCTTCCTGGGCGAGGTTCTCTCCGAAGATGCCGAAATCAAGCTCGACCATGCCCGCTTCGATACGGTCGTCGCCCTCTCGACCAACGACTCTCACAATGCACTGGTCTGTAATCAATTCGCCCCGGAAGTCGGCCGCCACCGCGTGTACCAGCTGTCCCTCTCGGAAGGAGACGAAGTCGATGAGAAATCTGTCGGCTCTGCTGCACGCGGGCGCACCCTGATCCGGCGTGGACGTACCTATGACGGCCTGATCCGCGACCAGTATCGCGGCTGGACCTTCTCGCGCACACGCCTCACCGACAAGTACACGCTCGAGCAATATCTCTCTGAACGGCCAAAAGGCGATCTCGTCGCCGAAATCCGCCCGGACGGGACAATGGTCCTGCTAGGCCCAGCGCGGGAAGCCCGCGGCGGCGAAGGCGCGACAATCATCAGCTTCGCGCCGGACCAGCAACCAACAACCCCTGCGCGTGAGAAGGACGCAGAACCGTCCAGCGAAAGCGACAGCAGCACGAAGACTTCCAGCGAGAAACCAAAGCAGGGCAAGCCGAAAACCGAAAAGGCAAAAAGCGAGAAATCTAAAGGCTGACGGCGTGAAGGCTGGCCCCATGCCGCCTCAGCCAGGCGCGCTCTTTCTTCCAGTCCGGCCTGCACCGCGCGACATGCGCCCAGAAACGCGAGCTGTGATTCATTTCCAAGAGGTGCGCGCACTCGTGTGCGGCGACATACTCCAGCACCTCGGGCGGCGCCATTATCAGCCGCCAGGAAAAGGCCAGCCGGCCATCGGATGTGCACGAACCCCAGCGTGAGCGCGTGTCCTTGACCGTCACGCGCCTGGCGTCCACGCTCAGGGCAGCACAATAGCGGTCAACCGCCCGGGCCAACTCGTCCTTTGCCATGCGTCGCAGGAAACGTTCCGCCCGCCGGCCCAGTGTCCCGGCATCGCCCGGCAGGTTGAGAACTTGCGGCTCGCCTTGGTCAAGGCTGGCGCGCCGCCCCTCTCCCGCGCAACTGAGGCGGCAGTCACGCCCCCGGAGCTGTATGGTCTGGCCATCGCCCATGATGACTTCCGGCGGCATCTGGCGCAGGCGCGCCGCAGCCCAATCAACACGCTCATGCGCAAACCGCGCGGCAGCCTTCATGTGCCGCCTTGATGGCGCAACAACAACAGCTTCCCGGCGCTTCTCGTCGAGCCTCAAAATAATGCGGCGGGCACGCGGATTGACCTGAATGCGAACAGGGATATCCATGCCGCAGGGGGACGTCAGTATCATGGTCTGGTTTTTATCGACAATCATGATATCCCTCGACTCGTGGCGCAATCGAATCTAGCCTTTTGATATAGTGTAGGGGAACCCAAACCATGAAACACCTTCTTTGCGGCGTCGCAGCCGTTGCGATGATCGCCGGCTGCGGACAATCTTCCGGCGGCCCAGGCGAGGAACCGCTAGGCGACATCACACTTCGCGATGGCGATCCGGCTGAAGCCGGCGCTGTCATCACCGCCATGTCGCTGACGAATTCGGGCGATGGCATCGTCGAGTACGGCAACAAGTCAGTCGATGGCGCCAAGGCCACTTTCTCGGACGTCACCATCGTGACCGGCGAAGATGGCACGGTTACCGCAGGCACGCTGGAGTTCGAAGGCCTCGACATGGTCGATGACAAGGCCTCTTTTTCCAAGATGAGCCTCAGCGACATCAGCGTCGCCGACCCCGAGAATGAGGACAATACGCTCAGTGTTGCCAATGTCGAGATTCTCAACCCGACCCCGGAACTGGCAGCCTGGCTGGCCGGCAGCCTCGGCAAGGGCGAACCGGCCCCGTTCCCGGAAGCCGCTCAACTCGGCTTTGCTTCCTGGGCTGTCAGCAATGTCTCCGCCAACATCGCCGACACTGACGGCGAAGGCACATTCTCGCTTGAGAAGTTCGAAGTACGTGACCTGGCTGACCAGAAGGCCAAGCGCGCAATGCTGAACAACTTCGCCTTCAACTTCACGGCTGAAGAAGACGGCGAAGAAGTACCGGTCAACATGAACCTCGGTTCTCTCAGCGTCTCCGGCCTGGACCTGGCTTTCCTTGGGGCCGTTCAGGAGAACATCGGTGACGAGGAAGCCATGATGGAAGCCATCATGAAGACCGCCTACGAGGAGCCGATGGACCCTGGTTATGACCAGTTTGCCATGGATGACTTCTCCCTCGATGCGGCTGGCGCCAGCTTCAAGATGCCGTCGCTTGATGCCGTGATCGAGCGCAATAATGATGGCCAGCCGGTCAAATACGTCACCAAGCCTTTCACCATGACACTCGATGCCGACCCGGAAGGCGGTGAAGCCGGTGCAGGACTGGCCCAGGCACTGAGCATGGTCGGCTATGAAAGCGTCGAGATGAAGGGCGCAGGCACCGCCGATTATGATCCCGAGGAAGACATCATCAGCATGGAAGCCGATGACAACTATTTCGAGATCGTGGACGGCGCGAAATTCTCCTTCGGCTCCAGGCTCGGTGGCTATGCCGCCTACAGCAAACAGGCCGCCGGTGCGCTCGATTTCGAGAACATGGCTGAAGGCGGAGAGCCTGATCCGCAAGCCTTCCAGAACGCCCTGAACGAGCTCGATTTCTACCGGGTTGAGCTTGCGATTGCCGATGATGGCCTTGTCGACCGCGTTCTCAATGCCTTTGCCGCCCAGTCCGGGCAGGACCCTGAGCAGATGCGCTCACAGGCCGCCTCAATGGTCCAGATGGCCCCGGCCATGGCTGGGGGCAGCGGTGTCGACATGACGCTCATCAGCGAGCTGTCGAGCGCTGTTTCATCCTTCATCACGGACCCGGGCACATTGACCATCAAGGTCGATCCGGAAGAACCGCTGTCAGCTGAAACGCTCGCCACCATGCAGGATCCGAGCATGCTGACGAAGGACTATCTCGGCTTCTCGGCGAAGCACGAAAACTAGGCCGCACCACGGCTGCAAATCAGGCGCGCCGGTCAGTCTGCACCGGCGCGCCTTTTCTTTTGTCACAATGAAGCGCATATCAGGGCCATCATGAGATTTGCCTATTTCGGAGATGTCGTTGGGAAACCGGGCCGCGCGGCCGTGCTGGAACACCTGCCAGGCCTGCGGCGTGACCTGAGCCTCGACTTCGTCGTCGTGAATGGAGAAAATGCCGCAGGCGGTTTCGGGCTGACGGAATCCATTGCCAGCGAGTTCTTCCAGGCTGGAGCCGACTGCCTGACCCTTGGCGATCACGCCTGGGACCAGCGCGAGGCGCTCACCTTCATCCAGCGTGAGCCGCGCCTGCTGCGCCCGCTGAATTACCCGGAGGCAGCGAATGCTCCAGGCAAGGGCGCGCATGTCTTCGTCCTTGATGACGGGCGCCGCGTCGGCGTCGTGCAGCTTCAGGGCAACGTTTTCATGAAACAGCAGCTTGAAAACGCGTTCAATCATGCCGACGCCGCGCTGGACTCCATGCCACTCGGTGTCGCGGTGGATGCACTGATCGTTGACATGCACTGCGAGGCGACCAGCGAAAAGATGGCGATGGGTCATTATTGCGATGGGCGCGCCAGCCTTGTCGTCGGCAGCCATACCCATGTCCCGACAGCCGACCTGATGGTGCTTGAACACGGCACCGCCTACCAGACGGATGCGGGCATGTGCGGTGACTATGACAGCGTCATCGGCATGAAGAAGGACAATTCCATCAACCGCTTCGCCACCCAGCTGCCGGGCGAGCGCTATGCCCCTGCACTTGGCGAGGGCACACTCTGCGGCGTGTTCGTGGAAACAGACGATGCGACCGGGCTTGCCCGGCGGGTCGAACCCATCCGCATGGGTGGACGGCTGGCAGAAACCCTGCCCACGCCCTGACCGCTTCAGGCTCGCTTTTTCTGAATTCCTTGTGACGCCGGCATGTCGACGGCTGCCGCCCGGGTCGCACCTTCCATGTGCGTCGCCTTGCCGAACAGCCAGCCCTGAATGAGCGAGCCGGCGCATTCACGTGCCCAGTGCAGTTCACGCGGCGTCTCGACGCCTTCAAACAGGAGGTGCGCGCCGATCTCATGCAGCTTGATGATGATCTGGTGAGCGAACTGGCGCGTGTCCTCGCCCTCCATCATGCGGCGGAACCAGCCTGCATCGATCTTCACGATGTCCGGCTTCAGGGCAACCACGCGCATCAGGTCCGAACTGCCGACGCCGAAATCGTCAATCGCCATCCGGAAGTCGAGCGCCCGCAACTTGTCTGTTACCGTCTGCAAGGCCTGCTTGTCGCCGCCTTCCTGCTCGGTGATCTCGAAAACGAGATTCTGCGGTTTCAGCCCCTGCTCACGGACCATTCCAGCGAACCGGTCGAGCCCTGTCAGCATTTCATCGGTGAATACGCACGAGCCGGGCAGGAGATTGACAAAAAGGGTCGTATTGCCGAGCTGCCAGGCTGCCGTATTGGAAAGATGAAGATAAAGGCAGGCCCAGTCTGCGATGAACCGGTCACGTGCGGGCAGCCGCGCAAAGAAGTCCAGCGGCTCGATCGGCGTGCCCTTGTAGATCGGACGGGCCAGCGCCTCGACGCCATACAGCATCCCTGCATTATTGTTGATGGCATAGACAGGCTGGAAGGCAGACCGGATCTCGAAAGCGCCGAAATCGAAGGCCTTGTGGCCTCCATCAAGCTCGAAAATACGCTCGCTCAATCGTGCGAGATTCATGATCCCCTCCAGATGTGCGGTTTCTTAATCTCTGGCAGGGGCGCGTTAATATCTTCCTTTCAGATTCTGTTAGTATGCATCGATATCTTTCAAATCTTGTTTGTGTAGCCTAGATCAGCCACTTACTCGCAGGAACTTTCCAGGAGAAGAACCGACCATGGCCGGACATTCCAAATGGGCCAACATCCAGCACCGCAAGGGTGCGCAGGACAAGAAACGCGCCGCCCTGTTTGCGCGCCTGTCCAAGGAAATCACGATCGCTTCCAAACTCGGCGGCCCTGATCCTGACGCCAACCCACGCCTACGCCTGGCCATCAACAACGCGCGCGGCCAGTCCATGCCCAAGGACAATATCAAACGCGCCGTCGACAAGGGTCAGGGCGGCAATGCCGAAGAATATTTCGACATGCGCTATGAGGGTTTCGGCCCCGGTGGTGTCGGCATCATTGTCGAAGCCTCAACCGACAACAAGAACCGTGCAGCCAGCGAAGTCCGCTCCGCCTTTTCCAAGAATGGCGGCAATCTCGGCGAACTGGGCTCGGTTTCCTTTGGCTTCGAACAGGTCGGTGAGATCGAATATCCCGCAGAGGCCGGCGACGAGATGGAGATCATGGAAGCCGCCATCGAGGCCGGAGCAACAGACGTCGAAAGCGACGAGAATGGCCACTGGATCTATACAGAGCGCGAAGATCTGATGGATGTGGCCTCCACGCTTGAGGGCAAGTTCACCGACGCCGAAGCAAAATCCACCAAGCTTATCTGGAAGCCTCAGAACACTGTGCCCGTGGAAGGCGACCACGCCGACACGCTGATGAAGCTGCTGGATGTTCTGGACGAGCTCGATGACGTGCAGAATGTCTTCGACAATTCCGAGCTTTCCGAAGCCGAAGTCGAGCGTCTTTCAGGCTGATCTGTCTGGAACGGGCCGGGGGCCTTCACCTGGCTCACGCCCCTTACAAGATTCCGTGAGATGTGCGTTTTGAGCCTCAAAATCGCACGTCTTCGCGCCATATGTGCTGCATACGCACACGAACAGTTATGGCCGAGCCAATGAAAAAATCACCGACCACATATATCGCCGTTATCGCAGGCGCTGGCGCCATTGCCGCAGGTTTTGTGTGGAGCGCCATGGCCGACCAGGCAAACACCTCAGGTCCGGCCAATGCCGCCAGCCTGAAAACCGCCATCTTTGCAGGCGGATGTTTCTGGTGCACCGAAGCCGACTTCGACAAGGTCGACGGCGTGGTTTCCACCATTTCCGGCTATACGGGCGGAGACGTCGATAACCCGACCTATAAACAGGTCACAGGTGGCGACACCGGGCATTATGAGTCGGTGAAGGTCAGCTACGATCCGCAGACCGTCAGTTATGACGAGCTCGTGGAGTATTATTTCCGCACCGTCGATCCGACCGATCCGGATGGCCAGTTCTGTGACAAGGGCTCAAGCTACCGCACAGCGGTTTTCGTGGACGGCTCTGACGAGCGCGGCATCGTCAATGACGAGATCGAGGAGATCGAAAGCTCCGGCACCCTCCCAGGCCCGGTCGTGACCAAGGTCCTTGAAGCGGAAAAATTCTGGCCTGCTGAAGACTTTCACCAGAATTATTACAAGACCCACTCGGTCAAATACAAATTCTATCGGAATGGCTGCGGACGCGATGCCCGCCTCGAAGAACTCTGGGGCGACGAAGCCGAGCCAGGCTGACCAGTCCGAACTCCCGAACAAAAAAAGCCCCGCGGCCAGCTGCCTCGGGGCTTTTCTTTTGTGTTGGGCATGTGCGCCCTTGCGTTCTAGCGCTCGTCTTCTTCCTCATCCGCGGGATCTTCCAGGATGAACTCACGGGGGTCGATGGAAACGTTCTTTTCCACGTCCTCCAGGGAAACCAGCGTCGTCTGGCGGTTGGCATCAACGGCCCGCCAGCTCTTCAGGTCATAACTCTCACGGTCGAAAAACAGGGTCAGGCGGCCTTCCGATTCTCCGGCGCGGTCCTCAACCGTGATGGAGACTTCCTGATTGCCGCGTTGCACATCCAGCACGCGCGCATCGGTCTCGTAGTCCAGCTCCTCGTCAAGGATCAGGCCAAGCGGGGTCGAGGCCAGCGGAACGCGGTCGACGGTTTCCAGCTCGCTATCCTCCATGGCCACCGTTGTTCCGTTGGCAACGATCAGGATGGGCGTCGGGTCATCATATTCGAACCGCATCCGGCCTGGACGGCGAAGCGCAAAGTCACCGCGCGTGACATTTCCATCGGCCGCAACCTGTGTGAAACGGCCCCTGGCAGTCTTCACGTCAGAAAGCTTTTCAGCCGCATTCTTCAGGATCGCCTTACGCTCGGCCTCAGAGAGCTCACCCTGAGCGGAAGCAGGCCCGGAAGGCGAAGTCGCCTCCACATCGGCTTCAACCTCGGCAGGCGGTGGTTCGACCGCCGGCGTCTGGGGGCCGGTCGCCTGTGCCATATGGATCATGGGCGCCGGAGCGGCAGCCGGCATCATGAAGGCCGGGTCCACCTCGAAGGCGAGAGGGGTGCTGCCCATCATCAGAACAGCGGCAAGGGGGTGCAGCATGCTTGTCATGTCGTGCTCCTTAGGTTGGCCTACTCAAATAAGCGGCTTAACCCAGTAAAAACAGGGCTGAAAAAAGGTATTTCTGCCGTGTTTCGTTGCCTTCCATTCAGCCTCGCAGCCTTTGCGCACGGAGATGAATGCCAGCTGACAGGACCTGTCAGCAAGCGGTTATTCGCCCGGCGTATCGCGGGCAAGGATCTCGCGTTTTCCGGCATGGTTGGGCGCAGAGATCACGCCTTCCTCCTCAAGCCGCTCGATCAGGGTCGCCGCCTTGTTGTAGCCAACCTTGAGACGGCGCTGGAGATACGAGGTCGATGCCCGCTTGTCCCGCAGGACGATGGTCATGGCCTGGGCGTAGAGGTCGTCCTCGGCATCGCCGGTAGACACACCGAGCATTGCATCCATCACGGCACTTCCCGTGCCGCCCTCGTCGGGTTCTTCCAGGATGTCCTCATTATAGTCCGGCTCGCCCTGCTCCTTGAGCCAGGAAACAACGCCTTCAACCTCCTCATCCGACACAAAAGGCCCGTGCAGGCGCTTTGTCCGCACCCCGGCGGGCTGGTAGAGCAGGTCACCCATGCCAAGCAGCTGTTCAGCCCCCTGCTCGCCAAGAATGGTGCGGGAGTCGATCTTGGTTGTCACACTGTAGGAAATCCGCGTCGGGAAGTTCGCCTTGATTGTGCCGGTGATGACATCGACAGACGGGCGCTGTGTTGCTGTAATCAGGTGAATGCCGGCGGCCCGCGCCATCTGCGCCAGGCGCTGGATACAGCCCTCGATCTCCTTGCCCGCAACCATCATCAGATCCGCCATCTCGTCGATCACGACAACAATGTTCGGGATATGGTCGATGGGCAGGATTTCCGTTTCGTGCATCGGCTTGCCGCGCTCGTCATAGCCGGTCTGCACCTTGCGGGTCAGCTGGTCGCCCTTTTCACGGTAGCGCTCTGCCTTCTCATTAAAGCCAGCCAGGTTGCGCACACCCGCCTTGGACATGAGCTCATAGCGGCTTTCCATCTCGCGCACGGTCCATTGCAGTGCATTCACCGCCTTTTTCGGATCGGTGACGACCGGGGCCAGCAGGTGCGGGATGCCCTCATAGATCGAAAGCTCCAGCATTTTCGGATCGATCATGATGAAACGGCACTGCTCCGGCGGCAGCCGGTAGATCAGCGACAGGATCATGGCGTTGACGCCGACAGACTTACCCGAACCCGTCGTGCCCGCGATCAGCAGGTGAGGCATCTTGGCGAGATCGACCACGGTCGGCGTGCCACCAATATCCTCGCCCAGCGCCATGGGGAGCGATGCTTTCGTGCCGGTATAGGCGCTCGATGAAAGTAGCGAGCGGAAATAGACCGTCTCACGCTCATCGTTCGGCAGCTCGATACCGATCGCATTCTTGCCCGGAATGACGGCAACGCGTGCCGAGACTGCGCTCATGGAGCGGGCAATGTCATCGGCAAGCGAGATCACGCGTGCGGATTTCACGCCCGCGGCGGGTTCAAGCTCGAACAGTGTAACCACCGGGCCGGGACGCACTTCCTTGATACGGCCACGCACACCGAATTCCCGCAATACCTCGGCCAGCCGGTTGGCCTTGGCCAGCAGACTGTCTTCATCCACACCGGCGCGACGTTCCGGCGGATTCTGAAGAAGGTCGATCGAAGGGAGGATGCGGGCACCCTTGCGCGATTTCTTGCGGATCGGCGGGGCATCAGTCTGCGGCTCGGGCCTGTTCGCTGCGGCAAGGCGCGGCTTGGTGACAGGCCCGGGAAAGTCCGCCTCGTCATCCTCTCCGGTGTCTTCGTCCTGGACATCGTCGATAATCTTCTTGCGGGTGTCAGGCAGCGCCTTTTGCTGAATGTCCGGCATGTCTTCATCGTGGCCGCCTACAGGCTTGCGGCGGAACAGGGCTGACAGCCTTCCGCCAATCCCGCCGGCACTGCGTGCCATGCGCGCGCCCGAACTTGCTGCCGCCGTCTGGAGCATGTGTGCATCGCCGCGATGAAAGCCCATCGCGCTGAAGGCCAGGCAAACTGCCACCGCACCGAGGCAAAGGCCCGCAAAAAGACCGGGGAAAGGCAGCAATAACGCCTTGAACGGAATTGATACCAGGCCGTGAATCCAGTCCCCGGCGACACCGCCAAGCCCGGCCCATAGCGGCCACGCTGCCGGGACCGGAAACGCCGCCAGCGCTCCGGCGAGTACCGGAATGAACAGGGCGCCATAGGCCCAGCGGCGCAGACGTGGCTTGCCGATCAGCACCGCACGCATCGCGCCGCCGACCATCAGTGAAAGCCCTGCCATCCATGCTGCGAAACCAAAGCTCTGCAGGGCAAGGTCCGCCACGATGGCGCCCGTGCCACCAAACAGGTTCTGCACCGCCATGCCCGTTGCCGCGTTCCAGCTTGGGTCTGTCGATTCATAGGTTCCTGCACTGCCACAGAGGAAGACACCAATTGCAAAGGCTGCCGTGCCCGTCAGGATACGCCAGACCGGGTCGGATGCCTCACGCACATTTTGTGTCTCAGCGATTGAATTGGCCATTCTACCGTTCACCATCAGAAGTTGGTTTTCCGGTAAATTGACCGAATAGCCTTAACACGGCGCAAACGCTGGCCATGTGGGGCTGGCAGGCAACTGACAAAAAATCCCCGGCCAGTTGCCTGGCCGGGGAAGTCCGGGAGGAAACGCTTCCCATGCAGGAGAAGCGAACTTGTGGGGGGCTTATCCGAATTCTGGATAGGCCTCGAGACCGACCTCGGTCTTGTCCATCCCTGCGAGCTCTTCCTCATCGCTCGGACGCACACCCATGGTGACCTTGAGGATCATCCAGATGATGGCGGAAGCGATCGAGACGAACACACCCGTTGCGATGACGCCGACAAGCTGGCCGAAGAAGCTTGCATCGCCATTCGACAGCGGAACGATCATCGTACCCCAGATGCCGCAGACGAGGTGCGCCGGAATGGCACCGACAACATCGTCAATCTTGAGCTTGTCGAGCAGCGGAACCGTAACCACGACGAGGATGCCACCGATCGCACCGATCAGGACCGACAGGCCCATGGACGGGGCCAGCGGCTCGGCCGTGATCGAGACAAGCCCGCCAATCGCGCCGTTGAAGGCCATCGTGGCGTCGACCTTGCCCTTGTAGAGCACGGCGGTGAGGATCATCGCGGCCAGCACACCGCCACAGGCGGCCATGTTGGTGTTGGCGAAGATCTGCGCGACGGCATTGATGTCGTCGAACGTGCCTGCGGCCAGTTGCGAGGCGCCGTTGAAGCCGAACCAGCCGAACCACAGGATGAACGTCCCGAGTGCGGCCAGCGGAATGTTGGAGCCCGGCATCGGATGAACCTGTCCGCCAACAAACTTGCCCGCCCGTGGCCCGATGATGATCGCACCGACGAGAGCAGCCCAGCCACCCGTTGAGTGAACCAGCGTCGAGCCGGCAAAGTCGGAGAAGCCGAAATGCGTATCCAGCGCACCGCCGCCCCATTCCCAGGAGGCCACGATCGGATAGATGAAGGCCGTCAGCACGGCGGTGAAGATCAGGAACGGCCAGAGCTTCACGCGCTCGGCCACTGTGCCGGAGACGATTGAGGCCGCGGTTGCCACGAACACCATCTGGAAGAACCAGTCGGACGCACTTGCATAGCCTGTGTCCAGGCTGTCAGACGGTGACCAGATGAAGGCCGGGATGCCGAACCAGCCCGACAGGAAGGTCGAGCCCGGATAGGCCATGTTGTATCCGACCAGCCAGAACATGAGGCCCGCGACAGAGAACAGCGCCACGTTCTTCATGGACTGCATCGCCGCATTTTTCTTCCGGACGAGCCCGGCTTCCAGCATACAGAAGCCGGCCGCCATGAACATGACGATCAGGCCGCCGATCAGGAACAGATAGCTATTGTCCACATATGCGCTGACTTGTGAGGCGTCCTGCGCGGACGCGCCCAGTGCCCCTAAGGCTGCGAGCGGCGCTAACGCCAGTCCCCGCATCGTGCCTCTAACCAAACTACTCATGCCCTTCTCCCAATTGGTTGGTATGACGGACATAGCTAAGCGGACCTGCACAGGGAGCATCCAGACTCTTCCCCCGCACACGAAACTGTCTCAGCCGTAATGATCAAAAAACGTGCAGCCTGCGACCCAAACGCCCGTTTTGGCGTCAATGCTGGACCGGATTCATTCCCGCGCCTAAAACGCCAGACATGAGCAAGACCTCGAGCGAAATCGTCATTATCGGTGCTGGCCCGACCGGGGCCGCCCTGGCACTGGCGCTCGCACAGGCCGGGTTCGAGACCACCCTCGTCGATGCCCGCGACCCGAAAGCCGAACCCCCGCGCGACATGCGCAATTTCGCCGTGGTGACAGGCAGCTGGCGCCTGCTCGACGCCATCGGCATCGCTGCGCCTCTCGATGGCCGGACACAGCCGCTGCACGGGCTTGAAGCCGTTGATGGCGGCACGCACTGGTTTGGCGCACCGGGCATCCTGTTTGCCGATGAAGACCTGCCTGAACGCGCGGAAGGCGAAACCCTCGGCCACATGATTGAAGCGCCTGAATTACAGGCAGCCCTCGATAGCGCCATGCAGGCCGAGACGGGCCTGACCCTGCTCGCCCCGGAGAAATTTGCCGGCTATCAGGCCCACGCCGGCGGCGTCACGGTAGAACTGGAAAGCGGGAAGACGCTGGAAACGCGGCTTCTGATTGGCGCGGACGGCGTCAGATCCCCCGTACGGCATACCGCCGGCATTCCCACAGAGGGGCGCGACTATGGAAAATCGGTCTTCGCCGCCAATGTCGCCCTGTCACGCCCGCATGAAGGTATCGCCCGCCAGCTTTTCACACCACAGGGTCCGTTCGCGACCCTGCCCCTGCGCGGCGACCGGGCCAATCTCGCCTGGTATATGAAGCGCGGCGCCGCCGAGGCGCTGGCGAAACTTGCCCCTGAAGAGGTGGAAGCAGAACTCAATCACCATTTTGCTGACTTTGCCGGTGAGATGAAAATTGACGGGCCGATGGGCTCCTATCCGCTCATCCTTCAGGTCGCCGAAACCATGGTCTCGCGCCGCGTGGCGCTCGTCGGGGATGCCGTGCGCCGCGTCAATCCCCTGGCCGGGCAAGGGCTCAACCAGGGCTTCCGCGATGTTGCCGCCCTTTATGACGCCATCATCGAGGCAGACCGTACAGGGCTCGACATCGGATCTGTGCAGACCCTGGAAACCTATCAGGCTTCGCGCCGCTTCTCCGCCAACTCCGCCGCGCTGACGCTTGATGCCATCGACCGGCTGTTTTCAAATGACAGTCTGCTTACAAAGCCGCTACGCAGTCTGGGGCTTGTCGCTGCCGACCGGATCGCCCCGGTCCGCAAGCGTCTGGCAGGGATTGCAAGCGCCTCATCGGATGGCCTGCCCAGCCTGATGCAACCACGCGGCTGATCAGCCTGCCGCCCCTTCGCCCAGCTCGCGCAGCAATTTCCAGGTATAAAGCCCGCTGGAATGGCCGTCCGAGAAGTAAATCCGTACAGCATACCGTCCTACCGGGTCGGCTTTCTCGACGCTGATATCATCCGGCACAGGCGGCTGCGGCGGGCGTGGCCCAGCCCCGTGCCCGCGGACTTCAGCCGACGGGCTTTCCTCGCGCAGGCGCTTATAGGGTATGTCGAAGCTCGTCTCGTCTTCGAAGCTCACACGCAACACGCCCGCGGCGCGGCGAAAGCGTAACTCTGTCGGCCAGGGCATCACGGTCATTCCGGGCTGTCTCCGTCGATCGGACGCGCTTCGCTTTCCAGCATGATCGGCAAGCCGTCGCGGATCGGATAGGCCAGCCGTGCCTTCTGCGAAACAAGCTCCTGGCGGGCGCGGTCATATTTCAGCGGTGTGCGTGTCACCGGGCAGATCAGCAGCTCAAGCAGCCGCGGATCCGTCTTCGGCCTAACTTCGCCAGGGGTGTCGTGTATGTCTGTCATTGCAGCGTGGAGGAATCGTCGCCGGATATGTCCATGTCAAGCAGCGCGATGAGCGTATCGCAACGGGCGCGGAGATCGGGCGCTTCCAGCAGGGCCTGTTTTTCCATGGAGGAGAAAGGACATCCCGCCGACAGGGCGTTCACCAGTGTTTCCATTGGCGCGGTTTCAAGCGCATCCCAGTCCACTTCCATCTGGTTGTGGGCGACATACTTCTTGAGCGCATCCGCCAGATGGTTCCGCTCTGGCAAGCCATGTGTCTCGGGCTCTTCCAGATCATCTGCAAATCCGTTCCAGTCCGGCTGGACCTGCCGGTAAGGCGTCGCAACATCGAGCTCTTCATCCAGCGCGAAACGGCAGATGCCGGTCAGGTTGATGAGATAGCGCCCATCCTCGGTTTCAGAATAGGAAGTGACGCGCCCGGCACAGCCGACACGAGCCAGGTGCGGCGCCTGCTTGCTGCCTCCCGTTGTCTGGATCATGCCGATGACCCGGTTCCCGGCCATCGCATCATCAATCATGTTGAGATAGCGCGGCTCAAAGATGTTCAGCGGCAGGGACCAGCGCGGAAACAGGACCGCTCCCGCAAGCGGAAAAACGGCCATCGCGTCCGGAAGATCGGATACTTTCCTGTAGCCATGTCTGGTCATCGGATTACGGCTCCTGTCCGCCCTTCTATCCTACATGGCACTCAGCCGCGCCTTGTCGAGGGGTCAGGCGAACATGAGTGAGGAAAGGCGGCGCCGGCCCTCGATCGTGGCCGGGTCCTTTTCGCCCGCGGCCTCGAAGAGTTCGAGCAGCTTTGCCTTCGCCTTGCCGTCTTCCCAGCCGAGGTCATCGGAGAGGATTTTCAGCAGGTGGTCAGCAGCACCCTTGTTGTCGCCGCGCGCCATCAGTGCCTCGGCCAGCTCAAAGCGTTGCGCGTGATTACCGGGATCGTTCGAGACCCGGTCATTCAGCGCTGCAAGCTCATCATCGGCCGGAGCATCCGCCATCAGATCAATCGCCTTGCGGACACGTTCAATGGCGGGGTCTGACTGCTTGTCCGGCCCGGCCATGTCGAGAATCTGGGACGCCTTTTCCGAGTCTCCATTCGACACATAACACCGCGCCAGCCCGGCAATCGCCTCGATATTCTCCGGATCGGCCTCGACGACAGCGCCATAAAGCTGTGCGGCCTGCGCGATGTCTCCTGCCTTGAACAGGTCGCCCGCTCTCTCGACAGCTTCCTGGATCTGCTGGCCCTGATCGGTGCCGCTAAGGAGCTTCGATATGAACTCCCTGATCTGGCCTTCCGGCAGCGCACCCTGGAAAGCATCGGCCGGGCGGCCCTTGTCAAAGGCGAAAACGGCCGGGATGGAGCGCACGCCAAGCTGGCCGGCGATCCCGGGATTCTCGTCGATGTTGATCTTGACCAGCTTGACCTTGCCCTGCTGCTCGTTGACGACCTTTTCCAGCAGTGGCCCGAGGGACTTGCACGGCCCGCACCACGGTGCCCAGAAATCAACAAGAACGGGCTGCTGGTTGGAGGCCTCCACAACGTCCGCCATGAAGGTCTGGTCGGTACTGTCCTTGATATTGTCGCCGCCACCGGGGCCACCGGGCGTGCCGAGGGTAATATCGCTCATGTCTTGCGCCTTCTGATTATCTCGCGGCAATCTGGGCATTCCCGCCCTGTCTTACAATCCGTAACCGCCCGTAGAGTTCACTTGCCGGTCACGAAACCAGCGTCGAGAAATCGATCTCTGTGAGCTTGTGGCCGGTCAGCTCCACGAATTTCCGGAAATCCTCCCGCGAAATGGCCGTGGTGCCAGTATTGATGAGCGGGTGGAAGTTAAGCGTCTCATGCGCCATGAGCGCAGCATCGGCGATGAACCGCACGCGGCCTTCCGTATCGTTCATCAGCGCAAAGCCTGTCACCGAGCCCGGCGTCACACCGAGGCATTCCTCCATCAGCTCTGCGCTGGCAAATGACAGCCGCCGCGTCCCGATCAGCTTGTGCAGCTGGTTGAGCTTCAGCTCGCTCTCGGCATGGGCGGAGATCAGCACAATCGTGCCGTCCTTGTCCTTCATGAACAGGTTCTTGGTGTGCCCGCCCGGCATCTCGGCCTTCAGCTCACGGCCTTCTTCCACGGTGAAGGTCGCCTCGTGCCAGCGCGTTTCGTGGGCGAGGCCGTGGGTATCGAGAAAGGCGAAAAGGTCATCAGGGCTTGCAGGCATGGCGCTCTTTCAGGCAATCAGAGGCCAACCGTCAAGCAGGGACCGAGAGAAATGCAGCTTGAATGCTACAAGATCTACAACACCGCCCCCGAGATCGTGCCGGGCCGCTCGCAACGTGAATGGATGGACGCCTTCCCGGACCGCCACCCCTATCGCTGCCTGCCGCTGACCATGGCCAACTCCACCGGCTGGGAAATCCTCTGCCCGATGGACGTGAAGATTATCTGGGACGGCGGGCCGATGGAGCACAATGTGAAGCTCTTCACCCGCAAGGAAACCCAGGCCGCCCTGCCCTCCTTCGCCGACAGCCATTTCCGGCGCGGCATCGTCACCTTCCACACTGGCCACCTGTTCCGCACGCCACCCGGCTGGGGCGTCTGGACGTCCGGCCCGCCGAACTATTTCAAGGACGGGATCGCCCCGCTCACCGGCCTCGTCGAGACAGACTGGCTGCCCTTCCCCTTCACCATGAACTGGCAGATGACCCGGCCCGGCGAGGTCGTCTTTAAGAAGGGCGAGCCCTTCTGCTTCGTCATGCCGTTCGAGCATGGCAAGACCGAGGAGATCCAGCCGGAACGCAAGCTGCTCTCGACCAATCCCGAGCTCGAGCATGATTACCGCGCCTGGCACGAAAGCCGCGGCAGCTTCAACGAGAAGCTCAAGGCGATGGACTCAGAGACCGTGAAAGCCGGCTGGCAGCGCCACTACATGAAAGGCCAGAAGGTCACGGGCGACAAGGCCGACGCCCACCAGACCAAGCGCCGCCTCAAGCCCCCGAAGGATGTGTGAAGCCGAATTACACCTCCCCGGTGCGAAACCCCCTTGCAAGCGCCTTCGTTTTGCGCTTAAAGCCGCGGTCTCGCCGGAGGGCATTTGCTCACCGGGTACCCCATCGGATGCGGGCGTAGCTCAGGGGTAGAGCACAACCTTGCCAAGGTTGGGGTCGTGAGTTCGAATCTCATCGCCCGCTCCAGTTTTTCATGATTTTACAGGCACGCCTGCTCTTGTCGGCCTGCATGACTAGTCCCCGCTTTTGCTGGGGCCCGATTTCATGAACGCTTCAAAGCTGTCGGCGAAGTCCGGGTGCCACCTGGAAAGCGCCGGGCGGTTCTGGATCATATCATCCGCCGTCCACTGAACCCGTTTTTCATCCATCTCCCGGTTCGTCTCATTATCAGGGCAAAGGATGTAGAAATCGCCGCGCGCCAGTGCCTCCAGCATGTAATCAACCGTCTCCTCGGCCGTCGCCGCACCGGGCGGCTTCTGCGCAATGAAGCTCTGTATCATACCTGTATAGACAAAACCCGGCACCAGCAGATGCGCGCTCAGGCGGCAGGAGTCCAGATTGCGGAAACTGTGTGCCAGAGCTTCCGTATAGGCGAGCACCCCGGCTTTTGACATATTATAGGCGATATTGCCCGGCGGGCGCGTGATCCCCTGTTTCGACCCTGTGCAGATCACCGCACCGGCCTCACCGTGGGCAAGCATGGACGGAATGAACGCCTGACAGCCATGAACAACCCCCCAGAGATTTATGCCGATCAGGGTTTTCATCTCGTCGGTCTTTTCCCACGGCAAGGCGCCCCTGTTGACGACACCCGCATTGTTCATCAGGCAGTGAACGTGGCCAAACCGCTCATGTGTTTTGTCACGAAGGCGCTCAAGCTCCTCTGGCTCCGCCACGTCGCAAGTGACCGCGAACAGGCGCTCCCCGGCATTCTTATCGGCTGAAAGGTGACCCATTGCATCGCTCAGCGCCGCATCGTCGCGGTCGGCTATGACGACGTTCATTCCCGCCGCAAGATACCGCTTCGCTGCGGCTAACCCTATTCCGCTCGCGCCACCTGTGATGACGGCGGTCTTGCCCGCATTCATCCATGCTGTCATGTCTTCGCTCCGCTCAAACTGGGAAATATCCTACCGAGCCTTTGTTGTGGGCTGCAATCGCTAGTTTCCTGGCAGTTGCCGGAACACTGCCTGTCTTGCGTCCTTATAGATGGCGACACATCTATTCAGGCAAGGAGACGTGATGAACGAGCCCGTCATATACGCCATCGGCGACGTCCACGGCGAGGCGGACATGCTGCACAAGCTGCATGCGCGGCTGTTTGCCCATCACGAAGCTCATTCGGATGGCTGCCAGATGCTGCTTGTCCATCTCGGCGACTATGTCGATCGCGGGCCGGACAGCTGCGGCGTGATCGAGACGGTCATGCGCCTTGAAACACGTGAGGATATCCGGGTCGTGAATCTGCGCGGCAATCATGAGCAGATGATGATCGACGCCTATGACGACCCTGACCGCTTCCGTCTCCAATGGCTGATGAATGGCGGGGATGCGACGCTTGAAAGCTATGCGAAACGCGGGCTGGAAGAGCCCTCGGCAGAACACATCGCTTGGCTCAATGCCCTGCCAGGGCTGCACCTTGAGGAAGACCGCCGCATGGCCTTCGTCCATGCCGGGCTCGACCCGAACCTTTTCCCCTATTGCAGCAACGAAATCCGGCTCTGGACACGCGCGAGACGCTTCTTCGATACCCGCCAGTGGGAAGGAAGCTCACTTGAAGGCTGGTCGGTTGTGCATGGCCACACCCCGACACATGATTTCCAGCCCGAAACCGATGGCAGACCGCCTCAGCGCTTCAACCTCGATACAGGCGCGGTCTATGGCGGCAGGCTGACCGCTGCCATCTTTGCCCCCGGCACTGCCGTCGAATTCCTCTCGGTGTGATCCTCACCCCTTGCCAATGGGAACAAATGCGGAAAATTTGTCTGGTGTTAACGACAACCGGGTTTGTTTTCGCGCATGTCAGACGCCATCAGAATTCTCGGCATCGACCCGGGCCTGCGCCACACCGGCTGGGGCGTGATCGAGCAGGCCGGCTCCCGGCTTACGCATATCGCCAATGGCGTCATCCGCATCGACCCGGCCCTCTCCCTGTCGGCCCGGCTCGGTGGAATCCATAGCGAGATCACAGCCCTCTGCGCGGAATACCGCCCGCACGCCGCCGGGATCGAGGAAACCCTCGTCAATGCCAACCCCCGCTCCGCGCTGAAACTCGGACAGGCCCGCGGCGCGGCCATGGCCGCCTTGCACGGCGCCGGGCTTGTTGCCCACGAGTATTCCCCGCGAACGATAAAGCTCGCCGTCGTCGGCACAGGCGGGGCCGACAAGGCGCAGGTTGCCTTCATGGTCGCCCGGCTTCTGCCACAGGCGGGCAAGCTGGCCTCGGATGCTGCTGACGCGCTGGCCTGCGCCATCTGCACGGCCCATCATGTCACCACGAAGACCAGAGGTGCGGCATGATTATCGGACGTCTGCGCGGCGAGATCGCCACGGTCGGCACAGACAGTGTTATGATCGACGTGAATGGCGTTGGGTATGTCGCCCTGGCGGGCGGGCGTCTGCTTGGCAAACTCCAGCCCGGCAAGGAGGCCGAGCTGCACATAGAGACGCGCGTCACCGAAAACTCCATCACGCTGTTTGCCTTCGAGAGCGACGAGGCGCGCGCCTGGTTTGTCCGCCTTCAGGATGTCCCCGGCGTGGCGGGCAAGTCCGCCATGGCCATCATGGATGCGCTCTCGCCCGCAGAGCTGATGGACGCACTGGCGCTGGGTGACGCCGCCGCGATCACACGCGCCAAGGGCGTCGGCAAGAAATTCGCCGAACGCATTATCGGCGAGCTGTCCGGCAAACCCCCGCCCATGGGCCGGTTCGGGGCGCTGCGGGCACATGCAGGCGACGTCGCCATTAACCCTGACACCGCCCCTGCCAGCGGGGCCCGCACCGAGGCGATCTCCGCCCTCGTTAACCTTGGCTATACCCAGTCCGACGCCGCACGCGCCGTCGCGACCGCCATTCGCAACATCCCTGACGCCGACACCAACGCCCTCATCCGCGCCAGCCTCAAGGAGCTTGCTTCGTGAGCCGTGAAGGCAGCCTCACCGACCCCGAACGCCAGTCCGGCGAAGCGCTCGACCGGGCGTTGCGCCCGCAGAGCTTTGACGACTATGTCGGCCAGGATGCGCTGAAAGCGAACCTGAAAGTCTATGTCGAGGCGGCCCGCAAGCGCGGCGAAGCGCTTGACCATATTTTGCTGTTCGGCCCGCCAGGTCTTGGCAAGACCACGCTCGCCCAGATAGTCTCGAAAGAACTCGGCGCAGGCTTTCGCGCCACCTCCGGCCCGGTCATCGCCAAGGCGGGCGATCTTGCCGCCATTCTCACCAATCTGGAAGAAAACGACGTTCTCTTCATAGACGAGATCCACCGCCTGCCCCCGGCGGTCGAGGAAATCCTGTATCCGGCCATGGAAGACTATGCCCTCGACATCGTGATCGGCGAAGGCCCTTCGGCCCGCTCGGTCCGGCTCGATCTCGCGCCGTTCACGCTTGTTGGCGCGACCACACGTGCCGGCTTGCTGGCCAATCCCTTGCGTGACCGGTTCGGCATTCCGTTGCGGCTTGATTTCTACGAGCCGAAAGAACTTGCCCGCATCATCATGGCCGCAGGCCGCAAGCTGGGGGCGGACCTCACAGAAGACGGCGCCATAGAGGTCGCCAGCCGGGCGCGCGGCACCCCGCGCATCGCGCTTCGCCTGCTTCGCCGTGTGCGCGACTTTGCCGAAGCCGAAGGCGCGAAGATCGACAAGGCGGCTGCAAACCGCGCGCTCTCACGTCTCGAGATTGACGAGGATGGGCTCGACGCGCTCGACCGGCGCTATCTGGCCGCACTGGTGAAGACATATGCGGGCGGGCCTGTCGGCGCCGACACGCTGGCAGCCGCGCTTTCCGAAGCCCGCGATGCGGTGGAAGACGTGATCGAGCCCTTCCTCATGCAGAAAGGCTATGTCGCCCGTACGCCGCGCGGCCGCATCGCCGCCCCGCTCGCCTATGAACGCATGGGCCTGCAAGCGCCGGACATAAAGAGCCAGCCGGGCCTGTTTACCGAGAAGTAGCGCCCCTTAGCGCTGGATCAGCCAGAGCACGCCCGCAGAGTGTAGATAGAGGAACGCCTCGCTCGATTTACGCGCCGCACGCATTGCGACATGCCCGGCAAGCTTCCGGTTCGTTGCAATCATCAGCACGGAGGCCGCAAATCCGGGAACGAACAGCCACCAGGTGAGCGCCACAGAGGCAATCACAGACAGGAGAAGAATACAGTAGGCGGTAAAGTCGAGCACGCGCAGGCGGATCTCGTTTCGCCGGTCAAAAATGTTCAGCAGGCCCGGATTGCGATGCAGCGCCTCGGCATCAATGGCAAACACGCGGTCCTCACCCTGCCGGTAATGCACGACACGCGCAAGGCGGCCTGCCGCGTGCGGATTCGGAACCGCCTTCAGGAACATCACACCTGCCCTCCCCACTTCAGGAAGGGCTTATGCCGCAGGTCTTAATGGTTTTTCGCCCCAGAGGCATTAATTGCGAGCGTTCCGGTAAATCCGCCTTAGCCAACAGGCGCTTTCGCCCGGATTGAGAGCGCATGGAGGCCGGAATCGAACTCTTCCTTCAGCGCATCATTCACCGCACGTTGCATGGCGACGCGATTCATTCCTTCGAACTGCGATGAGATGATCTTTACATTGAAGTGCGTTTCACCTTCCGGCGATGCTCCGGCATGCCCCGCATGACGGGCGCTGTCATCGACAACCTCCAGTGCCTCGGGTGCAAAAACCTGCGTCAATTTCGAACGAATCCGTTCTGATCTGTTTGTCAATTCTAGCCTCTTTAACCTGAAACCCTTATGTTCCGTGCCCGATGACTGATGCATTCTCATACCGCGTAAAATTCACCGACATAAGGGTGAAGCCCCCGAAGACCGAGAAAGAGCGGCAGAAGGCGGCGGAAACCCGCGAATGCCACCGCGATGGCTGCGACATGGCCGGGCAACACCCCTCGCCCAAGCCCCGTGGCCTCGAAGGCGTCTACTGGTTCTGCCAGAAACATGCTGGTGAGTATAACCGCAATTACGATTATTTCGCCGGCATGTCCGAAGCCGAGCTGGCCGAGTTCAACGAAATGGCCAAGTACGGGTTCAACAAGACCTGGAAGTTCGGCACAGGCCCGATGGGCAAGGGCAAGGCAGCTGCCGCCCACGATCCACGTCACTGGCGGGGCAAGGAGTTCTTCGAGGAGAACGCCGAAGCTCGCAAGGCCCGCCGGACCGAACAACAGTCGGCTGGCGTCACCGCCCGCGCCCTTTCCGAGCTGGACCTCGAGCCAGGTGCCAGCGCCGCCGAAGTCCGCAACCGCTACGGCGAGTATGTGCGCCGCTTCCACCCCGACTCCAATGGCGGCGACCGCTCGACCGAAGACATGCTTGCGCGCGTGCTGCGGGCAGGCAAGACGTTGAAGGCGGCCGGCATGATGAAGGACTAGTTTCCGTCCTTCATCGGCCCGCCGGGACCCTGTCATGGCCTTCGACGTCTCGATCATCACCCTGTTTCCCGAAGCGTTTCCGGGCCTTCTGGACGTCTCAATACTGGGGCGTGCCCGCAAGGACGGGATCTGGTCACTCGACGTGACAGACCTTCGCCAGTTCGGGCTGGGCAAGCACAGGCAGGTCGACGAGACTCCCGCCGGGGGTGGGGCCGGGCTGGTCATGCGCCCCGATGTGGCCGCGGCCGCGCTGGATGCGCAGGAACGCAAGGGCCGCCCGCTGGTCTATCTCAGCCCGCGCGGCCGCCCCTTCGATCAGGCCATGGCAAAGGACTTTGCCGCCGGGCCTGGCCTTGTCTGCTTCTGTGGACGCTTTGAAGGGCTGGACCAGCGCGTCATCGACAAACGCAACATGATAGAAGTCTCTATCGGGGACTTCGTCCTCGCAGGAGGGGAAGCGGCCGCCCAGGCCATGATCGAAAGCACGGTGCGTTTGCTGCCAGGTGTCGCCGGGAACGGGGCATCGCTAGAGGATGAGAGCTTTTCCCACGGTCTTCTGGAGTATCCGCAATATACCCTGCCGCGCATGTGGGAGAACGAACCCACCCCCGATGTGCTTCTGTCGGGCGATCATGGGAAAATCAGTGAATGGCGGCTCAACCGCAGTAAACTGTTGACAGAAGCCCGTCGTCCCGATTTATGGGCCGCTTACCGCAACGGGCAAGATTTACGAGCGTCGGAGACGGACGATGAACATGATTGAACAGCTCGAAGCCGAGGAAGTGGCACGCGTCACCTCAGGCAAGACCATTCCGGACTTTTCGGCCGGCGACACGGTCTCCGTGAACGTGCGCATCCGCGAAGGCGACCGTGAGCGCGTCCAGCGCTTCGAAGGCGTCTGCATCGCGCGCGCCGGGGCCGGCCTCAACGAGAACTTCACAGTGCGCAAGATTTCCTTCGGTGAAGGTGTCGAGCGTGTCTTCCCGGTCGTCTCCCCGATGATCGAGAGCATTGAAGTCAAGCGCAAGGGCCATGTCCGCCGCGCCAAGCTGTATTATCTGCGCAACCTGCGCGGCAAGTCAGCCCGCATCGCAGAGCGGACCTCCGGTCATGGCATGGAAGCGACGGAAACCACCGTTTCCAAGACCGAGCGCAAGCGCCAGCGCGTCGAAAGCAAGGCCGCCCGCCGCGAGCAGGCCGCCAAGGACCGCGCCGAGCGTGAGGAAGCCAAGCGCAAGGAAGCTGAAGCCGCTGCGGCTGCTGCCGAAGCAGAAGCCGCCGAAGGCGAGGAAGAAGGCAAGACCGAAGAATAGGTCTCGCCTGATAACCGGTTTTTCCCGAAACCCCGTCCCTCACCGGACGGGGTTTTTCTTTGTCCTGTGTCCAGATGCCCAGCACCCGCTTCAGGCTTTACGGCACGGCGCTTGCAGAGGACCTGCCTGAACAGGGCCGCAGACAGGGTTTTCCCGAATCCGGACAGGTCTGCTGCGGCTTTGCTCGCGTGCGAAGGGAATCTCCTTTCTGTGGAGAAACTCGTTTCGTATACGCAACGAAATGGAAAAATGCGGTCAGGATCATGGGGGGCTCCCCGGTCAGGCCGAACTGAAATCCTGTGCGGGTCCACATCCGGGCCGCGATTGGGGAAGGTGGAATGAAACCGAGCATGAAATTTTGGGTAAGCGCCGCCGCCGTTGCGGTCCTGCCCGTCGCCGCCCACGCCGATGGCGAAAAGGGCACCTGGGATAATGAGGCTGTCGGCACCCGTTACAGCTCTGAAGGCACGCCCACAAATGACCGTGTCCTCACCGATGAGCAGGTGCGCGACATCATCAATCGCAGTGGCGCGAACGGCCCCGGCGAAGTCCGTTACATGGGTGGCTCCAAAGAGGCCGTCGATACCGAGCTCTGCTGCGAGAATGTCGAGGAGCGCGTGACGGAGAAAACCGAGGTTGAGGAAACCACAACCTATTTTGACGCCGTGACCCGCCGCGAGATCACCCAGCCGGTCGAACGCACCATCATCCAGCCGGTCGAGCGCCGGATCATCCGCCCGCAGACCGAGAACGTGACCGCCCCCGTCCGCTACGAAGAAAATCGCCTGCCCAAGCGGGTCGAGGCCGACAAGGTGCCCGCCATACAGGAAACGGTTGTTGAGGATGTCACCGTCGAAGAGGTCGAGGAAGCCACCGAGTCCTACTATGATGTCGTCACCCAGCGGGAAATCATCCAGCCGATCGAACGCACCACCATTGTTCCGGTCAAGCGGCGCATCCTGCGTCCGGTAACCGAGACGGTGACAGCCGAAACCCGTTATGAGACGCGCCGCGCCCCTCTGGTTGTCGAGAAAGACCCGGTCCCGCCGGTCAAGGAAACTGTGACCGAAGAGGTCAACGAGGTGGTGAAGGAAGAAGTCACCGAAACCTATGTCGACGCTGTGACACAGAAAAATGTCTTCCAGCCGGTCGTGAAGACCGACGTCCAGCCGATTGAACGTCGCATCCTGCGCCCGCAATCCGAAACAGTCACGGCAGACCGTCGCTATGAGGAAGAGCGCCTTCCCCTGGACGTCCGCAAGCAGCCTGCGCCGCGTGTCACAGAGAAGATCATCCCCAAGGTGACCGAACGCACGGTGCTGGAAGTCCAGGACGAGTATATCGACCATGTCACACGCAATGTGATCCAGCCGGTCGTCAGCACGACGGTGCAGCCGGTCGAACGCCGCGTCCTGCGCCCGCAGACCGAGCGTGTTACCGCCGAAACGCGCTACGAACAGGAGCGCCTGCCCAAGCGTGTTGAAGCCGAGCCGGTCCCGGAAACGCACGTGAACCACATCGAGCAGGTCGAGGAGAAGTATCGTGAAGAGGTCACTGAGACCTATTTCGATGCCGTGACCAAGCGCAAGGTGATCCAGCCGGTCACGCGCCGCATCATCCAGCCTGTCGAGTACCGCAAGCCCCGGCCCGTGACCGAGACAGTCGAGGCACCGACCCGTTACGAGACGCGCCGCGCCTCCCTGGTCGTCCTCAATGTCGGCAGTGGCTGCCCCTGCAACTAGGCCAGATACAACAAGACTTTACCTCTGAAACGGGCCGGTGGAGCACACCGGCCCTTTCTTTTGTCTTGCAGCCGGGGAGCGAGGCATATCTTGCCTATTTGCGGCAGACATGATGTTTTGCGCCGCAACAGGAATTGAGGCTCATGGCAGGCAAGACTTTATACGACAAGATCTGGGATGCGCACACGGTTCAGACCGACCCGTCGACCGGCGATGCGCTCCTCTATATCGACCTTCATCTCATCCATGAAGTGACGACACCGCAGGCCTTTGCCGGGCTCAAGAGCGAAAACCGCAAGGTACGCCGTCCTGAACTCACGCTCGCTGTTGCAGACCACAACACACCGACCGAGAACCAGTCTGCCGGGCTTGAGGGCGTCACTGACGAGGCCGCGCGTAACCAGCTTTCTGCCCTGTCGCGCAACGTTGCCGAACACGGGATCGAGTTCTTCCCGATGGGCAACATCAATAATGGCATTGTCCATGTCGTCGGCCCGGAACAGGGGCGCACCCAGCCGGGTATGACCATTGTCTGCGGTGATAGTCATACCTCCACGCATGGCGCGTTCGGCGCAATTGCCCACGGCATCGGCACGTCCGAGGTCGAGCATGTGCTCGCCACACAGACCCTGCGCACCCGCAAGTCGAAGAACATGGCCATCGAGGTCAGCGGCGAACTGCGTGACGGTGTCACCGCCAAGGATCTCGCCCTGCACCTGATTTCGGTGATCGGCACAGCCGGCGGCACGGGCTGTGTCATGGAGTATCGCGGCCCCGCCATCGAGAAGCTCTCCATGGAAGGGCGAATGACGCTCTGCAACCTGTCCATCGAGGGTGGCGCACGCGCCGGGCTCGTCGCACCTGACGAAAAGACCTTCGACTACATGAAAGGCCGCCCCGCAGCCCCCAAGGGCGCGGCCTGGGAACGCGCGGAAAACTACTGGCGCACGCTTCACTCAGACGCCGACGCCGAGTGGGATCATATCGTTGAAATCCGTGGCGAGGATGTCGAACCGACCGTGACCTGGGGCACCAGCCCCGAACAGGCCATCCCTGTCTCGGCAACCATCCCCGATCCGAAGGAGATGCGCGACCCCGTCCACAAGGCGGCCGCGGAACGCGCGCTCGAATATATGGACCTCACCCCCGGCGCGCCGATTGCCGGCACGCCCATCCAGCGTGTGTTTATTGGATCCTGCACCAATTCCCGGATCGAGGACCTGCGGGCCGTGGCACAGATCGTCGAAGGCGCACACGTGGCAGACAGTGTGCGCGCCATGATCGTGCCGGGCTCCGGCCTTGTACGCGCCCAAGCCGAACAGGAAGGGCTCGACAGGGTTTTCACCGCCGCCGGATTTGAATGGCGCGAACCTGGCTGCTCCATGTGCCTTGGCATGAATCCGGACATTCTTGCCCCCGGCGAACGCTGCGCCTCGACCTCGAACCGTAATTTCGAAGGCCGTCAGGGCCGTGGCGGACGCACCCACCTGATGAGCCCGGCGCTGGCCGCGCGTGCCGCAATCAATGGCGTGATTGGCTAGGTCCATGAGCGGGACTTCATGATCACGGGGCTCGACCATATCGTCCTTGTCTGCCCGGACATCGAGTCTGGTATCGCTGCCTATCAGACGCTGCTTGGGCGGGCGCCGGACTGGCAGGCCAGCACGGATGGCACGGCCACAGCCCTCTTCACTGTGCAGAATACGGCACTTGAACTTATGGCTCCCGAAGGGGACGATGGTGTTGCCCCGCGCTTGCGCGAAATCCTCTCCGAAAACGGCCCCGGCCTGACCAGTCTGGCCTTCCGGACCGACGATATAGGGGCAGCCCATCACAAGCTCACACGCAGGGGCCTCATACCCGAAACCATTACAGATGGCGCAAGTTCGAATCTTGATTCTGGCGCCATCAGACGCTGGAAAAGGTTCCGCTGCAAGGATGCCGAGACCGCAGGAATCAAGACCTTCCTGATCGAGCCAGAAACGCCCATGATGCCCGCCACAGGCGCCCCCGGATCGACTCATGCGCTTGATCATATCGTCATCGACACGCCCAATCCCGACCGTGCGCTGGGCCTCTATGGCGCACGCCTCGGTCTCGATTTGAGACTTGACCGCACAGCCGAGCAGTGGGGCACACGCTTCCTCTTCTTCCGCACAGGCGGGCTCACCTTCGAGGTCATCCACCGCCTGGGCGAAACCCACGATCCTGGCACCGCAGATCGCATCTGGGGGCTGACCTGGGTCGTCGAGGAATTGCCTACCGCGCATGCCCGCCTGACCAAAGCCGGGCTCGACATCTCTGAAATCCGGAAGGGGCGCAAGCCCGGTTCCTCGGTGTTCACCGTCCGCAACGGCACGCTTGGTGTACCCACCCTGTTCATTTCCCATTCCCCGCGATAGGAAAGCTCCATGAAAGCCTTCACGACCCTCTCCACCACGGCCGCGCCGCTCATTCACCATGACCGGCTGATGGCCAATGTCGATACCGACATGATCATCCCGAAACAGTTCCTGAAGACCACGGAACGCGAAGGGCTGTCAGAGGGTCTGTTTTACGAACTCAAGACGCGCGCCGATGGCAGCCCCGATCCGGATTTCGTGCTCAACCAGCCCGCCTACAGACAGGCCGGCATCCTGATTGCGGGCGAGAATTTCGGCTGCGGCTCGTCACGCGAGCATGCCCCCTGGGCGCTGCTGGACCAGGGGATCACCTGCGTGATCGCACCGTCCTTTGCCGATATCTTCAACAATAACTGCTACAAGAACGGCATCCTGCCCATCGCCCTGCCCTACGAGATCTGTGCGGCGCTGGCCGAACAGGCCGGGGGCGCGAACCATAAATTTTCTGTTGATCTCGAACGCCAGGTCGTCATCACACCCGATGGCGAGGAGATCAGCTTCGATATCGAGCCCGGGCGCAAGGCGAGCCTCCTGCAAGGCCTCGACGACATCGGCGAGACCCTGTCCAGCGAAAGCGCCATTGCAGAATTCGAGGCCGGGCGCGTATCCACAATGCCCTGGCTCGAACGACAGCCGGGCTGATCCCAAAACTCCACTCGATCCGGAACCACGAAAAGATGACACAGACACTTCTCCTCCTGCCGGGCGATGGCATCGGCCCGGAAGTTATCGCTGCCGCCCAGCGCATTGCCAGACACGTCGCGCCTGACGTGGCCATAGAGGAAGACCTTGTCGGCGGTGCCGCCGTCGATGCCCACGGCACGCCGCTCAGCGATGAGACGCTGGAGCGCGCACGTGGCTGCGATGCTGTCCTCCTCGGGGCTGTCGGCGGGCCAAAATGGGCTGATGTCGACCGCGCCAACCGCCCCGAAGCCGGGTTGCTCAAACTGCGCAAGGGCCTCGATGTCTATGCCAACCTGCGGCCTGCCTACTGTTTCGAAGCGCTTGTCGATGCCTCCAGCCTGAAACGCGACCGTGTCGAAGGTCTCGACCTCATGATCGTGCGCGAGCTGACCTCCGGGGTCTATTTCGGCGAACCGCGCGGCATCGACACCGATGAAAACGGCGTGCGCCGCGGCTATGAAACATCAGTTTACACCGCTCCAGAGATCGAGCGCGTCACCCGTGTCGCCTTCGAGATCGCCCGCGGGCGTTCAGGCCGTGTCTGTTCGGTCGAGAAGTCGAATGTCATGGAAAGTGGGCATTTCTGGCGCCAGGAAGTCACTGCCCTCCATGAAGCCGGCGGTGCAGGCGTCGAGCTGACCCACATGCTGGCCGATGCCTGCGCGATGGAGCTGGTGCGCAACCCGAAACAGTTCGATGTCATCCTCGCCAGCAACCTTTTCGGGGACATGCTCTCCGACGAAGCGGCCATGCTGACCGGTTCGATCGGCATGTTGCCGTCTGCCAGCCTCGGCGCTGAAGGCGTGCCCGGCCTGTTCGAGCCCGTGCACGGCTCAGCGCCCGACATTGCCGGTCAGGGTATCGCCAATCCATGCGCGGCCATCCTGTCGCTGGAAATGGCGCTGCGCTGGTCACTCGCCCGGCCCGATGCCGCCGACCGCGTGATGAAGGCGGTTGCCGACGCCCTCAAGGCCGGCGCGCGCACAGGCGATCTCGGCGGCGACCTCTCGACCGATGAAATGACCGACGCGATCATCGACTGTCTGTAACGGACCCGCCATCCCGAAAGCGCCACAGGGGCTGTCGAAGGCCGGGCCTACCGGCCATGTTGCCCGGATTCCGGCATTCTGAACTTGCGGGAAAGCCCTCAGCTATAATCCGCAATCCGGCTTAGCAGCTGGCCACGGAATTCGAAGAAGCTTGCGCCGCGCACCTTGATGGTCTCGCCCGCCTTCAGGCCGTTCGGCAGGTCGACGGCGGCCTTGCCCTCGAACTCGATCTCGGCGGCCGCCCGGCCCTGCCCGATAACGAGGCTGACCAGCTTCTGGCGGCGATAGGAGAAGGCGTTCCCCGACAGCTCGGCGACTTCGCCCATCTTGTCCCGCCCCTCGAATTTCATGCTCTGTCCGGAGTTTGAAATGTTCTCGAAAACGACGTCTTCCGCGACGCAATCGAGCATTCCTTCAATATCCCGGTCATTGTAGCATTTGATGTACTTGGAGATGACGTCTTCGATCAGGGCTGACTCCATTTGAAAGTGTTTGCAGGCGTTGCACTCAACATTCGCGGAGAGTGCATTACATGCAGGCTAAATCAAGGCTGAGCCTGCCGCGCGACGCACATGACTATGCCCTGCGCGCAGAGAGACTTTAATTGAGGAGCGGCCTGTTCTCGGCTATTGGGGACGCTTCGCAAAAGGAATTGATAACATGGCACTCAAAGTTGCAGTCGTTGGCGCCACAGGCAATGTGGGCCGCGAACTCCTTAACATCATGGACGAACGTGATTTTCCGGCAGACGAAGTCTTCGCTGTCGCCTCCCGCCGTTCCAAGGGCCGCGAGCTGAGCTATGGTGACACGACACTGAAATGCCACGCGATTGATGATTTCGACTTCTCGAAGGTCGATGTCGTCCTGATGTCGGCAGGCGGCGACACGTCAAGGGAATGGGCCGAAAAGATCGGCAAGACCGGCGCCATCGTGATCGACAACTCCTCGGCCTGGCGCATGGACCCGGACGTCCCGCTGGTCGTGCCGGAGGTCAATGGCGCTGATGTCCTGAACTACGGGAAGAAAAACATCATCGCCAACCCGAACTGCTCCACTGCGCAGCTCGTCATGGCGCTGAAACCCATCCATGACGCCGTCGGCATCAAACGCGCCGTGGTCTCGACCTATCAGTCGGTCTCCGGCTCGGGCAAATCCGGCATGGATGAGCTCTGGAACCAGACCAAGGGCATCTTCGTCAACGATACACCGGAACCGCAGGAATATCCCCGCCAGATCGCCTTCAACGCGATTCCGATGATCGGTTCCTTCCGCGATGACGGCTTCACCGACGAGGAAGCCAAGATGTGGAACGAGACCCACAAGATGATCGATCCGGACATCAAGCTTACCGTGACCTGCGTGCGCGTCCCGGTTTTCGTGAGCCACTCCGAAACGGTCAATCTCGAGCTCAATGGCGCGATGACGCCGGAAGAAGCCCGCGAGGTCCTGCGCAATTTCGATGGTGTCCAGGTTGTCGATAACCCCGATGAAGACCAGTACATCACGCCGGTCGAAGCCGCAGGCGAATGGGCCACCTATGTTTCGCGCGTACGCACCGACCCGACCGTCGAACACGGCCTCGCCATGTGGGTTGTCTCCGACAATCTGCGCAAGGGTGCGGCACTGAACGCGATCCAGATTGCCGAGGAACTGGTCAAGCGTGGCATCGTGAAACCGGATACGGTGAACGCCTAAGCCTGATCGGCCTCAACCACTTAAAACACGAAACGCCGCTCCACACCGGGGCGGCGTTTTTTCATGCCGGCCCTGCGCATTTGCACGCAGGCCGCAGCAAGTTTCGGGTAGCGCGCCACCCCGTGACCCCCTAAGTGCGAGACCATGTCTTCAGAGCTTCGCTTCGGCCTCTTCAGCGCGTTTGGTGCCTACCTCCTCTGGGGCGGGTTGCCCCTCTATTTCCGGCTGCTCGATCATATCGCGCCGGAAGAGATGCTCGCTCATCGCATCGTCTGGGGCCTGCCGACAGCGCTTTTGTTCATTGCCGCGGCCGCACGCTGGAAAGACCTGCGCGGCGCACTGACAAGGCGCAGGCTTGGCTTTCTCGCCATTTCCGCAACGCTCATCGCCATCAACTGGCTGGTCTATATCTGGGCCGTCTCCGCCGAGCGCGTGACCGAGGCGAGCCTTGGCTATTTCATCAACCCGCTGGTCAGCGTGCTCATCGGCATGGTGTTCTTTTCCGAGAAACTGCGCACCGCCCAATGGGTTGCCATCGCGATTGCGGCGAGCGGCGTCGGCGTACTGACCTGGGAACTTGGCCGTCTGCCCTGGGTCTCGCTGGTGCTCTGTTTCAGCTTCGCGACCTACGGCGCAGTGCGCAAGAAAATCAGCGTCGACAGCCGCATCGGCTTCTGTATCGAGACAGCGCTGCTCTTTCCTGTCGCCTTTATCTGGCTGGCCTGGTTCCAGACCACCGAAGGCGGCGGCTGGGTGGGGGATGGCCGCTGGCTTGACTGGCTGTTGCCGCTGGCCGGACCGATCACGGCGGTGCCGCTCATCCTGTTCGCACTGGCGGCCAAGCGGCTGAAGCTCGCCACGATCGGGATGATGCAATACATGACCCCGACCATTCAGTTCCTGATTGCCGTGCTGCTTTTCCGCGAGCCGTTCGGAACTGTCGATGCCATTGCCTTCGGCCTGATCTGGACCGCGCTCATCGTGTTCACGACCGATAGTGTCATGGGCGAACGCAAGGCCCGGCGTCTGGCGCGCGCGGCGCGCTATACCTGAAGACCTGAGAAAAGCCCCGACGCTCATGAAAGAGGCCGGGGCGTGAAGGTCTGATGATGATGAAGCCATGCTTCACAGGACAACAGAGCAAACACCGTGCCAGCCCTCGCGGGCGGCTAATTCTGGACCGCTCTCATACCGCCACGAGACCACTGTCACACCATGAAAACACCACTCCCCGTGCGGGAAGGCGCAGAAAATATCCTACAGGCAACCATATAGCGCATCGACCAGTCGCCGCGCACGCGGATCGCCCTGAAGGTAGCTGGACTGGCGGTTCATGACATAGGCCGCCGACAGCCGCCGGTCCGGGTCGCCGAGCGCGAGCGAGCCACCCCAGCCGGAATGGGCAAGCGTTTCTCCATTAGGCCCGTAAATGCCAAGATTGTTACGCATCACGCCGCTGGCGAACTCCGTGACAAATGGCAGGACCAGGTCTTCCCCAATCACCCGACGCTTCGTCAGTGCCGCAAAAGAGTCTGCTGGAATCAGGCGTTTACCATCAAGATGCCCGTCATTGGCATAGATTCCGTACAATTGCGCGACTGATTTCGCCGTGCCGTGGCCATTGGCAGACGGGATCTCGATTTCGCGCCACGCCGCCCCTCCACGTCCAGGCGCTGCCCATTTTGTCAGGAAGGCGACCTTGTTAAATTCATTGAGATCTCCCAGGCGAGGCATCTCTCGCGGTTTCATGATATCACCGACCCGATCATGTTCTTCGGCGGGCAGGCCAATGTGGAAATCAATACTGGCCGGCACGCAGATGTCTTCGCGCAGGATCGTGCCAAGGCTGCGCCCATCAATGCGTTTCGCGATTTCTCCGGCAAGATAGCCCCAGGTCGACGGATGATAACCATGCGCCGTTCCCGGTTCCCAGAGTGGTTCTAGCGTTGCAAGTTCTGCGGCCAGCGCTGGTGGGTCCAGCCAGAGATCCGGATCAATCGGCTCTGCAAACCCAACCAGCCCGGCCTGATGCGACAGGACCTGCGCGATCGTGACATCGGCTTTTCCGGCGGCGCCAAACTCCGGCCAGATCTTGCTCACTTTCGTCTCATAGCCCTCATCGAGCTTGGCGATGACGCTTGCGATGACGAGTGCGGAAATGCCTTTGGTCGTCGAATAGACCGGCACCAGCGTCTCACCGTCCCAGGCCCGTTCTTTCTGCCGGTCGGCATAACCGCCCTTGAGGTCGATGATGACCTCGCCGTCGAGAATGGCGCAGAAGCCCGCGCCCAGCTCTTCACCGGCCTCGAATGTCTCTTCGAAAACATCCCGGACCGGCTCAAATCCGGGGCTGACCTGTCCGCTGACTTGCCCGCTAACTGGCATGGTTGGGTCTCCCTGTCGTGTCTGCTAGATCGGGAGCCTCAAGCGCCAATCATGCCGCAAGGCAGCATCCCGACAGCAGCTGCCGCGTTGATGTGGCAGGACATGGAAGGAAAGGCAAATCATGAAACACCCGCTCGCCCTCGCTGCGCTTACGCTTGCCCTGACAGGGGCCTGTATCTCCGCACCTGAAGAGGAAGCCAAGGTGGCAGAGACATATGGCACAGACCAGCCCGCCCCCCAGATGAACCTCTCCACAGACAGCGCCAACAGCTTCGATGTCACTGAAGCACGCCTGCGCCAGGCCATCGAATCGCGTGGGCTGACCCTGTTCAAGGTGGTCGACCATGCACAAGGCGCACAGGAAGCCGGACTGAAGCTTTCGTCGTCGACACTTTTCATCTTCGCGAATCCCGAGGCCGGCACCCCGCTGATGCAGGCCAACCCGGCGATGGGGATCGAACTGCCCATGAAGATACTGGTCATCGAGACGGACAATGGCGTGCAGGTCTTGTGGAAGGACGTGCCCGCCATGGCTGAACGCTACGCCATTACGGACAAGGGTCAGGTCGTCCAGAAGGTTGCCCAGACCCTCCAGGCCATCGTAGATGAGGCGAGCCAGTAATCAGTCCGCCCCGTCCAGCCTTCCTATTCGAGAATCGACTCTGTCAGACTTGAACGATGCTCTTCTTCGAGAAAGGCCAGATAGCTCTTGATGCTCTGTTGCCACGCAAATGTCTCGACTTGATCGAGGACATTGCCCGCATTCAGATCATACCGCGCCTGAATACAGATCGACGGACCACCCCCCTGTGCTGTTACCAGCATGTACCCACGTGGCTCGGTCTGCGTATTGTAGGTGTTTGCCAGTCTGAGAGCGTTCTCAAAACTGGTATCTGCAAGTTTCTTGCAGGCCCGGAAAATCAATACCCGACAAGCAAACTCAGGGCGGTCGCACTGACGCATGGAGGCGTTAAACCCTTGCTCACCCATAACTCCCTTGATGACGGGTGTACCGGACAACACAACACCCTCTAACTGCGTCGCACCGCGCTTGCGTAGCTCATTGATAGCTTCTCTAAGCTGAACAGGTGCCGCCTGAGCAGGAAAAACGAGTGCAGCTAAAAGAATGAAGACAGAAAGAAATGATCGCATCATTGTCACTTACAGTTTGGGGGTCGAGATATGTACATCTTGGCCAGAGAGTCGAGTAGATGTTGTCAGCCCCTGCGGAGAGGCACTAAACGCAGTAACTCCCGACCAACGTAGAGGCTTGTTTTATGACGACACAGACAACGCACCGCCCCCGCCGCTCCTGCCTTTACATGCCGGGGGCCAATTCCCGCGCACTGGAAAAGGCCAAAACGCTGGCCGCCGACACGCTGATCCTCGACCTGGAGGACGCGGTTGCGCCGGACGCCAAGCAGGATGCGCGCGAGACGGTTTGCGCGGCTGTAAAGGAAGGCGGCTATGGCAAGCGGGAAGTCGTCATCCGCATCAATGCGCTGGACACCGAATGGGGGCTTGATGACCTGAAAGCCGCCGTCGCCGCCGGGCCGGATGCCATTCTCGCCCCGAAAGTCATTGATGGCGGTGACATCGACCGCCTTGACGATGCCATGTCACGGGCCGGTGCTTCCGGGGACATGGGCCTATGGGTCATGATCGAGATGCCGAAGGCCCTCCTCAACATCATGGACATCGCAGAAGCCGCAGGCCGCACGCGCATGTCCGCCTTCGTCATGGGCACGAACGATCTCGCCAAGGAGTTCCGCGCGATCACCGATCCGGCCCGCACAGCCTTCCAGACGAGCTTCGGCCTGACACTGGCGGCCGCGCGCGCCTATGACATTGTCGCCATCGACGGGGTCTACAATGACATCTCGAACGCCGAGGGTCTTGAAAGCGAGACCCGGCAGGGCCGCCTGCTCGGCTTTGATGGCAAGACGCTGATCCATCCCAGCCAGATCGAAACCGCCAACCGCATTTTCGCGCCGGAAGAGGCCGACGTCCAGCAGGCCCGCGATGTTATCGAAGCCTTCGCCGACCCGGCCAACAAGGGCAAGGGCGTGCTCAAGGTGAACGGCAAGATGACCGAGCTCCTTCACCTGGAAGAAGCCAGACGGATCGTCGCTGTGGACGAGGCGATCAAGGTCATGGAATCGGCTTGAACCGTGCCACTGCCGCGCCATCTGGAGCGGGGTTCAGAGGAGATTGATATGACCTACACACTGCTTCACCACACAGGCTGTTCAACCTCGCGCAACGGTCTCGCCCTGCTTCAGGAGAACGGGGTCGAGCCGGAAGTACGCAAGTACATGAATGCCAGCGAGCGCCTGACGGTTGTTGAGCTGAAGGAGATCGCCGCGCAGATGGATGCCAGCTCCCCGCGCGAGTTCCTGCGCGACAAGGATGCGAAAAAGTTCGACCTGCCGGAAGATGCAAGCGATGAACAGGTCTATGCCGCCATGGCGGAGAACCCGAAGCTGATCCAGCGCCCGATCGGCATCAAGGATGGCAAGGCCGCACTTGGCCGCCCGATTGAGAAGCTGCTCGAGATCAGCTGACCGGTCGTCACGGGCGAGAAACATCAAATTTCACGGATCGCCTAAGCGCTAAAGCAAAACATCTGTGAGACAAGCTGCGGCATGATGATCCTGCTTGTTCTCGCTGGCGTGCTTCTCGTCCTGTCGGCCGCGCTTTTCTTCGGGCCCCAGCTTGTGGCCTATGGCCCGCATGGCCTGCGCGAAGCGTTCTCCCGGCCGGAAGCGCATCTTGTCACGCTCGCCCTGGCGGGCATCCTTGCATGGCTACTTTTTGGCACGTCCATGGTTTCCGCCTTGATCTCAGGGGGCGAGACGGTGCAGGTGATGGCCGGACACCTGATGGGGCCGCGTTTCAGCTAGGAAGCGGCAGACGCTGCCCCGGCGAGACGAGAGGGCAGTATGACGAAATCCAATCCGGGCCACTATTTCGAGGACTTCAGCCCCGGCATGGAACTTACCCATGCCACGCCGCTGACGCTCAGCTCTGGCGACATCTCGCTTTACCGCGCCCTGACCGGCAGCCGGCACGCGCTCTACTCGGCCGAAACATTCGCAACATCCAACGGCTTCGATGCCCTCCCCATCGACCCACTGCTCGCCTTCCATGTCGTCTTCGGCAAGACCGTGCCGGACATTTCGCTCAATGCCGTTGCCAATCTCGGCTATGCCGACGGGAAATTCCTGCAAACCGTCTATCCCGGTGACACGCTGACGGCGATTTCCGATGTGATCGGCGTCAAGGAGAACTCCAACGGCAAGACGGGTGTTGTCTGGGTACGTACACGGGGTGAGAACCAGCACGGAGAGACCGTTCTGTCCTATGTACGCTGGGTCATGGTCAACAAGAAGGATCCGGCCAGTCCGGCCCCGGAAGCGGTCATCCCGGACCTGCCCGACGCTGTTGTCCCGGGTGATCTGCCCACTCCCGCCTACAAGGACTGGAACGCCGCGCTCGCCGGGTCCAGCTGGCGGTTTGGTGACTATGAGGTTGGCGAGAAAATCGACCACGTTGATGGCATGACGGTGGAAGAGGCCGAACACCAGATCGCCACGCGCCTTTACCAGAACACCGCCAAGGTTCACTTTGACGCGCACGCCCAGAAAGACAGCCGGTTCGGCAAGCGCCTCATATATGGCGGGGTCGTGATCTCGATTGCCCGCGCGCTTTCGTTCAACGGGCTGGAAAGCGCCGCCCAGATGCTGGCGATAAATGCCGGTACCCATGCCGGGCCACTATTTGCCGGAGACACGGTCTATGCCTGGTCTGAAGTGCTCGATACAGCAAAACTCTCCGATACCACGGGCGCGCTGCGGTTGAGGCTTGTGGCGGCGAAGAACCATCCCTGCGCAGACTTCCCGCTGCGCGGCGAGGACGGGAAATATCACCCGGATGTGCTTCTCGACTTCGATTACTGGGCCGCGATCCCCATCTAGGGCGGCCATGACAAACCTCCTCGAAGGCCTTGCCCTGTTTGGCGTCTCGCTCGCGACCATGCTGATGGCCGTGGCGAGCCTGCTCGGCACCATGACAATCAAGCAACTGGTCGATATCGGCCATGTCGATGCACGCGTGCTCTGCAACCTCACAGGGATCACCGATCCGCGAGAACTTCAGGACGTGTTCGGCCCGCCCGATATGAAGCGCGTCTGGCACGGCCTGAATTTGCCGATCATTGAAAACGAGCGCCGCCCGGCGGGTTACCTGATCAGTGATGACCGGGTCGACTGGATATCTATCGGCGTGGCCATCCTGGCCCTTTTCTGGCGCCACCCGCTGGCCGATCTCCTTCTAATCGTCGCAGCCACCGCACAGGTCGCCGGCTGGGTCATCGCCACACGGCTTCCGAAGTAACAATTTTTGTCTTCCGATTTCGTCATCCCTCGACTACATGACACCCTCATGAAGGTCTGGAAGATGAATGGCGCGGGCAATGCCTTTGCGATCTTTGACGCAAGGGGCCGCAAGTTTGCGCCGGATTCAGAGCGTATCCGCGCCATCGCCAGCGAGATGAAAGCCGACCAGGTCATGTCAATCGAGCATGACCGGGATGTCGACGCTTTCCTGCGCATCTGGAATGCCTCCGGCGAAGAAGTGGATGCCTGTGGCAATGGTACGCGCGCGGTGGCGCACCTCCTGCTGGAGGAAAACGGCAATGGCAATGTCCGCATCCGGACCAATGCCGATATACTGAAAGGCCAGAAGGCTGGTGAAAGCCTGGTCACGATCGATATGGGCTCACCGCTCATGGGCTGGGCCGACATTCCGCTGTCAGAGAAGATGGATGTACGCGGTGTCGATGTCCGCATTGGCCCCATGGACAATCCCTACCTCTCCCGTCCGGCTGTTGTATCCATGGGCAATCCGCACGCCGTCTTCTTTGTCGATGATGTCGATGCCTATAACATTCCCCAGATCGGCCCGCTCGTGGAATGGCATCCGACCTTCCCGGAAGGCGTCAATGTCGGCTTTGCCCAGGTGATCGATCGCGGCACGATCCGGCTGCGTGTCTGGGAACGCGGTGCCGGGCTCACCAAGGCCTGCGGCACCGGCGCGTGCGCTGCCCTCGTATGCGCCGCACGCGCAGGCAAGACGGAACGCACCGCGAAGCTCATTCTTGACGGCGGCGAGCTCACCATCGAATGGCGTGAACGCGACGACCATGTCCTTATGACCGGCCCGGTCGAGCTCGAAATGAGCTTCGAGGTCTGACGGGTGGTGTAAAGGGTCTCTCCGGGTTAGGCTGGCCGCAAGGCACAGTAAACCGAGGGGACAATTATGCGACTGAAGACACTGGCAGCAGCCACCGCGCTTACACTTTTTCTAGGCGGCACGGCTGCCGCACAAGGCCTGAGCGTCCAGCCGGGCGAGTGGAGAACCGAATCCCGCATGACGGGCACGATGCAGGCTCAGGGCATGTCAATGAACCTGCCAGGCCAGACCCACTCCTCCACGCAGTGCATCAGCGAAGAGGATGCAACCTTCTCGCCGGACCAACTCGCCGAGGACGGCTGCACGACATCGAACGTCCAGTCGACGGATGATAGCATCAGTTTCGACCTCACCTGTACCCAGCAAGGCGCCACAATCAATGGCAGCATGAAAGTGTCAGCCTCCGATGGCGGGAAAACGGTAGATGGCACGATGAACTTGAACGGAAGTGTGCCGGGTGGGGGCAAACTCGACATGAAGGGTGATTTTAGTGGTTCCCATGTCGGTGCCTGCAGCTCATAAGGCTTGAAACAAGCGGTCAGACGCGCGATTTGAGCGGATTGACCATGACCACAGACACCCGCCCCCAAGTTTCGCCGAAAGTGATTACGCTCGGCTGCCGCCTGAACTCGTATGAGTCCGAGGTGATGCGGGGGCATGCCGACAAGGCAGGGCTCGACAATACTGTCATCGTGAACACTTGCGCAGTGACCACCGAAGCCGTTCGCTCCGCCCGCCAGACGATCCGCCGGGCGCGCAAGGACAATCCTGACGCACAGATCGTTGTCACCGGCTGTGCTGCCCAGATCGATCCGCAAGCCTTTGCGGCCATGCCGGAAGTCAGCCGTGTCGTCGGCAATCATGAGAAGATGCAGGCAGAAACCTGGTCTGCGGACATGCTGAGCCGTGGCCCGGAAAAGGTGCTCGTCAACGATATCATGTCGGTGACCGAAACCGCCGGGCACCTCATCGATGGAATGGAGGGCCGCGCCCGAGCCTATGTCCAGATCCAGAACGGTTGCGATCACCGCTGCACCTTCTGCATCATCCCTTACGGCCGCGGCAACTCGCGCTCCGTGCCTGCTGGGGAAGTGGTCCAGATGATCCGGCGGCTCGTCGAAACCGGCCACCACGAGATCGTGCTCACCGGTGTTGACCTCACCAGCTGGGGGGCTGACCTGCCAAACCAGCCGCAACTCGGCAATCTCGTGCAGCGTATCCTCAAGCTGGTGCCGGAACTAAAGCAGCTTCGAATCTCGTCCATAGATGCGATCGAAATCGACGATGCGCTTTTCGAGGCACTGGGCGACCCGCGTCTTGCCCCCTTCATGCACCTGTCGCTCCAGCATGGGGATAATCTGATGCTCAAGCGCATGAAGCGTCGTCACTCACGCGAAGACGCCATCGCGCTTGCAGACAAGCTGCGCACAATCCGCCCGGACATCGCCCTGGGGGCCGACATCATTGCGGGCTTTCCGACCGAGACCGAAGAGGCTTTCGCCAACTCCCAGCGGCTCGTCGAGGAATGCGGGCTCGCCTTCCTGCACGTCTTTCCCTACAGCCCCCGTCCGGGAACACCTGCTGCGCGCATGCCCCAGCTCGACAAGTCCGTCATAAAGGACAGGGCCGCGCGCTTGCGTGAAACCGGCGCCGCTGCCCTTCAGCATCATCTGGATAGTCATGTGGGCCGCCTGCGCGATGTGCTGGTCGAACAGGACACATCTGGGCGTCTGGCCGACTTCTCGCAGGTGGCCCTGCGTGGTTTTGAAACGCTTGAGACTGGACGCCCCGTCCCTGCGCGGATAGTCGCCCAGGACGGGCGCAAACTGATCGGGGAACCTGCATGATCCTCTGGTTCGGCAAGAAGAAGAAAAAGAAGAAGCTTGAAGACGCCGGCGCAGCCATGGACGCTCCGGAACTGTCGGCCGACGAGCTGGCGGCACGCGAGGCAGTGGCGCATGAAGAGGCTGATACGGCAACGGAAGCCGTTGACCATGCCCAGGAAGACGAAGTGGCCCGGCAGCAGGAAGCCGCTGCCGCTGAACAGCGCCGCCTTGAAGAAGAACACGAAGCGGAACGCCGCGCAGAAGCTGCCCGCGAAGCAGAAGAGGCCGAGCGCCAGCGTGAAGCTGCTGCAAAGGCGCAGGAGGAAGCCCTACGGCCCCAAGACACAGACACCGCCGAGGATAGCCGCCCTGCCGGAACAGATGACGCGCCCGGTACAGCGGATGCTGCCGACCCCTATCAGGAGACAAAATCTCCGGGCTTCCTGAAAAAGCTCTCCGGCGGGCTATCCAAATCGTCCTCCAAGCTTGGCTCCAGTCTCACCGGCGTCTTCAACAAGCGCAAACTCGATGACGAGGCGCTGGAAGACCTCGAGGACCTGCTGATTACCTCCGATCTCGGGGCGAAGGTTGCCGGCAAGGTCACCGCAAGCCTTGCCAAGAGCCGTTTCGACAAGGATGTGACGGACGCCGAGATCAAGGCTGCGCTTGCCGAAGAGATCGAGAAGATCATGACGCCACGCGAAAAGGTCGTTGATTTTTCCGATGGCCCGCGCCCGCGCATCGTCCTGTTCGTCGGCGTCAATGGCTCCGGCAAGACGACAACCATCGGCAAGATCGCCTCGAAACTGAAAGACCAGGGCGCAAAGGCCCTACTGGTCGCCGGCGACACATTCCGGGCTGCCGCGATTGAACAGCTCACCGTCTGGGGCGAGCGGGCCGGCATTCCCGTCATGTCACGGCCAACCGGGGCCGATGCAGCGAGCCTTGTCTATGAGGCGGTCGAAAGGGCCCGCGCTGAAAATCTCGATCTCGTCCTCGTGGACACTGCCGGACGGCTTCAGAACAAGGCCGAGCTCATGTCGGAACTTGCCAAGATCGTGCGCGTGACCCGCAAGCTCGACCCGGATGCCCCGCACGATGTCATCCTCGTACTCGATGCGACAGTTGGCCAGAACGCACTTTCCCAGGTCGAGGCCTTCCGCCATACCGCCGAGGTCTCGGGCATCGTCATGACCAAGCTTGACGGGACCGCGAAAGGCGGTGTGCTTGTCGCGGTGGCTGAAGCGCACGACCTGCCCATTCATTTCATCGGTGTCGGAGAAAAGGCTGAAGACCTGCAACCCTTCAGCGCGCGCGCATACGCTCATGCGCTTGTCGGCATTGAAGAAGAGGAAACGGCGTGACAGCAGATCCCGCCAAGACCACCCTGCGCGCCGAGCTGAAGACCCTTCGTGATGAGGTGAGCGCCCGTGATCCGGATGCCGCCGAAACGCTTGCGGCAAAGTTTCCGATGAAGCTGCTTGAGCGGTATGGCCCGGTCGTTGGTGGATACTGGCCGATTGGCAGCGAGATGGATCCACGTCCCGTGATGGAGAAGCTTGAAGCTGCGGGCGCGAAGCTGGCCCTGCCGCGCATCGATGAGGACAATGCCATGTCGTTCCGGCAATGGCATGCGGGGGATGACCTGGACAAAGGCCCGTTCGGACTTAGCGAGCCACGGGAGAGTGCCCCGCTCATTGAACCGACATTGATCCTGCTGCCCTTGCTCGGTTTCGACAAGGTCGGCACACGGCTCGGATATGGCAAGGGCTTCTATGACCGGATGCTGGCGGGCTTGCGTGAACAGGGCCGCGTCTTCGCCTGTGGCCTCGGGTTTCACGCGCAGATGCTGGACGATCTGCCTGCCGAACCGCACGACCAGCCGCTGGACTGGGCTGTTACGGAACGGGGCTCTGTCCCGATTTTCATGATGCGCACCTTCGCACGTGAAGAAGACACCGGAAATGATGACGGGCCTGGCGCCGCCTGAGTCCTGTTTTCTAATCCTGATTAGAACCTGTCGAGCAGCCGCTCCAGATAGTCGCGCTCATCCTCATCGCCGGCCGTGCCATAGCGTCTGCGCAACTCTTCCAGAATATCCTTGGCCCGCTGGCGTTCTGCCTCCTCAGGAATGTTCACGTCACTACCGTCTGAAACACCGCCAGTCGGATTGCCGAACGGATCGGTCTCCTCGTCGCTTCCGCCATATTCCTCGCCAAGGCGTTCACGTTTCAGCTCGTCCAGCTTGCCGGCAAGGCCCTGCGCAAGGTCCCGAAGGCCATCGGTCGCCCTGTCCTGATTGCGCTGGGCGCGCGCTGTATTTCCTTCCCGCAGGGCTTCGGCCGCCCGGCGCTGGGCACGCTCAATCGCTTCCAGAAGCTCTTCCTCGGTTTCCCCGCCCTCACCGAAGCCTTCGGCCTCTTCATCGCTTTCTTCACCGCCATTCCCGCCGCGGCGCTCGGCAAACTCTTCAATCGTGTCGCCAAGACCCTCTTGCCGCCCGGCCAGGTCTGAGCCGGGCGCAGAACGTTCTTCGCCATTCTGGCCATCAGGCTGCTCTCCAGGTTGTTGGCCTGGCCGCTGATGCGCTCCTTCGCCCCGCTCTTCCGCGAGCGTCTCATCATTGAGCTCGCGCTGCTCGCGCAGCATATCCGACAAATCACGCAACGTTTCGGACAGCTCGCGCTCTTCCTGCGGCAAGTCTTCCTCATTCTCCCCCTGTTGCTCACCCGGCATGCCCGGGAAGCCGTCTCCACTGCCATTGCCCTGCTGGAACTGCAGGTTTTCCAGCATGTTCGTGATGTCGGACAAAAGCTGGCGTGCCTGGTCGGTTGCGCCGGTCTCAGTCAGATCGGATAGCGCATTCAGCATGTCCTCGAAGTCAGAGCCGCCAAGGCCCTGTCCGCCACTCCTTTGGGCACTGTCAGTATCATCGGGGGGTGCATCCAGTCCGTTGGCGAGCGCCTCGGCCATGCGCGCCGCCATGTAGTTCTTGGCCGCTTCCCTGAAGGCTTCCATCCGACGCTTGATCTCGGCTTCCGAAGCTCCGTCGCGCAGCGCTTCTTCCAGCGCCTTGCGCGCGGCCTGAAGGGCGCGAAGGGCGTCCGCAGCGCTGCCATATTCGGCCCGTAGCGTCAGTGACCAGAGCAATGGCTCAGTGGTTTCGGCCTCGTCTGTCGTAACCGAGGCCTGCAGGACCGAGCCTGCATGACGCAGGCCCAGATACAGGCTGACATCCTCGAAATAGTGCGGCGCATTATAGGTAACAGCCTCGATCATGCGTGAGGCGCGCTGGATACCATCAGGCGCATAACCGATCCTCTGTGTGGCGGCAGTATAGACTGCGCCCGCTTCCAGCGCTTCGGCATTTGCCTGCTCCGGCAGGCCTTCATACGTACCATCTTCGCGCAGGATCGTGACGCGAATATCCTGGATCGCACGCGCGAGTGGTTGCAGCAGGAGCTTTTCAGGAATCACGAAATCGACAGGCTCGCTATAGCCAGCCTGACCGGCTCCATCTGTTGCCCGCAGGCGCACCTCGGTTTCAAGTCCTGCCCAGCGATGGCGCGTCAGGTCGATCGCGGTGGTGTCCTCCGCCGCCTTGGGCGCAACGCCGGGCAACTGGACGCTAACCGAATCCGGTGTGCCATCCCCGCCGCCATCCTTACGCGTGAACACAAGCTCAAGGCTTTCGACACCATAATCGTCCGATAGCTTCCAGCCGAATTCCGTCTTGTCGGTGGGAGTGAGCTCGGGGGCAGACACCCACTCGACCGCTGGCACCTCATCCGGTGATGCAAGAACCTGCCAGCCCGCCCGATTGCCCCACCACGTCACGCGTACGTCACTGTCAGTCGAAATGATACCGGTGGCCTCGAATGCGCCTTCCGGCGTTTCGGCAAAGCGGCTGGCAGTGCGGGACTCCTTGCCGTCAATCACCAGTTTCGGAGCCGAGGGGGCCTGCGCCCGTACCGTTATCTCGGAGCCCGCCGGGACGCGGACATTCTGCTGACCGGACTTCAGGAAGACGGGCGGGCGTCCGGTATGCTGCGGCGGTGTGATCCAGGCTTCGATACGGATTGTCTCCGCACCGAACAGGCTGCCGATATCCGGCGAGAATGCCCGCTGCAGACGGTCTCCGGCAGCCGCCCAGCCGAAGATCAGCGCCAGCGCAAGCAGCCCCGGAATGATATAGCGTAGATGCAGTGGATCTGTTGCCCTCCACTCATCGCGGAAAGTGGGGACGTTGAGACGCCGTGCTGCATCTGTAAGGCGGACCTCATGAGCGCGCCAGAGCGCCACGCCGTCCGCGCCGGGGCGCGACGGCCTGTCGCTGAGGGCTGTAAGCGGCCGCAAGTCGGACTGGCGGTCCAGAATGCGGATAGCTTCGTTTCGGCCCGGCGGGGAAAATCTTATGAAGCCAATGACGCCGAGGAGAACTACACTGCAGACAAAGGCGATGATGGATATGGCTGCCAGCTTCTCGCTCGCGGCATCCATAACGCCTGTCAGGGCAAGAAACAGGAAAACCCCAACCAGTACTGACGGGGGCCAGAACGCACGTGCAGCCGCAAGCCGCCAGAGATGTCCGCGGGTGCGGGCAATCTTCGGGGCAATGCCTGGGATGCGCTTCAGCTCAGCCAATCAGGGGTCGTCTCCAATGCAATCATCTCTTCAAATGCCGGACGCCTGCGAACAACGGCATACTTGTCGCCATCGACCAGGACTTCCGCCACCAGAGGTCTCGCATTGTATTGCGACGAAAGAACGGCGCCATAGGCACCGGCCGACATGAAGGCAAGACGGTCGCCCGGCGCGATGGCGGGCAATTTACGTTCCGCAGCGAACTTGTCAGTCGACTCGCAGATCGGCCCGACAACATCGTAGCTGATCCTGTCCTCACTGTCAGGACGCTCGCGCAGGGGGAGAATATCATGGTGCGCCTGATAGAGCGCCGGGCGCATCAGATCGTTCATGCCCGCATCTATGATCAGGAAATTCCGTTGTGGTGAAGGCTTGGTGTAAAGCGCCTCGGTAATCATCACGCCAGCATTACCCGCAATGACCCGACCGGGCTCAAGGATGACTTCTACGCCCAGCCCCTCTGTAACCTCGCGGATCATGTTCGCATATTCGGCAGGTGGCGGCGGATTGTCTTCAGCCCTGTACGGAATGCCGAGCCCACCGCCGAGGTCCATCCGGGTAATCTCATGTCCCTGTTCACGCAAGCGGCGCACAAGGGTGACAACCCGAAGGAAGGCATCCTGCATCGGCGTGATTGCATCAATCTGGGAGCCGATATGTACATCGACCCCGACGGCTGAAAGCCCGTCCAGCTCAGCGATACGGGCATAGAGAGCTTCAGCTTCCTTCCACGGCACACCGAACTTGTCGCCCGCCTTGCCGGTCGAGATATTCGGGTGGCCGCCAGCGGCCACATCCGGATTTACCCGGACCGCAATCCGGGCAACCTTCCCCATATTACACGCAACTTCAGAGAGAACCTCGGCTTCTGCCGCACTTTCGATGTTGAATTGATGGATGTCTTCGCGCAGCGCGAGGCGCATTTCTGCCCGCGTCTTGCCAACGCCGGAAAAAACGATGCGTGAGGCTGGTATACCCGCCACTAATGCACGTTGCAGCTCTCCGCCACTCACGACATCGGCCCCACAGCCCTCGGCCGCAAGCGTCTTGAGGACACCGAGATTGCCATTTGCCTTCACGGAATAGGCAATCAGGCAATCCATGCCGTCAAAGGCTTCAGCAATAACCCGCGCATGCCGCCTCAGCGTCGCAGATGAGTAGACATAGACCGGGGTTCCGACCGCATCCGCGATCGCGTCCAGCGACACGTCCTCACAATGGAGGCGTCCGTTCCTGTAGTGAAAATGATGCACGCTTTAACTCAGCCTGGCCCGACTTCGTCCATCCCGTCTTCACCAACATCCGCTGCCGGATCGGATTTCGGGATCTCGCCGCCTAGTTCGTTGTAATAAGCCTCGTCCTCAGACTTGTCGGGCGCTTCGGCATAAGCCGCAGGTACATCGACAGGCGTCTTGGCTTCCTCGCTTGGCGGATCGGAAAATATGGGAGGCGGACGCTCAAGGTCACCGCGTATGCCGCAAGCCGCCAGCATGGCGCAGGCACCCGTCATGGCGAGAAGTAGTTTACCGGTCCGTTTCATTCCTTGGCCTCCAGGCCCAATCTAGTTGTCCACAACTGCACCTGCTCGGTAACGCGTGCAGGCGATGTGCCGCCATAGCTTTGCCGACTGGCCGCAGAGGCTTCGACACTTAGCACGGAAAACACGTCCTCCGTAAGCCGCGGCTCGACACTCTGCATGCTTTGTAATGGCAGCGCGGCAAGGTCAACGCCCTCGCTCTCCGCAGCCGCGACGATACGGCCCGTGACATGATGGGCATCGCGGAATGGCATCTGGAGTTCACGCACAAGGTAATCGGCCAGGTCCGTCGCCGTGGAGAAGCCTTTCGCGGCTGCAGCCCGCATATTGTCGGCGTCGAAAGTGACAGTGCCGATCATACCCGTCATGGCTTTTACACATAGACCGAACGTATCGAATGCCTCGAAGACAAGACGCTTGTCGTCCTGAAGGTCCTTGGCATAAGCCAGCGGCAGGGCCTTTATCGCCCCCTGCAGACTCGCAAACTGTCCGGCGATCAGGGCAGCTTTCGCCCTTATCAGCTCAGCCGCATCGGGATTGCGCTTCTGGGGCATGATAGAAGAGCCGGTAGACCAGCCATCTGACAGGGTCGCAAAAGCGAACTGAGCGCTTGTCCAGAGGACAAGCTCCTCTGCAAGACGGGACAGGTGCGTGGCTGCGATAGAGAGTGCCGACAGGACTTCCAGAGCGAAATCCCGCGCTGAGACCGCATCCAGCGAGTTGGCCATTGGCCGGTCAAAGCCGAGCGCTTCAGACGTCATGTCACGGTCGATCGCAAAGCCAGTGCCCGCCAGCGCGGCCGCACCAAGCGGGGACTCATTGAGACGAAGCGCGGCATCATGCATCCGGCCGCGGTCACGTTCGGCCATTTCAACATAGGCGAGCAAATGATGCCCCAGCGTGACCGGCTGAGCGGTCTGGAGGTGAGTAAAGCCCGGCATGATCGTATCGGTGTTTTCAGCCGCCCGCCGGATAAGCGTCTTCTGCAACTCAAGCAGCCCCGCCTGGGATTCGGTCAATGCGCCGCGCACCCAGAGACGGAAGTCTGTCACGACCTGGTCATTGCGCGACCGCGCAGTATGGAGACGCCCGGCCGGCTCACCGACCAGCTCCTTCAGGCGCGCCTCGACATTCATGTGAATGTCTTCAAGTTCAGTTCGATACGGGAATGTACCGGCCTTCACTTCCTCCAGAACACGATCAAGCCCGGTCTGGATCTGCTCATTGTCCTCATGCGAAATTATCCCGCATTCGGCCAGCATGTCGGCATGCGCCCGACTGCCCGCGACGTCCTGCAGCACCATACGCCTGTCGACATCGATCGACGCGTTGATGGATTGCATGATATCGGACGGCTGCGCGGCAAAGCGTCCCCCCCACATCTGCTGGCTTTCGCCTTGCTTATCGGCCATATCGTCAGTCCTGTTGATTGGAGCCACACATGCCCCGTATCGCAAAAATCGCCATACCGCTCATGATCGCCGGGCTTGCCCTGGCTGTGTCTTATGCATTGCTGAGCGCGACGTCCACGGGGGGAAATACCAGTCCGCTTGAAAAACTGGCAACCGGCAGCCTGTCCAAACTCGATATATCCCAGCAGGGCACGCGCGTTTCAGATGCCACATTCCAGGGCCCGGACGGCGGCGATATGACGCTGGCTGCCTTCGACGGGAAGGTCACGCTGGTCAATTTCTGGGCTACATGGTGCGGCCCCTGCGAGCGGGAAATGCCCTCACTCGCAGAACTCGAAACCAAGAAAGGCAGCGACGACTTTCAGGTCATTGCCATCAGTGTCGATGCCGCGGAGGACAAGGAATATGCCCGCCAGCGTCTTGATGAGCTGACGGGCGGCGTTCTCGACTTCTACTTCGCCCCGCCCGAGGAATGGGACATCGTCTATGACAGCGGGGCCAAGGGCTTTCCGACAACCGTTATCTATGACGCGGCCGGTGTGGAGATCGCCCGCCTCTCGGGAGAGGCCGACTGGTCTTCCTATGAAGCTGCCGCCGTCATTGAAGAGATAACCCCCTAGCGAACAGCCGAAAGCTCGAGCTGGACCCGCGAGATCTGCGCGGCAACCTCATCGACAGGCGCCGGCGTCGAGGACGCAAGCGGGGCTTCCGGCCACAGGGCCTGAAGCGCCTGGAGCTCCTCGCGGACGGCTTCTCCTGCATCGCCCTCGAGATCGCCTGCATAGTCGGACGCCACTTTCACGAAACCGAACGCGTCGGCATATTCCGCGGCATTTGAAATCTCTCCGTCCACAACGCCGATCCGGTACTCCGCAAGCGTTGTGTCGAGCAGGAAGTTGAGAATGTCCGGCGTGGATCCGCCCGCCTTGTCTGCGAGCATGGCAAGGTTGTCTTCCGCTTCGCCGAGCTCGCCCTCGATTTCAGAGGATTCCGTGCCGTTCTCCAGCGCTTCGGAAATCCCGACGAAAAGGTCACCCTTGAAGCCCAGTTCGTCGAGGCCCTGGCGTTCTGCGGCATGGGTTTCGGAGACAGGGTGCATCAGATGCGGAGCCGCCTGCTCAGGCGCGCCAGCGCGGTAGAGCGCCAGACCGGCCTCGACATGTCCGCGCATGAAGGCAAGCCGGTTCTCGACGGGCAGCGTGTCCATGGAGGCCGCGCCACCTTCACCCCCTTCGCCTTCCCCGCCTTCGCCCTCACCGGCGAATGAAGCAGATCCCCCTTCGCCCTCGCCTTCTCCGGCATAGGCTGAGGTTTCTTCAGTCTGCGCAGCCTGCTCTGTGGTTGCCGCGCCTTCGCCTCCGGCTTCGCCATCCTCGGGTGCACCACAGGCAGCAAGTGATGTCGTGCCCAGCAGGGCAGCGGTCAGGCCGAACTTGACGAGATCACGGGGCGTAAAGGTCATGACAGACTCCGAAAAATGATAAGGGATGACTTTTCCAGCTCCGTGCTTTAGTGCAAATCATTCTCATATTCAATGGTTCAGGCTTATGTATTTTACAGTATCGGATGGTCTCAAACCGGCAGATATCGACCGTGTTCACAAGAAGGCCGCAGCCCTCGACTGGCGGGACGGGCGCAAGACTGCCGGGCGGACAGCACGCGAAGTGAAATCCAACCTGCAGGCTGACCTGACGACCGGACCGGGACAGGGTCTGCATGACTTCCTGATGCGCGCAATATCCATAAATGGCGAGATCAAACGGCTTGCCAGGCCAAAGCGGTTCTCACGCCTTCTCCTCAGTCGCACTGAAGGTGGCGGCCATTATGGCTTCCACGTCGACAATGCGATCATGGGCCAAGAGGAACACCGCCTGCGGACAGATCTGTCCTTCACGCTCTTCCTGTCTGATCCGGAGGCCTATGAGGGCGGCGAGCTCTGTCTTGTGACGCCTGCCGGCGAATTTAAAGCCAAGCCCCCCGCCGGCACCATCATCCTTTATCCATCTGGCGCGTTGCATCAGGTCACGCCGGTGACGGCCGGGTCGAGACTTGCCTGTGTCGGCTGGATCCAGAGCCACATACAGCGGACCGACCAGCGCGAGGTCCTGTTTGACCTCGAGACGGTACGGGCAAGCCTCAAGCCGTCGCAGGGCGAGCAACGTCTCGCTCTCGACAAGACCATCTCCAACCTAACGCGGATGTGGGGCTCTTAAGGCTCGACCCTGAACACGAATAACAGGGTCTGCTGGCCATCGCTGAAATTGTCATCGGCAATGATGAAAAGCCGCGCGGCCCCGTCCGGGCCATACGCAGTGGCAACGCCTTCGAAATTGTCGACCGAAAGGGGCCGGCTTAATCGGACTAGAGGCACTGAGCGTCCAGTCTCGTCAACACGCCCCAGCATGATGGAATTACCCGTCACAGGATTCCAGGCGCGGTGCAGGCTGTAGGTCGTGGCCTCGAGCCTGTCGAAACCGACAAGCGGCAGATCGCCTCCGTCTATCCAGGGCCGGGCGGCAAATTGCGCCTCTCCGGCCTCGTCGATGACAGCAACCGGGCTTAGCCGGTCTGTGATGTCTTCCAGGCCCGCGATCAGACGGTCATCCTCCAGCATCAGGGCTTCTGCGCCACCATTGCCCCGGATCGTACCAGCGAGGCTCTCAGGCGAAGTTCCGATAGCCGACACCTCGATGCCGCGCGCATTGCCGCCGCACACGCCATAACCATAGGCAAGGATACGGTGATCACGCTCGAAGCTCACGAAAGCGAGACCGTCGATGTATTCCAGCCCCTCTGAATCAGCCTGCGACTTGCCAGTCAGGATGCTGCCTGACTCGTCCTTCAGGAAGGTGAGCGTTGCCTGCCCTGTTGGCTCAAGCAACTTCTGATCAAAACCAATCTCGACCAGAGCCCCGCCATCGGAAACAGCCAGAAGATCGCCCGAAGGAAGCACCTTAAGCCCCGACAGCCCGCCAAATGAAGCAAATTCCGTTTGCAGTGACCATCCACCCTCAAAGCTGACACCTGATAGGGCCTTTTGGGTCTGCTCCGCCGTGCCAAGCATGACCGGCTGCGCCTCAAGCCGGAATGACTGCGCGAAGCCCCTGGCCTCTTCCCCGTGGCACGAAGCCTCGACAAGGTGATCGCGATGTTCAGTGAACTGCCATGCCTCGTCTGCCGGGAGGGCGGAAACCTCTTCAGGCGCTGACCCACGGCAGGCCGTGGCCAGGCAGAGGACAAGACCAGCGCTCAGCCAGCCCATTGCCTTGGTGAACTGCCGCGCTCTCATGCAATCCGGTCTCCGCTTTTTCAGCGCTTGGTGCTTTTGCGCGCTGCTTCGGCGAGGCTCGTGGTCCTCACGTCACGTCCGCCATAACGTGGTCCGCCTGACGAAGCGCCCGATACGCCGCTCGCTGCAGCCGCGGTGCGTTTTTCTCCGCGCAGGGGCGGCACGGCCATGGCCGCAGGCGCCGGGGCATTGCCTTTTTCGTCGAAAAGGCTGGCCAGCTGCTCCGTCATCGCGCCGCCAAGCTGCTCGGCATCGACAATCGTCACGGCACGGCGATAATAGCGCGTCACATCATGGCCGATGCCGATAGCAATGAGTTCCACCGGGCTCTTGTTCTCGATCTCGTCGATCATCTGGCGCAGGTGACGCTCGAGATAATTGCCGACATTGACACTCAGCGTGGAGTCATCAACCGGCGCACCATCGGAAATCACCATCATGATCCGGCGCTGTTCCGGCCGGGCCAGCAGCCGGTCATGAGCCCATTTCAGGGCTTCGCCGTCGATATTCTCTTTCAGCAGGCCCTCGCGCATCATCAGGCCGAGATTACGGCGCGCACGGCGCCAGGGCGCATCAGCCGACTTATAGATGATGTGGCGCAGATCATTGAGACGGCCCGGCCCTGCGGGCTTGTTCGCCTTGACCCAGTCCTCACGCGACAGCCCGCCTTTCCACGCCTTGGTCGTGAAACCGAGAATTTCGACCTTCACACCGCAACGCTCCAGTGTGCGTGCCAGAATGTCTGCGCACAGGGCAGCCACCATGATCGGTCGTCCCCGCATGGAGCCTGAATTATCAAGCAGCAGCGTGACCACCGTGTCGCGGAATTCAGAATCGTCTTCCTGTTTGAATGACAGTGGCGACGTCGGGTCGGTGATGACGCGCGTCAGGCGCGAAGCGTCAAGCACACCCTCCTCGAGGTCAAACGACCATGACCGGTTCTGCTGCGCCATCAGGCGGCGCTGGAGCTTGTTGGCCAGCTTGGAGACCGCACCTTGTAGTGACTGAAGCTGGTGATCGAGATAAGCGCGCAGACGCGTCAGCTCTTCTGGGTCACACAGGTCTGGCGCATTGGCAATTTCATCGTGCGCCTTGGTATAGGTGCGGTAGACAAACTCATGTTTGTCATCACCTTCGCGGAAGTTCGGACGCAGGGGTTTCGAGCCATCATCGGCTTCATCGATCTCGTCATCGCCTTCAGCATCTGCGTCGGCCTCGATCTCGACATTTGTATCCTCGCCCTCAGCCTCGTCGCTTTCGCCAGCCTCCATCTCCTCGGTGGTGGTGCCGTCGCTGTCATCCCGGCTCTGCGCGTCGTCGGTAGCGGAATCCTGCTCTTCCTGTTCACTCTCGTCCTCGGACTCGCTGTCATCCTCGGACTCATCACCGGATTCATCTCCTTCCGTGAGGTCCTTGATAAGCTTCTGGACTGTTTTGGCGAACGCACGCTGGTCCTCCAGTTGGCCCATCAGCTCCTCGAGCGCATCGCCGCCGCGTTCTGTCACCTCATCCCGCCAGATCGATGCAATGCCCTCCGCTTCAGGAGGCAGGGGCCGGCCGGTCAGCTTTTCGCGCAGCAGGAATTCCAGCGCGGGGGCAATCGGCGCTTCGGAACGATCCTGCATCCGTGTGTAACCCGCCTTCTCGCACCGGGCCGCAAGCGCAGCGTCAAGATTGCGGGCCGTGCCATCCATGGCGCGAGCCCCGATCGACTCGATACGCGCGCGCTCGGCTGCCTCATAGACCTGACGGGCCATATCTCCTGTCGGGCGCTCGGCATTGTGCGCTTCGGCATCATGATGGGCCATCCGCAGAGAGAGCGCATCCGCCTCGCCGCGTGCCCGTGCAGCCCGCGCTTCTGTCAGCTCGCGCGGCGGGGTCTGCAACACCAGCCTGCCCGGCTCGGCACGCCCTGCTTCCGACCCGAACGACGCTTCGACATCGCGCGTCTGGCTCATGGCCTTGGCGGTCGTGGCAAGCGCCTGCTTGAAGAGTTCGAAAGGCGTGTCTTCTGAGTTGGCCATGGGACTCACATAGCGTGCCTGTTCGCACTTGCGAAGTGGGATCGCAGAGTAAGCCGGCGCCGGGCCGGCTCATCTGTTTGCTTACGCGACCCGAACCATGAGGGCGCTTTCTGGAAGCTCCTCGTCGAAGCAGCGTTGATACATTTCAGCCACCAGCGGGCGCTCAAGCTCATCGCACTTGTTGAGGAAGGTCATCCGGAAAGAGTGCCCCAGATCACCGAAGATCTTGTAGTTCTCCGCCCAGGTGATCACGGTCCGCGGGCTCATCACTGTCGAGATATCGCCCGCCATGAAGGCGTTGCGCGTAAGATCAGCCAGCCGCACCATGCGTGAGAGAAGATCCTTGTCGAGATCGGCCGCCTTGGTCGAGACGATCTCGACCTCTGCGTCATGCTCGAGATAGTTGAGCGTGGTGACGATGCTCCAGCGGTCCATCTGGCCCTGGTTGAGCTGTTGCGTGCCGTGATAGAGACCCGTCGTATCGCCGAGCCCGACCGTGTTGGTCGTCGCAAACAGGCGGAAATAGGGGTTCGGCGAGATGACACGGTTCTGGTCCAGCAGCGTCAGCCGGCCCGAAGCTTCGAGCACACGCTGGATCACGAACATCACGTCCGGACGGCCAGCATCATACTCGTCGAAGGTGATGGCAACCGGCCGCTGGATCGCCCAGGGCAGGATGCCTTCACGAAATTCCGTAACCTGCTTGCCATCACGCAAGACGATCGCATCCTTGCCGACCATGTCAATCCGGCTGACATGGCTGTCGAGGTTGATCCGGACCATCGGCCAGTTCAGACGCGCAGCCACCTGCTCGATGTGCGTCGACTTACCCGTGCCGTGATAGCCCTGCACCATCACGCGGCGGTTATGCTCGAAACCCGCGAGAATGGCCATCGTCGTCTGGGGATCGAAACGATAGGATTCATCAAGCTCGGGGACGTATTCCGTTTTGTCCTTGTATCCGTGGACGACCATATCCGTATCGATGCCGAATACGTCGCGGACCTTGATTTCCTCGGTCGGCTCCAGACCGGTCAGGGCATCGGTATCGCTGGTCAGGCTCATATGTTCTTCTCTCCGAAATCGCTCTCGTGCTTCATGTGGGGTTCTAGCACGCGAATGAAATGCGCCTAGTGGGACGCAAGGTAAAGGTCAGTCGCCGGACTTCCAGACAATTTCACCCTGAACGACTGTCATTGTGGCGTCTGCGTCGAGTATCTGATCTTCAGGCAGGGTCAACAGGTCGCGGTCGAATACGGTAAAATCAGCGGCTTTTCCAGCTTCGATGGTGCCGAGCTCCTCTGTCATGAAGGCCGCATAGGCGGGCGCGGAGGTGAAAATTTCCAGCGCACTTTCACGTGAAAGTGCCTGTTCCGGGTGCCAACCCTCGCCGGACTGGCCCTCAAGGTCTTCACGGGCGACAGCGGCATAATACTCGATCAGCGGCGAGCCCACCTCTACCGGCGCATCGGATCCCCCCACAACGACCGCTCCGGCATCAAGCAGATCCTGCCAGGCATAGGCCCCCTCAAGCCGGGCCATGCCAAGCCGGGCGGGCGCAAACTTCAGGTCGCCGATGGCATGCGATGGCTGCATGGACGCGATCAGTCCAAGATCGGCAATCCGTTGAATATCGGCAGGCGCAACGATCTGTGTATGTTCGATGCGCCACCTCTTGTCCGGCCCGTACCCCTGGTCCGCGAAAGTGTCTATGACCCTGCGGTTTGCGAGGTCCCCGATGGCGTGAATCGCGAGTTGGTAGTCTCCCGCGTCCGCACGCTGCATCGCGGTCTCGAGCTTGTCCGGGCTCGTGAGGGACAGGCCGGACGTGTCGGGACGGTCCGAATAAGGCTCGATCAGCAGCGCCCCGCGCGACCCGAGCGCGCCATCCATGTAGAGCTTCACCGCACGGTTACGGATCGTATCGGTCTCGAATGCATGATCGCGGGCGATATCGGCGCCAGCCGCATCATAGGCATTCCAGAGACGTAGCGGCATCAGCCCCTGCTCGTCGAGCTCCTTCAGGATCGGCGCATGTGCAGGCGGTACAGACATATTGTGCACACCCGTCCAGCCACGTGAAGCATAGACTTTCGCACCCTCTATGTAAGCGCGACGAATATCCTCCTCACTTGGCTCGGAAACCAGTGCCCAGACTGGCTCCATCGCATTGTCGATCAGGAGGCCCGTCGCCTTGCCTGCCGCGTCGCGTTCAATCTTTCCGCCTTCCGGGTCCGGCGTTGCGTCAGTGATCCCTGCCGCTTCAAGGGCGGCTGTGCTGGCCACCAGCGCGTGGCCATCTGCACGGCCAAGAATGACAATCCGGTCGCCAACAGCAGCATCAAGATCGGCCGCGGTCGGCATACGCCCTTCCGGCCAGCCCGTCTCGATCCAGCCACGCCCGACAATGATCGCGTCATCCGGCAGCTGCGCCGCCTCGGTGGCTACACGGTCCTGCAAATCTGCGACAGAGGCGGTTCCCGTCAGGTCGAGGGAAAGCTCGCGCTGCCCGATACCAAGGAGGTGGGCATGGCCATCGGTAAAGCCCGGAAACATGACATCGCCGGCCAGATCGACGATGTTAACGTCGCTCTCATTCCAGTCACGGGAGAGCGTTGCCTCTGTCGCGACAATGCGCCCGGCATCATCGACGAGGACCGCATCGACCGTTCTGGGTTCATCCAGCCCTGTGTAGATTGTTCCGCCCGTATAGACTGTGAGCTTATCTAGCCCCTCAGGCGCAGCCATATTGTCCGCCGGTGCCGCAGCAGTTTGCGGTGCGGAAGCAGCATTGCAGCCTGCCATGACAACAGAAACTGCTGCAGCAAATATCAGGGGTCGGGTCATCGGAGCATCCTTCAGATTTCACCTGAAGGTCCTAGACCTTTCGCCCGCCGCCCTCAACGCTGAAACCGGGCAAAAAAAATGCGCCCCTGAAGGACGCATTCTTGATGGCGCTGATGCGGAAAGCCCTAGGCTTCTGCACCCTCTGCCTGCTTTTCAATGTCGCGCTTGATCTTCAGCGCCTTGGCAGACAGTTTGTCATCACGTGTCTTGGCGAGATATCCGTCAAGGCCACCATGCTTGTCGATTGTGCGCAGTGTTTTGGCAGCAATCCGCATCGGGAAAGACCGTTCCAGCGCATCAGACCGAAGGGTAACCCGCACCAGGTTCGGCATAAACCGGCGCTTGGTCTTGACGTTCGAGTGGCTGACAATGTTGCCGACGATCGGCTTCAGGCCAGAAATTTCGCATTCGCGTGCCATGGGGCGCTCGCTCAATCTATGTGTTCAAGTAAACAGAAGCGGCGCTATTACGCCGCCATCGCTTGCACGTCAACCACCAGTCTCAGCCTGCCATGCATGGCGGGAGCGTGATTTATTTGCGGCAAAGCAATGGCAGCCCTGTTCAGCCTTCATTCTGTCAGCCAGATATATATGCTGTCCGGAAACGGAGCTCACGAAAAGGATCGAGTGCGACCATGAAAAAGCTCATCGTCACGACAAGCATCATGGCCTTGGCGGCCGGCGGCGTCGTGAATGCAGATACAGCGACCGCTGAAACCCCGCTGACCCGCATCAAGGATGGCGACCCCATGCGCCTGACCTATGAAGTGAAGGCGAATGCCTGGGCGGTGATCATTCCCATTACGGGCAAGGCGAATTTCCGCATGGACCTCCAGCCCGATACCTATTCCATCAAGGGCAAGGTGAAGACGACCGGTCTGGCCGACATTCTTGTCAATTACGATCTTGACCTCTCTGCCAGCGGCTATGTCCGTGACGATCATCTGGAGACGTATGCCTACGTCTCGCAGAATGATGATGGTAACAAGAACCGTCGTGTGGAGATGACGTATGGCGAGGACGATGTCGCCATGACAGCCAAGCCGGCATTTGGCAGCCTCGGTGAGCCACCCGCAACCCCGGCCCAGAAGCTGGAAGCAAGCGACCCGCTTACGGCGCTGCTTGGACACGGGTTCATTCCGCGTAAAACCGGCGAAGACCCGTGTGGCCCGCCGATGAAAATCTTCGATGGCCGCCAGCTCACATGGCTGCACTTCGAGAACCAGGGCCTCGAGAAGATCAGGACAGCCGGCTACAAGGGCGAGGCCTATGAGTGCTACGTCAAGATGGACAGGGTCGCAGGCTACGAAAAGGACGAGATCAATACCGACAATCTGTCCGGTATTGATGGCCCGCTGCGTATCTGGATGGCTCCCCTGCCCAATGGCCTGACAATGCCGGTGAGAATTCGTGCCGATACCGACAAGATCGGCACCGTGACTCTACAGGTCTCGAAGCTGAAGCTTGAGCCCCTGGGAACAGAGGGCGCCACGAGCAACAACTAGACTGCGCCCAGCATGACCCGCGTTGACCGCATGTGGCGGCGCGGGCTAATGGCGGTGAATGTCCGATTCCCAGTTCAAGATCAGCACCTGGAACATCAACTCCGTCCGGCTGCGCGCACCTAATATAAAGGCTTTTCTGGAGGCCGAAGCACCTGACGTGCTCTGCCTTCAGGAAATCAAGTGCCAGACCGGCGAGTTTCCGGCGAAGGTCTTCAACGAAGCAGGCTATCCCCATCATCACGTGCTTGGGCAGGCTGGCGGTCATCATGGCGTCGCGATCATTTCGCGCCATCCTTTAGAACCAGTGGACGCACTGCCCCTCTGCCGGGAAGGACAGGCCCGCGTCCAGGCCGCAAAGATCGGGGGCTTCGAGATACACAATATCTACCTTCCGGCAGGGGGTGACGAGCCAGATCCCGAGAAGAATCCGAAGTTCGCACACAAGCTGGACTTCCTGGCCTGCATGGCGCGGGACTATGCTGCCGCGCCTGCCGATGTACCACGTGTGCTTGTCGGGGATCTGAATGTCGCTCCCCACGAGAACGACGTCTGGTCCCACAAACAGCTGCTGAAAATTGTCTCGCACACGCCCGTCGAGACAGAAGCGCTGGAAAAGGCCCGCAGTGACGGGGGCTTCACGGATATCGCCCGGGAACTGCATGAAGACGGACAGAAGCTTTATACCTGGTGGTCCTATCGCGCGAAGGACTGGGCTGCCTCAAACCGGGGCCGACGGCTTGATCACGTCTGGGCCAACGATGCGGCGATGCGTCTGGTCGAGCTCTCGAGCTACAGGATTCACCTTGGCTGGCGCGGCGGCTGGAAACCTTCGGATCACGCGCCGGTGAGCACCACTTTCAAGCGGGCCTAGCTGGCCTGCAGGCGATAGCCGCCTGTTTCCGTCAGCAGAAGTCGCGCGTTTGCCGGATCAGGCTCGATCTTCTGGCGCAGTCTGTAAACATGCGTCTCCAGCGTATGCGTCGTAACGGCCGCATTGTAACCCCAGACCTCTGACAGCAGCTCGTCGCGCGCGACGGACTTGCCCCCCGCACGGTAGAGATACTTCAGGATATTGGTTTCTTTCTCTGTCAGCCGGATCTTGCGCTCATCTTCGCGCACCAGGAGCTTCATGGCCGGATGAAACTCATACGGTCCAAGCATGAAAGTGGCGTCCTCGCTTTGCTCGAAACTCCTCAGGTGGGCGCGGATACGCGCCAGCAGAACGGAAAACCGGAAAGGCTTGGTGACATAATCATTGGCCCCCGATTCCAGACCGAGGATTGCATCTGCATCGGTATCCTGACCCGTGAGCATGATAATAGGTGCCCGAAGGCCTCTTGAACGCATCAGCTTACAGGCTTCGCGGCCATCCATATCAGGCAGGTCGATATCCAGCAGAACAAGATCGATCCTGTCGGCTTGCGTACGTTCCAGAGCTTCGCCCGCATTCCTGGCCTCAAGTGTCTCGAAGCCATCGTGGAGCCCGAACTGTTCGGCAAGCGCAGCGCGCAGGTCTTCATCATCGTCGACAAGAAGGATCGTCTTCTCGCTTATCATGGCCATCTCCGAGTTGCAGCAACTGGTTTCACACCGCATACATGGGTTGTGCATCACCAGATGTTCGACAGCGCGTCATATCACATTTTTGGGAGGCAGGCGTGACAGCTCGTTTCAAGGCGACCTCGGAAGGCCATTTCCACGGTGATGACATTTCGTGCAGATGCGCACTTGGAAAAGGTGGCATTGTCGCGGCAGAGGACAAAAGCGAAGGCGATGGGGCCTCCCCTCTGGGCATATGGGAGATGCGCCGCGTCTTCTGGCGCCCTGACCGGATGGAGAAACCTGAAACCGGGCTGCCCGCTGTTCCCCTCACCTTACATGATGGCTGGTGTGATGCACCCGAAGACCCATTGTACAACTGTCCGGTCCAATTGCCCTACCCAGCCAGTTGCGAACACCTTTGGCGGGACGATCATATCTACGACATCATCGTCGAGCTCGATCACAACCGCGATCCCGTTACACCGGGCGCGGGAAGCGCGATATTCTTTCATCTCGCCCGGGAGAACTATGCTGGCACGGAAGGCTGCATCGCCATCTCGCTTGATGACATGAAGCACGTTCTGTCCACATGCGAGCCCGGCAGCACGCTGGAAATCGCGCCTTAGCCGGTTTCGCGCGCGCCGAAAAAGGCGCTCCCAACGCGCACATGGGTCGCGCCGAAACGCGCGCCGAGTTCATAATCCGCACTCATGCCCATGGACAGGGCCGAAAGGCCATTCTCCCCGGCCAGCCTGGCCAATAGCGCGAAGTGCGGGCCGGCAGGCTCTTCGGCGGGTGGAATGCACATAAGCCCGGCAAGATGTCCGGGGTATGTCTGCCTGACCAAATCAACCAGTTCTTCTGTATTGCCTGGCAATACACCCGACTTCTGCGGCTCTTCGCCGGTGTTTACCTGTATGAAAAGCTCTGGAAACTTCTGCAGCTTATTCGCCGCTTCCGTAAGCGTACGCACGATCTTCGGCCGGTCGACGGTCTGGATGACATCGAACAGGGCGACGGCGTCTTCCGACTTATTGCTCTGGAGCGGGCCGATCAGATGCAGCTTGAGCCCGTTAATTTCACGTCTGTGCGTCCAATGCTCATGCGCTTCCTGCACACGGTTTTCCCCAAACACCCGGTGGCCGCAATCAAGAGCGGCCTCGATACGCTCATCGGGCTGGCGCTTGGAAACCGCAATCAACTCGACCGGTTGCGATGCGCTCTTGTCGAGGGCTGCCTGAATGGTGGCCCGGTGGCCTGCTATCGTGTCTGATAAAGGGGTGCTACTCATGGCAGAGATGAAGCATGGAGATAGACCTTCCCGCAAGTTCCGTCATGCCGTCCGCATGACGCGGCAACACATGCCTTCAGGTCTCCCGGCAGGTTTTTTCCTGACAGATCCTGTCCGCACACCGGACCCTGTTTCAACCATCCGGGGTCTTCCCGTGGGGGTCGGCGTGATTTTTCGCCATTTCGGGCAAGAGCCAGCTCTTTCAAAGGCACCTGACATTGTGCGCCTCTGCCAGCGCCAGAACAGGACAATTCTAGTAGGTGCCGATATGGAACTTGCAATTGCCATTGGCGCAGATGGCGTACACTGGCCGGCCCGCCTGGCTCATAAGATACCGGAATCAGTGCGCCATGTCCGCCTTAATACGCTCAGCGTCCACTCGGTTACAGAGTTGCAGCGTGCTCGCACAGTTGGCGCAGATGCCATTCTGGTGTCTGCCGTCTATCCTTCAGAAAGCCCCAGCGCTGGAGCACCCATTGGCCCCGGCCGCCTAAGGTCACTCGCACGCACAGCAGGACGGCCCGTTTACGCGCTTGGCGGCATTACGTGCGACAATGTGGAGAGAATAGCCCGAACGAGCGGATTCGCTGCGATTTCAGGCCTGAAAGAGGCGGCTGGCTAGAATTTGAAAGCCGAACGCAGGCGGATGCCGGTTTCGATCTTTTCATCCTGCAGCTGTTGCAGGGAGGCATCCAGTTCGCTTGCGCCGACACTCACCGAGCCACCAACGCTGATGCGCGGTGTAATGCGGAATTCTGCCCCAGCCCGCATTTCCTCCCGCGGAAGCGGGGAGTCTTCGGGGCGCGACGTCAGGTCCACGCTCAGTTGCCACTTGTCGCCCTTGACCCAGGCAAGCTTGACTTCCTTGCTTGGCCCGCTCTGCCAGATAGGCCGCTCATCGGACGGAGAACTCAGTGTGAACTGCCGGTACCAGTCGGGCTCGGCATCGTCTGTTTCAGAAACTGAAGGTGCCGGCATATCGACAGCCTGCGACTGCGCAAAGGCCGGGCCGGCCAAGCACACCGCAATCACTGAAAGATATGCACATTGTTTCTTCATGAAGACCTCACTAGCGCAATTAGCCACGAGAGTCGCGAAAATGAAGATTAAAATGCCGATATTTCCAAGAAATCGGCTGACAGTGTGATTTCTACCACAATCCCCGCCCCCTCAAGCGTGCCCGCAACCGTATCCAGTGTCTCATCCTGGTACGCAACAGCCAGTGAGAGATTGTCAGCGATGTCACGGGCAGCGCCGATACTGTAGGCGCGGCTGTCCAGACCCGCCAGGTCATCCTCGGCCTCGCCATAGTTGAAGGAAATTCCGGTCTCGCCGAAATTCTTCCTGAGACCGACTTCCCATGCCCTGTAATCGCCTGAAGCAAAACCATTGTCGCTCGACAGCCAGGAGGCGCCGATCTCGAAGGCCTCAAACTCCAGTGCCGCACCTGCTGAAAATGTCTCGGCCTTTTCCCTGACCCCCGGCAGAGGGCTGTTCGCCTCTGCACTCGACCAGCCGAGCGCTGCCTCGATGCGGACATCCGGATTTCGCAACCGTCGTGACAGATTGAGCCCCGCCTCCACGGCATTCGAAAGGTCCGGACCCATACGGCCCGCCTCCACAGACCGGTCGAGCCCGTCTGCTTCCGCATCAGGCGTGTAGGAGACGCCCGCGCGTAATCCGAGAATGCGCGGGCTTGCATAGCTTACTTTTGCCGAGGGCCCGGTCAGATCGTGATTGGTCCGCAATATCTTCAGGCCGGCCGGGTCGAGGTAGGGGTTGTTTATACCTGAATGACTGAGAACCGATGGGGCGCCTTCATGAAAACGTGCCGCAATCCCGCGGTCCCGGCCAACGCGCAACTCCCCATAGCCACCGTCCAGCTCGATATAGGCCGCCTCGGTCCGTCCACGTGCGCCAGCATTCAGCTCGCCAGGCCCGCCCGAAAGACCGGAATAGCCGCCTTCCTGCGCATTGAGGCCGTCAAAACGTCCGCGAAAACTTGGCCGGGCCGGATTGTCCCTTTGCCCGCGAATGGTCAGCCTGCCACTAACCTGCAGGCCGTTTTCAAGAACCTTTTCGACACGATTATCCAGCGAGAGCTCATAAAGTAACGGCTCGAACTCCGCTTCAGAACTATTGGACCCGGCCAGCCCGACAATCGTGACCGCCTCGATGTCGGACTCAAAGGTAACAGGCGCAGACTGCGCCATGGCGGGCGCGCTGGACAGTGCGGCCATGCCGGCAAGGATGCCATATTTGCTCATACTCAATTCCGGCTCTCCATGTAATCTGGCAGCGACCGCAGAACGGCACTGGTCCGGCAGGTCGCAGATGCTATACAGGCTCGTGATGAAGAAGATATTGCTGACAGGATCATGGCCATGAAGCGTACATTTCAAGCACTCGTCGCGGTTGCTGGCGCCCTCGCGCTGACAGGTTGCCTCTTCGGGGGGAGCAATGATGAGGAGATCAGTGTTGTCCAGGATTTCCAGGGCGGGGTTAATCCCTATCTCTGGCGTGCCAGCCTCGACACGCTCGACACGCTTCCTCTCACCACAGCCGATCCTGTTGGCGGCATCATCAATTATGACTGGAAGACATACGAAAACGCGGCCGGCGAACGGATCAAGGCAACGGTCTACATCCTCGATTCCCGGCTTCGCGCCGACGGTGTAAAGGTCAGCGTGTTCCGTCAGGTCGAGCAGGACGGCCAGTGGGTCGATGCCGCAGTCGACCCTGAGACAGGCATCCAGCTCGAGAATGCCATCCTCACACGGGCTCGCGTGCTTAAATCTTCCGAGCTGAGCTAGCACGTACAAGTCCAGACAATCGGGAGGGGTGCCGTGTCATCTCGCTATGATCCGCAGGCAGCGGAAGCAAAGTGGCGTCAGGCCTGGAAAGACGCCGACCTGTTTCGTGCGCTCGGGCCGGACGAAGCTGGCGACAGGCCAAAATCCTACGTCCTGGAGATGTTTCCCTATCCATCCGGACGCATCCATATGGGGCATGTGCGCAACTACGCCATGGGCGATGTCGTCGCCCGTCACAGGCGCGCACACGGCCACAACGTGCTTCATCCGATGGGTTGGGACGCATTCGGCCTGCCTGCGGAGAATGCCGCCATCGAGCGTGGCACGCATCCCGGCGACTGGACCTACAAGAATATCGACGCGATGCGCGCCCAGCTCGACAAGCTCGGCCTGACCCTCGACTGGAGCCGTGAATTCGCCACCTGCGACGAAGATTACTACGGCGAACAGCAGCGCATCTTCCTGAAAATGCTCGAAGCTGGCCTGGTCTACCGCAAGGCAAGCAAGGTAAACTGGGATCCTGTCGACAATACCGTCCTGGCCAACGAGCAGGTCATCGATGGCAAGGGCTGGCGCAGCGGCGCAGACGTCGAGCAGCGCGAACTGACGCAATGGTTCCTCAAGATCACCCAGTATGCCGATGCGCTCCTTGAAGGTATCGACACGCTTGATGAATGGCCTGAAAAGGTCCGCATCATGCAGGCCAACTGGATCGGGCGCTCCGAGGGCCTCCAGATGCGCTTTCCGTTCGAGGGCAAAGCGCCCGCAGGATACAGCGACGGCATAGAAATCTTCACGACACGCCCCGACACACTATTAGGTGCCAGCTTCATCGCTCTGTCGCCTGACCACCCCCTGACCATACAGCTGGCAGAAAATAATTCTGAGATTGCAGACTTCCGCACAGCTTGCGCCCGCATCGGCACGAGCGAGGAAGCCATTGAAAAGGCCGAAAAAATCGGCGTCGACACCGGCCTGCGCGTCACGCATCCGTTCGATGAGACACTGACCCTGCCGGTCTGGACGGCCAATTTCGTGCTCATGGGATATGGTACGGGCGCAATCTTTGCCTGCCCTGCGCATGACCAGCGCGATCTCGATTTCGCACGAAAGTACGATCTGGCCGTACGCCCCGTCGTACTTCCCTCCGATGCGGAACCGGACAGCTTTGCTGTCGATCAGGAAGCCTATGTCGGTCCTGGCACGATCTTCAATTCGCAGTTTCTCGACGGGCTCGAAATCGAGGCGGCCAAGTCGGCCGCGATCTCCCGTATCGAAGATATGGACCTGGGCAGCGGGACGGTTAATTACCGCCTGCGCGACTGGGGCGTTTCGCGTCAACGCTATTGGGGCTGTCCGATCCCTGTTATCCATTGCGACAGTTGCGGCGCTGTGCCCGTCCCGGAAGCCGACCTACCGGTCACACTTCCTCGCGATGTGAGCTTCGACAAGCCGGGCAACCCCCTGGCCCACCACCCGGACTGGAAGCACGTCGCCTGCCCCTCCTGCGGCAAGCCGGCCATACGCGAAACCGATACGCTCGACACCTTCGTCGATTCTTCCTGGTATTATGCCCGCTTCGCCAGCACGAACGATCCGGAAGAGCGCAGTTACTGGCTGCCTGTCGATCAATATGTCGGCGGGGTCGAACACGCCGTGCTGCACCTTCTCTATTCGCGTTTTGTCGCCCGTGCCCTGCGCGATATCGGCGAGATCGACCTGCCCTCTGGTGAGCCTTTTTCCGGGCTGTTCACGCAAGGCATGGTCACTCACGAGACCTACAAGGGCCCTGATGGCAAGTGGGTCGAACCCGTGGATGTCGAACGCCGCGGCGATAATCTTTTCCTCGTCGATTCAGGTGAACCGGTCACAGCCGGGCCGATCGAGAAAATGTCCAAGTCAAAAAAGAATGTTGTCGATCCCGATGAGATCATCGCAACATTCGGGGCGGATACAGCACGTTGGTTCGTTCTTTCAGACAGCCCGCCAGAGCGTGATGTCGAGTGGACACAGTCCGGCGTGGAGGGAGCCGCCCGCTTCGTGCAGCGTGTCTGGACGATTTTTTCCGGTTTGGGTGAAGATCAGGCCAGCGATGCTGCCCCTCAGGTCACACCCCTCATAAAGAGCTCCCACCGGGCTGCTGCCGCGATCGACAAGGCCATCCGTGAATTCCGCTTCAACGCGGCCATCGCCACCTGCCATGACTGGGTCAATACGCTCAAAAAGGCAGAGAATGCCACAGATGAGACACCCGATACCCGGCGGGCAAGTGCCCGGATGCTGGCCGTCTGCCTGACCCCCTTCATGCCGCACCTTGCCGAAGAGTGCTGGGCCATGCTCGGTGAAGACACTTTCATCTCCAGCACATCATGGCCGGAGTCCGACCCTGCGATTATGGAGGACGACAAGGTCACGCTGCCGATACAGGTGAACGGCAAGCGCCGGGCGCAGATTGATGTCGAAAAGAGCGCAGAGACCAGAGACATAGAGCGCATCGCTCTGACGAATCCAGACATTGAAGCCTTCCTTTCTGGCAAGGAGGTCAAGAAAGTTATTGTCGTGCCGGGCCGTATCGTGAATATCGTGGCAACATGAAACACGTCATTGCCCTCCTGCTCGGCTCGCTTCTGCTGACCGCCTGTGGCTTCCGTCCGCTCTATGCCGGGCAGTCTGGACTTGGCGGCATGACCGCTCAGAACATAAGCATCACTGAAATCGATGGCCGCTCGGGATACATGCTCCGCCAGGAACTGCTGCGGGAGCTTGCCACCGGCCTTCCGGGTGTCGAGAGCGATGCCATTCTCACCATTACTCTAAGTGAGGACATTACCCGCGCCAGCCTGTTGCCTGATGGTGCCGTATCGCGCTCATTCTACACTGCCAGCGGTCGCTACTCGCTCGAAACGGGTGGTGTCGTTCTGCGGGGTGACGCCGATGTGCAGGTGCCATTCGCAGCCACGCTTACGCCGTATACAGATGTTTCTGCGCAGTCTTACGCCGCTGATCGCGCCATGACCGAACTTTCCCGTAAGATCGTTGACCAGCTTCGAATACAGGCACAAAATAGCGGATGATTATCAAGCCTGCCGCTCTGTCAGGACATCTCCGCAAACCCGATCCCGCCCTATGGTGCATGCTCGTATTTGGCGATGATGACGGGGTCGTAAGCGATACGGCCGACAGCATCGCCAAGGCCTGGTCAGCTTCTGCAGCAGGCGGAGCGAAGGTGCTCACACTGAACGATGACGATATCCGGCGTGAGCCTCATCTGCTAAATGAACGTATTGAGACAGGCTCTCTGCTTGGAGAGACGGATATTATCCGTGTTCGGACGTCTGGTGAAAAGATATCCAAAGCCATACTTGGCCTTGTCGAACAGGCCGACCAGTCTCAAAGCCCTTTTCAGAATCGGCTACTGATCCTCTGCAGCGGACTCAACAAACGCTCAAAACTCCGGGCAGGTCTCGAATCCGCCCGCCTATCCGCCGCCATTCATGTCTTCGCCGACAGCGATCACTCCGTACGCGAACTGATACAGGCCCGTCTTGATACCGATGGGATTGCCATAGATCTTGATGCGCTCGACCGGTTTGCCGCAAACCTTCCCGGGCATCGAGGCCTGGCCAATCAGGAAACCGATAAACTGGCGCTTTTTGGTCGGGGTCTCGGTCGTCCCATTTCGCTTGATGACGTAAACAGACTTTCTCTTACCGATGCCGACACCAGCCTCAGGGACATGATTCATGCTGCGCTGGACGGTGACAGGGAGGCATGCCTGAACGAGTACCACCGCGTCTCTGAGTCCGGCACATCGGCGATCAGCATTCTGCGCCTGCTCGAACTGGAGGTTAAGCGGCTGCTTCAGGCACGTGGTCTTGCCGGTACAAGTGGAAATATCGGTATGAAACTGCGCCCGCCAGTCTGGCAATCAGAGTGGCCTGCATTTCGCTCCCGCATGGACCGCTGGTCGGCCCCCGCCCTCAATCGTCTGCTCGCGGCGGTACACGACCATGAAATCCGTGCCAAGGAAGCCGGCAATGCTGCCGACGCGTCAGTGCGCGTGCTTCTCCTGAATGTATTGAAGTCAGCGTCTGGCCGGCCTAGGACGCGCGGCGCGCAGTAAGCCGCCTGCAAAGATCGTCTAGCTGCTCCAAATCCTTGTATTTTATACGTAATTCCCCGCCGGACGACTTGTGGCGTATATCCACATCAAGACCCAGGCTGCGCGCAAGGTCTGCCTCGAGAGCTTCTGTATCGACATCCTTTGCGCCCGCGTCCACGCGTTTTGCGATCGCATCGAGCGAGCCTTCGTCCCGCGCATTCTTGACGAGCTTTTCAACCTCGCGAACGCTCATCTGCTTCTGAACCGCCATGGACACAACGGCATCCGGGTCCGCCGCACCGAGAGCGGCCCTGGCATGGCCTGCGGTAATACGCCCTTCCCGAAGATGCGTCCGCGATGTCTCGGAAAGGTTCAACAGGCGGATTGTATTTGCGATATGCGCCCGGCTCTTGCCCACACTTTCAGCCAAGCCCTCCTGCGTCCGCCCAAAGCGCTTCATCAGCGCGCCATAAGCTTCAGCTTCCTCAATGGGGTTGAGATCCGTGCGCTGCACGTTCTCGATAATTCCGATCTCCAGCAGCTCCAGCTCGTCCAGCTCGCGGATCGTGGCCGGGATTTCCTTCAGGCCGGCCTGCTTTGCCGCCCGCCAGCGCCGTTCACCCGCAATGATCTGGTACTTGCCTTCATCCTTTGGATCAGGCCGCACAAGGATAGCCTGCAACACGCCCTTGGTGCGAATGGATTCAGCCAGCTCTTTCAGGTCAGCCTCGGCAAAATAGCGGCGCGGCTGCTGCGGATTCGGCTTTATGTTGGCGACCGGAATTGTGGACGCCTCCGCGACTGGCGGCTGCCCTTCAGACGTGTCCTGGGATGAGGAGCTTGCACCCTCGACCTCCCCGATAAGAGCAGAAAGCCCACGGCCCAGACGGCTCGGTCTGGATTTCGGATCCGAAGACATCACGCCTCCACCAGTCTTGCGCGCTCACGCTGGAGCATTTCAGAAGCGAGACGAATATAGGCCTCGCTTCCCGGACAACGGTAATCATACAACAGTGCCGGCTTTCCGAAGCTCGGTGCTTCTGACAGGCGGACATTGCGCGGAATAACTGTCTTGTAGACCTTTGTGCCCAGAACTTCGCGCACCTCATCAGCTACCTGGTCAGACAAGTTATTTCGCTTGTCATACATGGTGAGCACAATCCCCTGAATATCCAGGTCTGGGTTAAGGCCAGACCGGACAACCTCGACCGTCCGCAAGAGCTGGCTCAGACCCTCCAGCGCCAGGAACTCGCATTGCAGCGGAACAAGGAGTGCATCTGCGGCCGTCATCGCATTGATAGTCAGGGATGAAAGCGATGGCGGGCAATCGATAAGGATAAAGTCGTAGCGCCTGTCCGCATCTTGCGCGACCCTGGCGACATAACCACGTATAGCGTCCCGTAACCTGTATGATCTTCGAGGATCCTCGGCCAGCTCGGTCTCAACACCAGACAGGTTCTCATCGCCTGGTACAATTTCGAGACGCGGCACCAATGTCGGCAAAATTGCCTGGTCGAGCGAGACCCTGTCCACCACGACATCATAGCTTGTCAGCTTCCGGTCAGCCCGCATGATGCCGAGACCGGTAGAGGCATTCCCCTGCGCGTCGAAATCAACGACCAGAACCCTGCGGCCAACCGCAGCCAGGGCTGTCCCGAGATTGATGGAGGTCGTCGTCTTGCCTACGCCGCCTTTCTGATTAGCCACTGCCAGAATACGGGTTCTGGAATCAGACACGTTTCGCCTCCATGATCTTCAGAATGATACCGCCTTCACTGGTGAGGCTTGGAATCGCTTCATAGGCGAGAGTCCAGCATTCCTGCGCCTCCGTCAATTCATCTCGCCAGTGTTCGCCTTTGAAAAAGAGTCCCGTTGCGCCACGTGAAATCCAGCTTTCTGTATACCCGAGTAATTTCGGCAATGGCGCCAAGGCTCTGGCCGTCACGTAATCGACAGGTTTCGGCTCGATAGCTTCAACCCGTTTGTTGTGAATTGTCGCCGGCAGCCCGAGTTCCGTGACCACCGCCGCAAGGAAAGCGCATTTCTTGCCAACAGATTCCACCATGGAAACATGCCCGTCCGCCGCACTGTTACAGGCCAGGACAAGACCCGGTAGCCCCGCGCCGGTTCCAATATCCAGAATACGTGCATCCTGTGTGACATGCGGTATGATTTGCGCACAATCGAGCACATGGCGCGCCCAGATATGCTCCATCTCCCTGGGTCCGATCAGGTTGAGCTTGCGCCGCCAATCATCAAGCAATTCGACATAGCTCTCTATACGGCTCAGCGTTTCACGTGAAACAAAAAGATCCGATAGTCTGGCCTTGGCCTCGTTTTCCGTCATGCTTAACTCGCGGCACGCTGAGGAGACTTGCGCCGCTTCACATGCGACAGCAATGACAGGAGAGCACCAGGCGTGACGCCCTCTATACGCCCGGCCTGCCCCAGTGTTGCCGGACGCACCGTTTCCAGTTTCGACCGGGCCTCATTCGACAAACTGCCAATGGCCCCGTAGTCGAGGTCGGACGGAATCTCGAGCGCTTCATCGCGGCGCAGCGCTTCAACGTCAGCCTTCTGACGCTCTAGGTAACCGGAATAGGTTGCCTCAATGACAAGCTGTGCGCGATGAGCAAACGGTATTTTTTCCAGCTCGGGAAATGCCGCCGCCACCTGCTCGAAGGAAATATCCGGGTATGCGAGATAGTCCCAGGCGCTACGCCGTTGCCCGTCCTGATTGACCTTCCAGCCGTGCTGGGCCGCTTCGTTCGGCGTGAGAACAAGGGTTTTCAGGCGATCACGTCCAGCTTCAAGACTTTGGTGTTTCACGTGAAACATCTCTCGCCGATCACTTCGGACCAGCCCGAGCTCAACGCCACGATAGGTCAACCGCTGATCGGCATTATCGGCGCGCAAAGCCAGCCTGTATTCCGCCCGAGATGTGAACATCCGGTACGGTTCACTGACTCCATGCGTGACAAGGTCATCAATAAGCACGCCAATATAGGCTTCCGCCCTGTCAAATACGGCCGCTTCTTTTCCTGCAACCTTCCGCGCCGCGTTCAGTCCGGCAACGAGACCCTGCGCGCCCGCCTCCTCATACCCCGTCGTGCCATTTATCTGGCCGGCAAGGTACAGCCCGGCTAGCGCCTTTACTTCCAGCCCGTGAGACAAGGCCCGTGGGTCCACATAGTCATACTCGATTGCATATCCCGGCTGGATAATGCGAACATTTTCCAGGCCCTCAATGGTCCGGACAAAAGCTTCCTGGACCTCCACGGGTAGAGATGTCGAGATCCCATTCGGATACACCGTAGTGTCGTCAAGTCCTTCAGGCTCGAGAAATATCTGGTGCCGCGTTTTTTCGGCAAACCTGTAGACCTTGTCTTCAATTGACGGGCAATATCGCGGGCCCTTTCCCGCAATCGCGCCAGAATAGACCGCGGACTTGTTCAGATTATCAGCAATGATTTCATGAGTGGCCGCGTTCGTGAATGTTATGCCACAGGCAAGCTGGGGCACATCGATCTGCGAGTTCATGAAAGAGAATGGCACAGGCTGCTCATCTGCAGGCTGCATTTCCAGCCTGTCCCAGTCAATCGTGCTGCCGTCCAGCCGTGCTGGCGTACCCGTCTTTAACCGGCCCATGGGAAGATTGAGACTATAAAGCCGGTCCGATAGGCCAATTGCTGGCGCCTCGCCGATACGGCCTGCCTCGATACGTTCTTCACCCCGGTGGATAATACCTTTCAGGAAAGTTCCGGTCGTAATCACTACGGCTTGCGCCCTGTAAGCACTCCCGGAAAGCCCGACCACGCCTGCCGTTCTCTCCTTCTCGACGATAAGGTCTTCGACACCATCCTCGATCAGGCTCAGATTTTCATAACCGGATAGCTCAGCCTGCATCGCTTCACGATACAGCCTGCGGTCAATCTGTGCGCGCGGGCCACGTACGGCCGGGCCTTTGGAACGGTTGAGAAGTCTGAACTGTATGCCTGACTTATCAGCCATACGCCCCATCAGGCCATCCAGCGCGTCAATTTCACGTACCAGATGTCCCTTGCCGAGCCCCCCGATGGCCGGATTGCACGACATCTCGCCAATCGTGGCAAGTTTATGTGTAATCAGCGCAGTCTTTGCCCCTGTGCGCGCGGCCGCCGCCGCTGCCTCGCACCCGGCATGACCGCCGCCCACGACAATAACATCGAAATCAAATGCACCCGGCATTTGCGCTCCGTCCTTCACTCATCTGGATGAAAGCGTGCCTATACACTATCTGCCCGTTAAAACACAGGGGCCGGATTCATTTGCCGATACAGAAGGAACTGAAGACGGCACCCAGTATTTCTTCCACACCGATCTCACCGACCAGCGTGGACAACTGGCGCGCAGCGAGCCGTACGTCTTCGGCGACAAGCTCAGCACCACCGCCGCGCGCCTGGAGGTCGAGCGCCTGTTTCACGTGAAACAGTGCGTTTTCTAGAGCCAGCCTATGGCGGCGCCGCGTAATCATGGGCGCCCCTGCCCTGCCGGCTTTTTTACGGATGACCTCTGCTATCCGCTCTTCAAGAACTTCAAAGCCGTCTCCCGTCGCCGCGGAAATAACGAGAACACCGCTTGCAATATCATGACTCGTCGACAGGTCTGATTTGTTCAGGACACAGATATCCTCATCCGAGACACCCGAAAAATCCCCTTCGGTATCGCTCGACCGCAGCTGGATCCGCAAATCTGCAGACGCCGCTCGTGCGTGGGCCCGCTTGACCCCTTCTGCCTCAATTGCGTCGCCCGCCTCGCGCAATCCAGCTGTATCGGCCACCCACGCGATCTGCCCCCCGATCTTCAAGCGCACTTCGACAATGTCGCGCGTGGTTCCGGGAATATCTGAAACGATTGCCGCCTCGCGCCGCGCCAGTCGATTTAGTACTGACGACTTGCCCGCATTCGGGGGTCCGACGATCGCAATGTGAAACCCTTCACGTATGCGCTCACCGATCTCGTCATCAGCCAAAGCCGCTTCGAGGCTATCTGAAATCACAAGAAGCTGCTGGCGTACCGGATGATCCGTATCGTCCGGCGCATCTTCTTCATCCGGAAAATCGATACTGACCTCAAGCAAGGCAAGCGCCTCTACCAGGCCGGACCGCCATTTCGCATACTGTCCTGACAAGCGTCCAGCCAGTTGGTCCAGCGCTAGGGACTTCTGTGCCCGGGTTTCCGCGTCGATCAGATCGGCAACGCCTTCTGCTTCCACCAGGTCCAACCGGCTATTTTCGAAGGCCCGGCGCGTGAACTCCCCCGGTTCAGCCAGTCGCGTCGATTCAAATCCACAAATCGTATCCAGCGCGTGCTCTATAACGGCCGCCCCGCCGTGAAGGTACAGCTCCACCGTATCTTCACCGGTGTAGGAATTTGGCCCCGGCATAAAAATCGCGAGGCCTTCATCGATTGTTTCACGTGAAACGTCGAGAAATCTGCCAAATGTGGCGTGCCGTGGTTTCGGCACCCCTCCTTCGAGCATCGAACCGCAGATGTCGCGCACCTGGCTCCCGCTAATGCGGACAATCGCAATAGCTGACGGCGGCAGCCCGGAGGCAAGCGCGCAGATGGTATCGCGCGCGCCGTCCATAGCCTAGTTCTTCATTGCCTCGAAGAACTCGTCATTTGTTTTTGTCTGACGGAGTTTATCGAGCAGGAAGTCGACCGCATCCGATGTCCCCATCGGGTTGAGGATACGCCGCAGGATATAGATCTTCTGCAACTGTTCCTTCGGCGTGATGAGTTCCTCTTTCCGCGTACCGGACTTCATGATGTCGATTGCCGGGAACACGCGCTTGTCTGCAATCTTGCGGTCCAGGACGATTTCGGAGTTACCCGTGCCCTTGAATTCCTCGAAGATCACTTCGTCCATACGTGAACCGGTTTCGATCAGCGCTGTCGCAATAATGGTGAGCGATCCACCGTTCTCGATATTGCGTGCTGCACCAAAGAAGCGTTTCGGACGTTGCAGCGCGTTCGCATCGACACCGCCTGTCAGCACCTTGCCGGAGCTTGGCACTGTTGTGTTGTAAGCGCGGCCAAGGCGCGTAATCGAGTCGAGCAGGATCACGACATCACGGCCATGCTCTGCAAGCCGTTTGGCTTTTTCGATAACCATCTCAGCAACCGACACGTGACGAGTCGCCGGTTCATCGAAGGTCGAGGAGATCACCTCGCCTTTCACCGAACGCTTCATGTCGGTGACTTCTTCCGGGCGCTCATCAATCAGAAGAACGATCAGGTAGCATTCCGGATGATTTTCCTCGATGGATGCAGCAATATTCTGAAGCAGAACCGTCTTACCCGTCCGCGGAGGCGCAACAATCAGGGCGCGCTGTCCCTTGCCGATGGGCGAAACAATGTCGATGACACGACCTGAACGATCCTTCTTCGTCGGATCATTCGTTTCCATATGCAGGCGCTGTTCCGGATAAAGGGGAACCAGGTTGTCGAAATGGACTTTCTGGCGCGCCTTGTCCGGGGCTTCGAAGTTCACGCCATTCACACTCATCAGCGCGAAGTACCGTTCGCCTTCGCCCGGCTCCTTGATTGGCCCCTCGACCGTATCACCGGTTTTCAGGCCAGCCTGCTTGAGCAGCTTCGGATTGACGTAAATATCGTCCGGGCCCGGCAGGTAGTTTGATTCCGGCGAGCGCATGAAGCCGAAGCCGTCATTCAGGACTTCAAGGACACCGCGCCCGATGATCGTGATGTCACGCTCTGCCAGCTCACGAAGGATTGCGTAGAGCATGTCCTGCGTCCGAAGCGAAGATGCGTTTTCAACTTCGAGGCTTTCCGCATAAGCGAGAAGTTCGGTCGGACTCTTGGCTTTCAGGTCACGAAGATAGACGTGACGATCGGTGCCGTTTTCGGATTCAATAACAATGTCGGACATGGGAGCTCGGGATAGACTGAACCCGTCATCGTGACGGGAGATAATATCTGGGAGATTCGCGTCAGCCCAGGACGGGCCGGGAATTTATGCGCCAGCTTATGCGCTTCAACAGCCGATCCGTCAAGACATGTTCACCAGCGTTAGAAAGGACGCACAATGACCATGACCACAATCACGATCAACAGAACGAATGGAAGCTCGTTCATAAGCTTTAACCGTCCGGCAGACACCTTTTCGCCCCGGTCGATTTTCTTGCCAAGGCTTATGAAATAGCCGTGTAGCCCGGTCAGGATCAGGACAAAGAGGAGTTTCACGTGAAACCATCCGGCCGACAGGAGTGCCGTATTCGACACCACCAGTGAAATTCCCAGAACCCAGACCAGGATTATGGAAGGATTGAGGATGATCTTGCGCAGCTTGTTGGACGCGCTTTTCATGGCCTCGAAGAGCTCTTCTCCCGGCGCCGATTTCAGCTGATGCAGCTTGTAACGCGGAAAGACAAGCATCCCGGCCATGAACGCGACAACAAAGATGAGATGGAAAGCTATAAGCCAGTTATACAACACGATAGCGCCTCCCTGTTCGGCCTATTTGTCGTGTGCCCGATTGCGCACAATGTCGACGACACGCTCAACATGCTTGATCGGCGTTGTTGGCAATACGCCGTGGCCGAGATTGAAGATATGCGGCCGGCCCCGATAGGCTTCGATGATCTCGATGACACGCCGCTCCATTTTTTCACCGCCCGCCATGAGCAGAAGTGGATCAAGCTGCCCCTGAACAGGGAAATCACTTGGCAGTTCCCGGTTCACGAATGCCGATGAGATAGCCGTATCCAGGCCGACAGCATTGACCCCTGTCAGGTCTGTATATGCCGGTAGCATTGTTCCCGCACCACGTGGAAAACCGATGATCGGCACATCGACACCGAGTTCCCGCAACCGCAGAACAAGCTTGCGATTGGGCTGTACGACGATCTGTTCGAAAACATCCTCGGCAAGCCCTTCCGCCCAGGACTCGAACATCATCAGCGCATCCGCCCCTGCTTCGACCTGGGCAGCCATGTAATGCGCCGTAGCCTCCACGAGGTCATCCAGAAGCAGGTCGAGACCCGCCGGGTTCTGATGTGCCCAGAGCCGTGCCTGTGATTTGTCCGTGCCTCCGCGGCCTTCAATGGCATAGAGCGCAACCGTCCAGGGTGCCCCGGCAAAGCCGATCAGTGTCTTGCCGGGCTCGAGCTTGGATTTGACCCTCGAGACTGTCTCGTAAACCGGGGACAGTCTCTCCTTGACCTGTTCGACAGGAACCTTGTTGAGGCGCCCTTTTTCCTCGACGGTTTCAACAATTGGTCCGACACCCTTTTCGAACCGCACACCCTGGCCGAGCGCATCAAGGATCAGCAGGATATCTGCGAACAGGATGACACCATCCATATCGTAGCGCTCGATCGGCTGAAGTGTCGCCTCAGCTGCCAGAGATGGGCTGTAACAGAAGTCCAGGAAATTCTTGGCCCTGGACCGAAGCTCCATATATTCAGGCAAATGCCTGCCCGCCTGACGCATCATCCAGATGGGAACAGGGTCCCGCCTTTGGCCATTCAGCACATCAAGGAGTGGTTTTAGCGCGGTGTTAGCCATCTGGCTCCCTTCAAACTTTTCAATCAACCTTGGTTCTTATCATTACTAGTCACTGGAAATCGTGGACAAAGCGTCTCAGGACAAGTTTTCAGCAGGATTTCCACAGCGAGTCCAAGCCGGTGTACAGATTTTAAGGTTTCATTAACATTCTGGAATCGCGATTAAAATTGCGTTAACCATTTTACTTGTCCGCCGGTCTGGAACAGGCCGGGAATCATGGCTGTCAGATTCATCCGGGTGTGGATTTCTGGTGAATGAATCCGGGGAAACAAATCAACCCACAAGGTGTCCACAGGGGTTGTCGATTTCTTCAGGACACTGCACTTTCCTGCAATCCAGATTGTGCGGTCCGGGGGTCAGATGCGTCCAAGCATATACTTCAACGTTCACCTCGTCTCCGATTCGACCGGTGAGACGCTGAATGCCGTCATGCGCGCCGCCGCGGCGCAGTTCGAGAACGTTACTCCTCTGGAGCACAACTATTACCTGGTCCGCTCGGAGCGCCAGCTGGAGCGCGTGATGCGCGATATCGAAGCTGCGCCTGGCGTGGTCTGGTTTACAATTTCCGATGAAGCGCTTCGCATAAAGCTCGAAGAGTTCTGCCGGGCCCACCAGATACCCGTACTTGCTGTGCTAGACGCATCTATCCACCTATTGAGCCGACATCTCGGTGTTGCTGCAACCGATCGTGTTGCTGGCCAGCATGCGCTTAATCAGGAATATTTCGAACGGATCGAGGCGATCAATTACGCACTGTCCCATGACGATGGGCAGAATGTGGAGGGCCTGGCCCACGCCGACGTGATCCTTGTCGGGGTCAGCCGCACCTCCAAGACGCCAACCTGTGTGTATCTTGCCAATCGTGGCATAAAGGCGGGTAATATTCCCCTCGTGCCGGGTGTTCCGCCGCCTGCCGTGCTTGATAACCTCGACCCGGAGACGGGACCGCTGGTCATCGGCCTGAAAATCGGCGTTGAGCGGCTTGTGCAGATCCGCAGTCAGAGACTTATCGCACTCAATGAGACCTCGGCGACGGACTATACTGACGAAGAGGCCGTCCGTTCCGAAGTGACCCAAGCCAGCCGTCTCTTCCAACGCAAGAAATGGACGATCATTGATGTCTCGCGGCGTAGCGTCGAGGAAACTGCAGCTGCGATCCTGAACAAGTATAATGAACGCAAGGGGCATGGATGAGCCACGACGTCATACTCGCTTCCGGTAGCGCGAGCCGCCGCTGCCTGCTGGCCGCCGCTGGCGTGGAAGCGGCCAATGTAAAACCAAATGTTGACGAGGATGCAGCCAAGGCATCTTTCCGGGCGAGCGGCATGCGTGTTTCCGATCAGGCCATGCAGCTGGCTGAGCTGAAAGCAGTCAAGGTCTCGCGGAATACAGGCGGTCTCGTCATTGGTGGCGACCAGATGCTGAACCTCGATGGCGAAGCGCTCGACAAACCAAGGGACATGGACGAGGCGGCCAGTCATCTGCGCCGTTTTTCCGGCAAGCCTCACAAGCTGGAGACGGCGATCGTGATCGCCGAGAATGGTGAGCCTGTCTGGCGCTTTCTCACGACACCGAAACTCACCGTGCGACCGTTGACCGATGACTTCATCACGACCTATCTCGAGGCGGCCGGTCCGGACATCCTGAACACTGTTGGCGCCTACCAGCTCGAAGGGCTTGGCGCACAGCTTTTCAGCCGCATCGAGGGCGACTATTTCTCCATCCTTGGCCTGCCCTTGCTCCCGCTGCTGGACTATTTGCGCACACGTGGCGTACTGAACGCATGATGGACCGTCTTGCTGTCATAGGAGACCCGGTGGGTCACTCCCTTTCCCCGCAGATCCATATGACATGGATCGACGGCCTGGGAATGGATGCCTCATATGAATCCATCCGGGTTCCGGCTGGAGAAACAGCAGACGCGCTCGAGCGGTTTGCTCAGAACAGTTTCCGTGGCCTGAACGTGACCCTGCCGCACAAGCAGGCCGTTGTTGAAAGCGCCAGCGACCTGTCGCCTGCAGTTAAGGTTATCGGCGCAGCCAACACGCTCAGCCGCAAACCTGATGGCACCTGGAGGGCCGACAATACAGATGCGCCGGGCCTGATGTCAGCCCTGTCCCGTATTAATGTACGGGATGTCGCCGGAAAGACCGTTCTGGTTCTCGGTGCTGGCGGGGCTGCCCGCGCAGCGCTCTATGCCCTGGATGAAGCTGGCGCAGGGCTGATCGTTCTCAACCGCACTGTGGAAAAGGCGGAAAAAGTCATCGACTCCTGCTGCCAGCGCAGCCACGAATATGGCTCGCTTGCGGACATGGAACAGTACGCCCGGAAGGCGGACCTCATCATTAACACGACCAGCGCTGGTTATACCGGCGAACATTTCCACCTCCCGCAAGGCGATGGCAGGCTTTTTTTTGACATCAGCTATGGCAAGCCAGCGGCTGCCCAGCTTGACCACGCAAGCGAGTGTGGCTGGCGGGCTGAGGACGGTCTGGGCATGCTGGTCTGTCAGGCGGCTGAGAGTTTCCGCATCTGGTTTGGCGGCGAGCTTCCCGATATTGAGCCCGCCCTCGCCGTCTGCCGCGAAACACTGAAGTCCTACCAATGATCATACTCGGCCTCACCGGCTCCATCGGCATGGGCAAGAGCGCAACGGCCAAAATGTTCGCCGAGGCCGGCATACCCGTTTACGATGCAGATGCCGCCGTTCACTCGATTTATGAAAAAGGCGGGCTTGCCGTCACGCCGCTGGGCGAACGCTTTCCCGGCGTTGTGGTCGATGGCGCTATCAGCCGCCAGCGCCTGCGCGACATCGTTCTGGAAGACCCGGATGCCATGAAGGACCTTGAAGGCATAGTGCATCCGCTTGTCGGGGAGACACAGATACGCTTCCGGCAGGAGGCCAAGGCTTCAGGCGCGCGTCTTGCCGTGCTTGATATCCCCCTGCTCTACGAGACGGGCGGCGACAAGCGGTGCGACTATGTAGCCGTCGTTACTGCGCCGGAAGAGGCCCAGCGAGAGCGCGTCATGTCGCGCCAGGAAATGTCGGAAGCCGATTTCGAGAAGATCCTCGACAAACAGGTCCCTGACGCAGACAAGCGCGCCAGGGCCGATTTCATCATCTCTACAGCCTTCGGTTTCGAATTCGCGCGAACACATGTAAACGCGATCATAGACCTGCTCACAGGGATGGATGAGGCCTGAACATGACGAGCCCGCTGCGCGAGATCGCCTTCGATACAGAAACGACCGGTCTCGACTGGTCAGGTGACGACCGTATCATCGAACTGGGTGCGGTAGAGCTCATCAATCACGTCGCTACAGGGCGAACCTTTCATGAGCGGATCAATCCCCGCCGCGCGGTGTCAGCCAAGACGATCGAGATTACCGGCCTGACCGATGACATGCTGGCCGATAAACCCTTCTTCGAGGACCCGAGCATCGTCGATGCGCTGCTCGATTTCATCGGGGACGCGCCGGTCGTGGCCCATAATGCCAGTTTTGACCGTGGCTTCCTGAACGCAGAGCTTGCTCGCTGCAACAAGCCGGAAATACCGCTGGAGCAGTGGGTCGACACACTGGATATTGCCAAGAAGCGCTATCCCGGTGCGCCAGCCTCACTCGATGCGCTGTGCAAGCGCTTCGATATCGGGTTGGAAGCGCGCACACTGCACGGCGCACTCCTGGACAGCCAGCTCCTCGCGGAAGTGTATCTCGAATTGCGCGGTGGCCGTGCCAGAAGCTTCGATTTTTCCGATGGGGTGTCAGCCGAGGATGCTGCCCGTTTCAGGGAGGCCAGGCAGCGCCCGACGCCTCTGCCCTCATTGCTGACGGCAAGCGAAGCCGAAGCGCATTCGGCTTTTATCGAAGAGCTTGGCGGAGAGTCGATCTGGGCGCAGCTTAAGGCCTGAGACCCAGCCGGACAGGACTAGGCCTGTCCGTTTCCGTTTTCAGGGGTTTCGCCCGGCGCGGCGTGCTGGGCGCCATCCGGCTTGGCCTGCCCTGCGGCCTGTGCCGCCCGGCCCTGTTCTTTCTGCTGGCGATAAAGTGCAGTGAAGTCGACCGGGTCAATCCGGAGCGCCGGGAAACCACCTTCCTGGGTGAGGTTCGCGACAATGCTGCGCGCGAACGGGAAAAGAAGGCGCGGGCATTCGATAAGAAGCATTGCTTCCATATCCGATTGGGAAGCGCCTTGAATCTGGAAAAGACCAGCATATTGCAGTTCCACGAGGAAGAGTGCGGTCTGCTGTGTGCCAGCGCGCGCATTCATCTTCAGGACAACTTCATAGACGCCTTCAGACTGGTTCTGCGGAATGGCCTGAACGTCTATGCCAAGATCCACGTTTGGCTGTTCATTGACGCGCGCGCCAGGGTTTTCGAAGGACAGGTCCTTGATATACTGGTTCATCACACGCAGGCTGGGGCCCGTAGGCTGCTGCGGCTGGGGTGCGGCGTCAGACGTGTCGCTCATTGGCATGAAATCCTCTACAGACAGGCTCTGGCGCCTACCATGTGCCCTCTTCCTGCGCAACACTGGGTGGCACAGCTGTAAACTCTCCTATATTGGGGAAAGGACCACACAGGATTCTCTTGGAGCCCGCATGTCATCCTCCTTCATAGAACTGGCCCTGCTGATCGCCATTGCGGCCTTTATCGGCTGGCGTCTCTATTCGACGCTGGGCGGCGATGAGGGCCCGCCAGAAGGACGCGCCCGTTCTGAGCCGCAGCGTCCCCGCCCCGTGAATGGCGACAGGGAGGCGCGCCAGCCCGAGTCCGGCCTTCGTCCGGCCTTTACCGGCCCAGCCGCTGCTGGGCTTGAGACCATTCATGGTGCCGATCCGGACTTCAATCCACGCGAATTTCTGCAAGGCGCTCGCGGCGCTTACGAGATGCTGGCCAATGCCTTTGCCCGCGGTGACCGGGAGACGCTAAAGCCCTGGCTCGACACGGATGTGTATGAAGCCTGGGATAGCGCCATCGCCGAGCGGGAAAAGACCGGCGCGGAAGCGCCTCAGCTTCTGCGCATCTGCCACAGTGAAATCGACGATGCGAGCCTCGATGGAAGCATCGCCCGGGTGACGGTGCGCTTTGAAGCAGAGCTTGGCGAAGGTGACATGACCCGGCGTTCGGAAGAATACTGGACCTTCATGCGTGATACGACGTCGGATGATCCCAACTGGCTGCTCGATGACGTCGATACCGCTGAATAGTTTATGTGCGGCGTCTGGCGGGCCGACTGCCACTGACAGAAATTTCATATTGTGAGCTGGCGAGAAGCCCGGCAATCTTGCGCTCATGCGTGCGTCCGTTGTCCTTCCCGCCATCCTTCTCCTGCTGATTTCTGGCTGCGCGTCTGCGCCCGAGCCGGAGCATGATGCTGGCCCCGTGCCGCCATCCGGGCAGCCAGAACAGTCTCAACCCGGCACGCCCGACACGGATACCCGCCGTGCCCGTCCCAAGATGCCCGTCCCGATGGCACCACCCGTGCCCGCAGCGTTTGAGGCCCTGCCCGGCTGGCAGGAGGCCGACCTGATGCCAGGCGTGTCGGCACTCAAGCAGAGTTGTGAGGCGTTCAGCGCGAAGGCGGCGGATTCCTACCTTTCGGACTCCGCGCGTTGGGCAGGCCAGGTGCGTGACTGGACACCAGCGTGCGCGGCGATGGGCGTCATTATTAACGAAAGCAGCGCCCGCACCGTATTGCAGGCGCTTTTCAAACCGGTCGAGATCGTGAGCACGGACGGAGCATCACGTTTTACCGGCTACTTCGAGCCGGTCTACGAAGCACGCTATGCCCCCGAGTACCCCTATACAGAACCGGTCCCTGCCCTGCCCGGCGATCTTGTCTCCGAGGGGGGTAACAATGTCTACCAGCGCTTGTCCAACGGCTCGCGTAGACCCTACCCGGCGCGAGAGCAGATCACGAATAATGGTGTACGCCCACTCGCCTATGCTCACCCGGCGGATGTTTTCTTTCTCCAGATACAAGGGTCTGGAAAACTCGCTTTCCCCGATGGCCGTGTCATGAAGGCAGCCTTTGCCGCGCATAATGGCCGCCCGTTCAAATCGACTGCGAACTGGCTCTACAGGCGGGGCTGGATCGGCCGCGGCGAACGTTCGATGCAAGGCATCCGCGCCTGGATGGACCGGGCCAGTGAGGCCCAGCGCCGCGAAGCCATGAATGCAAACCCGCGCTTTGTCTTCTTCACGCTTGAGCCGCGCGAGGATGATGTCAGCGGGCCCCGGGGCGCGATGAGTGTGCCGCTGACACCGTTGGGCTCTGTCGCTGTCGATCGGGCCTATCACCCGCTGGGCGTACCTGTTTTCGTGAAAACCACCGCACCCGGCCTGGGGGGAGACTGGTCTGGCCTGCTCAATGCGCAGGATACCGGGGGCGCAATTACTGGGCCCGTGCGCGGTGACATCTATTTCGGAACCGGTGAAGAAGCCGGCGAACGCGCTGGTACGATGAACGCACCGGGCCGGCTCTGGGTACTGCTCCCGACGCGGCTTGCCGACAGGCTTGCCAGCGACGAGATCTATGCCGGGCTTGGAGCAGACAACTCGGCGCCCTAGATTGCGGCCATGCCGAAGCGGGACCTTACGCCTGAAGAACAGAAAGCCTGGGACCAGGTGCGCAAGTCCGTGCGCCCGATTGGTTCGGCTGCGCGCGTCGCGAAACCAAAGCCAGAGACGGCCGGTGACCTGATCTCTGAGCAGGACATCCCTGCCCCGATGGCGAGCCCGTCCGGCAAGCCCGCGAAACCGGCTAGAAATACACCGCCGTCACACCGCTCCCATACCTTTGTCAGACCACAGGACAGGGGCCATGACAGGAAAGTCCGGCGCGGAAAGATCGAAATATCTGCCCGCTTTGACCTGCACGGTCATACCCAGCAGTCGGCCTGGTCTGCCCTGCCGGCCTTCCTCATGCGTGAGCAGGCCCGCGGCGCACGCTGTGTGATCGTGATTACCGGCAAGGGCAAGTTCGGCGAGGGGGTGCTGAAACGGAATTTCCTGCACTGGCTTGAGATGCCGCAGGCCCGTAGTCTTGTTTCCGGTTATGCCCGCGCACATCCCCGGCATGGCGGCGCCGGGGCTTTCTACGTCTTTCTGAAGCGCCGCTAGGTCCTTGTTTGCCGGGACGCCTTTTCGGCAAGCCCGGAAACGCCGCGACGTTCTGCAAGGGCGTCGGCCACCATATCCAGTGAAACGCCCTTGGCGCGGAGACCGACCAGCAAGTGAAAGAGCAGGTCGGCGGCTTCGGAAGCGGTTTCCCTGCGTCCCTCGGCGGCGATTGCGAGGGCAAGTTCTGCGCCTTCTTCGGCGATTTTCTTGCCGCAGCGAAGCTCGCCCGACTTCAGGAGGCGGGCTGTGTATGACTTTTCCGGATTACCATCCACGCGCTCATCGACGGTACGCGCCAGCGTCGAAAGCAGGGCTGTCAAACGGTCCGCAGAGCCAAGGTCCTGTTTTCCCATGATTATTCCTGTCGCTTAAGAGTCAAACGGTCTCACCGGGGCCCCCGCCGCGGCAAGGGCTGCGCGGGCTTCAGAAAGGCCTACCTCACCAAAGTGAAAAATCGATGCGGCAAGCACAGCGTTGGCACCGCCTTCCAGTACGGCCGGAGCGAGGTCTGCTGCCGATCCGGCGCCGCCTGAAGCCACCACGGGAATGGTAACGGCGGAGGTAATGGCCTGGAGAAGCGGAATATCAAAGCCGGACTTGGTCCCGTCCTTGTCCATGGAGGTCAGCAGGATCTCGCCTGCCCCACGCCGTTCAGCCTCCTTGGCGAACTCTACGGCATTGATCCCGGTCGGCTTACGCCCGCCATGCGTGAAAATTTCCCAATGGTTCCCGGTCTGGCGTGCATCTATCGCGACGACCACAGCCTGACGCCCCCCTTTCGCTGCACAGCGCGATATGACGTCCGGATCGGCAACGGCGGCGGAATTGATCGCGACCTTGTCGGCACCTGAGCGCAGGAGTAGTACCAGGTCATCCGCCGAGCGCACGCCACCGCCTACGGTCAGCGGCATGAAGCATTGCTCGGCCGTGCGCCGCACGACATCGAGCATGGTGCCGCGTCCTTCATGACTGGCCGTGATATCGAGAAAACAAAGTTCGTCGGCCCCCTGCGCGTCATAGATTTTCGCGAGTTCTACCGGGTCGCCCGCATCGCGCAGGCCAACGAAGTTGACGCCCTTGACGGTGCGTCCGTCTTTCACATCCAGACAGGGTATAATGCGGGTCTTGAGCATTCCAGTCAGGCCCTCGCAGCGATGATTGCCGCTTCTGGGTCGATATCGCCATCATAAAGGGCGCGGCCCAGAATTGTGCCCGAAATCGCCCGTTCGCCGCCCGCATTTTTGAGGTCTTCAATGTCCTTGATGCTTGCAACACCGCCCGAGGCGATCACGGGAATCGTAACAGCCTGGGCCATCTCGCTGGTAAACGCGACATTCACGCCAGTCTTCATGCCATCGCGAGAGATATCCGTAACGACCAGCCCCGCAACGCCGCATCCTTCAAAGACCCTGGCCAGCTCAACCGCTTTCATGTCGGACGTTTCCGCCCAGCCCTCGACTGCGACACGGCCATCCTTGGCATCAATCCCGACAACGATCTGACCGGGCAGCTCGCGCGCGGCAGACTTGACAAGCTCCGGGTCACGCAGTGCGGCTGTGCCCAGGATGACACGGGAGACACCGGCTTCCAGCCAGGAATCGATCTGTGCGCGTGTGCGAATGCCGCCGCCGAGCTGCACAGGAACTTCCGTCTGGGCGAGGATGGCGCGCACGGCCTCGCCATTGGCGCTGTCCCCGGCAAAGGCGCCGTTCAGGTCGACGACGTGCAACCGGTCAAACCCCATGCGGCGGAAGCGGTCTGCCTGGTCAGACGGATCGGGATTGAACGAGGTAGCCTTGTCCATCTCGCCGCGCAGCAGGCGTACGCACTGGCCGTCTTTCAGGTCAATCGCGGGATAGAGGTCAAACTGAGCGGTCATACCGGGTCCCATGTGAGGAAGTTTGCAAGCAGGCGCAGGCCGACGCGCTGGCTTTTTTCAGGGTGGAACTGCGTGCCAAACATATTGTCCCGCGCAATCGCGGCTGTGATCGTCTCGCCATATGTCGCGGTCGCGGCAAGATCGTCTGAATTTTGCGGGCGCATGGCGTAGGAGTGGGTGAAATATACATGCGGTTCATCCCCCAACCCCGTGAGGATCGGATGATCCTGCTCGATTTCGAGGCCATTCCAGCCCATGTGTGGGACGGCAAGATCCGGTCCTGGCGTGATCCTGTCGACATCTCCGTCAATCCAGGCAAGCCCCGGCGTTTCCCCGTCCTCAAGACCGCGTGTGGCCATGAGCTGCATGCCGACGCATATACCAAGAAAAGGCGCCCCTCGCTGGCCGACGGCTTCTTCGAGTGCTTCGGTCATACCGTCACACGCCCGCAGGCTTTCCGCGCAATCTGCAAAGTGCCCTACACCCGGCAACACGATCCTGTCTGCCGAGCGGACGGTTTCAGCGTTCCCCGTCATCTCGATATCGATATCGGCACCGGCCAGTACGGCCGCGGCCCGCAGGGCGCGCTCGGCCGAATGCAGGTTGCCGGAGCCATAGTCGATCAAAGCAAGTGTTGTCATCTGGCGCGCTCTTACCCGTGGAGAGGATTATATGGAAGGGGCTTGTGGCTTGATCCCATGCAATCACTGCCGCAAGCTGGGCAGCAAGTTATCTTAATGGAGTTTTCTCATGCGTTTCCTGTCTTCTGTCTGTCTGGCCGGCCTGTTCGCCGTTAGCGCAATGCCTTCGGCTGCGGACCCTGCGAATGAAACCGCGCTCAACATGGTCGAGCAGAAAAGCGAATTGACGCAGGACCTCGCCACGAAACTCTGGGAATGGTCTGAGGTTGGCTACCAGGAAACGAAATCGTCTGGCCTCTTGCAGGAGACACTGGCCGGCGCAGGTTTTGAGGTCGAGGCTGGTGTCGCCGATATTCCGACGGCCTTTATCGCGGAATATGGTTCGGGTGAGCCGGTCATTGCGATTCTGGCAGAGTTTGATGCCCTGCCGGGGATCAACCAGAGCAAGGCGCCGACGCGAGAGCAGGTCAGCAACAAGCATGCCGGTCAAGCGTGTGGCCACAACCTCTTCGGGGCCGGCTCGGTCTCTGCGGCCATTTCAATTCGTGACTGGCTCGAGCAGACCGGGACCGAAGGCACGATCCGCGTTTACGGCACACCCGCTGAAGAAGGCGGCAGTGGCAAGGTCTATATGACGCGCGCCGGGCTTTTCGATGATGTCGATATTGCCATGCACTGGCACCCCGGTGATGAGAACTCGGCAGCAGCGAACACATCTCTGGCCAACCGTTCGGCGAAATTCCGCTTTACTGGTGTGTCGGCCCATGCCGCAGGCGCGCCAGAGCGCGGGCGCTCTGCGCTCGACGGGGTGGAGGCCATGAACATGATGGCCAACATGATGCACGAGCACATGCCGCAGGATGCGCGTATGCACTACGTCATCACGGCGGGCGGCAATGCGCCTAACGTCGTGCCGGACTTTGCGGAAGTCTTCTATTATGTCCGCCATCCCGATGCTTCGGGCGTCGAGGACCTCTGGACACGTCTGGAAGATGCAGCCGAGGGCGCAGCGCAGGGCACTGGAACAGAGGTCGAGTGGGAGGTCATCCATGGCAACAACCCGCTACTGGTCAATGAGCCTCTGGCCCGGATGATGGATGACAAGCTGCGCGAAGTTGGCGGCGTTGAATACAATGCCGAGGAACAGGCCTATGCCGAGCAGCTTGCGAGTTCTTTCGATAATCCGGATCTGAAGCTTGGCTCTGAGGATGAAATCCAGCCTTTCGAGATTTCACTCGGCTACGGGTCGACCGATGTGGGTGATGTATCCTGGGCTGTGCCCACCGTCGGCCTGCGCACCGCGACATGGGTGCCGGGGACATCCGCTCACAGCTGGCAGGCGGTCGCCGCCAGCGGCATGTCCATCGGACACAAGGGCGCGCAGGTTGCTGCCAAAACACTGACGCTTGCCGCCATCGAGCTTTACCAGAACGAAGAGCTCGTCGAGACGGCCTGGGACCAGTTCGAGGAAAAACGTGGCCCGGATTACGAGTACAAGTCCCTCCTCGGGGACCGTGAGCCGCCGCTTGATTACCGCAAATAAGACCGTGCGGGGCGCATGAGAGTGCGCCCCGTTCCCTCCATCAATATAGAGCATCTGGCGATGACTGCTTTCAGGGTTCTGCTTGTCGCCCTCTGGGTGGGGCTTGCCGTTTATACTGGCATCGTGATTGCGCGGGAGGGGATGAACCTGCTACCAATCTTTTTCGGTGACATGGCAAAACTGATCTGGCCCGGTCAGTTCAATCTAGACTTTCTGTGCTTCCTGGTCCTGTCAGCGCTCTGGACGGCGTGGCGGAATGGCTTTTCTGCCGCAGGCCTGGGGCTGAGTGTGCCCGCCTTTTTTGGCGGTGCGGGATTCTTGCTGCCCTACCTCTTTGTCCTGAGCCTTCACGCGCGCGGTGACATGAAGAAAGTGCTTCTCGGCATCCACGCCAGGAGAGATATACCGGAATAGGCGGTGCTACAGGCTGCCCTTGGTGGAGGCCGGCTTGCCTTGCAGGCGCGCGTCGGCACTCACCGCCATGCGGAGCGCCCGCGCGGTCGCCTTGAAGCAGCTCTCGGCGATGTGGTGATTGTTCTCGCCGTAGAGATTTTCGATGTGCAGGCACATTCCGCCATTACCGGCGAGTGCGTGGAAGAATTCCTTGAACAGCTCAGTGTCGAGATCACCGACCTTGTCGCGGCGAAAATCGACCCGCCATACAAGATAGGGCCGCTTGCACAGGTCGATCGAGGCGCGGCTCAGCGTTTCGTCCATCGGGATATAGGCGTGGCCGAACCGTGTGATGCCAGCAAAGTCACCCAGTGCCTGCTTGATGGCCTGACCTATGACAATGCCTGTATCCTCGACGGTATGATGGGCATCAATGTGCAGGTCGCCTTTCGCTTTCACGTCGAGATCGATGAAGCTGTGGCGCGACAGTGAATCAAGCATATGATCGAAAAAACCGACGCCTGTTTCGATGTCGGCCTTGCCCGTTCCGTCGAGATTAACGGTAACGGTAATGTCGGTTTCCCGCGTCGTGCGCGTGATTGTGGCGGTGCGTGCATCAGTCATGGGGCCATCACATAGGTTGTCCTGACCTGAAGAGCTAGACCGAATTCATTCACGGAATTCTAAAGTTTAGCCGCCAGACGTAACATGGGTTAATTTTTTTGATGGGCTGAACGGGTCCAAGGTAAGGTCTGTAGACCGTGGATAAACTAAGCCGCACGTTTGCCAAGACGCGCTTCGCGACCGCGCTGCCGCTCGCTGCGGCATTGCTGGCCGCAATGCTGGCGGTCCTGTTTATAACAATCTTTTCCATTGCAGCTGAAGCCCGCTCCATTCGTCTTTCAGACCGGGCAGCGCAGCAAATGGCGGAAGCGGTGTCTGTCGAGCTCCAGAATGGAGACACGGCCGCAGTCAGGACGATCGTCGAAACCGCTGCGCCGGAAACGGCCCTCATTACGGATGGCACTGGTGCGGTGATCGCGGGTGCTGAAAACCGGGCTCTGCTCACAGAAGGCCGGAAATACCCGCTGGTGCAAAACGGCGAAGAGATCGGCCTGCTGCATGCCGGGCGGATCGTCCAGGGCGGCCTGCCCCTGCCGCTTCCCGCACTTCTGGCGTCAACGCTTTTCATAACCGGCCTTGCCTACTGGCTTGCCAATTATTTTGCGGGCCTTGCGAGTTCCCAGCTCATGGAGATCAATTCAACTCTCAAGCGGATGAGTGCGGGCCGGGCATCAAGATCAAAGGATACGCCTCTTGTGTTCGAGGAATTCCGCTCTCTGAGGGCTGAACTCGTGCGCAGTTTTCACAGGCTGAAGGGGGAAAACCGTCGCCTGTCCCAGGCCGCCTATAGCGATGAGCGTACCGGACTCGGCAATGCTGCGCGCCTGACAAACCAGCTGACCGAGTTCATCTCCCGCTGCTCTTTTGAGGAACCGGCTGCCTACATCCTGATTGAGGCTGAGGGTTTTCAGACTTACTCCGATGCCCAGAGCACGCTCCTGCCCAATGATGTCCATGCGGCCATGGCCCGCCGGATTTCGCAGTTTGTCGCCGCGCTGGAGGAAGAATTCTCCATGCCGTCCGGAAGCTGGCCGGTCTTTGCCCTTCAGTCGGATGAATTTGCCATCGTCGTCGACCGTCTTGGTGCGCGAGGCGATGTCATGCGCTTTGTTCGCCGCCTCTTGGAGGCATTGCGCCAGCCCTATGATATTGCCGGTCAGACCATACGGCTCTCACCCTGTGCCGGGATCGCGATTCTGCCGGAAGATGGCCAGTCCCCCCTGGAGGTTCGCAAGCGCGCTGAATCGGCACTTTACCAGGCCCGGCGCAGTGAGGACCTGAACTTCCAGTTCTATTCGCCGAAGTTCGACCGGCAGGCCGCGGCTCGCAAACGGCTGGAGTCGGAAGTGCGTGCGGCTGTTGAAGCCAACAGGTTTGTGCCGGTTTTCCAGCCAAAAGTGGACCTCAGAACAGGACGGATCGTCGGCTCAGAGGCACTTGCCAGATGGAAGCTGGAAAGCGGGCGCATTGTATCGCCGAATGTGTTCATCCCCGTCGCTGAGTCCATGGGGCTCATTTCCCGCATCGGCATGCAGATAACAGAGCAGGCCTGTCACGCCGCAGCCCGCTGGCACCGGGAGGGCTTCAGGGACGTATCGGTGGCAGTGAACGTTTCGCCATTGCAGTTTGAATCCGATGACCTTGGGGCGATGATCATCAACGCCATGAGCGAGGCGGGGCTGCCGCCAAAACTCATGCAGCTGGAAATTACCGAGAGCGTCGCTGTTTCCGATCCTGACCGTCTGCGTGATGTCATCAGCCCGCTGAAGAGCATGGGTGTGAGGCTGGCGATGGATGATTTCGGGACCGGCCATTCGAACCTGTCGCTGCTCGGACGACTGCCCTTCGACGTCTTCAAGATCGACCGGAGCTTCATTTCCAGCCTGTACACGGACAAGCAGGCGCCTGCGATTGTCGAGATGATCCTTGGGATGGCCGAAACGCTCGGCATGGAAACAGTGGCTGAAGGCGTCGAGACCGAAGCACAGGAAAAATTCCTGCGTCATCGCGGATGTGACCAGTACCAGGGCTATTTCTATAGCCCGCCAGTGTCCCTGGAAAAATTCCTCGAAATGCTGGTGAAGGACCAGGACTGTTCGTCTGCCAATGCAGGCTGATCACAGCCGGGCCTTGCGAACGGGCTGCGGGTGCGCCACATCACTTTCGTGACAGATCAGAACGCTTCAAACTCATCCCTGTGGCACGGCACGACCATTCTCGCCGTGCGCACAGGTGACAAGGTCGTGATCCTGAGCGATGGCCAGGTGTCGATGGGACAGACCGTCATGAAGGGCAACGCCCGCAAGGTGCGCCGCCTCGGTGATGGACAGATCCTCGCCGGGTTTGCAGGCGCGACGGCGGATGCTTTCACGCTTTTCGAGCGTCTTGAACAGAAACTTGAGCGCTTTCCCAACCAGCTTCAGCGCGCTGCTGTCGAACTGGCCAAGGACTGGCGCACCGAAAAATACCTGCAGAAGCTGGAGGCGCTGCTGATCGTTGCTGACAAGGAGGCGACCCTGGTGATCACCGGGGCGGGCGATGTGCTTGAGCCGGAGCATAATGTCGTCGCGGTCGGCTCTGGCGGCAATTACGCCCTGGCGGCCGCACGCGCTCTTTACGGCTACGAGAAAGATGCCGAAGCGCTTGGCCGCAGGGCGATGGAGATCGCAGCCGACATATGTGTCTACACGAATTCAAACTTTTCGATTGAAACCCTGGATGTGAACAGCTGATGGACGTTCTGACCCCAAAGGAAATTGTTGCAGAGCTGGACCGTCACATAGTCGGTCAGGCCGATGCCAAACGTGCTGTAGCGCTTGCCCTGCGCAATCGCTGGCGCCGCAAGGAAGCGCCGGAAGAGCTGCGCGAGGAGATCACACCCAAGAATATCCTGATGATCGGGCCGACAGGCGTCGGCAAGACCGAAGTCTCCCGCCGCCTCGCCAAGCTTGCCAATGCGCCCTTCCTCAAGATCGAGGCAACCAAGTTTACCGAGGTTGGCTATGTCGGCCGTGATGTCGAGCAGATTGTCCGTGACCTGGTTGAGTCTGCCGTTGGCATGGTCAAGTCCCAGCGCCGCAAACAGGTTGAGGAACAGGCCCGCGAGGCCGCAGAGAACAGGTTGCTCGATTCCCTTGTCGGTGAGGACGCCCAGACCTCCACGCGCGAGGTCTTCCGCCGCAAGCTGCGGGATGGCGAGCTGGATGACCGCGATATTGATATTGAGCTGGCCGATACCGGCAATCCCATGCCGATGATGGACATGCCGGGGGGCGGTGGCTCTATGGGCATGGTCAATCTTGGCGACCTGCTCGGCAAGGCGATGGGCGGACGAACCAAACGTGTCCGTACGACCGTTCGTGATGCCTACAAGCCACTGATCGGCGAAGAAGCTGACAAGCTGATCGATGAAGAGAGTGTGACCCGCGAAGCGATCCGGCTGGTCGAATCCGACGGGATCGTATTTCTGGACGAGATCGACAAGGTCGCTGGCGCGAGCCAGAAGAGCGGGGCCGATGTAAGCCGTGAAGGCGTACAGCGTGACCTGTTGCCGCTCATCGAGGGGACGACGGTCTCCACGCGCCGCGGGCCGGTGCGCACAGACCACATCCTCTTCATTGCCTCCGGCGCGTTCCACGTTTCGAAACCGTCTGACCTGCTTCCGGAATTACAGGGGCGCCTGCCAATCCGCGTGGAGCTGCGTGCGCTCACGCGGGATGACATGCGCCGCATCCTGGTTGAACCGGAAGCCTCTCTCATCAAGCAGCACGAAGCGCTGATGAATTCCGAAGGCGTGACGCTGGTTTTCGAGGATGCCGCAATAGATGCACTTGCCGACATTGCCGTGAAGGTCAACGACACGGTGGAAAACATCGGCGCCCGTCGTCTTCAGACCGTTCTTGAGCGCCTGCTGGACGAAATCAGTTTTACCGCACCGGACCGCTCAGGCGAGACCGTGACGATTACGGCGGATTACGTAGAGGCCCAGCTGGCCGACCTTGCAGGCAATTCCGACCTGTCAAAGTTCATTCTGTAGCCGGGGCCGCAGCACGGCGAACCGGCAGGTGTTTCTTGCCCCAGTCGCGAAAAGCGGCAAGTGCCGGCCCGAACTCCCGGCCCTTTTCGGTGAGCACATAGGCGTGGCGCACGGGGCGGCTCTGATAAGGGCGGCGCTCCAGGATACCGGCCTCGACGAGACGCTTCAGCCGGCTCGAGATGATGTGTCGGGTCGCGCCTGTATTCTCGGCGAATTCCTCGAATTTCGAGAAGCCGAGAAAACAATCCCGCAGAATAAGAAGGGTCCACCGGTCCCCGACCAGGGTGAGTGTGCGCGCAACCGGGCACCAGTTTTCTTCAAGATCTGTCCATTTCATGATTGCAACATAGACTGATTTGCGTAGGTTCCAAATAGGAATGGAGCAAGTTCATGAAGCCAGTTGCAATTATTATAGGCGCCGGCGACGCCACAGGAGGCGCGATCGCGCGGCGATTTGCGCGCGGCGGCTACCGGTCGATATGTGTCAGGCGGACGCAAGAATCCGGCGAGCCGCTGGCGGCCGACATAAGGGCGAACGGACATGATGCCGAGGCGGTCGGCTGTGATGCACGGTCGGAAGAGGCGATGACGGCCCTGTTTGACCGGGCTGAAGCGGAATTCGGGCCAGTCGAGGTCGTGGTTTTCAATATTGGCGCGAACGTTCATTTCAAGATCACTGAGACGACGGCACGCGTCTATCGCAAGGTGTGGGAAATGGCGGCCTTTGCTGGTTTCCTTGCCGGGCGCGAAGCCGCCCGTGTAATGGAGCCGCGCGGGGCGGGGACGATCCTGTTTACCGGCGCGACCGCGTCAGTGCGGGGCGGGGCCGGCTTTTCGGCTTTTGCCGGTGCCAAGTTTGCCCTGCGCGCCCTTGCCCAGTCCATGGCGCGGGAGCTTGGCCCCAAAGGCATACATGTCGCGCACTGCATCATAGATGGCGCGATTGATACGGCCTTCATCCGGGACAATTTTCCGGAGCGGTACGCGCTGAAGAACCAGGACGGGATCCTTGATCCCGATGCTATCGCAGAGAGCTACTGGATGCTCCACCAGCAACCCCGAAGTGCCTGGACCCAGGAGCTTGACCTGAGGCCGTGGATAGAAACATTCTAATTTGGAACTTACAGGGAGAGGAGGTCGTGATGGCCAGAACACTGGAATTCTTTTTCGATTTCATAAGTCCGTTTTCATATGTCGCCTGGCATGCGCTGCCGCATCACCTGGACACTGCCGAGAGTGACATCGCCTACCGCCCGGCATTTCTGGGTGCGGTGATGCAGACCACAGGCAACCGTCCGCCCGCGACTGTCCCGGCCAAGGGGGCCTATATGACACGGGACATCGAGCGGTGTTGCCAGCGCTATGGCATTGCATACCGGATGAATCCGAATTTCCCGATGATGAATACAAGACCCGTTCTGCGCGCAGCCTGCGGTCTGGCTGATGCGCCCGCAGAGCAGGTAAGGTTCATAGATACGATATTTCACCATGTCTGGGCGGCATCGGAGCCGCTGAAGACCGATGACCTTGAGCAGGTGGCAGCCGTCTGTGAAGCGGCCGGGTTGGATGGTGCCCGTATGGTGGCCTTGAGTGAAAATGAAGATGCAAAGGCTAGGATGAAAGCCAACACCGACGAGGCTATCTCTCGTGGAGCTTTCGGCATGCCGAGTTTCTTCGTTGGCGAAGACCTGTTCTTCGGCCATGACAGGCTGGATTACGCAATCGAGGCCATGCGCGCGTAATTCGGGGGCTGATATGAGGCTGACGGGGCGCGCAGTGTGGTCACTTCTGCCGCGCGGCCTGCTGGATCAGCACCTGACTGATAACGGCCTTGATGGTCGCGGCCGTGAATGGCTTCTGGATGAGGTAGGCGGGCTCGCCACTGATGCCCCTGAGGAGTTTCTGCGGATAGGCCGTTATGAAAATGGTGGGCGTACCGGTCTGGTTTGTGATTTCGCTGCAGGCCTCTGCGCCTGAAGATCCATCCGCCAGCATGATGTCGGCTAGCAGGAGATCCGGTGCCTCCTGTTTACAGGCCGCAATTGCCGCCTGGCTTGTTGCGGCGGTGCCCAGGACCTGATGCCCCATACCGCGCACGGTCTGGGCAATATGCGCAGCAACAAGGGGTTCGTCCTCGATGATGAATACTTTGCGCGGTCCTGCAGAAAGAAGCGCCTTCTCCGCAGAGACGAGGAGGTCATCGACCTCACCACCATGCTTTTTCATGATCGCGGCTGTTTCGTCAGTAGAAAAACCCTCCAGAGCCGTGAGCAGGAGCGCGCGGCGGGGGTCCGAGGCCAGCAGGCGGACTTCGTGGCGCGGCTGGCGTGTAGGCAGGGTCGTCAGGTAAGCGTCCAGCCGTGCGAACAGGGCCAGCCGGTCCATATTCAGAACGATATCCTGTGGCAGGGACTCAAGCAGGGCATCAACAAGTTTGTCGCCCATCGTCTGCTGGCCGATGACCGCCCGGGCATACCGCCTCAGGAATGCAATGTCGCTTTCTGCCTGCTGGTTCTCGCTCAACACGGATCCCTTCGACCCCCATTCTGGGAATCACCAATATGGGATGATGTCTAAACCCGTTAACCTTGACAGTATGCTAACCAACTGCAGTTGCAGCAGTTCCGCCCGCGCGGACTGGCCTGGACCCGGCGGGCCCAGGCCATGAAAACAGTAATATCAGACGTTGATGCCGGCAGCCTTGGCGAGCTCGGCATACGGGGTCTCGGGCCGAGGGCCGTAATGCGAGATCACTTCGGCCGCTGCGATATGGCCGAGCTTGGCGCAGGTTGGCAAAGGCAGGTCTCGTGACAGGCCGAACAGGAAGCCGGCAGCGTATTGGTCCCCGGCGCCAGTGGTGTCGACGACCTTTGACACAGGCTCGGCCGGCACGGAGACCGGTTCGCCATCACCGATAACAACCGAGCCTTTTTCCGAGCGCGTGATCGCGGCCAGCGACGTGTCAGCCTGGAGTTTCTTCACGGCCGCATCGAAATCGTCCGTCTCGTACAGCGAAAGCAGTTCGTCCTCGTTGGCGAACAGCATGTCGACATGGTTCTTTATCAGGTGAAGAAAGCTGTCGCGGTGACGCTCGACGCAGAAGCTGTCGGACAGGGTAAGCGACACTTTTCGTCCGGACGCCTTGGCGATTTCCGATGCATGAGCGAAGGCCTTCTTCGCCGGCTCCTGATCGAAGAGGTAGCCTTCAAGATAAAGAATGCCGGCCTTTTTCACCATGTCTTCCTGCACATCGTCAGGCGAGAACAGGACAGATGCACCGAGAAACGTGTTCATGCTGCGCGCGCCATCGGGCGTCACAAAGATGATTGAGCGGGCCGTTGCCGGGCCATTATCGAGCGGCGGGGTGGTAAAGTTGATACCGATATCGGTCATGTCCTTGCGGAAGACGTCGCCGAGTGGATCGGATGCGACCTTGCCGATATAACCCGCCTTCGCACCAAAACTGGCCAGCCCGACAATCGTGTTCGCGCCTGAGCCACCGGATAGTTGGCGAGCATCCGTGGAGGCTTTTGTCAGCTCGTCCGCCCGAGGTTCGTCGACGAGGGTCATCCCGTCCTTGCGAATATTGTACTGATCCAGGAATGAATCCTCCACGGGAGCGATCATATCCACAATGGCATTTCCAAGACCGACGACATCGAGCTCGATATCCGACACGTGCACCTCACTTTGTTGATTAGGACTGGGCGTTGCCTTCGCAAACATGACGCGCCGATGCAAGGCAGGGGGAGGAATTAGACTCAGGTTCCCGTTGGCCTGCCTGATGGGCGGGCAGGCCAATCTACGTCCTCATGACCGGTCTGAAAAAGCAGAAATCAGGAGTCGTTCAAACAGAGACACCGGCCTTTTCTGCGTCGGCCAGGAAGGCTGCGAGGCCCTTGTCAGTCAGGGGGTGATTGACCAGTCCTCGCAGGACGCCCGGCGGCAGCGTTGCGACATCCGCCCCGGCCAGTGCAGACTCCTTCACATGATTGGCGCTGCGAATGGATGCCGCCAGGATCTGCGTGTCGAAGAGGTAGTTGTCATAGATGGTGCGGATATCCTCGATCAGCTCCATGCCGTCGATATTGATATCATCCAGACGCCCGATGAAGGGCGAGATGTAGGTTGCGCCCGCCTTGGCGGCGAGCAGGGCCTGGTTGGCGGAAAAACAAAGCGTGACATTCACCGCCGTCCCCTCGTCGGCGAGCGTGCGGCATGCTTTCAGGCCATCCAGGGTCAGGGGCAGCTTGACGGCGACGTTTGAGGCGATCTTCTGAAGTGTCCGGCCTTCGGAGATCATGGTGTCGTAGTCTGTCGCAACGACTTCCGCGCTGACATGACCGGGCGTGAGTTCACAGATTTCGGCAATGACATCGGAGAACTTGCGGCCTGACTTGGCAACAAGGGACGGATTGGTGGTGACGCCATCAATCAGGCCCGTTTCAGCCAGGTCCTTGATTTCGCTTGTATCGGCTGTGTCGACGAAGAATTTCATGCTGCTGCTCCCTGGCTCGTTCCTTCAGGGATTTAGCAGGCGTATGCCCGTGCGACTAGGCGCTGGTACTGAGCTTCTGAAAATACTCGATCGTTTTTTCGAGCCCATCGCGCAGCTTAACGCGTGGCTGCCAGCCAAGGGTCTCCTGCGCACGTGTGATGTCGGGTTTGCGCTTGCGGGGATCATCAGCCGGGAGCGGCTTGTGAATGATCTGCGACTTTGCGCCCGTCAGCTCGATAACGAGCTCGGCCAGTTCGCGAATGGTGAATTCCACCGGATTGCCGAGATTGATAGGCCCGGTCACGCCGGCCTCGGTGTCCATGAGACGGATCAGCCCGTCTACGAGGTCGTCGACATAGCAGAAGCTGCGGGTCTGCTGGCCATCGCCATAGAGCGTGATGTCTTCACCGCGCAGGGCCTGCATGATGAAATTGGAAACGACACGACCGTCATTCGGGTGCATGCGGGGGCCGTAAGTGTTGAAAATCCGCGCGACCTTCACATCCATGCCGTGCTGACGGTGATAGTCGAAGAACAGGGTTTCGGCACAGCGTTTACCTTCATCGTAGCAGCTGCGCGGGCCAATTGGATTGACATTGCCCCAGTAATCTTCCGTTTGCGGATGAATTTCCGGATCACCATAAACTTCCGACGTGGATGCCTGCAGGATTCGTGCTTTTGTACGTTTGGCCAGCCCAAGCACATTGATTGCGCCGTGTACGGATGTCTTGGTCGTCTGCACAGGGTCGAACTGGTAATGAACCGGGCTTGCCGGGCAGGCCAGGTTATAGATCTGGTCGGTTTCGACAAAGAGCGGGAAGGTCACATCGTGACGCATCAGTTCGAAGCGAGGATTCTCCATCAGGTGCGCAACGTTCGTGCGCGTGCCGGTGAAGAAATTGTCTACGCACAGGACTTCCGCACCGCTCTCCAGCAGGCGCTCGCACAGATAGGAACCGATAAACCCGGCACCGCCCGTAACAAGGATGCGGGGCGCGAGATGCATCAGCCCTGCGGCCTCCCGACAGAGGTATAGTCAAAGCCACGTTTTGACATGTCTTCCGGCGAGTAGATGTTGCGCAGGTCCACCACGACGTCACCTTTCAACGTGTCCTTGACCCGGTCAAGATCGAGCGCGCGGAACTGGTCCCACTCGGTAATGATGACCATCGCGTCTGCACCCTCGATCGCGCCATAGGCATCATCGGCATAGACCAGCCCATCCATCATTTTCCGGGCTTCTTCCATGCTTTCTGGGTCATATGCCCGCACGGTTGCGCCAGCTTCGATCAGGGCCGGGACGATGTCGAGCGAGGGCGCATCCCGCATATCGTCCGTATTCGGCTTGAAAGCGAGGCCGAGCACACCGATTGTCTTGCCCTTCAGGTCGCCGTCCATCGCCTTGATGACCTTGTCGGCCATGGCTTTCTTGCGCGCGGTGTTGACCTCGACCACCGTGTCGATGATGCGCACCGGGCTGCCGGCCTCGTTGGCCGTACGGGTCAGCGCCAGCGTGTCTTTCGGGAAGCACGAGCCGCCATAGCCCGGCCCGGCATGCAGGAACTTGTTGCCGATCCGTCCATCCAGCCCAATGCCACGTGACACCTCCTGGACGTTGGCGCCGACAGCCTCGCACAGGTCCGCCATCTCGTTGATGAACGTGATTTTCAGCGCAAGGAAAGCGTTTGCGGCATACTTGATGAGTTCGGAGGTCGGCCGTGTCGTGAACAGGATGGGCGTCTCGTTGAGGAAGAGCGGACGGTAAAGCTCACGCATTACTTCGCGGGCGCGCTCGCTGTCCGTGCCAACGACCACCCGGTCGGGGATCTTGAAATCCTTGATCGCAGCGCCTTCGCGCAGGAATTCGGGGTTGGAGACCACTGCGAAGTCCGCATCCGGCTTGGTCTTGCGGATAATCGCCTCGACCTCATCGCCGGTGCCGACAGGCACGGTGGATTTTGTCACCACGACGGTGAACCCGTCCATCAGTTCGGCAACTTCCTCGGCCGCGCCATAGACATAGGAGAGGTCGGCATGGCCGTCGCCGCGCCGGGACGGTGTGCCGACGGCGATGAAGACCGCGTCGGCGTCGGCGATAGCGTCCTTGGCCTCGGTCGTGAAATTGAGCCGGCCCGCCTTGACGTTCTGGGCGACGAGCTCATCCAGGCCGGGCTCGAAGATCGGAATCTCGCCCTTCTTGAGCCGGTCGATCTTGGAAGCGTCCTTGTCGACGCAGGTCACGACATGGCCGAAATCGGCAAAACATGCCCCGCTTACCAGGCCGACATATCCTGTCCCGATCATCGCTACGCGCATGGCTTCATCCCGTTTTCAGTTACGCCACTGGTTTGGGCGCGAGGGGTGCGATTTTTCTCACAAAAGGTCAAGCCGGAGGGGCAGGCGGGAGGTAACACTTAAATCTCCTGGTTATATGCCCCGACCTCTTCATGCTTGCCGAGGCGCGGCTTGACCTCCCTGTGGAACAGGTCGCGCATGTCGTCGGCTGATTGCAGGCTTTCCACGACAACGACCAGCTCGGGCTTGTTCGAGGAAGCACGGACCAGCACCCAGGAGCCATCTTCCAGTGTCACCCGGGCGCCATTGACCGTGTTCACTTCGACGACCTTGCGGCCCATGATCTCTGTCCCTTCGAGTGATTTATATTCCTCGACCATGCGGTCGATCACGTCATATTTCAGCTCGTCATCGCAGTGCGGTGACATGGTCAGGGAGGTGTAGGCGATGCCCAGCTCGTCCTTCAGGTCTGCCATGGTCTTGTCAGGGTTGCGGTCGAGCATCTGCAGGATCGCCCCGGCCGCAACGATGCCGTCATCATAGCCAAGCCCGACTGGCGGGCGGAAGAAGAAGTGGCCGGATTTCTCGAACCCGGCGAGCGCATCAAGCTCGGTCGTTCGGCGTTTGATGTAGGAGTGGCCGGTCTTGTAATAGTCGACCGCCGCGCCGTTTTCTTTCAGAACCGGGTCGGTCTTGTAGAGCCCCGTCGATTTCACATCGACGACAAAGCTGCGGCCCGGATGTACGCGGGAAAGATCGCGCGCCAGCATGAGACCGATCTTGTCAGCGAAGATTTCCTCGCCCGTATTGTCGACCACGCCGCAGCGGTCGCCATCGCCATCAAAACCGAGCGCGACATCCGCGCCATGCTCTTTCACGGCTTTCGCCATGGCGTGCAGCATTTCGGAATCTTCCGGGTTGGGATTGTATTTCGGGAACGTGTTGTCGAGGTTGCAGTCCATCTCGATCACTTCTGCGCCCATCGCGCGCAAGGCGTCTGGAGCGAAGGCGCCTGCTGTGCCGTTTCCGCAGGCCGCGACGACCCGCAACTTGCGCTTCAGGCTGATGCCGGCACTGAGCGAAGCGATATACTTGTCCCGGATTCCGTCGACGCGGAAGTTGCCGCCCCGCGCATGGGGATGAAAATCGCCATTGAGGACGATTTCCTTGAGACGGCCCATCTCGTCAGGACCAAAGGTAAGCGGCTTGTCGGCCCCCATCTTGACGCCGGTCCAGCCATTCTCATTGTGGCTGGCTGTCACCATCGCGCAGCAGTCGGCATCAAGCTCGAACTGCGCCCAGTAAACCATGGGTGACAGGGCAAGCCCGATGTCGAGAACATCGCACCCGCCCTCGACGAGGCCGAGCTTCAGGGCATTCTTGATCGGCAGGGAGATCGACCTGTAGTCGTGGCCAACCACCACTTTTGGCTTCACGCCAAGTTCATGAAAAAGCGTGCCCATACCCAGCCCGAGTGCTTCGGCCCCCAGCAGGTTGAGCTCTGGCGTTTTTTCGCTGCCGGGGGTACCGAACCACCAGCGTGCATCATATTCACGAAAACCTGTCGGCTTGATAAGCGGCAGGGTCTCGTACTCAAGCGAGTTGGGGGCGATGTCGGCGCGCGGTTTTGGCATCATGGCCGATAACTCCTTGATCAGACTGTATCGAGTTCACACGGAAACATGACATATATCCAGTGCGGAGGCCCAATTTATTTCGACCCGGCCTCAGCGGTCAGAAAGTTGGCAAACCAGCGGCCAACCAGGTCATTGTCCACGGGTCTTTCCAGACTCGCGCATGCGTCATCCACACGTTCTTCGCTGAAAGCCGTGCCCCGCCGCACATTGTAGAGCGCGCAGCTGAAGCCGGCCGAGAACTCGGGGTGGCCCTGGAAGCTGATGGCGGGCACGTTGTCATATTCGAGAGCGGCATAGGGTGTGAAATCGGAGGCGGCCACGATCCGGGCCCCGTCGGGACGGGACAGGACCTGATCCTGGTGGCTCACGCCGAGCGAGAAAGTGTCTCCCTCAAGCCCTGTCAGCCAGTCTGGTTTGTAGCAGACGTCATAGACATGCCGGCCGATTCCCCAGCCCTTGCCGGACTTCTCGACACGGGCGCCAAAGGCAGCGGCAATGGCCTGATGGCCGAAACAGACCCCGATCTGCGGTACGCCCGCCTCGCCAGCAGAGCGAATGAAATCCATCAGGGGTGCCATCCACGGGTGATCCTCATACACGCCTGCCGCAGAGCCCGTCACGAGCACGGCGTCAAGATTTCCCACATCCGGGAATGGCGCACCCTCGCTGACCGGAACGCTTTCGCAAATCAGTCCGGGTGCGTGGGGCGCAATCAGGCGCTCGAACATTTCCGGGTAGCGCGGCCAGTCCGCCCGGATCGCGCTGGGAGGCAGGCCGGTTTCAATAATTGTCAGTTTCACGGAGCGCTCACCTCTGTTTGCGGCTCTTCGGGTTGCTGCCGGGCGGCAATCCATTCGTCGATTCTTGCTTCCAGCGCATCCAGCGGAAGTGATCCCGCTCCCAGGACGGTGTCGTGAAATGCGCGGATGTCGAAGCTGGCGCCAAGCGCGTCTTTCGCCCGTTCACGGAGCTCGAGAATCTTCAGCTCGCCGATCTTGTAGGCTGTCGCCTGGCCGGGCCACCCTATATAGCGGGTTACTTCCGTCTGGATATTGAGGGGGGCAAGCGCGGAGTTTTCCGTAAAGCAGGCCTCGGCCTTTTCCCGGCTCCACCCATACCAGTGCAGTCCTGTGTCCGCGACGAGACGGCAGGCGCGCCACATTTCCATCGACAGTGCGCCAAAGCGTTCATATGGCGTCTGATAGATGCCCGCTTCACCGGCCAGTTTTTCCGCATAAAGCCCCCAGCCTTCACCGAAGGCGGTTGCATAATATTCGCGGCGGAAGCGTGGAACGTCTTCCAGTTCCTGGGCCAGCGCAATCTGCAGGTGATGGCCTGGCACGGCCTCATGCGCTGACAGGGCCGGCAGTTCGTAGAGCGGTCGCTGGTCGAGAGCGTATGTGTTGACGAGATATGTCCCGGCCACCCCTTCTTCAGGATCACCGCCTGCGTAGCGCCCCGTCGTGTAGCCTGGTGCGATCGAGGCCGGCACAGGTTCAACACCATAGGTCAGGCGTGGCAGCTTGCCGAAATACTCTGGCAGCGTCGCATCGAGACGCTTGGAGATCAGGGCAGCCTTTTCCATCAGGTCTTCCGGCGTCTTGGCATAGAATTGCGGATCGTTCCGCAGGAAGTCGAGGAAATCTTTGAAGGAGCCGGGAAAGCCGATCTCCTCAATGATGCTTTCCATCTCGGAGCGGATGCGGGCCACTTCCTCCTCGCCAAGGGCATGAATTTCCTCGGGCGAGTAGCCGGCCCCCGCCGTATGATCGCGGATCATCGCGGCATAGTAGGTCTTTCCGTCGGGCAGGGAGACGATGCCGGGCTCGGGACGGGCTTCGGGTGCATATTCTGTTTCCAGGAAGGTGAGCAGCTCGGCATAGGCGTCTATGGCGCGCGCCACGGCCTTGTGACCGGCGGCTTCCAGCGCGGTCCGGGTCTGCGGCGTCATGCTCTCAGGCAGGGTTTCGAAGGGTTTCCAGAGAGGACTTTCTTCCGGGCGGTCGACGATCTGTTCGCGGACATGCGCGATGACCGTGTCCAGTGGATCACTGTGTGCCGTCCAGCCTGTCCTGATGCCGCGGCGCATGTTCTGGGCGTTCTCTCGGAAATAATGCGGCAGATCATTCAGGCGGGCAATCCACGCTCCGGCTTCCTGCTCATCACGCAGGCGAAGTTTTCCGGCGGCAAAGAAAGGTTCGGCATGAAAGCCCCAATCGCCGGTAAACGGGATGCGCGCCGTATCAAACTCGGCCTGTATCTGAAGGCCAACAAGCAAGTGATTGAGAATTTTCCATTCCGGAGAAGTCTTGTCTTCGGCGTCCTCCAGCTTTTGTGCCAGAAGGCTGGCGCGTTCGGCCAGGTTTGACACATGTGTCTGGGACACGTCCGCCCAGCGCCGGGGTGCCCTGTCTTCGGCGCGTGCCTGGGCGACCGGGTTCGCGGAAAGCGCAAGCGCTTCATAATCTTCAATCACTTCATGAAGTGGTGAAGGTTCCGGGGCCGGCGGTCCGGTGGTTTCTTGCGCCGTCTGCGCCGTCACTGGTGACGCAAGGGCAAGTGAGGCCAAAAGGGGGATGATCGCTGATTTCATGGCATGATTGCCTTTCATGTCGCGTTGACACCACGCTGCACCATTCTAGAACCCGCATAACAAATCAAAAGGTTTCGGGAGATTCCCAATGGCAGGTTCTGAATGGTCTGATCCCCGTCCTATGTCACCACATCTCCAGATTTGGAAGTGGCACTGGACCATGGCGGCCTCTATTTTTCATAGGGTCACGGGCGTAGGCAATTATCTTGGTGCATTGCTTATCAGTGTGTGGGTCGTGTCGCTGGCCGCCGGGCCGCAGGCTTACGGTGTTGTCCAGACGGTCATGCTCTCGGCTGTCGGGCAGATCCTCCTCTTCTTCTGGCTGACATCGCTGCTGTTCCATTTTGCAAACGGGATACGCCACATGCTGTGGGACGGGCCCAAGGCCGGGTTCGATCCGAAGGTTGCGAGTGCCTGGTCGATCTTCAATTTCGCTTTCGCAATTGTCGCCGCGGCAACAATCTGGTCGCTTGCGACCAACCTGATCTAGGAGCGCGCGATGAGCACGAATTACGAAACTCCCACCGCTGCTGCCCGCGGCCTCGGCTCCGCAAAATCCGGCACGGCACACCATATCCGCCAGCGCGTCTCTGCCATCGCGCTTGTCTTTCTCGTGCCATGGTTCCTGTATGGCCTGATTACGGCAAGCCGGGCCGGGTTTGCAGGTGCCACAGCATGGATGGCTCAGCCCTGGAATGCGATCCTCCTGATCCTCGCCCTGGGTGCGGCATTCTATCATATGCGCCTTGGTATGCAGGTTATCGTCGAGGACTATATCCAGAAGGCGGGAATGAAGCAGGGGCTTCTCATCCTGAATACATTTGTCTGCGTCGGCCTGTTTGCAGCGACGGCGCTGTCGGTTCTCAAGATCTGGATTTCTGCCGGCGCCTAGAGCGCGCCCGGCGACCGGAAGGAAGTCAATATGTCTGACTACAAGTTCATCGATCACACCTACGATGTCGTCGTTGTCGGCGCGGGCGGCTCCGGCCTGCGCGCAGCCCTTGGCGCCGCACAGGCCGGTCTCAAGACCGCCTGTATCACCAAGGTTTTCCCGACCCGTTCCCACACGGTGGCGGCACAGGGCGGGATCGCCGCATCGCTGGGCAATATGGGCCCGGACGACTGGCGCTGGCACATGTACGACACGGTAAAAGGGTCCGACTGGCTCGGCGATCAGGATGCGATCGAGTATCTCACGCGCGAAGCACCCAAGGCGGTTTACGAGCTTGAGCACTGGGGTATGCCCTTTTCCCGCAACGAGCAGGGCAAGATTTACCAGCGTCCCTTCGGCGGCCACACGACTGAGTATGGTGAAGGCCCACCCGTGCAGCGCACCTGTGCGGCTGCCGACCGTACCGGCCACGCGATGCTGCACACGCTGTACGGCCAGTGCGTCAAGAACGACACCGAGTTCTTCATCGAGTATTTCGCGCTCGACCTCATCATGGATGAGGAAGGTGCCTGCCGCGGTGTGACGGCCTGGAAACTTGACGATGGTACGGTTCACCGCTTCCGCGCCCAGAAGACTATCCTGGCGACAGGCGGCTATGGCCGTGCCTTCTTCTCCTGCACATCGGCCCATACCTGCACCGGCGACGGCAATGCGATGGTCCTGCGCGCGGGCCTGCCGCTTCAGGACATGGAGTTCATCCAGTTCCACCCGACCGGCATTTATGGGGCTGGCTGCCTGATTACCGAAGGCGCGCGCGGGGAGGGCGGCTATCTCACGAATTCCGAGGGTGAGCGCTTCATGGAGCGCTATGCGCCGCGCGTGAAGGATCTCGCATCGCGCGATGTCGTCTCGCGGGCCATGACGGTGGAGATCCGTGAAGGTCGCGGTGTCGGCGAAGGCAAGGACCACATCCACCTTCACCTCGAACACCTTCCGCCAGAGACACTGGCCGAGCGTCTGCCGGGCATTTCCGAGACGGCCAAGATTTTCTCCGGCGTTGACGTCACCAAGGAGCCGATCCCGGTCCTGCCGACGGTCCACTATAATATGGGCGGCATCCCGACGAATTATCACGGTGAGGTGCTGACCAAGAAAGGGGCCGATACCGATAGTGTCGTGCCTGGCCTCATGGCTGTGGGTGAAGCCGCCTGTGTCTCGGTTCATGGCGCCAACCGGCTCGGCTCCAACTCGCTCATCGACCTTGTTGTGTTCGGCCGTGCGGCGGGTCTTCGCTGTGGCGAGACCCTCGACCCCGGCGCGAGCCAGCCAGAGGTGCGCGACGCCCAGACCGATGCTCACCTGGCCCGGTTCGACCGGATCCGCAATGCCAGCGGCGACCAGCCGGTCGCAAAGCTCCGCCTTGAGATGCAGAAGTCGATGCAGGAAAACTGTGCCGTCTTCCGCACAGGCGAAGTGCTCGACGAGGGCGTTCAGAAGATTGCCAGCGTTTACGACAAGAGTGCCGGGATTGACGTCAAGGACCGTGGCCTGATCTGGAACACGGACCTCGTTGAGGCCCTTGAGTTTGACAACCTGATCGGGCAGGCCGCCGTCACGGTGAACGGCGCGGCCAACCGCCAGGAAAGCCGCGGGGCGCATGCCCGTGAGGACTATTCCGACCGCGATGACGGGACCTGGATGAAGCACACCCTCGCCTGGGTGGATGACGCCGGAAAGGTCACCATCGATTACCGCCCCGTGCACGAATACACCATGTCGAACGACATTGAGTATATCGAGCCCAAGGCCCGCGTTTACTAGGGAAACATCATGGTTCAACTGACGCTTCCGAAAAACTCCAAGGTTGGCAAGGGCAAGGAATGGCCGAAGCCTGACGGCGCGACCAATACCCGTGCCTTCCGCATCTATCGTTACTCGCCTGAAGAGGATGGCCCGCCACGTTGGGACACCTACCATGTCGACATGGACCGTTGCGGCCCCATGGTTCTCGATGTCCTCATCTGGATCAAGAACAATGTCGATCCGACACTGGCCTTCCGTCGCTCCTGCCGAGAAGGTGTCTGCGGCTCATGCGCCATGACGATTGGCGGGCGCAACACCATCGCCTGCACCAAGGGCTGGGACGAGGTTGCCGGCAAGACGATCACGATTGCCCCGCTGCCGCACCTGCCCGTGGTCAAGGACCTGATCCCGGACCTCACCAATTTTTACGCCCAGCACGCTTATGTGCAGCCCTATCTCAAGACCGATACGCCGGAGCCCGAGAAGGAGTGGCGACAGTCCGAGGAACAGCGCAACGAGCTGAACGGGCTATATGAGTGCATCTTGTGCGCCTGCTGTTCGACATCGTGCCCGTCCTACTGGTGGAATGGCGACAAGTATCTCGGCCCCGCCGCGCTGCTGCAGGCCTATCGCTGGCTGATCGACTCGCGCGATGAGGCGACCGGTGAGCGGTTGGACGACCTGGAAGATCCGTTCAAGCTTTATCGCTGCCATACCATCATGAACTGTGCACAGGTCTGCCCCAAGGGGCTGAACCCGGCCAAGGCGATTGCCAAGGTCAAGCACATGATGGTCGAGCGGGTCGCCTGAGCGCGCCGGTCACGCTTTTCTGTCTCGCTTGCGGCGGTCTGGCAGGGCCCTGTCAGACCGGCCTGGAGTGAGTGCTGTCCTGAAGCGAAGCGACGTTCGCCAGCCACTTTTCGATAGCGTAGAGAATGAAGAGCTGGGACATCAGCGTGCCCTTCAGTTTCTGTTTCTCGATTGTTTTCTGAATGAATTTCTTCTCGATAAAGTCCGTGATCCGTGCTGGCTTCTCGAGAAGTTCGGCTTCGCACATCTGCGTCAGCCGGGCGCTGACCGGGGCCCAGAAGTCCCTGCCGAAGCCCCGCTTGGGCTGTTCGGTCAGGTAGCCGGGCAGGTACTTCTCGCCCAGCTTGTAGATCCAGGCTTTCGGCAGCCTTCCATGATTGCGCACACGGAACGGTGTTGGAAGCAGGCTGGCGATCAGGCCGTGTGCCAGCAGCGGGTTCCTGGCCTCCACACCATGGGCCATCGCAGCATAATCGGCGATCGGCGTGATGAGTTCGGGGATGCGTACCTTGTATTCGAGGTTCAGGATCTTCCGGGCAAAGCCTTCTTCTCCCGGAATATCGATCTCGTTCATGTAGGCCTGCATGATGTCATAGGTCTCCCGCGCCGGTGTCGGGCCGCGCCAGAATTTTTCCTTCACGGGTTCCCGCATGAAGTGGCAGTGCCTGCGCGAGATTAGCTCACCCTTGTAAACGCACTGCCGGATGACCGCGTCTGGTGTATCCGGATCACTTTCAAATGTATTGAACTGGTCCAGCGCCTTGAAATAACTGCGATACGCGCCGAGTTCATCGCCACCGTCTCCAAGCAGAAGGACCTTTATGTCTTTCTCCGACAGGGTCCGGGCGAGGATCCAGACGAGGACCATGTGCGGGTAGATGACCGGACAATCCAGCAGCCAGGCGGACAGCTCGTGAAATGCCTCCATGTAGGCGTCCACAGTGACCGACTCGAGCAGCAGGTTGATGTCCAGATCTTGCGCGAACTGTGTGACGACATCCTTCTCGACGAACCTGGCCTCGCCATCCACGGCGTTGACATGAATTCCGTTAGTGGACCCGGGCGGCCGGGTGGCCTGCGACAGCGTGGCAATCAGGGAGGAGTCCAGACCCGCGCTGAGCGCGACGGCCAGACCGGCATCTGCGCGTGAACGCGTGATGACGCTGTCGCGCACGCCCTCATCTCCCCTTGCCAGTATGTCCTCGAATGTCGCCGCCTCCTGGGTATTGAGGACTTCGGCTATGTCCCAGTATGCCTGAATGGTCGCGGCTGGTTCTTGCTGGGCCATGTCCAGGACCAGCGTGTGCCCGGCTTCAAGCTTCCTGACTGCCTTGAAGAAGGACTGGCCGGGCTCCGGCGTGAGCATTGTAAGGTAGTGGTATAATGTATCGGTATTGACCTCGGGGGTCACAATGCCACTGCGTACAAGCGCCTTGACCTCTGAGGCGAAGGCTAAGCTGCCATCGTCCAGCCGGGTATAGAAAAGCGGCTTCTCGCCAAACCGGTCCCGGGCGAGGATAAGCTCTTCCCGCGTCTGGTCGTAAAGGGCGAAGGCAAACATCCCGTCGAGATGGTTGACGAAGTCCCGGCCCCATTTGCGATAGGCCATAAGGATCACTTCTGTATCCGACCGCTGTGTAACTGGTTCAAACTCCTCGCAGAGCTCCGCCCGCAGCTCTTCCCAGTTATAGATTTCCCCGTTGAACGTGATGCACAGTCCGGCGCGCGTATCGACCATGGGCTGGTTTGCCTCGGGGTTCAGGCCGATGATGGCAAGCCGGTTGTGTCCAAGGACAACGCGTTGCGATTCCCAGACCTGCCGGTGATCCGGGCCACGGTGTTCCGAGGCTTCCAGCGCCTGGCGGACAATTTCACTCCTGGCTGTATTGCCCGCTATACCTGCTATGGCGCACATGGCGTTCCCGTTGTCTCAACTGCTTTTATCGGCGGTGCAGCTTCGTGCCTGTACCCCACCGCTGGGTCTGGCGCTGGCAGAATTCCGCAGGTCGCGCAAGCCACTCGCCGCCGCTCCTGCTCTTTCTGGAGCGGATTGCGCCGATGGGAAACCTGTAAAATCATCTTCGATGACCCGGTTCAGACAGGCGGCCCGCGCCGGATTTCCGAGGTGAGATGGGCAAGCGCATCCTTCAGCCAGGGCGGTGTGTGGGGTGAGCGATAGCCGGGCGGCCAGCCGGGGCGAACGGGCGAGGTGCGCCCCCGTCCCAGCGGCGGCAGGGCGGCTTTCCGGAGAAGGAAGCGGGCATGACGCCGGGCGAGCTTCTCCGGGTTTTCGAGAATGGCCTGAAGCCCCCGCAGCCGCGCGATGAGCGGCGCGGCGGACGCGTCGTCTTCTGCTGTATCTGTGACAGGGGCCGCCGGGTAGGGCGCATCGAGGCAGAGGATGCGCGGCCCGATGCCGGGCACGTAAACCGGGCGCGGCCTGCGCCGGCGCGTATAGAGTGTTTCGAAGAGCTGGAAATGTGTGGTGGTGGCGCCGTCATCCCGGACACGCGAGGCGTGATCCGGGACCTGCTTCCGGGTGGCACTGGGTCCCGGCACGCCCTCCGGGCGGCCGGGATGACGGCCCACCTCCACCTCCCGCGCCATCAGGACGATGAGGCGGCGGGTCAGCGCTTCGGCAGGGCGCAGCAGGCGCAATATGTAGCGGCGCAGGGCATGCGGGATACGCTCCGGCCCGGCGCCGTCGACCACACCGGCAAGCAGCATCAGCCGGGCGAGCAGCGCGTCAAGCTGCGGCCGGATGCGCGCCAACGCGCCCTGAAGATGCCTGCGCAGACAGGTATCCATCGAGCAGCGAGTTCAGTGGTGCACCATGGGGCCCTGCCTTCGCAGGGACTGGCGGAGAATTTGCGATTTAATCGGATTAATTGGTGTCTGATCGGTTTCAGTCACCTTGCAATGTAAAAGCCCGGCAGACCTATGCCTGCTGGACTTCTCGAAGCTGCCTGAGATCCCGGCCTTCGCCGGGATGAGCGGTGTTGGTTACACCGTTACCACAACCTTCCCCTGGGCGCGGCGTTCCATCAGTTCGGTGATGGCGTCGGGGCCTTTGTCGAGGGGGTAGGTGTTGGAGATGTGAGGCTTGATCTTGCCCTGTTCGTAGAGCTCGAAAATCTCCTTGATGTTCTGCTCGTTGGCTTTCGGATCGCGGGCGACCGCGGCACCCCAGAAGACGCCGACAATGTTGCAGGATTTGAGTAGGGTGAGGTTGAGCGGCATTTTCGGGATGCCGGCCGGGAAGCCGATGACGAGGAAGCGCCCGTCCCAGTTCATTGCGCGCAGCGCCGGTTCGGCATAGTCGCCGCCGACACCGTCATAGATGACGTCGACACCGCCGCCGCCAAGTTCCTTGATCTTGTCGCTGAGCGCTTTCTGGTCTGCCTTTTCCAGCGGCCCGCGCGGATAGACAAGGCCCTTGGAGGCGCCTTTCTGCTTGGCGAGCTCGACCTTTTCTTCCGAGGAAGCCGCGGCAATGACATCCATGCCCATGGCGGCGCCAAGCTCGACTGCGGCGAGGCCGACACCCCCGGCGGCACCGAGGACCAGCAGGCTCTCACCCTGCTTGCACTGGCCGCGATCCTTCAGGGCGTAATAGGAGGTGCCATAGGTCATCAGGAGGGCAGCGCCTTCCTCGAATGACATGGATTCCGGGAAGGGGCGCACGCGGGCCTCGTCGACGACGACTTCCTCGGCCATGCCGCCCCAGCCGATGGAGCCCATGACGCGGTCGCCCTTCTTGACCTTGGTGACGCCGGATCCGACGGATTTGACGACACCGGAAATCTCCCCGCCCGGTGCGAAGGGACGCTCCGGTTTGAACTGGTACTGGTCCTGGATGATGAGGACGTCGGGATAGTTCACGCCGATGGCCTTTACGTCGATGACAACCTCGCCCTCGCCTGCTTGCGGGTTCGGGACATCCTGGAGTTCGAGGGTTTCGGGGCCGCCGGCGGACTTGGACAGAAGGGCTTTCATGGGCGTGTTTCCTCTTGCACTTTATGCTGTGTGACTACATTGACGTCGCGAACCTATCCATGGCACCGCGCCCTGTGAAGCGTTACGCGGCGAAAATCATTCGCGTTTCGGGAGCAAGGATAAAATGGCAAAGACCTGGTCGCTCGTCCTGCATGGCGGGGCGGGACCGTTGAGAGACCTCGACCATGCGCGCTCCGAGCGCCACATGGCGGGACTGTTGCGCGAGGGTGAAGCGCGGCTGGCGCGTGGCGAGGCGGCACTGGATGTCGTCCATGCGATGATTACAGCGCTCGAGGATTGCGGCTTTCATATTGCGGGCAGGGGGTCGTCTGCCAACGCCATCGGACAGTGGGAGCTGGATGCCGCCATCATGGACGGGCGCTCGCGCAATGCCGGGGCGGTTGCCGCACTTCGCGGTTACAAGAGCCCGGTCACGGCTGCCCGGCTGGTCATGGAAAAGACGCCGCATGTGCTGATCGTCGGCAAGGGCGCGGCGATGATTGCGCGCGAGCACAAGCTGGAGCGGGTGCACAGCCCGAAGAAATACTACACACCGGTGATTACCCGTCCGGTGAAGAAGGGCGAGCTGGCGCACGGCACGGTTGGCGCTGTGGCGCTCGACACAAACGGGCGGCTGGCGGCGGCGACCTCGACGGGCGGGCTTCTCGGCAAGACGCCGGGCCGGGTCGGCGATACGCCGGTCATCGGCGCGGGTCTGTGGGCCGATGAGCGGGTCGCGGTGTGCTGTACAGGGCAGGGGGAGTATTTCCTGCGGACCAATGCCGCCGCCGATGTGTCTTCCCGGATGCGTTATGGTCGCCAGAGCCTGAAGACGGCGGCGCATGGTGCGCTGGAGGATCTCAACCTGCTGGGCGGCGATGGCGGCATGATCGCGATTGACGTGCTCGGCCATGTCGAGATTCCGTTCAATGCAGAGACGATGAAGCGCGGTGTCGTCACCAGTGGCGGGCGCTTCGAGGTGGCAACGAAACCATGAGCGGGCATGATCTCGGCTTCTTCATCGCGGGCCTGCTGGTGTTCTTCGCCTTCGCTCTGGCGGTGCAGATGCGGATCCTGGCCGGGATTGCCCTGAAACGGGCCGTGCGGGCAAAATTTACCGAGCTTGATGACGGTAAGGCGCGGTTTGCGGTGGCGAATGCGGTCAGCGGCAAGCGCGAGCTGGAAGAGGGTGATGCGGCAGGAGACGCCGCGCAATGGCTGTCGGCTGAGTATCCGCGCGCCATCGGGCATGTGCGGCTGGCGCGACGGGCAACGTTTGCGATGGGCGCGGTGCTGCTTGCGGTGATCGCATGCTGGCGGCTGACAGCCGGGGGAGAGGCGTAGGATGCGTGGATATTTCGCGATCGGGGCAGAGGGCATTTCCAAGCCGATGAACCTTGGCGCGCTGATGCGCACGGCCAATGCCTTCGGGTCGAGTTTCGTCTTCTCTGTCGGTGCCGCCGACCGGGTGAAGCTCGCCTACAAGGCCGATACGTCGAAGACATTCGAGAGCGTGCCGTATTACCAGTGGGAGACGATTGGCGACATGGCGTTTCCCAAGGGCTGCCAGCTGGTCGGGATCGAGCTGACAGAGGATGCTGTCGAGCTGCCGGAGTTCCGCCATCCCAAGGCGGCGGCCTATGTGCTGGGACGCGAGCGCGGGGACCTGACGCCGGACATGCTGGCCAGGTGTGACCATGTCGTGAAGATCCCGACGCGGTTCTGTATCAATGTCAGTCTGGCAGGGGCACTGGTCATGTATGACAGGGTGCGCTCCATGGGCGGGTTTCGTGACCGGCCGGTGATGCCGGGCGGGCCGGACAGGGAGGCTTGAGCCATCAGACGCGAGGACCGGGAAAGACTGCGCGATGAAGTGCTGGCCGAGGCCCGCAGGCGCACGCTGATCATGGGAATCCTGAACGTCACGCCGGACAGCTTCTCCGATGGCGGTAAACATGATGGCTTCGAGGAGGCGCTCACCCATACCAGCCTGATGGTGAGTGAGGGGGCAGACATTGTCGATGTCGGCGGGGAGTCGACCCGGCCCGGCGCGACGCCTGTGAGCGAGGAAGACGAGCTGGCGCGCATACTGCCCGTGGTGAAGGCGATTGCATCGCCGGCCCGGCGCGCGGTCTCGATCGATACCTACAAGGCAAGCGTGGCGAAGGCGGCCTGCGATGCCGGCGCAGTGATCGTCAATGATGTGACGGGGATGTCGGATCCGGGCATTGCGGCGGCGGCGGCAGAGGCAGGCGCGGCCTATGTGCTGACCTATCATCGCGGCGAGAAGGATGCCGATATCAATGTGGCGCGCGACATGCCAGCCTTTTTCGAGGACGCGATAAAGCGCTGCGAAGCCGACGGGCTGGCGCGTGAGCATATCATCCTCGATCCGGGGGTTGGCTTCGCGAAGACGTATGAGCAGAACTTTGCCGCGCTGGCCGGTGTGGACGAGCTGGTGGCGATGGACCTGCCTGTGCTGATCGGTGTGTCGCGCAAGTCTTTCATCGGCAAACTGTATGGAGCCGAGACCGATGAGCGGCTCACGGGGTCACTGGCGGCAGCCCTCGACAGTGTGCGCCGGGGCGCGCATATGCTGCGCGTGCATGATGTCGCCGCACACCGGCAGGCAGTGAAAATGTGGGAGACGATAGCGAATGCGGCGCATTGAACGGGTTTTTGTCGAGAATCTCGGGATACACGGCTTTCACGGGCTGATCCCGGCGGAGCAGACGCTGGGCCAGAAATTCTTCGCCGATATCGAGTGCCGCGTTGCGCGGGGCGAAGCGCCTTCGGACCGGATGGAGTATGCGGTCGATTATGGTCAGCTCTGCGATCTTGCCCATGAAGTGTCGGCCAGCGGGCCATTCAACCTGATCGAGACACTGGCCGAGCGGATCGCGCAGGCGGTGATCGATACGTTTCCGCTGGTCGAGATGGTGCGCGTGCGCGTGCGCAAGCCGAATGCGCCGATCCGGCATTTCATCGACCATGTCGGCGTCGAGATCGAGCTGTCGCGGGATGGCTGACTCTGCGCTTGCTTTCGGGTCGAACCTCGGTGACAGCCGGGCGATGATCGAGGCGGCGCTTGAGCGGCTGGACTCAGCAGACGGGATCAGCGTGACCAAGGTCTCGTCCTTCTACCGCACACCGCCCTGGGGCGTCGAAGACCAGCCGGACTTCATCAATGCGTGCGCCCTTGTCGAGACGGACCTGTCACCGGAAGCGCTGCTTGCTGTGTGCAAGCAGCTCGAACAGGCGCTGGGGCGGGAGACAGCGGTCCGCTGGGGACCGCGTCTGATTGATATTGATATGCTGTGGATGGAAGGGGAAACCCGCCAGAGCGAGACCCTGACATTGCCGCATCCGCGCATCTGTGAACGCGCTTTCGTACTGGTGCCGCTGGCCGAGATCGCCCCGGAGCTGGACGTTGGAGATCGCAAGGTGCGCGATCTCCTGTCTGCGCTTGATCCGGACAGTCTTGAGAGTATTCGCAAGGCCGATTGAGGCGCCCACCTTACCCGCTATAGAGCGAGTCTGCCGGCGAAATGGCCATGTAGAATGTGACGGCTGCGATAAAGCCGAGCACGGCGAGGCTGAAGCCCTTGGCGATGAGCTGGGTAAAGTGGGTGTGCATGGTCTTTTCCTGCTGTGTGCCGGGCATGTCGTCCGGCATTTTTGTCTGTCCCATGCCAGATATGTGCCATTACCGGCATTTAACCTGGCCGCTTTGGAATAGGTTTCATGCAGGGCCGGAATTAGGCGAAGGGCAGGCACTTGCCGGGCCTTTTGTGGCGGAAATGTTCAGGGGGCCAGACCGGCGGCGCGAACAGCTTCCTGATGGGACCGCGAGACGGACACCTCGATATCCGACTTCAGGATGAGGATGATCCGCCCGCCTTCGCGCCGGGCATCCCTGACCGCCGCACGGCTGACCCACCAGGAGCGGTGCACGCGCAGGCCGTCTGCGCTTGCAAGCTCGCGGTCTGCATCCGACAGCCGCATCAGGATGAGGTCACTGCCGAGACTGGTATGCACGCGGCAGTAGTGATCTTCCGAAGAAACAGCCCATAGCTCTGCCGTGCGGTATTTGACCGGCAGGCGTTCGAGGAAGGCCCTGGCTGCGCCATTGTCACTTGCCTGCTGGGCAAAGTCCGGCCCGGCGACATCGAAGGCCCGGCCAAGCGTATAGCCAAGCAGGGTCATCGCGACGGCAATGACGAGAACATAGAAATAAAGGATGTGGGCCGGGACGTTTCCAACGACGATATACCCCCCGGACAGGAACTTCATGGCGTAGATGACGAGGGTAACACCCGCCGCCGTCACCAGGGATGCAATGGCGATCATCAGCCAGACCGGGCCTTGCGGGCGCCATTTATAGAACGCCCAGACCGTGACCTCCCCGACCAGTGTGCCCGAGACGATCAGGGTCAGCCAGACAGTGAAGTTCAGGAGGAAAGGCGCGTTTCCGCTGCCGCCATAGGGCCGCACAAAGGCCAGGAACAGGGAGATCCCGACAAGGATCAGCGCTTCCCGTCCACGTTTCTTCCAGTCAATCGCGATGCGCAAGCTGTCCGCCCCTCTTCATTCGCGCTTCGCGAGTGACTTTGGCTGCATTTCGCGAAGGATTCCAGACCTGTGACGCATTCGGCCTCGCATGAGCGGGGCCTCCAGCCAGTCTTGGCATTGCGGGTGGCCGGTGAGCTGCCCGGCGCAACAACCCGAACTGGACTGGTGAAATACTATGAACCTTGCACACGCCCCCGCCCGCCTTGCCGTCGTACGCCGTATTCGCCGCCTGTCCCGAACGGCCTGGACGCTGTTGATCGCCATTACGGTCTATACCGCGATCAGTGCATTGACCCTGATCGATATCGGACGGCTTCCGCGCTTCCGCTTTGACCCTCAGCCATTGATCGAGTCCGGCATCGCCATCCAGATACATGTGGCAGCGGCTTTGGCGACGCTTGCAATTGGCATCTACCTGTTGTGTGCGCCGAAAGGCTTTCGCCTGCACAGGACATTTGGCTGGGCGTGGGTGATCTGCATGGCGATCACGGCAGGCTCATCCTTCTTCATCATGACGCTTTTCCAGTCCTTCTGGAGCCCGATCCATGCGCTGTCTGCCTGGACACTGCTCGGCCTGCCGATGGGGGTCGCAGCCGTCCGCCGCCGTGACATCAAGCGTCACCGAGGTGAGATGACCAACATGTTCGTCGGCGGGATGATCGTGGCGGGGCTGTTCGCGCTGCTGCCCGGGCGGCTGATGTGGCACATTTTCTTTGCCGTCTGAGCAGGATCGGCCCTTTCGTAAGCAGGCGACGCCCGGCATAAAGGAGCCGGGCGTTTGTCACTTCAGGAGGAATTACATGGCGGTCAGGACAGCCGGTCTAATCGCGGGCGCGCTTGTGCTTGCATCGTGCGTTACAGAGGATGGCAACCGGGCCTTGCCGCGCATCTTCGAGCCAGCCCCTGAAACCGCCGTTGAGGCGTTGAACCGCTATTATGCCGACATTCCGGCATCCGAGCTGCCGCGGGCATCCGAAGGCGTACCGCTGCCGGAAAGTGATGCCGTGTTGAGCCGTATCCTGGTCGCCTCGTGCAATGACGAGGAACAGGAGAGCCCGACGCTTGCGCGTCTGGGCGAGGAAGAAGCCGACCTGTTCCTGATGATCGGGGACAATGTTTATGGCGACCGTGATGGACGGGCCTATGCCAACAATCAGCCGGAACTGAGCGAGCTGCGCGAATCCTTCAGCGACCTTGCTGCGCGGCCGGAATTCCAGGCCGTACGCGAAAAGTTTCCCATGATGGTCGCATGGGACGATCACGACTATGGCGCCAATGATGCCGGTCGAGGGTTTCCCTTCAAGGAGCTGGCAGAGCGCATTCACGAGAATTTCTGGGGTCTCGCGGACCAGGATGTCGGCCAGTGGCCGGGCACATATTATGCGCGCAGCTTCGGCCCGGAAGGCCAGCGTGTGCAGGTCATCATGCTGGATACGCGCTTCTTCCGCAGCCCGCTGACGCCAACTGACGAGTATGGAGCGGAAGGCAAGGAACGCTACATTCCTGCGCCGGAAGGCAGCGAACAGGACATGCTGGGCGCTGAACAGTGGACCTGGCTGGAGAACCAGTTGCAGAAGCCGGCGGATATCCGGCTGGTCGTCTCGTCCATTCAGGTCATGCCGACCGCGCATGGCTGGGAAGCGTGGGCGACCATGCCTGCCGAACGTGAGCGCCTGTTCGATCTTGTCAGCTCGACTGGCGCGAATGGTGTGGTCTTCCTCACCGGCGACCGGCACACGGGCTTCATCTATGAAGAACGCGGTGTGCTGCCTTATGCGGCCAATGAACTGACAGCCTCGTCGCTGAATCTGTCCTTTGCCGACAAGAGCGATGAACGCGACCCGCGCCAGATCGGTGCAGCGTTTCCGCCGGAGAATTACGGGGCTGTGGAAATCGACTGGGAGGCGCGGATGCTGTCCCTTGTCCTGAAGGACGGAAAAGGACAGACCGCGCGGCGGAACAATATTGCATTTTCCGATATCGGCGTTGATTAAGCGCTGAAGAGACGGGGCGATTCGCCAAGCCGGGAGACTCGCGACGCCATGGCCGATTACCGTAATGTATGGGTGCTGATAGCCGCAGCGGCTTTCCTGCAGCTGGGCGGCGGGATTCTGGGCGTGGTCACGCCGCTCGGCCTGGAGGCGCTCGGCGTTGCGCCGGGTCTGATCGGGGCGGTGGCGGCGGCGCATGCCGTCGGCTTCATGGTTGGCGCGTGGACAGCATCGAATGCCATCCTCCTGTTCGGCAATATCCGGGTTTTCTCTTCGGCAGCGGCTGTCTGCGCGGCGAGTGCGCTTTGCATGCAACTGTTGCTCGACCCGTGGAGCTGGACAGCAGCGCGCCTCGTGCAGGGGGCGGCGTTCGCGTGGATGTTCTCCAGCGTGGAATCCTGGCTGGGCGCGACCGTTTCGGCGCGGAGCCGGGGCAGCGTCAGCGGCTTCTATCACCTCATCGCGAAAGTGGCGCTCGTGGCAGGGCCGTTCCTTGTGGCGGGTCTCGCGCCGATAGATTTCAGGCCGTACATCTGGGCCGGTATATTCCTCAGCCTGTCCCTGCTGCCAATCTGCCTGACGCGCCGGGGCGAGCCGCCGCCTCCGGGTACGGAGTATTTCCCGCTGCGCCGCCTGTTCGAGATTGCACCAGCTGCGGTGATCGCCGTCTTCATGGCCGGGCTGATCAATAGCGGCACGCTGGCGCTGCTGCCGATCTATGCCGGGGTGGCCCTGCCGGAAGTGCCGGGTGGGGCAACGGCCGCGGCAGCCCTGGCGGCGGCTGCGTGCTGGACGGGCGGGCTGGTAAGCCAGTGGCCGGCCGGGCGGGTATCGGACTATGTCGACCGGCGTGTCGTGATCGCGGTCATGGCGGCGATTTCCGGATTTGCCGCACTCGTGCTCGGCCTGTTTCCCGGCCTGCCGCGCAGCTACATCCTTATCGCGCTGGCTGTGTGGGGCGCAGGGTCCCTGTCCTTCTACGGCATCGGCGTCGCACATGCCATCGACCGGGCAGAGACCCATCAGATCGCGCGGGTCATGTCCGGCCTGCTGTTTGTCTGGGCGGTTGGCTCTGTGGTCGGCCCGCCGCTTTCAGGTGTCGCGTTCAACCTGCCCTATACCGAGGGCGGACTGTTCCTGCTGGCAGCGATCATGTCGGGATTTCTCACCTTTGCGATGCTGCTGCGCCGGGCAAGAAAGAAAGACGTTCCCGCCGATGCGCAGGAACCATGGAAAATTACACTGCCAACCACGGCCACGGCGAGCGAGATGGACCCCCGCGTGGAGTGAGTCCTGGCTCAGTCCACCATGCGGACCCATCCGGTTGCGCCAACAGTTTGCGGTGTTATAAGGCCAGCAGCTTTACGGGGTTTCCAGCCCCGCCCTGCCCATTGATGCAAGAGGCCATTCCCACCCATGAACATTCACGAATATCAGGCCAAAGCCGTCCTGAAGTCCTATGGTGCACCCGTTGCTGACGGTGTGCCAGTGCTCTCCCTCGACGATGTCCAGAAAGCTGTCGATTCCCTGCCGGGACCGCTCTGGGTCGTCAAAAGCCAGATCCATGCTGGCGGACGCGGCAAGGGCAAGTTCGTGGAAGCCGAAGCCGGTGAGAAGGGTGGCGTACGCCTCGCCTTCAAGAAGGAAGAGGTGATGGAGCATGCCAAGCAGATGCTCGGCAACCACCTCGTCACCGCCCAGACCGGCGATGATGGCAAGCAGGTCAACCGCCTCTATATCGAAGACGGTGCCGATATCGATCGTGAGCTGTATCTCTCCGTCCTGATCGACCGCGCGACCGGCAAGCCGGCCTTTGTCGCCTCGACCGAGGGTGGCATGGATATCGAGCAGGTCGCCCACGATACGCCGGAAAAGATCCTCACCCTGCCGATCGACCCGATCGCGGGCGTCACCGACAAGGACAGCGAGCAGCTGTGCGACGCCCTGAAGCTGGAGGGCGAGGCCCGCACGGACGGGATGAAACTCTTCCCGACGCTCTACAAGGCCTTCACCGAGAAGGACATGTCGATGCTGGAGATCAATCCGCTTATCGTCATGGAGAACGGCCACCTGCGTGTGCTGGACGCCAAGGTCAGCTTCGACAGCAACGCGATCTTCCGTCATCCGGACATTGCAGAGCTTCGCGACAAGACCGAGGAAGATGCCAAGGAAATCGAGGCCTCCGAATGGGACCTCGCCTATATCGCGCTCGACGGCACGATCGGCTGCATGGTCAATGGCGCGGGCCTGGCCATGGCGACCATGGACATCATTAAGCTCTATGGCGAAGAGCCGGCAAACTTCTGTGACGTTGGCGGCGGCGCCTCGGCGGAGAAAGTGGCCGCGGCCTTCAAGATCATCATGCAGGACCCGAACGTGAAGGGCATCCTGGTCAACATCTTCGGTGGCATCATGAAATGTGACGTCATTGCCGAGGGCGTGATCGCGGCCGTGAAGGAAACCAATCTCGGCGTGCCGCTGGTTGTGCGTCTCGAAGGCACGAATGTCGACGAAGGCAAGGCGATCATCCGGGACTCCGGGCTGAACGTGATCCCGGCCGACGATCTCGACGATGCGGCCAAGAAGATCACCGACGCGATCAAGGGCTAGAGCTTTTCGCAGAATTCACGCGCCTGCGGGCGCGAAACACATCCAGGGACCATATTCATGTCCATCCTTATCGACTCCAATACCAAAGTCATCGTGCAGGGTCTGACCGGCAATACCGGCTCATTCCATACCAACCAGGCGCTGGAATATTTCGGCACCAAGATGGTCGCGGGCACGCACCCCAAGAAAGCGGGCCAGAAATGGACCGCCGACAACGGCGCCGAACTGCCGATCTATGCGAGCGCCGGCGAGGCGAAAGAGGCGACAGGCGCGAATGCATCTGTCATCTATGTCCCGCCAGCCGGTGCAGCCGCCGCCATCGAGGAAGCCATCGATGCGGGCATCGAGCTCATCACCTGCATCACCGAAGGTGTGCCGGTCATGGACATGGTGCGCGTCAAGGCGAAGCTGGAAAAGTCCAATTCGCGCCTGATCGGGCCGAACTGCCCCGGCGTCCTGACACCGGAAGCCTGCAAGATCGGCATCATGCCGGGCAAGATTTTCGAGAAGGGTTCTGTGGGCGTGGTGTCCCGTTCGGGCACGCTCACTTATGAAGCTGTCTACCAGACTTCCATGGCCGGCCTTGGCCAGACCACGGCGGTCGGCATTGGCGGCGACCCGGTCAACGGAACGAACTTCATCGACGTGCTGGAGATGTTCCTCGCTGACGACGACACGAAGTCGATCATCATGATCGGTGAGATCGGCGGCTCTGCGGAAGAAGAGGCCGCGCAGTTCCTGAAGGACGAGGCCAAGAAGGGCCGCAAGAAACCGATGGTCGGCTTCATCGCGGGCCGTACCGCACCGCCAGGCCGCACCATGGGCCATGCCGGTGCCATCGTCTCTGGCGGCAAGGGCGACGCGCCGTCCAAGATTGCGGCCATGGAAGAAGCTGGAATCAAGGTGTCACCCAGCCCTGCGCGGCTCGGCGATACCATGGTAGAGGTTCTTAAAGGATAATCCCGGATCATATGATCCGGATGGCGGTCAGACGAGGCCCTTGAAGACCCCGCCGGGCCGTCCAGATGAGGTTTGAGGACGGTGCAGATATGGCAGATGATGGATCCCCGGTAACGGGCAAGCGCGGCATGCGGAACAGCGCCATGCTGGATACCGCGTTTCTCTATGGCGGCAGCGCGGTCTGGATCGAGAAGATGCAGGCCGCCTATGCGCGCGACCCGAATTCCGTGCCCGAAAGCTGGCGGGATTTCTTCCGCGAGCTTGGCGATGGCGGAGAGGCAGCATCGCGTAATGCCGAAGGCGCAAGCTGGAAGCGTGAAAGCTGGCCAGTGCCGGCAGATGCCGACCAGGTTGCGGCATTCGATGGCAACTGGGCGCTGATCGAGCCGAAGCTCAAGGACAAGATCAAGTCCGACAAGCCGGCAGCGTCGGAGGCCGACCTTGAGGTTGCGGTGAAAGACTCGATCCGTGCCCTGATGATGATCCGTGCCTATCGGGTGCGGGGCCATCTGGCGGCCGATCTCGACCCGCTGTCCATGGACAGCAAGGAAGAGCATCCCGAGCTTGAGCCGGAAAGCTATGGCTTCAGCACGGACGACATGGACCGGGCGATCTTCATCGACGGCTATCTCGGCCTCGACTATGCGACCATTCCGGAAATGGTCGAGATCCTGAAGCGGACCTATTGCTCGACCATCGGGATCGAGTTCCAGCACATTTCGAATCCGGAAGAGAAGACCTGGCTGCAGGAGCGGATCGAGGGCCCTGACAAGGGCGTCGAGTTTACCGCACGCGGCAAGAAGGCAATCCTCGCCAAGCTGATCGAGGCTGAAACCTTCGAACGCTTCCTGCACCGGCGTTATCCGGGCACCAAGCGCTTCGGCCTGGATGGGGGTGAGGCGGCCGTGCCTGCACTGGAGCAGATCATCAAGCGCGGCGGCGCGCTCGGCGTCAACGAGATCGTCGTGGGCATGCCCCACCGTGGACGCCTCAACATGCTGGCGGCCGTCATGGGCAAGCCGTATGAGAAGATCTTCCACGAATTCCAGGGCGGCTCGACACAGGGCGCGGAAGGCTTCGGCTCCGGGGATGTGAAGTATCACCTCGGCGCATCGTCGGACCGCAGCTTCGATGGCAATGATGTCCACCTGACCATGAACGCCAACCCGTCTCACCTGGAGGCGGTCAATCCGGTGGTGCTGGGCCGCACACGCGCCAAACAGGCGATGGAGGCGGAAGAGACAGGCCAGCTGGAACGTTCACGCAAGCTGCCGCTTCTGCTGCATGGCGATGCCTCATTTGCCGGGCAGGGCGTGGTGTCTGAATGTTTCGCGCTGTCGGGGCTGGCCGGCTATCGTACTGGCGGCACGGTCCATTTCATCGTCAACAACCAGATCGGCTTTACGACCAGCCCGATCTATTCGCGCTCATCGCCTTATCCCTCGGACGTTGCGCTGATGGTGCAGGCGCCGATCTTCCATGTGAACGGGGACGACCCGGAAGCGGTGACCTATGTTGCCAAGGTGGCCATCGAGTACCGGCAGAAATTCGGCAAGGACGTCGTTATCGACATGTTCTGCTATCGCCGGTTCGGCCACAATGAGGGTGACGAGCCGATGTTCACCCAGCCGGTCATGTACGACAAGATCAAGGGCCATGAGTCCACCCGCGAGATCTATGCCAAGCGGCTGGTCGAAGAGGGGCTCGTGACCGCCGATGAGGTCAAGCAGCAGGTCAAGGACTTCGAGGATTTCCTCGACAAGGCGTTCGACGAGGGCAAGGACCTTGTGACCGAGAAGGCCGACTGGCTGGACGGTGAGTGGGCCGGGCTGGGCCTGCCGGAAGATGATGAACGCCGCGGCAAGACCGGTGTGAGTAAGAAGAAACTGACCGAGATCGGCGAGGCCATCACAACCATTCCCGAGGGCGTGAATGTGCACAAGACGCTGAAGCGCGTGATCGATGCCCGCCGTGACGCGATCACGTCCGGTAACGGGATCGACTGGGCAACGGCGGAACATCTTGCCTTCGCAACGCTCTTGGAGGAAGGCTTCCCGGTGCGTCTGTCAGGGCAGGATTCGGGCCGCGGGACATTCTCCCAGCGCCACAGTCATTTCATCGACCAGAAAAGCGGTGAACGCTATACGCCGCTGAACAATATCGGCGAAGGCCAGGCGCATTATGAGGTGATCGACTCGCTGCTCTCGGAAGAGGCTGTCGTCGGATATGAGTATGGCTACTCGCTGGCCGATCCGAATGCGCTCGTGCTCTGGGAAGCCCAGTTCGGTGATTTTTATAACGGCGCACAGGTCTACTTCGACCAGTTCATTTCGTCTGCCGAGCGCAAATGGCTGCGTATGTCGGGCCTCGTCTGCCTGCTGCCGCACGCCTATGAAGGCCAGGGGCCGGAACACTCTTCGGCGCGGCTGGAGCGTTTCCTCCAGATGTGCGCGGAAGACAATATGCAGGTCTGCAACCTGACGACGCCAGCCAACTACTTCCACGCGCTGCGCCGCCAGATTCACCGTGATTTCCGCAAGCCGCTGATCATCATGACGCCCAAGTCGCTTCTGCGGCACAAGCTGGCGACCTCGCCAATTGATGAGTTCAACACCAAGTCCTCTTTCCACCGCGTGCTCTGGGATGATGCGGAGACGCCGGGCCGGGAAGGCAAGGTGAAACTCGCCAAGGACAACAAGATCCGCCGCGTCGTTCTGTGCTCGGGCAAGGTCTATTACGATCTCTTCGAAGCGCGTGAGGAAAAGGGTGTCGACGACATCTATCTCCTGCGGATCGAGCAGTTCTATCCGGTGCCGCGCAAATCGATCATGCAGGAGCTGAAGCGCTTCACGCAGGCCGAGATGGTCTGGTGCCAGGAAGAGCCACGCAATATGGGCGGCTGGACATTCATGCGCGACGAGATCGAGTGGGCCTGTAACCAGGTTGGTGCAGAGCATCCGCGCCCGAAATATGCCGGTCGTCCGCCTTCTGCGGCCACGGCCACCGGCCTTCTGTCACAACACAAGAAAGAGCGGGATGCCCTGATCGCTGCCGCGCTGGGAGACCAGCCGGTAGAAGACAGCATCGTTTCCGCCTGACCCGAACAACGAACGAAACGGACAAGACATGACTGACATTATCGTGCCCCAGCTTGGCGAGAGCGTCACCGAGGCGACCGTCGGCCAGTGGCTGAAGAAGGCGGGCGACGCGGTCTCGAAGGACGAAGTCCTTGTCGAGCTCGAGACCGACAAGGTGTCTGTAGAGGTTGCCGCAACGGCAGATGGCACACTGTCGGAGATTGTCGCCAATGAGGGTGACACGGTCGAGATTGGCGCCGTGCTTGGCCGCCTTGGCGAGGAAGGGGCTGCAGCTTCCGCCAAGGAGGAGGCAAAGTCTGACAAGCCGTCCGAGCCAAAGAAAGACGAGGCTCCGGAAAAGGAAGACAAGGCGCAAGCCGCCTCTGGAGGCGGTGAGAGTGTCGACGTGACCGTGCCGTCCATGGGTGAAAGCGTGACCGAGGGCACCATCGGCGAATTCCTGAAGAAGGCTGGCGACAGCGTTTCCAAGGATGAGACGATTGCCGAGATCGAAACCGACAAGGTGGCGCTTGAAGTGCCGGCCACGGCAGATGGTACGATTTCCGAATGGCTGGTCAGCGAGGGCGATACGGTCGAGCCGGGCATGGTGATCGCGCGGATCAGCGAAGGCGCTGGCGGTGGCAAGGCTTCGACCCCGTCCAAGCCGGACCTCACCGAAGACAAGCCTTCTGCAAAGAGCGAAGACAAGCCCGCAGCATCCACCGCGGAAGACCGCCCGGTGTCACCATCGGTGCGCCGCGTCGCGAGCGAGGGCGGTGTCGACCCGAAGGATATTCCGGGCACGGGCCGGGACGGCCGCGCGACCAAGGCCGATGCACTGGACTACGTGAACAAGGCTGCTGAATCGGGCAAGGGCGCGGCCAGCCAGCCGGAGGCATCCACGCCGCAGCGTGAAATTGGTCCGCGCGAAGAGCGGGTCAAGATGACCCGCCTGCGCCAGACCATCGCCCGGCGCCTGAAAGAGGCCCAGGACACGGCTGCCATGCTGACCACGTTCAACGATGTGGACATGTCGGCGGTGATGGACCTGCGGTCGCGCTACAAGGATGCCTTCCTCGACAAGCACGGCGTGAAACTCGGCTTCATGGGCTTTTTCGTGAAAGCCTGCGTCAACGCGCTGAAGGAGCTGCCTGCGGTCAATGCGGAGATCGATGGCTCCGACATCATCTACAAGAACTATTACGATCTTGGCATCGCGGTCGGCACAGACCGTGGCCTTGTCGTGCCGGTCGTGCGCGACTGTGACGAGCTTTCCATTGCCGGAATCGAGAAGGGCATTGGCGACCTTGGCAAGAAGGCACGCGACGGCTCGCTGTCGATAGGTGACATGCAGGGCGGTACGTTCACGATCACGAATGGCGGGGTCTATGGCTCGCTGATGTCGACGCCGATCCTCAACCCTCCGCAATCGGGCGTGCTCGGCATGCACCGCATTGAACAGCGCCCCGTGGCCATCAATGGCGAGGTGAAAATCCGCCCGATGATGTACCTGGCACTGTCCTATGACCACCGCATTGTCGACGGCAAGGAAGCCGTCACCTTCCTCGTGCGCATCAAGGAAGCCCTGGAAGACCCAGAACGGATGATCCTGGACCTTTAAGGCCAGTACTCAGATGATCGAATGAAGCCTCCCTGCACATATGTTGCGGGGAGGCTTTTTCATATGTCCCGAGCGTTTGTCCTTCAGGGCCGCCTTATCCCCAGTTCCCAGGCGGCCTCGTCATTGTCGCCTTTCCAGGCGGCATAGGCGACGGCTCCATCAAGCCCGGCGGTCCGCAGCAGTGTGACGGGCCAGTCATCATGTTCGATATCCGCCACGTGAATGGGATGGACGCCCCAGAGCAGTTGTGCCGCGCGCAGGCGCGCTTCATCCGCAGAGCCATAAAGGATCAGGTGGCGTCCGCGATGCTTGGAAAACTGTGTGAGCCGCCGGGCCGAACCGGTCCGCAGGGCGAGGGCCGAGGCGTGTTCGGCATAGGCGAGTGACTGGGCGGCGCGGGCAACGACATCAATCGTCAGCTCAAGGCTGCGATCGCCCATGAACTGTTTCAGGGAGTCGCGATAATCCTCGGCGGCCTCGGTGGCATGGATGATCCGGCCCATGATGGCGACGGCGGTTGCTGGATGCCGGCCGATCGCTGTTTCTGCCGACAGCATGACGGCGTCCACGCCCTGATAGATGGCGGTGGCGACATCGCCTGTTTCCGCCCGTGTCGGCGCGGCGTTGTCGATCATGGATTCCAGCATCTGGGTGGCGACGATGACGGGCCGGCCTTTTGCGCGCGCCGTGCGTACAATGCGGCGCTGGATGATGGGCACCTGCTCGGCCGGATATTCGACGCCAAGGTCTCCGCGCGCGACCATCACGCCGTCGGCAGCGTCAACGATGGCCGCGAGATTATTGATGGCGGCCGGTTTCTCGAGTTTGGCAATCAGCGGGGCCCGCCCGGCTATAAGGGCCTGAACCGTCTCGACATCCTCGACCGATTGCACAAAGCTGAGGGCGATAAGGTCTGCGCCAAGTTCAAGCGCACAGGCGAGATCCTCACGGTCTTTCCCGGTGAGCGCGCTGACGGGCAGTGCCTTGCCCTGCACGGTGAAGCCCTTCCTGTCAGACAGCTCGGCCGGGAAATCGGATTTTACTTTCGGTGTGGCGCCGGCTTGCGTCACAGTAAGGGCGATCATCCCGTCATTGCAGAGCACGCGGTCCCCGGTTTCGAGGGCCTCCAGGATTTCCGGGTGCGGAACAGGTATGTTGCGCGGCGCGTCAGTTTCTTCCCGTGCGATGAGGGTGTACTCGCCGTCGAAATCGAGTTTCAGCTTGCCGCCCGCAAATGTGCCGACACGCACCTTTGGTCCCTGAAGATCTGCAAGTACGGCCAGAGGACGGCCAAGTGCCTTTTCCGCCATGCGGACCGCCTCCAGCGAGCGGCGATGATCTTCATGGCTGCCGTGGCTGAAGTTCAGCCGGAATATGTCGGCACCGGCTTCGGCAAGCAGCTGGACCGTGCGCGGGGCCCGGCTGCCGGGGCCGAGTGTGGCGACAATCTTGGCATTGCGCCCGCGCAGGCGGGAAAGTCGTGACATCACCAGACACTCTCCTCGGCTATTAGCTTAATTTCTAGCGGAATTCACGGCAGACAAAAAGAGAGCGCTAACATTTTTCTTGATTGAACCTTTTGCCGGTCTGGGGCGACTATCGTGATATTGTTGAGGAAAGGCCCGAATGGCCATGACGAATGATCCGGGCCGCATTTATGACGAGCTGCTTGTCACGCTGGTGCGAACTGGTGACCGCGCGGCTGCCGAACGTCTTGCGGCGAGATGGTACCCGCGCCTGCTGCGCACGGCCCGGCGTCTGCTCCGCGATGACGACCAGGCGCGTGAAGCCGTTCAGGAGGCCTGGACCGGAATTTGCCGTGGCTGGGTAGGGCTCGCAGATGCCCGGAAGTTTCCGGCCTGGGCCTTCTCGATCCTGCATCACAAGTGTGCAGACCGCATACGTCATGAACAGGGAGGGCGCGCCCGGCAAACAGACCTGAACGGCTGTGAAACGGACAGGGCGGCCGCAGACTCCGAAGTGCGCATGGCAATCAGTCAGGCGCTGGACCGGCTCAGCCATGATCACCGCGTCGCTGCCATCCTGTTTTTCCACGAGGGTCTGACCCTGTCGGAAATAGCTATTGCGACCGGCGTTCCAACGGGAACAGCCAAGTCGCGTATCTTTCATGCCCGCCGCCAGCTGAAGGCGGCTCTACAAGGAGACGAGAAATGACGGAGATGGAAAAAAGGCTGCACACTGGTCTGAGCGAAGAGGATGAGGCGTTTCTTGCGCGACTTGAGGATGAGCCCGGCCTGTTTGCGCAACTTGGCGCCACATTCACCGGCTCGATGAAGTTCTGGACGGCCTTTGCGGTTGCATTGAGCCTGATCTTCTTCTTCGGCTCGATCTGGGCGCTATGGCAGGCTTCGGTAAGTGCAAATGCGCAGGAAGCGGTCGTGTGGACGGGTGGAGCCCTGGGGGCCTGGTTTGCGGTCGGTATGATAAAGATCTGGTTCTGGCTGCGGATGAATCATCTCGTAACTCTCAAGGAAATCAAGCGGTTAGAGCTAAAAGTGTCGCAACTGAACACGTTTTAATTCTGGTTTCAGGAACGGGTTCAGGAGAGCGGTCGTTTGTTTGTCCAGCAGACGCGAAAGGAGACTGCCATGAAACGCACACTGCTTACCGCTACCGCAGCACTGGCCTTTGCCGCAACGCCTGCCGTCGCGCAGCTTGTCGATGGTGATGCCGGTGTGACCGCTGAAACTGAAGTCACCACGGATACTGCCGATACGGCCGCAGACGTAACGACAGAAGTCGAGACCGACGTTCAGAAGAGCGACGACGCACAGCTCGACAGCGATATCGATTCTGCCGCAAATTCTGAAGCAGGCATCGGTGGAAACTATCACGAGAGTGAAGAAGATGCGGCTGCCGATTCCGAACTCAACACCGGTTCTGACGTTGATGTTCAGATAGATACGCCGGACGCTGAAACTCCGGATACAGACGTTTCTGTTGAGGGTGAAAGCGACACAGATGTGAGCGTCGATACTGAAACGCCTCAATAATAATGAGTTGGACAAGGATCGGCCTACAGGCTGATCCCTCGTTCCGGAAGCCCCGCGCGGCCTTGGCGGCCCGCGGGGCTTTTCGTGTGCCTGGAGCGCGAAAGCGCGAGGGAAACGTCAGGCAAAGGTAACAGGCCCAAAGGAACACCCTGTGGCAGCATCCGTTATTAAAGGTAAGCAACACCTGGAAAGGAGATTGCAATGAAACGCACACTTCTTACGGCCACGACAGCGATCGCATTCGCCGCAATGCCGGCCACAGCCCAGCTTGTCGGCGGCGACGCAGGCGTTACGACTGATACAGACATCGCCACCGATATTGGTGAGACAGCTGCGGAAACCGGTACGCAGGTCCGTTCCGACATTCGTACGGGTGTCGAAAACAATGCGGACGCCGCTGCTGAGTGGGAGTCTGACGCCGATGTGAATGCTGGCGTTAATGCAAATGCCCGTGTCGACGGGAATTATGAGAACGAGCAGGATACCGCAGCAGGTGCCCGGCTTGATACGCGCACGGATGTAAATACCGGCGCGACCCTCAACCGGGGCGCAGATACTGGCGCATCTCTCGCCGGTGAAGCAAACACCGGCCTTGATGCCAGAGCTGTGCAACAAAGTGCTGAAGGTGGCGCATATACAGAAAGCCGTGCAGATGCCACGGCCCAGTATCGCGACCGGACCACGATGGCCAATGGCGACGTATCAGCCAGGGTGGATAGTCTCGACACTGAAGAGCTTAATGCCTATGCCGCCGGACAGGTCAGGAAAGCAACGGGCGATGCATCTGTCGGCGCATCCAGTTCGCTCGAAACCGAAGCGGAAACCCGTTATTAGAAACGCTTCTCATTGCGAGAACAGCCCCGTAGCTCTTCAAGCTGCGGGGCTTTTCATGTTGGGGTACGGGCGGTTCAGGCTTCCAGCTCCACATCCCAGTAGAGGTAATCCATCCAGGTTTCATGCAGGTGGTTGGGCGGAAACCGCCGGCCGACCTGCTGAAGCTGGTGATTGGAAGGCCGTTCAGGTGTGCGGCTGAGAGACAGCCCGGATTCCTTGAGCAGGCGCCCGCCCTTCTTGAGGTTACAGGGCGAACAGGCTGTTGCAATGTTCGTCCAGCTCGTGCGCCCACCCTTCGAGCGCGGCACCACATGATCGAAGGTCAGTTCCTCGCGAGCGCCACAATAGACACACTGGAAGCCATCGCGCAGGAAGACGTTGAAACGGGTGAAGGCGGGCGACCGGTCCTGATGCACGAATTCGCGCAAGGCGATGACAGAAGGCAGCCGCATCTCGAAGCTCGGACTGCGCACAACGGTGTCGTATTCCGCGATGATGTCGACCCGGTCGAGGAAAACGGCCTTTACGACATCCTGCCACGGCCAGAGTGAAAGTGGATAGTAGGAGAGCGGGCGAAAGTCCGCGTTCAAAACAAGTGCAGGCCGGCCCTGGGGAGGGCATGTCAGGACTTCAGGCATCGGTGCAGCCTCCAAGTGTCCTGCTCAATGGTTTTTGCGCCGAGTTAGTGAACACGCACCTCCATCGATTCGGGGTTATCAATAATGATTCCCGAATACGAGTTTATGACAGTTTCGGGCTTTGGCTAGCCTTTGTCGTAACTTTCGTCGCGACATGCCGGCTTAGCCGGATCAGGCGGAGCCGCCACCGTCAGCGGCGTAGGCCTTGGCGCGCTCGGCATTGATCCAGGCCCAGAGCAGGTGCGCGGCGACACCGCGATAGGGCCGCCAGCTATCAGCAAGGGCCGTGAAATCCCTTGATTCGTGCCTGACCTCGGCGTCACTGAGCAGGCGGTAGGCCTCCATGAGCCCCACATCCCCTGCGGGAAAAGCATCAAGCCGGCCACAATTGAGAAGGAACAGGTCAGCTGTCCACGGGCCGATGCCTTTCACGGCGACCAGTTCCTTGCGGGCGGCATCCATGTCGGCGGTGTGAACGCGGACAAGGTCCAGCGCGCCGGATTCCACGGCTTCGGCGATTGAGCGCAGGTGGCGGATCTTGGGACGCGAGAGCCCGCAGCCTCGCAGCGTCTCCTCGCTGGCTGCCAGGACAGATTGCGTAGAGACCGTGCCGAGTTCAGTTTCAACACGGCTCCAGATCGAGCGGGCGGCCTTGGTGGTGATCTGCTGGAAGGCGATCATCCGCGCGATGACGGCATAATCCGGCGTGCCGGAACGCCAGTCAGGCACGCCATATGCCGTAAACGCCCGGGCCAGGGCGGCGTCTCTTTGGGACAGCCAGTTGCAGGCATCAAGAAGTTCGTCTGGACCGGGTGGTTGCGTCATGCCTTGTCATCGCGCGTGGCGTGCGGGGCTTCAAGTCTTTCTTCGGGCGGGCGTTTCGAGGAGAAATCGCCGGACCGGACGCCGCCAGACATTGCACATAAAGGCCACAGGCGTATTCTAGGGGGAAGAACACAAGGGAGGATCACATGGCAGACGGATCAGTGGCGGGCGAACGCGCCCAGTTCCGCGAGATGATGGAAGGCACCCAGGAAGACTGGAACATTATCGCGGAACATTCGCGCATCTTCAACAAGGGCCTCGCCAAGCGCGTGCTTGACCATTTGCGGCTTCTGGACGGCGACTATGGCGGGTTCCCTGTCGACCGTCTTGAGCATTCTCTACAGACCGCGACGCGGGCCCACCGCGATGGGCGGGATGAGGAATATGTCGTCTGCGCGCTGTTGCACGATATAGGCGACACGCTGGGCAGCATGAACCATCCCGATGTCGCGGCAGCGATCCTCAAGCCTTTCGTATCCGAGGAAAACCTCTGGATGGTCGCCAATCACGGCGCTTTCCAAGGCTATTATTTCTTCGAGTATCTTGGCCTCGACAAGAATATGCGTGAAAAGTTCAAGGACAGCCCGCACTATCAGCGCTGCGCTGAGTTCTGTCACAAGTATGACCAGGCTGCCTTCGATCCGGACTATGAGAGTGAGCCGCTGGAATTCTTCGAGCCGATGGTCGAGCGTGTCTTCTCGAAACCGAAAAACTCGATGTATCTGCGCAAGAAAGACCCGTCAGCCTGATTATGCCGAAAGGTCGCTTCTGGTGCGGCCCTGCGCGGCGAGCCCCTCGTCGAGAAGGCGCGCGGAAGCTTCTTCCAGTTCTTCCTGAAGGCGCGCATTCATCTCCTTGCGCGCCAGCTGCCCCGGTATCGGGGGCAGCGCCTCGTAGACAACAAGGCCGGGGCGCCGCGTAATGCCGCGTGCTTTCCAGCACAGCCCGGAATTGGTCGCCAGGGGCAGGACCGGGACATCAATCGCGTTGTAAAGCGCAGATAGCCCTGCGGACTTGTAGTCGCCCGGGGCACCGGGTTGCGCGCGTGTGCCCTCGGGATAGATCAGGATCTGGCGCCCGTTTGCGGCGCGCAGTCTTGCTTCATTGACCATGCGTTTCAGCGTGCGTGTCGTACCGGCCCGGTCAATTGGGATCATTTTGGTCTTCAGGGCATACCAGCCGAGCGCTGGATACCAGAGTAGTTCGCGCTTCATGATCACGGCGGGGTCGCGAAACAGGATGAAGGGGATGAACACGTCCAGCATGGCCTGGTGCTTGCCTGCGATGATGAGCGGGCCATCGGGGATGTGCTCCTGCCCGCGCAGCTCGACCCGGATGCCGCAGATCACCCGAAGGCCCAGACGGACATACTGGGCATAGAAGCCGATCGCGCCTATGGCGACACGCCGGGGCAGGAGCATCGTCGGTAGCGCGGCAACGCCGATGACCGCCATGCCGCCATAAAGCCAGACGATGAAAATGAAGGAGCGTATTGTGTTCACAAGACAGCCTTCAGCGAGTGATTGACGGTGCCCCCTGCGGCGACACGGGCGGCCAGCCCGGCCGCGACAGGGGTGATGGCCAGGATGGCAAAATCCCAGAAATCGAGCGAGAGCTGCGGCAGGAGCTGGCTGCGCGCCCCGGCACTCTGGGCGGAGAAGATGACCATCGCCGTGACCGCCAGGGCTGCGACCGAGCCGGCTGCGCCAGCCTTGAGCCCTAATGTCCAGAAGCGCCGCTCGAAAAGGCGGGCGATGAAGCTGTCCTCTGCGCCAGCAAGGTGGAGGACGTCGACGATATCCTTGCGGGCAAGCAGGGCGGCGTGTGTCGCAAATGCGATGACGGCAATGGCCGTGGCCGCAAGAAGCACGACAACGCCGATGGCGGCGATGCGAAGCGTACCGAGCGCGCGGCGGGCCTCAGCGGCGTAATCGGCGTGGGCTTCGGTGACGGCTGTAAAGCCTGCCTCTTCGAGCACTTTGTTGATATCGTCAGGTGTTGCAGGTGATTGCAGTGTCGTCTCCACGGCAATGAGCATCGGGAGGGGAACCCCGTCCGGTACGCCGCCCGGCCCGAAGCTCGGCGTGAGTAGCCGGTCCAGCTCTTCCTCACTCAGCACACTTGCAGACTTGATCCCCTCAAGATCGCGCACGGCTGTGGCGGCCTCTTCAGCGCCCCGGCGGTCCGTATTCTCCACGCGAACCGTCATCTGGCCCTCGACCTGGGCAGACCAGGCTTCGGCGGCAGTGTAGGTGCCGCGTGCCGTCAGCGTGGCCAGCACAGCGAGAAAGCAGAGCGCGGCGACCACGAAGAACAGGGCCGCCTCGCGGGCGTCGCTTTCCGGCAGGAGCGGTGTCGGCTTACTCATCTGGCGGCTTGCTCCTCATGGCCATGCACCATCAGGCCATTCTGCAGTTGCAGGACCGGCGCATCGAATTCGCGGATCAGTCCAAGGTCATGGGTGGCAATGATGATCGTGGTGTTAAGTCGCCGGTTGAGTTCGACAAACAGGCGGAAGATGCGCCGCCCCATTTCAGGGTCGACATTGCCGGTCGGTTCATCGGCGATCAGCAGATCGGGTTTATTGATCAGCGCGCGCGCAATGGAGAGGCGTTGCTGTTCCCCGCCGGACATGGCGGGCGGGAGGGCGTGAATGCGCTCGCCAAGGCCGACCCAGCGCAGAAGGTCGACCACCTCTTCGCGATAGGTCTCTTCCTTCTTGCCGGAGACCCGCAGTGGCAGGGCGACATTCTCGAAAGCGCTCAGGTGTTCCAGGAGGCGGAAATCCTGGAAAACCACGCCGATCCGGCGGCGCAGGGCGGAAAGCTGCTTGCGTGACAGCGTCATCGTCGGCAGGCCGAAAAGGCGCACCTCCCCCTGGCTCGGGGCGTGCGCCAGATAAAGCAGCTTCAGAAGCGAGGACTTGCCGGCCCCCGACGCGCCGGTCAGAAAGGTGAAGCTGCCAGGTTTCAGGCGGACATTGATGTCGGTGAGGATTTCATCGGAGGTGTCATAGTGTAATGAAACCCCGTTCAGTTCGACGGATGGCTCATCAGACATATCTGGCACGAAACGATTCATGAAGGTGCTTTCAATCCTGCAAGGACGTGATCGACTATTTCAGCGAATTGCGCGATTGTCCAAGACATGATCCTCACCTGTCCCAGTTGCGAGACACAATATTTCGCCGATGACGCCACTATCGGCGAATCGGGGCGTACGGTGAAGTGCGCGGCCTGCAGTCATGCCTGGTTTGTCAGCCCGAAAGGTGAAACAAATCATGCCTCTGCGCCACGGGCCGGCGCGCACGAGGCTTACAGGGACAAGGTTCGCGAACGCCGCCGCAAGGCCAGCCGGTCAGCGGCGGTCATGGCCTGGCTGATTGTCGGCACGATTTTCGGGGCCTCGGTTGCCGCAGGGGTCATTTTCCGTGACCGCGTGGTCGAGTACTGGCCGGAGTCGGCAGCCGCGTTCAGGGCTGCCGGGCTGGACGTGAACCGCTACGGGCTTGAGTTCGTCGACACCGAGGCCGAGCGGTATTTCGAGGGGACGACACCAGTCCTGGAAATTGAAGGGCAGGTGCAGAATATTTCCCGCCGGGAGCGTGCAGCGCCTTTCGTGCGTGTGATGCTGCTTGACGAGACTGGAGGATACATCGGAGCTTCATTTGCGCCGATTACGCCGGAGCGAATTCCGCCCGGCCGCACGGCCAGCTTCTCCACAAGGGTTGAGAATCCGCCCTTTGAGGCGTTCGAGCTCGAACTGCAGTTCTCCAATGACCGGCAGTCCGGCCCGGCAGGGGATAAGGGCAGCGACATGGCGACCGGCGGAGAGACAGAATGAGCCGTGAAAGCCAGGAATTCGATATCGTCCTCGATGAGGCGAGCCTCATGGCACGGGTCGAGGAGCTGGCGGACCGGCTGGCGCCGCGGCTCTCGGGAGAGTGGACCGCGATCAACATCCTGCTCGGGGCCACACCATTCACGAGCGATCTCATGAAGGCGCTTGCCCGGCGGGGTGTTCATCCTGTCCTCGATGCGCTCTGGCTGGAGAGTTACCGCGACGCGCGCGAAAGTTCAGGCCGGGTGCTCGTGCGGGCCGATATTGTCCGCCCGGTCAAGGACCGTGGTGTGCTGCTGATAGATGATGTGTTCGATACCGGGCGCACACTGGATTTTGCCCGCTCGCACATGCTGACAAAGGGCGCGCGGGAGGTGATCACTGTTGCGTTGGCCCGCAAGCCCTGGGCGCCGACGGATGAGACCGATGTCGATTTCCATGCCTTCGATGCGCCCGGACGGTTTCTCGTGGGCTATGGCATGGACGATGCCGGGAAGTATCGCGGGCTGCCCTATATCGGTGCGCTGGACTAGGCCGCCCGGTCAGGCAGATACTGTCTTTGACAGCCAGTCGAGAATGTCCGCACTTACATCATTCGTGCCGGGCTCGTCGACGATCCAGTGGGCATGGCCGGGATATTCGCGATAGTCGCCGGGCACGCCGGCGTGGGCATATTTTTCGCCGAGCTTGCGCACAGCCTTCACCGGGGTGGCTCGGTCGCGCCTGGCCCCGATCGTGAGGGTTGGCACCTGGACGGATTTCTCATCAATGGGGTCCGGCTCGGCGAGATCGAGATAGACCTTGCCCGAATCATACCGGGCCAGCCTGTAGATCTCGTCATGGCGCTCCTTCGGCACTTCGTTCAGGACGCCCCATCCAAAACCGAACCGGCCAACCTTGAAGCGGCCTTCGGGGATCTTCTTCTGTCCTTTCTTGAGGATGGCCCAGAACGTGATCATCAGGCGCAGGTCCTGAACCTGACAGTCGGGGGTCTGGGCTGGGGTCAGGAAAATGGCGGCCTTCACATCGCCGCGCGCGGCCAGGTGCTGTGCGATCAGCCCGCCCATGGAGTGGCCCATGACGACCGGTTTATCGCCATGTTCGGATGCCAGTTTCCGGGCCATTTCCGACATGCGCTCGATATAGTCCGACAGGCGCAGGTCGCTTAAGGACTCAGGCGGGTCTTCAATGGTGCGTTGATCGGGGTAGAGGGTCGGCGCCTCGACGTGCCATCCGTTCTGCTCGAACGGCCTTCGCATATTGTTCCAGACCTCACCACCACAGCCGACGCCGTGGATCATGAGAATTGATTTCGCCATGTCTGCCTCCCCTCAGAATATCTGCCCGGTTTACACGTTTCAGGCCTTGTCCGACCATTTTGCAAAGCGCTGGGCAACTTCCGAATAGATTGGGCGCTTGAAGGGAACGATCAGGCCGGGCGCTTCAGACAGGCGGGCCCAGCGCCAGGCGTCAAATTCGGGTGTATGCTTGTCGAGCCTGATATCGCTGTCGGACCCCTTGAAGCGCAGGGCGAACCATTTCTGCCGCTGGCCGATAAAGGCGCCGGGCATGCGCCGTTTGACCTCAGCTGGAAAATCATAGTGCAACCAGTCTTCGGTTTCTTCCATGATCTCGACGAGTTTGGAAGACACGCCCACTTCTTCTTCCAGCTCACGCAGGGCCGCGGTTGCCGGTTCCTCGCCATCGTCAATTCCGCCCTGGGGCATCTGCCACTGGAAAGCGCCGCGCCCATTGATGCGACGGCCGAGAAAGACATGGCCCGCCCCTGAGAACAGGGCCAGGCCAACATTGGGGCGGTAAAGGCTCGGGTCACGTGTCGTCGTCGTACTCACGCACCCAGACTTAGGGCTTATCCGCCGGTTTGCCCACCCTGCTCGGTGACAAGCTCTGCGGTATCCATGCTTTTTCCAGCCGGACGCGAGGATTGGGTCACGCTGGAAGCGGGGGCGAGGATAATGCCTTTCTCGTCGAGGCTCTGGGTCCATTCCTTGAGGATGTCGATGGTGAGTGGATAGGCAAAGCCCGTTCCGAGAGAGCTGCCGGATTCCATCGCCAGGGCTTCAAGTTCGAGCAGTTTCGTCTCGATTTCCTCGCCCTCGGGACGGGCATCGACCGGGGTGTTTGCCTTGCGGAATCTGAGCCCTGTATCCTGCGCGGCGGTGGTAAAGGCGGAGCGCGAAAGACTGCCATCCTCGACAAGGGCGAGGCCGCGACTGTGCAGTGTATCAGCGAGATGGGTGGTGGAGGCTTCATCCGTGGCGAATTTGCTGCCCTGATAGTTCGTCACACCGAAATAGCCGGTAGCGCGGGACAGGAGGTATTCAAGGCGTTCGCGGGTGCGCTCATCATCATGTTCGCCATAGAGGGTGTGGCTATGCGGGCTTTCGCGCCCGAACTCATAAGGCTCCATTGGCACTTCAAGCAGAACTTCATGTCCGGCTTTGCGGGCCTGGTCGATCCAGCCCTGGAGATTGCTGGCCGTCGGGGCGAAGGAAAGGGTGATTTCGGGCGGTAGCTCCTCGATGGCCGAGGTTGTGTGACGCCAGTTGATCCCGAGCCCGCCGACCACAATCGCGACTTTCGGGCGGTTCTCGGGGTTGGCGAATGGTCGGGCATAGGCGCCTGCTGGCGTGCGCCCGTCGTCTGCGACCCTTGGCAGGGGGCCAACGGGCGCGGTTTCCGTGACGGCGCTGATCGGCGCCTCAGGCAGGGCCTTCAGCTTCGTGGTTTCTTTCCAGGAGCGCCCGGCCGAGACGGCAACACCGTTGATTCGTACAGTATCGACTTCATCGGGCATGGCTGACGGGCGCGCCGCCCCGCCGCCGTCATCGCCTGCATAGCTGACGCCGAGGCTTGGTGCCTGCTCTTCTGTGGAATCGGCGACGGCAGAAGAAGGGCCTTCCGCGGTCGCCATCATGGAAACGACAGGGCGCGCTTTGCCATCTTCGGCCGCAAAGCGGGTCTTGAGGTTGGGACGGTCGCCGCCAGCAGGCTCGAAAAGGGCAATCTGCCGGGCCGGTCCTGCTTCGCTGGCGTCTCCGGTGAGATGAATGAGAGTGCCCGAAACCGCCATGAGAGCGGAGAAGGCAAGCAGGCTCAGCCCTGTGTGAACGAGGCCGCTGCGAACAGGCGACGGATCCCTTGTCACACGATACATCATCAGGCGCCTCTTCACTCCGCAGGTTGCAACTACAGCCCTTCAGAGTGGAGGCGATTGGTTAAGAACCGGCAAATATCTGTTAACCTGCGGTGGGATTTTCCCCGGCTGTAAGCTGTCCGCCGCGCAGATACTCCAGAGCCCGGTCGAGCTGGTAATCCTCGCCCTCATAATCTTCCGGCGGCTGGTCGTCCGGCATGTGTGGGATCTGGCGCTCCGTACCGTCCTCGTTCGACAGGGCATTGGGCAGATCGGCTTCCGAATAGCGCCGGATCTTTTCCAGCTCGTCCTCGGTTATACGCGTCTGGGCGACCTCCAGGTCCGGCACGATGCCTGTGGCCTGGATGGAGCGGCCTGAGGGTGTGTAATAACGAGATGTCGTCAGACGGATAGCTCCCCGATCCGCGCCAAGCGGGATCACCGTCTGGACCGAGCCCTTGCCGAAACTGGTCGTGCCAAGCACGGTGGCACGCTCACGGTCCTGCAGGGCTCCGGCAACAATTTCCGAGGCCGAGGCAGAGCCGTTATTGATCAGGACAACGAGCGGCACATTCTTGAAGACTTCGCCGCTACGGGCATTGTAACGGGCGACATCGCTTGGGCGCCGGCCAATCGTGGAGACGACCTCGCCGCCGGAAAGGAACTTGTCGGTGGTCGAGATTGCCTGATCCAGCAGGCCGCCGCCATTATTACGCAGGTCCAGGATGATTCCTTCCGGGCGCCCGTCAATCTCGCGGCTGGCTTCCGAAATCGCTTCGTCAAGCAGGTCGGTGGTGCGCTCATTGAAGGTGGAGATACGGATATAGGCGATACCCTCTTCCTTGATTTCCCAGTCTACCGACTTGGGCCGGATCACTTCACGCTCGAGGGTGACATCAAAGGCTTCCTCGCCTTCGCGCAGGACCGTCACGATCAGTTCGGTGCCCGGTTCGCCCCGCATGTCGCGCACGGCATCATCAATGTTGAGCCCGACAATCGGCTTGCCATTGATTGCCGTAAGAAGGTCACCGCTCTCAAGGCCGGCACGGCTTGCAGGTGTGTCATCCATGGGTGTGACGACTTTTACGAAGCCGTCTTCCATTGTGACTTCGATCCCGAGCCCCCCGTATTCGCCGGAAGTCTGCACCTGCATGGCCTCGAAGTCTTCGGCGGACATGTAGGAGGAGTGCGGATCGAGCGAGCCGAGCATGCCATTGATAGCGGCTTCCATGGCTTCAGCTTCGTCAATCTCGGTGACATAGTCAGCGCGGGCGCGGGCAAGGACTTCGGCGAAGAGATCAAGCTGGCGGTAGGTTTCCGCGCGGCTGTCGGCGGGCTTGGACTCCGGCCAAGCGAAGGCTGATACACCAACCGCAAGTCCGCCGAGAACCACCCCGATGGCCGCACCTGTGAGCATTGCCCGCATAGTCGTCTCTCCTTCCGGCGGACCTAACCGCCTTTCATCCAGCGCGCTGGATTCATTGGTTCCCCCGCCTTCCTGACCTCTAGATAGAGTTCCGGAGGTGGAGTTTCACGGTCTGGCATGCGTCCGACGGGTTCGCCTGCTTTTACCGTCTGTCCGGGCGTGCCGTAGATGCGGCCCATCCCACTTAGCAGGATATGGTAGCCATCACTTGTCGAAATTATCAAGAGCTGACCGTAAGTGCGGAAAACGCCGGCATACTCGACGGTGCCATCCACGGGGGCGACAACATCGGCATCGGCGCGCGGCTGGATATAGATGCCCTTGGACGTTTCGCCGCCGGGCAGCGTATCGCCCCAGCTGCGGGCGAGCATGCCGCTTGCGGGACGCATCAGCCCGCCAAGGGCCCCCTGACCGAGGGGCTTGAGATTTGCCGTCGAGGCGCCCGGAGAAGGCGCGTCGGTGATCCGTTTCGACTGGCTCGGGCTTGCCGCGGCGAGCTGGATGCGGCCAGGCTTCATGCCTGGAGCGCTCGGTGCCGAGGTTTCCAGTGCGGCGAGAAGTTCGCGCAGTGTGCTGGCTTCTGACCCGATCTTGTCGACACGTTCACGCAGGGCCTCGGCCTCCGTGCTGACATTTTCGAACTGCGCGCGCTTGGTGGCGACAAGCTGTTCGATTTCGGCTTTCTTCACATCGAGCCGGGCCTCGGTTGTTTCCAGGCGCGCCTGCTCACGGCGTAGCTGTGACTGGAGGGATTTGAGATGGTCGATCTCGTTGGCGAGCATCTCGGTGCGCTCGTTGAGGACCGGCGCGGTCGCCCCCATCACGATAGCGCTACGTATGGCGTTATTGGCTTCGCGCGGGGAGGCGATCAGGGCTGGCGGGCGGTGACGGCCCGAGACGGCAAGGCTGGCAATGAGGTCTTCAAGGTGGGCGTCGCTGGCCAGAAGGGATTCGCGCGCGGATGTGAGCCGGGTCTGCAGGTCAATCAATTTACGTTCGGAGGCTGCCGCCTGTTCTTCGCGGCGGCGGCTCTCCAGCGCAGCCGCGATCAACCGGCTTTCGAGATCGGAGACGCTTCGCACGGCAGTAGTCTCGGCCTCTTCAAGCGCTTTCAGCTGGCGCATCGCGGCATCGCGTTCCGCTTCAAGCGCCTTGAGTTCTTCGCGTGTGAATTCACTGGGCGTGGCTGCAATGAGCAGTCCGCCAAGAGAGATCAGGAGGAGGCGAATACAGAGGGACATGTGTTTCATCTTGCACGCCGAGAGTGACTGCAAACTTAACCATGCAGCCTGCAAATGCAGTCTGGCTGCATATGCCCGGAAAATCAGGAGTGGGTGGTGCGTGGACGAGAGATCAATTTCCTGCGTCGCCTGCCTCTGAGGCCGTGGTCCGTTCGAAAACAATCGATGATATGAAGACGGCCCGCACGTCTTCCGGCACCTCCGGCCGGATCGCCAGATAGTCATAGCCCGGGTCCTTACCGGTCTCGCGCGGGGGCGGTTCATAGATGAACGATACATCCTCGAACTGCCGGGTCATTGTGAAATCCTGCCATCCAGAGCCCTCACCCGTCCCGGCCCAGTAGTTCAGCCGAAGGCCAGAGGCGCCATACTTGTCGGCTGCGCGGGCATTGACGGTGATCTTTACAGGCATGCCGGCAAAGGCGACTTCAAGGTCAGGGGCAAGGACAAGGTGCGGCCCCATGAGAGGGTCGCCAGCGAGGGCGTCATGAAGCGCGGCGATGCGCAGCACGTTGCGCCCATCGACTTTCACCAGCTCGATATCTGCATCCCCGCCGGCCACCAGGCGGTTGAGCTGTTCGCCGGTCACCTCGATCCGCCGGTAATCGGTGCCGCCACCGCTGATCGGCCCTGATGGCAGACTGTTGAGACCTGGCAGCAAGGCAACGCCCACCATGACAATGGCGGCCAGGAGGGCGGTTGCGAAGAAAGTCCTGTCAGACATGAGCGGCGGCGTATTCCCTGATAAAGGCCAGATATAGCGCTGGAAATCACGTTGGCGGCTTGATAGCAATGCTGGTGTCCGGAGGCGAGCCGAAAACCCACTTAAGACGAGGTCTGCCAGACATGACATCCTCTGCCCTTAACCGGCGCGCGCGTGAGGCCCGCGACTGGATGACCGAAGCCTGCCTGCCGTTATGGGCGCGTGAAGGCATAGGGCCGCACGGCCTTTTCCGCGAAGCGCTGGACCTTTCCCACAAGGCGGTCGAGGCAGAGACGGCACGCGTCAGGGTGCAGGCCCGGCAGACGTATGTCTTCTGTCTCGGACGGGACATGGGCTGGGACCGCGACAGGGCAGAACACTTTGTCCAGATGGGAGTGCGTGCGCTGAAAGGCCCCTGCCTGCGCGCGGATGGCCTGGCCGGTCGCGTCCTGGATACGGACGGGTCGGGGCTCAGTGATGCACGGGCAGACCTGTATGACACCGCCTTCACCCTGTTCGCACTGGCCCATGCTTCAAAAAGTGGGGAAGAGTCGGCACTTCCGGCGGCCCGCGGTATCCTGAAGGCGGTCGATACGATGCTGGCAGACCCCGATCATGGCGGTTATGCCGAGATGCTTCCGCGCGGCAGCCGCCGGCAGCAGAACCCGCATATGCACCTGCTGGAAGCCTGCCATGCCCTGCATTCGGTGGACCCTGAAAGCGGCCATCTGGCGCGGGCGGAACGGATTGTCTCCCTGTTCACCGAGAAGATGCTCGATCCGTACACGTCGACCCTCGGGGAGCATTTCCGCCCAGACTGGTCGGAGGAAACGGGCGAGACACATGAGATTGTCGAGCCCGGCCATCAGTTCGAATGGGTCTGGTTGCTGAAATCGCATGCCGGACTGACCGGGGACGACCTTCATCCGGCCATTGCAGGGCTCTATGACTTCGGCTGCCGTACCCTCGACGAGGACGGACGGGTTTTCACCGCAGCGCAACGGAGCGGCACAGTGACAGATGCCTCACGGCGGACCTGGATGCAGACCGAAGCCCTTAAGGCGCACCTGGCGATGCATGAAATCGACCCGGACGAAGAGGCGCATGACCGGCGTGCCGTGCAGTGTTTTGATATTCTTATGGATGAATACCTCACCCCCGAAGGCGGCTGGATCGACCGGTTTGACGAGGACGGACAGGTGGCCACTGAAAACATGCCGGCCTCGACGGGATATCATGTCGGGCTTGCTTTCGACGAGCTGATCCGTGTGACGGGCGTGTGAGTGGGTTGCGCACGATCATTGCAGTCGTGACCGGTCATGCGCTTGGATTTGAAAGATTCATGCCCTAAAGGGCAGCTTATCGAAGAAATTTTGAGACGGGACTGACCATGCCAACCCTAGCGCTGATCCGACACGGCCAAAGCCAGTGGAACCTTGAGAACCGCTTTACAGGCTGGTGGGATGCCGACCTGACAGCAAATGGTGAAGCTGAAGCCAAGCGTGCAGGCGAGCTTCTGAGAGACAACGGCTTTGCTCCGCGCCAGGCTTTCTCGAGCGTCCAGACGCGGGCGATCCGGACGCTCTGGATCACGCTGACGGAAATGGGGCTTGTCTGGCTGCCGGTTGAAAAACACTGGCGCCTGAATGAGCGCCACTATGGCGGGCTGACCGGCCTCGACAAGAAGGAAACCGCCGAGAAGCACGGCAAGGAGCAGGTGCATGTCTGGCGCCGCTCCTACGATACGCCGCCGCCGGAACTGGAAGCGGGCGGAAAGTACGATCTGTCAGGCGATCCGCGCTATGCCGGTATCGACGTGCCGTCGACTGAAAGCCTGAAGCTGACGCTCGAACGTGTCCTGCCATACTGGCATGAAACGATCGCGCCCGTTCTCGAAGGTGGGACCGATACGGTCATCGCTGCGCATGGCAATTCCCTGCGCGCGCTGGTCAAGCACCTTTTCGATGTACCGGACGACACGATTACCGGCGTCGAAATCCCGACGGGCAATCCGCTGCTGATCGAGCTGAATAATGAGCTGAAGCCGGTCACGGCCCGCTATCTCGATGGCTCGCGCGCAACCGATCTTCCAGCGGTCCCAGCCTAGACGGAGGATGGCAGGCGAGTCCTATATTCTCCGGGCGGCCGCGCCTGATGCCATCGGTATTCTGGCCGATGTTGCCGGCTATCTCGCACGGGCCGGCCTGAACGTGATTGAAAGTCAGGATTTCGGGGATGCTGCCACACAGAAATTCTTCATCTGGGTGGAGTTCGAGGTGCCGGAGGCTTTCAGCGGGGACAGCTTTTCTGCCGGTTTTTCCGCACTCGCCGAGAAGCATGAAATGGAGTGGTCTCTCCGCCGGACATCCGACCAGCCGCGGGCACTCATTCTGGTCTCTCGCGGAGACCACTGCCTGAATGACCTTCTTTACCGGCACAGGCGGGGCCAGCTTGGAACCCATATCAGCGCCATTGTTTCAAACCATGAGGATGCACGCTGGCTGGCAGAGCGTCATGACCTGCCGTTTCATCATGTTCCTGTAACGGCGGATACGAAGCAGGAGGCCGAGGACCGCCTGCGTGAAATCATGCAGGACAGCCGCAGCGATTTCGTGGTCCTGGCGCGCTACATGCAGGTGCTATCGGACCAGCTTTGCCGCGAGCTGGAAGGCCGTTGCATCAACATCCATCATTCCTTCCTGCCAAGCTTCAAGGGGGCGAGACCCTATCATCAGGCCCACGCACGCGGGGTGAAGCTGATCGGGGCGTCGGCTCACTATGTTACGGCTGATCTCGATGAGGGGCCGATCATCGCGCAGGACGTGTCGCCTGTTGATCATCGCATGACTCCGCAGCGTATGGCCCATATCGGGCGCGACATTGAAGCGCGTGTCCTTTCAAGGGCGGTTACGGCACATGCCGAGGGGCGGGTTTTTCTCAACGGTATCCGGACGGTGGTATTCGAATGAGCAATGAGCATGAGCATCACATGCGCCGGGCCCTGGAGCTGGCGCGGGCGCAATCAGGCCGGACAGGGGCCAATCCAGCTGTCGGCTGCGTGATTATCGGTCCGGACGGCAGACGTATTTCGGAAGGCGCGACAGCCGATGGTGGACGCCCGCATGCCGAGGAAATGGCACTCGGCGCGAAGGCAGCTGAAAGCGCGAACGGCGCAGTGGCCTATGTCACGCTGGAACCCTGCCGGGAACGAACCAATGGTGAAGCAGCCTGTTCGACCCGGTTCATCGAGGCAGGTATTTCCAGAGTGGTTATCGCCGTGATGGACCAGCACCCGAAAGGCGCCGGCGGGGCTGCTGCGCTGGAGAAGGCCGGTATTGCGGTCGACAGGGGTGTCCTGGAAAGTGAGGTCGCGGCGCTTTACGAGGATTTCTTCGCGACGCTGGACTGAGCACCTGCCCGCGGGTCATTCCACTCCTGCGCGATGCCGGGCTGGCCACGCCTGACAAGCCAGAAGACTCCGAACAGGTCTGCTGCGCCGGCCCCGAGACGGCCGAGAAATCCGTACTTAGACTGGCCATGCCAGCGCCGCCGGTCATTGACGGGTTCTTCACGGACTTCCCAGCCCGCCCGTTTCATCAGGGCCGGCAGGAAACGGTGCATGGAGGCGAAATAGGGAAGTTCCCGAAACGCATCGGTGCGCATGAGTTTCCAGCCACAGCCTGTATCGGTGGCATCATCGCGCAGCATGAAACGCCGGATGCCATTGGCAATGCGTGACTGTAGCCATTTGAAGCCGGAATCATTGCGGCTCTTGCGTTTGCCCGCGATCAGGCCGAGCGGACCTGTGTTTCCCGGTGCGATCACAGCATCCCAGACCCGGCGTGTATCGGCGATATCGTTCTGGCCGTCCCCGTCGAGCAGCTGTGTCCAGGTGCCTGTAACGGCGCGCAGGCCAGTCATCAGGGCGGCAGACTTTCCGGCGCGTGCCACATGTGTGCGAACCGTAATGCGCTTAGGGGCCTTGCGCCGGGCTTCTTCAAGTTCACCGCCCGTAGCGTCATCCGAGCAGTCATTGACGCAGACGATTTCGTAATCGATCCCGGCGAGTGCGTCATGGATCTCGTCCAGCAACGGGGCGACGTTTCCTGCTTCATTGTAGAAGGGGATGAGAACGCTGAGCTGACGGGGCTGACTCACTGGCCGGCCTCGATGCGTTCGGCAAGCGCCTCGATACGCGCGGCCGCATCCGACAGGGCTGAGGCGGCTTTCTGTGAGGAGAGCTCGGAAGGATGCCCGCGGCGGGCCTCGTCGAGCTCATCAAGCAGGGAAAGAGCCGCCACCAGAAGCAGGCGCGCATCGCCTAGGTCGCCCACCGCATCGGCAATCTGGTGAACCCGTTCGTCGAGATCGCGGGAGAGGTCGGTTAGACGTTGCTCCTGTCCAGGGGCGCAGGCCACGGCGTACTGGCGGCCACGAATGGTGATATCGGCCTTGGCCATCAGCTTGTCCCTTCACGGTTGAGGGCAGAGCGGACTTCCTCGATCGCTGCGCCAAGCGCTTCGGAGGCTTCATCGGCAAGCGTCTGGAGCTTGCGCTCCCGGGCCAGGGCTTCATCCAGTTCGTCGGCGAGCTTTGCCCGGTCGGCCACCATGGCCGCCAGCTCCCGGCGCACGACACCCGGATCGCCTGCTCTTTCGAACAGGCTGTCGAGCGAGCCTTCAAGGCGTGATAGTGCCTTGTCGAGGCGGTCTGCGGCGTTTGTCACTTTATCCATCGTATTTCCCGATAGCAGGATGCAGGCCATCTCGCCAAGCAGGTTGACAGCAAACCCTCCCTCCGTCCAAAGCGAAGCAAGAAAAGGGGTTACTCATGTCGGTAGAACACAAGGACATGGCGAATGCCATCCGTGCGCTTTCAATGGATGCTGTCGAGCAGGCGAAATCAGGCCATGTCGGCCTGCCGCTTGGCATGGCGGATGTCGCCACAATTCTCTGGACGCATTATCTGAAACATGACCCGGCCGACCCGCATTGGGCCGACCGTGACAGGTTTGTTCTATCGGCCGGACACGGCTCCATGCTGATCTACTCGCTGCTGCATCTGTGCGGGTATGAGAGCGTCAGCCGTGAAGAGATCCGCAATTTCCGCCAGAACGGGTCGAAGACACCCGGACACCCGGAAAATTTTGTCACTGACGGTGTCGAGACAACCACCGGCCCGCTCGGGCAGGGGCTTGCCACATCCGTCGGTATGGCGATCGCCGAGCGGCATCTCAATGCGCGTTTCGGTGACGAACTTGTCGACCATCGCACCTGGGTCATCGCAGGCGATGGCTGCCTCATGGAAGGCATCAGCCAGGAAGCGATCACGCTAGCCGGTCACATGAATCTTTCGAAGCTGACAGTCCTGTTCGACGATAACGCCGTCACGATTGATGGCTCCACAGAGCTTGCCGACTCTACCGACCAGTGCAAGCGGTTCGAGGCGTCAGGCTGGGCGACCAAGCGCATTGACGGGCACAACACCAAGGAAATCTACGAGGCGCTCGACTGGGCCCGCAAGCAGGACAAGCCCACCATGATCGCCTGCAAGACGATCATCGGCTATGGCGCGCCGAACATTGCCGGTACGGGCAAGGCGCATGGCGGCCCGTATGGCGAGGAAGAGATTGCGGGCATTCGCAAGAATATCGGCTGGGTGCATCCCCCCTTCGAGGTTCCGGAAGACATCGAGCACGCATGGGCCCGCGAAGGCGCCCATGCCGCGCATCTGCATGCTGAATGGAAGCAGCGTCTGGAAGGTTCATCCGACAGGAAAGCGTTTGAGGCAGCCATTGCCGGTGAGCTGGGCGATGTCGAGGCCGTCGTGCGCGCACACAAGAAGTCTGTTGTCGAGGGCGGCAAGGATGATGCGACCCGCAAATGGTCCGGTGCCGTACTTGAAAAGCTGACGGAGTCGATCCCGGAAATGATCGGCGGTTCGGCCGACCTTTCGGGCTCGAACAATACCAAGACCAGCTCGACTGACCCGCTGACCCCATCCAACTGGGGCGGACGCTATGTTCATTACGGTGTTCGGGAACATGGCATGGCCGCGGCGATGAACGGCATGGCGCTGCACAAGGGGATCATTCCCTATTCCGGCACATTCCTTGTCTTCTCCGACTATTCTCGTGGTGCGATCCGGCTGGGCGCCCTGATGGGTGCGAATGTCGTCCACGTCATGACGCATGATTCCATCGGCCTTGGTGAAGACGGCCCGACCCACCAGCCGGTCGAGCATGTCGCAAGCCTTCGTGCGATGCCGAACATGATGGTGTTCCGTCCGGCTGATGGTGTGGAGACGGCGGAATGCTGGGAGCTGGCGCTCAAGCACAAGGCAGGCCCCTCGACCATCGCGCTGACACGTCAGAAGGTCGCCAGCGTGCGCACCGAGCATGTCGAGGAGAACCTGTCGGCACGGGGCGGCTATGTCCTTTCACCCGCTAAGGCTGAAGAGAAGATTGTCCTCGTCGCGACGGGCTCGGAAGTCGAGATCGCTGTTGCGGCACAAGCGGCCCTTGAAGAAAAAGGGATTGGTGCGCGCGTCGTTTCGATGCCGTGCATGGAGCTTTTCGAGGCCCAGGACGCAGCCTATCAGAGCCGTACGCTGGGCGGAGACCTCCCGAAAATTGCTGTCGAGGCGGGTGTCCGTTTTGGCTGGGACCGCTGGATCGGGGCTCAGGGCGGCTTTGTCGGCATGGACGGCTTCGGTGCCAGTGCGCCCTATCAGGATCTCTACAAGCGTTTCGGCATCACCGCTGAAGCGGTAGTCGAGGCGGCGGAGGCGCAGACCAGGTAGGGCGGCTGTGTTGCGAGCACTCCATATTGCGCCGGCGGCCTTCCTGATTGCCGGGTGCGTGGCCGCCGCGCCCACGGGCGACCCGGACCCTCTACAGGCTGACGAGGCCCGCGCGGTCGACTTTTTCGAGGCGTGTGGGCTGCGCGATGTCGCCTTTTATGGCTTCGGTCTGGAGGGGCTCGCCCGGCAGGTTGGTGAGCCCGGGGGTGAGGCGGCCATGGAGTCCATCACGCCTCTGGCGCGACAGGCCATAGCTGCGCAGGTCGCGCGGGAAGACTGGCTGCGCGATGACCCCGGCCAGCGCAAGCTCGCAGCGTTCTGCCAGCGGGCAGACGCCGATGATCTCGCCGCCTTCAAGTTTGCCATACTGACCACCCTGGCCACGACCCTCGAGCAGATCGAGGAAAACGACTTGCAGCAATAGGCGAGGCGTGTAGGCATGCGCTCAATCTGAGGAGGGGCAGATGAGCTACGAGATCGTTTTCATGCTGGTCAACGCCGTGGTGATCCCGGCCTGGCTGTTACTGGTTCTGGCGCCGGGATGGCGCACGACGCGGCTAGTGGTGCATTCCGGCCTCTATCCGATCGCGCTCGGGGCCGTCTACACAGTGTGCCTCATTGCCTCGATCTTCTTCGGGCAGTCGGCCGAAGGCACCGGATTTGATTCCATTGGCGCGGTCTCTGCCCTCTTCGACCATCCGAACGGCGTCATTGTCGGCTGGACGCATTATCTCGTCTTTGACCTTTTCGTGGGCGCGTGGATGGGACGGGATGCAAGGCGCCTCGGCCTGCCGCACCTTTCTGTCGTGCCATGCCTCATTGCGACATTCCTGTTCGGGCCTGCCGGCCTGCTCGCCTATTTCCTCGTGCGCATCGTACAGGGTCATGGGATCAGTCTCTTCGATCCCGGCAAGACAGGGACAGAACAGGTATGACTTCTATCGGAACGCCACTTTCCCCACGGGGCACGCGGGTGATGTTTCTGGGCTCGGGCGAGCTCGGCAAGGAGGTGGCAATCGAGCTTCAGCGCTTCGGCGCGGAAGTGATCGCAGTCGACAGGTATGACAATGCGCCGGCGATGCAGGTCGCCCATCGTGCGCACGTCATAGACATGACAGATGCGGCGGCCCTGCGCGCGATTGTCGAACAGGAGCGTCCGCACCTGATCGTGCCCGAGATCGAAGCCATCGCCACAGATGAACTTGAGAAGATCGAGGCCGAGGAGCTCGCCACAGTCATTCCTACGGCGCGTGCCACACGTCTGACCATGAACCGGGAGGGCATCCGCACGCTGGCGTCTGAAGAACTGGGCTTGCCGACCAGCCCTTACGCTTTCGCGGCGAGCGGAGAGGAGCTTGCCGAGGCGGCCGAGAAGATCGGCTATCCTGTTTTCGTCAAGCCGGTCATGTCGTCATCGGGCAAGGGCCAGTCGCATGTCAGGTCTGAAGCCCAGATCGACCATGCATGGATCTATGCGCTTGAAGCCGGGCGCAAGCGGGAAATGCGCGTGATCGTTGAAGGCGAAATCGACTTCGATTTCGAGATCACGCTGCTGACGGTGCGTGCGGCGAACGGGACGTCATTCTGCGAGCCGGTCGGCCATCGTCAGGAAAACGGCGATTACGTCGAGAGTTGGCAGCCGCAGCCGATGACCGCGCTGGCGCTCGAACGTGCGCAGGATATGGCGCGCAAGGTCACGGATGCGCTGGGCGGCTATGGCCTGTTTGGCGTGGAGATGTTCGTGAAGGGCGACACGGTCTGGTTTTCAGAGGTCAGCCCGCGTCCGCATGATACGGGGCTCGTCACCCTTGCCACGCAGGTGCAAAGCGAATTCGCGCTGCATGCCCGTGCCATTCTTGGCCTGCCTGTCGATGCGACGCTCTCCGGGCCGGGCGCAAGTGCCGTCATCTATGGCGGTGTAGACGCTGACGGGGTGGTCTTCGAAGGACTGGACAAGGCGCTTGGCGTACCGGGGTCACAGGTGCGCCTGTTCGGAAAGCCTGTCAGCTATGCCCGCCGGCGAATGGGGGTGGCAGTTGCGACCGGCCAGACCATTGACGAAGCGCGCGAGCGTGCCCGCACATCAGCCGCAGCCATACGTGTAAAAAAGCCCTAACGGCGGGAGCCACCCTTTCCGGGCCGGCCCTGCTGTCGGCGAAGCATGGCATCGGATATGCGCATATCCGATGCAACGATAATGCCGCGGGCGACAGCAGCGGCGACGGCTGCTCCGCGCTCGGAGACGTCAAGCTTGGCATAGATGCGGCGGAAATAGGTGTCGACCGTATCCTTTGAAACGCCAAGATCGCGAGCAATGGTAATTTTCGATTTTCCCTGCGCGATCCGGTTGAGCACGTCGAGTTCCCGTTCCGACAGTGCCGGGAGGGATTCGATTTCGGTCTCGATAAGCTGGCAATAGCGCAGGAATGAGATCTGAGCTGTAACCTGGAGGCGGGCAGTGTCGGGATACTCCCCTATTTCACGGGTCTTGGGAAAGCCGACTCCCACAAAGCCAACCCTGGCCGATGGCCCAAAGGCAACCATTCCGACGCCGGCCTCCATATCCCACTCTGACAGGCTTTCGAGATAGGCAGCCCCCTTGGCCGGGAGCTGTGTGCCGGCTGGCAAACGGTTCCAGATAACCGGGCGCGCCAGAGAGAGGGCAAGGCCGGGGATAGGGTCAGCTTCATCCAGCCCGGCGCGATACTGAGCTTCCCAGTCCTCGGGAAACCCCTGATTGGTCATGAGCTGGCCAGCGCCGCCGCCAAGGCTCAGCGGGGCGATATAATAGGCCGCCCTGAAGCCGATGTCGGAGAAAGCTTCAGCTGTGCGTGTCCGTAGTTCGAACACGTCATTGGCGTCATAAAGGGCCAGCAGATTATCGTTCATGGGTGAAGGCCTCTGAAGGCACTTTACACTGGCTCCTGAGGGAAAGCATCAGAAATCGCCCGGGGCGAAAACCATAAGGGGAGACCGGCAACCTTTGGGTGCATGGCGGGCCTGTCCGGCGGGTGCATGAGGTTGATTGCACGGCTAACGCTGGACGTTGGCCCAAGAGGCGTCTAAACCCCCGGCGAAAGTCCCGATTCCGGGACGGTCTGATAGTGCGGAATGGAGAATGAACATGGCAGTTCGCGTAGCCATTAACGGGTTTGGCCGCATCGGCCGGAATGTATTGCGCTCGATCCTCGAGCATGGGCGCAAGGACATCGAGGTCGTGGCGATTAACGACCTGGGTCCTGTCGAGACGAATGCGCATCTGCTGAAATATGACTCCGTGCACGGCACGCTGCCGATGGATGTTTCGGTCGAGGGCGACACGATCAAGGTCGGCGGCCAGTCCTTCAAGGTCACGGCCATACGTGACCCGAAAGACCTTCCGCACAAGGAGAACGATGTCGACATCGCCATGGAGTGCACCGGTATCTTCGCCTCGAAGGAGAAGGCGGCCGCGCACCTCGAAGCAGGCGCAAAGCGGGTGCTCGTTTCCGCGCCAGCTGGCGGGGCCGACAAGACCATCGTCTATGGCGTCAACCATGAGACGCTGACCAAGGAAGACCTGGTTGTCTCCAACGCCTCGTGCACCACGAACTGCCTGTCGCCGGTCGCGAAAGTTCTGAATGACGTTATCGGCATCGAGCGGGGAATGATGACGACCATTCACTCCTTCACAGGCGACCAGCCGACACTCGATACGATGCACAAGGATCTTTACCGCGGCCGGGCTGCCGGCATGTCCATGATCCCGACCTCCACCGGTGCTGCCAAGGCTGTCGGCCTCGCCCTGCCAGAACTCAATGGCAAGCTGGACGGCTTCGCCATGCGCGTTCCAACGCCGAATGTCTCCGTTGTCGACCTCAAATTCGTTGCCAAGCGCGAGACGACGGTCGAGGAGGTCAACAAGGCCATCCGCGACGCAGCAGACGGTGCGCTTAAAGGCGTGCTCGGCTACACAGATGCGCCGAACGTCTCCATCGATTTCAATCACGATCCGCACTCGTCCATTTTCCACATGGACCAGACCAAGGTCATGGATGGCACGCTTGTCTCCGTGCTGACCTGGTATGACAATGAGTGGGGTTTCTCCACGCGCATGAGCGATACCGCGATTGCGATGGCGAAACTCATCTAGGCCAGACCTGCCGGAGCGCCCTTCATGTCCCAATTCAAACGCATAGAGGACGCGGACAACCTGGCCGGCAAGACGGCGCTGGTTCGCGTCGATTTCAATGTGCCGGTCGCCAACGGGCGCGTCACTGACGATACGCGGTTGCGTGCCGCGCTCGATACGGTGAATTCGCTATCCGGAAAGGGCGCGAAAGTTGCCCTTCTGGCGCATTTCGGACGGCCCAAGGGTGAGGTGAAACCAGACCTCAGTCTGCGGCCTGTGGCTGACGCCTTTGCGAAGGTTGTCGGGGCGCCAGTGGCTTTCGCCGAAGACTGTGTTGGCGAGGTGGCGGAGAACGCTATCGCGCAAATCCAGGGTGGCGGTGTCATCCTGCTGGAAAATACGCGGTTTCATCCGGGCGAGGAGAAGAACGATCCGGAGCTTGCCCGTGAGATGGCGAAACTTGGCGATATCTACGTCAATGACGCTTTCTCTGCGGCTCATCGGGCCCATGCCTCGACAGAAGGGATCGCACACCATCTTCCAGCCTATGCGGGCCGCGCCATGGAGCGCGAGCTCGACGCACTCGAAGCGGCTCTCGGCAATCCGAAACGGCCTGTCCTGGCTGTTGTTGGCGGGGCGAAAGTCTCCACTAAGATTGACCTCCTAAAAAACCTGGTCAGCCGGGTTGATGCGCTCGCGATTGGCGGCGGCATGGCGAACACATTCCTGGCGGCAGGCGGCCATCCGGTCGGCAAGTCGCTCTGTGAGCATGACCTGGCCGACACGTGCCGCGAGATCGAGGCGCGGGCCAGTGACTCCGGCTGCGATATCCTGCTGCCGCAGGACGTTGTTGTCGCGAAAGAGTTTGCTGCCAATGCCGAGCACCGGACGTGCAGCACGGGTGAAGTCGGCGATGACGAGATGATCCTTGATGCGGGGCCGCAGACGGTGGGCCTGCTGGCGATCGCGATGGATGCTGCCAAGACGCTGGTCTGGAACGGCCCGCTCGGGGCTTTCGAGACCGAGCCGTTCGACAAGGCGACGGTTTCGGCGGCGCGCGGTGCCGCTGAACGTGTAAAGGCCGGAAAGCTGACAGGTGTGGCCGGCGGTGGCGATACCGTTGCGGCCCTCAACCATGCCGGTGTGGCAGATGATTTCAGCTTCGTGTCCACTGCAGGCGGGGCCTTCCTTGAATGGATGGAAGGCAAGACACTGCCGGGCGTAGAGGTCCTGAAAGGCTAACGCATGAACTTTCCCAACTGCCGTTTCGGATTCCCCTGGAAACCGAACGGGAGCGGAAAAGCAAAGTTAGCGATAACACTCAATCAACATAGGCAAGGCCCACGCTTGCGTTGCCGGGATCGGTCCGGTGGTGGTGCAGGTGTGCGTGGGTAATCAATCAATTTGTTTGCAGGGAAAATAGAGATGTCCAACGCAGAAATGACGAAGCAGATGGCCAGCAAGGACGGGTTCATCGCGGCGCTCGACCAGTCCGGCGGTTCCACGCCAAAGGCGCTTCGCCTGTATGGCGTCGGAGAAGATGCCTATGCCAATGACGAGGAAATGTTCCGCCTCGTTCACGACATGCGGGCGCGTATCATCAAGTCGCCCGCCTTCAATGGTGACAAGGTGATCGGGGCCATCCTTTTCGAGAGGACGATGGACGGCGACATCGACGGAAAACCCACCGCAGAGTTCCTCTGGGAAGATTGTGGCGTGGTGCCGTTCCTGAAGGTCGACAAGGGCCTTGCCGACCCAGAGAACGGCGTGAAGGTCATGAAGCCGATGCCGGACCTTGATGCCCTGCTTGAACGGGCTGCGGCCAAGGGAATTTTCGGCACAAAGATGCGCTCTGTGATCGATGCCGCCAATGCTGAAGGCATCGCGGCAGTGGTGCATCAGCAGTTCGATATCGGCCGCCAGATCCTGCAGCATGGCCTGGTCCCGATCATCGAGCCGGAAGTCACCATCACGATTGATGACAAGGCCGAAGCCGAGGACATCCTTCTGGCTGAAATCACGAAGCAGCTGGATGCGCTTGGGGCCGACCAGCAGGTGATGCTGAAGCTGACGCTTCCGGAAAAGACCAATCTCTACAAGTCTCTGGTCGACCATCCGCGCGTCATGCGCGTTGTCGCCCTGTCCGGTGGCTATTCACGCGAAGAGGCGTGTAACCGCCTGTCGAGGAATACCGGCATGATTGCGAGCTTCTCCCGTGCGCTGACCGAAGGGCTATCGGCCCAGCAGGACGAAAGCGCGTTCAACGAGATGCTGGCCGGGTCCATCGACAATATCTGTGAGGCTTCCAAGGCAGGCTAGACCTGTCTTCGCATCATGATCTGGTAGAAGGGCGCTCGATCGGGCGCCCTTTTCTTTTTGAGCGCAGGGACTAGCCTGACGGAATGCTCGAAATGCGCCCTTCCTGCGAGAGCTGCGACCGGGACCTGCCTCCAGACGAGGCGGGAGCCGTCATCTGCTCGTTTGAATGCACATTCTGCCAGGCCTGCGCCAGCGGTGTTCACGAGGGCGTTTGCCCCAATTGCGGGGGTGGGTTCTGCGAGCGCCCGAGGCGAAAAGGGCCTGCGCTGAAAAGGTTTCCGGCCAGTGCCAGGCGTATCTACAAGGGCAGGCCGCAAGATTGATACGATGGCGTCTCGTATACAGCGGACTCCTGTCTGCGGGCATGAGCGGCCTGGTGGCGCTGATTGTGACGATACTGAATACAGGGATTGATGCCGGTCTTGTCCTGAGGTGGCTGGCGGCATGGGCCATCGCTTTTCCGGTGGCCTGGTTTGCAGCCCTTTTCTGGGGACCGTTCGCGCGCCGTCTCGCACTAAGAATCACGCAGCCGCCCGCCGGGGAGTAAGGGCCAGAACCGTGAATTGAGGCTTGCTTTCCCCTAAGCAAGCGGGCGTGGTGTTGCTCGAAGCCAAGGGACACCGCCATGCTTATTCTCTATGAACACCCGCTTTCGCCCTATGCGCAGAAGGTCAAGATATCGCTGCGTGAGAAGGGCATTGATTTCGAGGCCCGCCTACCTGCCGGCATCGGGAGCGGCGATACGCCGGACGATTTCATGGCCGGCAATCCGCGCGGCGAGGTGCCATTCCTGCGCGATGGGCAGGCGGCTATCTTCGATTCGACGATCATTCTGGAATACATAGAAGACAAGTGGCCGACGCCGCCCATGCTTCCCGAAACGCCTGAAAACCGCGCCCGTGCTAGGCTGGTCGAGGATGTCATGGATTGCCATTTCGAGCCAATCACATGGGGGCTGGGTGAACTGAACCATTTCAAGCGGGCCAGTGGCGAGATGAAAGACAGGATCGAGGCGCGGGCGGGCAGGCAGATCACCGGTCTGCACAAGTGGCTGGAACGTGAACTAGCCGGGCGCGACTGGTTCAACGGCGACAGGTTCGGCTGGGGTGACCTGTCGGTCATCCCTTATGTGAATGGTGCGGCCGGGTTCGGATTTGCGCCTGCGCCGGGCAGTGCCTTGGCCGCCTGGCATAAGCGGGTCATGTCGCGCGACAGCGTGGCGGCCACGGCACATGAGGCCGTCGAGTCCGTGAAAGGCATGCAAGGTGTGAGCGATGCGGTTAAATCCGGGCTGTTCAAGCGCGAGTACCGAGACCACCGGCTGGAATGGATGATCAAGTCCGGCGGGGTAGATGTGGTCCTGAAGGGCCTGGAGAAGGACAATATCCGTTTCACACCCGATTTCAGCTGACCGGGCTTCCCCCGGAGCGGCCGGACGGCTAGTCAGGGCGGCATGACCGAGCCGACACGCCAACGCACGCGCCTTTACCTGATCACGCCGCCGGATATCGCCGATGTGACCGGGTTCGTGAAGCTGTTTGAATCTGCGCTGGCGGGCGGGGATGTTGCCTGCCTGCAGGTGCGTATCAAACCCGATGGCCTGATTGATGAGGAAAAGACCAAAGCGGTCGCGGAAGCGCTGCTGCCTGCGTGCCGCGCTGCGGATGTGGCGCTGATTATCAATGACAGTGTCGATGTCTGCGAAGCTGTGGGGGCAGACGGGGTTCACCTTGGCGCACTGGACATGCGGGTCAAGCAGGCACGCCAGCGTCTCGGCAAGCAGCCTGTCATCGGCGCGACAGCGAAAAACAGCCGTCATGTTGCGATGGATGCAGGCGAGCAGGGCGCAGATTATGTGGCCTTCGGTGCCTTCTATCCCAGCACGACCAAGGCCGACACGGTGCCGGCCGACCCGGAACTCCTGTCCTGGTGGCAGGGGGTCATGGAGCTTCCCTGTGTGGCGATTGGTGGGATCACGCCTGAATACACGAAAGAAATATCGCTCGCCGGTGCAGACTTCGTGGCCGTGAGTTCGGCCGTGTGGTCACACCCTGATGGCCCGCAGGCTGCGGTCGCGGCATTCAACGCAGCGCTGGAGGAAGCTGAAGCGGCGTTCTAGGCCTTCGGCTTATCCAGCCTGAGGATCGCGACGACGACTTCTGCCAGGACACGCAGTACCAGTAGCTTCAGGATCACGATGAACGGGGTCTTGATCACGCCCCACAGGGCAGTGTCCCAATCATCGTCGAGCAAGGCGATGTAGTGAAGCAGGCTTCGCAGGCCCCAGAACAAAATAAGGAAAATACCGACATAGAAGAGCACCTTGGTCAGCATTTCGCCAAGTGGCTTTTCGAAGCTCAGATAGTTCGAGATGAAGTTCATGTGCGCCCCCTCTTCGAGCCCGTCTCGCAGCTTGGAGCAAACCCGAATTTCCCGGCCTTGTCCATATCAGCAGCCAACGACTGCTTGACCCTGCACGGCCTCGCGGCTACCTCGCGCCAAAAGGATTGAGCAGGAGCCTTTCTCACCATGGCCAAGATCAATGGCAATGAAATCAAGCCCGGCAACGTCATCGAGCATGATGGCGGCGTCTGGCGCGCGATGAAAACGAATGCGGTCAAGCCCGGCAAAGGGGGCGCGTTCAACCAGGTCGAGCTGCGTAACCTGATCAACGGGTCGAAGCTCAACCACCGTTTCCGCGCAAGTGAGACGGTGGAGAAGGTCCGCCTTGAGCAGCGCGAGTTCCAGTTCCTGTATGACACCGGCGATGCCTACGCCTTCATGGACCAGGAGAATTTCGAGCAGATCGAACTCCAGAAGGACTTCATCGGCGATCAGGGCCAGTTCCTTCAGGATGGCATGACGGTCGAGGTCGAGTTCTACGAGGAGACACCGATCGGGGTTTCCGTGCCTGACCAGGTCATCCTGACGATTGATGAGACAGAGCCGGTCGTCAAAGGCCAGACAGCGGCCAACAGCTTCAAGCCGGCGGTTTGCGACAATGGCATTCGCGTCATGGTCCCGCCCTTCTGCGGTACTGGCGAACGTATCGTCGTGCAGACCTCCGACACGACCTATCTCAAGCGCGCCGATTAGGGCTTAACTCATGTCGAAACCGTCTCCCGTCGGAACTGTGATGATCAAGGCTGCCCGTGATGCCGGGCGGTTGCTGGGGCGCGACTTTGGCGAGGTCGAGAACCTTCAGGTCTCGAAAAAGGGGCCGGCTGATTTCGTCTCCAACGCCGATCACCGGGCTGAAGAGATCATCTATGAAAGCCTCACAAAGGCCCGTCCGGGCTATGGCTTTGTCATGGAGGAACGCGGCATTGTCGAAGGGACAGACAAATCCAACCGGTTCATTGTCGACCCTCTCGACGGCACGCTGAACTTCCTGCACGGCCAGCCGCATTATGCGGTTTCCATTGCGCTTGAGCGCGAAGGCAAGCTGTTCAGCGGCGTTGTGTATGATGTCGCCAAGAACGAAATTTTCTGGGCCGAGACAGGCCGTGGCGCATGGCTGGACCAGCGCAAGCTGATCGTTGCCGGGCGCAAACGGCTCGAAGAGGCTGTTATTGCGACAGGCACGCCCTGGGTCGGCAAGGCTGACTCCTCGCACCGCCAGTTTGCCAACGAGATCGCGGCGATGACCCCGGTTTGCGCCGGTATCCGCCGCTACGGCTCAGCGGCCCTGGATCTCGCCTATGTTGCGGCGGGCCGGTTTGACGGCTTCTGGGAGCGCGGCCTGAAGCCGTGGGATATTGCGGCCGGTATTGTGCTTGTGCGTGAAGCCGGCGGCTATGTCGAAGAGCTTGACGGCGGCGATGTTCAGACCACGGGCAGCATCCTCGCCGCCAATGAGCTGCTCATGCCTAAGCTCCAGAAGCAGCTACGCCGGTCGAAATCCTTCGGCGCCGATTGACGTCTCTACCCGCTTTCCGCCTTATTGTAGGCGGTGGATTGAAGGGGAGGCGCAGGATGATCCGAAAACTTGGTGTGGCCATGATGGCTGCCAGCCTGATTGCCGGCTGAACCGCACAGAGGTGGGCGGCAAAAAGCCGGAGGAGAAGGAATGAACTGGCTTAGACTGAAAGGCTGGCGCGAAAAGGGTGCTATCCTAGTCGCACTCCTGCTCATCAGCGCTGTAGTGATGTTCTTTCACGTGTTTGTAGTTGGCGTCGAAAATGTGAATTTCTGGTCAAACCTCAAATGACTATTCAGCCGCCTGCGCGGTGAACTGCATCTCGGCCAGCCGGGCATAAAGCCCGCCCTTGGTGACAAGGGCGTCATGTGTGCCCTGTTCGACGATCGCACCATCTTCCATGACGACTATTCTGTCGGCACTGCGTATGGTCGAGAGACGATGGGCGATGACCAGCGTGGTGCGCCCCTTTGCGACTGTGGCAATGGCTTTCTGGACCAGCTGTTCGCTTTCGCTGTCGAGCGCAGATGTCGCTTCGTCGAGTAGCAGGACGGGCGCTTCGCGTACAAGGGCACGGGCGAGCGCGATACGCTGGCGCTGGCCGCCTGAAAGGCTGCGGCCTTTCTGCCCGATTTCCGCGTCCAGCCCGCCCCGGTCTTTCAGGAAGCTCCAGGCTTCTGCCATTTCTGCCGCCCGGATGAGCTCTTCATCGCTCACGGTGCGGGTCGTGCCGAAGGCGATATTGTCCCGCGCCGTGCCGGTGAAGAGGGCGGCCTCCTGGGGGGCATAGGCAAACAGGCTGCGCCATAGGGCGGGCGCTGTGTCCTTCATGCCGAGACCGTCAACGTGCACATCGCCTGCTTGCGGGTCGAAGAGGCGAAGGGCCAGCCGGAAGACGGTAGACTTACCCGCGCCCGAAGGTCCGACAAGGGCGACGAACTCGCCGGGCTGCACGTCCAGCGAAAAGGATTTGAGTGCTGGCAGCTCGGCATTGTCGTAGGCAAAATCCACGCCATCGAAGACAAGATGGCCGCTCGCCGGTGAGGGCAGGTCGGACGGTTGCTCAGGGGCACGGATATCCGGTGTCTCGCCGAGGATGTGGCTTGCCCGGTCGGAGGCGCCAGCTGCGCGCATCACTTCGCCCCAGACCTCTGCTAGCATGCCGAACCCGGAGCCGGCATAGAAGGCGTAGAGGATCATCTGGGTCAGTTCACCGGGTGTCATGGCGCCCGTGGCGACCGAGCGGGCACCGAGCCAGAGAATGCCGACCATGCCGCCGAGCAACATGATGGAGACGGCGAGGATCATCACGGCGCGTGCGGAGATACGCTTCAGTGCAGCCTGGAAAACCGCCTCTGCGGCGTCCGTGAAGGACTGCCTGCGGCGTTCCTCCTGGCCATAGGCCTGAACCAGCTCGATTGCATCGAGCGCTTCGGATGCGTCCGCACCCGCATCGGCAAGCCGGGACTGAGCGCGGTTCGATGCGCCGCGGATAATGCGCCCGAGAAACACGACAGGCAGCATCGCGACCGGGATCATCAGGAGCAGCGTCCCGCCCAGCTGCCAGTTTGTAACCAGCATCATGATGATTGCGCCGGTAGTCGACAGGATGGTTCGTGTGGCCATCGAGGCGGTCGAGCCAAGGAAATTCTCGATCAGGGAAACGTCAGCTGTCAGCCGTGAGACGGCCTCGCCGGAGCGTATGCTCGCGTGAAAGCGCGGGGAGAGGCTGAGCAGCTTGTCATACAGGTCGGTGCGCAGGTCTGCAGCGACACGTTCGCCAAACCGGGACACGAAATAGAATCGCAGTGCGCTCAGAATGCCCATCAGGATGGCGGCGATCAGCACATAGAGGAAATACTGGTCGATTGTGTCCAGGAGGGCTGCGCCATCGGCTCCGCCCTGTCCTGCATCGACGGCCCGGCCGAAAAGCAGCGGGATGGAGAGGGCCGCCAGTGTGCTGACGACAAGGAAGATACACGCAATGATGACCAGGCCGAGATGGCGCCGCACATAGGGGGCAAGCAGGGCCAGCGGCTTGATGCTGCGGGCCTTGGGCCGGTTCTTGCCCGCCTCATCCGGCAGCGTTTCGCGGCGGTCATCGGTCACGGCGTCTGTTGTTTCGTTCACTTGTATTACACCTTGTTTGCCGCCGCCCCCTTGCGGCAGCGGCTGCTTTCAACTATGACGCCGCTTTCCGAATTTCACAGAGGCCAATCCGCGCAGTCCCGCGCTTTTGAGGCCCCTGACGCGAAGGATGTAAAGACGATGAAAGCCGAAGGCCATCCCGATTACCACTTCATCACCGTCGTGATGACAGATGGATCCGAATACCAGACCCGCTCGACCTACGGCAAGGAAGGCGACAAGCTGCACCTGGACATTGATCCGCGCACGCACCCGGCCTGGACCGGCGGCTCGCAACAGCTTGACCGTGGCGGCCGTGTCTCGCGCTTCAAGGACAAGTTCAAGGGCTTTGGCGTCTAGAACAGGCTGCGCCTTTCGCGAAAGATTCAAAAACCCCTGCCCGTCCGTGGCAGGGGTTTTTTGCATTGTGCGTACGGGTTACTTCGCCGGACGCTCCAGCTCTTCGGCACGCGGCGGTACGCGATGCTCAAGCGCAAGATATTCCTCAGACCGCATCTCGTGCAGGCGGCTGGCGGTGCGCTGGAATTCAAAGCTGCCATCGCCTGACGGGTAGAGGTCATCCGGTTCAGCGGCCGCCGTGGCCACCAGTTTGACGCGCGCTTCGTACAGCGCATCGATGAGGGCGACGAAGCGGGCGGCTTCATTGCGCTTGTCGGGTGTCAGGACAGGCACGCCGCCAAGCAGGACGGTGTGAAAGTTTGCTGCGATTGCAAGATAATCACGCGGCCCGAGCGGTTTTTCGCAAAGTTCGGCGAAGGTGAAGCGCGCCACTCCGGCGGCCTCTTTCGGGACGAGAAGTTTGCGGCCTTTCACGCTCAGGAAACACTGGTTTGCGTGCGCCCCGAGTGTCAGCCGGTCAAAGGCCGTGTCGAGCCGGGCTTCGCCTTCCGCGCCCTGCAGGACATGCCAGACGGGCGCTTCGGTGAGCCGTTCGAGGCGGTAGTCACGCTCTGAAGCGAGTTCAAAGACTTCGCACTGTTCTTTCAGGATTTCGATGAAGGGCAGGAAAAGCTGCCGGTTGAGCCCGTCCTTGTAGAGGTCGTCCGGGTGGCGGTTAGACGTGGCGACCACCACCACACGATGCTCGAACAGGTTCTCGAACAACCGGCCGAGAATCATGGCGTCAGCAATCTGGGTGACCTGGAACTCGTCAAAGCAGAGCAGTTTCGCCTCAGAGGCGATCAATTTCGCCACAGGCGGGATCGGGTCATTGCCGGCGCTCTTGACGCGGTGGGCCGCCCGGCGGCGTTCACTGTCATCCATGTCGCGCCACGCATTCATCTCGTCATGCACCCGGCCCATAAACTCATGGAAGTGGACACGCTTTGACGGGACCGGCGACAGGTCGTGGAACAAGTCCATCAGCATGGATTTTCCGCGCCCGACACCGCCCCACATATAAAGTCCGCGGATATGGGGCTCTTTCCGGAAAAGCCCGCCTGGCCGGGCCGTTGCAATGCGGTGCAGGACAGAGTCGAGACGCTTCGCCGCCTCGAGCTGGGCTGGATCGGGGCTGAGTTGCCCGGATTCTATGCGTGCCTGGTAGGCGGTCTCGACGCTCATGGATCAGCTGCCTCCCAGATAGGCTGATACCTGCGCACCAAACTCAGACAGCGCGCGCGGTGCAATGATAATCGTCGCAAGCAATCCTGCAATTGCTCCGCCGATATGAGCTTCATGACCGATTACCTTGTCCTCTCGCTGGGCCAGGAAGGCGCTGATGGCAATGAACAGGATGGCGAACACCACAGCCGGCATCGGGATGAAGAAAACGAAAAGCATCAGGAATGGCTGGAACAGGCAGAAGGACAGGACGATACCCGATGTCGCCCCGGATGCGCCCAGCGCGCGATAGTCCGGCGTACGGAAATTTTCCATGAGTGCCCAGACATTGCCCCCGAGCAATGCTGCAAAATAGACGAATACAAAGCCTGGCGTGCCGAGAACCTGTTCGATGAACCAGCCGAACTGGAACAGGACGAACATATTTATGAGCAGGTGAAAAACACCGCCATGCAGGAAACCTGCGGTGATCAGGCGGTGCCACTCCCTGTCTTCACGGATCGCGGCGACATGGAAGAGATTGCCCATCAGGAATGTGGGTTTCAGCCAGCCATACAGGCTGACCAGCACATTGGCCGCGATCAGGGTGAGTGTGGCGGGGAACTGGGAAAATGATTCCATGTGCACGCCCTACCTCAAGCAGGGCCGTGGTGCATGGGTTTTTTCCGCTCAGGCAGCTGCGCTGCGTGGTGTCCGCTGCGTTTCATCCATCATGGCAATCAGGAAATCGAGCATTGCCTCCGGGCGCTGGATGAAACGGTTATAAGGCAGGTCGGCCTTGAAAACGGGAGAGGCGGCAATGTTGCAGCCGCAGCGTAGCGCCGTGGCAACGATCTGGTCCCGGTCAGGGTGTGCGCTTGAGACAGCGAGCCTGTGGCTGCCCATATTGGCCAGACGGGCAATCGTCATGTCGCCATCATAACTGTCCGGCAGTGTAAGCTCGGTAACAACCAGGTCAAACCGTTCGAGCCGCAGGCGGCGTTCAGCCTCCATCAGGGTGCCTGCCAGGACAAGGTCGATCTGCACGCGGGCGCGCGCCGCCTTGTCCGAGGCGATTGTCAGCATGTCACGTGCTGGCTCCTGATCCTCAATCCATAGAACTTTCATGAACTCTACCTGTCTTACTTCCAGATCCGGAGCGTCCTGCTCACCCCTCTCAACATATGCCACCTTGGCAGCTTCCCCTTACAGCTTGGTAAAGCGAAACTTTCTGAAACGTTGACAATTCAAAGTCTTGATCATGGTCAGCCAGACGCGTGCAGGGCCGGGAATCCGTGATAGGATAAGGGATTCAGCGCGATAAGGCGCTTTTGACACGCGTAGATTGGCGGGCAATGACGGAAGAGATTGTTAAGAAAAACCCGACCGGGTCTGCATTTTTTGACGGCCTTGAAGAGCCGGACAAGCATATCGTCGACACGCTGATCCAGGAGCGCTGCCCGAGTTTTGCCGGCCACTGGACGTGGCCTGTCATGCGTCCGCTTCTTTATAGTGTCCTCGGCTATCGCAAGGCGCGCGGTATGGCCGATCACCTTTCCGGTCTGAACGGGCGTGAGTCCTTCAACTATCTTTCCAGGGAATTGAACGTGAATCTCGACCTGCGCCATCTGGACCGGCTGCCGGAGAAGGGGCGTGTCGTTATCGCTGCCAACCATCCGACAGGGCTTGCCGATGGCGTGGCCGTCTGGGACGCCATCATTCGCAAGCGCGAGGATGTGGTGTTTTTCGCCAATGCCGATGCGTTGCGCGTGAACCGGCAGTTCACCGACGTGCTCATCCCGATCGAATGGGTCGCGAGCAAGCGGACACCGGCCAAGACTCGCGAAACCCTGAAGCTCGCCTCGGAAGCCTTCGAACAGGAGAAATGCATCGTCATCTTCCCGTCGGGCAAGCTCGCAAAGAAGAATAATGGCGTGCTGACCGAGCAGGAGTGGTTCTCCACCGTCGTCAGCCTCGCGCGCAAGCAGAAAGCGCCGATCGCGCCTCTTCATATAGAGGCGGAGAATTCCCGGCTTTTCTACAGGCTGAGCAAGATCAATGGCGAGCTGCGTGACATCACGCTCTTCCATGAACTGCTGAACAAGCGCCGTGCCGAGTTCGATATGGCCTTCGGGCCACTGATCCCGCCTGAGCGGCTGGCCGGCGATGCCCAGCAGGTCACAGCGGCCTTGCAGGCGCATGTCGCTTACAGGCTGGGCGAGAATCCCGATCTCGAGTTCACGGCGGTCTCGTCGAACAATTCCTGAAACAAATGTAATGTCCCGCGCGTTGCTTTATTTCGGTTCTAAAAGAAAGGGGCTGGAATAATGGAAGAATTCTGGAACAACACAGTTTCACAGATGCAGGAATACGGACCGAAAATTCTTTTCGCTGTTCTTATTCTCATCGCTGCCTATGTCGTTGCGTTACTCGTGAAATGGGTGATCTCGACGGCCATAAACAAGACGGGCTTCGGAAAGGGCCCGGCAGACCCGGAAGGCAAGGCGACCCAGTCTCTGGGCGACAGTCTCGGGATTGCCGCGTTCTGGATCGTCATGCTGATCGGCGTGATACAGGCGTTACAGCGCCTGGAGCTGACGCAGATCGTCAACCCGCTCAATGCGATGCTGGCTGATGTTCTCACCTACCTGCCGAATGTATTTGGTGCGGTCATCATCTTCATCCTGTTCATGATCGTGGCAAATGTGGTGCAGAAGACGGCCAAGGCGGTCTTCACCTTTGCAGACCCGGTGCCCCAGCGTCTTGGCCTGGCCTCTGGCCCGGTTGATATCTCTGGTATTTCCGCAACGGTTCTTGCTGCCATAATCGGTATTCTCGGTGCCATCGCGGCATTTGACGTCCTGGCGATCGAAGCGATCTCCGGGCCGGCCAACGAGATGCTGAGAGATATCGTCTCTGCGATCCCGCGGATTCTGATTGCCGGTATCCTGCTGGCTGTCTTCGTCCTGATCGGGCGCTTCGTGCACAATCTCCTGATGCGCATCCTGCCCGGCCTGGGTGTGGATTCAGCCGTGTCTGAGCTCGGCATCCTGAAAGGCGCCGACAAAGGGCTGACGGCTTCCAGTGTTATCGCCAAGGTCTCGATGTTCTTCATCGTCCTTCTCGGCCTTATCCAGGCAATGCGGGCGCTTGAGTTCGATGTCCTGACTAATGCCACCTATACGGTGCTGGATCTTGCGGCCTCGATTGTCTTCGGTGCGGTCATCATCGTTGCCGGTGTCATCATTGCTCGCCTTGTCAGCGGTGCTATGGCGGCTACTGGCGAAGGCATCAGCGATCTTGCCGCGAAAATCGTCAAATGGGTGATTGTCACACTGGCCATCATTCTGGGTATTTCGCGCATGGAGCTTGATCCCACGGGTGGCGAGTTCGTCCTGAACGTCGCGGAAATGCTCGTCATGGGTGCCGCTGTCGGTCTCGCCATTGCCATCGGTATCGGCTTTGGCTGGGGTGGCCGCGACTGGTTCGCCCGACAGCTCGAGAAGTGGAAGCCATAGGCTGACGCGACTCTGCAAACAGGAAGGGCCGCTCCATACGGGGCGGCCCTTTTTTGTGCGTATGTTTGTTTGAAAAGCGCTTTGTGCCTAGACGCTTTGCTGCTGGTCGGCGCCCGTCAGAGAGCCGTGGCAGTGCTTGTATTTCTTGCCTGAGCCACAGGGGCATGGCGCATTGCGCGGGGTCTTCGACCAGTCATCCTCGGCCTGGTGCAGCGGCTGGCCCGGCGGATTGGGAGCCGGGCCCTGCTGGTTAGGGCGCATCTCATTGCGGCCCGTATCCGGATCGAGATGGGTCTCGCGCATATCGTCACGGGCCACCTGCTTTTCGCGCGCGGCAGCAAGCTGGGCTTTCTGCTCCTCTGTGGCCGGCGGGGCAATCCGGATGTTCATCAAGATGCGGCTGACCTCGACGCGCATCGTGTCGAGCAGGTCGTTGAAGAGCTTGAAGGCTTCTTCCTTGAACTCGTTCAGCGGGTCGCGCTGGCCATAGGAGCGAAGGTGAATGACCGAGCGCAGCTGGTCGATCTGCTGGAGGTGCTGGCGCCAGCGGGCATCGAGAACCTGCAGGAGGACCTGTTTCTCGACCGAGCGGATCTGCTGGGCACCGGCCTGCTCGACCTTCTCCTCGAAGGCGTCTGCTGCCGCGGTGCGGATGCGTTCGGCGATTTCCTCGTTGGCAACGCCTTCCTCGGCGGCCCAGTCGGCGATTGGCAGATCCAGACCGAGTTCGTCCTTGAGCGTCTCTGACAGCCACTCAACATCCCACTGTTCGGCAAAGGCTTTCTCCGGCATGGCCCGGCCAACCCAGCCGTCAATCACGTCATTGCGCATGTCCGTGACAACATCAGTGACATTGTCGGCATACATGAACTCGCGGCGCTGTTCGAACATCGCCTTGCGCTGGTCATTGATGACGTCATCGTATTTGAGAACATTCTTGCGGATCTCGAAATTGCGTTCCTCGATCTTCTTTTGTGAGGTTTCGATCGCCTTGTTCATCCAGGGATGCGTAATCCCCTCATCTTCCTTGATGCCGAGGCTCTTCATGATCGAATTGAGCCGGTCGGCGGCGAAGACGCGCATCAGGTCGTCCTCGACAGAGATGAAGAATTTCGACTTGCCAGGGTCGCCCTGACGCCCCGTCCGGCCGCGCAGCTGGTTGTCGATGCGCCGGCTCTCGTGGCGCTCGGTGCCGAGAACGAAGAGCCCACCGGCTTCAAGGGCCTCTTTCTTGCCCACCTCGATGGCGGCCTTGATCTCGTCGGAGAGCTGTTTCTCCTCGTCTTCCGAAGGCTCGCGCCCATGCTTTTCCTTGAAGGCATCAATCGCCTTCCAGAACCGCATTTCATAGTTGCCGCCCAGCTGGATGTCAGTCCCGCGGCCAGCCATGTTGGTGGCCACAGTGATGGCACCCGGCAGGCCGGCTTCGGCAATGATTTCGGCTTCCTGCTCATGGTGGCGGGCGTTCAGCACATTGTGCGGAATTTTGGCTTCGGTGAGCAGGTTCGAGATCCTTTCGGACTTCTCGATGGAGGCGGTGCCGAGCAGGACGGGCTGGCCCTTTTCGCGGGCTTCGCGCACTTCATTGACGATCTCGTCGAACTTGGCCTGCTCGAGGCGGTAGACGACATCATCCTCGTCAACGCGCTGGACCGGTTTGTTGGTCGGCAGCTGGAAGACTTCGAGGCTGTAGATGTCAGCAAACTCCGCCGCTTCGGTAATGGCTGTGCCGGTCATCCCGGCGAGTTTGTCATAGAGGCGGAAGTAGTTCTGGAATGTGATCGAGGCGAGGGTCTGGTTTTCCGGCTTGATCTCGACGCCTTCCTTGGCCTCGATCGCCTGGTGCAGACCTTCTGAAAGCCGGCGGCCTTCCATCATGCGCCCGGTAAACTCGTCGACCAGCATAACCTGGTCGTCTTTCATCAGGTACTGCTTGTCCCTGTGAAACAGTTTGTGCGCGCGCAGCGCCTGATTGGCATGGTGGACGATGGTGACGTTCTGGGGGTCCCACATCGACCCCTCGATCAGCCCGGCTTCCTCGAGCATCTGTTCCATCTTCTCCATGCCATCTTCAGTGAAGGTGACGGAGCGCTGCTTTTCATCGAGTTCGAAATCGGTTTCGTCGTCGAGCTGCGGGATCAGCTTGTCGATGGTGCGGTAGAGGTCCGAGCGGTCGTCTGTCGGCCCGGAAATGATCAGCGGTGTGCGTGCCTCGTCAACCAGGATGGAGTCGACCTCATCGACGATGGCATAGGCATGGCCGCGCTGCGCCATCTGTTCGAGCGAATATTTCATGTTGTCGCGCAGATAGTCGAAGCCGAATTCGTTATTGGTGCCGTAGGTGACGTCGCAGGCATAGGCTGCCTTGCGTTCCTTGTCGTTCAGCCCATTGACGATCACACCTGTCGTCATGCCGAGTGTTTCGTAAATCTTGCCCATCCATTCCGCGTCACGGCTGGCGAGATAGTCGTTCACGGTGATGACGTGGACACCCTTGGCCGGCAGTGCGTTGAGATAGACGGCAAGCGTGGCCACGAGCGTCTTGCCTTCGCCTGTGCGCATTTCAGCGATTGCGCCCTTGTGCAGGACCATGCCGCCGATCAGCTGGACATCGAAATGGCGCATGCCGAGCGAACGCTTGGCGGCTTCCCGGACGGCAGCGAACGCTTCCTCGAGGAGATCATCCAGCTTCTCGCCCTGTTCGAGCCGTCCGCGGAACTCCGCAGTCTTTGCCGTCAGCTCCTCGTCGGAGAGGGCCTCCATATGTGGCTCAAGCGCGTTGATCTTCTCAACGCGCTTGCGCATGGGCTTGATTCTCCGATCGTTGGAGGAGCCGAATATCTTGCGAGCAACTGAAAGCATGTAACCGGGTACCGAACTTGTGCTGTTGACTTGGTCGGGCCCTCCTGCCTTCAACTTGTTGACAGAAGGTGCACGCTGACGTCGCGTGCATGCCGGGCGAACTAACCACTCGACCAGTCGCCGCCGGAGACTTAAGAACCCGCTCACAGGGTGTCAATGTAGGCCGCTGTTCCAGCAATTGAGGGCAATCGAATGAAATCCTCCCGTTCAGTGCTTCTCGCTATCGCCTTGAGTGCGCCAATCGTCCTGTCGGCCTGCCAGCCCGGCGAGGCTCCGGGGCGTGAGCAGCAGGTCGGTTTCGATGCATCCACAGCCGCGGTCGTGAATGGCGAACCCATCTATATTTCCGATGTCGAGCTTGAAGCCGTGGCGCAGGGCCGGATTGATCCGGGCGATCCCTTCGGACCGGATCACACCGAATACCAGATGGTCCTCGACCAGCTTGTCGACCAGCGCCTGCTTGCCCAGGAGGCGGTGCGGCGCGGGCTGGACCAGAGCCCTCAGGCCCAGCGACGTCTTGAGACCGCACGTGAGCGCCTGCTTGGAAACTTCCTGATGGAAAGCCTTGTCGCGACCGAGGTGACGGAATCCGCGATCAACAAGATGTATGAGGACCAGGTCAAGCTACAGCAGCTCGATGACGAGGTACGCATCCGTCATATCCTGCTGGAAAGCGAGGAGAAGGCACAGGAAGTGCTGGAGAAAGCCCGCGCAGGAGAGGACTTCACGACGCTTGCCTTTGAGAACTCCAATGACACGCGCACCCGGCTCGACGGCGGATCCTTCGGCTGGGTGGCGCCGAATGAAATGATCGAGCCATTTCCGGCCATTATCGCCGATACGGCGGCCGGCGAGATTTCGGAGCCCTTCGAATCCGAACAGGGGTGGCATATCCTGACCGTTGAGGAACGCCGCACGCGCCCGCCCCAGACCAAGGAAGAGATGCGTCCGGAGATCGTCACCTATCTCACCTTCACGGAAATCAGCCGCATTTTGCGCCAGCTGCGGGCAGACGCAGCTATCCAGCAGCGTGATGGCGGACCGCCGGACCTTTCCTATCTCGACAATCCTGCAGAGGCGGATGCCGAGACGGATGAGGCTGTAGATCCGGCCTCCTTGGCAGACGGGGAGACTGCTTCGCCAGAGGGCGAGGAGAATGCGGATTCGGGGGACGACCAGGAATGAAGCTGAAACCATCTCCGTTTGCCCCGGCGCAGTTTCCTGTCCTGCCGGAAGTGAGGGGTGTGCAGGCGGCAACGGCCTCGCGCGGGTTTTACGCGGCCCGGGGGCTTTCGCGCGACGATGTATTCCTGTTCGTCCTGCCAGAAGGCACCTCGGCAGCGGGTGTCTTTACACGCTCGACGACGGCATCGGCAGATGTCGACTGGTGCCGGGCCGCGCTGGACGCCGGACATGGCCATGCGCGCGCGCTGGTCGTCAATGCAGGAAACTCCAACGCTTTCACGGGCAAGGCCGGGACGGAAAAGAACGACGCCACGCTGAAGGCGATGTGTGACACGCTGGGTGTCGAGCGCGAGGCATGTTTTCTCGCCGCAACAGGCGTCATCGGCGAACCGCTTCCCGACGCGAACTATGTCGGTATGATGCTGCCGGAACTTGCCGGCAAACTGGCGGCACCGGACTGGGAAGCCTGCGCGCGCGCCTTCACGACGACGGATACCTTCCCGAAAGGCGCTGGCGCGACCTGCGAGATAGAAGGCAAGACAGTTTCCATTGCCGGTATTCTCAAGGGGTCCGGCATGATCATGCCCAACATGGCGACGATGCTGTGCTACCTCTTCACCGATGCCGCCATCGCGCCGCCCGTGCTCGACCGTCTCTTGCGGGAAACCGTTGACCGGACATTGAACTCGGTCACGGTAGATGGAGATACAAGCACGTCGGACAGCTGCATGCTGTTTGCCACCGGCGAGTCTGGTGCGGGCCTGATCGAAGATGTTGACGATCCTCGCCTTGATGGCTTCCGTGAAGCTCTAGATGGCGTGCTGCGCGACCTGTCCCACCAGCTCGTCAAGGATGGCGAGGGCGCTTCGAAGTTCGTGGAAATCCGTGTCGAGGGTGCAGCCTCCGGGGCGTCAGCGAAAACCATCGGCCTGCACATCGCCAATTCGCCTCTCATCAAGACGGCTATCGCGGCGGGCGATGCAAACTGGGGCCGCATCGTCATGGCGGTCGGCAAGTCGCTTGAGCCCATCTCGAAGGACGAGATGCGTATCTGGTTCGGTGAGCATCTCGTGGCTGAAGGCGGCATGCGTGCACCCGGCTATGATGAGGCGACGGCCAGTGGGCATTTTGCGCAGGACCACATCCACATACGGGTCAATGTCGCGGCGGGTGAAGCAGGCTGGACGGTCTGGACCTGCGACCTGACGCACGCCTATGTCGACATCAACGGCGCTTACCGGACATGACCAAGCGGCTTGTCCTTGTCGTTGCCGCCGCACTGTTTGACGCTGACGGCCGCATCCTTCTTGCCCGCCGGCCGGAAGGCAAGGCGATGGCGGGCCTGTGGGAATTTCCGGGCGGAAAAATTGAGCCTGGAGAGGTGCCAGAAGCGGCGCTTTGCCGCGAACTGGAGGAAGAATTACAGATTGCGGCTGATCCGGACGCGTTGAGACCGCTTAATTTCGCAAGTTTTGATTATCCCGATTTTCACCTTTTCATGCCACTTTACGAATTACGCGACTGGCGAGGAAATCCCGTGCCGGCGGAGGGGCAGTCCCTTGAATGGGTGCGGCCTGACAAGTTGATGGATTATCCTGCGCCGCCGGCGGATATACCTCTTTTCGAGGACCTGGCGGCCCGCTTCTGAAGGAATGCCCATGGTCCGGAAATCCATTTCGCGCCTCAAAAAGTCAGACAGGGGTGCAACGGCTGTTGAGTATGGGCTCGTCATGGCGCTCATGGTGCTCGCCATTATTGGCGGCATCACGGCACTGGGAACGAACACATCCGGAAACTTCGATTCTGCCGCAGAGGGTTTCCCGACCGACGAGGCTTCCCCAGAGTAATATTGACGCGGTGTGACGGCCTGCCATTCTCGCCCTTGTTCAGCAGGCGGGAAAAAGACCTCATGACCAAAGCGCAGCCCTTCAGGATAGAGATCAGCCAGGACAAGCTCGACTGGATCCGTTCACGCGTAGAAGCCTATAACTGGTTTCCCGCGCCGGAGGCTGGCGGACCCTGGCAGTTCGGTATGTCAGCTGCGGTCATGAAGGATATTCAGGCCTACTGGCTCAACCAGTATGACTGGCGCGAGGCTGAAGCCGAGCTCAATAAATGGCCGCATTACAAGGCAGAGATCGACGGGCTCGGGGTGCATTTCCTGCACATTGTCGGTGAGGCGGAGGGGAAGCGCCCACTCCTGCTTACGCATGGCTGGCCGGGGTCTTTTTACGAATTTTACGAGGCAATCGGCCCGCTCGCATATCCTTCTGAACATGGTGGGAAAGCCGAGGATGCCTTCGACCTCGTCATACCGTCCCTGCCGGGCTATGGGTTTTCCGGAAAGCCTGCTTCGCCGATGGGGCAGCGCAAGACGGCTGACCTGTTCGACCGTTTGATGCGCGAGGTGCTGGGCTATGACAGCTATCTCGCCCAGGGCGGGGACTGGGGCGGGCTGGTCACCTCATATCTTGGGCTGAACCATTCAGCAGCCAGCGGCGATGGAGGTTGCGAGGCCATCCATCTCAACATGATTGGTCTGCGCCCGACGCCTGCGCGCCCGCAGACAGAGGCGGAGACGGAATGGATGCAGGCCTCTCAGGCAAAGATGCAGGCTGAGGGCGCTTATTTCATGCAGCAGGCCACAAAGCCGCAGACGCTTGCCATGGCGCTGATGGATTCACCGGTTGGAACAGCTGCGTGGATTCTCGAGAAGTTTCATGGCTGGTCGGACCTTGAGAACGGCGATCTCTGGAGCGTTTATTCCAGAGACCAGCTCCTGACCAATGTCATGATCTATCTCGTCAATGACGCAATCGCGACGTCTGTCTGGTATTATACGGCGCTCTTCCTGGAGGGGGGTGTGGCCCTGCCGGAAGGCAAGCGCGTCGAGGTGCCAACCGGCTTTGCCAACTATCCGGACGAAGAGATTTATTCCCCTCCACCGCGTAGCTGGTGTGAGCGGGCTTATAACATCACCTGGTGGGCAGACATAGAGAAGGGTGGGCACTTCGCCGCCATGGAAGTGCCGGAGCTGTTCGTGCAGGATGTGAGAGCCTGGGCGCGTAGCCTATAAGCGCTGAAATCGCCTACAGCACCATCGTGAAAAGGGCGATCAGGATCTGGATGAAGATCGCCGCGCCTGCCAGCGCCACAACAGTTGCGATCCATGCGCCACCCATGCCCATGCCGACACCGATAGCAATGCCTGCGCCGGCGCACAGGACAAGCGACACGAGCCAGTTCATGCCGATGGACAGGGTAAACACCATGTAGCCGACCGAAAGCAGCAGGATGAGGCCGCCCCAGGTGCTGGCCTTCATGAAGCCGCTATACATGCTCGACTGAGCATTGATGTCCATTTCGCCGCGTGTGTATTCGCTCGAAGCCATTTGGCGTTCTCCGTGCTCGATTGCTGCCGTTTTTTACGAACCCGGCGCGTCTCGTCAAGCGCCACGCGGTCGCAGCTGCTGTTTTAACCGCCGGATCAGTTGAGTTTCGAGGTGTCTTTTTGTTTTGGAGGCACAAAGGCCGGTGGCAGAGGGGCAGCCGGAACGCCCTCTTCCTTGAGTGCTTCACGTTCCTCGGCCGTTGTCTCGCCCCAGACGGGACGATGCTCACGCTCGCCATAATACATCGAGCGGGCTTCTTCTGCGAAACCGTCGCCGACATAATCGTAATTCTCTGAGATATGCTGGCGGGCCCTGGCAGCGAGCTTGCCGAAGACACGTTCAGGGTCGGCGGCACCGGCTTTCTCCGAAGGGCGCACGGATGGTGCCATGATTTGTTTTCGAACCGTGTGCCCGCCACAGGACGGGCATGTGACCTGCCCGTCTTCAGCCTGTTTCTCGAACACATCAGAAGATGCAAACCAGGCCTCAAAGCCGGTTTCACAATCAAGACATTCCAGGGCGTAGCGGATCATTGGCTCAGTGTCGGGCTCAGGCAGCCTCGATCATTGGATCGAGCTTGCCGGATTTTTCCAGCGCCATCATCTCGTCGCAGCCGCCGACATGTATATCGCCGACAAAAATTTGCGGGAAAGTACGCGCACCATTCGCACGGGAGACCATTTCCTGCTTCTTGTCAGGGTCCATGCCAGCATCGATTTCGGTAAAGTCGACGCCTTTCTGCTGCAACAGGGAAACGGCCCGTGTGCAGAAGGGGCAGAAAGCGCGTGTGTAGATGGTCACTTTTTGCATTGTGGCTCCATGATCTCGGCTTGTTGCAGCCTTTATATGGTGATGTCAGCGGGCCTGACAACGCGCGCCAGCACAAGGATGCTGACCGATGCAGCCTTGCCCCGTTGCAAGGCAAGCGTGCACGCCGAAAGGGTTGCTCCGGTTGTGTAGACATCGTCGACCAGCACGATATGGGCCCCTTCGATCACATCGCGTTTCGATGGGCGGAGAGTAAAGGCGCCACGGACATTCCTCCGTCGTTCGCGCGCGGTGAGCCCGCCCTGGCTTGGCGTGGGCTTGTGGCGCACCAGTGCATCCATGATGGCGGGGCGCCCGGTTCGCCGTGACAGGGCGGCGGCGAGCCATCCGGACTGGTTGAAGCCCCGGCTGGCCAGTCGCCGGTAATGCAGGGGGACGGGCAGGATCAGGTCGGCGGAAGCGAGGACGTCGCGACCGGCCATGTCCATCCATGTGGCAAAGACAGGCAGGCCGTCGCGGCGGCCCGCACGTTTCAGGTCGAGAATGGCCTTTCGCGAGGCATCGTCATATTGAAGGGCGGCGCGGGCAGCCTGCCAGCGCGGTGGCTTCGCAGCACACGCCCCACACAGGGTTGCATCGCCAAGATCGGCTTCCATAGGCATGGCGCAGCCGCGGCAGCCACTGCCGCCGAGAAAGGAAAGCCGTGAAAAGTCTTCTGGCGGGATCAGTCCCTGACCCCCATGACTGAGACCTGTCAGGAGGGACCGCGGGGGCCAGATAAAGTCACCCATTGAGCGCAGCGAAGCCTTTGCAGCACGCCGCAAGCGATGCATATCAAGGCCCATGCCGTCTTCTGCCCCACCCAAACTCTTTGATCGAAACCAGGTGCGCCTGCACCGGGACCGGGCTGCACCCGATTATGACGACTATGCCTTCCTGAAGGCGCGGGAGTCGAGTCAGCTCATTGAGCGCCTGCAAGATTCCACGCATCGTTTCGAACGCGCACTGGATCTTGGTGCACATGACGGGCGGGCGGCCCGGTCACTTCTGGAGAGCGGGCGTGTAGATGCTGTCGAAGCGGCAGATATATCGCCGCGCTTCGTCGAGCAGATGCAGGCCGAAGGTCTTGAAGCCAGGCTTCTGGATGATGAAACACCTGCCCTGGAGCCAGAGCGCTACGACCTTGTAACTTCTGTGCTTAATCTTCACTGGGTCAACGACCTGCCCGGCACACTCGTGAGAATCCGCGAACAGCTGAAGCCGGACGGGCTGTTTCTCGGCTGCCTGTTCGGCGGCGGTACGCTGTCTGAACTGCGCACCTGTCTGATCGAGGCAGAGGCGGAGATAACCGGTGGGGCGGCTGCGCGCCTGTCACCGCTGCCGGGGCTGCAGGACATGGCCGCGCTCATGCAGCGCGCAGGCTTCGCCCTGCCAGTGGCTGACATTGATACGGTTACTGTGCGCTATGGCGATCCATTCAGATTGCTCAGAGATATCAAGGGGATGGGAGAGCAGGCAGCTTTCATGACGCAGGCGGAAGCGCCGCGCCGTCCGCTGTCGCCGCATGTGCTGGCACGAATGGCGGAGCTCTATGCCGAAAAATTTAGCGACGCCGACGGGCGTTTGCGGGCGACTTTCAACATTGTGTGGCTGTCAGGCTGGGCGCCGCATGCGAACCAGCCCAAACCCCTGCGTCCGGGAAGCGCACGCCACAGCCTGGCGGACGCCGTGCGGAAAGCAGGGCGGACGAATGGCGGAGAATCCTGAAAATCGATGGTCTGGCAGCGGTCTGGTGACGGTGTGAGAGCGGTGCACCAGAAAGCCACTTGCAAGCGGCATGAAAAAGCCCGCGCGCCGAAGCGTGCGGGCTTGATCTGGATATGTATCCTGAATTCAGGCTAGTTCTTGAATGCGCTGAAGATGTCGTCGGCGTTCGGGGTGTCACTGTCGACCGCTTCGGACTGGGCGTCTGTCTCTTCGGCAGGCCTGAGGCCCGGCCCGGACAGCTCTGACTCTTTCTGCGTATCCATCTTCTTGCGCTTGCTTGCCGCCTTAGAGATCACTTCATCGAGTTCGATCTGCGTGCACAGGCCCAGCGTCACCGGATCGACCGGCTTGATGTTCTGCGAATTCCAGTGCGTCTTGTCGCGCACATTGGTGATCGTCGCTTTCGTCGTGCCGATGATCTTGGAGATCTGTGCATCGGTAACTTCCGGGTGGTTGCGAATGAACCAGGCGATGGCATCGGGCTTGTCCTGGCGGCGGGCGACCGGCGTGTAGCGGGCGCCCTTGCGCTTTGGCTGCGGGATGTGGGCGATTTTCGACTCGGCCTTTTTCAGGCGATAGTCGGAATCTTCCTCACCCTTGCGGATTTCCTCGCGCGTCAGCTCGCCGCCTGAGATCGGGTCGACGCCGCGCATGTTCTCGGCGACGTCGCCATCGGCAATGCCCTTCACCTCAAGCGAGTGCAGGCCGCAGAAGTCGGCGACCTGGGAGAAGGTCAGCGTGGTATTGTCAATCAGCCAGACGGCCGTCGCCTTGGGCATAAGAATATCGGCCATGATGGGCTCCGTTTGCTCTGGTCCCAAAACGCAAGCCGCCCGGCCTTTCGGGCCGGGCGGTCAGGGTTCCGGAACGGGAAAAAATCCTAACACTGGGGATTATAAGCCTTTCGGGCCGGATTGGGAAGGTGGGCTTTGTAGTGGCCCTTATCCGCCCTTGGCGACATTCAGCAATATCTTGCCGATATGTCCGCCCTTCTGCATGAGGGCCTGGGCGGCTTCGGCCTCGTCGAAGTCATAGGTATCCTCGATGACCGGCCGGATTTCGCCACTGGCGACCAGCGGCCAGAACTGTTCCTCGACAGCGGCGCGTATTTCTGACTTCTCCTCGACGGGCCGGGCACGAAGCGTCGTTCCGGTGAGGATCAGGCGTTTCAGCATCAGGTGGATCAGGTTGAGCTCGACTTTCGGGCCATTGAGATAGGCGATGTTGCAGATACGCCCGTTCACGCGGGCCGCGGAAATGTTCTTCTGGACATAATCACCGCCGACCATGTCGAGAATGACATCCGCCCCGCCAGCAGATTTTACGATCTCCTCGAAATCCTCTTCCTTGTAATTGATGGCGCGCGTGGCGCCGAAGAGTTCGGCAGCCTTGCACTTTTCCGAGGAGCCGGCAGTGGTCCAGATCTCGTCGGCGCCTGCGGCCTTCACCATCTGTATCGCCATTGAGCCGATGCCGGACGTCCCGCCATGGATAAGCACGCTTTCGAACTTCCTGAAGGTGCACCGCATGAAGATATTGGCATAGACCGTCATCATGGCTTCTGGCAGGGCCGCGGCCTGCAGCAGCGTCAGGTTCTCCGGCACGGGCAGCAAGGAGCCCTCGTCGACAGCGCAGAATTCGGCATAGCCGCCGCCTGCAAGCAGGGCGCAGACACGGTCGCCTTCACTCCACCTTGTGACCTTTTCGCCAACTTCAGTGATTGTGCCGGAACATTCCAGTCCCATGATCTCGGAGGCGCCGGGCGGGGGCGGATAGTTGCCGGTCCGCTGTACCAGATCCGCACGGTTGATGCCTGCGGCGGCGACCTTGACCATGACATCGTGCGGACCGAGGGCCGGGCGTGGCACGTCCTGCAGTTTCAGGGCTTCACCGTCTTCAGCGATGACGGCTTTCATCAGGTCGGTCATGATTCCTCCGCGGCTTTGCCTGGCATCTGCCAGCCATCCCCCCGCGTATGGAGGGATGGGCAGGCAGCGTCAGCCCTAGAACAGCTCAGCGGTTCTTTCCAGAGTGCAGCCGGGAAATGTCAGGCGGGGCAGGGGATTATTGCCTGCAGGCAAGGCGGACGCTTACTTCCTTGCTGCGCAGGTCTGAAGAGGAAACCACCGGACGGCCAACCCAGGTATCCGCGATCTTTCCGGCCACGCACTCGCAATAGCCGGGCCCGTCATTCGGGACACGCATGCAGCTATCAAAAGTCGCCTGGTATGCGCCATCATGACGGCGGCATTGAGGAACCGTGTCATAGTATTTCATGACCACGCCATTGCCGAACGACATCGGGTCAGGGTTCCTGAGCTGTTCGAGTTTCTGCTGCTGGTCCGCGATCTTGCTCTCGAATGCCGCAGCCTGTTCGGGCCGTTTGGTGGCCATGTCCCTGAGACGGTCAATTGCCTTCTCGGTGCTCTTTATGGCGCGCGCATTTTTCTCGGCGGCCTGCCCGGCCATTGCCAGGCGGACATCGCCAGCACTCGCGCCGATGCAGGAGCAGTCGAAAAGTCTCTCGCGTCTCCCGCCATCACGACAATACGTCTCGACAGGGTCAGTGTTTGCCATTGCAGTGATGTCCGTCTGGGCGGTCACAAACGGTGCAGGCCACACCATAAGGCACATGCAGGCTGTCCAGGCGCAGAGTCTGTTAAGAAAGGTGCTGATTGTCATGATCTGTCCCCTAAGTCCCCGGTTAAAAGACAATTAATCATACCAAGAGCTTTACGCAGGGGCAAGAAGAGCGGCCCCGATACGGACCCGGTTCAAAACGGCACTTGATTTGTCCACGCGCCTGTCCTTGCCTGTCTGACCTGAGGCCAACTGGGATGGAGCCGCGCAATCAATGTTCGAAGATGATCCACCGAAACCCGCCGCGATCGATATGGAGCGGCTTTCCGTTGACGAGCTGAAAGCCCGTATCGAGTCGCTGAAATCTGAAATCGCCGCGTGCGAGGCCGAGATCGAGCGCAAACAGGCGCATAAATCGGCCGCTGACGACTTCTTCAAGTCCTGAGGGTGGTTTCCTTAATATCCTTTAAACACCGAACGGCCTAAAACCTGCATAATCTGTAGCAGATTGATACAACTGGACACGTTTGGACAGATATGGCCGTTACGCCCAACCCCGCCCCGAGACACACTGAAGGCCCCGGCCTGCCGGATTATACGACGAGCCGGGTCTTCGAACGCGTATTCGCCGATGGCATGGCGCTGGTCGAGGAGGCTGCCGCCTTCCTCGACGGGCCGGGCCGTGACATGGCAAAGTCACTTCCACGCGAAGCCGGGTTGACTTATGCGGCCTGGAGCATGGACCTGACCTCAAAGCTGATGCAGGCGGCCAGCTGGCTTGTCATGCAGAAGGCTGTTCGGGATGGGGACATGGCATATGAGGATGCGCTCAAGAAAAAATACCGTATCAGCCGCGAGGGCCCGCCGCTTGATGCGTCCAAGCAGCGCGGGCTAGGCCTGCCGGATCATTTCCTCGATCTCGTCGAGCAGACCGAGAACCTCTATGGCCGGATCTGCCGCCTGGACGAGGCCATCTATGTCGAGGGTCACGAGGGTGAGCACAGCCCGGTCCAGCGCCAGATCGACGAGTTGAAGGCGGCCGCCGAAGACGGGGCGTTCGATCCGCTACAAGTCTGGGCGCGGGCGCGCTAGCCCGTTCTACCGCCTCAGCACGATCCGCAGATTTTCGCTTGGCACTTCGCGGCCTTCGGCAGTGACGAAGGCTGTGCGGACAGACTGGCGGCTCTGCATGTCTGTGAAGCTGACCGGGGGCAGGCTGTCACTGTCGAGCCAGACATCGCCCCACTGGGTCAGCGCGATAAGGACGGGGCGCAGCGCTTCGCCTTTCTCGGTCAGTACGTATTCCGGCCGGGCGCGCTTGCCCTCGACCTTGTACATCTTCTTTTCCAGCAAGCCAGTCTCGACCAGCGATCTGAGCCGGCCAGAAAGGATGGTGCGCGGGGTGCCGAGTTCGGACTGGAAATCGTCGAACCGGCGCAGGCCGTAGAGCGCTGAGCGCAGGATGAGCAGCGTCCAGCGGTCGCCGATCTCATTGACGGCGCGCGCCAGGTTACAGCGCTCGGGCGAGACGGGGGATTTGCGCGACAGCGGTATCATGACGTTATCCATGCATGAGTTCGTCTTCCAAATCCAGCCTAGAGTTTGCAGCGGTGAAAGGCTTCGCAGGCGCGCCGGGGGCTGCTAGACCGGCTGCGATACAAGAGGCGATGAACGGATGCGGGTCCCCAAGACAGCGATCGACACACGCATGGCGAGTGCGCTCTTTGCTGAGGCGCAGGCCAAGGGCGTGACAGGTTTTGCGGGCGCTGTGGCGAGCCGGGCCATGGGCGGGCTCTGGGTCGGCGGAAATGTCTGGCTTACACCGGAGGAACTTGTCTTCAGGGCCAATGCGATGAACCGGCGCTTCCATCTCGATCCGAAGACGCTGGCGTGGCGCATCCCGCTTGCCGAGGTGGAGAACGTGAGTGTGTGCAAGGCATTCGTGACGCGCATTATCGAGATCAGTACCGGGGAGGAGACCCGCTCCATCCGCTGCTTCAAGGCGAGCGCCTTTGCCGCTGCGATTGAGGCGACTGCCCGCAAGGTCAGGGCCTGAGGGGCAGCTTTTGCCCCTGTGGCATAGCGGGCAGTTCCCTTCCGGGAAAATCTGCTCTAGGTGTCGCGCGCAGAAAGTGTTGATGAAACATCGCAGGAAGGAGGCCTCCCATGGCTCGCAAGAAGATTGCTCTTATCGGTTCAGGCATGATTGGCGGCACGCTCGCCCACATCTGTGCGCGTGAAGAGCTCGGTGACGTGGTTCTGTTCGACATTGCCGAGGGGCTGCCGCAGGGCAAGGGCCTCGACATTGCAGAATCGACGCCGGTCTATGGCTCGTCCGTCGATCTCAAGGGTGCCAATGACTATGAAGGCATCGCGGGGGCAGATGTCTGCATCGTGACCGCGGGTGTGCCGCGCAAGCCGGGCATGAGCCGGGACGACCTGATCGAGACGAACCTGAAAGTGATGAAGGCCGTCGGCGAAGGCATCAAGAAAAACGCGCCGAATGCCTTCGTGATCTGCATTACCAACCCGCTCGACGCCATGGTCTGGGCGCTGCAGCAGTTCTCGGGCCTGCCGAAGAACAAGGTGGTCGGTATGGCCGGTGTGCTGGACAGCTCGCGCTTTGCCTACTTCCTGTCGGAAAAGACCGGCGTGTCGGTCGCAGACGTGCATGCCTGGACGCTGGGCGGCCACGGCGACACGATGGTTCCGATGGTGCGTCACTCCACCGTGGGTGGCCTGCCGCTGCCGCAGCTGGTCGAGCAGGGCTGGATGACCCAGGACGAACTCGACGGCATCGTCGACCGTACCCGCAAGGGCGGCGGCGAGATTGTCGGCCTGCTCAAGACCGGCTCGGCCTTCTATGCTCCGGCTGAAAGCGCTGTCGCCATGGCGCAGTCCTATCTCAAGGATCAGAAGCGCGTTGTGCCGGCAGCCGCCTATTGCGACGGCCAATATGGTGTCGACGGCTTCTATGTCGGTGTGCCGACCCTGATCGGCGCAGATGGCGTGGAAAAGGTCCTCGAATTCGACCTCAACGACGATGAGCGCGGCATGCTGACCAATTCGATTGATGCCGTGAAGGGCCTCATCGAAGCGTGCAAGAAGATCGACTCGAACCTGAAGTAATTCAGGCAGAAAGAGATTTCGGAGAGGCCGGGCCCGGTGGGTCCGGCCTTTTTTGTGCGTTGTGTTCACCCGGCTCTCACAACAGCGTGTCCGGATGTCATTTCCAGTTGATGCGCGCAGGCTGATAGCGTGCAGGCACATCAAACAAGGGAGATCTGTCCATGATGAAGACGACCACGATTGCCGCAGCACTGATGATGAGCGCCGCCATGCCTGCCTTTGCGCATCAGCACGGAGGTTCTTCGGACAAGATGTCTGAAGAGAAAATGTCCGATGAGGCGATGTCCGATGACAAGATGATGGAGGACGACTCCATGTCTGAAGACAAGATGGATCACGGCTCGCATGAAAACATGTCGGGCGATGACATGATGCATGAGGATGACATGTCCGACGATGCGATGATGGACGAGGGCATGGGTGACGATGAGTCCGACGAAATGATGGAAGAGGATCAATAGCCCTCTGGATCAATGCCTGGAGGCGGCTTAGACACCGCCTCCATGGCCCTAACACTTTCCCGGCAGATCGCTGACACTGCAAGGTTCACCGCCGTTCATGCGGGGCTCGTGCCCGAGGATGAGGCGTCGCTGCCCTGGCTTGTGACCGGCGCTGTGCTGATGATGCAGCAGGCTTGCACACTGGCGCTGCACGAAGCGGAAGCGGAACTGCCGGTGATGCCGGGACCGGGGGAGCTGGCCGTGCGGGTGGGTGATGAAGCCTGCCTCGTCCAACCCTACACAGCCCCTCTCAAACCAGAACATTATCGCGCCCTGGAAGAGCTCATCAATGCGCGCAATGGCGTGATGCACCCGAAACCGGATGGCCTCGACATAGAGACAGGTGGCTTGCCGGCCGGGCTTGTTGTTGCCACGCGGCTGGTGCGCCACCTCGTGATTACTCAGCCCGTGCGACCATCAATGGTAGACACGGATGAGGCCGCATCCATCGGGCATTCACTGGAACTGATAGACAGCGCGGTGGATTTCTGGCGAACGGTGGCGCCTGAGGGATAGCCCCTGAATGCAGCAAGCCTCGGTCCCGGCCCGTCTTCAGATCAGACCAATATCAAAGGTCCGGCCGCTTGCCTGCGACTTCCAGTTCCCGTTCAAGGTCGGCGCCGAAAGCGAGCAGGCGTGTTTCCCCGAACAGTGGCGCCCACAGGGATACGGCGACAGGTGTCAGAGCGGTTGCGATGTCTTCTTCGCTCTCGGCATTGAACAGACTGCGTGGCCGGGTTTCCTGGAAGCCTGCCCGCATGACCAGGCAGGGATGACCGGTGAAGTTCGTCGGCGTCAGCAGGCCGGATGTGAAGTTCGGACCGATGATGATGTCGATGCCGTCGAACATCTCATTGATGGCCTGCATCCAGAGGCGACGGAGCCGGTCGATCTGAATGAGGTCTATGGCAGTCAGAAAGCGTACGGCCCGGAAGCTGTTCGGCCAGGCAGCATCTTCCTGCCATTTCATCATGTCGTCGCGGTCTGAAAGTGTGAGGTCCTCGAAGGTTGCGGCCGCCTCGGCGAGGAGTTGCTGGAAGAGCGGCTCCTGCGGCAGGTCCGGCAGCTTGACCTCCACGACCTTGCCGGCAAGCGCCTTCGCTTTTTCGAACGCGGCAAGTTCGGCATCGTTAGCCGCGTCTGCCCAGGCCGGGGCGAAGCCGAGCGTCAGGCCTTTGCCTGCTTCGCGGCCCGGATACGAAAAACCGGTGGGGATCGAAGCTGCATCAGCGGGGTCGAAACCATTCAGAGCATCCATGATCAGCGGGATATCCTCGACATGCCGCACCATCGGCCCGACTTTGTCGAGCGACCAGCAGAGCGCCATACCGCCTGCGCGTGAGACCCGGCCGAATGTCGGACGAAGGGCAGTGGTCCCGCAACGGTGCGAAGGTGAGACAAGCGAGCCGAGGGTCTCGGTGCCGATAGCGAAGGCGCATAGCCCCGCGGCTGTGGCGCTGGCAGAGCCCGCGCTGGAGCCCGATGAACCCTCGCGTGGATCGAATGGGTTACGCGTAACAGCACCGTACCAGATGTCACCATAGGCCAGCGCGCCGCAGCTTGTCTTGCCAAGCAGGACCGCTCCTGCCGCATGCAGGCGTTTGACGATCGCGCTGTCGGTTTCTGCGACCTGATCCTTGTAGGGTTCAGCGCCCCAGGTGACAGGGGCGCCTTCGGCATCGAACAGGTCTTTCAAGCCATAGGGTATGCCATGGAGCGGCCCGCGGACCTTCCCCGCCTCGATCTCAGCATCCAGGGCGTCGGCCTCGGCACGCGCGCGTTCAGGCGTGAGCGTGATCCACGCGTTCAGTTTCGAGTCATGGGCCTTGATGCGGGCTAGGTAGAGGTCTGTCAGTTCGCGGCATGTCAACTGTTTCGTACGGATCCAGTGGGAAAGCTGGGCGACAGGCGCGAAGGCGATATGGTCCCCGCTGGCGGGCGGGATACCGGGCTCTGGCGGCGTGACATTGACCGCGTTCGTCTCACCTGTGTCATAAGCGATGCCGGACAGCCGGGGGTCAAAAACCTGGGCTGGTGCGAGCGTGTTGGGTTTGGCGACTCCACGCAAGGCACGGATGGCCTCCAGCCGCTCTTCAATGGCGCCGACCATCTGTTGACGCTCGTCCGGCGTGAAGCTGACACCTGCGACACGTTCGGCATCTGGCAGCATGTCTACCTCAAGGGCATTATCTGGCTTCTGGGCGGCTGCCTTGCGGGACAAGCTGGCGAGTGCGGCGATACCGGCGCTAGCGCCCATGAGAATATTTCGTCTGCTTGGTCCTGTCATTTCCGCCCCTTGCGCATAGTTGCATTTGCAAGTGTAAATAGCTCCGGATGAAAATCCAGCAATCATGAACCCAGGAGTTCCGCATGCGCATTTGGACTGCCACCCTCGCCACCATATTTGCTTTGGCCGTGCCCGGATTTTCGGCAGCGGCAGAAGAAACTGAAAAGACAGAATCCGAGAATATGGAGACCGGAACAGACGTGACAGCCAATAGCGAGACGACCGACCCCTATCTGTGGCTTGAAGAGGTCGAGGGTGAACGCGCGCTGGACTGGGTGCGCAGCCAGAATGAACGTAGCCTGGAAGATCTCCAGTCCGGCACACGCTATGAAAACTATTACAACAAGGCACTCGAGGTTCTGACCTCCGACGAGCGCATTCCCTACGGCACGATCCGTGACGGGATGGTGTACAATTTCTGGCAGGATGAAACCCATGTACGCGGTATCTGGCGGCGCACACCGCTGGAGAGCTATGCCGCAGAGGAGCCGGAATGGGAGACCGTTCTCGATATCGACAAGCTCGCCGAGACTGAAGACAAGAACTGGGTCTACAAGGGCGCAAACTGTTTCGAGCCGGACGATAGCGGCAAGTGGCTCTGCATGGTCTCGCTGTCGGATGGCGGCAAGGATGCGGTCATCCAGCGCGAGTTCGACCTGTCGACAAAAAGCTTTGTCGAGAACGGCTTCGTCACCCCGGAAGCCAAGCAGGGCATTGCCTGGGCTGATGCCGACACAGTGCTGATCGGCACAGATTGGGGCGAGGGCACTGTCACCGAGTCCGGCTATCCTTACATCGTCAAGCGCTGGACGCGCGGCACGCCGCTTTCTGAGGCGAAAGAGGTGCTGCGCGGCGAGACAACCGATGTCGGTGTCTGGCCGATGGTGATCGAGAAGGAGGACGGCACACGGCTTCAGGGCGTGGTGCAGGCCGATACCTTCTTTACCTCGACATACTGGTGGCTGCCGGAAGGCGAGGAGACGCCGGTGAAATGGCCGGTCCCGCCCAAGTCCGAGCCGGAAGGCATCTATCAGGGCCAGTTCCTCGTTTCATTGCAGCAGGACTGGACGCCTGAAGGACAGGATGTGTCTTTCAAGTCTGGCGATGTTGTGGCCTTCGATCTCGATACAGTCCTCGAGACGCGCGAATTGCCGCCGGTGTCGCTGGTCTTCCACCCGGATGAGACGCAGGCTGTGAACGGCGTGGCTGTAGCCGATGGCGCAGCGCTGCTCTCGATTGACGAGAACGTCGTCGGCAAGGTGCTGAAGCTGGAGCCCGGTGCCGATGGCTGGACAACAAGCGAGATCGCACTGCCGGGCAAGGGCCAGTCGGGAATCGCGTTCGCCGACAAGGATGTCGATACGGTCTTCCTGAATTATGAAGGTTTCCTGACCCCGGACTCGCTGTTGCGCTATGACGTCGCCACTGGCGAAGTGACGCCGCTGAAGAGCCTGCCGGCGAAGTTCGACACCGAAGGTCTCGCCGTCGAGCAGCATTTCGCGACCTCGACGGACGGCACGAAGATCCCGTACTTCATCATCCACCGCGAAGACATGGAAATGACTGGCGACACGCCAACACTGCTCTATGGCTATGGTGGCTTCCAGGTCTCGATGAACCCGTCCTATTCGGCCGTGCGCGGCCGGCTTTGGCTGGAGCAGGGCGGGGCCTATGTGCTCGCCAATATCCGCGGTGGCGGCGAGTTCGGCCCGGAATGGCACCAGGCGGGCCTGAAGACCAAGCGCCAGATCGTCTATGATGATTTCATCGCGGTCGGCGAGGATCTTATCGAACGCGGCATCACTTCGACCGAGCATCTCGGTATCATGGGCGGCTCCAATGGCGGGTTGCTCATGGGTGTGATGCTGACCCAGCGCCCGGATCTCTGGGATGCCGTTGTCATTCAGGTGCCGCTGCTCGACATGCTGCGCTATCACAAGCTGCTGGCGGGCGCGTCATGGGTGGATGAGTATGGCTCTCCGGACGTGCCGGAGGAGCGGGCCTTCCTTGAGACAATCTCGCCTTACCAGAACTTTGATTCACAAGCCGATTATCCAACGCCGTTTTTCGTGACATCGACGAAGGATGACCGGGTTCACCCCGGCCATGCCCGCAAGATGGCGAAACTTTTCGAGGAGAGCGGCAAGCCATTCCTCTATTACGAGAACATTGATGGCGGCCACTCGGCAGCAGCCAACCAGAAGGAAACCGCCCGGCGCACGGCGCTGGAGTATACCTACCTTCACCGCCGGCTGTTTCCCGAAAGCGGCGAGTAGTCATGAGGTAAAGCCCCACTGCCAAGTGGTGGGGCTTTATCCCGCTTCCTTCCCCGACGCCAATCTTGACTTCGGCGGGCCTGACGCGCCCTTTTCTTCCGCATAAAATCAAGTGGAGGAAAAGATGGGCGAGCTATCGGGCAAGACGGCGATCATTACAGGTGCGGCCAGCGGGATCGGCTATTCGGGCGTGGAGGTTTTCGTCGAGGCGGGTGCGAAGGTCGTCGCCGGGGACCTGCAGGACGAGAAGGGCAAGGCGCTGGAGGAGCGCTTCGGAGCCGATACGGTGCGCTATGTCCATTGCGACGTGACGAAGCGGGATGAATTCCAGAAGCTTTTCGAAACGGCTGAAGAGGCGTTTGGCGGAGTTGATATCCTCTGGAACAATGCCGGGCATGGCGGCACGCCGACCGGGGTCGAGGATCTCGATGAAGATGGTTTCACCGCGACGGTCGACCTGCTCCTGAAGTCGGTCTTTGTCGGCACCAAGCTCGCCGTGCCGTACATGAAAAAGCGTGGCGGCGGATCAGTGATCAACACATCATCGATCTCAGCCATTACAGCCGGGTATGCCCCAATTACCTATTCGGTCTGCAAGAAGGGCGTGGCGCATTTTTCCAAGCTCGCCGCGGCCGAACTCTCGAAATACAGGATCCGTGTGAACGCGATTCTGCCCGGCTTCATCGCAACGTCCATCTTCGGGTCCTCGCTGGGCCTGTCGCGTGAGCAGGCCGACCAGATGGCGGCAATGGTCCAGCAGCAGGGCGGCAGGATGCAGCCCGCCGGACGGACGGGCCTGCCGAAGGATATTGCCGACATGGCGGCGTTCCTCGGCTCCGACCGCGCCGAGTTCATGACCGGCGGGGAATTCCTTGTCGATGGCGGCATGACGGTCGGCCCGCGGCATAGCTGGGACGAGACCGACGCCGGGCCGCTTCTGGATGCGTTGGGGATCAGTGCCGAGCAGGCAGAGGAGATGCGCCAGGCGATGCTGGCGGGGCAGGGAAGTTAGGGGTTCCCGTTCGAGCCCGGCCCATTATTCTCCGAGGCTTCTGTAAGTCCCGGTATGCTTTCAACGGCGTGCAGCAGGTCCTGAAGCGTAACTGCTTCAGCGACCTTCTGGTCCCGTTCATCAAAAAGCGCATAGCCGGTTTCGTTCTTGCGCAGTGGAAATTTGCGCCAGTGGGCGCGAGTGCGATACAGCCACACTTCGTCCGGTTCGGCCCCGCTGGCAGACCAGCCTGTCCATACATGATCGGCGGGCACGCTGCGCCAGAGCTTGTCTATATCGTCGAGGTCCTGTTGGGAAAACCGATTCATGACTGACCAATCCCCTGAAAATGCTGCGCCTGAGAGTAAAGGCCCGCGCCTGTCTGGCAATGCCCTGGGTGCTGTCTTCATGGTGCTCTCAGGGGTAGGTTTCACAGTCTATACCGTTCTGGCCAAGGAGCTGTCCCAGGATGTGCATCCGGTTTTCCTGGCGTTCTGGCGGTCTTTCTTCGCGCTGATCGTCTCTGTTCCGATCATCCTGCGTGTCGGGCTATCGAGCATGAAGACAAAACGCCCCGGCCTGCTTGTCGCACGGTCGCTCTTCGGCACGCTCGGTTTCACGCTCGCCATGCTGGCAGTGTCGGATTTCTTCACCCTGTCGCTGTCGCAGTTCAACGCGATCAGCTTTTCGCGGTCACTCTTCGTGACGGTCCTGGCGGCGATCGTGTTGCGCGAGATGGTTGGCCCGCATCGCTGGGGCGCTGTGGCGATCGGCTTTATCGGCGTACTGATCATGGTCGTGCCGGGCGTCTTCATGTTCTGGGAGCCCGGCGCCAGCGCCGGTTTCCAGCTTGACGGGGGCACGCTGTGTGCGCTTGGCAGCGCCTTTTTCCTGGCGTTTGCAATCGTGCTTGTGAAGACGCTGAGCGCTGAGCTCTCGGCGGTAGCGCTGCTGACCTATGCCAACATTCTCTCGACCGTACTGCTCCTGCCCTTCGTCTTCATATTCTGGTCAATGCCGTCGCTGGAGACATGGGGCTGGATCGTATTCATGGCGCTGACGGGATATGTCTCGCAGTATTGCTACATATCAGGCGTCAGCGTCGGGGATGCCTCCTTCATCTCGCCGCTCGACTATCTGCGCCTGCCGATGGCGACGGTGGCAGATCTTCTGGTTGTCGGTCTCCTGCCGGGTACGAATGTCTGGATCGGGGCCGGCATCATCATCGTCTCGGCGGTCTACATCACGCTGCGCGACCGCAAGAAACAGGCCCAGCCGGTGACGATCCTGCAGGACCGCTGACCTTACGGAAATTCTGCCAGATTCATGCTTGCCCATGTCCGGTCCATATGGTCATTTCCGTATACTCAGGGTGGAGGATAGAATCATGACTGACCGTAATCTCGATATTGGCTATGTCTTCACGAAGACATTCAGCATAACAGGCCAACGCCTCAAGGATCTCGTGATCCTTGCCGTGATAATTGTGGGCGTGCCGAGCCTGGTTCTCGGACTGATCTCATCGCAGATCATGGCTGAGGCCGTTTCAGAAGGGACGATTCCGCAGTTCTCGCTGGGGTTCTGGCTGGTCAGCATCATCGCGGGCCTGCTTCCCCTGATCCTGCAGGCGGCTGTCGTCCATACGACTGTCGAGACGATGTCGGGGCGTGAGCCTGATTTCAACAGCTCACTCTCGGTGGCCTTGCGGCTTTTCCTGCCACTGATCGGCCTGTCGATCCTGATGAGTCTCGGTATCTTTATCGGTTTCATGCTGCTGATTGTGCCGGGGCTGATCCTGATCACGCTCTGGGCTGTGGCCGTGCCAGCCTTTGTCACGGAAAGAACGGGGATCATTCGTGCATTCGGCCGCAGCATGGAGCTGACAGAGGGGCAGCGCTGGCGCATTTTCGCGCTGATCGTGATTGCCTGGATCGCAATGTTCATTGTCGGCCTTTTCATCGCGGCCCTTGGGGGCGCGGGCTATCAGGGCATGCCCTCGAGTTTCTGGGACGTGTTCCTGAACTCGATCGTATCCACGGCGGCAGGCGTGCTGTCCTCGGTGGGCGTTTCCGTGCTCTATGTCCATCTGCGCGACCTCAAGGAAGGCACGACACTGGAAACCATCGGCGACGTGTTTCGTTGATAGGACGGGCTGGAGAATAGCTTTCCGGCCCGCCAGGCCGATAATAGCAGGCTCCTTGGGCGCATCCGGCGTCCTCCGGGGCGGGCGGGCCAGCACGGAGGGCTTCTTATGGGAACTGTTCTTGTCACCGGGGCGACGGGATTTATCGCATCGCACCTGATCCTGCGCCTCTTGGCGGATGGACATGAGGTCCGTGGGACGGCCAGGTCAGCCGCCAAGGCGGGGCAGCTGAATCGCGTGCTATCTGATTATGCTGGCCATGACGTCAATATACCGATCATCGAGGCGGACCTTTCCAGCGATGCGGGCTGGCAGGAAGCCGTTAACGGTGTGGACTATGTCCAGCATGTCGCCTCGCCCTTTCCTGCGACCGTGCCGAAAAGCGCTGACGAACTGATCGTACCCGCACGGGATGGGGCATTGCGCGTACTGAAAGCGTCAAAGCAGGCTGGCGTAAAACGGGTCGTGATGACCTCCTCCATGGCGGCAATCGCCTATGGATGGGGGGACTCGCGCCCGGAAGTCCTGACCGAGGAGCATTGGTCCAACCCTGACAACCTGAAAGACAATACCGCCTATGCCCGCTCGAAGACGATCGCGGAGCAGGCGGCGTGGGCCTATGTCGAGGAAGAGGGCGAGGGGCTGGAGCTTTCCGTTATCAACCCGGTCGCCGTGCTTGGCCCGGCTATGAGTGCGGATGTTTCGTCTTCGCTGGAGCTTATAACCCAGCCCATGGCGCGGAAGTTGCCGGCCTATCCGAAGCTCAGTTTCGGCGTCATCGATGTGCGCGACGTGGCCGAGGCACATGTCTGCGCCATGACCCTGCCTGAGGCGGCAGGTGAGCGCTTCCTGCTCGGTGAGCGCATGTTGCAGTTTGAAGAAATCGGCGAAATCCTGCAGCGGGCCTATCCGGACCGCAAGCTGCCCAAGGGAACCCTGCCGAACTGGGTCGTTAAGCTGGCAGCTTTCTTCAATCCGCCGCTCAAGCAGGTTATTCCGGAGCTTGGCCGGGAGAGGGCTTTCTCAAATGACAAGCTGAAGCGCGTTCTCGGGATCACGCCGATCCCGGCTGAAAATGCGATCCGCGAAAGTGCGGCAAGCCTTGTCCGGCTGGGTGTCGTATAGCAGCAGGCAGGCTAGTGCTTGCCCTTGCCTCCACCCTTGCCGCAGCCGCCCCGGCATCCACCGCCCTTGTGACCACCCCTGAAGCTGGCGCTGAAAGCGATGCGGGCCGCTGCTGAGGCGTAGGCACTTGATGATGCACTGGCGCTGGCATAGGCGAAACCGCCTCCGCCGCCATAGAATCCACCATCGACGCCGGCCCCGACGCCGCCGCTGAAGCCGGCGATGTCGATCGACAGGCCGCGTTCAACGGGTCTCTGATAGACGACGCGCTGAGGTGGCGGGGCAGATGGCGTGCAGCATATGCCCCCGGTGGTGTAACGTTTTACATAGTGCCGGGTCTTCGACTCATCGACATAACGCCGCGTCGTGGTGTGCTGTGGCGGGCAGTACCAGTCTTCCCCGCCAATCAGTTCACAGTCCGGAGCAGGCGCATGGGCTTCAAGCGGCGGCGGACCTTTCTGGACGGGCCGGTCAGGATAACCATCGGCAAAGGCCGGTGTTGCAATCATGGCCATGCCTGCTGCAAGCGCGGCGAAACTGTAGCGTTTTGACATGCAATTCGCCTCCTGAGCGAGATTCACGTGTGTCCGGCATGAAAACGAGCAAGCCGGAGGCCAGTCAGCAGTAAACTCCCATGATACTGTTTATGCAAACAGGTTAACCTGTGAGGCGAGCCGGCTTCCCGTGTCAGGCGCATGAAGGTGGCAAGCAAAGCCTGTTCAGAAGTCGTAGGCGATGCCCTTGCGTTCCCAGTCGCCATAACGGGTCGGCTCGATCTTACGCGGGCCGCCATTTTCCTTTTCGCGCTGGGCTTCCAGCTCTGCCTCGCGGGTCTGTTGGGCTTCACGCCGGGCGGCGGCTTCGGCCAGGGCACGTTCAGCTTCGGGAGAAAGGGATTTGCTCATGACATTTCTTTCATTCGCAGCAGGCATGCTTCCCACATGCGTTAACGCTTTCCATATATTCCACTGACAGACATTTAAAAGAAGCCTCTGTTGATCAAGGAGTGGATCTTTTTCGTGGGTACACTGAAAACATTTATTCTGCTTGCCGTCCTGACAGCACTGTTCATGGGTGTCGGTTATCTCATCGGTGGAGCGGTCGGCATGGCCATCGCCTTTGCTGTCGCGCTTGTAATGAACGTGTATTCCTGGTGGAACGCTGACAAGATTGTCCTGCGGATGCAGGGGGCGCGTGAAGTCACCCCGGACGAGCGGTCGCCGATGATCCAGACCTTTGCGAACGATACGCGGGCCCTGGCGGAACATGCAGGCATGCCGCAGCCTAAAATCTATGTGATAGATACCCCGCAGCCGAACGCCTTCGCGACGGGCCGTGACCCGAATAATGCGGCCGTCTGCGCGACGATGGGGCTTCTCAATACACTGACCCGGGAAGAAGTTGCCGGCGTCATGGCGCATGAGCTGGCGCACGTGCAACATCGTGACACGCTCACCATGACGGTGACGGCGACGATTGCCGGTGCGATCGGCATGCTGTCCAGCTTTGCGCTTTTCTTCGGCAATCGCGAGCGCGGCGGGATTGTCAGCTCGATTGCGATCATGATCTTCGCGCCGATGGCTGCTGGTCTGGTCCAGATGGCGATAAGCCGTTCGCGGGAGTATGAGGCCGATCGGCTGGGCGCTGAAATCTGCGGAAACCCGCACTGGCTCGCTTCGGCACTGGAAAAGATCGACCGCGGGGCCAAGGCGACGCTGAACCAGAAAGCCGAAGACAACCCGGCTATGGCGCATATGTACATCATGAACCCGCTGGCTGGACGCAAGGGCGACAGCCTGTTCTCGACTCACCCCGCAACCGCCAACCGTGTCGAGGCGCTGCGCAAGCTGGCGGCGGAGATGAATATTGCGCCCTCCGGTGAAGCCGCCGAGACAGCTTCCGTGGAAGCCGAGGCGAGTGGGCCCTGGGGATGAGTGGAGCCAGGGCAAGGCAGGCAGCAGCAGACCTCCTGATCGAAACGCTGGATAATCGCCGCACGCTTGATGAGGCGATGACGGCCTCGGAAGTTTTCGGCAAACTACAGGGGCCTGACCGGGCATTCGCCAGGGCCATGGCAAGTGCAGCGCTTCGCCAGCTCGGCCGGATCGACAAGGGGCTTGCGCCTTTCCTTTCGCGGTCTCTGGATACAGCCACCCCGCCTGCCCGGGCTTTGCTGCGAATCGGTGCGGCGCAGGCCTGGCTCATGGAAACTCCGGCACATGCGGTTGTCAGCGAAACTGTCGATGCCGCCAAGAACTGGGCACGCGCGCGTAGTGCATCAGGATTTCTCAATGCGGTCCTGCGCAAGGCTGTGCGCGACCGCAGCCATTTCGATGCGGCGCCGGTAACAGCCATATGGCCGGACTGGCTGACAGTGGAAATGATGACCAGTCTTGGCATTGAGGGGGCGAACGCACTGGCGACGGCCCAGCTTGAAGAACCGGACCTGCATCTCACGCCGAAGGACCCGGCTCAGTTGCAGGCGCTGGCTAGAGCCCTGTCGGGTGAGGTCATCGCAGACACAAGTGTGCGTGTGCCGACGGGTGATGTCTCCCGGTTGGAAGGCTATGACAATGGTGACTGGTGGGTGCAGGATGCGGCGGCAGCCCTGCCTGTACGCCTGCTTGGTGCCAGAGCGGGCGAAACGGCTTTCGATCTCTGTGCCGCGCCGGGTGGAAAGACCATGCAACTGGCCGCAGCCGGTGCAGATGTCGTCGCCATCGACCGCTCGCCCGTGCGGCTGGAGCGTGTGCGCGACAACCTCGGCCGGACCGGGCTTGCCGCTCGCGTGGAAGTCATCAAGGCCAAGCTGGAGGACTGGACGCCACCAGAACTGGCCGACCGGGTCCTGCTGGATGCGCCCTGTTCAGCACTGGGTACATTGCGTCGCCATCCGGAAGGGGCATGGATCAAGAGCCCGGCGGACATTGCCCGCTTTCCTGATGTTCAGGTGCGTCTGTTGAGAGCTGCTGCCGGAATGCTGAAACCGGGAGGGCGGCTTGTCTACTGCGTCTGCACGCCGCTGAAGCGGGAAGGGGCCGATGTGGTGGACCGCGTAGTGTCCGAGGGCTTGCTTGAGCGTGTTGCAATAACCCCCGATGAGGCTGGAACGTTTGCCAACGGCCTCACGGATGAGGGGGACCTTGTCACCTTGCCGGACAGTCATCATGGCCATGATATCTTCCATGTTTCTCGCCTTGCACGTAAAACGGGCTGACGTTCAGGGTCGATCGGAATAGTCGCCTTAAATTCGCCGCCACAGGTTCATATCCGGTTCAGTCGAGGATGCGGATAATCCAGGCGTCCAATGTGCAAAGGAGCACCCAATGACGACCGAAACAGCAACCGTGAAGACGCCGAGCAGGATGATGGCCGGCGCATTTGCCGCCCTTACGCTGGTGCTTGCGGGCTGTGCCAGTGGCTATGGGGCCAATACCGTAAGTTCCACGGGCGTCGGTTATGCCTCGACTGTCCGTGAAGGAACGGTCACGGCTGTCCGTGAAGTTACAATCCGTCCTGACCAGTCCATTCTTGGTGTTGCAACCGGGGCCGTACTGGGCGGACTTGCCGGGTCTGAGCTTGGTGGTGGCGACAAGGCCCAGACGGCAGGTGCCGTAGGGGGTGCCGTACTGGGCGGGCTTGCCGGTAACGAGCTTGGAAAGGGCGCGAACACCCGCCGGGGCTTTGCCTACACGATCCGCTTCGACAGTGGCGATGTGAAGGAAATCGTTCAGGGCGCGGATATCTATATCCAGCCGGGCAGCCGCGTGAACGTAACCTTCGGCCAGAACCGTGTAACGGTCTCTCCAGCCGGATATTACTAGGCTTTAACCAGACAAAGTGTTGCAGTTGAAAGACACTGCGTCTACCGCCGTCAGCCTTGTGCTGGCGGCGGTTTGGTTCTAGGCGATAGACATGCGTGATGTCCTGATTTCCCCTTCGATTCTATCAGCTGATTTTGCCAGGCTTGGCGACGAAATCCGTGCGATTGATGCAGCTGGCGCGGATATGATCCATGTCGATGTCATGGATGGCCACTTCGTACCCAACCTGACTTTCGGTGCGCCTGTCGTTGAAAAGTTGCGTCCGCACTCGGACAAACCGTTTGATGTGCACCTGATGATTGCCCCGGTGGACCCTTTCATCGACGCTTTCGCAAAGGCCGGGGCCGACATCCTGACGGTTCACCCGGAAGCCGGTCCGCATATTCACCGGACCTTGCAGGCAATCAGGGCTGCGGGCATGAAGCCAGGCGTGGCGATCAATCCCGGTACACCGGCGGAAATCGTCGATCCGATTATCGACGATATCGACATGATCCTCGTCATGTCGGTCAATCCAGGGTTTGGGGGACAAAGTTTTATTGACAGTCAGCTGAGAAAGATCGAATCCTTTCGCCGCAAGATTGATAAAACGGGACGCGATATTATTCTTGAGGTTGATGGTGGTCTCAACCCTGAAACAGCGCCAAAGGCAATCGATGCCGGTGTGAGCGCAATTGTTGCAGGGTCTGCTGTCTTCAAAGGGGGCGCGGAGCACTATGCCGGGAATATCAAGGCCCTGCGCGGTGCGGTGAAGTAACAAGCTGAACAGGACGACCGGACGAGTTGATGTCAGCAGAGTTTGCAAATTCTGGATTTTTACCGAAGCGTACATCGGATGAGGATGCCGAACTCTGGGCACGTCTGACCGGGCGTGCCGGACAGGAGGTCACGGCAAGCCCGATCCACCGTCTGAAGATTGCGGGCTCTGCGCCTGAAGGCTTCGTCATGTATCCCGAAGCCGTGGCGCCGGCTGACGAGTTGCGCGGGGAAAGCCTGATGCGCGATATCTGGCGCATCGGCATGTCCAAGATGGAGCTGGCAGCCGGGCATTCGCCCTGGTCAAAGCCGCTGCCCTCACGGCACTATGCAGACCGTTTGCACCGGTTTGACTGGCTGGGAGACCTGTTCACGCAAGGACCGGCCGGTGCAGACAGAGCACGGTTCCTGGTTGATGACTGGATCGACAATTATGGCCGCTTCAACGGATTTGCGTGGCGTGCAGGGTGTGCAGCCGATCGCATCTGGAACTGGATGCTTTGCGGGCCCGGCCTGTTCGAACATGGCGACAATGGTGCTGTCACCCAGCGCCTGGAGGTGCTTGCTCGCCAGATCCGGCATGTCGAAACGCTTCAGGATGACTGCCGGGATCCGGCGGCGCGCTGGCGAATTGCCGTCGTCCTGACAGCCTGTGCGCTGTGTCTCAAGCGGGGCAAGGGGCTGGACAATGCGCTGGACAAGCTGGAGCAGGAGTGCATTGCGCAGATACTGCCCGATGGCGGGCATGCCAGCCGCTCGCCTGCGCGCGGGCTGCGAAGCCTTCTGGATCTCTGCGTCATCAAGCGGCTGATCGAGAAATATGAGCGTGCCGTCCCACCCTTCCTGGTGACATGGATCGAGCGACTTGGCGGCATGGTTGCGTTTTTCCGGGCTGGTGACGGTGCTCTGCCGCCTTTCAATGATGGAGAAGAGAGCCTGTCACAGGCCGTTGAGGCGGCACTGGGGCGCCTGCGCATGCGGCCAAGGCGGTTTACCGTGGCGCCCAAGTCAGGCTTCCACAAGCTGCACAAGGAAGACACCTGTCTCTTCCTCGATGCGGGCAGCGCACCTGAAGAACCTTTCGGGGACAGCGCTCATGCCGGCGCGCTCGGCTTCGAGCTCTATGATGCAGATGCCCGGATCGTTACATCCTGTGGCTACAGTCCCGAGGTTGATATAGACTGGCAGGCTGCTGTGCGCCGCACGGTCGCGCATTCCACGCTCATGATTTCGGATGAGGATTCGGCGCGGTTCCTGCACAATGAGGAAACGGGCCTGATGTTTCCTGAAGGACCGGAAGGGATCGCCGCCAAGCGGCTGGAAGAAGCCGATGAAATCTGGCTCGATGCCCAGCATGCCGGCTACAAGGAGCGTTTTGGCCTGCTGCACCGCAGGCGGCTGTTCATGGCCGGGGACGGACGGCGTCTCACGGGAGAGGATTCGCTTGCCCGGCCGGTATCGCAAGGTGAAGCCAGGGACCAGCGGACAATTCCGTTTTCAATCCGTTTCCACCTGCACCCGACTGTAAAGGCCCATACTTCCGAAGCCACGATCAGGCTGAAAACCGAGAACGGGTCCGTCTGGCGGTTCAAGACGAGCCATGAGGGCGCACGGCTGGAACCCACCATCTATCTCGGGCGTGGCATCGTCGAGCAGAGTTTGCAGATTGTCCTTGCCGGGCGTGCCCAGGCCGATAGCGACGGCTCTCGACCGCCGAACGCCGTCCGGTGGGCCTTTCTGAAGGATGAGGCAGCGTGACGCCGCGTGGTGAAGCCCGCCGCGCGATGGCGCTGACGCTCGGGTTCGACACGGTCGCCGCGGCGATTGCCATGGCCGTGGCGATCACCAGCCGGTGGGCTGCAACTGAAGGGGCACCGCCGAACGCCTTGCAGGCGGGGGCTGTTGCGACAGGCACATTTGCCCTCGTTGCGTTGACATCGTTCTACATAATGAGGGTTCACCGGCAGGTCTGGCGCCATGCGGGATGGACCGATGCCCTGAGGATTGTTCAGGGCGTCTGTGTGGCCACGCTGATTTTCGTGCCGATCATGTTCCTTTGGAACAGGCTCATCGGGTTCCCGCGCTCGGCGATCCTGATTGCGGATATCCTCTGGCTCGCGCTTCTTTTCCTTGGGCGCATGATTGCGCTTTCCCGCTCGACCCATCGTCCCTTCCAGATATTCTTTTCAAGTGCCAGCAAGGATGCGCCCGCGGCCATTCTTATTGCCAAGGCGACCGAGGCGCCTGCGATTCTCAGGCGCCTCAATGAAAAGGGGGATGGGGCAAATGTCAGGATTCTCGGCCTGCTGGAGCCGGATGGCGCTGAGTTTGGCCGGGCCATACGCGGTGTCCCTGTCATGGGCGGGCTGGACGATCTGAGCAAGGTGCTCGATGTCCTGTCGCTACGCTATGCAAAAACACCGCTCGTGGCGGTCGCCGGCGTCGCACGGGAGCGGGTTTACATGAACCGCATCCTGGAGGAGGCGACCAGCCAGAAAGCCGAGGTGATGACGCTTGAGGCGGCCGGCGAGGGAGGGGCCATGATGCCGGTACGTCCGGCAGACCTGCTGCGCCGTCGTGAGCGGGTGCTGGATAACCGTCCTGTCGGGGAACTCATCGAGGGCACTACAATCATGGTCACCGGCGGTGGCGGAACGATCGGTTCGGAACTGGCGCGCCAGTGTGCGCGCATGAACCCGGCGGAGCTGACGATTTTCGATGCGTCCGAGTATAATCTGTATGAATCAGACTTGGCGCTTCGCAGCGAGTTTCCAAACATCCGTATAAATACCGAGCTTGGTGATGTTCGCGACGATGTCAGGATTTCACGGCTTGTCGGTATGTATAAGCCCGAAATTGTCATTCATGCAGCCGCTCTGAAGCATGTCCCGCTGATGGAGCGAAATGTCTGCGAAGCTATCCTGACCAATGTCGGCGGCGCGATCAAAACCGCGAAGGCTGCTATAGAGCACGATGCCAAGAAACTTGTTTTCGTATCCACAGACAAGGCTGTGAACCCGGATAATGTAATGGGGGCCACCAAGCGTCTTGCGGAGATTGCGGTCAGCCGCGAGGCTGAAGCGAGTAACCTCGCCGTCTCGATGGTGCGCTTTGGCAATGTGCTCGGATCTTCAGGGTCTGTGGTCCCGCTGTTCGAGCGCCAGATTGCGGCTGGCGGCCCTGTCACGCTGACGCATCCGGACGTGACGCGCTATTTCATGACGGTGGAAGAAGCCTCTGCGCTCGTCTTGCAGTCGGCCACGCACAATGGGGCACCCGGCACGGCATCACTTTATGTTCTGGACATGGGTGAGCCGATCCAGATCAAGACGCTGGCCGAGGCGATGATCCGTCTCAAGGGTTTCGTGCCGGGCCGAGATATCGAGGTGCGCACGACGGGTCTTCGTCCGGGCGAGAAAATGCACGAGATGCTGACCTATAATCATGAAGAAGTGCATTCGATCGGTATTGAGGGCATCTACAAGGTCGCCTCAAAGCATATTTATGCCAACGATTTTGACGAAAAGCTCGACCAGTTGCTTGACCTGGCCCGCCAGCGCCGGCGCAATGAGGCCATCGAGATGCTTTCCAGCCTCGTGCCGGAATACAAGCCCAAACGGATGCGCGCCTGAACGGTGCCTTCGAGTTGACCTTGTGTGAACTCATGCTACGGCAAACGCAAATTCACAGGCCCTTTCAGAGAAGTGACGTTCATCATGTCCGATCGGTTCAAGATCCGCCGTGCCCTTCTGTCGGTTTCCGACAAGGAGGGTCTTGTCGAGTATGCCCAGCGGCTCGCCTCTCATGGCGTTGACCTTGTCTCCACGGGGGGAACGGCCCGTGCCATCAAGGAAGCCGGCCTCGACGTACGCGATGTGGCAGATCTGACCGGATTCCCGGAAATGATGGATGGACGGGTCAAGACGCTGCACCCGGCCGTGCATGGCGGCCTGCTCTACCGGCGCGATCTGGAGAGCCATGTAAAGGATGCCGAGACCCACGGGATCGAGGCGATCGACCTCGTCTACATCAACCTGTACCCGTTCGAGGCCGCTGTCGCCTCGGGGGCTGATTTCGACAGCTGTATCGAGAATATAGATATTGGCGGCCCGGCCATGCTGCGGGCAGCTGCAAAGAACGGGGAGTCCGTTGCGGTCTGTACCGATGCCGCGGATCTGGCGGGTGTGCTCTCGGAGATGGACGATAACGAAGGCCATGTCGCGAGCACACACAGCCGCAAGCTGGCGGCAAAGACCTATGCGCGTACAGCCGCCTATGATGCAGCCATTTCAGGCTGGTACGCCGCCCAGCTTGGTGAAACGGCACCTGACTGGGCCGGGTTTGGCGGGCACCTTGCGCAAAGCCTGCGCTATGGTGAGAACCCGCATCAGGCGGCGGCTTTCTACCGGACCAGCGAGAAGCGCGCCGGGGTTGCCACGGCCCGGCAGGTGCAGGGCAAGGAGCTTTCCTACAACAATATCAACGATACCGATGCGGCCTATGAGTTGATCGGCGAGCTGGGCGAAGACAAGCCGGCTGTGGCCATCATCAAGCATGCCAATCCGTGCGGTGTCGCCATGGGGGAGACGCTGATCGAGGCCTATCGCGAGGCACTTGCCTGCGATTCGACTTCCGCCTTTGGCGGGATCGTCGCGCTCAACGGCATGCTGGACGAGAAGACGGCCGAAGAAATCACCAGCATCTTCACCGAAGTGGTTATCGCGCCGGGGGCTAACGAGGCGGCACTTTCAGTGTTCGCAAAGAAGAAGAACCTTCGCCTTCTTCTGGCCAATGGGACGCCTGACCCTGCAAGTCGCGGCCGCACGGTCAAATCAGTTGCGGGCGGCCTGCTCGTTCAGGACCGCGACCATGGCCGTGTGACGCTGGATGACCTGCGGGTCGTGACGGACAAGGAACCCGACGAAGCACAGCTTGCAGACCTGCTGTTTGCCTGGCGGGTGGCCAAGCATGTGAAATCCAACACGATCGTCTATGCCAAGGATCTTGCTACGGTCGGGATCGGGGCCGGGCAGATGAGCCGGATCGATTCTGCGCGTATCGCTGCGCGCAAGGCCGAGGATGCGGCTGAGGCGGCTGGCTGGGACGCGCCGCGGACTCGCGGTTGCGTTGCGGCCTCGGATGCTTTCTTCCCGTTCCCCGATGGCTTGCTTCAGGCCGCCTCTGCGGGGGCGACAGCGGTCATCCAGCCGGGCGGGTCAATCCGTGATGACGAGGTGATTGCTGCGGCCAACGAGGCCGGGATTGCCATGGTGTTCACAGGTATGCGCCACTTCAGGCACTGAGAATGAACGCGCCATCATCCCCGTTTGACTCGCAGATGCAGCACTGGCTCAAGGTGCGTATCTATTATGAAGACACAGATTTTACCGGTATGGTCTATCATGCCAACTATCTGCGGTTTTTCGAGCGCGGACGGTCTGAATTCCTGCGGGACGCGGGTGTTTCACACCAGTCGCTTCTCTCGCGTCCGGACCCTGCGGCGTTTACCCTGACCAATGTAAATGTTGATTACAAACAGGCCGCACGTATCGACGACGAACTGATGATTCGTTCGCGTTACGTTGGTGCGAAGGGCGTGCGCATAATTTTCAGGCAGACAGCGCTGCGCGAAGAGACAGTCGTTGCAGAAGCAGACATCACGGCTGTGATGATCCATGCGGACGGGCGCGCGCGCCGGCCGGTGCCGGAAGTCGTCGAGCAACTGAAGACATTCGTCTACCAGCCCTGAAAGGGCTGGAGCTTACTGACAAATCATTAACCCTATCGCGACATGGCTGGTCCGGCTGCCATCCCTGTGCCGAGCGTCAAGTTTCCGCCTGATTCTCGTTGGATATGGGGAAGGCTGCCAGAACATGGCCACACCCGCTACGCCTGATGCGTGGCGATTGCTGCAGAGACACAAAGAGGATTTTCATGAACCCCATTGCGTTTGCGCAGGCCGTCGCTAGCGGCGAAGCGCTCAACCCGGCAGCTGCTGAAGGCGGTTTCTCCTTCATAGGGCTGCTGCTGGAAGCCGACATCGTCGTGAAGTTCGTCCTGATTGTCCTGTTCATCGCCAGTCTCTGGTCCTGGGCCGTCATCATCGAGAAATATTTCACGGTTGGCAGCGCCCGGAAAAAGGCCCGTCAGTTTGAAGAGGCGTTCTGGACTGGCCGCGCCGACGATATTGATGCGCGTCCCGGCGGCAGCAACAGTGATCCCGCATCCCGGCTGTTCGCGTCTATTTCACGGGAATGGAATGAGGCGCGCCGCCTGCCACCCGGTCAGAGCCCTGCGATGCTCATCAACCGGGCCGAACGTTCTCTTCGTGCCGGTGTGGACCGTGAGGTCGGGCGTGTAAGCAAGGGGCTCGGCGTTCTGGCCACGATCGGGTCATCCTCGCCCTTTATCGGCCTGTTCGGCACGGTCTGGGGCATCATGAACGCATTTATCAACATTGCCGAGAAACAGGATACCAGCCTGACCAATGTCGCCGGCCCGATTGCCGAGGCGCTGTTTGCGACGGGGCTTGGCCTGATTGCCGCTATTCCCGCGGTGATTTTCTACAACAAGTTCACAGGCGACCTGAACCAGTTTGCCGATGGGCTCGACAGCTTCTCGCAAGACCTGCTTGTGCGCCTGTCCCGCCGGTCGACGGAACGGGAGGGCTGAACATGGCTGGAAGCTGGGCTTCAGGCGCAAGAAGCGGAAGCCGCGGACGCCGCGGGCTTGCCGCCGAGATAAACGTAACGCCGCTCGTTGATGTCATGCTGGTGCTGCTGATCGTCTTCATGATCACCGCGCCACTGCTGACGACAGGTGTCGAGGTGTCCCTGCCAAAAGCGTCTGCGGACAATCTGCAGGCGCCCAAGAAACAACCCCTGTCTGTCTCGCTGGCCGCGAGTGGCCAGATCTATATCCAGGACACCGAAGTCGGACCCGAGGAGCTTGTCTCGACACTCTCCGCAATTGCCGGGGAAGGCTATGAACAGCGTATCTATCTGCGGGCCGATGAGGGCGTAAACTACGGCAATGTCATGGAAGTCATGACGCGCATGCAGCGGGCCGGCTACAGCAATATCGCGCTTGTGACTGATCCGAAGGTGAACCGGTAGATCATGATCCGCGGACTTCCCGCCTCTTTCCTGCTTCACGTGGCCGTTATCGGCGCGGGCTACCTGGCGTGGCCATACGTCGGCACGACAGCGGTGGACGAGGAGTTCGTGATTGTGCCGGTTGACCTGGTGGAGGTTGGCGAGATGACGAATGTCGCGCCAGTCACCGAGCCGCCAGAGGAGGAGCCAGAACCTGAAGAGGAGCCGGAGCCGACGCCACCTGAACCTGAAGAGGAAGAAAGCGACGATCCGGTCGAGGAAGAACCCGACACGCGGGACCTTCCCGAGGATGATGTTGCCACTGCGAGCAAGCCGCCTCCGCCAGAGCCTGAAGAGGAGGATGTCGTTCCGGATCTCGACGAGGCACCGGAGGAAGAACCCGAGCCCGAGCCTGAAGAAGAGCCTGAGCTTCCCAAGCCAGAGCCGGAAGCAAAGCCCAATCCACGCGAAGAGGACAATGCGCTCGACAGTCTGTTGAGCGATGCGGAATCAACATTCGAGAGTGAGCGCCAGACAAAGCGCGCTAGCCAGCCGCCAAAGAAACCGGAGCGTGAGCTGCTGGAGGAGACGCCACCTGCCCAGGAGCCGCGACGCGGTGCAGGTGAGCGGTCGGGCAATACGGTCAGGATCGAGCAGCTGCTCTATAACCAGATCGTGCCTTGCTGGGACGGCGTTTCGGACCAGCCAAAACCAGAACGGCTGAATGTGAGCATGCGCGCCGAGTTGGATGCGGAAGGCAATGTGCTGGATGTTGAACTGGTCAAGCCGCGCCGCTCGCCGATTGGCGACAGGTCGATGTCGCTGGCGATCGAGAGGGCGCTGCGCGCTGTACGTAAATGTCAGCCCTACAGGCTGCCAAAGGATGATTATGAACTCTGGAAGTCCCCGAACATTAATCTCGGGCCGGCGTTCGATAAAGATTAACCCCTATCAGGCGAGGAGCCACCAATGATCAGGAAACTAGCTGCAACGCTCTTGACCGCACTGGCCATGCTTGTGCCGGTCTCGATGGCTCAGGTCACGGTCAATATTTCCGAGGGCGTGCTCAAGCCGAGTCCGATCGCGATCCCGACGTTCGAAGCGTCTGCTGGCGCAGACCCTGAGCTCGCTGCTGAAATCACCGAAGTGGTGCGTAATGACCTGCTCTCGACAGGGTTGTTCAAGGTCGTGCCGGAAGAGGCCCATATCCAGAAGGACCTCTCGATTGATACCCAGCCGCGATTTGCCGACTGGAAGATCATCGAAAGTGATGCGCTAGTCGTGGGCGAAGTGGATACGGTCACGGTGGAAGGTGTCGAATTCATTCGTGCTTCCGTGCGTCTCTGGGATGTATATGGCGAACAGGTCATGCGCCTTGAGGGCCAGGCCGGCCGGCGCTTCACGGCCAAGCCGGAAGACTGGCGCCGTATTGCACACAAGATCGCTGACACGATCTATTCCCGTCTGACAGGGGAAGACCCGTACTTTGACTCGCGGATTGTCTATGTGGCGGAAACCGGCCCGAAGGATGACAGGGTCAAGCGTCTGGCCATCATGGATTCCGACGGGGCGAACGTGAAATATCTGACCTCCGGCACTTTCCAGGTGCTGACGCCGCGGTTTTCGCCTTCGAACCAGCAGATCACCTATATGTCTTTCGAGAATAACCGTCCGCGTGTCTATCTCTTCGATATCCAGAACGGCCGCCAGGAGGTGCTGGGTGATTTCCGCAACATGACATTCGCTCCGCGGTTCTCGCGCGGTGGAGAGTCGGTCCTGCTGACCCAGGCGAGCGGGGGTAACTCGGATATCTACATCCGCGACCTGGTGACAGAGGAAACGCGCCGGCTGACAGACCATCCTGCGATTGACACGTCGCCCTCAATGTCCCCGGACGGTGAGCAGATCGTGTTCAATTCCGACCGTGGTGGCAGCCCGCAGCTTTACATCATGAATACGGATGGCTCGCAGCTGACCTGCCCGTCGGGTGGGCGCGACACGGCCTGCCGTATCACCTTCGGATCGGGCCGGTATTCGACACCCGTCTGGAGCCCGCGCGGCGACCTGATCGCCTTCACCAAGCAGACCCGTGGCCGGTTTCATATCGGTGTCATCGGCACGGACGGGAAGGGCGAACGCCTGCTGACCGAATCCTATCTGGATGAAGGCCCGGAATGGTCGCCGAACGGGCGTGTCATCACCTTCTTCCGTGAAGAGGCGCCGGGTGCCGGGCCGAGCCTGTGGTCTGTCGATCTGACAGGCCGGAATCTGCGCCGGATTCCGACACCGACCGATGCTTCTGATCCGGCCTGGTCGCCTCTTTTGAATTAGGCCTTGCGGCGTAAGCAGAAAAATATAAGGAATACAGGGTCGACACTGGGTGGCAGTTGGTCTGACAGCCATGAAGTTGACAAAATCAGCGGTTAAATGCGCCCTGAACGACTATAGCAAGGAGTAACCAATGCGTCGTATTGCTCTTACCACCTCCGCGATTGCGCTCTTCCTGGGTGCGGCCGCATGCCAAAGCAAGCCCGATCCCCAGCAGTCAGCCAATGCGGCGCCTGTTCAGGACCGGTCCGGATCGGCGCAAACTGCGCCAGTTGATGAATCAGACATTCAGGAACCGAACCGCGTTGTCGATTCCGGTCCGTCTGCCGGCTCCATCCAGGACTTCAAGGTCAATGTCGGGGATCGCGTCTATTTCGATCTCGACCAGTCCGGTCTTGATCCTGATGACCAGGAAATTCTCCAGCGCCAAGCTGCATGGCTCGAGTCTTATCCGGATGTCCGCATCCTGGTCGCAGGTAACTGTGACGAGCGTGGCACGCGGGAATACAACCTTGCCCTCGGCGAGCGCCGTGCCAATGCCGTCAAGCAGTATCTCGTGAGCCTCGGCGTCGACCCGGCCCGCATCGATACTGTCTCCTACGGCAAGGAGCGCCCGATCGCGACAGAGTCCAACCAGCAGGCATGGGCACTGAACCGGAACGGCTTCACCCAGATCATGTCCGGAGCGACAAGCTAGGTCTTTGACCAGATATGTTCCGTTACAGGCAGTCGGGACAGCCTGCCTGCTGTAATGATCAAGCCGGGTGCCATATTTTGGCCCCGGCTTTTTCGTAGTTACTGTTGAGCAAATCCGCAGAGTCTGGAGTATTCCCACATGGCGCGACTGGCGACCCTAGCTGCCCTTTTCATCTTTTTTGCGATCACAGTCCCGGCAGGGCATGCCCAGAGGGCACCCGTGCAGCGAGGCACAACGAGTGGCGGGTTGTCGTCTGAGGTGGCGAGTATCCGACAGCAAAATGCCGACCTGCGCCTTGAGGTTTCGCGGCTTCAGAATGAAGTGAATGGTCTCAACGGGAAAATCGAGACGCTGGAATTCCTGCTTTCGCAGTCACGTGATGAGGCAGCCCGGCTGCAGGAAGACGATGCGCGCATCGGGTCAGCCATTGAATCCCTGGATACGGAAAACGAGCGCCTTGATGAGCGTGTGAAAGAGCTTGAAGCCGATCTGGAGTCGCTTGCCGACATGGTCCAGAGCCGTGACGTGGCGGTGCGTACAGGTGAGGCATCGGATGCAGGTCAAGCCGAAGATGAGGCAGCAGACGAGGAGGCAGAACAGGATGCGGAGCGTTCTTCCCAGCGCACTGCCTCGTCGAGTGCTGGCGAAGGGCGCGATCCCGATTACCAGGGCTCGCTCGGCACCCTGCAGGCCAGCAACCTGCCCGGTGAGGCTGGCCCGCTTTTCGCAGACGCCAAGACAAAGCTGCTGAACTTCGATTTCGAGGGTGCCGAAAACGCTTTCCGCGCCTTCCTCGAGCAGTTCGGCGATGATCCGCAGGCCGGTGAGGCGCAATACTGGCTGGCTGAAGCGCTTTTCCAGCAGGAAGCGTATGCTGAGTCCGGTCAGGCCTATACCAAGATGATCCGGACCTATCCCGACCATTCCCGCGCACCTGATGCGCTGGTAAAACTCGCGCGTTCCATGCGACTGGTTGGTGACATGGAAAAGGCCTGCAACGCTCTCTCGATCCTTCCGGAGCAGTATCCGGATGCCTCGGGCGTAACTAAGAACCTTGCCAACCTGGAGCGCACGCGCGCAGATTGCGACGCCTAGAGACCCATATTCCCGATCTTATCGGGCGAATGGCGGCAGGCTCTGACGGGCCTGTCGCCATTGCCGTTTCAGGTGGCAGCGATTCACTCGCCCTGATGCTTCTGGCTGACGTCTGGGCGCGTCGGACCGGACGGCAGCTGCGTGTACTGACAGTCGATCATGGCCTTCGCCGTGAGGCTGCCGACGAGGCGCGACATGTGGCTGACAGGGCAAAGACGCTCGGACATCATGCTGAGATCCTGAGATGGACTCCAGACCGGCGCAGCCAGCAGGCGGCACGCACAGCCCGTCATAAACTGATCGCCAGGGCTGCACAGAAGGCAGGGGCAAGGCTCGTTCTTTTCGGCCATACGCGGACGGATATTGAAGAAACGCTATTGATGCGGCTTTCCCGCCCATCGTCGCTGACGGGTGCTGTCGGGCCGCAACCTGTTTCAGTGTCGCCCGTCTGGCCTGACGGACGGGGCGTGATGCTTGGCCGGCCGCTTTGCGGGGAGCGACGCGACGCGCTTATGGCATGGTTGCGCACGCAACGGGAAAACTGGACCGAAGACCCGACCAACGAGTCGGATACCTATGAACGTCCACGTATTCGCAAGCTCACCGCCTGTCTCGATACATCCCGGCTGGCCCGGATAACCGCGGATGCCATGCGGTTGAGGGCTGTCGAGGATGCCGGACTGGCCCAGGCGCTTCGACGCCATGTGTCGGTTCATTCCTCCGGCCTTATACAGATTGATCATGAGCCGGCGTCCGGGCGTATCAGCAGGCGCAAGCTGTCTATCGTTCTCCAGCTCGCGTCCGGGACAGACAGGCCCGTTGCGCCGCAGTCGCTACAGACCCTGAACAGGGAAATTTTGGATGGAGGCCCGGCAGGACGTGTCACCCTTGGCGGGGCCTGGGTGCAGAGGCGCGGGGGTCATGTTCTGATCGGTCGCGATCCGGGTGAGGTCTCCCGGCAATGGTGCGATGGGGTCTGGGATGGCCGCTATATAGCTGAGGCGGGTGTAACACAGCCGGCAGAAATCCCCTTCCTCGTCCGTCACGCCGTACCTGAAGCAAAGGCCTGGCGGGAGATCATGTCGGATCGGCTGAGCCTCTGGATAGAGACGTTGGACTTGGGGGCCCGTCTGGCGGCGGAACTTGCGGGCGCAGAGACAATGGCCGCTTCTACCAGACGCCGCGGCTAAGGCCGGTCCAGATGTAGCTACCGAATGTCGGGGCAAACCATTGCTGGGAAGGCAGGTCGACATCGACAGGGTTGAGACGGCCTTCAACGGCGTCCTCGATCGCCTGGATGACAATCTCCCGGCTTCCGGCCGCCAGGCGCCAGAGATAAGTATGAAAGTTGTCGCGAGGCTCAGGAGACAGGTGCGACTGGTAAAGGATGCCGCCCGTGTCGACGCCTTCATCAACGAGGTGGACCGTGGCCCCGAAGTGCTCAGGCTCGCCATTGGCAAGTGCGAAATAGCCGCCGAACATACCACGATAGGCCGGGTTGATGCCGGAATGGTAGTTTACGAAAGGTGCCTGAACCGAGGATAGCGTCTTCCGCCCGATCATGCGTGTGGAGATTACGAACACCGCCTGCGGAGCATATTCCTGCAGGGCAGACCGGCAGGCATCGGAGTTGACCGAAGCGACGTTGATGACCTCCACATCCTGTGGCGGATCGGGCTGCAAGCCGTACCGCTCAATCATTTCCTGAATGATGCTGCCCGTTCCCCGCTTGGTCAGCTTCAGGGGAAGGCGCGCTGCCTGCATGCTGGCCACCTTGAGGGGCCCGAGCATGCGCCGCCGCCGCCGCCAGAGGCTGGCAGCGGGCTCACCCTCCTCCCTGATGACGGGGAAATCGCCAAAGCGTGCGCGCAGCGCATTGATCATTATCCAGCTATGCGGACCGCCTGCTGTCAGTGCGACGATGCGTGGAGGATTGCTCATACCTGTTCTCCCAAACTGGGCCAGTCCGGGAAATATCATGCAATTCCCTGTCCACGTGCATGCCTAGCCAGCCGCGCGAACGGCATCAGCGATTTCGGTCGCAGCCTTTTCCATCTCGCCGGGATTTTCAGCTTCGGCCATGACGCGGATAAGGGGTTCGGTGCCAGACTTGCGGATGACCAGCCGGCCCGAACTGCCGAGGCGTTTCTCGACAGCTTCGATTGTTTCCCTGACCTTCGTGTTCTCCAGCGGCGCGCCTGAAGTGTAACGCACATTGATGAGTTTCTGCGGAACCGGCTTGAATACCCGGGAGACCTTGGACAGAGGCTTGCCACTGATGACCATCACGGCAAGCGCCTGAAGGGCCGCGATCAGTCCGTCGCCGGTTGTCGTGTAATCTGACAGGACAATGTGGCCAGACTGTTCACCGCCAAGATTGAAGCCACCTTCGCGCATCTTCTCCACGACATACCTGTCCCCGACTTTGGTACGGTCGAGCGAGAGGCCGATCTTCTCAAGGTATTGTTCAAGCCCGAGGTTGGACATGACCGTGGTGACGACACCGTCCTTGGAGAGCAGTCCGCGCTCTTTCCAGTGCGTTGCGATAAGCGCGATGAGCTGGTCACCATCAATGGTTTCACCCTGCTCGTCGATAAGAATGCAACGGTCCGCATCGCCATCCAGGGCAATCCCGATATCCGCGCGATACTTCAGGACAGCCTGGCGCAAGTTCAGTGTGTCGGTACTGCCAACCTCGCGGTTGATGTTGAAGCCATCCGGGTTGACGCCGATCGGGATGACTTCTGCCCCAAGCTCATAAAGGGCTTTGGGCGCGACTCTGTAGGCCGCTCCATTGGCGCAATCCACACACACCCGCAACCCGCTCAGGCGCATGCCTCGCGGGAACGTCGCCTTGACGATCTCGACGTAGCGCGCCTGGGCATCGTCCACACGCTGTGTGCGGCCGAGCGCGTCCGGCGGGGCCAGCTTGTCGTCAAGCGCCCGGTCCATGCGGCTTTCTATCTCGAGTTCGATCGCATCGGACAGCTTATAGCCATCCGGGCCGAACAGCTTCAGGCCATTGTCCTCAAAGGCATTGTGGCTGGCAGAGATCATGACGCCAAGGTCGGCGCGCAGGGAGGGGGTCATCATTGCGACGCCGGGTGTCGGCAGGGGTCCGAAGAGGGTGACGTCCATGCCAACGGACGTAAAACCGGCGACGAGCGCAGGCTCGATCATGTAGCCTGAGAGACGCGTGTCCTTGCCAATCACGACAGAATGGCGCCGGGATTCGTCACGACGGAAATATTTGCCGGCAGCCATGCCAAGCCGCATGGCAATCTCTGGTGTCATGGGCGGGGTGTTGGCTGTTCCCCGGATCCCGTCAGTACCAAAATACTTTCGCGACATGCCGCGCTCCGTTGTTCGTCATCATTTACTCGAGGCTGATGACACAATTCCCGGAAATCCGCCAGACTGCGCAGCTTTCCATGTAAAGCTTGTAATTGCATCAATAAACAGTGCCGGGGCTGGGCCACGACCCGGTGATTGCTGTAAGGGAGCTGCGGAAAGTCAGGGTCCGCCAGGGCGTAATCTGGACGAGAATGAGGTGCGTCCCCGTCATACTTTGTCACTTTATTTGTAGTAGCAAAGTGACTTCGTGTTTCCTAAGCAGTGGGCCCAGAGCGAAATAAGCGAGTTGATCGAGCATGTGTGGAATTATTGGAATTCTTGGAAATGAACCGGCCGCTCCGCGTCTGGTCGAGGCGCTAAGGCGGCTCGAGTACCGTGGATATGACAGTGCCGGTATCGCAACCCTGGATGAAGCGGGGCGGCTTGATCGGCGGCGTGCGCCCGGCAAGCTCAAGAATCTGGAAAGCGAGCTCGACAAGACGCCACTTGCTGGTGTTCAGGGGATCGGGCACACGCGCTGGGCAACCCACGGCTCTCCCACCATGGGGAATGCCCATCCGCATGTCTCGGGCGGCGTGGCAGTTGTCCATAATGGTATCATTGAGAATTTCCGCGAACTGAGGCTGTCGCTCGAAGCGCAGGGTCATGTCTTCGAGACAGAAACAGACTCCGAGACGATTGCGCACCTGGTCTCTGCAAATCTCAAATCGGGCCTGTCTGAGACTGAGGCTGTGAAGGCGACGCTGGCCCGGCTCGAGGGGGCATTTGCCCTGGCCATCCTGTTCGAGAACAGGCCAGACCTGCTGATCGGTGCCAGACGCGGGTCGCCCCTGGCGATCGGCGTGGGTGAGGAAGAGATGTATTTGGGGTCGGATGCGCTGGCGCTTGCCCCGTTCACCAGCCGGGTCGTCTACCTGGAGGAAAGTGAATGGTGTGTGCTCACCCTGTCTGGTTACACCATCTATAATGAGCAGGGCGACAAGATCGAGCGTGATCCGGTTCTGGTGCAGGGGGCCGGCGCGACAATGGAGAAGGGCAATTATCGCCACTTCATGCAGAAGGAGATCTTCGAGCAGCCGGATTCCATCTCCCGAACAGTTGGTGCCTACGTCAATCCGCTCCGGCGCAATATCGACCTTCCCGAGGATAAGCAGGGTGAGCCGATCGACTGGGCGAAAATCACAAGCCTGTATATGGTCGCTTGTGGTACGGCTCACTACGCCACGCGTGTGGCGGAATACTGGTTCGAGCAGGTCGCCGGCATTCCAGTGAAGACCGATATCGCATCGGAGTTCCGTTACCGCGAGCCAGCGCTTCCCAAGGAAGGCGGGCTTGCCTTGTTTGTCAGCCAGTCGGGTGAAACGGCCGATACACTGGCCGCCATGCGCTTCTGCAAGGCGCAGGGCCTGAAAACGGCCGCCGTCGTGAATGTGCCGACCTCGACCATCGCGCGCGAGGCCGACCTCGTACTGCCTACCCTTGCAGGCCCTGAAATCGGGGTGGCGTCGACCAAGGCGTTCACGGCCCAGCTGGTGGCACTGGCCTGTGTGGCTGTGGCGGCAGGCAGTGCGCGGGGCGTACTGAGCCGGGACGAAGAAAAGCGCCTCAGCGAAGCATTGAATGAAGTGCCCGGGCTGGTTGTCGAGGCACTGAAGCTGGACGAGGCGATCGAGACGCTTGCCCACGACATCTCCAAGGCCCGTGATGTGATCTATCTTGGCCGTGGGGTCCACTATCCCATCGCGCTGGAAGGGGCACTGAAGCTGAAGGAAATCAGCTATATTCATGCCGAAGGATACGCTTCCGGTGAGCTGAAGCACGGGCCGATTGCCCTGATCGATGAAGAAACGCCAGTGGTTTTCGTGGCGCCCAAGGACGCCCTTTACGAGAAATCCCTTTCGAACCTACAGGAAGTTGCCGCCAGGCATGGACAGGTCATACTGATTTCGGATGAGGTCGGCCTGGTAGAAGCTGGCGAGGCCCCGGCCCATAAAATCGCCCTGCCCGAATGTGACCCCTTCATCGCGCCGATACTTTACTCTGTGCCGATACAGTTGCTGGCCTACCATGTGGCCGTCGATAAGGGCACGGATGTTGATCAGCCACGCAATCTCGCCAAGTCGGTGACAGTGGAGTAGGCTGCGGCCCAAGCGGAATCAGAAAACCCCGCCTGGCCAGTGCCAGGCGGGGTTTTCATTGGGAGGTGCCAGTTCATTGACTGGGCTACTGCATTGCAAACCCGGTCATCAGCAAGGCGAGGCCGGAAAGGCCAGCGGCTAGCGGCAGGCTGAGTAAGGCGGCGAAGACACCCTGACGGGCTTCAAGTGGGGAGGAAACGCTCATTGTTTTTTATCCTTCAAGCTGGCGGACCGCATTTATCCATGGGTTCCGCACAGCTTCATATGGAAGCGCACGAGCGATAATCAATGAACAAAATGAAAATTATTCACAAAACGGATTACGGATGTTTCTCTACACCGTGTTTCAGGCCGGCAATGATGATGTCGAGCACGCCGTTCAATTCGCGTTCCAGTTTCTCCAGTGTCAGCATGGAGTAGAGTTGTGGAAACCGGAACTTCATGAGAGCTGACTGGATCATCTCTGAGACAAAGCTCGGATCTTCCATCGGCGCAAAGGTGCCTTTGGCTACCCCGTCTTCCAGAATTTGATTGAGGTATATCCGTTCCTGCGCAAGCCCTTCATTGAAGAAAAGCGGCCTCTCCTGTCCAAGAACCTCGGCGACTTCCAGGATTTTTGCATCTTTCTCGATCTTGTCGAACGTCTGGTTCAGGCCGTAGTGAAATATGTTCCTCAGACGCTTTTCCGGCGATTCAGATCCGCGCGCGATCTCGGCATATTTCTGATAGAGTTCACTGTTGAACTTGCGAGCCATGCCTTCGGCGATATCCAGCTTCGAGGCAAAAAAGCGGTAGATGTTGCCAGCAGACATGCCGCAATCACTGGCAATTTCAGACATGGTCGTCTTGCCGTAGCCGTAATGTACGATACGGTTCATCGCAGCATCGAGGATCTGTTTGCGCGTGTCGGTCTTGTCGTTCATGGCGGCCAAACTAAGGGAAAAGTCTGAATGATCAACGAATTCTTCAGCGCAACGGTTTCAAATTCATGCGAGGACGAATGCAGACTATAGGTGTTCTGGGCGCGGGTGCGTGGGGAAGCGCGCTTGCCTATACCGCGCATGCTGCGGGGCGCGATACACGGATATGGGCACTGGAGCCGGAGGTGGCGGCGGCCCTGTCGGCCGGGAAGGGAAATCCCGCCTATCTGCCGACGGTCGACCTTCCCGCCATGCCAGCCTCAAGCCAGCTGGAAAGCCTTGCCGGATGCGAGGCGTTGCTGGCTGTTGTTCCCGCGCAGCATGCGCGTCGCGTCTTTGCCGCGCTTGCCCCTCATGTCGCGGATGGCGTGCCTGTCCTCCTGTGTTCGAAGGGGATCGAGCGCGACACGCACAGCCTGATGACAGATGTTCTGCGTGAAACCATTCCGCATGCGACACCTGCGGTCCTGTCAGGGCCAAGCTTTGCTGCCGATGTCGCGCGTGGCCTGCCAACAGCTGTGACCCTGGCGTGCGAGGACAAGGCGTTGGGCGAGGCACTGATGACAGCGATCGGGCGGCCGGCCTTCCGGCCTTACTGGTCGAGTGACCTGATCGGCGCTGAAGTCGGCGGTGCGGTGAAGAACGTTCTGGCCATTGCCTGCGGTGTCGTTGAGGGCCTGGAGCTTGGCCGCTCTGCCCATGCGGCGCTGATTGCGCGGGGGTTTGCGGAGATGAGTCGCCTTGCCGTGGCGATGGGAGCCCAGCCGGGCACGCTGTCCGGGCTTTGCGGGCTGGGTGATCTGGTCCTCACCTGTTCATCAGTCCAGTCGCGGAATATGAGTTTTGGGAAGGCGCTGGGCGAGGGCCGTTCGGCGCGCGATGTTCTCGCGGAACGCAACTCCGTCACGGAGGGCGTCGCGACAGCTCCAGCCATCGCAACGCTGGCAGAGACGCACGGCATAGAAATGCCCATCTGCGAGGCCGTGGATGACATATTGAGCGAACGGGCAAGCCTCGATACAGCCATGAACAATCTCCTCTCACGCCCCTTTACGCAGGAAGGTCTCTGATCCATGCCGCTTTTTCTCATAAATGCCCGCGACAAGGCCGGTTCACGCGATGTGCGCATGGACAACAGGCCCGCGCACCTGGAGTGGGCCGGGCAATATGCTGACAGGATCCACATGGCCGGCCCGGTTTTTGCCGAGGATGGCGAGACATTTGCGGGGTCGACCTTCGTCATTGAGTTCGACTCCCTTGAGGAGGTGCGCGACTGGGCCGCTGAAGACCCGTATGCGAAAGCGGGTCTGTTTGACCGTGTCGAGATCGTTCCTTTCAAATGGTTGCTGGGCAAGGGGAAGCCGGACGTATGAGACTCTTCCTGAGTGGAAATCTGAACTATTCCAGCTGGTCGATACGGGCGCTGTTGATGGCCCGCCATGTCGGCCTGGATATCGAGGAAGAAATCGTTCCTCTGGATTTTCCCGAAACGTCGGAGCGGCTTGCGTCTGTAAGCCCTAACCGAAAGGTCCCATTGCTTGTCTGGGACGACGAGACGGTCTGGGATTCGCTGGCCATAATCGAATGGCTGGCGGAACGTTTTCCGGACAAGAATGTGTGGCCACAATCGTCCAAGGCCCGCGCCCGTGCCCGCGCGATATCAGCGGAAATGCATTCCGGTTTTCCCGCACTTCGCAAGGCGTGTCCCATGGATATACGTTCCCGCCATGAAACGCCTGAGCTCACAGAAACGCTCACGGGCGATATAGCGCGCGTTGACCGTATCTGGACGGAGACGCGCGAGCATTTCGGTGAAGGTGGGCCGTTTCTGTTTGGGGAATGGAGCGCCGCCGACGCTGTTTATGCCCCAGTGGTCACGCGCTTTCAGACCTATGACCTGCCGCGGACGGACCGTGCGCAGGCGTACATGGATGCTGTGTTGGCTCATCCCCTGATGGTCGAACTCGCCGCTCAGGCCGAGGACGAGCCATGGATGATCGAATATGGGCCTGAAGGTCGGCGAGCCTGGGTTCGCTAGGGCTCAGGCCTTCGGGAAGTTCAGGAGGTCATAGCCGAGATCATAACGGAACAGCTCTTTGACCTTCTCGCGATAGATTTCGAGCGCGTCCCCCGAAAACTGTTCCTTGATCGGGGTCTTGCGGAACTGAAGCACGTTGGCTTCGGCTTCCGGGTCGACCTTTTTCGCCATGGCGTCCTTGGTGCCTGCCTTGAGCGCGGCATCCATCGCCTTCGAAGTAAGAGAGACCTTCCAGTGGGCCGCCATGCCACCGAGAATGGCACGGGGGTTGGCGCGCGTGTCTTCATAATGAACACGATAGATGCGGTCGCCTGCCGACTCCATGACCTCGCCCCAGCGGTTCCAGAACCGGGCGATCCAGTAGAGATCGCACTTGAAGATATCGCCGGACGGGTCTCCACGCAGGAAGTCGAGCCAGCTGATGTTCAGCTCATGGTTCCACTTGGTGTGGTGGCTGGCAAGAATGCTCATCGGGTGGCGCACGAAGAGGACATAAGGCGGCAGTCCGGCGAGCGAACGTGCCCACCGCCAGTCTGCCAGCCGGTGCGGGATGGTGTGGCTGAAGGCGAGCCGGGGCAGCGCGGGAAAAGTCGGCTTGTCTTTCGGCCAGCCGATATAGGGCCGAACGGCATCTTCCGAGAAGTATTTTGGTCGTTCGACGCCAAATGTGTCTGCAAGCGCCACGGCGAACATGTATTTCACCCAATGGGTGCCGGAATTCTTCGATGTGACGAGCATGCCGTCGAAGGCACGATGGCGCAGGATGGAGAAATTTCCCCAGTTATCCTTGCGCAGGCGTTTGGCGTAGGCTGTGTCCATGCCGGTTCTCTTACTGTGCCCCGTTAATTTCTGCCAAGCCTATCAGTTCAGCCCGGCTTTCTGCCGCCATATCTGTATGAGGTCGCGTTCCTCCGTGCTGACATGACCGTCGGAGACGGCGACGTTTTCCAGCATGGCGCACAGATCGTCGAACTCCTTTGGGCCCATGCCCGGCGTGCCTGTGATGACATCGCTCATACGTGTGATGACGGCATGTGGAGCAACGTCTTCGCGCAATCTGAAACCGGCCTCGGTGATCCATGCTTGAGCCTGGCTGTCGCTGAAACCGAAATGTTCGATCATCTCTGCCCTTATGGCAGCTTCCTGCGCTTCGTTTACCGTGCCGCGCGTGCGAGCGACTTCGAGCATCATGATGGCTGCGGCCTCGCGCGGGTCCGTGACCGTCTTGAGTCCTGTCCTGCCGGCTTTCTTGCGGAAAGCATGGCGGCGCGGGAAATTCACGACGGTTTTGGCGGCGTCATAACTGCCGCGAGCAGCGCCTGAAATCATCTTGATGCGCCAGTACCATACGGCAAGAAAGCTCAGTACTCCGATGATGGCGAGCAGGATGTGCATGAAAAAACTCCCCGACAGGGTCTGCCGGGGAGTGTAGGGCCTGCGGCCAAGGAATTGAAGCGAAGAAGTCGCCCGGAGCTGTTTCTATTCGGGGCTTTCGCTATCGGCTTCGGCTTCCGTTCCGTCCTGGCTTGCGGATGCACCATCACCCTTGGCGAGGTGCGCCTGCGAGACGACATAAGCCCGGATGGCCTCGGCATCTTCCGGTGTGATGACATCCGAGAACGAGACCATGCCATTGGCCGAAAGGTTGCCGTCGATGACGACAGCGTCCCAGGCATCGGCATTGGCCGTGTAGGATGACCAGCGCAGGTCTGGCAGGACGCCGGAGCTGATACCCAGCATGCCGTGGCAGACCGCGCAGTTGCGCGAGTAGTGGACGAGACCGGCCTGTAGCATTTCCTCGTCGCCGAATTCTTCTGTCTGTGGTTCGGGCTCAACGAGCATGCTGTCATCAAGTGGCGGAATCTCGGCTTCTCCGCCCAGCTTGAAGGTAATGACCTTGCCGACAGCCGGGGGGACCTGGTCCTCGAACAGGAAGCCTGCGGCCAGGCCGAACGCGTGTCCCCAGCCCGTCGTAATGGTGACGTACTGCTCGCCATCGATTTCATAGGTGCCGGGACCGGAGAGCGCACCTGAATGCAGCTGCTCGCTCCAGAGCTGTTCGCCTGTTGCCGCATCATAGGCGGCGAAAGTGCCATCGAGGCGGCCCTGGAACACGACACCGCTTTCGGTCGAGAGGATGCCGCCATTCCACGCGGCTGAATGATCGATGCTCCAGCGGGCCTCCTGTTCGACCGGGTCCCATGCGACGAGCGCGCCCTTTGTGGCCGCACGCATGGCCGAAACCGTACCTTCGGGATAGCGAAGCGGCATGCCGGCGGAGAAATCCATGCCCGTATTCCACTTGGCGGGTTTCGATTTGAAACGCGGGTCGGTGATATAGGCCTGACCAAGCTCCTGGACAGGGATGTAGACCAGGCCGAGTTCCGGGTTCATGGCCATCGGATGCCAGTTGTGTGCGCCATAGGGGGCTGGCACCTGTACAAAGCCGTTATAGGTTGCCGGGTCGTTGTTGCGCGCTTCCGGGTTCTCTATCGGGCGGCCGTCTTCATCGAGGCCTTCCGCCCAGTTGATATTGGCGAATGGCTCGCCGGAGATGAATTCGCCGGTTTCCGCGTCGAGAACGTAGAAGAAGCCGTTCTTGGGCGCCTGCATGACAACACGGCGCGTCTCGCCATCCTCGCCCACGGGAAGCTCGGCCAGCATGATATGCTGGGTGGCTGTGTAGTCCCAGTTGTCACGCGGCGTGGTCTGGAAGTGCCACTTGTAGGCGCCCGTATCGGCATCTACCGCGACAATGGAGGAGACGAAGAGATTGTCGCCACCATTGGGGTCGCGAAGGTCGGCGTTCCATGGCGAGCCGTTGCCGACGCCGAAAATGACCTGGTCATTCTCGGTGTCATAGACAATCGAATCCCAGACAGTGCCGCCACCACCATCTGTGACCCATGCGCCATCGTCGCCCCATGTCTCGTTGGCGAGTTCGGCGAAGATTTCGTCGGAGGCGGCGCCATCAGGCTCCTTGTCCGGATTGGGCACTGTGTAGAAGCGCCAGTCGAGCTCACCTGTCTCGGCGTCATAGGCGGAAAGATAGCCGCGTACGCCGAGTTCCGCCCCGCCATTGCCGATCAGGACATTGCCTTTCACGATGCGCGGCGCGCCAGTAATGGTGTAGGGTTTGGACTGGTCGACCGTGACCTTGCTCCAGACGACATCGCCTGTCTCCGCATCCAGCGCCTGAAGCCGGCCATCGATCACGCCGAGATAGAGTTTGCCATCATAGACGGCGACACCCCGGTTCACGACATCACAGCAGGCCTTCACAGCCATGGAACGGTCGACACCGGGGTCATGGACCCACAGTTCCTCGCCTGTGACCGGGTCGAGCGCATAAACAACCGACCATGAGGAGGTCACATACATCACGCCATCGACAACGATCGGCGTCGATTCGATGCCGCGGCCTGTCTGCAGGTCATAGACCCAGGCAGGCGAAAGCTCGGAAACATTTTCCTTGGTGATGCCCGTCAGGCCGGAATGGCGCTGTTCGTCATAGGTCGCGTTATAGCTTAGCCATTCTTCAGGCGTGGAGGCAGCCTGCAGGAGCCGTTCTTCATCGACGCCAGACGCCGGTGCATCAGCAGCGGCTTCATCCGCGCTGTCTGCCTCCGGCCCTGCCGTATTTTCGCTGGTTTCATCGGAATTAGCGTCGGCGCTTTCCGGGTCGCCGGATGGATTGCCGCATGCTGTCAGCCACACCGCTGACAGGGCCGCTGCTGCAAACAGGCCTGGTGTTTTCATGGTCGCTCCCTGTGTTCCCTCTTGCCCGCCTGTTCTTCTGCAGGCTGGGCACTCGAACACATGCTACGGGATTGGCTGCGCTTGTCGAGATATACGCAGGGTAAGCTTAGCCGCCCGCTGCCGAGAACAGGTCGGCCTGTGCGGCATTGATTGCTGCCGTCACAGCCGTGCGCCAGTCGTCAAGGCTATCTGCATTCAGCGCCTCCGGCGGGAAACTCACAGACCTCGAAGCACTGACGACGCCGCCGGTAAGCCGGTTGCCGCGTTGCTGAAACCCGGCGAGGGCCTCGCTGGCCCCGGCACCTTGTGCGCCATAACCGGGCACGAGGAAAAGCGCATCAGGTGCGAGCATCCGCAGGCGGCGGGCTTCGTCCGGCCCTGTGGCGCCCGTCACGAGCATCAGACCGGACCAGCCACTCTCGCCTTTGAGGCGGCCCATCGCCGGGCCGAGCGCCTCGACGACACGTTCGAACAGTGGTGCGCCCTCAAGGTTCCTGGACTGGAAGTCCGCCGAACCGGGGTTCGATGTACGGGCAAGGACGATGACGCCCTTTCCATTAGCTTCTGCAGCGGCGACATGCGGTTCGATCGTGTCGAGCCCCATATAAGGATTGATGGTGAGGGCATCGCATGGAAACGGTGCATCCTGGGCGAGAAAAGCCGACACATAGCCTTCTGCCGTTGAGCCAATATCTCCACGCTTGGCGTCCATGAGGACAATCAGTCCGGCCTCACGGGCGGCTTCGAGAATTCGGGTCAGGGCGCGCATGCCCTGCCAGCCATGTCGTTCGAAAAAGGCGGACTGGGGCTTGATGACGCCGGCGCGTCCGGCGGCAGCCTCGACCATGGCGAGACCCCAGTTTTCCAGTCCGTCCGGCGTGTCGCCGCCGAACAGGTCGGGGATGCGTCCGGCATGCGGATCGATCCCGACACAGAGCGGGCCATGGGCATCGGTGGCCGCCAGAAGCCTGTCTGCGAATGCCGTCATGAGCTTGTCCCCACACGGCAGGCCACCTTGACGACCTGCAGGTTACGGCGTGCCCGGTCTGCTGCACCGCCATAGGATTGGGGATTGAACGGCACAGGCCGCTCCCCGATCGGTTCAACGCCTTGGGCAGCAAGAAACTTTGCAATCGCTTCCGGCGAAGCGCTGTAGATGCGCCCGCGACGCGGGCTTTCTGCGATGATCACTCCACGCACCCGGCCCTCGGAGTCATAGACAGGTCCCCCGCTCAAGCCACCCAGGGGACCCTCAAGATCGCTGGTACGGCCGGTCTCGGCCCATGTGAGAACCGACTCCTCACCACTGCGCAAACCGCTGGTGACAAGGCGCGAGCGCGAGATGAGCCGGCTGGCAGCTTCCCCCGGGCGCCCCTGCGGATAGCCGACATGAAAGCCATAGCTGCCGATCCGCATATCGGCGGAGGTATCAAGTGCCACAGGCGATGCGCTCGGCTTGGCTGTCATCAGTGCCAGATCGCTCGTACCCGATACGGAAATGTCCTTTACGGGAAGGTACTGACCCGGCGCGACAAGCAGGGAAACGTCGTCACAGCCTTCCACCACATGACGTGCTGTCAGATACTGTCCGTCGGCATTGATCAGGAAAGCCGATCCGATGCCGTCCTTTGGTGTCTCGACACGGACAAGGACGGTTTCGTCATAGGCGGATGGCGGGGGAAGGGTGGCACCGTCTCGTTCGATCGAATCCGGCGTGGCAGGCGGCGCATTCTGATCCGGAGTCGTGGAGAAGACTCCGCCAACAATCGCGAACAGGGCGAGTGTGTAAACCATCCAGTCCGGGATGTGACGAAACACCTCGGCCCTCCTCCTAAATGCGTTGCAGGGCTGGATCCCACAGCCCTGCGGCCAGAAGCATTGCACTCGCAAGTTTTGTCGAAATCAAGACAATCGCGGCGCCGGCTTCATCATCCTGTATGCGTCTGGGCAGATCGCGCAGGAGCAGGTCGGTCAGCCGGTAGGCCAGCAGTTGCAGGATGAGGGCAACAAGCCCCCACAACATGAGATCAAGCAGCGAAACACTGGAGGCCAGGCAGGAGGCGAGCGGAATTGCCAGGCCGACAATCGCCCCGGCCAGCGCCAGACCAGCCGTGCCGTTACCGCCGCGCACCAGCGCCAGCTCTTTCCAGGGGGTCAGCAGGATATAGACCGTTGATGCGAGGATCAGCATGACACCGGCGGTCCCGGTCCAGAGCAGGAATGTTGGAAAACCTTCCTGGAAGGACTGCAATACTGACTCCATTCACGCCTCGCTCTTCTGTCTTTTGAAGGATTGTCCTAAACAAGCCTGACAGCTCACTCAAGGAGAATGGAGCGCACATGCTGCATCGTGGAAAAACGGCCCTCGTCACCGGATCAACCAGTGGTATCGGAAAGGCGATAGCCGAAGCTCTTGCAGCAGAAGGGGCCGATATTGTTCTCAACGGCCTGGTCGAGCCAGGCGAGGATGAAAAACTGGTTGCCGATTTTGAAAGCCGGTTCGGCGTGAAGGTGGGTTTTTCCGGTGCGAACCTGACGGATCCCGAAGCAATTGAGGGCCTGATCGGCTATGCCACGCGGGATTTTGGCGGCGTCGATATCCTGGTCAATAATGCCGGCGTACAGCATGTCGCCCCGGTTGAGGACTTCCCGGTCGCCAAGTGGGATCTCATCATCTCCCTCAATCTCAGCGCGGCGTTTCATACAACGCGCATGACGATGGCGGGCATGAAAGAAAAGGGCTGGGGGCGGATCGTGAATACGGCGAGCGCCCATGCGCTTGTCGCCTCGCCCTACAAGGCCGCTTATGTCGCGGCCAAGCATGGTATTGCCGGGCTGACCAAGGTGGTCGCGCTTGAGGGGGCCGAACATGGCGTGCGCTGCAATGCCATCTGTCCTGGCTATGTCCATACACCGCTCGTCGACGCGCAGATTACCGATACGGCGCGGGCACGCGGGATCAGCGAAGAGGAAGTAAAGCGGGATGTCCTGCTGGCTGCCCAGCCGACCAAGCAGTTTGTCACGGCTGAGCAGGTCGCGGCGATGGCAGTATTCCTGACAAGCCCGTCTGGCGATCAGGTCAACGGGGCATTGATGCAGATGGATGGTGGCTGGGCCGCCCACTAGCTGCGACCTGGCAGGCTTTTGGCTGCCTAGTTGTCTTCGCGCGGCTCTTCTTCCGGCACCGGCGAGACCCTGAGGCCTGTAATCTGGTTACGAGTCTTGCGGATGACATCGAACCGGTGATCGTGAAAGGCAAAACGCTGTCCCGGCTCAGGGATGGTCTGCGCTTCGTGGATGAGAAGGCCAGCCACGGTAACAGCTTCATCATCCGGCAGGCTCCATCCTGTGGCCCGGTTGAGGTCTCTGATTGTCACCCAGCCCTCGACCATGACTGACCCGTCAGCCTGCGGGCGCACACCCTCGACGGCGACGTCGTGTTCGTCATGGATGTCACCGACAATCTCTTCGAGAATATCCTCAAGTGTCAGCAGGCCCTGTAGCTCGCCATATTCGTCGACAACGAGGGCGAAATGATTACGCTCCTTGAGGAAGAGGTCGAGCTGGTCCTGGAGGGGTGTGGTCTCCGGGACGAACCAGGGTTCCCTCAGCAGGCCCTCGAAGTTGACGTCATCGACCGAGCCTTTCTCGTGAACCACCGCGCGCAGCAGGTCCTTCATGTGGAGAATGCCGGTGATCTCGTCTTCCTCTGCATTGTAGAGCGGGATCCTCGTGTGCGGGCTATTGAGTGCCTGCTTGATTATTTCGCCGGGCGGTTGCGATGCATCGAGCATGGTGATGTTCTTGCGGTGGATCATCACCTCTTCGACGGTCATGTCCTTGAGATCCAGCGCGCCGACAAGCCGGTGCCTGTCGGCCTCGTCCACGCCACCTTCGGAGTGATGGTAGTCGATTGCGCCGCGGATTTCCTCCTCCGCTGTGAATGTCGCATCTGGCGCACCAGCGCCCACGAGGCGGAGCGTTGCATTGACCACGACCTGGATCATGACCGTGATCCAAGCGACCGTGGCGACAAGCCATGAAATCGGCTTGCCGACTGACATGGCCATCGAGTCGGCGCGTGTAATGGCATAGGTCTTCGGCAGAACTTCGGCGAAGACGAGAACAAGGACCGTCATGACGGCCGTTGCCACGGCTACGCCCATGCCGCCGGGCAGCAGGCTCGCGAACAGGTTTGTCGCAAGTGCAGAAGCAAGGATGTTGACGAGGTTGTTTCCGAGCAGGATTGCGCCAATCAGACGTTCCCGGTCAGAGATGAGGCTGCTGACAAGCGCGGCCCGCTTGTCTCCGTCACGCTCAAGCTGGTGGATGCGATTGCGGGAGGCTGCCGTCAGGGCTGTCTCGGAGCCCGAAAAGAAAGCCGACATCCCGAGAAGGAACAGGATGGCGACAGATGTTCCGATAATCATGGATCAGCCCTGCTGAAGCTCCGCATTGAGAAATTCCCGAACATCGGAAAGGTCCGCGTCCGGTTGGATGAATGCCTTGCCGAGACCGCGTGCCAGGATCAGAGGAACCTGGCCTGCGCGTGCTTTTTTGTCCTGCTTCATGGCTTCCGTCAGCGTATCTGCAGGATAAGGCCCGCCCGGCAATGCCTTTAACTGTGTTACAAGGCCTGCAGATTCAAGCAGCCGCGTGGCGCGTACCGCATCCTGGCTATCCATCAGGCCCTGCCGGACAGAGTAGCGAAGGGCCAGCGCCATCCCCGCCGCAACCGCTTCCCCGTGCAGGAGCGATGACCTGAACCCGTTGGCCGCTTCCAGGGCATGGCCGAATGTGTGGCCGAGATTGAGCAGGGCGCGTACGCCGGATTCTGTCTCGTCCTGCGCGACAATGCGGGCCTTTGCTGCGCACGAGACGGCCACAGCATGAGCCAGCGCTTCGGGCTCGAGTGAAACGACGCCCATGCCGTTCTGCTCCAGCCATTCAAAGAAAGCCGGATCATCGATCAGGGCATACTTCACGATTTCGGCATAGCCGGCGAGACGCTCGCGCTGTGGCAGTGTTTGCAATACCGATGTATCGGCCAGCACAAGTTGTGGCTGGTAGAATGCACCGACCAGATTCTTGCCTTGCGGCGCGTTCACTGCCGTCTTGCCGCCGACAGAACTGTCCACCTGTGCGAGCAGGGTTGTTGGCACCTGTACGAACTTCATGCCGCGTTTCATCAGCGAAGCTGCAACGCCGGCCAGGTCGCCGACGATGCCCCCGCCGAGCGCGATGAGAACATCGTCGCGTCCTGCGCCTTCAGAGAGCAGCCAGTCGAGCACATGGCCCAGTGTTTCCCAGCTCTTTGAGCTTTCGCCCGGTGCGACCGTGTGCATCCGCATGGACAGGCCGGACGTCTTCAGGCCTGCTTCCAGGCGCTCGGCATAGAGTTTGCCGACATGTTCATCGGTCAGGACAAAAGTACGTGGCTGGCGGATCAGAGGCGACATGAACTGCCCGGCCCTGTCGAGAAGGTTCTCACCGATCAGGATGTCGTAACTGCGCTCGCCAAGCTCGACGCGCACCTGTCTGTCTTCAGTCATCGTTTCAGCCATGTTGGGCCTTTGACCACAGATCAAGCGCTTTGAGAATGGAATTCACCGTGGCCTTGTGGGGGCCTTCCTCGCTGCGCACGACAAGGTCGGCCTGTTCATAGATCGGCGTCCTCTCATTCAGCAGCTTTCCCAGAACGCCTTTCGGGTTATCAGCTTTCAGGAGGGGACGATGGCTGCGCTTGGAAACGCGCCGCCAGAGAGTTTCGAGATCGGCGTTGAGCCAGATTGTCACTGCCTTTTCCTGCAGCAGGGCACGGGTCTCGGAATTGAGATAGGCGCCGCCGCCTGTCGCAAGGACATGAGGAGGCTGATTGAGGAGCCGTTCAAGGACGCGGCGCTCACCCCGGCGAAACTCTGCTTCCCCATGCAGGGTGAAGATGTCGGAAATGGAAAGACCCGCGGCTTTCTCGATTTCGTCGTCACTGTCATAGAAGTCACGGCCAAGCGTATTGGCCAGGCGTTTGCCAACGGTCGATTTGCCAGCGCCCATCAGTCCGACCAGTGCAATTGTCCGGTCTGCAATGGCCGCCTCAATTCTGCCAGCGTCGCTTGAGTATGTACTCTTTGTCGTCATGGGTTTTCGCTTCCCTGCTGACTGTCCTATACAGTCTCGCACGTGGCGGGCAATGATTCCGGCGATTCGAGGCCGGAGAAAGAGGTTTGGTTTTGCGTAAGTGGTTCATCCTGTTCGGTGTCCTGATTGTGGGCGTACTGGCAGCAATCTGGTGGCTTGGCCGGGAGGTGGATTCCGCCATGCCGGAGGAGGGCGAGATGCGCATGGAGATCGAGAATGTCTTTTAGTGCACGGACATGGACGGCCGGCATCATCGCGACCGCCCTGTGCCTGCCTGGTGCCGCCCAGATCGAGTCCAGCGGACTTGGGGATGTCAGCGCCTGGGGTGTGAGTTACCTCGACCGTAGCGAAGAGGACTTTGGACGAGGGCTTTGGACCGGATCTGACATTGGGTATCTCCTGGATCTGATGGAGGGCATTGATGTCACATCGCTGTCCCTGCCGGAGAAACAGCTTCTCAGCCGGGCTTTGCGAGCACCGAGTTCTGCGCCGGATACGGCTGGAAGTGAGGATAAAGCTTTTCAGGCAGCGCGTGTTGAGGCCTTGCTTGCACTGGGCGAGCGCCGCGCCGCCGCAAGCCTGGCCGATCAGGCGAATGTGTCGCTGGACGGCGTCAACCCGGATATAATTCTTTCCGACGAACGCCTGGTCGAAGGCGAGCGGGAAGTGGTCTGCGCGCAGATGAATACGTCTGGCGAAGGGCGCTTCTGGTCCGAGTTACGGGCCATATGTGCGCTCGAGGCCAGCCGGGATGGTGTGGCAGAACTCGCCATCGAGATTGCGGGCCAGCAGGAAGGCGCCAGTCCCTGGTTCGGGAACGTCGGCTTCGCTGTCCTTGGGGAGCAGGAGGAGAAGCCTGCAGCGCGTTATGGTTCGGGCATCGAGCTTGCGTTGTCGGACCTGGCGGAACTTGAGCCTGATGAAGACAGTATCAGCGAAGCACGTCCCGACATTGCCGCACGCATTGCCCGTAACGATGAGCGTCCGCTCAATCTGCGTCTGGCGGCGGCAGGCATAGCGGCACGCGCCGACATGCTGTCGCCGGATACACACCGTGAACTCTACCGCGCGCAAGTGAGCGAAGCGGGTTTCGAGCCCTCAAATGACATTGAGGCCGCTTTTGCCGTGCTGGCAAAGGAGCCTGAGCCGGAAATGCTGGAATATGATCTCCCGTCGCGTGCAAACGGGCCGGTCGACCTGCGTTCAAGCCGCGAGGACTGGATAGGGCCTGTACGTCCCGGCGACCTTGATGAGAATGTTTCCGAAGCCGGCAGAGATGATGAGATATCACTGGCGGAAGAACAGTCGCTTGCCGTCAGCCAGGCCCTTCGAACGGTGGAGAGCCATGATGAGTTTGCGGCACGGGCGCGTCTTTTTGAGGCTGCACTGGAAGAGATCCCGGCTGATGATGACACCGCAGGCAGCGCATTCATTTTCGCGGCGGCAGCCATGGAGACAGGAAATATAAGCCTCACCGACAAGTGGCTGGATGTGACAGACCCAGAGGCGCTTGAAGAAGCCGATCGGTTCCGGTTCGCGCTATTGGAGGGCTATGCTTCTGTTTTCGGTGGCGAGCGCCGCGATGTCGAGCCAGACGAATTTGCTGGCACGCTGATCGAGATGGGTGTGGAGCCAGCCCAGGAAGCGGCTGCGCTGACACTATTCTCCGTCTGGGCCGGGCTGGACATGCCGGTTCCCGCATCCGCCCGTGCAGCGCTTGCGCGGTCCGATAGAGGTGCGCGGCGTATAGATGCAGGCATGCTTGCCGCGATTGAGGCGGCAGAACGCAACGGCGCTACAGGAGAGGCGCTCCTTGGCATCTTGTCCCAGACCAATGGTGCGCCGGGTGAGCTTTCGGGCGCGGACCTTTCCACCCTGCTCTGGAGTTTGCAGCGCATGGATGCCCTGCGTGATGCGAAGGCGCTGGCGCTGGAAGCTGCAGGGCTATGGCGCCTTGCGGCACAGCCTGCGGGATAAACGGGATATCATTCGCAATAGCCTTCATGCGCGCCACCTGTAAGCGCTAGGCGAGCGCAGCCAGTCCTTCTCGGAGCGCATCCGCCGTCTCGTCGCCTAACAGGCGGTCGACGGCGGCATGCTCGCGTGTCCATATCTCTGCTGCTTCGGCGAGCAGTTCCTGACCGTCCTGCGTGAGCTTAAGCAGCCGGATACGCCTGTCCTTTGGCGCGGGGATGACCTTGACCAGTCCGCGCCGCTCGAGCGGTTTCAGGTTTGCTGTCAGCGTGGTGCGGTCCATTGCCAGCAGGTCTGCCACGGGCCCTATCGGCGGGGGCTCGGGACGGTTCAGCGACATGAGCAGGGAGAACTGGCCATTGGTCAGCCCGAGCGGCCTGAAGGCCTCGTCGAATCTCCGCGCCAGCGCACGCGCAGCTTTTTGCGCCGCGAGGCAAAGGCAATGATCGCGCACATGAAGTGTTGTTTTGAAAGATACCTGATTCGTCATTGACATGACATAATATGTTGATATCAACGTAAATAGTCAAGATGTGTTCTGGAGCTGTTACATGCCACTCGACCAGCATGCCGATATTGAAATTTCCGCTTTCAACTGGGTGCCAGATTTCGCGCAGGGGTTCGTGCGGGATCTCCGGCCACGCTGGGCGATGGAAGAGGCTGGAATAGCCTATCGCACCACGCTTTTGCACGCCGCTGAACCAAGGTCCGAGACCTACATCGCTGCGCAACCATTCGGTCAGGTCCCTGTCATGACGGACGGTGATCTAAGTATCTTCGAGTCCGGCGCGATCCTTCTGCATCTCGCGGAGAAGAGCGACATACTGATGCCGAAGGACCCGGCTGGCCGGGCGGCGACACATGCTTGGCTGTTTGCGGCCCTGAACAGTATCGAGCCGTTCATGTTCGAGCTTTTCTTCGTCCATATCGTACATGCCGACCAGGAATGGGCGAAGCTGCGCAAGCCAAGCCTGGAGGCTTTCGTGCATGAGCGCCTGAAGCCGGTTTCGGCGGCGCTGGGAGACAAGGAGTATTTTACCGGACGTTTCACGATTGCCGACATCGCCATGACGACAGTTCTCAGGGAGATTGACCGGTATCTCGGCCTCTCCGGATATCCCAATCTCGAAGCTTACCTGAAGCGTTGTATGGGCCGCCCGGCCTTCCAGCGCGCGCTTGAAGCGCAAATGGCAGATTTCACTGGAAAAGCGCCTGAAGGATTTCCGGCCTGATCCGACTTTATGCAGGAGAAAAGAGCATGAGCTATATTATGGGTTTTGTGGCCGCTGTTCCGGAGGGCAACAAGGAGGCCTATCGCAAGCATGCAGCCGACGCATTTCCGATATTCAAGGACCATGGCGTGACCCGTCTGGTCGAGGCGTGGGAAGAAGACGTGCCGGAGGGCGAGCTTACCGACCTTCGCAAGGCGGTGAAGGCAGAGCCTGGCGAGAAGATCGTCTTTTCTTGGATGGAGTTCCCCTCCCAGGAAGTTGCCAGGGCGATGGACGAGAAAATGCAGTCCGATCCGCGTATGCAGGAAATGGGCGAGACCATGCCCTTCGACGGCAAGCGCATGATATTCGGCGGCTTCGAGACTGTGTCAGATGTCGGTGCTGCTGCAGGTACCGGCTATGTAAACGGAATGGTCGCGGCTGCACCCGACAAAGGCAGGGAGAAGTACGCCGCCTTTGCGAAGCGGATGGCCGAGGTTTTCCAGGATCATGGTGCCACGCGCCTGCTTGATGCCTGGGGTGTGGATGTGCCGGTCGGAAAGGTGACGGATTTCCAGAGCGCCGTGCAGGCGAAGGAAGATGAGGCGATAGCTTTCGGATTGGTCGAGTGGCCCTCAAAGGCGGTCAGCGATGCCGGGTGGGAAAAAATGATGGCAGATGAGCGGATGCAGGGCGGCGAAATGCCGTTCGATGGCAAACGCATGATCTTTGGCGGGTTTTCGCCGCTCCTGGATCTAAGCTAGTTTTTAGCTGCGCCATTTGAGCGTGACCGGTCTGACCGGGTTTTCGAAGGGGCGGTTCTCGGTCCGTGAGGCCGCCCATTCCTTCTTGAGCGTGCGATACCACTTGGCCTGCACGTCGATATCGTCAATCCAGATCATCGATTTCTGATATTTCATGCCTTCGTTCTGGAGGTCGACGATGTCGCCGTCCTGGCGCAGGAACTTGCGCGCGGCACTTTTGAGCACAGGAATTGCGAGATTGAGCAATGGCGCCCCGGTAAACCATGTGACCTGCGTTATCCGCGTCTTCTTGGCATAGACGGGTGTAAGGCAGGTCAGCGTGACAAGCCGCATCTTCTGGTTCTCGATGACTTCCCAGCGGTAACCCGGCAACTGGAAAATGATCTCGGTCGTTACGGCACCCCCGAAGACCGCCTTGTAAGCCAGCGAATTGGAGGAGGGCTGATGGCGATCAATGGCCCAGCCACGTTCCCGCGGGACAAAAGGTTTTTCCTTCAGTCTGAGCCCCGCGCTTGGGGGCCGCCACCACCATTGCGAGTGGACGAACGCAACATGTGCCGGGTCCATCAGCCCGACAATGGCATCATCCATATGGGCGTTGAATTCTTCCTGGATGACGAATTTCGGTGTGTCCGGCAGTTTGCCAAAGTCCGGTGGCGGGACATCCGGCTCATCTGAGAACCTCGGATCATGCGAGATGAAGACAAAAACCATGCCGTTTGTTTCATGTACCGGATAGCGCCGCACCTTGAAGCGGCTCGCCTCATAGGGTTGCTCTTCCAGCACGGAGGGCATGTGCCGGCAGACCCCGTCCGTACCAAACCGCCAGCCATGATAGGGGCACTGCACGGTCGGCTCGCCATTCGTGTCGACCTGTTTGCCGGCTGAAAGGGGGACGAGCCGATGCGGGCATATATCACGAAGCGCAAAAGCTTCCCCCGCAGCGGTGCGTCCAACCATTATGGGCTGGTCCAGCATGATCCGGTTGATCAGGCCGCCGGGCTTCAGTTCCTTCGACGTGCAGGCCAGGTACCAGCTGTCGGTCAGCCAGCCTTCCGGCGTGATGCCGGGCTGGTCTTCGCTGTTCCGGTCGATGAGGGTCTGTGAGTCGGCCATACCTTGCCTTTTATCCCGGCTGCCATGCTGCAGAAAGAGCGTATTCAGACGCTTTGACAGCATGCGCCTGCTAGCCGGGAAGCTCAAGCACCGCTATATGGCGCAATCATGATACCCCGCGACAAAATCCGCAATTTCTCCATCGTGGCACATATTGACCACGGCAAGTCCACCCTGGCTGACCGGCTGATCCAGGTCACGGGTGGCCTCACCGATCGCGAGATGCGCGAACAGGTGCTCGATTCCATGGACATCGAGCAGGAACGCGGCATCACGATCAAGGCCCAGACGGTTCGCCTGGAATACGAGGCAAAGGATGGCGAGACCTATATCCTGAACCTGATGGATACGCCGGGCCACGTTGACTTTTCCTATGAAGTCTCGCGCTGTCTCGCCGCCTGCGAAGGATCCCTGTTGGTGGTCGACGCCTCGCAGGGCGTAGAGGCGCAGACGCTTGCCAATGTCTACCAGGCCATCGAGCAGGATCACGAGATCATCCCTGTCCTCAACAAGATCGACCTGCCAGCCGCCGAACCTGAGCGCGTGAAGGAGCAGATCGAGGATATTATCGGTCTCGATGCGTCCGATGCGATCGAGATTTCGGCCAAGAACAATATCGGCACCGAAGACGTTTTGGAGGCCATCGTCCAGCGCCTGCCGTCGCCGCCTGAGGGTGATGCGGACAAGCCGCTCAAGGCCTCGTTGATCGACGCCTATTACGACCCCTATCTCGGCGTTGTCGTCATCGTCCGCATTGTCGACGGGGTACTGCGCAAGAAGCAGAAGATCCGTATGATGCGCGCGAAATCGACCTATGAGGTCGACAAGGTCGGCATCTTCGGGCCAAAGCCGACTGACGTTGACGAGCTTGGACCCGGCGAGGTCGGGTTCCTGACGGCCTCGATCAAGGAAGTTGCCGAAACCGCGGTCGGTGACACGATCACGGACGAGAAGAACCAGACCGACACCCCGTTGCCGGGCTACAAGGAAGTCGTGCCAATGGTCTTCTGCGGGCTCTTCCCGGTTGATGCTGGCGACTTTGATGACTTGCGCAACGCCATGGGCAAGCTGCGCCTCAACGATGCGTCCTTCACCTGGGAGATGGAAACCTCGGCCGCGCTTGGCATGGGCTTCCGGTGTGGCTTCCTCGGCCTGCTTCACCTCGAAATTATTCAGGAGCGCCTGTCGCGCGAGTTCGACCTCGACCTGATCGCGACGGCGCCTTCGGTCGTTTACGAAATGACGATGACGGATGGCTCCGAGCTTGAGCTTCATAACCCGGCTGACATGCCGGACGTGGTCAAGATCGATGAAATCCGCGAGCCCTGGATCACGGCTACGATCTATACCCCGGACGAGCATCTCGGCTCGATCCTTCAGCTCTGCCAGGACCGCCGCGGCATCCAGAAGGAGCTCTCCTATGTCGGCGGGCGGGCCATGTGCAAATACGAGCTGCCGCTCAACGAGATCGTCTTCGATTTCTATGACCGGCTGAAGTCCATCTCCAAGGGCTATGCCAGTTTCGAATACGAGCTGATCGGCTACCGGGCGGGCAATCTCGCCAAGATGTCGATCCTCGTGAATGAGGAACCGGTCGATGCGCTTTCAATGCTGGTGCACCGGGACCGGGCAGAGGGCCGCGGGCGCCAGATGTGCGAGCGCCTGAAAGAGCTCATCCCCCGGCAAATGTTCAAGATTCCGATCCAGGCGGCGATTGGCGGGCGTGTCATCGCGCGTGAGACCATTTCAGCCCTGCGCAAGGATGTGACGTCGAAATGCTATGGCGGCGACGCAACGCGCAAGCGCAAGCTTCTGGAAAAACAGAAAGCCGGCAAGCAGCGCATGCGCCAGTTCGGGAAGGTCGAAATCCCGCAGGAGGCGTTTGTCGCCGCGCTGCGCATGGATGACGATTAGGTCAGTAGGCTTTTCGAGCCAGCCTGTAGTTGATCCAGTAGCGGCGACCTGTACGTGGCTTTTTCAGCTCCCATTCCAGGAGGCTTCCATCGTCGGAAATCGCCGGCTCGGGCAGGTCATCCGGTAAGTTTTCGATAGGCATGCCGGTATCTATGGCAATGACCTCGACTTTCGGTGTGGCAAAGCTGAACCTGTATCCGAACGGGGCTTTCGCAATGAGCTGGGCCCGGAACGTGTCAATGCTTACGGGAAAGCCAAGAGTCGATCCAGCGTCTGTGAAGGCATCGCTTTCTGTGCCCGGTGTCGCAATCAGGACCTCGTAGGCAATAGTTTCACCGCGCATGACGCCGGGCTCGACTTCTGGCGACCAGGTCACACTATAGGGTTTGCGGCCCCGGATCCGGTCTACGGCAATGTCGATTGGGCTGACGGCATGCCCCTTGTTGCGAAAGGCATGCGGTCGGTCGCCATCCCGGTAAACAATCTTGAAAAGCACCTTGCCGCCATTCAGTTCACGGTTCCAGACAAGTGTTTCATTCGGGATGCGGTGCAAGGTTCGCTTCGAGCGGTTTTCAATGCGGTTGATGATACTCGCTTCGAAGTCTCCATTCTCGGCAAACGAATAAAAGTACCGGACATCGTGACAGATCACGCGACTTGGCAATATCACTCGCGATACAAGCAGTCGCACCGCGTTAAAGGCCAGTATCGCGAGGATAACAACGAGCGGTATGGCTGCATTTACATCTATGTCTTCAGGAACATAGTCCTGGAGGTCCAGACCAAATACATACTTGCACAAAAGGGGCAGCAGGATTGCTGCCACAGCCGTGCAAAGCTGGAATATCGGATCTGTTAGTAGCCGCCGCACCCTGCCTTCCCCACCTTGGTTGGTGAATGTTATTGCAAATCCTGTCCCTGGAAAGACTGCAATTGTGCTTTTTTGGGTTTTCCAGAAATTCCTCCCCGACGTCACCGATAGGCAGGCCCGCGCCATGCGCATAGGCTGTCGATAACAAGACAAGGGAGGTACCAAATGCCGGATACAGCAACGCAGTTTGATGAGCTGATCTATGAGGTCAGCGATCATGTCGCCACGATTACGCTCAACGCGCCCGACCGGATGAACACCATATCCGGCCCGATGCTGGACGGGCTTTCACAGGCACTTTTGAAGGCTGATGCCGACCCGGAGGTGCGCTGCGTCATCCTGACTGGCGCGGGCCGGGCTTTCTGTGCGGGACTAAACCTCGAAAGCGCGACGCAGGATGAAGGCATGGGCTCCGGCGCGGTCTCCAGCGCGAATCTGGATTTGCGCAACACGCCGCCGACCATCCTGTTCAACATGGACACGCCCACGATATGCGCCATCAATGGCGGCGCGGCCGGTTATGGCATGGACACCGCACTCGGGTGCGATATCCGTATCATGTCAGACAAGGCGAAGATCGCCGCCGCGTTCACAAAGCGCGGTATTCTTCCCGAGTCTGGCGGGACATGGTTCCTGCCGCGCATGCTGGGTTGGGAAAAGGCTGCCCAGCTTATCTTCACGGGCAAGACTCTCAGCGCCGAAGAGTGCCTGGACTATGGTCTGTGTTTCAGGGTTGTTGCCCATGACACACTGATGGATGAGGCCCGTGCAATGGCGGACGAGATTGCCTCGAACGCTCCCATGGCTGTGCAGGCCTCGAAACGCCTGATGCGCATGGGGCTTTCAGAGCCGTTCACAGAGCATGTCCATCATGTCTTCCTGCAGCTCCTGCCCCTGATGAAATCAGAGGATGCGCGCGAAGGCATGATGGCGTTTCTCGAGAAGCGGCAGGCCGAGTTCAAGGGCCGCTAGCGCAGGCTTCCTAGCGTGTCGGGACCGGCTTGTCGCCGCTATAGTCGTAGAAGCCGCGCTTGACCTTACGCCCGAGCCAGCCAGCCTCGACATATTTCACGAGAAGGGGGCAGGGCCGGTACTTCGTGTCGGCCAGCCCGTCATGCAGGACCTGCATGATCGACAGGCAGGTATCGAGGCCGATAAAGTCGGCCAGTTCAAGCGGGCCCATCGGATGGTTGGCCCCGAGCTTCATGCCCGTGTCGATAGCTTCCACCGTGCCGACGCCTTCATAAAGGGCATAGACGGCTTCGTTGATCATCGGGACGAGAATGCGATTCACGATGAAGGCCGGATAGTCCTCGGCATTGGTGGTGGTCTTGCCCAGCGCTTCGGCAAAGCCTAGCGCCATGTCGTAGGTATCCTGGTCGGTTGCCAGTCCGCGGATGATTTCCATGAGCTTCATCAGCGGCACGGGGTTCATGAAGTGCAGGCCGATGAACTTCTCGGGCCGGTCCGTTGTGGCGGCAAGACGGGTGATCGAGATCGAGGAGGTGTTCGTGGCGAGATAGGCGTGGTCTGGCACCACTTCGCAGAGGGACTTGAAAATGGCTTCCTTGACTTCCCGTTCCTCGGTCGCCGCCTCGATGGCGAGATCGACCTGCTCGAAAGCTGTAAGGGACGTGCTCGGCTTGATACGCTTTATGGCGGCGGACAGCTCATCCGGTGAGATGAGTGACCGGGATACCTGCCGGGTCATGTTGGCTTCGATAGCTTCCATACCCTTGGCGAGCGCTTCATCCGAGATGTCGTTCAGGTGAACATTGTAACCGGCCAGCGCCGCGACATGCGCGATACCGTTTCCCATCTGGCCTGCACCAATAACACCGACAGTACTGATCTTGCCCATAAAGCCCTCCGAAGGCGGATCATTTTCAAAGTATACCTAGCAAGACTGGTTGTGCAGTGCACCAAAAATCAAGGCCTGTGAGCATGTGGCGGGCCAGTCAGCCAGCGAATGTGGCCCGGTGAGCACAGCAGTTTTCCACCCAGGGCAGTGTCGCAACTATCTATGATGTGATTATCTTCCGGCTTCGAAAGTCGACAGGATTGGACAAGGGCCCGGTTCGCCATTGGCACATTCACGGGCCAGCTTTTCCAGCGCATCGCGTGAGAATTTCAGCTGCTCGATCATGGTGTCGAGCGCACCGATACGCTCCTCGGCAAGCTGGCGGGCACGTTCTCTGTCCTGGCTGGCGTCGAGTTGCAGCAGTTCGGAGATCTGCGTGAGCGTGAAACCGGCCAGTTTCGCGGCGCGCACGAAGTGTAGCCTCCTGAGGTCTTCCTTGCCATACCGGGCAATCTTGCGTCGGCTTCCCGATCCGGTCTGGGGAACTGGCGTTTTGAGTATACCGCGCCTTTGATAGTAACGAACTGTTTCCACACCGACGCCTGCCGCGGCTGCGAGCTGCCCGATTGTCAGATTTTCCATGTCTTGACTCCGTACCATGGTACGGAACCTATTTAAGCGGCAGCTGTAGTCTATTTAAGAGATGGAGTTGCTCTGATGACAGAAACGACAAGAGAAATAAGTGCGCAGGATGGACCGAAAAAGGCTGTCCTTTACCGCATGGTCATGGACCAGCACATCTGTCCGTTCGGGCTGAAATCGCGCGATCTTCTGAAGCGCGAAGGGTATGACGTCGAGGACCATCATCTCACGACGCGTGAAGAGACCGATGCCTTCAAGGAAAAGCATGGTGTAAAGACAACCCCGCAGACCTGGATCAATGGGCAGCGCGTTGGCGGGCACGACGAGCTGCGCCGGTTCTTCGGCAAGGAAGTCGAGGCCGACAAGCAGGACCAGACAACCTACCAGCCTGTGATCGCGATTTTTGCGACGGCCGCACTGATGGCCCTGGCGTTCAGCTGGGCAGCTTTCGATACGATTTTTACCGTGCGCGCGGCCGAATGGTTCATTTCCATTTCAATGTGTATTCTGGCGATACAGAAGCTCCAGGATCTGAAGGCATTCCAGAACCAGTTTCTTGGCTATGACCTGCTGGCTCAACGCTATGTGCGCTATGCCTTCTTCTACCCTTTCGCTGAGGTCACAGCCGGCATACTCATGGTTGCCGGGGCCCTGACATGGATCGCATCGCCGCTCGCCCTGTTCATTGGCACGTTCGGCGCAGTTTCCGTTTTCAAGGCGGTCTATATCGACAAGCGGGAGCTGAAATGCGCCTGCGTCGGCGGCGACTCCAATGTGCCGCTGGGCTTCATATCGCTCACGGAGAACCTGATGATGATCGCAATGGGCCTCTGGATGCTGCTCTAGGCATCGTATAGGTACTGATCCATGAGTGATGCAAAAGAAGTCGCCCGCCTGATCCGGCACGCCGAGCGCGTGCTCATCTTCACTGGCGCGGGCATATCCACTGAAAGCGGTATTCCCGATTTCAGATCGCCGGGCGGCGTCTGGTCCAAGATGCAGCCGATCTATTTTCAGGATTTCGTATCTTCACGCGATGCGCGCCGGGAATCATGGACGCGGGTTTTCAACCGTACGGCCGGATGGGTCGGCGCGCAGCCGAATTCCGGGCATTATGCCATTGCTGAGCTGGTCAGGCAGGGCAAGGTTGGCGCTGTGGTGACGCAGAACGTCGACAATCTCCACCAGGATGCCGGTGTGCCCGATCACCAGGTGATCGAGATCCACGGCAATGCCTCTTACGCCAAATGTCTCGATTGTGGAATGCGCCATGAGATCGAGGAGTTGCGTGCCCCCTGGGAGGCGGATGAGGAGATTGTCTGCGTAAACTGTGCCGGCTTGCTGAAAACCGCGACGATATCGTTCGGGCAGGCCATGCCTGAAGACAAGATGGAGCGGGCGACGGCCGAAGCCGAAGCTTCCGACCTGTGTATCGTGCTCGGTTCATCGCTTGTGGTCTATCCGGCTGCAGGTATTCCGGTGTTGGCGCGCCGTGCCGGTGCCAAGCTGGTCATCGTCAACCGTGAGCCGACCGACATGGATGCGTACGCTCACCTCGTCATGAATGCCGAGATCGGTGCGCTGATGGATGAGGTTATGTCAGAACTCGAGAGCGCATAGAAAAAGCCCCGGCCCTTGTTTGGGGACCGGGGCTTTTCCTGTATGCGGTACTATTTGCGAGCTAGACCGCTTCGGTCAGCTCCGGCACGGCGTTGAAGAGGTCCGCGACCAGGCCATAATCGGCAACCTGGAAGATCGGGGCCTCTTCGTCCTTGTTGATCGCAACGATGATCTTGGAATCCTTCATGCCGGCAAGGTGCTGGATGGCACCGGAAATGCCGATGGCAATGTAAAGTTCCGGGGCAACGATCTTGCCGGTCTGACCGACCTGATAGTCGTTCGGCGCATAGCCGGCATCGACAGCTGCGCGCGAGGCGCCAACCGCTGCGCCGAGCTTGTCAGCCAGCGGCACGATAACGCGGTCGAACTCTTCCTTGGAGCCAAGAGCCCGGCCACCTGAAACAACGCGTTTTGCAGACGTCAGCTCCGGACGGTCACTCTGGACGATCTTCTCCTCGACGAATGCCGATTTGAATGGCCCGGAAGGAGCGTCCACGGTCTCGACGGAAGCCGAACCGCCTTCTTCAGCCGCATCGAAGGATGCGCCACGGACCGTGACGATCTTCTTGGCGTCGGATGACTTGACCGTCATCATGGCGTTGCCCGCATAGATCGGACGCTCAAACGTATCAGCACTCTCGACAGCCGATATATCGGAAATCTGCATGACATCGAGCTTGGCGGCGATGCGCGGTGAAACGTTCTTGCCCATTGTGGTCGCTGGCGCGAAGAGCGCGTCATAGCCGTCCATCATCGGGACGATCAGCGCTTCCATGGCTTCGGCCAGCTGCTTCTCATATGGGTCGCCCTCGGCATGGAGGACTTTGCGAACGCCGTCGATCTTCGCGGCTGCCTCGGCCACGGCACCAGCATCCTTGCCAGCGACAAGGATGTCGATGTCGCCGCCAAAAGCCTTGGCTGCGGTGACGGTTTTGTGGGTCGCGTCGAAGAGCGCCTCATTATCGTGATCGGCAAGTACCAGAACAGCCATTAGAGGGCTCCTTTCGTCTTGAGTTTCGAAACCAGTTCGGAAACGTCCTCAACTTTTTCACCAGCTTCACGCTCCGGCGGCTCGGTGACTTTAACAACGCTCAGGCGGTTGGCCATGTCGACACCGAAATCATCAGGGGACTTCTCGTCGATTGGCTTCTTCTTCGCCTTCATGATGTTTGGCAGCGACGCATAGCGCGGCTCGTTCAGGCGAAGGTCGGTGGTGATGATTGCCGGGCTTTCCAGTGCCAGTGTCTGGAGGCCGCCATCGATTTCGCGCGTCACGGTCACCTTGCCGTCCTCGATGGAGAGTTCGGAGGCGAATGTGCCTTGCGGCCAGTCAAGCAGGGCAGCCAGCATCTGGCCGGTCTGGTTGGAATCGTCGTCAATCGCCTGCTTGCCGAGCACGACAAGATCGGGGCTTTCTTCCTCGACGACGCCCTTGAGAATTTTGGCGACGGCCAGCGGTTCGGCAGTGTCATCGGTCTTGACCAGGATGCCGCGGTCAGCGCCCATGGCGAGCGCGGTGCGCAGGGTTTCCTGCGCCTGCTGCGGGCCGATCGAGACGACGATGACTTCCTCTGCGGCGCCCGACTCCTTGAGACGGACAGCCTCTTCGACAGCGATCTCGTCGAAGGGGTTCATCGACATCTTGACGTTGGCAAGATCCACACCGGTCTGGTCCGACTTGACGCGGACTTTCACATTATAATCGATGACCCGTTTAACGGGCACGAGCACCTTCATAGGCTAGCTCCCATATTTGATGATCCTGAAGTCTCGCGATCACCTAAAGACCAAGCGGGCAACAATCAAGCTTGTCGCTAACGTAAAGGTCAATTCGTCGCGATAGTCTGCTATCGTGCAGAGCAGGGAAAATGCCTACTCGCCCTGGTTGTCGACATCCTCGAACCAGACCTCGACCGGGCCCTTGAGTTTGAGGGTCAGCGGATTGCCCTTTCGGTCGAGCGACTTGCCTGCGGCTACCTTGATCCAGCTTTCCGAAAGGCAGTATTCAACGACATTGGTGCGTTCCTCGCCCTTGAAGCGCACGCCGACCCCGCGGGAGATGAGGGCTTCATCATAATGCGGGCTGCGCGGATCGAGGCTCAGGCGGTCAGGGGGTGTGTTTGTATCTGTCATGGCTTCATGACTTGCCCGGATGAGCGGGAAATCTCAAGGGGCTTGTGTGAGAGCCTAGGATGGGATTTCGCCTGGACCCCTGCGGTAATAGACTGACCGGTTGGATGGTGACGTGCCATCTGGCAGGTAGACCGTCTGAACCACCCGCATTGTCTGCTCGTCGATCAGGATATGGCTGGTACGCATCAGCATCTCATCGCCGAGATAGGCGGCTATGGCGATTTCGGAGTTGCTCTCGGCCTTGATGGCGATGCGGTCAATCAGGTCTGTATTCGGGAACGGCGCGGCCACGCCATCGGGCTTGCCGCTGAACCGGGCTGTCTGATCCTGACCGCTCGCGTCCTGCCACGCCATGTCGAAGACGAGCGTTTCTCCCTCTGCGGAGATCGCATAGGTGCCGGAGAGGGGGGCGTCTCCCTGCTGGTATTTGCTGGAGGCCGGATCGAGTTTCCAGCTGCCAAGAAAGCGCAGTGCGGACTGTTCTGCCATGATGCACGACTTACCGGTTCTTGCCCGGAACCCATTTCACGTCACGTGTGCCATTCCCGTTGGCGGCGCGCGACGCCACGAACAGCCAGTCGGACAGGCGGTTGATATAAGCGAGTGCTTCCGGGCTTACCTCCTCGTCCTCTGCGGCGGCAAGTCTGGCCACATCACGTTCGGCGCGGCGGCAGATCGTGCGGGCAACGTGTAGATGAGCCGCAAGGCGCGAGCCGCCCGGCAGGATGAAGCTGTCCAGGGGGGCGATATCCGCATTCATGGCATCGATCTCGGTTTCCAGCCGCGTGACCTGTGTCTTGACGATCCGCAGCGGTTCCCAGCCCAGCTCCTTGCCGCGATCTGGCGTTGCGAGGTCTGCGCCAAGGTCGAACAGGTCGTTCTGGATGCGGTGAATGGCGTCAGCCTGCTCGCCTTCCGCTTCAAGCGCAGCGATGCCGAGAGCCGCATTCACCTCATCCACAGTGCCATAGGCAGTGACACGGGGATGCCACTTGTCGGCAGGTTCGCCGGTCGACAGGCGCGTTTTCCCGCGGTCACCGGTGCGAGTATAGATCTTGTCCAGCTTTACCATCGGGTGCCCCTACAGGACTTCTGTCTATCCGCCAAATGCGCCGAGAACGAAACCAAGGGCACAAAGTATCAGGATTGCGATCGCCTGAACGAGAACCCTCATACGCATCAGCTTGTTCGAGCGGCTCGCCTGATCCGGGTCCGTCCGGGTGAGGTTGAACAGCCCCAGGCCAAGGATGACAATCAGGCCGGCAAGCGCGATGTAGAAACCGATGGTCAGTATGTTGGCCATGAGAAATCCTTGTTAGTAAAACCCCTGTCTAGAGGGTTCGCGGGCAGAAGTCATGCGTGTTCAGGTGCGCCGCCTCGCCGCAAGCGCTGATAAGCTGACAGTTTTTGACGCACCCCCTTCTCAGGGCCTTTATTCGGCCGCGATTACACCCATTTATGCATCTGCGTGATAATTCAGATGCGCAAAACGGGGAAAGACGCCGCCGCCGAGCGGGGCTATAAGCTTTTTCCATATCCGATACGGAACTGATGCCGTCTCTTACGGGTCAGTCTCTGTAGACAGGGAGATAATGTCGATGGTCAAGACCACATCAATTACCCTCAGCCCCGAGCAGGGCCTCAGCCGGTATCTCACGGAGATCCGCAAGTTTCCCATGCTTGAGAAGCAGGAAGAGTTTATGCTCGCCAAAAGCTGGCAGGAGCATGAAGACACGGAAGCGGCCGAGCAAATGGTGACATCCCACCTTCGTCTCGTAGCAAAAATCGCGATGGGCTATCGCGGCTATGGCCTGCCAATGGCGGAGGTCATTTCCGAAGGGAATGTCGGCCTCATGCAGGCCGTCAAGAAATTCGATCCAGACAAGGGGTTTCGCCTGGCAACCTATGCCATGTGGTGGATCCGTGCTGCGATCCAGGAATATATCCTGCGTTCATGGAGCCTTGTTAAACTCGGCACGACAGCCGCGCAGAAGAAGCTGTTCTTCAACCTGCGCCGCATCAAGGGTGAAATCCGCGCGCTGGAAACGGGTGATCTCAATCCTGAACAGGTCAGCGAGATTGCTGAGCGTCTGAACGTGTCTGAAAAAGACGTCCTCAGCATGAATGGCCGGATGAGCGGTTCAGATGCTTCGCTTAACGCGCCGATGGGTGTCGAGGGCGACATGGAGTGGCAGGACTGGCTCACCGATGACGAGCCTGGCCAGGCCGAGACCTATGCCAATCGTCAGGAGTTCGATTCACGCATGGAGCTCCTGCAGGATGCCATGGGTGATCTTTCAGAACGTGAACAGCATATCCTGCAGGAACGCCGACTGACGGATGAACCGAAAACGCTGGAAGAGCTTTCCGAGGTTTACAACGTCTCGCGTGAGCGCATCCGCCAGATCGAAGTACGTGCTTTCGAGAAAATCCAGAAGGCCATGAAGCGGATGGCGAAAGAGCAGGGGCTGCCGGTCGGGGCTTAAGCCTGTCCGGTCTGCCATCCTGCATGAGACCTGTTGCTGTTACGCAGGCAAGTGACCCGCGTCTTGCGCCCTACATTTCCATTCGAGAGCGCGACCTGACAGGGCGTGAGGATGGCCGGTTCATAGTCGAGGGCAAGGTGACGCTTGGCATACTCGCCGAGCGCTCTCGTTTTGCCATCGAGAGCGTTTTCATAGGCGAGTCGCGGCTTGAACCCCTCAGGAGTACGCTGGAGAAGCTGCCGGAAAATGTTCCGGTCTATGTCGCGCCGCAGACGGTGATGGACAAGGTTGCTGGCTTTCCCATCCATCGCGGCGTGCTGGCCTGTGCCCGAAAGGGCAGTCCGCTCGGACTGGAAGAGGTTACGGGGGCCGAGACGCTGCTGGTCCTGAACGGCATCTCCAACCATGACAATGTCGGTGCCGCTTTCAGGAATGCGGCGGCTTTCGGTGTCGGTGGCGTCCTGCTCGATCAGCAGAGCTGTGACCCGCTCTATCGTAAATCCATCCGTGTTTCAGCAGGAAGTGCACTCTGGCTGCCATTTCATCATGGCGGGACAGGTGCAGACCATAACGCAGCGCTGAAAGACGCAGGCTACCAGGTCTGGGCAATGACGCCGCGCGCCGATGCGACACCGATTTCGCAAATGCCCGTCAGTGGCCGGGTCGCTGTTCTTCTGGGCGCGGAAGGGCCGGGCCTGCCGGACACGCTGATTGGCGGGGCGAAGCCCGTGCGCATTCCGATGGCGCCGGACTTCGATAGCGTGAATGTTGCCACGGCCGGCGCGCTTGCACTCAGCCGCATTTTCGAAGCCCGTCAACAGGTCTAGCCGCGCTCGAACGGGTCCCGCATCAGGATGACGTCTTCGCGTTCCGGCGAGGTCGAGACCAGCGCGCAGGGCTTGCCCACCAGCTCTTCCAGGCGGCGGACATACTTCACCGCTTCGGCGGGCAGGTCAGCCCAGCTCCGTGCGCCTTTTGTCGAGTCCTTCCAGCCGGGCATGGTTTCATAGACCGGCTCGACCGCATCCTGATCCGTCAGTCCGGCCGGGAAATAGTCGATCTCCTTGCCGTTCAGGCGATAACCGACGCAAACCTTGATCTCTTCGAATCCGTCGAGCACGTCGAGCTTTGTGAGCGCGAGTCCGCTGACGCCTGATGTTGCACAAGCCTGGCGGACCATAACGCTGTCGAACCAGCCGCAGCGGCGTGCGCGTCCCGTGACCGTGCCGAACTCGTGGCCGGCGGTGCCAAGCCGCTCGCCGATCTCATTGTCCTGCTCGGTAGGAAAGGGGCCGGAGCCCACGCGCGTCGTATAGGCCTTGGCGAGCCCGAGGACATAGGAGATGGCGCTTGGGCCCACGCCAGCACCAGCCGAGGCGTTGCCAGCGACAACGTTGGACGAGGTGACGAAGGGATAGGTGCCGTGATCGACATCGAGCATGACGCCTTGCGCACCTTCGAACAGGATCCGGCGGTCGAGTTTGACCTGCTCGTTGAGGAGCTTCCAGACAGGTTTGGCGAAGGGCAGGATTTTCGGGGCAAGGGCGAGGAGATCGGCCTTGAGCTTCTCGCCATCCGGCTCCGGAATGTCGAGGCCGGCGCGAAGGGGCCGGTGATGGGCCAGCAGGCGTTCCAGCTTCAGGTCGATCGCGGCAGGGTCGGCCAGGTCGGCCACACGAATGGCCCGGCGCCCGGCGCGGTCTTCATAGGCCGGGCCAATGCCACGCTTGGTCGTGCCGATCTTGGAGTCGCCGAGTGCGGCTTCGCGGGCAGCATCAATGTCCTTGTGCCAGGGCAGGATAAGGCAGGCATTGTCAGCCAGGACCAGGTCATCAGGGCCAAGCTCGACGCCTTCCTTTGCCATGCCTTCGATTTCTGACAGTAGCTGCCAGGGGTCGACGACGACGCCATTGCCGATGACTGAGAGCTTGCCGCCGCGAACCACGCCGGACGGAAGCAGGTTCAGTTTGAAGGTCTTGTCACCGATCACCAGCGTGTGCCCGGCATTGTGGCCACCCTGGAAACGCACGACCGTATCGGCCCGGCTGGACAGCCAGTCCACAATCTTGCCTTTGCCCTCATCGCCCCACTGGGCGCCGACAACGACCACACCTGCCATCAGACAATACTCCTTGAAAACCCGTGCGTCACTGACAGGGTTTACCGGCGAATTGCAAGAGGCGAGATGCCCCGGATGCCTTAAGGTCAGGCGAGTTCGTAGTCGTCGGCCTTCACCTCCGCGACAGCCTTTGCATAATCGCGTGTATGTGAGGACCAGTTCTGCGTGATCAGGCCGTCCTCAGTCTTGTACCAGGAATTACACGCCGGGTCGGCCCAGACTGTCTTCTGGAGCTGGGCCTGGATCTCGTTGTTCCAGCGATCCTGCGCAGATTTCTTGGGCATCATGGCATCAGCTGACTTCTCGTCCAGCGTCAGCAAGGCTTTCACCATATACTCGACCTGACGCTCCAGCATGAAGGTGATGGAGTTATGGCCAAGATTGGTGTTCGGCCCGTAGAGGATGAACAGGTTGGGGAAGTCGGCGACCGTGATCCCGGCATAGGCCTCGGGGTGATCGGCCCATTCCTCGTTGAGGTGCTTGCCCTTCAAACCCTTTACATCCACCGACCAGTTCCAGCCGGTTGTCTCGAACCCGGTCGCGAAAATGAGGACATCGAAGTCGCGGTGCATACCGTCGCTGGTGGTGGCGCCGGTTTCATTGACACTGACGACGCCCTCCGTGACAAGTTCCACATTATCGCGCTCAAGGGCCGGGAAGTAATCGTCAGATATCAGGATGCGCCGGCAACCGACTGGATAATCCGGGGTCAGTTTCTTACGAAGTTCGGGGTCCTTGACCTGCTCGTTGAGATGGTTGGTTGCGATGGTCGTGTAGGCTTCGCGGCCCGCTTCTGTCCATTCAAAGACCTTCCAGAAGAAATGGTCGGCATTGTCGTAAATGAGCTGTCGGTTGCGTTGTCCAAGGTCCATGGCCGTCTCGGGCTCAGTGAACATCAGGGCCTGTTCCTGCGGAGTTATTGGCACATCCCGGCGGGGTGTCACCCAGTTGGGTGTGCGCTGGAAAACCGTCAGATGAGAGGCGATTTTCGCGACTTCGGGGATGACCTGCACGGCACTTGCCGCAGAGCCGACCACACCGACCCTTTTGCCTTCGAGTGACACCGAGTGATCCCAGCGGGCCGAATGCATCTTGTCGCCCCGGAAGCTTTCCAGTCCTTCAATGTCTGGCCAGCTGGGACGGTTGAGCTGGCCAAGCGCGCCCACAAGGACATCTCCCTTGAAGGTCTTGCCGCCTTCGGTTTTCACCGTCCATGTCTTGCTTTTCTCGTCCCACTCCGCTGACACGGCTGCGTCATTCATATGCATGTGCGGACGAAGCTGGTAGCGGTCTGCGATCTCCTCGGCATAAGCTTGGATCTCCGGGCCCTGCGGATAGGCGCGCGTCCAGTTGATGCTCTGGGCGAAGGATAGCTGGTACAGTGCCACTGGCACGTCACAGGCAACACCGGGATAGGTGTTCTCGTACCAGGTGCCGCCGACTTTCGGGTTGCGGTCGAGCAGCTCGAAGGTATGGCCTGCTTCCTGGAGCTTGATGGCTGCGGTCAGGCCGCCGAGCCCGGCACCGATGATGATGGCATGCTTCTGCGCCATGCGAACCTCCCTGTTTGTATTTCAGGCAGGATTCGTCTGATAGCCGCTTAATGCAAGCGTGACCGCGGGTAAGGATCAGCCGCCGAATTCCCAATAGGCGCGAAGCCCGATGCTATCGACCCCCTGATTGCGTCCATCGCCGAGAATCTGGCCATGAGAGAGGTGCTCATACTGGAGCTGAAGCCCCCAGTTTTCACCGATATCCCGGTTGACGGCGAGGCCTGTGCGAAACAGGTCCTCAGAGCCGTAAAGCACATTTTCCTGGGAGAAGGCATTGCTCTCGGGGCTGCCTTGGGGGAACGGGCTGGCAACCGCTCCGTCATGGATCGCATAACCAAGACTCGGCTCGAGAGACCAGTTCCGGGCGAAGTCCCAGTTCCAAACGAGGCCAATGGCGCCATAACTCGTATCGCCTGCCGTGTTGATAGAGGCGAGCGCATAGGGGCGCGGGCTCAGGATATAGCGGAAGAAGTCTGGCGAAGCGAAAACAAGCTCGCCTTCCACTGTCGGCCCGTCTTCCTTGTCGGCGTTCTTGCAGTCGATGACGCAGATATTGTGCTGCATGATGCCAAGCCGGGCCTCTTCGACAAGTTGCGCATGAGCGCCCGGCGCGACAGCAAGGAAAGCAAACGTCAGAGATGCGGTGGCAAGAAAACGATTCATGACAGGACCTTTAGAAACAACAACCTGCCCAGAAAGGCCCGGAGAGGCTGAAGGTCAAGGACTTCGGCCGGGGCAGGCAAGAAAAATCAGGGCATTATGTCTTTCCCGCAACCTTTAGCGGGCCAAAACGGACTTGCCCGGCATGAAAAAAGCCCGCTCCGGTTTTCCCGGAGCGGGCCTGTCATGTGTCTGGCGATTATCGCAGAATATCGAGCCTAGAAGTGCAATACCTTGGCGTAGCGCACATGCGGCAGGGCATCGATCTTCTGCGTCACCTCCGGGTCCGGCTCGGCATCGATCCCGATGAGGGCGATCGCCTCGCCGCCGACGGACTGGCGGCCCAGATGGAAAGTGGCGATATTCACATTGGCCTCACCCAGCATGGCGCCGAGAGACCCGATGAAGCCAGGTTTGTCGATATTGTTGACGTAAAGGACCACCGGGGAGAAGTCGCCTTCAAGCGGCATGTCCTTGACCTCGACAACGCGCGGGCGACCGGCCGAGACGGTCCCGGCGATCGAGCGCCAGCCCGTTTCGTCCGAATTGGCCGTCTTGGGAACACGTACCTTGATACGGATCAGGCTGTCATAAACTGGGCTGTCTTCGGTCACGGTCTCAGAGAATTTCACACCTGAATCGTGCAGGACAGCAGGCGCGGAGACCATGTTGACATCACCGCGTGAGGCGCGCAGGACACCAGCAAGCGCGGCAGCCGTAACGGGTTTGCGATTGATCTCGGAAACCTCACCCTCATACTCGATGATGACTTCCTCGAAACCGTGGTCTGAAATCTGTCCGGCGAATTGCCCGAGCTTTTCGGCCAGGTCGATATAGGGCTTGAGGCGCGGGGCCTCGTCGGCGGTCACAGACGGCATGTTGAGCGCGTTCGTGACGGCACCTGTCAGCAGGAAGTCGCTCATTTGTTCGGCGACCTGCAGGGCGACGTTTTCCTGTGCCTCCACGGTGGCGGCACCAAGGTGTGGCGTGGCCACGAAGTTCGGGGCCCCGAACAGGACATTGTCCTTGGCAGGCTCATCCACGAAAACGTCGAATGCCGCCGCACCGATATGACCGGAGTCGAGCAGTTCGCGCACAGCAGCCTCATCGACCAGGCCGCCGCGTGCACAGTTGACCAGGATAAGGCCCTTCTTGGTTTTCGAGAGAGCCTCCTTGGACAGGATGTTACGTGTCTGGTCGGTCAGCGGTGTGTGCAGCGTGATCATGTCGGCACGCGCCAGCAGCGTGTCGAGATCGACTTTTTCGACGCCCAGTTCCACGGCACGCTCTTCTGTCAGGAACGGGTCATAGGCGACGACTTTCATCGTCAGTCCCTTGGCGCGCTCGGCGACACGGGCCCCGATATTGCCGCACCCGATGAGGCCGAGCGTCTTGTAGGACAATTCTGTGCCGACGAAGCTCTTCTTCGGCCAGTTGCCAGCCTGTGTACCGGCATCGGCGGCCGGGATCTGCCGGGCGGCGGCGAACATCATGGCGATGGCGTGCTCGGCAGTGGTGACGGCGTTGCCGAACGGGGTGTTCATCACCACGATGCCTTTCGCGGTGGCGGCTTTTATGTCGATATTGTCGACGCCGATCCCGGCGCGACCTATGACTTTCAGGTTCGTTGCTGCTTCGATGACGTCGGCGTCGGGCTTGCAGGCCGAACGCACCGCGAGGCCATCAAACTCCGGAATGATTTCGATCAGCTCTTCCTTGGAAAGGCCGACACGAGTTTCGGTTTCGATGCCGCGATTCTTGAAGATCTCGACGGCGGCGGGGCTGAGATTGTCAGCAATAAGGACTTTGGTCATGTTGAATTCCTCCAGCGGGAATTGGACTGCCAGTAAGATAAATTACGAATGTCGAAGGGTGTATCGCCTAAAGGTCTGCGGCGACGGTCTCGAAGGCCCAGTCGAGCCACGGAAGCAGCTTCTCGACATCGGAAGGTTCGACCGTTGCGCCAACCCAGATGCGAAGGCCCGGAGGCGCATCACGGTATGAGTTGAAGTCGTAGGCGACGTCTTCTGATTCCAGCAGGGAGACGATCTTCTTCACGAAGGCTTCCTGTGCATCGGTGTCGAGGGACTTCACACGTTCATCGGCAATCGTGAAGCACACGCCCGTGTTCGAGCGAACCTTCGGATCCGCGCAGAGGAACTCGATCCAGTCTGTTTTGGCTTCCCAGTCTTCCAGGATTTTCAGGCTCTTGTCGGAACGCGCCTTGAGGCCTTTCGGTCCGCCGAGGCTTTCAACCCAGTCAAGCGCCTGGAGATAGTCTTCGACGCATAGCATGGAAGGGGTGTTGATGGTCGAGCCTTCAAAGATGCCTTCATTCAGCTTGCCGCCCTTGGTCATGCGGAACACCTTCGGCACGGGCCATGCAGGCGTGTGGCTTTCCAGACGCTTCACGGCGTTCGGCGACAGGATCAGCATACCGTGGGCAGCTTCTCCGCCGAGCACTTTCTGCCAGCTATAGGTGATGACATCGAGCTTCTCGAACGGGATGTCCTGGGCGAAGATTGCCGAGGTCGCGTCGCAGATCACGACCCGGTCCGGGTTCGGCTTTATCCAGCTATGGTCATCGACGCGCACGCCGGAGGTGGTGCCGTTCCAGGTGAAGACGATATCGGCATCATCGCGTGCCTTGTTGAAGTCCGGCAGGACGCCATAGTCACCGACATAAAGTTCGCAATCGTCGAGTTTCAGCTGTTTCTGGGCGTCTGTAACCCAGCCCATGCCGAAGCTTTCCCAGGCGAATACATCGACCGGCCGGCAGCCGAGCATCGACCACATGCACATTTCGACAGCGCCTGTATCGGATGCAGGCACAATGGCAACGCGGTAGCCCTCAGGCAGGTCGAGAACCTGCTTGGTGCGCTCGATTGCGTCCTTGAGCTTTGCCTTCGCGTCTTTCGACCGGTGGGACCGGCCAAGCGCGGCAGATTCGAGTTTTGCGAGTGAAAAGCCCGGACGTTTTGCTGTGGGTCCGGACGAGAAGTGCGGACAATCCGGACGTACGTCCGGCTTTGCGTGGGTAGTCATCTGTTTTCCTCCTATCCTTACAGATAGGCTGGGCACCGTTGGGGGCGCCTGGCCCACGGCCCCTATGCCAGATTTTTGCGCTGCATCAAAGTGTTTGTTTATGACGTTCTGTTTACGCAGGGCCTTGCCGTGGACTGTCCGGGCTGCAATCTCGAAACAGAGACTGCGCCTGTAAGGACCTGCCCCGAAGATGACGACACGCCGTTCTGCCGCCGATTGGGGCCTGTTCCTCCTGCTGTCCTTTTGCTGGGCGAGTGCCTTTGCAATGACCAAGATCGCCGTTGGCGGGCTCCCGGCGAGCGTCATTATACCCGGCCGGCTCATCTCTGCGGCTATCATCCTCTGGGGCGTCATGCTGGTGCGTGGTGAGCGTCTGCCGCCTTTCTCCGATCGTTCGTCATGGCTTGCCATATTGGGGATCGGGACGATCGGAACGGCCATGCCTTTCTATGTGATTACGGTGGGGCAGAAGACCATCGACTCATCGCTGGCTGCCCTTCTTATCTCTGGTGCGCCGCTGTTCACCGCCGGGCTCGCCCATTTCCGGTTCGCAGATGAGCGCATTACAGGCTACAAGGTCGCAGGTCTGGTGACCGGTTTTGCCGGGGTGGCCCTGTTGCTTGGGCCAGATGCCCTGCAAGGTCTTGGCAATGCCGATCTCGTCGCCCAGCTCCTCGTGCTGACAGGAGCATTCTGCTATGCAGTCAACAGCATTATCGCGCGGCAGGCCCCGCGCATGGCCCCGACCGTTCTGCCGGTGGGTTTCCTGGCAGTGGCGGCGATTGTGTCCCTGCCAATGCTTGCGATGACAGACTGGACGCAGGTGCAGCCGGACGCAGCGAACATGGCCTCAGTTGTCGGGCTGGGTGCTGTCTCGACCGGTGCAGCCGGTATCATCCTGATGTACTTGGTCGCGCGGACGAGTGCGACTTTCGTGGCGCTGACAGGCTATGTCATCCCGGTCATGTCGGCGGTGATCGGCTATTATGCTTTCGGGGAGACCCATCGCTGGAATGCACTGGCCGCCTTTCTTCTCATCCTGGCGGGCGTGTGGCTGTCCCAAAGGCAGGCCCGGCGACGTGCCCCTGTGTGATCTTTCACGCGCCGGGCGTGTGGGGTAGACTACTCTCAAGGCTGCATGAATGACAGCCAGACCGGGAGGACGATATGGCGACAGTGAACATAAAGCCGGTGGCAGGTGCGCTGGGCGCGGAGATTGAGGGCGTGAACCTCGCCGAGGAGCTGTCGAACGAAGCCTTCGATGCGGTCCACCAGGCCTTTCTCGATCACCATGTCATCTTTTTCCGCGACCAGCATGACCTTACCCCGGACCGTCACAAGGCTTTTGGCCGCCGCTTCGGCACACTTAACATCCACCCCTATGTCAGCGGCATGGAAGGCCATCCTGAGATCATGGAGATCATCAAGGAGCCGGAAGAAAAGACCAATTTCGGCGGTGGCTGGCACACCGATATGTCGTTCCTGGAGAAGCCTGCGATCGGCTCGATCCTGCATGCGCTGGAAGTTCCGCCCTATGGCGGCGATACGCTGTTTGCGAACCAGATCGCGGCGTATGAAGCCCTCTCCGATGGCCTGAAAGAGACACTACAGGGGCTTACGGCTATCCATTCTGCAGGGCGGGAGTATGGGCCGAAAGGCCAATCGGCGATGAACCGGCAGTCCATGCAGACCCGCGAAGCGGGCGATGCGCCGGAATTTGAACACCCCGTTGTCCGCACGCATCCCGAGACTGGCAAGAAGGGGCTTTACGTGAACCCGGCCTTCACCCTGCGCTTCAAGGGCTGGACGAAGCGTGAAAGCCGCCCGCTGCTCAATCTCCTGTTCGAGCACTCACGCCAGGAACAGTTTACCTGCCGCTTCCGCTGGGAAGCCGGGTCGGTGGCATTCTGGGATAATCGTTGCACCTGGCACTATGCGCTTAATGATTATCAGGGCCATCGCCGTCATATGCGGCGGGTAACGGTAAACGGCGACAGACCCTTTTGAGCTTGCCACTGTCATGCTCGCGGCGGCTGGGCCTTCGCTAGAGCGAGAACTGGCCTTCGATGACCGTCACCGCCTGTCCGCGTAGCTTCACCCGGTTGCCAGCGAGCTCCACGCCGATATGCGCGCCACGCCCGGGATAGGCCTGATAGCAGTCCAGCGGCTGTTTAAGGCGCGGCCCCATGATTGCCGCGACCATGCAATGCCAGCTACCTGTCGCCGGGTCTTCGGGAATGCCGCTGCCCGGCGCAAAGAAGCGGCTGGTGACATCGACGCCATTTCCGCCGCGCGCGAGGCAGCCGAAATTGCCTCTGTCCCAGCCATTGCCGCCACCGAGGCGTTTTAGGAGGTCGAGATCGGGTTGCAGGGCATGGATTTCGTCCGGATGCCCGAAGACGGCTCCATAGAACGGACCACCCCAGGCTTCCAGCGGCCATGCGCCCAGCGCGGTTGCCACGTCTTCGGTGATGTCGACACGGCTCACTTCCGGAGCCGGGAAATCCATCTCATAGCGCCCGTCGGGGAGCTTGTTCACGCGAAGCTGACCGGATTTCACGGTCTCGAAAACGATCTCGTCTCCCGCAAATCCTGTCTCGTTGAAAAGGACATGCGCCGAGGCGAGAGTGGCATGGCCGCAGAGCGGCACTTCGATGGCCGGAGTAAACCAGCGTAGCGCCCAGATGCCATCGCCAGCCGGCACGATAAAGGCAGTCTCGGAGACATTGTTTTCTGCCGCGATCGCCTGAAGGGTTGCATCGGGCGGGAAGGCGTCCAGCATCATGACGCAGGCCGGGTTGCCCTCGAAAGGCTGGCTTGCAAAAGCGTCGATCTGGAAGAATGGCACACGTGTCATTTCGAACTTCTCCTGAGGAAGGGCTTGCAAATAGCCGCTGAAACGGGTGAGCACAAACCAGACTTTCTAAGTCGATGTTTAGCGCATGGAGGCATATGCATGCCGGTTGGCAATCTTCTCGTCGGGCTTGGCTTCATTTGTGGAACGCTGATTGCTGCCCAGGGCGCGATCAATGGCCGCCTGGCTGGCGGAATAGGTGGGCCAATTCACGCCGCCCTGATTTCCTTTAGCGTCGGGTGGCTGGCACTGCTGGCGCTCAACATCATTCTTGGTCATCGCATACCGAGCTATGGCCAGGCGATGAGCGTACCGTGGTGGGCCTGGGTTGGCGGTTTGATCGGGGCGGTCATGGTCACGAGTTCGGCGACGGCTGTTCCACGGATTGGTGTTGCGGCATGGGTGAGTGCTGTCATCGCGGGCCAGCTGACAGCCGCTGTCATGTATGACCAGTTCGGCGCTTTTGGGCAGGCTGTCCGTCCGGCCACCCCGCTGCGCCTGCTTGGTATCGGCTTTCTCGTCCTGGGCGTCTATATGGTTCGGCGGTTCTAGGCAGGCGAAAGCCCGAAAAACTCACCGGGATCGGGACATCGCTGCAGCCAGTCGGCAGCGTCGCTGCGTTTTGCAACGCCTGGATAATCCCCCGTCCGGCCCTGCAGGTCGAGTATGACCTGGAAGTGCAGGTGCGGTGCCCAGCCACCATTCACGTCCTGCGCACCGAGGGCCGCAATCTGGTGGCCGGCGGTAACGTTTTTGCCTGCGTGAAGCGCGTCCAGAACATCAGCCGCGAGATGACCGTAAAGGGTATAAATGGTCAGCTCCGGGTTGATCGCATGTTCGAGGATCAGGGTCGGGCCGTAATCCTTTGGATTGTCGTTTCGCTGGAGGCTATGAACCGTGCCGTCGAGCGGCGCAAAGACCGGTGTCTGCGCCGGCGCGAAGATATCGAGGCCCAGATGCACGGTACGGGGTTCTTCCCCGGCGGGGGCGAAGACATGGGTGTCATAGATGGCCCGCTCTTCACCATAACCGCCCATGTGAATGGCACCGTTTTCCGGTATCCAGTCGAGTGGCAGGTCATCCCAGCCACGCTCGCTAAGGCCCTGGCGGTCAAGGCGCAGCGGATGTGCTTTGTGCAGGCCGCTGATGACTTCAGCAGGGCGTGTGCGGCGCTTGGCCAGCCAGCTGTGATAGTGTCCCAGGATTGAAGTCAGCCGGTCCATTTCGGCGTTACGCTTCCCCGCGATCCATGTGCCAGCCATGATGGACAGGCCCATGACCCTGGCCAAACCCCTTGGCAGACCTGATCGCGCCGTTGAGATAGTTCCTGGCTGTTTCGACCGCGTCATTCAGGGAGATGTCCTGACCGACGAGCGCGGCGATTGCACTTGCGAGCGTACAGCCGGTGCCATGTGTGGAGGTCGTCACGATGCGCTCACTTTCGAATAGCCATTCGCCGTGCGTTGTGTGCAGCACATCAGTGATGGTGCGGCCGGGTATATGGCCGCCCTTGACCAGAACACCTTTCGCGCCCCTCTCAAGCAGGACTTCTGCGGCGCGCTTCTGCCCATCGACGCTGTCGACTGTCTCGCCTGTGAGCACTTCGGCTTCCGGTGCATTTGGCGTCAGCAGCCAGGCCCCCGGCAGGAGACGGGAAGAAAGCGCCTCGACTGCGCGCTCGTCTATCAGCCTGTGACCGGAGGTGGTGACCATTACAGGGTCTATGATGCGGGGTGTATCGGGCGCGCGCATGTCGAGAACTTCGGCAGCCAGCTCGACCAGTTCTGCTGTTGCCAGCATGCCAGTCTTTATGGCGTCGGCGCCGATGTCCTTCAGGCAGGCGCCGACCTGCTGGCGTACGGTATCGAGCGGAACAGGATGCACGTCGTGCACACCTGTCGTGTCCTGAACGGTGATGGCGGTGACGGCCGTCATGGCATATCCGCCCATTGCCATGATGGCCTTGATGTCGGCCTGGATACCTGCGCCACCGCCGGAATCGGAACCGGCAATCACAAGCACGCGGCCTTTCGGGACAGGTCGTTTCTCGATCATGGGGCATCCGTGCTTTGGCAGTAAAAAAGGGCGCAACCTGAATGGTGGCGCCCCTTCTGTTTCACAGCAAGACCTAGGCGGGTTTGGGGTCTCCGTCCGGCTTGCCACCAAAGCCCTTGCGGCGTTTTCCGGTTACCGGCACCGCAGAGGCCGGGCCTTGCGGCTCATCGGGTTCATCCGGACGCTCCGGCGGCTTGCCATCCAGCAGGTTGCGGATGTCTTCGCCGCTCAGCGTCTCATACTCCAGAAGCCCTTCGGCCACGGCAGCCCACTTGTCACGCTGCTTGGTCATGATGTCGCGAGCATCATCCATGCCCTTCTGGACCAGTTTGCGGACTTCTTCCTCAATACGTTTCGAGGTGTCTTCCGAAATGTGCGATGACTGCATGAGCTGCTGGCCAAGGAACACATCGCCCTGGTCATCGGCATAGTCGACCGGGCCGATCTCGTCGGACAGGCCCCATCGCGTAACCATGGCACGGGCCAGCTTGGTGGCCTGCTGGATGTCGGAGGCAGCACCGGCCGTGACATTGTCCATGCCAAACTTTTCTTCCTCGGCGACACGGCCGCCCATCATGATGGCGAGGCGCGATGTCATCTCGATCTTCGACATCGACATCTTGTCGTCTTCAGGCAGCTGCATGACCATGCCCATGGCGCGGCCACGTGGAATGATCGTCGCCTTGTGAACCGGGTCGGCCACAGGCACATTCATGGCCACGATGGCGTGACCGGCTTCGTGCCAGGCTGTGAGCTCGCGTTCCTTGTCGGACATGACCATGGAGCGTTTTTCCGGCCCCATAAGCACCTTGTCCTTGGCGTCCTCGAATTCCGCCATGGCGACGACACGCTTGCCTCGCCGGGCTGCGAGCAGCGCGGCCTCATTGACGAGGTTGGCAAGATCGGCGCCTGAGAAGCCGGGTGTGCCCCGCGCGATCACTTTCGGATTTACGTCCTTGGCGAGCGGAACGTTGCGCATATGCACCTTGAGGATGCGCTCACGGCCCAGAATGTCGGGATTGTTTACGGTGACCTGACGGTCAAACCGTCCGGGACGCAGGAGCGCCGGGTCGAGCACGTCCGGACGGTTGGTTGCGGCGATGATGATGATACCGTCATTGGCTTCAAAGCCGTCCATCTCGACGAGAAGCTGGTTCAGCGTCTGCTCGCGTTCGTCATTGCCGCCGCCAAGACCGGCCCCGCGTGAGCGGCCAACCGCGTCGATTTCGTCGATGAAGATGATGCAGGGCGCATTACGCTTGGCCTGTTCGAACATGTCCCGCACGCGTGAGGCACCAACGCCGACAAACATCTCGACGAAGTCGGAGCCGGAAATCGTGAAGAAAGGCACGCCGGCCTCACCTGCAACGGCGCGCGCAATCAGGGTCTTGCCCGTGCCGGGCGGGCCGACAAGCAGCGCGCCCTTGGGGATCTTGCCGCCGAGACGCTGGAAGCGGGCCGGATCACGCAGGAACTCGACAACTTCCTGAAGCTCTTCCTTGGCTTCATCTACACCAGCGACATCATCAAATGTGACGCGGCCGCTCTTCTCGGTGAGCATTCGGGCGCGCGATTTGCCAAAGCTCATCGCGCCGCGGCCCTGTCCGCCCCCTTGCATCTGGCGCATGAGGAACAGGAAGAGACCAAGGATCAGGATCAGTGGCAACAGGTTGAGAAGGAGGCCGGCCAAACTGAAGCCGGTATTAGCTTCTTCAGTGACCAGAACACCTTGATCGGAGAGACGGTTGGAAATTTCGTAGTTGGTCGGCAGTTTTTCAGCGTACACACTTGTGCCGCTTGTCGTGGTTGCTGTGACTTGGTCATTTGTGACCGTCGCTTCACTGATTTCACCGTCTTCGGCCATGGTCATGAGCTCGGAAATGGCGACCTTCTCCGAGCCTGCGGCGACTGATGAGCCCTGCATGGCGATCATCATGGCAACTACGAGTGCCGCGATGAGGCCCCAAACAGCGAGATTACGCGTGTTCATATCTTGATCCGTCGGTCCTGTGAGTGTTTCGAGATGCTAATATAGGAAAGATAGTAGCATAAAACGACTCCAATTGCGGTTACGAACCTGCAATTGCGTCAAGCTGCCTCTTATCCAGTCAGACCGTATGAATTCCCTACCCCCTCGACGCCGGCCCGGCCTGCAGGCTACAGATACGGGTGAGGCGGGTGCCAGTATGGACAAGAGAATGAAAGATGCCCTGAAGGTCTATGGTCCGCTGACCCTGCTTGCGATCGCCAGTATATGGCTCGCCCTGTCCTTGGTCGATCCGGCCCCACCCTCGAAGATCACGTTTGCATCAGGTGGAACTGGGGGTGCCTATTATTCCCTCGCGGAGCAGTACCGGGATGCATTGGCCGATCATGGTGTCGACGTCGAAATCCTGGAGACGCGCGGTTCTATCGAGAACCTCGATCTTCTTATGTCCGGCGAAGCCGGGGTGGGTTTCGTACAGGGCGGGCTAGCCGGACCGGAGCATAAGGATGAGCTTCGTTCGCTGGCGGGCATGTTTCACGAACCCTTCTGGGTCTTTGTCAGGGACGATGTGGCGGCGGCGGAATTTGGCGAGCTGAGCAGCGTCCGGCTGGCCATCGGTCCGGAAGGTTCCGGTACACGTGCGCTTGCACGTGACCTGCAGGAGGCATGGGGCGGTAACTGGCCGGACGAGGCGCAGGCGCCTGAGAGCGGTGCAGCTGCGGCTGAGGCTTTGCAAGCCGGCGACATAGATGCCGCGGCCTTTTCCGCCTCGATAAACGCGCCCTATATCCGCACGCTCCTGGAAGATGGAAGCATAAAGCTCCTGCCATTTGTGCGTGCACCGGCGCTGTCGCGCCGTCAGGCTGCGCTGGATGAAGTGACCCTCTATCGTGGCGTGGTCAGCCTTGAAGAGGATGTTCCACCAGGGGATGTCCCGCTCATTGCCTCGGTCGCGCAACTGGCTGTGAGCAAGGACCTTCACCCGGCGATCCAGTCCCTGCTTTTGGAGGCCTCTGAAAACATTCATTCCGGTAATTCGGCTTTTGCGCGGGCGGGTTCGTTTCCGGACAGGTCCCTGACCGATATGCCGCTTTCCGGAGAAGCGGAGCGTTACTGGAAGAAAGGGCCGTCCTTCCTGCGTAACTATTTCACCTTCCAGGTGGCCAACTTCCTCGAGCGGGCCTGGGTTTTCCTGATCCCGCTGATTACGTTGTTGATCCCGCTTATTCGCGTGGCCCCGCCGATCTATCGCTGGAGGGTGCGGCGCAAGATCTATGTCTGGTATTCCGATCTGCGCGAACTCGAGGTGCGCGGCCGTGATGCGAAAACAGACGAGGCGCGTGACCAGATCCTTGATGAACTCTCGGAGCTTCAGCAGGAAGTGCTCGAACTGGACGTGCCGCTTTCCTACACAGAGGAAGTGTATCACCTGCGCAGTCACATCGCTTTTGTGCGCAGGCTTGTTCAGGACCTGTATGTCATGAACACTCGGGCAGCTTCAGCGGAAACCTAGGCCTGCGCTTCATTCGCCAGCGCTTCGCGGCGCTTTTCGGCAGCTGACTTCTTGACGCTTTCGGAACGCAGCTGACCGCAGGCGGCAAAGATGTCGCGTCCACGCGGCGTGCGGATCGGCGAGGCATAGCCGGCCCGGTTCACAATCTCCGCAAACGTCTCGATCGTTTCCCAGTCGGAACATTCATACGGGCTGCCCGGCCACGGGTTGAACGGGATAAGGTTGATCTTGGCAGGCACACCCTTGAGCAGCTTGACGAGGTCGCGGGCCTCAGCCGGCGAGTCATTCACGCCTTTCAGCATGACATACTCGAATGTCACACGTTTGGAGTTGCCGAGGTCGGGATAGGCGCGGATCGCTTCGAACAGCGTCTTGAGGTCGTACTTCCGGTTGATCGGCACGATCTCGTTGCGCAAATCGTCATGTGTGGCGTGCAGCGAGATGGCGAGCATCGCGCCGGTGCGCTCACCCAGTTCCGGGATTTTCGGGGCGACGCCTGCCGTCGAGACGGTGATCCGGCGGCGGCTGAGTGAAATGCCGTCGCCATCTGAAATGGTGTCGATGGCTTCGGCGACATTGTCGAGATTGTAGAGCGGTTCACCCATGCCCATGAAGACGATGTTGGTAAGCTTGCGGTCTTCAGACGAAGAGGGCCAGCCCTCCAGTTCATCGCGGGCGATGAGCACCTGGTTGACGATTTCCTGAGCGGTCAGGTTGCGCACCAGTTTCTGGGTTCCGGTATGACAGAATGTGCAGTTCAGCGTGCAGCCGACCTGGCTGGACACACAGAGCGCCCCGGCGCGCCCGACATCCGGGATGAAGACACTTTCGCCCTCCACACCGGGCTGGAATTTCGTTAGCCATTTCTGCGTGCCGTCGACAGAGACCTTGTGTTCGGTGATCTCGGGCCGGTCGAGTGTGAATTTCTCCGCAAGTTCAGTGCGCAAATCCTTGGCGATGTCTGTCATCGCGGCGAAGTCCTGTACACCGGCATGATGGATCCAGCGGCGCAGCTGTTTTGCGCGCATCCCTGCCTTCTTCGGGTCGAGGCCGAGGGCTTCCATCTCCGCTTTCAGCGTAGGCAGGGACAGCCCGGCGAGGCGCTTCGGCGTGGAATCGCTTGCATTGACGCGGCGTGAGAGGTCCAGATCATATTTCATCGTGGGCGCACATATCACGTCTTGGCGTAAAAGCTAAGAATCCAGGACAGGCGCACTGCGGTCTCGATGACAAGAGCGCCGGCAACTGGCGCCGAGGGAGGAAAACATGGCGGATGACATGACGGCCGGACTGGGATTCGACCCTGACAGGCTGCGTGAAAAGTATCGTGCGGAACGTGATAAGCGGCTGCGTACCGAAGGCAATGAGCAGTATGTCGAGGTAAAGGGCGAGTTCTTGGACTATGTCGAGGACCCCTATGTCGATGAGGCTATCGACCGCGCACCTTTGACAGATGAGGTCGATGTCATCGTCGTGGGCGGTGGTTTCGGAGGTCTCCTGGCTGGGGCCCGCACGCGCGAGGCCGGGCTGAAGAACATCCGCATGATCGAGAAGGGCGGGGATTTCGGTGGCACCTGGTACTGGAACCGCTATCCCGGCGCGGCGTGTGACATCGAGAGCTATATCTACCTGCCGCTCCTGGAAGAGACCGGCTATATGCCGGTCGAGAAGTATTCGAAGGCCGCCGAAATTCTCGAGCACAGCCAGCGTATCGCCCGTCACTACAACCTTTATGACGACGCGCTCTTCCAGACCGAGATCACCGCCATGCACTGGGAGGAGGACGCACAGCGCTGGCGGGTGGAGACAAATCAGGGCGATGCCATGAAGGCACGCTTCGTCATCATGTCCAATGGCCCGCTACACCGCCCGAAACTGCCGGGCATTCCCGGTATCCAGGATTTCAGGGGCCACACCTTTCACACCAGCCGCTGGGACTATGACTATACGGGTGGCGGGCCTGCCGGCGGGCTCGACAGGCTCGGCGACAAGCGCGTCGGCATCATCGGGACCGGGGCGACATCGGTTCAGTCTGTGCCGCATCTGGGCGAAGGTGCGAAAGAGCTCTTCGTCTTCCAGCGCACCCCATCCTCTATCGATGTGCGGGCCAATACGCCAACCGATCCGGCGTGGGCCAGAAGCCTGGAGCCGGGCTGGCAGCAGAAGCGGATGGACAATTTCAACATTCTTGTCTCGGGCGGCTACCAGGCCGAAGACCTCGTCAATGACGGCTGGACAGACATTATCCGCAACCTGCTCTTCATTGCGAAAGATCAGAATGGCGAGGAGATGACGCCGCAGAAGCTAGAGGAGATCGGCGAGCTGGCAGACTTCAAGAAGATGGAGTCGATCCGGGCGCGTGCTGACGATGTCATCGCGGACAAGGCAACCGCCGATGCGCTGAAGCCGTGGTACCGCCAGTTCTGCAAACGGCCCTGCTTCCATGATGACTACCTACAGACGTTCAATCGCCCCAATGTCAGCCTCATCGACACAGACGGTCAGGGCGTCGATCGGATCACGGAGAAGGGTGTCGTTGCCAATGGTGTCGAATACGAGCTCGATTGCCTGATCTATGCGACCGGTTTCGAGGTTGGCACGAGCTATACCCGCCGGTCCGGCTATGAGCTTTACGGGCGTAATGGATCACTGTCGGAGGCATGGCAGGACGGCGTGCGCAGCCTGCATGGCCTGATGGTCCGCGATTTTCCGAATGTATTTGTGATGGGGGGCGCGCAGGCGGCGTTCACCGCGAACTATCCCCACCAGCTGGGCGAGCAGGCGGTGCATATTGCCCACATCCTCTCGCGTGCATTCGAAGAAGATCTGGTCAGTCTTGAGCCAACTCAGGAGGCTCAGGATGCCTGGGTCGAAACCATCGTCGACAAGGCCATGATGCGGGAGAAGTTCCTCGCCGAATGTACGCCAGGTTATTACAACAATGAGGGGCAGATCGCTGCGCGGGCCCGCCAGAACTCATTCTATGGCGGTGGCTCGATGGAGTATTTTGCCCTTCTCAAGTCCTGGCGCGACAAGGGAGGTTTTTCTGGCCTTGAGGTCAAGAAGGCTGTTCCGGCTTGAGTAGCAGGGCGTCAGCGGCATATCGACGAGGCCTTGTCGATCGCGTCGGCAGAGCCTGACAGCGAGAAATGATAGGAGACCTGCGTGTCACGTGCCGAGACGGCCTCGACACGCAGTTCATGCCCGCTGCGAAGGGCAGAGACCAACTGCTGGTCATCCTGGTCTTGGGCAAATGCCTCATGACCTACGCCATACATCGTCCAGCCAGACCGGCCGATAGAGGCGCGCGCTGGCAGGTCCGACCGGAGGTCATAGCCCACCTTCAGGCTGGGCTGGCTTTTCGCCTTGCCGGATTTCCAGTTTGAAACGAAGAACCAGACATCCCCGTGGCTTGCAGCTTTCGGTGCCTTGTCTGTCGCTTCGGTCGCCGCATAGCAGAGCGTTTCACCGTTCAGTGTTTCGGTGAACACGGTCCAGTCATCATAGCGACCGACGGCGGTCGGTGCGGCTTCTGCGGTCATTGTGGCTGCTGCAACAAGAGCTGCGGAAATCGTTATGGTCTGTCGGATCATTTGCATATTTCAGGTCAAAGAATGTTGAGAAGGCCTTAGTGCCTGTAAACTGCCGGAAGGTTAAGGCCGAATTTTGGCATACACAAAGCCGTGATCGGAACCTCCGGCAGCAAAGAAAGTTGCATTAAAGGATGATAATGCAATTTACACTTATGGCCCCAGAACGTGACAGTTTCCGTGACATTGACCAGTATTGATAATGCCGGAAATGAACGGGCAGCCCACTCGGCGTACATGAGAAAGGTCGCCGGTGAACAATGCCGTGCATCCTTCGGGAAGCTTTTCGAGTTCTATGCACCGCGTCTCAAGAGCTATCTGAAACGAATGGGAGCAGAGGATGCCCGCGCCGAGGAAATCGTTCAGGACGTGATGCTGACGGTATGGCGCAAGGCTGATCAGTTTGACGAGGCCCGTGCATCGGTCTCGACCTGGATTTTCCGTATTGCGCGTAATCGCCAGATCGATCTGTTCCGTCAGGCGGTACGGCCAGAGCTGTCAGCCGAGGAGCCAATGTTGCAGCCGGTGGCCGAAACACCTCCAGATGAGAGTCTCAGCCGAACCCAGATTGATGCCAATGTACGAGAGCAACTCGATACATTGCCTGCCGAACAGCTCGACCTTCTCAGGGCCGCATTCTACGAGGGCTTGTCTCATTCGGAAATCGCCAGAACCCGCGATTTACCGCTTGGCACAGTGAAGTCCCGTATCCGGCTGGCGTTTGATCGTCTGCGAACCCGGATAAAGCTGGATTGACGATGGTGCTGCAAATCAAAGCGCGTACCAGCCTTGACGCCTGCAAGAATGCAGCAATATCGGCATTAGGAACGATTTTTACGTCAAACAAGAGCATCTGAAGTTGTTACAGGCCGAGCCATCATATTTCTCCGAACTCTACAGCGCTTATGCCGCGGGCCGATTGAGCCCGGCATATGCTCTGATGGTCGAGACACAGGCGGCCATGCGCGATGATGTGCGCCGTGACATTGATGTTGCGGAGGCCATTGCAGGGGTCATGTTTGAACAGGAAGACATTGATCCCATGACCCCAACAGCTTTCGAGGCTGCCCTGCGGGCAATTGATGAGCATGAAGAAACCGAAGAGCGTTCGGTGGAGGCCGCCGAAGCGGCTGGTTCAGCTCTGGATGAGTTGCTGGGCCTGCCTGAGCCCTTGCGTGAGAGAGCGCTTGAAGCATGCGGAGATCAGGGCTGGCAGAGAATGACGGCCGGGGTAAGCCGGATCGATCTGAACGGACAGGGCAGAACGCATGCTCACCTCTACAGGATACAGCCCGGGGCGTCCGTGCCCACGCATAGTCATAGGGGTGATGAGCTGACACTTGTTTTGCGTGGGGGCTTTTCAGACGAGTTTGGCACTTACGGTCCCGGACAGATTTGCCGGCAGACGCCTGATTACACCCACAAGCCCGTCGCAGATGATGACGGTGTCTGCATCTGCCTCGCGGTGAGCGAGGGTGGCATGAAGTTCAAGGGTGTGCTGGGCCTGCTCCAGAGGCTGACCGGGAAATAGTCGCACAAAGTGCGCGCGTGTCAGGTGTTGCTGACCACTTCAAAACGGCGTGTCTCGAACACTTTCAGGACTTGGGCGAGGTCATGGCCCCGTTTCAGGATCTGGTCCTGGCTGCCGTAGACGACATAGCTTCCCTGCTGATTACGCAGGGAAGGCACTTTCTCGATTCGCCAGGTGGGGGCTTCAGCCGTACGCCTGAAAATTGCGAAAACAGCATGATCCCTGAACATGCCAATGGCGTAGTCCTTGGCCTGGCCGGACATAACCATCCTGCCGTAAATATTGAGAATCCTGCTCATTTCACTCTTGTGAAAGGCAACTTTTGGGGGCTCGGCCGGTTGCAGTCTTGTCACGCTTCCCATGGCTGGAAATCACGCTCCTTCATATTTTGCTTCCTGTCGCATTTTTAATGCCAGGGACAGGTTTTTGCCTCATTCTCGCCTTGCGAGCGCCGTCGATAGAGGCCACTTTGCAATTGTCGGGTGATGGTGTCCAGCAGGCATCCCGGACCCATCAGCCCCCCCAGCCCCCCGGGGCGCTTGTATAACCTTCACCCGACACCCCTTTAAATTTCGATGTCATTACGTGCCGTCCGGATGAAATTGATGTCATCCAGCGGTGTATGCGTGATTTGTGCGCAATCCCCCTCTGGCCAGTCCGGAGGGAGGGGGTTAGTCATCTGATTCCTGCTAACTCCGGGGCCGGGCATGCTCGAACTGAAGCAACTCACAAAGTCTTTTGACGGGCACATGGCTGTCGAGAAGGCGGCATTCAGCCTCAACAAAGGAGAGGTGCTCGGCTTCCTTGGGCCCAATGGCGCCGGCAAGTCGACGACGATGCGTATGGTCGCCGGAGTGATGGAGCCGGATCATGGAGATGTGCTGATTTCCGGCCATTCGATCATCACGGAGCGCCGCGAAGCCCAGCGGCGTCTCGGCTACCTGCCGGAAGGGGCGCCTCTCTATGCCGATATGACGCCGGTCGAGTTTCTCAAATTCATGGCGCGGGCGTACCGGATGCCTCGCAAGCCAGCCAGGCAGGCCATTGATCGCGTGATCGCAGATGCCCGGATTGGCAATGTCGCCTCCCGGCGTATTGCGACCCTTTCAAAGGGATATCGCCGCCGTGTCGGCCTGGCCGGGGCATTGCTCAACGACCCGGACGTACTGGTGCTGGATGAGCCGACCGACGGGCTAGATCCGATCCAGAAGCGTGCTGTGCGGGCGCTGATTGCACGCATGGCCCCTGAGAAAGCCATCCTGATTTCGACTCACACGCTGGAAGAGGTTCCGGCCATGTGTAACAGGGCCATTATCATCGACCGGGGGCGTGTCGTGGCAGATGGGACCCCCGAGAGTCTGGCAGCCCAGTCGCCGGGTGGCCTTGAAGAAACGTTCATCACAGTGGCCGGTGCAGCAGAGGCAGATGTCGCATGAAGCAATGGGCCAGGGACACGCTGACCGGTATCCGCGCGAGCTATGGCCGTGAGTTGCGCGCCTATTTTGCGACGCCGCTCGCCTATGTCTTTATAGCCACCTTTCTTATGCTCATCGGCTTCTTCACCTGGGAGGCATCCAGCTTCTTCGATACCGGTACAGCCGATCTCCAGCCTTTCTTCTACTGGCACCCCTGGCTCTACATGATTTTTCTGCCAGCGCTGTCGATGCGGCTCTGGTCGGATGAAACCGCGGCAGGGACTTCCGAGTTACTCCTCTCCCTGCCTGTCAGTGTGACCGGGTTGGCCGCAGGAAAGCTGCTGGCCGCGTGGACGGTTTCTGCGCTTGCCCTGCTGCTGACATGTCCGATGTGGCTGACGGTCAACTATCTCGGCACGCCTGACAATGCCGCAATCCTGTTGTCATACCTGATGAGCTTCATCATGGCCGGGGCCTATCTTTCCATAGGCGCGGCGATGTCTTCGCTGGTGACAAGCCAGGTGCTGGCTTATGTCATAGGGGTTGTCGCCGCCTTTCTGTTTACCGCGGCAGGCTGGCCCATGGTCCTTGGAGCGGTCTCCAGCGCCCTCGGGACGGGCATTGGTGAACTGGTCGCGCAATTTTCCTTTCTGACGCACTTTGAAACCGCTGAACGTGGTGTACTCGAAGTCGGGTCACTGGTCTTTTTTCTGGGTGTCATTGCCCTCTGGCTCGCCTTGAATGTGCTCTGGGTCAATCAGCGCAGGAGTACGGCGCGATGAGCCTGCGTGTCTTCACTCTGACGGCAAGCGTGCTTGTCGCGGCGATATTCGTCGCCGCCAGCCTGATTGCTCAGCCTCTCCTGCGTACAGTACGCTTTGACTTCACCGAAAACAGTCTTTTCACCCTGTCTGAAGGGACCCGCACCGTTCTCGAAGACCTGGATGAACCGGTTGAGCTGACATTTGTTTATACCCGGCGGATCGGCCAGGAGTTTCCCGCCATTCGGGCCTATGCCACCCGTGTGCGGGAGCTGCTGGATGGCTACAAGGCTGTCGCGGGAGCAAACCTGCGGATCCGTGAAATTGATCCAGAGCCCTTTTCCGAAGCGGAAGACGAAGCGCTTGCGGCAGGCGTCACAGCCGTCAATTCAGACGGGGATGACCCGCTGTATTTTGGCCTGATCGGGACAAATACCGTCGATGACCAGCGTGTTATCCCGTTCCTTGCGCCCGAGCAGGAAGAAACGCTGGAATATGACCTGACCCGGATGATTGCCCGTCTCGACAGGCTTGAGCCCCCGACGGTGGGGGTCCTTTCAACGCTTGAAGGCATGAAAGGAGACGGGACCGAAGGCGGCTACACATTCCTGCAGGAGATGGCCAGGAACTTCGACCTGGCGCAGATCGAGGAAGATTTCTTCTCCCTGCCTGCGGACATGGATGTCCTGCTTATGGTGCATCCGCCGGAACTCAGCGACTGGCAGGCCTGGCTGGTGGATCAGTTCATCCTGCGCAACGGTCGTGCAGTGATCCTTGTCGATCCGGCGGCCAAGACTTCGCGCCGCGATGCGTCGGGTCTTGCAGAACGGCGGATACGTTCGGATCTTGGGCGGTTTTCCGACATATGGGGGATAAGTCTATCGGAAGAGGCGCTGGCCGATACTGAAAGCGCGCTGCCGATACAGTCATCCATGACGGGTGGACGTTCGAGCGTTATCCGCCACCCGCTGTATCTGTCCGCCACGCCTGCCCTGATGCCAGGCAACAGCATGATTACGGCGGACCTTTCCCGGAGTGTAAACTTCGGTGCGCCCGGCGCACTCATCCTTGAAGAAGGATCGCCCATCGACAAGCGTGTGCTTATCGAGACTGGCCCGGCACCTTCATGGATTCCGTCTGATCGTGCAGTGACCGACCTGACAGCACAGGATACGCTGGAACTTTATGAGCCCCTCGAGGGCGCGCGCCCTCTGGCGGCAAGGGTGCATGGCGCGCTCGTGACAGCTTTTCCGAATGGGGCGCCAGCGCCGGAAATGCCAGAGGACCCGGTCATGGCAGAGCTGGCGCGCGCGGCCGTGAACGAGGCTGCGCCCCACATCACGACGAGTGAACGGGATGCAGAAATCCTTGTCGTGTCGGATGCCGACATGGTGGATGACGGTCTTTACGTGAATCTCGAGTCCGCCACGGCTTTCGCAGATAACGGCGCTTTCCTGATGAATGCGCTGGATGTGCTTTCAGGTGACGCCAACCTCCTCAGCCTGCGGGCTCGTGCCTCCAGCCGTCGTCCCATGAGCCGCGTTGAAGACATGCGCGATGAAGCGCAGGCGCGCTATTTCGATGAGCAGGCCCGGCTGGAGGACAGACTTGTGGAATCCGAGTCCCGGCTGAAGGAGTTACAGCAGGCCGGGGCGTCAGACAGTTTCTTTCAGGGCGATGTCGAGGCCGATCTCAGTGAGGAGGAACGCGCAGAGCTTGCAAGACTGCGGACCGAAATCGTTGAGACACGCACGCGTCTGCGAACGATCGAACGGGACTTCCGCCATGAGATCGATTCTCTCGAGGCCTGGCTGAAATTCATCAACATATTTGGCGGGGCCATCGTGATTGGCCTGATCGGCTGTCTTGTCTGGTGGCGCCGCCGCCGGAAAGGTGCGGCATGAGCAGGAGGCTCGATATAAGCCGGCGGCGAACGGTTGAATGGCTCTCCATCACGGCAGTCTTGGTGTGGGTCGTGCTGTTGTTGATGAGCCTGTTTGCGAGCGGCACCGGTACTGACAGTCCGAGGACCGGCAGTCCTGTCCTGAAGAACTTCTCGGCAGTGCGAAGTGATACCAGCCGCATAAGTTTCACCATGGCGGATGAGAGCTACACCCTCCAGCGCCGGGATGGAGAGTGGGTGATGGAGGAGACGGGTGGCTATCCGGTGCGCGAAGACAGGGTTGCCACTCTGGCTGAAGGGCTGGAAACCCTGACATGGGGGGAGCGCCGCACATCGGACGAGAACCGTTTGGCATACCTTGGCCTTGGAGACCCGAGGGAGGACGGCAACGGCGTGCTGATCGAGATTTATGCCACGAATGGTGCGAAAACGGCGGACGTCATCACGGGGCGGCGCAATGAGACGCTCTACGCACGAGAGCCGGGTGGGAGCACAGCTTTCAGGGTGAATGGCGAGTTACCCCCCCTATATACCCGTGAGGCCTGGCTCGACCTCGATATTGTGGACATCGACGCATCCGCCATATCGGCAGTGCGAATGACAGATTCCACCGGGCAGTCGCTCTACCTTGCGCGCGCGCCGGGAAGCGGCCCGCGAAGTTTCTCCCCCGCGCCGCCCTATCAGAATGACCAGCTTCGCAACCGCCTCGCAGCATCCACTCCTGCCCTGGCAGTCTCGCGCCTGTCACCGATTGACGTCAAACCGGCAAGCGAGCTGACAACTCAGGCGCTGGCCCGGCATATCACGCAGACCCATGACGGCCTTGAAATCGACCTGCGTGCATGGCGGGAACCTGATGGCTACTGGGTTACGCTAAGAGCAATCGAGGCCGGTGAGGGGGCCCGACGTGCCCAGACGATCAATGAGCGTGCCGCCGGCTGGGCCTTCAAGCTTACAGAGTATGACTGGCGCGAGTTTACGCCCAGTATCTCATCTATCGTCCGGCGCAATAATAGCGGCGCGGAAATCCCCGGCCAGTCCAACTTCCAACCCTGATCAGTTACGGGCGCGGGCCATCAGGACCAGTTTCAGGAACGGGCCGAGCATGTACTTGACGAGATAGCGGCTGAGCGCATTCCCGGAAAACTTCTGGAAATAGTATGACAGGCTGTCGGCCTTGTGGGCCGCGACAATGCGCGACGATACGTTTGATGTCGCTCCGTAATGCAGGGCGCCAGCCTGCGGACAGTAAAGGATATGACCGCCTGCTTCCCAGGCGCGCCTGCAAAGGTCCACATCCTCGACATGCAGGAAATAGGCTTCGTCGAAACCTGCCAGCTGCCTGAAGCTTGCCGTGTCGGTAAGCATCAGTGCCCCCGATACGGCGTCCATGCTGACAGGGCCTTCAGGCGCAGGCGTGTTCTCAAGCGTCCATGTATTCCATCCGCAGAATGTCGTCAGCGCCCTTGCCAGGGTCAGTGTGCGCCGGCGTGTGCCGCGGCATTCTTTTCCGGCGCTGTCATATATCCGCCCGCCAGCGATACGTGGCTGCTGAAGCGGCGTCAGGGCCGTGACCAGTTCTGGCACCGCCCCGGCGTCTATCACTGCGTCTGGGTTGATAAGGAGCAGGTGACCCTCCTGTGCCTGCGCCGCCCCGAGATTGACTCCGGCGCCGAACCCCAGATTCTTTCCGGGTTCGAGAAGCTCCACCATGTCATTCCTGCTGGCGAAGTCGCGCAGCCATGTCTGCGTCTCTGGCGGGTTACCATTATCGACCACCACGATTTTCGAGATGTCAGGAGAGGCAGCAAGCGCGGCCAGGCATTCCTGCAAGACGGGGCCTGTGTGATAACTGACCGTGATCGCGGTAACTGCAGTGTGCGTCATTGCCGTCGTGTGACTTTGGCAAACAGGATCAGGGCCGCAGCGACCAGGGCGACATTTGCCCAGAACGCTTCATTCCAGAGGCTGTAGGACAGGCTGAAAAGCGAGAAGGTGGTGCCGATCAGCCCGCCAGTGGCTATGGCAGCCGGAGCGCCGAGGCTGGCCGGTGGCGGCAGTGCGAAGGCGAGCAGGACCAGCACGATACTCGCCATGACGACGCCAACCAGCCCGGCTTCTGCCCAGAGTTGCAGCCCCATATTGTGCGGATGGCCGGGCAGGATGCGGTACTGTTGCCACGGGATGTCTTTCAGGTCGGTGCTCTTCTCCATGAGCTTCAGGAGTTCAGGCTCGTCGGCGAATGTTTCACGCCATTCCTTGGAAGCTTCTATGCCGTGACCGGTGATCGGGCGTTCTGCGACTTTCTGCGTTGCCAATGACCAGGCGAAGACGCGTGATTTCGAGGACGATGATAATGGCAGCTCAGACTTTACGACGACCGGCGCAGCAGCGCTCAGGACCACAGGTGCGGTGATTATGCAGACAGCAACGCCGCCGAGCAGGATTCTGAAACCGTAACGCTGGAAAATTGCAGCCAGTGTCATCCCGATGCCAAGGGCAACCAGCCCGAACAGGGCAACGTCCGACCCGACGAGATAGAATGTCAGGCCGGCCAGCAGGAACGCGATCAATACGGCCACATACCGGTAGGCAGGCCGTAGCAGCCACAGTGCCCCCATCAGGAGCGGTAATGCGAGAAACAGAGAATTCGCGCTGCGCAGGATGTTCTGCGGGGCCTCTTTGACCGGGTCACTCGTCGGCGCATAGAGGGCGAGAGCCGTTTCGGGAAACAGGCCGATTGCCAGCATCGTCAGGGCATGAAGGCAGAGAATGGCCAGTATGAAGGGCAGGGTGATCTGTGTGGAGGGCCGTATCCTGAGCGTGGCGGCGATGACGAGGCTTCCGGCTAGCGCGGTGAGAATGATCCTCAGACCTGCCGCGCCGATGCTGAAATTGCCTTCCCCCAGATCACCGGAGATGATCGCTTCGTTCTCGGCTGACCATATGGTCGAGATTGCAGACCAGATGGTCAGGAGAAGGACAGTGACCACAAGCGTGTTGAGCGACTTGTAGCGAACAAAAAACAACGCAGGAATGGCAGTCAGCGCGAGAAGGGTGGAGAAGCCCTGTCCGCCGAACAGGGCAATCGGCATCCACAGCACAAACGCCGCGGTCAGCACGGCGGCATAGCTGAAACCGCGGCGTTCTTTCATGCTCTCGTCCGTATTCTACCGACGTGCCCGTGCCATGTCAGGCGGCGTCGCTTCATCCGATAGTTTTCCGGCCGCTTCTTCAAGACCGAGGACTTCCTGCCCCTTCGACCCAAAACGTCTCAGGGCGACAGTTGTTTCCTCCGCTTCGCGCTGCCCCACAACAGCGATCACAGGCACCTTCTGGAGCGAATGTTCGCGGACCTTGTAATTGATCTTTTCGTTGCGCGTGTCAATCTCAGCGCGAAGACCGGCGGCCCGCAGGCGTTCGACGGCTTTCTTGGCGTATTCATCTGCCTCTGATGTGATTGTTGCGACGACGACCTGGGTGGGCGCGAGCCACATCGGGAATGCGCCTGAATAGTTTTCGATAAGGATGCCCAGAAAACGCTCGAAAGAGCCGAGGATGGCCCTGTGCAGCATGACCGGGCGGTGTTTCTCGCCGTCTTCGCCAACATAGCTGGCATCAAGGCGCTCAGGCAGATTGAAGTCGGCCTGGATCGTGCCTGTCTGCCACTCGCGGCCGATGGCATCACGCAGGATGAAGTCGAGCTTCGGGCCGTAAAAGGCGCCGTCGCCGGGATTGTGTATGACCTCGAGTCCTGTCGCATCGGCTGCCGTGCGCAGGGCGTTTTCGGCGCGATCCCAGACTTCGTCCGAGCCGACGCGGACTTCCGGTCGGTCGGAGAATTTCACGACGACATCATCGAAGCCGAGATCGGAATAGACCGTACGCAACATATCGCAGAATGCTTTCACTTCATCTGTGATCTGGTCCTCACGGCAGAAGATATGCGCATCATCCTGTGTAAAGGCGCGCACCCGCATCAGGCCATGCAGGGCGCCGTGTGGTTCGTAGCGGTGGCACGAACCGAACTCGGCCAGCCGCAATGGCAGGTCGCGATAGGACTTCTGCCCATGGTTGAAGACCTGCACATGGCATGGGCAGTTCATCGGTTTTACGGCGAGCACCTTCTCTTCCTCGTCGATTGAAGAGATGAACATGTTCTCGCGATATTTGTCCCAGTGGCCGGAACGCTCCCAGAATGTGCGGTCCATGAGCTCGGGCGTACGGATTTCCCGGTAGCCATTCTCGATCTGCTGACGACGCATATAATCCTGGAGCACCCGGTAGAGCGTCCAGCCCTTGTGGTGCCAGAAGACCTGGCCCTGTGCCTCATCCTGCAGGTGGAAGAGTTCAAGCTCCCGGCCGAGTTTGCGGTGATCGCGCTTTTCCGCCTCTTCAATGCGCAGAAGGTGGGCCTTGAGGTCCTTTTCATTTGCCCAGGCCGTCCCGTACATGCGTTGTAGCATCTCGTTGCGATGGTCGCCGCGCCAATAGGCGCCCGCCAGCTTCATCAGCTTGAACGCCTTGGGCAGTTTCCCCGTCGACGGCAGGTGCGGGCCACGGCAGAGGTCGAACCAGTCGCCCTGCTTGTAGACCGTGATCGGATCGCCCGGCGGAATGATGTCGTCGATGATCTGCGCCTTGTAGTCCTCGCCAATCTTCTTGAACGTTTCGATCGCCTCATCCTTGGACCAGACTTCGCGGATGATGGGATAGTCCTTGTCGACAATCTCTTCCATCTTCTTCTCAATCCGTTCGAAGTCCTCCGTCGAGAAAGGCACTTCGCGGGCGAAGTCGTAATAAAAGCCATCATCGATGACAGGGCCGATCGTGACCTGCGTATCGGGATAGAGTTCCTGAACCGCCTGGGCGAGAACGTGGGCGGCGTCATGGCGGATAAGTTCCAGGCCATCCTGGTCCTTCGCCGTGACAATCGCGACGTCCGCGTCGTGCTCCAGCGGACGGTTCAGGTCATACATTTCGCCATTCACCTTCGCCGCGAGTGCGGCCTTGGCGAGGCTGTTGGATATGGATTTGGCGACATCGGCGGGGCTTGCCCCGTCTTCATATTGCCGCTTGGAGCCATCTGGCAGTGTTACGTTGATCATGGTGTCTTGCTTTTTCAGATCTCGTCAGGCCGGGCCTCGGGAAACGGTCTTTCCGTTCTGGCCCAGTCTCCGGCTCTCCATGGAGCCCAGAAGGGTGAAGATTTCGCTTTCTCGGGAACCGGGTCGAAACCGCGCGAGCCGCCGGGACGGCAACGTGACAGGCGGGCCAGCGTCATCCAGCCGCCCGTCCACAGTCCGTGGCGTGATACGCATTCCGCACAATACTCGCTGCAGGAAGGTACATGGCGGCACTGTGCCCCGAAGACCTGCAAGGCCGGAGACAGCGTCAGCTTGTACGTTTTCAGGGCCGCATGCGCGGCCTGCCTGCGGATCGCGGACATGGGGTATTGATCCGGTTTAGTTGTTATCTTGAAAGCGGTTCTAGACGCGTGGGGGACAGCCCTCAACCCGCTAAGGCTGTTTCAAATAAGTAAGGGGCTGTCGTCTGGCCACGGCGGTGCGCTCAGGCCGCCGCAGCCCGCTTAGTTCGTGCCGTCTCGATGGCTTCGCAGGCCGCATCGAAAGCCAGCATCGTCGAGGTGTGGCGTGGCGGGTAATCGGCAACGCCTGCCAGATGCCGCAGTTCGCCAAAACGGCCGGGCGGTGGTTCGCCGCCTTCCTTCAGCATGGCGCGCAGGGCATCCCTCGCGGCCAGCACGTCGGCGACGGGAGCACCAATAATGTTTTCCGCGAGTATAGACGTTGCCGCCTGACCGAGGGCGCAGGCCTTTGGTTCCACGGCGATCGCGTCGACCGTTTCGCCGTCCTCGCTCAGGCGAATATCAACGCGCACGACCGACCCGCATATACGCGAAACCTTCTCAACGGAGGCATCTGCTTCCGGCAAGGCTCCCGTATTCGGGATATTGGCGGCCAGTTCCAGCACGCGATTATGATAAAGCTCTGCGCTCATGCAGCCTAGATTGCCCCTAAAGGCGTCAAGATCAAGTCAATCCGGTGCGCGGAACTAACCGCCAAAGAAGCTCATGATCCGTGGCAGCATCTTCATGAGCAGCAGTCCGGCCCCGAAAAGGGCGGCCCCGGCGATCAGCAGGACGGCGCCATCGCGCGCGGTGATAGCCAGCCCAAAGAGCAGAACGGTCAGGCCGGGCAGGAGCGGGCCGAACGGGATGAGGCCGAGCGGGATGGTGATCAAGGCGGCCGCGACGCAGGCAAGCGCGACAATGTTGATAAAGGGAATACGCGTCAGGAAGACCAGCCGCGGTTGCAGTATCTGGTCAACGACATAGGCGTGCGGCTCAAGGTGCTTGATCCCGCTGAGCAGGTATTTTCGTGGAAAGCTGACTGCCAGTGCGCGGCGGGGCAGCCAGGGATACTTTAGGCCGACAACAATCTGCATGGCGAAGATGAACGTCACCAGCGCGACCAGCCAGTTGGCGCCCGGTACAAGAGAGAGTGGGCTGACAGCGATGAAGCCCAGCAGCAGGAGTACAGGCCCATGAGAGCGGCGCCCGACGGCGTTCAACAGGTCGGCCACGGAGACGGACTCGCCTTCGGTCCTGTCCCCCAGCGAGGTCAGCAGTGAGCGGAGGTTATTGACCTCGCTAGTCGGTGCCGGCTGGCTCATAAGGCGCTCCAAACCGTTCAATCATGGTATCTATATCGCCACTGCCGACGCCGTTCAGGATATAGAGCCTGTCATATTCGCCAGCCTCGTTGATCGGGCTTCCGGCGTCACCGCCAAGCTGCGCGGAGAGTTCCGGCGTTGTGTTGGAATGGCCGACGACGAGGGCCGTCTCGCCCCTTTCCTCCAGTGTGCCTGCCAGGCTCTCAAGATCGGAGGGGTCGTAGGTTTCAATGTCTATTGCCAGGTTCCGGGCCAGCGGCGCGGCTGTCTGGCGTGTGCGCTGATAATCGCTCGACCAGATTGTCTCGATGCCCGCCTCATCAAGCCTGTCGGCCAAAAGCCTGGCGCGCTCGATGCCTGCTTCGCTCAGCGCCGGGTCGTCACCGCCAGCGGCTTTCTCGGCATGACGCACGAGGTAAACGGTGATGCCGTCTTCTGCTGCCGCTGAATCTTGCTCCTTATCGGGCGAACATGCCATCGCAAGCCCCAGGATAGTGAAGATAAGCCAGAATGATCTGTTCAGGTTCATGAGGCTACCTACGTCTAGTTGCGCCGCCAGGTCGAGCCTTGCGGCCCGTCCATGATCTCGATGCCTTCTTTTGCCAACTCATCGCGTATGCGGTCTGCCTCGGCGAAATTCTTTGCCTGCCGGGCATCGACACGGGCCTGTACGAGGGCGTCGATGCGCGCAATCTCATCATCGCTGCCACCATGCGCCCATTCTTCGGGAGACTGTCTCAACAGGCCGAGCATTTGACCTGCCGCCAACAGATCGGCACGGGCCTGCGCCATACGTGCGGTGTCGTCAGCATCGGCGGCCTGATGGGCTTCAGAGGCCAGGCGGGAAAGCTCTGCAAGCGCGATGGGCGTGTTCAGGTCGTCGCTGAGCGCTTTGACAACAGCCGTATCGTTAGCCGTGCCGCCATCGGCTTCCCATACGCGTTGCAACGCACCATAGATGCGCCCGAGCGTCGTCTTTGCCTGTTCCAGCAGGTCACGCGTCCAGTCGAGCGGCGCGCGGTAATGGCCTGACAGGAGTGCCATGCGCAGCACTTCGCCCGGCCATTGCTCCAGCAGGTCGTGGACCAGCTTCACATTGCCGAGCGATTTCGACATCTTCTCGCCCTCCATGTCGAGAAAGCCATTGTGGAGCCAGAACCGCGCCATGGGGGCCCCATGCGCACATTCCGACTGGGCAATCTCGTTCTCATGGTGAGGGAATTGGAGGTCGATGCCGCCAGCATGAATGTCGATAGTCGTGCCAAGGTGGCTGGCGATCATTGCCGAGCATTCAATGTGCCAGCCCGGACGGCCGCGGCCCCACGGGCTGTCCCAGATCGCGGCTTCCGGCTCGCCTTCCTTGGCGAATTTCCAGAGCGCGAAATCGGCCGGATTGCGCTTTTCATCAGACACGGCCACACGGGCGCCGGCCTCATTGTCCTCGATGTTGCGGCCCGACAGTTTGCCATAGTCATCCATTTTCGCGACGTCGAAGAAGACGCCTGACGGCGCGGTATAGGCATACCCCTTGTCGACGAGTGTCTGTGTGATCTCCACCATGCGGTCTATATTTTTCGTTGCCCATGGTTCGATCGTCGGCGGCAGGACGTTCAGCCCTGCAAGATCGGCATTGTAGATGTCAGCATATTTATTCGTGATCTCGGGGATCGGCGTGCCTTCCTCCAGCGCGCGGGCGATGATCTTGTCTTCGACATCGGTGATATTGCGCGCATAGACGACAGCGTCCTCGCCATAGGTACGGCGCAGGAGACGAAACAGGACGTCAAAAACCACCGCAGGGCGGGCATTGCCGATATGCGCGTAGTTGTAAACCGTCGGTCCGCAGACATAGAGCGTCACCCTGGACGGGTCCTGCGGCACAAAGTCCTGCTTTTCACGGCCAAGCGTGTTGTGAAGTCTGATGGTCATGGGCGTCTTTTAGGCTTGGAAAGTGAAAATAATGGAATCGATTGATTACCGAAAAAGTTCGGGTCTTTCAGCAATGGCGGCAACATCTTGTGCATGTGAAAAACGGCATTCCAGTTATCCTTTCGGCGGGGCAGCTTATGGCACGTCATGCCGGTGGGGCCAAGCCATGCGCTTTTAGCTTTTCTCCACGGCAACGCAGACGGTTTCTGGAAAAGCAGGCCCGTTTGCCCTATGTATCGCTTACGCCCTGAGGGTTTGAACTTCGGGCGGGCGTTAAGTCCGGTATTGGGGTGTGAGGGCGCACCCACAGAACATCCGGCTCGACCTCCGTCCCTCAGAAACAGGATTTCGCCATGGCGATGGATGCCATCACGACAGACAAAGAGCTCGCAAAGGGTGAACCCCTTAAGAAGCCAACCCAGGAAGAAGCCGAAGCGGCGGTCCGCACGCTATTGGCCTGGGCCGGAGACGACCCGCGCCGCGAGGGCCTGGTCGACACGCCGAAGCGCGTCGTCAATGCCTACAAGGAATGGTTCCAGGGCTATGACGAAGATCCGGTCAAGTATCTCTCCCGCACTTTTGACGATGTGCAGGGCTATGACGACATGGTCATGCTGCGCGAGATCGCGGTCGAGAGCCATTGTGAACACCACATGGCGCCGTTTCTCGGCACGGCCTATGTCGCCTACATGCCAACGCAGGCGGTTGTAGGCATCTCGAAACTTGCCCGCGTGGTCGAGATCTATGCCAAGCGTCTGCAGACGCAGGAAACGATGACCTCGCAAATCTGCGATGCGATCACCGAAAGCCTCGCGCCAGCCGGCACGGCGGTGCTGATCGATGCGGTTCACCAGTGCATGACGACACGCGGCGTCCACCATCCGAACGTTTCAACGATCACCACCCAGTTCACCGGCGTATTCAAGACCGACAAGGACATGCGCGACCGGTTCCTGCGTCTGGCGGGGCGGTAGAAAAGCTCTCCGATAGGGATTTTGAAGGCCGTTCCTTATGGGGGCGGCCTTTTTTACATTTGCGGGCAACGGCTCGGGCCGTATCATCGGGCTTCATGCGTGTATGGAGGAGGGCAGAGCGTTGCGGCAGATCTGTTTCCTGCTGATTACCATTCTGGCGGGTTCCGGTGCCGTCGCGGCTTGTCATGCATCCGGCCCGGCAGGGGCGTCGGGTGCCGAGGCGCCCGGCATACTTATCTTCTCCCACACAACGGGCTGGCGTCATGATTCGATAGAGACAGGCATTGCCGCGCTGACAGGGCTTGCCCGGGCTAACGGCTACACTGTGGTCGCCAGCGAGGATCCTGATGTTTTTACAGACGAGGCCCTCGATGCCTTCGATGCCGTCATCCTGCTCAATACGACCACTGGTCATGAAGGCGAGCAATGGTTCATCGGGCCGCGCGGCGAGGCGTTTCAGGACTTTGTTCGGGAGGGCAAGGGCGTCGTCGCCATTCATGGCGCGGCCGACAGCCATTATGACTGGCCCTGGTATGGTGAAATGATCGGGGGGTGGTTCGAGCGGCACCCGGAAGGCACACCAGAGGGCGAGCTGACAGTCATTGACCGCACACACCCTTCCACCATCGGGCTTGCGAAGGAGTTCATGCGTGTAGACGAATGGTACTGGATACAGGACTTTTCCGTGCCGGACGGCCTTCTGGTGACGCTTGATCCGACCTCTATCGGCGAAGCGGGCGGTGCAAGGCCCATCAGCTGGTGGCATGAATTCGAGGGCGGGCGGGTTTTTTACACCGCGATGGGCCATACGAAGGAAACCTATTCCGACCCGCTCTTCCTCGATCATGTCGAAGGCGGCCTCGAATGGGCGCTGGGGCTGTCCCGGCTTGAATAGGCTGAAAAGCGCTTGACGCCGGGCGGCTTTCGGATATTATCGTTTTTCGATAACAAGCAAGAAGGATACCTCCCATGCGCGCCGAACTCGTCCGTGTTTCGCTTCATCAGGTCGATATCAAGGTCGTGACCGAGGATGAGCAGATGCATGTCCTGCAATGGCGGCGTAACCTGCTCTGGGACGAGGTGCTGCTCGATGGAAAACGCCAGGCCCATTCCGGCGGCCTGTCGCGCGAAAAGGTCTATGGCCTCGTGTTCGGCAAAGACGCCGAGGGGCGCGGCGGCACAAAAGTGATGCTGCTGCTCGACCCGTCCACCAGCTATGGCAACTGGGGAAACCCGAACCAGCAGATTTCCGGAGTGCGGCTGGAAACGGCCGATGGCCCCGTCGTCGCTTTCGGCACGCTCGACCCGAAAAACCTCGAAAAGCCAGCGACGTTCTCCGACTGGATGAAGAAAACGATGGGCATGGAGTGGGGCGACACTAACCGCCCGAACTGAGCCGCTTCTTCGTCATCCCGCCATGCGGCTTTGCTGATGCCGGATCTTCGGGCCAGTCATGCTTTGGATAGCGCGCGCGCATATCCTTCGCCATGTCGCGGTAGCCCCCTTGCCAGAAGCCGGAAATGTCTTTCGTGACAGCGATGGGCCGCCCGGCTGGAGAAAGAAGCTGTAGTGTCACGGGCACACGTCCATCCGCAACAGCCGGTTGCCGCGATAGACCGAACACCTCCTGCGCCTTTGCCTCAATCAGCGGCGCATTGTCATCGAGATAATCGACCGGTGCCCTGCGCCCGCTTGGTAATTCCACAGTTTCCGGTGTCAGGCGGTCAATCTCCTGAGCTTGAGGCCATCCAAGCGACTGTTTCAGCGCATTCACCACCGCACTGTCACCCGGCATCTGGAACTTTCTGCTCCCCAGGAGCGGCGAAAGCCATGTTTCTGCCGTGCTGGCGAGTTCGGCTTCGCTCAGAAGGGGCCAATCACCCCCGTACGCATCGTACAGCAGGCCCAGGCGGGCAAGGAAGCGCCGCACTGGAACGCCAAGCCCGGCTGCGTCAAAGCCGTTCTCGCAAATGAAGCCGATAAAGGCCGCCTGTACAACTTCGCCGGAGGGCTGGGGCAGGGGTGTTTCCGAAAGGACGATGTGGCCAATCGCTTTGACGCGGCGCCCCTTGAAGCTCTTTGTGGCGGGATCGAAGTTCGCCCTGTCCTCAATTTCTGGCGGGTAGAGCGCCAGTACATCGGCTTCTTGGATGGGGGCGGCCAGCGTGATCCGGGCCCGTCCCGCTGCCCCGGCCATTTCGGCTATGACAAGCCAGGTGGATTTCGCGAGCGCATCATCGCCTGAAACGTCACCGGCGCGGCCATTGGCGAGCAGATAACTTCCTTCAGAGCCGTCCCGCCGCCGCGCAACTTGTCCGGGCCAGGCCTTGGCCAGCACTAAAGCCGGGTCGCCGGATGGTTTCGCTCCCTTTGCCCAGCGGTCCGCCTGGCGTTTCAGCGCTTTTGCGCGTCCGCTCCCGTCCCGCCGGAACCCTTCAAGCCTTTCCGGCAGGCTCGCCGAGCGCCCACCCATCCCGGCTTCACTTGCCAGCGCCGCGATCTCTGAAGCGAGGGCTCTTTCACCATCTGTATCTGCGCTTGCAACGAGGCTTGCATACTTCGGATCGAGCGGGAGGGCCGCCATCGCCTTGCCACGCGCTGTCAGCTTGCCCGTCCTGTCCAGTGCGCCATAGCCTTCCAGTGCTTCGCGGGCGGCTTCGATCCGGCCTTTTGGCGGGGCATCGAGCCAGGTCAGGCGGTAGGGATCATCTTCACCCCATTCGGCCAGCGCCAGCAGGAGGCCTGACAAGTCGGCGTTCAGGATGGCAGGCTGAGGGGCAGCTGGAAGCCCGCGCGTCTCCTCTTCGTCCCAGAGCCTGTAGCATATACCGGGACCGAGACGCCCGGCCCGGCCACGCCGCTGGTCGGCATTGGCTTTTGCCGCGCGGCGCGTGAGCAGCATCTGTGTGCCGCTGGCGGGGTCAAATTCAGGCACGCGGGCAAGCCCGGAATCCACGACCACATGAACACCCTCGATGGTCAGCGCACTCTCGGCGATGTCTGTCGCCAGCACGATCTTGCGCTTGCCGTTCGCAGCCGGGCGAACGGCTTCGTCCTGTTCCTTCGGGCTCAGCGCGCCAAAGAGAGGATGTACGCTGACATTATCTGGCAGGCCGGAGAGCCGCTCAGCGGTGCGCCGGATTTCGCCAGCGCCCGGCAGGAAGGCGAGGATGGAGCCTTCTGTTGCCCGCACCGCCTTGCCAATCGCTGCGGCCATCTGGTCTTCAATACGTTCACGCGTGCGGCCCAGATAGCGTGTCTCGACCGGATACTGGCGGCCCTCACTTTCAATAACGGGGGCATCCAGTCTGGCTGAAACCTTGTCGATCTCCAGCGTGGCCGACATGGCGAGCAGGTGCAGGTCTTCGCGAAAGACCGACTGTGCTTCCAGTGCGAGCGCGAGCCCCAGGTCGGCGTTCAGGCTTCGCTCATGGATTTCGTCGAAGATGACGGCTGCGACGCCATCAAGGCCGGGATCGGACAGGAGCCGGCGTGTGAACAGCCCGTCTGTAATGACTTCCACGACCGTTTCAGACGAGACCTTGCGCTCGATCCGGGTCGAAAGGCCGATGTGGCCTCCTGTCTTTTCGCCCATCGTCGCCGCCATGCGCTCGGCGGCCATGCGCGCGGCCAGCCGGCGTGGTTCCAGCATGACAATCCGGCCTGGCAGGGCCTCGAACCCGCCAATAAGTCCGGCCAGCGCCAGCGGCACGCGTGTCGTCTTGCCGGCCCCCGGCGGCGCGGCGAGGACAAGGCGTCTACGCGTACGAAGCGTCGCGCAGATGTCGGCAAGCAGGTGTTCGATCGGAAGGTCGGTTGTCGTAGCCATCGCCGGCCCGTCTAGCTTAAACAGGCAGGCTTGGCACGGGTTCTGGCAGTGGACGCGGTCATCCATGGTTTCGCTTTTCCCGCGAAACACTTAAACAGGGCGGCTAGTCCGACCCTGAAAGGCCCGAAAGCCCGTGTCAGAAACGCTTGAATTTTCCGTCGTCGTTCCCGTGCATAATGAAGCCGGAAATGTCGAGAACCTTGCCCGCGAGATCGCTGCCGCGCTTGATGGGCGGGCCTATGAAATGATTTTTGTCGATGACTCCTCGACCGATGACACCCGGTCTGTCCTGGCAGGGCTGAAGTCCAGATTTCCGGCCCTTCGTGTCCTCAGTCACCGCAAGAATGCAGGTCAGAGCCGGGCCATCCGTACTGGTGTGCGTGCTGCAAAGGGCCGTGTAATCGGTACACTGGACGGGGACGGGCAGAACGACCCGGCCGACCTGCCAGACCTTTATCGTGCGCTGACGCGTCAGAATGCGCCGGAAAAACTCGCCATGGTGATGGGCCGCCGCGCCAGCCGCAAGGACACGGCCTGGAAGCGTTTCGGCTCGACTTTCGCGAACTCGATCCGCAAGCGCATGCTGCGCGATGATTGCGATGATAGCGGCTGCGGCATCAAGGTGATACGACGTGAAGTCTATCTCGCGCTTCCCTATTTCGATCATATGCACCGTTACATGCCGGCCCTTATCAAGGCAGATGGCCACACGGTGGAGTTCATGGACGTGAACCATCGTGAACGCGGGGCCGGACGGTCGAAATATACCAATTTCGGCCGGCTCTGGGCCGCTCTGTCAGACCTTCGCGGCGTAACATGGTTGATCCGTAGGCGCCGCAATCCTGAGGGCGCAGACGAGGTCTGAGCCGCTTTCGTAAAGCCCGGCGCGGTATTCCGGATATCCTGTGCTAGAACATTGGTGCTTAACAGGCCGCCAAGGGAACGCTAGGCATGTCTCTAAGAGGGATTTTCGGTGCCGCTGCGATTGCCAGGGCTGAGAACCGCAGAACAAATGCGGCGGGTGACCGCCGTCCAGAACGAAGCAGGGGGTCCAACATGCGCGTGATACTCGGGATTTTTCCGCTCCTCATCATTCCGGTCGCGATCTACAATCTTATCGCACTGCCTTATGGCGACGGCGATGCGGCAAACGCCGTGGTCAACAATGCAGCGCCCATAATCGACCTGATGAAGAACCCGATGCTGACGCTGCCGATGATTTCCGGCGTGAACTGGGCGATCACAAACGGCGAGATGCTGATCCTGTTCACGATTGGACTCCTGTTTCTGGAAATTCTGAAATCGACCAGTACGGGCACGGCGACCATCATCAATCATGGCATTTCCATGATCCTGTTCATTGTCTGCCTGGTCGAGTTTCTCCTGCTGCCGAACTTCGCCACGTCAGTCTTCTTCATCATCACGACGATGACGCTGCTTGATGTGCTGGCCGGGGTTGTTGTCACCATCGTTTCCGCGCGGCGCGACTTTGGTGTCGGCGAAGGCTTTGGCGGTTAAGGCCTTTGGAGAGCAAAATTTTACGGCATGAAGCGGGTCAGATGTAAAATCTGACCCGTAACTGCTTCACAGGGACAAAAACACGTCTAGTGTCGGGGCGAATAAAAAGCTGAAGGGAGCCGGGGAGGCTATGGAAACCATTATCGGGCCAATCGAAACGGTCAGCAATTTTATCTGGGGCGGATCGTGGAACGGAACACAGCTCCTGCCGATGGGGCCACTTGCGATCCTGTTGCTGGGGACCGGCCTTTTCATGATGTACCGGGTCGGCGGGCGCCCGCTGCGCCGCTTCGTTCCCGCTCTTGTCGAAGTCTGGCAGGGCCGCAAGGCGCAAGGCGAAGACGGCGCAATTACGCCCTGGCAGGCCCTTTCCACAGCGCTCTCCGGTCAGGTGGGCACGGGCAATCTGGCCGGTGTGGCAACCGCCATCACGCTTGGCGGACCGGGTGCGATCTTCTGGATGTGGGTCACCGCGCTGTTCGGCATGGCGCTCGCTTTCTCTGAAAGCTCGCTGGCGGTGAAATATCGCGAAACCGACGAGTATGGCCGCATCAATGGCGGTCCGATGTATTACATCAAGAACGGCCTTGGAAAGAAATGGGCATGGCTGGCGGTTATCTTCTGTCTCGGCACGTTGTTCTCGGCCATGGTCACCGGCTCGATGATCCAAGCCAACTCGATCACGGAGGCCGCTGTCGAGACGGGATCTGCTGTATTCGGCCTGGTCATTCCGAACTGGCTTGTCGGCGTGATCCTGTGCGGACTGGTGTTTGCCGTCATTATCGGTGGCATCAAGTCGATCGGCAGCGTGGCCGGTAAGGTCGTGCCGCTCATGGCCGCCGCTTATGTCATAGTGGCCCTGATTGTCCTGATCGTGAACGCGCCGAAGGTGCCGGCCGCTTTCGGTGAGATTATCGGCTCTGCATTCGGCCTTCGAGAGGCTGTTGGCGGGGCGACCGGTTACGCCGTACTTGCGGCAATCCGTGCCGGCATCGCGCGTGGCCTCTTCTCGAACGAAGCCGGGCAGGGGTCCGCGCCCATCGCGCACGCTGCGGCGCGTACCAAGAACCCGGTTCAGCAGGGCGAGATTGCCATGATCGGTGTCTTCATCGACACCATCATCATCTGTACCATGACAGCGCTTGTCATCCTGACCGTAACGGGTGACTTCAAGAAGTCCGGCGCGCTGCTGGCCGCCAACCAGTGTATAGAGTCCGGCTATGATCTGCCTGCGGGTTCGGATCTCGAAACGCTCTTCCCCAGCGCCTATGCGGAAGGCCGGGAGCAGACGATTGCAGACAATGGTGCGGCTGCGGCAGCGTGGTTGCAGGAGTGTCAGGCCTCCGGTGTCGAGATTGATGAGTCGGCGATTGCCGGCGCATCGGACCCGACCGTGTTGATGGATGTCGATCATGCCTGGGAGACGGATGCCAACTCCTCAGCGATCACCACACGGGCCTATGGTGCCGCATTTGCGGGTGGTGAGTTCATCGTGCCGATTGCGTTGTTCTTCTTCGCTTTCACCACGATCATTGGCTGGTCCTATTATGGTGAGCAGGCGGTGACCTATCTCGTCGGGGAATGGGCAACCCATCCCTTCCGCTATGTCTGGGTGCTGGTCGTCTTTGCGGGCACGGTGTTGCCGGCAGGCGGGCTGTGGCTGCTCGGCGATATTGCGAATGCGGCAATGGCCTTCCCGAACCTGATTGCGATCATTGCGCTGTCGGGTGTCGTCGTGGCGATGCACAAGCTTAATGACGACCCGGCGCGTGGCCACCCGGTGGTGGACAAGACCGAGGATCCATCTGCGGACTAAGCGGGAACTGTCCCGTAGACATCCCGCAGGTTTCGCGGTCCCGCCACGGTCTCGTGACGGTGTGACAGCGGTACCGTAGCGGTCCAGAAATTGATGGCGGGGCAGGGTATCGCGATCCTGCCCCGTTTTCGTTTCAGCTGCGGGTGTAAGCGCAATCTTAAACCTCGCCGCGTCATCTTATCGCGATGAAAGATGCGGCCCGCATAGAAGCCTTCCTGGAGATGATGAGCGCCGAGCGCGGGGCCTCGCCCAATACGCTCGATGCCTATGGCCGTGACCTGCGTGATGCTTCAGAGGCGCTGAAGGGCGGCTTGCTGAAAGCGGATGCGAAACAGCTTGCCCAGTATAGCGCCAGCCTGGCGGCGCTTGGCCTTGCACCGCGCACCCAGGCACGCAAGCTCTCCTCGCTGCGGCGCTTCTACCGCTTCCTGTTCGAGGAAGGCGACCGGAAGGACGACCCGACCTCGAAACTCGAGGGGCCGGCGGCCCACCGGGACATTCCGGATGTGTTGTCGCGGGATGAGATGGGCCGGTTGCTCGATGCCTGTGGTGAGGATGTCCGGCTGCGCTGTCTCGTCGAGTTGCTTTACGGAGCGGGCCTGCGGGTCAGTGAGCTTGTGAGCCTGAAGCTCGGCAACCTGCCGCGCTATCGGCGCGGGGGCTGGGAGACGCGGGACATCATCGTGCGGGGCAAGGGCGGCAAGGACCGGCTCTGCCCGCTCGGCGCCCCGGCGCTGGAGGCTATTCTCGCATGGCTGGAGGTGCGTGAAGAGAGCCTCCCAAAAAAGACGCTACAGGCGAAAACAGCTGGCGCATTCGTGTTTCCTTCGCGGGGCAAGGAGGGCCACCTTACGCGCCGCCGCCTTGGTCAGATGCTTAAGGAGCTGAGCCTGGAGGCCGGGCTCGATCCCGCGCGGGTGCATCCGCACGCGCTGCGCCACGCTTACGCAACACATCTGTTGCAAGGCGGTGCCGACCTCAGATCTGTGCAGACATTGCTTGGCCATGCCGACATTTCGTCGACCGAGATCTACACGCACGTGCTGAGCGATGAACTGGCTGAGCTGCTGGAAACGGCGCACCCTCTGGCGCGGGGCTGAAATTATTTTTCATGTCACCACTCGCACAAGCGGTCATGGCTTCCCTATATCCATGCTGAGGCAGGCTGGTCTGCCGACCAAGTGAGAGACTTCATGTTCGCATATATCAAGGCCCTGGCAGCCACGATCCTGATCGCTGAAATCTCAGGTGCCTTCCTCCTGAGCTTTGTTACGCTGATCCTTTTCGCACTACACATCCATGGTGTGATCTTCTGGGGGGTTGAGGCGATTACGGCTGCTTTCGTTGTTTATCTATGCACGCAGTTCTTCAGCCGTGCCCTTGCCTATGAGAAGGCAGATGGCCAGCCCGGCACCCAGGACGAACTGCAAGACTGAAACTAACTGGCGGCCTCCCGCGTTTCTGGGCGCATGGGAGGTATATTCATGCGTCAGAGCGTTTCATTACTTGTTGGGACCATCCTCGTTGCGGCTTGCGGCGATGCTTCAGGCGGACAGGATCGCGAAAACTATTTCGCGCCGATGGTACGCGTGTCGGACTTTGCCGTGCTTACAGGCGATGACTGGCAAGGCGAGCTGACATACCTCAACCATGAAGAGCCGCCGGAAGATGTCACGCTGGCAGCTGATCTCGCAGTCGCGCAGAACGCCAACACGTTCGAGCTCTACATTACCTATCCCGATGCGCCGCGCGCAGATGGCCGTGCCGAGCTGACGGTTTCCGAAGATGGGCGGCTGATCAATGACGAGAAGGTCGTTGAGCGTTCCAAGGAAGATGGCAAACTGGTGCTTGAGAGTCGGCAGGACTGCCAGGATGCAGGCCGCCCAGCTCTCTGCGAATACACCTACCGCATTGCCCCTGAAGCCTTCTCGATCCGGAAAATGGTAACGCCTGAAGGCGAGGGTGAGGCGTTCCAGCGCAATTTCTACGAATTCGCGCGTTGAACCGGGTGCTGCGCTCCAGGCCCGATTGACCCGATGACTGCCCCCTCTATGTTGCGCTGCGACAGGAGGACCAAATGACCCGCAAGACACCCCGTGATTTCTTCCAGCCGCTGGCGATTGGTGCGCCTGAGCCGATGCGCGAGCTGCCCGTCCGGCTGGAGCGGATGATCCATTTCGTGCCGCCGCACCTCGACAAGGTGCGTGCCAAGGTGCCGGAGATGGCTCCGACCGTGGATGTGGTGCTTGCCAATCTTGAAGATGCAATTCCGGCCGACGCCAAGGAGGCTGCGCGTGCAGGCGCTGTCGAGATGGGTTCGATGTATGACTGGCAAGGCAAGGGCACCGGCTTCTGGAGCCGCGTGAACTGCCTCAACTCGCCCTGGTTCCAGGATGATGTCTCCGAACTGGTGCTGAAGGCCGGTCATCAGCTTGATGTCATCATGCTGCCCAAGGTCGAGGGACCGTGGGATATCCATTTCGCGGACCAGTATGTCGCCCAGCTTGAAGCAAAGGCCGGGCTGAAGCGCCCGATCCTGTTCCATGCCATTCTCGAGACCGCGCAGGGCATGGCGCTGGTCGAGGAGATCGCGCTTGCCAGCCCGCGTATGCAGGGCATCTCGCTTGGGCCGGCAGACCTTGCGGCAGACCGCAAGATGAAGACAACGCGCGTTGGCGGCGGCCATCCATATTACCGCGTCATTGACGACCCGAACGAGGATGGCAGCCCGCGCGAGGGTGCCCAGCAGGATCTCTGGCACTATACCGTGGCGCGCATGGTCGATGCCTGCCGTATGGCCGGGATCAACGCCTTCTACGGCCCGTTCGGCGACATTGCCGATGTGGAGGCCTGCGAGCAGCAGTTCCGCAATGCCTTCCTGCTTGGCTGTTCGGGCACCTGGACGCTGCATCCAAAACAGATCGAGATCGCCAAACGTGTCTTCTCACCCAACCCGGACGAAGTGAAATTCGCCCGGCGCATCCTCGAGGCGATGCCGGACGGTTCGGGCGTCGCGATGCTCGATGGCAAGATGCAGGACGACGCGACCTGGAAGCAGGCCAAGGTCATTTCAGACCTTGCCGACCTTGTGGCCGGGAAGGACCCGGATTTGGCAAAAGCCTACTCGGATGCTTAGACTGGCAGGGCAAATCCAAGGGCAACCAAGGAGTCATGCCAATGAGAATTTCCAGCCTTTTCGCCGTAACCGCCTGTAGCGCCGCCCTTATGGGAAGCGCCTCCGCGCAGGCGGATTTCGACTATCACGGGTTCAACCCTGAAACGATCGACGCGCTGAACGAGCGCATGGAGGAGCCGATCACATCTCCCATGCTGGAAGCGCTGAGTGCCCATACAGGCATCGAGGCGTGCCAGGGCGACCAGGCGGTCGAGATGAACCCGCCGGATGGCTGGGACGCCCGAATGGCTAACGCAAACCCGCCCGGGGGCGATGTCGCCATGCCGATCCCGACTGCGCAACTGGCACCAGACTATCCACCGCTATACGAGGTGCTGGGTGTCGAGGGCCAGTGTCAGGTCATGTTCGATGTGAGCGATGGCGGCCAGACAGAAAACGTGCTGACGAACTGCACCCTGCCGCAATTCGTCAAGGCGACCGAGGACATGATCAATCCGCTGGAATTCGAGGCCGCCGAGGGGCAGGACAGCCCGGCGACATCTAATATCCTCCTGCCGATCAACTATTGCCGTCCTGACAAGGAAAAGGCCGCAGAGTAGTTTCCATACCGGCTTGTAACACAGGCAGGGCTTGGCGCGAGTTTGCCGTGACTGGTAAGCTCGCGTCAGTCTTTTCTAGCCCGAGGATATTCCATGAAGCTCGTTCATGTCACCGCTTTTGCCGGGCTCACGCTTGGTCTTTCAGCCTGTGCCGTCGATCCGGCCGTCTATGGCCCCGGCCCGCAAGCCGGACCAGCCGTGCCTAGCCAGACCGATACTGCGGCTATGTCTGCCGCGCTTGATGGAAAGATCGAAGCGTGCGGGCATGCGGGTGCAGAAGAGGCCCGCCTGATCTATCCCGGTGGCTGGCATCAACGCCTGAGCGAGAGGCCCGAATCCTCGCAATCGGGAGGTGAGCTGCTCGGCGGTCCGGTGACGCGTGAGGTGGTCGACCGGGATGCCCAGCCCCTGTCTCCACCCCAACCCCGTTATCCGGAACAGGCGGCAAATCGCGGGATCGAGGCGAAGTGTGAAATTCTCATGGATGTCAGTGAGGCAGGCCAGCCGGAAGACGTGCTCACGGCCTGCTCATCACCGCAATTCAATGCCTCGGCCTATGAAGCGGCGTCCCGCCTGCGGTTCGCGCCTGAGACAGTGGATGGACGCGCGGTTCGCCGCATCAACGTGGTCTATCCCATCACATACTGCCTGAATGAATCTGGCCGCGCGGCTGGCGCATACGAGCGATACTGATTGCGCCCAACGTCAGGGCTTCGCACGACGCTGTGACTGCGCTATGGCGGAAAGAAGAGAAAAAGAGGGAGGCGGTGATGGTCGCGACCACGGGATATTCGGACAATCTGCAGCGCTGGATGGACTATTTTCATGGCGACCATGATCCATCGACGCTTTCCAAGCTGCTGCACGACAATGTCGTCTTCCGCAGCCCGGTGGTCCACACCCCGCAGGAAGGCAAGGCGATCACGATGAAGTATCTTGGCGCGGCTGGCCAGACGCTCGGCGGCGACACGTTTCGCTATACCCGCGTCTTCGATTGCGCCGACAAGGCCGTGCTCGAATTCGAGTGCGAGATGGATGGCATTCTGGTCAATGGCATCGACATGATCGAATGGGACGCGGACGGGCTGATCACCGACTTCAAGGTCATGGTGCGCCCGCTCAAGGGTATACAGGCGGTCCATGCCGCGATGAAGGCGATGCTGGAGCAGATGCAGGCCCCGCAATCATGAATGTGGCGCAGCCTGTCCCGGTCATCCTGAGCGAGCGGCTGAAACTCCGCGCGCATGAAGCGGCCGATTTCGATGCCCTGGCCGCCCACTGGAGCCACCCAGAGACAATACGCTTCATTGGCGGAACGGCGCGCGCGCCGCATGAGGTTTGGGCCCGCAACATCCTGGCCAATCGCGGCCTGTGGCAGGCGCTCGGCTATGGCTACTGGCTCGTCGAGGACCGAAAGACTGGCGAATTCGTCGGCGAGGTGGGCTTTGCCGACTTTCACCGCGACACGGAGCCGAGTTTCTGGGGCATTCCCGAATGTGGCTGGGTAATCTCTCCGGACCGGTTCGGGAAGGGCTATGCCAGCGAGGCGGTCGGCGCGATCCATGACTGGTTTGACGAGGCCTGCGAGAGCGATAAGAGCTGCTGCATCATCGACCACGACAATGCAGCTTCTATCCGGATCGCGGAGAAAATCGGCTATACCCAGGCCGGGACGGTGCGCTTCCACAACGATGACGTGCTGTATTTCGAGCGTGCCAAAGGCGGCGCCAACGCCTAGCAATCACAGCAAAGCAGGACTAGGTATACACTCATGCCGACGACATATCTCGATTTTGAAAAGCCGATTGCAGAGCTGGAAACCAAGATCGCGGAGCTGGAATCGCTCTCCGAGAATGGTGACGGTCCGTCGATTTCCGACGAGCTCAAGAAGCTCAAGGACAAGGCGGCGCGCCAGTTGAAAGAGACCTATTCCTCGCTGACGCCGTGGCGCAAGACGCAAGTGGCGCGCCATCCGGAGCGCCCGCACTTCTCCGACTATATCGAACATCTGTTCGATGACTTCCAGGAGCTGGCCGGCGACCGTGTGTATGGCAATGACGAGGCCGTGATCGGCGGGCTTGCCACTTTCCGCGGGCAGAGCGTCGTCGTGATCGGTCACGAGAAGGGGCGCACGACTGAAAGCCGCCTGCGCCACAATTTCGGCATGGCGCACCCGGAGGGCTATCGCAAGGCGGTGCGCCTGATGGACCTGGCCGACAAGTTCAAGCTGCCGGTGCTCTCTTTCGTCGACACCGCCGGCGCTTTCCCGGGCAAGGCCGGCGAGGAGCGCGGCCAGGCCGAGGCTATTGCCCGCTCGACCGAGCGCTGCCTGACACTGAACGTGCCAATGGTGTCGCTGATCATCGGTGAGGGCGGCTCCGGCGGGGCGATCGCCATCGCAGCGGCCAACAAGGTCCTGATGATGGAGCATTCCATCTATTCCGTCATCTCACCGGAAGGCTGTGCCTCGATCCTCTACCGCAATTCCGCCAAAGCGCGCGATGCCGCGGAGGCCATGCGGATCACGTCTGAAGACCTTCACAAGCTGAAAATCGTCGATGCGGTGGTCAAGGAGCCGGTTGGCGGCGCGCACCGCGATCCGGAGAAGGCGGTCAGCCAGGCTGGAAAGGCAATCGAGAAGGCGCTTTCAGAGCTGGAAGGAATGTCTGCGAGCGAGCTGCGTCGCCAGCGCCGTGATCGTTTCTATGCCATCGGCCGCGAAGGCTTGAACTAGGCGCAGCCAGCTCATAAATCCGCATTAATGAGAGGCCACGTCCTCGCCCTTACACGGGAAGAATGTCCGGGACGGCCCGGCGCTCTTTAGCGTGGAGGCATTTGTGGCCTGGATTATTCTTTTTATCGCGGGATTACTGGAAGTCGTCTGGGCGGCGGCGATGAAGCAGTCCGACGGCTTTACCCGCCTGCAACCCTCAATCGTGACGCTCGTGGCCATGCTCGGCAGTTTCAGCCTGCTGGCCTGGTCCATGCGGGTACTGCCGCTTGGAACAGCCTATACGATCTGGACCGGTATTGGTGCAATCGGGGCTTTCCTCGTCGGCGTCATGTTCATGGGGGAAAGCCTGACAATGATGCGCCTGCTCGCAGCGGGGCTTATTGTCGGCGGCCTGGTCCTGATGCGACTGTCGGCCACAGCTTAATAGAAGGCAGCCTCATCCTCGGCGCATGTCCCGCAGCTTTCCACGGCCGGATCAAAGTTCAGGCGGGACATGCTGATCTGGTCTCCACAATAGAGGCAGTGCCCGAACCGGCCGGTGTCCAGCCGGCGTAGCGCATTATCGATCCGCTTGAGATCAGCCAGATCATTTCGGGCGGGAAGAATCGTTTCGCGATCATCATTGTGGCCCAATGATGCGTCGCCGGTTTTCCTGTGACCGGACGGACCGAGACCGGAATACGATTTCATGAAAAATAGCCTGCGACTGATTTAATCACTTGGCAAGGGCTAGCCCTGTAGCAGCAGAATGTATTATCGAAAGTCGAGAAGAATCGGTCAAAGGAGGGGTGATGACCTCATCGGTCCCACTCGAAATGCAGGGGGTGACCAAGCGTTTCGGCTTCTTTACCGCCGTGCGCGATCTCAGTTTCACCGTGCCGCAGGGGAGCATTGTCGGATTTCTCGGCCCGAACGGGGCGGGCAAGTCGACCGGCCTGCGCATGGCATTGGGGGTGTTGAGCCCGGATGAGGGCGAAGCGCGACTGTTCGGCGCGCCGCCCAATATCAATTCACTGCGCCGGGTCGGCTTTCTTCCAGAAGAGCGCGGCCTCTACAAGAAGATGAGTCCGCGCGCGATCATCTCCTATTTCGCGCGCCTCAAGGGCATGAGTGCGCCGGATTCCCGCAAGCGCGCCGACGAGCTGCTTGAAGCAATGGGCCTGGCTGAATTCGGGCGCTCACGGATATCGAAACTCTCCAAGGGTATGGCGCAGAAGGTGCAGATCCTCTCATCGCTCGCGCACGGGCCGGAATTCCTGATCCTTGACGAGCCTTTCTCCGGGCTCGACCCGGTCAACCAGCAGGGCCTGGAAGACCTGATTATCGAGGAGCACAAGCGTGGCGCCACCATTCTCTTCTCGACCCATGTCATGGAGCACGCCGAGCGGCTGTGCGATTCCATCGTGATGATGGCGCGTGGCCGCAAGGTGTTCGACGGGACGCTGGACGAAGCTTATGGCGCGCTTGGCCGGGCCGTCCTGATCGGGGTGAGTGATGGCTTCGATCTCGATACCGCACTTGCGCCGAAAGGATTCACGCAGAATGAAAAACAGGGCGACACCTGGCGGGTGAGCCTGCCACAGGGACAGGATGCCCAGGATGCGTTGCGGGCCGCAATCAATGCAGGTGCGCCGATTACCAGTTTCCGGCCGGAAGAGGCCCGGTTGCGGGATGTCTTCGTCTCGCTTGTTTCCGAAGCCGAAGCGGCAGACCTGGACGAGTCGCTCAAAGCTGACACGATCGCGGAGGTGATATGATGCGGTCCATCTATCTTGTCGCCCGGCGTGACTATCTCGGCTATGTGCAGGCCTGGGGCTTCTGGCTCGGGCTGCTGCTGACGCCGGTCCTGATGGGCGTCGGCATGATGGCCCCGAGCTGGGCCGCCGCCTCGCAGCCGACGCGCTATTATACCGTCATCGAGGATGGGAACGCATTTGCAGAAGTGCTGCGTTCAGAACTCGACAAGGAACGTGAGCAGGTCGCGCGCATGACGCTCGACCCGTTAGCGGTCATGAACAATGAGACCAGTGAGGCCATAGAGACATTCGACGCCGCCCTTGATGAAGGCGCGAGCGTCGAGGTTGCACTGGAGCGTGCCGGAGGCAGCACAGTCGACCTGCCTCAGTCGGATTTCATCTATGTCGAACCGCCTGCGCGCACATCAGAGGCATTGCAGCCTTACCTGCTCGGCGAACGCAGTATCGAGACACCGAATGGGCCACAGACCCTGTTCGCCGCGATCTTCGTGCCGGAGGGGGACGGGGAGATCGAATACTGGAGCGAGAACATCACGGCCCAGAGCCTGCGCGGCAAGGTGCAGGCCGCCGAGCAGACACTGACCGAACGGCGTGTGTTCGAGGAAGCAGGTGTCAGCCCACGTATATTGAATGAGGCGGAGAACCGTGCCCGCACGGTCTCTGAGAAGCGGGCCCGTCCGCCGTCGGCCGCTGGCGCAGGTGCGCAGGTGACGCTGGCTGACAGGGCCCCTTTCTTCGCGGCGGTGATGATGGCCTTCCTGCTCTGGTTCCTGATCTTCTCTGTCGTGAACTATCTGCTGATGGGCACCATCGAGGAACGCTCCAACAAGATTTTCGACTCGCTGCTGACATCAGTGAAGCTGCCGCACATGCTGGCGGGCAAGCTGCTCGCCGTGCTCGCGGTGGCACTGACATTGATGGCGGTCTGGGCCATCGGGGCGGCGGTTGTCGTCAACATGTTCTCCAGCGCCATGCCGGCGGACATGCGCGAAACCCTGTTCACGGTGATCTCTGCGGTGGCGCGACCGAGCCTGCTTGTGCCCGCCGTACTGAGCTTCGTGCTCGGCTATCTCATGTATGGCGCAGTCTTCCTGGCGCTTGGCTCTCTCTGCGATACGATCCAGGAAGCCCAGACGCTGATGACGCCCCTGATCGTGCTGCTCATGGTGCCGATGTTCATGATCGTGGTGGCGATCAATGATGCGGAATCGCCGATCCTCTCGGTGATGAGCTGGGTGCCTGTGTTCACGCCCTTCCTGCTGATCCTGCGGGTGCCAGCCGGGCCGCCGCTCTGGGAGGTTGCAGGGCTGCTTGTCCTGATGATTGCCGCAACGCTTCTGGTGCTGTGGCTGGCCGCGCGGGTGTACCGGGCTGGCGCGGTGCACGGCGCCGGTGTGGGCGATGTCGGGAAGTGGTTTGCCAAGGCGCTACCGGGCAAGAAGGGCTGACCAGACACGAAAAAACCCCTCCAGCGCCGGGCTGGAGGGGTCAATCTTCTACGCCAGAAAAGGCAGGCCGGTAATCCTAGGCCAGACCTTCGCGCTGGGCGCGCTTGCGTGCAAGTTTGCGAGCGCGGCGCACAGCTTCCGCCTTCTGGCGGGCCTTCTTTTCGGAAGGCTTTTCAAAGTGCGTCCGGGATTTCATTTCCCGGAAAAGACCCTCACGCTGCATCTTCTTTTTAAGTGCGCGAAGGGCTTGTTCGACATTGTTGTCGCGGACAACGATCTGTACGATGGCTAAATCTCCATTGGTTTGTCCAGACCCATATGAGCCTGAACAGAATTCTGGCGTGAAACTACGAAAGGCGTGCCTATATCACTAAAGATGGGGCTTGCCTACTCCCGGAGCCAGCAATGACAGAAAGACCGTCAGTCAGACTTCAGGATGCATGGTTGGATCACCTCCTGCCGCTCGTCGAAGACGAGGGCTGGACGGATCATGCCTTTACAATATCAGCGCGCGAAGCCGGCATGAGTTCCGATGAAATGGCGCTTGCGGCACCGGACGGCGTCAGTGACCTGATCGAGCGCTTCTTCGACCGTGCGGAAGAAGAGATGCTGGAGACCCTCGCGGCAGGCGAGCTTTCCGCTCTGCGAACGCATGAACGCGTCGCGGAAGGCATAAAGGCCTGGCTGGGCGCGCTCGCGCCGCATCGCGCCGCCGTCAAACGCGCGTCGGCTCGTGGCTTCCTGCCATGGCACGCGCCGGAGGCCGCGAAGCGAACCTGGAAGACGGCTGACGCCATCTGGACGGCTGCGGGCGATACTGCGACCGACTATAACCGTGAGACAAAGCGTGGACTCCTGTCGGCCGTGCTTCCGCCGATTGTGCTCTATTGGCTGGATGAGCCGGAGGAGGCTGACCTCGACGCTTATATCGAGACGCGCCTGCAAGGCGCGATGAAGTTTGGCCAGTGGGGCTCGAAGGTGGCGAAACCGGGCCTGGAACTGCTGGACCGGTTGCGCGGGCGGGGCTGAAGACCGCTGGGTTCTCTTTGCAGGTTCGCCGATGCCGGACCGAATCGGCTACCCTTACTCTCGCCATAGTTGCGCATGAAAAGAAGAATCCTTCAGCCATTATGGAGGTCTGAGGTTTTTATCGTCGAGAAAGGACTGTAAGGAGGTGCCAACCAGTCCTTTCATCCTACCCGCAACCCTCCTCAATCCAGAGATTGCAACATGTTAGAGTTGTTTCTGGCGCCTGCTGCTGCGGTGGGCAATCAACAGCAGATCGTCGCGCAACAACGCGAAGAGCTTCCACACGCGGTAGGGCGGATGATTTCGGCCGCCATGCTCTGGGATGATGAAGCGCAGCTTGCGACTGTCATCGCGGCGGCGAAGAGAGCCTACCCGCAACATGCACAGGCGATCGATTCCCTTGTCATCGACCTGAAAGCGCCAGTCGAGCCGCTGCGTATCGAGCCGCTTGTCGTGTCAGCGCCAGTTGGTGTCGAGTTTGAGCAGCCCGGCTATTGGGAAGACCTTAATGGTCAGCTGGTGCTGAACGCTGCCGAAACACGGGGCAACACCGACACGCTGCATTTCGGCCTGAAAGGCAAGGTCGACCTGAAGCGGCAGGCCCAGATCCATCGCCTGGCTGCATATGCCAACACAGCAAGCGCCAACGGCATTGAAAGCAAGAACAACTGGGGCATGTCCTACCAGCTCGATACGCTCTGGACCGACGCCTATTTTGGGTATGTTCGCGGCTCCATAGAGCGCAATGATTTCTCAGGTTTTGATACCGATGCCTTTGCGGGCATAGGTGCTGGTGCCTATCTCATGGACACAGATACGATGGACCTGCGCAGCGAGCTTGGCCCAGGCTACCGTTTCCTCGAGCTTGCCGGCGAAGACAAGAACATCAAGGCAATCGGGCTTTATGGCGCGGCGGAATTCGAGTGGCTGATCGACGAGGACTGGACTTTCGAACTCGACACACGGGTGAATATTTCCGGGCCAACCTCGACAATACAGCCGACCATGCAAATGAGCGCTGCGGTGTCAGAACGGATAAGTGCAGGCGTTTCATATGATCTGCGTTATGAGTCGAATCCGCCTCTGAAAACCGAAAACCTCGACCGCGTCCTGAAGTTTGACGTGCGCTATTCGTACTAGTCTACAGGTTTGGATAGGCCAGGTCAGGCTTTCCGGCCCCGCCGTACCACATGACCCATCTTGCGGCCGGGTTTGGCGTCGCGCTTGCCATACAGGGTGACGACCGTGTCGGCGCTAAAGCTTTCCGGGGGGCTAAGGGCCTCCTCGCCGAGCAGGTTCTGCATCTCGACGTCGAAAACGCGTGTGACGGGGCCTAGCGGCCAGCCGGCCACGGCGCGGATGTGCTGTTCGAACTGGCCTGTGAGACAGGCTTCCGGGGTCCAGTGGCCGGAATTATGGACGCGCGGGGCCATCTCGTTGGCAAGCAGTGTCCCGTCTGCAAGAACAAAGAGTTCAAGGGCAAGCACACCGACATGGCCGGTCTCGCTGGCCAGGGTTTCGGCAAGACGGGTGGCGTTCGTGATGACATCTGCACTGAGGCCGCAGGGCGCAATGGAAGTGCGTAGAATGCCGCCGGAATGATCGTTCATGCTGGGCTCGAAGGCCGTTGTGTCACCGTCCGGGCCACGTGCGATAACGACGGAAATTTCCCGCTCGAACGGAACGAAGGCTTCGAGGATGGCGGGCACTTCACCGATACGGGCATGGGCCGCCTTGAGGTCATCACCAGCGCCAATACGGGCCTGACCCTTGCCGTCATAGCCTTCGCGGCGGGTTTTGAGCAAACCTTCGCCGCCAAGCTGATCAAGGGCAGCAGCAAGATCTTCGACCGTGTCGACAGCTTCATAACGGCCGGTTTGGATGCCGATCTCGTTGAGGAATCGCTTCTCCGCCAGCCGATCCTGCGAGACCTGGAGTGATTTTGCACCCGGTCGGACGATGGCGCCTTTTGAAACGAGATACTCGACCGAAGCGACGGGAATATTCTCGAACTCGTAGGTGATGACATCACAGGCCGTGGCGAAGGCGTCGAGCGCGCTCTGGTCATCATAGGCGGCTTGCCAGTGCCTGGCAGCGACGCGCGCAGCCGGGGGATCCTCGTCTGGCGCGAGAATGTGGACATCAAAGCCCAGGCGCGCAGCCGCGCTGGCAAGCATGCGGCCAAGCTGGCCGCCACCGAGAATCCCGATCACGGAGCCGGTCGGCAGTGAGGTCATTCTTCCGGCACCTCGCCGACAGCGTCTGTCTGGGACTGGCGGAACTCGTCGAGCTTGCGGGCGACGTCTTCATCCTGCAATGCGATCACGGACGCGGCGAGAATACCGGCATTCGCTGCGCCTGCTTCACCGATGGCCAGTGTGCCGACCGGCACGCCCTTCGGCATCTGTACGATGGAGAGAAGGCTATCCTGACCGTTCAGAGCGCGCGACTGGACCGGAACGCCAAACACCGGAAGCGGCGTCATCGCAGCGGTCATGCCAGGCAGATGAGCGGCACCGCCGGCGCCAGCGATGATGACTTTGAGGCCGCGTTCTTTCGCAGAGCGGGCATAGTCTTTCATCCGGTCGGGTGTGCGGTGCGCCGACACGATACGGGCCTCATGCGCCACGCCGAGTTTGTCGAGCATTTCGCAGGCAAGCTTCATGACCGGCCAGTCAGACTGGCTGCCCATGATGACACCGACAACAGGTTCGCGTTCGCTCATTTCGCCCCCTTTCAGGAAGCGGCCAAAATAGGCAGAGACCCCTGTGCGTCAAGCGTCGCAGACTGCTGGATGCGCTTCAGCGACTCACCTATGCTCGAGCGTATGGAAAAGCTCTCTGAAAATGGCTGGCCAGATGTGCCGGGCCGGAGTGACAAATCACCGGAAGATGCGCTTCTGGAAGCCCTCAATGTAAACCCGGAATCACATGACCGTGCCTCGGCAGCCGCTTTCCGTGCGCTGGCAGAAGAAGTTATCTGGCTTCGCCAGGAAGAAGCCCGGCTGCGCCGGGAGCTGACAGCTTCACAGGAGATGGCCGACCGGGATGCGTTGTGCCCGGTCTTCAATCGCCGGGCGTTCGAGCGCGAGCTGAACCGGGAAATGGCCCGCGCAGCCCGTCATGGCGTATCCTTGTGCCTGGTCTATCTGGATCTTGACCGGTTCAAGGCCGTGAATGACGGGTTTGGACATGCTGCTGGCGATGCGGCGCTCAAGCGGGTTTGCGACATGGTCCTCTCGCATGTGCGCCAGACAGATATTGTCGGCAGGCTCGGCGGGGATGAATTCGCCATACTTCTTGTACATGCCAACCTGGACGATGCGCGCCGAAAGGCCCGTGACCTGGCTGAACGGGTTGGCCGGCTGCGTATCAGTGGCATCGGCCCAGGAGGGCAGTCTGTTCAGCTTGGCGCGTCCTGCGGTGTAATCGCCTGGGCGGGCCAGGGATCTGCGGAACAGTTCATAGCCGAGGCTGACGAAGCCATGTTCAGGGTCAAGGCGTCCCACAGGCCCAGCGATAACGGGCGCACACAAAACCTGACTCGATTTTCACCCGATTCTTAGTGACCAGCTCGCACCGTTATGATTTAATGTTGCCTCAAAAGCACAGTTTCTCAGCAGCAAAGAAGGAGGTTGATCCTATGTCAATCCAAGGTCGTATCGAGGAACTCTCCAATCGCCATCGCAAGCTCGATGAGCAGATTTCGGATGAGCAGAAGCGTCCTACTGCCGATGAGGTCAGATTGCATGATCTCAAGAGAAAGAAACTGAAGATTAAAGAGGAACTGGTCACCTTACGGCCGAATTAGGCAGACCAGTCCGGCGCTCATTGATCCGGCGGGCATGTTTCTGCCGGATCAGGAGCCAACATGGATAAACCCGTTACCCTCATTCTCGGCATGGGCCAGCTTACTGGCGAAGCCGTGGCCCGTCGTTTCAGCGATGCCGGGCATTCTGTCATTGCACATGATGCGCAGATGAAGCGTGTCGAGCGTGTTGCCGACACGCTGCGTGACCGTGCCATTGTCCAGCATGAAGAGCTGCATACCCGCATTGGCATAAAGAACTGTCTTGCCGCGGCCATCGAAGCCTATGGACAGGTCGATCACATCGTCTGCATCCCGCCGGTCGCACCGGAAATGCCGCTTGGCGATCTCAAGATGGACGAGTTCGAGAAGCTGCAGATGCGCGCCGTACGTGGCGCCGTGCTGACCCTGCAACTCTTCGCGAAACACATTGATAGGCGTGTGGAAGAGGCAGGCGACACAATGAACCGGCGTGCGCAGATGGGCACGGTCACTTTTATACTCTCGCTCTCGGCAAGCCAGATGAATGAAGGCGATTTTGGTGACGCCGTTGTCCAGCATGCCATTCTCGGTGTCATGCGGGCAGGGGCTGTGGAACTGGCGCCGAAAAATATCCGCGCCAATGCCATCTGCGCCTTGCGGCCGCGCGCAGAAACGGCTGATGCCAACTGGCTGAAGAAGCGTACGCCGCTGGGGCGGGCGGCCCGCGCCGATGAAATCGCGGAAGCGGCCTTGTTCCTGTCCAAACCATCCAGCGCGATCATTACCGGGGAAACCCTTGTCATGGATGGCGGCCGCAACAGGCTGAGCGGTATCCTGGACGTGGATGACTGACGGGCCCGGCGTCAGCATGGACGCTTTTAATGTTGCAGGGCGTGACACGTCATAAAAAAAGCCCCGCAAGCATGGCTTGCGGGGACTGACAGTCTCGGGAATTTGGTCAGTTTATTTCTTCGGGTGGCAGATCACCGGCATCCAGGTGTAGCCCTTCACGAATGAGTGCGGCGTACGGCTCGGCTCGTCGAGCACTTCGATGTGTTCGAAGCGCTCCATCAGCTCTTCCCAGAGAATGCGAAGCTGCTGTTCGGCCAGACGGTTCCCGACGCAGCGGTGAATGCCGAAACCAAAGGAGAGGTGATTGCGGGCCTGCTCGCGGTCGATGATGAGCTTGTAGGGGTCTTCCTTCCAGAAGCGCTCATCCCGGTTACCGGAGACATACCACATGGCGACCTGGTCACCCTTCTTGATGACCTTGTCGCGCAGCTCGACATCCTCAAGCGCGGTGCGGCGCATATAGGCGAGCGGCGTCTGCCAGCGGATCACTTCCGAAACCATGTTCGGAATGAGGGACGGATCAGCCTTGAGCTTGTCGTACTGTTCCGGGAACTTGTTGAGGCCAAAGACGGACGCGGACATGGAATTGCGTGTCGTGTCATTGCCGCCGACGATGAGCAGGATGACGTTGCCGAGCAGTTCCATCGGCGTCATGTTCTTCGTCTTTTCGCCATGCGCGAGAAGGCTCATCAGGTCATTCTTGAGTGGTTTGGCCTGACGGTCCTGGAAAATGCCCTGGAAGGTCATCAGGCATTCCATGAGTTCCTGCTTCCACTGGTCGATACCACCAGGGCAGATGTCGGGATTGTGCGGATTGGTTGCGACATCCGACCAGCGCGTCAGCTTGCGGCGATCCTCGAACGGGAAGTCGAACAGGGTGGCGAGCATCATGGTGGTGAGCTCGATGGAGACGGTGTCGACCCAGTCGAACGGTTCGCCGACCGGGATGGAGTCGAGCAGGCCCTGTGTCCGTGAACGGATCAGCGGCTCGAATTCCTTGAGCATGTTCGGGGCGACAGCCGGCTGGACTGTCTTGCGCTGTTCAGAGTGGCGCGGCTCGTCCATGGCGATGAACATGGGCAGCTCGAAATCCTCGATCGGGGCGCCCAGCGTGATGCCGCCATGCTCCCAGGATGAGGAAAAGCGCTTATGGTCGATATCGACCTTCTGGATGTCTTCATAGCGCGTGATGGACCAGTATGGGCCGGAAAAGCTGTCCGGGGTGTAGTGCACCGGATCATTGTCACGCAGCCAGGCAAAGAAGTCCCAGTGGGCATCCTGACGCCAGAGCTCCGGATCAAGGATGTCGAAAGTCGACATGTCCACATCGCCGACAGACGGGATTTTAGCGCCGTGGTCGAGGTGGAAATCCATCAGTTTCTCGCGCGTCGCAGGCTGCGGGCGCTCGAGATTATGGGGAATCTTCTGTGCGGTGTCTGCCATGGTCATGCCTCCTATTTGCCCCGGGTCGCTCGACGGGGTTTTTCTTCTATGAGGCGACTTTAACACAGAGTTTTTCGAAAAACCATGACGCGAGCGTCATTTTTATGAAAACCTTTCGGCGCGGGCTCTGCGGATCGCGTTTTCCATCGCGTCATAAAGGGATTTCCGCTCGCGAGGGCTGAGAAAGCGGCCGATGACATAGGCCGTCTGGCCATGCGCGAGGCGTAGCTCGCTCGGCCGGCGCTCGGGGTGGGCCATGGACAGGCGGGTAAAGGTGGTCGGCAGTTCCACCTCACTTGCCTCGTGGCCGGGACGTGAATGCCGGAGCCGTATTGAATCAGCGGTAATGCGTACGGTCGTCTCTTCCCTGAGATCTTTGAAATTCTTTCGGAACGCATACCAGATCGCCAGCGCGTCCAGGCCGAACCAGCCGATCACCGGGAAGGCCCCCATGGACAGGAACATGATTCCGCCGAGAAAACTCATTGCGCCAACAAGCCCCATGATGATGAGAAAGGCCCGGGGGCTGAGCGCCGTGTTGGGCGTCAGGGTCGCATCGAAATAGACGATGGCGGGCTGCTCTGCCATGCCCATGAAAATGAGGTCTGGGCACGTTTGCGGCAAGTGACGACTTGATAAGGCGGCTGCGGCATTTACACCGCTTGTGATGAGCAATGCCCCCGCGAAAAAGCCTGCTGGCCGCAAGACAAAACGTAATCCACGCACGCTTGGGTCGGAGAAGACGGCGCGCCTCTATGCTGCGCTGGCAGAGGACCGGCCCGCGCCCGCCACGGAACTCGACTACCATAATCCCTACACACTGGTGGTGGCTGTCGCGCTTTCAGCGCAGGCGACGGATGTCGGCGTGAACAAGGCGACAAAGAAACTCTTCGCGGTGGCTGATAACCCGGAAAAAATGCTGGCGCTGGGCGAAGAGGGCGTAGCCGAACATATCCGGACGATTGGCCTGTGGCGTAACAAGGCTAAGAATGTGATCGCGCTGTCGCAGATGCTGGTCGACGCCTTCGATGGCGAGGTGCCGCAGACGCGGGATGAACTGACCCAGCTGCCCGGCGTGGGCCGCAAGACCGCGAATGTGGTGATGAACGAGGCGTTCGGCCATCCGACGATTGCGGTCGATACGCATATTTTCCGGGTTTCCAACCGCACCGGGCTCGCGCCCGGCAAGACGCCGGACGATGTCGAAGCCCAGCTGGAACGGGTCACACCGGACGAATTCAAGAAGGGCGCCCATCACTGGCTGATCCTGCACGGGCGCTACACCTGCACCGCGCGCAAGCCGAAATGCTGGGACTGCGTGATCGCCGATATCTGCAAGTTCAGGGACAAGACGCCGGACCCCGCGAAGAAGACGTCATCGCTCGACCCGAAAGGGCCTCAGCTGGCAGAGAAGTGACTAAATGAAATTTCGCGCTTTGGTTTAGTCCGATCTTGTCCTTTGAGCCTCAAGAGAGATTTGTTTGGAGGCGATACCGATGTTTACGATACGTCATACGATCGTGTTGCTGCTAGGTGTGGCCATGTTCGTTTTTTCAGCCTGTAAGGAGATTAAGCCACAAGCTAGCGACGCCTTACTTACAAGCGAAGCCGCCTGTGCCGCGGAGGATTTGCAGGCGTGTGACCGACTTGAAGAGGCGTATTGGGCGAAGGTCAGGCACCTCAATCTTGTTGCCTTCAAGGAGGATTGTGCGGAGGAAGCAAAGCTGAATACGGATGTAAAATCTGTTTGCCGCTTGGCTGACATGTATAACTTCTTGAAAGAAGACTGGTTTCCTTCTGATGGTCACTTGCGCCTGCGGCGTGCAATGGAAGCTGCTTGCAAAGCCTCCTATGCTGAAGCTTGTAGGAAGCTGGCTGACATATACTCTCATGAGAGAGGCTCAATAGACATCAACCATATCGAGATATTCCGAGACGATGAAGCCGCACTTGAGCTACGCATGAAGGCTTGTGACCTTGGTGACTACTGGTCATGCAAAAGTGTTGGCTACCAGTATTTTGATGGTCGGGGACTAAACGAAAGCAGGCTAACCCCTGAAGTGGTTGAGCTTTATGCCGAGCGCCGCCGAAAGATAAGGGGTTTTTTCGAAACCAAGTGTGACGAAAGCGACGGACTTTCATGCTACAATCTGGCCATAGCCTATGGGCATTTTGGCCATGCTCACCTCAAACCTTTCGGTGTAGAGGCAGACATTCCTCGGGCACTAGATCTCCTCGAGCAAGGCTGTTCCCTGAATGACTGGGATTCCTGTCTGCGTGCCGGTCAGCTCTATCTGGAAGGTGAGGACGTGTCTGAAGACCGGGCGCTTGCAGACGATTATCTCAGGCGGGGATGCAATCTGGGTGACCCGAGCGCCTGCTCACGTCGCTACCAGCTACTATATAAGAATGGCGACGAGGAAGCCGCGCGCAAAAGCCTGAAACGCGCGTGTCAGATGAAAAGATCGGATGACGTATTTGTGCGAGTCCGTGCCAGGAATGTGCAATGTCAGTTTCTGGACAGGAACTAGCGCGGGGCGCGCTTGGCGAGAATCCGCTGCAATGTCCGCCGGTGCATGTTGAGGCGCCGGGCGGTTTCCGAGACATTGTGATTGCACAGCTCGTAGACCCGCTGGATATGTTCCCAGCGCACGCGGTCGGCCGACATCGGGTTTTCCGGTGGGGCTGGCATCCCGTCGCCCTTGTTGACGAGCGAGCGGATGATGTCCTCGACCTCTGCAGGCTTGGAGAGATAGTCGGCAGCACCGGCTTTCACCGCGGCCACCGCCGTCGCGATTGCGCCATACCCCGTCAGGATGACGGCGCGTGCCTCCGGGCGGTACTGGTGAAGGACTTCAACGACATCGAGGCCGGAACCGTCTTCAAGGCGCAAGTCGAGCACGGCGAAAGCTGGAGGGTTCATCCGGCAGATATCCTTCGCCTCGTCAGCCGAGGAAACGGCAGAGACGAGAAAGCCCCTCTGCGTCAGGGCGCGCCCGAGGCGCTGGAGGAACGGGGCGTCATCATCAAGGACAAGACAGGTTCTGTCTTCGATGTCCTTCAAGGCCTCGTGAAGTTTTACGGTGACGTTGTAGTCCATTTTTCAGCTCTCCACTTGAGGACTATTTATCTGCATCCGCTCCGATTCCAAGGATTCGAGTGCTGTTCTTGGCCAGACGGCCTGCACGATGGCCCCATGTCTTGGCGACGTGCGGTTACGTGTCGCAATGCGTCCGCCTGTCCGCTCAATGAGGGTTTTGGCGATGAAGAAGCCAAGTCCCATGTCTCCACCGCCAAGGTGGGCCTCGCTGCGCTGGGAGACATAAGGCTCGCCCAGCTTGGGCATGACTTCGGCGGCAAAGCCCGGCCCGTCGTCGGAAACAGTGACGAGAAACTGCTTGTCAGTCCAGCTGGCGACGGCGCGGACCTGGCTGTCGGCAAAGCTCACGGCGTTTTCGATGAAGGCCCCGAGCGCGTGGAGGACTTCCGGGCTGCGCCGGATGGAGGGCACGCGGGATTCCCCGTTTTCGCCGGGCGCATAGGTGACACGCAATTCAACGCCGAGGCCCTTGAAGGGCGCAGCAGCTTCTTCGACCAATGCACTTAGCGGCATGTTGGCATGGACGATGTCTTCAGCTTCACGCGCGCGGCTGAGCTTGCCGAGAATGTCGCGGCAACGGTCAGCCTGTTCCGCGATCAGGCGGACATCCTCATAGCGGGGGTCATTTTCATCGATGTCTCCGGCCAGCTCCTTGGCAACCAGGTGGATCGTCGCGAGGGGGGTGCCGAGTTCATGTGCAGTCATCGCTGACATCGCGCCGAGCGCGGAGAGGCGCTGTTCGCGCGCCATGACGATTGAGGCGGCATCGAGCGCGCGGACCAGCCGGGCTTCATCCTCACTGAGACGGGCCGAGGAGACGACAAAGAACAGGATTCCAATGCCCAGAGCGGCAAAGTGGCCCCACTCAAAGAGAGGCGGCAGGATGAAGGCTTCGCCTGGCCGCCAGGGCAGGCCATAGGCGAACACAGGCATGACGGCAGCCGCTGCGATGGCGAGGCCTGCAATGATGACGGAAAACCGCGGGCGCAGGCTTGTCGCAGCCACTGTGACCGGCGCGAGCAGGAAGAGCAGGAACGGATTGGTCAGCCCGCCTGTAAGGGCAATAAGGAGGGCAAGTTGAAGCGTATCGAAAGCCAGTTGCAGCGTGGCTTCCCAGCCCTTGAGCAGCACCTGCTCTCGCATCGCAAATGACAGGAAGACGTTAAGCCAGGCCGAGGCGGCTATGGCTGTCAGGCAGAGGCCGAGCGGCAGGTCGAAGCCGAGCCCGAACTGTACGAAGACGACGGCGAGCGTCTGCCCTGCTACGGCGAGCCAGCGCAGCGTGACGAGCGTGCGCAGACGGGCATGGCCGCGCGCGGAGTCGACGCCGGCGATCCCTGTGGGCAGGAGGCTGTAGAGGGCCTGTTCAAACCCTTCCCGGCTGGCGGTGATGTCTTCCATGTCCCTCCTGCGACACTGTTTCGCCGCACATCTCCCTTGCAGAGCGGCGTGCCTGCGCACATACCTTCGGTCATGCGAGCGTATCAGACAATCCTAATCGGAATGACAGCCCTTGTCGCTGCCTGTAGCGGTGAACAGCGCGTGGAGACAAGTGCAGGAGGCGCGACGGCGACATGTACAACCCGCGCCTATGAGGAAATCGGCGGGCCCTTCACCCTCACCAATCAGGATGGCGAGCGCGTCACCGAGGAGGAGTTCAAGGGCGAGCCGACACTGATCTATTTCGGCTTCACCTATTGTCCCGATATCTGTCCAGGGACGTTGGTGGGCATCAGGAACGCCTATGAAGCGCTGCCAGACGATGTCGAGCCGCCGCAGACATTGCTGATTTCGGTGGATCCCGAACGCGACACACCAGAAGCGCTTGCGAAATATGTCTCCAGCAATGCTTTTCCGGATAATCTGGTCGGCCTGACAGGCAGCGCGGAGGAAATCGCCTCTGTCGCAGACGAATTCTTCGTCGGCTATGACCGGATCGAGACACCTGAAAGCGCAGCGGAATACACGATGGACCACACGTCGCTGCTCTATCTGATGGACGAAGACTGGAAGCTGAAAACCTTTTTCGCAGAAGGTGACAGCAATCCGGATGACATGGCGACCTGCCTCGGCCAGCTGCTGAAATCCTGAGCCAGATTGCATTTGTGCCAGAATGCCTTCATATGTTGCGGCGCAACATGAAGGTTTGACCGGGTGCTTTATTCCCTCGTTGAAATGAACCGGGCCGCGATGGCCCCCCTGCGTCTGCAGGCCAAGGCTGCGAAATCGGTCTGGTCATCTGAGGCCAATCCGCTGCGGGAGACCCAGTTCGCCCGCTCCGTTTCTGCCGCATCGACGGTGTTTGAGCGTGCGACACGCTATTATGGCAAACCGGAGTGGCAGATCTCCGGGACCGAGATTGATGGCCGCACGCATGCTGTAAAGCCTGAAGCCGCCTGGTCCTCGCCCTGGTGCCAGATGGTGCATTTCCGCACAGAAGGTGTTCCGGAAGGCCGTCCGCAGCTGCTTATCGTCGCCCCGCTATCGGGCCATTACGCGACACTGCTGCGGGGCACGGTGGAAGCCTTCCTGCCAACACATGAGGTCTATATCACCGACTGGACAGATGCACGCATGGCGCCGATCTGGTTCGGGCGCTTCGACCTTGACGACTATATCGATCATGTCCGCGACATGCTGGAACACCTGGGCGCCGGTACGCATGTGGCTGCTGTCTGCCAGCCCGGCCCGCCGGTTCTCGCCGCAATCTCGATGATGGCTGAGGATGGCTCGCAGAACCTGCCGGCGACGATGACGTTCATGGGATCGCCCATCGATGTGCGCCGCTCGCCGACGGTGCCGAACAAGCTGTCGGAGGAACGCAGTCTCGACTGGTTCCGCTCCAAGATGATCCACACGGTGCCGCCGCCCTGGCCGGGGGCATTCCGCCGGGTCTATCCGGGCTTCATTCAGCTGACCTCCTTCATGCACATGAACTGGGACCGGCATGTTGATGCCCAGCACCGCTTCTTCGAGCACCTGGTCGAAGGCGACGAGGACAGTACCGAGCGTCACGAGGCGTTCTATGACGAGTATCTCTCGGTCCTCGACCTGACCGAGGAATTCTACATCCAGACCATCGAGCGCGTATTCCAGAAGGCTTTGCTGGCGAAGGGCCAGTACCGCTACCGCGATGAACGGCTGGTGAAGCCCGAAGCAATTGAGACAGTCGGCCTGATGACCGTCGAGGGAGAGCTCGACGATATTTCAGGCATTGGCCAGACGCAGGCCGCGCATGATCTCTGTACGCGCATTCCCGACCGGATGAAGGAAGACTATGTCCAGCCGGGTGTGGGCCATTATGGCGTCTTCAATGGTTCGAAATTCTGTAAGCAGATCGTGCCGCGCGTGACAGCCTTCCAGCAGCGGATTGCAAGGAAGGCGTAGGCGGCGGAGCCTATTCGCCCATCGCCCGGATATCGGCTTCGGCCTCAAGAGTCAGGACTTCACCCTCGGCGGTCTCGAAATCGAACGTGATATTGGCGGTGTCGCCTGATGCGATGTCCGGATCGACACCGAACAGCATCAGGTGATCGCTTCCACGTTCGAAGACGAGCGTATCTCCGGCCTTCAGTTCATAGCTTTCCACCGGCCGCATCTTCATGGTGCCGTCATCCATGGCCATAGTGTGCGTCTCGACCGTTTCAGCAACGTCGCTGGATGCGCCCGTGAGCGTAAGATCGCCACCTTCGACGCTGATGGATATTCCGCCGACGCTGACATCGCGCCCACCGACCGGGGCCATGATGTAGGCGTTCTCGTAAGAGAGCACGGGCGTGCCATTTTCGGCGCCGGTCGAGGCAGGCTGGCAGGCGGCGAGCATTGCCGGGGCAAGGAGCAGGGCGGTTGAGCGTCTCATGAGCAGATCCTTTGTATGAGACGCTGGTGTCCCACGTGCTTACGGTTTCCAGAAGCCGACAATGTGGCGCACTTCATCCATGATCGGTTCGGCAATCGCATTGGCCTTGTCTGCACCTTTGCGCAATGCGGCGTCGATGTCGCCCGGATTATCCATCAGTTCGCGCATGTGGCGCGTAATCGGGGCCAGGTTTTCTACAGCAAGCTCGGCCAGGGCGGGCTTGAAGGTGCCGAAACCCTTTCCGCCGTATTCGGCAAGCACCTGTTCGTCTGTGAGCCCGGCGAGCGCGCCATAGATACCGACGAGGTTGGCGACTTCCGGACGGCCTTCGAGCCCGTCCACATCAACCGGCATGTCGCCGAGTGTGTCTGTCTTCGATTTCTTGATCTTGCGGGAAATCGTGTCGGCATCATCGATCAGGTTGATGCGTGAGTTCTCGGCCGGATCGGACTTGGACATCTTTTTCGTGCCGTCCTTGAGGCTCATCACGCGCGCGCCCGGCCCCTCGATCAGGGCTTCAGGCAGCGGGAAGAAGTCCGGCGACCTGAAATCCCGGTTGAAGCGGTCGGCGATGTTGCGTGACAGTTCAAGATGCTGCTTCTGGTCTTCGCCGACAGGCACATGGGTCGCCTTGTAGACGAGGATGTCAGCGGCTTGCAGGACCGGATAGTTGAACAGGCCGACGGAGGCGCGCTCGGAGTCGCGGCCGGACTTCTCCTTGAACTGGATCATCTTCTCCAGCCAGCCCATGCGCGCGACGCTGTCGAAAATCCAGGTGAGCTCCGTGTGGGCGCGCACAGACGACTGGGCGAACAGGACGGATTTGTCCGGATCGACCCCACTGGCCATCATGGCCGCGGCAATCTGGCGGGTCTGGTTGGCCAGTGCCTGCGCATCATAGGGCATGGTAATGGCGTGCAGGTCGACGACGGAATAGACACAGTCCCAGCCGGCATCCTGAAGGTCTGCAAATTTCTTCAGGGCACCGAGATAATTCCCCAGATGGAGATTGCCGGTGGGCTGGATGCCGGAGAATACCCGTTTCGGGCCAGCATAGGTCGGGGTCTGTTCGTCAGTCATGCGCGGGCCAATAGCGCAAGCGTCAGGGCGCGCCTAGCCCCTGATTGCGCTGGATGGCCCGTTTCACTCCTTACGCGCGGGTTTGAGCTCACTTGGACGGATGGCGCCGAAGAGGAAAGCGAAACCGCCATAGGCTATGGCGCCAGCAAGTGCGATGACGAGGGCGGCAATGAATTTCGAGTCGAATGTGTAGCGGGCAATCGTGCCGCTGACGCCGGCGAGATACCAGAGCAGGGCCGCAAGTGCGGTTGAGGCAATGAGGACCGAGACAAGCCGCTTCAGGAGCGGTGTGCCGGGTTTGTACCAGCCGCGGGTGAGCAGGCCGATGAAGAGAAGCCCGGCATTCACCCAGGCTGCCGTACTGGTGGCGATGGCAAGGCCGGGAAAACCAAAGAGCCCCTGTGATTTCAGGAAGAAGAAGAGCCCCGCGCCCAGCACGGTGTTCACACCGACAGAGATGAGCGAATAGGTCATCGGCGTTCGCGTGTCCTCACGCGCAAAAAAGCCCGGCGCCAGTACCTTGATCAGGACGAAGGCCGGGACACCCCAACCGAAATGGAAAAGGGCAAGGGCTGTCCGGCGGGCGTCATCGGAGGTGAAATCCCCACGTGTGAAGAAGCTGTCGATGAAAAGGAAAGGCGCGGCCATCAGGGCGGCAGCCGCTGGAACCGTCAGCGCCATGGCAAGGCCGACGCCATTGTCCATGACCGACTGGCTTTCGGCTTGGCTGTCAGACCGTGCAGCCCGTGACAGGCGCGGCAGGATGGCAAGGCCGACAGCGACCCCGACAAGCCCCAGCGGCAGCTGGTAGAGCCGGTCAGCCGAATAGAGCCACGATTTCGCGCCTTCCTCGAAACTGGCGAGTGCCTGGCTGACGAGAATATTGATCTGCATCCCCGAGGCGGCGATCGTGCCGGGGATCGCAAGGGCAGCGACGCGTTTGACGCGGGGTGTGAGTTTCGGCCAGCCAAGGCGCAGGCGTATCTTCTGCCGCGAAGTGCCATACCAGAGCAAGATAACCTGAAGCAGCCCGGCAACCGAGACGGCCACGGCGAGCGATTTTGCGACCTCGTAATTATCGTTGCCAATGAATGCGGCGACCAGCAGCGAAAGATTGAGGAGTGTCGGCGCCCCGGCCGACATGGCAAACCGCCCGCCGGAATTCAGCACACCAGAGAACAGGGCCGCCAGCGCCATGAAGGAGAGATACGGCATGGTGATCTGGGTGAGTAGGATCGCCAGAGGGAAGTGGACCGGGTCATTCCTGTAACCGCCATGCAGGAGGATCATGATCCACGGCATTGCGACTTGCGCGACGATGACCAGAAGGGCGGTTACGGCGAACAGGCCCCGAAAGGTTTCCTCAGCGACTTGGCGCGCTGCCTCGGGACCTTCGGCTTCAAGTGTGCGGGAATAAGCCGGAACGAAGGCCTGCGCGAAAGCACCTTCCGCGAAGACGCGCCGGAAGAGGTTCGGGAACATCAGCGCCGTGAAAAAGGCGTCGGCGACCGGCCCCGCGCCGAGTTTGGCCAGGATGATGATATCACGCAGGAAGCCCAGTGCCCGGCTGCCGAATGTCCATGAGGACTGGGTGAGCGTGTTGCGCAGGACACTCATGGGCAGGTCTTCCCCTCAGAAGCTCTGGATCAGAAGCTGTCGGCGGCGTTGGCCTGTTTCAGGCTGCGTGCGGGTGTACGCGGTGCCTCTGGTTCTTCGCGGCGCAGTACGTCGAGAAGTTGTTCCTTGAGTGACGCTTTGCGGGCTTCGTCATAGTCATCGGGCAGCTGGACATAGAAAGCATCAAAGACGCGTTCGCCATAGCTGCCGACATGGGCAGAGTGGATGGAGATGTTCTCCTCGGCCAGCATGTTGGCGACATCATGCAGGAGGCCCGGCCGGTCGCGGCCAGCCACGTCGATGACGGTATAGTCCGAGGACAGGGTGTCATCGATCTTGACCTGTGGAATGACCAGGAAGGCTGCCTCACGCCTTGAGGTGGGAGACGGGATTTCCCGGATGGGAGCATCGCTGGCGAAAACGCGGCGGACTTCCTCTTCAAGCCGTTTCAGGCGGCCGGGATCCCCGGCAGCGAAGACACCGCCTTTCCCGTCCTGAAGGATGAAGACGTCCACGATAAAGCCGGACGGGCCAGTATAGACCTGGGCGGAGACGACATTGGCTCCTTGTGAGGCGATCGTTCCGGCCAGGCGGGCAAACAGGCCGAGCCGGTCATGTCCTGCAACCAGAAGCGAGACCCCGCCTCCATCTTCGCGCACATGCGCGGAGACCACCGGGGCTTCGTCCGAAGCGAGTTCGCGGGCATGTTCCTCGAGGACATCAACATCGAACCCCGTCCAGTATGCCGGGTCCATTTCCTGCATGACCTTGGGAACGGTGCCGATGCGTTCCTGCAAAGCTTCGCGATTGATTGCCGCGCGCCCGGCCAGTTCATGAGCCACGCTTTTCTCATCGGTGCGCCCACCACGAAGGGCGGCTTCGGTATTGTGGTAAAGGTCTTCCAGAAGCTGGCCTTTCCACGCGTTCCAGATACCGGGGCCAACGGCGCGAATATCAGCAATGGTCAGGATGTAGAGCAGGCGCAGCCGCTCGATTGAGCCGACTAGCGAGGCGAAGCGCACGATCGTGCTGGGATCGGCAATGTCGCGTTTCTGGGCCGTCTCACTCATCTCCAGATGATTGCCGACAAGCCAGGCGATGAGGTCGACTTCGGCCTCCGGCAGCCCGAGACGCCTGCCGGCCTGCGTCGCGGTCTTCATGCCTTCGATCTGCTGGTCGCCATGGCCCTTGCCCGTGTCGTGCAGCAGCATGGCGAGATACAGGACCTGCTTGTTGTCGATCTTCTGGAAGAGACGGTGAGCCAGCTCGACTCCATCCTCTTCCTTGCGGTCCATGTCTGCCATGTATTCGACCGCGCGGATCGTGTGCTCATCCACGGTGAAGTGGTGATACATGTTGAACTGCGTCTGCGCGACGATACCGCCAAATTCCGGCAGGAAACGGCCCAGCACATCGGAATCGTTCATCCGGCGCAGGGCAAGGCCGGGATCGTTGCCTTCGACCAACAGCTTCAGGAAAGCTTCCCGCATTTCCGGATTGAGGCGTGTCTCCGGATTGATGAGCTTGGACTTGCGGGCGGCCATCGTCATGGCGTCGGGATGGATGTCGTGCTCGTTCTCGTCGGCGATGGCGAAGAGGCGGATCAGGTTTTCGGGATGCTCATCGAAGACATCCTCGCCGGTAACATTGACGCGCCCGCCGTCCAGCACAAACCCCTCCTGTGGCAGGGGCTTCGGGCCCCCTGTCGGGATAAAGCGGCGCCAGCCTTCGGGCTTCTTGATCTGGTCGGCCTCGAGTTTCGCAGCGAGAATACGTGTCAGGTTGCCGACATCCTTCGCGACGAGGAAATAGTGCTTCATGAAGCGCTCGACACCGAGCTGTTCTGAGCGGTCGCGGTAGCCCATCCGGGAGGCGATTTCCGGTTGCAGGTCGAAGCTCAGGCGTTCTTCGCCGCGCCCGGTCAGGTAATGGAGATGGCAGCGCACCGTCCAGAGGAAGCGCGCAGCGCGGTTAAAGACAGTATATTCATGCGGGGTGAACGGGCCGGCCTGCATAACCTCTTCCAGCGTGTCACCGTCATGCAGGTGCTTGGTAATCCAGAACAGGGTCTGAAGGTCGCGCAAGCCGCCCTTGCCTTCCTTCACGTTCGGCTCGACGACATAGCGTGTATTGCCCTGCTTGGCGTGGCGGGCATCGCGCTCGGCCAGCTTGTCGGCGATGAACTGGGCATCATGGCCTTCAATGGCTTCTGTCCGGAATTTCTCTTCGGTCTCGCGGGCAAGCGCCTCGTCCCCGAACAGGAATCGCGAGTCGAGCAGGGAGGTCTTGATCGTCACATCCTGTTTGGACAGGCGAATACATTCTTCCGGGGTACGGAAAGCATGGCCGACCTTCAGCCCCATGTCCCAGATGGCGTAGAGCATGTATTCAATGACGCTCTCGGCATGGGCCGATGCCTTGTACGGGCGGATGAAAAGCAGGTCGATATCGCTGGAGGGCGCGAGCACCTGGCGGCCATAGCCACCCGTGGCGAAGACGGCGAGACGTTCACCTTCGGTGGGGTTGCGCGCCCGGTGGACGTGGACTGTCACGTAATCGAACAGGGCATGGAGCACTTCGTCCTGCACGGCGGCAAGGATCCGTGCTGTGTCGAGCCCATCTGCGCCCTGTTGCAGGCGTTCCTGGGCAATCATCCGGCCACGGAACAGGGCGCCGTGAAGGTGGTTGAGCACTTCCTTGCGGGCTTCAGCCTCATCACCGAGATTGTCCATGAAGGCCGTGGTCAGCTTCACCCTCAGCGCCCGGCCATCAATAATGTTGGAGATCTTCCATTTGCTCGGCCAGGCCTTGCTCGGCAGCTTGCGGTGGACGAGGGATTCGCTGGTATCGGTCATGCCGTCTTTTCTAGCGCGACTCCGGGGGATGTGGCCAGCCGGATTGCGCGCTGTTTCAAAGAGCCGAGCGGCGCAGGGATATCAGGGCCTGCTCGAACACCTCTTCGCTGGCTGCGCAGACAATCTGCGAACCGAGCTTTGCCTCGTTGCCACGCCAGTCCCGTGCAATGCCACCTGCGCCGCGCACGACCGGAATGAGAGCGGCGACATCATGGGCCTGAAGGCCCGTTTCACAGACAAGGTCGATCGTGCCCCCGGCAAGACGAGCATAGCCATACGCATCCAGGCCGTAGCGGCTGATCCGCGCAGTGTGGCGCAGATGGGTCCAAGCTCCCTGTTCTGGCGGGGTCATGATGAAGGGGTCGGTGGTCGCGATGACAGCATCGCGCAGGTCATTGCAGGCAGAAACATGCAGCTGCGTACGCGTGCCGTCCTTTTCCAGGAATGTACCGGATGGCCCGCCGATATAGCGTTCACCGAGAACCGGCTGGTCGATCATGCCCAGGACGGGGTGGCCGTCCGGATCGACAAGCGCGATCAGTGTGGTCCAGACGGGCAGACCGGCGAGGAAAGCGCGCGTGCCGTCAATTGGGTCGATCAGCCATGTCCAGCCGGAGGTGCCTTCCTGGCGACCGAATTCCTCGCCATCAATACCGTCATCCGGCCTTTCTGCGGCGAGTATCTCGCGTATGGCTTCTTCTGCGGCCTTGTCGGCGACGGTTACCGGATCATAGCGCACCCCTGTGCCGCCCTTGTTCTCGGCAGCGACACCACTGCGGAAATGCGGGCGGATTGCTGTCCAGGCGACATCGGCGAGCCGGCGGGCCAGCTTCAGGGTGCTGTCTTCATTGAATGGCGCAGTCATCACGGCCCGCTTTGAGCCAGCCGGGAGCAGGCGTCAAGCCGCGCCGCTATCGCTCTGATCGCCTTCAAGCGCTTTTGCGAGGTCAAGCAGGCGCCGCCGGGGGCGTTCATCAAGCCGGTAATAGGCGCGGACAAGCTCAAGTGTCTCTTTCTGGCTCAGTATGTCGCCATCGAGACGTTCGGCGTCATTGGCGGCCAGGAGGTCATCACTGTCCATGCCGTCAAAAAAGTACTGAACCGATACATTCAGGGCCTTCGACAGGTCGAACAGTCTCGACGATGTCATACGGTTTGCGCCACACTCGTATTTCTGGATCTGCTGGAAGCGTACTCCGACCTCACCGGCAAGTTCTTGCTGTGTCAGTCCCAGCAGCCTCCGGCGGCGGCGCAGTCTCTTGCCAACGTGCAGGTCGGTCGTATCGGTCATATGTGGTTCTCCAGTCGAGAAATTCCGGTATGGGCGTCCCGGATTGAATGTCTGGAGATCTCCCGAGCAAACTTCGTGCCGGGCATGTGTGCCAGCTTGCCGCATGCAGAAATGCAAGGATCATGGATTTTGCCCTTGCAATTTGTGCGCCGCACAATAATATGAGTTTCAGCACTGCGGTGCTAACGCCTTCTGGCGTTTCCTCCCTTTACCTTTTTGGCCGTGCCTTTTGGCACGGCCTTTTTTTTACGGGCAGATGCGCAGGGAAAGCTGGACGACTTCGGCCATCATGTCCTGTAGCACGTCTCTCAGGGCGTCGGCCTGGGGCAGCAGTTCGACATTCATCTCATCCAGATAGAGGGCGCGGTTTATCTCGATCTGCAATGCGTGCGCGCCCCGCTGTGGCCGGCCATACATGCGCGTCGTGTAACCGCCGGCATAGGGTGCATTCCGTGTTACGCTGAGGCCATGCTTGCGGAATGTGCGTTCAGCGAGGCCCGTCAGCTTGCTTGTGCAGCTCGAGCCGAACCTGTCGCCGAGGACAATGTCAGGCAGGTTCGGGCGGCCGGGCTGTCGCGACGGCATGGAGTGCATGTCGAGCAGGATCATGCTGCCAAAATCCTGACGCAGTGCAGCAATTTCGTCGCCGAGCGCCTGATGATAGGGCGCGTGAGTCCCGAGAAGCCGGGCTTCGCCATCCGCCGTGCTCAGCTTTTTCGCATAAATCGTTTCCCCGCCCGCACCAATGCGGGGCAGGCAGCCCAGACCTGCCTGGACTCGCGGTGTCGGCGTGGCGACAGGGCCGGGCGGGCGTCCCTCGAACATGCCGGCATCGAGTTCTCGCGGATCGCGGTTGAGGTCGACATAGGAACGCGCATGTGTTGCTGCGATCAGGGTCGCTCCGAGGTCCGGTGCCTTGTCTATGAGCCTGTCGACATAGGCATCTTCGGTCCGCCGCAAGTCCATGAGCGGAACGCACAGGTTTGATACCAGGGCCTCGGGATAGTGTGTGCCGCTATGCGGGGACGCGATAAGCACGGGGGCGCGCTCATCCTGGGGGCGCGCGAGCGTGTAGGCTCTTTCAGGTCTTGCGGGGCCTTCAAGCGGGCCTTGTTCTTTTTCCACAACGCTCATTATCAGGATGGTTTACCAATTCAGGGTGAGGTCAAGTGCATATCACGTTCACGCGGAATTTACCCGCAGTGTGCTCTGTGGGATTATAGAATTCAATTCATACCGGGGCATGGGCCGATGAGCAAAATCCTTCTGGCTGAAGATGACGAGATGATGCGGACGTTTCTCGCCGCATCGCTCAAGCGTGCAGGCCATGAAGTGCAGCACTATGAGGATGGCGAGACCGCGCTCTCGGCGCTCGAACGCGAAGTCTTCGACCTGCTGCTTACCGATATCGTGATGCCGGGGATTGACGGCATCGAACTTGCCCGGCGCGGTGCGGAGCTCGATCCGGCGATGAAGATTGTTTTCATTACGGGATTTGCGGCTGTAGCCCTTGCTTCTGGTGCGCCAACGCCTGCTGGCGCGAAAATCCTGTCGAAGCCTTTCCACCTTCGTGAGCTTGTTGAAGAAGTCGACCGGGTGATCGCGGCCTGACATTCACAGTCATTACGGGCTTGACTTCGGCGCCTCCAGGTCCGATTAGGGCCGCTTCCAGACGGATGGGCGGTTAGCTCAGCGGTAGAGCACTACGTTGACATCGTAGGGGTCACTGGTTCGATCCCAGTACCGCCCACCATCTTTTCCAGAAAATTCGGCTTCTGCCTTTTAACCAGTATTCATGGGCCTGAGCGGCCTGTGAGGCGGCTGATTTGAATTTTTATTATATCATATAGAATACTCTATAAGTATTAATTTCTGGCGCATTGCGACTCAATTGCGGCTTGTGTTTTATTCTATAAATATCAGTGACTTGCGAAGGTGCTCTTTGTTGCGGGCCGTATGGCCGGTAAAAGTCGAAAGTCTATAGCAGCACTCTGGTAACTTTTGCGCCCGGATAATCCACCTGAAAGCTAGGAAATCAACCTCAAACGCGTCCTGCGTTAAGGTTTATATGCCGAAAGCTGGAAGGGGGAGTTTTGTGGGTAGAATAAATTATAAATATAAAAAATGCATTCATGGTGTTGCGGCTGTAGAGTTTGCAATAATTACTCCAGTATTCATGCTTATGCTTCTGGGTATTATTGCGTATGGCGTGTTTTTCGGTGCCGCCAATTCGGTCCAGCAGCTAGCAGCGAATAGTGCGCGCGCGGCTATGGGCGGTCTGGACATCGAGGAAAGACAGGCGCTCGTCGACAGCTATGTCGAAACTTATCTTTCCAAGGACGGTCTTTTGGTCGACGACCACCTGACAGTCGTTGTCGAGCCACATGACGATGATGGCACTCTGCTATCGGTTCGAGTCGCATACGATGCCCGCGAATTACCGGTCTGGAATCTGTATGCCGGGCTGCCGCTTCCACAAAAAATCATAGAGCGCAATGCGCTGATCAGAACAGGGGGGTCCTGAGATGGGGGGATTTGGAAAAGCCTGGGCGGTGGTTTCCGGCTGGCCAGCTAATGCGCGTGGGAATGTCGCAGTCATTGCGGCCATTTGTGCGCCAATGATCGCAGTCATGGCGGCTCTCGCGGTAGATACAGGCGTCATTGCTTCAGAAGAGCGGCGCATGCAGGGGCTGGTCGATATTGCTGCGATAAGTGCGGCTGGCGATATCGAGAATGCAAAACAGGCAGCTTACTCGGCCCTCGCCGTGAACGGCTTCGGCGGCAAGTACACGGTCAACGCGGAAACGGGCGCGCTGTCTGACAAGCTCAAGGCGCGGCTGGACGAAAGTGTGAATGTCGCAACCGGGCGCTACAAGCCTGATCCGGAGATGCGCTTCGCCAGCCGGTTCGTTGAGGGCGGTTACCCCGTAAATGCGGTTCGGGTGCGGATCGAGAGAGAACAGCCCCGCTATTTTGGAGCTTTTGCCAACGGGCGTCAGGATATCGTTGTAACCGGTACTGCCGCTGTAACCTCGGAAGCGGCAATTTCGGTCGGCTCCAGGCTGCTTGGCCTGAACGACGGCATCCTGAATTCCCTGCTGAGTAAACTCACAGGCTCGGAGGTCGAACTTTCAGTCATGGACTATCGCGCGCTGGCGAAGGCTGATGTCGATTTGCTCAAGATGTTCGATGCGCTTGCGACAGACCTGGAGCTTGATGCTGCCACGTATGACGATGTTCTGGATTTCAATGTCGCGCTCGCTGATCTCGCGGATGCCATGGCCGAAGTGGCAGGGGATGACTCACGCGCCATTGCGGCGCTTGGATCCCTGGCGGGGATACCGGGCTTCGCTGAGGTCACAGTGCCGTTGGCGACGCTGTTTGACCTTGGGTCGGCGGGCAGCGCGTCGCTGGGAACCCCGGCCAAGGGGCTCGATCTGAATGTTGATGCCCTCCAGATGCTTTCGGCTGGTGCAATCGTGTCGAATGGGGAGAACCAGATTGATCTCGATCTCGATGCGGATGTACCGGGGCTGGTCGCGGTCAAGGCGTCTCTCCTGGTCGGAGAGCGGCCACGGGGCACAACCTGGTTTTCCCTTTCTGATCATTCTGGCGGTGTCGCATCGACCGCACAGGCTCGTCTCTTCCTTGAAACCAAGTTGGCCGGCCTCGACCTGCTTGGAGGGGACCTCGTCCGCCTGCCGCTATATCTGGAACTGGCCCCGGCTGAGGCCACTGTGTCCAGCGTGGTGTGCAAGTCCGGCCGGCAGGCTGCAGACCGGGTGGATATCGATGTGACGCCCGGCATCCTGACGCTGCGAATCGCGGACCTGAAAAGCGGGATTGAATCTGTGACCCGGACGCAGAGGTTCCGGCCCGCAGAAATCCTGGATGCGCGTCTGGTCAGGATAAAGGCATCTGCCCATTCCAGCATGGTTTCCAGCGAGCCGACGCGTCTTCGTTACTATTCCCGCGAGATCGGAAGTGGTGAGCCGAAAACAGCGAGAACGCAGGATGTGCTGGGTGAAGCGCTGGAATCGGCTGTGCGCGATCTTGAGCTGGATGTGGATGTGGCGGGCTTGAGCCTGGTGTCGCCAAAAGTCGTGCAGAAGCTTGTCGGCGGTGTGCTCGGGGAAGCTGTCGAACCGGTCGATGAGCTGGTGTTCAACCTGACCACGGCGCTCGGCCTGGGGCTCGGTGAAGCTGATGTCTGGGTCCACGATGCGCGGTGCAATCGTTCGGTTCTCGTTCAGTAAGGCAAATATGGGGGGCGACATTCACACCGAAAATGTCTATCAATAAAAGCTATAAATGTAGATTGATGTATAGGATTTTCACGGGGGCGAGATGGCGAGACCCGCAGGCGTTCGCAATCAGGATTTTGAGGTCAAACGTCGAGTGCTGCTGCAAAAACTAACGGATTATGCGTTGCAAGATGGCGTCGAGCTGCCGTCCTTTCGCCAGCTGGCGATTGCAGCGGAGACATCTGAACCGACGCTTAGACATTATTTTAGCAATCGCAGCGGTGTTGTGGTCGCTATAATGGAGTACCTGCACGATATATCCGGCTACATGCGAGACGGCCTCAGTAAGCCGGATAACAGTATCAGGGAAGGGCTTGAGAGTTACCATGAGAAGCTCATGGACTTCATGCGCAACAGTCGACTGATCGTAGCGCACGCGTTTGGCATCCGGGAAAGCATGTCAGATGCCGCTGCTCGAGAGGCGTATCTGAAGTATCTTCTCATGCCGAGTGCGGATGCCCTGACAGAAAAGCTGGCACATACTGAGGGTGGCCCTGAAAATCATGATACAGCGCATGCGGCCGCCATGATGTTGATGTCTTCCTCCCTGATGATGATTCTTCACCAGGAGCTGCTTGATGGTAAGAAGCACATGCCCATAGATGTCGATTGGTATCTGAGCCTTGTGAGGAACTGGCTGCGGGATGGTCTGGAAGCCAATCCGGAGGGATTAGACAACTAGTTTGGAGAGGCGTTCCACTGTGTCTTCACCGGTCTTCCAGTTGGTTACCAGCCTGTAGCTGCCCTCAAGCCAGGGATAGAAGCTGGCACCGGCCTGGCGCAGCGCATCAGCAACCTTGTTATCAAGGCGCACGAATATCTCATTGCCCTGTACCGCGTGAAGCAACTCCGTTCCTGGATGCTTGCAAAGCATGTCTGCCACCTGTTTCGCGCGCTGGTTGGCCGTTGCGGCAAGATCGAGCCACAATCCGCCGTCCAGCATGGCAAGCGCCTGTGCCGACAGATAACGCATCTTGGGCGGCATATGCCCGGCGCGCTTGGCGCGGGCGCGAAGCTCTGGAGCCTTTTTCCGGGCCTCGCCAAAAAGAATGATGATCTCACAGCCAACAGCGCCGGTCTTCGTCAGGCCAAGGCAGAGCACGTCGATACCAGCCTGCCAGCTCATCTCTGCGAGGGAAGCGCCTGTATTCACAAGCGCATTCGCGATCCGCGCGCCGTCTAGATGAACGGTGAGCCCGGCTTCCCTTGCCAGCGCGGCATAATGGGCAAGGGTTTCGCGGGAATAGGCTGTTCCGCTCTCTGTCAGGTTCGTGAGTGACAGGACGTGAGCAGGGGTTTCGTGAACAAACCCGTGATCAATGGCGGCCAGGGCCTGACGCAGGGCGGTCTCGTCAATCTGTGCGCCCTTCCCGCCGAGGAGCTGCAGCTTGCCGCCGCCGGAAAAGAACTCAGGCGCACCGCGTTCATCGCGGGCGATATGGGATTCTTCGTGACACAGGACTGCACCGGTTGGCGGGCAGAAGCAGGAGAGTGCCAAAGCGTTCGAGGCGGTGCCGGAGGCGCAAAGCCAGAACTCAAAGTCTTCGGTTTCAAGTGTGCGCGCCAACACCTCGCGCAGGTGCTTACTGACAGAATCATTGCCATAGCTGGGCTCTGTGCCGGAATTCACACGCGCCATTGCTTCAAGGACGGCGGGGTGGGCTGGCGCGGAGGTGTCAGACGAAAAATCCATCAGTCAGGCGTATCCGGCGTTTGCCACATGAGGTGCTGGCCGCCATCTGTGGCAATCATCTGCCCCGTGACGCTGCTGGCGGCGATCAGGTAACGCAGGGCGCGTACGATCTCGTCGGGGCTTGAGCCTTCCTGCGTCAGCGTCGCGCGGCGTTCGGCGTCAAATTCGTCTTCGCTCTGGTGAACACTTTGCAGGGTGGGACCGGGCCCGATTCCATTCACGCGTATGTTCGGTGCCAGCGCCTGGGCGAGGGTTTGGGTTGCGGTCAGGAGGCTCGCCTTGGAAAGCGTGTAGGAGAAGAATTGCGGATTGAGCTTCCAGACCCGCTGGTCGATCAGGTTCACAATCAGGCCCTTCATACGTTCGGGCAGTGCGTTGGCGAAGGCCTGCGAAAGCGCGACGGGCGCACGCAGATTGGCCTCGAAGTGGAGGTCCCACGTCTGGCGGTCATGATTGCGGGCAGTATCGTCCTCGAAGATCGAGGCTGAGTTGACGAGTAGCGTCAGTGGTCCGCCAAGTTGCTCGGATGCGGCGGGGATCAGTGCGGCGAGGTCTTTCTCTTCGGTGAGGTCGCCCTGAACGGTTACGGCCCTGCCGCCATGTGCTTCGATAGCCTGGGCTGCCTCCCGGGCGCCTTCTGCGGAAGACCTGTAATGCACGGCAACGGCCCAGCCGTCTTCGCCAAGCGCTTCTGCCATTGCGCGGCCAATGCGTTTGCCCGCTCCGGTAATGAGGGCCCTTTTTTCCTGCACCGTCCTAGCCACCAATCAGTTGTCCTGCCTCGGCGGATATATTCCAGCCATTCACGAGGCCATAGATGTAGATGCAATAGACCAGCAGCATGGCAAGGCCTGCAAGGCGTGTGATCCGGCTTTTCGGAATGACGAAGAGGCCGAGCGTTATGGCAGCTGCGCCCATGGCCCAGTGATCGAACTGGGCGAAAGTCGGGGCCGGGCTTATCGGGCCGAACAGGGAGACAATGGCCCCGGCGCCCAGCAGGTTGAAGATGTTGGAGCCGATGACATTGCCGATCACCACGTCGCCACGCCGGCGCAGGGCGGCCGCAAGCCCGGCTCCCAGCTCTGGAAGCGAGGTGCCGATGGCAAGCAGGGTCAGCCCGATGATCTCTTCCGGAATCTGGTATTGCCGGGCAAGCCCGACACCACCTTCGACAATCAGGTGCGCGCCTAGCGGAAGGCCGACAATCCCGATAAGGAGGCCGACTATCATACCCAGCGTGCCCTGCGCGCCCTCTTCGGTGTCGAGACCGACATCCATGCCCTTGCGCAGGGCATCAGACGTCCACCAGAGCATCAGGAGCGAATAGATGACCAGACCGGCCAGAAGCGCGATGCCAAAAAGCGGCGTCAGCGGATAGAAAGCGGTCCATGTGATCCAGCCGACTGTGACGAGCAGCATGATCCAGTAGGAGCGCCTTAGCCCGAACTGGTTGACGGCCAGCGGGATGAGGAAGGCCGGCGCGGCCAGCACAAGCCAGATATTGGCAATGTTCGAGCCGACGATATTGCCGAGCGCCAGACCCGGGTCGCCCTGGAGAGCGGCATCCAGCGACACGACCATTTCAGGCGCGGAAGTGCCGAAGCCGACAATCAGGATGCCGGCCACGAGCGGTGATACCCCAATCCTTCGCGCAAGCGTAACGGCGCCATTGACGAGGTAGTCACCGGCCAGAGCGAGAATGACAAGGCCGCCGATGAGGGCTGCTAGGAGTCCTGGATCAGGCAAATGTCACCCGGTCTGACCTAGTCCAGACGGCGATAGTCGATGAAGTTCAACAGCCCGAATATGAGGACAGTCACGCCAATCGCGATGAGTGCAAACATGTCTAGCTCCCCTGAAGTCCTTGCGTTGCGGCGCTTGATAGACTGTGTTTTCTGCTTTGGCGAGCCCTCATTTCACAGGAGTGACATAACGTGGCGTCTGTACGCACCCGCCTCTTCCAGTCCTGGTTCCGCCTGACCCGGTCGATGACACTGGGTGTCCGCGGCATCGTGGAGAATGAGGAGGGAGAGGTTCTTCTAGTCAGGCACACCTATACGCGCGGGCTCTATTTCCCGGGAGGTGGCGTCGAGAAGGGCGAAACCTCGATGCAGGCCCTCATACGCGAACTGGCCGAAGAGGCCGGTGTGCAGCCTGTTCCAGTGCCTCGACTGCTAGGCATTTATTCCAACCATCGCGTGTTCGCGAACGATCATGTGGTCCTCTATCACATACCGGCCGGTCGCTGGCAGGCGTGCAGGAGCGATAGCGAAGGTGAAATTTCGGAAGTTATCTGGGCAGATCCGGTCAATCCGCCTGAAGATATTACGCCGGGCACGGCCAGACGGTTGCGTGAGGTTTATGCGCAGGGGCCAAACGACGGCCACTGGTAGTCCTGCATATCACCCCCTGGCGAGCGCGGAGACATAGTTTGTCGCCGTCATCACGGACATGACTGCGGCGATCCACAGGCCCAGCATTCCCACGATCCAGGGTGTTCGGGCGATGACCCACAGGACTGAATACGGGTCACTCCCTGCGGCCAGATAGCTGAATGCGATTCCCAATAGCACGCTGGCAAGCGAGGTCAGAACGACGGCAGTCTTCCATTTCGCGGCCGGGCTGACTTTCAGTGTTGAAGGATTTCCCATCGCTTCGCGAACAGCCGTCATCAGGAAGTCGCGTCCGATAATGACAAGGGCAGGCAGCAGGATGAACCAGGCCCAGCGTTCCATGTAAGCCAGCGCAACGAGCGTGGAGGCGGCCAATAGCTTGTCGGCAATCGGGTCGAGCCGTGCCCCGAAACGCGATTCAGCATTCAGCGCTCTGGCAAGTGCGCCGTCGAGCCAGTCGGTAGCGGCGGTGAAAACGAAGACCGCAAAAGGCAGGAAGAGCCACCCCCCGGCTGTCTGGCCGCTGCGGATATCGCCATCCATCTCGAGCAGCATGTAGCCGACCACGAGCGCCAGTGCGCAACGCAGGATTGTTACGGTATTCGGCAGCCATTTAAGCGACATGCACCTCAGCCCTGATTGAAGTGGCCATAAATTCTCTCTGCGAGGCCACGATTGATACCCTCGACGTCTTCAAGATCAGCCAGTTTCGCACGCGAAACACCTTTGGCAGAGCCGAAACGATGTAACAATGCTTTCTTGCGCGCCGGGCCGATGCCGTCAATCTCATCCAGTGGCGAACTCTTGATGTCGGATGACCGCTTTGACCTGTGCGCCCCGATGGCCCAGCGATGAGCCTCGTCACGCAGGCGCTGGAGATAATACAGGACGGGAGTGTCTGGCGGGAGCGTGAAGGGAGCTCCGCGCGGGCGGAAGAATTTTTCCCGTCCAGCATTACGGTCAGGGCCCTTGGCGATGGAGACAAGTGTCAGGTCGTCCGGGCCAAGGCCGAGCTCTTCCAGCGTTTCCAGAACCGCGCTGAGCTGGCCGAGCCCGCCATCAATGAGGACAAGGTCGGGATAGGTTTCGAGGCTGTCGATGGATGTGCCTGCTTCGTCGGCCTCCTTGAGCAGGCGTTTGAAACGCCGCCGCATGACCTCGCGCATCATGCCGTAGTCGTCGCCAGGCTCGATTGCCGTGTCCTTGATGTTGAACTTGCGATACTGGCCCTTGATGAAGCCTTCCGGCCCGGCGACCACCATGCCGCCGACCGCGTTCGAGCCCTGTATGTGGCTGTTGTCGTAGATCTCGATACGCTTTGGCATGGTCTTGAGATCAAATGCCTTGGCGAGATCCCTGAGCAGGCGTTCCTGGCTGGCCGTCTCTGAGAGCTTGCGTGAGAGGGCCTCGGCGGCATTTCGGCTCGCCTGGGCGACGAGTTCACGCTTGTCGCCTCTCTGAGGGGTGCGAATTTCTACTGCCCGGCTGGCTTTCAGTTCCAGGGCGTCAGCGATCAGGTCTTTCTGGTCCGGGGCCTCATTCGTGAGGATGAGTTTGGGCGGCGGGCGCTTGTTGTAGAACTGGACAAGAAAGGCTGACAGGATTTCAGCGGCGTCCTGTTCCTTCTCGTGGCGCGGGAAGTGGATGGTTGCCCCCCAGTTCTGCCCGGCGCGGATGAAGAAGACCTGTACGGCTGACTGGCCGCCTTCCATGGCGATGGCGAAAATGTCGGCTTCCTCGATGCCATCTGGATTGACATCCTGCTGGGCCCGGACATGGGCAAGCGCACGGATGCGGTCGCGCAGGCTGGCGGCGCGCTCGAAGTCCATTTCTTCGGCAGCCGTTTCCATCTCGCGGGCGAGCTCATCCTGCAGGGCGCCGCTCTTGCCTTTCAGAAAATCAGCGGCCTGTCCGGCGAGATGGTCGTATTCCTTCTGTGAAACGAGCCCCACGCAAGGTGCAGAGCAGCGCTTGATCTGATGCAGCATGCAGGGGCGTGTGCGGCCGGTGAAAACGCTGTCCTCGCACGTACGCAGCAGGAAGGCCTTCTGAAGCGTGTCCAGGGTGCGCGTCACAGCATTCGCGCTGGCAAACGGGCCGAAATAGTCCCCCTTGTCCTGTTTGGAGCCCCTGTATTTCAGGATCTGCGGATAGTCATGATCACGACGGATCAGGATGTAAGGGAAGGATTTATCGTCACGCAGGAGGATGTTGAAACGCGGGCGCAGCGACTTGATCAGGCTGGCCTCGAGCAGCAGCGCTTCTGTCTCTGTTTCTGTGACAACGAATTCCATGCGCGCAGTAAGCGCGATCATGGCTGCAATGCGCTGGGTATGTCCGCCGAGCCGGGCATAGTTCGACACACGGGCCTTCAGGTTGCGGGCCTTGCCGACATACAGGACTTCATCTTTCGTGCCGAACATGCGGTAAACGCCCGGCTTGGCGGGCAGGCGTTTCAGATTGTCCTTGATCACATCGACGCCGCGACGGGCAGGCTGTGAGGAAGCGGTATCCGGCATGGTCCAAGTCTAGGCGCTGTTGGCCCCGCCGCCTAGATTATTGCTGAACTTGTCACTGGAAAAGGAAGGACAGGCTCCCCGCGCCGGTGTCAATCATCAGGCCGAGGGCGAAGGCAAAGACCATGACGAGCACCACCGAGCCGCCAAACTGGCGTCCCGTGCTGCCGGGATCCTTGCCCCGGCGGGACATATTCACGATGAGGAAGAGAAGCAGCAGTATGAAGAGGCAGACGAGTATGATCTGCTCGCCATCGCTGCGGCGCTGAAACCACAACGCTGTCTGGTCAGCATAATAGTGTGCTTCTTGTTTCAGGCGTTTGAAAAACGTCTCGAACGTGCCTGTGGTTACATCTCTCAGCATAATCATTACCGTTTCAACGGGTCCAGATCGATCCACGTACGGTAATGTAACAAGACGAAAGAGCGGTAAAAATCTTGTGGCAAATTACCGCTCGCCGAAACATGTTCCGGCAAGGCGCGGAGCGCTTGCGCTGCGCCGCAGCGGGACCTATGCATGCGGCAATAAGAAAAGGAGTTCCTTCCATGGCATCCGATATCGAACTGAGCCGCGCAGTCGAACGCGTTCAGCCATCAGCCACTCTGGCCGTTACGGCCAAGGCAGGCGAAATGAAAAGAGCCGGCATCGACGTCATTGGGCTCGGCGCAGGCGAGCCGGATTTCGACACGCCGGATCATGTGAAGGAGGCGGCAATCCAGGCCATCCATGATGGCAAGACAAAGTATACCCCGGCAGACGGCATTCCAGAATTGAAGGAAGCGATCTGCGCCAAGTTCAAGCGCGATAACGATCTCGATTACACGCCTGCGCAGATCAATGTGTCGCCCGGCGGCAAGGCGGTGATCTTCAATGCTTTCACGGCAACGCTGAATCCCGGCGATGAGGTGATCGTGCCGGCACCTTACTGGGTCAGCTATCCGGACATGGCGCGTCTTGCAGGCGGCGATCCGGTTTTCATTCCCTGCGGGCCGGATTCCAAATACAAGCTTTCTCCCGAGGCGCTGGAAAAAGCGATCACGAAGAAAACCAAGTGGCTGGTTCTGAACTCCCCATCGAACCCGACTGGGGCAGCTTATACCAAGGACGAACTGCGTGCGCTTGCTGACGTTCTGCTCAAGCATCCGCAGGTATGGATCCTCACCGACGACATGTATGAGCATCTGGTATATGACGGGTTCGACTACTGGACGATCGCACAGGTGGAGCCGGGTCTCTATGATCGCACCCTCACTATGAACGGTGTTTCGAAAGCCTATGCGATGACAGGCTGGCGGATCGGGTTCTGCGGTGGCCCCGAGAAGCTCATCAATACGATGCGCAAGATCATGTCCCAGTCGACATCCAACCCCTGTTCGATCAGCCAGTGGGCAAGTGTTGCGGCCCTGAATGGAGACCATGCCTTCCTCAAGGAACGTAATGATGTCTTCAAGTCGCGCCGTGATCTCGTCGTGAAGGCACTGAATGACTGCGAGGGCCTGAGCTGCATGACACCGGAAGGGGCTTTCTACGTCTATCCGAGCTGTGCAGGCGTGATCGGCAAGACATCGCCTGGTGGCGCGAAGATCGGTTCCGACAAGGATTTCGCCTCGGCCCTTCTGGAAGAGGAAAAGGTTGCCGTGGTGTTCGGTGAGGCTTTCGGGCTGTCACCGGCTTTCCGTATTTCCTATGCGACCTCGACTGAGGCGCTCGAAGAAGCCATGACACGGATCAAGCGTTTCTGCGCAGGTCTGAAATAGATCCCGTAAATGAAAATCAATTTCAATATAAAATAGATTTATGCGCAGGCATCTCAATATCAATTGGGATGCCTGTTCCAGCTTGCCCATATTCAGCTCATAAGAATGCTAATCTTAAAGGAGCTGATCCATGTCTGTAGATATTGGACTTGATAAACAGGACCGGGCCGGATCGATCGAAGCCCTTCGCAAGGTTCTTGGTGATACATATGCGCTTTACTTCAAGACGCACGGTTATCACTGGAATGTCACTGGCCCGCGTTTCAAGGCGCTGCATGAGCTTTTCATGGAGCAGTATACCGAACTCTGGCAGGCGCTGGACGATCTGGCTGAGCGGATCCGTACGCTTGGTGAGTTTGCGCCTGCTTCAAGCGAAGAGATTGTTGCTCACGCGACAATCAAGCCGGACAATGGTGTGCCGGATGCCGAGGACATGATTTCCAACCTTGTTCGCGGTCACGAAATGCTTGCGCAGGTTGCGAAAGAAGGGGTGAAGATTGCCGAAGCTGGCGATGATGCGGCGACTGCTGATCTGCTGACCCAGCGCGCTGCGGCCGCTGAGAAAACAGCCTGGATGCTGCGGTCCAGCCTCTAGGCTTCTGTAAAATATAAAAAATAGGCCCGGCAGCGAATAATCGCGCCGGGCCTTTTAAGTTCGGTTCCTATTTGGAGGGAGGAAACGCACAATCGGAGGATGATGTGCTTATCGCCGGAACCTAGGCTTACGGCGGCATCTAGGGGTTCAGCCGCTGAAAGCCAAGTTGCGATTCAGTAAGAAAGGCATGCGTTTGTGCATGCCTTCGTGGGTTAGCCGGCGCGAAGTTGCAGATTCTCCCGCCGTATGGCGTCGACCTCTGCTGTCAGGAAGTCCCGGAAGGCGGCGATGCGCTTGGAGCGCTTCAAATCACTGGGATAAACAAAGAATAGATCGAAAGCCGGGCCTGTGTGCTCGGGCAGGATCTTGACCAGCCGTGGCACGGCGCTCGCCATGTAATCGGGCAGGTCTGCGATACCGACACCGGCTTCGACGGCACGTAGCATGGCTGGAACGTTGCGGACCATAAGCGTGGCCTTGCGCGGCAGGGTGTCATCCCGTCCCACACGCTGGGCCCAGCTCATTGCGTCAAGAGGTTTGTTTTCCGTGCCATAGCCAATGATGCGGTGATTATCGAGGTCCTGCGGCGTGCGTGGTGTGCCGTGCTGTTTCAGGTATTCCGGTGAGGCGTAGAGGTTGGTCGCTACAGTGCCAAGCTTGCGCTGGATCAGGTCTGACTTGTCAGCCGCCCATAGCCGGATGGCGCACTCGGCTTCCAGCTTCAGCAGGTCATAGGTCTCCCCGTCATCTAGACGCAGGTCGATCCGCATGTCGGGATGGGAATTGATGAAATTGCCGAGGCGCGGCACCAGCCACGTCGATCCGAAAGCAACGGGGGCTGTAACCACGAGGTCGCCCTGGGCGACGTCCTGCTGGTCGCGCAGGGCTGCATGGGCCGATTGTGCGGCGGAGGCCATGTCCATGGTCGAGTGATGCAGTGTATGCCCGGCATCAGTAAGAACCAGCCCACGGGCGTGACGCTGGAAAAGCGATACACCAAGCTGTTCTTCAAGAGCCGATATCTGACGCGAGACGGCTGACTGGGAAATGCCCAGACGTTCTCCCGCGGCCGTCAGGCTGCCGGCTTCTGCCGCAGCGTGAAAAGATTTCAGTTTATCCCAGTCCATAAGGGTCATGGGTTTGCACACGGATTGTCCCTAGGGCAAGCGTATAATGTGCTGCGGTTGCGAAGGCGAAGGGGCTACTGGCTGACCCAGAGAATGCGTGCAAGCCACAGGATGTCAGAAGGTTTGAATGTCCTGTCGGGGTGATCGGGGTTCAGGGAAACAAGTTCCACATGACGCTCGGTCTGGCGGCCGAGCACCTTGGCCATGACTTCACCATCCGTGGTCTTCGCTACGACACGGTCGCCGCGGCGCAGCTGGGCGCCTGGCGCAACAATGATCCGGTCCCCGGCCCGGTAGGCGGGCTCCATGCTGTCGCCTGAAATTTCCAGTGCATAGACCGGCTCGTCGCCCAGGCCTGGAAAACGTACCTCGTCCCAGCTGCCGCCGACGGGAAAACCGGCATCGTCGAAAAAGCCGTCAGCCCCGGCCTGGGCAAGCCCGATCAGCGGTGCAGTTGCGCCTCGCCGGCCTTCGATCAGGGCGGCGAAATCATCCATGCCGGCACCGACAGCCTGAAGCGCGCGTGCAATGCTTTCAGATGAAGGCCAGCGCGGGCGCCCGTCCTTGCTCTGGCGCTTGGACGGGTTGAAGCTCGTCGGATCGAGCCCGGCCAGCTTGGCAAGCCCGGAAGGGCTGAGGCCGTTGCGCTCTGCCAGCCGGTCAATTCCGGCCCAGACTTCTGTATGACGCATGGTTGCCTGCTCCAAAGTCTATGCCATTCCTATCATGGGAATAAATACCTAGCAAGTCAGTATCTTGTCGGAATGTCAAAAGCCTGTTTCAAGCCTTTCCATGATCATTGAGACACATGTCTATAAAATCCTTGGCGCAGACGACCATGCGCGTGCCGTCGAACTGGGCCATACCGATACCGACCTGGATGCGGTGGATGGCTATGTGCATCTTTCAGCGAAAGACCAGGTGCGCGAGACGTTGGCGCTACACTATGCCGGCCACGATGGGGTGCATCTTTACGAGTTTATTGCAGAACGTCTCGGCGGTCATGTGAAGTGGGAAGAATCGCGCGGCGGCCAGCTCTTCCCGCATCTTTACGATACGCTGCGCCTGTCGGAGGCAACCCGCCACTGGGTGCTCGCGCAGGATTCGGATGGTCTTCCTGAACTTCCAGAGGCGCTGCGCTGATGGCTGCGACAGACCTTGCGACACGGCTTGTGCGTCTGCTGCCGCCGGAAGCAGCGCACAAGGCCACGATAAAAGGCCTGAAAGCGGGAATCGGCCTGCCAAGAGTCAGCCCGCTTCAGTGGAATATCCCAGTCAGGCTGCCCAATGCGGGGCTGCACCTGTTCAACCCTGTCGGGCTCGCAGCCGGGTTCGACAAGAATGCTGAAGTGTTCGAGCAGATGCTGCGCTTCGGCTTCGGCTTTGTCGAATGCGGGACTGTTACGCCACAGCCCCAGCCGGGCAATCCCAAGCCGCGCCTTTTCCGGCTCGGCAAGGATGATGCTGTCATCAACCGGATGGGCTTTAACAATGAGGGGCTGCGGGCCTTCACGGCACGCCTGCGCAAGGCGGAAAACCGTTTGTCGCCGATCGGCGCCAATGTCGGGGCCAACAAGGATAGCAAGGACCGGATCGCTGATTACCAGGCTGGTATAAAAGCGGTGTACCCCTATGCCCGCTACATGACGATCAACATATCGTCTCCGAACACACCGGGCCTGCGAGGCTTGCAGGACAAGCGGGCCTTGCAGGAGCTGCTGGAGCGGTGTGGCGGTGCTGTCAGCAAAGCGCAGATGGAATTCAATGTGGAGCTGGCGTCCGAAGGGCGGCTTGAGGAGGAAGATGACTGGAAACCGGTCTTCCTGAAGGTTGCGCCGGATCTCGATGAAGCGGCCATTGGCGATATTATCGAGGCCGTTCGCGGGCCGGGGCACTGGCTTTCCGGGCTGATCATCTCGAACACGACGGTTGAGCGGCCGGACACGCTAATGAGTGCGCATAGATCGGAAACAGGCGGGCTTTCAGGCGCGCCGCTGTTCGAGCGCTCGACGCGGGTCCTGCGGGAGTTTGCATCTGAGCTGATGGGCGAGTTCGACCTTATCGGGGCGGGCGGCATATCCAGCGGCGCAGAGGCGTATGCGAAGATCCGGGCCGGGGCGCACGCCGTGCAGCTCTATTCCGCGCTCGTTTATCATGGGCCGAAACTGGTCGCCGAGATCAACCGTGAGCTGGCCGCGCGGCTTCATGCCGATGGCTTCACGTCTGTCGAGCAGGCTGTCGGGGCTGACTTTCGCGCGTCTGCCTGAGAAGCGCAGGCATGTAAGCGCCGAGTGCCAGAGCCCGCCAGATATACATTGTCATGAAGGCCGACCAGACGCCTGCATTCCCGAAAGCGGGCCTGAGCAGCAGGTCTGTCCCGACATAGAGAAGGCAAGAGATCACACCGGCATTCCGCAGGGCCTTGCCCTGTGTTGCGCCGAGGAAGAAGCCGTCGAGTTGCCAGCAGGGCAGGCCGACTATGGGGACGGCGGCGCAGAAAGGCAGAAAGGCGAGCGCGACCGCGCGGGCTTCAGGGTCGGCGACGAAATTGCTGATGAGCCAGCCCCCGCCGACGAAGTAGGCAAGCGAGATCAGTACGCCGAAGGCAAAGGCGAGTTCTGTCGTCAGCCGCATGGCCCGCATCAGCCGCGCCCGGTTTCGTGCACCATAGGCTTCACCGATTTCCTTTTCCGCCACGAAGGCAAAGCCATCGAGAACGAAGGCGGAAACGCTGACGAATTGCAGGAGGACTTCATTGCCCGCGAGTGTGGCTGTGCCAAGGCTCGCGCCAGAATTTACGAACCAGGCAAAACAGAAGAGCAGCGCCAGGGTCCGGATCAGGATATCGCGATTGGCGTTGATGAGCGCGGCGAGGCGGGTGCGGTCAAACAGGTGCTGTGAGCGCACAAGCCTGCCACGCACAATGACCAGTCCGAAGGCAAGCGCGACCCATTCGGCAATCGCCGTACCTGCGCCGATGCCGGCCGGCCCCCAGCCAAGCCCGGCGACAAACCAGATATCCAGCGCGGCATTCGTGCCGTTCATCACGATCTGGAACGCCAGAAGCTGCCCGGTGCGGCCCGTGCCGAGCAGCCAGCCGGTTATACCGTATCCCATGAGCACGGCAGGTGCGCCCCAGACACGCGCGTCGAAATACTCCCTCGCGAGTGACTTCACTTCTTCGCCGGCAGAGAACGGCTCGAAGACAAGAAGGCGTAGAAGCGGCGACAGGAGAAGGATCGCAAGACCGAGTGCAGCGCCGAGCAGCAGGGCGCGTTGCAGGACTGAGTCAACCTCGATCCGGTCTTCCGCGCCTGAGGCCTGTGCAGTGAGGCCGGTTGTCGACATGCGCAGGAAGCCGAACGCCCAATAGAGGAAGTTCATGACCACGGCGGCGACGCCTACGGCACCTAGATCGAACTTCGTGCCATAGAGCCCCATGACGGCCGTATCGACGACACCGGTCGAGGCGGTTGCCGCCTGGGCCAGCATGACTGGCACGGCAAGGCCCATGACCTTGTTGCGTGAGAGAGGCTGAGCAGTCATCGCCCGTGGCATATTGGGCGCTGACACGCTTGACAATCTCCAGTGTGGCGACACCTCCTGAAGTCATGTCCCTGCCGATTGTGCACCATGCCGATTATGACGCCATCAGCGTGCCGGATGCTCACCGCTTCCCGATGCGGAAGTATACTCTGGTCGCCGACCTGCTGCGCCAGCGCGGCGCGAGTTTCACTGTGCCTGCCCACGCTCCGGAGAGCTGGCTGCATCTTGCGCATGACCCGGCCTATGTCACAGCCGTCCTGACCTCCTCGGTAGAAGAAAAGACAGCGCGCCGGATCGGATTCGAGATGACACCTGCCATCGCTGCGCGGACCCGGGCCTCGGTCGGTGGCACCTGTCTGGCGATGCGCCTCGCGCTAGAGCATGGCGCTGCTGTCAGTCTGGCCGGAGGTAGCCATCATGCTCATTACGAAGGCGGGGCGGGTTTCTGCGTCTTCAATGATGTTGCCGTGGCAGCCCGCCTTGCGATTGAAGAGGGGCTTGCCTCCCGGGTCGCGGTCATCGATTGCGATGTCCATCACGGGGATGGCACGGCTGCGATCTTTGCCGGAGAGCCGCGTGTCTTCACAAGCTCCCTGCATTGCGAAGACAACTGGCCGCGCGAGAAACCACCCTCAGACCTTGATGTTGGTCTGCCAAAAGGTGCAGGTGACGGCCCCTATATCGAAGCGCTGGACAATCTGATCGGGCAGGTGTTTGCGCAGGCCAGGCCGGACCTCGTTTTCTATAATGCGGGTGTCGACCCGCACGCCGATGACCGCCTCGGCCACCTTCAACTCAGTGATGACGGGCTGAGGAGCCGCGACCTGCGTGTGGCCGAGGCTTGCGCACGTCACGGTGTCCCGGTCGTCGGCGTGTTGGGCGGAGGCTATTCAAGGGATGCGGAAGCCGTGGCGCGCCGTCATACCTTCATGGTCGATGCGCTTGCGGCGATAACAGCGGTTTCCGCCTGAGCGTGCTTGCGCGCGGCGCGCGACTCCCGGCACAGATCGCTCATGAGTGATGCTGCATTATCTGACACCGGAGAAACGCCACTCGACATGCTTCGGCGTGTCTATGGGTATGAGGCTTTCCGCGGTCTTCAGGCCAGCGTCATAGATGATGTCATGGCGGGTCGGGATGTGCTGGCCGTCCTGCCAACAGGCGGCGGCAAGTCGCTTTGCTACCAGATCCCGGCCATGCTGCGCGAGGGCGTCGGCATTGTTGTCTCCCCCCTGATTGCGCTGATGGCAGACCAGGTAGATGCACTGAAAGTGCTTGGTGTGCGCGCTGAGCGTCTGGACTCCTCCATGTCTTTCGAGGCCAAGACAGCCGCGCTGGAAGCTGCCGCACGGGGTGAGATGGACCTGCTCTACCTGTCCCCGGAAGCCCTTTCGACTGGGCTCGCCGGACGACTGACCCGGCTGCCTGTGTCCATGCTGGCGATCGACGAGGCCCACTGCGTCAGTCAGTGGGGCCATGACTTCCGCCCGGATTATCGCGCCCTCGGGCGGCTGAAGCAGATGTTTCCCGGCGTTCCCCGCATTGCGGTCACGGCGACAGCTGATGAGCGCACGCGTGAGGATATCCTCGCCCAGCTGGCTCTGACAGATCCCGCAACGCATGTCGCCAGTTTTGACCGGCCGAATCTGACGCTTGGTGCCGAGCCGAAAGCGGGCGGACGTTCAGACCGTGTGATTGCGCTGGTCCGTGCCCACAAGGGCGAAAGCGGTATCGTCTATGCCGCCACGCGCGATGGCACCGAGACGCTGGCCGCTGCGTTGGAGCGGACCGGGATACCCGCGCTTGCCTATCATGCCGGACTTGATGCAGAGGTGCGGGCCGAACGCCAGCAGCGCTTCCTGCTGGAGGACGGCTTGACCATGTGTGCGACGGTGGCGTTCGGCATGGGGGTCGACAAGCCGGATGTGCGCTTCGTCATCCACGCTGACCCGCCAAAGACGCTGGAAGCCTACTGGCAGGAGGTTGGACGGGCTGGTCGTGACGGCAAACCTGCGGAGGGGTTTGCCCTGTTCGGGCCGGCCGACATGCGCCGCTCGATCAGCTGGACTGTGGACAGCGACGCGGCCGAAGAGGTCAAGCGTGTTCAACTGACGAAGACCCGGCAACTCTTTGCGTTCTTTAATGGAACTGAGTGTCGGCGCGCGGCGGTGCGGCGCTATTTCGGTGAGGCGGATGTCACTCCCTGCGGAGACTGCGACAACTGCCAGCGTGATCCCGCGGACGGCTTTGACGCGAGCCGGTTTGCGCAGATGGCCGTTTCGGCGGTTATCCGGTGCGGACAGCGCATCGGGCGGGGGCGGCTCATTATTCACCTGCTGGGGCAGGCGAAAGATGGTTTTGATGAGGACCTGCAGACGCTCTCGACCTATGGCATTGGTACGGATCTTTCCAAGCAGGGCTGGAATGCGGTGTTCGATGAGCTGCTTTTCTCCGGCCTGCTGGCTGAGGGCGGCGATGTCATGCGTCCGGTTATCATCGTGCCGGATGCAGATGCTGCGAAGGCCCTCTTCAGGGGTGATGCGCAAGTCTGGCTGCGCAGTGACCCGAATGTACGCAAGCGGCGCAGGCGTGAACGGGCGGCAAGCGCTGATATGTCACTCGAACTTTCTGCGCGTGACCGGGAGTTGTTCGATGCCTTGCGCACCTGGCGTCTCGACACAGCCAAGACCAAGGGTGTGCCGCCTTATGTCATCTTCCATGACCGCACACTTGCCGCCATCGCGCAGGAGCGCCCGGCCTGCCAGGATAGCCTGCGGGCGATTTCCGGCGTCGGGGAAAAGAAAGCCGGCCGCTATGCCGACGAGATTGCCCGGCTTGTCGGCGAGGCGGCCTGAGACCGGAACCCTTGCCAAAACGCTTCGTTGGTCCTTCTTAGGTGAGAGGCTTGCAATTCAATAAGGAGGCTTGATGCCCAGCCAGACAACGAAGGCATCTGTCGTCGTACGCAATGCGACACTTGATGACGTGCCGAAAATCGCAGCGCTGGTGCTCAAGACCTATGGCCGGCCGGCTGACGGCTACACGCCGGGCATGCTGCGCGGGCAGATATCGGCCTTTCCCGAAGGCCAGTTCCTTGTCGAATATGACGGCGAGGTTGTCGGTTATGCCGCAAGCTTCCTGGTGAGCGAAGACCTCGCCATGACGCCGCATAACTGGATCGAGATCACCGGTAATGGCTACGCCGCCCGCCATGATCCTGAAGGCGAGTGGCTTTATGGAATGGAAGTCTGCGTTGACCCGGATATCCGGCGTACACGTATCGGCCAGCGGCTTTACAATGCGCGCCAGCAACTATGTGAATCATGGGAGCTGAAAGGCATTGTCTTTGGCGGACGTATGCCTGGATGGCGGCGCCGGAAAAAGACCTATCCCCAGCCAGAGGATTATGTCGAAGCCGTCCGCGCCCAGAAAATCACAGACCCCGTCATCCGCTTTCACATGCGCAATGGATTCGAGCCGATCGGGGTGATGCGCAACTACCTGCTTGAAGACAAGGATTCAGGCGGCCACGCCACGCATATGGTCTGGCACAATCCGTATGCGGAGGAAATCAAGCAGTCACAGAAGATCACATACTCGATAAAGGAATCCGTGCGTGTGGCCACTGTACAGGTTCAGATGCGCGCAGTGAGCAGTTTTGAAGAGTTCATGAACAATGTGGAGTACTTCGTCGATGTCTGTTCAGACAGGCGGGCCGATTTCGTAGTTTTTCCGGAAATGTTCACACTGCAGCTGCTGGCTTTCGAGAAACGCAAGCTCTCTCCTGCCGAAGCCATCGAGGCGCTGACGCGGTATACACAGCGCTTCATCGACGAAATGCGCGAACTCGCGATTTCCTATAACATCAATATTATCGGTGGCTCGCACCCGACGCGGACCGATGACGGCGATATCCAGAATGTCGCCTATGTTTTCCTGCGTGACGGGTCAGTCCATGCGCAGGAAAAAATTCATCCGACTCCGGACGAACGTCACTGGTGGAACATCAAGGGCGGCGACTCCGTCGATGTTATCCCGACAGACTGCGGCCCGATCGGCGTATTGATCTGCTATGATTCGGAATTTCCTGAACTGGCCCGCCGCCTCACCGACGAGGGCGCGCGTATCCTGTTCACGCCGTTCTGTACGGACTCCCGGCAGGGGCACCTGCGTGTGCGTTATTGCTGTCAGGCGCGCGCCATCGAGAACCAGCTCTATGTGGTGACTTCAGGCTGTACGGGGAATCTGCCGAATGTTGCCAACATGGACGTCAATTACGCCCAGTCGGCTATCATGACACCTTGCGACTACTCATTCGCGCGTGAAGGCATTGCTGCAGAGATTTCCGAAAATGTCGAAGCGGTTGTCATGGCCGATCTTGATCTGACGGATCTTTCCTGGGCCCGTTCACAGGGGACCGTGCGCAATCTCCGTGACCGGCGGTTCGATCTCTATCGTATCGCCTGGAACGACGGCGGGTAGGGTTTAGTCCTCATAAATTTTGTTGCGGAGGCAATCGGATGAGCAAGGGATGCAATGAAAGACGCGCCGGGCGGGCACATGCCCGTCCAGGCGGCTTGATGCAGCAGACCGCCGCTCAGACTGTCGAGGCGTCCGGAGCGGGCCGCGGCGGACAGCGATCTTTTGCCCTCTGGCTGCGTTGCCGCCGCTTGAAAGGTCTCGGCCTTCCTGCGCGCCCGCGCCTCGCCAGCGGCCAAAACTCCGCCGCCCGCCGCGGCAAAATTTGTGAGGACTAAACCCGGCCTCCCGGCGCTCAGCGATAATCGCCCGCTGAGGCTGGGCAGTCTGATGCTGCTCTATGCCGCGCAGGGGGCGCCGGAGGGCCTTCTCTACATAGCGATTCCGGCCTGGTTTGCCGCGCAGGGCGTAAGCGCGGAAGCGATTGGTGGGTATGTCGCCATCATCCTGCTGCCGTGGAGCTTCAAGCTTTTCAACGGCGTGCTGATGGACCGGTTCACCTGGTTGCCCATGGGACGCAAACGGCCATGGCTGATCATTGCCCAGCTCCTGCTGGTCTCGAGCCTGATCTGGTTTTCTGTCCTGACATCGCCAACCGAGAGCCTCTACTGGTTTGCCGCTGCCGGATTCGCGGTGAATTTTGCAGGCGCGTTCCAGGATGTCGCCATTGACGGGATGGCCATCGACATTCTCGATGAGGAGGAACGTGCCAGTGCCAATGGCCTGATGTGGGGCGGCAAGACGCTAGGCACGGCAGGTTTTGCCTTTGTCGGCGGTAGGCTCATCGGGGAGGAGGGCCATGTAATGGCAGCGCTCGTGACCGCATTTTTCGTGGCCGTTGTCATGCTCTTGCCCATCCTGCTACGCGAACGTGCCGGGGAGAAATTGCTGCCCTGGACCAGGGGTGAGGCGGCCCCTGCCGCGCGGGAGCGTCAATTGCGCCAGTGGTGGCCGCTCGTGCGCAACGTCATTGGAGCGATGCGCAAACCGGCCAGTCTCACGCTCGCCGCAGGTATCCTGCTTGCGTTTACGGCTTACGGCCTGAAGACGGCTTTCTCACCGGCGCTTGCTGTGCAGCAATTGGGCTGGGAGCGCGAGCTTTTTACAAACCGTGATGCGCTGGCCGACATGACGGGGGGGCTTTTCGGAATCTTCGTGTCCGGCTGGCTGGCCGACAAGGTCGGTCCGATGAAGGCGCTGGGGGGTGCACTCGCCGGGATGGCGCTCATCAATGGACTGGCCGTTTGGCAATGGAGCTCACCGGATTTCTATTTCGCGTACCTGCTTGTCTATAGCGTGCTCTTCGTCCTGATGTCGGTATGCACCTATGCAATTGCCATGGGGCAATCGCGGGGGAGTGTGGCGGCAACACAGTTCTCCATATTCATGGCGCTCCTGAACCTTGGCACGAGTTTTGGCGCGAGCCGGCTGGAACTTGTGCGGGGGCTTGGCGGATATGAGGCCGCCTTTATGGCGTGCGCCTGTCTCAGCCTTGCCGCCACCGGGTTTTATGCCTTGTCGGTGAGCCTTGACCGTGCGTCTGGCAGCTCAGGTGCTCTCGGCGACGAGGAAATGCGCCTGTAGGCCTGCAACTGGCTTGTCCCGCTCGGCCTGCCAGGCTTCAGCCCGTACGCTGGCCATGCGACGGCCGAGTTTGTGCACGATAGCGCGGGCATAAAGGTCCTCGCCCTTGGCCGAGCGCAGATAGTCGATCGTGATGTTGACCGGTTTGGGCGGGCGCTGAAGGTCTGTCAGCAGGAAAACCTGCGCCATGGCAGTCAGTTCCAGAAAGGCACCCGTGCAGCCGCCGTGCAGGGCATTAATCGCTGCATTCCCTATGAATTTCTCCTGGAAGGGCAGGACTGTGGTCATTTCGTCGCCCATGATTTCGCAGCGCATACCGAGAAAACGTGCGAAGGGTGTTCGCTCCAGAAAGCCTTGCAGTTCGCCAGCGCGGCTCATGACGATTTCTCCGAAAGCATCGCCTGAGCCATCTCGACGGCCTGGTTTCCGCTTGCCCACCGGGTGATGTCATTCAGGGCGAAGGCGCCTGCTGCGGTCGCAATGACTTTTTCCCGGTTGTCGTGAAAGGCCCAGGCATGCGTGAAAGCAACATTACGGGTGACGTGGTAACATTCGGCTTCGGCGAGTATGTCCCGGCCCTTTTCTGCCGGGCGCATGTAATCGATGCGCAGGTCCAGCGTGGCCATAGACTTGGGTTCACTAAGCGCGGTATTAGCCGCGACGCCGCACAGATTGTCGAGCAGGGCCGTGAGCACACCGCCATGAATCACGCCTGAATCGGGATCGCCGACCAGTTCTTCCCGCCAGGCAACTTTTGCAAAGGCGCGCCCCTGTTCGATGCTGGTCAGCTCAAACCCCAACGCTTTCGCCCAGGGGACGCTGGTCATGATTCTCGACGCATTCTGCTGCATCGCCCTGAAAAGAAGGTCCTTGCCCTCTTCTGCATCTGACATCTGGCTGGCCTGCTTCCGTTGCGTGAAATTGACGATCTCGAAAGCGTCGATACCATCCCTTCAAAAGAGCGCAATACATCGCGCCACGGGAGGTATGAATTGGCATTCGACGGACAGTCCAAAGGCAAGGCCTGCATTATTGGCGCAGGCTGTTCCGGTTTCACCATGGCCAAGCGGCTCAAGGATTACGGCATTCCGTATGATTGTTTCGAGATGTCGGACGGCATTGGTGGCAACTGGTATTATGGCAACCCCAACGGGCTTTCTTCCTGCTATCAGAGCCTGCACATCGACACGTCTAAATGGCGGCTCGCCTTCGAGGATTTCCCGGTCCCGGACGACTGGCCGGATTTTCCCCATCACGGACAGCTGCTGCAGTATTTCAACGACTATGTCGATCATTTCGGCCTGCGTGAGACGATCACTTTCAACACCAAGGTCGAGAAGGCCACACGCAAGGAGGATGGCTGCTGGGCGGTGACGCTGTCTACAGGCGAGACCCGTGAGTATGAGTGGCTGTTCGTGGCCAATGGCCATCACTGGGACGCGCGTACGCCGGATTATCCCGGCGAGTTCGACGGCCATCAGGTCCATTCCCATCATTATCGCGATCCGTTCGAACCCTATGATTTTCGCGGCAAACGCGTTCTTGTCGTTGGTGCGGGTAATTCCGCGATGGATATTTCCTCAGAGCTGTCCCAGCGCCCGATTGCCGAAAGGCTGTTTATTTCCATGCGGCGTGGCGTCTGGGTCCTGCCGAAATACATGAATGGGGAGCCGGCCGATAAATCCGTCCTGCCGGGCTGGATGCCAGCAAAGATCGGACGCAAGCTCGCACGTGCCGCCATCAAGAAACGGGTCGGGCGTATGGAAGATTATGGCCTTCCAAAGCCTGACCATGAGCCGCTTGATGCTCACCCGTCGGTCTCCGGCGAGTTCCTGACCCGTGTCGGTTGTGGCGATATCCACCCCAAGGGCGCGATGGAGCGTCTCGACGGCGATGGCGTCGTTTTCAAGGATGGAACGCGCGAACAGATAGATGCGATCGTCTGGGCGACGGGTTACAATGTCAGCTTCCCGTTCCTTGAAGATCCGGAAATCCTGCCCAAGGACAACAAGATCAAGCTGTTCAAGCGCATGGTCCGGCCGGGTTATGAAAACCTGTTCTTCCTGGGGCTCGCCCAGCCCCTGCCGACCCTGGTGAACTTCGCTGAGCAGCAGTCAAAACTCTGCGCGGCGAAGATCAATGGCGACTATGAGCTGCCCACGCGCGATGAGATGTGGCAGATCATCGAGGAAGACGAGGAATTCCACCTTGGCCACTTCTACGATGCACCGCGTCATACAATGCAGGTGGATTTTAACGCCTACGTAAAGGATCTCATGAAAGAAATAGAGCGGGGGCGGAAACGGGCGAAGGCACCTGCCTGAACCCGTCAAAGCCATGGAACGCTGCTATGAGATATCTTGCGCCAGTCTGTTTGCTGCTTGCGCTTTTGAGTGCGGGGTGTGCTTCCTCGCCGGATAGGGTCAGACCGCCGACGGCCATTTCAACGACGGCGTCGGTCAAGGCCGAGCAGGGGCCATTCCAGCCGGATGCCAATCTCTATCTCTGTCCGAACGCGACCATAACCAATGCCTTTGAGGCCGACAGCGGCAACCGGGTGATGAATTTCAATCCGGTTGTGCTGGTCGATGGGAAGGTCGTGATGACGCCCGTGCCGGTCAATAATGCCTGCATGACATCCGGCTTTGGCAGGCGGTTCGGACGCACCCACAAGGGACTTGATCTGAAAGCCCCGCTCCCGGCAACCATATATTCAGCTGCGCCGGGCATAATCCGTGAAGCCGAGTATGGCAGTGGTTTTGGCAATAATGTCGTGATTGATCACGGGCAGGGCATTTTCACCCGCTATGCACACTTGGAGCGTTTCGCGCCGGGGATTCGTCCGGGGGTCGAAATCGGTTTCGGACAACCGCTCGGCACGATGGGACAGTCCGGCAATGCAACAGGCATTCACCTCCATTTCGAGGTGTTGAACGGCAATTACGATAATGCCCGGCGTTCCTTCGGGCTGAATGCGCGTAACCCGCTTTCCTTTCCGGCATATGGAATGCAGACGGCGAAAAGATAGCCACTTGTATTGGCAGCCTGTGAGCGCAATCAGGCAGGGTGCCGCTGGTAGCTGCAGTATGCACTCATACAAAGTTGACGAAGCGTCATGAATTTGTTTGCTACGTTTTCAGGCAAGGCGGACAGTTCATGGCAATAGCAACAAAGACAGGCGTAACCAGCGGCAAGCGTGCGCGGACAAAAGCGGCCAACAGGCAAGCGATACTTGCCGCGGCCCGCCAGGTATTTGCGCGCATAGGTTTCGATGCCACGACGATTCGCGACATCATCCGGGAGACAGATCTCGCTGCGGGAACTTTCTACAATTACTTCCGGTCAAAAGAGGAAGTTTTCGAGGCGATTGCCGATCAAAGCACCCGGCGGTTCCGTCCTCTCCTGCAAACTGTCCGGGAGCAGGCAACCAGTTTCGAGGAATATATAAGCGCCGCCTACAGGGCGTATTTCAGTTTCCTGAAAGCGCAGAATGAAGAGGCTGTGCGCGATGGGGCGCCGCATATGGCGCTGATCGGCGTACGCGTCGATACGCCGGAAATGCATGCCATCTTCGATGAGATCCGGATTGACCTCGAAGAGGTCGCGCGGACAACCAACATATCGCTCGAGGATTCGGAATTTCTCACTGCCGCCGCGATAGGGATTGCACGCGAAATCGGTGATCATATGCTGAAGCGGCGTCCGGCCGATGTGGAAGGCGCAACCCGTTTTGCCACGACGCTGTTGCTGGATGGCGGCAAGGCCCTTGCGACTTACGGCGAGAAGGACCCAGCCCCCTCCGCGCACTGAACAGGAGAATCGCGAATGAGCCTTCAGGCCACGATAGCCAAGCTGCTGCTGAAGCTGCCTGACAGTATGCTGGTGAAGATGAGCGGCGGTAAGCCCGTCGAAATCAATGGCCGGGTGCTTGATCCACAGTTCCAGTTCATCGCACACGGCGCGCAAAAACAGCCCGCGATGTCTTCCCTGACCGCTCAGGAAGCGCGAGCTGCTTCTGCCATGGGGCTGGCGATGTTCGCCGACAAGCCGGAAAGTGGGGTCGACTGGACGGATGAAGAAATACCTTCCAGTGCGCGCCACAAGATCCCGGTGCGGCTCTATCGCCCGGAAAACCAGGACCCAAAGGCGCCGGTCATGGTCTATCTCCATTTTGGCGGCGGCGTGATTGGCGATCTTGAGACCAGCCACGTCTTCTGCACGATGCTGGCCAAGCGGGTGCGCTGCCCCATCGTTTCTGTCGATTACAGGCTTGCGCCAGAGCACAAGTTTCCGGCGGGTCTCCAGGACTGTATCGATGCCTATGAATGGGCGTTGCGCAATGGCCCCAGGCTGGGGGCTCCCTCAGGAGCCGCCACGATTGGCGGTGACAGTATGGGAGGGAATTTCTCCGCAATTGTCACACAGGAGATGATGCGCGAGCGCAAACCGGTGCCGCTTCTGCAATTGCTTGTTTATCCCGCGACAGAGCTTGAGACAGAGTTCCCGTCCTATACCGCATATGGTGAGACCTATCCCCTGTCTGCCGATACGATGCGGTGGTTCATGGAGCAGTATCTGCCCGACGGTCAGGACAAGTCGGACGTGCGCCTGTCACCGGCACAGGAAACGCGGCTGGATGATCTGCCGCCAGCCATTATCGCCACGGCTGGATTCGATCCGCTTGTTGATGACGGAGCGGCCTATGCCGAACTGCTTCGCCGCTCGGGCGTGGACGTGACCTATAAATGTTATGATGGCCTGGCGCACGGCTTCACAGCCTTTACAGGCGTGGTCAAGAAAGCCCGTGAGGCCTGCGAAGAGATCGCCGGGCTTGTTGCCGAAGCTTATGCCGGACTGGATGTCCGGGAGGACTAGTCGGGGCAAGAGATTGTCGGGATTTGTGTAGCGCACAGTGAAGACCCGTCAGGCGGTGTCCTTCACGTCGTAATGGCCCTGTGCCGACCGTTAAACGGACAGCAGTGCCAACAGAAATTCTTTTTGTGTCGAGTAAAGCTAGAGAAAAGATGCAGCGTAAGCGGCAACTGAAAGCAGGACGACGAAACAGATGAATATGATGCGCATGACACAAAACCGTAACATGATCTGTCAGTAAGCGCACGGACTGTTTTCAGCTCGTTATCCTGTTCAAACGTCCCATCAATTCTCCTGGCCGCGGTTGTGCGTAGTTCATCCGGCAGGTGTTACCCGTCCGAATATTTACATCACGAAAGATGAAGGAACGTTAGGAATACATGCGCGTTCACAAGAACAAGTTCCTGAACGGAGCCTTTGAGACCAAGAGGAGAGAACCACAAATGAAAACCTTTATGATCGGCATTGCTGCTGCTGGCATGACACTGACAGCCTGCCAGAGCGGCGGCCTCTCACAGAATCAGGCTTATGGCGCAGGTGGTGGTGCTCTTGCGGGCGCAGCACTGGGCACGCTTGCTGGTGGTGATGATGGACGTAATGCCGCCATTGGCGCTGCTCTTGGCGCGCTCGCCGGTGGTGCAGCAGGCACCTACATGGACCGTCAGGAGCGTGAGCTTCGCCAGCGGACTGCCGGTACAAATATTCAGGTGGAGCGTCAGGGCGACCAGATCGCCATGACCATGCCGTCCAGCGTAACATTCGCAGTCGATAGTGCTGACCTGAAGCCGGAATTTTACGGCCCGCTGAATGAAGTGGCGGCAACCCTGGTCAACTATCCAAGAACTGCTGTAGATGTTGTTGGCCACGCATCGGCCGATGGCCCGGATGACTATAACCAGCGCCTGTCAGAGCGCCGCGCGAATTCTGTGGCAAACTATCTGACCAGCCAGGGCGTTCAGCCGGTCCGTATCCAGGCACGCGGTATGGGCGAGTCCCAGCCGATTGCAAGTAACGATACCCAAGCTGGCCGCGCTGCAAACCGGCGCGTGGAAGTGCTGCTAACGCCAGTCACACAAAGCTAGGCATATTGCACAATTCGTTCGAATAAGGCCGCAGGTTTTATGATCTGCGGCCTTTCTGATTCAGGCGTCTCCCGACCCTGTTCCTTCAGGGTCGTTGGCCAGTCCATTCAGCATCCAGTTGGCCATGAGGCTGAACTGGCGATCATAATCTATGGGGACGGGATCTTTGTCGCCAAGAATGACTTTCCTGAATGCCATGGTGGAGGCATTCGTGATGATCATGTTGGCAGCCACACGCGCGGTCGAGTAATTGACCGGGCCGCCTTTCGACTTGACGAGGCGTTCCGCAACGGCAGCCGTACCCGGTTCGACGAGGTACCGGACATAGGCGGCGAAAATGTCCACATCGATCAGGCTTTCACGAATGCCGAAGACGTGCGCGTTGATGTAGCGGCTGTCCTTGCTCATCTGCTTGGCAATTTCCGTGTAATCCTCAATAGCTTCGTGGATCGTTGGAAATGCCTGACCGAGCGCTGCACGCAGCGGTGCAACACTGTCGTGAAAATGTTTGAGAAGAGCCAGTACCAGACCGGTCCTGTTCTCGAAGTAGTGTTTCAAGGTTGGTTCGGAGGTCTCAGCGGCGATCGCCATTTGCCGGAGCGAAGGAACGAAGACGTTCTCCGTGAGGACGTAATCGGTCAGCTTTTCAAGCAGGGCGACGCGTTTTTCTTGATGATCCTGATTTTTGACACCAACGGGCCTGGCCATGCGTATTTTTCTCCTGATGGGCGAGTATCGCTGAGCCAGTCACGCCTCACAATAGAATTATTACATAACCTTAATTAAGAGTGCTGAATTTTGATGAGCGACGAAGTTGTCCCTGTTGTCCACAAAAAAGCCGGAGCGTGCGCCCCGGCTTTCGATTATCAGTCTGAGTTGCCTGCTTTTTAGGCGGCTGCTTTCTGTTTTGCATCGGCCGGCGGAAAGCGGTCATAGAACCCTTCGCCCTTGGCGGCCATGTCTTTGAGAAGCTGTGGCGGTTCGAAACGTTCACCATACTTCGCAGCCAGCTTCTCGGCTTCTTCGACGAACGGTTTGATGCCCCAGATCAGGTCGACATAAGAGCAGCAGCCGCCGGTATAGGGCGCGAAGCCCCAGGCCAGGATGGAGCCGATGTCGCCATCGCGCGCATCCGTGATGACGCCTTCCTCGAAGCAGCGGGCCACCTCGATCGCCTGACGGATCAGGAACCGGTTGGTCAGCTCTTTCTTGAGGTCTGGCGGACACTCATCGACCTTGATATCCATACGGGTGTTGAGGTCGGGCCAGAGCTTCTCCGGCTTGCCCTTTTCATTATAGTCGTAAAAGCCCTTACCAGCCTTGCGGCCGACCCGGCCACTATCCTCGACCAGCCAGGCCAGGAACTGCGTGCGGTCATCCTTCTGGATGTCCTGGCCCATAGCTTCAGCGGTGGCGCGGGTCACCTTAAGCGCGGTATCGAGCCCCACGGAGTCGGAGACTTCCAGTGGCCCCATCGGCATACCGGACTGGCGTCCGACATTCTCGATGATGGCAGGCTTGATCCCCTCGGCCAGCATTTCCATGCCTTCGCGTGTATAGGTGCCGAAGCAGCGCGAGGTATAGAAGCCGCGGCTGTCATTGACCGAGATCGGCGTCTTGCGGATGGCGAGGACATAGTCGATCGCCTTGGCCAACGTTGCCTCGCTTGTCTCCTTGCCGGAAATAATCTCGACCAGACCCATTCGCTCGACCGGCGAGAAGAAGTGGATGCCGATGAAGTTCGTAGGGCGCTTGGACGCCTTGGCGAGACCGGTGATCGGTAGAGTGGAGGTATTCGACCCGAAGACGGCGTCTTCGCCGAGGACGGCTTCCGCTTGTTGGGTGATCTTGGCTTTCAGCTCCTCGTTTTCGAACACGGCCTCGACGACGAGGTCGGCACCCTTGACGTCGTTATAGTCGTCAGTCGTGGTGATTAGGTCGAGCAGCTTGTCGCCTTTCTCCTGGGTGGACTTGCCACGCGAAACATCCTTCTCGACAAGACGGCGTGAATAGTCCTTGCCCTTCTCGGCATTCTCCTTGGAGACATCGACAAGAACGGTCGGGATGCCGGCCTTGGCCTGGACATAGGCAATGCCTGCGCCCATTAGGCCGGCGCCGATGACGGCGATCTTCTTGAACTCGGTCTTGGGGTGGCCTTCCGGACGGTTGCCGCCCTTCGACAGGGCCTGCGTCGACAGGAAGAGCGAGCGTATCATCGCCTTCGACTCTGGCCGCTGTTGGGTGTTGATGAAGTAGCGTGTCTCAATGCGCAGGCCAGCGTCGATCGGCACCTGGATGCCTTCATAGACGCAGGAGAGGATGTTCTTCTGGGCAGGGTAATTGCCATAGGTATTGGCCGCCAGCATCATGTTGGACATGGTCGCGACCTGTCCGGCGCCCGGGTGCTTGTGCACCACGCCACCCGGCACCTTGAAGCTTTTTTCGTCCCACGGAGCTTTTGCTTCCGGGTTCGCCTTCACCCAGGCTTTCGCCTTTTCGACGACCTGGTCGCCGGACGCCAGTTCGTTGATAACGCCCATCTTGTGGCCTTTTTCGGCGTCGAAGCTTTTGCCCTGAAGGATCAGGGGAAGCGCTTCCTGGACGCCGACTAGGCGCGGCAGACGCTGTGTGCCGCCGGCCCCCGGCAGGAGACCGATCTTGGCTTCCGGCAGGCCGAATTGCTGTTTGGGATTGTCGTTCGCCGCGACGCGGTAGTGACAGGCGAGCGCAACCTCAAGGCCGCCGCCAAGGGCAAGCCCGTTCAGCGCGCAGGCAACCGGCTTGCCGCAGGTTTCCAGCTCGCGCAGCGTCTTGTTGAGCGCGAACCCCTGATCGAAGCGGGCTTTGAGTTTTTCATCCTCGCTCTGGCTGGCGCTCGCGCTTTCCGAGCGGTTACCCATCTCGCCGAGGTCTGCGCCGGCACAGAAGCCGCTGGGCTTGCCTGACGACACGACCAGGCCCTTGATCTTGTCGTTCTCGGCAACCTCTTTGGAGATTGCAATAATGTCGGCAACAGCCTGACCGGTCAGCGTGTTCATGCTGCGGCCCGGCACGTCGAATACGGCGTGTGCGATACCATCGCCGTCAATGTCGAATTTGAAGGTTTCGAGTTCCATCTCTTGTCGTTCCTCTTGAAGACTAGTCCCGGGTGGGATCGTCATCTTCTGTGCTGTCCTGTTTGTTTTCTTCCCTGAGCTGGGCCTTGCCGAAGGCCGGGGCGAGCCCGATCCCGATGGCGAGCCCGGCGCCGATAAAGGCCATGTTGCCAAGTGCGACGCCAAGCCCCGCCCCAATGGCAATGCCGATTGCTATTCCGACCGGCAGGCCTTTCTCGAACGCCTCATTGCCCATCTAGACACGCTCAATGATCGTGGCTGTGCCCATGCCCGCGCCAACGCACAGTGTGACGAGGGCGGTTTCCTTGTCGGAACGCTCCAGCTCGTCGACCATGGTGCCGAGCAGCATGCCGCCGGTCGCGCCCAGCGGGTGACCGAAGGCAATCGCGCCGCCGTTTACGTTCATCTTCTCGTGTGGAATGTCGAGCAGGTGCATCATCAGCATCGGGACGGAGGCGAACGCTTCGTTCAGCTCGTAGATGTCAATGTCGCCGACATCCATACCAGCCTTCATCAGGGCCTTGCGCGTCACAGCCGTCGGGCCTGTCAGCATGATGCCCGGCTCGGACCCGATGGACGCCATGGCGCGGATGCGGGCACGTGGCTTCATGCCCGTGCGCTCGCCCATTTCCTTCGAGCCGAAGAGAACGGCAGACGCGCCGTCCACGATACCTGAGGAGTTCCCGGCATGGTGAACGTGGTCGATGGCTTCAAGCTCGGGATAGCGCTGCTTGATAACCTCGTCGAAGCCCATGCCGCCCATGCCTGCGAAGGAGGGCTGAAGCCCGGCCAGCGACTGCATGTCGGCTTCCGGGCGCATGTGTTCGTCATGGTCGAGAATGGTTGCGCCCATCTGGTCCTTCACCGGGACGATGGATTTCGCAAAGCGGTTTTCCTTCCAGGCGGTCGCGGCGCGCTTCTGGGACTCGACGGCATAGGCATCGACATCATCGCGGGAGAAGCCCCACTTGGTGGCGATCGTGTCAGCGCCAATGCCCTGCGGGGCGAAATACGTTTTCAGCGCGACCTGCGGGTCGGTGGACCACGCGCCGCCAGCTGCGCCCATCGGCACGCGCGACATGCTTTCCACGCCGCCACCGATGGCCATGTCGGCCTCGCCGGACATCACCTTGGCGGCCGCCATGTTGCAGGCTTCCAGACCCGAGGCACAAAAGCGGTCGATCTGAACGCCAGCGGTCGTCTCGGCATACTCTGCGTTCAGCACTGCGATACGGGCAATGTCGCCGCCCTGTTCGCCAACCGGCGAGACGCAGCCAAGAACGACATCGTCGACATATTTGGTGTCTAGCTCATTGCGCTCACGCACTGCCGAAAGCGCCTGCGAGGCGAGCGACAGGGACGTGATTTCATGCAGCGAACCGGTTTTCTTGCCTTTGCCGCGCGGGGTACGCACGGCGTCGTAAACATAGGCTTCGGTCATTTCGGGAGCTCCTTTCAGGATAACTTCAAGTCTTGGGATTCTGGGATTACATCGTCCGTGCGATCAGCATCTTCATCACCTCGTTGGCGCCGCCATAGATGCGCTGGACGCGGGCGTCGGCATACATCTGGCCGATCGGGTACTCGTCCATGTATCCGTAGCCGCCATGCAGCTGCAGGCACTCGTCGATGATCTTGCACTGAAGGTCGGAGATCCAGTATTTCGACATCGACGCGGTGGCCGCATCGAGCTTGCCCTGGATCAGCAGTTCCGTGCAGTGATCCGCGAAGACCTTGGCGACGGTCGCTTCTGTCTTGCATTCGGCGAGCTTGAACTGCGTGTTCTGGAAATCCCAGATCGTGCCGCCAAACGCCTTGCGCTGCTTGACGTACTCGACTGTCTCATTGATGGCGCGCTCGATCATCGCCACGCCTTGTAGCCCGATGATGTGACGCTCCTGCGGCAGCTTCTGCATCAGCTGCACGAAGCCCTGGCCTTCTTCCGCGCCGAGGAGGTTCGAGGTTGGCACGCGCACATCATTGAAGAACAGCTCGGATGTGTCGGCGGCTTTCTGGCCGATCTTCTCAAGGTTGCGGCCACGCTCGAAGCCCTCGACCTCGTCGGTTTCGACGCAGACGAGCGAAATGCCTTTCGCGCCCTGGCTCGGGTCGGTCTTGGTGACGACAACGATGAAGTTCGCGGTCTGGCCATTGGAGATGAAGGTTTTCTGGCCGTTGATGACGTAGTGATTGCCATCCTTCTTGGCGGAGGTCTTCACCGCCTGGAGGTCAGAGCCGGTGCCCGGCTCGGTCATCGCGATGGCAGCAATCAGCTCACCGGAGGCGAGCTTCGGCAGCCACTTCTTCTTCTGTTCCTCGGAGCCGAAAGCCTCGATATAGGGCGCGATGATGCCATTGTGCAGCGTGATGCCAAAGCCGTCGATGCCCTTCCACTGCTGCTGTTCGATGATGACGGCCTCGTGGCGGAAGTCACCGCCGGCCCCGCCATACTCTTCCGGCATGGAGGCGCAGAGGATGCCAGCCTCACCGGCCTTCTTCCACATCTCCTGCGGGACGTAGCCCTGCTTGCGCCATTCATCGACATGCGGGGCGCATTCGCGCTCAAAGAACTGTCCGACGGCGTCGGAAAAGATCGAGATTTCTTCATCCTGGCGCCATTTGGCTGGCGGTACATCAAGGACGTTTTGCATAGGGTCCATCTCCCTTGGCGTGGCTTGACGACAGGTTGTCGTTTACGTTCACGTCAACATATACGGCTCGGCGTCTTGTGGCGCGAGTCCTCACGCAACGTCATCTTGCAGCATTTAGCAGACCCCGCTTTCCGGAGCGGGGCTGGCTGGTATTTTGCCGCCTAGAAGCGTTCTGCATCCAGCGCCATCACCGGGTCTGCGCCCGTCTTGAGCTTGGCGAGATGTGCGCCGGTTTCCGGCAGGATGCGACTGATATAATAGCGTCCTGTGACGAGCTTGTCGTCATAATACGGGTCGCTCCCGCGTTTCTCGAGCGCGGTTTTCGCCATCTTCGCCCACATATAGGCGAGCGCGGTCAGGCCGAAAAGGTTGAGATAGTCGGTCGAAGCCGCCCCGGCATTGTTGAAGTCGCTCATGCCGTTCTGCATCAACCAGGTCGTGCCGTCCTGAAGCTGCGCCTTGGCGTCGGACAGGGCGGCAATAAAGGGTTCGAGGTCGGTATTGTCCTGGTTCTCACCGATGAAGTCATCAACTTCGGAGAAGAAGGTGAAGACTGCACGCCCGCCATTTGCGGCGAGTTTCCGGCCGACAAGGTCAAGCGCCTGGATGCCGTTCGTGCCTTCATAGATGAGCGTGATGCGCACATCGCGTACGAACTGTTCGACGCCCTGCTCAGTGGTGAAGCCGGTCCCGCCATGCAGCTGGAGAGCGTCGTTACACGCTTTCAGGCCACGATCTGTCAGGAAGGCTTTCACGACAGGCGTCAGCAGCGCCATGTAGTCGCCGGCCTTCTCGCGCACTTGTTCATCGGGGGAGCGGTGCAGGAGGTCGCCATGCAGTGCCGTCCAGTAGGTGAACATGCGCGCACCTTCGATGAAGGCCTTGCAGTCCATCAGCATGCGCCGGACATCGGGATGGACGATGATCGGGTCGGCGGGTTTCTCAGCCACCTTTGGCCCGGTTAGCGAACGGCCCTGAAGCCGCTCACGCGCGAAGTCTGCGGCATTCTGGTAGGCGGCTTCGGCCTGGCTGAGCCCCTGGAGGCCAACGCCGAGGCGGGCTTCGTTCATCATGATGAACATGGTGCGCATGCCCTTGTGTTCATCGCCGACCAGCCAGCCGGTCGCATCGTCATAATTCATGACGCAGGTGGCATTGCCGTGAATGCCCATCTTTTCTTCAAGACCGCCGCAGGAGACGGCGTTACGCTCTCCCGGCGTGCCGTCCTCATTCACGATGTATTTCGGCACGACGAAAAGCGAGATGCCTTTGATGCCTTCTGGGGCACCCTCGATGCGGGCCAGCACGAGATGGATGATATTGTCTGTCAGGTCCTGCTCGCCGCCGGAAATCCAGATTTTTTGCCCGGTCAGCTTGTAGGAGCCATCCTCTTGCGGAATGGCCTTGGTCTTGATGAGGCCCAGGTCGGTGCCGCATTGGGGCTCAGTCAGATTCATCGTCCCGGCCCATTCGCCGGAGGCCATCTTCGGCCCATACTTGGCTTTTTGCTCATCGGAGCCGCCAGCCATGAGGGCCTCGTATGCCCCCGATGTCAGCCCGGGATACATGCCGAATGCCATGTTGGCGGAGGACACCATTTCACTCAGTGCCGTGGCGAGGATACGGGGTAGCCCCTGTCCGCCATGGTCAGGCGATTTCGCAAGAAGCGGCCAGCCATTCTCGACAAACTGTTTATAGGCGTCGGGAAATCCGTCCGGTGTCTTGACCGAAGCGTCGTCGCCGCGCACGCAGCCCTGCTGGTCCCCGACCCGGTTCAGTGGAAGCAGGACGTCGCGGGCAAACTTGCCGCCTTCCTCCAGGATCTGGTCCACGATATCGGCTGATGCCTCGGAGAACCCTTCGAGGTTGGAGTAGTTCTGCAATGTCAGGACATCATGGAAAATGAACTGCATGTCGCGAACAGGTGCTTCATAGCGCGGCATGTATAATTCCCTCAATAAAACAACGCGGCGTTTGCCATAGCAGGCATGACGCCGCGCTGTCAGCCCCGGTGATCAGGCCGTGTGCGGATGATCAGGCATCGTCGAGCTGTTTACGCGCAACAGCATCATAAGCTGCAGCACGTTCAGCATTTTCCGGCGAGGGGCCGACCTTGGCGAGGTCGTTCTCCAGCCATTCAATACCCTTGCCCAGTTCAATCAGCGCGACGTCGATGTCTTCGCGCTGGTTCTGGAATTCCGCGACCTGGTTGCGGAATTTCTCGAGGGTCTTGCGCTTCTGGGCGCGCTCATTGTCACCCAGCCCATAAAGGTCGAGGATTTCGCGAATATCGGCGAGGGGCAGACCAAGCCGCTTCATGCGGACGATGATGGTCACGCGGGCGCGGTCGCGATGAGAATAGACGCGGGTCATGCCGTCACGCGCGGGGTGGAGCATGTCCTTGTCTTCATAGAAACGCAGGGCGCGCGGCGTGATGCCAAATTCGCGGGCGAGTTCCGAGATCGTGTAGGTGCGAGACTCGGCGATGGAGAGTGAAGCTGTATCAGGCATAATTGTGAATATTACTCAGCCTTACGCGAACGTCAACGTCATCTTTCCGTTTCCGTTAAAGTAAAGGCGATTTTTCGGCCTCGGCGATAATATGAAGAATTTATCGCTTTGTGTTTACCTTTTTAACCGGGCTTTAAGACGAAGCTTACCATCCAAGTCATGTTTAATGGCTAATGGCGCGCCACCAGAGGGGGCTGACGTCACGGTTTACTGGAGCGGCCAAGATGACAAAACAGGGTCCATGGAGCGTCAAGGGAATTGACCACCGAGCCCGGGAAGCCGCGCGTGAAGCTGCCCGCGAGGAAGGCCTTACAATCGGGGAATATATTAACCGGATGCTTCTGGAAGAGGATGACAGCTCGTCGATGAGTCAATACAGGCACGGGCGCTACACAAATGCGATGGAAGACATGCCGCAGGCTTCGCGCGCACGCAGCGGCGGGGCTTTCGACCAGTTGATCGAGCGGCTGGAGGCGGTTGAAGCACGCTCCACACTTGCCCTGACCGGGATAGACCAGTCGATTGTCGGCCTGGTTTCGCGTCTCAACAAGACAGATGTGAAGTCCGACCGTGTGGCCGGGAATGTCGAGGCCCTCATGGATGATCTCCGCGACACGCGTGAAAAACTCCAGAGCAAGATGCGCGCGCTAGAGGAAGATGAGAGTGGCCATCGCAACCTCGAATCACTCAGGTCGCTCGAGCAGGCTGTTAGCCAGCTCTCTCAGCGTATGTATGACGAAAACTCCCGTCATCGGGATGATACGGCATCGGTGCGCAAAAAGGTCGAGTCCGATCTCGAGGATATGGGAGCTCGTGTGGAAGGCATTGAAGGGCGTGTCGATGCCAGGCTTTCCGAGATGGAGAAGTTCAGTGAACGGGTAAACGCCGTCGAGGATGACGTCGCAGGGGCGCTCTCGTCGATCGAGGCCGTCATGAACCGTATGCACGAACGATTGCACGCAGCGGAGTCGTCAACCAACGCAGCCCTTGAGGGGCTGGAAAAGACATTTCACCGGCTGGATGAACGCATTGATGCTATTGCCGAAGCCGCTTCGCCTGAAGCGGCTGCCAAACTCAGAGCTCAGTTCGAGGACAGGTTTGAGGGGCTCACAGCCGAACTGCGCCACTCAATTGAATCCTCGCGCGTAGAGCTGGCGCGTGAGATCGAAGAGGCCGTACAGGCTGCTCCGGAAGCGCTTGAAGGCCTGGAGAAATCTGTCGCGGGCCTGCAGCAGCGTATGTCCGCGAATGAAGCGCGTTCAGGCCAGGCGCTTGAAAACATGACCGGGCAGGTTCGGAAGATATCGTCGGCTCTCGACCGGCGGCTGCGTGAGGTCGAGGCACGCGATCCCGGTGAGGCGGTGGAGGGCGTTCGCAACGACATGCAGCGTCTTTCGCAGGATGTCAGCCAGCGTTTTGACAGCTTTAGCGCCCAGAGTGACGAGGTTATCGACAAGGTCACCGCACAGATGAATGCGATGGCCGACGAATTCGATTCCCGTGTTGGAGAGAGTGAGCGGCGCAGTGCTGATGCGATTGAGCAGGTCGGCGAGCAGGTTGCGAATGTGGCCCAGCGTCTCCAGGCACGCCAGGAGCGTGCTTTCACCGAGATCAGGGATGAGGTGGACCAGGCGCGCAAGCAACAGAATATGCGCCTTTCCGATGCGCTCTCCGGTGTCTCCGAGCGACTGGACAAGATGCATCAGAAGCAGGAAGATTCCCTGTCACCCGTCCAGAAGGCCATCTCATCACTGGCAACACGGCTTGAGGCGGTCGAAGACTTTACCGTGCCACCGCACGCGGAAACCGAGCCCTATGATGCGCCGGAGTTCGCTGCTCCGGCCTTGGATCATTTCGGCGATGTCACGGCCTCGGCAGAAATGCTTGATAAGGACGAGCAGGGCAAGCCGGACGACCGTCCGCCAGCCTATCTGGTCGAGGGTGACGAGGCGTCCGATGAATCCCTCTTTGCGCCGGGCTTCGAGGAGTTCGCGTCCGACGAAGAGGCCCTTGAGGCAGACGAAGAGTTCCAGGCCGGCGTGCCGGACCTTGCCGAGCTTGAGGAAGAATTCAAGCTGGAAGACACGCCCGCGGCTGGTGATGAAGCCGTCTCAGACGAGTTCGAGCTGGCAAGTGTGTCTGAAGATGAGGTGCCCGAATACGAAACCGAACTGATGGGCCTTTCCGATACAGAAATCGGTGACCCACTGTCTGAACTTTCCGGCTGGGATGATGGCCGTGAAGAGACGCGCGAGAGCGATATTTTCGGCGAAGATGGGGATAGCCCGGCAAAGGATGAGTTTGTCGCGCCTGAGTGGGTCGATGATAGTGTCGGCCATGATGTGCAGGACTTCATGGGCGAGACCGATAATACCGAAGAATTGTCTTCCTCATCCGAAGAGGCTCCAGACGATCAAGACGGCGTCGAGGCGATGGATTATCTTTCCCGCGCCCGCCGGGCCGCACTTGCAGCAACGAATGATACGGGCGCGCGCCATGTTTATGAAGCGCAAGGGGGGCGGCGCTCGAAAGTGCCCCTGGTCGCGGCCGTTTCGATCATGGCGCTCGCTGCTGCAGCCGCAGGAACGTTTGTAACCTTGCGCGGCTTTCAGGGTGATCCGGGCCGGGCCAGCCTTCAGACGGGCACGACGAATTCATCCGGGCCTGGCTCAGCTTTGGCTGCGAAGGGCGAGCTGACGTCGGTGGCCAGCCTCGCCATGGCGGTTCCCACGGAGGAAATGCAGCAGGATGGCAGCCTGTCCGATGATGACGCGGTTTTAGCCGAACCCGCCGACATAGAGCCCCTGCAGCCAGAAGAGCTTGCCGGACTGAGCGAGAGCGAGGTGGCTGAGGTCGAGGAAGAACTGTTTGATGAAGAAAGCCCCGATGGGGCAGCTGAGTCTGAAGCTCCTGCGGATACCGGGCAAACAACAGAAGTCGATTTCGTCAGCCTGCCAACTGTACCTGAAAAGCCGACGCTGGAGGAATCTGCGGCCAGCGGCAATTCGGTCGCGCAGCTGTTGCTGGGCGAGCAGAAGATTGATGAAGGTGATTATACAAACGGGCCGAGCCTTGTGCGCAAGGCCGCCGAAGGCGGAGAGCCGGCGGCGCAATATCGGCTGGCCAAACTGCATGAGCGCGGACTTGGTGTCCCGAAGGACCTCGAAGCAGCGCGTGACTGGACCCAGCGTGCTGCCGAAGGCGGGAACGTCAAGGCGATGCATGACCTGGCAGTCTATTTCGCAGAGGGCGAAGGCGGCCAGAAGAGTTATGCCGCTGCCGTTGAATGGTTCCGCAAGGCGGCTGGCTATGGCCTGACCGACAGCCAGTACAATCTCGCCGTGCTGTATGAATCCGGCCTGGGCATCACCCAGAGCCAGACGGAAGCCCTCTACTGGTATGAGATTGCTCACATGCAGGGCGATGATGGCGCCATGGGCCGGATCGAGGAGCTGCGCGACAGTCTTTCAACCGACGCGGTCCAGCAGGTGGAAAGCCGGGTTGCTTCATGGGCAGCCTCCCAGCGCCCGCTCTCGCCGAATGGCAATTTCAGCAAACAGCCCTGGCAGGACGGCGGCTCCAATGAGCAGGTTGCCGCGATCCAGACAGTGCTTGGCGCGCTCGGCTATCAGGCCGGACCAGCCGACGGCATACTGGGCGAAGGGACGATATCCGCCATACAGGCCTATCAGTACGATACCGGGCTCCAGCCGACCGGCGAGATCACTCCGGCGCTCGTGAAGAGCCTGAACCAGACGGTCGACGTCACCGTCCGTACAGGCTGAGCCATACTGGCGTTGTGTCTACTCGAAAGCCGGCCGGGCGCCATGTGTGAGCCGGTGCCAGAGCAGGTATAGTCCGGCCAGTACTGTCACGATGGCAAGACCATGTGTGCCGAGGCGAATCCAGTTGTTGATTGCGATCCCGGCAAGTCCCCAGCCGAGGGCTGTAAAATAGAATAGGCCGCGGCTCACCCATCGCGTATAGAGCCATGTCAGTATTGCTGCCGGGATGAGGCAGAAGCATAAAGAGACCCAGACCTGGTCGGTCGGCTCCAGGTCACGCAGGATGCGCATCAACCGTGGGAGAGAGATTGAAACCGCCACCACAGCCCAGCCTGACAGCAGGCCTGTGAGCGCTGCGGCCAGCAGGCGCCGTGCTGTGCCATCCCAGCCGCCCATCCTGTGCAGCCTGAAGGAGCTCTCCCAGGCAAAGATTAGCAGCGGTATCAGGACCACGAAATTAAGCCATTCATTGCCCATTAGCTGTGCGGCAAGCATCCAGCCGATACTTGCCAGGCCCGCGAGGATCAGGGGCGGCGCAAGACGGCGCTCAAGGTGCCCCGGCTTCATGATGGCCAGTACGGCAAAACCGAGGTAAAGCGCGAAGATCACGCTCCAGATAGAGAAGAAAGGGCCGGGCGGCAGCTCGGGCGGTATGCCGCCATCGCGGGCCTGCGCGCCTATAGTCTGGCCCAGGCCCAGGAAGGGCAGCAGGGGTGCAGTCCACTGGCCAATGGCAATCGCCAGCAGCAGGATGCCTGAACGGGGTTTCATTGTCATTGTATGTGGCAGACCTCTTTGCCGGATACCAGGGACAGTACGTTCAGCCTTCCGTGAGCGGATCAGCCGGCAGCAGCTTTTGAAGTGTTTCCAGGCGGTCGGCTTCCCCGGCGGGCTTGTCCCAGCGGATGCGATTGATACGTGGAAAGCGCATGGCGAGGCCGGACTTGTGACGCGGGCTGCGTTGCAGACCCTCGAAGGCGATCTCGAGCACCAGCCCCTTATCCGCTGTGGCGGTCACGGCCCTGACGGGTCCGAACCGGTCGATCGTGTTTTCACGGACGAATTTGTCGAGTTGTTTCAGCTCCTCGTCGGTGAACCCGAAATAGGCCTTGCCGACAGGTGTCAGCTCATCGCTCTCTTCGCCCGCGCGCCAGACCCCGAAAGTGAAATCCGAGTGGAAACTCGACCTGCGCCCATGCCCGCGCTGAGCGTAAAGCAGCACCGCGTCGACCAGAAACGGATCCTGCTTCCACTTGTACCATGGGCCTGTCGGTCGACCGGCCTGATAGACGCTGTCCCAGCGTTTCAGCATCAGCCCTTCGATTTCAGGTGCTGGCGGCCTGTTGCGGGCTTCCTCAAGCGCTTCAAGCGTTGTGATGGGCACCAGCGGCGACAGGTCTATTCGCTCGCTGGCGAGACGTCCGACAAAACCTTCAAGCCGCCTGCGCCGTTCGCGGAAAGGCAGCGGGCGCAGGTCTTCATCGCCTTCCACCAGAAGGTCATAGGCGCGGATGAAAGCCGGACGGGTCTCCATCTGTTTCTTCGTGACCGTCTTGCGATTGAGACGTTGCTGGAGCTCATTGAAAGGAGCGACCTCGCCATTCGGCGCGCGGATCAGGAGCTCGCCATCGATGGCGGCCTCGAAATCCATGCCTGCCAGAACATCGGGGAAGGTATGGGAGATGTCGTCGCCGGTTCGGGTATAGATACGACGCGTACCTTTCTCTGAGACCGCCTGAACGCGGATGCCGTCATACTTCCATTCCGCTGCAAAGACAGCCGGGTCGATCATGGCAGGATCAATCGCATCCGGATCATCCCGCTTGTCCTTTGTCACCAGTGGATGTGCCAGCATGACGGGCCTGTACGGTGCGGCAATGTCAGGGGATGGCTTGTCCGCCTTGCCTTCAAGCCAGTCGAAGAGGCTCTCATAGGGCGCTTCCAGCCCGTGCCAGATTTCCTCGATTTCTGCAGGCGCGATGCCTCCCATCTCGGCAAGGGCCACTTTCGTCAGACGGGCAGACACGCCGATCCGCAGGCCGCCAGTGACCATCTTGATCAGCGCCCAGCGGCCTTTCGGATCGAGCTGGTCGAGCCATCCGGCCACCAGCTTCTCGCCTTCTGCGCGGGTGGCGCCAAGCAGTGTCTCGACGACATCCTCTATGGGCGGGGTCCGGTTGGCGCCATGCGACCCCGGCCAGATCAGGCTGGCAGTTTCTGCGAGGTCCCCGACATAATCATAGGAGAGACGGAACAGTTCATGATCAGTGCGCGCCTCGACCAGCTTGCGGATCGTGCCGGCTTTCACGGCTGGCAGGTCCAGCTCTCCCGTCAGAACTGCGAGCGCCCATCCGCGCGCAGGTGTGTCCTGGGTCGAGAAATAGTTCACCAGAAGCGCGATCTTGCCATTGCGTGACGGGGTCAGTATCAGCCGCTCAAGAAGGTCGGAGAAAGCCTGCATCAGGTATCTTCCTCCTCATAACCGACCAGCCGGAGCGGCCTTGCCTTGCGCCCTTCCAACTCAGCCCAGCGGACCAGCGCGTCCTCGCGGCCGTGCGTAATCCAGAGTTCTTCCGGATCGACTTCGCGCACCGTGTCAGTCAACTCGTCCCAGTCGGCATGATCGGAGATGATCAGCGGCAGCTCGACGCCGGACTGTTTGGCCCGCTGGCGTATGCGCATCCAGCCACTGGCGAAGCAGGGCAAGGGGTCCGGGAAGCGCCTACCCCACTTGTCATGGAAGGAAGATGGCGGGCCGAGCACGATCTTGCCGCGAAACCGCTCCTGTGCGCCACGTTCCGATGTCTCCAGCGTGGCGGGCGCCAGTGGCCCAAGCTCAACGCCATGATCCTCATAGAGCTCGCATAGTTTCTCAAGCGCGCCGTGGATGTAGAGGGTTTCGTCATAACCGGCTTCACGCAGATGCTTGATGACGCGCTGGGCCTTGCCGAGCGCATAGACGCCGACAAGGTGCGTTCGCTCTGGCAGCATCTCCACGCTGTCGAGTAGCTTGGCGATCTCGCCTTCAGTCTCCGGGTGCTTGAAAACCGGCAGGCCGAATGTGGCTTCCGAGATAAAAACATGCGTTTCCGGCACAGGCTCGAATGCCTGGCAGGTCGGGTCGCGCCGGCGTTTATAGTCCCCGGTGCAGACCATGCGCAGGCCTTTCCACTCAACGACGGCCTGCGCTGATCCCAGCACATGCCCGGCTGGGGAAAACCAGACGGTCACACCGTTTACCTCGACCGCTTCGCCATATTCCAGGGCCTGCGTCGTTCCGGCGAAGTCCTCGCCATAGCGGGACGCCATGATGGCGAGCGTCTCGGGTGTGGCCAGGACATGGTCGTGGCCCGCCCGTGCATGATCTGCATGGCCATGGGTAACCACTGCCCTGTCCACTGCGCCACGGACGGGGTCGATATAGAAGTCCCCGGGTGGGCAGTAGAGGCCCTTCGGGGTTGGTTTCAGCAGCAGGTCAGGCCGGATCATCTGTCTGATATAGGACGGCTCGTGCTTTTTCGACTGCCTTGTTTCTGCCGCTTCTGCATGTGACAGACTGATGTCTTTTACGCCGGAAACGTATCCGGGGGAAGTTAAGGGAGCTTGATTTGCAACGTATTTTTGCTTGCGCACTGGCCGCAGCGCTTCTCCTGCCGACGACGGCAACCGCCCAGGAAGGCGGTGAGACCGAAATCATGAAGCGCGCGCTCGCGGCAGGTTACAAGGCGCTTTTCACCTGTTCGGCCACCTTCACGGCAGACCAGTCCCGCTCAGAGATAGAAGCCAATGAACTTGATGGCATCTACCTTGATTACCGTGAGCCTATGCGCAGCGTCTCAGAAGCCAATATCCGGGACCGGACGCGTACGGTCGCTGTGCGTTATGCACGCGGGGAGCCACCACGGATTGCAGCCTGGCGCTCGGGATTTGGGTGTTCGCTTCTTCCCATCGGTGCGGACCCGCAATCGGCTGACCGGCTGCCGCGTTTCAGTGGTGGGGTCGAACGCAAGACCAGCGATGCGTCGACCGCGATCGGTGCGAATGTGAGCCTGGTCGAAGCGTCGGCTTACCAGAGACGTCTGGAACCGGCTGTCAGCTTTGCCTTTGATGGCAGCACATATGGCCAGGACACCCGCACCAGCGCCGTCGTCGTGGTGAAGGACGGTCAGTTGATAACAGAGCGCTATGCGCGGGGCATTGATGCCACAACGCCCCAGCGCACATGGTCAGTCGCAAAATCCCTCTCGGCGACGATCATCGGTGCGGCCCTGGAGCAGGGCATGATGGAACTCGACTATCCGGCTCTTGTCCGTAACTGGACGATGGGGGGCGATCCGCGCCGCGAGATTACGCTCAGGGATGTCCTTCAGATGGCCAGCGGACTTGATTCCGGTGAGGCTGGTAACCGGACGGACCGGACCTATTTTGGCGGCGCGCGTGTTACGGATACGGCCATCGTAAACCCGCTGGAGGTCAGCCCCGGCACACGGTTCAAGTATGCCAACTACGACACCCTGTCAGCCATGCGTGGTCTTCGGGAGGCGATGGATGATGACCGTCTCTACTGGCGCTTTCCCTATGAGGCCGTTCTCTGGAAGATCGGCGCCCTGAACACGACGCTGGAGACCGACTGGGCCGGGGACTTTGTCTCGTCGAGCCAGGTCTGGATGACCGCGCGCGACATGGCCCGGCTTGGCCAGCTCTATATCCAGGACGGCATGTGGGGAGATGAGCGCATCCTTCAGAAAGGCTGGGTCGACTTCGTGTCAACGCCGGGGCCAGCCCAACCGGACCGGAGTGATCCGGACTCTTTTGGGTATGGTGGAAGCTTCTGGCTGCTCGACCGGTTTGACGGTATCCCCAGTGATACTTTTGCCGGGATCGGCAATCGTGGACAGTATCTCGTCATCGTCCCGTCGCGGGGGCTCGTCATCGTGCGGCGCGGCTATGATACCGCTGAAGGTGGACGCTTCGACATTGTCTCGTTCACACGCGATGTGATCTCGGCAATAGATTTTGGCGATACCGACCGTCTGGACGCCCAGATGCGCGCCTCCGAAGCCGAGGCTGAGTATAACGACTAGGCAGGCATCGCAGAGCGGCAGTGTCCGCGCTATGTAAGAGGCATGCCGGATGCTGCCCCGCCTGAACAGACACTGCCGGACCGGTTCCGGGACTGGTTTGAGGGCCGTGGATGGACGCCGCGTGCCCACCAGCTCGACCTGACGGCGACGGCCCTGCAGGGTGATAGTGCGCTACTCATCGCCCCGACGGGCGGAGGCAAGACGCTGGCAGGCTTTCTGGCAAGCCTGATCGAACTCTCCGGCGAAAATGAAACAGCAGCCCTGAGCCCAATCCATCGCGAAGGCACTCGCCGGAGCGGGGATCAAACACAGGATCACCTGAGCCCAATCCATCGCGAAGGCACTCGCCAGAGCGGGGACCAGACGAAAAAACGCCCGGCCCTGCACACTCTCTATATCTCGCCCCTGAAAGCGCTGGCGACCGATGTTGAGCGTAACCTCAACACACCGGTCGCCGAGATGGGCCTCGATACCCGGATCGAGTCACGTACGGGGGATACGCCACAATCCAAACGGCAGCGCCAGCGCGCTAATCCGCCGGACATCATGCTCACGACACCGGAGCAACTCGCCCTCTTCATAGCCTCAGAACATGCCGCTGATTTCTTCGCAGATCTGAAATGCGTCATTATCGACGAAATTCACGCCATAGCGGCGTCCAAGCGTGGTGACCTGCTCTCGCTCGGGCTGGCGACACTGGCTGAATGGGCACCAGCCTGTCGCTTTATCGGCCTGTCAGCAACAGTGCGTGACCCGGCGCAGCTCGCCGGCTGGCTGCCGGAGCGGGCGGGCCGAGAAACGAAACTTCTCCGTGCCGAGGGCGGGATAAGCGCCGATATCGGCATCATGGTCTCGCGCGAGCGAATTCCCTGGTCGGGCCATTCGGGACGTTTTGCCGTGCCGGAGGTGTACGAAGCGATCAGGGCCAGCGACATGGCGCTCGTCTTCGTAAATACGCGCAGCCAGGCCGAACTTCTCTTCCAGGAATTGTGGCGGGTGAACGAGGATGCCCTGCCCATTGCGCTTCACCACGGCTCACTGGCGCGTGAGCAGCGCCGTAAGGTCGAGGCGGCCATGGCAAAGGGGGTGCTCAAGGGTGTAGTCTGCACCTCAACGCTCGATCTTGGTATCGACTGGGGCGGGGTCGACCTCGTGATCCAGATGGGCGCGCCCAAGGGGGCCGCGCGCCTTCTCCAGCGCATCGGGCGGGCCAATCACCGCATGGATGAGGCAAGCCGCGCGCTTCTGGTGCCGACGAACCGGTTCGAGATTCTTGAGTGCAGGGCCGCTGAGGCGGCCGTCGAAGCCGGTGAGATTGATGGCGAGCCCATGCGTACAGGGGCGCTCGATGTGCTTGCCCAGCACATCATGGGCCGGGCCTGCGGAGAAGGGTTCGAACTGGACGCCCTCTATGACGAAATACGGCGCGCTGCGCCATATGCCGACCTTGACTGGGAAACCTATGAACGCGTCGTCGATCTCGTCGCCACCGGCGGCTATGCGCTGACCACTTATGACCGTTTCCACCGGATTGTGAAACGCGATGGGCTCTGGCGCGTACGCACGCCACGTGATGCCCAGCAGCACAGGATGAATGTCGGCGCGATCGTTGAAGCGCAACTGATGAATGTTCGCCTGGCGAGCTTTGCCGGAAAGAAAGGCCAGCCCGCAGGCGGCCAGGATACAGCATCGGTGCGCGGAGAGCAGCGTGCGATCCGGGCCGGACGCAAGCTGGGAGAGATCGAGGAATATTTCATTTCGACTCTCACGCCGGGCGACACATTTCTCTTCGCTGGCGAAATCCTTCGCTTCTTGGGTGTTTCGGAGCTCGATGTGCTCGTCACACGCGCGAAAACCGACAAGCCCGCCATTCCCTCCTATAATGGCGGCAAGTTTCCGCTCACCACCTTCCTTGCTGAGCGTGTGCGCCAGATGATCCACGACCCCGATGAGTGGAGCGGTCTGCCAGACCAGGTACGCGAATGGTTCGAGGTGCAGCGCGAGAAGTCGGACATTCCACCCCCGGATCATCTGCTTGTCGAAACCTTTCCACGCGCGGACCGGCATTACCTCGTCACCTATCCTTTCGAGGGACGCCTGGCCCACCAGACGCTCGGCATGCTGCTGACGCGGCGTCTTGAACGGGCAGGCGCCAAGCCGCTCGGTTTCGTCGCATCGGAATATGCCCTGGCCGTCTGGGCGATGGACGATCTGTCTGGCATCGACATGGATGAACTGTTCCACCCGGACATGCTGGGCGACGACCTGGAGGCCTGGCTGGACGAGAGTCCGCTGATGAAGCGCACCTTTGCCCAGTGCGCGCAGATCTCGGGCATGATCGCCCGACGCCTGCCCGGCAAGGAGAAGACAGGCCGTCAGGTCACATTCTCGACCGACCTCATCTATGACGTACTCAGGAGCCATGAGCCCGATCACATCCTGCTTCAGGCTGCCCGTCAGGATGCGGCCACCGGCCTGCTCGATATACGCCGCCTGTCTGACATGCTGACCCGTATACGCGGCAGGATTGACCATCGCGCACTTGAGCGGATCAGCCCTTTTGCCGTGCCGGTCATGCTGGAGGTCGGCCGCGAACCTGTGAATTCTGAAAGCGCGGCCGAGGCGATCATGCGGGAGGCGGAATCGGACCTGATCCGCGAGGCAATGGCGCGTTAGAAGTGTTTCCCGCCAGCCGTTATCTTGGTGTACTCCTCCGGTGTGAGCCGGACATACTGACCTGTTTCCGGATCGGCATACCACACCGGGTCTTCGACTGTATCTGGATCATACCCGTCAGCCGCCAGGTCGACCTTGCGATACTTGAAAGTGCCGGTTGTGGCGGCTTCCTGCTGTTCGCGGATAAAGACCGGAATGGCATATCTCGGAAGATGCGCGGCGAGACTGTCGAGCAGGTGCTGGTAATCGAGATAGCCGTTCGTCGTAACAGAGGCCATTCCGGCCTTTCCGTCGCTTCCCGGTACAGGCACGCCATAGACATTCGCGGTCTGCACGCCGGGCACGCGGGCCAGTGCATCGGCCACCTGATTGGTCGAGACGTTTTCGCCCTTCCAGCGGAACGTGTCACCCGCCCGGTCCACGAAATAGACATAGCCATGCTTGTCCTGGCGCATCAGGTCGCCCGTACGAAACCAGCGGTCGCCCGGTTCGAAGACATCCTTCAGGATCTTCTCTTCTGACGCTTCCTCGTCGCGATACCCCTCGAAGCGTGTGGTCGTATCGCTGCCAATGCGGCCAATGGCTTCGCCGACCTCGTTTGTCCCTGTCCGTACGCAATAGCCGTTCTCGTCACGCACGGGGGTGCCCGTGACAGGGTCGAATTTCACGAAGGCGACGTGCTGGTACTGCTTGCGGGCGATCGGCGGAACGCGCCCGCAGGAGCCCGGCTGGCTGTCATAGTTCATGAACTTCACATTGCCTTCCGTCGAACCGTAGAACTCCACGATCCGCGACACACCGAACCGGTCGGAAAACGTGTTCCAGATATCGCTGCCGAGCCCGTTGCCGAATGCCGCGCGGACCTTGTGCTGCCGGTCGCCGGGCTGGGCGGGCTGATTGACGAGATAGCGGCAGAGCTCGCCGATATAGGCAATTATGCTCACTTCATGATCCCGGCAATCCTGCCAGAAGGCCGATGCAGAGAACCTGCGGCGCAGCACCACCTCACCCCCCGTCTGGAAGGCGATGCCGACAGCACACAGCCCGCCCGTGGCATGGTAAAGTGGCAGCGTCACATAGGTCCGGTCCTCGCTGGTTGCCTTGCAGGGGGCGATGAAGGTCCGTATCATTGTGCGCACCCGGGCATGAGACATGTGTGCGGCCTTGGGCAGGCCCGTCGTCCCGGACGTGTAGATGTAGAGACAGGTCGCGTCGCTTGTCATCCGTGCCCGCGTGGACTTGGCCGGGCGCCGGTCAGGCTTCAGTTCGAGCACTTCGCCGAGTGAGTGCCCGAAGCTGCCGCCGAGACTCCAGACGGGCAGGGTGTCCAGCAGGCTTGAAGGCAGGGTCTGGACTTGTTCATCCTGTTCACTGCCCGTAATGAGAAGGCGGGCGTTCACGATACCGATGCTGTGGGCGAGGCTGTCGCCAGACAGGTTCGTGTTGACCAGCGCAGTCACGACACCGATCTTGGATAGGCCGAACCAGACAGCGATATATTCCGGGCAGTTCTCCATCAGCAGGGCGACCGTCTCGCCGCGTTTCAGGCCCTTCGAGAGGGCCCATTGCGCGATGCGGTTGGCGAAGCTGTCCAGCTCGCTATAGGTCATTTCCCGGCCTTCGAACCGGACGGCGGTTCGGTCGCTGAAGCGGTCGATGCAGGCTTCCAGGTCATCCGGCGCAAGCACATCCGGCTCGCGTGAAACCGGATCGAGCCAGCCCTTGACCCGCAACAATACATTCAGCGCGGTCCATTCGCGCCTGATCGCCTTGAACACGTCTACCACCATCATCGTTTGACGCGGCCTGCGATGCCGGGTTTTCTGTTAGTGCCCCGTTTCACCGCATGCCTGTTTTCACTTGCAAACCGGAATGCTAAGCGCGCGTGGTTAAAATCTGATGGGAAAGCCGATCAAACATGACAGATGCCGTTTCCAACCTGTTAAGTCTTCTGGAGCTGGAGCGCCTTGAGCTCGACCTGTTTCGCGGGATCACGCCAGAGGATGAGGCCGAACGTCCGCGCGTCTATGGCGGACAGGTGATCGCACAGGCGCTGGCGGCGGCTTATCGAACGGTCGAGGATGACCGTCTCTGCCATTCCCTGCATGCCTATTTCATCCGGCCGGGTGATCCGAAGATACCGATCATCTATGAGGTCGACCGTTCGCGTGATGGCGGCAGCTTCACGACGCGGCGGGTCGTGGCCATCCAGCACGGCCAGCAAATTCTCAATATGTCGGCATCCTTCCATGTCGATGAGGAAAGCTGGGACCATCAGCACGCCATGCCGCAGGTCAAACAGCCCGAAGAGCTGAAATCGCGCGAGGAGTTCCGTGCGGAGATGAAGGACAGGCTGCCGGAGGAAATGCAGAAGCACTGGGACCGTCCACACCCCTTCGACATGCGCGAGATCAGTGGCATGAATCCGTTCAAGCCAAAACCGAAACCGGACCAGAACGAACTCTGGTTCCGCACGATCCGCGAAATCGATGCGCCGCCGGCCATGCATCACTGTCTCATTGCCTGGGCAAGCGACATGAACCTGCTCGGCTCCAGCCTGCGTCCGCACGGTCTGCATTTCATGACCGATGGCGTCATGACCGCCAGTCTCGACCATGCGATGTGGTTTCATGAGCCGATCCGCGCCGATGAGTGGCTGCTCTATTCCATGGACAGCCCGAAGACGGGCAAGGGCCGTGGCTTCAATCGCGGCTCGATCTACACACGTGAAGGCACGCTCGTTGCTTCTGTTGCCCAGGAGGGCCTTGTGCGAAAGATGCGCCCGCGGAAGTAGTTGCGGGCTTGATGCCGTTACATTGAACGCTTAGCAGCGCCGACATGCTTTCGATCGAGAACCTGACCTATCGTATCCAGGGCCGCCTGCTGCTGGATGGTGCTTCCGCCAAGATCGCGGCGGGCTGGAAGGTCGGCCTGATCGGTCGCAACGGAACGGGCAAGTCCACGCTGCTGCGACTTATCCGCGAGGCCGGCGAAGAAGGCGACGAGGCGATCCGCATCGGCAAGGCCGCCAAGCTCGGCTGGGTCGCCCAGGAAGTCGAGGCGAGCGACAGGACCCTGCTGGATGAAACACTTTCTGCCGATACCGAACGTGCCGAACTCATGGAGAGGGCGGAAACGGTCACCGATCCTGATGAGCTGGCGGCCGTGCATGAGCGCCTGACGACTACGGATGCCTGGTCCGGGGAGGCGCGGGCGAGCACGATCCTGACGGGGCTCGGTTTCTCGCAGGCCGACCTGTCGCGCGCCTGCCGTGAGTTTTCTGGCGGATGGCGGATGCGCGCCGCGCTTGCAGGTGTCCTGTTCGCAGAACCTGACCTGCTGCTTCTGGATGAGCCGACGAACTATCTCGACCTCGAAGGCGCAGCCTGGCTGGAGACCTATCTCAGGCGCTATCCGCACACTGTCCTTCTGGTCAGTCACGACCGCGAACTGCTCAACAATGCCGTGACCCACATTCTGGCCCTCGAGCATCAGAAGCTCGGTGTCCATCCCGGCGACTACGATACTTGGCAGAGGAAGCGGGCCGAGAAGCTGGCACTCGCTGAGGCGCAGAAGTCCAAGCAAGACAAGCAGCGTGCCCACCTGCAAAGCTTTGTCGACCGCTTCCGCGCCAAGGCCACCAAGGCGCGCCAGGCCCAGTCCCGTATCAAGATGATCGAGAAGATGGGCGAGATCGTCATCCCGCTTGAGGAGCGCACGCATCCTTTCAATTTTCCCGACCCGGAAGAACTCGCCTCGCCGCTTTTCGTGCTGGACGGGGCCGATCTTGGCTATGCACCGGGCCAGCCGGTCCTGCGGGATGTGAACCTGCGTGTCGACAATGATGACCGTATCGCCATCGTCGGGGCAAACGGGCAGGGCAAGTCGACCCTGGTCAAGGCCATCGCCGGGCGCCTGAGGCTGCTTGAAGGCAATCGCGTCGCCGCGCCCAAGGTCGAGATCGGCTATTTCAGCCAGGACCAGCTTGATGAATTGTCCGAGGGCCTGAATGCCATCGACCATGTCCGGAAACTGCGCCCCGAGGCAACCGAAGGGCAGTTACGCTCCATTGTCGCCCAGATCGGCTTCAACCGGGACAAGGCCGAGACCAAGGCTGGCAAGCTGTCTGGCGGGGAGAAAGTGCGCCTGCTGCTCGGCCTCATGGCGATGCACAAACCGCATGTCCTGATCCTGGACGAGCCGACCAGTCACCTCGATATCGATTCCCGTGAGGCGCTGATCCACGCGTTGAATGACTATCAGGGCGCAGTGCTGCTGATTACCCACGATGTCTATCTCGCCGAAGCGACTGCCGAACGCCTCTGGCTCGTGAATGAAGGCCGGGCTGCGCCTTATGACGGTGACCTTTCAGACTATCGCAAGCTCGTGCTGGCAGCTGACAAATCGCGTGAGTCACAGGCGGCGCCGATTGCTGCACCCCCACCGCCTCCGGCGCCACCGAAGCGGTCCGATTCGGAAATCCGGCGGGCTACGGCGGACATTCGAAAGCGCATCACGGCCGCGGAACGTGAAATGGAGCGGCTTCAGGCCACGCTTTCCGACATTGACGCGAAACTCGCCGACCCGACCCTGTATGAACGTGATCCTGGCGAGGCCCAGTCGCTTGGTGAGCGGCGTGAGAAGGCGCGCACAGCGCTGGATGATGCCGAGCAGGCCTGGCTGGAAGCGAATGAAGCCTATGAGGCGGAGGCGTCCGCCTGAACATTCAGGGTGGCTCACAGGGAGAACTGCTGATTGGCGAGACACCCCCTTCCATCCAGATACGCACGGTCGTAGATTGATGTCTTGATGGGGACAGGGCCCATTCGAAAGGCGGCGGATTTGCGCAATACAAACCCGGGGTGGCTGGCAGCCCTCATGACCAGCCTGGTATTACTTTCGGTAGCGGCCTGTGATCCGGCGCGTGACTACGCCTCCGGGGATCATTGCCGGAAGGTTTCCCACAAGTCGAACCCTTATGTCGTGTGCCGGTTTAACGCTGACACAGACGACATCCGGCTTTTTTATGCCAATGAGCAGGGTGAACCCTATCTGCAATTCGACGCTCTGGCCGACACGGTAGAGGCCGAGGGCAAGCAGCTCGTCTTCGCCATGAATGGCGGCATGTATCATGATGACCGCCGGCCGGTCGGTTACCTGCGCGATGCCCAGGGCGACAAGGCGAGCGTCAATACCAATGACGGGCCGGGGAATTTCCACATGAAGCCCAATGGCGTCTTCTGGGTCGAGGGTGACAGGGCCGGCATCGACGAGTCACAGGCCTATCTCGATCAGGAAATTGATCCTGAGTTCGCCACCCAGTCAGGCCCCATGCTGGTGATTGACGGGGAAATCCACCCCTCGATCAATCCAGGCGGCACGTCGCGCAAGCGCCGTAACGGCGTGGGCGTCAGCCGCAATGGCCGCACGGTCTATTTCGCGATCTCCGATGTGCCGGTCACATTCCATGATTTCGCAAGCCTCTTCCGCGACCGGCTGGAAGCGCCCGACGCGCTGTTTCTCGACGGCCAGGTCTCCCGCCTCTATGCCCCCGCTATCGCGCGCAACGAGCCGGGCCTGGACATAGGCCCGATTGTTGGTGTGGTGGAATGAAGAATGTCAGCCTCACCGATGAGCGCCGTGAGGCCCTGATCTCACATCTACAGGCCCTGTTCTCGACGGAGTTCGATGAACCTCTCAGTGATTTCCGGGCCGGGGAAATTCTCGACCGGATGCTGAAGACGCTTGGTCCTACCGTCTACAACCAGGCCGTCGAGGATGTGCGTGCGCACTTGCAAGGCAAGCTCGATGACCTTGGTGGCGAGGTTTACATCGACGGGGAGTGAGTGCTTCAGCCCGCGCACAGGCGATGTAACCTTGACGTTACATTTCTGGAGCTCTAGAAGGTAACGTGAAGGTTACATTTTGGAGGTTGGGTATGGCGGACACTGAAAAACTTTCCGAACGGCGGCGCTGGTTGCTTGTCCTGCTGGGGCTAAGCTTTTTGGTCTGGCAGCTGACGGATCTGGAGATAACAGAAAGTGTGCAGACAGCGTGGCGCGGGCCAGTGCTGGCGACAGGCCTTGTGGCATCCCTTATCTGGATTTCCGCACTCATTCTCTTGCTTCTGAATTTCCGGAAACGCGCCATGACCAGTATCTCCCACGAAATTCTCGAGGACGAGCTGGTGCGCGCCAACCGCAGGTCTGCATTTGCGGTTGGTTATGGCATGATGATGCTCGCGGCTGCGGTATGTTTCATTGTCACGCGATATGCGGACCTGACTGCAAAGGATGCAGTGAATATCATTCTTGTCGCCGGTATTGTAATGCCCATGTTCGCGTTTGCCTGGTTGGAGGGCCGGGGTGGCTGAACATCCGGAGTTGGTATGCCGGCTCAAAGACTATCGTCAGAAGGCCGGTCTGACGCAGGCGCAGCTGGCAGAACAGGTCTTCGTCAGCCGCAAGACTGTGAACACGATAGAGAATGGAGTGTTCGTCCCGACAACCGTGCTTGCACTCAAACTTGCGCATGCACTCGATTGCCGGGTCGAGGACCTGTTTTCGCTTCGTGGGAGGGATTAGATCCTAATTGCCGTCATTAAGGTCGCGGATCGCTTCATCTGTTTCGCGTGCAACATCACCTGCGGCTTCTTCGGTTTCTTCAGCGGCTGCCCCGAGAAGGACATCCATGCGGGCTCCAGCCTCTTCGAAAGAGCCTTCCGTGAACCGGAAGAATAGCAGGATGACGAGAAAGACAATGGCGATGAGGACGATCAGTCCGGATAGGAATCTGCCCATGGGAAATACCCCCTTTTCTGGCCGGTCGCCAGCCGCAACCGGTTCTTGGGAAATACAACTCGCGACGTGGCCGGGCGTTCCGGCGCAGCTCGGCTTGGCATGTGGGACGAAGTGGCCAATATCACTTAGTGCGAGAACACTGGAACGGAGACGATGCGATGGCAAACCTCACTCTTTATGGCCTCAAGAACTGCGACACCTGCAAGAAGGCCATGAATGCGCTCGACAAGGATGGTCATGACGTGACGCTGGTGGATATCCGCTCAGATACGGATCTTGCGCAGAAGGTACCGCTCTGGCTCAAGGCCGTGGGTCCGGACGCGCTCGTCAACAAGCGCTCGACCACCTGGCGTAATCTGGACACCGCGGAAAAATCACAGGTCGAGCAGGGACAGGCAGCAGCGCTCCTGATCCATAATCCCACCCTGATCAAGCGGCCCGTGATCGAGACCGGCGCAGATGTCTATGCCGGCTGGACCAAGGATGTGCAGGCAGTCTTCTGAGCCTGTCACGCGCGTGATCAGAAAATAACAAACCAGAAGCAGGCCAGAGCGGTTGCCAGCATGACCAGCAGTGTCAGCACGGTGCCCCACATGCGACCGAAGCTTCCGCCGCTCGAACCGCCCAGCCCGATCGCGTGGAGTATGCGGCCGAAAAAGAACAGTGCGCCGAGTGTATGGACGAGCCAGACGGGCCCGCCCAGGAAAGCAAGCGCAAAAAGCCCGATGAGCGTGATCGGGATGTCCTCCGTTGCATTGCCTTGCACGCGCTGGGCACGTTGAAGCGGCTCGCGTCCGTCATCGCCGAACATCACGCGTTCAGCCTGACGCACCCGGCCGACATTGATCTTCAACGCCAGCATCAGGACGAGACAGAGCGCAGCATAAAGCGCGGCTGCTGCAGTAGCGGTCATGAATATTCCTCCCGGGATTTATTTTGTTTCGAAAGTGTAACGATTTTGCCGGCTTGGCAATTGGTCATGACGGGCCTGTCAGGCATCTGACCGGAAACTGATTCGAAAATCCGGGAACATGAGTGGCGCAAGCGCCGTTATTACGTCGAAGTCACAAACTGAGGAGTATCATGAAACGCTTCATAACCGCACTCGCAGCAACAACAGCTCTCGCCACGATGCCGGCGATCGCTGAGAACCATATGGAAAATACCGCCAGCGATCAGGAAGCTGAAGCCGCTGCAGAAGGCGATGTGGATGCGTCGACTGAGGTCGATGTGGACACATCAACTGACGATGGCGATATGGACGCCTCCGCTGACATGGATACGGACACGTCAACGGATGTCGATGTTGATACTTCATCGGAGTCGGACATGGACACCAGCACGGATGTCGATATCGATTCTTCCGACGATGACATGGACATGGATACATCCGCAGACATGGACGCATCCACGGATATGGAGAACGACACGTCGGCAGATGTTGATGTCGACACATCGGCTGATGAAGACACGACCGTGACGACAGAAGTCGAAACCGATTCTGCAGATACGGATGCTTCGGCGTCGGCAATGTCTGAAGAAGATGCCGAAACCACGACGTCGGTCGAGACGACTGTCGAGACCGATGGCGATGCAGCTGCTGAGACAGCGGCCGACACGGCGACAGACGCTGCAGCATCGACTTCTGCAACCGCCGAAGATGAAGCCACGGCAGCCCTGAACAAGGCTGAAGAAGGTAAGGCAAAGGCCAAGAAGGCCAAAAAAGATGCCGAAGCCAAGGCCGAGAAAATGAGTCAGAAAGACTGGACGAAGGACACGACACGCACCGAGATGCGCTCGGAAGTCACGGCCATGAAGGCCAGCCAGGTTTTCCTCGCCATCGATGACGAGAATGATGGTGTCGTAACCAAGAGCGAATGGACTGACTGGCAAAACCGTTCGGGCAATACCGAGCTGTTTGCCGACTTCGACATCGACGGTAACGGCAAGATCGAGCTGAGTGAGTATCTCGACAGCTATGGTCAATAAATCAGACCGGTAATTCCGACGTGATTGAAGCCCGCCATTTTGGCGGGCTTCTTTTTTGCGGCGCGCTTATGGAATGCTCTTGCGCGTCAGTGCTGTCATGCCTCAAGGACGCCTAATGCTGATTGCCTTCAACAAACCGCATGGCGTGCTCTGCCAGTTCATTGACAGGGGCACGCAAGGATCGAAGCGCCCGACCCTGTCGGACTATATCGACGCGCCGGGCGTCTATCCGGCCGGGCGCCTGGACCGTGATAGCGAGGGCCTGATGCTGCTCACCGATGATGGTCGGCTACAGGCCCGCATCGCCGATCCGAAGCACCAGACAGAGAAGACTTACTGGGCGCAGGTTGAGGGCATCCCGGATGAGGCCGCCCTGCAGGCATTCCGTGAGGGGCTTGATCTCAAGGATGGCCGCACGCGTCCGGCAAAGGTTTCGCCCATGACCCCGCCTGACACGCTGTGGGAACGTGAGCCCCCGATCCGCTATCGAAAGTCCGTGCCGGACTGCTGGCTTGAAGTTGGCTTGCGTGAAGGCAAGAACCGACAGGTCCGCCGGATGACGGCCGCGATCGGCCACCCGACCCTGCGGCTCATCCGCTGGTCGATTGGTGACTGGACACTTGAAGGCATGCGACCGGGCGAGTGGCGGGAGATTTGATTGGGCAAGCCGGTGTGCAAGCCTAGATGATTTGTAGAATTCACCCCAAAGCAAGGAGAGCTTCCATGCGTCTTCCCATTCTCGCTTCAATGACTGCGGCTGCGGCCCTGACCTTCAGCGCCCAGGCAGGCGAAGCCATCACGTACGAGGTCGATGGTGCCGAATATGAAGGCTATCTCGCCGAAGCCACGCGCGATGCGAAGGGGCTCGTGCTCATTATCCACGACTGGGGCGGGCTCGATGACTACGAGAAAACCCGTGCGGAAATGCTCGCCGATGAGGGCTATGATGCCTTCGCGATCGATCTCTATGGCAAGGACAACCGTCCTGACACGACCGAGGCTCGCAAGGCAGAGGTTGGCAAGCTCTACAATGACCGTGACATGATGCGCACCCGCATCCTCGCTGGTCTGGAAGAAGCCCGCAACGCCTCCGGCGAAACGCAGGCGATCATCATGGGCTACTGTTTCGGCGGCGGGGCCACGCTTGAGCTCGCCCGCTCAGGCGAAGGCGCAGACATTGCCGGCTTCGCTACCTTCCACGGCAGCCTCGATATGCCTGAGGATGCTGACTACAAGGCTGTTGGCGCGCCTGTCCTCATCCTGCATGGCGGGGCCGATAGCGGGATCCCGAATACGCTGGCCGCAAAGACGGCAGACATGCTGGAAGAGGCCGGTGCCACCTATCAGGTCGAGATCTATTCCGGCGCCCCGCACGCCTGGACGGTCTTCGGGTCGGACCGTTACCAGCAACTCGCAGATGAAAAGTCGTGGGACGCCTTCCTCGATTTCACGCAGCGCTATCTTGGCGACGACGCCAGCTAGGGTCTGAGATTATGAGCAGGGAGGCAGGCAGCGGCCAGTTGGACGCGCCGCCTGCCTCTCGCGCCTAGGCCCCGAAGTTCGGCTGTCCGTTGGAAGCCGACAGCCCGCCATCCACCGGCAGGACGACACCGTTCACGAAGGCGGCATCCGGTCCGGCGAGGAAAGCGATGACATTGGCGACTTCTTCCGGCTCGGCTGGGCGACCCATGGGGATGCGTTCGCGGAATTTCGCGAGCAGGCTTTCATTCTCGACCACGCCCGTGGACATGTCCGTCACTGTCAGGCTTGGCGCGACGGCATTCGTGCGCACCCTGGCCTGGCCGAGATCGAGTGCCATCGCCCGCGTCATGTTGGAGACCGCGCCCTTGGCGGTATTGTAGCCGAACATCAGCCAGTCCCCGCCAATCCCGGAGACCGAGGAGACATTGACGACAGACCCCTGGCTCGCCTCAAGGTGCGGCAGGGCTTCTGTCACCATATTGTAGACGCCCGTCACATTGACCGACATGACCGTCTCGAAATCCTCTCGTGAGAGATGTCCGGCCCGGCCCATCTTTGCCACGCCTGCATTGTTGACCAGGCAGTCGAGCCCCCGGAACCTTGAGGCGGTCTCATCCACGATCCGTTTGGCATCTGCTGGTTTCGAGACGTCGCCTTCGACCACCAGCGTATGCGCGTCCGGCAGGTCTGCGGCCACCTTGTCCAGTTTCGAGCGGGTGCGTCCGTTGAGTACGATATTCCAGCCATCGGCGGAAAACCGCCTTGCTGTTGCCGCACCAATGCCTGAGCCTGCGCCTGTGACGATAACGGTTTTCTGGTCTGTCATATCCTAGTGTCTCCGATTGTCTGCTAAGCTGTCTCTCAACACAGAGGTATGACGGGGGCACGCCCATGCCAGAGAAGAACCGGAATTTGACCTATGCGGAGGACGGGCCTGGGCTGGCCGATGATGTCAGGACTGTCTTTATGGCCGTGCCCGAGCCTGTGCGGCATGTCTGGCTGGGGCTGCGCGCGCTCATATTCGAGACCGCTGCAAGCATACCGGCTTGTGGCCCGCTCACCGAGACCCTGAAATGGGGTGAGCCTTCCTATGTCACTCGCAGCGGCACACCGGTCCGCCTCGGCTGGAAAGCGGCCATGCCGGAGACGGTCAAGCTGCTCGTCCATTGCCAGACCGATCTCGTGGACCGCTGGCGTGAGCAGTATGGCGGGACGCTAGGCTTCGAGGGCAACCGCGCGATCCTTCTCGATCTTCAGGCCACCCTGCCGCGCGAGAAACTCGCCCACTGCATCGCCATGGCGCTGACCTACAAGTTGAAGCAATAGCCTAGCGGTCGTGAAGGCCCTTGCCTGCGAGTATTTTCGCACGGTTCTTCTCGATACGGCCAATACGCGTGCTGGATTGTTTGGCATTGGCGATGTGGAGTGCGTAGCCCCGCTGTCGTCCGGGCGTCAGCGCATGAAAGGCCGATGCCAGGTCCGGGTCGCTGTCCATCGCGTCGACGAGTTCATCCGGCAGGCCGATCTCTTTCGAAGGCTCGACCTTGAGGCCTTTCTTCTGCACTTCGATGGCTTCGCGGACACATCCCCGGAGGCTGTCCGCCATACGCGTTACGTCTTCAACACTGGTAAAGACCGCGCGGTATCCCGCCCGTGAATTCGGCCCCTGCGGCGCGAGAATGCCATCCGGGTCCTTCAGCAGTCCGCCCTTGACGAAGAGCAGGGCGAGAAAGCCTTTCATGCGTTGCATGATGGCGATGTTGGCCCCGTCTTGAGTGTAGCAGGGCTTGCCCCATTTTTTCACTTCGGTGAGTTCGCAATCGAGCAAAATGTCCCGCAGGGCCAGCGCTTCGTCATGCCAGCGCTCAGCGTCATTGAATGTCCTGTCCAGCTCGCCGGTCATGAGTGTGCCTCCGCCAGCCTGTCATAGCGTGTCTGTCAGGAAGGAAACAACCTGCGGCCAGCTCTCCCGGTTTGCGGCATAGTTTGTCCGGCGTGTTCCGCCCCAGTCGAGTGCCTCGCCGGCTGTGGCGGGGTCGAGCTTGCCAGCTGGCATTCCACCGGCCCCGTGCCCCGCATCCGGATAGGAGAGGATCGTTACATCCGGTCCGTTCCTCTCTTTTGCCCGTGCCGCAATAGTTTCAGACATCGGGCAACTCGGCCACAAGGCATCCGCGCTGCCACAGATGAGAAGGACCGGCGCTTGCGTCTTCTCGATCGCGATCACTGCTTCGGGGTGCTCCTCCACGGCTTTCAGGCCGTTGGCATAGAGGGAATAAAGACCGGTCTCGTAATCGAAGGCTCCATAGGGCAGGGCCGGATAGGGGGCACCGCCAAGGGACCATGAGGCGTCCGCCGGGCGTCCGTCGAAGGCCCAGTTGATGCCCTGCCAGGAGACGCTGGACGGCACCATGGCCACGATGGCGGCGATCTCTGTATGGCGCGTGGCCGTGATAAGGGCTGCTTCGGCTCCCTTCGATGTGCCGTAGATCCCGATGCGGTCGGCATCGACCTCGCCGCGCGCCTTCAGCCAGTCCAGCCCCCGGTCGAATGTTTCAAGCGGAACCATTTCGAGGTTCTGTGGCTGGCCTTCGGCCCGGTAGAAGGAAAGCTGTAATACGCTGATGCCTTGGTCGCGCAGCGCCTGAGCTTCGCGGGACACGGCCGGATTGAGCCCTCCTTCGGAGCCACCTAGCATCAGCAGGCCAGGTCCGGCTTTATCACGGGCGGCTGGATAGTAGTTTGCGATCAGACCGGCCTCGCGCAGTTCGATTATTTCTGCGGCTGCTTCGTGGGTGGCCTTTGCTTCCGCTTTGACCGGTGATGTGGCCTGACAGGCTGCAAGTCCGCCAATCACGAAAAGGCAGAGAGCAAGCGTCGCTGTGTGTATCGAAAAATGCATGAAGTATCTCTGGGGCAAAAAATCCGGGCTATGGCGAATTCGCATGCGTGCGCCGTCTCGTCCACTTGCCGCGGCACTGTTTTGTGGATAGCGCAGGGCGCATGAATGAGATCGGCACTTTTGAAATCGCGCACCGTTTTCGCGGGCCCCCGCAATCAGGCAATGGCGGCTATACCGCAGGGATGATCGCCCGGCAGATGGACGGCCCGGCGCGGGTCAAACTGCGCAAGCCGCCGCCCCTCGATGCGCCCCTGCGCCTCATGCGCGATGGCGATACAGTCAACGCCTATGCCGGAGAAACATTCGTCGCCAGTGCCGAACCTGCCAGCGTCAGCATCGAGCTGCCGCAAGTGCCCGACGCCGCTGGTCTTGAGGCCGCGCGGGAAACCTTCCTTGAAGAGGCGGCCAGCCACAGCATTCCCGGCTGCTTCGTCTGCGGGCCGAAACGCACCCCGGAAGATGCGCTCTGCCTGTTCACCGGCCCGGTGCCTGGCAGCCCGGTCAATGCCGATGTCTGGGTCCCGGCTGAAGACTATGCCGGCGACGACGGTCTCGTCCGCCCGGAATTCGTCTGGGCTGCACTCGATTGCCCGACCGCCTTCGCCCTGCGCCACGGTGACACCAAGCTCTGCCTGCTCGGCTCTCTCGCCGTCGAGGTTCACCGCCGCCCGACCCCCGGCGAACGTCTTATCGCGATGGCCTGGAAACAGGGCGTGGACGGGCGGAAGAACTATGCCGACGGGGCGCTCGTCGATGCGGCAGGCGAGGTGGTGGCTGCCTCCAATGCCGTCTGGGTCGAACTGACAGACCCCGACATGATCGCCGCTATCCGCGCGGGAGCGTGAGCCAAAACCCCCTATGCAGCTTCCGGCACTTCCGCTAGGGTAATCCTTATCCGAGGGGCGCGTATTGCTAGCGCTGAGATGGGCCAGACGCAGGCCCAGCACCCTTAGAACCTGATCCGGGTTGAACCGGCGTAGGAACGGAAAAGTGCCGCTCACGCAAGATTCCCGGGTCTCGAAGCATATGGAGACCCACAATGAACAAGCCCACCCCACAGTCCGAATTCGCCACACCGGAAGTGACCACCGGCGCACTGCCCGCAAGCCGCAAGGTCTACACCCATCCCCAGACCGATCCGTCGCTTTCGGTCCCGCGCCGGATGATCGACCTGCACCCGTCGGCCAATGAAGACACCGTCCCGGTCTATGATACCTCCGGGCCGTACTCCGACCCGTCCGTCACCATCGATGTCGAAAAGGGCCTTGAGCGCCACCGCACCGAGTGGGTCCGCGAACGCGGCAATGTCGAGGCCTATGACGGGCGCGATGTGAAGCCGGAAGACAATGGCCGCGCTTCCGGCAAGCATCTCGCCCGCGAATTCCCAACCCGGCACCGCCCCCTGCGTCGCATGTCGCGTGATGCGGGCACCGACAGCGCCTCCTCGCCCTGCTCCATGCCCGAGCCCGATGGCGGCAAGGACCTGCTCACGCAGTATGAATACGCAAAAGCCGGCATCGTCACGAAAGAGATGATCTATGTCGCCGAGCGTGAAAACCTTGGCCGCCAGCAGGCGCTTGAGGGCGCGGAAGACAAGATTGCGGAAGGGCAAAGCTTCGGCGCGGAAATCCCGCCCTTCATCACGCCGGAATTTGTCCGCGACGAGATCGCGAAGGGGCGCGCCATCATCCCGGCCAATATCAACCATCCGGAGCTTGAGCCGCAGATCATCGGGCGCAACTTTCTCGTCAAGATCAACGCCAATATCGGCAACTCGGCCGTCACTTCATCCGTCGAGGAAGAAGTCGAGAAAATGGTCTGGGCGACCCGCTGGGGTGCCGACAATGTCATGGACCTCTCCACCGGCCGCAACATCCACAACACGCGCGAATGGATCATCCGCAACAGCCCCGTCCCGATCGGCACCGTCCCGATCTATCAGGCGCTGGAGAAGGTGAACGGCGTCGCCGAAGACCTGACATGGGAGGTCTTCCGCGACACGCTGATCGAGCAGGCCGAGCAGGGGGTGGACTATTTCACCATCCATGCCGGTGTGCGGCTGGCCTATATCCACCTCACCGCCAAGCGCGTCACTGGTATCGTTTCGCGCGGCGGCTCGATCATGGCGAAATGGATGCTCGCCCACCACACAGAGAGCTTCCTCTACACCCATTTCGAGGACATTTGCGACATCATGCGCGCCTATGATGTCTCCTTCAGCCTCGGCGACGGCCTGCGCCCCGGCTCCATCGCGGACGCCAATGACGCGGCCCAGTTCGCAGAGCTGGAGACGCTCGGCGAGCTTACCAAGATCGCCCACGCCAGGGGCTGCCAGGTGATGATCGAGGGGCCGGGCCACGTCCCGATGCACAAAATCAAGATCAATATGGACAAGCAGCTGCGCGAATGCGGCGAGGCGCCTTTCTACACGCTCGGGCCGCTGACGACCGACATCGCACCCGGCTATGACCACATCACCTCCGGCATCGGCGCGGCGATGATCGGCTGGTACGGCACGGCCATGCTCTGCTACGTCACGCCGAAGGAGCATCTCGGCCTGCCGGACCGCGACGATGTGAAGGTCGGCGTCATCACCTACAAGCTCGCCGCCCACGCCGCAGACCTCGCCAAGGGCCACCCGGCCGCGCAGGTCCGCGACGACGCGCTCTCACGCGCCCGCTTCGAGTTCCGCTGGGAGGACCAGTTCAACCTCTCGCTGGACCCCGAAACCGCCCGCGACTATCACGACCAGACCCTGCCCAAAGAAGCCCACAAGGTCGCGCACTTCTGCTCCATGTGCGGCCCGAAATTCTGCTCCATGGCCATCAGCGCCGAAGTCCGCGACTATGCCGACAATATGAGCGATAATGAAAAAGCCAACCTTGAGCGGCAGGCGAAGGAGGCCGAAGAGGGCATGAAGGCCAAGAGCGCGGAATTCATGGCGCAGGGTGGCGAGATTTATGTGGAGCGGGAGTAGTTCCGATACCTAAATCGTAGTGCGTGCGGTAGTTATAACTATATCTTACAGATGACCCATCCTTCGTTGTCAGCACCTAATGTTTTATGGCATCGCATTTCACCGCAAGAGACCATGAAGCCCAATGAACGATGTTGGTGTGGATCGGGAGCCAAATGGAAAAAGTGTCATAAGTACCGCGAGCAGCAGCAACCGATAAACATTTTCGAGCATGCCGTGGCTATGCGTGAAAAGTTTGCCGAGGGGTTTTGCCTTGCGACAGTCACTCACGGTTCCTACTGTGGCGCTAACGCGATTTCGTCTCATACGATTCAGCGAAGAGGTGGGCTAGCAGCGATTTCTGAGCAGAACCACGTTCTGACAACAAAGTTTGACCTTGAAGATTTGGTCAAGAACCATGGCACGCCTGTATTGAAGAGAGTGAGCACTAAGAAGGCTTCGACGTTTCCTGGCTTTTGCGCCATTCACGATGCGGAGCTTTTTGAACCTATCGAAAGGCCTGGTGCAACAATTTCAAAAGAGACTGCTTCACTGTTGGCATACCGCGCGATCTGTATGGAGTATTTTCGAAAGAGCGCTGCGGTCGAATTAGATAAGCTGCAGCGAAAAATGGACTACGGCACCCCCTTCCCGATCCAAGCAGAAATTCAAATGAGATGTGCGGCTTCGGCTTATGGAACTCAACTTGGGATGCGGGACGCTGCTAACTGGAAGGCCTTCTATGAAACGATGATGGCTGAAAAACGATACGAAGACTTCCGTTACTATGAGGTGCGATTCTCCACTGATGTACCAATGGTGATGTGTGGAGCTTGGCAGGTGGAAACCGATTTCGAAGGTAATTGGCTTCAAAAGTTAGGCACCACCTCTTCAGACCTCGAACATATCACAGTCAATTTAACCAAGATTGGTGACAGTACGTCGGCCGTGTTTGGCTGGGCGGGAACTAAAAACGGTCCCGCGAGAGAATTTGTTGAGAGCTTCAAGCGCGTCCCGGACGATCGAAAATCTAGCTTGATCGCGTCTATGGCTTTTGAGCATTCGGAGAATGTATTTATGCGTCCTAGCTGGTGGGACAACCTGACTGCGGATCAAAAGTCCGCGCTGCTCAATCGAATTCCCAATGGCACCGCAAGCCGGATGCGATCAGCGAATGCTCTTTTGGACGACGGCGCGCACACTATGCCTAGTCATGTCGAAAGCACGCTCGAAGCAATATGACGGAACTGCTCATGTCAGACACACCCTCCACCGCCTCCCGCCTCGACGAGCTTGAAAGGCGTGTGGTCCATCAGGACCAGACGATTGAGGACCTCAACGCGGCGATCACGGCGCAGTGGAAACTGATCGAGCGGCTGGAGCGGCAGGTGACCCGCCTCGCCGAGCGCGTCGCCGACGCCGAACAGTCCGCCGGCCAGGCCGCCCCCGTCGACCGGCCACCCCCTCACTATTAGGGCGCACGATCAGGCCCGCACGCCCGACGCGCCTTGCCGCCGCCGCGAACGCTTATAAACTGCCCGCTCCAGAATGAGGGGGAGCACACATCATGGTTCGGAAAACTCTTTTGACAGCGGCACTTATAGGCTTGGGCGCAGCGGCGCTCGCGCCAGCGGCTGAAGCCGGAACGGACGCTTATATGGGCGAGATCGTCACGGTCGGGTTCCAATTCTGCCCACGCGGAACGATGGAGGCCGATGGCCGGCTCCTGCCCATCGATAAGAACGCCGCGCTTTTCTCGCTGCTCGGCTCGACCTATGGCGGCGACGGGCGCACGACTTTCGCCCTGCCGGACCTGCGCGAGGAGGCGAACCGCAACGACCCCGGCGATACGATGGCGGGCGAGACCATACCATCCTATTACGGCGTCAGGCACTGCGTCGTGACGCAGGGGATTTACCCCTCGCGTAACTAATCAGGCGGGGCGCGGCTTTCCCCCTCTCCCGGCATCAGGAGAAGGGGGCGCGCACCTTGGGATTAATCAAATCCATCCCACTCCAATCCTGAGCCATACTCCACGGCCTGCCGCACGTCATCCCGGCCGACCGGAGGAAGAGCCGGGACCCAGTCGCGGCATGGTACAATCTCTGGGCCAGGTCCCGGTCTTGCGCTTGCGCGCAAACCGGGATGACGCCCTCGCATATCCTCGGACCAGAAAAATCCATCCCACCCCTTTACCTGCCACCCATACTCCCAGCCATCCCATCGTCAGACAGGGCGGTCCGGACCGGCCGGGTGGCGTGTGGGGTGTGAGAGTGACCGATGCTGCGGGCAGGGATGTAACGGCCCTGCTACAAGCGGTCCGGCGCCATGTGGTTCGCTAGGGACGCCGGGGCAGCCCCCGGTGATTACTGTTTTCGGGCGGGCCGGAGAGGGACACCTTGCCGGCCAACACCTCTCACGGCCTTCTCCACCTTCAATCGATCCAGTGGATCGATTGAAGGTGGAGAAGGCCGCGGCAGCGGCTTATGCGCGCCTTCGCTGACGCTCAGGCCTGCTCAGGGAAAACGCTCCACTGGAGCGTTTTCTGTTTCCTTCGCAGCGTTCAAACCGGACGCGCCCGGCCCTGTCATCTTCAGGGCAGATACGAAAACGCCAGCGGAAATCCGCGTGGCGGTTTTCGTACAGGGGCAGCCCTGAGCCCGATCCATCGCGAAGTGAAGCGCAGCGGGGATCAAACCAAAATCCCGTGATGGTTTTCGCGGTGGCGCAAACCGGGTAGGACATGGACACGCTATCCAGAGGAGCCACCATGCCCGCCGCCCCGTTTCATCTCGCCTTTCCCGTCCATGACCTTTCGGCCGCGCGGAAGTTCTATGGCGGACTGCTGGGCTGCCCGGAAGGGCGCTCGAGCGAGCACTGGGTGGATTTCGATTTCTATGGCCACCAGATCGTCGCGCATCTCGCGCCGGAACAGTGTCCGGATCAGGAGGCATCCCGGCGTGAAGCGGAAAGGGGATCAACCAGCCAGGTCGACGGAAAAAGCGTGCCGGTGCGCCATTTCGGTCTCGTCCTCGACATGGGTGCGTGGCAGGTGCTCGCCGAACGTCTCACCGGCCAGGTGGATTTTGTGATCGAGCCCTATATCCGTTTCCAGGGCGAGCCGGGCGAGCAGGCCACCATGTTCTTCACCGATCCGTCGGGAAATGCCATTGAGATCAAGGCGTTCGCCGACATGGATCAGCTCTTCGCGAAGTAGGCGCAAGCTGAACGCAAGATAACGAGACGTTGTGCGGAACCGGCTGTCATGGCGGGCCGTTTTTCCTCCTGTACGAACGGGACATGTGAAAGGACGACGCCATGAAACATCTCGTCAGGAATACCGCATTCGGTGCCATCGCTGCGGCCTTTGCTGCAACAGCCGGTGCCCCGGCTTTTGCTGATCCGCCGCACTGTCCGCCCGGCCATGCCAAGAAGGGCTGGTGTGGGAATGGCTGGAAGGCCGATGGTTATGACAGGTGGCGCGACCGTGACCGGGACCGCCGCGATGAACGCCGCGCCTATGAAGAAGGCTATGAGGACGGCCAGCGCGATGCGATCCGTTATAATGGACGCTATTATGAGGATTATCGCGTCATCCGCGACTATGACCGTTATGGCCTCCAGCCGCCGCCGCGCGGGCAGTATTATGCCGAGGTCGATGGTCAGGTGATGATGGTCGAACTCGCCACGCAACTGGTCACCCAGCTGCTTGCGGAAGGCCGCTACTAGACCTGTCTCTGCCCTGCTGGACCGAAAGGCGCCCGGACCCTACATCCGGGCGCTTTTTTGTGGGATGGGGGCGATTACTGGTTTTCCGGGAAAACCCGGTCCTCCAGCCCGTCGCACGCAACATTGTCGAGTTTCGTGTCGAGGCCGTCGGGTGCGGCACTGTCTTCGGAAATGTTCCAGAGCATCGTGCCGGATCGTACATCACCCTCGACGCGCGTGTTGGCGTTGAACAGGACAAGCCCGCTCTCGGTCAGCCGGCCCCCGTTCAAATCGATCTCGAACGCGCTGTAATACCCTTCACCCTCCTGGTGGATAACGCCGTAATTCCTGCCTGAAAGGCTGCCATCGCCGCCTGCGATCAGCCGGACACCCTCTGTAACCTCGGCATCGTCGCGGAAGTAACAGTACTCACCGGTTTGCAGGACCTCTGGCACCGCGCTGCCGACAATCGTCATGTCTTCCGGGGAGGGCGGTGTCTGCGCTTCCTGGCCGTTGCAGCCTGCGAGTAGGACCATTGCGGCCGGGAGTATCATGAAAGTGCGCATTGTATGCCTCGCTTGTCCTGCCTGCCGCACGTGTCCCGAGTGTGGGCGCGGGAAAACCCGTGAGTCCATCATATGGTCCGCTTGGAACCCGAAACAAAAAAGGCCCCATCAGCTTGTTTTCTGATGGGGCCGATTGCTTGGAAGACTTCAAGTCTGACAGGTGACTGACCTAGCCTTGACCTTCCATTTTGCTGCGCAGCTTATTGGCAAGCTCTTCATCGGCGCGTGCCAGCTGCACGATCTCGGTGAAACGCTGCGGCGTGAGACCTTCGTCCTGGATTGCCGCCATCATTTCCTTTTGCGCTTCAGCCTGAACCTTCTGGGCTGCTGCCTTGTCCTCAGCGGCCTGAAGCTCGGCATTTGCAGACTGTGCAATAGTCGAAACTTCGTTGTTTGCCGCAACAAACTGGTCGATTTCGGCTTCTGTCACCGGCTCGATCTGAGCCTGTGGCTGGGCCTGCTGCGGAGCGGCCGGAGCCTGGCTTTGCTGTTGGGCGATGGCTGCGCCGCCGCCTGCAAGCGTGGCTGCTGCTATAGCCGCCACAGTGCGCGCGCGGAAAGTCTTGAGAGCCATGGGGTCTCCTTTCAAAATGGTTGCGATACCTAGCCAATCAGCCAGGCACGATGGCGAAAACCCCCTGTCTGCAGCCAAGTTCCGGTTGTGAACGCATCTTAATGCGCAGGACATCAGACGTGGACAAAAGCAATATGCCCCTACCAAAGCGCATTCTCAGTGATTACCTGTATGAGTTGCACAAGGGCTGAGGTGTTCGTGGACGCCAGCTGTCCGCCGACCTTACGTTCCGTCAAGGGAGCTGGCTCTGGGACTGGCCGTGGCCTATCCTAACCGGCACCCACCTAGTTGCTAGGTCGACGGGACACGAGAGCAGAGACGGCACCACCGGTCCTTGTGCGCTTGACTTTGTCTGCCGGGTAGCAGAACGCAACGGCTGCACCATGCCCGATAGCCTGCTTCCCGTTCTCCTCTGCCTGTTTTCGGCCATAACTGTCGCCACGGCCAATTTTGCCGTGAAGCGCGGCGGAGACGTGTTGAGCGCACGCATGGTCCTGTCGCTGACCTCCGCGGCCTGCGTCCTGCCTTTCGCCTTTATCGTGCCCCTGCCGGAGCGCGGCCTCTGGATGCCGATCGCGATCGCGATTGCAGCCCACTGGGTCTATCAGTTCTTCATGATCCGGGCGCTGCACCGGGGAGACCTGTCGCTGGTTTTTCCCGTTATGCGCGGCCTTGCGCCGATGATGACGGCAATTATCGCGGTCTTTGCGCTGAACGAGTTTCCAGGCCTGTTTGGATGGATCGGCCTTTCGCTCGCCACGGCGGCCCTGTTTGTGTTTGCGTTGCCGCAGGGTGGTAGCCTGGGTGAGAAAAAGATGAACCAGTCAGCCCTGTTCTGGGCGGGGCTGACTGCGGCCGGCATCGGACTTTATTCCGTGACAGACGCCTATGGGGTGCGCATTGCCGAAAACAGGTTCACTTTCATCGTCTGGCTGTTCCTTCTCGACTGGATGGGCACGACGGCAGTTACGGTATGGACGCGGCGTGGAGAGCTCCGTGCCCGCCTGCGCCCACAGCTGGCAGGCGGTATGGTTGGTGGTGTGGCGAGCGTGCTGTCCTATGGATCGGCGCTTCTTGCCTTCTCCATGACAAACGCAGCCACCGTGACAGCGATACGGGAAACATCGGTCGTATTCGGGGCTATTCTTGGCGCGGTTTTCCTGAAGGAAGGCTTCGGCAAACGCCGGATTATCGCTGCGGCAGTGCTGGCCGCAGGGCTCCTTCTGCTCGAGGGCGATATTTAATCCTCCCTTCGGATATCGCTGTTAGGCAGCATCTGTCATGAAGCTCACCCGTCACCTTGCCGGATACCTGCCAGCCAACCTTGCCAGCGCAATGGCGTCCTTCGGCGGAGTGTACGTCTTTACACGCCTGCTCGGGGCGGATGAGTATGGCCGCTATGCGCTGATGTTCTCTGTCCTGGCGCTTATCCACACAGCGACACTGGCTCCGGCAGAATCGGCAGCTTACCGCTATACCGCACAAGCCAAGGTCCGCGGGGAGACAGCAGATCATTTTGCCACGGTGCGTAGCCTGCTCCTCCGTTCGCTCCTGGCTTCGGCCTTCCTGATGATACTCCTGACTGTGAGTGTCGCACACATGCCGCGCTATTTGCGGATCCTGCCCTGGATGGCCATGCTCCTGCCGTTGGGCACATTGCTGCAGGCAACACTGGAAGCGCATAAGGCGAACCAGCAGGTTGGCCGCTATGCAGCCATCCTGTCGGCCAAACTGCTCGGGGGCTTTGCAATCGGAGCGATCATCGCCTGGCAGACCCATATCGGGGCGGCTGCACCGTTTATCGGCCTGTTCTGTGCTGCAGCCCTGCTGTGTATCGTGCAGCTACCCTGGCTTAACAGGATGGCGAGTGGCGGCAAGGCTGACCCATCCCGCCGGCGGGTCTATCTTTCCTATGGTTTGCCGATCGCCGCGGCGCTTGCACTGGACCTTGTCCTGTCCGCAGCTGACCGGTTCCTGATCGCCCTGTTCCTCGGTGAGGCTTCGGTTGGTGCCTACGCGGCCGGTTATGGCGTTGCAGACAAGACAATTCTCCTGCTGTGTGCCTGGGCGGCCATGGCCGGCGCCCCGCTAATGCTTGCCGCTTTCGAAGAGCATGGCGAGGTTGCGGCCAGAAAAGAAGCAAGGGGGCTTGTTTCCACAATGCTTCTGATCGGTCTGCCAGCGGCAACCGGGCTGGCTCTGGTGGCCGAACCGCTGGCAGAGGCGCTGATCGGGGAAGATGTTCGTGCGGGAGCAACGCTCATCATCCCATGGATCGCTTTTGCAGGGCTGATGAACGGTCTCCTGATCCATTACTACACCGAAGCCTTCCAGCTTGCCCAGAAGACGGGCGAACAGGCCTTGCTCATGCTGGTGCCGGCGGGCACCAACATCTGTGCAAACCTGGCCCTTATACCGGCGCTTGGCCTGATCGGCGCGGTCCTGGCCACCATTGGCAGTTATGCGCTGGGCATCGCTCTGATCGCGTGGCGTGGACGGCGCTATGTTGCGCTGCCAATGCCATTCGGGCAACTGGCGCGCATCGCTGTGGCGTCATTGGCCATGTGGCCAGCTGTGGCGCTTGTGCCTGATTTTGGAAGCTGGCCTGAACTTTTCTGCAAGGCAGCGGCAGGCGCAGTGGTCTATATTGCAGCCGCCTGGGTCATCGATGCTGGCGGGACAAGGTCTTTCATGCGAGACAGATTTCGCACATCCAGAGCAGGCAGGACTTCGTAACTGTTATCATGAGCGAACAGAAATCAGATATCGACACCGCCGCTGACAAGGCTAACCGCATCTGGGGCGACCTCGTCCCGGTTATCGGCTTCGTGCTTGTCTATAATATCCTGCGGCTGACCAAACTCGATACCGCGTGGATCAACAAGGATACTGCGCTTTACTGGGCCACGGCGGTCCTGATCGTCCTGACGCTGGGCGTTATCGGCCAGAAGCTCATCAAGAAGCAGAAGATTCCGGCCTTCCTGGTTATCACCTCGGCGATTGTCGGCGGCTTCGGCCTTCTGGGCATCCTGCTCCAGGAAAAGTCCTTCATCTATATCAAGCCGACGATCCAGAACCTGTTCCTGGCCGCCATCATCTTTGGCAGCATGGCTGTGGGGCAGAACGTATGGCGTGTCATGTTCCGGGACGTGTTTGCCTTGCCAAATCATGCCTGGACGCAGCTTTCAATCCGCTGGGGTCTCTTCTTCGTGGCCATGGCCGTCTGGAATGAGTTCCTGTGGCGCTATTACGCTCCGGGCTTCGAGGAGCCGCTGCGCTTCGCCGGTGTCATGCTGGCCCCGGCAGGCTCGTATGAATTCCTGGGCCTGACCTTTGGCGACAGGAATGCCGAGGATGTCTGGGCGAACTGGAAGCTCGGCAATATGGTCATCACCTTCATTTTCGGCGCTGCCAATGTGCCTTACACCCTCAAACACCTTGAGGAGGAACCGGTGGCTGGCGAGTGATTTTCTCGGTCCCGGCCGGGTTTCCGAACGGGGCGAAATCGTCAGCCTCGCGGGTTTCGGCATAATGAGTGAGTGCCCAGACCACAGTCGGAAATGCGAGTTGCGACCACGGGATATCTTTCCAGTCGAATAGCTCTGTCTCAAGACTCTCTGGTCCCGGACGGAAATCCGATTTCAGCTCTGCGCGAAACATGATCTGGACCTGGCCGATCCTGTGTACGGTATACATCGCCAGCACGCGGTCGATCTCGATGGTTGCGCAGGCTTCCTCGCGGGCCTCGCGCATGGCAGCTTCCTCGATTGACTCGCCAAGTTCCATATAGCCGGCCGGGAGCGTCCAGTAGCCCTTGCGCGGCTCAATGGCCCGACGGCAGAGCAGGATCCTTTCGTCCTTCGTCACCACGGATCCAGCGACAATCCGGGGGTTCTCATAATCGATAAATCCGCAAGTATTGCAGACGCGTCTCTCGATATCGTCTCCCTCTGGTATCCGGTATTCGAAGTCTTCAGGTGCCGATTGTGTCATGATGCTGTAATTGACTCGCTCTATTGGGTAAAAATTGTTGATCCGCACACGGTTTGTTTTTGCACGGATCGGACTATTTGATCAGGATGGTCGCAGAGAAGGATAGGGATGTCATGAGCGAGCAACAAGCGGATACGATTTTCGATCTGGCGGCGTCTCCCAGTCACCTGCTCCACCGGGCCCAGCAGGCTGCCGTCAACCTGTCCGCAGGCGCACTGACAGAGCAGGGGCTTACACTGCGCCAGTTCGCTGTTCTTGCCGCACTCGCAAAGGCAGACGGCCAGAGCCAGTCCAGCCTGGTCGAGCGTACCGGCATTGATCGCTCGACCCTCGCCGACATGGTCGGGCGGATGGAAACGGCCGGTTACATCAAACGCGTTGAATCGACCGAGGACCGCAGGGCAAAGGCCGTCTCGCTTCTTGCGAAGGGACGTCATTCCTATGAGGCGGCTGCCCCCGCCGTGGAAGCCGCCGACAAGGAAGTCCTCTCCCTGATCCGGGCCAATCGCCGGGTTGGCTTCCTCGCCTCTCTCGCCGCCATTGGCGGACCAGAGGATGAAGTCGATATTCTCGAAGAGGCGGCAGAAGATGATGGCAAGAAGTCCAAGGGCAAGAAGTCCAAGGACAAGAAGGCCGACAAGAAGAAAAAGAAGAAGAAAAAGAAGAAGTAGGGCTAGCCGCCGAGCGCGGCACTGACCTCTTCACGACGATTCTCATCAAGCACGCCGCGGACATGCATGATGATCTGGCCATCGGGGCTGATTACGAAGGTTTCCGGTACGCCCGTCAGGCCGAAGTCCAGCCCACCCTGGCCGTCACGGTCGACGCCGATCTTTTCGAAAGGGTTCCCGAGTTCCGCGAGGAATTCGCGTGTTGCTTCAGGGGCATCCTTGTAGGCAAGGCCATAGACTTGGCCTGGATGCTTCTGCGCGAGCCATGTGATGTCGCCATGCTCGGCCCTGCAGGGGCCGCACCAGCTGGCAAACAGGTTGACCATGACTGGCCTGTCGCCCGGCGGCGGCGCAAAGCTGATGGACTGCGAACTGTCTTGCAGCAGGGGGAAAACCCTGTCCGGCGCCACGCGGTCTGCCTTGGCGGTGAAGCTTTCCTCAGCGGGGCGTATCAACTGGATGCCCCCCAGTATGCCGAGCCCGGCAAGCGCGGCCAGCGGCAGTATGGCCTGCCAGCGCTTCATTTCAGATCACCCTCTGTCAGGCGCGCCAGACGCCGTCTGGCAAGACGTGCCTTGAGCCCGGCATAGACGCCCAGCAGGGCCGGAACGACAAGCCCGATTGCGAAGATCGCCCAGATGAAAGCGGCATTCTGTTCAAACTCTGGAAGCATCCTTGATCAGCCTCCTGCCAGCTTGCGTGCGAGGATCACATCGGCCCGGCGCTGCCAGACCTCCGCGCGCATGAGTGTCAGCGTCAGGGCTGCGAAGAAGATCATGTGGCCGAGCGCGCCAATAAGGAGTGGCGTGAGATAGACAGCCGGCATGGCCGGACCATCCATCCGGATGACGCTCGCGCCCTGGTGCAGCGAAGCCCAGATGTCGACCGAGAACTTTATCAGCGGCACGTTCACCGCGCCCACCATGGCGAGGATCGCGCCGGCTTTCGCTGCTTTCTGGCGTGTGTCCATCGCGGCCCGCAGCGCCATGTAGCCGAGGAACAGGAAGAACATGACGAGGACTGACATCATTCGTGCATCATCCCAGAGCCACCATGTGCCCCATGTCGGCTTGCCCCAGATCGATCCGGTCGCCAGGCACATCGCGGTATAGCCAGCGCCAAGCGGCGCAATGGACTTTGCCGCCATGTCGGCGAGTTCGTGACGCCAGATGAACCAGACAAAGCTCGCCAGTGCGAGACCGAGATAACTGCCCATGGCGAGCCAGGCCGATGGCACATGTATGAACATGGCGCGCATGATGTCCCCGCCCTGATAGTCGTCCTTCGGGACAACCCAGAGACCCTGCCAGACGCTCCATGCAATCAGTGCCACGCCTGCAATGAGGCAGACAGGCGCCAGCCAGCGCGAAAGCGCCATGAAACGGTGAGGATTGGCGAAGATTGAAATCATGTCGTTCCTCAATACCTGCCGGTCAGTCGACCGCCAAGCGCAGCGCCGCAGATGCGGCAAAAGGTGCAACGCCCAGCGCAAACAGGGTCGAGGCGGCGAGGAAAAGCAGGTTTGATGTTTCACCATCTGGCTGGGCGGCAAGCCCGCCGAAAATGGCCGTCGGGATGAACAGGGGCAGGGCGAGCAGGGCGATCAGCAGTCCGCCGCGCGGGACGCTTGCGGCCAATGCACCGGCGACCCCGCCCCAGAGGAAAAAAGCCAGTCCGCCAAGGCCATAAGCAAGCATGGCGGGCAGCAGAGCGTCGGCAGGCAGTTGCAGGGTCAGCCCGATGAGCGGTGTCAGCAGAACCAGTGGCAGGCCGGAAACCAGCCAGTGGGCGAGAATCTTGGTGGCCGCGACAAGAAACAGCGGCGTTTCCTCCTGCGCCCAGAGGTCCAGCGTGCCGTCCTCAAGATCGGCCTGGAACAGCCGCTCCATCGAAACAAGCGAGGCCAGCGCCAGCGCGACCCAGAGCACGCCCGTGCCGATCGCGGCAAGCTGAGCGGCATCCGTGCCGACAGTAAAAGGCACAAGCATCGCCGCCCCGGCAAAGAAGCCGATGGGCAGGAGCGCACCTGCGCCACTGGCCCAGGCTTCTGTGATTGCCTGCCGGAAGGCGGCACGGAGGGGGGCGGGAGTGTTCACAGTACCATCTCCCGGTCTGCCTCGAAGGGGGCTTCGCCATGCAAGGCCGCAATGATGCCGCCGCCTGTTGCGCGATGGGTGGCCATCATCTCAGCCAGCAGGGCGCGTCCATTCGTGTCGAGGGCGGTGAACGGTTCGTCCAGCAGCCAGACCGGACGCTCTGACAGAAGCAATCTTCCCAGTGCGGTACGTCGGCGCTGTCCGGCAGAGAGCAGGCGGCCAGCGACGTCCAGTGGACGCTCAAGCCCCATGCGATTAGCGATTTCGACCGGGTCAGCGGAGCTGCCCCAGGCCCGGGCCCAGTGCTGCAGGTGCTGGCGCGGGGTTTCATGCGGCTTGATCGCATTGCGGTGGCCGATCCAGTGATGCGTGCCATCCAGGCGCACTTCGCCGACCGCAGGCTGGCTCAAGCCTGCAATGATACGAAGCAGTGTTGATTTGCCAGATCCGTTTGGCCCGCGCAGCACGATGGCTTCCCCCGGACGCACGGTCAGGTGCAGGCCGGAAAACAGGATGCGTTCCCCGCGCACCGCGCCCAGCCCGTCGGCTTCGATCAACAATCCATCGGTCAAAGTCTGCCCCTCGTGACAAATCGCCCATGATGCTGCGATTGCACACTTGGTGATAGGCTAGTATGACGCGGGCAACGAAGCGCCGCGCGCCTTTGCGCGCCCTGATTGCTGATACAAGAAGAGGTCATTTCAGACGATGCCATCCCTCGACAGTTTCAAGTCCCGCCGCAAACTCGAAGCCGGCGGCAAGACATATACCTACTATTCGCTTCAGGCGGCCGCCGACAATGGTCTTGGCGATGTCTCACGCCTTCCGGTCTCGCTCAAGGTGCTGCTTGAGAACATGCTGCGCCATGAGGACGGCAAGACCGTCACCAAGGACGACATCCTCGCCTTCAAGGAATGGCTCGACAAGAAAGGCGATATCAATCACGAGATCGCCTACCGTCCGGCGCGCGTCCTGATGCAGGACTTTACCGGTGTTCCGGCTGTCGTGGACCTTGCCGCGATGCGCGATGCCTCCGAGAACCTCGGCGCTGATGCCGAGGCGATTAACCCGCTCGTACCGGTCGACCTCGTCATCGACCACTCGGTGATGGTTGACCACTTCGCCGGTCCGGAAAGCTTCAAGAAGAATGTTGATATCGAGTATGAGCGCAATGGCGAGCGCTATGAGTTCCTGCGCTGGGGCTCCAAGGCATTCCGCAATTTCCGCGTTGTCCCGCCCGGCACCGGTATCTGTCACCAGGTGAACCTCGAATATCTCGGCCAGACCGTCTGGACGAAGGAAGAGGATGGTGAGGAAATTGCCTATCCTGACACCTGCGTCGGCACGGACTCACACACCACGATGATCAATGCGCTTTCGGTTCTCGGCTGGGGCGTTGGCGGCATCGAGGCAGAAGCAGCCATGCTCGGCCAGCCGGTTTCCATGCTGATTCCGGAAGTCGTCGGTTTCAAGCTGACCGGCAAGCTGGCTGAAGGCGCCACCGCGACCGACCTCGTCCTTACCGTCACCCAGATGCTTCGCAATCATGGTGTGGTCGGCAAGTTCGTCGAGTTCTTCGGCGAAGGCCTCGCCAACCTGACGCTTGAGGATGAAGCCACGATCTCCAACATGGCGCCGGAATATGGTGCGACCTGCGGCTTCTTCCCGGTCGATGAAGAAACCATCCAGTATCTCTCCGACACGGGCCGCGAGACAGACCGCGTGAAACTGGTCGAAGCCTATGCCAAGGCGCAAGGCTACTGGCGTCCGGAAATGTCGGACCCGGTCTACAGTGCAACGCTCGAGCTTGATCTCGGCAGCGTCGTTCCGTCACTCGCCGGACCGAAGCGTCCACAGGACCGCGTCCTGGTGTCCGAGGCCGATACGGCCTTCCGTGACGCACTCGCTGAAATCCGCGGCGGTCCCAAGGATCCGGAGACGACACCGAAGTCCAGCGGCGAAGCCCGTTTCGTCGATGAGGGCGCACAGAACGTCTACACCGATCCGGAAAAATACGGCGTCTCCATGCATGCCGTTGAGGGCACGGATTACCACCTGCATGACGGCTCGGTCGTCATCGCGGCGATTACATCGTGTACCAATACATCCAACCCTTCCGTAATGCTGGCTGCAGGCTTGCTGGCGCGCAATGCGCTAGAGAAGGGGCTTGGCCGCAAGCCATGGGTGAAGACATCGCTTGCTCCGGGCTCGCAGGTCGTGACCGACTATCTCGACCGTGCTGGCCTGCAGGACGATCTTGATGCGATGGGCTTCAACCTCGTCGGCTATGGCTGCACGACCTGTATCGGCAACTCCGGCCCGCTGCCGCCAGCCATTTCGAAATCGGTCAATGAGAATGACCTGGTTGTCGGCTCGGTGCTTTCGGGCAACCGTAACTTCGAAGGCCGGATCAGCCAGGATGTGCGCGCAAACTACCTTGCGTCCCCGCCGCTGGTCGTTGCCTATGCCATTGCCGGCTCGCTGCACATCAACCTGACCACGGACCCGCTCGGCAAGGACAAGGATGGCAATGATGTCTTCCTCAAGGACATCTGGCCAACCTCCCAGGAAATCGCTTCCGTGATGCGTGAAGCCGTGACACCGGAAATGTTCAAGGAGCGTTACAGCGACGTCTTCAAGGGCGACGAGCACTGGCAGACCATTTCGGTGACCGGCTCGAAGACCTATTCCTGGCCGCCCGGCTCGACCTATGTTCAGAACCCGCCCTACTTCGAGGGTATGACGCTGGATGTGGACCCGGTCGAAGACGTGAAGAACGGCCGTATCCTCGGTCTCTTCGCAGACTCCATCACCACCGACCACATTTCCCCGGCCGGTTCGATCAAGGCGGCCAGCCCGGCTGGCGAATACCTGCAGGAGCATCAGGTCGCCCCGACGGACTTCAACTCCTACGGCTCGCGCCGTGGCAACCATGAAGTCATGATGCGCGGCACATTCGCCAATATCCGCATCAAGAACCAGATGGTGCCGGGTGTCGAAGGCGGCGTGACCATTCACCATCCGTCTGGTGAGCAGATGCCGATCTATGACGCGGCGATGCGCTACAAGGCGGATAATGTTCCGCTGGTTGTCTTCGCTGGCAAGGAATACGGCACCGGCTCCTCACGTGACTGGGCCGCCAAGGGCACCCTGCTTCTCGGCGTGAAAGCGGTCGTGGCCGAGAGCTATGAGCGTATTCACCGCTCCAACCTGATCGGCATGGGCGTGCTGCCGCTTCAGTTCAAGGACGGCCAGACCTGGCAGTCACTCGGCATGGATGGCTCAGAGGAAGTGACGATTGAAGGCATGGACGGGATAAGCCCGAGCCAGGACCTGAATGTCACCATCAAGAAGAAGGATGGCTCGACCGAGACGGTCACGACGCTGGTGCGGATCGATACCGAGAACGAACTCGATTATTACCGCAATGGTGGCATCCTGCACTATGTGCTTCGCAATCTCGCAAAAGAAGAAGCGGCCGCCTGATTTCAGCGGTCTTGAGGATTGTCTGTGGAAACCGCCCCTTTTCGGGGCGGTTTCTGTTTATGAAGATGGTGATGAATTAAAACTGTCATGCATCGCCGCTAAGGGCGGATGCGATGAAACATTTTCTGATCCTGATGGCCCTCATGGCCGCCTTTGCCCCCGCAGCTTTTTCGGAGCCGCCGGCGTCTGCTGATGCGTCCGTCCAGAAAGACGGCGTACTGGTTTTGGCCTGCAAGGGGCCGGAAGCCTGCCCTGCGGTCAGGCTGGCAAGCGCCGGATCAGATACAGCAGCCCCGTCCCATACGGATAACTGGGTCGCCCGGCGCATCCAGATCGAGCCCGTCTCCGGCGGATTTGTCGTCGACGGGATGATACCGGAACCACTGGAAGTGCATCTTGTCAGCTACCTTTCCGGCAACGCGAAGACGACGCAGACAGTCAAGCCTGTGACAGGCTCGAAGATGCTGGGGCTCTGGACAGGTGGCCGGGTCAAGTACGCCTATGACTGCGAGACGAGCTGTGCTGTCATTGTGCAGACGCGAGAGCAAGGCACAGTCCTGCGCGCTGCGGCGCTCTAACACTGCAGGCCCGGCGTACCCCGACGGGGCAGAGCTATTTTTTCTGTGAGAGGTTTTCCAGCTGTTCCTGCATCAGCTGCATCTGCGCCTTCAGGGCGGCAACAGTCGCATCGCGGTCCTCTTCGCCTGAAGCAGAGGGCTGGTCCGGCGCGCGGTCCTGACGCGGGGGCTTTTCCGTCTGGTTCTGGGGGCTGCCTGAAGATTTGTAGGCGCTCTTCGCGGCAGGCGGCGTGAACATCTTCATCGCCTGTTCGAACATTTCCATATTGCGCCGCGTCTGCGTCTCGAACATGGCCATCGGGTGGGCACCGCCCATGGCCTTCTTCCAGCGCTCCTGGCTTTCGGCAAAGCTGTTCATGCTCATGTCCAGCCAGGCCGGGAGCATGTTCTGCGCGCCGCCGCCATAGAAACCGATCAGCTGGCGCAGGAAGGAAAGGGGCAGGGCTCCGTCGCCCTTGGTTTCACGCTCGAAAATGATCTGCGTCAGGACGGCCCGGGTCAGATCCTCTCCGGATTTCGCATCGCGAACCTCGAAATCGACTTCGCGGCGCACAAGCTCCGCCAGGTGGTCAAGCGTGACATAGGAGGATGTCGACGTGTCATAGAGCCGGCGGTTGGCGTACTTCTTGATAATTACAGTTCCGTCTGAGCCGTTGCCCTTGGTCATTTCGTGCCCCTGTCTTCGCCAGTTGCGGCGAGATTTTACCATTATTGCAGCATTGGTTGCATGAAAGTCTCTGACTTTCAAAACCGCATTTCTAGCTTATACATATCATGCTTACACCGGGTTGAGCATACGCAGCAAAATTTTTGCTGCGCAATAAGCCAGGAGGAACGAATGGGACGTGTTGCACTCGTAACCGGAGGCACCCGGGGCATTGGCAAGGCCATCAGCGCAAGGTTGAAGGCCGATGGCTATGAGGTGGCGGCCAATTACAGTGGCAATGCCGAAGCGGCAAAGCTGTGCGAGGAAGAGCTCGCCATAAAATGTTACCGTTTCAACGTTTCCAGCTTCGAAGAAACGGGCGCAAGCCTGCAACAGATCGAACGCGACCTCGGGCCGGTTGATGTCGTTGTGAACAATGCCGGGATTACCCGCGATGCGCCCTTCCACAAGATGAGCCTCGAGCAGTGGAACGAGGTGATCGATACCGATCTTTCATCCGTCTTCAATGTCACCCGGCAGGTCTGGGATGGCATGCGTGAGCGCGGGTTCGGCCGGGTGATCAATATTTCGTCGATCAACGGCCAGAAGGGCCAGTTCGGCCAGGCAAATTACTCCGCCGCCAAGGCCGGCCTGATCGGTTTTACCAAGGCACTGGCCCAGGAAGGGGCAAAACGCGGGATAACGGTCAATGCCGTCGCGCCCGGATATATCGACACGGACATGGTGCGCGCCGTGCCGGAAAAAGTGCTTGAGGGGATTGTCGCTGGTATCCCGGTCGGGCGTCTGGGCGAGGCTGGGGAAATCGCCTCGATATGTGCCTATCTCGCCTCTGAGGAGGCCGCCTTCATCACGGGTGCAACCATGACGGTCAATGGCGGGCAATACATCACCGGCTGATCAGCGTGTATCGAGATCCTGCAGGTGCAGGGGGTGGTCGAGCTCCATACGCTCCCCGCTCACCCAGCCCCGCAAGAGGTAGGGCTTCCCGGCCGGGGCATCACAGGCCGGACGGGCATTGAACGTCATGTCGATGATGAGATCTGATCCCTCGACCTGTCTTGAGCAGAGAATGCTGCGGCGCCGGTCCTCATCCCGCTGCGGCGCCTCAGCAGCTTCGCCAAGCCGGGCGGACACGATGGTGAACCCTCTGTGGCTGGCGTCAAGCGCTTCGGCAGGGACCGGCCTGTACGCGCTTTCATGCCAGAGCCCGCGCACCGAACTTCGGGCCACTTCTTCCGCTTCCAGGAGTGTCGCGCCGCCGCGGTCCGTATCGGGATACAGGCGCACACGCACCGCGCCACGCCGGACGAGTTCAAGATTGATCCAGTAGTCTGGTCCAGAATTGTCTGCCGTTGTGATGTGAGCAAGTGCACGGTCATAGCGGTCACGTGTGAGGCCGGGATAATAGAGACGTACCTCGCGGCCCATCACGAGATCCTCCAGCATACGGGCTGACTTCTCCGCATACGGATCAGGATCATCGTAGCGGCCATTCCGGGCCGGGGCCTCGATCCCGACAAGCCGGACGCTCTGGCCTGTATCGAGGACGAGTGCATCCCCGTCTATGACGCGCACGACGCGTCCGCGTTCTCCGGGCTGCATCCCTTCCAGCGGTGATTTTGCGCTGCAGGCCGCGCTGGCCAGCAGAAGAAGCCCGGTCATTAAACGCACTGACAGCATAACAGCCCCTTCAACCCCACAGAAAAACAGGGTATCGCACATTTCTGGCTGGCCCCGTAGCTCAGCAGGATAGAGCAACAGATTCCTAATCTGTAGGTCACAGGTTCAAATCCTGTCGGGGTCGCCAGTCCTGTCAGGTGACGGTGGCGCGTTTGCGGAAGGCCTCATTGTCCCAGCTGCGGGTGGTGAGAATATCTTCCAGCCCCTCCATCGCCGTCCAGATATCCTCGAAACCGAGATAGAGCGGCGACACGCCGAAGCGGATCGTGTCCGGGGCGCGGAAGTCTGCCAGTATACCGCGCGCGATGAGTGCCTGGACCACTTCATAGCCGTTCGGGTGGGTAAAGCTGACATGCCCGCCGCGCTGGCTGGCGTCGAGCGGGGAGGCCACTTCCAGCCCCATGGCCTGTACGCGGGCTATTACGAGGTCGCCCAGCGCACGGGCCTTGTCCTCGATCAGGCCTGCATCCAGCGCTTCGAAGACTTCCAGCGCGCCGGAAAGTGCGGAAAGCGACAGAATGGGCGGTGTTCCCGAGGCCATGCGCCGGATGTCGGGAGCCGGGGTGTAGGACGGCTCGAAAGCGAAAGGCCGGGCATGCCCCATCCAGCCGGGTAGGGGCGTGTGGAGCGTGTCGCACATCGTGTCCGAGACATAGAGAAAGGCTGGCGCGCCCGGGCCGCCATTCAGGTATTTGTATGTACATCCCGCCGCGAGCCGTGCGCCGGCTGCTTTCAGGTCGAGCTGGATAACCCCGGTTGCGTGGCTCAGGTCCCAGATGATCACGCCACCTGTCTCTGCGGCCCGGGATTCATGGGCTGCGATGTCGCGCACTTCTGCATTGCGATAATCAATTGCGCTCATCACCAGCACGCCACCTGTCTCGGCCAGTGTGTCGGGGCCGTTTCCACGCCCTGCCCGGATGAAATCCGTGCCTGCAAGGTTTGCCAGCGCTTCAAGGATGTACTGGTCGGTTGGAAATTCGCCCTCCTCGACGATCAGGGTGGGTGATTTGGCAAGCGGGCGGGCAGCCGCAGCCAGTTTGTAGAGGTTCACCGATACGCTGTCGGCGATGATGACCTCGCTTTCGCCTGCGCCGATGAGCCGGGCAATCTGCTTGCCGATATGCACCGGCAGGTCGAACCAGCCTGCTGTGTTCCAGGCAGAGACGAGCTCTTCGCGCCATTCGAATGATCCGGCGCGCGACAGCGCGTCGAGAGCCGTGTGCGTGGCCGGGCCAAGCGAGTGGCCGACGAGATAGATCGTGCCTTCAGGGATATCGAATGCTTCGCGGGCATGGCGCAGGATGTCGTGCTCGTCCTGGGCCTGTGCCGCTTCCCGGCTCTCCGGAATCGTATAGGTCATGGTGCCTTTCCTCTTGCACGCTGGCCGGCGGGGCGTTCAGATGACGTGGAAACCGGTCCGGGAGCAAGGGATGAAATGGTATCATGCGATCTGCGCAACAGTCATGCTTGTCCCGGCCTGCATGGCCCCACCAGAGCCGGCTGATATGGCGCGCGGGGCTGGGCCATCTGAAGTGAGCGACAAGGCGTCTGCCAGTGAAGCCCGCCTCATGGGCTGGGCCGACCTCACCGGACGCCCGCTGCCAGAACCGGACCGTGTGCTCCAGATCGGTCCCGACCCGGAAACAGATGTCGTTGATCTCTGGCTGCCCGATGAAGAGGCGCCCCACCCGACCGTGTTGATGATCCACGGCGGCTGCTGGCAGAAGGAGATCGCTGACCGCACCCTGATGAACTATGCCGCTGCGGCGCTGCGCGAGGAGGGGATGGCTGTCTGGAATATTGAGTATCGAGGCGTCGATGAGCCTGGTGGTGGCTATCCGGGAACGTTCGGGGATGTAGCCCGTGCGGTGGATGCACTTAGCGCACGCGGGCCTGCGCTCGGGCTGGATACGAGCCGGGTTGTCGCCTTCGGGCATTCGGCAGGCGGCCATCTGGCGCTCTGGGCGGCGGCGAGGCCAAACCTCCCGGAGACGAGCCCGTTACATCAGGATGACCCGTTCCAGCTGGCAGCAGTCGTCAATTCGGGTGGGCTGGCTGACCTGGAAGCTTCGGCGGACGTGACCCAGCCGGGATGTTTGGCTGACATCATGGGCACGCTTACAGGGGCCCCATCAGAGGCACGTCCTGACGTCTTTGCTGATACTTCTCCGGCCGAACTCCTGCCCCTGGGGGTGCGTCAGATCAATGTAAATGGAACCCGGGACCGGATTGCGCCCCCCGAGCTTGGCCGTGCCCTGACAGAAAAAGCGGAAGCGGCCGGCGATGACGCACGGTTTGTTGCCATCGATGCAACGGGCCATGTCGAGCTGGTTTCACCGGGCAGCCTGGCCTTCGACATGCAGACCGGGATGCTGAAGTCGCTTCTCGGTCTGGACATGCCGCAGGAAGACTAGCGCATCACGTCCGGCAGGTCTTCTGTATCTGCCGGTTCATGCTGGATGATGACCCTTGCGCCAAGTGTCCCGGCGCGGTCTTCGAATTCCTGCATGGACTGACGTGTGGCCTCTTCGCTGGTGTTGAAGGCGGGCACGCGTTCGTTCTCGCGGCTTTCCTCCATATGCCACAAGTCCCCGGTCAGCAGGACAGGGCCTGTCTCGGGAAGGTTCACCAGCAGTGAGGAGTGTCCCGGTGTATGGCCGGGCGTCATGAAGATCACGACCGAGCCGTCGCCGAAGACATCATGATTGTCGAGGATGATTTCATGCTCGAGCAGGTCGAATCCGGTGAAATCGTTCGCGGCCTCGCCTGAGCTTTCCGCGTCACCCTCGGTGGAAGCGGGGAACATGTGTTCATACTCGGTTTCGTTGACCAGCCATGTCGTGCCGGTCCGGTCAATCTGGTCGACCTGGCCTGTATGGTCGAAGTGGCTGTGCGAGATGGCCAGATACTCGATGTCGGAGAGGCCGAGATCCATGTCTTCCAGCTGCTCGCCAATCGTCTGCTCGAGCGAGACCGTGAAAGGGCCCTGTGTCTGTTCGCCTTCGGAGGTCAGGACACCCGGCAGGCCAAGATCCCAGAGCATGTCACCTTCCGGATGACGCACGAGCCAGCATGTATTGGCAAACGTGTCGGTCTGGCCGTCATAGTCTCCATTGGTTGAGAAGATGCCGAGGTCGGAAACGTAGATTTCACCACAATCGAGTTTGATCAGCTGAAGCGAGTCAACGCTATCGCTTGAGGCTTCATCGACGGGATCTGCTGTTTCCGCAGGCGTTTCGGCACCGTCCACGTCTGCACTTTCGGTTTCGCCGGTCTGCGCGGTTTCAGTACCGGCCTCTTCTGCAGGTGGCTCACTGTCCGGCCCGGAACAGGCGGCGAGTGCCATCACGAAGGCGCTAGTCGTTACGAGTGCAAGTTGTTTCATCGGTTCAGCCCCTTGATGCTTTGGATGAATTCTAACGGATTGATTATATGTAAGTAAGCGCGTGACCGGCACTTTCGATCCGACGATAGAAACAGGATGGCCGGTCTGTGTGGCAGGCAGCACCGGTCTGACGGACCTTGAGCAGGATCGCGTCCTGGTCACAATCGACCAGAATGTCAGTCACTTCCTGCGTGTGGCCGGAACTCTCGCCCTTCGTCCAGAGCGTTCCGCGTGAGCGGGACCAGTATGTGGCCCGGCCGGTCTCGATCGTTTTCCTGAGAGCTTCTTCATTCATCCAGGCCAGCATCAGGACGTCGCCACTCTCGACATCCTGCGCGATGGCAGCGATCAGACCGTCATTGTTGAAGGCGGGCCGCAAGCTCAGGGTTTCATCCTGTTTCCGGCCCTTCAGCGGGGGGTCATAAAGCGCCATCAGATGATGCCTTCCTGTCTGAGACTGTCCTGCTTGCCCGCATCATAGCCGAGCCCGTCCAGTATGTCTGCGGTGTCCTCGCCTAGGGCCGGGCCGGTCTCGCGAACGTTGCCGGGCGTGGCGGAGAGCTTGGGGACGACGCCCTGCATCGGGAAATCGCCCAGCACCGGATGAGCAATCCGGATGATGGCCTCGCGTGCCTTGATATGAGCGTCTGCCAGCATGTCCTTGGCGGTATTCACCGGTCCGCAGGGGACGCTATTTTCTTCGCAGAGCGCCAGCACCTGTGCGGTCGTATGCTGGCGGGTCCAGTCCGAAATGAGCCCATCCAGTTCAAGCTGGTTTTCCCCGCGTGCATCATGGGTGGCATAGCGCGGATCGTCGGCCCAGCCTGCCCCGCACATCGCCGACAGGCGCCGGAAAAGGCTGTCCTGATTGGCTCCGATGATGACCAGGCCGTCAGAGCACGGATAAACACCGGACGGGGCGACGCGCGGCAGGATCGGGCCTGTGCGTTCACGTGTGTGGCCGGCGAGTGCATATTCCGGGATCAGGCTCTCCATGAAAGCCATGACGGTTTCGTAGATTGCTGCATCGACGACCTGCCCCCTGCCGGATTTTTCGCGGGCAAACAGGGCCATCATCGTCCCGAGCGCAGCGAACGTGCCGGTCATCGTGTCGCCAAGCGAGACGCCCGCACGGGCCGGCAGCCTGTCCGGCTCGCCGATCAGGTGGCGCAGGCCGCCTTTGGCTTCGCCAACACTGGCATAACCGGCCTTGGCGCTCTCCGGGCCGGTCTGGCCATAGCCGGAAATGCGGGCGATCACGAGCCGTGGGTTGATCGCGTGCAGCACCTCCGGACCGATATTCCAGCGCTCCAGCGTGCCAGGACGGAAATTCTCGATCAGGACATCGGCATTTGCCGCCAGTTCCTTCAGGATCGCCTGTCCTTTCTCCGTGCGCAGGTTCAGCGTCAGCGACTTCTTGTTGCGTGCGATAATCGGCCAGAACAGGCTTTCGCCATCCTTCTTGACGGCGCCCCAGTTGCGGGCCGGGTCTGGCGCGTCGCGGGCCTCGACCTTGATAATCTCGGCACCGAAGTCACCGAGAAGCTGGCCGCAGAAAGGCCCGGCGATAAGCTGGCCAAGCTCGATAACGCGAAGGCCGGAGAGTGGCGGGGTCTGATTGGTCATATCTTGCATGTTGGCTGTTTGGCGTTGTGCACCGTATCCCGCAAGAGCCTTGTCAGTTTTTTCGAGAGTGCCGATATAGGCGAAACAAGCCCGAAGATGGCGTAAAGCAAGACCTGGAAGGGGAGGAAATCAATGAGCGACTTGAAGGAAATCCTGACGGACATCGAGAATGGTGTCCTCACCATACGGCTCAACAGGCCGGACCGGTTGAATGCCTGGACGCCGACCATGGCCAATGAAATTGCCGAGACCATCCGTTCAGCCGCCACCGACGATGCCGTGCGTGTGATCGTCGTGACCGGTGAAGGTCGCGGCTTCTGTGCGGGGGCGGACATGTCGGGCCTTCAGGGCATACAGGCCGACGGGCAGCAACAGCCGGATGCGCACAAGCCGGACATGTCCGACCCGATCGAGCAGACTTTTCCCAGCCGGTTTGGCTACCTGTTCGCCTGTCCAAAACCGATCATCGCGGCGATCAATGGGCCATGTGCGGGCATCGGGCTTGTTTTCGCCCTGTATGCCGACCTGCGCTATGCTGCTGAAGATGCAAAGTTCACCACGGCGTTCTCCCAGCGCGGCCTGATTGCCGAACACGGCATTGCCTGGCTCTTGCCGCGCCTTGTCGGAGAGGCCAATGCGCTCGACTTGCTGTTCACGGCCCGCAAGTTCAACGGCCGTGAAGCCGCACAACTCGGCCTCGTTAATTCAGCCCTGCCCGCAGGTGATCTCGATAGCCATGTCCGCGATGTCGCCAGCCATCTTGCGACCCAGGTTTCGCCGCGGTCCGTTGCCGTCATGAAACGGCAGGTCCGTGAATCCTATTTCCAGAGCTTCGCTGACAGTCTCGACGTTGCAGACCGGGAGATGGAAGCGAGCTTTTCCACATTTGATTTCGAGGAAGGCGTGGCGAGTTTCGTGGAGCGCCGGGCACCGGCTTTTCAGGGCCGATAGGCAGGAGAGTGAATGACAAGACGTATCGATATTGTTGAGGTCGGCCCGCGTGACGGGTTGCAGAACGATCCCGGCAATCTGACGACAGAGCAGAAACTTGAATTCATCGCCCGCCTGGAAGAGTGCGGCGTCAAGCGCATGGAGTCCGGCAGTTTCGTTTCGCCAAAAGCGGTGCCGAAAATGGCGGATTCGGCGGAAGTCTTCATGGGGCTCGACCGCACAAGGCCGACACGTCACATTGCGTTGGCCCTGAACGAAAAAGGCGTGCGCCGGGCGATTGATGCCAAAGCCGACGAGATCAATTTCGTGCTGGTGGCCGGGGAAGGATTTGGCCGCAGGAACCAAGGCATGAGCCCCGGCGAAAGCGCAGACATGCTGGCCCAGTGTGCGCCGCTCATTCACGAAGCGGGTATCCCGCTCTCTGCGACAATATCGGTTGCTTTTGGCGACCCCTATGACGGTGAGGTCGACCCTGCCGTGGTCGCCAATCTCGCCGCCCGCGCCCAGCGCGCCGGAGTTGGTGAGCTGGCGCTTGGTGACACGATCGGTGTGGCGTCCCCCTGGCAGGTCCGCGCGCTGACCGAACGGGTCGTCATGGAAGCCCCGGATGTCTTCTTGCGTATGCACTTCCACGACACGCGCGGGGCTGCGCTTGCCAATGTGGCTGCTGCTATCGAGGAAGGCGTTGACGTCATAGATGCCAGCTGTGGCGGCATCGGCGGCTGCCCCTTCGCGCCCGCGGCCACAGGCAATGTCGCAACAGAAGATGTCGTATACATGCTGGAACGCTCGGGCTTCGATACGGGGCTCGATCTTTCCAGGCTCATCGAGACAGCCAAGTGGCTCGAAACGGTTCTCGGCCATGAGGTCAGCTCAAGCCTCAGCAAGGCAGGTGGCTTTCCGGCCTGAGCGGCTCATGCCCCGGCGTCAGACTTGCCTGCCATGACCTGTCCCGCTCAAATCGGGGGCGGCACGGCAGATGGGAGGCAAGCCATGAGGAAGCGTTTTGAACACAGGGTCGTCCTGATTACAGGCGCAGCAAAAGGAATTGGCCGGCAGGCGGCACTCAGCTTTGCCGCCGAAGGGGCAGAAATCGTCGCGACCGATATCGAAACCGAAGCTGGCGAAACCCTCGTTTCCGAAATCGAAGCGGCCGGCGGTACAGCGAAATTCCTGAAGCATGATGTGACGTCGGAGGAGAACTGGATCCGCGTTATCGACAGCGTCCGCCAGCGTCAGGGGCGCCTTGATGTGCTCATCAACAATGCAGGCATCGGCATGACGGGTCTTGCCCACGAGATGGAGTTCTCGCTCTGGCGTAAGATGATGTCGGTCAATGTGGACGGGGTCTTTCTTGGAGTGAAGCATGCCCTGCCGCTGATGAAAGAGGCCGGGCAGGGCAATGTTATCAATGTCTCATCGGTTGCCGGGCTGCGTTCAACCGCCAATTTCTCCTGCTATTGCGCGACCAAGGCAGCTGTTCGCAGCTTCACCAAGTCCGTCGCGCTTGAATGCGCCGAGGCGAAAGACGGCATCCGCGTCAATTCCATCCATCCCGGTATCATCTCGACGGCAATCTGGGACACGCTGATCGGCACGGAGGAAGATGAGGCGAGTGAAATGCCGCGCGATGCGACGCTTGCGGGTATGACCGGGGAGGGCGTTCCGTTCGGGCGGACGGGCAGCATACAGGAGATCGTCAACGGGCTGCTTTTCCTTGCCTCCGACGAAAGTAGCTACATGACCGGCGCGGAGCTCGTCCTGGATGGCGGGTTGACGGCAGGCTGACGGTCAGACCTCCGGGCGCCACCCTTCCGGCGCAAGCTCAAAGCCTGCAAAGTCGAAGCCCGGCGCGACGAAGCAGCTGACAAGTGTCCATGCGCCAAGGCTTTCAGCCGTCTGCCAGTGGCCTTTCGGTACAACATCGTGCGGGCGCTGGCCTGCGCGCAGGTCAGGGCCGAGCATCTTCGCCTCCGCGCCTTTGCCGTCGGGCGGGGAAAGCGTCAGTGAGAGCGGGCCGCCAGCATGCCAGGCCCAGACCTCGTCAGCATCGACACGGTGCCAGGCGGAGAGTTCGTCAGCCTGAAGCAGGTAATAGATCGTCGTGCACGCGCCGCGGCCTTCGCCGGGGCTGCGATACATCTCCACGAAATGCCCACCCTCAGGGTGTGCGGACATACCCAGCAGGCGGATAATCTCGTTTGCGCCAAGGTCGCCGGAGATGGCCGGCATCGCCTAGAATGTATCCTTGCGGTGGCGGATTTCCGCAAAAGTCGACACCGGGTCGCCGGGATGGCCCATTGCTTCCTGCATGGCCGGGTCATCGGCACGAAGGAATGGATTGGCCTCCAGCTCGCGTGACATCTGCGTCGGGACAGTCCACTCCCCGTTCTGGCGGCGTGCCTTCACTTCATCGGCATAGGCGGTGAGTTTCGAATTATCCGGATCGACGCTGAGCGCAAACTCCGCATTCTTCGCTGTGTATTCATGTGCGCAATAGATGGTGGTCTCCGGCGGCAGTGCCTTCAGCCGGGAAAGGCTCTCCCACATCATCTTCGCATCGCCCTCGAACACCTTGCCACAGCCAAGCGCAAACAGGGCATCGCCCACGAAAGCGGTCTGGGCCTCGGGCACATGAAAGGCAATGTGGCCCAGCGTGTGGCCCGGTACGTCGAGGACATGCACACCAAGATTGCCGATTTTGAACGTGTCGCCGCCGCCAAGCTGTTCATCAATACCGGGAATTTTTCCGGCTTCGCCGACTGGCCCGCGGATCTTGCAGCCGGTGGCTTCCTTGATCTTCAGGTTGCCGCCGGCATGGTCGGGATGCCAGTGCGTGTTCCAGATTTCGTCGATGGTCCAGCCAAGCGCTTCGGCTTCGGCCAGATACTTTTCACCATCGGGCGTATCGATTGCCACGGTCGTGCCCGTTTCGCGGTCGCGGACGAGAAAACCGTAATTATCATTCAGGCAGGGGAATTGGTGTATGTCGAGCATGCCCCTATTTAACGCTAAGAAGGCGTGGTGAAACAAGGGTTATTGATGAGACTTGCCGCAAGCGATCTCGAAGACTTCTATGCCAGCCGCCTTGGCAAGGCGGTGGATTTCCTCCTGATGAAACGCATGGGAGATCTGTGGGGCGACTGCAAGAACCTCAACGTGCTCGGCATGGGCTATGCGCGCCCGCTGCTGCTCGGTTATGCCGGAACGGCTAAGGCCTGTATCGCGACAACGCCGCATCTGGGCAGGGAGACGGCATGGTCTGCGACAGAGCGCGGAATCTCCGCCTGTCTTGCAGCCGAAGACAGGCTTCCCTTCGCTGACGGTGCGTTCGAGCGGATCATCCTGCTCCATGCCATCGAGGAGGCTGACAGTCCCCGCGCCGTGCTGCGCGAAGCCTGGCGCCTCCTGGCTCCGGAGGGGCGGATGCTCGTTGCCGTGGCGAACCGCAAGGGGCTCTGGTCCCTGTTCGAGAATACGCCCTTCGGTCATGGCCGGCCATGGACGCGCCGCCAGCTCATCGCCTATCTGAACGACCACCTCTTCCAGGTCACGGCGAGTACGACGGCCGTTCACCTGCCGCCCGTGAAATGGGGACCGCTTGCTGCGGGCGCGGAAGGCTGGGAACGTGTCGGCGAGCTTCTGACGCCGGGTTTCGGCGGCGTGGTCATGGTCGAAGCGGTCAAGAGGCTGTATGCCAGACCGGGAGGTGGCGCGCCTGCCACGGTGAGCGATGTCGTGCCGGGGCGCAAAGGAGTGGCACCACTGCCTAGAAAAGAGGCAGAGGTGGAAAGCGTTGAAACACATCGTAATTCGCGCGTTGACCGTTCAGAAAGCGCGCGCTTTCATCAACATGTTGCAGATTTGGAGGCTTAGGGGCCATGAAACTCATTACCGCCATTTTCAAGCCAAGCCGGCTTGATGCCGTTATCGATGCTCTCAGCGAGGCCGGTGTTGCCGGCCTGACCGTTTCAGAGGTGCGCGGCTATGGCCGCCAGCAGGGCAAGACGGAAGTCTATCGTGGCGCGGAATACGAGGTGCGCCTTCTTCCGAAGGTAAAAGTGGAGGTCGCTTGCGCCGCCGGTGACATCGACCGTCTGTCCGAGGCGATTATCGCGGCGGCCAATACGGGCACCATCGGTGACGGCAAGATTTTCGTCTCGGGGCTGGATTCGGTCATCCGTATCCGCACGGGCGAGAAAGACGAGCAGGCGCTCGCCAACTAGGCGTTTCGTCTCTCACGCATGATGCAGGACAAGCCGGCTGGAGGTCAGGGCCAGCCGGCTTTTTCATGTCTTCAGGAATTTCAGGTCCGGCGCAGGTGCAGGATGACCTCGTCTGCGCCCCAGTTGAGGCGCGACAGTCCGTTCTTGCGGAACGCGCCGACCCTGTTGGCCTGCATCGGGGCCATGGCGACGGTTTCCAGCCCAAGCGCCCGGGTCAGGTCGATCATGTCGCGTGCCGTGGAAGGGTGTAGCGCGCCCTCGTCATGCCAGTCGCGGTGGCCTGGCATCCGTCCGGATGTGACAAGCGAGAAGCGCCGCTGCCAGAGGCCGAAATTGCGGAAGGAGACGATCATTTCCGGGGCAATCCGTGCCAGTTCCTCAAGCACGAAGACCGGGCGGCGCATCTGCTGGATTGCCTTGGACAGGATGGCGACGTCGAAGCCATTGTCCGGAAAGACCCCAAGGTCGCTGTCAGCATCCCCCTGAATGACAGAAAGTCCGCGTGCAAGCGCGACACCGGCTTCTTCCGGAGACAGTTCCAGCCCCCGTGCATTGACCTGTTTCTCCTGCTTCAGGAGCGCAAGGAGGTCGCCATTGCCACAGCCCACATCGAGGACATTTGCGCCCTGCGGCACGCGGGTGACGATCGCCCGGTGGTCGGCCCGGATGGAGGTATCAAGCGCCATCAGATCCCCCGCTGGTCGGCATTGGCCGTGAGGAAGCCTTCAAGGGCGTCTTCATAGATCGGCTCTTCAAGGAGAAAAGCGTCATGGCCCTTGTCGGATTCGATCTCGAGATAGCTCACCTCTGCCCCGGCCGCTGCCAGCGCCCGCGTAATCTCGCGGCTGGCGACCGGCGGATAATGCCAGTCAGACGTAAACGAGAACAGGCAGAAGCGTACCGGCGTGCCCTTGAAGGCGTCTGCCAGACGTCCGTCATAGCGCGAGGCAAGGTCGAAATAGTCCATCGCACGGGTGACATAAAGATACGAGTTGGCATCGAACCGGTCGACGAAGGAGTGGCCCTGATAGCGCAGGTATGACTCGACCTGGAAGTCAGCATCAAAGCTGAAGCTCGCCTGGTCCCGGTCCTGCAGTCCGCGATCGAACTTCCGTTTCAGCGCGCTTTCCGAGACATAGGTGATGTGCGCCGCCATGCGTGCAATGGCGAGCCCCCGTCCGGGGCGCTTCCCCTCGGCCAGGTAATGGCCGTCACACCATTCTGAGTCGGCCATGATGGCCTGCCGGCCAACTTCGTAGAACGCGATGTTCTGTGCTGAATGACGGGCTGCGGTTGCGATGGGAACAGCTGTATAGACCTTTTCCGGCACTTGCACGGCCCATTCAAGCGCCTGCATCCCGCCCATCGATCCGCCCATGACAGAAAACAGGCTGTCAATCCCGAGTGCATCGACGAATGCGCGTTGCGCGCGAACCATGTCGCCGATGGTGATGACCGGAAAGCGCGTGCCCCATGGCTTGCCGTCCGGCCCCGGTGAGGCTGGCCCTGTCGTGCCCATGCAGCCGCCAAGCACATTGGTGGCGATGACATGGTAGCGGTTGGTGTCGATCGGCTTGCCCGGCCCGATCATGCGCGGCCACCAGGCCGGTCGTCCGGTGACGACATTTTCCGACCCTGCAAACTGGTCACCTGTCAGCGCGTGACAGATCAGGATGGCATTGGTCCTGTCGGCATTCAGCTCGCCCCAGGTCTCATAGGCGATCTGCACGGTTTCGAGCCGCTCACCGCAATCGAGCGGCAGCGGGTCGGGGAGCGTCAGGTGCCTCACCTCGCTCAGGGGAGTGCGTCCACTATCTGGCATCGCGCCTGACGTGTCCGGACTGAACAGAGAAGTCAAGCAGTCACAAATGCTTGAAGGAAATCTGAGGAACGTCCCGGCCTGTCTGTTCATTCCATTTCTCAGAACAATCAGCTGACAGGAAGGACATGAAATATGCCGTATATCAAAGGCGCTAATGACACCGAAATTTATGTGAAGGATTGGGGCGATGGGCGCCCGATTGTCCTCATCCATGGCTGGCCGCTGAATGCGGACAGCTGGGAATATCAGGCCGTAAAGCTGGCTGAAGAAGGCTTTCGCGTCGTCTCCTATGACCGCCGCGGTTTCGGGCGTTCGGCTCAGCCCTGGGGCGGCTATGACTATGACACGATGTCCGATGACCTTGCCGCCGTCATCAGTTCGCTTGGGCTGAAGGACGCGACGATTGCCGGTTTCTCGATGGCAGGGGGCGAAGTGTCGAAATACATGTCCCGCCATGATGGCAAGAACGTCAAGAAGGCTGCGCTGATCTCCTCGATCGCGCCGTATATGCTCCAGACTGATGACAATCCCGATGGCGCGCCGGGGGATGTCTTCGAGGGCATCAAGGACGGCCTGCGCAAGGACCGGCAGGATTTCCTGCGGAACTTTTTCAACGATTTCTATGGACAGGGCACGGATGCAGGCGGCGTCTCGCAGGCACAGCTCGACTGGACCTGGGGCATGGCGATGCTGGCCAGCCCGAAGGCGACGCTCGACTGTGTCGATGCCTTTGGCAGGACCGATCTTCGCCCGGACATGGAGGCGTTCGATGTGCCGACACTTGTCATCCACGGCACCGGAGATCAGACCGTCCCAATTGATCCGACGGCGCGCAAGGCGGCCGAACTGATCAAGGATGCAACGCTGAAAGAGTATGAAGGCGCACCGCACGGGCTGACGGCAACGCACGCCGACAAGCTGACAGGAGACCTTCTGGAGCTCCTGAAAGCATAATTCCCTGAAGAGCTGTACGGCCCGGCATTCACAGGCGGTCTCTTGATTTTCGTGCGATCCTTGGCCACGAGGATCAGCCAGACAAGGAGCCAAGTGAATGACCGGGCCGAAGCCGCTTTCAAATATCCTCGAAATCACGCCCTATAAGGGTGGTCAGAAACTCGACCATGGCTGGAAGCTGTCGTCGAATGAAAACCCGCTGGGCTGTAGCGAAGCCGCGCGTGAGGCGCTGATAAAGGCTGCCCAGCATCCGGAAATCTATCCGGACGGGTCCGCCTTTGCCGTGCGTCAGGCCATCGGCAAGAAGTACGGGATTGATCCGGACAGGATCGTCTGTGGTGCCGGGTCCGACGAGATTTTCCAGCTGCTCGGCCGGGCCTATCTACAGCCGGGCGATGAGATCATCCAGTCCCAGCACGGATTCCTCGTCTACAAGCTCGTCGCCCAGCAGGCCGGGGCTGCCTGTATCAAGGCTCCCGAAAAAGAGCTGACGGCAGATGTCGATGCGATCCTGGACCGGGTCACCGACAAGACGAAAATCGTCTTCCTCGCCAACCCGAACAATCCGACCGGCACCTATATCCCGTATGACGAGGTCAAGCGCCTGCACAAGGGGCTGCGGGACGACATCCTGCTGGTGCTCGACGGGGCCTATGCCGAATATGTCCGCCAGAACGACTATGCCGCCGGCATGGAAATGGCCGGGGAAGAGCCGAACGTACTCGTCACCCGTACATTCTCGAAAATTCACGGGCTTGCCGGCCTGCGTCTCGGCTGGGCTTACGGGCCTGAAAGCGTGATCGACGCGATCCACCGCGTGCGCGGCCCGTTCAACGTCACATCTGTGGCCCAGGCGGCTGCGATTGCGGCGCTGGATGATGACGAATTCGTCGCGGAATCGGCAGATCACAACAATTCCGAGCTGGACCGGATGACGCCCGCGCTCGAGGAAATGGGCTTCAAGGTCTATCCCAGCGTCTGTAACTTCCTGCTGATCGAGTTCTCTGATCGCGATGGTCAGCGCGCGGAGGATGCCGACGCGTTCCTGCGTTCGCGCGGGATCGTGATCCGCGACATGGTCGCTTACGGCCTGCCGAACTGCATGCGTCTGACGATTGGCACCAGACAGGCGAATGACGAAGTCCTGCAGGCTTTCAAAGACTTCGCAAAGGCAGGCTGATCCATGGCCGGGCCAGCGTTTGAAAAAATCGCCATCATGGGCGCTGGCCTCATCGGCTCATCCATTGCGCATGCCGCACGTGAAGCTGGCGCGGCACGTCACGTGGTCCTCTATGACAGCAGTGAGGATGTCCGTACCCGTGCAGCCGGCCTGGGCCTCGGCGATGTCGTCGGCACGCCCGCTGAAGCCTGTCAGGATGCAGGCGCGATTTTCCTCTGCGTCCCGGTCGGGGCCATTGCTGAGACGACACAGGCTATCGCGCCGCACATGTCCAGGGGCGCGATCTTGACGGATGTCGGCTCGGTCAAGGAAAGCGCCCTCTCGGCCATGCAGGATCATTGCCCGGCGGGTGTGCATCTCATTCCCGGCCACCCGATTGCGGGGACAGAGAAGTCCGGGCCCGAAGCAGGCTTTGCAACGCTGTTCCGCAATGCCTGGCATATTCTCACGCCCTTGCCTGCCCAGGAAGAAACCTACAATTCAGCCGTCGACCGGCTGGCGGGGTTCTGGGAAATGCTGGGGGCCAAAGTAGAAATCATGGACGCAGCCCGCCATGACCGCGTTCTGGCCATCACCTCCCACCTGCCGCACCTGATTGCCTATAATATCGTCTCGACCGCCTATGACATGGAAAGTGTCGGCGAGGGCGAGGTGGTGAAATACTCCGCAGGTGGCTTCCGGGACTTTACCCGGATTGCCGCGTCAGACCCGGTCATGTGGCGGGATGTCTTCCTCAATAACAAGGACGCCGTCCTGGAGACGCTTGGCCGTTTCAGTGAGGATCTGGCCGCCCTGCAGCGCGCGATCCGCTGGGGGGATGGCGACACGCTCATGCGCGAATTTGAACGCGCACGCGGGATCCGCAAGGCCATCATCGAAGCTGGCCAGGACAGCGCGGTTGCCAATTTCGGTCGCAATAGCGACGAAACCGAAACCTAGGCAATGGGAGAGGGGGACGGGTGGAACGGCCCGCTGTCCCCTCAAGCGTCGACCGTCCCGCCAAAAAGCATTCTGCGCGATTGGCTCGCGCCTTGACCAATCCAGAAGAGCTGGTCAGCGCGTACCCGTACGACGTGCAAGCCCGTGTACAGGGAACACGAACCGGCACTGGGAGTTTTCATAACAGGTGCTGACTGAACACAGGCCCAACCTGTTTGTTGCGGCGTGTTCATCGCAAAGTTCCAGGCCAGCCTTTCGGCTCACAGACTTACATGGCAGAAGTGACATCATGATCAGATCCATACTCATCGCGGGACTCCTTGCTTCCGGCGCCGTTGCCTGCACCACGGCAAAACCTTATGGCCCGGCCTCTTCACCAAGTTCGCAAGGGTTCAGTGTCCAGCCTATCGAATCCAACCGCTACCGGGTGAGCTATACCGCGCTCAGTCCTGAACAGGCACGCCAGTATGCGCTGCGCCGGGCGGCTGAAGTGACGCTTGAAAATGGTGGAGACTGGTTCCGCGTGGTGCGCGGTTACACCGATGCGAGCCGGGCCGGCGGCTCACGTTCGTCTGTATCTGTTGGTGGCTCAAGTTCGACGGGGACGTATTCCGGCGTCGGTGTTGGCGTTGGTATCGGCATACCAATCGGCGGCAGTTCGGAGAAAGTCACCGAGAGCCTTGAAATTATCTCCGGCTCAGGCACGCGACCCGAAGGTGCTGACGTCTATGATGCCAACTCCGTGCTGATCAACACGGCCGGATAATCTGAATTTGCTGTCTCAGGGGGCAATTTCCTCGCCCTGCCAGTCATAGAGACGGCCTGTGTGCTCTGGTGTGAGCCTTTCGATGACACCGATCAGGTACCCTGCCGCTTTATTGGGCGTAAATAGCTGTCTGTCTGGCACATTGCCCTGGAACGGAGCTGACAGGCCTGTATCGACAGTGCCGGGATGCAGCCCCACGCAGATGGACTGGTCATTCTTGCGCTGTTGCTCAATCGCGAAATTGCGGATCAGCATGTTCAGGGCCGCCTTGGAGGCCCGATAGGCGTGCCAGCCGCCGAAGCCGTTATCGCTAATGGAGCCGACCCGTGCAGAAAGGGCCGCAAATACTGTACGACCTTCGCGCGGCATCTTCGGCAAGAAGTGTTTTGCGACCAGGCCCGGCCCGAACGTATTGATCCGGAACACCTCTTCATAAGTGTCCAGGCTCTGATGACGCCAGGATTTTTCCGGCGTGAGCCTGTCGCCATCGGACAGAATGCCAGAGGCCACAATCACCAGATCTGGGTCTTCAACTGTGTCTGCGGCGGCTTTTATGCTGGCCTCGTCGAGAATATCGATCCTGCCGGGCATGACCCCTTCCGGCCATTCGCCACCACCCGAACGCGAGAGGGCATGAACGCGGCTGCCATACCCACCTTCGGCAAGGCTGAGCGTTAATGCGCGCCCGATCCCGCCTGTCGCCCCTATGATGACGGCTGACATGATGTGCTCCTTCGGCTTGTTCAGGAGAGGACATAGGCCCCGAGGGCAATGTGGAAATGGGGTTGCGGCAAAGCCGCGATACGGAAACGAAACCGGGATGGCCTCTGCCGGGGCATTCATTTTCTATTTTTGATCCACCGGATCAAAAATTTTGCGAAGCAAACCGAAAATGAATGGTGCCCCGGGCCGGACTTGAACCGGCACTCTGTTGCCAGAAACGGATTTTGAATCCGTCGCGTCTACCAATTCCACCACCGGGGCACGAAGGCGGTTTTGCAAGGGTTGCCTCTGCCCTAACTGGCTTTATGCGTCAATCATCTCGACCAGCCAGCAGAACACGGATAGGCGTTAAGCATCATGACGCAAGACCCGGCGCCCCGGACATTCCTTCAGTCCATCGAAGCCATGGCGGCAGAAGCCCCGGAGCCGGGGTTCTCGCTGCGTGAAATCTTTGACCGTTTGCATGAGCGTGCTTTCGGCGCAGCGCTGTTCATTCTGGCGCTACCGTGCTGCATACCTTTTCTCTACGGGGTTCCGCAGATCGTCTCCTTGCCCATGATGGCGCTGGCTGCGCAGATGCTGGCCGGGCGGGCAGAGCCCTGGCTGCCGGAGAAGTTCGCCCGGCGTATGATCGACCGGAAGGGCCTTGAGCGCACCGCACGTGGCGGGCGCAAATGGTTCGGCTGGCTGGAAAAAGTCGCCCGTCCGCGGCTGACCTTCCTGATGGGACCGCGAGGGGAGCGCGTGATCGGCCTGCTGCTCGTTATCTTCTGTGCTTCCATACTCGTGCCCCTGCCGTCGACGAACACCGTGCCGGGTATTGGCGTTGCCATCATCTCGTTCGGCCTGATGGCCCGTGACGGTATCCTCGTCATGCTGGGCACGATTATCGGATCAGCATGGATCGCGACCCTGGCTGCACTTGTCGTGCTCGGTGTGCGAACAGTCTCGGGCGCATGACGGGGCGCGCTTCATCGCCGCATTGTGTGGTTGCGGGCCTTTGGCCATTGTCCCGGTCAGCTGCAACCGGACATGAGGCATAACGCGCATGAGCGCACGATCGGCTGTTCTGAAAACCTGGCGCTGGCCGCTTCTGGCCCTGATCGTCTCCGCCGCGATGCTGGCGGCTGCTCACGCGTTCGAGCATTTCGCCTATCTGCTGCCCTGCCAGCTCTGCCTGCGCCAGCGGGAAGTCTACTGGGCAGCGATTGCCATGTCGGCGACAGGGCTCATCCTCTGGAATGTTCGCCAGAACCGGCGGTTTCTCGTGGCTTTCAACGTCATGCTGGCACTCGTTTTCCTGACAGGGGCCGTGGTTGCGGCCTATCACGCCGGGGTCGAATGGGGCTTCTGGCCTGCCCCCAGCGGCTGTGCAGCCACTGCTGTCGATGTCGTAAACCTGGATCTTGGCACGATCGATGAGCGGACCGCGACTGTCTCGTGTGAGAGCGCGGCCTGGACAATGCTTGGCCTGTCCATGGCAGGCTGGAATGCACTGGTCTCGCTCGGCCTGTCGCTTGTCAGTTTCCGGGCGGCGATGTTCGCCCTGCCGGGCGAGACGGCCTGACGGCCGATTAAGTACTTACAAGCCGTAGGCGTGTATGGCCCAGGCCGCTGTCAGGCTGGCGATGACCAGTATGCTGGCCCAGAGCCGTGCGGGCTTGAACCACGTCGGTACGGTGGAAGATGTCCAGTCCCAGCCAAATTGCAGGGCAAACAGTACCGCATAGACGAGATACCAGACCGGGCCCGGCATCAGGATAATGGCTGGCGGCAGGATGACCCAGCCACCGAGTGCGACCAGCACGGAGACACCCAGCGTCGCCGCAGCCGTGCCGGAAGCGGTCGTAACAGCCATGCCCCAGCGTGCCCCGCCGAGGAAGCTCAGGATCACGGCAGCATAGGTCTGTAGCCAGAGCCCGGCGGTCGCATTGGTCGGCGGGTCGAGGACGGCCATGGCGATCACAAGCCCGATAAAGGGTAAGGCACCAGCCAGTGTCAGCAGGAATGCAGTGCGGCGTAGGGCAGGAATTGGTTCACTCATGATGCCGTCAGTATGGACTTTTCCAGCACGGCGTCCATGGTGACTCACGCAATGGTGAATACAGTCTTAGCGTAACCTGATGAATTCAGTGCACCCATTCATGCGGTATAAATGGGAATAGGTTAGGACATACTCTTATGTCCCGGCGTCTCATAGCCTTCCTGATCTGCGGTCTTGCCATCGTCTTCGCGTTTGGCGCACTGACAGCAATGCGATGGCCGAGTATCATCATGTTCCTGTCGCTATTCTTCCATCCCGATCCTGCGCTGGGCTTTGATGCGATCAACTGGCGTGAACTCGGCATTCTCTATGGCGCGCCGTACTTCCTGGCGGCGCTCTGTTTCTATGCTGCCTCTGTGTCGGTCGCGAACCGGCGGAAGGGAGCTGTGATCTGGTACGTCATCGGCATGGTATCGGCCGTACCTGTCCTGTGGATCGTCGATTTCGAGCCCGGCTGGTGGCAGGATCCGAGCGGTCCGGAAGGGCTGGTGGCAGGCGGCTGCCTTATTATCGCGATGCTTGGTTATGCCGTCCTCCTGTTGCGCAGGGAAGGCCCGTCCCGTGCCGATCTGGAAACCCGTGAAGCTGATGAAGGCGTGACGCTCAGCCAGGCACAGTTCGAAGCCCTCATGGCCCGGACACACCCGCAGGAGACGCAGGAAGCCGCCCCCGAGGCCCAGCCGCGAAGACGTCGTCCGGTCCCGGCCGCCATAGCGCGCCAGCGGGCTCATTTTGCTGCCGAAGGCCGGCGCATGCAGGCCCGCCGGCGACGGGGCGGGTGAGCCGCCGCGCGTTCGAGACATGAATGCTTCTTGTCTTGCAAAAGCCTCCAACTCGCCCTTGGATGAACAAGAGCGCGTTGAACGGGAGGATGGCCTCATGCTGATCAGGCGGCTTGCCGGATTTGTCGGTGTCTGTGTCGCGGTCTGGATGATGTGGGAAACGATCAATCCGATCCTGCGCCAGATTTCCTTTGGCAGCGATCTCGCGACAGAACTCCTCAATCCGCCGGTCTCACTGATCAGGGTGGTCTCGACAAGCCTGATGATCCTGGGTGGTCTTCTGGCGATGGCGGCCCTGCGAGGGGGCGCGTGGCTGTTCACGGTTGGTGCAGTGCTTTTCGGGCTGGCGACGGCCCTTATGGCAGGCTCGGCGGACTATACCCTGTGGCGCGACGAGGCGATCCTTGCCCCGTTCCTCCTGGTGATCTGTGGCGTGCTGGTCTTCTGTCACAGGAAATGAGGCCGCACGAACATTGATTTCGCCGCTCTAGTGCTTAGGTTCGCAAGGCAATTGAACACACTGACCTTTTGAGGCGGATTTCCCATGGCAGAACCTTATGACGTCGTCATTATTGGAGGCGGCCCCGGCGGCTATAACTGTGCGATCCGGGCTGGCCAGCTTGGCCTGAAGACAGCGATCATCGAGAAGCGTGGCACCCTTGGCGGGACATGCCTGAATGTCGGCTGCATTCCGTCAAAGGCCCTGCTGCACGCCTCTGAACTGTTCGAGGCCGCGAAGAACAATTTTGCGGATCTTGGTATCAAGACCGGGAAGATCGATCTCGACCTCAAGCAGATGATGGCCCAGAAGGATGACGCCGTGAAAGGCCTCACCCAGGGCGTCGAATACCTGATGAAGAAGAATAAGGTCGACTACATCAAGGGCTTCGGCAAGATCGCCGGACAGGGCAAGGTCGACGTAGAGGGTGAAGACGGCAAGAACCAGACGCTGGACGCGAAGAACATCGTCATCGCCACCGGGTCTGAGCCGACACCTCTGCCGAATGTCGAGATTGACGAGGAACGCGTCGTCACGAACCGCGGTGCCATCGCGCTGAAGGAAGTGCCCAAGAAGCTCGTCCTTATCGGGGCTGGCGTCATCGGGCTTGAACTTGGCTCTGTCTGGTCGCGGCTTGGTTCGGAAGTGACCGTCGTCGAGTTCCTCGACCGTTCCCTGCCGGGTGCGGACGCCGAGGTGGCCAAGGAAGCCCAGCGCATCTTCAAGAAGCAGGGGCTGGAATTCCGCATGGGCACGAAAGTGACCGGCGTGGAGAAACTGAAAACCAAGCTCAAACTCTTCACCGAACCGGCCAAGGGTGGTGATGAAGAGGTCATCGAGGCGGATGCCGTCATCGTTGCTGTCGGCCGCCGTCCGTACACCGAAGGGCTCGGCCTTGAGAATGTTGGTGGCAAGACGGACAAGCGCGGCGTCATCGAGACGAAAGACCATTTCAAGGTCGCAGACGGTGTCTGGGCGATTGGCGACTGTATTCACGGGCCGATGCTTGCCCACAAGGCCGAGGATGATGGCGCCGCCGTTGCCGAACTGATCGCTGGCAAGGCAGGCCATGTCAATTACGACCTCGTGCCAAGCGTTGTCTACACCAATCCGGAAATCGCATGGGTCGGCAAGACCGAAGCCGAGCTCAAGGAAGAGGGCGTGGAATACAAGAAGGGCAAGTTCCCCTTCCAGGCCAATTCCCGCGCCCGGACAAATCATGAAACGCTTGGCTTCGTGAAAGTCCTCGCTGACAAGAAAACAGACCGCATACTCGGGGCGCACATGATCGGTGTCGGCGTGGGCGAGATGATCCACGAGGTCTGTGTGGCAATGGAGTTCGGTGCAGCTTCCGAAGATGTTGCCCGCACCTGCCATGCTCACCCGACCATGTCCGAGGCCATCCGTCAGGCCGCTATGGGCGTCGAAGGCTGGACCATGCAGATGTAAGGTGGCCGCTGACAGGTCAGCACACAAAAAAAGCCGGGCAGGAAACTGCCCGGCTTGAGTGTTTTTGCGAAAGAGAAAAACCTAGCTGGTCTTCTCTTCTTCGGAAGCTTCGCTTTCGGCAGCGGCTTCTGCGGAGGCTTCGCCTTCAGCAGCAGCTTCGGCCTCTTCAGCCGGGGCTTCTTCCTCGGCCGGAGCATTCTTCGCCTCTTCAGCAGCCTTCTTGGCTTCAGCTTCGGCTTCCTTGCGGGCTTCTTCCTTGTCAGCCTTTTCCTGCAGGCGTTCCTTGGCCTTTGTGCCTGGCTCGCCCTTGTTCGGGTTGTTGCCGTGTTCCCACGCATAGATCGGCTTGGTTTCGCCTTCCAGCGTCATCTGGCTGAGGAAACGTGCGACGCGGTCGGTCGGTACGGCGCCTTTCTTGATCCATTCAGCGGCTTTCGCGCCGTCGATCTTCACGCGGTCTTCGCTGTCCTTGGGCAGGCGCGGATCGTGCGTGCCGATCTTCTCGATGTATCGGCCGTCACGCGGGGCGCGCGAGTCGGCAACGACAACGCGGTAGAAGGGGCGTTTCTTGGACCCGCCGCGGGCGAGCCGGATTTTGAGAGCCATGGTGTATCTCCTTAAGTATCTTATGGCGTCTTCATGAGTGTACTCGTGGCTGATCGCTGGCATTCGCCAGCGGCCACTGCGCCTCTCGCCTTGCTTGTGAGGCAGGGTTGCAGGCGTATTTGTATCCGCTCATCCCGGCGAAGGCCGGGATCTCTTCCAGCGTGTCCCGTACATGCAGCACGAGGTCCCCGCCTGTGCGGGGAAGAGCGGTGAGGGAGGCCGGGGCGATCATTCCTGACCTCCCCGTATCTTCTCATGGTGGCGGATGACTTCTGCCACGATGAAGTTCAGGAATTTTTCCGCGAAAGCCGGGTCGAGCCCGCTCTCGTCGGCAAGGGTCTTCAGCCGTTCGATCTGGCGCGCTTCGCGTGACTTGTCGGCGGGAGGCAGGTCGTGCTCGGCCTTCAGGTGGCCAACCTGCTGGGTCAGCTTGAAGCGTTCAGCCAGCGTGTGCAGCAGGATCGCATCCATATTGTCGATGCTGGCCCGCAGGCGCTCGAGTTCGGGGAGAGCGGGGGAACTCACTTCTTCTTCCCTCCGCCCATGCCGGGGGGAAGGCCGTCGCTGCCGAGGCCAGGCAGTTGTCCGCCGCCCATGCCGCCGCCTGCGCCGCCACCCATGCCGGGCGGGAGCGCCGCGCCTTTACCCATCTTGGCGATATCCGCCTGGCTGACGCCTGCGCCGCCGAGTGCGTTCATCATGCCCTTCATGCCGCCCTTGCCGAGCTTCTTCATCATGTCGGCCATCTGGCGGTGCATCTTCAGAAGGCGGTTCACATCCTGCACGGTCACGCCGGACCCGGCCGCGATGCGCTTGCGCCGGGAGGCATTGAGCAGGGCGGGTTTCTCGCGCTCCTTCTTCGTCATGGAAGAAATGATCGCTTCCTGGCGCTTGATCGTGTTGTCGTCGAGATTGGCGCCCGCCATGGCCTGCTTGGCTTTCTTCGCGCCGGGCAGCATGCCCATGATGCCGCCGAGCCCGCCCATCTTCTGCATCTGGCGCAGCTGGTCGGCGAGGTCGTTCAGGTCGAACTGGCCCTTGCGCATCTTCTGCGCCATGCGTTCGGCTTTTTCCTGGTCGAGCTGGTCGCCGGCCTTCTCCACCAGCGAGACAATATCGCCCTGTCCGAGGATGCGGCCCGCAAGGCGCTTGGCATCGAAGGCATCGAGCCCGTCGAGCTTCTCGCCCGTACCGAGGAACTTGATCGGCAGGCCGGTCACGGCCCGCATGGAAAGCGCCGCACCGCCGCGCGAGTCGCCATCCATCCGCGTGAGCACGAGGCCGGTCAGCGGCAGGCGCTCATGGAAGCGTTTCGCCGTCTCGACCGCGTCCTGACCGGTCAGCGCATCGGCGACGAGCATCGTCTCCTTTGGCTGGGCGATCTTCGCGATCTCGGAGGCTTCTGCCATCATCTGTTCGTCGATGGAGGTCCGGCCCGCAGTATCGAGGAAGACCACGTCATAGCCGCCGAGCTTGGCGGCCTGAAGTGCGCGGCGTGTGATCTCGGCCGGCATCTGGCCTTCGACGATCGGCAGGGAAGAAACATTCTCCCCGCACTGGTCGGCCAGTATGGCAAGCTGTTCCATCGCGGCCGGGCGGCGAACGTCAAGTGACGCAAGAAGCACTTTCTTCTTGTCACGCTCGGCCAGCCGCTTGGCGACCTTGGCGGTCGTCGTCGTCTTACCGGAGCCCTGAAGGCCGGCCATCATGATGATGGATGGCGGATTGTCGACGCGCAGCTGTGTCTGAGCATCCTCGCCGCCGAGCATGTCGACAAGCGCATCGTGAACGATCTTGATGACCTGCTGGCCGGGCTTGACCGAACGGATGACTTCCTCGCCAACCGCGCGTTCCTTCACCTGCGCCATGAAGTCCTTGACCACGGGCAGGGCGACGTCGGCTTCCAGAAGCGCCACGCGAATCTCGCGAAGCGCGGCGTTGACCTCTTTCTCGGTCAGCGCACCGCGCCCTGTCAGCCCGTCGAATATGCCGCCAAGGCGGTCTGTCAGCGCATCAAACATCGCTTGCTCCCTGCTTGCCTCTCCATGCTGGACAGGTAAGCACTCCATACCTTTCGCGCAAAGCGGTGCAGCCCCACTGAGCGAAGTGTCGCCGAGCAGGGGCTTCGCCGGGTTCAAGGCCCCGGAAAAGCGCGCTTTCACTTGTGCGCGGAATTTCAGCGCGCCGTAAAGCACGGTATGGCCGGAAAATCAAGCGTCTGGCAGCGCTTCAGGCGGTGTGGCCATCCTCATCGATCTGCTGGCCGATGCGTTTGACCGTCGCCCGGATCTCGTCATTGATCAGTGACAGGACAGCCATGTCCACCCAGCTGCCATCTGCAAACCGTGAGTGCTGGCGAAGCAGGCCCTCCCGCTGGGCACCAAGACGTTCCACCTTGCCGAGGGCCTGGGCGTTGCGGTCCGGTATCCACCATTCCACACGGCGCGCCCGCCAGTCGATTGCACTCTTCAACATGAGGTAGTGGATATGATCGGTCAGCCCCTCGCCGCGCAGGTCGGGCCTGATCCATATATAGCCGATCCGTATGCGCCGGTGGAGACGGTTGGGCAGAAGGAAAGCGGCGAGCCCGGCAAGGCTGTTGTCGGATTTGAGGCGTGCTGTCAGGCCCAGGCCGATGCCAATCTCAGCCATGCGCAGCGTATGGTTGAAATATGCGTCGAGACTCATGCCGGACGCGACGACCACCATGGAGGTCCACATGTCATCGACAGCCCGGCTTCGCCGGATCTCTTCCCGATCCTCCTCGCGAAGAGCGGCAAGCCGGATACGTGAAGTTTCAAGGCCGTCCGGGGCAAGTTCCATGACTTTCCGAACTGGCGCAGCTGCACCGTAAAATCAATGGGACAGTCGTTAATAAGGGCCTTGAACACAGGAAACTGAGGCGGCCCAGGTTTTTGCACCCGTGGCAACGTCTGTAGCGTACTCTCAATGAGATACCGATTGCCAGGTTCAGGCCGCAATGACGCGCAGGACCGGGAACAGGCCATAATAGTGCCGCGTTATAGAGCGCAAAGATGAAATAATGTGGAGTAATAAAAAGAGTTCATGCATCTTCCGACACTCAGGCAGCTTCAGTTCCTCTGCGCACTGGCGGACGAGAAATCATTTTCACGCGCCGCGGACGTCTGCAATGTAACCCAGCCCACGCTTTCTTCCGCGATCAAGGAGGTTGAAGCGATCCTGGGGGTGCAACTGGTTGAACGAGAGGCCCGTGGGGCTTCACTGACGCGGGCCGGGGAAACGGCTGTCGAGCGTGCCCGGTCCGTCCTGTCGAGCGCGGCTGACCTGGTCGCAGCCGCCCATCAGGCGGGAGCTCCACTGACTGGGCATTTTCATCTCGGCGCCATACCAACTCTCGCTCCGTTTCTCCTGCCGCGCACTTTGTCCAGCCTCCGCTCTGCCCATGACGGGCTTCGCCTCTACTTGCGCGAAGACCAGACGGACAGGCTGATTGAAGGGCTACGAAACAGGTCCCTCGATGCTGCCCTCATCGCATTGCCGTGGGAGGCGGAAGGTATCGAGACGGAAACGCTTGGCGATGACGAGTTTCTCTATATCGGCCCGAAAGATCATAAACTCTCGACAACCGGAAAACTGAAGCCGGAAGATCTGAATGGGGAGGATGTCCTGCTTCTTGAGGATGGCCACTGCCTGCGTGACCATGCGCTCTCAGTCTGCTCGCTGTCACCGACCAGGAATGGGTCTGATGTGGGCGCGACCTCACTTGCGACTCTCGTCCAGATGGTGGCTGGCGGGCTTGGCGTCTCCCTCCTGCCCCGGATCGCTGCGGAAGCGGGCGTAACAGCCGGGACCGATCTCACTATCCGGCATTTCGATACGCCCGTCATCGGCCGCCAGATCGGTATTGCCTGGCGGGCAGGCTCTCCGCGTGAAGAGGAAGCCCGGATGATCGGCGACAGCGTACGGGAAACCCTGGCCGCCTATCAAACCTAGCGCCGCCTAATACCTGTCCTCGGCAACGAAGACCTCTGTATCAATCTCGTTTTCCCAACGGGCAACCACTGTCGAAACAGCAAGGTCACCTGTGACATTGGTCACGGTGCGCATCATGTCCAACAAGCGGTCGAAGGCAAACAGCGGCGCCAGGATAAGCAGCATCTGTTCCGGGGTCGCGCCTATGACGCCGAGCGTCGTTGTCGCCAGGAATAGGCTGACGGAAGGTATGCCTGCTGTGCCGATCGAGACCAGCGTCGCCATCACAGCGACGGTGATGTACATGCCGAAATTCATGTCGATGCCAAGCGCCTGTGCTGCAAACAGCGCGATCAGGCCCTGGTAAAGCGCGGTCCCGTCCATATTGATCGTTGCGCCGAGCGGCAGGACGGATGAGGCAACGGGCTTCTTGATACCGAGATTCTTCTGCGCCACGCTCATTGTTACGGGCAGGGTGCCGCTGGAAGAAGATGTCGAGAAAGCCACCATCTGTGCGTCCGTGATGCCACGATAGAAGGGCAGCAGTGGCAGTTTGGCGATGAACTTCATGAGGAAGCCGTGCGTGATGAGCATGTGCAAGCCGCAGGCGAGATAGAGCGCCAGTGTCATCATGCCGAGTGCGATCACGACATCCAGGCCATACGCGGCCATCACCCACGCCATGAGCGCCATCACGCCATATGGCGCTGTCTCCATGATCAGCAATGTCAGCTTGAGGATCGCCTCAGAAGCGGAATTGAAGGCATCTGCGACCGGCTTGCCGGCTTCGCCGGCCATCAGGATGCCGATGCCGAACATGATCGCGAAGAAGATGACAGGCAGCACATCGCCGCGCGCCATGGCGTCGACCGGGTTGGTCGGCACAATGGCCAGAACAGTGCGCATGATCTGTTCGAAGACGCCTGCGGTTTCCATCGCGCCTGCGCTCTCGAGGCGTTGGCGTGTCGATTCAATATCATCTTGGGAGACGCTTCCGACATCAAAGCCGGCCCCGGGCTGTAGGATTGTGCCGATGACCAGGCCGAGCGTCACGGCCACTGCCGTTGTGCACATGTAGACCCCGATGGCGCGTCCACCGAGACTGCCGAGCTTTTTCGGGTCTCCCATGGAAAGGACACCAGAGACAAGCGTCAGGAAAATCAGGGGAACAACCAGCATACGGATCAGGTTGAGGAACAGGTCGCCAAAGGGCTTGAAATACTCTGCTGCTCTCGCTGAGGCCTCTTCGCTCAGGCCGTAGCGCAAGCCGAGGCCGATCAGCGTGCCGATCACGAGCCCGATCATCACGCGTTTCCAGAGATCCATCCTGAACCAGGCCTTCATACCATACCCCTCAAGCCAAAAACTGCTGGTCAGCGTAGAGTGCGTTGCGGTGAAATCAAATCTGCATCTGACAATTAACAGTGCTTGGGCGTTTCGCCCGCTGACGTTCCAGTCTACAACCGGACCGCTATGGGTTGGATAGACCGCCTCTCGACCGGCTGGAAAGCCTGGGTCCTGCTTTTCGCGCTGACCATTACGGCTGGCGCACCTGGGGTTTTCAACCTGCCCGCGCTCGACCGGGACGAGAGCCGTTTCGCGCAGGCGTCCAAGCAGTATCTGGAAACCGGCGACTATATCACTATCCGATACCAGGATGAGTACCGCAACAAGAAGCCGGCGGGCATTCACTGGTTACAGGCCGGCTCGTCTGCTGCGCTTGGGGAGGGCGAGCGCCTCGATATCTGGACCTACCGCGTGCCCAACTGGATCGGTGTGGGGCTGGCGACCATGGCCTGCTTCTGGCTCGGCATCGCGGCGGTAGGCCGACGAAGTGCGTTCATCGGGGCTGTACTGTTCGGCTCCAGCATGCTGCTCACTTCAGAGGCGCACATCTCCAAGACCGATGGCGTCCTGATTTTCCTGATCACATTGCAGATGGGCTTCCTGCTGAGGCTCTACCTGCGCAAGGACAATGACAGGCGCAACGCGATTGCCTTCTGGGTCGTTCATGGCGCGGGCTTCCTGATCAAGGGACCGGTGATCACACTGGTCGCGGGCATGACCATGCTTGTTCTGTGGCTCTGGGACCGGCGTGACCATCACTGGATGAAGAGCCTCGCCTGGTGGCCCGGCCCGCTGATCAGCGTGCTCATGGTCCTTCCCTGGTTCATCCTCATCCAGATCGCCACGCAGGGCACCTATGTCGAAGGCGCGGTCGGCAAGGATCTCAAGGACAAGCTTGTCTCTGCGTCCGAGGGGCATGGCGGCCTGCCGGGCTACCACCTCCTGCACCTGCCGGCATGGTTCTTCCCGGGCGTGCTGCTGACCGTCCCGGCGATCCTGCTGACCTGGCGCTACCTGCGTCACCGCACACTGGAGTCGCTCGGCGATGTCGACCGTGACGCGCTCAAGTTCCTGGTCGCCTGGCTGGTGACGACGTGGATCTTCTTCGAGCTGCTGCTGACCAAGCTCAGCCATTATATCCTGCCGGCCTATCCGGCGCTCGCGCTGCTGTGCGGCTGGGGCGCGCTGAAGCTGATGGAAGGCAACCGCGCGCCGGTCTCGCGTTATGTCTCGACACTGCTCTTCCTGGTCGGCGGCGTGGCGCTGGCCGGGTTCACCGCCCCCTGGGTGGTCGACCTGTTGCAGGCCGACAAGGCCGGGGACTTCAGGACAGCCACCGCAGAGCAGGTCATGGCGCAGTGGGGGCCTGACGGTGACTATGCGATGTACCTCTGGTGGGCAGGCATCGCCGCGGTCATTCTTGCCGCCATTGCGATGATCGTACGGCGCATCGGCTGGGCGGTGACAGGCGGCGTGGCCGCGGCCCTCCTGCTCGGATGGCAGGCGCGCATATATGTCCTGCCGAACCAGACCTGGATACAGGCGACCGAGACCGCCAAGCTCGCGCTTGAGGAGGTCTGTGGCATCCCGCGCAAGGATTGCGGCGAGACGAAAGGTCCCGACCGCGTGCTGGCGCTTGGCTATGCCGAGCCATCCTATGTCATGACGCTCGGCACACAGAACCTCCACCCGCCGGAGACACCGCTGGATATGCCGGAGGACGCCGCCGTCTATCCGGTGGTCTACCTGGTCAATCTCGAAGATCCGGGCGTTCCGGACCAGTTCGCGCGGGTCGAAGCCTCTGCCGAGGCGCTGGGCCGCTGCTCGACACGCTCAGAGCCATATTACGCGCTCAACTATTCCAATAACGACCCCACCGCCTTCATCGCCGTGCGCTATGAGGCTGACTGCCCGGCCAGCTAGGTTCTGCCTCTGGCGCGACAGGCCAATCTGCGCCTATGATACCGAATGCGGGTGCACAAGGAATACAGCGCCGAACGGGTCATCACCCCGCTCAGCATGGCCGTCCACCGGCCTGTCGGCGGCGGGCTCTGGATGAATGCCGGGGCCTATGAGCCGCCCATGCCGCGCAAGGATGGGGCACGTGGCTGGCCGGTCTGGATACTGGAGGATGGCGGAAAAATCCTGCATTTCGCCTCGACCTTCGAGATGGCGCACGTCGCGCATGTCTTTGCCCGCCGTGTCCTGCCGACCTCCTGGCAGATGTCGAATGAAGCAGGCGGGCCCAACCGGGACTGGGTCTCGCAGCTCGACCCGCACTGGCGCGAATGGCCGGTGCGGCAGGCGGCGGCGGAATGCCTGCGGGCTGTGAGCGGCTAGGCGGGGCTGACAGGCGGCCCGCGCCGGATTTCCGAGGTGAGATGGGCAAGCGCATCCTTCAGCCAGGGCGGTGTGTGGGGTGAGCGATAGCCGGGCGGCCAGCCGGGGCGAACGGGCGAGGTGCGCCCCCGTCCCAGCGGCGGCAGGGCGGCTTTCCGGAGAAGGAAGCGGGCATGACGCCGGGCGAGCTTCTCCGGGTTTTCGAGAATGGCCTGAAGCCCCCGCAGCCGCGCGATGAGCGGCGCGGCGGACGCGTCGTCTTCTGCTGTATCTGTGA
>NZ_JAPYRE010000006.1 GCF_029936995.1 Henriciella sp.
GTGGTGGCGCCGTCATCCCGGACACGCGAGGCGTGATCCGGGACCTGCTTCCGGGCGGCCGGGATGACGACCCACCTCCATCTCCCGCGCCATCAGGACGATGAGGCGGCGGGTCAGCGCCTCGGCGGGGCGCAGCAGGCGCAATATGTAACGGCGCAGGGCATGCGGGATACGCTCCGGCCCGGCGCCGTCGACCACACCGGCCAGCAGCATCAGCCGGGCGAGCAGCGCCTCAAGCTGCGGCCGGATGCGCGCCATAGCGCCCTGAAGATGCCGGTCTGTCTGCGGTCTCGTCATGGTGTGAGGACGGTACACCAGGAGTCCGGCTGTAGGATGAATTGGTGAAGGGATGGTCCGGGCGCTGTCTCCGCGCTAGGTCTTGTGGATGACCGCTGACCTCAAATCCGTTCTCCTGCTCCAGCATGACATGGCGTGGAAACTCGCCAGCCATCATCTCGACGGGCTGACCACGGAGGCCTGCCTGTGGCGGCCGGGCGGGGACACCGGCCTGCATGTGCGCGAGGGCAATGACGGGCTGTGGCGCGCCGACTGGCCCGACCATGAAAGCTATGACATCGGCCCGGCGAGCATCGGCTGGATCACCTGGCACATGCTCTACTGGTGGCGCACGGCGCTGAACCAGAGCTTTGGCGACGAACAGCTGAAACGAGAGGAGATTTTCTGGCCGGGCAGTGCCGATGGCGTCCGCGAGGCGCTGTCTTCACTACGTACGCGCTGGGTGGGGGCGGTTTCCGCGCTCGACGCGGAAGCTCTCGGCCGCGACCGGCTGACCCGCTGGCCCTTCACCGGACGTCCGTTTGCCGACGTGGTCGCTTGGGCCAATATGGAGCTGACCAAGAGCGCGTCCGAGATGGGGTATGTGCTGTTTTTGAGGGGGGCGGCCCAAGTTTGACCCCGGGACCGCTCATCCCGGCGAAGGCCGGGATCTCTCTCAGCAGAGGCCATACTCAAATTGCCGGAGGCCCCGGCCTGCGCCGGGGTCAGCGGATAAAGGAAAGCCTTGGAATTGCTTTGCCGTGAGGCTAGCAGAAGCCATGGCGTTCCATGTCTACATCATGACCAACCGGCCACATGGGGTGCTGTATACAGGCATGACGGACGATCTGAACCGGCGGGCCTGGGAGCATCGGGAACACCTGATCCGCGGTTTCACACACAAATATAATTGCGAAATGCTCGTCTGGTACGAACTGCACGAGACCCGCGAGAGCGCGTTCGAGCGGGAACGCCGTATCAAGGACTGGAAGCGGGCCTGGAAGGTCCGGCTCATTGAGGAGATGAACCCGGACTGGCGCGACCTGGCGGATGTCCTCTTGTGACTCCCCACTTGTCCGCTCACCCCGGCGAAGGCCGGGGGGTATAGTGATGTCTCAGAGAAAATATCTACGCGGTACAAGTAGAGCGAGCCCGAAGCTCGCTACGTCCGGTAGGTCCAGGGAGCGTTCAATTCGAACTGCTCCGATGTACAGAGGTAGAGCAGGTCGCGAACGGCGGTTATTGCATTTCCTGACTGATGTGGACGCGCATCCTGACTACGATGCATCAGCTCGTTACGTGCCTTTCTTAGTTCATTCAGCCGATCGGTAAGGTATTTATCAAGCACCCCGTACTTCTCCAAATGTGCAATACGATCAGCTGCCCGCATTTCCTTCAACTTATTCTTGGAAATCGTCTCATCGCTACTTCTCTCGGCAAACCCAGCCTTGGCGGGATGCCCTACGACAAACCCAGCTGAGTACAACAACTCCTCTAAAAGCACTTCTGCAATTGTCGCACTGAGTGCGACGCTTGCTCCAGCGTGCTGACGAGAGTGGAGTACAACAGCTTGATAAGTCATCGTTATAAGAGCGGTGTAATCGGCAACTCTGTTTTCTGAATTGGCTGCCATCAGACGATCAGCAAGTTCAACACCCTCGCGGAACTGCTCGCTTGAAATTGAATTTTGCCATGCCGAGCGACCTTGTGGAGCTGCACTTGCCAGCAAAGCCCGTAGTCGTTGCTCGTCGCTCTTAAAAAACTCAACTTCGTTTGTGGTAGAGGATCGGTCCCAATTGAATAGCTCATCCAGCCCTGGGTAACGTGGCTCCTTGATGGATGAATTTTTTGAGAAGGCGTACTTTCCGAATATGCAGGCTGATACAAATACCGCCTGCTCAAGTCGTCGGGTTTGAACTTCCAGCATGTTATCTCTGCTCTGAGTAACGACCTCAGGTATTACGCCCGGCGCGTCGCTATCAAATAGGTCGAACTTTCCAAGGTTGGTTTTTTCAAAATCGAAAGCGAGCAGACCTACATTGACTGCTACAACCGTCAGACCATTGTTGAGCGTATATTCGGCAGAAATTCGGGTAGTAAGCTTACGATCTCCGGAAGGCTGGTCATACGTGTAGTAGGCGTTCGGCAAGATCGCGAACCGGGTCGGGAACGGTCTAGAAATGATCATAGTATTTTCTTGAACTCAGGAGGATATCGGCCAATCGGCCAATGGTATTTCACGCACCAATCTGTCCTTAACTTGATGGGTGGTCATGCCGTATCGTTTCGCTAATTCCTCGCAAGCGCTGTTGCGGCTCCTGAACACTTCTCCTTCAAACTTAAATGGTTTTGCGGAAGTAGGCCCCAAGGGAGCGGTCAAAGCCTCTTCAACACTCATTCCTGACTTAATGCGATAATCAAAAACGTTTCGGCGGACGCCGTGCGCGTCCAAAGCAGCTTGTTTTGTCGTCCATGTCTTACCGAACGCGGCGAACTTCTTGCCATGTGTTCGCCGAACTACTTGCTTCGACGACATTAGCGTCCAATTGTCAGGTCCCCACGGTCGCGATTCATCTGAGCGCGTCAGCATTAGTCCAGACTGATCGATGGTCCCGATGTCGGATTTAAATTGATTATAATCGAGCCAAGCTTCTTCTACGCCGCTCTCTCCCGCACGTTTGAGAATGCCTTTCCACTGCCGCCATAGTTCACCGCCAGCGTCTGGATGATTGCTTTGGGCTCGCGCTGTTTCAGGTAGGGGTTCGTTGTTTCGGTAGCGATTGATAATGACGTGAGTGGCCAACCCGGTTTCATCGGAGAGTACTCTGGCCATCTTTTCTATCGATCTAAACTCTCGCCCCTGCCAATTTACTCGCTTTCCATCATATCGGCCAATCTGGCCTCCGGGACGGACATTGTATCCTTGTGGATGCAGGCTATTAAGCTTTTCAATCCAGAATATTTCTCGTTGATCCAGACCATCTGCCGATCTCCCGGCACTCTCCAAAGAAATCTCTTCTAGAACTTGGAGCCTAAACGCAGCCCCACCTTTCTTTCGCAAGGCTTTATGAAAAGGTGTCTTGCTTCCAGTCTCAGCGTAATTGAGATGTTGTCGGAAGCGGATTTGCGGTTTGTTGACTGTTAGCCCGACGTAGGTTTTTCCCGTCGCCTTTTCGATGATTGCGTAGATGTAGCCAGGTTCATTAGATTCGGTTGGTGGTTCACGCAAAAGGTCGTCCGTATCCCACTGAGCCTTTCGTCGAGAGTTCAATAAGCCTTTGTCGGCGTAGCGTCCTATAGACTTCAAAAAGGCGGTGAAGCCAGAATAGTCGCCTTGAGCGTTTGGATATTCCGTACCAGAGTAAGAGAATCCGGAGCGCCGCCCACCTCCGTAGAAAGTCTTCCAGTCGGCGCTGGATAATAGGGCGGCATCGCGGAGTGCGGATTGGGATATTTCTGTTCTTCGCTTCGCTAATGAAGTGAGCCGAGTTCTGAAAACGGGATATTGAACGGAGCCATCGGCCAAATCAGCATAAAGCACGTCGACGCGTTGCTCGCCATCATCTGTCTCTACCCATGTCACTCGGGAGCCGTGTTTACGGCGATAAACCTCCGGCGTGGAGTACAAACACTCCTCAACCACTTCTTCGGTTAATTCCCCTTGTTTCGCTCTCGTACGTAGACGCCCGCCGATTGTTACTGCTTTGTTTGTGGGTGGAGGTACCGCTGCGTCTAATAGCTCCGACAAAGAGCGATATACATACCCACGAAAGGGAAGATTAGGGAGTTGGGCATTGTGGGCTCTCTTTGCCAATTTGTCCTCAGTTTGCGTTGGTCTCAGCTAGCTTATTCATCGAGAGTTTGTTCATTCAAAAAATCTCGTGGGTGTACATTAAGCGCTTCAGCGATGCGCCCCAGCATTTCAACGGTCGGATTGTATTCACCCCGTTCAATGCCGCCGAGATAGCGCATATCCATGTCCGCTGTGAGTGCAAGTTGTTCCTGGCTCAGGCCCGCCTGCCTTCGAATTTTTCGAATGTTCAGGCCAACGACCTTTTCCCAAAACATTCAGCCAATTAGTTAAACAAAATGCAACCTCACTAGGGTATATATACCCTATTATGTGGCCTACCCCGTATGGATGGGCGAATGGAGGTTGCTATGTATCGGTTCGTGACAGTTTTGCTTGTAGCGGGTGTGGCGTTTGCAAGCTCGGCAGATGCCGAACAAATCACACACCAAACGGAAGCCAACGCATCGCTAGAATTTAACTGGCCGGATATTAACTCTGACATCATTCCGGACGCTCGCGTGAAAGGCGCTGTCAGAGGTGCGAGAGAAAACTATCAAAGAGCAATTAATGCTGCCGAGCGGGCGAATGCATCCGCTGGGAAATTGCCAGGTTATATCGAAGAAGGAGAACCATTCCGGGAGATTGTCTCTGAGGGTGTAATCCTCGAAGGCGTACTCTTCGATAAGGGAGTGCCCCCTCAACAGAAATTATTTGCCGGAGAAATCGAATACGAGACGGGCTCTACCGCTCGCGGGCTTGTGGCATTCCTATACTATCCGGACATGTCGAATTGGGGGGAGGTGGTTGCAGACTTTGCACCCGAAAAACCCTATTCGCAATTTGAAGGTGATATGAAGCGCCCGTCTGAAGCTGGCGCTTATCCAATGGAAGGCGTGCTCACATACCGCAATGGCGACACCTTCACTGGCTTGTTCTACACGTGGGGTGGGGCCAGCGGCATCTACGAAGCCGCGAATGGAAAGCGCAGTTTTTCAGGCGACTTCGATACCGTGGGTCTTATGATGCATCCCAAGAAAGGGGTGGTCGAAGATCAGAACGGTCAGCTTCTTTCGGTTGTTCTTGACTAGATACCTTTCATGAAAACACCGCAAGCGGCCTGGCATCTGGCTCAGGATATCCAGTGTCCCCCACCTTGTTCGCTTCTTTCCCAATCAACTGAACGCCGGTCACCTCAACGGTCCGGCGATATGTTTCTCCGGTATCGACCGGCCCGCCATTCTCGAACTTGTCTTCCGGGCTGAGATGATAGAGCGCTATCGCCTCAGCATAGGTCTTCAGCTGATCTAGGCTGATTGGCTCGCTGGTTTCGCGATCGAAGACCTTCCCGGCGAGACTGGCACTATCCCGTTCAAACGGCGCAATCGGTTTCGGCAACCTCATCTTTCGTGGCCGCCCCCGCCTAGACGGTTCAGCCTCTTCGACCGGCATATCCACCCAGGCTTCTGTCCTCGCCGTCGGCGCGGCCATGAATCCATAGGGCTTTACCCGTGCCTCGTATGGTTTCCCCGCATTGAAATGCTTCATGTAGCGCAGCATTTCCGGGCTTGTTGCACCCCACCGCATCAAGGCCGGATTGGAGAGCGCTGGATGGAAATCGATGCGAACTTGATCCGGCGTACCGTCCAGGGCGGCTTTCAGGATAAAGAACCAGAAATCATACTGCCAGCGATGGATACCCATTGCCCGTAAGTCTTCGATCGGCGGGGGAACACCGGGTGCTGGATCATCTTCCGAATAAGGCGGCATCCATTGCCCAAGCCCATGGGCTGAAGCTTTCCGAATGACCGGCAAGCCATCTTTACCGATATTGAACAAGGCATAGCGCTTGGCTGAAATCGCCCATGCAAACAAGGGTTCAATCTCTTCATCCGATCCGGGGGCATAGTTCACATCCTCGATTTGAAGAATGGAGCCCGCCTCCTTGTAGGGATTGAGGTGGGTGAACCAATCGACAACCGTGTTGACGCGAGCGTGAAAGTCACTCCGCGAAAGGCCATCAGGCCGGGCAAGTGCAATACTGTCTGTGTCGCAGAAGACCCAACTGAGGCCCGCATCCTGACCCACCCGTTCCGCACAGGCGAGCATGAGCCGCGCGGCGCCGGTGATCATGGCGGCGAGCACGGGATTGAAATATGTGCCGGGCCTCTCGCTTGCGGTTGAGTGGAAGGTGAAAGGCTTACCATCCAACCCGATGACATGCAGGTCTGCCGGATCGCTCAGATCATCGCGGACAATTTCGGCAAAGATGCCATAACAGGTCGAGTTCGCGAGGATTTTGAGCTGGCTCTGGATTGGGTCGCCCGCCGCTTTCGCCTCGTCCCGCATATCGATGAGCCGGACAAACATATCCTCCGTGTTCGGATCGAAGAGATATTCTTTCCGGCCCAAGAGATTTATCGGTCTCAGGTCGGGTTGTTTCGGTCCAGCCGTGAACCGCACGGCCTTTTCAATCTGCGGGACTTTGCCAGTCAGGAGTTTTGAAGCGACAATATCCGCCAGCGTGTACCAAAGAGGCTTTTCCGACACGACATGGTTTAGACCGATCGTCGCTGTCTGGCGCTCTTCGCTGTAGCGTGCCCGCACAGGCAAGGCGTCACTCTCCGGTCGAAGCTGCACGATCGCATGAAGCTCACCCCAGATGTCCTGACGGTTCAAATCTTCCAGGGTGACGTTTTCGAGAAAGCGCTGAATAGCTTCGGTGTCCTCGAAATGATCGAAATGCGTCGCGACCAGGAAGGCATTCAGCCCCATGAGCGCATTGACGGTTGGATACATCGACTTGAAGTCGCAATAGACGACTTCGCGAATGGACCGGCGGATGCGAACTTCCGCCCGCCCGCCATAATAGGTGGTCATGGTTTGCCCAAAGATTTGACGATTAAGCATCGTGATCCCTCCGCAGAAGCGGGCGAATATTCATTTCGCGCAGGAGGGCTTTGCCGAGACTGGCTTCACTGAGAATACGTTTGAGCGGCGTCGATAGACCGAAGTCCGCATAGGTTTTGGCGAGAGCCGTGTAACAATCCCAGGTCACTTGAACATCAGCCCGTGCATAGTCGAGATATTGCCAGCTAAGGGGGCCGCCATGCTCATCGGTCTCGTGTTTCCGTGTCGGCGTGTTCAGACGCTCTGCCAGTTTGCCGAGAGAGAACCGGCCTGAGAGAAGCGCTGCCGCCAAGGTCCGCACATCCAGAAAGGTCCCACGATTGTGTTCTGTTTTCTCATTGCGTTTGCGCATGCCTCGAGATTGCTGCTGATCACCCGGCGTGGCGAAATCCATAAGCGCGGCTGTGGCGTTGAGATGTTTGACGCGAATGTTCGGATCGCTCTTCCAGCGGGTGGACCAGAATGTGAAGCCGCCACGCATACTGCCCCGCGCTTCGCTTGCTCCTTTGGCGATCCGGGCGATATCAAAGGGTAGATTAAATCCGATGATCGCTCCATTGGCGCGATAGCCAATATCCAGAATGACACTCTTGCGGAAATCCTCGACGGTGAGAACCGTCAACCCGTTCGCGGTGGCATAATCGGAAATCAGCGTCTGTTCCGCCTGCGGTAAATCCGGCGCCGTGAAGATCACCTCCTTGATCAACACGCCGGCTTTACGGATTTGAGCGACACCGAAGCGAAGCGTCTGGATCGCATCGCTTGTGGTTTCAGTGTCGAAGATGATTTGCCAATCCGATGTCAGGTCGAATTCAAAGCCTGCGGGGCGGAAGACCTTCGGTGTCCAGTTAGAAGGCTCGGAATAGGCCCGCACATGTATATGAGTTCTGAAAGTGCTCATTGGTCTGCCTCCTCGTCTTTGGAGGCGGCTTCGGCCTCTTCGATGAGGGACTGGCCGAATGACTTCAGCGGATGCGAAATCTGAAACAGCCAATCCGCCAGGGCATCGAGGTAACGCCCGATAGTCTCCCGGTCGGGGTCTTGGGTATTAGGCTTGAACGACATGTCTTTCTCCTTGTCGGTAGAATTGCGATGGCAATTGCTGCAAAGCGCTCCGCCCGTGCCGATCGCGAACTTTCTGGGTATGAGGTGGGCGAATTCGAGGGCTGCCGGGTGGGCGTTGAAAGCGCACCAGAGGCAGATTGGATGGCGTGATTTGAGGCGCCGGAAATCGGCCTCGCGCCTTAGGTCTTTTCGGGTAATGTCAGACAGCATGATGCAGTCCTCCTTCTTCAGGGGTTGGTGATCTTGTAGATTTCGTGGAATTCCGGCTCGCTCTTCAGGGCGTAGCGGATGATCGAATTGGGATTGGTTTCGAACGGGTAGAACCGGCCTTTGATGTCGGTCACGCCCTGTCCGCGATAAGGCTCAAGAAAGCGAGGGTCTTTGCTCCGCAGGAATTTCCGGATGTCGTTATGGTAGTGCCCGGCAAGGCTCGCGGGCGCGAAGCCTGGTACAGTGACGGCCTTGGTCTTGGCATCCTGGATGACCGGAATACGCCGGGGGCGTGTATCTCCGATGACCCAACGGCGGCCCTGCTTCTGGCCAAGACCGGTTTGAGCGAGATACCAGGACAACCGTTCCGGTGAGATGCCCGCGTCCCTGGCGGCAGCGGTCATGGACATGCCGCCATTCATGATTTTCAGGGCTTCATTGATCTTCGCGTCCGCGCGGGGCGGTGCGGCTTTCCCGGTGGCACGGACCTCGGATGGCTTGGGATGTCCGCGTGCCTGGGAGAGGCTTAAACCCCGAGCGAGACCGCGTTCCTTGCGGCGTCTATATTCGGCTGCGTAGTTGCGTTTGCGGGCCATGCTCGATCCGATTGCTGCGTTCGGATCGAATTTCGGAGAGCACGCCGTTCAGTAATAGATTTCAGAAACGTCCAACATAAAATCGGACATTATTGAACGTTTTTGGACGGCCAGAGCCCTGCTTTTATGAGGTTATTTCTCGTGATGAAAAATGAGGTTCGGCCGAACTTTTGATGTACGCCCTGCTTGCTGTATAGCTTCCGAGCCATTCGGACTGCTTCACTGCGTTGTTGGCTCGCACTCCACTGATGAAAATCGTTGTATACGTTCAAGCACTCTAGAAGAACCTTCCGCCGGTACATCTCATAAGAATGAGCGCCGCCCGGCTTCGCGTGTTTGTGCGGACTCTTTTGCTTGCGGTCAGTATTGCTGCTAAATGTTGCTGCGGTCTCTCGACCATGTGTACTGAGATCGATCAGTTTGATGCGGTCGTATCTAAGACTTTCATCGCCTGCGCTATTCTGGTCGATGTCTAGTTCGGCAGTTGGCCAGAAGCCCGCGGGTATTCGATCGAGCCGATTACCAGCTCCACCGAAGACGCAGCGTCCAATAGCCTCGACCTGTCCTCGGGATAAATCCGTCACGATCTCATCGCGGGCACGACGCCAGACATCCTTATGCTGTAGGCCGCGCAGCATGTAGTCCGCTGTCGCCTCTGACACAGGATGATTGGAGGCGTTCCACTTCTCCAGCAATTCCGGATTGTCAGGGAGAGACCGTTTTCGACTTTCAAAAAAGTCTCTCAGCCAGACGCCATCGGCCCATATATTCTCGATATTTTCCAATGATCTATGCTATGGTTTGGCCAGAAAAGTGGGGTGAGTTTTGGCTTTCGAAGCTGGTCAAGAAAACGAGACAATCGAAGCTGACGAATGGTCTATTCGTAGCAAATATTGGTTAGCCAAAAACGAAGCTGGTCTGTCAAAACGAAAACGCCGCGAGCGCCGCAAAGACCCGCTCATTCTGGTCGGTTACGGCCTTTCGATGAAGGTCGACAATGGCCGTCTGATCATCCAGGACGGCGCCACGCATTTTCCGAGTAAACCCGCTCAACACGTCTTCTTCAAAGGTAGTCTCGACTTACCGCCGCGGATCATTGTTTTGGATGGTGCGGGCTCAATCACACTCGACGCCTTGGATTGGCTGACAGAACAGAACGTCCCGCTCATTCGTATCAGATACAATGGCGAGTTCTTCTCGCTGGTCACATCTGGCGGTCAGGCCGCTGACCCGGATAAGTTTGCCTGGCAGATTAGAGCCCGCGAAGACGACGCTGAGAAACTGACCTTCTATCTACCACTCATGCGCGACAAGCTAGCTAACGCGCTCGCAACACTCGACGGTTATCTGCCTGCTTCTGAGGCTCGCGATAAAGCTGAAGAGAAAATCGGCAGCTATCTGCACCGGCTGCAGAATGATCCGCCGGATAAGCTAAAGTCTCTGCTCGGTATCGAAGCACAATCCGCCAGTCTCTATTTCGCCGCATGGCGGGCGCTGGAAATCAATTGGCGGGAAAGCAAGCGTCATCCTATTCCGGTGGAGTGGCGCAGCTTCTATTCGCGGGGCTCGCTCGCCGTTCTGAACAAAGGCGGGGCCAACATCTTCGCGACACATCCCGTCAATGCGATGCTGAATTACGTCTACGCAGTCCTCCTCGGAAGAATGCAGCTTCAAGCGATCACGGAAGGCTATGATCCGATGCTTGGTGTGGTCCACACGCGACGACGCTCAAGCTATGGCCCGCCTCGGCCCGGCTACGCGATCGACATCATGGAGCCGCACCGTCCGGTAGTCGATCGGATCGTTCTGAAATTGATCAATGAGGAGACGTTTTCCGGGGCGGATTTTGATTTGCAGAGTGATGGGGTGGTGCGGGTTAATCCGGAATTTGCTCGAAGCCTGGCTTAACAGATTGATACCTGCGAGTAGTCGGAAATCACTGAAGAAACAGCTAAGAAATTCCCGGCTTGTTTTCCTGAGAAATTCTTTCTTCAGCTTCCCGATCAGCCCAGCCTTGGTCACTGGTGGCTATCGAGCGCAACAACGATTGCGTACGCGGAAAGTCGTCTAGCTCATCCGCCCACCGCCGAAATTTTTTGGCTGACTCAGCGTAGTAGTCTTCCATAGGTCCCGAAATAACTCCGCGAGAATTGAACTGTCCTGTGCGCAAGGCAGAGATCAGCCGCTCATTTGGATACTTCTCAATCACTTTACGTACGGCGGTATGTGGCCAGATGTTATCCGTGGGATCGACTGGCGATTTAGAAAGCAACTGCCCGATGGCTATTGAGGCTCCTTTTTCGAACCGCTTATCCCGCGCAATCTCAAAGAGCTTCTCAACCCACAACATCAACGCGTCATCATCGATACGCCCTTCACTCGAACCAGGCATTACGTTCATGTTTTCAATGATGTGGAAAGCCGGTCGCCACATTCCTTCGTCGGGCTGATCGTCGCCCAACGAAGAGGCCTGCCTGGGCTCGTCTTTCGGGGCATCATCCTGCTTGTACAGAATTGGAATTAGCTCGAAGAACTCTGCAGGCTCTTTCGCAAGGAATCTGTACAGCGCAGGAGTTCTTTCCGGACCATTGAATCTAAGCGTCTCAGCTAGCGGAAATTCGAGCTTTGCAAGCTCGCTCAAACTCAAAGCACCGCGGTCTTCAGCGATGCCTAGGAGTTCCCAGTAGTGATATAAGTCAAGCTGTCCTCTTGGCCGTCCCTCACTATGAGCGTTCGACACACTTTTTAGGTACTCGTTCGCAGTTAGCCGAACAGTTTCGATTGGCACGGAAGGATCGTTCGCCACCACATGAGCTAAGTCGTGGATGCGGCCCACGCTTTTGAACCCGTCGACAACGGCCTGCGAAAGGTTATCGCCCACGAATGAGTATGCATTGGCTGATCTCCAAAATCCTGAAGATACTTGCGGTGGTAATCCCCCAGTTGTCGCGGCATCCAGAATTGGGGTCGCGTTATAGAGCCCTTCCCCAACTAACTCGCTGAGGTGTTTAGAGAACGCGTCAGTCTTGGAATTGATAATAGCAACCCATTCGGCTGGATTTTTTATGGCAGCTCCTCGGGACATTCCTCGGATGAGTTCTTGGCCGTGCTCACTATCCGGGGACACCGTCAAGATGTGATCCATAATTGCTGAGGAGTTGGGCGTGGCTTGGGCTAAAGCTACCCCAGCGGCAAAAGGCGATGCCACTTTTTGCAAGAAGTCTGAAAGCTCATCTGCGTACTTATTGAGTATGCCTTCAAGAGCCAACCTTCGCAGTTCAGCCAAATCGCTTTGCGGATCATCGGTTCGCTCGCGAAATGTCTCGACCCAGCTCGATTTAAACAGCCAAAGATAACGGTTGGAGTTATCTGGTTGAAGTCTTTCAAACTCCATCTCCAACTGACTTAATCGTTCATCCTCAATCGCCCAATCAGCATCGGAAAACTGACGATGGCGTCCGGTGAATGTTCTCAATGCTTCGACCAATTCGTCCGCGCCGGTGTCATCGCCATTGATGCTGGATATGTGCGCAACAAAGCGCTCGAATAAGTCGTTCACCATGGAAGGCACGCATTCTACCAACTTTGCCAGATCAGCGGCATTTGTCGAAGCAACACTGATTGCTTGATCAACCGCTTCATCACGAACTTCGTAAAAATCACCCCAAGTTAAGCGTTGCTCCTGGACCCTTGAGAAAATTGGTTTGCTGGTGCTCATCACAATGCGCCCGCCCCTATTGTCCAATAGAGGAACTAGCAATTCCAAAACGTGCGGACCGAACTCGTTTGCTAGACCGCGAATGATCTTCGCTCGTTGCTTTGTTCCTGCAGCTGTTTGAGGCACACCAAAGGACAGAATTCCCTGGAGCGACGATAAAGGCTGATTTCCTTGCCTTTCATCGATTGGGGACACTGCCAAATGAAGCTTCATCAAGAGCCGACAAACAAGCTCTACATGCTCGGACAACCAGGCGAGGCGTTCGAGGGCCCACAAAAGAGACGCCCCCAAATGAAAATCCATGAAACTAAACTTGGACTCTTGCGCCTTAAAGACTGCGGCCATTCCTTCGGCGTTCCCCTCGATGGCCGCTTCGAGGGACTCCAGAAAAGGCTGAGGAGCGCCTTCGGCGAGTAGGGGCAACCATTCTTCGATGGCAGCACCAAATTTGGGATTATCCAGAAGCTGAGGGACGCTCGATTGATAGACGCTGCGACACCAATCAGCACATTTCTGTCCGTGAGGACGAAGACTCAAGTCGGGGTCTTCGCCAAATACCCCGATCAAAACAAAGGTAAGTATCACCCCTCCGACAAAGTCACTGCTGAAGCCGGAATATTCTGAAGGGTCGAAAACTTGATCTCTATCTACACCCTGCTGAACTTTATCGTTCAACACTACACGGAGTAGATTCTCGAAAGCATCGTAGTCGTCGTCAGTGTAATAGCGTGCAAGCCTAAAAAATGCGTCGACTGGTCCATTTAGCGTTACGATGCTAGTCGTCGCAACAAACATGGGGTCTGCCGAACCAGCTCGGGCCAGTGGATTTCGCCCGTACTTGCGAACGACCGACTCGATCTGTGAATACGTTTCAACACCTGCGTGTTGCTTTAGTGCTTCAACATCCTTGTAGATGAAGTTTCTCTTAGCTCCGTGCTCGCCTCGCTCTTCACGTCGGACAGCTCGACTTACGTTCCAAGCAGCAATCATTCCAAGGCGTTTGAGAAGTGGGGCGTCCGTTAAATCTGGATCAGCCCATGGGCATTTCTCCCCTTCGACAGTACCTCTAAGCCGTTCTAGTGCAGACAAATTTCGCCCGGCCGCTTTTTCAATGGTTTCGGCGTTCTGCGAACCAACCGGTTTAATATGTTTTGCGAATGTCGACACATCAGGTCGTTGGAGCAAATAGCAACTCGCTAGACCGGGGTCGGACGAAATAGCTTTAGCAACCAAAACGGAGTGCCGCTCCAACCGATTTGGATAAGCCGCCGCTTCTCCTTCGAGGATTACGATATGTCGAGTTCCAACCTTTTTGAGCAGATTCAATCCGGCTTCGTTTTGGACGCAGACGACCGGAATATGCTCTAGTTCTGGAGAGCTCAAACATAGTTGGCAAGCTGCCACGGCTGCCTCTCTGTCTGAATTCCCAAGCAAGTAGCTAATGGGTTCTTCTCTCAGGAGTGCATCGCGTAGTTCGAGCAGTGACGATTGCCCGTCGAGAAGGATTTCTGGCGAGACTTCGTCTCGAAAACGACGCTTCCAAAGACTTATTCGTTCTTCGGCAGAACAGACTCCGTATGCAGAAGCATTGGGGATTAATCCGATTTCTTCAAGCAGCCATAGGCAAGTATCGACATCCCGGTTTACCCAGTCAATTAATCGAGACTGATCAAAAAGCACCACCTTCTTGAACTTCGTGTCCTTGGTGGCCTTTTCCTGCCAAAGCACCTTTTTCTCTTCGCCCTTTTTGCCGACCTCAATCTCGCCTGACCAGGTAGCCCGCCCAACCATGACGAATGCAAAATCGCTAGGCTTAGCCAACGCGTTTTCGACTCTTTCGAGTTCCTCGTTTGCTTTCTTGATGAGACCGGACCGCGAAGATGTAGCACCATATTCGATGCAAACGTTGCCCTCTGGTATTCCTTCACATTTTTCCTCAAGTACAACTACACCATCAAATCCCGTGACCCGATAGTTTTCACCGTCGACAGTGTAGGTGTTCGCGAGTTTTACTCCTCCCGTTGATACGTTGAGTAAGCGCTTGAACAACTCGGGAAGGATTTTTTCCCAGTCTGCATTCTTTTCGGTAGATTCGAAATGCGTCTTTTCAATTAGTCGAGCCACGTCCGCTCCTTGTTCAGGCCCAAGTTGATTCGGTATCACTTATGTTGAGTAGAGCAACATTATTTGGTGAGCTCAGCAAATTAGCCCGCCTCATTGGCTCATTGAACGGTGAAACCACTAGATGTCACATCGATCATGATCGAGGAGCTTTCAGTATCGCTCGCCTGATGAGCGCAATATTTTCTACCGGACATCACTATACCCCCCGGCGAAGGCCGGGGTCTCCATGAGACTTGGTCCGGAGCTTTTACTGCCCGAGATCCCGGCCTTCGCCGGGATGAGCGGGGGTGGGGATTTCAGGGCGGGTGTGTCCGATCTGTTTCAGCCCCTCAAGGCCCAAGCGGCTTCGCCGTGCCTGCGGCAGCCTTGACCGCCTGAAACAGATCGAAACAGGCTGGCTGTGGCCGAATGGCTCGGTGGGCCATTCGGCGTGAAGGTGAGTTTACTGAATTAGCTTCACTAGCTACAGTAACGAGGTCAGAAAGCTGAGTAGAGCATAAAGTACCGACCCGGCTAAAACTAATAGCCCAGACCAAATCCGGTGTCGTAAATCACCTATAGCCCATTTCCAAAAAGACCGCTTGGATTTAAATTCTGATTTCCGGCCAGAAATACGATGTTTTGCTTGTGAACAAGCTCTGTGAAAACGTCCGTCGCCAAACGGCACTATTTCTGACGAGTTGTGGCTGTATCGATTTTTTCTTTGCTCCTCGTAGTGATGGCTGCACCAATCAGAAAAGACATCAATCGAATTAGATGCCAAGTCAAAGTCCATAAGCCTGATCGGAGTATGATTTGCTTCGTATCGGAGAAGCTCATCTTCGAGTTCGTCGCCGTATTTCGCTACCGACTCGGCTAGAACTCTTTCGAATTCTAACCAGTACCTAGAGTTGTCTATGAAGCCGCTACTGATTGCGTCGGATTTAAGTTCGGTAGTTTTTATGGCCGTCTCCTGCTCAATCGAGTGACGATGAGTATCTAAGTTCGACTCGAAAAAGGTCGTCATTACCGTTGGCTAAGTCCGGCAGGAGTTTGGTGCCTCAAGATATCCGCCTCACACATCCACCTCCGCTTCCAGTGCGTTTTCCTGGATGAATTCGCGGCGGGGTTCGACGATGTCGCCCATGAGGCGGGTGAACATGTCGTCGGCGTCGTCGGCGTGGGCCACTTTGACCTGCAGCAGGGTGCGGGCGTTCTCGTCCAGCGTGGTTTCCCAGAGCTGGTCGGCGTTCATTTCGCCAAGGCCCTTGTAGCGCTGGATCTTGAGACCCTTGCGCCCGGCGGCGAGGACGGCCTCGAACAGGCTGATCGGGCCGTGCACGGTGACTTCGCCTGCCTTGTCATTGCGCAGGATGGAGGGCTCCTCATAGAGCGCGCGGATCTCGTCGGCCTGGTGGTTGAGGCGGATGGCGTCCTGGCTCGACAGCAGGGCCTTGTCGAGCACGGCCTTCTCCTCGACCGAGCGGACCTCGCGGCGCAGGGTCAGGTTGCCGTCCTCGAAGAAGCCTTCCCAGCTGTCTTCGCCTTCCTCGGCAAGGATGTTGAGGCGTTCGGCGGTCTTCTGCGCTTGTGCGTCGCCGGCCTCCGGGCCGAGCGCGCCTGCAATGGCGGCCTGTTCGACGATGTGGCCGGGGGCGCGCAGCGAGAGGCGCCACAGGGCCTGCTTGAAGCTGGCGGCCTTGCGCACGCTTTCGCGCAGGTCTTCCGCGGCGATCTGTGTGCCGTCTGACAGGATCAGCGTCTCGCCGGTCGTGCCCTCATGGATGAGATAGTTGTCCATCTCGATATCGTCCTTGAGGTAGCGCTCCGAACGCCCGCGCGAGACTTTGTAGAGCGGCGGCTGGGCGATGTAGAGATAGCCCTGCTCGATGATTTCCGGCATCTGGCGGTAGAAGAAGGTGAGCAGCAGCGTGCGGATGTGGGCGCCGTCGACATCGGCGTCGGTCATGATGATGATCTTGTGGTAGCGCAGCTTGTTCATGTCGAACTCGTCGCGCCCGATACCCGCGCCGAGGGCCATGATCAGCGTGCCGACCTGGTCTGAGCTCAGCATCTTGTCGAAGCGCGCGCGTTCCACGTTGAGGATCTTGCCGCGGAGCGGAAGGATGGCCTGGTTGGAGCGGTCGCGGCCCTGTTTGGCCGAGCCGCCGGCAGAGTCCCCCTCGACGATGAAAAGCTCGGACTTGGAGGGATCCTTCTCCTGGCAGTCGGCGAGCTTGCCGGGGAGCGACGTGATGTCGAGCGCGGTCTTGCGGCGGGTAAGCTCGCGCGCCTTGCGGGCGGCTTCACGTGCGGCCGCCGCCTCGACGATCTTCTGCATGATGTTGGCGGCGTCCTTGGGGTTCTCCTCGAACCATTCAGACAGCTTCTCGCCCATCAGGCTCTCGACCACGGGGCGCACCTCGGAGGAGACGAGCTTGTCCTTGGTCTGGGAGGAGAATTTCGGGTCCGGCACTTTCACCGAGAGCACGCAGGTCAGCCCCTCGCGGGCGTCATCGCCGGAGATGTCGACCTTCTCCTTCTTCGCGATCCCGGTCTCGCCCGCATACTTGTTGATGATGCGCGTCAGCGCGCCGCGGAAGCCGGCAAGGTGGGTGCCGCCATCGCGCTGCGGGATGTTGTTGGTGAAGCAGAGCACGGTCTCGTGATAGCTGTCGGTCCAGGCCATGGCGGCCTCGACCGTGATGCCGTCACGTTCGGCCACGGCGTAGATCGTGTCGGGCGTGAGCGCGGTGCGCTGGCGGTTGAGGTGCTCGACGAAGGCTTTGACGCCGCCTTCATATTCGAGCACCGCCTCATAGGGCTCCGGCCCGCGCAGGTCGCGGAAGACGATACGGACACCCGAGTTGAGGAAGGCGAGCTCGCGCAGACGGTGTTCCAGCGTCTTGCGGTCATACTCGGTCATGGTGAAGGTTTCGCCGGAGGCGAGGAAGCGCAGGGCCGTGCCGGTATAGGGCTCGCCATTGTCGCGCTTCGGGCTGTCGCCGACCTCCTTCAGCGGGGCCTCGACCTGACCGCCCTCGATGAATCGGACATAGTGCTCCTTGCCGGCGCGGTGGATGCGCAGCTCCAGCCAGTCCGAAAGGGCGTTCACGACGGAGACGCCAACCCCGTGCAGGCCGCCGGAGACCTTGTAGGAGTTCTGGTCGAACTTCCCGCCCGCGTGCAGCTGGGTCATGATGACCTCGGCGGCAGAGACACCTTCTTCCTTGTGGGTCTCGACCGGGATGCCGCGGCCATTGTCGGTGATCTCGGCAGAGCCGTCCGGGTGCAGCGAGACGGTCACTTCATCGGCATGGCCGGCCAGCGCCTCGTCGATCGCATTGTCGACGACCTCATAGATCATGTGGTGGAGACCGGAGCCGTCATCGGTGTCGCCGATATACATGCCGGGGCGCTTGCGAACCGCCTCCAGGCCCTTCAGGACCTTGATGGAATCGGCACCGTATTCGGGCATGTTGTCAGCTGTTTCGGCCATGTTTTTCCGCCTGCCTCGTGTGATTCGTCACAGTACCCCTCAAATATAGAGGAATCGGGGGCAAAAGGAAAATAACGGGCTGTGTTTTGCGGCGTGTTTTGCGCCCCTGTAAAACCTTTATTATACAAGGTTTTACAGGGTATGGCATGCAGCTTTTCCGGGCGGTCTGCCTAGTCCTTGAAGACAGGCTTGCGCTTTTCGGCAAATGCGGCGGCGGCTTCGGCGAATTCGGGCGATTTGAGCTGTTCGGCAAAGACCTTGCCTTCGGCCGCCATACGCGCGGCGACGGCCTCGCGATTGCCCCGGATAAGCTGCTTGGATTTCATGATGGCAGCCGGTGCCGAGGCGGCGATGCGGGCGGCTGTTTCCTGCGCGGCAGAGAGGAGACCGGCCTTGGCAAGGACGCGCGAGACCAGGCCGCAGGCGAGCGCTTCCGGCGCGGTCACGATGCGCCCGGCGAGCAGGATCTCGTTCGCCATCGAATTGCCGACCGTCTGCGGTAGCAGGAGCGATGAGGCGGCTTCGGGCACAAGGCCGAGCTGGGTGAACGGGGCGCGGAAGTCCGCGGTGTCGGCGGCATAGGCGATGTCACAGTGCAGGAGCATGGTCAGGCCGACGCCGATGGCCGGGCCATTGACCGCCGCGATCAGGGGTGTCTCGGCATTCATGATGGCTTCGAGGAAGCGTGTGACGGGCGGCTTGCCGGTCTTGCGTTCGTCATCACTCGCAAAGTCCCCGAGATCATTGCCGGCGGTGAACAGGTCGCCCTCGCCGGTGATGACGATGGCCCGTATGGACCTGTCGTCATTCGCGCCTTCGATTGCGTCGGCCATCAGGCCGTACATCTCCTGGGTGAGTGCGTTCTTGCGCTCCGGCCGGTTGATGGTGAGGGTCAGGACGTAATCGGTGAGGTCTGTCTTGATGTGATTGGGCAAGGTGGTTTTCCTGTTCTGCGCGCAAGCGCTGTTGATGTCAGCCGGCACCGTTGAGCGTTGGGCGGCGGCAGAGGATCTCGACCGGCATGATGCGGCCGGTACGGTACATTTCCATCAGGTTTTCAACCGCCTCACGGCCCGGCCCGGTCGGGCGCATCGGGCCAGCGGGATCAGCAGCGGCGACGCGCTCGAAGAAAGCGGAAGCGATGTCATCGCGCGGATGGCTGCGCTCTATGGCGAAACCGGCCGCCTCGATATGCTCCTCATAGCGCTCAATTGGGCGCACGCAGCTGATCTCCTGACGCCCGGCCCAGGGCAGGGGGAAGGTGAGCGGTGTGTCTGCGTCCTCGCCGCGCATGATGTCATAGACAAGGAAGCGCGCACCGGGCTTCAGCACACGGAAGACTTCAGCGAAGAGTTCGCGTTTCTGCTCGATGTTCATGCAGACATGAAACATCCAGGCGGCATCGAAGTGCTGGTCATCGAACGGCATGTCGAGCGCGCTTTCCCGGTGCAGGGTGATGTACCGGGTGAGGCCCAGCCAGGAATTGATTGTCTTGCCAGTCTCGATGAAGCTGCCGGTGAGGTCGACGCCCTCGACATGACAGCCATAGGTGTGGGCGGCATAGCGTGACACCCCGCCTGTGGCGCAGCCGACATCGAGGCAGCGCCAGCCCTCCTCCAGCCCGAGTGCGGGCATCAGCTTCGCCGTCGCGCTGCGCCCGCCAATGTGAAACTCGTCATGCGGGGCAAGGTCTTCCAGCGTCGCAGTGTCGGGGCTCTTGCCGGCTTCGCCGAGCGCTTTCTCGATACGTGCCAGCAGGTCCGGCCGGTTATAATGATCGCTGACCGCACCTGTCATGACGGTTTACCCCTTGGCTCCCGCGCCGGGCCCATCCGGGCGCGAAAAAAGACTTAGACGTCTACATGCAGGGTCTCAAGGCCCCGGAAGAAGGGCAGGGTGCGCCATACAAGCGGAACGTCTGAAAGCGCCATGTCTGGATAGCGCTCGAACAGTCTGAGATAGACCCGCCGGGCCTCGATCCGGGCCAGGGGCGCGCCGATGCAGATATGCGGTCCACCGCCGAAGGCGACGTGCGAGGGGCGCTTCACAGTGATGTCGAACGTATCGGCCTCATCGAAGACGGCTTCGTCGCGATTGGCCCCGGCAAGCGAGCAGAAAACAGTCTGACGGGCCTTCATCGGGCAGCCGCCGACTTCGCGGTCCTCAGGCACGATACGGGAAGTGGCCGAGACCGGCGCCTCATAGCGCAGCACTTCCTCGACCGCCTGCCCGGCAAGGTCCGGATCGGCCTTGAGGGCGGCGAGTTGACCGGGATGGGTGAGAAACAGCCAGACGCCATTGCCGATAAGGTCCGTCGTGGTGAGGTTGCCGCCAATGAGCAATGCCTGGAGGTTGCGGCGCAGCTCCTCGTCATCGAGATCGGCTTCGCCCGAGGCCTGGAGGGTTACCATGTCGCTGATGAGATCGTCCTGCGGGACCTGCCGGCGGGCTTCCATCAGCTCGCGGAAATAGCCGTTCAGCGCGTCGGACGAGGCGCGCATGTGCGCGGTCTCTTCTTCCGTGCGGAGCGGATTGAGCGACAGGATCGCTCCTTCGGACCAGTCACGGAAATCCGACAGGCGGTTTTCATCGACCCCGAGGATACGGGCGATGACGAGAACCGGGATCGGCACGGCGATTTCCGCCATCAGGTCGAATGATCCCCTGGCGGGCGCGTCGGCGATGATGCCGTCAATGATCGCCTCGATCTGGGGCTTCATCTTCTGGATACGGGCATAGAAGGCCCTGGCCAGTGGCAGGCGGATACGCGAATGGTCCGGATCGTCCAGAAACAGGATGGATGGCTCGTCGATCCGGCCATCATCATCCACGAAGCGATGCGCGAGCGAACCGGGTTCGGCCTTGGCGGGATAGCGCACGAAACTGCGGTCGTTCACTGTCTCTCGGATGTCGCTGTAGCGGGTGAGAAACCATGTCTGGGCCTGCTCATCGCGCATGACGGGACAGCGCTGCCGTAGGGCCTTCAGCGGGGTGTGCGGATCCTCGCGGCCTGCCGGGTCATAGGCGGAGGTCTGGAATATGCTTTGCGGCACGGATGACATTTTCTGGTCGTCAGCCATCTGATCCTCCCATGTGATTTTTCCATGAGTATAGCGCAGATGGGCGTTTCATGCGCGGGTCCCCCGGCGTCATGCAGGAGGGTGAGGCGTACAACCTCTCTCCGGTGATGCCACGGATGCAGGTCTATCCAGCTATGGCTTCGCCGTCCCGGATATCGAAACGCTGGGCGCGGTCGCCGAACGCCTCGAAAAGAAAGCTCTCCGTGCCGGTGAGCCAGGCCTGTCCCCCGAGGGCTGTGAGTTCGTCAAACAGGGCGGCGCGCCGGTCTGCGTCGAGATGGGCGGCGGCTTCGTCAAGCAGCAGGATGGGGGACGGACCGTCGCCGTTTTCTGCCAGTGCCGCGGCTGAGGCGAGGATGAGCCCGATCAGGAGGGCTTTCTGCTGGCCGGTCGAGGCGTCGGCGGCGGGCATGCCGGTCGGGCGGTGGATGACGGCAAGGTCTGTGCGGTGCGGGCCGGTGAGCGTGCGCCCGGCGGCCATGTCGCGGCGCCGGCCTGTGCGATAGGTTTCGCTGAGACGTTCGAAGATGGTCTTGAAGTCATCGCCCGCAGCTGCTGCGGCTTCTGCCTCGCCTTGGAGGGAGAGGTCACCTTTCGGGAAATAGCCCTCCGGGCGGGCATTGACGGCGGCCTGAAGGCTGTCGAGCACGGTGGCGCGATTGATGGCGATTTCAGTCCCGGCTTCGGCCATGCGTGTCTCGATGGCGTCGGCCCAGGCCGGGTCGACATGGCCGCGCTCGAGCAGCGCGTTGCGCTCGCGCATGGCCCGCTCATAGCGCGCCGCCGCTGTGCCGTGGGCCGGGATATGCGCCATGACCTGCCGGTCGAAAAAGCGCCTGCGGTCCGACGCGCCGCCCCTGAAGACACCGTCCATCGCGGGCGTCAGCCAGACAATGCGGACCAGTTCGGCAAGGTCGGACGCCTGCGAGGGCGCACCGTCGATGCGGACCACGCGCTTGGAGGTGGTGCCGTCAGTTTCCAGCCCGACGCCGATGCGGCGGTCATCTATCGTGGCGCCGACGGTCCAGCCGGTCCCTGCGCCGTGACGGGTGAGGTCGGCGAGGGTGGCGCTGCGCAGGCCGCGTCCGGGACCGAGCTGGGAGACGGCTTCCAGCAGGTTGGTCTTGCCCGCGCCATTGGGCCCGTACAGGCAGACATGCCGACCATCGAGATCGAGGCCGAGCGTCTCGTAATTGCGGAAGTCTTTCAGGCGCAGGCGGGTGAGGGCGGTCATTGGCTTACGCCTCATCCTGATGAAAGGGACGGACTAGTTCTCCTCCACGGGCAGGCCGTGGCCTCCAACGGGCTGTGTTGTCGCGATGTTTTCCATCCCGGCAATGAGTGGCCGTCCCTTCTGGATCGCGGCCTGTACGGCAGGGAGCGAGAGGCTGGCCTTGTGGCTGGCCTCGTCCTGCCAGACCTCGGTTACCCAGATCGTGACATCGTCACCCGGATCCCTGGCGACGACATAGCTCAGACATCCCGGCATATCTTGCATGCCTGCAATCAGGATGGCGATCAGATCGTCCCTGCCGCCTTCGACCGCCGTCATTTTTCCGATGAGACCATGCATGTCTGTTCCTCCTTGCTGCGCCCTGGCCGCAAATGTGGAGAAGGCTCCGAGAGCTGCCGTACCTGCGACGAAAATTCTCCGGTTCGGTTTCATCAAACCCGAAGCGGCATCAGCACATAGCGGGCACCTGCATCGCCCGGATCGAGGATGAGGGCGGGCGAAGCCGGATCGTTCAGCATGAACTCGGCGTCTTCGGCCTCGATCTGGGCAGTGACGTCGAGCAGGTACTTGGCGTTGAAGCCGATCTCCATCTCGTCGTCGCCATAGTCGCACTCGATCTCTTCATGGCCGTGGCCGGTCTCTGCGGAATTGACCGCGAGGATGACCCTGCCTTCGCTGATCGAGAGCTTCACCGAACGCGAACGTTCCGCCGAGACGGTGGAGACGCGGTCGACGGCGGCCTCGAAGGACTTGTTGTCGATGATGAGGCGCTTCTCGTTGCCCTTCGGGATGACGCGGGCATAGTCCGGGAATGAGCCGTCGATCAGCTTCGAGGTAAGCACGGCGCGCCCTGCGCGGAACACGATCTTGGTCTCGGAGACGCCGATGGAGACATCGCCGTCGACCTGGTCGATCAGGCGGCGGACCTCGCCGATAGCCTTGCGTGGGACGATGACGCCTTCGAGGCCGTCAGAGCCGCTTGGGGCTTCGGTATCGGCCAGGGCCAGGCGGTGGCCGTCTGTCGCGACCGCGCGCAGGACTTTCTGGCCACCATCTCCGTCACCGACATGCAGGTAGACACCGTTCAGATAGTAACGGGTTTCCTCGGTCGAGATGGCAAAACGGGTCTTGTCGATCAGGCGGCGCAGATCGGCGGCGGCGACATCGAACTGGATGGCGGAATCGTCGCCCGTCATCGTCTGGAAATCGGTGGACGGCAGCGTCGGCAGGGCGAACTGCGAGCGGCCTGAACGGATCGAGAGGCGCCGGTTTTCCGGGTTGAGCTCAAGCTCGACATCAGAGCCTGATGGCAGCTTGCGAACGACGTCGAACAGGGTGCCGGCCGGTGCGGTGATCGCGCCCTCGGTGGCAATCGTGGCGTCCGCGCTGTCGACCGCCTCGATGTCGAGGTCGGTGGCGACGAAGGTCACTTCACTGCCTTTCGCCTCCATAAGCACGTTGGAGAGGATCGGAATCGTGTTGCGCCGCTCGACGACGTTCTGCACGTGCGACAGGGCGTTGAGGAGGTCACTTCTCTCGATCGTCAGCTTCATCAATCAGCCTATTTTTTGAGGCGCGTGTTCGCGGCGCTCACCTTCCTGCGTTTAACCTATCTCCGGCCCGCAGATGCGAATCGGCCCGCTCCCTTGAAGAAGCGGGCCGGATACCCTTGTCAAAATCAGCCAAAATGCAAGCCCCCGAGCGCTTCCCGAAGGCGAGAATCTTTACGATTCATGCGTTTCCTTCGGCCTGGATCTCGAACACGAGCTCACGCACGCGTTCAACGTCGCGGATCATGTCCGGATCGGCCTGCATGCCATCCTTAACCTTGCGCCATGCATGTAGCACGGTCGTATGGTCCTTCTTGGAGAAGGCACGCGCGATCTGCGGGTAGGACTTGTCGGTCATTTCCCGACAGAGATACATCGCGATCTGGCGTGGATGGCAGATCGAGCGGGACTTGCTGGCGCTCTCGATCTCGGTCTTGGTCAGGCCGAAGACGCGCATCGTGGCGCGCTTGATATTGTCGAGCGACGGGGCCTGGTATTCGCCCTGCTGACGCCGCAGCACCGTGACCAGCATGTCCATGTCCGGCTCGACTTCGCCATAGCCGGTCTCGGTCTGGAGGCTCCAGAGGACACCGCACAGTTCCCGGCCGGGGCCGCGCACGGCGGTGACGACCTTCTCGATCATCTCTTCCGAGAGCTCGAAGTTGGGCTGGTCTTCCCGGATCATCGCAGCGTGAAGACGTACGATCTCGCGGCGCATTTCCTGGTCGGGCAGGCCGACTTCGCTTGCCGCAGCGCCCATGATCTCGCCGCGCATACGCTGCGAGAAACCTTTCAGGTCACCCGGGGCTTCATCGGCAGTGAGGACAACGCGGCCGCCTTCCTTGGTGACGGAGCGGATCGTGGCAAAGAAGGCGTCATCGGTCTTCTGCTTGCCGGCAATCCACTGCAGGTCGTCAATCAGGAGGAGGTCATTGTTGCGCACCCAGGTCTTGAGGTTGCGCGTATCGCGCGCCATCGCGCCATCGATGTAAGCCGTGACGAATTCTTCCGCGGTCATGTAGGTGACCCGGCGGCCGTCATCGAGGTGCACGATAGCGTTCTCAATTGCACGCAAAATATGGGTCTTGCCGGTGCCCTGGCGGCCATAGATGAGCGAGACATTCGCGCCGCGCTTGCCACCCTCGGCGATTTCCTGGGCGAGCCGGACAGCGCGCTTGTTGGTGTCGCCTGTGACCAGGTTGGAGAAGGTCATGCCTGGCACGGCGGTAGCGGCCTTCGTTTCTGCCGGCGCGGGCGGGGCGGCGGGGCGGCGCTGCGTCTCACCGGCCCAGGGGTTCTGGACCAGGTCGCGTGTGCTGGCGGGAATGTCCTTCCAGCATGCGATCTTCAGGGCGCGGCCTTTCGGATCGGACTTTCGCCAGATGCGTTTGAGCAGGGGTCTGTGATTGCTGTTGATGCGGTCGAAGGAGAGCTGGTCGCGTGCAGCAACCAGGACGACATCATCAACTTCCGCGACAAAGCGAAGGTCCGATATCCATTTATCGAAATCCTCAGCCGGTATGCGGACACGCGTATCGTGAAGTACGGTTTTCCAGATCTCACGTCCGCGGTGTATGTCGCTCCCCTCCTGGACAGTGCTTGTGTCCATGACTTTGTTTTCATCCCAACGGCCAGATTCTTCTTGGCGCCCCATAGGAACTTCCCCTTTCCTGTGTTTTCGGTTCCAAACTCCACTGCCGATCAGACACACCATCCCTGTTCGGATCCCGCAGATCCGTTACCAAAAAATACGCGGCACAGAGATTATTTTCCGTCGATGGAAAATACTAAAACATAGCCTTTCTGAGCCTGTCTAGCTGCGTTTTTCGGGAAGCAGATGAGAAAGCGGCTTGAAACTCCTGTGACAGGAGAAAAACGCTTTTGATTCAGCGCGAAAAAATTTTAACAAAAGCTGAAAATTTTGACTCGCGAAGAATCAAAGACGTATTTGTTCAGGCAATGTTCTGTCAACTTTCAGGGGGTCAAAAGCCTGTGAAAATCGGCATTTTTTTGCGCGAGTTTTGGCCTTCTGTTGCAGTTACAAGGACATAGAAAAAGCCCGCATAGCGAACCATGCGGGCCTTGCATTATTGCAGATTTGTAACCGTGTCCGGTCTGGCCTCTAGCCCATCGCCTTGATGCGCGAAGAGAGGCGCGAAATCTTCCGTGCAGAGGTGTTCTTGTGCAGGACACCCTTCTGCGACGCGCGCATGATCTCCGGCTGGGCCTGCTTGAAGGCCTCGGCTGCGGCTTTCTGGTCGCCTGATGCGATCGCTTCCTCAACCTTGCGGATGAAGCGGCGCATGCGCGAACGGCGCGCGGTGTTGACTTCCGTGCGGCGCGCAATCTTGCGCACCATTTTCTTGGCTGAGCGTGTATTCGCCATCAATAACTCCTGAGTGTCCGGTCGGACGCAAGCGGCGGACATACCCAAACGCCCGTGCGGCGTCAACCGGAAGCAGCGGCGCCATATGTAGAAAGCGCCGCCATGTTTGTCCTGAACCGTCCTAGCGGTTGTTGAAATGCGGTTCGCGCTTCTCGATGAAGGCTTCCATGCCCTCTTTCTGGTCTTCGGTCGAGAAGAGGGAATGGAAGAGACGCCGCTCGAACATCACGCCCTGGCTGAGCGTGGTCTCATAGGCGGCGTTGACCATTTCCTTGGTGAGCATCGAGGCTGCGCGCGGCATTGAGGCGACCTTGCGGGCGACCGTCTTGGCCTCCTCGACGAGATCGTCTGTCGGCACGACGCGCGAAACGAGCCCGCAGCGCTCGGCTTCAGCAGCATCCATCATGCGGCCCGTCAGGCACATTTCCATGGCCTTGGACTTGCCGGCAAAACGTGTGAGGCGCTGTGTGCCGCCGGCCCCCGGTGAAACACCGATGGTAATTTCCGGCTGGCCGAATTTCGCGTTTTCTGCGGCGAGGATGAAATCGCACATCATGGCGAGTTCACAGCCGCCGCCGAGGGCATAGCCGGAAACTGCCGCGATGACGGGTTTGCGCATCCGGGAGGCACGTTCCCAGTTCTTCGTGATGAAGTCTGCATAATAGGCGTCCAGATAGGACTGGTCGCGCATTTCCTTGATGTCGGCGCCCGCCGCGAAGGCTTTCTTGGAGCCGGTAATGACGATGCAGCCGATAGAGGCGTCATTGTCGAAGCGTTCCAGCGCGTCCGTCAGCTCATCCATGAGCTCATTGTTGAAAGCGTTCATCGCTTTTGGTCTGTTGAGCGTGACGATCGCGATGGCGTCATCGACTTCGGTCAGAAGCGTTTCATATGCCATGGTGTTTTCCGTCTTCCAGTCCTGCTTGCCTTTCGCGGTCATAACCGCAAGTCTGGCGTGGCATAAGGGATTAAATTATCGGCGTCGATAGGGAGTAACCAGTGATGAAAACCAGACCAGCCATTCGTGCAGGCCTGTTCAGTGGACTGGCGGCAGGCCTGATGGCCACTGCCAGCGCGCAAACGGGCAACGATACTGCACCGGCGGAAACGCCCGCCGACACGCCGTTCGAAATGAGCCAGCCCGGCCCGGGTGACCGTATGCCTTCGGGACGCGACTTCAGTGTGCGTTCGGCAGTGATCGCCCCGAATGCAGCCGCCGCTACGGCCCACCCCCTGGCCACACAGACGGCGCTGGACGTGATGAAGGGCGGTGGCAATGCGGTCGATGCCGCCATTGCGGCCAATGCCATGCTGGGCCTCGTCGAACCGACGGGCAACGGCATTGGCGGGGACCTGTTCGCGATTGTCTGGGATCCGGACACCGGGCAGCTCTATGGCTATAATGGCTCTGGCCGCTCTGCCATGGGGGCGACGCTGGAAGACATGCAGGCGGCAGCTGACGAGTTCATGGATGGCGAGGAAATTCCGCCCTATGGCGCTGCGCCCGTGACCGTGCCGGGCACTGTCGATGGCTGGTTTGCCCTGCATGAGCGTTTCGGCACGACGCCTGTCAGCGACCTTGTCGCCCCGGCCGTAAAATATGCCCGTGAAGGGGCGCCGATCCCGGAGGTCATTGCTTACTATTGGGGCCGCAGCGCTGAGAATTTTCCGCAATACGCCGAGAGCGGCATGATCGAGGAATTCGGAAACGCGACCGAGACCTATTTCTCGCCGACGCCGAAGGAAGGCACGCTGTTCAAGAATCCCGACCTTGCCAACACGCTTGAAACAATTGGCGAGGAAGGCCGCGACGCTTTCTACAAGGGCGCCATAGCAGAGACGATGGACGCCTACTTCGAGCGCATTGGCGGCTATCTGCGTTATGAGGACTTCGCCGCGCACGAGGGCAACTGGGTGGACCCGGTCTGCGCCGATTACCGTGAGGCGCGGGTCTGTGAGCTGCCGCCGAATACGCAAGGTGTTGCCGCGCTCCAGATGCTCCAGATGCTGGAAGGCTTCGACCTGAAAAGCATGGGTTATGGCAGCCCGGACAGCATCGCTGCGCAGGTCGAGGCCAAGCGCCTCGCCTTTGCCGACCGCGCCAAGGGCTATGCCGATCCGGAGTTCAGCGGCATTGATCCGCAGGACTTCATCCGCGAGGGCTATGCCGAGGAGCGGGCAAAACTGATCGACATCAACAATCCCATGCAGACGGTCGAGCCGGGCATGGACTTTGCCGCCGATGCGAAGCTGGAAGATGGCGACACGACCTATCTTACCGTGACCGACAATAGCGGCATGATGGTCTCGCTGATCCAGTCGAACTATCGCGGCATGGGCTCCGGCCTTGTCGCGGACGGGCTGGGCTTCATGTTCCAGGACCGCGGCCAGCTCTTCTCGCTCGACCCGGAACACCCCAACGTCTTCGAGCCGGGCAAACGCCCGTTCCATACGATCATCCCGGCCTTTGCCTTCAAGGTCGATGAGAGCCGGTGCGACAGCTTCTATACGAACTTCCTCTCAGAGAATGGGCGGATGCCGAAGAGAAGCGAACTGCCGCAGAACAATGTCAGCTGTGAGTACAGGCCGTGGATGAGTTTCGGCCTGATGGGCGGCGGGATGCAGCCGCAGGGCCATACGCAGGTTATCCTCAACCTCATCGACTTCGGCATGGGCCTTCAGGAGGCCGGCGATGCCGCCCGCTGGGAGCATACGGGTGGCTGTGAACCGACCGATGATTATGTGGGCAGTGGCTGCGAGAACGAGATGGGCACCATCCATGTGGAAAGCGGGATTCCGCCGGAAACCCGTGCCGAGCTGGAGCGCCGCGGCTATACGGTGGAATGCTGTGAAGCCAATGGCGGCGGCTATCAGGCCATCGCGCAGGATTTCGAGAGCGGCGGCTGGATCGCGGCGACGGAGATGCGCAAGGATGGCGACGCCGACGGGTTCTAGGCAACCCTGTCACCAGGAAGAAAAGGCCTCCATCCTCAGGGTGGAGGCCTTTTTTCTGTCCGGTGTTACCCCAGCGGCCAGAAGGCCGGGATGACCAGCATCGAGACGGCGAAGAACAGCAGGTTCAGCGGCAGGCCGATCTTGGTGAAGTCGGTGAATTTGTAGCCGCCTGCGGTATAGACCAGTGTGTTGGTCTGGTAGCCGATCGGGGTCGCGAAGCTCGCGCTGGCGGCGAACATCACGGCGACAACGAAGGGCCGGGCATCCGCGCCGAGCGTGGCAGCAAGGCCGATGGCGATGGGCGTCATCAGGATGGCGGTGGCATTGTTGCTGACGAACTCGGTCAGCGCCGAGGTAATGAGATAGACTGCCGCGAGCGTGACGATGGGGGGCAGGTGGCCGAGCGGGCTGGCGATGCCGCTGACGAGGAATTCGCCCGCGCCTGAGGTTTCGAGGGCCTGGCCGAGCGCCAACATACCGAAAATCAGCATCAGTATGTCCCACTGGATGGCCTTGTAGGCTTCCTGATGGTCGATACAGCCAAGCGCGATGACGCTGGCCGCGGCGATCAGGGCGAGCCCGGCAATCGGCATGACGCCAAGCGCGGCGAGCAGCATGACGAGGACGACCGCCCCTGCCGCGATGGGGGCCTTGTCGCGCCGCATCGGGCGCTCCGTCGTCTCTGTCAAATTGGAGAGCATGCCGTCATCGAACATCTGGCGCAGGCCGGCCGGCGGACCTTCGACGAGAACGGTGTCGCCGGTGTCGAAGCGGATGTTTTCCCCCGTCCCGATATTTGCGCCGCGCCTGTGGATCGCGATGGCATAGACGCCATAGAGGCGCACAAGGCCGGCGCCGATGATCGGGCGTCCGATGAGGCGCGATTCCGGACCGACGACGCCTTCCATGGTGCGTGTCTCTGTGGCCTGCACCGGCTCAATGGCGTGGGCACTGCCCGAGCCGGACCCGATATTGACGTCACCCGCCTCGCGAAGGGAGAGCATTTCGGAGACGGGCGAGCGGATAACCAGCCGGTCCCCCCCTTGCAGGGTCAGTGTGGAGAGCTGATGGCGCCGGGAGCGGTTCTCGCGCATCACGTCAATGACCGTGAAGCCTTTCTCCGGGCTGAAGCCGGTCTCCTTGATGGTCTTGCCGACCAGGACCGAATCCACCGGGATCAGGAGCTGGGCGACAAAACGGCGTGAGCTCGATGAAGGCAGCAGGGCAGCGAGCGAGTCGCGTTCCGGCAGCAGCCAGCGCCCCGCAAGCACCATGTAGACCGTACCTGCGAGCGCCAGACAGAGGGCTGCGCCTGACATTTCGAACATGCCGAAAGCGGCGAGCTCCCGCTCCTGCGCGACGCCGTCGACCAGCAGGTTTGTAGAGGTGCCAATCAGGGTTGTCATGCCCCCGAAGATCGAGGCGAAGGAAAGCGGGATCAGCAGTTTTGACGGCACGGTGCCGACAGATTGCGAGAGCCGGATCGCGACCGGGATAAGGATGACAACAATGGGCGTATTGTTCATGAATGCCGACAGGCCGATTACGGTGGCCATCAGGGCTGCGACGGCGGCGAGCGGCCCCCATCGCTTCGACATGCGTACGATGGCGTTGCCCGCTACGCCGATGACGCCTGTGCGTTCGAGCGCAGCGGAGAGGACAAACATCGCCCCGATCGTAATGGGGGCGGCGTTCGAGAAAACCGACAAGGTTTCGTCCACGCTGAGCACGCCGAAGAGGAGCAGCGCCGACATGGCCAGCAGGGCGATAACGTCAGCGGGGAGTTTTTCGCGGGCAAAGCCGACAAAGACAAGGCCGATCAGGGACAGGACAAGCGCGATCTGTACCGGTTCAGGAAGAGCAAGCTCAGGCATGAAACTCACGGGTGTTACTGATAGCCTGCACAGAAGAGGGGCTATTCAGGACGAAAGCAATCAAGATTTCCTGCTCTGTGACTTGCGGTCCACTGATGTTTTGGTGCCGGAGTCGCGATCTGCCTCATCCCGGGCATTCTTGAGGCGGTAGATCATCTCGAGCGCTTCGCGGGGGCTGAGCTCATCCGGGTCGAGCGTATCGAGCAGCCGGGTCACTTCGCCAGTGTCTTCTACCGTAAAGGTTTCAGGCTCTTCTGCGACAGCGGCAAAGAGCGGCAGGGCGTCTACCGCGCCGGGCTTGGCCTCAAGGCGTTTGAGCACCTGCTCGGCCCGGCGCACGGCGCGGACCGGAAGGCCCGCCAGCCGGGCGACCTGTACGCCATAGGAGCGGTCTGCCGGGCCGGGCTGGACGTCGTGCAGGAAGACAAGCTCATCCTTCCATTCCTTCGCGCGCAGGCTGAGATTGGTGGCGTGCGCAAGATCGTCGGCAAGCCCGGTCAGCTCATGGTAATGGGTGGCAAACAGTGCACGGCACCTGTTGATGTTGTGCAGATGCTCGACGGCTGCCCAGGCGATGGCGAGACCGTCATAGGTCGAGGTGCCGCGGCCAACCTCATCCAGGATGACAAAGCTGTCGGCGGTGGCCTGACTGAGAATGGCGGCGGTTTCCACCATCTCCACCATGAAGGTGGAGCGCCCGCGCGAGAGGTCATCGGACGCCCCGACGCGCGAGAAGATGCGGTCAGCAAGCCCGATGCGCATATGGTTCGCAGGCACGAACAGGCCGGCCTGTGCCAGTATGATGGCAAGGCAAGCCTGACGCAGATAGGTCGACTTGCCCGCCATGTTCGGGCCGGTGACGATGGCGAGCCGGGCATTCGCCTCGCCGCGGGCGTCGAGGGAAAGATCGTTCGCGGTGAAGCCTTCACCCTCCTTGCGCAGGGCGGCCTCGACGACTGGATGGCGCAGGCCTTCTGTCTCGAAAACGGGGTCTTCGGCCAGTTCAGGGCGGATGGCACCTGTCTCCTCGGCCCAGGCCGCCGAGGCCGCTGCGACGTCTATGATGGAGAGTGCATGGGCGGCATCGGAAATGGCCGCAGACTGGCTTTCCACACGGGCGCAGAGGTCACGGAAGAGGTCCAGCTCGCGCGCGGTCGAGGCCTCTTCTGCACGTGAAATGCGCCCGGCCAGATCTGAAAGCTCGGCGGTGGAAAAGCGAATATTCGAGGCCAGTGTCTGGCGGTGGATGAAGGTCTCGGCATGGGGCGGCTTCATCAGCGCGTCGCCGTGGCGGGCGGGCACATCAATGAAATAGCCGAGTACATTGTTGAACTTGATCTTCAGCGCGCCGATGCCGGTTTCCTCGGCATAGCGTGCCTGGAGTGCGGCAATGACCTGGCGGGAGTCCCGCCTTAGCGTGCGGAACTCATCAAGGGTCTCGTCCCAGCCTTCAGCAATGAAGCCCCCGTCGCGGGCAAGGGTCGGCAGGTCTTCGGCCAGCGCGGTGTTGAGATCCTGTGCAAGGCTCTCAAGGGCGGGCTGCTGGCTGGCATCGAGCGCATGGGCGGCTTCGGCGAGCGGGGCCGGCAGCCCGGTTGTCTGGCGGGCAAGTTCAGCTGCGATCGCGCCTCCGCCTGCTATCGCATCTCCGATGGATTTCAGGTCTCGCGGGCCGCCGCGTTCCAGCCGGATACGGGTGCGTGCGCGCTCAAGGTCCGGCACGGCCTTCAGGCGCGTGCGGATATCGGCGTTGAGTGTGGGTTCATTGAGGAAGAAGGCCACAGCATCATGGCGTGCCGAGATGGTGGCGGCATCACATTCCGGTTCGGCCAGGCGGGCGGCCAGAAGGCGCGCGCCGGGAGCGGTAAGGGTGCGGTCTACCGTGGCGAGCAGGGTGCCGGCCCGGCCGCCGCGCATGGCGGTGTCGATTTCGAGACTGGCGCGGGTTGCCGGGTCGATGGCGAGACGCTGGGCGATGCTGGCCTGGCGCGGCGGGTCCAGCCGGATGTCGGCACCAGCCTGGGTCAGGCTGAGATAGTCCAGCAGGAGGCCGGCTGCGGACAAGCCGGCTTTCGAGAACTCTCCGAACGCATCCAGTGCGGCGACCTTGTAGGTGGCCTTCAGGGCAGCTTCGCCCTCAGCCGGAGTGGCGGCGCGTTTCGGGCGCGGCGTGACGGGGATGCGCATGGCCGACAGGGCCTGGCGCACGAGTGGCCGGGCCTCATCCTCCTCCGTCACCAGCAGTTCGCTGACCGGCAGGGCCGACAGGCGTTCGCCAAGCGCTTCGGGGGCGACGTCTCGGATCTCGAATGCGCCGGTCGAGACATCGCAGGCGGCGAGGGCCGCATCTGCACCGCCGCTGGCAAAGGCGATGGCAACGAGCGCCTGCCCCCGGCGGGCCGGCAGGATCGTGTCCTCTGTAATCGTGCCGGGTGTGACGATGCGCACCACTTCGCGGTTCACGATGGCCTTGGAGCCGCGCTTCTTCGCTTCGGCCGGGCTTTCTGTCTGTTCGCAGACCGCAACGCGTTCTCCGGCCTTGATGAGGCGGGCGAGATAGGGCTCTGCGGAATGGTAGGGCACGCCTGCCATGGGAATGGATTCGCCCTGATACTCGCCGCGGGCCGTCAGGGTGATGTCGAGGATTTCCGCAGCGCGCACGGCATCCTGGAAAAACAGCTCGTAGAAGTCGCCCATGCGGAAAAAGAGCAGGGCGCCCTCATGTCTCGACTTGATGTCGAGATACTGGGCCATGAAAGGGCTGGGGGCCTTGGCGGGCGTGGCGCTCATCTGTGTATCCGGCATAGAAGCATGATTAACGGATTCGCACAGCTGTACTGCAATGGAAATAAGCACGTCACAGCGGGTTGTCGGCCCATGCGGAGCGGCTTAGAGGTTTCCCGTAAAGGTCCACAATAAAATCTCGTGAAGGCTCACCGCGATGACGTCAAAGCGCCCGACATTCACCGACAAGGAAGCGCTCGAATTCCACCGTCACCCCCAACCCGGCAAACTGTCCGTTGCGCCGACCAAGCCAATGTCGACACAGCGCGATCTCTCGCTGGCTTACAGCCCGGGCGTTGCCGTTCCCGTCAAGGCGATTGCCGAAAATGAGGATCTGGCTTTCGAGTACACCTCCAAGGGCAACATGGTGGCCGTCATTTCCAACGGCACGGCCATTCTCGGCCTCGGCAATCTCGGCGCGATGGCGTCAAAGCCGGTCATGGAAGGCAAGTCGGTCCTGTTCAAGCGCTTTGCCGATGTCGATTCCATCGATGTCGAGGTGTCGACGACCGACACAGAGGAGTTCATCACCACGGTCCGCAATATCGGTGAGACCTGGGGCGGCATAAACCTGGAAGACATTGCCAGCCCGGACTGCTTCATCATCGAGAGCCGCCTGCGGGAAGAAGTCGATGTTCCGGTCTTCCACGACGACCAGCATGGCACGGCCATCATTGCAGCTGCCGGCCTGATCAATGCCTGCCACATCACGGGCCGTGAGCTGGGCGACCTCAAGGTTGCGATTTCGGGGGCCGGTGCAGCAGGGCTTTCCTGCGCGGGCCTGATCCGTCATCTGGGCGTGAAGGCTGAAAACATCCTGATGTGCGACTCCAGCGGCGTTGTCTATGAAGGCCGCACCGACAAGATGGACCAGTTCAAGTCCGCCTTTGCGGTGAAGACCGAAAAGCGCACGCTGACAGAAGCCATGGAGGGCGCGGACGTGCTTCTCGGCCTGTCGATTGCCGGTGCCGTCACCCAGGACATGGTCAAGGCCATGGCGAAGGATCCGATCATCTTCGCAATGGCCAATCCGGACCCGGAAATCACGCCGGAGGACATCAAGGCCGTGCGTGACGATGCGATCATCGCGACGGGACGCTCGGACTATCCCAACCAGGTTAACAATGTTCTCGGCTTTCCTTACATCTTCCGTGGCGCGCTCGATGTGCGTGCCCGCTCCATCAATGAGGAGATGAAGGTCGCCGCAGCACAGGCGCTTGCAGAGCTTGCGCGGGAAGACGTGCCGGATGAAGTCGCGGCCGCCTATCATGGCTCGCGGCCGCAATTTGGCCGGGATTATATCATTCCGACACCATTCGACCCGCGCCTGATCAGCTTCGTGCCGCCCTTCGTGGCGCAGGCTGCGATGGATACCGGCGTCGCGCGCACCCCGATCCCGGACATGGACGAGTATCGCCGCATGCTGGCGCGCCGTCTCGATCCGACGGCCTCCTTCCTGCAGGGCGTACAGGCCGCCGTGCGTGAGAAACAGCCGCGCATCGTTTTTGCCGAGGGCGAGGAGCCGTCCGTCGTGCGGGCCGCCTATTCCTTCAAGAACCAGGGGCTCGGCCATCCGATCCTGATCGGGCGGGAAGAACAGGTCACGCGCGCCATGCAGCAGATGGGCGTGCCGGAAGGCTCGCTCGATATCATCAATGCGCGCCTGTCCGACCGCAATCCGGAATATACCGACTACCTCTATGACCGGCTGAAGCGGCAGGGCTTCCTGCGCCGCGACGTGCAGCGCCTCGTCAACCAGGACCGCAACGTGTTCGGCTCCTGCATGCTGAAATTCGGCGATGCCGACGGGATGGTGACAGGTGTGACGCGGAATTACGATGTTGCGTTGAAGGACGTGCAGGCGGTTCTCGACCCGATCGACGACAAGCAGGTCATCGGCATGTCCATGGTGGTCAACCAGGGCAAGACGATCTTCATCGCTGATACCAGCATCACCGAGTTGCCGGTGGCAGAGGAGCTTGTCGGCATTGCCGAGGAAGCGGCGAGCGCTGTCAGCAGTCTTGGTTTCACGCCGCGCGTGGCTTTCGTCTCCTACTCGACCTTCGGCAATCCGTATGGCGAGCGGATGGAAAAGGTCCGTGAGGCCGTTGCCATGCTGGACGAGCGTGACGATGTCGATTTCGAGTATGAGGGCGACATCTCCGTCGATGTGGCGATGAATCCGAACCACAAGATGATGTACCCGTTCTCGCGCCTGACGGATTCGGCCAACGTGCTCGTCATGCCGGCCATTCACTCGGCAGCGATTGCAACGAAGCTGCTGACCTCAATGAGCCGGGCAACCGTGATCGGGCCAATCCTGCTTGGCTTTGAAAAGCCGGTGCAGATCGCCTCACTTGGCGCAACGGTTTCGGACATCGTCAACCTGGCGACATTCGCCGCATTCGACATCGACAAGCTGGTCCACAACGTTCCGGCGGAATAGGCTAGGGCGTCCTCAATACCTGTCAGGCCTTGTCCTGACCGGGCGTGGCAGGGGGTGCGTGTTCGAAGACGGACTCCCGGTCCGGCTTCATGCGGGTTGAGAACCAGGACAGCAGGATGGCTGGAGTGCCGAGAATGGCGGCGACCAGGAAGAAGGTCGAATAGCCGCTGATCGTCGCCTCATCGCCAGCGCCTCCGCTGAACGCGGTCACCATGACGCCGGACGTGCCGGCCACGAGTTTTGGCCCGAGCGAATAGATCGAGCTGAAGATCGCATACTGGGTCCCGGCAAATGATTTCGACACCATGGTCGACATGAAGGCGACGAAGACGGTGCCCGCGAAACCGCCGGCGATATTGTCGGCCGTTACGGCGATGAACAGCGGCAGCAGCGTGTCGGAAGGTTGCATGACCAGCCAGGAGAAGGTCAGGTTGCCGAGCACCGAGACGATCGCGCCGATGATGAGCGATGTACGCAGGCCGAATTTCAGGGCCGAAACACCCGCCAGTGCCACACCAATAAAAATGATCCACGGGCCGTAAGTGCCGCTGATGACGCCGATGTCTGCGGGCGAATAGCCCATATGGGTGTAGGCGGGCTTGGCCATCACGCCCATGACGATATCGCTGAGCCGGTAGGAGGAGACGAAGAGCAGGATCAGGAGCGCGATCCAGCCATGCCGCCAGAAAAAGTCGAGGAAGGGCGCAAGCGCCGGGCTCTTCTTGGCCAGCGACTCCGCCTTGAGGCGCCGGATGAACGGGATGGAGACCGCACACAGCAGGATCGGGGCGGCGGCGATATAGATCGCCAGCGTGGCGACATCGCCGCGCGACATCTCGATCCCGGCAAGTGTCAGCAGCTTTGGAAGCAGGAAGCCGATCAGCGCGGCGACGAGCGCGATGAGCGCGAAGCAGCCGACCGCGAAGCCGAGGCCGACCAGGAGCCCGCCGGTGGAAAATTCCGAGCCTTCCGGGCGGTCGCGCAGGGCCTGGACAACGGCATAGACGAAGCCGAGCGCGGCGAACGCAGAGATCGTGTAAAGCAGCCAGCTGACGGCGCTCAGAAGAATGTGCCAGACATTGCCATCCTCGAAGATTCCCGCGAACGAGCCGAAGGCCGAGGCCATGCCGATCCCGAGCAGGAGCACACCGGCAGCCGCGGCCGACTGGATGCCGAAACGGCGGTCCCAGATCGCGAAGACGAGTGCGCCAAGCCCCATCGTGGCGGCCATCGCCCAGTAGGCGACAGGGAAGTTGGCGACACCAGCAATCACCAGCGCGACGCCGCCGGAGATCACCATGCCGACCTTGTAACCATACTGGTAGGCGGCGGCGAGCGTGGCCTGCTCGTCATCATTGGCAGCCGCCTCGATGCGCCATGCGTCGATGCCGATGTCCTGCGTGGCGGAGCTGAACGCCATCAGGAAGGAGAAAAGCGCGGTGGCGGCAAGGCTGCCGGCCGGGTTGGAGAAACCAATGCCGACCATGGCGAGCGCGACGCCGATCTGGGCGACAAAGATCCAGGCGCGGCGGCGCCCGAATATCCTGGCGAGGCCCGGCGGATCGAACCGGTCGACAAGCGGGGCCCAGACGAATTTGAAGGAGTAGGCAAGCCCGAACCATGAGAAGAAGCCGATCAGGGCCTCATCGACCTGGCTTTCCTTGAGCCAGACAGACAGGGTCGAGAAATAGAGGAGGAAAGGCAGTCCGGCGGTAAAGCCGAGCACCAGCATCATGGCGATCTTGGGCTGGGCGAACTGGCGCAGGGTTTCTTTCAGGCTGCGCTTGCCCTCTGCCGCACCGGCTACCTCGCTCATGCCGCGCCCGAGGATTTGCGGGTCCAGTCGGTAGCCAGGCGGCGCAAGGCGTCTGCGTTGAGCGGTTTGGCAGCGACGCCGCTGGCCCCGCAGGCACGTGCACGGCGTTCGATGTCGGGATTGATTTCTGCCGAAATTGCGATGATCGGCATGTCCATGCCTTCGCGTCGCATTGTCTTCATCGCGTCGTATCCATCCATGATCGGCATGCGCAAGTCCATGAAAACCAGCTCTGGCGCCAGGCTCTCGCAAAGATCGACCGCTTCGCGGCCCGTTGACGCGACACTGACCGAGAACCCTGCCGATTCCAAGGCGCGGCGTGCAATCAGCGTGTTTACCGGATTGTCGTCTGCGATGAGAACGCGCCCGCCATTGACCGGTTCGGCGCTGTCATCGGTGGCGGCGCTACCCTGTGCGGCGAGCTCGACGCGCTCGGTCAGGGATTTATGCCGGAGGGGGCGGACCAGCCATCCGGCGGCACCCATGTCGTGAAAGCGGCTCATCAGGCCGCGGTCCTCGGGGCGCATCACGACAAGAACCGGCGCAATACGCATCAGGGCGCGCAGTGACCGTTCGGGCAGGTCTGCTGCGGCAAGTATGACATCCGGGCGGGCCTGGCGGGCCTGCTGGGCGTTTTCTACGATATGGGCGCGGGCACCAGCCTGGGAGAGGGACGCCCAGGCCGACAGGGCCGTGGCTGGAGCGAGGCCGGCCAGAACGATCCGGCGGGGCTCGTTCAGCTGTGAGGAAGGTATGGCTTCGTCTGAGGCATCTTCGATGGGGATGGAAACAAAGAAGCATGTGCCATTGCCGGGCTGGCTGTTGATCCAGACCGATCCGCCGAGAATTTCCGTAAGTTTCTTGACGATGGCGAGGCCGAGACCGACGCCGCCATCTTTCTGGGCATCGCCGGCAGAGGTCTGCCGGAAGGCATCGAAAAGCCCGTCCTGGTCGTCCCGGCTGATTCCGGGACCCGTGTCGCACACACGGAAGAGGAGTTTTGCGTTCACATATCGCACATCAATCAGGACACCGCCCTGTTCAGTGAATTTCAGGGCATTGCCGACAAGGTTGAACAGGATCTGGCGGATCTTGCCGGCATCCGCGATAGCCTCTTCAGGAACGCCTGAATGGATGACGACGCCAAGGTCGATACCGCTGTTGTGCGCCCGCGGGGCCAGCAGTTCGCTGACCTCACGGGCCAGTTCGGCAATCCGGAAGCGCTCAGGCTCGATCTCGCTGGTGCCCGTGTCGAGGCGGGCAAAATCGAGGATGTTGTTGAGCAGGTCGAGCAGCCGGGAGCCGGACAGGCGGATGGCGTCGGCATACTCCTTCTGGGCCGGATCGAGATCGGTTTCCAGCAACAGGGAAACAGTGCCGAGAATGCCGTTGAGCGGGGTACGGATCTCGTGGCTTGTCGCGGCCAGGAAGGCCTGTTCGGGGGAGAGCTTGCCGGACGGGTCTGTCATGGCCCCCTCTATGCCATGAAAGACTGACGATTCATTTAACTGCCGGAAGCGGCTGGCGACCGCATAAGGACGCCTATTGCGCCAGTGAACCGGTAGCCGCCCCGGCTGGCTGCTCATCCGGCAGGCGGCGGCGATAGCTCAACGCTTCGGCAACATGGACGCGGGCCACGCTGTCACTGCCATCAAGGTCGGCGATCGTGCGCGCGACCTTGAGAACGCGGTGATAGGCACGGGCCGAGAGGGCAAGCCGGGCAGCCGCATCCGAAAGCAGCGCTGCGGCCCGTTCATCCGGTGCGGCAATCGTGGCGATGTCGCGGGCCGGGGCATCGGCATTGACAGGGCGAGCTCCCGTGTCGGCTGCATCGGCGTAACGTTCGGTCTGGACAGCGCGCGCTCCGGCGACGCGGGCGGCAGCTTCCTTGCTGCCTTCTGTCGGAGCGGGCAGGGACAGGTCCATGGCGGTGACGGGCGGGGTGTCGAAGAACAGGTCGATCCGGTCAAAGAAGGGCCCGGAGATACGGGACTGGTAATTGCGTGCACAGGCCGGGCCGCGCCGGCAGGCCCCGGTGCCGGGCCCGCCGCCGCAGCGGCAGGGGTTCATGGCTGCCACAAGCTGGAAGCGGGCGGGATAGCGTACATGGCGGTTGGCCCGTGAAATGACGACGGCACCGTCCTCCAGCGGCTGGCGGAGGCTGTCGAGCACCTGGGCCGGGAACTCCGGAAGCTCGTCCAGGAAGAGAACGCCGTGATGGGCCAGCGAGACTTCACCGGGCCGGGCCTTCATGCCGCCGCCGACAAGGGCAGGCATCGAAGCAGAATGGTGCGGTGCGCGAAACGGACGCTGGCGGGAGAGCTGGCCACGCTCAAGCAGGCCTGCGACGGACTGGATCTGCGAAACCTCCAGAAGTTCGGTCGCCGAAAGCGGGGGCAGCAGGCCGGGCAGGCGCTGGGCGAGCATGGACTTGCCTGAGCCCGGCGGGCCACAGAAGAGGAGATTATGCCCCCCGGCCGCAGCGATCTCCAGGACGCGCTTGGCCCCGTCCTGACCCTTCACATCTGCGAGATCCGGCATCGCGCCCGGCGGGTCTAGCTCACCGGCGATGGGCGGTACGAGACTGCTGCGCCCGGCGAAATGGTTGATCATGGCGATCAGGCTGGGCGCGGCGAGGGCGCCTTCCCCGGCCCAGGCGGCTTCCGGTCCGCTGGGTTCAGGGCAGATGAGGCGCAGGTCCAGTGCAATGGCGGCCATTGCGGCGGGCAGGACGCCAACTGTCTCGCCGAGGCTGCCATCGAGTGACATCTCACCGATAGCAGCGTGCCCGTCGAGGGCATCGGGCGCTATGACGCCCATAGCCGCCAGAATGGCCAGCGCGATGGCGAGGTCATAATGGCTGCCCTCCTTGGGCAGGTCGGCCGGGGCCAGATTGACAGTGATACGCTTGGGAGGAAGGGCAAGCCCTATGGCCGAAAAGGCGGCGCGGACACGTTCCCGGCTTTCGCCAACGGCCTTGTCAGGCAGGCCGACAATCGTGAAAAAGGGCTGGCCCGATGTGATCTGGACCTGTACGTCGACAGGTTTTGCATCAATGCCTTCAAAGGCAAATGTCGTTATTCTGGCCACCATCCGCGATACCCCACCTTTTCAAGTGGCGTAGCACAGGCACCGGAACAAATAAAGAACGATTTTCCATTTCCGGTTTCAACCGGAAAACTGCCTAGTCGAGCCGGATTAGATCATCATCCGGCGTTTCGGCAGGATCCTGCTCGGGCTCAACCGGGCTGCTGCCTTCCTGTGCCGGGAAGTTCGGTGTCTGGACTTCCGGTACCTGGTTCAACGCGTTCTCACGCACGGCACCTTCCGGCAGCCGGAACCCGTCAGGGCTTTGCTGGGTGCTGTCCGGTCCGCGCAGATTGAACTGGCCTGAGGAGGCCGGGCTGCTGGCAGGCTGTGTGTCACCCGTGGAGTAGCGCAGGTTGAACTGGCTGGTTTCCGGTTGCGCGTTCTCATTCGCTGTTTCGGAAGCATCGGCTGCATCGGGCGCTTGAGCCTGCTGCGAACACGCGACACCCGCCATCGAGACAGCGAGAACTGAGGCAAAGGTCAAAGCTTTCATGTTCATACCCCTAAGGTGTCTGTCCACTCAGGACTTGGCAACCATATCTTGCACAACATCCAAGAAGATGGCCGCTGCATCTATGCCTGTAAAGCGCTTGAGTTCCTGAATCCCGGTCGGCGATGTGACGTTTACCTCGGTCAGCCGGTCGCCGATGATGTCGATCCCGACGAAAATCTGACCGCGGCGTTTGAGCTCCGGGCCGATGGCACGGCAGATTTCAAGGTCTGTGTCGGACAGCTCGACCGGCTCGGCTGTGCCGCCAACATGCATGTTGGAGCGTGTTTCGCCTTTCTTGGGACGGCGGTTGATCGCGCCCACAGGTTCGCCGTTAATAATGATGACGCGCTTGTCTCCGTTTGAGACGGCCGGCAGGAAGGCCTGGGCGATGAGGGGTTCACGCGTGCGCTCGAGGAACATTTCCATCAGCGAACTGAAATTGGAATCGTCCTCTTTCATCCGGAAGACACCAGCCCCGCCATTGCCATAGAGAGGTTTTATGATGATGTCCTTGTGGCGGGCGCGGAAATCGAGGATCGCGCCGAGGTCGCGCGAGATCAGGGTGTCGGGTACGATCTCCGGGAAGAGCAGCGGGAAGATCTTCTCTGGACCGGACCGGACAAATTCCGGGTCGTTGAGGACAAGCGTGCGGCCCTTGAGCTGTTCAAGCAGGTGGCAGGCCGTAATGTAGGCCATGTCAAAGGGCGGATCCTGGCGCATCAGGACGACATCGACATCTTCAGCCAGGTCGAGGAGGGTTTCGCTGCCGAGAATGCCGGGCGTTTCACTGACACGCTGGACCCTGGCCGGCCGGGCGCGGGCCAGAAGACGGTCTGTGTCGAATGTCAGGTGCTTGGGCTGGTAGACGAACAGCTCATGGCCGCGCTCCTGGGCTGCTTCGGCCAGGGCGAAAGTCGTGTCTCCGTTGATGTCGACGTCTTCCAGCGGGTCCATCTGGATGGCGATACGCAGGCTCATTTTGCCTCCTGTGAACATGATAGCGCGGCCTATATGAGACCGATTGGGCGGCTTGATAAGCCATTGGCGGAGAATGTCTGTTCCATCAGGCCGGAAAAAGCGCGCGACAAGACAGAATTGCGAGCCCTGAATCCTGAAAGGACATTAAAAGCAATGTAATAGTAATTGCAGAGTGTGAAGGCTGTACTTTTGTCCACGATGCATGAGAAAGTGCCGCCAAGACCTGAGGTGATTTGGCGCTGGGAGCTTTCGCGATGAAGCGTATCTTTCTGACACTAGCAGCCGGGCTGGCGATTGCTGCCTGCGAGAGCGCGGAGCGAGGGGCCGTGTCTGGACAGGACGGCCAGACGGGACAGTCTGAAATCACGGGCCAGACCGTTGCCGAGATGGAGAACATGACGGTTACGGGCGCACTCTCTTACCGCCAGCGCATTGCGCTGCCAGCGGATGCGATGGTGAAGATTTCCATATGGGATGCAGGGCTGACTGCTGAGCAGGAAGCGCCTTTCGCGGAGCGGAGTTTCGCGCTGAATGGCCGGCAGGTCCCGATCCCGTTCGAGATCGAACTGGGAGCCGGGATCGAGCTGGAAACCGACGCGCTGCGCCTTGAAGCCCAGATTACCAACGGGCGCGGCAACGTTCTCTGGGAGAATGCCGAAACCGCCATGTTCGATTTCCAGCCGGGAAATGCCGATCTCGACGTCATCGCACTGGCGCCGACCCGGGCTGCGGTTGTCGACAAGAGCGAGCTGACAGGCCGGGAATGGCTGGCTGCGCGCATGGGTGGCGAGGCGCTGCTTCACACCTCCAGGGTCACGATCAATTTCAGCGAGGATGGCCGCCTGTCAGGCAATGCGTCCTGCAATGCCTATACAGGCAGTTACACGCTTGAAGAGGGTGAACTGAGCATCGGCCCGCTGGCCCTGACGCGCAAGGCCTGCGTCCCGCAGCTCATGGATCAGGAGCAGGGTTTCATTTCCATGTTGCAGAACGTCTCCGACGTGCGTGTCGACAGGACGGGGAAACTGCTTCTGGAGACAACGGACGGTGAGACGATCACCGCCCGCTAGCCGGCGTCCCGATCAGCTGGACGGCCCGCCGGCCAGTTCGCCATCATCCTGCACGCCACGGCCCGTCTCATAGGCGGTGTCGCGCACGCGGACATAGGAGACGACGCGTTGCACGCCGCCGACAATGCTGGCGCGGCGCGTGGCTTCGTTGAGTTCGGACTGCGTGCGCGCAATCCCCATCAGGTAGACCACGCCGCCATAGGTCTCGATATTGTAATTGACGCTCTTGACCTCGCTCGATCCGACGAGGGAGGCCCGCACGCGGGCCGTGATGAGTTCATCCGAGGCATTCGTGAAAAAGCCGCCGGGGCGCTCAATGACGATCTCGTTGGCAACATCGCGTGTCCGGGTCGAGCTCCAGGCCAGGTCTTCAGCACGTACGCGCTGCTCGGGCGAGGAGACGCGTCCGGAGAGGAGGACGAGGCCCTGTGCAACTTCCACGTCGACTTCGCCAAGCCCGCCTTCGTTGAGCAGCTTCGCCTTGATTTCATTGGAGGTCGTCGCGTCATCGACGGCTTCGCCCATTGTCCGATCCTGCGCGGCGGCGACACCGACGGCTGTGCCTGTGCCAACAGCGGCGGCAACACAGCCTGAAGCGATAACGGGCGCGCAGAGGGCAAGCGAGAGGAGTGCGGGTTTCAACATGGCCGGTCTCTTCTGGTTAGGATTCTACTGGTCCGTGCCTAGAACGGGGTTGAGGCAAAATCTGGGCGCCACCTGTCACGAAGGTGAATTGGCAGGGCATGTGGCAAAACGATCACAAGGTCGAAACGCCAGTCGAGGCCGGACAGGGCAGGCTTTCCTGCCATCCAGCTTTCTGCTGCGCGGCTGATGCGCCGCCAGTTTTTCTCCGGCACGGCCTCCTCGCCCAGCCTGCGGGTTTTGCGGGCCTTGACCTCGACAAAGGCGATCTGGCGGCCACGTCGCGCGACAAGGTCGATCTCGCCGACCGGCAGGCGTACGCGCCGGGCCAGGATACGATAGCCTTTCAGGCGCAGCCACAAGCCGGCAAGTGTCTCCGCGCGCCGGCCGTGTGCTTCGGCGGCGCGCCGGTCAGCCATCGGCCTTGAGGGTGAGGGCGCGCTGATAGGCATCGCGTTTCGAGATGTTGAAAGTGGCCGCGACGGTATTGGCGGCCTGTTTGACCGGCATGTCGGCAAGGGCTGTGCGCAGGGCGGTGTCGATGTCGTCCTGGCTGGTTTCTGTGGCTTCGGGCGGGCCGACAAGAATGACGATCTCGCCCCTGGGGGCACCTTCTGCCTGATAGTGGGCGGCAAGCTCCCCCAGTGGGGCGCGGCGGGTCTCCTCGAACAGCTTGGTGAGCTCACGCGTGACAACCGCGGGCCTCTCCTCGCCAAGTGCGGCGGCGAGATCCGACAGGCAGGCGGCAAGTCGTGAGCCGCCTTCATAGAAGATCAGCGTGGCAGGCACACTGGCAAGGGCTTTTGCCTCGCGCTGGCGCTGGCCGGATTTGACCGGCAGGAAGCCGCAGAACATGAACCTGTCGCTCGGCAGGGCGGAAGCGACAAGCCCGGCCAGCATGGCGGAGGCACCGGGCACCGGCACGATGCGGATACCGGCGTCTGCGGCGTCGCGCACGAGTTTCCAGCCCGGATCCGATACAAGCGGGGTTCCCGCGTCGGAGATCAGGGCGATTGTCGCGCCATCTTCGAGCTTGCGCAGCAGGCCGGGGCGGCGTTCTGCCCCATTATGGTCATGGTAGGCACTCAGTTTTGCACGGATGCCATGTGCATCCATGAGCTTGCGGGCGACACGCGTATCCTCGGCCAGGACTTCATCGGCCGCGGCGAGTGTGTCGAGCGCACGTAGTGTGATATCGCGCAGATTGCCGATCGGCGTGGAGACGATGTGAAGACCGGGTTGAAGTTGCGCGCTGCCGTGTTGCCTGCCCCCGTGACCAGCACTAGTCTCGCCAGCATGAGTCTGGGACGCGGAACGGCTGTCTGCCGGAATGGAAGGATCTTTGGATGACATCACGGGCACAATCGCGCTTTGGCAGGCTCGCGCCAAGTCTTGTTTTCTCCGCATTCCTGTTTGTTACAGCCTGTGCGACAGAGACGACGCGTCAGCCAGCCCCGATCAGCACCGGTACGCCTGGCCAGACACGGTCCACGCCGGACCGGGTCCAGCAGCCTGAACAGCCCGACCGGCTGACGCTCGATGAGCGGAGAAGTCTCCATGCGGGCGGCTTCGATGTGGATGCCAACGGTATGCCGCTGCCGGAAGAGGGCGCGTTCACGCCGGAATTCCTTGCAGACCGCGATCTGGTACGGGCAGGCGTATTGCTGCCATTCTCCCACCCGAATGCGGGCGTACGCGCGGAAGCAGAAGGGATGCTCGCAGGGATCGAGATGGCAATGTTCGACCATGCGCACGACAATTTCGTCCTCATGCCCAAGGATACTGCCGGTTCAAGGAGCAAGGCAGTCGAAATGGCCAAGCAGGCCCAGTCACAAGGAGCAGATTTCTTCCTTGGTCCACTGTTCGGAGACAATATTGCGGGATTGAACGAGACCCGCTCGCTGGCCGGGCTGCCGATCATCGGGTTCTCGAATGATCGCGGCGTTGCTGGCGGAAACACGTGGCTTGCTTCCATCAGTCCGGAAGAGGAAGTGGCCGCTCTTGTAGAGTATGCGACCAGCCAGGGCTTCCGTCAGTTTGCGTATTTCGGGCCTCAGAGCGCGCTCGGTAACCGGATCGAGAGTGCGCTACAGTTTGAGGCCAGCCAGCATGGGGCGAGTGTTGTGGCCTCCGGTTTCTATCCTGACGGCAGCAATTCCCCGACGAGCGAAGCGCAATATCTCGCCCGTTCAATCAATTCCGCAGAACAATATGGCGGCCCGATCGCTGTGCTGATCCCCGAAAGCGGGACACAGCTGCGCAAGGTCGCGCCCCTGCTTGCCTATTATGGCATTCGCCGCAGCGTTCAGCTGGTCGGCCTGTCCGGCTGGAACGATGAGAGTGTATGGCGTGAACCTTCATTGAAGGGTGGCTGGTTCGTTTCCCCGCCGCAAGAAGACCTGGATGCATTCGCCACACGCTATCAGAGGATTTACGGACGCGCCCCGACGCGGCTTGCTGCGCAGGCCTATGATGCGGCCGCACTTACCATGCAGCTGGCCGCCGATGGTGAGCTGGAGCGCGATGAAATTCTGGGTGGCGACGGTTTCGTTGGCCTGAATGGGCTTTTCCGGTTTACCAGTGACGGCAATGCCGAACGCAAGCTCTCGATTTACGAAGTGACACAGGACGGCAATTCCAGCCTGTTGAATCGCGGTGCTGAAACCTTCGATCCGGGGATTGGCTAATCCTCAGTTGTCCTCAGCGGCAGGTTCGGGCAGGCCCAGCAGGCGCCGCGCAGCCCTGCGATGGCGATCACGTATCTGTACACCGACGATGCTGAGTGCGGTGGCCAGGACGGTCGCGTCATCGGTGAATCCGAGCCCGGCAATAAGGTCCGGTACAGCGTCTGTCGGTGTCACGAAATAGGCCAGAGCGGCAAACAGGACAGCCTTGGCCTTGCGCGGCGTCTGCGGGTCGATCGCGGCATAGTAGGCCGCAGCAAGATCATCCGCGAAAGGCAGGCGCCCGGCGAGACGCAACAGCTTGGGGATGAACCTGCGCTTCGTGCGGGCACGGTCCTGCTCTATGGGCAGGGGCAGGTACATCGGCTGGTCGCTGCCGTTTTCAATCACAATTTCCCTTGGGTTACGCATTGGCGGGCTTCTCCATACCCTATAGATCGCTTGCATCCATCGAACGTTCCAAGGAGGTCCATCCAAGATGAAACTCAGCTCAGACATCAGCGCAGTCATCACCGGCGGCGCATCCGGTCTCGGCGCTGCTACGGCCCGCAAACTCGCCGCAGAAGGCGTCAAGGTCGCCCTTTTCGACCTGAATGAAGAAAAAGGCGAAGCACTTGCCAAAGAGCTTGGCGGCGTTTTCTGCAATGTCAATGTAACCGACGAAGCATCTGTCGATGCCGGTTTCGAGAAAGCCCGTGCCGCCATCGGTCAGGAGCGCATCCTCGTGAACTGCGCCGGGACCGGCAATGCCGTGAAAACGGCCAGCCGTGACAAGCAGTCCGGCGAGATCAAGCATTTCCCGCTCGACAAGTTCGACATGATTATCCAGATCAACCTGGTCGGGACATTCCGCTGTATCGCCAAGTCGGCTGCCGGCATGATGACGCTGGACCCGATCGACGGCGAGCGTGGTGCAATCGTCAACACAGCGTCCGTCGCTGCTGAAGATGGCCAGATGGGGCAGGCTGCCTATTCCGCTTCCAAGGGCGGTGTCGTCGGCATGACGCTGCCAATCGCGCGCGACCTCGCACGTGAGCTGATCCGCGTAAACACCATCCTGCCGGGTATCTTCAACACACCGCTCATGCAGGGTGCGCCGGACAATGTGAAACAGGCACTTGCCGCTTCCGTGCCGAACCCGGCCCGTCTCGGCAATGCCGAGGAATATGCTTCGCTGGCCGAGCAGATGATCACCAATGGCTATTTCAATGGTGAGGATGTGCGTCTCGACGGTGCGATCCGCATGGCGCCGCGCTGAGGCACCCGCCTGAAGGTGAAACAGAAAAAGCCCGCTCATCACGAGCGGGCTTTTTTTATAGCTTAGTCGGCCCCGATCTTATGCTGCTGGACGCAGGATCTGGCCGGACAGGTTCATGAGAACTTCGTCTGCCGAGAAATAGGCCGGGTCATCGGGTTTTGGCCCGCGTCCCATCAGGATTTCGGCCGAAGCCTCGAAACGTGTGACTTCACGATAGTCCGGCGCATCGCGCCAGAAGGGGTCGTAGCGGTAATAGGACGGATAGAAGAGGCGTCCGTGATGGCCATAATAGCGGTAATGCGGCGCGAAATGACCATATGTCCCGCCGACGGGCACGAAGCTGGAGTCAGCGTCGGTCGCACGGCGGACCATGCGGAAATGGTCATACCCGCTCTGTGCCGTCAGCTCAGCGGCGCGGTATAGCAGATAGGTCTCAACTGTCTGGCGGTTGGTCAGGCTGTTGCCCGAGAAGCTGACGAGCCAGCGGTTATTCTCGATCTGCTGGTTGCTGTAGCCCCGGTCGGACGTGTTTGCGGCCTGATAGGGCGTAGATGTCGCACATGCACCAGCAAGAGCCAGGGCAGCGACAGCGGGGAGAAGGTGTCTAATTTTCATGGTCATCACCTGAGTTCATTTTCCATATTATATGGGAGCTAGCTGAACGTCAGGCAACGATATCGCACACTTTCAGGCGTCATGGCAGGGAAAATCCCGTGTTACATATGGCCTTCGGAGAGCTAGCCAAGTTTGCCGCGCGGCGGATAATCCTTGTTCTGGAGGAACTTCACCCCCTTGAGCACATCCTCGAAGGACGGGCGGGCAAAGGGGATGGTTTGAATCCAGCCTGCATAGTAAGTCGTGCCCTTGAAGAGGAGCAGGCCGGGTTCGCAGAAGAGCTCGGGCTCGTTGTCACTGATCGGGTCGGAGAGGTAGAGGCCGAAACGCTCTACAAAATCCTTTCCGAGGCCGTAGGCGACGGGCACTTCGCCGAGCTCCCACTCTGTGTGCGATTTTTCGGCGCGATCCTGTGTGTCCATGCTGGCGGAGACAATTCCGATACCGGCATCGGCAAAAGACTTCATCTGCGATCTGAGGGTCTGGAGCTGACCCTTGCAGACCGGGCAGTGAAGTCCGCGATAGGCGACGATCAGGCTCCAGCCGGTTTTCTGCTGTCCAAGCTCCCACCTGCTGCCATTGATGAGATTCAGAGTGATGTTACCGGCATCCTGGCCGGGCGCGATGCGGGTCATGGTCGTATCCCTGTTGGCTGTACCGGATCAACGGAGATACGCCCCGCTCGTTCCGCGCAAACGGCGCTCAAAAGAAAAGCCCGCAGCGTGAACACTGCGGGCTTTCGCTGACTGGATTGGTGAAGGTCTAGGCCGGGGTATGGCCAAGCACCGATTTGTATTCGAGGAATTCCTCGAAACCGACAGCGCCCCACTCACGGCCATTGCCGGACATCTTGTAGCCACCGAACGGGGCTTTCTGGTCCGGGCCGGCACCATTGATGTGGATGTTGCCAGCACGGATCTTGTTGGCCACGTCACGGGCATGGTTGATGTCGCTCGACTGGACATAGCCTGAGAGACCATACTCGGTGTCGTTGGCAATCCGGATGGCTTCGTCTTCATCCTCATAGGGCAGGATGCAGAGCACAGGGCCAAAGATTTCCTCACGCGCAATCGTCATGTCGTTGGAGACATTGGCGAAGACGGTCGGCTTGGTGAAGTAGCCCTTGTTGAAGCCTTCAGGACGGCCCGTTCCGCCTGTCACCAGCGTGGCGCCTTCATCAACGCCTTTCTGGATCAGGTCCTGGACCTTGTTCCACTGATTGGCGTTCGAGATCGGGCCAATGGCGCCCTTCTCGGCATCGGCGCCTGCACCGATCTTGACCGATTCCGCTGTCGCCTTGGCGATGGCCACGGCTTCGTCATGCTGGTCGCGCTGGACGAGCATGCGCGATGGCGCGTTACAGGACTGACCGGTGTTCATCATCATCTGCATGACGCCGCCACCAACAGCTTTGTTGAGGTCGGCATCCGGCAGGACGATGTTCGGGGACTTGCCGCCGAGTTCGAGGGCGACGCGCTTGACCGTCGGGGCTGCTGCCTGCTGAACGAGCGTGCCAGCGCGGGTCGACCCGGTGAAGCTCATCATGTCGATGCCCGGATGCTGGGACATGTAGGCACCAACGCCGGGGCCGTCGCCATTGACGAGGTTGAACACACCCGGCGGCACACCGGCTTCGTGGAAGATTTCAGCCACGATCATCGCATCCAGCGGTGCGATTTCCGACGGCTTGAGCACCATGGTGCAGCCTGTTGCGATCGCTGGGGCGACCTTGCAGGCGATCTGGTTCTGCGGCCAGTTCCACGGCGTGATGAAACCGCAGACGCCGACGGGCTCCTTGCGAAGCATCGTTGCGCCCATCTGCTCTTCGAACTTGTATTCGCGCAGGATCTTGGCGGCGGTCATATAGTGACCCATCCCGGCAGGAACCTGGGCGGCGTTGGCGAGCCACATCGGCGCGCCCATTTCGTCGGAAATCACCTGCGCCATGTCGCCAGCGCGGGCCTGGATGCCTGCGGCGATCTTTTCAAGCAGCTCCGCACGGTATTCCACCGAGGTCTGCGAGAATGAGGTGAAAGCGGTGCGAGCGGCTTCGACGGCCTTGTCGACATCGGCGTTGGAGCCGAGTGATATCCTGGCGAAAGCCTCCTCCGTGGCCGGGTTCTCGACGTCGAGCGTACGCGGTTCGACCGGGTCGACCCACTCACCATTGATGTAAAACTTGAGATAATCCTGCATGTCGTCCTCCGGTTGGTCTTCTTTCACTGACCCTGCGTATCTAAGCCCCACAGTCATCAAATGAAAGCACTATCGCCCCGTCACCTCGCGTGAATTTGAAGTAACGGGGCTGGATTTTTCTGGATTGCGGGAGATGAGCCAGCTGGTCCAGGCGTTAGCGGCTGCGCTTGAGGCTTCCCAGAATACCGCGCAGGACGTAGCGGGCGACATCGCGGGCAATTGTCCGGGTTGCTGTCTTCACCGCTGCTTCGGTGGCTGTCTGGCGGCGGGAAGAGGGGCGGCGCGCCTTTTTCCTTTCCAGCTCTCGTTTTGCCTTCTCTTCTTCCTGTGCGAGGCGTTCGGCTTCTTCGGCCGCGGCCTTTTCCTTCTCGATCAGGATTTCATAGGCCGACTCCCGGTCGAGGGACTTGTCATAACGTCCGGAGACGGGGCTTGCCGACATGATCTGGCTGCGCTCGGTATCATTGACCGGACCGAGACGGGAAGAAGGCGGTCGGATCAGCGTGCGCTGTACGATGCCGGGAGCGGCCTTGTCGTCGAGGGTCGAAACCAGGGCTTCGCCTGTGCCGAGCTGGGTGATGACCTCTTCAGTGCCGAATGCCGGATTTGGCCTGAAACTTTCTGCAGCGGCGCGCACGGACTTGCGTTCACTGGGGGTATAGGCGCGCAGGGCATGCTGGATACGGTTGCCGAGCTGGGCAAGCACACTGTCCGGCAGGTCGCGCGGATTCTGGGTGACGAAAAAGACCCCGACACCCTTTGAGCGGATCAGGCGCACCACCTGTTCGATCTTTTCCAGCAGCGCTTTGGGGGCATCCCTGAACAGCAGGTGGGCCTCGTCGAAGAAGAAGACGAGCTTCGGTTTTTCGGGGTCGCCGACTTCGGGAAGCTGCTCGAACAGTTCAGACAGCAGCCAGAGCAGGAAAGTAGAATAGAGTTTGGGCGAATTGATGAGGGTGGTGGCGTCGAGGATATTGACGATGCCGCGCCCGTCCGTGGCGGTACGCATCAGGTCGCCGAGTTCAAGGGCGGGTTCGCCGAAGAACTGTTCAGCCCCGGCGCGCTCAAGCTCCAGCAGGTCACGCTGGATGGCACTGAGAGAGGCGGAGGCGACATTGCCATAGCGCCGCGAGATATCCGCCCGGACCTCCTTGTCGCCCATATGGATCAGCAGTTTCTGGAGATCTTTCAGGTCGAGCAGGAGCAGGCCCTCGTCATCGGCATATTCGAAGGCAACCGTGAGAACACCCTCCTGGGTCTCTGTGAGGTCCATGAGCCGGGCAAGCAGGGTTGGGCCCATTTCGCTCACGGTCGTCCGCACCGGATGGCCTTTCTGGCCGAAGACGTCCCAGAAGACCGTGGGCACATCATGATAGGTGTAGTCGCTGAACCCGATCTTGCCGGCACGGGAGGTGAAGGCGTCATGGAGCTTGAAGCTTTCCGTTCCGCTCATGGCGAGACCGGACAGGTCGCCTTTCACGTCGGCGCAGAAAACCGGCACGCCTTCATTGGAAAAGCTCTCGGCCAGAATTTGCAGGGTAACGGTTTTGCCCGTCCCGGTCGCGCCAGCGATGAGGCCGTGACGGTTTGCACGATTCAGCAGCAGACCTTGTGCTTCATCCTGCTGCGGCCCGCCGCCGCCTATGTAGATCTTCGTGCCCATCAGCTGCCTCTTCATGATTTCCGGCTGTGAACGCTAGCCCCAAAATCAGGCGTGGCAAGGCCCCGGGGACTATGAAAGCGGACGCTTTTTCCGCACAAGGGAAACAGGATCGCCAGGGAGGCTGCAAATGTCCGGAAAGAGCCGGAAGTGGATGAACTTCAGGACTGAGCGGCACGGCGAAGTCTATGGGAGCTACCAGACAATCTATGACACGGTGGATGCGCTGGCGGCGATTGCTTTCATTGTCGGCTCGGTCCTATTCTTCAAGAAGAGTACCGAGGTGGCAGCGACATGGCTGTTCCTGATCGGCTCAGTCTTCTTCGCCGTCCGGCCGCTGGTTCATGTGGCGCGGGATTTCCATCTGGCGAAGTTGCCACATCACAGTGGCGAAGCGAAAGGTGAAGAGGAATGACGGTCCGCTCCGGTGTTGTCGGTATCTGGGTCATCGCCACAGGTGTCCTGATCGCGATCCTGTATTTCGGGCGTTCGATTTTCGCGCCTTTCGCACTCGCCGTCTTCCTGTTCCTGATCATGGAAGGGTTTGCGCGGGTTATCGACAACAAACTGCGCGTGCCGGGCCCTTATCTCAACCGGGCCATCGCCATCCTGACGGTCCTTGCCGGGTTCGGCCTTTTCTTCGGCTTGCTGGCCCAGGGTGTTGCCCAGTTCGGTGAGCAGGCGAGCGATTATGAGCAGAAGATCAACGCCCTCATCTCTGACATTTATGCCGTGATGAGAATGGACCAGGCGCCGACACTGACGGAGATCATCTTCAACGATACAGGCCAGCGCTTCTTTGCCACGATTGCGAACGCAACCGGTGACCTCTCGGGCGATCTCGTCGTTATCCTGATCTATGTCGCCTTCCTGTTCCTCGCCCAGTCTGCCTGGAGCCCCAAGCTGGATTACATCTTTCCCGTGACCGAGCGGCGTGAACAGGTACGTGACATTGGTCAGGCTGCACGCCGGGGGATCGAGACATACCTCTGGACCCAGACAGTCATTTCCGCCCTGATCACAGTCCTGACCTATTTCACGCTCCTGGTTCTCGGCGTGAGTAACACGCTATTCCTGGCCGGGCTCATCTTCGTGCTGAACTATATCCCGACGATCGGGTCCATCGTGGCAGCGCTGGTGCCCACCCTGTTTGCACTCGTGCAGCCAGACCTTCCAGCTTGGGTGCCGGGGGAGGGTGACAATGACAGCTATTTCTTCGCGATATTTGTTTTTGCCGGTGTCAGCTTCTGGCAGTTCGCAATCGGCAATTTCGTACAGCCAAGGATCATGGGAGAAACACTTAACCTTTCAGCGCTGGTTGTGTTGCTGTCACTGGCGATATGGGGTGCACTATGGGGCATTCCGGGCATGTTTCTCTCGGCGCCCCTGACAGTTTTGCTAATGATACTTTTTGCGCAATCAACATCGACTCGCTGGATCGCAGTCTTATTATCGGCAGATGGGAAACCAGGGGGGTTGGTTGCCGGTGCAGTAAATGACGATCTCGTTATTACTGCAGAATCAGCTGAGGATGAACCTTGGCAGAACTGACGTTGCGGCACATATTGATAATGGGTGAGCGTGAAATCACGCTGAAATGAAATCAGGCCTCCGCGTGCGTCCCCCCACCCAGCCTGCGGAGTTGCCTGTAGGGCCCGTCAGACACGTCCCCGTCTGGCGGGTCCGTCTCTTCTCAAAGAGTATGACAGAAAGTTCATGAAAGACAATTAGCTGGCGTGCGTCATGAATCCGCGTACGGCGTCTGCGGCCAGTGTGAATTGTGCGAACGAGGCTTTCGCGCTTGAGAGCGTGTTGAGCTGCTGGACAAGCGCCTTCCGTTCCGGTTCATGCTCCGACAACCACTTTGAGACATCGCCTGAAGTAAGCGCCCTTGCGGCCGCATCACCCTGCTGGCGGCGCAGGTCCTCGACCAGTCGCCGGGTTGCCAGGCGTTCCCAGTAGGTCGCTGTCTCGATGCTGCGCAGCGCATCAAAGCGAAGGCGGTCGAGTTTCAGAACTTCACCGAGCTTGAGGTAGGTCTCCAGCGCTTCGGCCGGACTGGTACCTTCCGTTGCCGCGAGCATCTGGAGCTCTACCCCGATGGGCAGGAGCGGCATGAGGGCGCCACGTTCGGCAAGCTTGTTGCCCATGCCTGCCTGCTGAAGCGATTCCTTGCGTTTGCGGAACTGTGTTGCCTCGAACCCGGAAACTGCGTCTGTCAGGAGCTTGTCGAGCGTCTCATAGGCTGGCCTGAAATGCTCAACCGCTTCTGCCAGCGGCATATCCGGTGCCTGACGAAGGATGGCGGCGGTCGTGTCCATCACGGCATCCGCGCCGAGCTGGTGCATCTCGGTCTGGGCGCTGGCCTTGACCTTGTTGTCGAGGGCATCGATGGCCTTGCCGTAGGCTGGCAGGTCCAGCAGGTGGCGTGCTGTCTCGAAGGCCTGGCAGATTGCGGCGTTCGAAACATTGGACTGCTCGCGCAGGCGCAGCAGCATGAGCGGACCGCCGGCATCAATGAGGCGGTTGGCCAGGACCGTGGCGATAATCTCGCGGTTCAGGCGGTGCCCCTGCATGGCATCGTCATATTTGTTGAGGTCGTCCGGGAAATAGGATTTCAGGGTCTCACTGAACCAGGGGTCATCCGGTACATCCGAGGCGACGATGTCATCAAAAAGCGTGATCTTCGACCATGCCATGAGAACGGCGAGTTCAGGGCGGGTCAGCCACTGGCGGTTTTCGGCGCGCTCAGCCATTTGTGAAGTGTGGGGCAGGCCTTCGACGTCGCGGTCCAGCACGTCCCGGTTTTCAAGGTATGACATCAGGCGCTCATTGGCCTGATGGTCGCGCGCAGCGGTGGAGCTGGCGAGCGTCAGCGTCCCGGTCTGGCTGTAATTGTGGGCCAGGACATGGGCGGCGACATCGTCTGTCATCTGTTGCAGCAGGATATTGCGCTCGCCGCTGGGCAGGGCGCCGCGCCGGATAGCCTCCGAGCAGAGAATCTTGATGTTGACCTCATGGTCGGAACTGTCGACGCCCGCGGAATTGTCTATGGCATCAGTGTTCAGGCGCCCGCCGCGCAAGGCGAATTCGATGCGGCCAGCCTGCGTCATGCCAAGATTGGCACCTTCGCCGATGACCTTCGCGCCAAGTTCGCGGCCATTGACGCGGATCGCGTCATTGGTCCGGTCGCCGGCGTCGCTCTGGCTCTCTTCACTGCTTTTGACGTAAGTGCCGATACCGCCAAACCAGAGAAGTTCGCAATCGGCCTTCAGGAGCGCATGCAGGAACTCGTCCGGAGTTGCTTCATCCTGGGAAAGACCAGTGAGTTTCTTCATCTGCTCCGACAGGGGGATGGACTTGGCCGAGCGTTCGAAGATGCCCCCGCCTTCGGAGATCAGGGACTGATCATAGTCCATCCATGACGAGCGTGGCAGGTCGAACATGCGCTTGCGTTCTTCCCATAACCGCTCTGGATCCTGCGGGTCGGGGTCAACGAAGATGTGCATGTGGTTGAAGGCGGCCTGCAGGCGGATCTGCTTCGACAGCAGCATGCCGTTGCCGAACACGTCGCCGGACATGTCGCCACAACCGATGACGGTGAAGGGCTCGGTCTGGATATCCTTGCCCATTTCGCGGAAGTGGCGCTTGACCGCTTCCCATGCGCCACGGGCGGTAATGCCCATTTTCTTGTGGTCGTATCCGGCAGAGCCACCGGAGGCAAACGCGTCACCGAGCCAGAAACCGTGTTCAACGCTGATCTCGTTGGCGATGTCGGAAAAGGTTGCCGTGCCCTTGTCCGCGGCTACGACCAGATACGGGTCATCGCCATCCCAGACGACAGTATTGTCCGGGTGCTGGACATCACCGTCGATGAGATTGTCAGTCAGGTCCATGAGGGAGTTGATGAAGGTGCGATAGGCGGAAATGCCAGCATCGCGTGTCGCCTCCCGCGAGGCATTGGCCGGAATCTGCTTGGGATAGAATCCCCCCTTCGAGCCAACCGGCACGATGACGGCATTCTTGACCTGCTGGGCTTTCACCAGGCCAAGCACTTCGGTGCGGAAATCGTCGCGCCGGTCCGACCAGCGTATGCCGCCGCGTGCGACCGCGCCGAAACGGCAGTGGACGCCTTCGACTTCCGGGCTCGATATGAAGATTTCGCGGAACGGCTTGGGCGCCGGCAGGTCGGTAATATCCTGGCTGGCGATCTTGAAGCTGATGAACGGGTAGGGCGTGCCATCAGGCTGGCGCTGCCAGAAATTGGTCCGCTGGATCGCCATGATGAGGCGGGCAAGCCGGCGGATGACGCGGTCTTCATCCAGGGACGAGACATCATTCAGGCGGGCCTCGATGTGACGCAGCGCCTCCTGGGCTTCTTTCTGGCGGGCCTGGAGGTCATCGCCATAGGCCGGGTCAAACCGGATATAGAACAGGTCGAGCAGCGCTCGCGTGAGACCCGGATGGCATTTCAGGGCTTCGATCTGAGTGCTGCGGGCCGGGTCTAGCCCGGTCTGGTGGCGATAGGCAGAAAGTGCCCGGCAAAGCGCGGCCTCACGCCAGCTGGCCCCGGCAGAGAAGACCAGTCCGTTAAAGCGGTCATTCTCCGCGCGTCCCTGCCAGATGGCCACGAAGGCTTCCTCGAAACGCTCTCCGACTTCTTCGAAATCAAGGGTTTCGGCGTTCTGGGTACGCATCTTGAGGGAGTGGACCCAGTAGGTGTCCGGTGCATCCGGTGCAGGCTTGGGGTCGGGCGTGACGGGATAGCCTGTCTCGAACTCCACGAAGAGGCCCATATTCTCGAAGACCGGCACGCAGTCCGACAGCGCGATCGCCCCACCACGTGAATAGATCTTGGCGCGGACCGTGTCGCCGCTGTCATTGTCATGACGGAAGGCGCGAAGGCGCACCTGTCTCTGCGCGGAGAGCGGGCGGATGGCTTCGACATCGACAAGGGCTTCCTGTGGGCCGAAAGCCTCGCGATAGGCGGCGTTGAAGCCGCCGCGAAAGCCGCTTGCGCGCTCGAATTCGTCGCGACCCAGTCCAGCGTCCATGAGGGCGGCACGGAAGGAATCATCCCAGGTGCGTGCGATGTTTGCAGCATCACTCTCAAGCGCTTGCAGGTCCGGCTGGACACGGCCGTCCTCGAGTTCGATGAGCAGGTGCAGGCGGGCCAGCGGCGAAGCATCAAAGCGCGGCTGGAAGGAGATGAGGCGGCCCTTGAAGGCCTCGCGCATGTGTTCGCCCAGCCGAATGCGTACAGCCGTGTCATAGGCTTCGCGCGGCACGAAGATGAGCACGGACACAAAGCGGTTGAACTGGTCACGGCGTACGAAGAGACGGGTTCGCGGACGGCCGACGAGGTGCAGCGCGCCCTTCATCAGGGGGATCAGCGTTTCGGCATCAGCCTGGAGAAGCTCATCGCGCGGCCAGGTCTCGAGGATGTTCGAAAGGGCCTTGTAATTGTGGCTGCCTTCGACCGCACCGGTTGCTTCCAGAACGCGGGCAACGCGCCGCCGCACGAGCGGGATATGGCGGACGCTCTGGTTGTAGGCCTCGGCCGTATAGAGGCCGAGAAAACGGGTCTCGCCGGTCAGCTGGCCGGTCTCGTCGAAGTGTTTGACGCCGACATAGTCACACAGGGAACGCCTGTGCACACGGCTCTGGAGCGTGGATTTGGCGACAACGAGCGGATCGGGCTCGGTCAGGAAGGAGCTGATAGCAGGCGTCAGCACCAGCGGCTCGCTGCCGCGCCTCAGGACGTTGCAGTCATCGTCGCGCAGCAGGCCAAGATTTGAGCCTTCCACCATGTCCGGTTCCTCGGGCAGGACGCTGCCGTCAGGACCGGTCTTGAAGGTATATTCGCGTACCCCGAGGAAGACGAAATGCTCGTCGGCCAGCCAGTCGAGGAAAGCGACCGCTTCCTTGCGCATGTCGTCGGCGCAATGGCTCGAGGCCTGGACCTGTTTTATCGCGTCCTGCATCCGTGCCTGCATGGCCGCGAAGTCTGCGACGGCCATTGTGACGTCTCGCAAGGTGGCGTCGGCTTCCTCTTTCAGGCGCTGGCATTCCTGCGCACTGAGCGCGGGAATGTGAACCTGGATGAGAGACAGCTTGTTGCCGCGATCGGTTTCCAGGATCGGGTGAAAGAGGGCGCGGACCTCGAAACCGAGCTCCGCACAGAGACCAAGCAGGGAGTCGACCAGGAAGGGTTTGTCATGGCTGACGGTCTCAAGCACGCAATGGCCAAGATTGCGTCCGCCTTCGCCCTTTGCATCACGGACACGCGTGATCGACTCTTTGCCGGAAAACCCTTCGGTGAAGTCATGAATGGCTTCTGCCAGCGTATCGACATCGGCTGGCGCGATCGAGGTCAGGTTCTCGTTCTCGGCGTCCTCGTGGAAACTGCGGCGAATATCCTCAAGCCGCAATTTTCCTGCGGGCTCTGCAGGGCTCTGGGCGTGGTCCGGCATGGAAAAATCCTGAAGCGCTGTAGACTTGGAATCCTAACTAGCCCTTTGCTGACGCAGCGGCAATTGCCCTCTCGCATTGTGCAGTGCGAAGGGCAATTGCGATTGCAGCGACTAGCGGTTTTTCAGGGCTTCGATCAGCTCCTCGGTCTTCTCGTCACGGAAGGCCGCGCAGAGGTTCCCGCTCTCCTCAGCCTGGGCGAGTGACCGCTCATAGCCCGGGATCATCTCTCCCTTGGTAACGAAAAAGTCGCTGGCTTCGGCGACTTTCTCTGCGTCACAGAAGGCAGCAACAGCTCCGGCCGTCTGCGGCTTGCGGATTTCAGGCGTGCTCGCGATGAATGTATCGAAGTTTGCCTTGTAGATGTCCCAGGCAGCGTCCTGATGGGCCTGATTGTTGACGGCGCTCTGCATGACAGACCATGTCTCCTGGCCTTGCCATTCATCGGCCTGCATCTCTTCCATCAGGTCTGCGACCTCCTGTTCATCGCCATGAAGGGCGATGAGCTGAAGGGTGCGGCGGCGCTCGTACTGGTTGTTCGTCGTGCGGGCATGTTCGAGCGCGGCTTCATAGAAATCCCGTCCGCCCAGTTTCACGCCGTACTTGATCGCGGTGAAGAGCGTGTCGGCATCAACAGCCTGCGGGTCAGGTTCGCCCTCGACGCCGATATAGGCCGCCGCCTGATCGGCAAGTGCCTGACGGGCGTCCTGCATCTCGCCGATTTCGAGCAGCCCGGCATAGAGGTCCTGCAGGAGAAGGTCCTCGCCCTGGCTGAGCTCGTCCTCGCGGGCCTTCAGCGCGTCATGGACCGGCCCGTATGTGGCCTGTGCCCATGCCCGCATCGCGTCCTTGTTCTCTTCTGGCAGGGCTGAGAAATAGCCCCGTGCCGTTTTCATTGAAGCAATGGCCACGTCCCATTCAGCTGTGGAGGAGGCCTCCAGGACGTCGAGCACGGCGCTGGCAGGTGCGTCACCGGCCCGGAAGGCCGCTGCGATACTGTCAACGAGAGAGAGCTGTTCACGTGCCTCCAGGGCATCGAAATTCTCCGTCAGGGCTCCCCAGTTCTCGTCGGACAGGGAGAAGCGCCAGTAGCCGCCTGCGGCGTTTGGCATGACCCAGTCCGCGCACTGGCCATCCAGTTCGATCTCGGTGGTCTTGCCTGTCAGCATTTCGCGGTGGACGGTCTCGCCGGAAGGGCCGCTGATGCGCATGGCAAAGGGCACCTGCCACGTCGCTGCACCCGCGTCGATTTCCGAGCCCAGCGGTGCATAACGCTGCTGTGTTACGGTGATCGTGCCGGAGTCGCCTTCGTCACTGGCCTCACACTGGGTCTCTACATCGAGGTAGGGAATACCCGGCTGGAAGATGAAGGAGCGGAAGCTCTCGACGACGTCTGCATCTCCGCTGCCATCGGCGAGCGATTGCATGAAGTCTTCCACGTCTGCGTCATCATCCTCGAAGCGCTTCATGTGCTGGCGCATGCCTTCCCGGAAAGCTTCCTCGCCAAGATAGGATTCGAACATGGACAGCACGCCACCGCCCTTGGAGTAGGTGATGCCATCAAAGGCGTCATTGATATCGGCATTGCGTTCAATCGGATTGCGGATCTGGCGTGCATTCTTGAGGCTGTCTTCGCCCATGGCTGCGATCCCGCGGCGTTGCGGGGCGCGGTCATAGCCCTGATCGGGATAGACTTCGTCCATGGTCTTGTAGCTCATCCATGTGGCAAAAGCCTCGTTGAGCCAGATATCGTTCCACCAGGTCGGTGTGACGAGATTGCCAAACCACTGGTGGGCCAGTTCATGGGCGTGCGTGGTCAGTATGCCGCGGCGGCGGTCGAGCGGCGTGCGGTCATTTATCAGTAGTGCGCTCTCGCGATAGATGATCGCGCCGGCATTTTCCATGGCCCCATAGGCAAAGTCGGGCACTGCGATCAGGTCGAGCTTGGCGTACGGGTAGGGATAGTTGAAATATGTCTCGAGATAGAGGTTCATCTCGTCGGTGACATCCATCGCCGTCTTGAGCTGGTCGCCTTTGCTGGCGGGCGCGAACCCGCGGAACGGAACAGGCGTGGCGCGCAGCGTATTGGATGGTAGCGGCGTGCCTTCGCGAAGGTCGTAAGGGCCAACGGCCAGGGCAACGAGATAGGACTGGATCGGCCGCGTGGTTGCAAAGCTGTGGCGGACCATGCCGTTCTCGAGCTGGCTGGTGCCCTGGAGCGGCGCGTTGGTGATCACCTGGTTGCCCTGCGGAGCCGTGATGTTCAGCGTCCATGGGGTCTTGAAGCTCGGCTGGTCGAAGGACGGCATCATGCGGCGCGCATCGATCGGCTCCATCTGCGTGGCCAGATAGGAACGGTCGTTCTGAGTTGCCTTGTAAAGGCCCGCCAGTCCGGTGTTGTAGGGAGCGGTATACTTGATGACGAGGGTGGCGTTGCCAGCCGGAAGCGGCTCGGCAAAGTCGATTTTCGAGACCCCGCCATCAGCGAGATTGCCTTCGAAGGTACCCTCGATCTCGGTGTCATCAGGCAGGCGGGCAATAACGCTCTCAATGGTCTGGTCCAGGGAATGCAGCCAGATGCGCGCATGCGGTTCTTTCATGCGTACGCCAATCTCGGCGGTACCGGAGAAGCTGTCCTTTTCCGGATCGGTGGTAAGGTCGAGATGATAGGAGGTCGGTGCGACGGTTTCCGGCAGCTGTCCGGCAGGCGGGGTTTCGAGCTTTACAGGATCGGTGATTTCCTCACTTGCAGTATCGTCTGCCTGTTCGGTATTGGGGCCGCATGCGGCGAGCAGGGCGAAACCTGCAACAGTTGCAAGGAAGCTTGTTTTGACCCTGTTAAGCGTCATGAGCGATTCTCCTGAAAATTCGTCCAGACCGGATGAAACATGGCTGGCTCATATGCGTGAAATTCTTCTTTTGATCACCCCGCTGGCAGGCGGGATCAACCCCGGGAGTGCGAAAATATGAAACGGTTATGGCACTGGCCCATAGACCCGCTCGCACGGACGGTCCGTCTCGCACTGGGCGAGAAACGCTTCGAGGTGGATCTGGTTCAGGCCCTGCCCTGGTCACCTCCGGACGAGCTTGCAGAACTCGCACCCGGGGCAAGAGCGCCTGTGCTGCTTGATACGGATGCCGAGGAGATGGTCAGTGCGGTCGGCGCGCATGCAATCTGTGAATATCTCGAGGAGATGTATGAAAAGCCAAGGCTTTTACCCTTCGGAGCGAAAGAGAAGGTCGAGGCCCGGCGGCTGTGGCGCTGGAGCGAGGATTCCTTTGCTGAAGTTAATGCAAGCCTTCTCAACGAACGCGTGAACCAGTGGGTGCGCCGTGCCAAGTCACCCGACAGCGGCGCGCTCCGCACCGGTGTCCATGCCCTGAAGTCGAAAATGACCTTCCTGAACGGCCTGGCCGAGACACGGACCTATATGGCCGGGCGGTCGCTGACACTGGCCGACCTCTCGATCGCTGCGCATCTTTCAGCCTATGACTATTTCAATGATGTACCCTGGGACATGACGCCGGACCTCAGGGAATGGTATTCACGGATCAAATCCCGGCCGAGTTTCCGCTCGCTCCTGTCTGACAGGATACAGGGGACACGCCCGGCAAGTCACTATGCTGATCTGGACTTCTGAATGGTGCCTGATGCGGACTCCCTGAAAGGCCGCCTGAAAGACCTGGCGGAGGATCTCGGCTTTGCCGCGTGCCGGATCTGCCGCGCCGATGAGCCCTGGCAAGCAGGCGAACGGCTGGAGGCCTATGTAAGTGAGGGCCGCCACGGCCAGATGGCCTGGATGGAGACCACGCTGGCGCGGCGCAAGACCCCGACCGCGATGTGGCCGGAGGCGCGTTCAGCTGTAATGCTCGCGATGAATTACGGGCCTGACACGGACCCGTTGCCGCAGCTGGACATGAAAATGCACGGAAATATCTCCGTCTATGCGCGCGGTGCCGACTATCACGATCTCATCAAAAAGAAGCTGAAACAGCTTGCACGGGACTTTGCATCGGTCGCCGGCGAAGAGGTAAAAGTGTTTGTCGATACCGCACCGCTGATGGAAAAGCCGCTGGCGGAAAAGGCGGGTGTGGGCTGGCAGGGCAAGCACACCAACCTCCTCAACCGCGAACATGGCAGTTGGCTTTTCCTCGGCGCGATGCTGACGGCAGCAGAACTGGAACCCGATGACCCCGGCGAGGATCATTGCGGCAGTTGCCGGGCCTGTCTCGATATCTGTCCCACGAAGGCATTCCCGGCCGCCTACCAGCTCGATGCGCGCCGCTGTATCTCGTACCTCACGATCGAGCATCATGGGCCGATCCCGGCTGAATTCCGCGAACCCATGGGCAACCGGATCTATGGCTGCGACGACTGTCTCGCCATCTGCCCGTGGAACAAGTTTGCGCAGGCCTCATCGGAACAGAAGCTGTGGGCACGGGCTGAGCTGAAGCTGCCCGAGCTGGAAGAGCTTGCCGCCCTCGATGACGCGGCGTTCCGCGACGTGTTCGCCGGTTCACCGGTCAAGCGCACGGGCCGGAACCGGATGATGCGCAATGTGCTTATAGCGATAGGCAACAGCGAAGCGCCGGAACTGGTCGAAGAGTCCGTGTTGCCGCACCTTGAGGATGAAGACCCTGTGGTGCGGGGGATGGCCGTCTGGGCATTGTCGCGTCTTGATAGGGCCCGCTTCGAGCGCGAGAGAGAGGCGCGGGCCGGACGTGAGACTGATGAAGGGGTAAGGGCTGAATGGGCGCTAAGACCAGAGTGAAAGCGGGTCGGAAAAGGTCACGTAGAGGCAGTGTAACGACCTGGCTGTTGCGTATCCTCAAGGGCCTGATTGCGATCCTCATCCTGATGCATGTCTACGCACTGGCGCTGAAATGGGTGCCGGTGCCGGGAAGCATCCTTATGATGCAGCGCACGATCGAAGGAGAGCATTTCCGCCGGGCCATTGTGCCGCTTGAGGAGATTTCACCCAACCTGGTCACAGCCGTGATCGCGGCAGAGGATACACGTTTCTGCGAGCATCGCGGCATCGACTTCGAGGCGGTCCAGAAGGCGATCGACGAGCGCCAGTCCGGCGGTCGGCTGCGCGGGGCCTCAACGATTACCCAGCAGACGGCGAAAAATGTCTTCTTCTGGAACGGTGGCAGCTATGTCCGCAAGGCGGGGGAAGCCTGGTTCGCACTGGTGATCGATGCGGCGTGGGGCAAGCGACGCGTTATGGAAAACTATCTCAACACGATCGAATGGGGCGATGGTATCTTCGGGGCCGAAGCGGCCGCACGGGTACGCTTTGGCAAGCCTGCAAGCGATCTGAGCGCGTATGAGGCAGCGCTGCTGGCCTCCGTCCTGCCGAATCCGAACGAATGGCGCGTCGACCCGCCGGGCCCTTATGTCAGCGGACGTGTAGGGACAGTACAGTCCCGCATGGGCGTGGTGGCTCGTCAGGGGCTCGATGACTGCGTGCTGGGGCGCTAGCCGTCTTCGCTTTCATCCGCCAGGCGTTTTGCCTCGCGGATGTCGCCGCGCAGGACAAGCGTGTCGATATTCTCACCGTCGAGCAGGAGCGCCTTGCTCATGTCAGCCTCGGCCGCGTCCAGCCGGTCAAGGTTGAGATTGGCGCGCGCGCGGAATTGCAGGGCCTCGACATCATTGGGGTATCTCGCCAGTGACCTGTCGAGATCGCTAATGGCCTTTTGCCACTCATCCTTCATGAGATAGGCAGCCGCGCGGTCCTTGCGGACATCACCATCATTCGGGGCGAGCTTTAGCGCGTTGGTCAACGTTGTCACCGCGGCATCGGGATAGCCTGCCGTCAGCCAGGCATTGCCGGACTGGGCGAGGTAGAGCGCGCGGTCGGCTTCGCCGCCAGCATCCGGGGCGTTGGCGAGTTCTTCGAGACGCGCAGCACCCTCCTTGTAGTTCTCCAGCCCGATCATGGCGAGCGCATTGCAATGGCGGGCCGGGGGTACGGCCCCTTCGCCGAGCCAGCGCAGGCTTTCTTCATAGGCCGCTTCCGGGTCTTCATCGACGAGTTCGATACAGGCGTTCAGGCGCTCCTGTTCAGCGCGCTCGATCTCCGCGACGGCGGACTGACTTACCGGAAGAACGGCAAGGGCCATGGCAAGCAGACTCATATTCTGATAATCCCTCAGATAGTAATCTCCCACAGCGATAAAGAGCCGCTCCCCCTGACGCAAATGACAGATACGTCACCGCTGCTATTCCTGATCGGGCCGGGTTTTTCCGCCCGCCGGCTGGCCGCATTGTGCCGCAGTCACTCCTATTGGCAGGTGAGCGGCACAGCCCGCAGTGAGGAGAAGGCGCGCGGCCTTGAGGGAGAAGGGATTACGCCGGTCCGGACAGATGATGCGAAGGCCATCTCCAGTGCGGCTGAAGGCAGCCACTGGGTGATCTCGACCCCGCCGGGTGAGGAAGGATGCCCGGGGTTCGAACTGGCCGGCGCACATGCCCTGAAAGCCGCCTCGATCACCTATCTGTCGACAACCGGCGTCTATGGCGACCTGAATGGCGGCTGGGCTTTCGAGTGGAGCCCGGTCAATCCCGGCACAGCACGGGGCAAACGACGCGTGCTGGCTGAGCGGCAATGGGCGTCCGTGCGCCCTGATACACGGTTTGTCCGCCTGCCGGGTATTTACGGGCCGGGGCGTTGCCAGCTCGACCGGGTGCGGAAGGGCAAGGCTGAACAGATCGTCAAGCCGGGGCAGGTCTTCTCACGCATCCATGTCGATGACCTGGCGGCCGGGCTCTATGAACTGGTGCAGCGGCCCGGATTGCGTGGTGTCTTCAATCTCTGTGATGAGGAGGCTGCACCGCCTGAGACTGTTATGGACTATGCGGCGAAACTGCTCGGCCTTCCGGCACCAGCGCATGTCTCACTCGATGAAGCCGACGTCAGCGAGATGGCGAAAAGTTTCTATGCCGAGTGCAAGCGTGTCTCGAATGCGCGCCTGAAAGCGGCCACCGGCTGGCGGCCGGACTATCCGACCTACAGGGAAGGCTTGAGCGCAATCCTTGAGGCGGAAAAGCGCGCCTGAGGGGTCACAAGATATTGATCTGATTGAACGTCCGGCCTGACTGCCTACCTTTCAGGGGCAGAAAACAATCAGCCAAGAACGGACACATCCATGAGCGAACAAGAGTATCAGCCACCGAAAGTCTGGACCTGGGACCGTGAAAGCGGCGGGCGCTTTGCCAGTATCAACCGTCCCATTGCCGGGCCGACACATGACAAGGAACTGCCGGTCGGCAAGCATCCATTCCAGCTCTATTCTCTCGGCACGCCGAATGGTGTGAAAGTGACCGTGATGTTCGAGGAGCTGCTGGCGGCAGGCCATAGCGATGCCGAGTATGATGCCTGGCTGATCAATATCGGCGAGGGCGACCAGTTTGGCTCCGGCTTTGTCGATATCAACCCGAACTCCAAGATTCCGGCGCTGATGGACCGGTCCACCAATCCGCCGACGCGGCTGTTCGAGAGCGGCTCCATGCTGCTTTACCTGGCCGAGAAGTTCGATGCCTTCCTACCGAAGGATCATGCCAAGCGGACAGAGGCGATCAACTGGCTGTTCTGGCAGATGGGGTCTGCCCCCTATCTCGGCGGCGGGTTCGGGCACTTCTATGCCTATGCGCCGGAAAAGCTCGAATACCCGATCAACCGCTTCGCCATGGAAGTGAAGCGTCAGCTCGACGTGCTCGACCGGCGTCTTGCCGATAATGAGTACATGGCCGGGGACGAATACACGATTGCGGACATGGCGATCTGGCCCTGGTATGGCGCGCTGGCAGCAGGGGCGGCCTATGATGCCGGAGAGTTCCTGCAGGTCCACGAGTATGAAAACGTCCAGCGCTGGCGCAAGCAGATCGGCGCGCGCGAACCGGTCAAACGCGGGCGCATGGTCAACCGTACCTTCGGTGAGCCTGAAACCCAGCTGCGCGAACGCCACGACGCCAGCGACTTCGAGACGAAGACGCAGGACAAGGTTGAGTCGAAAGACTGATTAGCTTCAACTTACGTACATATTCAAAAGCCTCCCCGGACTATCCGGGGAGGCTTTTTTTGACCTCTTTCTCAGAATGAGAGCATCACGCCGCTTCGTCGCCTGCCTGCGCATACGGGTCGTAGTTGAGGATGGGGGCGAGCCAGCGCTCGGCGACGCGGGTCTCCCACCCCTTGCGCCTGGCATAATCCTCGACCTGGTCACGCTCGATGCGGCCAACAGCGAAATAGGCGCTGTCCGGGTGGGCGAAATAGAGGCCCGAGACGGACGGAGCCGGGCTCATTGCGAAGCTGGTCGTCAGCGACACGCCGATGCGCTCCTCGGCTTCAAGCAGCTTGAAGAGAAGCTCCTTCTCGGTGTGGTCCGGCTGGGCGGGATAGCCCGGGGCGGGCCGGATGCCCTGATACTTCTCCTTGATGAGCTCGTCATTATCGAGCCCCTCATCGGCGGCATAGCCCCAGAGCTCCTTGCGGACCTTCTCGTGCATGTATTCTGCCATCGCCTCGGCGAAACGGTCGGCCAGGGCCTGCACCATGATGGCGGAATAGTCGTCGCCGTCTTCCTTGAACTTCTTCGAGATTTCGTCGGCTTCGGACCCCGAGGTCACACAAAATGCGCCGATATGGTCGCCATGCGGGGAGAGGAAGTCGGCCAGCGCAAAGTTCGGCTTCTCATTATTCTTCACCATCTGCTGGCGCAGCGTGTAGAAGGTGTCGCCGGTCGACAGCTTGATGTCATCGCCGTCGCGCTTTGCCTCCCAGAAGCCGATCACGGCCTTGGGCGAGAACCACTGCTCGCCAAGCAGGCGCTGGAGCATGGTCTGGGTGTCGCGCCAGAGATCGCTTGCAGCCTCGCCGACCTTCTCGTCTTCGAGGATGTTCGGGAACTTGCCTGCAAGATCCCAGCTCGCGAAATAGGGTGTCCAGTCGATATAGTCGCGCAGTTCGGAGAGATCGATGCCCTCGAAGGTCTGCACGCCGGTGAAGCTCGGTGCCGCTGCTGAAGCCTCCTCGGTCTTGAAGCCCTTCTCACGCGCTTCCCCGATCGGCAGGCGCGGGGTCGGCGGGCCGCCTGAGCGGCTCTCGCGGATGCGGTCATAGCGCGCCTTGGTCGTGCCCCACATCGTCTCGCGTTCTTCATCGTTCATCATGGCTGAGACCACGCCGACGGCACGGCTGGCATCGGTAACGTGAATAACAGGCGAGGAGGGGAAGACCGGGTCAATCTTGACCGCGGTGTGGGCCGGCGAAGTTGTCGCCCCGCCGATCAGCAGCGGCAGGTGGATGTTCTGGCGCTCCATCTCGGCAGCCACGAAGACCATTTCATCAAGCGATGGTGTGATCAGGCCGGACAGGCCGATCATGTCGGCATTTTCCTCGATGGCGGTCTCGAGAATCTTCTCGGCCGGGACCATGACGCCGAGGTCGATGATGTCATAGCCGTTACAGGACAGAACCACCGACACGATGTTCTTGCCGATGTCGTGGACATCGCCCTTCACGGTGGCGAGCACGACCTTGCCATTGGAAACCTTGTCGAGGCCGAGCTCCTTCTGCTCCTCCTCGATGAAGGGGGTGAGGTGGGCGACGGCGGCTTTCATGACGCGGGCGGACTTGACCACCTGCGGCAGGAACATCTTGCCGGCACCGAACAGGTCACCGACGACGTTCATGCCGTCCATGAGCGGGCCTTCAATGACGTGCAGCGGACGCTCGGCGCGCTGGCGGCATTCCTCGGTATCCTCGACAACGAACTCTGTAATGCCGTGGACGAGCGCATGTTCGAGACGTTTTTCGACCGGCTGCTCGCGCCAGCTCATATCCTTCTTTTTGACCTCGCCCTTCTGGCCGCGATACTGCTCGGCCAGATCGAGCAGGCGCTCGGTCGCGTCATCGCGGCGGTTGAGGATCACATCCTCGACGGCCTCGCGCAGCTCCGGGTCGATATTGTCATAGATGTCGAGCTGGCCGGCATTGACGATCGCCATGTCGAGCCCGGCCGGAATGGCGTGATAGAGGAACACCGAGTGCATGGCCCGGCGCACGATCTCATTGCCGCGGAAGGAGAAGGACACATTCGAGAGACCGCCGGACATGTGGCAGTGCGGCAGGTTCTTGCGGATGCGCTCGCAGGCCTCGATAAAGTCGACCGCGTAATTGTTGTGCTCCTCGATACCGGTCGCGACAGCGAAGATATTGGCATCGAAGATGATGTCTTCCGGCGGGAAGCCGATCTTCTCAGTCAGCAGTTTGTAGGCGCGTTCGCAGATCTCGTACTTGCGGTCTGCGGTATCGGCCTGGCCGACCTCGTCAAACGCCATGACAACTGTGGCCGCGCCGTAGGCCATGACCTTCTCGGCCTGTTCGAGGAACTGCTCCTCGCCTTCCTTCAGAGAGATGGAGTTCACGATGGCCTTGCCCTGTACGCATTTGAGGCCAGCTTCGATCACTTCCCATTTCGAGGAGTCGATCATGATGGGAACACGGGCAATATCGGGCTCGGCGGCGATGAGGTTGAGGAAGGTCGTCATCGCATCGACGCCGTCCAGCATGCCCTCATCCATGTTCACGTCGATGATCTGCGCGCCATTCTCGACCTGCTGGCGGGCAACATCGACGGCAGTGTCATAATCTCCCGCCTTGATGAGGTTGCGGAATTTCGCCGAGCCGGTGACGTTTGTCCGCTCGCCGATATTGATGAAAACGTTTGAGGCGTTGTTCTCGGTCATATGCGTGGGCGTCCTTTCTCAAGGGGCCAGTTGCCGTCTTCAAGGACAGGGTAGCCGTCTGAGTTCTGATTATAGATGTAGATCCAGGCCGTCCTGCCCGTGGGCTGGCCCGATGTGTCGATTAGGTCTGTTGTCTCGCGCCTGTACAGCGAGCCTGCCGGATCGTCCGGTGTGATGCTCTCGAAGGCGTCCATCTCGCTTGCGAGGCTCTGCGTATCGAGGCGGTAGAGCACGCCGCGACAGGTGTCCTCGCCCGGCACCACGCCTGGAAAGCCGCCCAGGTCGAGCATCCGGCCCCTGAACTGGCAGGGACCGAGAAATTCACCGTGAGCCGGGAAGTCCAGATGCGCAGGCGCACCCGCGGCCCCCTGTTTCAGGAGGCCGTAGAAGACGAAATGATCACCGGAGGAGACAGGCGGTGCGATCATGATGCCAGCAGGAAGGGCTCCAGCCCGGATAGTCGCATGGCCGTTTCCGGCTGCGGGATTTCCCGTGGCGTCTTGCCAACCGTGGCCTGTTTGATCGCCTCGATGTGGGGCGGGGTCGTGCCGCAGCAGCCCCCCAGAACATTGACCAGTCCGCTCTTGGCCCATTCCTCGAGCTGTTCGGCGGTCTGTTCCGGCGTCTCGTCATACTCGCCGAACTCGTTCGGCAGGCCGGCATTCGGATAGGAGATGACACGCGTATTGGCCGTCTTGGAGATCGCATTGATGTGCGGGCGCATCAGCTTGGCACCGAGCGCACAGTTCAGGCCGACCGCCCAGGGCTCGGCATGGCGGACAGAATGCCAGAAGGCTTCGGCCGTCTGGCCGGATAGCGTGCGGCCCGAGGCGTCCGTAATCGTGCCGGAAATGATGATCGGGATGTCCTCGCCGGTCTCTGCCTTGAGGTCCAGCAGCGCCTTGATGGCCGCCTTGGCGTTGAGCGTGTCAAAGATCGTCTCGATCAGGAAGAAGTCGATATGCGGTGCCATAGCACGGGCCTGCTGGAGATAGGCTTCGCGCACATCATCGAAGGTGACTTCCCGGTAGCCGGGATTGTTCACGTCCGGGGAGAGCGACAGCGTCTTGTTTGTCGGCCCGATAGCGCCGAGCACGGCGACAGGCCGGTCGGCCTTGTCGGCTGCCTTGCGCGCGCACTTCACGCCTTCTTCTGCGATCTCCGGAGCGAGGTCTTCCATGTTGTAGTCGGCCTGGGCGATGACGGTCGCGCTGAACGTGTTCGTCTCGATGAAGTCGGCCCCTGCCGCGATGAACTGTTCATGCACTTCTGTCACGGCGTCCGGCTGGGTCAGGTTGAGAAGGTCATTGTTGCCTTTTACCGGGGAGTCCCAGTCGCTGAAGCGGTCGCCACGGAACTGCTCTTCGGAGAAGTCATACTTCTGGAGCATGGTGCCCATGGCGCCGTCGAGGATCAGGATACGGTTCTTCGCCTCTTCTTCGAGGGCGGAAATACGGTCTTGTCTGTTCATATCAGGCAGCCTCCGCAGGTGCGGGTTTCATGCCGAGAAGGTGGCATGTCGACAGGGCCAGGTTGGCCTTGTTGAGCGTGTAGAAGTGGAACTGGTTGACCCCGCCATCGGAGAGCTTGTGGCAGAGCTCTGCGGCGACATTGGCGGTCACCAGATCGCGCGTATCCGGGTCATCGTCGAGCCCGTCATAGAGCTTGTGCAGCCAGTCGGGCAGGTCGGCGCCGCACATTTTGGCGAACTTCTTCAGACCGTTGAAATTGGGCTGAAGCATGATGCCGGGAACCAGGGGAATGGTGATCCCGGCCGCGCGGGCCTTGTCGACGAATTCGAAATAGACGTCCGGTTCGAAGAAGAACTGGGTGATCGCTCGGTCAGCGCCGGCGTCCTGCTTGGCCTTGAGGTGGGCAAGGTCAGCTTCCCAGCCCCGACTGTCCGGGTGCGGCTCTGGATAGCAGGCAACCGAAATCTCGAAGGCTTTTCCAAGCTCCGGACGGTGGGCGCGCAGGTCGGAAATGAGGTCGGTAACGCAGGTATAGCGTCCCTCTGGCTCCTCGAAGTCCTTATCCTGCGGAGCGTCGCCGCGCAGGGCCACGATGTGACGCACGCCCGCTTCGTAATAGTCCTCGGCGGTCTGTATCACCTCGTCACTCGGTGCGCCCACACAGGTCAGGTGAGCTGCCGGCGTGAGGCTTGTGTCGCTGGCGATACGGCTGACTGTCTCATGGGTGCGTGTGCGGGTGGACCCGCCAGCCCCATAGGTCACCGAAACAAAATGAGGCGACATGGGCTCGAGGCGCTTTACGCACTCCCAGAGCTTGTCGTTCATCTTCTCATTCTTCGGCGGGAAAAATTCGAAGGATACCGATGGGGTATCTTCAGTCTGTCGTGTGGCAACTGAAAGGTCGCTCATGCAGCTACGTCCTTTTTACTTGCGGGTTTGCGGGCGGTCCAGATCAGGACAGCAATCCCGGTTTCCAATTCTTTCGGTGGGTCGAAACGGGTAGGATCATCAAGATCCAGACCTGCGCGTGTCGCCCAGGCTTTCATGTTGTCGTGTCGAATCCCGAGGCGATGGTGGCCGAATTCCTCGCGCATGAACTCGTGATCATGCTGCGCGAAGTCAACCACGATAAGTTGGCCACCTGGCTCGAGGATGCGTCCAGCTTCGGAAAGGACGCGCTCGGGCTCTTCGAGATAGTGGAGCACCTGGTGCACAATGACGATGTCGGCGCTCGCCGAAGGGAAGGGCGTAGCTGTTGCATCGCCCTGCCGTACGCGTGCGCTCGTCAGGCCTGCGTCTGACAGGTTCGAGCGGGCCAGCGCCAGCATCTGGTGTGACAGGTCGAGCCCTTCAGCCTCGCCAGCCTTCTGCCCCAGCAGGGTCAGCATCCGGCCGGTGCCTGTGCCAAGGTCAACAACGCGGCGGAACGGGCCTGTTCCGGCGAGCTTGAGTATGGCTGCCTCAATGAGGTTGTCGGGATAGTGCATCGCCCTGATGCGGTCCCAGTCAGGAGCAATCGAGCTGAAATAATTTTCCGCCGCAGCCTGGCGAGACCGGCGGACAGCTTCAAGGCGTTCAAGATCTACCGGGAAGTCACCCTGTTCCAGGTCTATCTGCGTGAACAGGCTCTCCAGCAGGGCATTTGCCCAGCCGTTTGCCGGCGGGCGATAGAAAACGCGAGCGCCTTCCGGCAGGCGTTCGGTCAGGCCAGCCGATGTCAGCGCCTTGAGGTGGTGCGATAGCCGTGGCTGGCTCTGTCCGAGCACGGTGACAAGCTCGCCTACGGCCAGTTCACCATGGCGAAGAAGCGCGAGAATGCGCAGGCGTGTCGGTTCCCCGGCAGCGCGCAAGGCATCAATGGCAATATCGGCTGAAACGCTCATATTATCATATAAACATCCATTTATATGTATTGCAACATGCTGATCTTGAAGTGTTGCGCCAAATCCACTCCTGATTGGTACGGCGCTTCATTGCATGATTTTAAGTATTGAAAGCGCAGCGCCGTCTTCACATATCGCGTTGCTAGAAACGGGACCCAGCCATGAGACTTGCAGTACCAGCCCTCATTGCGGCGCTAACGCTTTCTGCGTGTGCGACGACGGAGACACAGGCGAACTCTTCTGAAGTCTATGATCCATGGGAGGGCTGGAACCGCGGCGTCTACCAGTTCAATGAAACTGTGGACAAGGCGGCTATCGGCCCGGTTGCGGATGCCTACCGTGTCGCGACGCCGGGTTTCTTCCGGGAAGGTGTGCATAATTTCCTGACCAATCTGCGCCAGCCTGTCGTCTTCGCGAATACGATCCTTCAGGGGAATGCGAATGCGTCCGGAGAGACATTCGGCCGGTTCCTGATCAACTCGACAGCCGGGGTTGCAGGTGTCTTCGATGTCGCCTCCACCCTGGGTGTTGCGGAACACGATGAAGATTTCGGGCAGACGCTTGGCGTCTGGGGCGTCGATGAAGGCCCGTTCCTGATACTGCCGCTCATGGGGCCGAGTAATCTGCGCGACACGTTCGGGCTTGGCGTGGACAATGCTTTCGATCCACTGAACTACATCGAATATGAAGATCCCGACCTTGATGACCAGATCGGGGTCGGACGGGCGATCATAGGCGCCATATCGACACGGGCGCGGCTTGATGAACAAATTGAAACACTCAGGTCACAGCCGGAACCCTATATCGCTCTGAGGCGTACATACACCTCCCAAAGGAGAGCGGCCGTCCGAAATGGCGAAATTGAGGACGATCCCTACAAAGATTTGCCCGATTTCGATGATTATGAAGACTCCGTAGAAGAGTCAGGGCCTGCCCAGAAACAGGAATAATCCAATGAGACTGCGTAACACCATTATATCTGCGGCGGCGGCGCTGATGCTGCCAGCTGCAGCGTTTGCTGATGCCGATACGGAAAGTTTCGTCAAAGAGAATGCAAACGAGGTTCTCGACTCCCTGAACAATCCGGACCTGAACAAGCAGGAGCGCACAGAGCTGTTCAGCGGATACATGGAGGAGTTTGCAAACCTCAATGCGGTTTCGCGCTTCGTGATCGGCAAATATGCGAACCGTTTCAGTGAGGAAGAGCTCAGTCGCTATCAGAAGGCTTTCAAGACATATGCGCTTGCTGTGTATGAAAACGAGCTCGACGCCTATCGCGGCGAGGAAGTCACGATTGAAGGCTCCACCGACCGGACTGCGAACGACTCGATCGTCGATACCAAGATCGCGCGGGCAGACGGCAGGGAAATGAATGTGCGTTGGCGCGTACTGAACCGGAATGGCGAATACCAGGTGGTTGATGTTGCGCTCGACATAGAGGGCAATCTGATCTGGTTGGCTATCGAGCAGCGTGCCCAGTTCCTCTCCCTGCTGGATCGGACAAACGGGTCGGCTGATGCGCTAATCAACAAGATCGACAGCATGACGCAGAAACTGGTTTCCGAGCGCCGATAGACAGAAGCCTGCCTTGCATGAAGCATAAACCCCGTGGGCCATCTGCCTGCGGGGTTTTCCATGTCTCCATTGCCTGTCTTCTGCCGGTTACGGCCTCGATACATTCAGCAAAAAATGGCCCCGCCTGAACAGGCGGGGCCATTGCTGATCGAGATGAATACGTCACCTATTTCGGTGATGTAGTATCATCATCTTCCATGTCGGCATCACTCTCCATCGAGCTGTCAGGCGTCATGTCCATATCATCGGTGGACATATCCTCGTCATTCATGCGCTCCTGATACTCGAACAGCGACATGGTGCTGAGTTCATCGACCGTCGCGTCGATCATGATTTTTGAATTGTCGCTCCCATCGACGCTAATCCGGTCGAAGCCGATGACGCGCATTTCATCCATGACTGCCGGGTCGGTGACGACGGCATACTGAATGCGGCCTGAAGAATCGAGAATGACGTCTTCAATCCGGGCGCTGTCATCTGATCCCGAGAGATCCGCTGTCGTGCCGATCATTTCAGAGATCAGCCTGTAATCGTTCAGGCCTTCCTGTTCGAATTCGGCAACCTGGTTGATGGCCTCGTCAGACATGGCGACGGTGAAGCGTGGATCTTCGCCATCGTTCATGGTCAGGTCGACCTGATCGTAAGCCAGGGCACCCTTGTCACCCGCGACGTCAATTACTTCGCCGCTGCGGAAAATGAGGGAATCGATCTGGCCGGACGCATCGACAAGCAGGTCTTCGACATTGGCGATCTTTTCACCGTCGCTGCCGATTACTTCTGCCCCGATCAGGCTGTCGGCGCTGATTTCTGAACTCCCAAGATAGGTCGTTTCGGTTGAAGCGTCCGCCATTTCAGTATCGGCATCCATCATGTTGGCATCATCTTCTGCCATCTCATCGGTGCCAGTCGTCTGTTCGGCTTCTGTTGCGGACATGCTGTCTTCATTATCGCTCATCGCGATATCGTCGGAAGATTGCGAGCACGCTGCCATACCCAGCATGAGGGCAGACAGGGCCGCTGTCGTCATAAGGGGTTTCATATCACGTCTCCTTTTGAACTATGACGGGGCATAAACGAATTCCGTGGGCTGACTGTTCCCTTGCCCGAAAAACAGCGGCCCTTACAAAATTGTAAGCTGGTCAGCCGTGTAGGCGTGCAGACAGGCACAGGAATGACTTGCCGCGACCCATCTGGATCGGCATCCTCGGGCTGTTATTGTTGTTACCGCACCCATGAAGGAGCCCGCCCATGAAAACCCGTGCCGCCGTCGCATTCGAAGCCGAACAGCCGCTTGAGATCGTGGAGCTGGACCTTGAGGGCCCGAAGGATGGCGAAGTGCTCGTCGAAATCATGGCGACCGGTATCTGCCATACCGATGCCTACACGCTGGACGGGCTCGATTCGGAAGGCAATTTCCCGGCCGTCCTTGGCCATGAGGGGGCAGGCATAGTGCGCGAGGTTGGCAGGGGCGTGTCCCATGTGAAACCGGGCGACCATGTGATCCCGCTCTACACACCGGAATGCCGCCAGTGCAAAAGCTGCCTATCGGGCAAGACCAATCTCTGCACCGCGATCCGTGCGACACAGGGCAAGGGTGTGATGCCGGACGGGACGAGCCGGTTTTCCTACAAGGGCCAGAAGATCCATCACTATATGGGCTGCTCGACCTTTTCGAACTTCACCGTCCTGCCGGAAATCGCGGTTGCGAAGATCGATCCGGACGCCCCCTTCGACAAGACCTGCTATGTTGGGTGTGGGGTGACGACGGGCGTCGGCGCTGTAACCAATACTGCGAAAGTGACCCCCGGTTCGAATGTCATCGTGTTCGGGCTCGGCGGCATCGGGCTGAATGTCATCCAGGGTGCCCGCATGGTCGGGGCGGACATGATCGTCGGCGTAGACATCAACCCGGACAAGGAAGAATGGGGCCGCAAGTTCGGCATGACCCATTTCGTCAATCCGAAGGACATCGATGGCGATCTCGTCTCCCACCTCGTCGAGCTGACAGATGGTGGCGGGGACTATACGTTTGACTGTACCGGCAACACCGATGTCATGCGCGATGCGCTGGAGTCCGCCCATCGCGGCTGGGGCGAGAGCATCATCATCGGTGTCGCCGAAGCGGGCAAGGAAATCGCCACACGCCCCTTCCAGCTGGTCACGGGCCGCGTCTGGAAAGGCACAGCCTTTGGCGGCGCACGCGGGCGCACGGACGTGCCGAAGATCGTCGACTGGTACATGAAGGGCAAGATCGAGATCGACCCGATGATTACCCATGTCCTGAAACTCGAGGACATCAACAAGGCGTTCGACCTGATGCACTCCGGCGAGAGCATCCGGAGCGTGGTGGTTTATTAAGCCAGCACCACCCGGCAGTTTTCGCGCTTGAGACGGGCGGGGAGTTTGAACGTTTTCAGGGCTTCCCCGCCGGTCTCGTCCAGAAGTGCATCGGCCCGCTCACGTGTTTCGGCGTCCATCCCGGCATAGATATCCAGTGCCGCCTGTAACCGCCAGAGCTGGAAGCTGCGCGCCTTGGCGGTTTCGCGGTGGCCTTCAATGTCGATCTCGAGATCGCCCAGGGCGCGCGGCACACGCTCGCCTGGGCTGGCCTGCGCGACCCAGTCGGCAAACATGGCGTTGATCGTCTGGAGCGAGGGCAGTTGCTCGCGCATCTGGCGCGCGAGGATGGGCCGGAGTGTTGTGGGCACAGTGTCACCCTCAGGTAGCGTGCCATCACCGCGCTGGCCTTCATGTGCGCGCTCGACCCAGTCCGCGACCTTTGGTGCGAGGCGTTTCATCAGCTTGCCGGAAGCCGGATCGCGGTAGAGGTGGGCATAGAGTGGACCGATGAAGGCGAAGTCCGCCAGTGTCGGCCGCGCGCCCATGACAAAGGGATACTGCTCAAGATGGGCGGTGAACTCGGCAAGAAAGGCCTCGTAGCTTTTTTCGATGCCGGGAATGGTGGCTTGGCTGATGCCGAGCACGGGCAGGGCGCCCTTGAAGCGGGCGCCGTTTTTCTTGCCGAGCTCGTATTGCGCGTCCGGGGAAAGATCAGGTGCAGACAGGGCCCCGAATTCGCCATAGGCCCAGTCTTCGTTATAGGTCCAGCGATAGTGCATGGCCGGGATCACCAGCCACTCGTCGGCATAGAGGTGGAGGAGCTCGCAGACAAAGCGCTGGAGCGGTGTCTCCGGCCTGACAGGGGGTGTGCGGGCTTCAGCGGCCTCGACATGGGCGATGATGTCGGCGGTGTCCTGTATTATCTCACCATCCGGTGCTTTCATGACCGGGATTACCGGCCAGCCGACATTCGGCATGATGATATTGCGGTAGACGTCCTGGGTTGCCTGCTCTTCGCTGAAGTCTACGCTACGCCAGCGCAGATAGGCGCGCGCCTTTCCCGTGAAATAGCTGACTTCGGAGCCATAGAGCGTATATCCAGCCATCGTCTTTCAATCTCCCTCTTCTGTTCTTATGTGCCGGGATCAGCACGAAAGGGATTTCATGTCCGAGTTCAAGCATTTTTCACTCGTCGCCGGCGGCGATACCGTTGAAGGCCACCAGGTGCCCGAGGGCATTGTCGGCCCGTCCGTCATGTCGATGAAGGTCTGGGCTGAAACAGTTGAAGAGGCCGTCGATGTGGCCTGCAATGTCGGCGACCAGATCGGCTTCAAGATCGAGAAGAATGTCGAGGTCCACAGCACCCAGGCCCAACAGGGCCCTGGCGAGGAACCATTTGCCTATGGGTTACGGGTCATTCCGTGTTCGGCAGACACCCGCGCCGATACTGTGGCGCAGGAAGCAGAGACGCTGCGCAGCGAGTAAGCCGCCGCCTTTGCGGGGAACCGCAACCCCGACTGCCACGTTCAGCAGGGCATATGCACACGCATTGACTCTGGAAAACCCAGAAAACGATGCGACGTGCGGGCCTGCAGGTGATCTGACATCAACGTCCTTCCTGCTGGCGCACCAGAACGGAAGGAGTGTTTCCGATGAAACTCACAACCGCATTCGTTGTAGCCGTCTCGGCCATGTCTATCGCCGCATGCGCTGCAAATCCGCCCCCGACTCACGTTCAGGGGCCGGCTGCCGGGCCCGCCTATGGCGACGGGCGCTATGACAATAACCGGTATGGTGATCGTTACGGGGAACGGCGCTATGATGATGGACGCTATGATGACCGGCGTTACAACGCCGGTGAGCGCTATTATGATGAGCGCGCCCGGCGCTATTACACCTACGATCCGCGCACCGGCTATACCTATTGGGAAAACGGTGAGCTCCGCAGCCGGTAGGATGATTTGCGGCAAAGCCGGGTCCGTGTGTTAGACCCGGTAACCAACAGCTACAAAAGCGAGGTAATGATTTGCAGACAGTATCGGAATGGACCTGCTTCGGCGGAGACCTGAGCGTCCATGATCATGACAGCGAAACGCTCGGATGTACCATGCGGTTCGCTGTCTTCGAACCGCCACAGGCCGAAGAAGAGCCTGTGCCAGTGCTCTGGTATCTGTCTGGTCTGACCTGCACCTGGGCGAACGTCATGGAAAAGTCCGGCCTTCAACGCAAGGCGGCTGAGCTTGGCGTGATGATCGTCGCGCCGGATACAAGCCCGCGCGGGAAGGATGTTCCGGATGATGAGGCCTATGATTTCGGGCAGGGCGCAGGCTTTTACCTGACGGCCACTGAGGACCCGTGGGCTAAGCACTATAAGATGGACCAGTATATCATGGAGGAGCTGCCCTCCGTGATCCGCTCCAATTTCGCTGCTGACATGCGCCGCCAGTCCATATTCGGGCACTCCATGGGCGGGCATGGTGCCCTGACGCTGGCGCTGAAGAACCCCGGCCATTTCCGCAGTGTGTCGGCTTTTGCGCCGATCGTCGCGCCGAGCCAGGTGCCGTGGGGCCAGAAGGCCTTCAAGGGTTATCTTGGTGGCGACGAAGCTGCCTGGGCGGAGTATGATGCCTGCGAGCTGGTCAAACGCGCGCAGGTGGACACGACCATCCTGATTGACCAGGGCGAGGATGACCAGTTCCTCGAAGAACAGCTAAAACCCGGCCTGTTCGAGGAGGCCTGCCGGGAGGCCGGCCAGAGTCTCGCCATCCGGCTACGCCCTGGTTATGATCATTCATACTATTTCATTGCCACCTTCATGGATGATCACATCATGCATCACGCCAATGCGCTGTATGCCGATGAATAGGTAGGGAAAGACCGTCCTGACCAAGAAAAAAGCCCTCATGCTGTATGGTCATGAGGGCTTTTTGCTGTTTGCTAGTCGACCGTGCGTTCCGCTGCAGGGCTGTCTTCTTCCATTGGACTGGCCCGACGTTCGGCTGGAGTTGCCGGGCGCGAGAGGGCCCAGCCGAGAATGAACGGTATGGCGATACCTGGCAGGCCCTCATAAATGCCGCCATGCCAGCCCAGCTGGAACCGCCAGACAAGTGTAATCGCTATACCCAGAACCATCAGGCCAATCGCTGTGATTTCACTCACGCGCCGCTTCAGCGCATACAGGCTCAGCAGTGGTGCAAAGGCAGCAGCTAGGGCCGACCATGCGATGATGACAAGGCTGAACACGCTCTGATTGTCGAGCAGCGCGAGGAAGAGTGCCAGAAGCGTCACAGCCGCAGTGGCCGTTTTCAGGAGCCACGGGTGCTCGAGGCGTTGTGGTACCAGATCGTGTGTAATTGCTGCCGAGCATGACAGTACGACAGAGTCGGCAGTCGACATCGTGGCGGCAAAAATTCCCGCCAGAATCAGCCCGACCATGACATCCGGCAGCAGGGTTTCCGCCATGCGAGGCAGGGCAAGCTCTGCATCAATGTCACCCAGTTCCGGCATGTACACGCGGGCCAGCAGAGAGAGCCCGGCAGCGAGAATGTAGAAGATCACAAAGAAGCTGTAATACCAGACGCGGGTGCGCTGCATGTTGGCGTCATCGTCGAGCGCCATGAAACGGACCATGATATGGGGCTGGCCCACGACCGAGAAGCCGGCAAACAGCCAGCCGAGGACGAAGAAGAATATCCCCAATGCACTTGTCAGGAGGAGTTCATTGTCCTCTGGCCACAGGTTCAGGAATGTCCCGTCATCCATAGGGCGCAACTGCTCGATCATGCTGGCGATGCCCCCGGCACCATGCAGGCCGACGAAGAACAGGGCGAAAAGAGCAACCAGCATCGAGATGGACTGGATCGCATCTGTCCAGATGGAGGCGCGAATACCGCCTGCGATCGAGTAAGCCAGGATGATGACGGCAGACCCGATTGCGCCGTAGCGCCAGTTGAAGCCTTCAAAGACCCCTTCCAGCGCCTTGGCACCGGCAGTGATCTGTGCCGCGCCATAAACAATGAGCAGAACGACCATGATAATGGCAGCGAGCCTGCGCCATACCGCGAAATCCTCGCCGTGCCAGTTCGACAGGACTGAGGCGAAAGAAGCCTGGTTGGTAACGCCTGTCGCCTTGCGCAGCTGTCTGTGAATGAAGGTCGACCCCAGAAAGTCCCCGACGATCCAGCCGAACATCAGCCAGACCGCTGACAGGCCGGTGGCATAGCCGTAGCCGATCACACCGATAAAGAGATACCCGGAATTGTTGGTGGCGACAGCCGAGAGACCGGTCAGCCAGGGCGAAACGCTCTGCCCGGCGAGATAGTAGTCGTTACGCTCACCTGTTGCGACACGTGCCGAGGCAAGCCCGACAATAAGGAAGATGGCAAGAATGACGAGAAAACTGGCTATGATCATGTATCGGCCTCTGATGACGCCATCCAGGCCAGGAACAGGTCAAACTGCTCATTCTCCCCCCCACTGCTGCGCGGATCGAGTTCCGACAGGGCGAGACTTGTGGCCTGGGTGGCCGTGAACGGCTCTTTCTCCTCATCCGAGGTCGCCGGTTTGTTGACTGTCCGGGTAAACATGGTTGCAGCCAGAAGTGCAAGGCTTGCGCCCGAAAAGGCGAAAAGTCCGGGTGCCCCAAGTGGGCCGGACATGATGAAACCGGCGGCCAGCGGGCCAAAAATAGAGCCGATGCCCCAGATGACGAGAATGCCCGCCATCATTGAGGTTGCCTGATCGTCCCGTGCCCGGTCGGCTGCGTGCGCAACGGCAACGGCGTAGTAGGACATGGCACCGATGCCAAAGGCAAAGCCAAGCGCAAGAATGATGATGGGGTTGGCCGTATGGCTGAGCAGGGCGAGGCCCAGGGCGGCCAGTGCGCCGATGATTCCCGTGCCGGCAATCACGGTACGTCGGTCGATCCGGTCTGATATGAAGCCAGCCGGCCAGAGACCGACCATCGCGCCTGTGAGCATGGCGGCATTGAAATTGGCAGTGAAACCGGCTGCCGATGTCGGTGAGACGGCAGTTGCGAAAACCGGGTAGAGTTGTGCCACTGCATTGTTGACCGCACCGGCACAGAAGGCCGCAAATGCCGCAGCGGGGGCATATTTCAGGATCTTGCGAGGCCCGAAAGGAGTACCCGCGATCATTTGGGGTTGGGATTTGTTGGTTGCCGTGATCGGCATGATGGTCAGCGCGAACAGGGCGGCAACCATGAGAAAGCCTGTCAGGCCATTCGCTCCCGCAACAATGGCAAAAGGCCCGGCGATTACGCCAAGTCTTGAAACAACGTGATAGAAACCGAGAATGGCGCCACGTTTGTCTGGCGGCGCGCTGTCGGTGATCCAGCTGTCGCCTGCCGTCAGCAGGGCGGACGTACTGACCCCGATAACAGACTGGACAAGCGCCCAGCCGAAAATGTTGACCCCAAGCGTAAAGCTGAGCGACGCAATTATGGCGAGCGCTGCGAAGAAGGCGAAAGAGCGGATGTGCCCAATCCGTGAGATCTGCTTCGGCGAGGCAATGGCTCCGGTGAGGAAACCGCCGGCATAACACGCCGCTACCAGACCAAGCGCAGCGTTGGATGCACCGGCTGCCTGCAGGCTCAGCGCGATCATCACGGACAGGGCAGCTGCCGCGCCCTGAAGTACTGTCAGGGCGGACACGATGGCGAGAACGTTACGGTATAGACCGAGCGTTTCCCGCAATCCGGAATCTGTGGTTTCTGCCGGTGCCGCGTAAGGCATCAGGCAGCGGCACTGATTTCCGATTCAGTCTTGCCTTCGTCGTGGTCCTCCACGAGTGCCTTGTGAAGCACCTTGACCGCCTCATCATAATCTTCTTCGGCGACAATAGCCTGAAGATCCGTGTTGCGGGTCAACTGGTGGAGGCCAAGAAGGCGCACGTTATTTTCGAACAGAGCCGTCGTCGCGCGGGCTGTCAGCCCGTCAAGATTCAGGTTCGCCCCGATAACGGAGACGATGGCCACCTTGCGCATGGAGACTTCGGCGTTCTCGAAAACGGCCTCAATGTCGGCCGCGGCCCGTTTCAGGGATTTGCGGGGGGCGCTGACATAGTGCGTGATCGTGTTGGCGTTCGAGCATTTGGTCACGATCCAGACATTATGCCGGGTTAGCGCTTTCAGAGCTTCTGCGTCATAGCCTTTCACGCCCACCATATCCTGTTCATACAGCTCGAAGGCATAAAGGCTCGGAATGCCTGTCACGATCTCGGCACGTGGATCATCCGGCATGAAGTCTTCGAGGATGATCGTGCCGGCATCCGTCGGGTCGAATGTGTTTTTCACGCGCAGCGGGATGCCAGCCTGACGCAGACCCTTGGCGGCTTTCGGGTGAACAGCTTCCATGCCCATGTTCGAGAGCTGGTCGGCAACATCGTAATTGGTCTTGCCGATCTTGCGCACCTTGTCGTCGCCGACCAGCTTCGGGTCAGCGCTGGAGAGGTGAAACTCCTTGTGAATGATGGCTTCGCTTGCCTGGGTCAGCGCGCCAATGCGCGAGAAAGTCACCTCGGTGTAGCCACGGTCATACAGTTTCACCATGCCCTCGAGACAACTGGCATAGCCGGTCACGATCGGCAGCTCCTTCGAAAAGTCGACACCGCGGAATGAAGTCTCGATGCGCTCATCCAGCGTCATCTTCTCCTCGTCGCGCCAGCCGGTCAGGTCGACGAAGACCGAGTTGATGTCGCGTTGGCGCAGCAGGAGGGCGGTATTATGTGCGGAGTGGGCCTCACCGAGGGCGGCGAGCATTTCACGCACGGTCATCAGGTGCTCGTCGAGCCGGAACTGGCCGTATGAGCAGAGACGGTGAAGGTCGATCAGGCAGTTACGTACGCCTTCGACGCGCTCAAGCACGAAATTGTCCGCTACCTTGCAGTCGGGATGGTCACCGAAGACCTCGGCATTCTTTTCCCGCATGGCTTTGGAAAGTTCCGTGAGCGCTTCGCTCCATTCCCATTTGTTCTCGGCGCTGGCGAACAGGGAGTAGACGCCAGGCTTTCCGGACTTCTTGTGCTCCAGAAGCATGTTCGTCATGCCCGCATAGGCCGAGACGACAATGATGCGATCGTACATGTTTTCCGGCGTGCGGTCGGCCACCAGGACGTTGTCGAGGATGACGTCCGTGTTGGCGATGGAGGTGCCGCCGATTTTTTCAACAGTATGGGTCATTTTCGTAAACCCTCTTGGATGGTCTGGTCTGGTTGAGTGGAGCAGCCTGCCACTCGGTAAATACCCGGCAGGCTGCCACCATTTCAGTTCTTAGGAATCAGGCGCGGCGTAGGAGCCGTCGGCCTGGTGAACTTCATTGCCGGTGACCGGCGGGTTGAAGCAGCAGGCCATGTGAAGCTCTTCCTCGGCACGCAGCGTATGCTTGTCGTGCAGGTTCAGCCCGTACATGACGCCCGGCTTGATCTCGTGTGTCTCACCCGTGGCGTGGTCGGTAATCGAGCCTTTGCCCTTCATGCAATACACACTCTCGAAGTGGTTCTTGTAATGAAAGGTGTGCTCGGAACCGGCCTGAAGCACGGTGATGTGGAAGCTGAAGCCCATCTTGTCGTCAGCCAGCAGCATCCGGTACGAGGTCCACTGGGCATCAGAGACAGCCCGTTCTGTGTTCTTGATCTCGTTCAGGTCACGAACAATCATGCAATTTACTCCGCTGCGATCTTGGTATTTGCCGCGGCTTCACGTGCCGCTTCGATCAGGATGTCGAGGCCCTTGCGGAACGTCTCGACCGGGGTCGTCAGCGGCGCAAGGATTTTCACGACTTCATCATCTGCGCCCGAGGTCTCGATAATGAGGCCCTTTTCAAAGGCGCGGCTGCAAATGTCCGCCGCAAGATCGCCGGTGCCGACATCGACACCCTGCATCATGCCGCGGCCCTTGAGGCGCGACCCTGGGATCAGATCGACAATCTCTTTCAGGGCGGCTGTCAGGATGTCGGCCTTTTCCTTGACGTCCTTGCTCAGCTTGTCGTCTTTCCAGAATTTCTCAAAAGCGACCCTGGATGTCACGAAAGCGTGGTTGTTGCCGCGGAATGTGCCGTTGTGTTCGGCTGGATTCCAGACGTCATGCTCTTCCTTGATGAGGAGCGCGGCGAAGGGAAGCCCCATGCCCGACAGTGATTTTGCCTGAGTGACGAGGTCAGGTTTGATGCCGGCTTCCTCGAAGGCAAAATAAGTGCCCGAACGGCCACAGCCGGACTGGATGTCGTCGACAATCAGCAGGGCGCCATGTTCCTTGGCAAGGCGTGCGATAGCCTGCATCCACTCATTGGATGCAGCATTCAGGCCACCTTCGCCCTGAATGGGCTCGAAAATAAAGGCGGCAGGTGCGTCGACACCGGATGACGGGTTGTTGAGCATCATCTCGATCTGTTCGAGCGTATCGACATCGTCACCGAAAGCGCCCTCATAGGGCAGGTGGGTGACACCGCCGAGGCCGCCGCCATTCGTGCCTGCACCACCACGCTTGGCGGCATTGCCGGTGAGCGACAGGGCACCCATCGTCATGCCGTGGAAGCCATTGGTGAAAGCGATGATGTTGTTCCGGCCGGTGATCTTGCGCGCGAGCTTCATCGCCGCTTCAACCGAGTTCGTCCCGGTCGGGCCGGTCATCATGATCTTGTAATTGTCCATGCCGCGCGGCTTGAGGATGATTTCCTCAAAGGCGCCCAGCCATTCGGCTTTGGCGTCGGTAAACATATCGAGGCCGTGAGCAACACCATCACGGCTGATGTGTTCGATCAGCGCGGCTTTCATGTCCGGATCATTGTGCCCGTAATTGAGGGTCGAGCACCCGGCGAGAAAGTCGATATAGGTCTTGCCATCGGCATCGGTCATTTCCGAGCCCTGGGCCTTCACGAAGACGGTGTCGAAGCTGCGGCAGTAACTGCGCACTTGCGACTCGCGTCGTTTGAAGATGTCTTCCTGATTGGGGTCTGTGAACGGCATGCGTTCGGCTCCTGTTTGGTCTGGTGTGGTATTCTACTGCTGTCAGACAGGCCTCAAGCCTGATCTGGTAGCTCAAATGGCCCGATTGTTACGAGAATTTCGCTATCGTGGCGGCCTTTGAAGTGGCGATCCTTGTCAAAGAAATCGCTTTCATTGAGCGGGGCATCGAGCCACCGTGCAATACTCTTGAAAAGGCCCCATGATGCATCGTTATCGGGGGTGATGGTCGTCTTGAGATACTTGACGTTCCGGCACGCTGCGCGGGAGAAAATATCCGCGACGAGACGCTTCGGAATACGCTTGCCGCGGGCTTTTTCGCCGACGGCAACCTGCCACAGGAAGAAGACGTCCGGCTCCTGCGGCGGAATATGTCCCGAAACCCACCCGATAACCTCATCACCTTCGCGCGCAAGCGCACAAGTCTGATCGAAATGGGTGGTCTGAATCAGGTTCATGTAGAGTGAATTGGTGTCGAGCGGCGGGCAATTTGCGATAAGATCGTGAACTGCGGCACCATCTTCGCTCGCCGGCGCGCCGATAAACAGGCCATCATTGCCCGGGCCGGACCCGGGCATTTGCCCATTGTCTGTATCTGTCTTGGCTGTGATGGTGTTCATCCTCTTGCCTGTATTTTGTTTGACGATCTATTTAATTAGGACGCAGTGAGGATCAACCCGTCTTCTGTAGAAGCCGGATTGCCTTTGTCAGCTGCACTGGAAGGAACGTCAGGTCTACATATTTGTTCCACTGATACTTAGTTAAGAAAATAATTTTGTGCGCAAAGGAATTGCCTTAGGAAATGGCTCAATTATCAGAAGGGTTTGAGGCGGTCCGCCTCTCATCCGTGAATGCAGATATCTGGAGCGATGCGATGCAGGATCAGACAGAGACAGCACTCGTCGCTCTTCGCCGTATTCTCAAGGCGACGGCCGGGAATGTCAGGACGGTGGCCTATAATACAGGGCTCACCGCATCCCAGCTATTGGTTCTCCAGGTGCTGAAATCGCGGGGAGAGACCCTGACCGGGGATCTTGCAAAGGCTGTGGACCTCAAGCAGGCGACAATATCCATCCTTCTGGACAAGCTCCAGGATCGCGGGCTTGTCGAGCGCCAGCGTGGACAGTCGGACAGGCGCCGCGTCTGGGTGAAGATCACGGAAGAAGGGGCCCGCACGCTCCAGGGCGCGCCGGACCTTCTGCATCAAACGTTCCGGGCGCGTTTCCGGGACCTTGCAGACTGGGAGCAGGCGAGTCTCGTGGCGTCCCTCTTGCGGGTGGTCTCACTGCTTGATGCTGAAGAAATCGAAGCCTCACCCCTGCTTGATGTGGGGGGCATCAACGACCTGCCCTCTGGTAATTCACGTTAGATTATCCTGATAATCCGCCTGATCCCCGGTTTCGGGAATTGATCCGCCACCATGCAGGTTTAAGGTCGCCCCGTCAGATATATACGTGAATGGAGTGACTGAGTGATGAAACCGGCAACAACAATGGCGGCCCTGATGCTGGGCCTGGCGGTCATGACCGGCTGTGGCGGCGCGGATGAGCCGGCTGGTGATACATCCCCGGAAGAGATTCGTGCATCTGAAGAGAATGCGGATCAGGTGGACGGTGAAAACGGGTCTGCTGCTTCGCAAGCCAGCTCTGAAGAGGGCGCTACAGAGGAGGGGAGTTCGCAGTTTTCCGAACTGCCTGCCCCTTATACGTCAGCCGATTACGCTGCGGGCAAGCGCGTCTTCAAGCAATGTTCGACATGCCACACGCTGGACGAGGGCGGACCGGCCGTGATGGGCCCGAACCTCTATGGTGTTTTCGGCCGTGAGGCAGGCGCAAGGGAAGGCTTCGGCTATTCAAAGGCGCTACAGGAAGCGGACTTTACATGGACGCCGGACAAGCTGGATGAGTGGCTGACCAATCCGCGCAAGTTCCTGCCCGGAAACCGGATGAGTTTTTCAGGTGTCCGCCGTCCAGACGACCGTACAGCCGTCATCGCCTATATCATGGCCGAAACGGGATATGAGCCCTCCTGAAGGGCAAGATATGTGCGGTGACCGGCGTTTTAGGCTTTAGGCCGGTTCGGGTTTGACCCTGACCGGCCTGTCACGAGCAAACGGGAAGAGTTTCCAGATGTCGTATCATGCGCCCCAGGCAGACCTTGAAACCCATACTGTCACGAACCAGCCAACACCATTCGAGGGTCTGAACCTCTATGAAGGCGACGCCGCGCTCAAGGCGGCTGTTCATGCTTTTGGCGGAGCACGCCACAATCCTCATCTCAAAGCCTTCGGTGCAAAGTGCGGGACGGCGGATACAGCCCTCTGGGCGCGGCAGGCGAACGAAAATCCGCCGAAGCTGAAATCCTTCGACCGTTACGGCCATCGCCTCGATGAAGTGGAGTTCCATCCGGCCTATCACCAGCTCATGGCCCTCGGCCTTGATAATGGCATCTCCGGTGCGCCCTGGGTTGCAGATGAGGCAGGTCACGTCCTGCATGGGGCCATGATGATCCTGATGATGCAGGCGGATGCGGGTGTGACCTGTCCGATGTCGATGAGCTATGCCTGCGTCGCTGCGCTCAAGGCCAATCCGGAGGTTGCAGAGCGCTGGACACCACGTGTCACGGCACAAAGCTATGATCCGCGCTTCATTCCGGCCGATGAGAAGACGGGCGTCACGATCGGCATGGCGATGACGGAGAAGCAGGGCGGGTCGGATGTGCGGGCGAATACGACCCGGGCGGAACCGGCAGGTGATGGCGGCTATATCCTGACGGGCCATAAATGGTTCTGTTCGGCACCCATGTCGGACGCCTTTCTAACGCTCGCCTACACCGAAGGCGGCATGTCCTGTTTCCTTGTGCCGCGCTGGCGCCCGGACGGCACGCGTAACGCCATCCACGTCATGCGGCTGAAGGACAAGATGGGCGACAAGTCCAATGCGTCGTCAGAGATTGAATATCATGGTGCCTGGGCCGAGCGGTTGGGAGAGGAAGGCCGCGGTATCCGCACCATTATCGATATGGTCCAGCATACCCGGTATGATTGCACATTGGGCTCAGCCGGCGGTATGCGTGCCGCGCTTGCTCAGGCGCTCTGGCACACCTCGCAGCGCCGCGCTTTCCAGAAAGCGCTTATCGACCAGCCGGCCATGCGGGCGGTGCTTGCCGATCTCGCGATTGAGAGCGAGGCGGCAACGGCTATCGCCCTGCGGGTCGGAGCGAGCCTCGACCGGGCAGCTGACGACTCCAGGGAAGCCGCTTTCATGCGGCTGGCCACGCCGATCGCAAAATACTGGGTTTGCAAGCGACAGCCAGGCTTCGTCTATGAAGCGCTCGAATGTCATGGCGGGGCAGGGTTTGTGGAAGAAGGTCCTATGCCGCGCCTGTTCCGGCAATCGCCGCTGAATGCGATCTGGGAAGGGTCCGGCAATGTCATTGCGCTCGACATCCTCCGGGCCCTTTCAAGAGAGCCCGACAGTCTCAAGGCGGTCCGTGCCGAGCTGGAAACCGCGCGGGGTGTAAACGATGCCTATGACCGCCACTGCGCCGGGCTCGATGCCTATATGGAACCGGGTGCCTTGCATGAAGGGTCCGCACGCGCCTTCGCGCAGGCCATGGCGCTCGCGCTTCAGGCGGCCGCGCTGAAGCAGACCGCGCCAGACTTTGTTTTCGACGGGTTCTGCACACAACGCCTTGGCGTAAACCGGCGCGGTTATCTCTACGGAGATGTCGAGGCATCGGTGGATCAGGATTCCATTCTCGAACGCGCCATGCCTGGCTGATGAAGTCAGGCCTGCTTTTCGGCCGGGGCGGGCAGGTTGTGACTGTCTCTCTGTTCGAACGCGTCCAGCGCCTTACGAAGAAGTTCGCCCTTGAGCATGGTCTCGTCGAACTCCGCGTGCGGGTCAGATAGGGCAATGATCGCGCCACCCGCGCCAATCGAGGCTTCCCTGCTGTCCAGCACCGCCGTGCGAATGACGATGTTGAGATCTACTGCACCATCGAGAGAGATATAGCCGATGGCTCCGGAATAGACGCCGCGCGGGCCGGCTTCCAGCGAATCTATTATCTCCATTGTGCGGACTTTCGGTGCGCCCGTCATCGAGCCGCCGGGGAACAGGGACCGGATACATGACACCGCGCTCTCATCCTCGCGCAGCTGGCCTGTCACGGTGCTGACCATCTGGTGCACGCTGGTGAAGGACTCGATGTCGTACAGTTTCGGCACTCTGACGCTGCCGGTGCGGCAGACGCGGTTGAGGTCGTTGCGGATAAGATCGACGATCATCAGGTTCTCGGCCCGATCTTTCTCGCTGGCGGCAAGACGGGCCTTCAGGGCCGCATCTTCCTGCCCGGTTCTGCCACGGCCGATTGTGCCCTTGATGGGCTTGCACTCGACCTGGCCATCAGCGGCGATCCGCACCATGCGTTCGGGCGAGCAGCTGAGAACACTCAGTCCGCCGAATTTGAGATATGCGCCATAAGGGGCCGGATTGAGTTCGCGAAGGGACTGGTAGGTGCTAAGAGGGTCGCCACCATAAGGTCGTCGCCATTCATTGCAGAGGCAGATTTCGTAGCTTTCGCCATCCCTTATCCTGTCCAGTGAAGTGGCGATCCGGTCGAGATAGGCTTTCCGTGTATGGCGGGTGGACCATGCAGGCGACGATCCATGACCTGCCTCTGCGGCCGGTGCTTGCCGGGCCACAGATCGAGGCTGTTCGTCTGTCATGGCCGCCTTCACGGATGCAAACCATTCTGTGGCAATTGTTTCTTCAGCCGATGGCACAAGGCAGGCGAGCCAGGCTTCGCCGGTTTCATGGTCGAAAGCGAGAAAGCGGTCCGCAAAGACGAGCTGGGCGTCCCGGTGCGGGCTTTCATGCGTGTTGCGCCCTCCGCAATCAGCTTTCAGTTCATAGCCAAGATAGCCGACATAGCCGCCCTTGAAGGGAAGGGGCGTGTCATTGTCATCCAGGTAAACAGAAGCGGTCTGACGCTCCAGATAATCGAAAATGGTTTCGTCGAACTGGTATGTGCCTTCACGCGTAATGACCTCGACACGCCGTTGTGCGACGTCATAGCTGACAGTTTCAGCCAGCGGGCCCTGCGCATCGCCCATAAAGGAGTAACGGCCCTGCCCGGCATGATGCGAGCTGCTATCGAGCCAGAAAGCATCCGGAGACGTCGCATAGAGACGCTCGAAACAGGTTTCAGGCTTCAGACCTGTTTCGAGCTTGCGCGAGACCAGTTTCAGAGGCCGGACATCTGGTTGGGCCGTGGGCGCAGTTCGCCGCATGGTTCCTGGCCTGGGCGGACGGGCCAGGCGGGAGCCGGCCAGCCGCAGGAAGTTCCGGATGATCGCTGCGCCATGATCGGTCGCAACGGATTCAGGGTGAAACTGGACACCCCAGCGCGGCAGATCCCTGTGGTGGAGGCCCATCACAAGCCCGTCTTCACTCCAGGCATCGGCAGCAAGGCTTTCAGGAAGGTCTTGCGCGATAAGCGAGTGATAGCGCACCGCGTTAAAGGGAGAGGGGATGTTCTCGAAAAGCTGCTCTCCTGCATGAGCGATTGCGCTGAGCCGGCCATGCATCGGTTCAGGAGCATGGCTGACCTTCCCGCCGGCCAGAAGCGCTATCCCCTGATGGCCGAGACAGACACCGAGAACCGGTATCTCTGTGTCCCGGAGGAGTGTCGCGCAGAGGCCGAAGTCGTGCGGGCGGGCCGGATGGCCGGGGCCGGGTGACAGGATGGCCGCATCGAAGTCGACTTCCTGTAGTTCAGCCGGTGTGATGGCATCGTTCAGCAGGACGACTGGCTCTGTGCCAGACGCTGCGGCTACAAGCTCTGCGAGATTGTAGGTAAAGCTGTCATAGTTATCGATGATCAGCACTCTCATGGCGCGTCTTTAAGCACGCGCCTGCCGCGCGGCAAAGCGCCCAGTCTCAGGTGCTGGAAACTGTCATGTGGCCGGCTGGTGTCAGGGGGCCTGCTGTTTCGCCGCGCGAATATCTTCGTTCTTGCTGGCCAGCCTGACACTGACGACATAGGCCTTGCTGGTTTCCATGCCTGCAAGAATGCCACCGGCCTGATCGCTGGGCATGAGCCGCAGGAAACCGGCGGCAAAACTGGGGTCCATCTGGTTGAAGATGGCGGCGGCCTGATCGGGCTTCATGGAGCTGTACATATCCGCAAGGTGCTTGATGTCCTGATTGGCCGAGCTGGTCATCTCCTGCCATCTTTCATCAAGGGTCGCCTGCAACGCCTTGAGCTCGTCACCCTGGCGCTCAAGTTCCTGCTGGCGGGCCTGTAGCGAAAGTTCCTGTTCCTGAAGGGCCTGCGAACGATCCCTGAAAGTCTCCTGATCCTTCGCCATGGCAGTGGCGGCAGCACCCGTGAAGCAGACTTCATCGCTGGCCGTGTCGCCATCGGGGCCTGGCATGTAGGACGCCTGAATGAGTTCCGGTTCGGATGAGGCCTTGTCCTCGGCGGAGGCCGGGCTGTTCTCTGCCTCGGCAAGCGTATCCGGTATGATGCGCGTCAGCCCTGCCACGGTAAACAGGACGCCAAGTGTCAGAAGGACATGGGAGCGGGTCTTGCCAGCCATGCTTAGGAGGTCCTCTCAAGCCGCGAAGCGTCATCTTCGTCGAACAGGTATTCTGAGTGCTGGATAGTCGTAGCTGCAATACCTGTCAGGCTGCGCATCTGCTTGAGCAGGGCACGCATTTCACGCATCTCCTGGCGCGACTGGCTGACAAGTTCACTCATCGCAGCGCGCAGTTCGGTTTCGGCGGCGGTGGCGTGTTCGCCGGCTTTTGCCTGCGCCGCCTCCATTTCCCGTGTCTGTGCTGACAGGCGGCTGGACATGGCGTCGGCCTCTTCCATGAGTGTTGAGAGGCGCGTGGCCAGCTCACCGGCCTGTGCGCGGGTTTCACTCGTGGCGGAGGACATTGCGGAAATTGACTTCGACAGGGCCATGATCGTGGCACCAAGTCCGTCGCGGGTGTCCTGCAGGGCTTTCAGGCGGCGGCTGAGCACGATGCAGTATACGCATGCCGCAAACGAGACGAGGAAGATGGCAATATCAATCGGATCGACGGTCATCTTGTCACCTCAGAAGGAATTCCGTGATAAGTACACCCTGGGACACGTCTCCTCCGAGAACGAGTTCCGCGCGGCGGGAGAGCTGTTCCCGCAGGCGGGGATAGAATGCTGCCGATTCCAGGTCGCTGAGTTCCAGTGAACGAAGATATCCAATAAAGGCGTCCTTCAACATGAGTTCGGCTTTGCCAACCTTGCCGGAATCGCCCTTGTCCGCAACAATTGCTGTCTTGATCTTCACGTAGCGGGTGGCTGGCTCGTTGCCGATAGTAATGATGATCTCGTTCAGTTCGACATAAGCCTGGTCTTCGCGGGCCAGTGGCTCGGACGTGGTTGAGGCGGCAGCAGCGCAAACGGGCGTGCCGGCATTGCCTGACGGCGCCAGCATGAAAACCGTCCCGAAAGAACAGCCGAGCGAGACAAGACCGAGCAGGCCATACTTGACCAGTCCGCCCGACGATTTTGCCGGCGCATTGTCGGTCTCCTGGCGTGCCTTGTCTTCTCCGGAAGTTTCTTTTTCCGCCATCAGCCCCTCTTCGCAAAACGTGCTGCGTCCAGTCCGGCGTAATCAATCTCCGGTAAAGGAAGCGTTAAGAATTTCGCGAGAAACGTTAACCAATGAAGTTACACTGATTTGCACGGGGCAGATGGGTTCATGAAGTTTGTCGAGACGCTAAAAGGCTTGTCCTTGACGCGGCAGCTAGCGCTTGCAGGCGCCGTCCTCGGTGTCGTTCTCGCGATGACGATGATGGTACGTGGCGCCGTACAGGAGCCCATGGCGCTGCTTTACTCCGGACTTGAGCCTGCCAGTGCGGGTGACGTGATCGAGGAGCTCGACAAGCGTGGCGTCGATTACGAAATCAAGGGCGAATCAATTTTCATTCCGCAGAGTGAGCGAGATGGCATCCGGTTTGCCCTGGCCCAGGACGGGTTGCCGCAGCAATCTGTACGCGGATACGAGCTTCTCGATGACGTAAACGGGTTTTCCGTCACGTCCGAGATGTACAATGCGGCTTACTGGCGGGCGAAGGAAGGCGAGCTTACACGCACAATCCTGGCCATACAGGGCGTGCAGTCGGCACGGGTGCATATCGGGGCGAGCCTGCGGTCGGGGTTCTCACGGTCCGGGCCGCCGCAGACAGCGTCAGTAACACTTCAGACCTCAGGCGATCTGAGTGCGCGACAGGCTGAAGCCATTCAGTACATGGTTGCGCTTGCTGTTTCCGGTCTGTCCCCTGAAGACGTTGCCGTGATCGATCCGCAGAAGGGCATGATTGCAGGCCCGGATGTCCAGCAGGCCGAACAGCCCTCCATGGTCGCCGATACCAAGGCCAACATGCTCGAGCAGAAGATCATGCGCCTTCTGGAGGCCCGTGTCGGACCGGGCAATGCGAAGGTCTCTGTTACCGTCGATGTGAACCGGCAGCGCCAGCGCGTGTCCGAAGTAACTTTCGACCCTGAGTCACGCGTCATTCGAAACCGGACCAGCAATGATGTCAGTGAAACCAATGCAGGCGGTGGCACGGGTGTAACGGTCGCGAGTAACCTGCCCCAGGGCGGGCAGCAGGGAGGTGGCGGCAGCGAAGTACGCAACACCACCGAAACGGTCTCTTATGAGATGAATGAACGCCGCACCGAGACCGAGACACTGCCCGGCCAGATCGAGCGTATTTCTGTGGCTGTCCTGCTTGACCAGGAGCAGCTGGGGATCGACCCGCAATCGGCGAATGCAACGACAATATCGCAGCAGGTCATCAACGATTTCGAGCAGCTCATACTCTCTGGTGCCGGACTTGATACGGCGCGTGGCGACACGTTGACCGTCGAATTGATGCCGTTCCAGCAGGCACCTGTCGCCGACATGGTCCCCGCACCGGGCATGGTGGAAACACTGATCGAGCGCTACTCGTGGCAGGCCGTTCAGGCGGTTCTTCTTGGACTGGTCGTGGTTGCGCTGGCTTTCGGAGTTATCCGGCCGCTTCTCAGGAAAGACCCCATGCAGGGCACTGGCGCCCTGAATGAACCCCGCCTGATCGGTAGTGATGCGGGGGCAGGTGACGCGCATCAGGAAACGGATCCCTTCGACTTCCTGAAGGATTACACCCGCGAGCGCCAGGATGAGACGGCCGCACTGCTACAATCCTGGCTTGATGAAGACCGGAAGGTGGCCGTGAATGAATGATACGGTGTTCGCCGGCCTGCCCAGGTTCGATACCGCGACACAGCGCCGGAGCAGGATAGGTGAGGATTACGCCTCTGTCTCGACAGCCTCTGCTGCTTCGAAAAGTGAAGCTGCCGCTCAGGATAGTGGGGACAGCACACAGGATGCACTGGAGGCCGTGCAGGCTGAGGCAGTCCAGCGCCTGAGTGCAATCGAGGAAACCCTGACACGACTGTCGGTCGCGGCAGAAGAGATCGACACCCGGCTTCGCCAGCAGGCGACGCAGAACGTCACGGCGATCGCTGAAAAGCTCTTTCCACAAATGTCGCGCCTCTTTCTCGCCGAGGAAATCTGCCGGCATCTGCCGGACCTGTTGCCGCTGGCTGCTCCTTCGGTGACGATCCGCGTGGAAGCTCAGCTAGCTGATGATTTAAGGTCTGTCGTCGAGCGATCCGAAGAGCTAGCGGGGTTCTGCACTGTTACGGAAGATGCGGCGCCGGGCGCGAATCGCGTCACCATCGACTGGAAAGAGGGTGGCGCTGACGTGGATTTTGACAGGCTTCTCGAGACATGCCTGGAGCGGCTCAAGGCTGCGAATTCAAACGCATAGGGTAGGATTTCATGGCTGAACCGGAAGCATCGCAAAAAGAATCGGAAATCCTGGACCGCCGGGATCCTTCGCCTGAGAACCAGCTCCGGCGCTCCATTTACAGTGTTCCCGTCAATGTGACGGTGTCGATCGGGCAGAAGCGTCTCAGTGTCGCTGAGATACTGGAGCTTGGGCCGGATTCCATTGTCGCCCTGACGTCACGCATCGAAGACCCGGTCAGCCTGACAGTGGATAACAAGCTGATTGCAAAGGGTGAGCTTATCGAGACCGATGAGGGTGGCCTTGGCGTGAAGATCACCGAAATCGTGGAAGAGGATGACGACTAGATGCTCCGGGCGGGCTGGGGAAATCGTGCACTTCTGCTTCTTCTCTTGCTGGCCTGCCTCTGTGTATTTGGTGCCCAGGCTCAGGAGACTGGCGGAGAAGGCCTGCTTGGCGATCTGACCAACCCGGGCGGTGAAGGTGGGCTGAGCGGTACAGTCATCATCCTGTTTGCGCTGGTAACTGTGCTCAGTCTTGTGCCGGGCCTCGCCATGATGGTGACTTGCCTGCCATTCCTGATCATCGTCTTCTCGTTCATCCGCCAGGCGCTGGGCGTTCAACAGGCCCCCCCGAACATGATGCTCATGGCGCTTGCCATGTTCCTGACCTTCTTCATCATGGAGCCAACCTTCACCGAAGCGTGGGCGAATGGCATCCAGCCCTATACACAGGGCACGATGTCGGAAGAGCAGGCCTGGACGGCCGCGACAGAGCCTTTCCGCGAGTTCATGACAATGCGCACCGACCCGGAAGCCATTCCGGTGCTGGGCGAGGCGCTGGGACGACCGGTGGCGGAAACTGAAACCCCGTCCTTCTCGCTGCTCTCGACGGCGTTCATGCTGTCTGAAATCAAGCACGCTTTCCAGATCGGCTTCGTGATCTTTTTACCCTTCCTCGTCATTGATCTGGTGGTCGCATCAGTCCTTATGGCTGTCGGCATGATGATGGTGCCGCCAACGGTGGTGTCACTGCCCTTCAAGGTCGGCTTTTTCGTGCTGGCAGACGGGTGGCTGAAAATAACCGAAGCGCTATTGCGGGGGTATATCGGATGAGTGCAGCGTCAGACCGGACCGATGCCAGCAAGGCCAAGAACAACCTGCGGGCTGTGCCGACTGGCCAGCAGGAGTCGCGTGTCGCCTCGATCAGCCGCGCCCAGAGGGCTGCGGTCGTCATTGCCATGCTTGGCGAAACGGCTGCCAAGCCGGTGGTCGACAAGCTCGATGACAGGGCGCTCGCCCAGGTCGCAGAGGCGCTAGAAACGGTCTCATATCTGGCACGTGAGGAGCTTGCCGAGATCGTCATAGATTTCCTGCAGCATCTGCGCAGCACTAAGGGGGCATTCCGTGGCGGACCTGACCGCGCGCGAGAAATCGTTACCGGGCTTCTGGACGATAACCGGTTCGGTGTCATCTTCGGTGACAAGGGTGACCCGGGGGCTGAAGCGCCGGACAGGGACGGCACCTGGGCACGTCTAGAGAAGCGCGACCCGAAAAAGACAGCCGCCTATATGAGCGGGCTGACCCCGAACATTATCGCGCTGATCCTGCGCAAGCTCGATGTTTCGGTGTCATCCGAGATCGTGACCCATCTCGACGATGAAAAACTCGACCCGATGATCGGTTTGCTTGTCGAGAGCGGCCAGAGTGACCCCGAGATTGATTCTGTCATCGCCCGCATGGTCGATATAGAGTTCCTGAACAATCAGGAGGAGAGCGCGGAAGAGGGCGACGAGCACCTGCAGTCTGTAGGTGAACTTCTCAGCCTGATCCCGAGCGACCGGCGTGACCGCCTTATGGCAGTCATCAAGAATACGGATGAAAACAAGATGGCCAGCATCCAGCGCGTCATCTTCACGATCGACGGTCTGCCGGACATGCTGGGGCGCGCATCGGTTCCGGTTGTATTCCGCGAGCTTGGCGAAGATACGATGGTGCGCCTTCTCTCCACGCTGGGTGGGACGACGGCGAGTGTTCAGGAATACCTTCTTGGCAACATATCCTCACGCCTGGCTGACCAGTATAGAGATCAGCTTGAAGATGCCGGGTCTGTTACGCCGGCTGAGGCTGAAGTCATTCAGCGTGAGTTCCTCACTTCGCTCATGTCCATGAAACGCCGCGGCATGATTGTCCTGGAAAAACCCGCGGCTACCTGAATTCAGGCAAGCAAGGCGGACAGGCTGGCCGGGCTGTCAGGCCCCGGCCTCTCTTCTATTTGACGATAAGGTCTGCGTGAATGGCGCCTGCTGCTTTCATGGAGCGAATGATGTCTGCCATTTCCTGGGGGGAGACACCAAGGGCATTCAGCCCGTCGATCAGCTGGGAGAGCGTGACGTTCGGATTGATCATGGCGATGTTCTCGGTCCCCGTTTCCTGCACATCGATCTGTGAACGTGGCAGCACGATGGATTCACCCGAAGAGAATGGGTTGGGCTGTGAGACGACAGGCGTTTCTGTCACCCTTATGGAGATATTGCCCTGGGCGATCGCCACTTTCGAGACCGTGACATCCTTACCAAGAACGATCGTGCCGGACTGCTCGTCTATGACGATGCGCGCCGGGATGGCGACCTCGACCGGAAGGTTCTCGATATTGGCGAGAATACGTGAAGGTGAACCATTAAGGGTACGCAGATCGAGGTTCACTGTGCCGGGGTCACGCATATACGCAACAGGTGAACCCATCGCGGCATTGATTGTGTCTTCAATGCGTGCGGCAGTCGTGAAATCCGGATCACGAAGGGCAAGCACGAGCGAGTCGCGGTCATTGAACTCGTATCCGATTTCACGTTCCACGCGCGCACCATTCGGGATGGCCCCGGCGGTCGGTGTGCCGCGGCGTTCCCTCGCACCGGCTGCCTGAACATCGATACCCGAAACCACGATTGTGCCCTGTGCTACTGCATAGACTTCGCCGTCGGCGCCTTTCAGGGGGGTGAGGATAAGCGTGCCGCCCTCCAGGCTTTCCGCGTCCCCGATAGAAGAAACGGAAACATCCACACTGGAACCGTTGCGCGCAAAGGAAGGTAGGGTGGCCGTGACAAGGACGGCTGCCACATTATCCGGTTTGATGTCTTCACCCTGAACATTCACGCCAAGGCGTTCGAGCATGTAGGTCAGCGAGTCTTCTGTGTAGGGCGAGTTACGCACTGTATCGCCGGTGCCGTTCAGGCCGACCACGATACCATACCCGATAAGATCATTCTTCCTGACCCCTTCGACATCGACCACGTCACGGATACGTGTCTGGGCATCCGCGGGTGCCGGTGTCGAGAAAGGCAGCAATGCTGCGCAGGCGAGAAGCAGGAGAAGTCGCTTCATCTGATTACCTCAGATAATTCGTGAGTGAGAGGTTCGAGAGACGGGCCGTCAACAGGTATGAGGCTTCGAGATTGCTCTCGAGTTCACGCAGCTCGGAAGCGGCTTCATACTGATCGCGGCCGGTCATCTTGTTGAACGCCTCTGTGAGGATAGTCTCTTCCATATCCAGGGCAGACTGTTCGTCGGCAATTCGTTGCTGCTGAATGCCTTGGTCGGCGCGCAGGTTCGTGACGGCTGTCTGACCTTCGGCTGTGCGGATGGCCGCAGATTCGACGAGGCCAGGATTTTGCCTGAGGAGAGCGAGATTATCGGTCTCTCCGGATACGGCCATAACGGCCAGCCCGGATACAAGCTTTGTGATGGCCGGGTCGGCGCCGGTTACACCGTCCGCATCGGTTGGGTTCGCGGAACCCGCGAAGGTTCCCTGCTGCCAGCCACCTGTCGGATCGTTGAAGTAGGTGTCGATCTGCGCTTCGAAGTCTGCAGCATCTGTCGCTGTTTGTGCGATCTGCCTGATGTCGTCGAGCAGACCTGCAGTTGTCCCAAAGGGCTGTGTCGAGGTCGCCTCGCCGGAGAACAGATAGCGCTCTCCGTGCCGTATGTTGAGTGATGAGAAGATAGTGTCGAGGGCGACCTTCGATCCGCTGGCAGCCGCATTCACATCTGTCGTGTTGTTGCTCCCAATACCGGAAAGCATGTGTGTGCTCAAACCTTCGGCGCTGTCCTGAACCCTGCTGAGGCTCTGCTGGAGAATGTCGAGGCGTGTTTCGCGCAGGCTGAGAAGGCCGCGCTGATCTGTAAGGTCGTTGAGCGCTTTCTGGCTGAGCATGGCATCGCCAATGCGCCCGGAAAGCTGCTGCGTCAGGTCAGACCACCGGCCCGTGACGGCTTCGCTCGACGTTTCTTTGATACGGGCCCGCAGGTCGGCAATGTTCTGTGACAGTCCTGCGCTGAGCAGGGTGGAGTTAATCGAGTAGTTATTCATCTCAGAGCTCCATCAGCCGGTTGACCATCTGGCCGGCAACTTCGATGACACGGGCATTGGCGGCATAGGCCTGTTCGATCAGGAGCAGTTCCTGCATCTGTGTGTCCACATCAACGCCTGTCTGTGCCTGCTCGGCCTTGATGGCTGCGGCATGCTGCGTCGATATTGATGAAAGCACGGCCTCGTTGGAGATACGGGACTGGCCTGTGCGTGAGGCAAATGTGGCCGCAAGGTCTGACGAGGTGAAGCTGCCCTGGAAGCCATTCGCGTTAAGGGACCGGGCACTGGTCAGGGCATCGACCATGGCCGACAGGATGTCGCTGTTACCAGGTGGGCCCTCAGCAGTGGCGCCAATGCCATCGCGCAAACGCCATATCTCGCCGCCTTTCGCAGGGTCGATAGCGGCGTTGACGGACAGACGGCCCGCCAGCCCCGGCCCACTGGCCGGAGCGGTATCAACGAACAGGCCCGGATCTCCCGCTGGCTTGGTCGGGTCCACGGCACTGTCGGACAGGCGGCTCATCAAATCCCCGGCCAGTGTGTCGAGCTGTGCTGTAAAGTCCGGCAGGTCATTGTCGCGCAGCGTGAACAAGGCGCCGAACATGCCACTGGAGACAGCCGAATATTCGGTAGCGCCGGGTGTGAGGTTGAGACCATCGACGCTTAGGCCCGACAGGGTGCCATTATCGACTGTCTGGTTCGGCCCGAAGTTGTTGGAAGGGGTAAACTCAATCTGGCGGGCGGTGCCGCCAACAAGATAGACACCTTCCTTCGTGACCACATCAACACCGCCGTAATCACGTGCGACCGTCTCGACAGGCATGTACTCGGAAATCGTGTCTATGACCCGCTGGCGTTCATCCATGAGGGCGGCTGCGCCGGAGCTTGTCCTATCCATGCCGGAGAGACGAGTATTGAGTTCCTCGACCTGCTTCAGTGCCCTGTTGACCACGTTGACGCCATCGGCGATCTCGCGGTCGGCCTCGGCGCGTTGATTGGCTGCCATATCGGCAAGTGCATTGAATTCGTTTGCCAGGGTGCGTGCAGCGTCAATCACTGCAGTGGCATTGGTCTTGGACTCCGGCGATGTTTCGGCAGCTTTCAGGGTAGAAGCGAGATCCGACATCATGCCGAATATGCCGCTGCCTGCCGCTGTATCGCCGACCCGCGTGGAAATGGACTGCCATGTGGAGGCCATGACGCTGGCCTGGGCAAGATCACTTGAAAGGGACTGGCGCTGCGCTGTCAGCCCGCCATTGCCGGCCCGGGCAATACCATCTGAGTGAACGCCGACGGAGTTTGGCCCGGCAAGCGTCTCGCTCAGCAAAGCAGAACGCCGGACATAGCCCGGCGTCGTTGCGTTTGCGACATTGTTGGCGACGATGTCGGCCCTCAGTCCACTGACTTGAAGGCCGGATCGTGCCGCATTGATGGCGTGAGAGAGACTCAAGGAATCAGGCGCCTTTCATTCGTCAGATTAGCGCTTCAGGTTTGTGGTTTCCTGAAGCATCTCGTCGACTGTCTGAACGATCTTCGCGTTGGAAGAATAAGCCCGCTGCGTCTCGATCAGGTCGGTCAGCTCCGAAGCGATGTCTGTGGTCGATTCCATGAGCGAGTAGCCGGAAACAGATCCGACAGGGCCCGACCCCGCATCCCAGAGATAGAGGTTCCCGCTCTCTGCAGAGACTGAGTAGGCTTGGGAATCCAGGGAATTCAGGCCGTTCATGTTCGGCACATCGCCTACGGGAATCTGGTAGAGCGTGCGACGGAAGCCGGTGTTATAGATGGCTTTCAGATAGCCCTCCTCGTCGACTTCAACGGACTGGAGGTCCCCGATTGGAGCCCCGTCCTTGGTCACGGCTGTAGGAGAGAAGGGCGCTGAAAGCTGGGTGATGCCGGAACTGTCGCCCGGACGGCCGATGAAGATATCAACCGGTCCATGCGGCAGATTGAGAGACACCTTGCCGGAGCCTGTATCATAAGAGGCGCCATTGGTCGCTGTGACGCTCTGGATGCTCCCGCCATTATTGGGGTCATCGGAGAATGTGATGTCCAGGTCGCCGATGGAAGTGGCCGGATTGCCGGCACTGTCGAAGACCTCGACGTTCCACTGGTTGGAGTAGCCGCTGGCTGGAGTGTTCGGTGTGAACTCAAGGGTAAGCGTCTGCGCGCGGCCGAGATTGTCGAAATATTCGATTGGCAGCGGGTAGCTTTCCCCCGGTCCGCCTGCTTCCGTGGCGTCGACAGGCAGGTTGATACCAAGGTCGATCGATTGCGTCGGCGAGGCGGTGTATTGTGAGGCTGAAATGTTGACCGGCTCGAGGTCGACACCGCTATTGCGGCTGACATTGCCGATCTCGCCTTCGGTACTGGCCGGCCAGCCGAGCAGGAAAAGACCACTCTGTGTGCGGAGATTGCCGTTCTGGTCGGCATAGAAAGAGCCGGTCGGCGTCAGCATGAGGTCACGCTCAGAAGCGAGTGTTCCCACGCCGGTATTATTGGTGACAGGCATCAGGCCCCGGCCGGAAATGGCCACGTCCGTTGCATTGCCTGTCGAGATCAGGGAGCCGCTGGCCGAAATATCCTTGAAGGCGTTTACGCGCACACCCCCTGCCGCATAGGCGGAGGAGCGCTGCTGAAGCACCATGCTGGAAAAGTCGACCTGGCTGCGCTTGTAGCCATAGGTCGAGGAATTGGCGATATTGTCCGAGATTGTCGACAACCGGGTGGCGTTGGAATTCAACCCCATCACGCCGGCGTTGAGAGATGACGATATGCTCATAGACTACTCCACTGACGAAACACCAGTGAAATTGGCGATCATAGGTTAATAAGCGGATAACTCTGATGGCGCGCCGCCACTGGAGGGTTTTCGTGTGTCTGTAAGAATGGTGATCGAAATCCGCCGGTTCTCCGGCGCGGCCGGATTGTCAGGCTTCAATAGGTCCGTATCGGCCCGGCCTGAGACTTCCTTGAGGCGACCGGCGGGCAGGCCGCCAGCCAGAAGCAGTTTGCGGGCGGTGTTGGCCCGGTCGGCTGACAGGTTCCAGTTATCGTAGCCGCCCCCCTGTTTATACTGGCGGCTATCAGTGTGACCGACAATCTTGATGTCATTCTCAAACCTGCTCAGCGAGCCGCTAACGGCACCAAGCAGGTTTTCAAGCAGGCCGGTCGGGTCGCTCTGACCGAGATCAAAAAGGGGTGAGCTGTCGGATTCGACAATTTCCAGAACGATGCCTTCCGGAGTCATCTTGACCAGCATGTGCTCCGACAGTTTCTGGGACTGCTCGCCAAGTTTTTCACGCAGTGTGATCAGGCTGTCGGCGATTTCTTCACCACTGGCCTGTTCACCTGACGGGCGTTCGGGCTTGGGATAGTCCACGGTTTTCTTCCGCTCTGCCCCGATGCCCATTTTTGCGTAAGTCATCTCAGTGAAGATGGACGAGCCGTTCAGGGCGTCTGACCCACCCCCGGAAATCCGGCTGACGGGAATTGTGGGATTGAAATAGTCTGCGATGCCCTTGCGCTGCTCTTCAGTCGTTGCGTTGAGCAGCCACATGAGAAGAAAGAAGGCCATCATCGCTGTCACGAAGTCGGCATAGGCAACTTTCCACGCGCCGCCATGATGGCCATCAGCCTTCACGACTTTCTTGCGCTTGATAATGATCGGTCGCTCGGTCTTGGATGGCTGTTCTGCCATAGGTTGTGGTCGCTCGCCTGCTTGCTTCTTCGCCTCTGTAGCAGAGCTCCATCAAGCAACCTTATACGCCATGTTCAGGATTTGAGCGTCGTTAATAACTTTTCATCAACCAAATAGACTCAGTGGTCGCTAACAGGATTGTTAACGTTGCCAAAGGTTGTGCCCGTGTCTGCGGTACTGCGTAAAAAGATACAGCTCGCCGGTGGGCTTGCGCCGAAAATACTACAGTGTTCACCATTGTGGGACGGGGTCGTCGCTGGTGCCGAAGCCTGGGCTGGTAATGCCTATGGGCACGAACTCGATGCCCGGATCATAAGTCGCCGGGTGATCAGCGGCAGGTCCACGCATGAGCGCCTTGAAGAGGGTTTTTCCTTCGTTCCGCTAACCAAGACATCCAGTCCGCTGGCCGCTATTTCGATCGACCGGCCGGGGGCAGCAAGATACGCAGCGGTTCGCCTCAACCAGAAATCGGAAAGCCTGATGAACGCGTCAGAGCTTTTCCTGAAACTGCTTTGTGAGCAGCCTGCGCATGCCCTCTGGGAAGCGGTTGGAAACGCGCTGTCCATCATTGGCGAAACGATGCCGCCGCTGGGGGACATTGAGGCCATGCCTGAGGCGATAGAGCCGCACGACCGTATCGTTCAGGTCAGCCTGAGCCTCACGACTGAAGGCGGTGAAGATGGATGGCTGCTTGAGGGCGGCGAAGAACCTCCCGAGATCCGGCTATTCTTTGAGCTGGCAGGGCTGGAAAAACTTGCGCGGTCACTGGCGCGCCAGGCCAGGAGCCACGCTGCCGGTCCGGCAGCTGGTAGCCAGGCAGCCCTGCGCAGCCGTTTACGTCAGTCGTCTATCCGTCTGGATGGGGTACTGGACCAGTTCGATATGTCGATTGGCGAATGTGCCCGCCTGGAAGTCGGGCAGGTGTTGCCACTGAACGGTAACGAGACGGGCCAGCTGGCCCTCTGCGCGGAAACAATGAACGGAAGCGTGGCCATTAGCCAAGGTGAAATGGGCAATTGGAAAGGGCAGCGTGCATTAAAGCTTAACGCTCCCGTGATTGACAGTTTCGTCCGCGAAATCGCGGGTATCTGAAGCTGAACGAGGGTTGTGCCGCAAGGCGCAAAGGAGGTTGAACGTGAATGCGATACTGGGGCTGATCGTCACCGTAGTCATGGTCTTCGGCGGGTATTTGCTGGCCGGCGGACACATGGAAATCATCACACATGCCCTGCCGTTTGAAGGTATGATGATCGGCGGAGCCGCGATCGGCGCATTCCTGGCATCGAATGATTTCAGCACCGCGAAACATACGCTCGGCGACCTGGCTGCGGCCTTCAAGGGGCCGAAGTGGAAGAAGGCCGATTATCAGGACCTTCTGTGCCTGATGACGGAGCTGCTGAATATCCTCAAACAGAATCCCATCGATATTGAGCCTCACATCGAGGAGCCGGAGCAGTCCGAAATCTTTCAGAAGTATCCGAAGATCCTGAAGGACAAGGATGCTGTGGTGATGATCTCGGACACGATCCGCTCCATGCTGATGAACTTCGATAATGTCCACCAGGTCGAGGAGCTTCTGGAGAAGCATCTCGACAGTATGCTTGATGAAAAACAGCACGGGGCCCATGCGCTCCAGAACATGGCAGATGCCCTGCCTGCGCTGGGCATTGTTGCGGCTGTTCTCGGGGTCATCAAGACAATGGCATCCATCGACAAGCCGCCTGAAATTCTGGGCGGTATGATCGGCGGTGCGCTTGTCGGGACATTCCTTGGTGTTTTCCTAGCCTATGGCGTGGTTGGGCCGTTTGCCACCCGCGTTCGCCAGATCCGTGCTGAAGAGCACTTCTTTTACGCAATGATCGGGGAAGTGCTCGTATCGAACCTGCATGAAAACCCGATCAATATCTGCGTTGAAGTGGCGCGCCGTCATGCTCCGGCAAGGGTGCGCCCATCCTTCAACGAGATCGAACAAGCGGTACGGGGGTTGAAAAAGGCAGCTTGAGACCCTCCTGGCGCATACTCCTTCTCGCATCCGCCGTTTCGGCGGGTTTGCCGGCTACCGCAGAGGGGCCGGCCCCGCCGTCTGCCAAGGCGGATGTACAGCTTGATGGCTCGGACCGCCTCGACTCTTTCGTACGCGAGGCGATTGACGAGGGCCTGTTAACGCCCTCTGGGCAGCAGGTTGAAACCGAAGCGCCTGACCCCGTAGCGGAAGCTGAAGCAGAACCGCGCCGGGTGGTCTCAGCCGATACGACATGCCCGGCTGCACAAGTATACGATTTCGCCCGCTACAGCACATTAAAGACCTATGATGACCTTCTGGCCTGGCGCAAACAGGCCAAGACGGAAAGTCTGGAAAACCCTGAAGCGAGCCTGGCTGGCGCCTATCTGGCGCTGGGCATGAATGAAGAAGCCCGCTTGCAGCTTCAGGGGAAGGCTGGAGCCGAAGCCACGGCGCTTCGGCAGCTGGCCGGTCTTATGGAAGGACGAGGAGCACCAGATCTCCGCCATTTCCACCAGGTTGCCGCGTGTGAGGGGCTATCGGATTTCTGGCTGGCCGTGGCGTTGCTGGAAACGGCCCCGGAAGAAGCAGCTGAACGACTGAAGCTGAATATAAACGCATTTCGTGCCCTGCCGCAGCAGATGCGGATTGAAGTCGCTGCCCGTGTCGTGCCGGTTCTGGAAACTTCGGGGAATGCTGCCTTTGCCGAAAAGCTGATGGCCATGTTTACCACCACGGAGATTGCCGGGTCGAAGCGGCTTGGCTTCAATGAAGCCCTGCTCGGTCTCAGTGCTGGTGGTGCGTCAGCCGAGCAGGCCATGCGGGCCTATCTCCGCCAGCCGGAGTTTCGCGAAGCGGCAGTGCAAAGCCTGCTGTCGCATGGGGCAAAGGTCGACCGTCGTTTCCAGAGTGATGTTGCCGACCGGCTGGTCGACCGCATGAAAACCGATGATGCGCCCCAGAATGTCGCGGGGAACCTCGATACGATGCTCAACGACCTGCAGGGCGTTGCTGATTATGACACGACCCTGCAGATGGCCGGTCTGCCAGCGACCCAGTCACCTGAGGCCCGCGACCAGCTTGCACGGCATTTTATCACGCTCGTCGAGACCGACCTCCAGAGTAAGGCGCTGATGGACAATCTGCGTGCCATGGATGCCCTGATGCGGGGGGACTACCTCGTCGAAGGCCGTCCCGAAGGTGATGCGGCCTTTTCGAAGGCCGCTGCCCTTGCCGTTGATCTGGGATTCCGGAACCTCGCCGAGACATTTGCGACCCGTTCCTCCGATACAGAGGAACTCGCCCTGGCTCGGGCTTCACTGGCCTATCGAACACTTGATCATGCTGCGCTGAAGTCCCTTCTCGGTGCCAATCGCCGTATGCCGGGCATAATCCGGCTGGCCGCCCTGAGTGCCGTGCGCGAAGGCGATGAGCTGCTCCTGTCGATGCTTGCCGATGAGGTGAGGCAAGATCCCGAAGCGAGCCTCGATGTCATTGAAATGGATGCCTCCAGCGGCCGATGGATCGTATCGGACGCTGTCTACCAGGCAGCTGCCCGGCTCGAGGGGGAAGAAAACCGCAAGCGGTATGAACGCGTTCGTGAACTGCGGGCCGGTGTGCGCACACCCGGCTCCATCCAGTCTTATGAGATGGCTGATATCGATGCCGCCCTTGCGCGGTCCCGCCGCATACTCAATCCGCAATCACAGGAGATGCGTTGATGTCCAATGCCGTTTATGCAGCTCTGACAAGACAATCCGGCCTGATGCAGGAAATGCAGGTTGTCGCCAACAATCTCGCCAACTCCAGCACCACAGGCTACAAGTCCGACCGCGCGATCTTCGCGGAATTTCTGGCTGGGGCCGGCGCGGCCTCAGAGAAGGTTTCGATGGGTGGTGTTGCCGCTCATAACTTCGACCTTGAGCAGGGTGGCCTCAGGTTTACTGGTGGCCGATTCGATCTCGCCATTCAGGGCGAAGGTTTCTTCATGATCGATACGCCAGCTGGCATGCGTTTCACACGCGCTGGACATTTCCAGCTTTCAGAAGAAAGCCGCCTTATCGACGGTCAGGGCAATCCAGTGCTGAACCCAGCGGGTGGTGCAATTCTCATTCCCGAGGACGCCGAACAGGTCTCGATCGGTGGCGACGGCTCGATCTCTGTTGACGGTGAGCTGTTTGGCCAGGTCGGTGTTGTCCGTCCTGAAGGACAACTTACCCGTGACGGCAATGCCAGCTTTGTTTCCGAGGACGGCTTCGAGGCGATCGAGGAGCCAAGGGTGCTGCAAGGTGCACTCGAACAGTCGAATGTCTCTCCCGTCCTGGAGGTTGCGCGCATGATTGAAGTGCAGCGTGCCTATGAAGCCGGGCAGGCCATGCTGGAAAAAGAAGACCAGCGGATCAACAAGTTCATAACCACATTGCGCCAGCAGCTCTGATGCTGGGCATTCATCAAAGGAGGAGCCTTTGAAGTCCCTACAGATTGCCGCCACAGGCATGGCTGCGCAGCAGCTTCGCGTCGATGTGATCTCGAACAATATCGCGAACATGAGCACGGCGGCCTACCGCCCGCGCACGGCCGAGTTCTCGGATCTCATGTACCAGCAGTATCTCAAACCGGGCACGATCACCTCGCAGGTTGGAACAGTCGTTCCGGCCGGTATCCAGCTTGGCACGGGTGTGAAACCATCGACTGTGTCGATGGAGATCACACAGGGTTCGCTGCGCCAGACAGGTGCTGAGCTCGACATCGCGATTGATGGAACGGGCTTCCTCGAAGTGACACTGCCGTCCGGCGAACCGGCCTATACGCGTGACGGCAAGCTCAACCGAAGCGCGGACGGGGAAATTGTCACCAAGGACGGTTATCCCCTGGCCGACGGCATCGTCATACCAGAAGACGCCCGCAGCATTTCGATCAGTCCGGATGGGGAGGTCGTCGCTTATTTCGACGATGAGCCAAATGGACAGCCTATCGGCAATATCTCGCTCGTGCGCTTTGTGAACGAGAAGGGGCTGGAGGCGATGGGCGACAACATGTTCCGCGAAACCGAGGCTTCAGGCACACCCAATCGTCTGGTTCCCGCAACCGAGGGGGTCGGCATGATCCGGCAGGGCTTCCTTGAAGATTCCGGTGTCGATGTTGTCCAGGAGATTTCCGAGCTGATCGAGGCCCAGCGGGGCTATGAGTTGAACTCGAAAGTGATCACGGCTGCCGATGAAATGCTGGCAGCCACGACACGGGTACGGTAATCATGAGCGCGCTTCTTAGCATCTCCGCCAGTGTTGCAATCATGCTCAACAGCGCGGCCTCCTTCGTGGCAACCGATGTTATCCGCTCGGGCGAGAAGGTTATGCCGACCAATATCTCCACTGAAGCAGGAAGCGCTGCACCGGTTGACCATCCTGTGATTGGCCGTGAGGTCCGGCGTACCGTCTATGCAGGCCAGGAAGTCTCGATGGGCAATACCCAGCCAGCGAGACTCGTCAAACGCAATCAGGTCGTCACGCTCAAATACATCAAGGGCGGGCTTGAGATCACAACGACAGGACGCGCCATGAGCGAAGCTGCTGCGCAGCAGGAAGTAACGGTCCTCAACCTGGATTCACGCAAGATGGTGCATGGCGTCGTCCAGAAGGAAGGATGGGTGCTGGCACAATGAAAGCGCTTGTTTCCCTCTCAATCGCCTTGCTTGGCGTGAGCGCCTGCGCAAGCGGCGGTGGCAACTCTGTCTCGCAGGCACAGATTGCAGCGGCCCGTCCACAGTCACCGGCGGTCCCGATCGCCACTGAGCCGCAGCAGTCTGAATCCTATCGCGACAAGAACTCGCTCTGGACGACTTCCCCCACAGCCCTGCTCGGCATGCGCCGGGCCAAGGCGATCGGCGATCTCCTGACCGTGGTTGTCGAGATGGATGACCAGGCGAGTGTCCAGAGTTCCCTGTCGCGGAGCCGCGACTCGAACAACAATTTCAATGTCGATGCACTCTTCGGGCTTCCGGACCTTGCGGGCGGCATGCTGCCTAGCGGGTCGAGCTTGTCTCCGGGCGTCGATTACGGGCGCAGTTCGTCACTTGGCGGGGCAGGTTCTGTCAACCGGGCCGAAAAGATCGCATTCACCCTGGCAGCGCGTGTGATTGGTCAGGAGCCGAACGGAAACCTGGTGATACAGGGCTATCAGCAGACGCGTGTGTCGAACGAGACCCGGCTGCTGACCGTATCCGGTGTGATCCGTGCCCAGGACATCACACGCACCAATACCGTGTCCTATGAAAAAATTGCTGACGCTCAGCTGTCTTACATGAACAGTGGCGAGGCGACATCTCCTGTCGAGCGCAGGGCAGGTACCAAGGTGCTCGACTGGCTGATCCCGTTCTGAGGCTGATATGATCAAGCAAATACTTCCCGCCCTGATCGCAGGCCTGTGCATCACCGCTGGCGGTGCAGCCGGTTTTTACCTTAAGGGCAGCTCTGGCGCCTCAGGTGAGAAAGCGCAGGATGTGGCTGAAAAGGCTCACAAGGAGTCCGAGGCCGATAAGCATGGCGGTAAAAAGGACGCACACGGAAAATCAGGGAAATCAGCGGGCAAAGGCGGACATGGCTCAGCCGACGCCTCTGCGCCGGCTTATTACAAGTTCAGCCGCGAGTTTGTCGTTCCCATTATCGCTGAGGAGCGGGTTCAGAGCCTCGTGATTCTGAACCTGAACCTTCAGATCGACCCGAGCGTCAGCGACGAACTGTTCTCGAAAGATCCCGTTTTACGAGATAATATCATGACCACGCTCATCAGGCTCAGCAATGAGGATGAGATTTTCAACGGGCTGAACAATGTCGAGAATTACGAGACCATGCGCTCAATGATCCTCAGAAACCTGAGGGATTCTGTCTCTGAAGGTATCCAGAATGTCCTGATCCTCGACATGGCCCGTCAGGACCTCTGAGCTTCAGCCTGAAACATCAAGCGATATGGAGGTTCAGCCGCTACTACTGGACCTGCCGGACACTGTTCATGTCAGCACTGAGGCGAGATGTCGTGCCGACACGCATCGTGCCGTTCTCGTTCCCGACGTCCGTTACTTCGGTGATGACCCGGGGCGCAGCCGTTCCGAGATAGTTGCCGGCCTCGTCATACATCTCGATCCCGAACTCGAAGAGCGTGTCCTGGGCAGGTTGTGCGCCTGAACTCGTGCGCCCGTCCCAGCTATAGGAACCGGCTGCAAGGTCCAGCTCTTTGCTCCAGACTTCAGCGCCATTCCCGTCATGAATCGTGAGTATCGCCTTCTCCGCGGCGGCAGGTTTGTCCACTTCATAGTCTACAGCGTCACCTGAGTAGGGCACCCATGAGGACTCCACGGAGACTGTCTTTCCAAGCCACTCACTGGCCAGCATGCCGTGCAGATCACCGATCATGCTGGCAATGCCATCCAGGCTGGTATTGGTTTTGACCTGCTGTTCGAGGTTGGAGAAAGTTGCCAGCTGTTCGACGAACTGGGTCGAATCCAGCGGTGAAAGCGGATCCTGATTCCGGACCTGTGCTGTGAGCAGCTTGATGAACTGGTTGAACTCTTCGCCGACTTCGGCCTTGCCGTTTGCGGTTGCTTCAGCAGGGCTCGCGGCCTGGTTGGCCTGGGTGTTTACGGCGGGGTTGATGATGCTCATCTCTGCGACCTTCTATAACTTGATATCCAGACCATCGCTCAGTGTGCGGATATTCTGGCGTGCCATGATGACGGGCATTACTGACTGGTCTGCTGACCCCTTGTCACTGCCATCCTGATAGGTGGAAAAGGGGAGCGGCGGTTTTCCGTCATCGCCCTGGTCCTGGCGGGCAAATTGCTGTTCGAACGTCATGTCCTGGCCGGAGAGGCCGTGCTGTTCCAGCGCCTGGGTGAGTTGATAATGCAACTGGCGCAACTGCTTCATTGCCTCCGGCGTCTCGCCGGTGACTGTGATGTGCTGAAGGCCCTGGGCGTCGAACTTGAAGTCGATCGAGACCCGGCCAAGTTCTGGGGGATCAAGCTGGACCGTCAGGCGTTCGGGTTTGCCGCCATCGGAGAGCTTGCCCTGTACAATATCGACCAGCTCAGCGGGGGCGGCCACCATGGCGGCCTGTGGACGCATGGCGGCAATCATTTGCGGGGACGCTATCTGGCTGGATGTGACATGTGCTGAAGCCGCGGTCGCGGCTGACCCGGTCATGAGATTGCTTGAGACGTCGGTCGCTGGAAGTGTTGTCATGTCGCCGGAGCTAACGCTCATGAACATTGCTGTGTCACTGGCTTTCGGTGTGAAACCGTTATCCGGTGCGGGATGAGGGATATCTGACAGCCGGGGCGTTCTTGAGGCGTGCGTCTGGGCTGCCAGATCAGCCCGGGTGCCTGTGTCGCTTTCCGGCAGGCGCCTTGCAGCGGTTTCAGAATCTGCAGCGGCACCCTTTCGGGAGATGGCGTCAAGCGTTTCGGCCTGGATTACATCACTACTGCTTGCAGATGCTGTCCGTGTGCTTGAGCTCGATCCCGTTTTTACAGCTTGTGCAGCCGGGATTCCGGTGTGGGCATGCTTTTTGGCGACCTGGTCAGCGGCTCCCCGCGAGGCTGTCTGCGCCTGCGCTGCTGCGCTCTCGTTAGCCTGATCTGCCCTGGAGAGCGGATTCTCGTTATGCTTCAGGGGGGCTTCCATATCCCTGATCGCCTGGGCGGGAACGGGCGCCGCCATTTCTGCTGATGCCGTTTTTCCGGTGGCGGTCTCTCCCGGACGAACCTGATCGGCCTGGTCGGACGCTTGATGGAGGGCTGTTGCTGAATCGTTAGCCCCGGCAATGTTCCTGAGGTCCGCAGGTGATGCAGGTTTCCGGGTTAAAGTCTCACCTGTCTTGGCGGGAGGCTGTATTTCCGTCTGGGACTGTTTCGCGTTTTCGGCCGTTGATTGCGTTCGCCGGTTTTCAGCCTCGGGCAGCGTTTCAGGCGGTTGTCCTGCCTCGGCTGCCAGTGTGTTTACGTCACCTTTCAGATCAGTAGACGCTCCAGCATCGCTCGCTTTGCCTGCCTTGTCCGGGATTGGCGCTTTGGATTGTGCCTTCCCCTGCTCCGGAAGCACAGACGCTGTTTCGTCTGTTGCGGCTTCCTTGCCTGTTTCAGGAGTCGTGCGGCGTTCGAGCGTCTGGCGGAATGCTTCACCCTGATTGCCTGAAGCGGCACCCTGACGCTTCGGCGAAATGGCCGGGTCATCATTCAGCCTGGTCATTGCTGGATGGAAAACGTGCGTCATTCAGCGTCCACAATTAGGGCTCCTTTAACCGAAACTGCCTCACGTCGGTAAAATATCATTTAACGCCAACTCCTTGTGAGGCGGCAGACAGGCGAGCGGACGGAGAGTTGTAATGTCTGATATCTCTAGCCCGGCCATGATTCCGGGCCAGCTTCAGGTGAAAGCGGGAACCTTCGGCAAGACCGATAGCGCTGCAGACAAGGATCTTGGTCTGCGCTTCGAAAAGATGCTCTGGGCAGAAATGCTGCGGCATTCAGGTCTGGAGAAGGCTTTTACCCAGTCCGGTGGTCAGGCCGCGTCCGCGTTTTCACAATATATGGTCGAGGCGATTGCTGAAGATATTGCCGCGCGTCACCCGCTTGGGCTCGATCCTGCAGGCAGTGCAGCAGAGCCCACCAAACAGATGCTCGATACGAAAGGCGATGAATGATGTCTGGAACACAGCTGGATAGCGCGCTCGACACGATGGAGGAAATCCTGGTGAAGGAACGTGATCTTCTTCTCACCGGACGGGCGGCTGAGACGGCGGACCTCGTAAAGGAGAAGATGTCCGCGCTCCAGGTTTTCGACTCCATGTTGATTGGCCAGTCCCAGGAAAACCTGGCGGCTGGGCAGCGGAACCGTATTGAAAAGGTTGTCTCGCTGGCGCGGGAAAACAGCCTGCATTTCTCCGCGGTGCGCAATGGCCTCAAGAGTGCGATTGGCCGGCTCGAGTCACTAACCGAGAATGCCTATGTCGGATCTTACCGCTTAGACGGCGAGCGGACTCCCTTTCCGAAAGCGACCGGCGGTTACCTGAAGAAAATGTAAGGCGATTAACCCATTATACACCCGCCACCAGTACAGCTACAGCCAACCAAGAAGGTGCTTGCCGGGGTTTCCCGGTGTCAGGATGACATGAGTTGAAAATCGGGCCGCTCAGAATAGCAGGCCTGAATATGAAGGAATAAACTGATGTCCAGTATTCTTACGAACAATAGTGCAATGGTCGCCCTCGAGACGCTGCGTGGTATCAACCGCAACCTCGAGTCTGTTCAATCTGAAATCTCCACCGGTAAGAAGATCGCGTCCGCCAAGGACAACGCTGCGATCTGGGCGATTTCAACCACAATGAAAACCGACGTCGACAGCTTCAAGCAGATCTCCGACTCGCTTAACCTCGGTGCGTCGACAGTTGGCCTGGCCAGCAAGTCTGCCGAGCAGATCACGGGCCTTGTCCAGGACGTGCAGAACCTGATTGTCTCGGCCCAGGAAGAAAACGTCGACCGTTCCAAGATCCAGAATGACATCGATACGAAAATCGACCGTATCAAGTCCATCGTCGGCGGGTCCCAGTTCAATGGCCTGAACCTCATCAACGGTTCCAGCACTGAAGATGTTTCGATCCTTGCTTCACTGGACCGTAACGCCTCAGGCGACGTCAACCCGTCCTACATCAACGTTGAGCGTCAGGATCTCTCGCTGTCGAATTCTGCGACGGCTGCGACATTCGGCGGTACCGCTGTCACCGACACGACCATCATCGACAATGGTGGCACGAACGCCGGTACAGCTGACTCCGTGGCGGCTTCTGGTACGCAGGATATCACGATCGCTTCAGTTGCTGACGGCAACAGCTATCGCATCACGCTCGACGACACGGCCGGCGACAATGCCCTCGGCAGCCGCACTTTTGAGTATGTCGCCAACGCTGATGACAGTGTGAACTCGGTTGCTGCCAACCTGTCGAACCAGATCCAGACCTACCTGGATGCAACGGGTGACGAGAACTATTCGGTCACACGTGATGGCGATACGCTGACGGTCACCAACGGTTCGGGCGGCGCCCTGAGCATTCAGGCCGATTCCGCAACAGGCGGTACGGCTGGCGTGAGTGCTGGCGGCCTGGGTAACCTGAACCTCATCGACGTTACCACGAATGATGGTGCCACGTCGGCACTGACGACCATTCAGGGTGTACTGGATACCGCCATCAGCGCAGCAGCTGAACTGGGTTCTGCCCAGAAAGGTATCGAAGACCAGGCTGAATTCGTTCAGACCATTACCGACTCGCTGACAAGCGGTGTGGGTGCACTGGTCGACTCCGATATCGAAGCGGCTTCGGCCAAACTGCAGGCCCTCCAGGTCCAGCAGCAGCTTGGTACGCAGGCACTCTCGATTGCCAACTCGGCACCGCAGCAGCTGCTGGCGCTGTTCCGGTAGTACCATAACCACGGACCGGGCGCTTTCGGGCGCCCGGCCCAATTATTAGAGTTCAAGTGAGGGGAAATGCATCAACTGGCTTTCAAGGCGTATGGCGACGTCACCCACCGCACAGCGAGTGATCAGCAGATAGAGTACGCCCTGTTTCGCGAGATAACGCACGCCCTCCAGAATGTTGCCCAGGATGATGATCCGCCTCCGGCGGTCTGGGCAGATGCGATTGACCGCAACCTCCAGCTCTGGACGCTCCTGTCTGTCGACCTGATGAATGATGAAAATCAGCTCGATGCAGGTCTCAGGGTATCTTTCATCAATCTGGCCGAATCCGTTCGTCGTATTAGCTACAGCGTACTTGGCGGGCGCGCTGAGATATCCGAGCTTGTCGATATCAATGAGACAATCATGGAAGGCCTTTCTGCCCAGCAAGGGGAGGCCGCCTGATGTCAGGCCTGGTTCTCAAACTCGCCGCGGGTGAACGTGTCGTCGTGAATGGCGCCCTTCTGGAAAACGGTGACAAGCCTTCCAGTCTCCGTGTCGCAGATACGAATGCCCGCGTCCTGCGCTGCCGCGACGCGCTCAGGCCGGAAGAGGTCGATACACCCGTCAAGCAGGTCTATTATGCGATCCAGCTTCTTATCACGGGCGATCTCGAGGAAGAGGCTGTCATACCGGCCATCCTGAAAGAGTGCGATGCACTGGAAGATGCTTTCAGGACGATTGATCCGAACCTGATCCACGTCCTGCGCTCGATGATCGACCGCAGCAATTATTACTCGGCCCTGTGCCACCTTCGCCAGGTCATGGACCTGGAAGCTGAGCTGTTGAAGCACAGCCGCCTGCGTGGCCAATACAGCGAAGAGCTCAAGGTAGCCTGAGCGATGTTCCAGCCCGCCATACCCCTGTCTGGCTATGGTGGCTGGAAAGTTCTGCAATCCACCTATTCCAGCCAGCTGGAAACCTTCGCCAACAGCCCGAGCGTCAGCAACGACCGCGAATATTTTGCCGAGAAATTTTCCAAGCCTGTCGCGCTTGAAGATTTCCTGTCGGACAGGCGCCTGTTGCGCGTTTCCCTGACCGCCTTCGATCTTGGCGGAGAGGAATGGAAAGGTGGCTTCATCAGGAAGGTCGTCGAAGAGGCTGCCGATCCTGAAAGCACCTTTCTCAAACGCCTGAACAATACTGAGTACACGAACTTTTCGAAGGCGTTTCCGCTGCAGGACGGCAAGATTGCGCTGAGCGCCCAGGCCGTCACAGAGATAGGTGACAAGTTTGAAACCGCCTCCTTCCGCGAAGCTGTTGGCGATGTCGATGAGAGTATGCGCATTAGCCTGAACTATCAGGCCAAGATCGGTAACATCGCTTCAAGCGGGGCAAGCGAAGAGGCAATCCTCTACCGCATTCTTGGAAATGTCCCGGTCAAGACAATGCTGGAAACCGCGCTCAACCTGCCCGGGGAAATGGGCAAACTGCCGGTAGAGCGTCAGGCCAGTGTCCTGAAAGAGCAGCTCCAGTCGAAGCTGGGTATCAACGATGTTTCGGAGCTGGCCAATCCCGACAAGATCGATGAAGCTATCCAGCGCTTTCATGCAATGGAATCGATCAATAACGGCCCATCGCCGACGACACCCGGTTATGCCGCGCTGACCCTGCTGAGGGGGGGCGATGGATTTGGTGCACAGGCCAGTGAGAATCTGTTCCTGAGCCTTCTCAGATAGGCTTCATCATTCTGGGTGAAGCAGCTTCCTGAGCTGCTCGAAGGCTGCGCTGATAGCTTCCGGATTCCGCATCGATACATAGCCGTCCAGATGGGGGAACAGGTCAATCGCCCGATCGCCCGCAGCGTCGTGGCCCTTTTCGTAAAGATTGGCGCGCAACATCGGCGCGATTTCCTCGTAGAGGGCAACGGTGCGTCTGTATTCACGGATCAGTTCGTTCTCTTCATGCGTGGCTGCAGCCGGCAGGCTGCGCGAGACACTGCGCAATACGTCGATAGCTGGATAGCGTCCTCGCTCGGCGATGTTCCGTGAAAGGATGAAATGGCCGTCGAGGATGCCCCGCACCATGTCTGCGACCGGTTCTTCCATGTCGGAACCAGCGACAAGGACTGAAAATATGGCCGTGATGTCACCCTGATTGTCAGTGCCCGGCCCGGCGCGTTCGGCAAGCTCTGCGATGGTGCGGACCGTGGAAGGCGGAAATGCATTGAGCGCCGGGGCTTCGCCCGCCATCAGCGCTGTTTCCCTGTGGGCCTCGGCAAAGCGGGTTATGGAATCAAACAGCAGCAGGACCTGGTGGCCTTCATCGCGGAAGTGCTCTGCGGTGGCCATGGCACAATAGGCGGCGCGCTTTTTCGCCCCCGGGGGCTCGCTGGCCGTAGCGGCCACAACCACCGTACGTGCGAGCGTTTCAGCCGGCAGGGTGCGGGTCACGAATTCATTCACTTCTCGCGAGCGTTCACCGACCAGTGCGATGACAACGCGGTCCGCCTCGATACCGTCAGCCAGCGAGCCGAGAAAGGTCGACTTGCCGACACCGGATCCGGCAAACAGTCCGAGGCGCTGGCCCCGGCTGACCGGCAGCATCGTATCCGTAATCATCCAGCCTGTATTGAGACGGTCGCCCAGGCCCTTGCGCGCCTGGCTGGCGGGCGGGGCGGCGTGCAGCCGGCGGGAGGGTAGGCCGGCTGGTTCGGGGATACTGGCATTCCCGGCAATCTCGCCGCGATAGTTGACGATCCGTCCAAGCCAGTGATCTCCCGGCTTCACACGTGCATCCTGGTCAATTTCGACCCGGTCTCCGATACGGATGGCATCAGAGTCGCGAAAAAGCAGGGCCGTGACGCGTTCATCGGCAATCGAAAGAATCTCGCCGTGGACGGGGCCCTCCGAAGTCATCAGGCGAACTTCGTTTCCCAGCCCGGCCACATGGCTGATACCGGCGATCCGGATCAGCCCCGGGGCGACATCCGTGACGGTGCCCCAGAGGCTGAACAGCCGGTCGGCCTGTATTTGTGCGGACTGCAACAAGTAAACAACTCCCGCCGATTCATTAACCTTTTGTTCAAATTACAAAGGCAGCTTTTCCAAAGAGTTAACCAGGGTGATTCTTGCGGTGATTTCGGACCTCGACATCTTCAGGATTTACAGCGCGATGGCCCGCCACTCGGCGGAAAGCCAGCGCGTCAGCGCAACGAATATTTCGCGTGCGGACCAGCCGGGCTTCAAGGCGACCGAGATCGAATCGTTTCAGGATTACCTGACGCGTACGGCCTCGACCCAGCCGACAGAGGGCATGACGGAGGGTTTCCGGATGCGTGAAGTGCTCGGTGAGGCCAAGCCGAATGGCAATACGGTCAATCTGGAAGAGCAAGTCTTCAAGGCGTCTGAAGCCGCCGGCAAGCATGAAATGGCGCTTCGCGTCTACACCAAGTCACTCGACCTCATGCGGGCCGCGCTTGGCCGGGGTGTTTAAGGGGAAGGATCATGGATTCACTTAAAGCCACAATGATGCAGGCGCTTTCGGGCATGAAATTCCAGTCCGAGCGCCTGGATGTGACGTCGCAGAATATCTCGAACGCAGACACGCCCGGCTATCAACGCAAGATGATGATGCTGGACGGCGCACAGACCGGGGCGGAGGCTTTCAAGTCGGCGCGGATGATGCTCGACCAGACCGAGGGGGAGCAGAAATATGACCCCTCACACCCAATGGCAAACGATGAGGGATACGTGACGATGTCGAATGTCTCAATCGTAACCGAAATGGCCGACATGCGCGAAGCCAATCGCAGCTATGAAGCCAATCTCAATTCATACCAGCAGGCCCGCAGCATGTACAAATCGCTGCTGGACATCCTGAGACGCTAGGGAGATGGGGACCTAAATGGCCGATGTCAGTTTCAATGCCTATGCCGCGCTGAATTCCGTCAAGTCCGCCCAGGCGAATGGGCCGGCAAAGGCGGAAGGCGACAAGAACGAGGTCGCGGAGTCCTTCGCGAACTTCAAGGATGCCATCGAGAGTGCTGAGCAGACGGCCATCGACACCGCCGTTTCCGGTGCAGATCCGCATGCCATGGTCGAGGCGCTTGCCAATGCAGAGCTTGTCCTGGATGCGGCTGTGACGATCCGCAACAAGGTTGTCGAAGCCTATCAGGAACTCCTGCGGATGCCGGTCTGACGGGCCGCCATGACCGAGCTTGCCATCTTCGAGGTCTTGCGTAGCGCACTCTGGGCGGCGGTCATGATGAGCATGCCGATCCTGAGCGTGACGCTTGTGCTGGGGCTCATGGTTGGCCTGTTCCAGGCGCTCACTTCGATCCAGGAGCTGACGCTTACCTTCGTGCCAAAGATCTTCGCGGTCGTAGTCGTGCTGTTCCTGACCCTCGGCTACATGACGCGAATCGCGCTCGACCTGTTCAATAATTCCATCCTTCCGCTCGTGGCCGCATAGGCTGACCCATGCCGAACTCGAAATACTTCGACCTTTCCAAGCCGACAGCGCTTCTGGCCATCGGCCTGATGCTGGTCATCCTGGTGATGGTGCTTCCGGTTCCGGCCTGGGTGATGGATGTCGGCCTGACGCTATCCTTTGCATTTGCCATCCTGATTTTCACCACGGCAATTTTTATTGAGCGGCCCCTGGATTTCTCGTCCTTCCCGAGTGTGCTGCTGGCGTCGCTCATCATGCGGCTGGCCCTCAACGTCTCGTCGACAAAGCTGATCATCAGTGAGGGCCATACCGGTACTGATGCCGCGGGCGGGGTGATCGAAGGCTTCGCCATGTTCATCATGGGCGGCAACCTGTTCGTCGGCCTCGTCGTCTTCGGCGTGCTCGTAATCGTCAACTTCATGGTCATCACCAAGGGTGCCGGCCGTATGGCGGAAGTCGGCGCGCGGTTTGCCCTGGACGCGATGCCGGGCAAGCAACTGGCCATCGACTCCGACCTTGCTGTCGGTGCGATCAGCCATGAGGAAGCCAAGCAGCGCCGACAGAAGGAACAGGAAGAGGCATCCTTCCTCGGCTCGCTCGATGGTGCATCCAAGTTTGTGAAGGGCGATGCGATTGCCGGGCTGCTGATTACCGCGCTCAACCTCGTGGCGGGCATCGGCTTCGGCATGTTCACCCACCAGCTCTCGTTCACTGAGGCGTTGAGCAACTACTCCATTCTGACTGTTGGTGACGGTCTCGTCTCCCAGATCCCGGCGGTCATCGTCTCCGTGTCTGCCGCGCTGCTTCTCTCCAAGGGCAAGGAAGACGGCGCCATCGACATGGCGCTCGGCAAACAACTCGCCGGGAACGCCACGACCCTGATGATTGTTGCGGGGATCCTCGCGGTCTTTGCGCTCATGCCGGGCCTGCCTTTCGTGCCGTTCATGCTGGCTGCGGCCGGCTTTGCCGTCTCATCGGTAATGATCCGCAGGGCGGCGGATGAAAAGGCGGTCAAGGACGAACAGACCGGAGAGGAAGAGGAAGCACCCAAGGGGGCGGTTATCGGCGATTCCATCTACGCGGATGAAATCCACTTGGAAGTTGCGCCAGACCTGGTCGGTCTCGTCCTGCAGGGAGCGGGCGGTTTTGAGGGCCGGATCGACAAGATCCGGCGCTATATTGCCGAGGAGTATGGCTTCGTCCTGCCGTCGATCCGCATGACGGACAATCCGACGCTGAAGAAGAATGATTACCGCATCCGTATCCAGGGTGTGAATATCGACAGCGGCACGCTGAGGCCCGGTTATGTGCTGGCCCTGCTGGAGGATGACCAGCTGCCGCATCTGCAGGGCGAGAAGGTCAAGGAACCGGTCTACAAGGCCTCTGCACGGTGGCTCCCCAACAGCAAGAAGCAGGAACTGGCGGCCTCTGGCGCCCCGGCTGTCGAAGCCACCGAAGTGCTTGCCACGCACATGCTGGAGGTCATTCAGTCGAACTTCTCGCTCGTCTTTACGCGCATGGTCATGCTCGACACACTCGATGCGCTGACCCGGATAAGTGACAGCGAGCGGGCCGCCGCCAATCAGCGCTTCCTGGATGAGTATATTCCCGGAAAGGTGTCGCCGGAACTGTTGCTTTCTGTTCTGCGCCTGCTGCTGGAGGAGCGTGTCTCGATCCGCAACCTCTTCCTGATCATCGAAACGGTGGCCGAGGTGAAAGCTCAGTCGAACTCTCCGTCGCGTATTGTCGAGATGGTTCGCCAGCGCCTCGGTTTCCAGATTGTCGACCGGTTGCAGGATGGGGAGGGCCGCCTGCCCCTGTTGCAGCTTTCGGCCAATTGGGAACAGAAATTCAGCGAGCATGAAGTGGCCAAGGATGACGGCCAGTCGGATATTGCCCTGCCACCGGATCTGTTTGGAGAATTGACCACCTCGGTTCAGTCCAAACTGAACGAGGCAGCCCAGAAGGGGATCGTTGCCGCTGTGGCGACATCATCCCGCCGGCGCCGCTTCCTCCAGACCGTGCTGGCCAGCAAGGGTATCCGCAACTCGGTTCTTGCCTACGAAGAGATTGGCGCGAAAAGCAAGCCATATATCGTCGGCGTAGTCTGATGGCCGGGGTGGGGCGCAATGCCTGACAGCAGTCTGCTCATGGCCGAACTGTCAGGGTGGATTGCCCTTTTCATGGTAATCGTCGCCCGGCTGTCCTTCGTGGTCTTCCTGATGCCGGGTATCGGTGCGCAGACAGTGCCCGCGCGTGTTCGGATTTCACTCATTCTTGCCGTTACGACCGCCTTCGCGGCTTCCGGTATTGTCCCACAGCCGGATGCTGAAGAACTGAGCGCTCTGGTCGGCCTTATCATCAGCGAAGGCGTCATCGGACTTTTCCTGGGCGTGCTGCTCCGCCTTTCGATCTGGATGCTGAGTATTGCGGGTACACTGATTGCCCAGGTTATCGGGCTCGCCCAGTTGCTCGGTATCGCGCTGGAATCGGAAGCGCAGACGATCACCGCCAACATGCTCTCACTCGCAGGTGCGGCCCTCCTGCTGACTGCTGATTATCATATTGGAGTGGTCGTGCGCCTTTCGGAACTTTACAGCGAAATTCCGGTCGGGGCGCTGTCGGATATCGATTTCACCTTTGTCGTGAAAAAAGGCTATGACGCTTTCGCTTTCGCCATACTGCTGGCCTGGCCCTTCGTAGCGATCAATCTGCTTTACAACATCTGCCTCGGCTTCATTAACAAGGCGCTGCCGTCACTGATGGTTGCCTTTGTCGGTGCGCCATTCATGATCGGTGCCGGGCTCTTGCTCCTGACGCTTTCCATCGTCACCATGCTAACGGTCTGGCAGGACAGGGTTCCGGGCCTTATCGGCTGGCTTTGAGGACAGGCAATGGCTGAAGACAACGAACAGAGTGGCGAGAAGGAGTTTGAAGCCACCGAGCAGCGCCTCCGGCAGGCGCGTCAGGAAGGCGATGTCCCGCAGTCGAAAGAGGCGAATACCTTTGCCCTTGTCGGCGGTATGATCCTCGCTGCATTTGCGTTCAGCAGCGCACTTGCCGTGCCCTTTTACAACCAGCTCTCGGGCATGTTCTATCACGCCGACAGCTACGCCAATGATATTTTCGCCGGCAGCGCGAAACAGACGACCAATACGATGTTCAACCTTGTCATCACGGTTGCCCCGGTCTTTCTGCTCGTGGTGACAGTGGTGCTGCTGGCACTGATCATCCAGCGCGCCATCGCGTTTTCGGCCAAGAAGATCAAGCCGGACATGAAAAAGCTCAACCCGGCCGAAAATCTGAAGAAGAAGTATGGGCCTAAGGGCCTGCTCGATTTCCTGAAGGACACGGCAAAGATGCTGTTTGCCGGGGTCATTGCGAGCGTTTTTCTCTACTCGTTCGCGCAGAATTATTATGCCAGCAGTGCTGTCCATGAAGGGCAGTTCTTCCAGTTCACTTTTAGCCAGGTGATGATGCTTTTCACTGTATTCGGCATCTTCTATTTCGTGCTTGCTGCCATTGACCTGCCCATCCAGAAACAGCTCCACGCCAACAAGCTGCGCATGACGCGGGAGGATATGAAGAAGGAACAGAAGCAGAGCGAGGGAGATCCGCAATTCAAGCAGACACGGCGCCAGAAAGCCCAGAAGATCACGCGCAACGAGATGCTGGGCAACGTGAAATCCTCCACCGTCGTAATGGTCAATCCGGAGCATTACGCAGTCGCGCTGAAATGGGATCCGAATGACAGCAAGGCACCGGTCTGCGTTGCCAAAGGCGTGGACCATCTCGCCGCCAAGATACGCGAGGTGGCGCTGGCCAATGATGTGCCGATACACAGGGACCCGCCTGCGACGCGTTCAATCTACCGGCTCGTCGAGATTGACGAGGAAATCCATGCTGAGCACTTCGCCGCGGTTGCGGCGGCGATCAGCTTCGCAGAACGCCTTGGCGAGCATATGTAGGAGGCTGCCATGAGTAAGTCGCATCTGGCGCTGGAAAAGCTCGTCGCCCTCCGCCAGCAGAAAGCCGAACAGGCCCTTGCCATGATCAAGGCTGAAATCAGGGAAAGTGAAGAAGCAATCTCCGCGCTTGAAGCCCAGCTTGGTGAGCTGGATGCTTCAGCTGGTGATTATGAGAGTTTCAGCCTGTCCATACGCTTCGGCGCACCGGGACGTATATCTGAACAGATCGAAGCCGCCAGAAAGGCTTTGAAGCTGAAACAGGACAGGCTTGCTGCAGCCCAGTTGGAATTGAAGAAAGCGATTCACTCGCGTCGCCAGCTGAAAACGGAATCTGCCGGGGGTCCATCGTCCTGAACGCTCAGGCCTGAACGCTCAGGCCTGAACGCGGTTGCGGCCCAGATCCTTCGCCTGATAAAGCTTTTGGTCGGCGATCTCGATCAATTCCTTCGGGTTGACACCCGGCGCGCAGGCGGCAATGCCAAAGGATGCGGTGATCCTGCCCAGGTTTTTCCCGGATTTCTTGATAACGAAACTGGTTTTCGCAAACTTGTCGCGGATCTTCTCGATGAGCAGCCGGGCACCCTCTATGTCCGTGCGCGGCAGTATGATCGCGAATTCCTCTCCGCCATAGCGCGCCACCATGTCCTGGCCCTTGATGTTCTCGGTGATGATGTTGGCGAAGATCTTCAGCACTTCATCGCCGATGCCGTGACCATGTGTGTCATTTACCTTCTTGAAGTGGTCGAGATCAGCAAGCACGAGACACATGTCGGAGTCTGCGGGTGAGAAAGCATTGATTTCGACGGCAAGTCTCGCGTCGAAGGCCCGCCTGTTTGCTACAGACGTCAAAGGGTCCTTCATGCTTTGACTGCGGACTTCCTCAAGTTCCTGATTCAGTTGTTCAATCTGTTTCTGGGAATTCTTGAGGCCGTTATTGAGCTGCTGGCTTTGCTCGCTCATGCGGCGGTTTTCCACCAGCAGGCGTGAGATAATGACGTCGATCCTGTCGGTGGTCGCCGTTTCAGGCAGGTCGTCCCCGATCTGGTCAAGTGTTTCCTGAAACCGGTCGCTATCGCTGACGCTCTGCTCGATCATCGCCAGGACTTTTGCAACCTGGGCTTCGAACTGCTGTCCGATCTTCTGTCGGGAGTCCATGGCCTGCGTTTCGCTCAGGTGCTGTCGCGAGACTTCCCTGATCTCGTAGTCGCTGGGACTGCTGCGCCGCTCGAGCAGGTCATCGACAGCTGTCGTAAGGTCGGCATCCGTACCGGAGACGTAGGCGTACCAGAGAGCATAGGTGCTAGGATAAGGGGGCGTGCCGTGCTCGCGGATCAGCTTGAAGGCCTGATCTGCGAATTCATAGACATCATGTTCCGGGTTTTCCGGAGGCCGTTGAAATGCGCGATCTGTCTTATGTGTGGCAATTGCGGTCATACTGATAGCTCACGTCCCCTTGTTTCCCTCGGGAGAGGGTATCCCCCAAGACTTTCGACATTTTGTTAATGCGCATAAGGCAATCTGTTCGGTAAGACGGAAAGTTGCTAAGGCCGAGGCTCAGGCACTTAACTTTCCGCTCATCGCCACGCGTTCGATTTTCCGGGCAACCCTGGCCGAGAATGCACCCGCACCGCGGCCTTCGGCTTCCCACCGCGCACTCCAGGCATGAAATCCAGCCAGGGCCTTTTGAGGAAGGGCGATCGCCAGCGTGCCTTGCCGGACAGGTGCCGCGAAGCTTGCCATCTGCCGCTTGTACTGCACGTTCCCCAGGCCAAGGTGAACTTCCTTGATGCCTTGGGCCCCGGCCCAGTCGAGGAGGCTGAACAGCATGGCATGGCCGGGTTTCTGGTCAGCGAACCGGTCTTCATAGCCGGGAAACCAGTAGTGGAGAACCGAAGCGGAACGCATGCAGAAACATGCTGCGACGAGTTCGCCCTCAAGACGCATGACCGAAAGGACGCCTTTGACCTCACCGCAATCGTTCTGTGCGAGTTGATGCAGCAAATGCTCAGGCCAGCCCAGCTGGAAGATGTCGAAGTGACCCGCCCGGCCATAGCCTTGTTGTTTGAGTTCAATCAGGCGCCTGAAAGCTTTCACATCGAACGTATCATGCTCGACGCTTAGCGCGGGATTGTCCAGAAAGGCGAGGACTTTCCGGTGTGTGCGCCTGAAGGAGCTGTTATAGTTGTAGCGTTCCTGGAGATAGGCTTCATAACCCTGGCTCAGGTCCACCACCTGATTGCCGTCTCCATTGCTGCCCCGGAAACCATGCCGGACCTGTTGATATGGAAGGGCTGAGAAAGCATAGCCGCCAATGCCTGCGGCTTTCAGGGCGCTTGTCATGTCGAGCCGGGTGCCCGGCATCGCTATGACCCCATGCAGGTCGCCCAGAAAACCATCGGCCGGCCGGGCAGTACCAAGCATATCGCTTCTGTAGGGCAGGAAGCCGGCCGGCGCATCGGCAGGCCCGAGTTTGAGAACCCGTATTCCCGGATAGACCGTTTCGAGCACTCCCAGATAGTCCAGAGAGAAGTACGGGCTGGCCAGCGCAGGATCGGACGCCTGAAAGCTGCGCCAGGCAGCAGCATCGGCATCGCTCAGATCAGGAAGTCGAAGTATAGTTGCGTTCATTGGCATGGTTGGCCGCTGTTTTGCATGTTAAAAACCTGCCTCTGGCGGCATTCGGGACCCATAATGGCTGATCTTGGTAATTTTTTACAAAACCCGGTCGAAAAAATTCGCAAGAGCCTTCCCCGCTTCCTGGCGAAGGATATCTCGCCATTGCCGGAGGGGCGGTATGTGTCGATCTGTTTCGACGACTTTCCCAAGTCGGCCGCGATACGTGCCAAGCACGAACTCGACAGGCGCGACTGGAAGGCCACCTGGTATGCCGTCGGAAGCCAGATGGGAACCGAGCATCCCGGATTCGGCCCGATGTATGATGCGGAGGATCTTCAGGCGCTTGTGCGGGACGGTCATGAAGTCGGCTGTCATACCTACAGCCATATAGACTGCAGGCAGGTCGACAATGGCGCTATCCTTGAAGACGTGCAGGAGAATATAGCCTTTTTTGCAAATCAGGGTCTGCCGCCCGCCAGGAGTTTTGCCTTTCCGTTCGGCAGCGTTGATGTCTCCTCCAAACGTCTTCTCATGTCTCATATGCCCGTATTGCGCGGGGTCCGGCCCGGCTTGCATCAGGGCATGGTCGATCGCGGCCTTCTGATGGCGACGGGTATTGAGGATTATAATGGTGGAACACGGCTGGCACTCCAGCAGCTGGAGCAGCTCAAGCGCGAGTCCGGCTGGCTTGTCATCTTCACGCACGATGTCCGGGAGCAGCCCGGACCATGGGGATGCAGTCCTGAGGACTTCGTTTCGCTGCTCGATGCCGTCGATGAGGCCGGTGCGGAAGTTGTCACAGTGGCGGATATGTTCGACCGCATTGCGGGTAAACAGGCGGCGTCATCCATACGGTAAGGGCCCTATTCTGTGAGCGCAGTAATTTCCGCTTCGGTGCTCGCAATTTGCGTGAGCTCTAATATCTATTGTGTATGACGTTTCCACCGGAGCAGCCGCGCCCATGACCGATGACAGCCAGACTTTCCGGGCCGCGATGGCCCAGCTCGGTTCGGCCGTATGTGTCCTGAGTACGGATGGTGAAGCCGGGCGCTATGGCATTACCGCCTCAGCCGTGACAGGCGTGTCTGACAATCCACCATCGCTGATTATCTGTGTGAACCGTTCCTCCGGTGCCAATGCCGTGATCAAGGGCAACGGCCATGTCTGTGTGAATGTCCTGTCCTGTGAGCAGGAGGCCATCAGCGCCGCATTCTCAGACAAGGAGATCATGCCTGAACAGCGCTTCGAAACCGGAAACTGGTATGTCAGCGGCCTTGGTAATCCCAAGCTCGCCGAGACCGCAGCGAGCTTCGATTGCGTGATCGACAAGACGGTCGAGTATGGCACGCATTCAGTTTTTTTCTGCCAGGTGCGCGAAATCAATCTCAGTGAAAACGAGAACTGCCTGATCTATCACGGGCGGGCCTACCACAAGATCGAGGCGTTCGGCTAAGCCAGTCTGCTAGCCACCGAACGCCCTGTAGACATCCACGCGGCGGCGCAGCGCCTCATGACGGGCCTGCACTTCTGAATCCCGCGCAGACAGTGTCTGTCTCTGGGCGTCAATCAGGCTCAGAAGGCTTTCAGCGCCTTCCTTGTATCGTATTTCAACCAGTTTCAGTGCGCGTTCTGCGGCCCCCAGCGCCTTCGCCCGTAAAGCGGCTTCTTCCACCGAGTAGTTATAGGCCTGCAATGCCGCGTCCGTTTCCGTGAGGGCCGTCAGGACGGTGCGTTCAAAGCCAGCACGCGCGGCACGGGCTTCCGCTTCGGCCTGGTCGATCTGTGCCTGTGTGAGCGGCCAGTTGAAAATCCCCCATTGAAGGCGCGGGCCGAAGCTGTAGCCAAGCGCTTCCTGACTGAACAGGTTGCCCGGCTCATTGGCGGTAAATGAGGCCTGACCGGTCAGGCTCAGGCTTGGATAGAGGTCAGCGGTTTCGACGCCGACGGCATAGGTCGCTGCGGCGAGCTGGCGTTCAGCCGCACGCACGTCGGGGCGCCGCCGCAACAGGTTTACAGGTGAACTGACCTTGATGGGAGCAAAGGCTGTGACAGGCGCCAGCTCATTGCTTTCGAAAGGTGCTAGGGCTGGATAGGCATCGATGAGTTGCGGGGCCGTCCTGCCCGTGAGCCGGGCCAGCCCGGAAAGTGTCTCGGCCCGCGTGCGCTTGACGGCAACAATGCCGGCGCGGGTCGACTCCACCAGGTTTGCCTGTCGCTCGACGTCTATGTCGGCCACCTCGCCTGCATCACGCAACTGCCGTGTCAGCTCAAGGACGTCGACCTGACGCTCAAGCGTTGCCTGGTTGACGCTGATACGTGTGTCGAGTTCACGCAATGTCAGATAGGTGCTGGCAGTCTGCGCAATGACCGCGCGGGCGGTATCTTCCGCTATGGCCTGTCGCCCGCCCAGAGAGGCTTCGGCCTGGGCGATGCTGTTGGCGACCCGTCCGAAAAGGTCCGCTTCCCAGCTGACTTCAGCGCCGGTGGAATACTGGGTCTGGGCAGGAAATTCGAAAGGGACATCGGCCCCGAAGGACGCGCTGGACTGTTTCTGGCGCGTTACGCCTGCCGACAGCGCGCCCATGGGAAAACCGCTGGCATTTGCGCTTTTGACGGTGGCCCTGGCAGCGTCGATATTGGCTTGTGCCTCAACGATGTCGAGATTGGCCGATGCCGCGTCATTGACCAACGATGCAAGCAGCTCGTCATCAAAGGCTTGCCACCATTGCTGCGTCTCCATCGCACCGGGAGACAGGACGTCACTGTCGCCTGCCAGCCACTCATCCTGATAGGATGCAAAACCGGGTTGCTCATAGTCGGGGCCTGTTGTCATGCAAGCAGAAAGCGTGATGCTGGCTAGAGCAAGAATTGATTTTTTTGCACTGGAGATTGGCATCATGAAGGTTCCGGAGTGGCGACTCGTATAAGACTTACCATGTTCAGTTCAGGCAGAGGCAGGCGATATGCCTGCTCGTATCATAACGTTCAGGAATGCCATGTCCTCTGATTCAGTAAAAGACGAAGAGACCGGTTCACGTCAGGCGCGGCCGTCACGTGCCTGGCTACTGGTCGGGTTGCTTGTCGCTGCCGTGGGTATTGTCATCATGGTCATTGCCGGATCCGGTGGCGGCGTAAGTGAAGACGCGCAGGCACGCGAAGACAGTGTGCCGCTGGTCGAGACAGCCGGGGTACAACGCGCTGAAGAAAGCTATGAAGTCCGCGCGCCGGGCCGGTTACGGGCACGGGAGCAGCTTGAAGTCGTCAGCGAGGTGTCAGGCAAGGTCACCACGATAAATCCCGACCTCGAGCTTGGCGGTCGTATTGGCAAGGGGGAGGTCATCCTTCAGGTCGATGATGGCGACCTGCAGGATGAAGTGGCACGGGCTGAGGCCCAGCTTTCGACGGCAAAGGCCCGCAGGGAACAGGCCCGGGCCGAACGCGACCGCCAGCTTCGTCTTGCCGAAATCGGTGCAGCGCCCGAAAAGGCAGCCGAGCAGGCCGTTGCGTCCTTCGAGGATGCACAGGCAGCCTTCGAACAGGCGGAAGCCCAGCTTCAGACGGCCCGCCGACGACTCGAGAAGGCAGTCATTACGGCCCCCTTCGATGCGATTGTGACGTCGGAGAATGTGGCTCCTGGCACGTTTGTCTCGCCCAGCCAGCCTCTGGCGACCCTTATTAGCGCTGGGCCGGGCGAAATACAGGCCGGGTTACCGTCTGAAGACGTTTCTGCTGTGCGTGCGGCAATCCGTGCGGCCCCGGATGGCCGTGTCGAAGTGCGTGCGGTGCCCAATAACAGCTCTCTTAGCAGCGCGACGCTGACAGGCTATCTCGCTGAGTTCTCTCCTGTTATCGATCAAAATTCCCGTACGGCTACCGTCATTGGCGTGTTTCCCGAGGCCTTCGCGCCCGAAAATGAAGGCGATGTCTTTTCTGACGACTTCATGGATATCGTGATACCCGGCCTGTCCGAGACACCTGTCTGGCAAGTGCCGGCAGGGGCTGTGCGTCAGGATTCCTTTATCTGGGTGATCGACGAGAATGAGGAAACACACCGCATCAGCGTCGCGCCTATAGACCGTAGCGGGAATACCGTCCTGCTGCACGCGCCAGACCTCTCTGGCGGGGAGCGCGTGATGACGACCGTACTTGCCGAAGAGATCGAGGGAATGCGCGTCCATGTCTCGGAGACTTCGCCTTGACGAAGATCATTGAGGGCATCCTTGCCAACCGGGTGGCGGCCAACCTGTTGATGGTGTTCATCGTCATTTCGGGAATTGCATCGCTCTCTGCGCTCAACGTGCGTGTGTTCCCGCCAATCGAGACGGGCCAGATCTCGGTAAGCGTGCCTTATCCGGGGGCCACGCCTGAAGATGTCGAAACATCAATTGTCCGCCCCATAGAGGAGCGCCTTGAAGGGCTCGAAGGCGTCGACAAGGTGACAAGCCTGGCCGCCTCCAGCGTGGGAAGCGTCATCGTCGATATCCCCGAGAGTGAAGACATGTCGGAGATGCTCGACGAGGTTAAGAACGAGATCGGCCGCATCACTGTCTTCCCGCAGGCGGCTGAAGCGCCGCAGATCAGCGAGATCGAGCCGGATGAACTTGTTACCCAGATTGTCCTGTACGGTGATGTCGAGCGTCGCGTCCTGAAGCGGGCAGCTGACCGTGTGCGACGGGAACTGGCCGGGAAGGACGGGCTGTCGCTGGTCGAGATCGGCGGCGTTCCGGACTATCTCATCAACATTGCGATCCCCGAGCAGGAACTACGCGCTCGTGACCTCAGCCTGACGGCCGTGGCGAATGTGATTTCCCAGCAGAGCCTGGACCTGTCAGCAGGTGAAATCGAGGATGACCGCCAGCTTCTCAGGGTGCGCGCCGTGGGGGAGCGCCGCAGCGGGGTGGAATTTGGCAACATCGTTGTCGGTGCGGGTGAGAATGGCTCCCCCATCTATCTGAGAGATATTGCAGACATTGATGACGGCCTTGCGGAAGATCCGATCAAGGCTGTCTACGATGGCAAGCCAGCATCGATTGTCACGGTTTACCGGGTGGGCAGCGAAAAGACGCTGGGCAATGCCGAGATTGTCCGCAAATACCTCGACACCGAAATCCGGTCCGCGCTGCCAGCCGGGATTTCCTACGATCTCTGGCGCGACGAGTCCGTGAATTTGAGCTCGCGGATCAATCTGCTTGTCAGGAATGCCGTGCTTGGCCTCTGCCTGGTGACATTGCTCCTGCTTCTGTTCCTCGACCTTCGCATCGCCTTCTGGGTCGCGCTTGGCGTCGGTGTCAGCTTCATAGGGGCATTCTTCCCGATGTTCCTGTTCGGGATCACCATCAACCAGCTCTCCCTGTTCGGCTTCATCCTCGCCATCGGGATTATTGTCGATGACGCCATCGTGGTGGGCGAGAACATCCACGCCAACTGGCGCAAGGGCTACGAACAGATGGAAGCTGCCCGGCTTGGTGCGACGCGGGTGGCGCGTCCGGTACTGTTCTCTGTTTCCACGACGATCACCGCATTCGTGCCCATCCTGCTGGTGCCGGGCCTGTTCGGCCAGTTTTTGGGGCAGGTCTCGGCAGTTGTGATCATCCTTCTCTTCCTGTCGCTGGTCGAGAGCTTTTTCGTGCTGCCGCGACATCTCTCGCATCTGACCAACAAGCCCCCTGGACGCTGGTCCCCCCGCCGGCTTGCCGATCCGGTCCGTGACAGGGTGGCGGCCCAGCTGCGCAGGTTTACCGAAGGGCCGCTGCGCAAGGTAATGAACTTCGTCGTCGTCCGCCCCCTCATGATTATCCTGATCGGTGTGGGTATCTTCTTTGCCGCCCAGTCGCTGACGGCGAGCGGCTATGTGAAGTTCATCTTCTTCCCGGCTGTGGAAGGCGATTATGTCACCGCCGAACTGGAGTTGTCCGAAGGCACATCGCAGGCCCAGACAGAGCGGTTTGCAAAACAGATAGCCGCAACCGCCGAAACGGCCGGGGGCGAGGTCTCCACCGATAAAGATGCGCTGGCGGGGGTCCTTTACCAGATCGGCTCACCGCTCGCCAGCAATGACGGCAACCCGGCCGCAGCCCCCGGCGGCGGCGCATCCGGCAACCGTGCCTTCATTGTCGCCCAGCTCCAGGAAGCCAGCACGCGGGATTTCAGCGCGGGGGAATTCGAACGCGCCTGGCGCCAGGCAGTGGGACAAATACCAGGCGCGGAAAAGCTGACATTTACCTCCGATCTCGTCAGCCCCGGCGCGCCGATCCAGTTGCAGGTCTCGGCCCGCACCGATGAAGCCACGCGTGAAGCGGTGCTGGAACTGCGCCGGGAGCTTGAGGCCCAGCCCGGTGTCTATGATGTCCGCGATGACCGCTTTCGCACCACCGAGGAAGTCCAGATCCGGCTCAAACCGCTGGCGCGCAATTATGGCGTCACCCAGAATGACATCGCCCGTGAGGTCCGCGCGGCCTTCTTCGGGGCGGAGGCTGTGCGTATCCAACGCGACCGGGAAGAGATCCCGGTCCGGGTGCGCCTGCCGGAAGATGAGCGGGAATCGCTGGAGACGCTGAAGCGCCTGCGGGTAAAGGTCGGCGAGGGCTATGTGCCGATGCACAATCTCGCCGAGCTGACGATTGCCCCGGCGCCCGCCGCGATCAACAGGGTGAATGGCCGGCGGATCTATTCGCTGAACGCCTTTGTCGACGAGGATGTCACCACTGCCGACATCGTCTCAAACCATATGTTCAACACTGTCCTGCCGCGCCTGCAGGAAGACTATGAGGGCCTGAGCATGCGGGTCTCTGGCGATCAGGAGGATCAGGCTGAGGCGCAGCCTGTACTGGCGCGTAACTTCTTCCTCGCCATGATTGTGATCTACTCGCTGCTGGCGCTCAATTTCCGCTCCTACAGCCAGCCGTTGGTCATCATGGCGGCGATCCCGTTCGGCTTTGTCGGCGCGTTGATCGGCCACGGCATCATGGGGGCGGACCTGACATTGCTCTCCTTCTTCGGGATCATCGGGCTGTCGGGCGTGATCATCAACACATCCCTGATGGTGACGGACTTCCTGAACGAGCGGCTGGAGAGCGGCGAAAGCCCCGCCAGCGCGGTCACGGAAGCGATGCTCGACCGGTTCCGCGCGATCATGCTGACGACGCTGACGACCTTTCTCGGGGTCACGCCGATCATCCTCGAGACCAGTCTGCAGGCGCAGTTCCTGATCCCGACAGCGATCTCGCTCGGCTTCGGTATCCTGTTCGGCACCTCCATGCTGATCTTCCTGCTGCCGGCCTTCCTGATGATCCACCTGAAAATCTTTGGCGTGCCCAAGCCGGACAGGGTGGAGGTGAACCGGGAAGTCTCGCCGGGGTGAGCCTCGCCTGAAGCTTGCAGCACCTTTATCCGCTGAATCGGCTCGATCAGCGGCAGGGAAACTCAATTCGGGAAAGGGGCCGCGTCAGGGTGGTTCGAGCGGGGGACGGGCATGGTGTGCCGGCGGTGTGAGGATGGTGTAGCCACGGTGTGAGAGCGGTGCACCGGGAGTCCGGCGCGAAAGACCACCGCCGAGCATGGCCCAGAGGGCGGACCCGGCCAGCGGCTATGTTGACTCATTTCCATATTTCAGCGAATATCGAAATATGAAAGCAAACAATGCCATCCTGAAATTTTCCGCGCTGGCGAATGAACGCCGGCTTGAGGTGTTCCGGTTGCTGGTGAAGGCCGGGCCATCAGGGCTGGCGGCTGGCCGGATTTCTGACGAGACCGGCATCGCACCGAACACGCTGTCGGCGCAGCTGCACCTGCTCTCGCAGGCCGGGCTGGTCACGAGTGAGCGCAAGGGCCGCTCCATCATCTATGCGGCGCGCTTCGACGCGGTCAGCGATCTCATCGTCTACCTGATGGAGGATTGCTGCGGCGGGGAGCCTTGCGTGGCAGATGATGTGCAGGCCGCATTAGCGCGGATGGAGTGTTGTGCGCCGGAGGGGCGGCAGGCCATATCCGCCCCGGCACACGGGACCGGGGAGACGGGCTAGATGGGCAATTTCGAACGGTTTCTATCGCTCTGGGTGGCGCTCGCCATCATTGCCGGGATCGGGCTGGGGCAGGTGTTTCCCGGTGTCTTCGGGGCGCTGGCGGAGCTTGAATATGCCAGTGTGAATTTCGCCGTCGCCATCCTGATCTGGGCGATGGTCTGGCCGATGATGATCGGGGTGGATTTTGGCAGTATCGCGCGCGTGGGCGAGAAGCCGAAGGGCCTCATCATCACGCTGGTGGTGAACTGGCTGATCAAGCCCTTCACCATGGCCGCGCTTGGCGTTGTCTTCTTCCGTTATGTGTTTGCCGGGCTGATCCCGCCTGCCGATGCGGAAGGGTATCTTGCGGGCCTGATCCTGCTGGGCGCAGCGCCCTGCACAGCTATGGTGTTTATCTGGGCGCAGCTCACGCGCGGGGATGCGAACTATACGCTGGTACAGGTGAGCGTGAACGATGCGATCATGGTGGTCGCCTTCGCGCCGATCGTCGCCTTCCTGCTGGGCGTGACCGAGATTTCCGTGCCGTGGGAAACGCTGCTTCTCTCTGTCGGACTTTATGTCGTGGTGCCGCTGGCGGCTGGGATCGCGGCGCGGGCTCTCCTGAAGCGCCGGGGCGGGGAGCAGGCCGTCGACGGTTTCATCGAACGGGTAAAGCCGGCGTCGATTCTTGGGCTGTTGCTGACCGTGGTGCTGCTGTTCGGCTTCCAGGGCGAGGTGATCCTGGCGCGCCCGCTGGTGATCGCGCTGATTGCGGTGCCGATCCTGATCCAGTCCTATGGCATCTTCATCATCGCCTATGGCGCGGCGTATGCGCTGAAGGTGCCGCACCGGATTGCTGCGCCCTGCGCCCTGATTGGCACGTCGAACTTCTTCGAGCTTGCCGTGGCGGTTGCGATCAGCCTGTTCGGGCTGAACTCCGGCGCGGCGCTGGCGACGGTGGTCGGCGTGCTGGTGGAGGTGCCGGTGATGCTGTCGCTGGTCGCCATCGCCAATCGCACGCGCGGGGCGTTCGCAGACAGTGAAGAGGCAAGGCCGCTGGAACAGGAAACGTCATGATCGTCATCCACCACAATCCCGCTTGCGGAACATCGCGCAATGTATTGCGCCTGATCGAGGCGAGCGGGACCGGCCATGTCGTGATCAACTATCTCGATACAGGCTGGACGCGGGCGCAACTGCTCGGCCTGTTTGCGGCCGCCGGGCTTACGCCGAGGACCGCGCTGCGCGAGACGAAATCGCCGGCCGCGGAGCTGGGCCTGCTGGAGGCGGGGGTGAGCGAGGAGACGATCCTGGAGGCGATGCTGGAGCACCCTGTGCTGGTGAACCGGCCGATCGTGTGTTCGCCCAGGGGCGTGCGTCTGTGCCGGCCGAGCGAGACCGTGCTCGAGCTGCTGGAGGCCCTGCCGCCCGGCCCGGTCTACAAGGAGGACGGGGAGTTGCTGATTGATGAAAGAGGAGAACGGGTTGGCTGAAACAGAAGACACGTTCCCGGCATTGCATACTGAAAGCTTTCGCCAGATCGACCGAGAGAGCCTGCTCTCACCAGAACCCGGTCAGCACAGGCCGCGCATCCTGCTGCTGCATGGCTCGCTGCGTGAGCGCTCCTATTCGCGGCTGCTCAATGAGGAAGCTGCGCGCATCCTGCGGGCGCTCGGCTGCGAGACGCGGGTCTACGATCCCAAGGGCCTGCCGCTGGCAGATGGCGAGGAGGCCAGTCACCCCAAGGTCGCGGAACTGCGCGAAGCGGTGATCTGGAGCGAGGGCATGGTGTGGTGCTCGCCGGAGCGCCACGGGGCGATGTCCGGCGTGATGAAGACGCAGATCGACTGGATCCCGCTGGCGCTTGGCGGGGTACGCCCGACACAGGGAAAGACGCTGGCCGTGATGCAGGTGAGCGGCGGCTCGCAGAGCTTCAATGCGGTCAACCAGCTGCGTATTCTCGGGCGCTGGATGCGCCTCATCACCATCCCCAACCAGTCGTCGGTGCCCAAGGCGTTCACCGAGTTCGAGGAGGATGGACGGATGATGGCCTCCCCGCTCTATGACCGCGTGGTCGACGTGATGGAGGAGCTGGTGAAGTTCACCCTGCTGACGCGCGACCGGGCGGACTACCTCGTCGACCGCTACAGCGAACGTAAGGAAAGCCCGGAGCAACTATCGAAACGGGTGAACCAGAAATCCATCTGATCAGGCGGGCATTTCCCCGGCAAAGCGCGTGATGGCACCTGTGAGCGTTGAGAGATCATGCGGCGCGATGGTGTAGGCGGGCGTGAGATAGACGACCGGTCCGAGCGGACGGATGAAGGTGCCCTGCTCGATGAACCAGGCGCGCGCGGCGTCCACACTGAAGCTCTCGGCGAATTCGACGGCGGCAACCGCACCGCAAACGCGGACATCCTTCACCTGCAGAAGCTCTGCGAGGGGTGTGAGCTCGTCCTTTAGCTGGGCCTCGACGGTACGGACCTGCTCAAGCCGAGGCTCGCTCTCGAAGAGGTCGAGCCCGGCATTGGCGACCGCGCAGGCGAGTGCATGGCCGGTAAAGGTCGGCCCGTGCATCAGGGCATCGTCGGCAGAGTCTGTGTGGAAGGCGGCGTAGACGCGCTTGCTGGCGATGGTGGCGGCCAGCGGGGTGACACCGCCGGTGAGGGCCTTGCCGAGGCACATGATGTCCGGCGTCACACCGGCGCGGGTGGCGGCGAACATCTCGCCCGTGCGCCCGAAGCCGGTGAAGATCTCGTCGAAGATGAGCAGGACGCCGTGGCGGTCGCAGGCTGCACGGAGGGCCTGTAGCGTTTCCGGCGTGTGCATTTTCATGCCGCCTGCGCCCTGTATGAGCGGCTCGACGAGAACCGCGGCGATGTCGTCATGGCTGGCGACGGTCTCTTCCAGAGCGGCAAGGCGCTCATCCGTGTCCGGCAGGTCGACGACATATTGTTCGGGCACAACGCCGGAGAAGAGGCTGTGCATGCCTTCTTCCGGGTCGCAGACCGACATGGTGGCGAACGTGTCGCCATGATAGCCGCCAGTGAACGAGACGAAGCGTGTCTTGCGCGCGCCGGTTTTGTTCATCGCATACTGGACGGCGACCTTCATCGCGACCTCGACGGCGACCGAGCCGGACTCGGTGAAGAAGACTTTCGAGAGGTCGCTGGGCGTGACGTCTGCGAGGCGTGCGGCAAGGCGGTAGGCCTGCTCATGGGCGATGCCGCCGAGCATGATGTGGGCCATCGTGTCGAGCTGGTCATGCGCGGCCTTCAGGAGGGCGGGGTGGTTGTAGCCGTGAACGTTGGTCCACCAGCTGCCGACTCCATCGACCAGGGAAGTGCCATCAGCCATCTTCAGGCGGGTCCCGGCGGTCGCGGCGATAGGGGCAGGCGAGGGCTGCGTTTTCATCTGCGCGTAGGGCAGCCAGATATGTTCCAGCCCTGTGGTGAACCATTCACTGTGCTCGGCCATGTGTTTTTAGCCCTCCTGATGATGGGTGTGACTTGCAGGTGCGCTGGGTGTCAGTAGGACGGGCGGCGAGCAAGGTCGAGGACTGCCAACTGCATGACGTCTTTAGAGCGACTGACAGCCTATGCCGGGGCGCGGCTGGAGAAACTGCATGCGCGCGGCCAGCACCGCACTTTAAAGCCGACCCGGCGTATGGACGGCGCACGGGCAGAGCGGGCCGGGCGGGCCGGACGCGATCTCGTCTCTTTCTGCGATAATGATTACCTGTCGCTTTCCTGTGACCCGCGGCTGGTGGCGGCCTCGCAGGAGACAGCTGCGCGCTATGGTGTGGGGGCCGGGGCTTCGCGGCTGATCACGGGTGACTGTCCGCTGAATGGACAGCTGGAACAGACACTGGCGCAGATGAAGGGACAGGAAGCGTGCCTGGTCTTCGGGTCAGGCTATCTCGCCAATGTCGGCACCATCCCTGCACTGGTGGGCAAGGGCGATACGATCCTGATGGATGCGCTTTCCCATTCCTGCATGCATGCGGGGGCGCGGCTGTCCGGTGCGGAGATCCGTGTGTTTCGCCATAATGACATGGACCATGCAGCTGAACTTATAGCGGAGGCACCGGGGCAGGTACTCGTCCTGACCGAGACAGTGTTCTCGATGGACGGCGACCTGGCGCCGCTGGAAGAACTGGGCGCGCTGTGTGAAGCACATGGTGCGTGGCTGATGACAGATGACGCGCACGGGCTCGGCATTGTCGAACAGGCTAATCCGGCGCTGGTGCAGATGGGCACACTTTCCAAGGCCGCCGGGGCGTATGGCGGCTATGTCTGCGGGCCCGCACCTGTCATCGACATGCTGGTGAGCCGGGCGCGCAGCCTCGTCTATACGACCGGGCTGCCGCCAACTGTACTCGCCTCGGCGCTGGCAGCGCTGGAGGTGATGCAAGACGAGCCGGAGCGAGCTGCCCGTGCCCGTGGCAACGCGGTGCTCTTTTGTGAACTGATGGATCTGCCATCGCCGGATAGCGTGATCGTGCCTGTGGTGATCGGAGAGGAAGCCCGCGCACTGGCCATGTCCACCGCGCTTGAAGAGGCGGGGTATCTGGTCACGGCGATCCGCCCACCGACGGTGCCGGAGGGCACATCGCGCCTTCGGATCACTTTCGCGGCCGGGCACTCGCAAGCAGATGTGCGCGGGCTGGCGGCCGCACTCAAGGAGGCTTATCGGGGATGACAGGTTATTTCGTGACAGCCATCGGCACCGAAATCGGCAAGACCTATATCAGCGCGCAGCTGCTTGAGGGCTGGCGCGCGGCTGGCAGGACGGTGCAGGCCATAAAGCCGGTAATGAGCGGCTTTGGCGAGGATGCGCTGGATGCCTCGGATGCCGGGCAGTTGCTTGCCGCCTGTGGGCGGGACGTAGCGCCGGAAACCGTTTCCGAAATCTGCCTGCATCGTTTCGAGGCTCCGCTCGCCCCGAATGTTGCCATGCGGAAGGCTGGCGTCGTGCAGGACTATGGAGCAATCCTGTCATTCGTCAGGGGCCGGATGGAAGCAGCGGGCGCGGACATCAACCTGGTCGAAGGCGCGGGCGGGGTGATGTCACCGCTGACAGACGACCGGTTACAGATCGACTTGATGGCCGACCTTGGCCTGCCCGTCATCCTGGTGGCAGCGCCTTATCTCGGCGCGGTCTCGCATACGCTGAGTGCCATCGATGTGCTGCGTGGGCGCGGGCTGGAGATAGCCCAGCTGATTATTTCGCAGCCTGACCCTGATAGCCCGCCCCCTGAGAGCCTTGGTCATGAGGTTGACCTGTTCAGGCAGGTGCCATGGCAGGGCGTTGCGCATGGCGTGAAGGTGGGACTCCTGAAATAAGGGGAATGGATACGGGGCGGCTGCTGGGTTATGCCGGGCCCATGGCAATTACCCTCATTCTCGGTGGCGCGCGTTCCGGCAAAAGCCGCCGCGCCCAGGCCCTGGCCGAAGCGGCCGGCCCGGCCCGTGTCTATATGGCGACCGCAGAAGCGCTGGATTCGGAAATGGCAGACCGCATAGCGCGTCACCAGCAGGAGAGGGGCGAGGGCTGGCGCACGATCGAGGCGCGGCTGGACCTGGCCTTTCCGCTTGAGAAGGAGATCAGGCCCGGCGAGATCGTCCTGGTCGATTGCCTGACACTCTGGCTCTCTAACCTGATGCATCATGAACGGGATGTGGAAGCCGAGGTGCAGGCATTGTGCGAGAGACTTCAGTGCACAGGCCATGACATCATATTGGTGTCGAACGAGGTTGGCCTCGGCCTTGTCCCGGAAACGCCGCTGGGCCGGGCGTTCAGGGATGCGCAGGGGCGGCTGAACCAGCAGTTGGCTGAGGTGTCAGACAGGGTGGAGTTTATTGCTGCCGGGCTGCCCCTGACACTCAAGGACTGAGCGCGGCGGCAAGCCGGGCTTCAGCGTCCGCATCCGGGGGCAGGCCGATGCGCAGGTGGCGGGCTGACCAGTCAAAGCGGCGGACATAAATTCCGGCGCGGGCGAGTTTTTCCCATAGCCCTGTGGCGTCTTCTGTCTCGATAAAACGAAAGAGATCGGTGCCGCCTGCAAGCGCAAGTCCAGCATTCTCAAGAATGATGTCGAGGCGTTGGCGAGCGGCGGCCAGCCGTGCGCGGGTTTCGGCCTGCCAGGCGAGGTCGCCATAGCAACGAGCGCCGACATCGAGGGCGGGGCCATTCACGGGCCAGACGCCGAGTTTCTCCTGCATGCCGGTCAGTATGGCGGTCGGGGCGAGCAGTGCGCCGAGACGCAGGCCTGCCAGTCCGAAGAACTTGCCGAAGGAACGCAGGACAATCAGCCCGTCACGCCCTGTGCGTGATGCAAGGCTCAGGGCGGGGTCGAGATCGGCATAGGCCTCATCCACGATCAGCCAGCCGCCGCGTACAGCGAGCCTGTCACAGGCCGCAAGAAGGTCGTCCAGGGCAAAGGTGCGCCCATCCGGATTGTTGGGCTGGCAGAGGACGATGGCGTCGGCTTCGTCTGCCGTGTCGAGCGGGTCAGCTGTCTCGATGAGTTCACATCCAGCAGCGCGCCAGACACGCGCATGATCGCCATAGGATGGCGACAGGGTGGCAACGCGCCGCGGGGCGATGATGGTGGGTAGGAGGCGAATAAGAAGCTCGCTGCCCGGCGCGATCAGGAGATGGTCCTGCGGGGCGTTGAAGGCGTGCGCCATCGCGGTGTGGCAGGCATGGTAGGCTGCCTGTGTGGGCAGGTGTTCGAAGGCTTCGGCCGGTATTGGGTCAACGGGACAGGGCCACGGATTTATACCGGTGGAAAGGTCGAGCCACGGCGCGGGAGCATCGGGAAAGTGAGCGCGCATCCGGTCCAGCGCGCCGCCATGTAACAGGTCGTCCTTCATGCGACCTCCAGCAGGAGAGCGATGGCGACGAGGAGGCAAGCACCGAGCGCCAAGGCCCGCACGTAAAGCTTGAGCCCCTGTCTTATATGCTCCGGCGCTGGATCGCCCGCGCCTTGATTGAGCCAGGGTTCGTGGCTGGTCGTCTCGCCATAGCTGCGGGGGCCGGAGAGGCGCACACCGAGGGCGCCAGCCATGGCGGCTTCCGGCCAGCCGGCATTGGGCGAGCGGTGTTTGCGGGCATCCCGCCACATAATCTTGAAGGCGGAAAGCTTTCCGGAAGCAGCCGCGACCAGCAGGCCGGTGAGGCGGGCAGGGATGAGATTGGCCGCATCGTCCAGGCGTGCAGCGAAACCGCCAAAGGCACTGTAGCGCTCATTCCGATGTCCTATCATGGAGTCGAGCGTATTCACTGCCTTGTAGGCGGCAAGTCCCGGCAGGCCGAAAATGGCCCCCCAGAACAGCGGTGCTGTGACGCCATCCGACGCGTTCTCGGCGAGGCTTTCAAGGGAGGCGCGGGACATGCCGGGGGTGTCGAGCCGGGACGGGTCGCGCCCGACAATGGCCGAAACAGCGCTGCGGGCAGCTTCCATGTCGCCTGTGGTAAGGGGATAGGCGACGCGAGCGACATGGGCGTAGAGGCTCCGCGAGGCGATGAGGCTGGAGGCAATCAGGGCTTCGACGGTAAAGCCTGCGGGTGTGTCCGGCAGTGTGAATGCGATGCAGGCGGCGAGAAGGATTGCGAGGGTGATGGCGGTGAGGCTGGCGGTGGCGCCTGCGATATAGCGCCATGTGTGTGGCCAGGTGGAGCGGTTGAGGGTGTCATCAAGCCAGCGGATGACCCAGCCGAACCAGACAACCGGATGGCGTATCAGCCTGTAGAGCCAGTCCGGCCAGCCGAAGAGGGCTTCGATGGCCCAGGCTGCAAGCATGAGGGCCGGCGCGGACATCATGGTGCAGGCTGCCAGCCGGGGGGCTGGGCCGTGGCGAAAAGGGCGTCGATGTCGACAGCCGCCTCAACCCCGTTAGCGAGTGCATCGAGCGCTTTTTCGACGGCGGCCCCATAGTCGAGCGTGGTGTGTCCGTTCCCGCCGGCGGCGGCGAGCCAGGCACGGCGGAAGCTGTCGCTTGTAAAAGCGCCGTGCAGATAGGTGCCCTGTATGCGCCCGTCCGGGCTTTGCGCGCCGTCGGTTTCGCCGCCGAGGGTGAAAAGCGGGCGGGACGTATCCGGCCCGGTGGTGCGCCCGGTGTGGATCTCGTAGCCGGAGACGGCTTCGCCCGTGCGTGTACAGGTACCACTGGCCGGGGCGACATGCTTGTCCGGGGTCATCACGGTGTCGACATCAAGCAGGCCGAGGCCATGGGCGCTTCCAGCCTCGCCATCAATGCCGTTTGGGTCGGCGATATGCCGTCCGAGCATCTGGTAGCCGCCGCAGATGCCGAGTACGTGCCCGCCTGCGCGGGCATGGGCGATGATGTCATGGTCCCAGCCTTGTGCGCGCAGGAAGGCGAGATCACCGAGTGTCGACTTGGTGCCGAACAGGATGATCATGTCGGTGTCGCGCGAAATGGGGCGGCCTGGCGGAATCCATTCGAAGTCCACGTCACTCTCAAATCTGAGCGGGTCGGCATCATCGAAATTGGCCATGCGCGAGAGCATGGGCGCGGCGACCTTCAGGCCGCTGCCGGAGCGTGTGGCTGGCTGGTCAAGGATGACGGCGTCCTCTGCGGGCAGCTGGCTCGTGGCGCTGAGCCAGGGGATGACGCCGAAACAGGGCCAGCCTGTATGGGCTTCGATGGCATCTACGCCAGCGTCGAACAGGGCCGGATCGCCGCGGAACTTGTTGATGAGGAAGCCGCCAATCATTGCGGCGTCTTCCGGCGCGAGGACGGTCTTCGTTCCGGCGAGGCTCGCGATGACGCCGCCTTTCTCGATGTCGCCAATGAGGCAGACGGGCACGCCGGCCCGGCAGGCAAAGCCCATATTCGCGATGTCGCGGTCACGCAGATTGATTTCCGAGGGGCTCCCCGCGCCTTCGACGAGGACAAGGTCATGCGCCGCTGAAAGACGCTCGAAACTCTCCATGACAGGCGCCATGAGCCGGGCGCGGCGGGACATGTAGTCTGCCGCTTCCAATGCTTCGACGGCCTGGCCATGCACGACGATCTGGGCACGGCGGTCTGTTTCCGGCTTGAGGAGGACAGGGTTGAAATCGGTGTGCGGTTCAAGCCCGCAGGCAAGGGCCTGAAGCGCTTGTGCGCGCCCGATCTCTCCTCCGTCCGGACAGGCAGCGGCATTGTTCGACATGTTCTGCGGTTTGAACGGGGCGACGCTGAGACCCCGGCGTCTGGCGATGCGGCAGAGGGCAGCGGTGAGCACGGACTTACCGACATCCGAGCCGGTGCCCTGAAGCATCAGCGCACGTGCGCTCATATCGCGCCCTCTATCTCGATATTAAGCCCGCCGATGCGGGCTTTCACGCCGTAGACGTCGGCCATGCGCTGTTCGGTCAGGGTTTCAGCGGGCGGGCCATCGGCGATGATCCGGCCTTCTTTCATCCAGACCAGACGGCTGGCATAGCGGGCTGCGAGCGGGATGTCGTGAAGGACAACGAGGGCGCCGCCGCCCCGGTCAACGAACTGGCGGACCATGTCCATGACGCGGAACTGGTGGCGCGGGTCGAGCGCGGCGACGGGCTCATCCGCGATAAGTAGCGGCGCTTCGGCGGCGAAGGCGCGTGCGCAGTGAACACGGGCGAGTTCGCCGCCGGAGAGCGTGTCGGTACGCCGATGCGAGAGGCCTGCAAGGTCACAGATGGTGATGGCGCGGTCGATGGCAGCGGCGTCTTCCTTGCTGAGCCGGCCAGGGGCTGCGCCATAGGCAAACCGGCCGAGGGCCACGACATCGCGCACCGTGTTCGGCCAGGCGAGCGGGCGCAGTTGCGGCAGATAGGCGATCTGGCGGGCGCGCTGCATAGGGGAAAGGCGTGTGCTTTCAGTGCCGCCAAGCGTTGCGTTGCCGGAGTCGGGTTTGACGAGGCCGAGCGCGGCGCGCAGGAGACTGGTTTTGCCCGCGCCGTTTGGCCCGAGAAGGGCAACCAGTTCGCCAGGGGCGAGGCGCAGTTCTGCGCCTTCGACGAGCGTGGCGTCCCCGGCTTTGGCGGTGAGGCTGGTGGTGACGAGTTCAGTCATTGACCGTGCGCCTTCGCATCGCGATCCAGACAAAGGCCGGTGCGCCGATCAGGGCAGCCACCACGCCGAGCTTGAGTTCGTTGGACGTTGGCAGGAGCCTTACCCCGATATCCGCGACAACCAGTATGAGCCCGGCGAGCAGGGCGGATGGTATGAGCGAGCGGGCCGGATCATGCCCGGTGAAGGGCCGGATCATGTGCGGGGCGACGATGCCGACAAAGCCAATGGCCCCGGCGAGCGCCACTGATCCCCCCGTGGCCAGCCCTGCGCCAAGCACCGTCCAGATGCGCTGGTTGCGCAGGTTGAGCCCGACCCCGCTCGCGGCTTCCTCGCCCAGGGTGAGTGCGGACAGCCCGCGCCGGGTAAAAAGCAGGATGGCTGCACCAGACGCGATGAAAGGTATGGCGAGGCCGACTTCCTGGAAGCTGCGATTGGCGACAGAGCCGAGCATCCAGTTGATCATGTCCGACAGGGAAAACGGGTTCGGCGCGAGATTCATGAGCAGGCTCATCGCCGCGCCTGCAAAACTGGACAGGCCAACCCCGATCAGGATGAGGGTGACGACAGATCGTGTCTGTATGGCGGCGAGCGCGATGAGGGCGGTTGCGGCCAGCGCGCCGAGGATCGCGGCGACCGGAAGGACCCAGATGGAGATTGCGGCGAGGCCGTAATAAAGCGAGAAGGTGGCTGCCAGAGAAGCCGAGGCGGAAACCCCCAGAACGCCGGGTTCGGCCAGCGGGTTACGCAAGAGGCCCTGCAATGCGGCACCACTTATGCCCAGCGCCGCACCTGTAAGGAAGGCAGCCAAGGCGCGCGGCAGGCGAATCTGCCAGATAACGAGCTGGTCGGCTGTATCGCCCGTGCCAAGAAAGGCCATCAGCACGCGGTCTGCCGGCATTGGCGTGGAACCGAGCAGGCAGGCGGCAAAGAGCGCGGCGAGTGTACTGGCCACAAGAACGGGCAGGAGGAGGGTGTTCGAATTCATGGACGGCTGTCTTCGCTGTTTGCGCCACCCACAAGCGCCTCGATGGCATCCAGGATGAACCAGCCGCCGCAAGCGGTCCATGATCCTTCCAGCTGAACGACAGTCTTGTCTTCAAGCAGGTTGCTGGCAACGGGGTGTTTCATAGGTGTCCAGGCATCGGGATGGTTTGTCAGCGTGCCAAAGAAGGCCGCAGCTATAAGGTCCGGCTGGTCATATGCCAGGGCCTCCAGCGGGATGGAGCGCCAGCCGGGTTCGGTCTGGAAGTTTTCAAGACCGGCAGCGAGCAGCATTTCATGCACCATCGAACCCGGTCCGGAGGTGACGCCGGCGGGTGTCATGTAGAGCGCGCTCTTGCCGTCCGTGCGGGCCTGGAGTTCGGTCAGGCGCGTACGGAATTCCGCGACCAGCTTGCGCCCGCGTCCAGGGTGGCCAAGCCCGTCGGCCATGTGCCGGATGATGTTCGGGATGGAGCCGACTTCTTCGCTATCGACGTTCGAGGCCCAGCCGACATTCAGGACGGGAATACCGGCGCGCTCGAAGAAGGCGGTTGCATTCGGACCGCCGCCATAGGCACGGACCACAAGATCAGGCTTCAGGATAAGCACGTCCTCTGCGACCGGGCGCACAGTGGGCAGGCCCTGGGCATGATCGCGCATATACGAGAAATCACGCGTCGCGTCCGGCGAAAGGGCGAGCACCTGTTCGCGATCAGCGAGTTTGAGGACATACTGGTCAGCACAGTAGTCGAGACTGACAATCCGCATGGGCCTGTCCGGGCCGGACACATCCTGCGACGTGCGAGGAGGGCCGCCGCAGGCAGCCAGGATGAAGGCCAGAAGGAGAATTACCAGTCTCGACATGGGCTGTGGTCTTCCTAGTAGCGGAGCCTCAGCCCAACCGAGCCGGAGAGGCCCGGTGTGCCGTAACCGAGGATCTGCTGATATTCCTCATCGAACAGGTTTTCGACCCGGCCATAAAGCTCGACGCTTTCAGAAAGCGCATAGCTTCCCGTCAGGTCCACACGCGTCCAGCCGTCCAGCGTTGTGCCGTCAGTATTGGTTTCATCTCCATTGTAACGCACAAGGACATTGCCCGAGAATGGGCCATCAGGATCGACCGAGACGGTGATATCGCCGGACTGTTCCGGCAGGCGGGTGAGTGCGTTCCCGTCCCCGTCGGTCGCGTCGATATAGGCATAGTTCGCCGATACGTTCAGCCAATCGGTAAACTGGTAAGCCCCCATGAGTTCTACGCCCTGCGAGTCCACGAATGCGATGTTGTCGTAGCCTTCGGTGAACGAGAAATCGATCATGTTCTCGGTTTCCTGGTCGAAGAAGGTGATTCCGGCTGTGGCGCGGCCATCCGTAGATCGCCATTCCACGCCGACATCGAAGGCTTCGGAGGTTTCCGGTTGCAGGTCCGAATTGGGTTCGGTGAGGCCGCAGAAAGTGCAGACATAAGTCGTCTGGAAAATGCTCGGTGCCTTGAAGCCCTGTCCCCAGCTTGACCGGATCGTGACCTGATCGGTGAGGCTCCAGGCGGCGGCGAGGCGGGCGGTGGTTTCCGATCCGAACGAGTCATGATCGTCCATACGCACACCACCTGTCAGGGTCAGCTCACTGACGGGCTTGAATTCATAGAGGGCGAACAGGCCGTCAATCGTTGCCTCTGCGTCGCCGGAGGAGGTGTCTTCGCGCTCGGCCCCGAAAGCGAAGGTGTTCATATCATTGATGTTGAGTGTGCCCTGATAGCGATAGAGCTTCCGGTCGCCCTCGGCATAGTAACTCTGGTTGCCATCGGTGAAGTTCTCGCGGGTGATATCGGAATAGCCGAGCACCAGAAGGTTCTCGAGACGGCCGTCGAAGAGCGGAGCCTTCAGGGAGAGGTTGCCGTTCAGGGTTTCGGTCTGGTTGACCTCATCGCCGTCCGCGACGCTGCCCTGTGCGCCACCGCTGAAGCTGTCGAATTCGGACTCGGTGTCATTCCACAGGACATTGGCGTCGAGACGAATGTCCTTCGGCAGGTTCAGCCCGCCCTTGGCCGATAGGGTCGTGGAGTCGTAGCCATCATCCTCTGTGTTGCCATTGGCTTCGTCTGCTTTTGAGATGCCGTCGGTCGAGATGCCATTGGCGGCAAGACGGAAGTCACCGAAATCATTGGCGTTCTCGATCGAGGCCCCGCCACGGAACGTGTTGAAGGAGCCATAATCGGCAAACACGCTGCCGCCGAGGCCGGGATCGGGCTGCTTGGTCGTGATGGAGACGACCCCGCCGATAGCATCTGTGCCCCAGAGGGTCGATTGCGGGCCTTTCAGCACTTCGATGCGGGCGATGTTGGCGGTGTCGAGGCGGGCGAAATTGTAGCCGCCACCTGTGCCCGTCGGATCGTTGACAGGCACGCCGTCGATCAGGACGAGTGTCTGGTCGCTGGAGGCACCGCGGATGCGGACGCTGGCCGAGCCGCCGAACGCGCCGTTGGAGTTGATGGTGACGCCGGGCGCCGATGCGATGGCGTCGAGCGCGAAGTCGAAGTCCAGCTTTTCGAGGTCTTCCTCTGAGATGATGCTGACGCTGGAGCCGACTTCGGTGGCCGTCTGGCCGAGGCGTGAGCCTTCGACAACAATCGGGCCGAGGCGTGTGTCTTCGGTGGTGTCCTGCGCGATGACTGGCGTGGCAAGGCCGATCGCACCTGCGCAAAGTAGGGCCGTCTTATACGACATGTGGGTTTCCCCTCGTGCACCCCGCCGCCCGGAAAGACAGGTGCGCTTCATAACGACATGCTGGCCTCATGGGTTTGCCATGCGGGCGGCCAGGCCTTTTGCGAGTGCCGTTACGAAGGAGAGGCTTGGTGCCTTCCCGCCCGCTGAGACTTTTCCCGGTCTCCGGGCGAACGACGCGATGGCAGGTCTCCTGGCTCGCCGATCTCTGCTTTCGGGCCGCCTTCCCGGAGCGGTTGGGCTCCAGTGGCATAATGGCCTTCAGCTCCTGGCTGACAGTTGCGGGTACAGCGCCGGACTTTCACCGGCTTCCCTCTTGGCCTCCGGTTGGGAGGCACCATCTGGTGGCGTCTAATGTTGCAAGTGCGAAAAAGTGTCAACAGCGTGCGGACGGAATTGGCGCGACGGGAGGGGTTCAGAAGTCGATCCCGCGCTGCGCCTTAATGCCGGCCTTGAAGGGGTGCTTCACCTCGCGCATTTCGCTGACGAGATCGGCATAGTCGCAGAGTTCCGGCTTCGCATCGCGGCCCGTGAGGACAACACTTGTGTGTTCTGAACGCGCTTTGAGGCCGTCGATCACGGCGTTGATATCGAGATAGTCATAGCGTAGCGCGATGTTGATCTCGTCCAGGACGACGAGGTCATGCTCACCGTCGCTCATCATTTCGCAGGCGCGCGCAAAGGCGGCTTCGGCCGCGGCAATGTCACGGTCGCGGTCTTGCGTGTCCCAGGTAAAGCCCTCGCCCATCGTGTGCCAGTCTACCTGGTCGGGGAAATTGGCGAAAAACTGGCGTTCGCCGGTGATCCATTTGCCCTTGATGAACTGGACAATGCCGACTTTCTGTTTCCAGCCAAGTGCGCGGCAAATGACGCCGAAGGCCGAGCTCGACTTGCCCTTGCCGTCGCCGGTGTGGACGAGAATCAGACCGCGTCCGGCATCGCGGGCTTCTGAGGTTTTCTTGCGCTGTTCGGTCTGCAGCGCCTTCATCTTCTCGCTGTGGCTTTCATCGGTGCTCATGAGAGGCTCCTTGGCGGTTGGGGATCAGGGTGACGTAACAGCCGAAACCGATTGCGGCGGAATGACTGGCAGCGGTTTCGGCGGCGGCAAGGGCGGCCTTGATGACGCCGGCATGCGTGACGATCAAGGTCTCCTGCTGGCGGTTTTCAAGCTCTGCAATGGCCTCGAGCGTACGGGCGCGCAGCATGGCGACGCTTTCCCCACCATGCGGGCGGGCATGCATGAAGTCAGATACCCATGCATTGATTTCAGCACGCGGAATATCGGCCCAGGCGCGGCCTTCCCATGTGCCGAAATCCATTTCACGCAGACGGCAATCAGTCGTGACGGGCACAGACAGTCGCTTTGACATGAAGTCCGCGAGCTGCTGGCAGCGCGTGAGTGGGCTGGTCACGATCTGCTCGACCGGGGGCAGGCCCGACAGAATGTTTTCGGCCTCCTCTGCAAAACTTTCCGCCAGGCCAAGATCCGTCATGCCGTAGCAGGTGCCGGGCGCGACAAGCGGCGTGGTATGGCGCAGCAGGCTTACAGCCATGCCAGAAGCCCCAGATAGAAGCCGGTCTCGCTGACCTGCTGGACAGCGCCCAGCGTGTCGCCTGTATAGCCGCCGAGTTTTCGTTCAAAAAAGAGGCGCATCAGGGCGTGGCCAAGGGCCAGCCCCGCCAGCGCGTAAAGCAGGGCGAAGGCGGGCTGGAACAGCAGCCAGAGGGCAATGAGCGCGCCACCTGACATGCCGGCGACCACCAAGCTCGTCACCGAGACGCCTGAGGCGACCGGCTTGCCGGTGCCTTCGTCGCGGACATAACGGCTGGTCGCGATGACCAATACCGCGGACAGACGTGACAGGCCGTGCGCGACTGGGAAAGCGAGACAGGCAATCACGACGGGCAGGGAGACCAGGGCTGCAAGTTTCAGGGCGAAGATGGCGGCGAGTCCGAGAACGCCATAGGTGCCGACACGGCTGTCCTTCATGATGGTCAGCGAGGCTTCACGCGTCAGCCCGCCGCCAATGCCGTCAAACGTGTCGGCCAGCCCGTCTTCGTGGAACGCGCCGGTCAGGATCGCGCCGAAGACAAGTGCGAGCAGGACGGCGACAATTGCCGGGAAGGCGAGTGTCGCGCTCCAATAAATACTCGCGCACAGACTGCCGATCAGCAGGCCCGTGAGCGGGTAGTAGCGCACCGATGCGGCCATGCGTTCAGGCGTGTAGGTAAACCAGTCCGGCACGGGCAGGCGGGTCAGGAACTGGATGGCGAGAGCCAGTTTTGCCAGTTCGTCCTTCATGACGGCCCGCTGACGCCTGCGCTTTCGAAACTTGCCATGTCCCGCAACATTGCCGCGGCAGCCTTGACCAGCGGCCACGCCAGCAGGGCACCTGTGCCTTCGCCGAGGCGCATGTTGAGATTGAGCAGGGGCCGAGCCTCAAGTGCTTCGAGCACGCGGCCATGCCCGGCCTCAGCCGAGCGGTGAGCGTAGATGAAGTTCTGGGCAGTTTCCGGCTTGAGCGCGCGGGCGCTGAGGGTGGCGACCCCAGCGATAAAACCGTCCACGAGGATAATCTTTCCAGCAGCTGCTGCGCCTATCATGGCTCCGGCCATGGTGACGATTTCGAAGCCGCCATACTCCATCAGGGCTGTCTGGGGTTCAAGCTGATCCGGCGTGCGGCCAGCTGCCTTTTCCAGGAGGGCAGCCTTCGCGCGCAGGCCCGCATCGTCGAGCCCGGTGCCGCGTCCGATCAGCTCTGTCACGGGAAGGCCAAGCAGCTTGGCGGCGATGAGACTGGCTGAGGAGGTATTGCCGATGCCCATTTCGCCAAAACAGGCGACCGGATGGCTGCCCTCCGCGCCGATCTTGCGGCCATTCTCAAGCGCACGGTTACATTCGGCTCCACTCATGGCCGGGCCTTCGATGGCGTTTGCCGTACCGGGCGCGATGCGGCGCGAGATGAGATTGGGGGCTTCGACAGGTTCGCCTGCGACCCCGCAATCGACGACCTGGACGTCTGCACCGAGAGACCTGGCGAAGACGTTTGCCGCCGCGCCGCCTGCGAGGAAGTTGGCCAGCATCTGGCGTGTGACATCCTGCGGATAAGCGGACACGCCGGCCCCGGCCATGCCGTGATCGCCGGCGAATATGGTCAGCCGGCAGGTGTCGGCGACCGGGTTTAGGGAATGCTGGATACGCGCGATCTGTGCGGCCAGTGTTTCGACCTCCCCAAGCGAGCCGACGGGCTTTGTCTTGAGATCGATGGCGCGGCGTAGCGTGGCCTCGAAGTCGGTGGGCTGTTGCGTCATGGCGGCTCCCCTACAGCAGGCAAGTGCCATTTGCGAAGGCTTTTTATGCCTCAACGTCGCGCAGGCTTGTGAGGACGAGGCGCCGCCACATACGTTCCTGAAAGCTTTCGGGCTTTTCCAGCCCAAGACGCTTCATATGCGCTTCATACTGAGTAACGGCCTGTTTTGACGGCCCTTTCAGGATTGCGCTTAGGAGGTAGCTGATCCGTCTCCAGCGCGTAGAGGTCCTGTCCTGGAGATGCTCAAGCGCAAGTGCCAGATCCTGTTCGGTCTCGCTGAGTTCCGTGCCGAACGGATACGCGGGCAGCGCAGTGGTGTGCGGGGCCAGCGCAGCTTTTATGACGTCGGGTGTGTTCAGGCGCCAGGCTTCCGGCACCTTGAAACCAGGTGACAGTTTACCTGCTGCGACCGCTTCTTCGACCAGCCCGTCAATGAAGCGGGCATCGGTGATCGCGAGCATCCGCTTGACGCATTCTTCATCCGGCTGGCCACGCAGGTCAGCCACGCCATATTCTGTGACAACGATGTCGCGAAGGTGACGCGGCACTGTGGTATGACCGTAGGACCAGACGATATTCGATTCCGCTTTGCCTTTGCTCTCGCGCACGGCCTTCAGCAGGATGATGGAGCGGGCGTTCTCAAGTTCATGCGCCTGAGCGACGAAATTGTATTGCCCGCCGACGCCGCTGACGACGCGGCCATCTTCCAGCGCATCTGAAGTGACCGCACCAAGGCATGTGGCCTTCATGGCGATGTTGATGAAACGGGCATGCTGGCGTTCCTTGCGGCGCACAGCCTCGTTGCCGAACAGGGCGTTCACATCATCAACGCTGGTCATGTTAATCAGGCCAAGGGTTTCGTCCGAGGCTTCGCGAAGGCCGCGATAGAAAGTCTGCGGGCCGAGGAAGAAACCCCCATCTATGGTGATGTTACGGCCTTCATGCGCGGCACGGGAAAAGACATCCGCACGCAGGAGCTCGTACATGCCGAGCGTGAACATTTCCGTGCAGCCATAGAGCCCTCGCTTGAAAGCATCATAGCCGCCTTCCTCATCTGCCGGACCTGGGGGACCGGGCAGGGCCGTGACAGCCTTCCGGAACTGGTCGGGCGCCTGGTGGCGCAGGCGTACCGACTGGGCGGCCCCATCCCCGAGCGACCCGATACCGATCTGTAAAGTCCCGCTATCCTTCACCAGACGGGCCGCGCGCAAGCCGATGGAATAGCTGGTTGTGTCCACCCGCGGGGCGGGCGGTCCGGCCAGGTCATAGGGGCCGGCATCGAGCAGCATGTCGAATTCGCCAGCCGGGACTTCGGCATCGTTCGGCATGAAGGGCAGTCGTTCGTTAAGCTCGCCGACGACGATGAAGTTTTTCCGTCCTACCTTTTCGCGCATGAGCGGGATGAGATCGAGACTGAGGTCTGAATTGCAGGACAGGCTGTAGCGTCCTTCACGGGATGAAATCATCTGGCCGAGGACGTTGGCCCGCTCGGCAATAATGCGGCGCATCGCATGGGTGTAGTTCACGCTGTTATAGTTGCGCTGGGCATAGCTGTTGGAGAGGAGTGTGCCTGTGGCGAGGAAAAACTCCTCGATCTCGATATTTGCCGGCAGCCTGCCTGCGGCCCGCGCCTTTGCGTAGGCAAGATCCGGGTAATCCCCGAACAGCTTGTCGAGCACGGGTGCGCCGAACCGTTCCTGCAATCCGCCCCCGAGAGACGGGCGCACAATGGAGAGCGCGGTGTAGATTTTCAGCGAGATGCTGCTGTCAGCCTCTGCCAGACCATAGAGCGCATTGGTGAACCGGTTCGCCTTGCCAAGACCGAGAGGCAGGGCAAGACGAATATCCTTGCCGAGCCTGTCGATGACAGCCTCTGCGCATTTTTCAGCCGTATCAAAGGCCTGCGGTCTGAAGGTCGGGTGGCCGCCAGCTTGCCCCTCTGACATTGCGTCCTCCATTCAGGCTTCACTGTTCTCAGTCGACTCGGGTGCAGGTTCAGTCGAAACCTCTTCCTGCTGGCGGCTATAGGTGCACGGGCCGCCCCGGAAGGGCGCAAAGCCTGAACCGAAGACCGCTCCGAGGTCGAGATGGTCGTGTGAGGCGACAATTTTCTCATCGAGAACCCGGCGGACCTCGTCGATAAGTGGTGTGAGGAGACGGGCCTGTAGTGTCTCCAGGGTCTGCGCATCGGGATCGACATCATCTTTCTGCGGTTTGCCGTCCTGCCATGTGTAGAAACCCTCACCGGTTTTCTTGCCGAGGTTTCCAGCGTCAGTCTTTGCAATCAGCCGTTCTGGTGGTTCCGGCACATGCTCCAGCGCTTGCGACAGGACGCGGCCAACTTCGAGGCAGATGTCGAGCCCCACAGTGTCGGCAACTTCTACAGGGCCCTGCTGCATCCCGAATGCTTCAGCGGCGGCATCGACCTCTTCCGGCTTGTAGCCCTCATCGATCAGGGTGATGGCAGCGAGCAGGTAAGGCGTCAGGATGCGGTTCACGAGGAAGCCGGGCGCGCTTTTGACTGGCAGCGGGAGCTTGTCGATCGCCTCGATGAAAGCCAGTGCGCGTTCGCGGGTTTTCTTCGATGTTTTCTCGCCGCTGACGATTTCAACAAGTGGCATCTTCGTGACGGGGTTGAAAAAGTGCAGGCCGACAAAGCAGGCCGGGTCGGGAAGTTTTTCGGCTAGTGTTTCCAGCCTGATGCTGGATGTGTTCGTTGCCAGCAGCGCATCGGGCTTCATCCGGTCAGTGAGGCCCTCATAAATCTTCTGCTTGATCTCTTCCTTTTCCGGACCGGCCTCGATGATGAGATCTGCAGACCGGATGCCATCGCCCTTCGGATCGGGGATCAGGCGGTCCATGGGATCACGGATGTCATCAGACCGGTCGTGCTTGCCGTCCATCCATTCATGGGCGCGGCCCATGGCTTTCGCGATGACGGAGGTGTCGATGTCCTGCAGGGTGACGCTAAATCCCTGCATCGCTGTCCACATGGCGATGTCGGCGCCCATCGTGCCCGCGCCGATGACATGGACGTGGGATATGCCATGGCCGTCGCTGAGACGCGCCTGACGTTTGAGGGCTTCCTGACGGGTGAAGAGGCCGATCAGGTTTCGTGCAGTTCTGGTCTGGCTAAGTTCCACAAAGGAACGCGCTTCGGCAGCAAGCACCTTTTCCTTCTCGGACTCATCCTCGAACAGGTCGATCAGGGCATAGGGAGCCGGATAATGCGCTTCGCTAAAGCGCTTGGCTGTTTCCTTGCGCGCCCGGCTGGCGATGTACTGACGACCGGGACCGGACATTTCGAGCGTGCGTCTGATGCCTGCGATAAAGCCGCGTTCCTTTTGTGCCTTTCCGGTTTCAGCAGCGGCATGGGCCGCGGCCTCAAGGTGGCGTTGGGGCACGGCATCACGTACAAGCCCCATCTCATTTGCCTTGCGGGCATTGATCGTGCGTCCGGTCAGCATCAGCTGGAGTGCGCCAGAAGGCTCAATGGCCTGCGGCAGTCTGAACGTGCCGCCGAGGCCGGGATGCAAACCGAGCTGGATTTCTGGGAAACCGAAACTGGCCGAGGTGTCTGCCACGCGATGATCGCAGGCAAGCGCGACCTCCAGCCCACCGCCGAGACATGTGCCATGAATGATTGCAACGGTCGGGCAGGACAGGGCTTCCAGCCGGTTCAACGCGGCGTGGCCCTGATCAATCAGGGACTTGAGGTCTTCTGGATCGGTTCTCGAAATTTCTTCGATGTCAGCTCCCGCCATGAACCCCGACGGTTTGCCCGAGCGCAGGAAAAGTGCTTTCGGCGGTGCCTTCTCGATCTCGTCCAGAAAGGCCGAGAACTGGTCGAGGACGGCGCGGCCAAGTGTGTTCTGCGCCTGTCCTGGCACATTGAGCGTCAGGGTTGCGTAACCGCCCGCCTGTTTTTTCAGGTGCCAGATACTTCCACTACGCGCCATCAGGCCGCCTCCGTTTTATCAGTTTCGGTGCGCGACGGGGGTGTCGATGCTGCAAGGGCTTCCAGAAGCATGCCGCCTCCCTGGCCCCCGCCAATGCACTCTGTGGCAATGCCGGTTCTGTTGCCGCGCCGGCGCATGGCATTAAGCGCGTGCAGGATGATACGGGCACCGCTGGTGCCTACGGGATGGCCAAGGCTGATCGCACCGCCATCGACATTGAGGCGCTCACGGTCAATCTCACCCATCGCGCCCTCAAGGCCGAGCTCCTCCTTGCAGAACGTGTCGCTTTCCCAGGCTTTCAGGCAGGCCAGGACCTGATGGGCGAAAGCCTCGTTTAGTTCCCAGAGATCAATGTCACCCAGACCGAGCTGATGTCGTTTGAGAATGGGAGTCACGGCATGGACCGGGCCGAGCCCCATGCATGCGGGGGAGAGGGCCGCCCAATGACTGTCGCGGATTTCGCCCAGGGGTTCCAGACCGTGCTTGTCCACAAAGCGTTCCGACGCCACCAGCATCCAGCAGGCGCCATCCGTGATCTGTGAGGAGTTACCTGCCGTGACATGCCCATAAGGACGCTCGAAGACGGGGTTCAACGTGTCCAGCTTCTCGACATTCGAGTCCGGGCGCACACCGTCATCCTTTTCGAAAACTTCGCCATCCTGACTGAAGACCGGGTCAACCTCATTGTCGAGCCAGCCATTCTCCTGCGCTCGGGCAAGGCGCTTGTGGCTCTCCACGGCGTAGGCATCAGCTTCCTTGCGCTTGATATTCCACTCGTGACGGAGGATTTCAGCGGTCTGTCCCATGCCGAGGTCGACCACGGTGTCGGTAAGCCCCTTTTCGACGCCGATAACGGGTTCGAGCATGGAAAAGCGGAACTTGCTGACGGCTTCGACGCGGTCGAGCAGGGACCTGGACGTGTTCAGGCCGGCAAACCAGTCGACCGCCTGTTCATTCAGGAGCAGGGGCGCGTGGCTGAGGCTTTCAGTGCCGCCAACCATGAGACAGTCATAATCACCTGCGCGGATATAACGAAAGGCGCTATCGACCGATTGCATGCCGGAGCCACAGTTGCGCTGTACCGTCCAGCCCGGCATGTCCTTGCCGAGGCCCATGCGCAGGGCTGCGACACGGGCCGGATTAGTCGCCTCTGCACCGGGCGAGCCGCACCCCAGAATGACTTCCTCGACCTGACTGGCGATTTCCGGGTGACGCAGCAGGAGCGTACGCCCGGCCTGCACTGCGAGATCAACGGCCGTGAACGGACCGGGTTTGCCGCGGGCCTTTATGAAAGGTGTGCGATTTCCATCGACAACATAGACCTTCATGCTGACGCCTTTTCGGGATGTTCTGTTTCGGGGTTCAGGCCGTTTTTCGAGACACGCGAGGGATCAAAGGAATCAACCTCGATGACTTCGCGGACGGCTCGATAGAGGTCGCCCAGCTGTGCATGTTCCTCAGCGGTGATAAGACCGGCCTCACGGGCTGCCTCCGGCATCTCCATGTCCTTTTCCCGCATCCGCTTGCGTAAAGGAGCGCAGGCTATGGTCAGCGCAAGCGCCCGCTCGAGCGCAGCAAGAGGGTCTGCGCCGGTGCCGGTATAGACGCCTTCGCCCAGGCGTTCGCGTGTCTCGCCGGGCTCCTGGAGAAGTTCGGCGACGGCTTTGGTCATTTTATCGGTCGGGCCGCGCCGGCGTTTCCCGCCGGTCTGGGTCAGCATCTTGATGGTCCAGCCCCAGAAACCGCTCGGGAAATTGTCGCCAACTTCGGCAAGCCGGGCGTGCATACGGGCGATGCCATCTGCGAAGACCCAGTCGAGCAGGGGTTTGTCTGCAGCAGGCTGTCCGTCGGCCTCAAAGCGTTTCAGGGCTGCGCTCAGCAGGAAAAGTTCGGCGAGGACATCGCCAAGCCGTGCAGACAGGCTCTCCTTGAACTTCAGCTTGCCGCCAAGAATGCCGAGTGAAATTTCTGAAGCTACGGCAAGGTTGGCGCTGTAACGCGATAGTTCGCGATAATACGGCTTGAGCGTTTCATCTTCCGGAACAGATGTGAACTTGCCGCCGGTCAGGCCATGGAACCAGCTGCGCCAGATATTTGCGAAATCATGCCCGACATGGCGCCAGATGAGGTCGTCAAACTTGCGCAGGGCTTCCTTGCGATCTTTCAGTGCGACGGCCTGCATCTCTTCCAGGATGTATGGGTGGCAACGGATCGAGCCCTGACCAAAAATGATCAGACTGCGCGTCATGATATTTGCGCCTTCGACGGTGATGCCGATAGGGATCGCCCTGTAGGGGGTCTCGAGATAGTTCTTCGGGCCGACGCAAATGCTCTTGCCGCCGTGAATGTCCATGGCGTAGTTCACGGTTTCGCGCATCCGTTCGGTCGCGTGATACTTCATGATGCCAGAGGCCACACCCGGATGGTGGCCATTATCCAGCCCTATCGTGATGAAGCGGCGCGCGGCCTCCAGCTGATAGGCGATGGCCCCGATGGGCGCGAGCTTTTCCTGTACGCCTTCGAACTGGCCGATCGGTATGCCAAATTGCTCTCGAATACGGGCATAGGCCCCGGTCGTCTGGGCGGATACCTGTGCGGCAGCTGTGGAAAGAGAGGGCAGCGAAATACCGCGCCCGGCCGCGAGCGCGCCCATAAGCATTTTCCAGCCCTGGCCTGTCTGTTCCTGCCCACCGAGAATCTGGTTGACCGGAATGAAGACATCGCGGCCCCAGCTGGGGCCATTCTGGAAAGCAAGACCAGCCGGGATGTGACGGTCGCCCGTATCGACGCCTGGCAGGTCTGTCGGGACGAGGGCAACAGTGATGCCGAGATCTTCCTCGCCGCCGAGAAGGCCGTCCGGGTCCTTCAGCTTGAAGGCAAGCCCGATCAGGTTCGCGACCGGGCCAAGCGTGGTATAGCGCTTTTCCCAGTCGAGCTTGATGCCGAGTGTCTTTTCACCCTCCCACTCGCCTTCGCAGACGGTCCCGGTTGCTGTCATGGCGGAGGCGTCTGAGCCGGCTTCAACGCCGGTCAGGGCGAAGCAGGGAACTTCTTCGCCGCGGGCAAGGCGGGGAAGATAGTATTTTTTCTGTTCATCTGTGCCATAGAGCATCAGGAGCTCCCCCGGGCCGAGGGAGTTTGGCACCATAACTGTCACAGCCGCTGAGACATTGCGTGTCGCGATACGTTTGACGACTTCGGAGTGTGCGGAAGCAGAAAAGCCGAGGCCGTCATACTCCTTCGGAATGATCATGCCGAAGAATTTGTTCTGTTTCATATAGGCCCAGGCCGCTTCAGGCAGGTCCATATGCTCGTGCTCGATCTCGAAGTCGTCCAGCATGGCGCAGAACTCTGCGACGGGGCCGTCAAGGAATGCCTGTTCTTCCTCGGTAAAGCCGTGGCTCTCGAAGCTCCTGAACCTTTCCCAGTCTGGTTTGCCGGAAAAGAGATCGGCTTCCCACCAGGTGTCACCGGCCTCGAGGGCCTGGGCTTCTGTGTCTGAAAGACCCGGCAGTACGCTTTTGTACCAGCCCATTAGCGGCCTGCTGATGAGGTTCCGCCTAAGCGACTTGAAGGGGTTGGCCATGAGTCGGATGCCTCTTGATAACAGAAATATAATTGGAAAGCGTCTGGGGAAGGCTTCAGGTTCCCATCAAAACCTGCGACGCGCGAACGTCCGGGGGAGCGTTCGTTTCGTGTGAAAAATGCAAGAAGGCTTTCCTCCCATGTACATAATCCGCACACTTACAATGACTCTCCTCGCCAGCTCTGCGGTGGGTCTGGCGAATGCTGACAGTTTCGCCGTGAATGAATATTCCGCATCAGACCTCGGACGGGCCAATACAGGACGGGTCACGCAGACGGACGACCCGGCTGCAGCCTTTGGTAACCCGGCACTTCTGACGGCGTTCGAGCGTCCGGAAGTGTCGCTGGGTGTAAGCGGGATATTTGGCAATGCCGAGTATGATGACAGAGGGTCTGCCGATGCGCTGGGTAATCCACTCGGAGGCGACACGAATGGGTTCCTGTTTGACGAAGCCGTCCCGTATGGCCATGCAGTATATCCCTTGAGCGAGGATGTTGCGCTCGGCCTGTCAGTAACAGTGCCGTTCGGCCTCTCGACCGACTATGAAAAGGACTGGCCGGGCCGCTATCAGGCGCTGACGTCCGAATTGCAGACGATCAACATCAATCCGAGCCTCGCCTATCAGGTCAGCGATACAGTTTCCCTGGGGATCGGTATCAATGCCCAGCGCGTCGATGCGCGGCTGACCAGCGCAATTGATTTCGGTGCTGTGTGTTTCAATCAGGCCGACCCGGCCACATGCACGGCGGCAGGTGTCGTTCCGCAAGGCGCTGACGGGGTAACGGAAATTGAAGGTGATGACTGGAGTTATGGCTGGAATGCAGGCATTTCCTGGATGCCGCATCAGGATGTCACGGTTGGGCTGCACTATCGCTCACAGATCGACCACATGGTCGAGGGCGATGCCAGTTTCACGGTTCCCGAGAATGCAGACTTTCTGACGGCAGGCGGGGCGTTCACGGATACGGGTGGCGGTGCCGCACTTGACCTGCCCGCGTCGACGGAACTGGGGATCAAGTGGGCCGCGACGGACCGCGCCACGCTTTATGCCAATGCGATGTGGACCGAGTGGTCCAGTATACAGGAGTTACGGGTCCAGTTTGAAAATCCTGTCCAGCCGGACTCGGTCGAAGAGCTGAAGTATGAGGATGCCGGCCGTTATGGCTTCGGTGGCGATTATGAACTGTCACCGGATTGGACGGTGCGTGCAGGGTATGCGTTTGATGAAACTCCGGCCCAGCCCGCTTTCCGCACCGCGCGAATTCCCGACAATGACCGCCATATCCTGGCTGTCGGCACGAGCTGGTCTCCAAACCCGGCGTGGACGGTCGATGCAGCCTATAACCGGGTCACTATTGAGGACGCTGATTTCGACAGGACGGGCAGTTTCGGCGACCGTGTGACTGGGAAGTTCAGCGGACATGCTGATGTGGTTTCGGTGAGCGCGACACGACAGTTCTGAGACGTCACTTTCACCAAGGGCCGTTCCGCGCTCCATAAACTGGGCCTTCTGCGGAACGTTGCCCGGGGCTGAGCGTCTTTCACGAGGTGGATCTGACATTTGCCAGTCGGACGAATGCAGGTTGCAGAGACAAACGTTGCGCCCGGGGGCAGCCATTGGACGAGACTCAATTCCTTGTGCCAGGCGATACATGCTGGCGGCGCGAACAGGCGGATTGTGTGCGCATCATTATCGATGGCGCGGATTATTTTCCCGCGGTCAAGCGCGCCATGCTGAACGCGCAGCATACGATCATGATGATTGGCTGGGATTTCGATACCCGCATTGAATTCGAGCCTGACGGTGCAACACTTGAGGGACCCAATACGCTCGGTGAATTCCTTTCATGGTTTACTGAAAACCGTGAGGACACCCGGCTCTATATGCTGAAATGGGACCTGGGGACATTGCAGTCACTCGGGCGTGGTATGGTGCCAATGGCCGTGCGTCCCATGCGAATGTCGGAAAACTTCCACTTCAAGCTCGACACTTCGCATCCTGCGGGCGCAGCGCATCACTCAAAGATCATTGTAATTGATGACCAGATTGCCTTCTGTGGCGGTATCGACATGACAGCAGGGCGCTGGGACACGCGTGACCACGATGATAACCAGCCGTACCGTAAAATGCCCGGAGATGGCGAGCCTCTGAAACCCTGGCACGATGTTACAACGGCGGTTTCTGGCCCGCTTGCCAAGGCCCTGGGCGACGTGGCGCGCCAGCGCTGGTTCAGGGCAACGGGGCAGAGGATCAACCCGCCCGGTCTTGATGGCAGGCCAGTATGGCCAGGGCTCGAAACGACCTTCGAGCGTCTGCCCGTCGCAATTGCGCGAACCTATCCGGATTATGACGGCTTTCCGGAAGCCCGCGAGATTGAGGCGCTATATCTCAGGGCAATCGCCGAAGTGCGGCAGACCTTCTATGTCGAGACGCAGTATCTTGCATCTGCCCGTATCGCACGTGCGATTGCCGAGCGCCTGGCTGAAGCGGATGGACCTGAATTCGTGATCGTGCTGCCGCAGAAGGCTGAAGGATGGCTGCGACAGAAGGCGATGGATGGCGCGCGTGAGCGGCTGTTGAATTATCTCTGGGCGAATGACCCGCATGGCCGTCTGGCGGCATATTATCCGGTCACTCAGGAAGGGGCCGCGATATATGTCCATGCCAAGGTTCTTATCGTAGATGACTGGCTTATCCGCGTCGGGTCTTCGAACCTCAACAATCGCTCAATGGGGTTTGACACCGAATGTGACCTGGCCATTGATGCGCGTGATTGTGCCGAGCCTGACGCTGTCGGGGCCAGGATTCTCGAGCTGCGTCACGATCTTGTCTGCGAGCATCTGGGCGTAGGTGAAAGCGCCTTTGCCGAGCAGCTGGAAGCATCAGAAAGCCTCATAAGTGCCATAGAGGGCCTGCGGGGCGATGGGCGCTCCCTTCGGCCCTTCACGCGGGGCGAGGTGAAAGAGGATGCCAATATCCTCGCAGAAAATGAGCTTGCCGATCCCGAAGCGGTTGGCGATGGCCTTGCCGACCGCTTGATGGACGGCATTCGTGACCTGGTGGGACGGGTCAAGTCCTGACACTTGCCAGACGAGGCGTAGGCCTGCGCCGCCCAGCAGGCAGATGTCACCCGGCTGGCAATGTTATTTTTGTAAGAATATTACAAATATTTGACAAAAATATTACCACATATACTTTCAGGGTGGTTGGCGGTCATCTCGCATGAGCGCCGAAAATGAGCGTGCATAACTGAACGGGTTGGTTTTGCTTGGATTTACGGCTAATTTGAGCTCTTTCTGGCCTATTTTGTCTTTCTTTTGGTGGGATTGAGGGGCGCGTACCCTTTTTGACAAAAGGGTAGACACATTCTGTCAAAAGCGGCAGGAAAACCCGGAATTTATAATGGCCAACTAAGGACGTGACGATGAGCAAGCGGACGCAGACAGGAAGTGCAGGAAGCAGCCAGATGAAAGACTGTCATGGCCTGAGCGTGGACCAGCAGCTTGTTGATTTTGTTGAGACCGATGTTCTGCCTGGATTGTCTGTCGGCACTGATGCCTTCTGGAAGGGCATGGCCAATATTTTTGAGCGTTTCTCCGGCCGGAATGCAGACCTCCTGAAGACGCGTGAAGACTTGCAGGCGAAGATTGATGCCTGGTGCAAGGACCCGGCTAATCAGAAATCCGGCCCGGGTGCGGGTAAGTCGTTCCTTGAAGAGATCGGTTATCTGGTGCCTGAGCCCGAGCCGAAGCCCATCGCGACGGGAAATACAGATCCCGAGCTTGCCTTGCTGGCTGGGCCCCAGCTCGTCGTGCCTGTCCTCAATGCGCGCTATGTCCTGAACGCTGCGAATGCGCGCTGGGGCAATCTTTATGATGCGCTGTATGGCACCGATGCAATCGCACGTGATGGCACGGAAAAGCCTGGCTATGATCCCGAACGCGGGGCCAAGGTCATTGCCTGGGCGAAAGGCTTCCTGGACAAAGCGGTTCCGCTGGCGGACGGCTCGCATGCTGACGTTGCGGCTTACACGGTTGAGGGCGGCGCGCTTGTGCCTGCGCTTGCTGATCCGGGTGCCTTTGCCGGGTATCAGGGCGCGCAGGAAGCGCCATCGGCGATCCTGCTGAAACACAATGGCCTGCATATTGAGCTGGCCATCGACCGGGAGTCGCAGGTCGGCCAGCAGGATAATGCCGGGGTCAGTGGAGTTGAGCTCGAGGCGGCCTTGTCGACGATTGTCGACTTCGAGGACTCGGTTGCCGCAGTCGATGCGGAAGACAAGGTCGAGGCTTATCGCAACTGGCTCGGCCTGATGCGGGGGGATCTGGAATCAAGTTTCGAGAAGGGCGGCCGGACGCTTTCGCGTACCCTTAATGAGGACCGGAACTATACCGCACCCGATGGCGGTAAAGTGACCCTGAAGGGGCGCTCACTGCTGCTCGTGCGTAATGTCGGTCATCTTATGACTACGCCAGCCGTGCGCTTGCCAGATGGTTCGGAGGCGCCGGAAGGCATTCTTGATGGTATCCTGACAAGCCTGATTGCCTGTCATGATCTGAAGCGTCCGGGAGAGGGGAATTCGCGCAAGGGCTCCATCTACATCGTGAAGCCGAAGATGCACGGGCCGGAAGAATGCGCATTCACCAATGATCTCTTCGATGCGGTGGAAGACATGCTCGGTCTGGACCGCCACACGATCAAGGTTGGCGTGATGGATGAGGAGCGGCGCACCTCGGCCAATCTCGGCGCCTGTATCAATGCCGTGAAAGACCGGATCGTCTTTATCAATACCGGCTTCCTGGATCGCACGGGCGACGAGATCCACACGAGTATGCAGGCTGGCGCGATGGTGCGCAAAGGCGACATGAAAGCGTGTGACTGGATCGGCGCCTATGAGGCCCGCAATGTCGCGATTGGGCTGCAATGGGGTTTCTCCGGCAAGGCCCAGATCGGCAAGGGCATGTGGGCAGCGCCCGACCGGATGGCGGATATGCTGGAGCAGAAAATCGGTCATCCGAAGACGGGCGCGAACACGGCCTGGGTGCCGAGCCCGACGGCGGCGGTCCTGCATGCGGTGCACTATCACGAGGTCGACGTCGCCGCACGTCAGGCTGAAGTTGCGAAGGAGCCTGTCCCCGCCCTCGACAAGCTGCTGACCATCCCGCTTTCTGAAGGCAAGAACTGGTCCGGAGAAGAGATCGAGGCCGAGCTCGAGAACAATGCGCAGGGCATTCTCGGCTACGTTGTGCGCTGGGTCGATCAGGGCGTCGGCTGCTCGAAGGTGCCGGACATCAACGATATCGGACTAATGGAAGACCGCGCGACACTGCGTATCTCCTCCCAGCATATCGCGAACTGGCTGATGCATGGCGTCTGCACGCGCGAGCAGGTCGAGACGGCTTTCCAGCGTATGGCGGCCAAGGTCGACAAGCAGAATGAGGGCGACCCGCTCTACCATCCGATGGCGCCGGGATTTGATGGGGTTGCCTATAAAGCTGCATGTGCGCTTGTCTTCGAGGGGGCGAATCAGCCGAGCGGTTATACTGAACCTCTGCTTCACCGTTATCGTGCAGAGGCCAAGGCGCAGCAGGGAGCGTAAGGGGAGAAACATATGGCCGGTGAAAAGGCTGTCTTTGTCGGGCCGAGGTTGCGCCGGTTGCGCCGCGATCTTGGTCTCACCCAGACGGTCATGGCCGAGGATCTCGGTATCTCCCCGTCCTATATTGCGCTTATCGAGCGCAACCAGCGTCCGCTGACAGCGAAGGTTTTGCTCAAGCTCGCCCAGATCTACAAGGTGGACCTTTCCCAGTTCGCTGGTGATGGTGGCACAGGCGTATCGCGCCGGTTGGAGGATCTTCTCAAGGACCCGCTGTTCAGCGATCTAGACCTTGCACCGGGAGAGGTCTCCGACCTTGCCACTGGCCATCCCGGTCTCGCCGAAGCACTGGTGCGGACCTATCGCGCCTATCGGGACGGGCAGATGGCGTTGGCCGATCATGCGGGGGCCGAGGCCACAGCCGATCCGTTGGAGGAGACGCGCGCCTTCCTGGCGACACACCGGAATTTCTTTGCCGATCTCGACCATGCCGCCGAACTCATCGGGCGCGATCATGATGACATCAACAGCCTGATCGAGAGGGTGAAGAGCCGTCACGGCTTCAGGACACGGCGTATGCCGCGCGACATCATGGCCGGGGCTGTGCGCCGGTTCGAATATCACCGCCGGGAGCTTCTTCTCGATGAAAGCCTGGATGCTGCGGCAACGGCGTTCCAGATTGCCTTGCAGCTTGTCTATCTTGAGCTCGGCGACGCTATTGATGCCATCATGAAAGCGGCGCACTTCAAGACTGAGGATGCCCGCCGGATGACACGCCGCGCCCTTGCAGGCTACGGGGCAGGCGCAATCCTGATGCCCTATACCTCATTCTACCGGGAGGCGGAGGCGCGCCGCTACGATATCGAGGCGCTGTCCCGGCGTTTCCGGGTGAGTTTCGAGCAGGTCGCCCACCGGTTGACCAGTCTCCAGAAGCCCGGACAGGAGGGCGTCCCCTTCTTTTTCATCCGGGTCGATCCGGCGGGTAATGTCTCGAAGCGGTTTGACGGCAGCGATTATCCTTTTGCCCGTCAGGGCGGATCGTGCCCTCTCTGGTCACTGCATGCCACATTCCAGACACCGGGCCGTATCCTGACGCAGATTGTCGAGCTGCCGGACGGTGCGCAGTTCTTTTCTGTCTCACGCACCGTCACAGCCGGAGGGGGTGCCTACGGCGCGCCCCGGGCCGAGCGGGCCGTAGCGCTTGGGTGCTCAATCGAGGATGCGGCGCGGCTGGTCTATTCAGACGGGATGGATATCGAGGACCCGGACGCCACGCCGATCGGTATCGCCTGTCGGTTGTGCCAGCGTACGAACTGCGTGGCGCGCGCTGAGCCCCCGCTGGGCCGGCAGCTGCTGGGTGACGAGAACCGGCGCATGGCGGCCCCCTTCCTTTTCGGGGATGAGGGATAGACGCGTTTTTGCGTTTTTCCCGGCGCGCTCTGAACGGAAAAGGGCCAGCCGAAAGAATATCCGGCTGGCCCTCTGGTGATGTGATGGTCCCGACAGGTTATTCGGACTTGGCCTGCTCGCGCTTGACGAAGCTCACCGAGAACATCGTCTTGCCCTCGAACATGTCCTTGGCCGGTTCGACGCCTTCAGAAAGCATGAACTTGCGCTCGAGAATCGGGCCGTCCATGAGGTAGCCGCGGGCAGACATGCGTCCACGGTGGTGTTCAAGCGCGGCGGCCGAGAAGCTCGACGCGATAATGGTAATACGTTCTGGTTCCTGGTCGCTCATTTCTATGATCCTTCAGGGTAATCGGGGTGAGTGGGCTGGCTCCCGCTGCGCAGGTATCAGGCTGCGGAAGCCGCCCCGTTCAGGCGCGGGGGATGGCGCTAGAACTGGTTCATCGTGTTGTCCTTGCCGCCAGCCTTGAGGGCTGCTTCGCCGGCAAAATACTCCTTGTGGTCGTCGCCGATATCGGAGCCGGCCATGTTCTGGTGCTTCACGCAGGCGATGTTCTGGCGGATTTCCTCGCGCTGGACGTTGAGGACGTAGCCGAGCATGGCTTCCTCGCCGAAGTACCGCTTGGCCAGATTGTCCGTGGACAGGGCGGCGGTGTGATAGGTCGGCAGCGTGATCAGGTGGTGGAAGATGCCTGCACGCTTGGCGCCATCGGCCTGGAAGCTCTGGATGCGGCGGTCGGCCTCTTCGCTGAGCTCGGTGCCATCATACTTGACGTCCATCAGGTTCGCGCGGTCATAAGCGGACAGGTCGCGGCCTTCGGCTTCCCAGGCATCATAGACCTGCTGGCGGAAGTTGAGCGTCCAGTTGAAGGACGGCGAGTTATTGTAGACGAGCTTGGCGTTCGGCACCGCTTCACGGATGCGGTCCACCATGCCGCCGATCTGGTCGACGTGCGGCTTCTCGGTCTCGATCCAGAGCAGGTCTGCGCCGTTCTGGAGCGAGGTGATGCAGTCAAGGACGACGCGGTCTTCGCCTGTGCCCTGGCGGAACTGGAACAGGTTGGATGGCAGGCGCTTGGGGCGCAGCAGTTTGCCGTTCCGTGTGATCAGTACGTCACCATTGGAGGTGTCGTTCGGGCTGAACTCATCGCAGTCCAGGAATGAATTGTACTGGTCGCCGAGATCGCCCGGCTCGCTGGAGTAGGCGATCTGCTTGGTCAGGCCTGCGCCGAGCGAGTCGGTGCGGGCAACGATCACGCCATCTTCGACGCCAAGTTCGAGGAAGGCGTAGCGCACTGCGCGAATTTTGGCGAGGAAGTCCTCGTGGGGGACCGTAACCTTGCCGTCCTGGTGGCCGCACTGCTTTTCGTCGGAGACCTGGTTCTCGATCTGGATGGCGCAGGCACCAGCCTCGATCATCTTCTTGGCGAGCAGGTAGGTCGCCTCATGGTTGCCGAAGCCGGCATCGATGTCGGCAATGATCGGCACGACATGAGTTTCGAAATTGTCGACCTTGGACTGGAGTTTGGCTTCAAGATCCTTGTCACCGGCTTCGCGGGCTTCATCAATCTGGCGATAGAGCATGCCAAGTTCGCGCGCATCGGCCTGCTTGAGGAAGGTGTAGAGTTCCTCGATCAGGGCCGGAACGGCAGTCTTCTCATGCATGGACTGGTCTGGCAGCGGGCCGAATTCCGAGCGCAGGGCGGCGACCATCCAGCCTGAAAGGTAGAGGTATTTGCCTTTTGTCGTCTCGAAATGCTTCTTGATTGAAATCATCTTCTGCTGGCCGACAAAGCCATGCCAGCAGCCGAGCGACTGGGTGTAGTTTGCCGGATCAGCGTCATAGGCTTCCATATCCTCACGCATGATGCGTGCCGTATATTTTGCGATGTCGAGCCCGGTCTTGAACCGGTTCTGGCTGCGCATGCGTGTGACGAATTCCGGCTGGATGGAGTCCCAGCTTCCGCCATGGCTGGCGATGAGGTCGCTGATGGTTTGTTCGTGTTCCGAATACGGCATGGGTCAAATCCCTTTTTCTCATTGGCGGGAGGCAGCCCGAACGGCTGCAGCTCATGCCGGAAGAAATAGAGAAGGCCCGAGATATGCGCGAGAGGGAGTCCGGTCAGCTTGTCAATTCTTACAAATTATAGAGGTAACAATGTAAAGTGTGGTCAGAAAAGCTCACGAATGCCTATGCTCATGGTAAAATCAAGTCGCTCCCAAGGCTCAAGACAGGCAAGTCCTGTGCGTGATCTGTCCTTGAGTTCGAAGGCGCCCGTCAGGTGAGAAACCGGCTCGAAACAGAAAAAGTCAGGCCCGTCAGGGACATATAGCATGCAGAAACCAGGCGCTCCCTGAGCTGTAAGTTGAAGTGCCAGCCCATGATCTGGCTGGAGAATGGTTGCAGGGCCACGCCAGCCCTCGAAACAGTGGTCCAGCACCAGCCCATCCAGCTGTTTCGGCTCAGAAAACCTGGTCGCGCCGGAAATGTCTTGCGCGTGCAAGGGGCCATCACTCATCGGAGGCCATACGGCCTCTGCCGCAAAGCTGATCTGTGTGTTGCCGGTGCGCGGAAAATATGGATGAAATCCGAGCCCTGCAGGCATTGATTGTGTGTCCCGGTTGGTGAGAGAGAGCGAGAAGTCGACGCCCGCTTCCCGAAACCGGATATGTTGCTCGCATTCATAGCGCCATGGCCACCAGTCTGTGCCTTGCAGGTACAGGCTGATACGGTCTTCTTCCAGCTGGGTAACATGCCAGGTGCGCTGCCAGCCTTCACCATGGATGGCATTGGCATCGCCCGTCCAGTTCGGCGGGAGGGTATATGTCCTGCCCTCATGGGAAAACTGGCCGTTCCTGATGCGGTTCGAGAACGGCACGAGTGCAAAACTGCCAGCATCAAGAGGGTCCGGATCAGTAAGGCGCTGGCGTGGTGCCAGAATGTCCTGACCAAGATAGCTGAGCCGGTCAATCCTGCCGCCGAAGGCAGGTGTGATGTTCATATCGAAGCCATGTGCCGACAGGTGAAGGCGCGATGTTTCCGCCTCTCCTGCCGGCGAAGATACGGAGTTACTCACCGTCACATGTCTCCTGGCCGTCTGCATCTTCGGCCAGGCGGACATCGGATACAGACACTTCAGCTGCCGCTTCACTGCGGATCGCAAGGGGAGCTGTAATCTGTTCGAGATTGATGTCGCTAAAGCAGCTGAGGGAAATGCGGACGTCGGTCCATTGCCCGTCAGTGCTGGTGAATGTGCGGTAGGCTGCACAATCATCGCCCTCGCAGAGCATGCCGATATCAAGACTGTCAGCTGCGGCAGCTTTCAGCGTCAGGGCAAGTTCTATGTCGGCATTGGATTCACGTACATAGCTGTGCGTCTGGCCATCGGTGAAGGTGGCCTGGCCGCCTTCGGAGGGGAAGCTGAACTGGATCGCATCTTCCTGGGCCTGATGATCGACACGAGTCTGGCTGACCTCGTCCGACAGGTTGGCCTTCCACTCGCCAACGAAGCCGCCTTCAGCGAAGAAAATACTCTGGCCTTCACTTGCTGAAAGCTCTGAACTGACGTTCTCGTTCAACTCTTCGAGTGTGCCGGGATTGGCATAGGAAAGGCCATATCCATAGGCAAAGAGCGGGTCATATGCTTCGTCACCGACGTTGAGGGGCGTCTGGTCGGGCTGGCGCGGCCATGAAAAGGAGAGCGTGCCCTTGAAGTCATGGCGCGGTTCGCCGTCTTCATTGGCAATCAGGAGATCGGCCACGCCCCCTCCCTCGCTGCCGGGAAGCCAGGCGGCGACAAAGGCGTCTGATGCGTTGAGCTCACGGTTTACCCACATGGGCCGGCCTGAGAGGAAGACGCTGACGACAGGAATGCCCTCGGCCTGAAGTTCTTTCAGGAGAGTGAGCTCCTTTGAGCCGCTGAGATCATAGGCAAGATGGTCGACATCGCCGCGGAATTCCGCATAGGGCTCTTCACCGAAAACGACGATCGCGACATCGGGGGTTTCCGAGTAGGTGCCCTCAGGGCTGTACTCGACGCTGCTCGCGGCTTTCTCAATCCCTTCCAGGATTGAGCTTGCATTCGGGAACTCGGCGTTGTCGGCACCGCCCCCTTGCCAGGTGAGCGTCCAGCCGCCGGACTGTTTCGAGATGTTATCGGCTCCATCGCCAGCGACAAGGATACGCTTGTCTGGCGTGATTGGAAGGACCCCATCATTCTTGAGCAGAACGAGCGATTCGCGTACTGCCTGACGGGCTAGAGTGCGATGTTCGTCAGAGCCAAGGATATCTTCCTGCCCAGCGAGCGCGCGTTCTGAAGGCGTGCCTTCCTCGAAGACGCCGAAATGCAGCTTGGCCCGCAGGATCCGGCGCACGGCATCGTCCAGCCGCTCCATCGGGATCTCGCCTGACCTGGCCTGTTCGAGTGTGCTTTCATACAGTCCGCGCCAGCTATCGGGGGCCATATACATGTCGAGGCCGGCATTCAGCGCTTCCGGGCAGTCGGTATTCGTGCAGCCCTCGATCTGCCCGTGGGCATTCCAGTCCCCCACGATGAAGCCATCAAAACCCATGCGTTCCTTGAGCACATCGTTGAGCAGGTAAGGGTCTCCTGTGACCTTCTTGCCGTTCCAACTCGAGAATGACGCCATGACAGACAGGGCGCCAGCTTCGATAGCTGGCGGATAGCCGGCATTGTGAAGCCGTACGAGTTCGGCCTCACTCAGTATTGCGTCGCCTTGGTCTATGCCGTCCTCTGTACCGCCATCGCCCAGGAAATGCTTGGCCGTCGAGATCACATGGTCCTTGTCGAGGAAGACATCTGAGCCGAATTCACCTTGCAGGCCTTCAACAATACGGGGGGAGTAGGACGCCACGATTTCCGGGTCTTCGCCAAAGCCTTCATAACTGCGGCCCCATCTGTCATCGCGGGGGACGGCGACTGTTGGCGCGAAGGTCCAGTCATGGCCTGTCACACGCAGTTCAAGGGCGGTGACACGGGCGATCTCTTCCATGAGGTCCGGGTTCCGCATCGCGCCAAGGCCGATATTGTGAGGAAACAGTGTGCCCCCGACCACATTATTGTGGCCGTGAACTGCATCGATCCCCCAGAGGATCGGGATGGCGACGTCTACGCCTTCGGGATCAACAGATGCCTTGTAATAGGCATCGGTAGCCGCGACCCATTCTTCGACATTCGCATAGGGTTTGCCGTCCGGGGCGGAATTGCCGCCACTCAGGACCGAGCCGATCCGGTATTCCTTTACTTCTTCAGGGGTGATGGAAGCGTTATCGGCCTGGATGACCTGGCCGACCTTCTGTTCCAGCGTCAGTTTCGAAAGCAAGTCGTCGATGCGGGATTCGATTTCCCCGTCTATGAGGTGGCTCTCGGTTTCGGGCCAGAGTGTGAGGTCTCTTGCTGTTGAAGCGGCAGGTGTTCCGGCTTCGGTCTGGGCCGGGTCTTGCGTTTCCGCCGACGCATTCTGGGCGGGTTCGCCGCTGCAGGCGGTCATCAACAGCAATGCGGCTAGCGATATGGTTCCGTTCAGCTGCCTGGTCTTCATTTTCAGTCCTCCCCGGGTCCGTTTTCGGACGCCTTCCTTTTATGTCCTCGCCAGCAGAATGCGGTTGCAACACAAAATGTTGGCGTTAACATTCTGGCTAAACGAAAATGTATTCCGGCGCAACGGCGAAACCGGACGGGAGGAAAAATGACCGAGATGACGGGTCGGCTAGCCTGGATTTGTAAGCGTTCAACAACCTTGTTCGCTACGATTCTATTTGTAGCATTGGTGGCAGACGCACAGCCTCAGGCTGTTTCTCCAGATGAAGCGAACAGCAATCCTGCGGCCGTCTCGGAAGTGGCTGATAACCTCTCTTTTCCCTTGTTCGGGGCAGGCAAACCGACCACGATACTTGTCGACCCGGCCGAGGACCCCGGCATCCTGCGGGCTGTTCGTGACCTTCAGTCAGACCTTGAGGCGCGCGGGCCAATCCGCCCGGTTATCCGGACAGAGATACCGAAAGAGCCGGGCCAGATGATCGTTGTAGGGTCGCTGGAAAATTCGCGCTGGCTCTCTCCCCTGTTAGACAGCGGACAGGTTTCAACGCAGGGCCTTTCAGGCGAGTGGGAGGCATTTTCGCAGGAGGTTGTCGACGCGCCTTATGAAGGCGTGGAGCGGGCGCTGGTGATTGCGGGTTCAGACAAGCGCGGCACGATCTATGGCATCTATGACCTGCTCGACCGGGCCGGGGTTTCACCCTGGGCCTGGTGGGCGGATGTGCCGATCGAGAAGACCGGCAATCTCTATGTGTCCAGCGGACGGCGCCTTGAGAAACCGTCCGTGAAGTATCGTGGCATCTTCCTGAATGATGAGAACCCGGCCCTTTTCGGCTGGGCCAACAAGACGTTTGGCGGTTTCAATCACGCTTTCTATGAGCGCGTTTTTGAGCTGATCCTGCGCCAGAAAGGGAATTATCTCTGGCCGGCCATGTGGGGAAAGGCATTCTATGACGATGATCCGATGAATGCCGAACTGGCAGATGAAATGGGGATCGTGATCGGAACCTCTCACCATGAGCCGCTGGGGCGGGCGCATATCGAGTGGGAACGGTACGGGGAAGGGGACTGGAACTACCAGACCAATGCCGGAAACCTGCGTGATTTCTGGCGCTTCGGTATGGATCGGATTGGCGGACGCGAGGCGCTCGTCACGATTGGTATGCGTGGGGACGGCGATGAAGCCATGTCGGAAGGTACGGCGATCGACCTTCTTGAAACAATCGTTTCCGACCAGCGCTCGGTTATCGCGGATGTAACCGGAAAACCGGCCTCCCAGACGCCGCAGATATGGGCGCTCTATAAGGAGGTTCAGGATTATTACGATCAGGGCATGGACGTGCCCGACGATGTCACGCTCCTGTTTGCCGATGATAACTGGGGCAACCTCCGCCGCCTGCCGGAGCCGGGCGCAGAACGGCGGGGCGGATATGGCGTCTATTATCATTTCGACTATGTCGGCGGGCCGCGGAACTATAAATGGATCAACACGACCCAGATCGAGCGCGTCTGGGAGCAGATGGGTATCGCTTACGATTATGGGGCGCGCGAGGCGTGGATCGTCAATGTCGGCGATCTGAAGCCGATGGAACTGCCGATCAGCTTCTTCCTGGATTATGCATGGGACCCGTCTGATATCCCCCTCGAAAATCTGGACACCTACACACGTGACTGGGCCGCGCAGCAGTTTCCCGATGCGTATGCCAACGAGATCGCGGCGCTTCTGGAAGCCTACACAAAGTATAATGCGCGCCGGAAACCGGAACTGCTGGATGCCGATACCTACAGCGTTGTGAATTTCAGCGAGTTCGAGCGCGTTTCTGACGAGTACCAGGCGTTGGCAGAGCGTGCCGCTGTGCTGCGCGAGGAACTGCCGGAAGCCTATGACGATGCTTTCGTGCAGCTCGTCTGGTTTCCTGTTACAGCCAGTGCCAACCTGAATGCGCTCTACTACACAACAGCGCTTAACCGGCTCTATGCCGAACAGGGGCGCGCGCGCACGAACGGGCTCGCGGAGAAGGCCGCAGAACTTTTCGCGCGTGATGACCAGCTTCGGCGCGTCTATGAGGAAGAGATCGCCGGGGGCAAGTGGGTCGACATGATGTCCCAGACCCATATCGGCTACACCTACTGGCAGCAGCCTGACGTGCAGTCTGCCCCTGATACCGAACGTATTGAAATGCCAGAGGAAGCCGGCTTTGGCGTCGCTGTGCCGGGCAGCCGTGAGAACTGGGCTGCGAGAAGCGCGGAAGCTGTGCTCCCGCAAGTCGATGTGCTCTCGCGCCATACGGCTGAATTTGAAGTCTTCAATACCGGGCAGGCACCTTATGAGGTGACAGTCACACCGTTGCGGCCCTGGGTTTCGGTATCGGACAATGCGCTCAACATCGAGATGCAGAAAAGCGTCACACTGGCTGTGGACTGGGGCGAGGCCCCACTGGGATTGACGCGCGTGCCGGTCGAGATCGACGCAGGGTTGCTTGGCACCAAGACGCTTCATCTCCCGGTCTTCAAGCCAGAAAACGCCGCAGACGTCAGTGGCCTGGTAGAGGCGGATGGGTTCATATCGGTGGATGCTGCCGCGGCGAGCCGAATTTTTGGTGGGGAAGACATAGAGTGGTCAGTTATTCCAAACCTTGGCCGGACAGGCGACAGTATCGTAGCGCTTCCTGCCACGGCACCAGCGTCGGAGCCGGGCAGTGATAGTCCACGGCTGGAGTATGATCTCTGGCTGTTTGAGCGAGGGAAACTGGACGTTACGATAACGCTGGCCCCGACGCAGGATTTCAAGGCGCAGGGCGGCTTGCATTATGCGCTTTCAATCGACGATCAGGCGCCCGTTCTCGTCAATGCGGTGGAAGCGGAGGTTTCCGGGGAAGGCGATGCAAGCTGGGAGAAGTCTGTCGCGCAATATGCGCACGAGATTACAACAAGGCTCAGTGTCGATGAACCGGGTGCCCATACGTTGAAGCTCTGGCGGGTCGATCCGGGGCTGGTTTTCCAGCATGTTACGGTTGCGACGCGCGATTTGCCTGAGACATATCTTGCTCCGCCGGGCACCCCACAGTGTGAGGCATCCGATACGGGAGAGACCCTGCCGGATTGCTCTATTCCGGTTGTGTCGTCTGCCAGCCCCTGAGGATTTCACGGAAGAGCTTGCCTGAAGGGGTCAGGTCTTCCGGGCTCCAGGGGCCTGTCGGAGAGGTTCCCGGCTTGAAGAGGGAGGCGCCTTCATCCTTGTCGCTGACCGCCCAGTTGGCGTGCGACAGGTCATTGGCACGAATGAAATCCATCCATGCCCGGACAGACTCTTCATCGACAGCGCCGTCGCCGTCATAGCTCACTGCGCCCCATTCAGTGACGAACAGGGCAAGTCCTGCATCAAGGGCAGTCCGCGCTTTCTGGCGCAGTTCGTCCTTGTGACTGGCCGCATAGAAATGCAGTGTGTAGGCAATATTGTTGAAGCCCGTCAGCGGGTTACTGGCAGCCTTGTCGACATCCTGTGACCAGCTCTGCGTGCCTACGATGATAAGATTGTCAGGGTCGACTTCGCGGATCGCGCCGATGACGGTTTCGGCGTAGGGTTTAACCGTGGTTGACCAGTCTGTCGTATCCAGCGGTTCGTTGTAGATCTCATAAATCAGGTTGTCGGTATCGCCATAACGTTGGGCAATGTCGGTGAAGAATTCCATCGCGGCTTCAGGATTGTTTTCGGCACGATGAGAGTGCCAGTCCACAATGACATAGATGCCGTTCTCGATGGCGGCATCGATCACCGTATAGGCCCGTTGCAGGTTGCCTTCCGGGTCGGTGAGATAACTGCCTTCGCGTGTATCGGCTGCAATGGCCGCGCGTACCAGTGAGGCATTCCAGTTGCTGGCGAAATTATCCACGGCCTCCGCATTGTAATATTTTTCCTGTCCCCAGCCTGTGGTGCTCCAGAAGAAGCTTGGCCCGGCGAGGGAAACAGGCGTGCCGTTTTCGTCCACGATGCGGTTGCCTTCAGTGGTGATAAGCCCGTGGCGTTCGACTGGCGTGTCGCTAGCCGCTGGCGGCGGAGGCGTTATACAGGCGACAAGCGCGCCCATGATTGATGCGGTGATGAGCGTGCGTTTCATGTTTTTCCCCTGTGAGTATTCTCGCGTCGTTCAGGATGGGTTCTTGCGCGGCATCAGTCCGGCCTGCATGGCGAGATTGGTGGCCACCCTGGCCTTAAGCTGCTGGCGGCTCTGGGGCGTATGCGGGCCGAGCGCGCCTTTTGAGTGGTCGGGCAGGTGTGCGACCGGATCGCCGGTCTCGTGAAAGACGTACTGGTCGAGCATCATCTTCCAGGCTTTCTGCTGATGGGGCGGCATGTCCCGCAGCGCCAGGATGGCATGAAGCAGCGCATCGAAAGGCGAGGCGAGGTCGCGGGGGCTGTCATTCCACCAGTAATTCACGAGGACATTGAAGTCCTCGAGCGACTGGACGTGGTGCCACCAGAAATACGGAATAAAAAGCGCATCACCGGGTTCCAGCGTTGCTGTCTGTGCGTGGCGAAGCGCTTCAGCAAAACGCGGATATGTCTCCAGGTCCGGTTCTTCCAGCCGCACGAGGCTTACTGGTGGACCAGCGAGGGTGAATTCGAATGGCCCGGCATAGAGGTTCGGTGTCTGCTCTGGCGGGAAAAGGGTAAAGCGGCGGCGTCCAGAAACCACACAGGCAATGTTTTCCGAGAGATCAAAATGGGTCTGCACGGTCAGCCGGTTGCCCATCCATATTCGCGGCTCGATGACAGGTGGCAGGACGCCAATCTGATTTTCTTCCGCGAAACCCGGAAGGTTTTCGTACATGGGGGCCGACTGGATGTAGACCGATGGTGGATTGGCCTCATCCCGATAGCGGGCGATCGCATTCAGGGACTCGCTGATCACGGCGGGCTGGCGATCGAAATTCAGACCCGTAAGATCATCATTGTAAAAGTACTTGCCGGCGATTTCCGGTTTGCCGAGTATCGTTTCGACCGGACGGCGTGCATCAAACCGTTTCACATAGTCCATGATCGCTTCGGGCGACTGCCGGCTCGCGGCAACGGCTGGCCAGTGGGCAATGAAGTTCTTCATCAGGACAGGCTGGGCGGCCGGAAGGATATCATCACGGAACTGCTCAAGTGTGACGTCGTGCAGCGTTCGGACTTCAGGCATATCCTGAGCGCTTGTGCTCTTCGGGCTGTTCTCTGTCGTCTTCAGCATCGTGTCGGCCTTCCTGGTAGCGTTCGAAGCGGCCTCAGTTAAAAACGAACGGGCCCTACCATCAAATGGCAGGGCCCGGCCGTATAGTCTCGATCAGCATCAACCCTAGAAGTTGAAGCGCCCTGTGAGGGTGAAACGGCGGTCATTCTGGAACCAGGACCGTCCGCCGCGGCGACCGTCCGAGTTTGGAATGAAGGATTCCGTTTCGGTGATCTCATTGAACAGGTTGGCGAACTGGACCCCGATCTTGAAGTTGTCATTCACCGTATAGAAGATCGACCCGTCGACCTGTCCGCTGGCGTTCTGGAAGATCGGATAGAACGGTGTGATCGTGTCCCTTGCGGTTACGAGGTACTCATCGCGCCAGTTATAGGCGACACGTGCCGATACCGGGCCTTTTTCATAGATCAGGGCGACATTTGCATTGTGCTCTGAAAGGCCCTCCAGAGGTAGATCGCCGAGATCGACCACAGCTTCACTCCCGCCTGCTTCGGCATCGACGGGGCTCACCGTGGAAGAATTGACCCCTTCACTATCGATATAGGTGTAGGCGGCCTGAAGTCCCAGACCGTCCAGCCCATAGGGCAGGAAGTCATAAAACTGGCTGTAGGCCAGTTCGAAGCCCTTGATCGTGCCTGTTTCATCCGAATTGGTCGGCTGGTTCGTGACAAACACATCGAATGTCTCACCATTGTTCGTCAGCGTGATCGTGCCCGACCCTGAGACGATAATGTCCTCGATCTCCTTGTAGAAGGCCGTGGCAGTGAACGAACCTGTGTCGCTGAAGTACCACTCGAAGGCGAGGTCATACTGGTCGGACTTGACCGGCTCAAGGAACGGGTTGCCGCCGGAAGTCTGGAAGCCATAGAAGCCGGAGCTGAATCCGTCAGGGACACCTGATCCCGGGTTGGCCGGGTCATCCTGTGTAGCGGCAGATACCGGATAGGTCGCCCGCGTGAGGCCCACATCAGGACGTGAGAAGGCCTTTGAATAGGCAAATCGAATGAACTTGTCGTCCGTAAGGCCCAGCTTGACGTTCAGGCTGGGGAGCCAGTTTTCATAGGTCTTCTCGCCCACAAATGGAGCTGTCGAGTCATCCAGGAAGGCATAGGCGGCTGCCCGCTCTTCGGGAGACAGCGTACAGAAGAAGGACACGTTCTGTGCGGGGTCATCCGGGATACAGTCGCTACCCGAGGCATTACCAGATGTGCCCTGTGTGCCATCATCGGGGAGCGTTGAGGAGGAGCCATACTGGATGCCACCGCTCGAAGCGAGCTGGGTCTCCACATATCTCAGGCCGATATTGCCCTCGACCGTCATGCCGTTGCCGAATGGGTCATCATGACCGAAATTCAGCTTGGCATAGTAAGAGGTAATCTCTTCAGCCGAGTCTGTGACTTCGCCGGGTAGATAATTCGATCCGTTGATCGTACCGGGACGTTCGCTAAGCCGTCTCCAGCCGCCGCCGCCGCCGCCGGGCCCGCCAGTTACGCCGCCCTGATTGAGCCATGCAGCCACCACCGCATCGGCAAAATCGGCACTCGTGTCATAGTTCTGGGCCGGGTTGAGGCCGAAGAAGGGGAGTGACGGTGGCTGGGTGGTGTCACCGCGCTGGTAATTGTTCCAGTTGAATTCATCGTCAACTACACCAGAACTGACGCCTATGTCATCCATCCAGATCGGGCCGCCATTGCCCCAAACTTCTGACAAGGCACCCCAGTTATAGACCGAGAAGCGCGTCGTCAGATCCCGTTCATTATATCGCCCGCCAAAGCGAACAGACCGGACCCAGTCGAAGTCATCCTCGAAATCGTAATTCGCATCGATCCTGAACGCATCGGAGGAGCCTTCACTCTGCTCCGAATGGTCCATTGCGGCCCGCCAGAAGCTGTTGACCGGGTCATTGAAGCCAGTGCCATTTGCGAAATAACGCGGGCATGTCTGGCTGCCGACCGGGTTGGAGCAATCGATGTCTGCCCCGCTGGCACCGCCACCAAAACCGGGGGTCATGTTGGGTGGCAGGAACTCGATCTCTGGAATTTCAGGTCTGAGGTCGACGCGAACATCCTGGAAAGAACTGCCCCAGATGCCGAAATCGATATTGTCGGTCGTCGAATCGACATGCTGATAATCGAAATTGAAGGACCAGCGATCCGTTGGCGTCCACTTGAAGTTCAGGGACGTGTCTTCCGTGACCGTTTCCTGTTCCACGCCGCGGAAGATGTTGTTGGATTGCAAACCGTAAACCGGTACGCGCGCATCACCGCTTTGCTGGTCGGCCCGCCAGCCCACGGGAGCTGAAATCGTGCCGAACTGCAGCAGGTCGTCGCCGCCGAACCCGAACTCGGTGCCGGGCGCAAAGAAAAACGCGCTGTCGCCGACATTGTCCGTGGCAATCTCGGAGGCATGTTCGTTCCAGCTGGTCGTCGCTTCGGAGCGAAGATATTCAAAGGTGGCGAGCATCGTGTCGTCATTGCTCTCCCACTGGGCTGAACCGCCATAGCCGGTACGCTCACGGTCGTATTCCTGCGTGCGGACAACAGCCCCTTCAGGCACCCAGACGCGGCGGTCTGCAAGGTCATCGCGCGGCTGGAAACTGGATATCTGCGCCCCGTCAGAACGGGTCTTCAGCTCTGAATAGACGCCGCTGACAAGAAAGCCCACCCGGCCGATGTCTGTGTCCCATTCGTTGCTGTAGAGCAGGGAACCGGTCGGGGCGCCTTCATCGCGGAAGTCGGAATATTCATATTCCAGCGTACCTGCGAATTTCTGGCCGTCTGTATCAAACGGCTTGCGGGTGACAAGATTGACCGTTCCCGCAATGCCGCCCGGTATCAGGTCGGCGGTCTGGTTCTTGTAGACCTGAACAGATGCGAGAAGCTCCGGGGAAATGTCCGAGAAAGTCAGCGCGCGGCCATTATTGGCCGTGAACGTGTCGCGACCGTTGAGTTCGGAGCGGACATAGGTCAGGCCGCGAACGACGACACCAGACCCTTCGATCGAGAAGTGATCCGGGTCATCTGCTGCCGCAAACCGGCTGATTGAGACGCCAGGCACCCTTTGCAGGGATTCGGTGACAGACCCGTCCGGCAAAGCGCCTATATCTTCGGCCGTGATGGCATCGACCAGGGTATCTGCCCGGCGCTTGATGTCCTGAGAACTGGCGATGGAGCTACGGATGCCCTTGACGGTAACTGTATCGAGACGGGCTTCACCTGCGTCGGGGGATTCCTCGGCCGAGGCATCTTCCTCGATTGTCTCAGGGGCCTCTTCCTCCTGGGCGACCGCTGGTGTTGCCTGCATGATTGCCATGGCAGACGCCGTGCACAACAAGAAGCCGAACATCCGCTTCCTGGTGATAACAGACTCATTTTGTGCGTAGGTCTTGTCCATTCAGGGCCTCCCATCCCTTGGTTAATTATTGGGAGCGCTTTAATGTTAACGCTCTCAGTTTATGTTTGCACGAGACCACATAGTGTTTGCGCTATCAAGAATTAATTTTATGTTTTGTAAAAAGCCTGCGATTTGTGGCCAGAAGGCAACCCTTCCGCCGCGGCTCGACAGGCGCGGCCATATACCGGAGTAGAATTGGCGGGTGCAACGACATCTGCTCTCTGGTTGAATGGGGCATAGAGGGAGAGAGTATGCAGGTCAGAAGGATCGTTATTGCGGGTGGTGGTACGGCTGGCTGGATGACAGCTGCCGGACTTTCCAAGCTTCTCGGCCCGCTTGGCCTGGATATCTGTCTCGTAGAATCCGAACAGATCGGCACTGTTGGTGTCGGTGAGGCAACTCTGCCTCACATGCGTTTCTTCAATCGAACTCTGGGGCTGGACGAACGCGAGCTGATGGCTTTCACCAACGCGACGTTCAAGCTTGGCATCGAGTTTCGTGACTGGGCGCGGATTGGCGATTCCTATGTTCATCCCTTCGGGGATTATGGCCCCGCAGATCAGGAAATCCCTTTTCACCATGTCTGGCATCGTCTGCATGCGGAGGGCCGGGCTGGGCGGATTGATGATTTTTCCCTGCCCGTGCGGATGAGTGAGCGTGGGAAGTTCGACTTTCCCTCTACAGACCCGGACAACCTGCTGTCGACTTTCTCCTATGCCTACCAGCTCGATGCGAGCCTTTATGCGAAGTATCTGCGCCGTTTCTCGGAGGCCAATGGAGTGCGCCGTATCGAGGGGCGCATCATGTCGGTCGAACGGAATGGCGATAGCGGTGACATAAGGGCGCTGGCACTAGAAAGCGGCGAACGGCTGGAAGGCGAATTGTTTATCGACTGTACAGGCTTCCGGGCCATGTTGATCGGCAAGGAGATGGGCGCAGAATTCGATGACTGGTCGAATTGGCTGCCATGTGACCGGGCAATTGCCGTGGCGTGCGAAATGGCCGGGGAAAGTGTCGCCTACACGCGCGCGACCGCCCGGCCGGCAGGCTGGCAATGGCGTATCCCCCTTCAGCACAGAACAGGCAATGGGCACGTCTATTCCAGCGACTGCATGAGCGATGACGAAGCCGCGGACATCCTGCTGGGGTCTCTGGAAGCCAAAGCGCTTGGCGACCCGAAATTCCTGCGTTTCAAGGCCGGCATGCGCCCGAAGCAATGGGTGGGAAACTGCGTCTCAATCGGGCTTTCAAGCGGTTTCCTTGAGCCACTGGAGTCGACAAGTATCTATCTCATTCAGGCAGGAATAACCGCACTTGCAGAGCTGATGCCAAGTGGTGGAGTCGATACGCGGGATATCGAGGAATTCAACCGGGTCATGCAACTCGAATATGACCGGATTCGGGATTTCTTGATCCTGCATTATCATGTCACCGAGCGTGATGATTCAGACTTCTGGAATTATGTCCGCACAATGAGCATTCCGGATAGCCTGCGGGAGAAAATCGAGCTCTTTCGGTCACGCGGCGTTGTGCAGGAGTACAAGGACGGGCTGTTCCTGCACCCAAGCTGGGTTGCGGTGTATCTTGGCCAGCGTGTCATGCCGCAGGGTCGTGACCCGCGGGCGGACGCAATGGATGAGGCGCGCCTTAATGAGATGCTCGACTTGCCTGCGCAGATCGAGCGTAAACTCGACCCCTGTGCGGCTCATGAAGATGCCGTGAAATCATACTGCAAGCCTCGTATGGCGGCCCCCTCATGAGCCGGACTGTCTTCATCCTTGGTGATACGGTCGAAGCCTGGGCTACTGGCCTGTATGTCAGGCGCGTTCTGGATAAACTGGTGGACAATGTCGTGATCGCGCCATCGGCAGAACATCGGACCTCTGAGCCGTCTGCCCTTGTCGCGCCTCCGCAGACAAAACGCTTTTTTTCGTCCCTTGGACTGACAGAGGAGATACTTTTTCGAGAGGCGGGGGCGAGCTTCCTGTTGGGTGCCGAAATCAGGGCGCAAGAGACCTTTACTCTCGCCTATGGCCAATATGGTGTGCCGGCCAACTCCGTTCCTTTCCATCATTTCTGGATGCGTATGATGGATGTGGATGCTGCAGCGCCTTTCGATCATTACTCATTTGGCGCCGAGCTTGCCCGGTCCGGCCGCTTCGTCCATCCGTCACCAGATCCGAAACGCATCGAGTCGAGTTTCGATTATGGTTATACCCTTGAAGGTACCGCCTTTGGCGCCTGTCTTCGGGCGCAAGCGCTGTCGGCCGGTGTGATGCAAGCCTCGGCACAGGACATTGAGGAAGTGTCCCCCTGGCTGGTGCTCGATTGTACGGGGCGGGAAAGCCGAGGAAACTGGGTTTCCTGGCCGGACTTGCCGGAGAGTTTCTCTGTTGATGAAGAGGTCTCAGAAGAGCCTTCCGGCAACCTTTCTGTCTATACGGTCCAGCGCCTTGCGGACGGGGTTTCCATCTGCCTGCACCCCCGCAAGCCGACTGTGACCCGGAGGCTTGGGATTTCAGCGGGCGGAGAATGCAGGACAGGCCGGTCTGAAGCGCCGTGGCGGGGCAATGCCGTTTCGCTTGGTGGTTCGGCCTGTCAGTTGCCGGGGCTGCATTCACCCCAGTTTCTGCTTCTCCACGCCCAGCTTGACCTGCTTGCCAGCCTGCTGCCTGCTGAAAATGTGGCAGTTGATGTTGTCGCTGCTGAATACAATCGCAGGGCGACACGGATGATGGACAATGTCGCCGATTTCGACGCTCTCGCCCTGACATCGCTGAAAAAAGCAGGGCTGTGGCGCTATTCAGCCCCCTCACTTGCCCGCAAGGCCGAGCAGTTTGTGAGCCGGGGCCGGCCTGTCACTTATGACGATGAGCTTTATTCCGAACAGGATTGGATCGCAGCTTTTATAGGAGCAGGCTTTCTGCCTGAACGCGTCTCACCGCTGGCGCTTGCCGCGCCTCTCGAGGCGGTCGAGCGCAATTATGAAGGGCTTCGCAGGGCGATTGTACAGGCCGCTTCACGCCTTCCGGACCAGCAGCAATACCTAGACCACCTCTTGTCGATACAACAGGGGGCGCCGAATGCTGTCTGAGAACGGGTTGCGCGATATCATTATTGTGGGCGGGGGCACGGCGGGCTGGATGACGGCGGCTGCGCTATCCCGGCTCATGGCCAATGGCCAGACCCGTATCCGGCTGATCGAATCTGACGATATCGGCACAGTGGGCGTTGGTGAGGCGACAATTCCGCCGATCAATACCTTCAACCGGCTGCTAGGTATTGACGAAAACGATTTCGTGGCCAGGACACAGGCCACCTTCAAGCTTGGCATCGAATTCGAGGACTGGCTCAGGCCCGGCCATTCCTACCTGCACCCGTTCGGGGAGTTCGGTCTCGATATCGAAGCGGTGAAATTCTACCAGTTCTGGCTGAAATATTCCCGCGAGCAGGAGATTCCGCCGCTCGGGGAGTTCTGCCTGTCCGCTGTGGCGGCGAAAGCCGGAAAGTTCCTGACACCGGGCCATGATCCGCATTCTGTGCTCTCGACACTGGCCTATGCATTCCATTTCGATGCGACGCTCTATGCGCGCTACTTGCGTGAATATTCCGAAGCGCGCGGTATACAGCGTATCGAAGGCAAGGTCGTCGATGTGGGCTTGCGCGGCGAAGACGGCTTTATCGAGCATGTCAAGCTGGGCTCCGGGCAAACTGTTGAGGGCGATTTTTTTATCGACTGCACTGGCTTTCGTGCACTTCTGATCGGACAGGCGCTGGGTGTTGGCTACGAAGACTGGACGCACTGGCTGCCCTGCGACCGTGCGGTTGCCGTGCCGAGCCACCGCCAGCATGCCCCGCTTCCCTATACCCGTGCCATAGCGCGCCCGGCCGGATGGCAGTGGCGTATCCCGTTGCAGCATCGCACCGGCAATGGTCATGTCTATTGTGGTGAGTTCATGAGCGATGATGCAGCGACCGAAGCACTATTATCCAATCTGGATGGTGAGCCTTCCGCATCGCCGCGGCAGCTCCGGTTCACGACCGGACGACGGGAGCGTTTCTGGGAAAAGAACTGTATCGCCATCGGCCTGTCGGCAGGCTTTATGGAGCCGCTGGAGTCGACCAGTATTCACCTCATACAGGCAGGTATCTCTAAGCTCATTGCTCTCATGCCGGACCGTGGTTTCGCGCCGGTCGAGCGCAATGAATATAACCGGCTCACGGCCATGCAGTTCGAGCAGATCCGGGACTTCCTGATCCTGCACTACAAGGCAACCGAACGCGACGATACCGGGTTCTGGCGCTATGTCCGCAACATGGACATCCCTGACAGTCTTGAACGCAAGATCGAGCTATTCCGCTCGAAGGGGCGTATATTCCGGTTCGAGGATGAACTCTTCGGGGAGTCCAACTGGCTTGCAGTCATGCTGGGGCAGGGGATTATGCCGCGAACCTGGGACCCGATGGTTGATACGGTCGCCCCTGCCAAAGCGCTCGAAACCATGCGGCATGTGCATCAGGCCATTCATGATGTCGCCCGGCGCATGCCCACCCACCAGGCCTATATCGACCGGTATTGCGCCGCAGAGAAACTGACAGCCTGAGAAGGATGCCATGCAGATCAACCGTATTCGAAAAGTCCTGATCGTGGGCGGGGGAAGCGCCGGATGGATGACGGCCGCCGCACTCTCCAAGCTGCTCAAGAACGATTACTGCGAGATTCAGCTGGTTGAATCCGAGCAGATCGGGACGGTTGGCGTCGGTGAGGCGACGATCCCCCAGATCGGAACGTTCAACCGGACTCTCGGCATCGACGAGACCGATTTCATCCGGAAAACACGTGCGACTTTCAAGCTTGGTATCGAGTTCCAGGATTGGGGCAGGCTCGGAGATTCCTATATCCATCCCTTTGGGCCCTATGGCCTCGACATGGACGGGGTCTCCTTCCATGCCTTTTTCCTGAAGCATCACGGCAAGGATTATGCGCCGGAGACGACCGAGCAGTATTCGCTACAGGCGCTTGCCGCGCGCCAGGCGAAATTCATGCGGCCGGTTAATGCGGGCAATTCGCCGCTTTCCAAGATTGCCTATGCCTTTCATTTCGATGCGACGCTTTATGCTGCCTATCTGCGTGCGGAGTCCGAAAATCGAGGCGTCGAGCGTGTTGAAGGCAAGGTCACGAACGTCAACCAGAACCCGGAGACCGGCTTTGTGACTTCGATCGACCTTGAAGACGGGCAGAATCTCGAGGCTGATCTCTTTATTGACTGCACCGGATTCCGTGGCCTCCTGATCGAGGGCGCGCTGGAAACAGGCTATAATGACTGGTCTCACTGGCTGCCGGTCGACCGGGCGATTGCCGTGCCGACCGAGCGGGGTGAAGGGCCGCTTGTTCCGCATACAAAATCGATTGCGCGGGAGGCAGGCTGGCAGTGGCGTATCCCCCTGCAGCACCGCACCGGTAATGGCCATGTCTATTCCAGTGACTTCGTGAGCGACGAGCAGGCTCATGATACGCTGATGAATAACCTCGATACGAAGCCAACAGCCGAGCCGAGGTCGCTGCGCTTCAGGACAGGCCATCGCAAGAAGTTCTGGAACAAGAATGTTGTCGCGCTCGGCTTGTCTGCCGGATTTCTCGAGCCACTGGAGTCGACCAGTATTCACCTTGTACAGTCAGGTGTTGGCCGCTTGCTTCAGATGTTCCCGGACCGGGAGTTCAATCAGGCGGACATTGACCGCTATAACCGGATCACGACGTTCGAGTTCGAGCGTATCCGGGACTTCCTGATCCTGCATTATCACGCCACAGAACGAGATGATTCAGAGTTCTGGAACTATGTGCGCAACATGGAGATTCCGGATTATCTGGCCGACAAGATACGCCTGTTCAGGAGCTATGGCCGCATCTTCCGTGAGAATGACGAGCTGTTCAACGATACGAGCTGGTTCTCTGTCATGATTGGCCAGCGTATCCGTCCGGAGGCATATGACCCGGTTGCCGATGTGCAGTCTCCAGCTGAAACGGCCGAACGCATTGCCAATATCCGCTCCGTCATCGAGACGTCAGCTGGCCACATGCCGCAACATGCCGATTATATTGCACAGAACTGTGCTGCCGATGATCCCATAAAGGTCTGATCAGCGCGGCATGGCTTCTGCGTAGAGACCGAATGTAGCACCGACAAAGCCACCCGCCGTGCGTGTACTGAGCGGCTTGCCGTCCAGTCCCCGGGCAATAGTTGTCCATTCATCACTTTCGTCCGGACGGTAGGCGAAGTCATAGACATCACCGCGTGCCTGGATACGAAGTTGTAGAGACGTGTCTGGGTAGGGGGTGAGCATATCGCGCGCAATCTCCTCGCCGCCTTCGGGCGCTTCACCGCCTGCCTTTCTGCGCAGTGTGATAATCGCAGAGCCGTCAGCGGCCTTGCCGAGACCCAGCGCATAGAAATGATTGTCGTTCTGGAGCACGGCGATACCGGCTTCGCTGCCTGGCCTGTCGGGGGCGAAAGTGAGTGAGGTGGTCACTTCGGCATTCTGGTGTTGTTGACGCCGGCCCAGATAGGAGGGCTGTTTGCCACTGCCGATCGAGACGGGGCGTGCCTCAATCTCGAGAGCCCCATCAGGCAGCGACCACCAGGGGCTTTCCGGGACGCGGAGGGTCATCCAGTGCAGGGGCAATGCATCGCCCTCAAACTCTTCACGCAGCACGAAATTGCCGGATAGCGGTGTGACTTCAGTAAGCGGTTCAAAGCCTGCCGGTCGTGTTTTGCTGCTATAGGGAACTTCCTCTCCAGTTTCGGTGATAACCGGCCAGCCATCCTTCCACGCGACCGGCATGAGGAAAGTTTCCCGGCCGGTGTTGTAATGGTCGCCTTCATAGGGCCGCACGCCGAGAAAGGTTGCCCACCAGTCGCCTGCTGCATCCTGTACGAGGTCGGCATGGCCCACTGATGTGATGGGATTGGGGCGATCGGCAGACAGGTCGCGCTGGGTCAGGATGGGGTTCTTTTCATGCGCGGTGTAAGGGCCGGTTATCGACTTCGAGCGCAGCACGACCTGTGAATGGTCGATTGCTGTGCCGCCTTCCGCCGCGCTCAAATAGTACCAGCCATCGAGCTTGTAGATATGCGGCCCCTCGATCCATATGGGCTTGTCTTCGGGACGGACACCGCCATCGATAATCATCACGGGTTCGGACACTGGCTGAAACGTCTCCGGGTCGATTTCCCTGATCCAGATGGCGCGATGTCCCTCATAGGTCGAACCGCCCTCCGGTGCGTCATTGTTCATGAGCCAGACTTTTCCGTCCGTATCGAAGAAAAGGGACGGATCGATCCCGCCAACTTCCGGCAGCCAGACCGGATCGGACCACGGCCCGGCAGGGTCTTCGGACGTCACGATGAAATTACCGCCGCAATCGACGCATGTATTGGCAACATAGAAAGTGCCCTGATGATACTCGATCGTGGGTGCAAAGACCCCGCGTGACAGGCCGAGATCGTCGAAATCGAGCATCCCCGACCGATCTATTACGTTGCCGACCTGCTGCCAGTTCACGAGATCCCTGCTGTACATGACAGGGATGCCGGGGAAATAGCCGAAGGTCGAGGTGACGAGGTAGAAGCCGTCGTCTGCCTGCGTAACGCTCGGGTCAGGATAGAACCCGGCCAGAACCGGATTGAGATAACCGCCCGGGCCTGGAGGGTCACGAAAGGCCGGGTCATCCCCGCGATATTCGAACCAGTCGAAGCGCGCGATAGAGATGTCCTCCTTAACAGGCTCAGCCTGAGATGCGGGGTCGCCAGCGCACGCTGTAGCTGCAATGGCAGCAGCAAGTGATAAAAGAACTCGGCTGGACATGATCCATCAGCCTCCCTGGTGATTTTTTTGTCCTTCTGGTCAACCAGCGGGTAGACGCAGACGATAATTGAATGATAGCGTTACCATAAATAATGAAAGAACCAAGCCCGGATCATGAACGGGCCATGCGGACGGGAGGCTGCAATGACGGATTTTACACGGCGGGATGCTTTGAAGCTGGGGGCAGGTGCCTCTGCGGCCCTCGGTGCCGGGGCCTGTAGCGCAACACCTCAGAGGGTAGCTGCAGATATAGAGTCGGCCACGCCCCTGCATGAGCTGGCTGGCAAGAAGGGTGTCCGGTTCGGATCTGCCATGGGGGCCGGGCAGCTTGATGATGCGCGCTACAAGGACATCATGCGGCGCGAATGCGCCACCATGGTCGCCGAAAACGAGCACAAATGGTACACGATCTACCCTGATCCAAGGACGGTTAATTTCGACCCGGCTGACAGGCTTGTCACATTCGCAAAGGATAATGGCCTTACCATGCGAGGTCATACACTGCTCTGGCATCGTGAGAAATGGTCGCCCCAGTGGGTCAATGATCTCGAATTCGAATCTGCTTCTGAAACGGCTGAGTTTGTCGAGCAGAAGGTCGCGCGTATCGCTCAGCGCTATGACCCGTTCATCTATGCCTGGGATGTGGTGAACGAAGCCGTGGACGAAGAGACGGGGGCCTTCCGGCAGACATCGCTTTCAGCGCGAATGGGAGAGCAGCTCATCGATCACTGCTTCGCCGTCGCAAAGGAGAACGCACCGAATGCGCGGCTGGTCTATAATGACTTCATGAGCTGGGAATCGACCAGCGCTGCCCATCGGGCAGGTGTCCTGCGGCTGCTGGAGGGGTTGAAGAAACGTAATGTCCCCATTGATGGCGTCGGCCTGCAAAGCCATTCCAATTATGAGATGCCGGACGAGTTCACCCGGCAAAAGCAGAAGAACTGGATCGCTTTTTGCGATGAAATCACGGGTATGGGGCTGGAACTCTACATCACCGAGTTCGACGTCAACGACACGGATCTAAGGCCTGACATCGCATATCGTGACCGGCTTATCGCTGATTACACACGGGATTATTTTGACCTCATGCTGGATTATCCGCAGCTAAAGGAGGTGCTGATCTGGGGCATGGTGGATGACCAGAACTGGCTCCAGGACTTCCTTCCGCGAACGGATGGCGTGCTGAAACGGCCGACCGTCTATGACGAGAATTACAAGGCCAAGTCCATGCGCACGGCTATCGCCGATTCCTTGCGGGGCGCGGCGTATCGAGAGCCGATCTGACCGCAATCAGGTCAGTTTCGCGGGTTCTTCGCATCAAAACGTTCAGTCTTCAGCACTTGTTCACGCTAACGGTGAAGGCTCTTGCCATCACTGTAGCGGACTAGTTACAGGCATATACCTGTAATCATGCGGATTGGACGAAAGAACATTGAACAAGCGTCAGCCAATTACCATCAAGGAGGTCGCCGAGAAAGCCGGCGTCTCCCAGATGACTGTCTCGCGGGTGCTGAACAAGCAGAAGCTCGTCAAGGAATCGACACGCGAGAAAGTTGAGGCCGCCATCGCGGCGTTGAACTACCGGCCCAATCTCATGGCGCGAGGGCTGGCGGGCGGCCGTTCGAAATTGATCGGCCTGGCCTACTATAACCCCAGTCCCAGCTATCTCAGCGCGCTCCTGGTCAGCGCCCTGAAGCATTGCCGCGACCTCGGCCATCATCTTGTTATCGAGGACCTTGCCGATATCGAGAATGACTCCGATACGTCCGCAATCGTGAAACGCCTGAGTACGATCCGGCTGGATGGCCTGATCCTGGCACCACCCCTGAGTAGCAACACGGCGCTCCTCAAGCTGATTCAGGAGTTCGGCCTTCCTACTGTCCTGCTTGGTAATACGGAGTCGGCTGAAAGTCAGTCCACAGTCGTTTTTGATGATACCGCTGCGGCGCAGAGAATGACTGACTTGCTGATTGAGAAGGGGCATGACCGCATTGGTTTTATCTGTGGTCCTCTTGATCATCCGTCGAGTGGCCAGCGTCATGATGGGTACAGACAGGCCCTGAAAGCGGCGGGCATTCAATTTGATGAGGCGCTGGTTTTTGAGGGCGACTTCACCTTCCGGTCCGGTATGGATATTGGTGACCGGATGCTTGATCTGGATGTTCCGCCGACAGCCATCTTTGCCAGTAACGACGACATGGCAGCCGGCGTGATTGCCGCCGCACAGCGCCGCTCTGTCCAGGTCCCCGAACAGCTTGCGATTGTCGGCTTTGACGATACAGCCATTGCAGCTGCGATCTGGCCACGGCTGACAACTGTGCATCAGCCGATTGCTGAAATGGCGCAGGATGCTGTCGATATCATCTCGCAAGTTACCAGCAGTGACTGGAATGGTCAGCCGCTGCATCTCATCAATAACAATATCCAGATCATCGAGCGTGAGAGCCTGAGCGAACGCGGATAGCGCCGGAAAAACGGTTTACAGACTTCTCTCCCTGTATTTATGTTAGCCCTATCATAAATACAGGGAGAGAAGTCGATGGGCAGTTTGCAAAGCCGCGAAAGGTGCCGGTTCGGGTCTATTTTCAGAAGCGGTGCGGCGATCTTGGCCGCAGGCGTACTCGTTGCCGGGCAGGCCGGTCTCGCCCAGGGCCAGACTTCTGCTGAGACAGCTTCCGCTGAAACGCCGGCTTACATGGATGCAGAGCTGAGCGTTAAGGAGCGCGTGGACGATCTTCTTTCACGCATGACGCTTGAAGAGAAGATTGCCCAGATTACCACCGTCTGGACCGCCAAGACCGAGCTGTTTGACGAACAGGGCCGATTTGATCCTGAAAAAGCAAAAAATCTCTACCCTGACGGAATCGGGCATTTTGCCCGTCCAAACGATTTGCAGGGGGCATCGAGTCCCCTTGAAGAGCCATTTCGCGATGAGCAGGAGACCGTGCAGCTCGTCAATGCGATCCAGCGATATGCTGTCGAAGAGACGCGCCTTGGCATTCCGGTCCTGTTCCACGAAGAGGGGCTCCACGGCTATGCCGCACGTGGGGCGACATCGTTCCCGCAGGCAATCGGCCTTGCCTCAACCTGGGATCCGGCCCTGATCGAAGACATCTATTCCGTGGTTGCGCGTGAAATCAGGGCCCGCGGCCCGCACATGGTGCTCTCGCCGGTTGTGGATGTTGCGCGTGACCCGCGCTGGGGGCGTATCGAGGAAACCTATGGCGAAGATCCATACCTTGCCGGACGGATCGGGCTGGCTTCCGTGCTCGGATTTCAGGGCCGGAGCCTGCCCCTGGCCGATGACAAGGTCTTTGCGACCCTCAAGCACATGACGGGTCACGGGCAGCCGGAAAGCGGCACCAATGTCGGCCCTTCCAATCTTTCCGAGCGCTTGCTCAGGGAAGTATTCTTCCCGCCCTTTGAATACATTGTCGAAAACTCGAACATTCACAGCGTCATGGCTTCGTACAACGAGATTGATGGTGTGCCCTCACATGCGAATGGCTGGCTGCTGAATGATGTCTTGCGCGGTGAGTGGGGCTTCGAAGGCGCGGTTGTCAGTGATTATTGGGGCATTGATGACCTTGTGCGTCTGCACGGGGTCGAGCCCAACATGAAGCAGGCGGCTGTGCGTGCCCTGAAGGCCGGTGTCGATTTCGATCTGCCGGATGGCAATGCTTTCAAGCTGCTGCCGGAAGCGCTTGAAGAAGGCCTCGTCACCGAAGCGGAGATCGATCAGGCGGTTCGCCGGATGCTGGAGATCAAGTTCCTCTCAGGCATGTTCGAGGATCCTTACGCCGACGCAGAGTATGCCGTGGAAGTTACCGACAATGCCGAGGCTCGTGCGCTGGCTGAAGAGGCAGCTCGCAAGTCCGTCGTGCTGCTCAAGAATGACGGAATGCTACCACTCGACAAGAATGGGTTGGGTACGCTGGCGGTTATCGGCCCGAATGCTGATGCTGTGCGGCTTGGGGGGTATTCCGATGTGCCCACGCGCGTGCTCACCGTACTCGACGGGATCAAGGCGGAGGCAGACGATGCCCTTAATATTGTACATCACCCTGGCGTCGAAATAACCTCGCAAGGCGACTGGTGGGAAAACGAGATCATTCTCGCCGACCGGGAGAAAAATCTTCAGATGATCGAAGAGGCAAAGCAGGTTGCTGAAGGCGCCGATGCGATTGTTCTTGTGATCGGCGGGACTGAGGCCACCAGCCGTGAAGGCTGGGACAATCAGCATCTTGGCGACCGGACCGATATCGAGCTTGTCGGCGAACAGAAGGAGCTTGCCGAGGCCATGTTCGCGCTCGGCAAACCGGTTACGGTTGTTCTCATCAACGGCAAGCCGCTTGGTGTAGAGGACGTTGCCGCGCAGGCGAACGCACTGGTCGAGGGCTGGTATCTTGGTCAGGAAGGCGGCACGGCGATGGCCGATATCCTGTTCGGCAATGCCAATCCCGGCGGCAAGTTGCCGGTCACGATTGCGCGCAATGTCGGCCAGTTGCCGCTCGTCTACAATCACAAGCCGAGCGCGCTCAGGGGCTATCTTTTCGATACCACCGAGCCTCTTTTCCCGTTCGGGTATGGCTTGTCCTATACTACGTTCGAATATGGTGCGCCGACGCTCTCGGATGCTTCCATCCCGGTTGATGGAGAGGTCACGGTCAGCGTCGATGTGACCAATACAGGCGATGTGGCTGGTGACGAGGTCGTCCAGCTTTACCTGCGCGACGTCGTTTCTTCCGTGACCCGGCCGGTACAGGAACTGCGTGGCTTTGAGCGGATAACGCTTGCACCGGGGGAGACCCGCACGGTCACATTCACGCTCGGCGAAGACGATTTGCGTTTCTGGAACCGGGACATGGAGCGTGTTGTCGAGCCCGGCGCGTTCGAGATCATGACCGGGACAAGCTCGGCAGACACACAGAGCGTGACCCTGACAGTCGAATAGAACGATGCTTGCCTGATGCCCTGCGGGGCGTCAGGCTGACAGCGGACGGGCAGACCGGGAGACAAAGCGTGCAGCCTGATGCCGGCAGCCAGCCGCAAGTACGGCTCGAGGAGATTGGCCGCGAGCGCAATCCTGTCATAATCATAGATCAGGCAATACCGGGCGCTGGGACACTGATCGATACAGCCGCCAGCCAGGGCGTTTTCTCCAGACGCGGGCCATATTATCCCGGCGTGCGCACGCCGGGCCCTCGCGCATATGTCGACGCGGTCGGGCGGACATATGGCGGGCTGATCTGCGATGTTTTTGGCTGGCAGAGTGAAGGAATGCAGCCGGCGGGCTGTGATTTTTCGCTGGTGACGACCCCGCCTGAAGAACTGGTCCTGTACCAGCGCCTGCCGCATATCGACGGGACGAGCCCGGATCTCGTCGCGATTCTGCACTATCTTTGCGGGCCTGAAACCGGGGGGACGGGGTTCTTCAGGCATGTCGCGACAGGTTATGAATCGCTCACGGCTGAACGTCATGCCGGATATACTGAATCCCTGAAAACAGAGCTGGCTGAGACAGGCGAGCCGCCAGCGCGCTATCCGGGGGCCTCGCCGCATTTCGAGCGTGTTCGCGACTATGCCTGCACGTTCAACCGTATCCTGGTCTATCGCGGCAACTTGTTGCATTCCGGGCTTATTCCGGAGGACTTGCCGCTGTCTGACGATCCGCGCACCGGGCGGTTGACGCTTAACACATTCTTCCAGCGTGGCCCGCGCGGGGCATGAAAAAAGACGGCAGAAGCCAAGCCCCTGCCGTCCTTTATGAAGCGCGGAATGAAGCAGTCTAGCCTTGCATGTCTTCCAGTTCCTTGCCCTTGGTCTCCTTCACGGCCCAGACAACGAAGAAGATCGAGATGATCGCGAAAGCAGTATACAGGCCATACGCCCCGGTGAGCCCGATTGCAGGTGCAGCCAGCAAGACCGGGAAGCTCCATGTGATCAGGAAATTCGCGATCCACTGGAAAAAGCCTGCAACAGCCAGGCCGGAGCCGCGGATCTGGTTCGGGAACATTTCGCCCAGCATGACCCACATGACCGGTCCCCAGGAGAAATTGAAAAACATCACATAGGCATTGGCCGCAATCAGCGCGAGCAGGGCCATGGAGGTTGATAGCTTCAGGCTGCCATCCACAAGCGCGCCGGTTGAGAATGAGAAAGCAACAAGGCCGAGTGTGATGGCCATGCCGATCGAGCCGATAAGCAGCATGGGTTTCCGTCCGATCCTGTCGATCAGAAGAAGGCCCACAGCCACGGCCCCGATACTTAGTGCTCCCGACAGCACATTCGTGGCCAGTGCGTCGCTTTCTGTGAAACCTGCGGCCTGCCAGAGCACAGCACCGTAATAGAAGACAACGTTGATGCCGACGAGTTGCTGGAATACGGCCAGGCCGATACCGACCCAGATGATCGGGCGAAGGATCGACCCGCCACGAAAGATATCGGCGATGCGGGGCTGATGGTCACGGGCAAGTGATTCTTCGATTTCCGTGACCTTGCCGGCGGCACGGTTCTGCCCCGATATCCGTACGAGAATATTCTGGGCAACTTCTTTCTTCCCGGACACTACGAGATAGCGCGGGCTTTCCGGGATCGCGAGCAGCGCCACGAAAAAGATACCGGCTGGAATAAGCTCGATCCAGAACATCCAGCGCCATGCCTCGAAGCCCCACATCCATTCATTGGAGGCAGAACCTGCTGCATTGGCGATCACGAAATTACTGAGGAAAGCTACGAACAGGCCTGAAATGATCGCAACCTGCTGGATAGAGGACAGGCGTCCGCGCATGTGGGCTGGGGCGACTTCGGAAATATAGGCGGGCGCCATGACACTTGCGGCGCCAACGGCCAGCCCACCGATGATCCGGTAGATAACGAATTCAAGCGAGGAGCCCGAAATTCCCGACCCCCAGGCGCTTATGATGAAAAGGATCGCCGCAGCGATCATCATCGTGCGCCTGCCGAACATGTCGGAGAGTTTACCGGCGGCTGCAGCGCCAACCGCACAGCCCAGAAGTATGGATGCGACATTGAAGCCTGTCACGGCGGCATCCGAGTTGAAAGCCGCGCTTAATCCGTCCACCGTTCCGTTGATCACGCCGCTGTCGAAGCCGAACAGGAAGCCGCCGATGGTCGCGACGCAGCTGATCAGCAGAACAAAGGCAAAATCACCCTCGAAACGGCTTTTCGCCGTTGTGGTATCCGTCATGTCTCCTCCCGTTCCTCAAATGAGGACTCTTTCTGGTTCTTTAGCAGCCTCAATGTTAGGGCTATCATTTCGAGGCTACCGCACGTTTCGTCTACGTCAAAGACTTTTTCCCGATAAGCATCAAGTTTGCGGTCCAGTGAGGAGATTGAGTGATTTGAGATCATCATGACAGGCAGAATACCCAGGACCCATCGCAAAATAATCCGTCGGGCTATTGTCCACCACTCTTTGTGATGTTAGCGGTATCAATATAAAGACAAAAAACCGGCGCTCATTATGCCGGCAGAGGGCAAGGAAGCCGGAACGTATGTTTCTGGGAATTGATATCGGTACATCGAGTGTGAAAGCCGTCCTGATGGACGAGGCCGGCGCGGTGGTTGATTCCAGTAGTGCAGAGGTCCCGATTTCACGGCCGAAACCGCTCTGGTCTGAACAGAATCCAGCGGACTGGTGGACCTCAACCAACATGGCCATCGCTGGCCTCAGCGTGAAGCATAGACACGGCGTACGCGCCATTGGACTGTCCGGGCAAATGCATGGGGCGACGCTGCTCGACGACTCCCTGACACCTCTTCGTCCCGCAATCCTCTGGAATGACGGTCGTAGCCATGCCGAAGCGGCGGACCTGCAAGTGCGTGAGCCTGAATTTGTGTCCAGGGGCGGCAACCTCGTCATGCCGGGATTCACGGCGCCAAAGCTCGAATGGGTGCGCCAGCAAGAGCCGGAAGTGTTCGCCAGGACCGCCAAGGTTCTCCTGCCGAAAGACTATGTCCGCCTACGGATGACCGGTGAGCTTGCCTCCGACATGTCGGACTCGGCTGGCACGCTCTGGATGGATGTTGCCGGACGCAAATGGCACGAACCGCTGCTCGAAGCCTGCGGACTGACAACTGACCAGATGCCGGAACTTTATGAGGGCATTGAAGAGACCGGCATACTCCGCCGCGAAGCAGCTGAAGCCTGGGGGATGGACCGTGTACCCGTTATAGCTGGCGGCGGCGACAACGCGGCGGGCGCCGTGGGTGCCGGCATTGTTGACGAAGGCGACGCGCTCCTGTCTCTCGGCACATCAGGTGTAATTTTCGTTGCCGGAACAGAATTCCGCTCCAATCCGGGCTCTGCAGCCCACGCTTTCTGCCACGCTTTGCCGGAGCGCTGGCACCTGATGTCAGTCATGTTAAGCGCGGCAAGCTGCCTTGACTGGGCCTGCCAGTTAACCGGCACGAAGACGGCTGAGCAGCTGATCAACCTGGCCAGCCAGGATGCAAAAATCGCATGTGAGGAAGTCTTCCTGCCGTATCTTTCGGGTGAGCGTACGCCGCACAACAACCCGCATGCGAGTGGTGTTCTGTTCGGACTTGGTCACGACTCCTCAAAAGGGCAGGTGGCTCAGGCCGTGCTTGAAGGTGTTGCTTTTGGCATGGCGGATGGCTTCGACGCACTGCTGGCCTCAGGAATTGATGTGCATTCGATCTCGGTCATTGGCGGTGGCTCACAATCTTCCTATTGGGGGCGCATTCTCGCTGGCGTTCTCAAGCGCCCGCTCGTGTATCGCGACGGGGCCGCAACCGGTCCTGCACTGGGGGCCGCCCGGCTGGCCCGCTTCTCACAGGTCAAGGGTGCGATTGACGAGGCTTTTGCTGCCCCGCGCGCAATCAACGTGATCGAGCCGCAAGACAACGACATGGACCGCCTGGACGAGAAACGCGTGAAATTCACGCGGCTCTATCAGGCGCTGTCCCCGGAATTCACAGGAGATTGAAATGGCAGATAGTAATGCAGTCCCGGGTAAGCCGTCCCCCTTCGCTGACATGGCGCCCATCACGTTCGAAGGGCCTGACAGTGACAACCCGCTTGCTTACCGCTTCTACAACAAGGACCAGAAGGTCCTCGGAAAGCGTATGGAAGACCATCTGCGCATGGCGGTCTGCTATTGGCACACCTTCTGCTGGGACGGCTTTGATGTCTTCGGGGCCGGGACGTTCAACCGCCCGTGGCAGAACCCGGCCAATGACCGCGACGCTGCCGATGCCCGCATGGCGGCCGCCTTCGACTTCTTCAAGGTCCTTGGCCTGCCCTTCTACTGTTTCCACGATGAAGATGTGACGGAAGCCTCCGATACGCCGGACGCACTATCGAACAATTTCAAGCGCGCCAGCGACAATCTTGCCCGCTATCAGGAAGAAACAGGCGTGAAACTCCTCTGGGGTACGGCTAAACTGTTCGGGCATCCCCGCTATGCAGCGGGCGGGCTCACCAATCCAGACCCGGAAGTTGCCGCCTGTGCAATACGCCAGATCCGTGACTGTCTTGAGGCAACTCATAAGCTCGGCGGGGCGAACTATGTCCTTTGGGGCGGGCGTGAAGGTTATGACACGCTGCTCAACACTGACCTATCGCGTGAGCTTGAAAACTTTGGCCGCTTCCTGAGCATGGTTGTCGAGCACAAGCACAAGATCGGCTTTCAGGGTAAGATCCTGATCGAGCCGAAGCCGCACGAACCAATGTATCACCAGTATGATTTCGATGTGGCGACCATTCACGGCTTCCTTCGCCGCTTCGATCTGCTGGGCGAGGTCCACGTGAATATCGAGCCGAACCACTCGACGCTGTCGGGCCACAGCTTCTCGCACGAGGTTGCAACCGCCGTTTCACACGGCATGATGGGCTCGATCGATATCAATACGGGCAACTATCAGAATGGCTGGGACACCGATCAGTTCAACCTGGATGTCCGCGATATCACGCAGGCGCTGATCGAGCTCCTGCCATCAGGCGGCTTCGATACGGGCGGTTTCAATTTCGACGCCAAGGTGCGCCGCCAGAGCTCCGACGAGATCGATCTGGTCTATGCGCATGTTGGCGGGGCCGATGCGCTTGCTCGTGCGCTTCTGAGCGCGGCAGACCTCATCGAGCGCGGCGATATACAGGCTTTCAAGGATGAGCGCTATGCCGGCTGGAAGGGCGATCTGGGCCGGAAGATGCTGGCCAATGATGCCAGCCTTGAGAGCATTGCAGACCATGCCGCTTCAGCCGGGATCAATGGCAAGCACACCTCCGGGCGCCAGGAATATCTCGAAAATCTCATCAATCGCAGCCTGAAATAGGAGAGCGATCATGAAATTCTTTGTCGATACAGCCGATGTGGATGCCATCCGTGACCTGCATGAGCTTGGTCTCGTCGATGGCGTCACCACCAATCCGAGCCTGATCGGTAAGTCAGGCAGGGACTTCCGGGAGGTTGTCGCGAAAATTTGCGAGGTGACTGATGGCCCTGTGAGCGCCGAGGTCATTGCGACAGATGAAGACGGCATGTTGAGCCAGGGCCGCTCTCTTGCCGGAATTGCCTCGAATATTGTGGTGAAATTGCCGCTGACGCTTGAGGGCTTGAAAGCCTGCCGGAAGCTGACAGCAGAGAACATCAGAACGAACGTAACACTGTGCTTTTCAGCCAATCAGGCGCTCCTCGCGGCCAAGGCCGGGGCGAGCTATATCTCGCCTTTTATCGGGCGGCTCGACGATATTCATATCGAGGGCACCGAGTTGATCGGGGATATTCGCACCATCTATGACAACTATGGTTTCGAAACCGAGATTCTTGCCGCCTCGATCCGCAATCCGCTGCATGTGAAAGCGTGCGCGCTCATCGGAGCGGATGTCGTCACGGCACCACCTGCCGTCATTCGTTCGCTTGCTACTCATATGCTTACAGATAAGGGGCTCGATGCGTTCCTGGCCGATGCGAAGAAAGCTGGAATCAAGGTCTGACCCAGGCCTTGACGGTCGTTGTTGATCCATTTCCTCCGGGGTTTTCAACGATACTTGGCCACCCGGCGGGCAGTTGCCGGGTGGCCGTCTGTTAAAGGATAGGACTGATGCGCCCGAAACCGCTGATTGCCGCCGCTGCGCTTTTCCCGTTGGCTTTCGGGCTCGTGTCCGGACAGCCGGTACAGGCTGAACCCACACTTGAGCGGCCTTATACCGACCATGCCGTTATCCAGCGAAACAAACCGGTCTCACTAGCCGGTCTGGCGGCAGGCGGTTCGGCTGTCGATATCACCTTTGCCGGCAGAAGCCTTCAGACGCAGGCGGACAAGGATGGCCGCTGGCAGGCAATGATGGAGCCAGTACCAGCCGGCGGACCATACACTTTGAGCGTGGAAGACAGCGACGGGCGGCTGGAACTCACCGATGTCATGGTCGGTGATGTGCTTCTATGCTCCGGTCAGTCCAACATGGAATACCCGGTCTACCGCGCGCTTAATCCTGACGCTGCCGTCAGCGGAAGCGAGGATGATAAGCTGCGTCTGCTGACCGTCCCCAGAAGCACCGCGCTTACGCCGCAGGCGCATTTGCCCGATGGGGCTGGCTGGGCAGTCTCAGGCCCTGACGTGGTGCGAGACTTCTCAGCCGTCTGTTATTTCACAGGGCGCCAGCTGCGTGCTGACAGTGATGTGCCTGTCGGCCTGATTGATGCGTCTTGGGGAGGTTCACAGATTGAGGCATGGTTACCTGCCAAAGCGATGGAGCCGCTTGGTATCCATGGCGCACAGCTCGGCCTGTTGGAAAGCTACCGGAAAGACCCGGAAGCAGCGATGGCAAGCTTTGGAGAGACATGGGAATCCTGGTGGCGGGAAGCGCATGGCAGTACGCCCTGGGCGAGCACGTCTGAAGATGCAGACTGGAATCCGGTTCCCGAAACTTTTCCAGACTGGAAGGTCTATGACGACCCGGAGACGGAAAATCATTACGGTCGGCTCTGGTATAGCCGGGAGGTCGAACTCACAGAAGCGCAGGCCGATGGAGCAGCGTCAATTTCGCTGGGCCTGTTCGACGATACAGATGCAACCTGGGTCAACGGACACTTCATTGGCTCGACATCGAGCTGGAGCGACCATCGCACCTATAATGTCCCCCAAGGCATTCTGAAGCCTGGCTCCAACACGATCATGATCAATGTGCTCAACACTTATGGGCAGGGTGGCATGATGGGGCCGGGCGAAGCTATCGCGTTGAAGTTCGGGAATGGCAACACCCTGCCACTTGGTGACGACTGGCAATACCGGGTGGTCCACCAGCCGGATTCAGGCGGCCCGCGCCCGCCCTGGGAAACTGTCACAGGTTATACGGCCATCCAGAATGCCATGATCGCGCCGCTTGCCGGAATAAGCCTCAAGGCTGCGATCTGGTATCAGGGTGAAAGTAATGTAGGCCGGGCAGACGAATACCAGCCATTGCTGCAAGCTCTGATGGACACTTGGCGTGATTATTTCGGCAAGGACCTGCCGGTTGTTATCGTACAGTTGCCGGTCTATGGTGCCATGCCGGATACGCCCGTTGATTCCGGATGGTCTGGCATCCGCGAGGCCCAACGGAAAGTGGCGCTGTCTGACCCGCAAACCGGTCTTGCTGTCACGCTGGATGCTGGTGACCGCACAGACATTCATCCCGCCAACAAACTGCTGGTGGCAGAGCGCGTCAGCCGTATTCTGAGCATCCTGATGGAGCAGACCAGTGGGCATGAAGATGGCGCTTCGCCGCAAAGTGTCGCGTTTGACGGCAACACGATAAAGATCACGCTTCCTGAAGGCCGCTACAAGGTGATCGGGTCCAATGCCCCCAATGCGTTTGAGGTTTGCGACACGTCCGGCGTTTGCGCCTGGGCAGATGCCCGCATCGAGGGGAGGCAGGTTCTTGTGAACTTGCAGAAGGCTGCCGATCCCCGCGAGATCCGTTATTGCTGGGGAGATGCGCCAGTTTGCAATCTGTTCACTTCGGCCGATGTGCCTGTGACACCTTTCCAGGTTGAAGTGCCTGCGCGGTAGAATATCTCAGGATTATCTCCTTTTTAGCGGGGCTTGGAGCTCCGGCTCAAGAGCCAAGATTGCAGGGTCTCCCTGTCGATAATCTGTAGCTGACTGTAGCCCGGTTCAATAAGTTTGAGGGTTGAGAGTTCGCCCAACGCGCGGTTCAGGGAAGCCCGCGAAACGCCGAGGCTGGATGCTAGGTCTGATTGTCTGAAACGCAACAACGGGCTTGTGGTGTTTTCCGGGGAAAGAAGAAGCAGGAATTTCGCTGTCCGCTCAAGCAAGGGCAGACGCTGGAGCGCATCCAGCATTTCAAGAAGGCGGTGGGCCCGCACCAGTGAAGTGACCAGCAAGGCTCTCTGATAGGCCGGTTCTTCATCGCAGATGGCGAGAAAGCGGCTGGCCGAAATCTGGAGGAGAGTGGTCTCTCCCACCGCGGACACATCATGGGTTCGGGGAAGCTCGGTAAAGACCGTGAACTCGCCGAACGTGTGTCCATGTCCGAGATAGGACGTCAGGATGAAAGTGCCGTCCGGTCCATATATGCCGACCTGGGCACCGCCTGTCTCGATAATGGAAATGCCGCGCAATGTGTCACCACGACTGTGGACAAGCTGGCCATCGCGGAATTTCCGGCGAAACCCGGCGTCTGACAGTCGGGCGATCATGTCGGCAGATAGCGCACTGAGGAAGGGGGTGACCCTGAAGCCGGGAAGGTCGCTCATACAAGAATGTCGCATATTTGACATTCTTGTCCATCCGATCCTGCTATTTTCCGAGAAAGCTCCAGACAGAACTGGACAAAAGGGCCAAGGAATAAGCCGGCCATCAGGGAGGGATTGATGAAATTGCGTACACAGCAGCTATCCATTCTGGCCATGGGGCTCGCAACTGCGGCCTGTTCGGCTGGCGAACAGGGCGGTGGCAGCACGATTGAGCCCGCAGCTGACGCGCAGGCCACAATCGAAGAGGCAGAAAAACCGGAGATCGAGCCCGTTGAGACCCGCAACGCCTATTTCGGTGATCTGCATATTCACACACGTAACAGCTTCGATGCTTATATTTTCAATGTCCGGCGCACCGCCGATGATGCCTACCGGTTTGCCAGGGGCGAAACGGTCAAGCACCCGTCTGGCTTTGACATGACGATTGCCGGTGGCCCGCTGGATTTCTACGCTGTCACGGACCATGCGGAATATCTCGGCATTCTTCCGGCCATGAATACGTCCGGCACGGAGCTAAGCGACCTGCCGCGCGCAAAAGACATGTTCTCGACTGATCCCGAGAAAATCACAGAAGCTTTTAACGAGGTTGGCTCCTCCGTACGCTCGGGCGAGCGGATCGAGGAGATGTATGACCGCCCGCTTATGAAATCGGTCTGGCAGCAGAATATCGAAGCTGCCGACCGGTATTATGAGCCAGGCGTCTTCACGACCTTTGCAGCCTATGAGTACACCTCTGTTACCACCAGGCCGGACGATGCCGGCTTTGGCGGTGGCAACCTGCACCGGAATGTATTCTTCCGGGACGCTGCACCTGACAGGGCTTTCTCCACGCTCGACTCGACCAATCCGGAAGACCTCTGGGACTGGATGGATGAGCAGAGGGCCGATGGCATAGAGTCGATTGCCATTCCCCATAACCCGAATGTCTCTGATGGCCAGATGTTCAAGCTGGAAACCTATGAGGGCGAGCCGCTGTCTGCTGCCTATGCCGACCAGCGCATGCGCAATGAACCACTTGTGGAAGTGACTCAGGTCAAGGGCACATCGGAAACCCACCCTGATCTGTCGCCAAATGATGAGTGGGCCGACTTCGAGATCTATGACCGCTTGCTGGGCAGCTACAATGTGTCGGCCACGGATGGCAGCTATGTGCGCCAGGCCTATCGCCGTGGTCTCGAACTCGAGGAAGATGAGGGATTCAACCCGTTCCGCTTTGGCATGGTGGGCGCTTCAGACAGTCATGTCGTCGGCGGCGCTTATGCCGAAGACGACTACTGGTCAAAGGTCGGTATTATAGATGGTGTGCCGGCCGCCAGGGGGTCGATCCCGTTTCCGCCAGCGAAAAGCTGGGACGAGCAGCCGGACAACTCCATCACGAGGAATGCGGATGAATGGTTTTCCCGCTGGTCTGCAGCCGGCCTGACCGGGGTGTGGGCTGAAGCCAATACTCGTGAATCCATCTTCGATGCCTTCCGCCGCAAGGAAACCTTCGCCACGACAGGGCCACGCATGAAAGTCCGGTTTTTTGCGAGCCTGGACTTCGAGCCCGGTCTCGTCAGCGATCCGGACCTTGTTTCAAAGGCTTATGACACGGGCATCACAATGGGCGGTGATCTTGTCGGCGATGGCAGCAGCACGCCGAGCTTCCTCGTCTGGGCACAGCGCGATGCGAACGCTGCTCCCTTGCAGCGCGCTCAGGTGGTCAAGGTGACTGCGGCCGGTGAACAGGTCTATGACGTTGCCTGCCATAAAGGCGAGCCCGACCCCGAGACACATCGCTGCCCTGACAATGGTGCAAGCGTTGACCTTGCAACGTGTGAACCGCAGAGCGACGGCGCTGCAGAGCTCAAGGCAATGTGGAGCGACCCGGCATTCGATCCGTCAGAGCGGGCAAGCTATTATGTCCGGGTTCTGGAGAACCCGACCTGCCGCTGGTCGACCTGGGAAGCCCTTGAAAACGGTACACCGCCCCGTCCGGACCGTCCAAAGACGCTTCAGGAACGCGCCTATACTTCTCCCATCTGGTATACGCCGGGCAAATAGATGCATCGTCTTGTCCGTGAGCCCCTGGTTCATTTCGTCCTGCTGGCCGGGCTGATTTTCCTCGGCCATGCCTGGCTCAGTGAACGTGGCCGGTCTGCTGAGAGTACGATCGTGGTCTCGCAGGCAGATCTCGAGCGCCTGGCTGAGCTTTATGCCGTCGAGGCGGGCAGCCTGCCCGGCGAGCGCGATATGCGCGGTATGCTCGTTGACCATGTGGAGCAACAGGCACTTGCCCGTGAGGCGCGCAAGCTCGGCATGGCCGAAGGCGATACGGTGATCGAGCGGAGGCTCGCGCAGAAAATGCGCTTCATGTTGTCTGATCTCGATGAGATGGAGCCGCCATCTGACGAAGTGCTGGAAAGCTGGCTTGAAGAGCATGAAGACAGGTTTGCCGAGCCTGCGAGATGGTCTTTCCAGCATGTCTTCTTCACAGACGCTGAGGCGCCGAAGATTTCAGATGCGCTCGATAAACTGAACAATGGCGCTGATTTTGACTGGCGCAGCCTGGGCGAACCCTTCATGTTGCAGCGCGAGTACAGCGAGTTGCCTGCCCGTGAGATTACCCGGCTTTTCGGAAGCGGCTTCACGCAGGCCGTTCAGGCGCTTGAAGCAGGAGATACCTGGCACGGACCTGTACGGTCTGCGCTTGGCACTCACCTGGTGCGGGTGCGCAAGCAAACCGACGCCTACCGCCCCCCGCTTGAGGATATCCGCCCGGCTGTGGAGGCCGACTGGCGCAATCAAGGACAGCGTGAACGCACTGCGAAGGAAGTCCAGTCAATTGTCGATCAGTACGATGTCGTGATCGCTGACGGTGCGAGTGAATGAGCTTTCTGCGCGTCCTGTGCCTAATCATGCTGCTGGGCACCGGGCTTTTACGCCCGGCGAACGCACATGAGGTCAATCCCGCCTATCTGGAACTTGCCGAGGGCGAGCCCGGGGTTTTCGAAGTCCTCTGGAAGCAGCCCTTGAAGGATGGCCGCCGCCTGCGCCTGGCCCCGGTGTTCCCATCAGGTTGCGAGAGTGGGGAGAAACGCCTCAAGGCCGCGGGCACGGCGGTCATAGAGCGGTGGGAAATAACCTGTCCACTGACGGATGGAGAGATCCGTATCGAGGGTCTGGACCGCACTTTGACGGATGTGTTCGTCCAGATAAACCGTGCCGGCGAGCCTCCCATCTCGGCAGTCCTGCGCCCGACTGAGGCTGTCTTCGATCTTGGCACCTCCCGGAACGCAGCTCCGCTCTTGGCCTATTTCAGGATTGGCGTCGAACACATCATCTTCGGCTTCGATCACCTTCTCTTCGTGCTGGGGCTCTGCCTCGTTGTCCGGCCCCGCCAGCTGCTTGCGACAATCACGGCTTTCACGGTCGCGCACTCGATCACGCTGGCCCTGTCGACGCTCGCCGGGATCACCCTGCCGGGACCACCTGTGGAAGCTGTGATCGCACTGAGCATCATTCTACTCGGGCGTGAGGCCCTGGCGCTTCAAGCCGGGCGTGAAGCCCTGACAGGCCGTGTGCCCTGGCTGATCGCATTTGGCTTCGGGCTTATACACGGGTTCGGTTTTGCCGGGGCACTCTCGGAGATTGGACTGCCGGAGAATCAGGAAGTCTGGGCGCTGCTCCTGTTTAATCTCGGTGTGGAGGCCGGGCAGCTTGTCTTCGTGGCTTTCATCATTGCCATTGCCGGCGGCCTCTGGATGCTCATGCAACGCGCACAACAGGCCTGCCGCACACTTGCAGCCTATTTCATTGGTGTGGCCGGGACCGCCTGGCTGATAGAGCGCGTCGTGTCTTTTCCCACTGTTTGAAATGGCGGCTGCTGCGCCAGCAAGCAAGCGGCGCGACGCGCCTATTGCCCAATCATGGCCGCTCCCTTGGCTGCAATCATGATGGTGGGCGTGTTCGTGTTGCCTGAGGGAATGCTAGGCATGACGGATGCATCGATCACCCGAAGGCCTCCGATCCCATGGACGCGAAGCGTGGCGTCGACGACCGCCATCGGGTCGCTATCAGTTCCCATTTTCGCTGTTCCCACCGGATGGAAGATCGTGGTGCCTATGTCTCCGGCGACTTCTGAAAGGTCTTTGCCATTCGCCGCCTGGCCGGGAACGAACTCTTCAGGGCCAAACCGCTTGAGCGCTGTCTGCTCCATCAACCGTCTCGTGACACGGATTGCGTCCGCCGCGACACGGCGGTCTTCCTCGGTGTCCAGATAATTCGGATTGATAATAGGGGCAGCTTCCGGCTCACGCGAGGAAATATGTATATTTCCGCGCGATGTTGGAGAGAGGTTACACGCTGCAACAGTGATCGCAGGGAAGCGGTGAAGCGGGTCGCCAAACTTGTCGAGCGAGAGAGGTTGGACGTGAAACTGGATATTCGCTCTCTCCCGGTCTGGATCGGAGCGTGTGAATATTCCAAGCTGTGACGGTGCCATGGTCAACGGGCCGCGGCGGCGGAAGATATAATCCAGCCCCATACTGGCTTTGCCAAAAAGTGCATAATAGCTCTGATTGAGTGTCCGGGTTCCAGAGACCTTGTAGATCGCCCGTTGCTGGAGGTGATCCTGAAGGTTGGCGCCGACGCCCGGCAGGTCCACTATGGTCTCGACACCCGCCTCAGCCAAAACGGCCCCCGGTCCGATACCGGACCGCTGCAGGATTTGCGGACTTCCGACCGCGCCAGCACAGAGAATGACTTCTGCATTGGCTTTCGCGGTGAAGCTTTGTCCGTTTTTACTGAAGCTGACGCCCGTGACATGACCGTTCTCAAGTGTCAGTGTTTCCGTGAGGGCGCCAGTTTCCAGCCTCAGGTTCTCGCGATTCAGCGCGGGCTTGAGAAAGCCGCGTGCCGAAGACCAGCGACGGCCGGCTTTCTGGTTAACATGGAAATATCCTGATCCCTCATTATCGCCTGTATTGAAATCAGGGATCTTCGGAATGCCCATCTCTTCTGCCGCATCGCGGACTGCATCGAGGATTTTCCAGCGGACACGCGGCGGTTCGACCCGCCATTCACCGCCAGAACCATGCATCTCACTCTCACCGAGATAATGGTCCTCTATGTCGCGAAAAAAGGGCAAGACATCTTCCCAGCCCCAGCCGGGCAGGCCGCTGTCGCGCCAGGCTTCATAGTCTGCTGCCTGTCCGCGCATCGTGATCATGGCGTTGATCGCAGACGACCCTCCGATAACCTTGCCGCGCGGATAGTCGAGCGCACGGCCATTGAGGCCGGGTTGCGGGGTCGTCTTGAACATCCAGTCTGCGCGCGGGTTACCTATGGCGAAAAGGTACCCCACGGGGATGTGGAACCAGACCCAGTTGTCCTGTCCGCCCGCCTCAAGCAGCAGGACCCGTTTGGCCGGGTCGGCCGACAGGCGGTTTGCTACGACGCAGCCTGCCGACCCGGCACCAACGACAATGTAGTCATACTCCCCGGCCAGGCGTTGGGTAGACGCCTTCATCAGCCTGGCTGTACGTCTGTGAACCGGCCACCCTCCTTGGCGAGACGCTTCAACGTCTCACATGGGGCAAAACGTTCATCATCCGCGCCAAGCCGTTCCATCGTCGCAAGAACGGTCTCCGCACCGACCATGTCACCATAGAGCATCGGGCCGCCCTTGTCGGCTGGCCAGCCATAGCCGTTGAGCCAGACAATATCGATGTCCGAGGCACGTTGGGCCTTTTCTTCCTCGAGGATTTTAAGACCCTCATTGATCATCGGGTGAATGCAGGTTGCGATTATCTCGTCCCGGTCCGGTGCGTTTCCGGCCTCGACGCCGGTAACGTCCTTGATGATCTTCGCGGTTATATCTGAGGGAACAGGCTGGCGGCTCTCGTCATAGTCGTAATATCCTGCGCCCGTTTTCTGGCCCCGCCGGTCAAGCTCGCAGAGGGCATCTCGGATCGGGTTGTTTGTCTTAGCGCCTTTTTTCCAGCCGATATCTAGGCCGGCCAGATCGGACATCTGGTATGGCCCCATCCGGAAGCCAAATGCGTTAAGGGCAGCATCCACATCCCACGGCATGACTCCGCGATACAGGAGTTTCTGGGCCTGCGCCTGACGCGCGAACAGTATGCGGTTGCCGACAAAGCCGGGGCAGACACCAACGAGTACGGCGATCTTGTTGATTGTTTTCGCCAGGTCCATGCAGGTTGCAATCACATCGTCGGCCGTATGATTTGCGCGGACGATTTCGAGTAGCTTCATCACATTCGCAGGCGAAAAGAAGTGTAGTCCGATGACATCTTCCGGGCGCTTGGTGACGCTTGCGATCTCATTGATGTCGAGGGCTGAGGTGTTGGTCGCAAGAATGGCGCCCGGTTTCATGATGCGGTCCAGGTCGGCGAAGATTTTCTTCTTCAGCTCCATGTCTTCGAACACCGCTTCGATGATCAGGTCGCAATCTGCGAAATCTTCCATGTCCAGCGTGCCTGTCAGCCGGGCCATACGTGCTTCGACCTCGTCCTGGGGAAACCGGCCCTTGTCGGCGCTGCGCTGATAATGGCCGCGCACGACGGAAAGCCCGCGATCAAGGGCTTCCTGCTTCTGCTCGAGGATCACGACCGGGATACCGGCTGTGGCGAAGTTCATGGAAATGCCACCGCCCATCGTGCCTGCGCCTATGATGCCGACTTTCCCGATGCTGCGGCGCTGGGTGTGCTCCGGAACGTCGGGCACCTTCCAGGCATCCCGTCCGGCCTGGGCGATATAGTCGGATATTTCGTCAGTCGTCATCGAGATAGCGGGCATGATTGGCTTTCTCTCCCTTGGCGTGTTTCAGAATATAGATAGCAGAGAGGAGCACCCTGTGGCCGCATAGGCAATGCCTGCGACCTTGGAATTGCCAACTTCGCCCAGCAAGTTTCGCCTGAAAATACCGGGCGCAGACGTGAATTTGACAGCCAGCGCACGGATTGCGACGAGTGCGGGTCATGGGCGCGAAGTATAAAGCGCCTGTGGCGTCGTCCCTGACGCGCCTGACCTTATTCACCTTCGATAGGATTTCATCATGCAAGCCGCAAAAACGGGCGATACCGTCCTTATAGATTACACCGTTCAAACAGCCGATGGCCGGGTCGTCGGAAAAACCGAAGAAGACGCGCCAGTATCGGTTACCATTGGCAGTGCCGAGATATTCCCGGAGGTCGAAACCGCTCTTGACGGTATGGAAGTCGGCGGCGAACGCTCGGTCACGGTAAGCTCTGACAATGCCTTTGGCCCGCGCCGTGAAGAGATGATCATCGACATTCCACGCGCGCAGCTGCCGGATGACAACACTCCCGAACCCGGCATGACGCTGGCCGCCCAGCAGCAGGACGGCTCTACAGTAAACCTCACGATCGTTTCAGTAAATGAAGAGACGATCACGGCCGATGGCAATCACCCCCTGGCGGGCGAGGATCTGCATTTCGGGCTGAAGCTCGTCGACATCAAGCCTGCTGCCTGAGGCCGCTACAACGGCCATGTCTGCGTCGAGATCCGCAGGCATGGCACCAGCGTTGACTGATTCTCTGTTATAAGAAGCGAATTCCAAAGCGCTGGGCTGCGTGGCGGTGTTGAGAGACAAATACAAACTCGTCTCCGTCTTCCGACGGCAAGCCACCTTTCTGGCTGGCTGCATGTGACGATATTCTACGAGGTCGGCATTGTGGTTCTTCGCCTGACCGCATTGCATCGTTCTTTGGTCTCTTTGCTCTTTGAAGCAGAGCAACAGCGTGAATTGGATTGCTGATATGTTCTGCTTGTCTTCATTGGCCGGAGACCCGGTCGGTCCCACGTTTGAATTGAGGGAACGTCGCAAAGGGAAGATAACCGCAAAAGCAAATTCACAGAATAGCGGATCATCCCGTGAGAGCCAGATATATAGCTGCTGATCTGCTTTCCCAAAAAATGCATTATGCAATCAGACGTTCAATGAAAATCCCGGCTCGCAGGAATTATCCGAGCACTGCGGGGATGGCGCCCACCGGGCTGGCTTTTCCACTCGGGTATAGGCCGGCGAACCTCATCCGCTCTGGCCACTGTATGCCTGAGCGGGTCGTTCTGGGCGTCTTCCGTTAGCAGGTTCAGGTCACTGGTCAGGTCGATCAGCTGGGCCGCCACGATATGGGTGACATTGTCAGCCCTCTGGACGCGGCCATTGATCAACATGATCCGCGCACTCATAAGCGCGGCCCGGTATAGCTCGCCGGTCCGCGGCCAGATGACGGTATTCGCGATGCCTGTTTCATCTTCTAGTGTAACGAAGTAGACCCCGTTGGCTGAGCCGGGCCGCTGACGCACCAGCACAACGCCGGCTGTTCGTACACGGGCCCCGTTTCGCTGGGCGACCGCCTCCTGCGTGGTCATCAGACCAAAGCCTTTATAGCGTTCCCGCAGGAAGCTCATGGGGTGATCTTTCAGCGAGAGGCGTGTCGTCTGGTAGTCCTGCAGGACATGCTCAGACATTGGCATATGGGGCAGCCGGGTGGCATCTTCCTGGCCTTGCTCGGCTGTATTGGCCGCGGCAAAGAGCGGGAGGGCTTGGCCAGGTGCCTCACCTCGCACAGTCCAGAGAGCGCTGCGCCGGTCCAGTTCCATGGACTGGAAAGCATCGGCAGCGGCCAACAATTCAATGGCCCTGCGGCTGATACCCGCACGGGGGCGAATATCTTCCGGCCGCTCAAAGCCTGCTCCGCGGGCCGCCATAAGCGCTTCCATTTCGTCCTCACGCAGGCCGTCGACCTGCCGGAAGCCGAGGCGGACCGCGTAGTTTCCGCCTTCAGCGGGCTCAAGAATATTGTCCCAGTCCGACAGGTTCACATCCACGGCGCGCACCTCGACACCATGCTCACGCGCATCGCGCACGATCTGGGCCGGTGCATAGAAGCCCATGGGCTGGCTGTTCAGAAGCGCGGCGCAAAAGACATCCGGATGGTGGCACTTCAGCCAGGAGGAGACATAGACCAGTAGTGCAAATGACGCAGCATGGCTTTCCGGAAAGCCATATTCGCCGAACCCCTTCACCTGGTCGAAACAGCGCTGGGCAAAGGCGCGCTCATACCCGCGCGCAGCCATGCGCGAGACCATCATCTCTTCATAATTCTGGATCGTGCCGACCTTGCGGAATGTCGCCATGGCGCGGCGCAGGCCATTGGCTTCGTCGGGCGAGAAATGCGCCGCATCGATCGAGATCTGCATCGCCTGCTCCTGGAAAAGCGGGACGCCGAGCGTGCGCGAAAGAATACGCTCCAGCTCGTCAGGCGGCCCTTCTTCCGGGGCAGGACTGGGATAGCTCACTTTCTCAAGCCCCTTGCGCCGGCGCAGATAGGGATGAACCATGTCCCCCTGGATCGGTCCGGGCCGGACAATCGCCACTTCGATGACGAGATCATAGAAGGTCCGCGGTCGCAGCCGCGGCAGCATGTTCATCTGCGCCCGGCTCTCCACCTGGAAAACCCCAAGCGAGTCCCCCTCGCACAGCATGTCATAGGTCGCACTGTCATCTGGCGGGATACTGGCGAGCGTATGCGCGATCCTCTTGTGCAGCTTCAGGAGATTGAATGCCTTGCGGATACAGGTCAGCATGCCGAGGGCGAGGACATCGACCTTCATCAGGCCGAGCGCATCGATGTCGTCCTTGTCCCATTCGATGAAGGTGCGTTCCTCCATCGCTGCATTGCCGATCGGCACGGTCTCGACCAGCGGGGTACGCGTCAGCACGAAGCCGCCGACATGCTGGGAGAGATGCCGTGGAAACCCGATCAGCTGACGCGTCAGGATGATGGCGCGCCGGATCGTCAGATTGTCTGGGTCGAGCCCGGCCTGACGGATCTGTTTTGTATCGATATCCGTGCCCCAGCTGCCCCAGATCGTTCCGGCCAGCGCCGAAGCGATATCCTCCGACAGGCCGATTGCTTTGCAGACCTCCCGTACCGCCGAGCGCGGGCGGTAGCATATAACAGTTGCTGTCAGCGCCGCCCTGTGGCGGCCGTAGCGGCGATAGACATACTGGATGACTTCCTCGCGGCGTTCATG
>NZ_JAPYRE010000007.1 GCF_029936995.1 Henriciella sp.
CTCGGCGAAACCAGCCCGCTAAGGTGAGGAAGCGCCAAAAACTCCAGCCCCGAATAAGGGCAATTTTGGGAGCGGTTCAGAAAGGGCTAGACTCTCGAAATGAGTGAGGGACGCGTGGGGCTCAGGTCAGTCACGCAATCCGTGTCCGCTTCGTTCTGAGGTCGGGCCCGTTTCCTCACATCTCCAAGAGCTTGCTTTTCGAGGTTTTGTTACTCACTTTCCTTGCCAGCTCTTCTAGCAATAATAGCTTAAAACCGGTAGGCAATACCGATGTTGAGAATTGTTGGGTCCACCGAAATCTTGCCTCTGACCGGCGCCCCGCCGAGTGTCCCAGAGATATCTGTTTCGAATGGCGTGTAACGTATATCGGCATTAGCAAACCAATTATCGCTCATTTGATAGCGCATTCCAACTTGGACAGCGGGCGCCCAGGCGTCTTTCAAGTCGAAGTCCGCGAGTGCATCCCCTTGTTCTTCCAGAAACAAGATTCGAGCGATACCGGCACCAACATAAGGGCTAACGGATGAATTAGTCGAAAAGTGATATTGAAGCGACAAAACAGCAGGGCCATATTCCGTCTCTCCAACAGGCAGTCCTGCCAAACTGCCGCTCCCTGCAAGATTAGCGCTGGCAGGCAAACCACCAAAGAAGTTCAACGCTACAGATGAATTCAAAAAATAGGAAACGTCGAAACTCAGCGTGGTGTCATCGGTGATATTGACACCAGCCCCGGGTATTGGCGCACCGCCCGCGCTGATTGAATCCAACGTTTCGTTCGTGAATACTTTCGCCGCATTCAGGCCAAAAAGCCAGTCGCCCTTGGAGTAAAGCGGTTCCGCATTTGCGACGCTGAACGACGAAAAGCCACCGATCATCGTGATTAACACAAACTTCGAGGCAAAAGGCCCCTTGGATTTTACATTAGATTGTTTCATTTATTCCTCCCTTTTGGTCGTTTTTTCGCGCCCTATGCGCGGTCGCAAACAGGCGGAACATGCGATCCGCAAACCCGCTTGCCTGATTTCAGGCTACGCCAGAAGCACGTCCCCATAGGCTTCCCGCAGCTTGTTCTTCAGCACCTTACCGGTTGCGTTTCGTGGAAGCTCATCCACAAAAACGACCGTATCCGGGATCTGCCATTTGGCGACTTTGTCAGAAAAGAAGGCAATCAAATCCTTCTCTGACACTTTTGCTCCTGGTGCCTTGACCGCGACAAGGACCGGCCGTTCGTCCCATTTTTCATGTTTTGCCGCGATTGCGGCGGCATCCACGATACCGGGATGACCGACCGCGATGCCCTCAAGTTCGACGGTGGAAATCCATTCGCCGCCAGATTTTATGATGTCCTTGGAGCGATCCCGGATCGTCATGAACCCATCGGCATCAATCGAGGCCACATCGCCGGTTTCAAACCATCCATCGGATGCCAAAGTCGTGCCCGGCTCCGCACAAAAGTAGCTGTCTACGACCCAATGGCCGCGAATGCGAAGATTGCCTTGCGCCGCCCCATCCTCGGGAAGTGTGCTGCCTTCATCGTCAACGATCTTGAGTTCCACGCCATAGGGCGGGCGGCCCTGGCTTTCTCGCACTTTCGCCTGCTCTTCCTCGGTCATGCCTGCATGGCGTTCCAGCAAGGCATTCGCGGTCCCGAGAGGCGAGGTTTCGGTCATGCCCCAGGCGTGCACGACTTCGGTGCCATATTTGTCGCGGAATTCGGCGATCATCGACGGGGGACAAGCCGACCCACCGACCACTGTCCGTGTGAGGGTTTCGGCTTTGGAGCCGAGTTTGTCGAGCGATGCGAGAAGCCCCTGCCAGATTGTAGGAACACCAAGCGCGACCGTCACGCCTTCGTCGTCGATGAGCCGTGTAAGGCTGTCACCATCAAGTCCCGGACCAGGCAGGACCAGCTTTGCGCCGACCATCGCAGCAGCATATGGGATGCCCCAGGCATTGACGTGGAACATCGGAACCACGGGCATCATCACTTCGCGTGCTGAAATGTTCAGCGTATCGGGAAGGGCCGCGCCCAACGAATGTAACACCGTAGAGCGGTGCGAATACAGAACGCCCTTGGGGTTTCCTGTAGTCCCGGAAGTATAGCAAAGGCTGGATGCATCATTCTCATCGACATCCACCCAATCGGCGTTTTCGTCGCCCGAGGCCAGGAAGTCCTCGTAGAACACAAGTCCGGGGATTTTTCTTGCTGCTTTTTCATCACGCACGGACATAAGAACGAAGGTATCGACAGTCGTCAGCTTCTCCTTGATCCCCTCAATGATCGGCAGGAACGTCTTGTCAAAAAAGATGACCCGATCTTTCGCGTGGTTGATGATATAGACAAGCTGTTCCGGGAAAAGGCGCGGATTGATCGTGTGACATACCATTCCACAGCAGGAAATGCCAAAGTAGCATTCTAGATGCCGCGCATTGTTCCACGCGATCGTCGCCACGCGATCCCCTTTGAAGAGCCCCATCTTTGTCAGCGCCGAGCCGAGCTGCCGGGATCTGTCAGAAATACCTTTCCAGTTCGTCTTAGTCTTTGTGCCATCTGTTTCCACCGACACAATCTCGGTGTCGCCGTGGTAGCGAGCTCCGTGGTCGATCAGTGAATGAATGGTCAGTGGCATAGCCATCATCTGTCCGCGCATTTGGCTTCCTCTTCAGAACTTGAATTTTGGGTTGGAATCGTGCCGTTCTGAAACTGCTCGAAGCTTCTTACAATAAACCCCATCGCCCCCTGACACCGGACTGTTTTTCGCTTTTCATCATAAAGTTCAGGCAACTGAACGACTCCTGTCAAAAATACGCACCTGCCCCAGAATGATCTCGGCCGCATTCTCAGCGATGACCATGGTCGGGGCGTTGGTGTTTCCAGCGACAAGGCTTGGCATGATGGATGCGTCCACCACTCGCAGCCCAGATACACCGCGAACCTTAAGCTCGGGGTCGACCACAGAATCCTTGTCCGCACCCATTCGGCATGTACCAACCGGATGATAGATTGTTTCTGCGCTTTCCCGAATGAATGCCGCGATCTCATCGTCGGTCTGTACGGATTTACCGGGGTGCACTTCGTATTTGCTGTGCGCAGACATTGCCGGCGCTTCGAGTATCCTGCGCCCAGCTTTGAAGGCTGCAATCATCGTTCCCATATCTTCCGGATCGCCAAGATAATTCGGCTGAATCAGAGGATCGTCCATAGGATCCGGGCTTTTGAGGCCAATATAGCCGCGGCTCTTGGGCAAAAGATCGCAGATGTGAAGCGTATAGCCATAACCAAAAGCGATCTTGCGGCCATGATCTTTCAGATATGTGGGCAGGAAGTGAAACTGAACATTCGGCCTATCGCGGTCAGGGGACGACTTAATGAACCCACCGCTTTCCGCAACATTTGACGTGAGAAACCCTTTACGTCTGAAGATGTAGGAAAGCAAACCACCAATGCCACGCGGCAGAAAGCTGGGCGCGACACCGATCGGGCGCCGTGAGCTAGCAGCATGCATAATCGTTACATCGAGGTGGTCGGCCATGTTCTTGCCAACCTCGGGAAGGTCGTGAACGACGGCTAGACCATGCCGTTTAATTTCTTGGGCATCCCCGATACCGGACAGAAGGAGAAGTTGAGGCGAATTCACGGCCCCGCCAGACAGGATCACCTCGCCGCCGGCATTGAGACGCAGTTGGCGATATTCGCCGCCCTGCCGCAAGGTGACACCCGTTGCGGACTTTTCTTCCATGACGACGCGGGTCACCCGGGCTTCGGTGATGACTTCAAGATTGGAACGGGACTCAGCCCCACGGAGAAAGGCTTGCGCCGAACTCCAGCGCCGTCCGTCCTTTTGCGTGACCTGATACATGCCCAGGCCCTCTTGTTCGGCGCTGTTGAAATCGCCGTTGTGGGGGATCTGCAGTTCGCGCCCAGCCTGTACGAAATCGCGGCTCAAAGGGTTCACGGTTTTCAGCTCGCTCACGGAAAGCTCGCCGCCCTTACCATGACTATCGGTTGCTCCGAACCGATGGTTGTCTTCGATCCGCTTGAACAGGTCTGTCATGCGGTCCCAGCCCCAGACATCCGTGCCTGCCTCGGACGCCCAGTAGTCGTAATCGGCCTTGTGCCCGCGGATATAGACCATGGCGTTGATGGACGACGACCCGCCCAGTGTTTTGCCACGAGGCCAGAACAGTCTACGGCCATTCAAATGTTCTTGTGGTTCGGTATCGAATGCCCAGTTCAGCTTTTTGCTATTGGCCAACAATGCGATCCCCACTGGCATGTGAATCAGGGGGTTCTTATCCTTTGGGCCCGCTTCGATAAGCGCGACGCGTTTTGCCGGGTTTGCAGACAACCGGTTGGCCAGAACGCAACCGGCGGATCCGGCGCCGACGATGATATAGTCGTACATTTCTTCTCTCCCTATTGGTTCCGGGCGGCTGTTATCCAAGCACCCGGACCACGATGTTTATGAGGCGGCGTACAAAGCCCGTGTAAGGCGGGAAAAGCATGTGAGTGATGGAGTGATTTTCCTCCAGAACGGCTTTTTCATGCGAAAAGGCCTTGAAGCCGTATTCGCCATGGGCCGCCCCGATGCCGGAGTTGTTGACGCCGCCGAATGGCAGGTTCGGGTGCAGGAAATGCACCACTGTAAGGTTTACGCCCACGGCGCCCGAAGAGGTGCGCGTGATAATCTGGTCAGCGAAGTCCTTGCTTTTGTCGAAGATATAAAGAGCAAGGGGCTTGGGGTTTGCGTTGATCTTGTCGATAACTTTGTCCAGATCAACATATTCGATGATCGGCAAAATTGGCCCGAACAGCTCTTCCTGAGTGATTTCCATATCATCCGAAACCTCGGAAATCAGCGTCGGGGCAACGAAGTTCTGGCCCGCATCGGTCTGACCGCCCTGAAGGATACTTGCGCCTTTGGCACGGGCATCCTCGATCAGGTTGCGCAGCCGGTCAAAATGCCTATCGTTCACGATCCGGCAATAGTCGGGCGTTGCTTTTTGTGCCTCGGGCGTTTTCCCATAGACCCGACCGATCTCGGCCTGAAGCGCGGTCTTGAACGCGGCCGATACATCGCGGTGCACATACACATGATCGGGGGCGATACAGGTCTGACCGTTGTTTGAGAACTTGCCCCAGACGATGTTTCGCGCGGCCTTTTTGATATTGGCGTTGGGCCCGACGATAGTGGGCGACTTGCCACCAAGTTCCAGAGTGACCGATGTCAGGCTTTTTGCCGCCGCCTCCATCACGACCTTGCCGATCGCCGGGCTGCCCGTGAAGAATATGTGGTCGAAGGGCAGTGACAGAAGCTCCTGGGAAACCAAGGCATCGCCTTCGATGACCTTGACCAGATCCGGTGTGAACGCCTCTTCCACGATGTCGGTGATGACCTGGGCCGCATTCGGTGTCATTTCGGACGGCTTGATAATGGCGCTGTTGCCGGCCGCGATTGCCGAAACCAGCGGCCCGAGCGAAAGATTCACCGGATAATTCCAGGGCGCGATGATCAGGCATACACCCTTGGCCTCGGGGCGAACCCGTGCCTTGGTGCCAAACACCCCCAAAGTGGCGCGCGCCCGTTTGGGGCGCATCCACGACTTCAGATGGTGTTTGGTGTGCCGGATTTCCTGAAGCACAGGAAAGATCTCGGTCAGTTTCACTTCTTCGGCGGGTTTGCGAAAATCAGCCGCGCAAGCCGCGATGATTTTGTCCTCGTTCCGTTTGACGGCCTCTGCCAGGCGGTCCAGCTGTGCGATACGTGCCTTGCGGTCAAAGACCGCCCGCCGGGCAAGTTGTGCTCGAATCTGGGTGTCAAACGCCGCTCGGATGTCATCGGCACCGGCTGTTTTGGCGGGAAATGAGGCAACCTGATTCATGTTCACGCTCTTATTTTTCTTCGTAGAGGACATAGTCCTCTTTCGTGGCACCACAGTCCGGGCAGCACCAATCATCGGGGATCTGGCTGAACAAAGTTCCCGGCGGAAAACCTTCGTGTTCGTCGCCAAGGGCTTCGTCGTAGATATGACCGCATGTGATGCAAAGCCATTTCCGGTAGGCGGTTCCGGCGGCGGGGGCCGCCTGTGCCACCGGAGCAGGCGGCGGTGCGGCGGCAGGAGCGGCAACCGCCACGGGTGCGGGTGCCGGGGCCGGAGCGGATGTCGGTGCCGGTGCCGGGGTTGGTGTAGGCGCTGCGGCTTCTCCGATCAGCAAAAAGTCCTCTTTGTCGCGGACCGCGCAATCGGGGCACGCAAAGTCTTCGGGCACTTGCGACCACGGCGTTCCCGGCGGGAAACCTTCATGCGGGTGGCCCTGGATTTCATCGTAGGTGTATCCGCAATCCGGGCATTGATATTTGGCCATTGTTCATTCCTCCCTTACACACATGAGTTGACAGGCAAGCACATGCGTCGTCCCAGATTTTCTGTCGGTTGTGTCTGCGGCCCCGTCTTCGAGTGCGAGCAAGGGGCTGTTTGTCAGGTCAGGGTTGGCCCCATCGGGGCCAACGCCTTTGTCTGAGATGCCAAGCCTTGGGTTTTATTCGGCGGGCATTGCGGCAGGCTGCGCAGGTGCGACCGACCCGAATTTGCGGTCATAGTAGTCGCGCATACCGGGTTCGATCTGGATCTTGTTCAGATCGCCTTTGGCCCAGTCCAGGACACGATGATCCATGATCGACCGGAACCAGGAGGGGATCAGCGCGGCAAAGAACATCCCGGGATAGCCCGAAGGAAGCGCAGGCAGATCCTTGAAGTCCCGCAGGGATTGATAGGACCGCGTCGGGTGCGCGTGGTGGTCCGAGTGCCGCTGCAGGTGGAACAGGATCAGGTTGGACATGATATGGTTCGAGTTCCACGAATGGTGCGGCTTCTGATGCTCATACTTGCCGTTGGGCAGTTTTTCGCGCAGCAAGCCATAATGCTCGATATAGTTGGCCGAAGTCAGCTGCCACCATCCGTACGCCATCTGAATGGGCAGGAACACAAGCATGATGGGCCCGAAGAATGCCAGCAGCCCGGCGTAAAGAACGACGGTAATGATCAGCGGCTGAAGAATTTCGTTATCCAGGCTCCAGACGCTCTTACCACTCCGCTCAAGGCGCACCTCTTCTAGCTCCCAAGCGCGTTTGAAAGCCCCGGGGATTTCGCGGGTTGCGAAAGAATAGATGTTTTCGCCCATACGCGAGGTTGCCGGGTCTTTCGGGGTGGCCACGTCACGGTGGTGCCCTTTGTTATGTTCGATGAAGAAGTGGCCATAGCCCACCACTGCCAGCACCAGTTTTGCCATCCAGCGATCAAAAGCTTCCTTCTTGTGACCGAGTTCATGGCCGGTGTTCAGCGCCAAACCGTTGACGACCCCCAGCGACAGTGCCAGCGCGACGAATTCGAGCGCATTCAGAGAATGGGTTGCGACCCACCAGCAAGACCCGATCAAAGCCGCATAATGCATGGGCACCGTCAGATAAGTAAGCACGCGATAATATCGGTCTCTTTCAAGATCAGGTACGGCCGATTCGGGGGGATTGGAAAAATCCTCGCCAAACATAGCGTCCAGCATCGGAACCGCCAGATACCATAAAATCAGCACAGTCCCGTACCAGATGCTCCAGCCGGTTACCGAGACCAGAGCCGGTTACCGAGACCAGATACAGTCCGATTAGCGGCGTTGCCGGCCAGAATACGGACAAAATCCAAAAATACCGTTTCTTATCAACGTATACTTCATCGGCGCCAGCTTGCGCCGTGGACGCTTGGCTTAGATCGCTCATAGTCTACTCCTCCCAAGGAAAAGGCTGTTGTAAGTTTCTGTATTGGCCAGAAGAGCATCTCCTTTTCGTACTTGCTGCTTCTTGCCGCTTGGAATTAAGCTGCCTCTCAATCAGGTCACCCCACAACTACACGTTCGTGTAGTTTAGAGTTTTTGTGCGCTAGGTAAGATGTCGGCACGCCTACGATACATCACTTTCAGGGAGGGAGGGATGATTAAGACCTCCAGCGCAATCCCGAACGACATCTACGATTTTCTGGAACGCATGAATGTCCGTCAAAAGAAATTGACTCAGGGCTGCCTGAGACGTGACAGACTGGATATTGCGGGACACCCCGGCGCGAAATGCCTCCTTTATCAGGCACCTCGCGGCTTCGGCAAATCAGTGCAGATCGCCTTGTGCGCCCAATCGGCTGCCGACCGAGGAGACGATTGTATCTATCTGGACCTGTCGTCGTTCTGGCCAGAGAGCGTCTCTGAAGCGGACCTTATTGCAACCGCGATTGTCGCAATGCTTTCGCCACCGGACCTTCCCGTCACGTCCGGTGATCGCGGCCCAGAGATCATCGCACTGCGCCTTCTTTTCGATTGGAAAAGACCCGTCATGATTTGCTTGGACGGCGTTTCTGACTCTGCCGCCACACAGAGATTTCTGAAAACGATCACCCTGGAAACGCCAGAAGCCGTTCGACTGGTAGTAAGCGGGCACCAACCGGGCACGTTGGTCACCCTGTCGGTAGTTTCGCATGTGGTTACGATCGGTCCAAGAGAGTTAAGCTTCACTCTTGACGAGACATGTTCAATTCTACCGTTGGAAGCCGACCGGGCGACGAAGATATACAACAAGACGGCTGGTTGGCCGCTTCTATGCGCACTGGCTGGCAAATCGAAAGCATCAGGCGACGCGATCGCTGACCTTTCAGAGGTTCAGGCATACTTCGAAACCGACGTACTGGCACAGATTACGCGGCCGCTCCTCGATCACCTGATTAACGCCAGTTGGCTGGAGGAAATCACGGCAGACTGCAGCGATTATGTGTTCAAGATTAACGATTCCAGTTGCAAATTGGCAGAACTAGCATCGCGCCACGGGCTTTTGATATCCAGCGTTGAAAAACCAAAATGCTATGAAATGAACCGGGCCCTGAAAGAGTACCTGCGCAATCGTTTCATCGAAGCAAATGGATCGCGTCGGTCGTATTTCCTAAAACGTATCGCATTCTGGCATTGGCGAAAAAAAGAGTACCGTTTGGTCGTGGATGTTGCTCTTCGCGCACACGATCACAACTGGGCCAAACGGCTAACTGATCAAGCTCTGTTCGATCTAGCCCTGAGACAAGGAGAGATTGAGGCCTTGACGATCTGGTTCACGGGCATTCCCAGAGCCAAACTGCTTCAGATGCCATCCTTGGCTATCGGATATGCTTGGGTGCTGTACTTCAGTCAACGCGCACAGGAAGCACAGGATGTGCTTTCCAGGCTGAACGACCAGAGGGTTTCCGCACCTTCGGAGGAGGAAGATTCGAATGGCTGGGGGAAACTGGTGCATGCCATCGGTCTTGCCACCCACGATGAATTGAAAGAAAGCGATGAAAGATGCGCGGCCTGGGTTGATACCTATGGGTCGGCCAATCCTGTCGGCCATGCCGCGGCACAGACGTGCAGAGCATTCATCGCCGCTTCCGGCAGGCAGTTTGCTGCCCTTTCAGATCAAATAGCCTCCGCCACGGTCGTGAGCGGCGCGGTCCGTCACCGTTATGCGTTTGGCTGGCTTGCTGCTGCTGGGATTCTGGCTAAGCTGCTCAATGGCGACATCTATGGCGCGCGCAGCGAGATTCGTCGCGCACAGAAAAACGAAAACGTCGCCCATGAGCGCACACCCTTTATCAAAGGAATGCTCGCGGCCTTCGAGCTTCAGGTCCAAACAGAAGAAGAGTCGATCACACCCGATGAGCGTCTTGTGCAAGAGGCTCTGGATTTTGCGCTGGAATTCGGGGTGACGGATGTGGTGTGGAACACCGTCCGAAGCGCGGCCGAGATCTATATTCGCCAGGGTGACACATTGCAGGCGTTCTTGTTGCTTGAACGTTGCCGCCTGATGGCAAAGGATCGCGGTCTGAAGCGGCTGGGCATTCTGGTGCGATTGGGCTCCGAAGTCTTTGCTATGGGAACCCGAACCAGCACTCCGCTCTCGACCGAGCCGCTTCCGTCCGACGAAGACCTGCTGTTTCTGCCAAACCAGAATCGCGCCATCCAGGCGGAAATCGCCTTGCTAGAAGCCTCAAGATTTCTGCGAGACGGCAAACTGGGCCTGGCCGAGATGCACGCTCGAAAAGCCCTTTCCAACTTTTCCGCCGTCCGAGACCAACGCGGAGAAATCAGGGCGCAATATACGCTTGCGACTGCAATTTATCTGATGGGCGAAAAAAAGCAGGCGCTGAAAAGAATCGCCGATGCCGATCTGAAGGCACAACAACTGGGCGCTTTCAGGTCCTTGATAAACAGGCGGCATTTTCTGCGTGTCATCAGTCCAGCGGCGAAAGCGTTCTTGGATCAACGGACAACTCAGGTCGCCAGGACCAAAGTACCTGCGCATGATGTGCAGATTACTGAACGCCCCTTTGCATATAGATCGGCCCCCATAAGTCAGAAGCAGGTAATCGTCCTGCAACATGCCGCACTTGGGCTGAGCAACAAGGAAATTGCAGTGCGCATGCATGTCACGGAAGACACCGTGAAGTGGCATTTCAGAAAAATTTTGCGTGGTCTAAACGTCGCCAATCGCACCGAGGCAGTAATGGCTGCGCGCTCGCTTAGCCTCATCTAAACAATCGGTAAACCCGGGGAGGAAAGAAACATGAACACAACTGTGATTATCGGCAATGGAGCGGCCGGAACAAATGCTGCCGCAACCTTGCGCATGAATGGCTACGAAGGTGCGATAAAACTTATTGGCGATGAGGTGTCGCTGCCTTATCAGCGCCCGCCTCTGTCCAAGGCGTGGCTGCAGGGACCGGATAGACCGCAGCCAACTCTGATACGTCCTCTTTCATTCTACGAAGACAATCGCATCGACCTGATGCGGGCGCGCAAGGTCGTCAAGATTGATAGGAATAAGCGTAGAATCCACTTTGCGGACGGGAAGACGATGAAATTCAATACCTTGATCCTTGCCACAGGGGCATCGCCGCGTCGTCTTAATGCGAAGGGCGCGAACCTGAAAGGGATCCACTATCTGAGAGACCTGGGCGATTCGGCAAGGCTTCGCCAAGCCTTGAGCGATCCTGGCTGTCGCGACGTTGCAATCATTGGCGCCGGTGTTATCGGGCTCGAAGTGGCCTCTGCCGCGGTCAATCTTGGGAGAACCGTCACTGTTGTCGAGGCCGCCGCTCGCGCCATGGCCCGCGTTGCCTCACCCGCAACAACCAATTTCGTTACTCAGAAGCTGAAAGATGCCGGTGTTCAGTTTCTCTTCAATCAGAAGATTGAGAGGTTCGGCGCCGCTGATCGCCGCGTTTCCTCGATCCATCTTGGCGATGGATCCCAAATAAAGACCGATCTCGTGTTGGCGGGGATTGGTGCAACACCCAATATTGCGCTTGCCGAAGCCGCGGGCCTGGAATGTGACAATGGTATCTGCGTCGATCAGGACATGCGGACATCTGACTCCGAAATATTTGCAATCGGAGATTGTGCCCGCGGTGAAAACGAATTCGCATCCGGAAAACTGCGTATCGAAACCATTCACAATGCAACCACGCAGGCCCAGATTGCGGCAGCGGCCATTTGCAACAAAGAACGTCCTACCCCAGTTCCCCCACGGTTCTGGTCCGATCTCAAAGACATGAAGGTTCAGGCGGTCGGAATATCGTCCGGTTACGATCTGGTTCGCAGCGATGCTTCTCAGCATCCACCAACTTTGGAAACGCATCTGAAATGCGGCGAACGTCTTATCGCAGCCGAGATCGTAAACCTTCCCAATCGTCAGAGCGCCCTTGCGAGAGCGATTTCTCCGCGCATTCCAGTTGACACTCAATAATCCACAATCAGGTCTGATTTTGGGGCGAGTTCGGCCACTTTTTCTGCTTCGAAGCCGCATCCAGAGTATTGGACAGATTCCACACCTCGTTCTTTGCGCCTGGATTTGAATTTTCAATAGGTTGTCCATTGGGCGATGCCGAAGGAGACTGATGTTCCGACACGTCAACTTCGCCGGAGGAACACCACATGGACATGCATCAGAATGCGCGCACTGACCCGATCCTTTTGGACGCGGCCACGAACAAAGAATCACCTGGCTGCATTCATGGAGGTAAAGCGATTTCGGCCTGAAGAAATCATATCGAAATTGCGCAAGGCGGAGGCAACTGTGCGCATCGCGACGACTGCCACCCTGCTTTCTTCCCACAAAGACAGCTATACTCAACAGGACATTGACAGCTGGCGATCCAGCCCTCCCGCCAGGTTCCTCACAGGCGGTAGCCACCGGAAGGCGAAGCTTTTTTGGTGATTGAACGCTCGATGCCTGGATGGCCGTGATGATGAAGCTTCGGACATCAGGTGATTTGTGGTTCCGACGTTGACCGGGGGGAGTAAGGCGACCGGCCACTTTTTCGAGATTTCGAGAAACCACGATCTGTCGCCATGAACCGCGCCAACATAGGTGCGATAAGCTTTGCGGCTTCGTTCTTCTGTCCGGTCTCACGGGCCAGCACGTCAGCATAGGCAACAAGATCGCGATGCACATCGGCGGGAAGTTCAATACTCAATTTGACAGGTTTATCGTCTGGGATGGCGCCGAGTTTCAATTTGGTCATGGGTCAATTCCGATAGGGTTCGAGGATGAGGTCGCGCGTGACCATCACGCGCACTGGGAATCCGGGGCGAATGGTCAAGGTCGGCGGGATGGAAAGCTGACGACGAACAACCTCCTCACCGGCGCGGCCGATCGTGTCCTGCGTTCCTTCGCGAATGGCGCGGGCGATGTCGTCGTCATCATCGGCGCCAAGCTCCACACCGATATTCAGGACAGTGGCGAGCCCGGCCGCCATGAACAGCCGTCCCCAGTGGTTGTTGACGCCGTCTTCGAGGCCGGCATAGCCGGCCTCGTCGGCGCCGGGCTGGCGTTCGAGAACGATAGAGCGCCCATTGGGCAGAATCAGCCGTGTCCAGGCCAGCAGCACGCGGCTTTGGCCGAAAGCGACGCGGCTATCGTATTCACCGATGAGGCGCGCGCCTTGCGGGATCAGCAGGAAGCGACCGGTCGGGCTGTCATAGACATTGGATGTCACCTGCGCGGTGATCTGACCGGGAAGGTCCGAGCGCAGACCCGTGACCAGCGCCGCCGGAATGACCGCACCGGCCTGGACCACATAGGGGCTTGGCGGATCGGTGAGCCGGTCGTTGCTTGTCGTGCGTCGATCAATGGGTTCGTCAAGGAAGGCTTCCCGTCTGTCCGTGGCATCTGGTGCTGCGCTTGTTACGCTCGCGGGAAAGAAGGATCCGGCGCCGGATTGTAAAGGACCGACCGCCGACGAAGTTTGAGGCTGGTCATCGATGGTGGTCGTGGCTTCAGCGAAAAGTCGGCTGAGCCGGGCTGCCTCCAACTCCTGCGACCGGCGCTGTTCGTCAGGATCGACGGCAGGCGCAGCGACGACCGCCGGCACGGGCTGACCGCGTTGTTGAGCTGACAGGATCGGCCGCCCGAGCTCCCCGGGCAGTGGCGGCCCAAGTTGGGGTATGTTTGTGTAGTCGGTCGGAAGGCGCGACAGACCTTCGGCTGCCTGGATTCGCTCGGTCGAATAGAGTTCCGGCGGTCCATCGGCCGGTTTGCGATCTTGCAGAGCCACAATCAGGATGGCACCGAGACCGAGGCCTCCGACCGCGCCAAGCACCGTCAGCGTGCGGCGCGAGAGACGCATGACCGTTGGCGGATCGGCGCGCAGCCGCAAAGAGGCGGCAATCTCTTTGTCCTCACGGGATTCTCTATCGTCGCTCATTTGCGTGGCCCCACGGCGCCGGGGCGTGACGCGGTAGGGGCGTTGCGGCTCACCCCGTCGGTGCGGACGATCCGCACGCGTTTCTGCCTGTCGCCGAGACGCAGTTCGGCGGCGGCGAAGAGCCGATCGACGATCATGTAGTTGCGGGCGATGCGATAGTTGACGAGCTGGCCTTCGCCTTCCGGACCGATAACGAAGAGCGGCGGCATTTCCCCCTGTCCGATCCCGCGCGGGAACTCGATGAAGACCTGCCGCCCATCATCGAAAGCGCGAAGCGGCCGCCAGGGCGCGCGGTCGCCCTCGATCCGATAGCGGAAGCGCAAGGAGTCGAGGACCACGTCACGTCCGATCGGCAAGGCTGCTTCCGCCTCGGCGTTGCGCCGCCTGAGCGCGATCAAGGCATCCTCGGCATAGGTCCACGAGACGGACGCCATGTAGGCGGACGGGTTCGCTCTCAGTTCGAGATGATAAGTCCGCCGATCCGTATTGATGACGAGGTTGGTCTGAAGATCAGGCCGCGTCGGTTTGACCAGAATATGGATGCGCTGATCATCCCCTGAACCGCTCTGGGTGTTGCCGATGATCCAGCGCGCCGTGTCGCCGGCCGCGATCGGTCCGGAGCCAACAAGGCTCTCTCCGGGCTGCAGGGCGATATCGGTGATCTGCCCCGGCGATGCGTAGACCTGATAGAGCGCGCCCTCGGTGTAGGGATAGAGTTGTACGGCGTTGATGAAGCCGTCTCGTACCGGCTCCATCCGGGCGGCGGCGTTCGCCTCGTTCACCCGCTCAGCGGGACCGGCAGATTCCGGCGCTCGGTCTCCCCCATTGATCGGCTTGAGTTGACCAGGCAGCGGCAGTGGGCTGGTGCGCTCGACGATCCGCACCGGACTCTCCGGTTCCGGAAGAAGCTTCGCTTCGATCGGAGGGGTGTCGTAAGCGATCTCCGGCGGTTTGAAGGTCGCGCATCCCGAGAGAGTGGTCGCGGCGAGGAGGACCGTCATGGAGGCTTTGTTCAGGCGAAGTGTCTTTATCATTGGGCGGACTCCCGGGACCAGTTGATGGCGTTGACAAAGATGCCGAGCGGGTTTTTGCGCAGGCGCTCGGCATCGCGCGGCTGTTGCAGAACGATGGTGAGAATGGCGGTCCAACGTTCCGTTGCGGCGAGTTGTCCGTTGGCGTAGCGGCGCTCGATCCAGGCGATGCGGAAGCTGCTCTCGGAGGCGCGGATAACGCTGGAGACTTCGACCGAGATCTGCGTGTCGCCGACCTTGGCGAAGGGATCGTTCACCCGGGCGTAGTCGTTGAGCGCCAGCGCGCCCTTGTCGGTCGTGAAGTCGTAAGCGTGCAGCCAGTTCTGGCGCAGCACGATCGGATCGGCCGGGATTTGGCGCACATTCTCGATGAAGCGCGAGAGGTGGTAAGCGATCTGCGGATCGGTCGGTCGGAAGTCGGCGGTGGCAGGCGTCACGGCTTGCGCCGCGCCAAGCCTGTCCACCTCGACAACATAGGGCGTGATCGTCCCTTGTGTGGACTGCCAGACAAGCGCGGCGCTGAGCCCGCCTGAGAGCAGCAAAGAGCCGAACGCCATCAGTCGCCAGTTCCTGGCTTGCACGCGGGCGGACCCGATGCGTTCGTCCCAGACCTGTGCGGCTTTCTGATAGGGCGTGACGGGCTCTGGGGTCTTGGAATAGCGAACGCTTGGACGACGGAACATCATGATTTCTCCGAAAGGCTGACGGCGGTCCCGCCGCCACCATGGTCGCCAGAGCGAACGGCATGAGCTGCGACGGCGGCGCCGTGGTGAAGGGTTTGCTGTTGTTTCATGCGCCGCGCCCAGGCTGGCGGTACGCCACTGGCTGAGGGCGAGACGTCGGGGCTGTTACTGAACTTGCCGCCGGTCGCTTCGAAGGCTGCGCGCGAACCTGAGCGGTAGCTTTCGCTCATGGAACGGCGAAGCGGGTTCGTTGCGGCGCTGACGCCCGCTTTTCCAACGCTAGAGAGACCGGCGGCGACACCGGAGGCGCCGCCGCCAGCGGCAGCGTTTCCCATGCTGTAGGCGGTCGAGGCGCCACCGGCGACTGCCGCAGCGCCGCGCGCTCCGGCGCCGACTGTTCCGACGGCCATCCGGGCGCCAGCGACCCCGCCGACAGCAAGCCCGCCGGCGGCGAGACCTGCGCCAACCGCAGCGCCTGCGCCGAGTTGCGGGCCGCCCGAAACGATGCCGTTGGCGATGCCCGGACCGAAGATGCCGAGCGCGAGCATGGAAAGCGCGGCGAGAACGATTGCCATGGCGTCTTCAATGGTCGGCTCACCCGTGAACCCCGCGGTGAACTCGCCAAAGATGGTCGAGCCGATGCCGACGATCACGGCGAGCACCAGGACCTTGACCCCGGACGAGATCACCAGCCCCAACACGCGTTCAGCCATGAAGGCGGTTTTGTTGAACAGGCCGAAGGGTACGAGGATGAAGCCGGCCAGCGTGGCGAGCTTGAACTCGATCAGCGTGACGAAGAGCTGGATCGCCAGAATGAAGAAGGACAGGAGAACGACCAGCCAGGCGAAAAGCAGGATGATGATCTGGAGGAAATTCTCGAAGAAGGAGACAAAGCCCATCAGATCGGAAATCGACGCGAGAATCGGACGGCCCGCATCAAGGCCGATCTCTGCGATGCGGCCGGGCTGAAGCAGCTCGCCGGGGCTAAGGCTGCCGCCCGAAGCGATGAGGCCAAGCCCGGCGAAGCTTTCGAAAACGATGCGGGCGAGCGCGTTCCAGTTGCCGATGATGTAGGCGAAGACGCCGACGAAGAGCGTTTTCTTGATGAGCCGGGCGAGGATGTCGTCGTCGGCGCCCCAGGCCCAGAAGAGCGCAGCGAGCGTCACGTCGATGACGATCAGGGTCGTTGCCAGGAAGGCGACGTCGCCGCCGAGCAGGCCGAAGCCGCTGTCGATGTAGGAGGTGAAGACCTGCAGGAACCGGTCAATGACGCCAACACCGCCCATATCCTACTCCTTCTCGGGATCGTCGCCGGGAAGCCCGAGAAATCGGCGGCGTTGCTCTGCCCAGGCGGCGCGACACATCGTGTCGATTTCCAGCTCTTCCGGCGTCACCGTTCGGCAGCGAGAAAGTTCCGCCTGCAAAGGATTGTTGGTCACGGGAGGAACCGATGGCGTTTCCGGAGTGACCGTGTTCGCCAGCTCAACCGCGGCGAAGAGCGCAGCGAGCCCGCCCAAGGCGATGGCGACGGGCCTGATGATTTGGTCGGGAGAATTGCGCACGGGTATTACCGGAACATGCTGACGGCGGTTGGCGTGTAGCCGGTCCCGTAGTCGAGGAAGCGATTGAGGTTCTCGCGCCCCTGCGCTTTAGCGGACGCGCGCCGAGCCGCGTCCAGCGCGTCCGCGCGGTTCTGCGCGGTGATGGCGGCGGTTAGGTCCGTCATCTGCTGGCTTTGCAGGGCGAGAAGTTGATTGCCGGCCTGCGCCGCCTGCAAGGTGCCGACCGCACCCTGGCTTTGCGAGACGAGAGTGCTCAATTCCGTGCGCGTCGCTTCAATATTGCCGACGACGCCGGCCTGGACCTTCAACGCGTCTTCATAGCCTGCAACCGAGGTCCGCCAGCGCGCCTCGGCATTGGCGTTCATGGCGGCGAAATCGCCGGTTGCTGCGGCGTCTCCATATTGTTCTGAGAAGACGCGTTCGATTTCGGAGACGACGTATCCAACGCGCTGCGCTTCGCCCAGCAGATCTTCCGTCTGCTGCATGATCGACCGCAGACGCGCCAGCGATGAGTGCGGCAGGTTTGCGAGGTTGCGTCCCTGGTTGATCAACATCTGCGCCTCGTTCTGAAGCTGCGTGATCTGATTGTTGATCATTTCGAGGGTGCGTGCGGCGGTGAGAATATTTTGCGCGAGGTTGGTCGGATCGATGACGACGTCGCCGACGCCGAATAGCGCATAGGCCGGTTGCATCGGCGCCAAAGCGATGGCTCCGGTCAGCATGAGGGCGGCGAGTTTCTTACGCATGAGTAGTCTCCGTGGTTTGAGGGGATGGGATCGGATCAGGTGTTTGGCCGAGCAGTTCGACGGCCCAATCGAGACCGCGACGGGCGAGCCAGGCTGCGGCGAAGCCGTCTCGTCCGTGTTCGGAGAGGATGTCGGTGATGGCGGCGTGATCGGTCTTCGACGATGCGGCCGTGAAGGCGAGCGCGACCTCGCCGAGACCGAGCGAGAAGAGCCGATTGCCGCGGCGCGACTGGCAGTAATAGTCCCGCTTCGGCATGGCCCGCGCGACGATCTCGATCTGGCGTTCATTGAGGCCGAAGCGGCGGTAGATGTCGGCGATCTGCGGCTCGAAGGCACGCTCGTTCGGCAGGAAGATGCGCGTTGGACAGCTCTCGATGATGGCGGGCGCAATCGCGGAATTGTCGATGTCGGCGAGCGATTGCGTGGCGAAGAGGACGGAGGCGTTCTTCTTCCTTAGAGTCTTAAGCCATTCGCGGAGCTGGCCGCCAAATGTCCCGTCATCGAGCGCGAGCCAGCCTTCATCGACGATGATGAGGCTCGGACGTCCATCGAGGCGATCCTCGATCCGGTGGAACAGATAGGCGAGCACGGCCGGCGTCGCGGCCGATCCGATCAGCCCTTCGGTCTCGAAGGCCTGGAAATCGGCTGTTCCGAGTTCTTCTGTTTCGGCGTCGAGCAAACGCCCGAAGGGGCCGCCAAGACAGAATGGCGTGAGCGCCTGTTTGAGTTCGGTCGACTGCAACAGGACGGATAGCCCCGTGAGCGTTCGTTCTGCGACAGGCGCCGAGGCGAGCGAGGTCAGCGCCGACCAGAGATGATCCCGCGCGACCGGATCGATGGTGACGCCTTCTCGCGCGATCAGGCCGGACAGCCAGTCCTGCGCCCAGGCGCGTTCGCCGATATCGTCGATGTTGCGCAGCGGCTGAAGCTGGACGGCGGCTTCGTCATCCGAAAGCGCGCCGGCGAGATCCTGCCAGTCGCCACCACAGGCGACGGTCGCACAGCGGATCGAGCCGCCGAAGTCGAAGGCGAAGATCTGCGCGCCCGCATAGCGACGAAATTGCAGCGCCATCAACGCCAGCAACACGGATTTGCCCGACCCGGTCGGACCGACGACCAGCGTGTGCCCGACATCGCCGACATGGGGTGAAAAGCGGAACGGAGTCGAGCCTTCCGTCTCCGCGTAAAAGAGTGGAGGTCCGTCCAGATGATCATTGCGCGCCGGTCCTGCCCAGACTGCCGATATCGGGATCATGTGGACGAGATTGAGCGTGGAGACCGGCGGTTGACGGACATTGGCGTAGAGATGGCCGGGCAACGAGCCGAGCCACGCCTCGATGGCGTTCAAAGTCTCGGGCATGCAGGTGAAGTCACGACCCTGAATGACTTTTTCCGCCGCCTTTAGCTTGGCGTCCGCGACGGCTTCGTCCTCATCCCAGACGGTCAGCGTAGCGGTGATGTAGGCGGCGCCCGCTATGTCGGCGCCGAGCTCTTGCAAGGCTTCATCGGCGTCGGCGGCCTTGTTCGCCGCGTCGCTATCGAGCAGCGTCGACGCCTCATTGGTCATCACCTCTTTCAGGATCGCGGCGATGGATTTGCGCTTGGCGAACCATTGCCGGCGGATGCGCGTCAGCAGTTTGGTCGCGTCGGTCTTGTCGAGGCAGATAGCGCGCGTGACCCAGCGATATTCGAAGGGTTGGCTATTGAGCTCATCCAGCAGTCCCGGCCATGTGGCCGTGGGGAATCCGATGATGGAGAGGCTGCGCAGATGCGCCCCGCCCAAACTCGGCGCCAACCCGCCGACAAGCGCGCTATCGGCCAGGAGCGCATCGAGATGCATCGGCGTTTCGGGCAAGCGCAGGCGTTGACGACGCGTCGACACGGTCGAATGCAGAAAGGTCAGTGTCTCTTCGTCTGAGAGCCAGGCGGCCTCCGGCATGAAGCCGTCGAGGAGATCGAGCAGGCGATCCGTTCGCGCCATAAAACTCTCGACATGCTCTCGCGGGTTGAGGCTGCTGTCGGGCGCGTCCTCATAGAGCCATCGTCCCGCGCGGCTCGTATCGTCGAGCGGCGGCATCCAGACGAAAGTCAGGAAGTAGCTGCTTTCGAAATGTCTGGACGCATCTTCAAACTGGGCGCGTCGTTCCGCGTCCACGAGGGCGGAAACGGCATCGGGAAAATGTGAGAGCGGATAGTCGCGCGCCGGCGCCCGCTGCGCTTCGACGAACACCGCCCAGCCCGATCCGAGCCGGCGAAGGGCGTTGTTGAGCCGGCTGGACACGGCGACGAGTTCTGACGGTGTCGCGGAGTCGAGGTCAGGCCCCCGAAACCGTGCGGTGCGTTGCAGACTGCCATCCTTGTTGAGGATGACGCCCTCCGCGACGAGCGCCGCCCACGGAAGAAAATCTGCCAATAGCGAGGCGGTCGAGCGATATTCGGCGAGGCGCATCATCGCTCAGACTCCGAACCAGGTTGGGAAACGAAGATGCCGGCGCGCAACATCGACGATCTGGGCATCACGTTTTGCGGCCCAGACCGCGAGGAGATGGCCGACAAGCCAGAGTGCGATCCCGACCACCCAGAGCCTGAGGCCAAGTCCGACGGCTGCTGCGAGCGTGCCGTTGGCGATGGCGACCGTGCGGGGCGCGCCGCCGAGCAGGATCGGTTCGACCAGGGCGCGGTGGACGGGCGCGTAAAAGCCCGGAATGTCGGCCAGCTCGCGCATCAGATCAGCGCTCCGCCGCCGAACGAGAAGAATGACAGGAAGAAGCTCGACGCCGCGAAGGCGATGGAGAGGCCGAAGACGATCTGCACGAGGCGGCGAAAACCGCCGGAGGTGTCGCCGAAGGCGAGCGTCAGTCCTGTGACGATGATGATGATCACCGCGACGATCTTGGCGACCGGCCCTTCAATGGATTCCAGGATTGACTGGAGCGGCGCCTCCCAGGGCATGCCCGAGCCCGCCGCATGGGCGGGCGCGACGAGCAAAAGGCTGAACGCGAGCGCCGTCGCGTAAAGCGGCCAGCGCGGATAGAGAATTGTGGTTTTGGTCATGGATGGTCTCCTGTCCTGGGGTGAAGAAGCGGTTGGATCTGGTAGTCCCCGGTCGCATCGAGGCCCTCGACGCGGGCGAGTTCGGAAAGTCGGCGCGCCGATCCGCGCCCCGAGAGGACGGCGATCAGGTCGATTGTCTCGGCGATCATCGCGCGGGGCACGGTGATGACGGCTTCCTGGATGAGCTGTTCGAGGCGGCGCAGCGCGCCGAGCGCTGAACCGGCATGGATGGTGCCGATGCCGCCGGGATGGCCGGTGCCCCAGGCTTTGAGGAGATCGAGCGCCTCAGCCCCGCGCACCTCGCCGATGGGGATGCGGTCAGGCCGCAGGCGCAGCGAGGAGCGAACGAGATCGGAAAGCGACGCGACGCCATCCTTGGTCCGCAGAGCGACAAGGTTCGGCGTCAGGCATTGGAGCTCGCGTGTGTCCTCGATCAGAACGACGCGGTCGGAGGATTTGGCGACTTCCGCCAGCAATGCATTGGTGAGCGTGGTCTTGCCGGTCGAGGTGCCGCCAGCGACAAGGATGTTGGCGCGGGATGTGATGGCGTCGCACAATGCCGCCGCCGCATCGTCTGGCATGATCTCGGCGCGGACATAGTCTTCGAGTGTGAAGACCGCGACGGCCGGCTTGCGGATCGCGAAGACCGGGGCGGCGACCACAGGCGGCAGAAGCCCCTCGAACCGCTCCCTTGTTCCCGGCAGCTCCGCGGACACACGCGGAGCGCCAGCATGAACCTCTGCGCCGACATGGTGCGCAACCAGACGGACGATGCGTTCGCCGTCAGCGACGGAAAGCTCTTCGCCGGTGTCGGCGAGGCCTTCGCTCAGGCGGTCGACCCAGAGGCGGCCATCCGGATTGAGCATCACCTCGACAACCGCAGGGTCTTCGAGCCATGCGGCGACGTCGGCCCCCAGAGCGGTTCTGAGCATGCGCGCGCCACGGGCGAGCGCTTCGGATTTGAATGTATGGACGGTCATTGGCGGCCCCGCATTGGATTACGGGGTCGATCAAGAAGACCTTTAAAGGCTGATCGGCAACAGCCTTGAAGGCGTAGTAGTACTACGGCGCGCAACGGCAGGAGAAAGCGAAAAACGGTCGAAACAGTTCACTTCAAAATACCTGGGAAACAGGCTGTAGATTTACTCTTTCGGTGTGAAATCTTGCGACACTTCTTTGGCGAAGGTGTTACCCTTTGCGAGCCGCCGACCGAGCGTTTCTACAAAGCCTTCATACCGCTCGCGGCCTTTCGCCTGCGCGGCATCGCGCATCGTATCTGGCAATGGCGGAGTCGTCGTGAGCCAGAACCGGATGAACAAGGCTATCGCATCGTTGCCGATCGTCACGTCGCGTTCGAGCCGTTCGACGGCGCGGGTCAGCCGGTCGAGACGTCGCGTAATCGCAGCCTCGCGCTGATCCGCAGCGTCGGGGGAAAGGTAGGAGGCAAGCGCCGCTTCCACGATCTGGGATTTCGAAACTTTGCGCCGCGCCGCCAGCGTGTCGAGCTCCGCTGATAAAGCTGGATCGAAATACACATTGAGCCGATCTTTCTTCATGGCGGGCCTCAAAGTTCGATGCCGTCATCGGGATCAAGCGAGGCCTGCCGGGCGATGCTGCGGAATCGGCCCTGCATCTGGCGAGCCCGCTGAGCGTCATCATCCGTTTCATCATCGAGACCCGCGAACTCTTCTCGCGCAGATGGTGCCGGCTCCGGCGCGATGTCTTCATGCTCGGGCAGTTCCGGCTCACGGCGAATGCCGCCGTCTGCATCTTCGCCCGCATCGCTGGAGGCCCTCTTCCTTGGCTTTGGCGCGGCGACGGGTGCGCGGTCACTCCAATCATCTGCCTGCAACTCTTTCGATACGGTCGGTTCGGCCATCAGTTTGGGCGGTGACAGGATGCGTGTCTTGAGCTGTGGGTCGGTATAGTAGCGCGCCTTTTTGCCCCGGACCGGCGGCGCGCCGGAGACGAGCACGATTTCATCATCCGGCGGTAATTGCATGATCTCGCCGGGAGTCAGCAAAGGCCGCGCGGTCTCCTGCCGGGAGACCATGAGATGGCCAAGCCAGGGCGACAATCTGTGCCCGGCATAGTTCTTCATTGCCCGCATCTCGGTCGCCGTGCCGAGGGCATCGGACACGCGCTTGGCAGTACGTTCGTCATTGGTCGCGAAGCTCACCCGGACATGGCAGTTGTCGAGGATGGCGTTGTTCTGGCCATAGGCTTTCTCGATCTGATTGAGGGACTGCGCGATGAGGAAGGCCTTCAATCCATAGCCCGCCATGAACGCGAGCTGGCTTTCGAAGAAGTCGAGCCGCCCGAGCGCCGGAAATTCGTCGAGCATCAGCAACAGGCGATGGCGCTTGCGATTGGCGTTCAACTCTTCTGTCAGCCTACGTCCGATCTGGTTCAGCACAAGCCGGACGAGCGGCTTTGTGCGGCTGATGTCGGAGGGCGGCACGACGAGATAGAGCGTGGTCGGCCGCGCGCCAGAGACCAGATCCTTGATCCGCCAGTCGCAGCGGCTCGTGACCCTGGCGACGACGGGATCGCGATAGAGGCCCAGAAAACTCATCGCCGTAGACAGAACACCGGAGCGTTCGTTTTCCGACTTGTTGAGGAGTTCGCGCGCCACCTGCGCCACGACCGGATGCGGCCGGTCGCCAAGATGCGGTGTGCGCATCATCGCCGCGAGCGTCGCCTCGATCGGCCGGCCCGGATCAGAGAGGAAGGCGGCGACGCCGGCGAGCGTCTTGTCCGCCTCGGCGTAGAGGACATGGAGGATCGCGCCGACGAGCAGCGAATGGCTAGTCTTCTCCCAATGGTTCCGGCGTTCGAGCAGACCTTCCGGATCGACGAGGATGTCGGCGACGTTCTGGACGTCGCGTACTTCGCTGTCGCCGCGCCGGACTTCGAGCAGTGGATTGTAGGCCGCGCTCTTCGCGTCGGTCGGATCGAACAGGATGGTGCGGGTGAACCGCGCCCGCCACCCGGCGGTGAGCAGCCAATTCTCTCCCTTGATGTCATGGACGATGGCCGAGCCCGGCCAGGTCAGGAGACTCGGGACGACGAGGCCGACGCCCTTGCCCGAGCGGGTTGGCGCGAAGCAGAGCACATGCTCCGGGCCGTCATGCCGGAGGTAGTGGTTCTCGAAGCGGCCAAGCACGACGCCGTCCGCGGCAAGCAACCCGGACGATTCAACGTCCTTCCGCTCCGCCCATCGGGCTGAGCCGTAGGTGGTTACGTCGCGCGCCTCGCGAGCCCGGAGGACGGAGAGGAAAATCGCGACACCGATCGCGGCGATCCCGCCGCTGCCGGCAATGATCGCGCCTTCGACGAACACACGCGGCGCATAGGCGTCGTAGAAATACCACCAGACGAAGAAGCTCCAGGGCGGATAGATCGGCCATCCGAGAATGTCCGTCGTCGGCGCGCCGAGCTGAGGCTGAAAGCCGAGCCGCCATGCGGTCCACTGTGTTGCGGTCCAGATGAAACCGACCACAACGAGCGAGACGATGATGATCTGGCCCCAGAGGATTTTGGTGGCCTGTGTTGGCTGTGTCTTGATCGGCATGTCTTTTCCTTCCGGGGTGATGCTCAGATGCCAAGCCCGCGCTTGCGGCCGAGGCTCCAGTCGATCCCACCACCCGGCGTCATCGTTCCCGTCACGGTCTGGCCGAGATGGCGTTCGAGCTGGGGTTTCCACGGGACGAGTTCGAAGCCGAGGCCGCTATCGACCATGGCGAAACGGCCTGAGGCGAGATCGAGACGCCGGCGATAGGTTCCCGAGATGCGATCGCCTTCTGCAGAATTTCTGCGAAGCAAGCCTGTCTCGGTTTCGACACGCGCCGCCGCAGCGTCGAGCTCTCGTTCGCGCAGCGTCTTCAGGAGGTCGCGGGCGAAGGTGACGCGCCGACCATTTCTGGTCGCGAGCCCCTCGGCGACGAGATGATCGGCGCGCCGGTCGAGCGCTTCGCGAACTTCGGCGCCGAAGCCGCCCATGCTGAGCGGCGCCTGGGTCTTGGCGAGTTGCAGCCGATCGAGCCAGGTCGCACCACTCGCGCCGATTTGGGTTTCGAGGTTGAGGTCGGAGCGGCCGACAAGGGCCATGCGCTGACGGCCGCCATTGTCCGAGCGCCAGACCCGCGTCTCGACAATCCCGCCTTCGGGCGTGTCGCCCGTGGCGTCGAGATCGTTGAAGCGCAGATGATGGACGCTGCCGTCCACGGCGTCGATCACGGCATAGGCCTCGCCGCGCAACTCGTCATGCAGCCCGCGCTCGACCAACCGTCCAAGTACTGGGGCAGTCGGTGTGTCCTCAATCGCGAAGTCCGTTTGTGCGCGCCCTGGTCCGCCGGACATGGCGCGGTGCATGGTCTTGATGATGTCGCCACGCTCGGCGAGATCGCGCAGCGTTTCCTGTGCGCCCGGTTTCAGAGACCAAACCGCCGGGGCGAGCCTGTCGGCGAGGCCGAGCCCTTCCAGCGTCTGGGCGCGACCAATAAGGAGTTTGCGCAGCTCCGGATCGCGCGGTTCCGGGGAGCCGGGACGCAGATCAGCAACCCCGGCACCGTCATCGGCGAGCCCCTGGAGCGCGCGGTCAAGACCCGTCCAGCGTTCGGCTTTCACCTCCGCCTGAAGTTCGGATGCGATCTCCTGCTCGGCGCGCGGCCCGAGCTCCAGTTCGACCAGTTGCTCGGCGCGGCTGCGGAACCCTCGGCTGATATAGTCGCGGGCGATGACGAGGTCCTTGCCGTTATCGGCTCGGCCCCGCACGAGAACATGGATGTGCGGATTGTCGGTGTTCCAATGATCGACGCCGATCCAGTCAAGCTTCGTGCCGAGATCGCGCTCGGCCTGGCTCATCAGGTCGCGTGTGTAGGCGCGCAGGTCTTCGAGGCGGTCGGCGTCTTCAGGCGAGACGATGAAGCGGAAATGATGCCGGTCCTCTTCGCATCGCTCTGCGAAAGCGCGATCATCGACGCTGTCTGCTTCGGCGTTGAACATGCCCGCATCACGCCCGTCACGGGTCACGCCTTCACGCTTCAGATAGGCGATGTGTTTGGCGAGCGGGGCGGAACGGAAACGTGCGCCACGATGACGGACGACGCGCGCTTTGATGACGACGCGCCGCTGGGTGCGTGACAGTCCGCGCGCTGCGCCGGCGAAACGGCCCCGGCCGAATTGCGATCCGCGCCCGCGTCCTTTCGAACCGTTCAGCTTGTATCCGGTGTGTCCGGCCTTGCGGGCGGCGCCCATTACCTGGCCGACAAAGCTTTGCGCCTTCCGGGCGCTTGTCCCCTTGTTGCGGATGCGGCCGGGCCGGATGCGCATGTCATTATCGCGGTCGCTCATGACAAAGCGCCCGCTTGAAAGCGCGCGGCACGGTGAAACCCGCATAAAAACAGTGGGTTGAGCCGTGGGGCGGCACTGTGCCCATGACCGCAGCGGGCGAAATACCCAACAACAACAACGACATAGCGCGTATCCGTGCCGCGCCTTTTATCTCGCCCTCCCGTTGTTGTTGCGCCTTCCGTCCCCGTCCTCCCTCCCGGAAACACGCCATCGCGCGACGGACCGCGCGAGAGTGCGATCAGCGGGATCATCGCCGATCCCCGTTTCCAGTTGGCGGGAACAGACCGTCCGATGCGCCGGATGTGTGTGAAGGAAAAGTGCCTGCGCCACTGCTCAGATGCGTTTCATCAGCAGGCGTTTGTCGGTCGGTACGAGCGGAAAAGAGCGGCGCCGCGCGCCAGTCCACGGTCAGAATTGCGCTCGGTTCTCGCCGTTCTGCTGCAACCGACGCGCCGAGGAGCGGCGCCAACGCCGCAACATAATCGCGGGTTTCTCGGGGCAACGGTCGGCCTGTAGCTAGATGCTCGGCATAGCGTGTCGGTCCCGCATTGTAGGCGGCGAGGAAGCCCGGCGATCCGAAGCGGTCATGCAGTTCACGGAGATAAGCGGCGCCCGCCAGAATGTTGTCGCGAGGATCGAACGGGTCGCGCCCCAGACCGTAACGCGCGCGCAGCTCATCCCAGGTATCGGGCATGATCTGCATCAGCCCCATCGCGCCTTTTTCGCTGACGGCGCGCACGTCGCCGGCGCTTTCCCTGCGCATGACAGCGAGGATCCAACGCGCCGGGAAGCCGAAGCGCTGCGCAGCTTCGGCGATATAGGCAGCATAGGAATTGCCGCCTTGTTCCGTCCTGGAGGACGCGGTCTCTGCTGATACGGCGTGAGAGACAACCACGCCGGAGAGCAGACCGCAGAGGAGGAACTTCGCCATAATAGCGCAGCGCCGAGACGGTCTAGCCGCGCTCATCGCGTTTCTCGGGGCGCTTTGCGGGGCGGTTCCAATAGAGCGCCCAATGTCCGTCCTCGGCGTCGGTCTTGAAGAGATTGGCGCGGATCGGAAATGCGAAGGTCGGGTCGTCGATCTGCAAAGAGATGTATTCACCAGCCTTCTCGCCGGTGCGTTTCCAGCCGGCGCCGATCTCCGGTCCGTCGTGATCGCCGTGATGGATGCGATAGTCGGGCGCGTTTTCGCTGTCCGACGATGTTGCCGGGACGAGGGTGAGTTCTCGGTAGAGAATGAGCGTGTGAAGGCGTCCGGTGAAGCCGGTTTCTGTGCGGGTGAATTGACCGATCTGAGCCATGGGGCAGTTCCTTTCATTTGCGGTCGGAAGAATTTTCGAGAGCGTCGGCGTCGTGATCGGCGCGCCAGACATAGTGGCCGTCGCCGTCTTCATCGGTGAGGATCGGAACGGCGCGCCCGATCACGGCGTCTGCCGGGAGTGCGCCGAAATAGCGACCGTCGAGACTGTCGGGATGGCTTGGATTCAGGAGGAAGAGTTCCGTCTTGGCGACGAAGTGGCAGCCCTGCCAAACGGGCAGGTCGCGTCCGAAGCGGTCGCTCGGCTGGGCCTGCGCCAGGGGGATGTCGTCGACAGCGACAGCGGCGCCATCGCGGCAGACACGTTGTCCGGGAAGCGCAGCGACGTGCTTGAGGAGCGGTACGCCCTCGGGCAGATAGCCGCGCTCGGCGAGATAGGTCGCAAGCGATTCCGGCGGATCGACGACGACCAGATCGCCTACGGCAAGATCGTCGTCCGACGCAACGGCGTATAGCCCGATGGGCGCGCTTGCGGACGCGTTCCAGATCAGCTTGGGGCTCACATGAACGAAGGCCAGTCCGCCGATCGCGAGCACCGAGAAATAGGTCGTCATGACGTATCCGAACCGGGTCATGACACGCTCCCCGCCGACGCGGCTCGCAATGTCAGTGGATCGGGTGGACAGGCTTGGCGCAGGAGCCAGGCGCGATGTTGAGCGGCTGTGTAGCCTCGCGGCTCCAGGCCTGCTGACAGCCTGTTGTGAACGTGGCGCCAATAGTCCGGCGCGGCGTCGGCCGGGTCGATGCCGAGCGCTTCGATCGCATCGGCGAACTGAAGAACCCGTTCGACCTTGAGCCAGCCGGACTGGCGCAGCAGGCTATCGCCGCCGGGTGTCACCTGCGGCACGGTCGCATAGGACTCACCCGGTCGGGGCGCACGCAGGATGTCGATCCGGCTTTCCGTAGTCCCGAAGTCGTTCGCCTGCCAGCGGACGAAGGCGAAGACGGCGCCGGGATCGAAAGCGACGGTGCTGCCACTGCGGCTCTGGATCGTTGTCCGCACGATCCGGCCGAAGCGAATCCAGTGCTCGATCTGCTTCTCGATCCAGACGAGTTCGACAGTGGCCCCGCCGCTCATGAGCGGGCCTTCCGTGCATAGGCGGGCGAGATCGCTGCATGCCGCTTGGCGGGCAACACCTCGTCGCCCGTGTCGTCCGAGGTCGAGTTCTTCTCTCCCCGGCTGACCCAGGCTTGCAGATCCTCGATCGCGTAGACGACGCGCCCGCCGATCTTCGAGTAGCGTGGCCCCGTGCCATAGGTCCGGTGTTTTTCGAGCGTCCGCCCCGAAAGGCCGAGAAAATGGGCCGCTTCCGGCGTTCTCAAATAGCGTGGGGGAAGTCCGGCATTGGGATCGGGCATGGGTCGCGTCTCCGGTTAGGCCATCCCGCTTCGGGAAGCGCGGGACTGTCGGAGACGAGAAAAGCGTAAGATGCGCGCCGGGAGGGATGACGATCAGCGCGCGGCGAAAACGTCACTCCCCTTTGGGGGGCATGAGAACGGAGTGTGAAGAGGTATCGTTTGGTGTTAGAAATCTTAAGGTGTAGGACACGGTAATAAGATCGCCCAGTAGGCGCGCATTATGGACGTGAGAAGCATATTTACTGATCAATTTTCCTGCCCCTACCGAGATTGCCCTTTCAGCAAATTCCTGTACCCATGATCGATCATCATTCGTCCGTAGGCAGCAAGGCGGGCGATTTGAGCCTTTAGCGAACTGGTCTTCCATGGCTCAGCGGACACGCGGGCGGCTCCAAAAAAGACTGTGGCGACGGCGCGATAACTGGCCCCGCGCTGGCGGCCGTCGATTGTTCGCAGGGCTCGTTTCAGGCGTTCGCGTCGCTGTCGCGTGATAGGCGGATGCAGGTCGCGCTCCACAAGTTGGTGATATAGGCGATCAGCGGCGGCTAGCCGAACTGCCCAGTCGTCATCTAGCGGAAGTAGCAGGCCAACGGGGCGATCACTGAGCAAATTACCAACGAGATTAACGCCGTTTTTAAGCCGAACCCAAGAAATCCCGTCGTCGTCGATCTTCTGATATGCGATGCGCGCGGCTGGATTGGCAGAGGTCAAGCCCACGTCCGGAAGAGCATCGATCAGTTGAACGACGGCGGGTGCTGCGGTTGGAAGCCAGAAAATCGGAGCGCTGAGTGCGTTGAGCTGTGGGTTTACAGCGAAATCGTAACCCCCAGTCTGCTGGAGCGCCGCCGCCCTCCCGCATTAGCTCGTAGTCATCACGATAGCGCGAGTTCCGACGAAGGCATTCCCAAGCGAGCCCGGAGACACCGAGATCATCGAAGTGATCATACTGCTTGTCGTCGCGCCAATCTGACGGCATTGCGAAATCCTCCCAATCGCAAACTGGCGCATGGAATTGCGTCAGTCAGTCGGGATATTACGCTTTATACCAGCGGTTGCGCTGTGTGGCCACTGGCGTCGTCTTTTACGCATGGTGCCCGCACGCCGATCAACCTGCGGGAAGACCATTCTTGAGAAGATCTCGGTAGCCTTGTTCGGTCATCCAACGAGCGCGGGATAGATGACTGTCGTGGACCTGGCGCGCACGTTCCGGCTCCTTGTTGGCGTCGATACCGAGCAAGAGCGACGCCACATCTTCAAGCGTTGCACCGGCCTCACTTGCATCGAGCAGGCGCATATAGAGCTTCAGGTGATTGCGATCATAGACCGTCACAGCCGCATCGTTCGGTGGCGCGTCGGCGATCCTGTGCTGTCTCGAGGGCATGCGAAATCCTTGCAAGTTGGCCCATATTATTAATGAACTGGAAACCATAACCTAGCAAGCGCAGGCGGCGCAAACGTCGCCGGGTTGGTTGCAGCTTCGTGGCGGCCGCGTCGTTCGCCGCGTATTATAGTGCGTCGCATTAAAATACGCGATCCGCATTTTACTGGCGGATGGATATTCGGGAAGTATTTGGCGCGAACCTTCAGTATTTTAGGGAAAAAGCCGGCCTCAGCCAGGCCGCTCTGGCGGATAGGATGGGCGTTGACCGCGCTCATATAAGCGCGATGGAACGCGGGCAGCAGAACGTCACTATCATCACCCTCTGGCACGTGGCCGAGGCACTTGACGTCAAACCGGCCGAACTCTTGGACGATCAGCGGAAAAGCCGAGAGGCATGATGGCAGCCCCGCCTGGGAAGACCGGGCGGGGCTGTCGGGGCGTCAATCGCCGCTCTGGCGGCGTGACCGCGACCAGATAAGGCTGTAGCTCTCTTCGCCTTCGATGACGGTGTCGTCGAAGAGGTTGGCGTAGATCGGAGCGGTGAAACTCGGATCGTCGAGCTTGAGGCTCAGATAGTCGCGGCCCTCATTCGAGCGCTTGGACCAGGCGGCGCCGATCTCGACTCGGCCGACGAAGACGCGGTGGCTGGGTGCGTTGTCGTTCGCGCGATCCTCTTCCGGGATGATCCTTACATTCTTCGCTTGAACGCTGAGGGTGACGATTTCGCCGACGTACTCGTTGGCGGACTTCTTGAAGGTTCCGATGGTGGCCATGTCAGTTCTCCTTTTGGCTTTCGAGCCCGCGCCCGTCGCGGCCTCGATGGAGATCGACAAGGCCGGGACGACCGCCGACGCAGTCCGGAGGACCCGGAGCGTATGCGGAGGACAGCGGAGACGGAGTTTCTTGTTTCGCGAGGAATGGGCGTAGCCCAGGGGAAGAAAGTTCGGCTCCGCCGTTGCGGCCAAGGCGGTCGAGGCGTCAGCCGATACCGGCCAGATCAGTCCATGAGAGGCCGTGTCGGGCGTGGGTGATGAGGCTCAGGAGAAGTTCGTCACCGGCCAGCGCGACAGTCGAAAAACGCCGGCAACGAGCGTAGGCGATGAGCGATCGACATCGTTTCAGAGAAAAAGTTAAAACCACGCCGGATAGATTTGAACGAGACCGCTCCATTCTGACCTTGCGCGCCAAGGGCCGGATTGGGCATGTTCCTTCAACGCACGAAAGTGGCTGCGGAACGTGTCAAGCACGATCCCGGTTTCCACTTATCTGAACCTTAACCGTGGAGTGAATCCCCATTGACGTGAGCGATTTAGCCGTCTGTGGCTGCGTATCAAGCATGATGCGAATTGACACCGCCGGACTGCGTCTCTGGTCCTGCAAGGGATGCGATGCGCACCCATGCTGTCGCGCCGACGATGATTGCACCGATGCTTGCGAAGATGAGGGTCCACGTCTCGCCCGCGCCGCCGGTCTCAGAGAGACCCTTGACCGCGTGAAAACCGGCCAACCCGGCCGGCAAGGCATAGAGCGCGCCGATCGCCAGGCGGATGGTCGGTGACCGTATCGTGGCGAACGCGACTTGCCCGAGGATAAGAGCGACTGCGCCGGCGAATAGTGCGACAGCGATGGCGCCGATCGGCCCCGCGCCGTTTTCAAACGCATAGTAGCCGACAGTAACGGCGACGAAGAACGGAAGCGCATAGACGGCCAGGCTGAATAACAGCCAGCAGAGAAAGCCGAGGCCGACAACGCTCAGCAATGCGGACAGAAACATGGGCGGTCTCCTTCATGGATGGAGCGCCTCCACCAACCGCCACGGCGCTTTTCGAAGTATAGCGCAAAGCAGCGCACGCCGAAACCTTCCGGCGCGCGCATCAGGTGATGCATCTCAGGCATCACGCTGCCTGCGCTTTGTTGTTCTTCGGCCTGAAATCGAAGAGCGGGACGCCGAGCTTTTTGGCCTTGTCTGCCAGATTGTCCGTAATTCCCGACCCCGGAAAGAGGATGAGGCCGATGGGCATCGCCTCAAGAAGCGCGTCGTTGCGCTTGAACGGCGCCGCCTTGCCGTGGCGCTTCCAGTCCGGCTTGAAGACGATTTGCTGGCATTTGCGGTTATCGGCCCAGCACGCGGCGATCTTCTCGGCGCCTTTGGGCGATCCGCCATGCAGGAGCACCATGTCGGCGTGCTTGGCCTTCACACGGTCCAGCGCATCCCAGATCGCCCGATGGTCGGTGACGTCCAGTCCGCCGGAGAACGCAACCCGTGGTCCGCTTGGCAGGAGGGGTTCGATCTCCGCGCGCCGCTTCGCCGAGAGATAGTCGCGGCTGTCGATCATGGCCGCCGTCAGCGTCCGGTGACTGATCCGTGATCCCGAGTGCGGTCGCCAGGTCTGACCGATATGGGTCTCGAAGTGGTCGGCGGCGATATCGCGCATGAGCTCGTAAGCGTTGCGCCGCTCGATCAGCGTGGTTCCTTGCGCCGTCAGGGCTTCAAGTTCGACCGAGCGAATTTCCGACCCGTCCTGTTCGCGCTGCGAGCGTTTCTGGGCCTGCTCATTGTCGTCCAGGTCGCGGTCGACGCGGGCCGCTGTGCGATGAAACAGGTTGGTCACGGACCAGAGCAGGTCTTCGAGATCCGGTTCGAGACGCGTGTCTTCCAGCGTGGCGGCGAGCGCGTCGAAGATGTCGGCTATCGCACCCTGGAGGGCGTCGGCTTCGGGCAAGGGTCTCGGGTCGGGTTCGTCGGCGAAAGGCCGATAGCCATAAAGCTGCAATTCTTCGAGTACGGCCGCGGTTGCGGAGCTGGCCATTGGTTCGGTGGTCTCGGCGGTCATGGGATCGTCTCCTGTTCGGCATGAGCCGCGCCTCTCGCGGCCTTCCCGAGCGACGGGAAAGCGGGGGCTGTCCGGGACTGCACCGCCACGGCGGCCGAAGCCAGAGGCGGAGGACGGCGAAGGCGGCGCTCTTTTGTTTCGCGATGCAAAGCCGGGCCATTACGCCCGGCGGCGGAAAAGAGTGTCGCCGTAGCCGTTGCCGGCCCGGCCAGTCTCCGCTCCGTCTCGCTCCTCTCGGAAGGCCGAAGGCGAGGCTCTCCAATTAGGAGGTGATCTGACGATAGCGACCAGACTAATGACGGGCCTGCTCAGCCGCTCAGTGTTCGTCGGAAAGCAGCCGTGAGAAATCGGCCGTGGCCAGTTGCTGACCCAGATGCGTCCTTAGGTCGTCCCGTCCGAGCTTGCGGAGGTCTTCGTTGAAGTCGCCGCCAAGAGAAATAAGCCGGATCGTTTCGATACCGACGGCTCCTGCGCGTTTGATCAGATTGGCGGTGGCCATGTCGCCTGCTTCGTCGGCGTCGGCAGCGATGTAGAGACGCTGAAGCCCGGTCGGCAGGATCAGCGCGGCGAGATGATTGGCCGATAACGCGGATATGACGGGCATGTTGGGCAACGCCATGCGCACGGAGAGCGTGCTTTCCAGCCCTTCGCCAGCAGCGAGGATGTCGCTCGCAGTTCCGATCCGCACGCCATGGCCGAGCAGGTTCCCCATCGCCTTGCGTGATGGATCGAGGGGCGCCTTGCGAGCCGTCGCCGGATCGAGCCATGTGCGGTGAACGCCGGTGAGATTGCCGTTCACGTCCGTGACCTTGGCGAGCAATGCAGGCCAGGTCTCCGGTGGGGTGTCCTTGGGCTGACCTTCTCGCCAATAGTAGCAGCACGGATGAAATCGCAGCGCTGGCGCGTCGCCAAGCCCGGAAAGACCGCGTCGACGAAGATAGCGCTCGGCGAGCGTTCCACCGACCGGTCTTCCCATGGCGAAGAGGCGCCGTGCAGCCTCCGGCGATCCGGTGGGCGCGGATTGACGCTCACGTTGTGGCGGTTCGGGGCGTGGCAAGCTCAGGAATCGTCGCGCCTCATCGAGCGTCTCGCCGAAGGATTGCAAATGATGCGCAGCGGCAATGAGGTCTAGCAGGTCGCCATGTTCGCCTGTGGCGGCGTCTGCCCATTTGCCGGCAGCGCCCGGACCGTGGGCTGGTCCCGTCAGGCGAACATAAAGACTGCGTCCGGGCGTGTTCTCGATGTCGCCGACGATCCAGTAGCGGCCCTGCTTGCGACCGTTGGAGAGGTAATGGCGGCAGACGGCCTCCGCCTCGCGGCCGAGCCGTCGTGCGATTTCGGATGCTGCGCTGTTCATTTGCGCCTCCATGGTGAGAGCAAAAAAGAAGGAGCCCGCCACATTGGGCGGGCTCCAGGGGCGGCTGCGGGAGCCGTTGGGGGGCTTGGCTCCCGGTCACTCGGCCGCAGTGGCGAAGGCGTTGCCGGTGACAGGTTCATCATCGGTGATGACGGCGTAATCGCCCATGGCCGGTTCGCCGCCGTTATCCGCCGATTGCGCTTCGCTGTCGGGAAGAGCCGGCATGCGCAGCACTTCGGGCAACCAACCGGTTCCTTCGAGAAGCTCTTCGGCAGCCGCGACCATGTCCGGTTTCTTGAGGCCGGCGATGCGGTCGGATGCATTCTCGCCCTTCGCTTCGCGCACGGCCTCCAGAATGCGGGCCTTGGTGACGCGAGCGAGATAGCTCTCGCCCGTCGGCGCCCAGCCCGTCGCCGCCATGTCGAGCCCGAGCGTCGCCGCCAGCACATCGGCATGGGCGAGCGCCCGCGGACGGCGGTTGTACGGTTCCTGGACGGCGTTGACGGTCATGGCGACGCAATGCGCGAACAGCGCCTCGCGGCTATCGTTGTCGAACCCGACCAGCGCCTCCCACAGATCCTCAGGCGCTTTCGGCAGCGCCCCTAGCCAGCTCGTCGTGCGATCGTCGATGCTGAGCGCGTAAGCCGTGTCGCCAAGGCCCGGCGCCTGGGCGCCGAAACCGGCGCTGTGCGGGGTGATCTCGACGCAGCTATCCAGCGGATAGTGGTAGAAGAGCCGCAGCGCCATCGCGTGCAAGGCGGCGAGGAACGCCGTCTGCGGATCGTTGGCAAGCGCGTCGCGCAGAGCGAGCGTGCGATGCGCCGTCAATTCCATGACGAGGCGGTCGGAGAGAGGCTTCAGGCCATCGTCTTCCTCTTCCGCCTCGTCGCTGGCATCAGGGGGCGTAGCGTCGTCGACGTCCTCCTCGTCAGACGCGTCGATCCCATCGACCTCGTCCTGTCCGTCGGATTCGACGGAAGGTTCATCCTCGGGGCGGACATAGCCGCGCTCGACACGCAGGCGGCCGTCATGGCCGATGCTGACGAAGACGCCGGCCACGGCGATTTCATCCGGCTCGAAGCGGACGGGACGCTCCTGCAAGGCTTCCATCGCCGTTTCGATCTCGCCGAGCCGGGTGTCGATATCTTCCGGGAACTCCTCGGCGTCGGCGTAATCGTCCTCAAGCTGATCGTATTCGGCTTTCAGTGCGTGGAAGTTCGCGATCTCGTCCTCGCTCATCGGCTCGGTCTCGCCGATGATCCGGCGCAGACCGTAGGTATGGCCGTAGGGAAAGTCCGTGCCGATCTCGATCCATTTCCAGCCCTCGGCGCGGATCGCTTCCGCATGGGTTTCGAGCTTTTCATCGACGAGTTTCGCAAGCAGGCCAGCGTCATGGAGCCATCCGCCGTCGTCGGATTGGAAGAGATCGCGAAGGATGGCGCCGCCGGCCACCTCATAGGCGTCGAGCCCGACGAACTGCGCCCGCCGGTCGGAGGCGCGCACGGCGCCTTCGGTCAGCATGCGGCGGATTTCATAGGGCTGTTTCGCATAAGTCCGTTTGATCGACTCCCAGACCTGTTCCTGGCGCTCATGGTCGGGATTGACCGTGAAGGCCATGAGTTGGTCGAGGGTCAGTTCCTCCTCGGCATAGGCGTGGAGAAGCGATGGCGCGATAGCGGCGAGCTTGAGCCGCTGCTTGACGACGTTCGCCGAGACGAAGAAGGCCGCCGCGATCTCTTCCTCGCTCTTGCCTTTCTCGCGCATCGCCTGGAAGGCGCGGAACTGGTCGAGCGGATGAAGCGGCGCACGCTGAACATTCTCGGCGAGACTGTCTTCTTCGGCGAGGCCGTCCGTGCGCACGATGCAGGGCACGGGCGCCGTGCGGTTCAGACGCTTCTGCTTGACCAGCAGTTCGAGCGCCCGGTAGCGGCGTCCGCCGGCCGGGATCTCGAACATGCCGGTTTCAGCGCCGTCCTCATCCAGCACCGGCCGGACGGTGATCGAGGACAGAAGCGTGCGCCGGGCGATGTCTTCGGCGAGCTCGTCGATCGAGACGCCGGCCTTGACGCGGCGGACATTGGACTGGCTGAGCACCAGCTTGTTGAAGGGGATGTCGCGCGAGGCGCTGAGGGTGATTTTCTGAGACTTGGTCATGTCAGTTCTCCGTGGGCGGGCTGGCCGAAAGCCTCTCTCTCGACCTCCAAACCCGTCACGGAGAACCCGGCCCGCCTCTTCCTCTTGAGGAAGCGACGGACCGGAAAGGCGGAGCGCCGGCCGCAGCTACGCCGCGCGCTCGAGGAGCTTCTTCGCCTTGCCCTCCATTTCGAGCCGGGTGTCCTGCTGCGGCTTCGACCGGGCGACGGCGGTGATGCCCTGCACGAAATCGAATACGGACTCCGGCGGCCGACCTTCTTCGGCGAGGACTGTCTCGACGATTCTGGCCGTCTCCGCCTTGGAGAAGCCCCGTTTGCGGAGGAAGTCGGTGCGGTCATCGTCGCTGTGGGCGACGATGCGCTCGCGCGCTGCTCGAATGCCTTCGACGAAGGGTCGCGGCGAGGAGTCAGCGAAGCGGGTCAGCGCCGGCGCCGCCTCGTGCGCGAAGCGATTGGCGGCGTATTTGGAATGTCGGATGCTAATTTCCTGGAAGTCCTCAACGCCCCAGAGATTGCGGTTCTGGCAGACGGCGCGCAGATAGAAACTGGCGATGCCGAGCGTCTTCGCGCCGACTTCAGAATTCCAGCAATAGAAGCCCCGGAAATAGAGATCGGGAGATCCGTCGGACAGCTTGCCCGCCTCGATCGGGTTCATGTCGTCGACCAGGAAGAGGAAGACGTCTCGGTCGGAGGCGTAGAGCGTGGTCGTGTCCTTGGTGATGTCGACCATCGGATTGTAGACGCCGCTCGACCAGTCGAGCGTGCCGGGCACTTTCCAGCGCGTATCGCCAGTTCCGTTCCCCGCGATCTTCTGCACGGCCGCCACGAGTTCGTGGTCGTAGATGCGGCCATAATCCGGGCCGGTGACGGCGCGCAGTTCCGTGCGCCCGTCTTCGGTTTCCAGCGTCTTGATCTGCTCGGCTCGGTGCGAGGTGAGCCCGTATTGCAGGTTGATGCCCGCAAGCGGCGCCGGGAGCTGGCGCAGATAGGCCGCCGGCGCGCTGACTAGGCTGGCGAGCTGGCCGAAGCTCCAATGGGTCGGCGCGACCGGCGCCTCGGCGTCGGGCAGGATGAGCGCCAGGTTTTCCGGATCGTCGCGATGGGCTTCAACGCGGATCGCCGCGCTCTCGACTGTCCGCGTGCGGCTGCGCTCGGCGCGGCCCTTCACCGACGCGTAGAGCTCCGACAGGGACAGATAGCGCTCGTCATTCGGCCGGGAAAACCATTCCGAGGAGACGCGGCCGATCCGCTCTCCGCGCGAGATATCGACTTTGTAGCCGCCGCTCGCGTCGCGCCGGCCGTCCAGGGTTTCAAGGTTGGTCATGGGTCAATCTCCGCGACAGGTCGGCCGAGAGCCTCTCTCTCGACCTCCAAACCCGTCACGGCGAAAGCCGCCGAACTCTTACTCTTTATCGGGGAACATGTTCGTCTTGATTGGCCAGGCATTTGGCGCAGCACCGCCGAACACCTGTCTTCGCCGCCATTGACGCTTCACCCGGATGCGGAGCATTTCTCCGCGTACTACGGGGCGGCACAGTCGCTTCATGTCCAATTCCGTACCCAAACGCCGGCAGCGTTCGCGCGCGGCAAAAATTGATCTTTACGACTACGCGCAGATTCCGGAACCGAAGCCGCGTGGACGTCCCGAACCAGAGTTGACCGACTGGCGCGTCACCGATGAGTGGCTGAAGCGCGTGCCGGTCACTTCGTCCGAAGTGGATGTGTTTGAGGCCTGGTTCGGTGATCTGTTCGACGATTTGTTCGGCCCCTTGGGTTCGGTTGGCTCCTTGACAAAGTTATCATCTAAAGATAACCTAATATGACAGAGGAGACATACGATCCGAGCCTTGACGCCTTGCTCGATCTCGATGGCCAGGTGCTCGTCATCGACCCTGCGGGCAGGCATTGGGTGAAGTTCGTCGTTACGCGCGTGCCCGTTAGCCCGGAGAAGCCCCATGGGCTCGACTATTCGCTGACGCTGCACGGACCTGACGGCGAGCGGCTTGTCGGCTTCGACAATGCTCATCCTGTCGGCCGCCGCAAACGCGGAGAACCGCAGGATCACCGCCACCGGCTCCGGACCGTGCGTCCCTATGACTATCAGGATGCCGCGAGCCTGATCGTCGATTTCTGGGAGACGGTGGATGCAGTGTTAAAGGAGCGAGGCGTACTGCAATGACGACGTTGAAGATCGGCATCGCCGATTATGAGGAGATGAAGGCCCGCACCATGCGGATCGCCCGCGGCGAGCAAAAGCCGGGGCCGGACGATCCGAAGGTATGGTTCACATCGACCGAGTCCTTTGCCCAGGTGCTGTCAGCCGGTAATCGCGAACTGTTGCGGACCATCGCCGAACGCGCACCGGCTTCGCTTGACGAGTTGGCGGAGATGACTGGGCGCGCCAAATCGAACTTGTCGCGAACGCTGAAGAAGATGGCCGAATACGGTTTGGTCGAGATGGAACCGGAAGGGCGCCGGCGGCGTCCGCGAGTCCTCTACGACCGTGTTTCGCTTGATCTGACGTTGACCGGCGAGGAATGGCGAAAGGCAGCGGGAGGCGCATCATGAACGCACCGCAAAACGCCGTGAAGCTCCGCGCCGCGCTTTACCTGCGCGTCTCGACGACGCGGCAGGCCGAGCATGACGTCTCGATCCCTGACCAGAAACGCCAGGGCGAAGCGTGGTGCGAGGCGCGCGGCTACGAACTCGTCGAGACCTATGTGGAGCCAGGAGCGTCAGCAACGAACGACAAGCGCCCCGAATTCCAGCGCATGATCGAGGCGGGTACGTCCAAGCCCTCAGCCTTCGACATCGTGGTCGTCCACTCATTCAGCCGTTTCTTCCGCGACCATTTCGAGCTGGAGTTCTACGTCCGGAAGCTCGCCAAGAACGGCGTCAAGCTCGTCTCCATCACCCAGGAGATGGGCGACGATCCCATGCACGTCATGATGCGCCAGATCATGGCGCTGTTCGATGAATATCAGTCCAAGGAGAACGCCAAGCACGTCCTGCGCGCGCTCAAGGAAAACGCCCGCCAGGGCTTCTGGAACGGCTCGCGCCCGCCCGTCGGCTATCGCGTGGTCGCGGCCGAACAGCGCGGCGCCAAGACCAAGAAGAAACTGGAGATCGATCCGCTGCACGCCGACACGATCCGGCTGATCTATCGCCTCGCCCTGGAAGGGGACGGAACGCGCGGGGCCATGGGCGTCAAAGCGATCGCCACGCATCTCAATGGCAGGGGCATCTTCACGCGAGACGGCGGCCGCTGGGGCATCGGACAGGTTCATCGCATCCTGACCCGGCGGACCTATATCGGCGAGCATCAATGGGGCAAGCATCGCAAGAACAAGGAGCCGACCAAGCCGGAAGACCTGGTGACGGTTCCGGTTCCGCCGATCATAGACCGCAAGACCTTCGACGCCGTGCAGAAGCTGATGCAGGCGCGCAATCCCAAGGTCGCGCCGCCACGCGTAGTGACAGGACCAACCTTGCTGACGGGGATCTGCTTTTGCGGCAAGTGCGGCGGCGCCATGACCATCCGCACTGGCAAGAGCGGGCGTTACCGCTACTACGCCTGCTCGATCAAGGCGCGTCAGGGCGAGACTGGCTGCAAGGGCCGGACAATCCCGATGGATAAGCTCGATACGCTGGTTGCTCAGCATCTGGAGGAGCGTCTGCTGACGTCTGATCGGCTGGAAGAGGTTCTCGTCGATGTGCTCGACCGACGGCAAGAGCGCGCTGAGCGCCGCCGTGAGCACATCGCCGAACTGAACCGGCGGGCAACGGAATCGGAGCTGCGGCTGAAACGCCTTTACGACGCCATCGAGATCGGCGTCGCCGACCTCGACGATCCGGCGCTGAAAGAGCGCATCGCCGGTCTGAAAGTCCTTCGTGATCAGGCGAAAACCGACGCGGAACGCGCCGAAGCCATGCTCGACAGCGCCACTCATCAGGCCGTCACGCCGGAAATGATCGAGAGATTCGCCGCAGCGGCCCGCGAGAAAATGCGGTTGGAGGGCGGCGGCTATCGGCGCGATCATCTGCGCGCGTTAGCTCAGCGCGTCGAGGTCGACGAGCGCGAAGTGCGCATCATGGGATCGAAGAACGAGCTTCTGAGAACCCTAGCCGCCGCAAATAGCGCAGAATCGGCGGCGAACGGCGTGCCCAGTTTTATACCGAAATGGCGGAGAGGAAGGGATTCGAACCCTCGATACGGGATTACCGTATACTCCCTTAGCAGGGGAGCGCCTTCAGCCACTCGGCCACCTCTCCGCGCCAGCTTGCCTGACTAACCGCAAGACCTGCCCCCCGCAAGAGGGCAAGCGCCCCTGATCGCAGATCGTCTTACGGTGTCACCACCGGGAACCAGAAATCCGGCTGGTCGAGCGCGCCGAGGAAAGCGCCGGCCGCCGCCGCCTCGCCCTCGATTGTCAGGGCTCCCGATCCTATGAGTTGCGGCACACCTGCCTCGCGCAGGATGAGGCGGTTGAAGTCTGCCCGCGAGAGAGTGAGCTTCGCCGCCGCTTCGCCGGCACCTGCACCCGACAGCCGCGGCACCACGACATCGCGGCCTACGGCGACATGCACCGTCTCGCCGGTATCGGTGAAATCGAAGACAAGGCTGAACGGCTCACGGCTCAGCTTGTCCGGATTGTACCGGCTCGCCAGCGCATCGAAGAGGTCGAGCGTCGGCACCGCGGCGAGGAAGTCGGCATTGCCCAGGTTTGGCGCACCTGTCTCCGGCAATCCGTCCCGCAGCTCTGCGGCAGCCGTGAGATAATAGCTGCGCCACGCCCCGCTCTCGGCCTGGAAGCCCATCTGCTCATAGGCGGCTGCCAGCCAGTCCTTCGCCGGCTGGCTCTCAGGTGCCGCAAAGACGGCATGATTGAACAGCTCGGCGGCCCAGCGATAGTCGCCCCCCTCATAGGCTGCCGCCCCGCGCCGGAGCACAGCTTCAAGACCGCCCATCGCCTCGACATAGCGCGGCGCGGTCTCTGCGTGAGGCCGCTTGTGATAATTGGCGGGCACACCGCTCCACCAGCCATAATAATACTGGTAGACCGCTTTGGCGTTGTGGGTGAGCGTGCCGTAATAGCCCCGCGTCGAGAAATCCTGCTTTGAAAATTCAGGCTCCGGCAGGCCTTCTGCCGCCTCCGTCATCGTGGCCCCGGCATTCGCCCGGCGCAGCGTCTGGTCATGGACATAGCGATAGACATCACGCTGGTTCTGAAGATAGGTGCGCACATTCTCCCCACCCCAGCTGGGCCAGTGGTGGGAGGCAAAGACAAGCTCGGCCTCGCCGCCATAATCGCTCAGCGCCCGGTCGATTACCCGGCTCCAGGCCAGCGCATTACGCACTTTTGCGCCCCTAGGCGTCAGTACGTTGTGGAAGGTGCCGCTCGCGACTTCGGAGGTCGACAGCGCCTTGAAATCCGGCAGGTAGAACATGAATTCGGCCGGCGCCTCGGTGCCGCCTGCATCCATGAACTCGAAGCGCACCCCGTCGATCACACGCTCAGTGCCCCAGCCGCCGACCTCTTCGCTTGGCAGGACAAGCCCGGTCGTGCCCTGCGGCAGGCCGGGGCCAAGCCCGGTGCCGACATTGGCCGTCTCGGAGCGCGGAATGGTATTGCCGAACATAAGCACCGCGCGGCGCTGCATCAGGTTGCCCGCAAGCAGGTTTTCCGCCACCGCATTCTCGGTGAAGCCCTCAGGCGCAATCACCGGTACGCCGCGTGCTTCCATCTCCTCTTCGGAGATCACACCGCGTGCCCCGCCGAAATGGTCGGCATGGGAATGAGTATAGAGGACCGCGCTCACCGGCCGCTCGCCCAGCGTGTCATTGACGAGCTTCAGCGCGGCGGCCGCGGTCTCCTTCACCGTCAGCGGGTCGACAATGATCCAGCCGGTCTCCCCCTCGATCACCGTCATCACGGAGAGGTCATAGCCACGCACCTGCCAGATTCCGTCCGTCACCTCGAAGAGGCCATGCTTCGCCGCCAGCATGGACTGGCGCCACAGCGACGGGTTCACCGTGTCCGGCGCTTCGCCCGCAATGAAGTCGAATTGCGGGATAGACCAGACCGTGTTGCCATCAGCATCGGTGATCGCATCGGCCTCGATCGCGGCGATAAAACCGCGCGAGGCATCCTCGAAATCACTCTGGTCATCCAGGGGCAGACGGGCCGCCACCGAAGCATTCGCCTCCGCCGTCGCCGACGTGGCCTCACCGGCGGGCGGCGCAGCGGGCACATCGGACGGTTTCCCGTTTTCCTGCGCACCGGCTGAGAAACACACAACCAAAGCAAACACGGTTGAAAGGACGGATGTAGTTTTCATGGCATGCCTCCCCACGGATGTTCTGTGTGGCAAGCGTATGCGTCCGGCGATACTTCGGGAAGGGCTTTCTTTAGAAAAACCTTTGCGCCTGGAACGCTCAGAATATGGTGGGCGTGCGCATCCACACCAGCGAAGAATAATCCAGCGTCATCAAGCCTGACCTAGAAATTTTCCAAGCAACTGAATAACAGCATCCCGTTTTTCCCTGTCGAGGGCGTCCGGGTGAGGGTTTGCGAACTGGCCGCTGTCATTGTCGAAATAGAGACCAGAGGTGTCCCGGAAGTTCTCGGAAAGTGCAGCCTGCACCAGAACATCCGCTCCGATTCCGACATCACCGCCGTCAATGCCATAGCCATCCTTCACCATTTTCGTCCCAAGAAGCGAGCCGGGATTGACGGCCACAACCATCACCCCGTCAGAATGAACCTCTTTCGCAAAATCGATAGACCACATGGTCAGGGCTAATTTGCTCTGGGCGTAGGCTGCGTTGTCGGGCAGCTTGCGGTGCCCTTCCAGTGCCTCGTGACTGACAGGTGCCTGCGCAGCCGATGACAGGTTGACGATCCGTCCGCCCCTTCCCATCAGGCGCACAAGGCGCTGCCCTAGCAACATCGGGGCAAGCGTGTTGACCACGAAGCGGACATCAAGCCCATTCGCGGCAATCGGCTTAGTGGTCTTTAAGACACCCGCATTGTTGATGAGCACGTCCAACGCCTCATGCTCGCTCGACACGGCATCAGCCAGCATCGACACGTTGTTCAGGTCGGACAGGTCAGCAAGATAGGGTTTCACCCGCGCTTCACCGTATTTGTCAGCCAGTTGCTTCCTGACCCTCTCAAGCTTTTCTGAATTGCGCCCGTGAAGAAGCACCTTGTGCCCTCGGGCGAGCAGCTGTTTGGCAGTTTCGAGCCCGATGCCGTCAGTGGCGCCAGTTATGAGGATAGTCTTCATTCTAGTTCTCCCGCGTAGTGACAGCGTCAGAGGCCCGCCACGATAGCGATCGCCCCCGACGCGTGAGATAGGTCATCATATCTCGGTCAAAACGGTTGATAGCGGCAGACGGGACTTTGGTGTCCCGGCATTATAGTCATTGTTTTCGTCACGATAGCCGAGCGCAACAACCACGAGGCTGGTGAAGCCTTTTTCACGCAACGCAAACTCCGCGTCCAGAACAGCCACTTCGATACCTTCCATTGGACGGGCGTCTACACCAAGAGCTGCCGCGCCGAGCATGAACTGGCCGATATTCAGGTAAACCTGCTTGTCCATCCAGTGCTGGACATCCTTCATGTCCTGCTTGTGGAGATTCACAAACATGGACCGTGCCCCATGCGTCTGCGGCTTCAGGGTTTCAGGGTCGAAGTCAAACCGGCCATCCCGGTCTTCCTGTTCAAGGACGTCCTGCAGGAAGGTCTCCTCAACGCCAAGGCGGCTGGCAAAGACCACAACATGCGAAGCATCAAGAATGGACTGGGAGTTGAATGGATACAGCCGCTCAGTTGATTTGGCGACCTTTGCCTTTCCTTCCTCACTCGATGCCAGAATGAAATGCCAAGGCTGCACGTTCGTGCTTGAGGGGCTGAACTGCAGCAGTGTCTTCAATTTTCCGACCGTTTCGGACGGGATTTTCTTCATCGGGTTAAAAGCCTTGGCGGTGTAGCGCGACTTGGCAACATCAGTGATGTCCTGACGAACTTCGGTTGCAAGCAGGGTCATGGGAGGATCCTATTCATCTTGATTTGGATATGAGGTCGTTGGAATTTACTGCTGCGCTGGCGCAGCCGTGAGGGTGAAGCGCTGGTCGGCGCGCACATAGAGGAGGCAGGTTTCATCGGCTGAACAGGTGAGGGGCTGGCTCTCGCCGCCAGCAATACCGAAATAGCCGCCAGCGCCGAGAAGACCATCGGCACCATTAAGGGCGAGCGCACCATCTATGATAATGGCACGGAGGTTCTCGCCCTGGTGCGAGAGGGTTCCGGCAAACCCGTCCTTCAGGCGAACCATGTAGCCGCTATCGCCAATGCCTGTCGGCTCACCCCAAAGGAAGGCGATCTCGGCTCCACTATCGCCCGTGCCTGTGGCAGGAATCCAGGTCAGGCTATCAGCCCTTAGCCATACGAGGTTTCCGGCATCGACATTGATCGGGCGTTCGCCATTGTCGAATGCGGCTTCGCTCGGCTGCACGAGGTATGGGCCTTCATCAATCTCGACATAAGCGATGTTGGTGCTGCCCGATGCGGCGGTCACATGAGACTCTCCGGCCGGCTGGGTCCAGAACGAGCCTTTCGGCAGCCACATGTCGGCAGCGTCGGGGTCGTCATTATGGATTGCGCCGCTGATCACGACAGCACGGTAGGCGACATTGTGGATGTGCGGCGGGGACGCAAAGCCCTCATCAAAGCGGACGAGAAATCCCGAAGCATCTTCACGAGTCCGGTCCCCCCAAAGGGTCCCGGCACGCGGGCTGGCATCGCCACGAGCCGGGTTCAACGCACCCCAGTCGACGTCTTCAGCATGTATAATCTGCACTGCGCCATCTGTTTGCTGTGTGTCAGCCACAGAGCCTGCAGTGGCGAGGCCGGCAAAAGCGGCCAAAAGCGCAGCAGCGCGAAAGGGATAGGCGGACAAAGTTTCGGGTTTCTGGGGCACGGGCATCTCCAATGTGGCTTCCTCAGGTTGACGCTGACCGATTTAAAGATACCCTCGAATTAAACAAGAACGCACTTTTTTGGCACATACCCACAAAAAGTATACTATAGGACGCATAAGCCCATGACTCGTTTCACTGAGTATGATTGCTCTGCCGGGTGCCCTGTCGAAGCAGCGCTGGAGCAGATTGGCGGCAAATGGAAAGGGGTTACGCTCTTCCACCTGCTCGATGGCGTAAAGCGCTTCAACGAGCTGCAGCGGAATGTCGGCTCGGTAACCCAGCGCATGCTGACCAAACAGCTACGCGAACTGGAAGACTCCGGCCTCGTTCACAGGGAAGTTTACCCAGTGGTGCCGCCCAAGGTCGAATACAGTCTCACACCGAAAGGTGAGACCCTCAGACCTATCCTCATGGCTCTCAAGGCCTGGGGCGAAGAACACGTGTTTGCCACGGCCTGATCAAGTGTAAAAAAGGGCCGCCCCAAACGGGGCGGCCCTTTTCAATTTCGTGCGGTGGAAAGCCCTCAGCTCTCCTCAGCGATCTTCTCGTGTAGCCAGGCGGCGTGGCGAGGCGCCTTCTTGGTGCGCGCCCATTCGTCCAGCATGTCATGCGCGACCGATTTCAGCTCGCTCATCTGTTCCGGCGTGCCGATGTCGCAGGCAAGCTCGAGGCGGTGGCCGTTCGGGTCGAAGAAATAGATCGACTTGAAGATGCCGTGATGGGTCGGCCCGACCACGTCGAGGCCCATCTCTTCGGCCCGCGTCTTGGCGTTCATCAGGTCGTCCATCGTCTGGACCTTGAAGGCGATATGCTGGACCCACTCCGGCGTATTGCGGTCCCGGTCCATGTCCGGCTTGGTCGGCAGCTCGAAGAAGGCGAGCACGTTGCCGTTCCCGGCGTCCAGGAAGACGTGCATGTACGGGTCCGGCGCACCGGTCGAGGGCACCTTGTCCTCGGCAATGGCAAGCTGGAAGTCCATGCCGAGCACGCGGTTATAGAACTCGACTGTTTCTTTCGCATCCTTGCAGCGATAGGCGACGTGATGGACGCCGCCGAGTTTGGGAGCATTTGTGGTGGTCATATCCGTTACCTCATATTGCCCTGTCTACGCAGGAGACTCAAAAGCGGTTCACTCGAAGGCGCGGGCCTGTTCGGCCTCGCAGTAGCGCTGGTCGATGTCCCACTTCTTCGCACCCCCAAGCAGCGAGAAGACCCCCGGCGCACAGGCCGCAACGATCGCGGTGTCCATCGCAAGCCAGTCGAGCCAGAAAGCCGCCGGAACAAGTATCAGGAGACCGATCACCGGCGGGATGCCAATCTGCAGGATACGCCATTTCGTCCGGTTTATATCCTGAGACCATCCGGGCCGATCATTGACCTGCGCCCACCAGGCCGAAAGTTCCCGCCGGTTCAACATCGGTTTTCTCCCGCATCAGGAGAAACGCGTTTATGCGTCCTCCTCGACCTTCAGCGCACCGCGCTTGATCTGGTCGCGTTCCATGGATTCGAAGAGTGCCTTGAAATTGCCTTCGCCGAAACCCTGTTTGTAGTCACCCTTGCGCTGGATGAACTCGAAGAAGACCGGCCCGATCTGCGGTTCCGCGAAAATCTGGAAAAGAAGCCGCGGTTCGCCGCCATCGGTCGTGCCGTCGAGCAGCAGGCCGCGCGTGCGTAGTGCTTCCTCGTCCTCGCCGTGGCCCGGCAGGCGTTCGCTCAGCATCTCGTAATAGGTATCCGGCGGCGGTGTCATCATCGGCACGCCACGCTCTTTCAGCCGGTCATAGGCGGCGACCAGGTCGTCGCAGATCAGCGCGATATGCTGGATGCCCTCGCCATTATACTCCTTGAGGAATTCCTCAATCTGGCCCTTGCCGCCATCGGCTTCCTCGTTCAGCGGAATGCGGATCTTGCCATCCGGCGCGGTCAGCGCCTGCGAGGTCAGGCCGGTATATTCGCCCTTGATGTCGAAATAGCGGATTTCCTGGAAGTTGAAGAGCTTCTCATAGAAGTCCGCCCAGTATTTCATCCGGCCCTTGTAGACATTGTGGGTCAGGTGATCGACCAGCTTGAAACCGGCGCCTTCCGGATACTTCTCGACGCCCGGCAGGTACTCGAAATCAATGTCATAGATGGAAAGGCCATCCTCGCCCTCATCGGCATAACGGTCGATGAGATAGATCAGGGAGTGGCCGATGCCGCGAATCGCGGGCAGCTTCAGCTCCATCGGCCCGGCCGGTACGTCGCACGGCTCTGCATCATTCGCGAGCAGATGGTCGTAGGCTGCCTTCGCATCGCGCACGCGGAAGCCCATGCCACAGGCGCTCGGCCCGTGCTCCTTGGCGAAATAATAGGCCGGCGTACCCTTCTCATAATTCGTGATCAGGTTGATGCCGCCCTGGCGCCACAGCTCGACATCCTTGGAACGGTGGCGGGCGACCTTGGTAAAGCCCATCACCTCGAAAACAGGTTCGAGCTGGCCCTTCTCGGGCGCGGAAAATTCAATGAATTCGAAGCCGTCGAGGCCAGCCGGATTTTCAAACAGGTCCGCCATGTGCTTTATCCTCCAGTAAGATTACGTTACGCATATTAGTTGCATCTGCAACTAAATCAAGCTCTGGAGCGGAAAAACGAATGACGACATCGACTGACAAGACGCAGGACCCAGCCCGTGAGCCGCTTCGACTCGACGGGTTCCTGCCCTACCGGCTGTCGGTCCTGTCCAACGCCGTCTCTGGCAGGATCGCCGAAATGTACGAACGCGAGTTCAACATCTCGATCTGGCAGTGGCGCATCATCGCCGTTCTCGGTGAGCATGAAGGGCTTACCTCGACAGAGGTCGCCAGCCGCACCCTGATGGACAAGCCGGCCGTCAGCCGGGCCGCCGCCAGCCTGACCGAACGAGGCATCATCTCCCGCAAGTCCGATCGCGCCGACCGGCGCAAGGCGGAACTGCGCCTGACCGACAGCGGGCGCGAAATCTATGATGCCATCATGCCGCGTGCGATCGCCTATGAACAGGAGCTGCTCGCCTCGCTCAGCGAGGATGAAGCCGAAACCCTTCACGCCCTGCTAACCCGTCTGTCGCATATCGCGTCACCTGAACGCGATCTCTGGTCACACAGGCGGGGCTGACCGGCGGAACACGAAGGGGGACAAGGGACATGCAGGCCGCGCTCGATATCTATTTCGACGAAATACGCGACAAGCGCCCGGAATTCGATGCCGCGATCACGACATGGCGCGAACGGCTCGCACCTGAACTTGAGCGTATGGAAGCCGAACGCAAGGCGATCATTTCGCGCGCCATCAAACGCACTGCAACGCTTGCCGCCATCGCATTCGGTGCCCTCATCCTGATCGCGATTGCGACACGCGGCGCATTCCTCTTCCCGTTCAGCATCATGCTGGCCGTGGCGGCTGTGACAATCGGCTCAGCCGCCGTCTGGGTGCCGGTCTTTGCCATGAAGTCCCAGACCAAGTCCCTTGTCGTGGGCGCGGCCTGCGAAGCGTTCGGTTTCCGCTATGAAACCCTTCACCCGGACATGTCCGGGGTTTCCAGCTGGCGCACACTCGGTAACTGGATCCGGTCACGCCCTTCGATGAGAGACGCTTTCACAGGCTTTGCCGACACCGCCGAGCCCCCAACTCCGGCCTTCGACCGGTTAAAAGGCGCGAGCCTCTTGCCTTCCTATGACAGCCGCAAGTTCGAGGACATGATCGAGGGCCGCCGCGCCGATGCCGATTTTACACTCGTCGAATGCAAGCTGACCGAACAGCAGGGCTCCGGCAAGAACCGGCGCACGGTCACGAAATTCCAGGGCATCCTGTTCAATATCGACTATCCGGACCGTTTCCTCGGGCGCACCCTGCTCGCGCGGGATGGCTGGTGGAGCTGGGGGCGGACAGGTGACATGGACAAGGTCGCGCTGGTCTCCAAGGAGCTCGAAGACGCCTTCACCGTCTATTCAACCGACCAGGTCGAGGCGCGCACCCTGCTTACCCCGGACCGGATGGAGCGGCTCATCGCGCTGGAGCGCCATTTCAGCGGCGGCAAGCTTCGCGGTGTCTTCGAGGATGGTCACGTCACCCTCGCCCTGGAGGCCGATGACCAGTTCGAGGCTGGCTCGGTCTTCAAGCCACTTGTTGATCCTGACCGTTTCATAAGGACGCTGACAGAGATCGGGCTCGTCTGTGACCTGATCGACGGTTTCCTCACGCGCGACTGGTACAAGGACAAGCTCGGCTACTAGGTGGAGCTCCCTGGGGAACTTTCTGCCCTGGCACCCCCCTGCAGACAATCAGTTTAATGAAATTCAACCGGGCGTGGTAACGTGAAATTGACGCTGATATACAATACTTGTGGCGGGACGTAATTGCACAGGACCATTGGATGGCTGAGGGGTATACAAGTTTTGGGCTGCCGGCAGATAGCGCGGCATCCACGCCCGAGGTAAGCGCCGGGTCGACACTGACGACCCGTCGGGCCAGCCTGAACGAAGCTGCCAAACGCATCCAGCCCCGCCATTTTGCCACGAACCGCCCGTTCATACGCGAGTGCCTGAAACTCACGGACATAGCCTGTTCTGCCTTAACAGCCTGGATGGCGCTCACTATCGCCGGGTATCAGCTTCTCAGCGCTCCGGTCGCCGCCGTTCTTCCGTTTGCCGCCATCCCTGTAGTCATGAGCTGGGGCCTGCGCAGTGCTGATGCCTATCGCCTGTCCTATTCCCGCCCTGTGATTCACCAGATGATGCGCACATGTCTGGGCGCCGGACTTGCCCTGTCCGCACTGGTTTTCGTCACATCGCTTCTCTACCCGGAAAGCCATACACGCTGGGTCCTCGGAGCAGCCTACCTGTCGCTCATTGTCACCTTCATTCTCCATGCTCACGTCATTGTCCTGTTCAAGGTTCTGACCCGGCAGGGTACGCTTTCTGAAAATGTCGTGCTGGTCGGCGCAACACCGAACGCCCAGCGTCTGCTTGAACGCAACAACTCCACGCGCGAGCTGAACATTGTCGGTGTTTTCGATGACCGCCTCTCGCGGGCACCCGAGTCCATGCAGGGTGTGCCCGTTCTCGGCCGCCTCGATGAGCTCATGCATTGGGACCGCCTGCCAGATATCGACCGCATCATCGTTACCGTCACATCGGATGCCCGCGCCCGTGTAAGGGAGCTGATCGACCGTCTCCGCGTGCTGCCCCAGCGGGTCGTCCTGCTGCTTGACCTCGAAGGCTTCGATCCCGAAACCCAGTCGCTGGCCGAGATCGCGCAATCCCCCGCCGCCTATGTCTCAGGCGCACCTGAAGATGAGCGCCGTGCGATGCTCAAGCGTATCTCGGACATCGCCTTCGCGTCCATCATGCTTGTCGCCTTCGCGCCGACCCTCCTGCTCACGGCGCTTGCCATCAAGCTCGAAAGCCGCGGGCCGGTCTTCTTCCGCCAGAAGCGGCATGGCTTCAACAACCAGATCATCCGTGTCTGGAAGTTCCGCTCCATGCAGCACAATCCGGAAGCCGAGGAACGGATGAACCGCCAGACGACCGCGAATGACCCGCGTGTGACCCGTATCGGCCGTCTCATCCGTGCCACATCGCTGGATGAGCTGCCCCAGCTGTTCAATGTGCTGACCGGCGAGATGTCGATTGTCGGCCCTCGCCCGCACGCGATAGGTATGACGGCAGAGGACGCCGAGGTGCAGGGCCTTGTCAGCGACTATGCCCACCGTCACCGGGTCAAGCCGGGCATCACCGGCTGGGCGCAGATCAATGGATCACGCGGGCCGGTCCACACCCGCGCCGGCGTGCGCGAACGTGTGCGTCTCGACATGGAATACGTGAACCGTGCCTCGTTCTGGTTCGATGTCTATATCATGCTGCTGACCGCGCCCTGCCTGCTGGGCGACTGGAAGCGCCAGCGCTAGAGCGATGAGCGAACAGCCCGGCCCCGGACAGGACAAGGCATCTGATACTGCGCTGCTTGAAGCCGGTCACACCGCGCATGGTGAGACCGTGCTTTCCAACAGCGTGTCCAGCGAAGTGAAGCTGAGCATCTGCGTGCCCTGCTATCACGATAGCGCCGATCCGCTCATGGCCGCGCTCCGGTGCCAGGAAGACGCCGGCCGCACTGCGCTGCTGCTCTTTGATGACGGCTCCGGCGACGCCGCCCTGACCCGTCAGCTCGCCAGCCATGTCGCCGCCTGGCCTGGCCCGGCCCGACTCGTCACCGCCAGTGATAACAAAGGCCGCGCCCATGCCCGCAACCGCCTTGTCGACCTGGCAGAAGCTGTGTGGATCCTGCTGATTGATGCAGACATGCGCCCCGATGATGATGGCTTCCTCGCCCGCTATGCTGAAGCCGCCGCAGCCGCACATGGCCCGGCCCTGATCGCTGGCGGCTTCACGCTGCAACACGCCACCCCCACCCGTGAGACTGCCCTGCACGCCGCCCAGTCGCGCCGTTCCGAATGCCTGCCCGCCAGCACCCGCGCCACAGCGCCTGGCCGATATGTCTTCACGTCGAACATCCTCGTTCACCGCGCCATCATGGAGACGGTCGGCTTCGATGACGGCTTTCAGGGCTGGGGGTGGGAAGATGTCGACTGGGGCCTGCGCGTGGCCGCGCGCTACGAGGTGCGCCATATCGACAATACCGCCACCCATCTCGGCCTCGACACGACCGAGGCCCTGCTCGCCAAGTTCGGCGGCTCGGGTGCCAATTTCGCCCGGCTGGCAGAGCGTCACCCGGCAGCGGTCCGGGACATGCGCCTCTGGACGATGACCCAGCGCCTGAAGCGCCTGCCCCTGCGTGGTGCCTGGATCTGGCTCACTCGCCAGTCGGCCCGTCAGACCTGGCTGCCGATGCGCCTGCGGCTGCTCGCATTAAAATGTTTTCGTGCCTTTTCATATGGCGGGAAGCTTGCATAAGAACAGCCATGATCACCGCGTATGAGCCCGACCGTTCCATTCCGGCAAAGATCCGCCGGCGCCTGACCCGCTGGTCGGTCGCTCATCCGCTCGATCACGCGCCACGCAAGAGCTATATCTGCTTCACGTTCGATGACTTCCCGAAGTCCGCCGCCGACACCGGGGCTGAAATCCTCGATGAGGTTGGCGCGAAAGGCTGTTTCTATGCCTGCACCGGGATGTCCGGCGAACGCCATGCAATCGGCGAACTTTTCGAGCCTGAAGATCTTGCGGCCCTGACACGTGCCAGCCATGAAATCGGCGCCCACACGGAAACCCATCTCGATTGCGCGCGTGCCGGCAATGACGACGTTCTCGCAGATATCGACACCAATCTTCGCCGCCTGATCGACATGGGGCACGACACGCCCGTCACCCAGTTCGCCTGGCCCTATGGCGAGACAAACCGCAGCCTGAAGTCGAGACTGGCCGGGCGCTTCGATGTTGCCCGCGGCGTCCTTGCCGGAACCAATGGCAAGGGCAGCGACATGATGCAGCTCTCGGCCTATGAGCTTGACGAGACGGAGACCAGCACCGCCCGCGCGGCCGCGGCGATTGAACACGCTGCGTCGAATCCCGGCTGGCTCTTTATCTTCACCCATGATGTCCGGGAAAAGCACAGTTCCTGGGGCACGACCCCGGCCGCACTGCGCAAACTGGTGCGGCTTGCCCGCGACACAGGCGCCGAGTTGGTCACGCCTTCTATGGCCCTGACCAGAATCCGCGATACAATCCATGCATGAACAGCCCTGAGCAAAGTGCAACGGACCATACGACCGCTGACGTCACCGTCGTCATCCCGACATTCAACCGCCCGGAAAGCCTGCACAGGGCTGTAGAAAGCCTGTTCTGGCAGGGTGCACGGCATACCGGTTTCCGGGTTCTCATCGCAGACAATTCACAGGACGCCTCGGCGCGTTTTGCCTATGAGGCGCTGCTCGCCGCCGCACCGGACACGATCGCCCTCACCTACCTGCACGTGCCGGAGCCGGGTGTCGCTAATGCCCGCAATGCCGCGATGGAAGCGGTCGAGACCCCACTTGTTGCCTTTCTCGACGATGATCAGAGCGCGCCGATCGAGTGGCTCGGCAACCTGCTGGCCGCCTATGAGCGTTTCGGTGCAGCCGTTACTTTCGGGCCAGTGCTGACCGCCCTGCCGGAAGAGATCACCCGCCACCGCGCCTATTTCGAACAGTTCTTCGCGCGAAATCCTGATCGCGAGAGCGGGATTATCCGAAAGCCCTATGGCTGCGGGAATGCCCTGCTCGACACCCGTCAGGTGGCAGGGCCCAGGCCCTGGTTCGACACACGTATGAACGAAGTCGGTGGCGAGGATGACCTGCTCTTCGCAAGGATCCGCAAGGCGGGTGGCAAATTTGCCTGGGCGGCCCGCGCGCCGGTAAACGAACACCCGCTGCCCCAGCGCATCCGGCTCAGATACACGCTGCGGCGTGCGCTCGCCTATGGTCAGGGGCCCTGCACGCTGGCCCGCCGGGCAAACCCGCCACAATATGGCAGGCTCGTCATGTGGATGGGGATCGGGGCAGGCAAGTTCGCCCTGCACGGTGCCGCCTGGATTGTCCAGTTCTTGATCCGCCACCCGCGCCGCGCTTTCCAGCTGGATGAGGCCGTTCGCGGGCTCGGCAAGGTTCTGTTCTGGAAAGAGATGCGCTTCTACGGCAATGCCACAGTGAGTCAGGCACCGGCAGTGCCGACATCAGGCCGTGCGGATGAGACCGGGCCGACCGGGCCGGGCAGCACTTCCGCGTCCGGGCGCTGAAGGCTTGATGGGCGGCGCTTTCCGCACAGATTGCATCTTGTTGCGAACGCTATTGGCCACCTTTCCGGCCACCGCGACGTACGTCACCCAGACAATCGTGTTCTGCTGCAAGGCGATACTCTCCGACAGGCTGAACAGCAGGAACTGTCCGCAAAGCCCCAGCGCGAAAACGCCATACCAGTCATGCACCGCCAGCCAGGCCGAACGGACCAGCAGAAGCAGGAAACTGAGCATAAATCCGCCAAGCCCGATCAGGCCGATGCTGAGGGCGGTTTCCAGCCATCCGTTATGCGCGGTCGGCACAAGCCACTCCGTGGCCAGGCGCACCATATAGGCAGGCTCCGAGTGCAGCCCCCAGAAGGCGCCATATCCATAACCGAGCCAGGGCCGGGCCGCGATGGCATCCAGCAATGCTGTCCAGATATCGGTTCGCCCCGTCAGGGTCGCGTCGCGGCCGAGCAGCTGGAACACCAGTTGCGGCTCGATCAGGATGACCAGCCCGATCGCGCCGAGCGATATCACCCCCAGCCATATGGTCGAAAGCGTTGTCGCTATCCCCCGCCTCATCCAGGCCGCCACTACCAGTACGGCAAAGCCGGCCATCATGCCGAGAAGTGCCGTCTTGGAGGTCGACAGCAGGACAAGCGCCACGCTCATGACCAGTCCACCGCCCCAGACCAGCCTCCATGGCCGGTCAACAATCATGAGAAGGGCCAGAAGGAAGGCCGCACGCGCCATATGCCCGCCCAGGGCATTCTTTTCCCACCACATGCCACGCCAGGCACCGGGGTGAACCTCGCTCATCACACCAAAGCCTGGCGTCAGCAGCCCCGATGCAAACGAAATGACAGCCATGAATAACCAGACCGCCCCAAGCAGGCGCAGCAGCGTGCGCCAGTCATAGCGCACGGCAAGAAAAAGCCCGCCCAGTGTTGTTGCAAAGATTGCGATCGCCCGGCGCTCGGTCACTTCCGGATTGATGGACCAGGTCCAGGACAGGCAGGCCAGGGTGAGGATGAACACAAGGAACGGTAATCGCACCACCGTTTTCAAGAAACGCGGCAGGGTTGCGGCACAGCCAATGCCGATCAGGGCATAGACCGGCAGCCACAAGAGACGCAGGAAAGTGCTTTCAGGATCGCTCTCCGATGCAAACAGCCGTGGCAGCAGGCCTTCCGTGAAAACAACCAGGCACACAAAGACCAGGGCATACTCGGCATAGCGGGCCAGTATGAGAAGCGGCGGCCTATCCGGCGAGGCGGTCTGCGAAACGGGCATCACTGCCTATACGGTTTAGCACAGCCCCGGCCACACGTCCGCCATGCGCCTCGATTTCACCACGCAGGTTTGCCACATCGTCCGCCCCGGTCGCATCCGCCTGCACGACGATGAACACCCCGTCCATCTGTGCGGCCATGGCCAGGCCGGCAGGCGATTCAGACAGGGCCGGTGCATCAACGACTATCCAGTCTGCCGCCTTGCGCACAGCCCCCCACCAGCCCGGCTGTGTGCGCAGCCGGACACGCTGGCCCTCGCCCAGCATTTCATTGCGAAACCGCGTCACCAGCAGGCGCGTACGTTCAATTTCATGAACCGCGAGCAGCTTTGTGGACGCATTGGCAGACCCCTGCCTTACACTTGCAGATGAGACAGCATAGATCGGGTCGGTTCGCAGGGAGGCGTCATAGGCCCGTCCCGGCTGGCCCACCCCCCTGGCAAAACCTTCACGGAAGGCGCCGTATGCCGCATTGCGACGCAGGTCGAGATCGACCAGCCACGCGGCCTTGTCGGACTTGGCGGCCGCCATCAGCGCGAACGAGGCTGCGACACTACTCGTGCCTTCCTCCGGTACGGCTGAAATAAACATGACACAGCGTCCGCCACTCGCAGCCGTCAGCCGCGACGCCGAGCGCCATACGCTTGCCATTTCCTCACGAAGATCCTGCATCCGGCCCACTTCCTCTGAAGGTTTGGGCTATCACGCGCTGGTTAATGCTTTTCTTAAGGAGCGGACTTGGATGCGTCCTGCTTCACGTTCGACACCATAGACTCGGATGCGCTCAGATCCTCAACAAGGTAATCGGGCACCATCACCAGCGGAAAAGTCCCTGTTTTGACCCAAAAACGCCCTGAACGATGGCCGCCGCGAGACACGTCAAGGAAAAGACTGCCAGTAAAAACAGGTTGATCAATTCGAACAGGTCTATGAATTGAGCCATCATAAAATATAGCAATGGCGGTGCGAGCCAAAGCACCAGAGGCACCCGAAGCACCCAAATCATGGTTGTGGTGATCAGGATCGCCACGGTCCATAGACTAAGCGTCTTGGCCTCCGCACTGGAGGGGTACCACATGAAATTATAATCCAGTGTGAACCAGATGACTGTGAGGATAACAGGCAAAGCGATCAGAGCGGCCAACCGTCGAAGGGTGACTGCGCCACACATCCTGCGACTAAGCCTTCACCAGCCCGATCTCGCGCAGGCGTTCCATGAGATAGTCCTGTGCAGTAATCGGGGCTTGCGGCTCACCGCCCTCTTCGAGGCACTGCGGCAGCTGCTCGATCAGAACATCCTGGTTGAAGTGCAGGAAGAATGGCGTTGAATATCTTGGAAATTTCGCCCGCTCCGGCTCAGGGTTCACGACGCGGTGCGTCGTCGATGGCAGTACGCCGCCGGTCAGCCGCTGGAGCATGTCGCCGCAATTGATGACCAGCGATCCGGGCGGCGGGTTCACGGAAAGCCACTGGCCGGACCGGTGCCAGACTTCCAGCCCCGCCTCCTCGGCCCCCAGCAACAGCGTGATGACATTGATATCCTCATGCGCGGCAGCACGCACCGTCCCCTTGGGCGGCGGGTTCTCCTGCGGCGGATAGTGAAGCAGACGCAGGATGGAGTTGCCCATCTCCACCTTGTCATCGAACCAGTTTTCGGGAAGCGCCAGGTGGATGGCAACGGCGCGCAGCAGGTCGCGGCCAAACGTGTCGAGCGCATCATAGAAGGCGCGCATCGCCGCATCGAAGTCCTCGACCTCGCCGACATGCGGGGTGTCCTTCATCGTCTCGCGGTACTTCGAGCCTTCAGGCAGCTCGCGGCCTGTATGCCAGAACTCCTTCAGATCGGCCTGCTTGCGGCCCTTGGCGTTCTCGGTGGCGAATGGTGTGTAGCCGCGCTGGCGTCCGCCCGCGGCGTCGTGATAGCGCTCCTTCACTTCTTCCGGCAGGGCGAAGAAGGCTTTCGCGGCCGCGTTCGCGCGCTCGATTATGGCGTCATCGACCGGGTGGCCGGTAATGACGGCAAAGCCCGTCTCGCGGAAGGACCGGCCGAGCTGGCCGGCAAAGGCGGCTTTGTCCTCGCGCCAGAGCGGCCAGGCGATGGGTTCGAAGAGGTCTGTCATGGCCGTGAATATAGCCCAGACATTCCCTCACGCCCAAGCCCGATCCGCATGGCGCACTGCGCTCTTTTCAGCTGCCGCGCTAGCGGAAGTCCTCCGCACCCGCCAGACGCCGGTGGATCGGCCACTCGGCAAAGGCGAAATAGAGCACGGCCACAATGTTCACGAGCGGTATCAGCATCAGGAGCGACAACGCGCCATTAAAGCCCGCCTTGCTCCAGATCTTCCAGTTCGCCACCAGAAACAGCACAATCATCGCCAGCGAGAAGACGAGCGAGAATATTCCGAGACCTTCCATGATTTCCCTCCTTGGTCCTTGGATACGCCGGCAAGGCCAGCCACAGCAGTGACCATTTTTCCCAACGCCCCAACAACGCCCGTTCGGGTCTGAAATGGATTTCGGGCATTTTTCGGGGATATGGTTAACCACGCGGCTGCCACGGTTAACACACAGGCCGTTTTGGCGTTTTCGCGTTAACCATACAGCAAAGCTCTCACGGCAACTTCATCTGCGTCACCGAGGCGTGACGTGATGGTTTTTCGACCCGGAAAGACGGCCCCAGAAAAAGCCGCGACCGGGTGGGTGGAAAAGGAGAATGAAGATGCCGTACTCAGAGATGGCCGTAGATATTGCCCCCGAAACGGGGATCGGTTCAGCCGCCAGTGGCGATGAACTTTACCGTGTAGGCCTTGCCTATTCGACAGGTGTTGGCGTCGATGCCGACATGGTCGCTGCACACAAATGGTTCAATCTGGCCGCGCTCAAGGGCTCGGAAGAAGCCAAGGAATACCGCAGCCAGATTGCCGACATGCTCTCAAGCGAAGAAATCAACCGTGCCCTGCGCTCGGCCCGCGACTGGCTCAACCTGATGAACTAGAGGCCCGCAAGGCCCGGTTACAGATCCGGCAGCCACATGCGAAAGGGCGGCAGAAGCCCCCTTACCGGAACTCGCCCGAGACATCGTAGAACAGCGAGAACTCGATCGGCAAGGCGTTGCGGAACCACTGTTGCATGAACAGGTTCTCTTCCGCGATTGCCGACTTCGGCACATAGACCACATCAAAACGGCGCAGTGGTGTGAAGTCCGCAAAGCGCGGATCGTTCAGCCCGCTACGCACATCGAAGACCGCGGTCATGACCTGCCCGCCAGGCATACGCCGCATAAGCGCGACCTGGCTTGGCTTCGCCTCATCGGTAAAGCCACCCGCCATGATGATCGCCTGCAGCGGATCAATCTGTCCCGGCAGTTCGACCATGCCGGGCGTCCCCACTTCTCCGCCGACAAAGATACGCTGACTTTCGAATCCTGTCGGAATGACGTCGATATCCGGTGACTTCAGCTCACTGGCATAAGCGTCGAGAAGCTGGCTGCGCAGCTCTGTTGCGGTGCGCGCAGATGCCCGCAGAGATCCGACATAAGGCAAAGTGACCGACCCGTCCGGCGCGACCCTTATTTCCCGGTCAAGCTCCGGTGCCGTGTGAAAGATCACTTCCAACGTATCGCCAGGCGCCAGCAGATAGGCCGGATCGGCCCCGTCTTCATAGCGCCACTCCGCGACAGGGAAATATTCCGAGGACACCGGCTCCACGCTCTGGCAGGCGGCGATAGCAGTAAGCGGCAAGACCAGGAGTAAGCGTTTCATGTCCAGACCGGGCGAAATCTTCAGGTTGGGAAGTCGAACGCAAGGCTCGTTGTTAATGTTTAAGGAATTATCAAGCGGCTTGAGGCACTTAATCTGCTAACCATAAGCGTGGAGCATAAAAGCGTATGGCATCGACGGGAGACTGGGGAGCGGCAGGCAGTGACCATGCTGGGACTGGCGTCGTGCGTCACCGTCCACGGCTGGGAGCCGTCGAGATCGGGCTACAGCTCTGGCGCGCCAAATGGGTCATGCTGCTCGTTTTCATTCCAATCTTTGTGCTCGGTATTCTCGCTGCCTTGCAGATGCCCACCACTTACGAAGCAAATTCCCGCCTGTATGTCCGGCTCGGGGACGAGAACGTGTATCGCCCACGGGTCGGCACGGAAGGCGCCGGCGCCATGCCGGAAACCGAACAGCTGATCCAGGCCGAAATCGAAGTCCTGCGCAGCCCGATCGTCGCCGAACGTGCGCTTGAAGGCTTCTCTGTGGCCCGCGTCTTTCCTGAACTGCATGAGGCCACGCAGGAAAAGCTCGCCGAAGCCCCTGCAAGCCAGCACGCGGCAATCGAGGAAAAGGGGTATGAGCAGGCCGTTGCCGCGCTAAGGGAAGCCTTCGAGACCGGGTCTGCACCCAAGACACCCGTCATCGGCACCGCGCTTACCCACAAGGACGCCACCCTGTCTGCGGAACTGCTCAACGCTATCGTTGCGGCCTATCTGGAATACAGGACGGAGGTTTTTTCCTCCAGCAGCTCGGCCTCCCTCGCCGGTCAGCGGGAAAAGTTCGAGGCCCAGTTGCTTGATGTCGAGGATGATATCCGCGCCTTCCTCAAACGCCACGACATCGGGGACTTCGAGAGCGAACGACAGACCGCCCAGCAACTCTATGCCACGATCAATAGCGAGCTTTTGACCAACCAGTCCCGTGCCAGTGCCGTGGAAGGTCAGCTTGATATCTATAACCGCCAGCTCGCCAGCATGGACCCGCAACAGGACCTCTATGTCGAGGACAGCTCCGCCGAACGCCTGACAGAGCTACAGGTCGAGCGCGAGGAACTGCTTTCGCGCTATACAGAAGACTCGCGCGCCGTGCAGGCTGTTGACCAGCGCATTGCGCAACTGCGTGAATATCTCCAGTCCCGCCAGGGTCTGTCAGGAACGACCCGGCGCGGGCCAAACCCCGTCTATCAGGAGATCGAACAGTCCGCCAATAACCTCGAGGCCGAGGCCCAGTCCCTTGCGCTCCAGGAAGACGAGCTGGAACGCCAGCTGGAGCGCGTGGAGGCCCGCCTTGAGCGCCTCAATGACCTGGCTCCCCAATGGCAGGAACTGCAAAGGCGCAAGTCGCTCATGGAGGCCAATGTCGAGAACTTCTCTGTCCGCGAGCTCGAGGAACGGGCCCTGTCTGAAATCTCCGACACGTCCGCCGAAAGTGTCCGTGTGCTGGAACCGGCCCGCACCCCGATCGAAGGGTCCAGCCTGAAACTGCCCATAGCCGCGCTGGCCTTCCTGTTCGCAGGCTTCACCGCCTTCATGGCCGGTCTGCTGCGCGCGCTCACCCGACAGGGTTTCCCCACAGCCCGCTCGGTCGAACGCACCGTCGGCGTGCCTGTCGTCGGCTCCCTCAAAAAGGCCGCCTGATCTTCTCCTTTCCGCCGGCCTGCTGTTGGCGTCAGACCGCACAAGACTCCCGATAGACTCCCGCCGTACCGCCACGAGACCATTCTCACACCATAAATTTGTCCGCTCCCGCCGCGGCTGAGCCATAGTGGCGCGTATGGCCCTTCAGCCCGCCGCACGTCTCTGCCTGAAACAGGCCCTGCCGCATCTGGCGGTGGTGGTGGCGATGATCCGTGCGCTGATTTCGTCTGAGGAGACACTGTCACCCGGCTTGCGCCGTCGTATTGTCGCGCTGTTGCGTCCCGCCGAGGCGCTCGCCCGACGCCTGCTCATATTGCTGGCAAAACAGCCTGCCATTCGGGCTGCCCGGCAGGGCCGCCCCCTTCCGGACTGGTCTTGCCTGCCGAAGCCTGGCCGCAAGGCCGCGCCGAGCTTCAGGCTGAGTGAACCGCTCGTCACCTTCGCCGTTCTGCTTCAACGCCAGAAAGCGAAAGGCCCAAACCTTCTCCACTGGCACCGCCCGGCCCCCAACACATTTGTGAAAACAGACCAGCAGGATCGCCTTCTGAAGCGTCTTGCCGCCCTGGAAGCCGTCAGCTCAAACCCGCAACGCGCCGCCCGGCGCATGGCCCGCTGGCTCGTCCGTCATGCCCGCCAGCCGGGCCGGACAAGTCCGTTGCGTATCGGCTATCCGCCCGGCCTGTCTGACCGCCCGCCGGATGCACGGCTCGACTGCCTGCTGCGTGACGCGCAAATGTTCGCCCGATCTGCGCTCGACCCGCCACCGGGCGAGACTGCCTGCCCCTGAAGTCTCTGCCCGCCTGTTCCAGCGCGGCTGCTTGCCCCTGCCCTGACCCCGCGTCGGCCTTGTCATCCTATGCTGTTTGCGCCCGTATGGGCGAAAAGGCGCGTCAGACGCCAGGCAGGAAAGGGAGACACGGCAAATGTTCGACAATGATGACTGGGTAAACCAGGTCCGCGAAGAGGCGATTGACCCGGACCGGGAGATCGTGGACCCCCACCACCATCTCTGGCCAAAGCCCAATGATCGCGACATCATCTATGATCTGGAAGACCTCTGGCGCGACACCGATGACGGCCACAATGTCAGCCAGACCGTCTTCGTCGAATGCGGGGCTGCCTATCGTGAGGACGGGCCTGACCATCTGAAACCTGTCGGTGAAACCGAGTTCGTCGCCGCAGCCGCCGCGCGCTCTGCCGCCGATCCGGACAGGGCAACCATCGCTGCAATCGTCGCCCATGCCGATCTCCGCCTCGACAATCTCGACGAAGTGATCGACGCGCACATTGATGCATCACAGGGGCTTTTTCGCGGCATCCGCCACGCCGGCCCGCACGATGCGGCAAGCGAGCATTTCCGGATCCGTCCCCGCTCCCCCGCCGGGCTTTACCGCGACGAGGCGTTCCGGCGCGGCGTCGCCCGGCTCGGCGAGCGCGGCTTTACCTACGATACCTGGAATTACCACCACCAGCTCGGCGACTTCACAGACCTCGCCACGGCTGCGCCCGGCACCACCATCATCCTCGACCATTTCGGCACCCCCCTTGGCGTCGGCCCGTATGAAGGCAAGCGAGAGGAGATTTTTGCCAAGTGGAAAGATGACATCGCCGCCGCCGCACAAGCCCCAAACGTCTATGCCAAGCTCGGCGGCCTTGCCATGCCGGACAATGGCTTTGGCTGGCATGAGCGCGATACCCCGCCCACCTCGGATGAGTTCGTCGAGGCACAAGCAGCCTATTACCACCACACCATCAAATGCTTCGGGCCCGAGCGCTGCATGTTCGAGAGCAACTTCCCCGTCGACCGGCTGTCCATCGGCTACAGCGTCATGTGGAACGGGCTTAAGAAGATCGCGGCCGAGTATTCCGACGCCGAACAGGATGCCATGTTCTCCGGCACTGCCCGGAAGGTCTACAGCATTGATGCGCCCGGCTCGTGAGGGAAACGCCATGTTCGACGAGATTATCTACGAAACTGCCAATGGCCGTGCACGTATCACGCTGAACCGGCCCGAGAAGCTCAATGCGCTTACCCTCAGGATGCAGGCAGAGATGGCCGAGGCTTTCTGGCAGGCCGACAATGACCGCGATGTCCACTGCGTCATCATCCGCGGCGCAGGCCGGGCCTTCTCCGCCGGGTATGATCTTGCAGGCAACAGCGATGTTCCGGTCTCGCGCGTTGAGACAGACAATCCGCGTGGGAGCCGGTCCGTCGATGACGACATCTGGCAGCTTGAACGTGCCCAGCGCTACCGCATGGCCATCTTCGACATGCACAAACCGGTCATCGCAGAGGTCCACGGCCCCTGCATCGCCGGGGGCACCGACATCGCCCTGCTGTGTGATATGGTCATCATCGCTGACGACGCGACCGTATCCTTCCCTGCGGGCCGCAATCTCGGCGCGCTGCCCAACCAGATGTGGCTCTACAATGTCGGCCCTCAATGGACCAAGCGCCTGATGCTCACGGGTGACTCCATCACGGGCACGGAAGCCGCCCAGCTGGGCTTCGCCATGAAGGCTGTCCCGGCTGGCATACTCGAAGCGGAAGTCGAAGGGCTCGCCGCGCGCATGGCACATATCGATCCTGATATCCTCGCCGCCAACAAACGCGCGGTGAACCTCGGCATGGAGCTGATGGGCGCGCGCACCATGCAGCGCCTTGCTGTCGAGAACGATGTGCGCGGCCACCAGGCCGCCTCAGCCCACGCTTTTGTCAAACGTGCCAGCGAAGCGGGCCTCAAGACTGCGCTAAGCGAACGCGATGCCCCGTTTGGCGATGGCCGTGTCCGGGTCAACGGACCTGAAATCAGGGACGGAGATGGAAGACTGACCGAGGACTAGGAAGACCGTTCCCGCACGTTCGCCAGCCACGCCTCACGGGTAATTTCCCATATCTGCGAAGGCCGAAACGTGCCGTCGGGGCGCACGCTTTGGGTATCGCCCTTGTGCTCGAACCCCATACGGGCAAAGAGCTTCTGCATCCTGAAATTGTCGAGCGCAGTCGTGTTACAGATGATATCGAGATCGAGGGTCTCGAACATCCATGTGAAAGTCGCCGCCATACCGGCCCCGCCCTGTCCCCTGTTCTGGAGATCGGGACGGATCGCCCCACCGACTTCCCCGGCGGCCCATTCCGGCCAGATGAGCACTTCGGTATATCCGGAGACCGCACCATCCTCATCGAAGTTAAGCGAAAGCAGCCCTTCACCCCGCTCCCGCGCAGAAAGCCCATCAGCGATGAAGGCCGCGACCGACTCCATCGTGAGAGGCTTGGGCAGCGAGTAGATCCAGTTGTGCACTTCGGGGCTCTCAAGGAATTTCAGAAATATACTTTCATCCCCGGCCACTGCCAGCCGGCTATGTTGCGTCATTGAAGGAAGCCGGTCCGCGGAATTTACCGCCGCACGAATAGCGGCCTCCCGTTCCGGCCCAGTCCGGTTCTTCGTGAAGGGAATGTCGCCCATGTCTTACGCCTTGTCTTTCAGGAAAGCCTCGACCTCTTCACGCCATGGCAGGCTTGGCTGCGCGCCCTCCCTGGTCACGGCAAGTGCACCCGCAGCTGACGCGAAGCGAAGTGCAGCGCCGTCTTCCATGCCCTCGGCCAGCGCCACGGCAAGCGCACCGCAGAACGTGTCGCCAGCACCGACCGTGTCGATGACAGGGACAGCATAGACCGGCATCCGCGCAACCTCCTGGCCTTCACGATAGAGAATAGCGCCCTCCCCGCCAAGCGTGACGGCAACAAGTCCGCTTCCACGGTATAACGCATCGCCATAGAACTCTGCTTCCGCTTCATTGGCGATAAGAAGGTCTGCCCGCTCAAGCAGCTCGGCGGGAACGGGCATGGCTGGGGCAAGGTTGATGGCAAAGAGCCCGGTGTCGATGGTGGCGGCCGCCTCAATCGCGCCAAGCGGGACTTCCAGTTGGCAGAGTACGGCATCTGCTGGCCCGGCCCCGGCGACATCACGCGGTTCGAGATGGGCATTGGCACCGCTGGCCACGACAATCATGTTCTCACCAGCGGCATCGACAGCGATCAGTGCAACACCTGTCGGTGCATTTTCATCCTCAATGATGCGGGAGAGATCAACCCCGTCGGCCCGCAGGAGCGCCAGGGCTTTTTCGGCATTTGCGTCCGTGCCGACGCGCGCGACCATGGAAACTTCCGCGCCCAGCCTGCGCGCGGCAAGGGTCTGGTTGGCACCCTTGCCACCGGGATATTCCGCATAGCTCGCCCCTGTGACTGTCTCTCCGGGCGCTGGCAGGCTTTCACAAGCAGCCACGAGGTCGAGATTGGCCGAGCCGACTATGACAATTTTTGCGGCACTCATTCGCCGTACCTCGCGATCTGACCCAGCATCTCAGAAAACACACCATCCGCGTCGGCCTGTGTATACCAGAGCACATGGCCATCTTCCCGGTAATCCGGAATGGTCCTGCCGAACTCTTCGCCTTCTTCGGTGATGACTTTCACTTCTGCCTTGCGGCCCTCGAAAAGGTCCGGGCGCAGGAGGGCGATGATCGTGGACGGATCATGCAGGGGAGCGTGGCGCCCCTTCTCGTTCTCCTCAAGCCTGTTGGAAGCGGCCAGCAGGTCCGCGGCCGCCACTGCCTGTGTCGACCCGAGCGCACGAATCCGGCCGACCTGTTCATCGCTGGTCAGTAACTGGTGGGTTACATCAAGGCTCAAGACCCGCATTGGCACGCCGCACCGGAACACGGCCGCCGCCGCATGAGGATCGGCGAATACATTGAATTCGGCGTAGGGGGTAATGTTACCGCCCTCTACATCGGCGCCCCCCATGACAACAATTTCGTCCAGCCCCGATACGATGTCAGGTGCCATGGCAAGGGCGAGGGCAAGGTTGGTCATCGGCCCCGTCACGACAAGCGTCATAGGCTGGCCCCTCGCGGCTCTCAAGGTGCGGACCAGATAGTTCACGCCATGCGCCCGCGATGCCCGGACCCTGGGCTTTGGAAAGACAACATTCCCTAGCCCGGTTGTGCCGTGGAAGTCCTCTGCGGTGACAGGATCGCGCAAAAGCGGCCCCGGCGCGCCGGCACACACGGGCACTTCCCGGCCCCGTCCGGCCAGTTCGCGGATGATGCGCGCATTGCGAAGCGTCAGTTCGGCGCGGACATTTCCGGCAGCGGTCGTGATGCCCGCCACATCCATCATGTCGGAGGCGGCAAAGGCGGTGAGCAGCGCGACCGCGTCATCGAGACCGGGATCGCAATCTATTATGATCTGTCGTTTCCTCATTATCCGAGAACAAAAAACCAGTCTTGCCGTTCCGGCAAGGGCTGGCCGGCATGGCTTGTGGCCCTTAAGTATATGGCCAGCACACAAAAGGGAGTTTTTCCGATAATGGGTATCTCAACGAAATCGCTCGAATATGAAGCTGGCGGCCAGAACTATGAAGGCTTTCTCGCCATGCCGGACGGCAAACCGAAAGCCGTTGTCGTCATTGTTCACGCCTGGGGCGGGCAAAGCGAATTCGATCATGAGAAAGCCAAGCTGATGGCTGAATGGGGCTATGCGGGCTTTGCCGTCGACGTCTTCGGCGTTGGCAAGCGCGGCGAGACCAAGGAAGAGTGTCAGGCCCTGATCGAACCGCTGGTTTCCAATCGCGAGGAACTCCAGAACCGTCTCCAGCTCAGTCTTGAAGCCGCTCAGAAGGAATCCGGCTGCGACAAGGCTGCCGCGATCGGCTTCTGCTTTGGCGGGCTTTGCGTGCTGGACATGGCGCGCGCTGGAATGGAGGTCCAGGGGGTTGCCTCTTTCCACGGCCTGCTCGGCGCGCCGGGCAATACCGATGGCAAGAAAACCGATACGAAAGTGCTTGTCCTGCATGGCTGGGACGACCCGATGGCCACGCCGGAAGAGGTTCTCACCTTCAGCAAGGAAATGACAAAGGCCGGAGCCGACTGGCAGCTCCACGCCTATGGTGGCACCGCCCACGCCTTCACCAATCCGGACGCCAATGATCCGGACTTTGGCACTGTCTATAACAAGGATGCCGAACGCCGCTCTCTGGCATCGCTGAAGGACTTCCTCAGCGAACTTTACGGCTAAGCGGTCACCAGACCGGCGACCAGATAGAGCATCACAGCCCCTGCGCCTGTAATCAGGGCGTAGGGCAGCTGTGTTCGCACATGCTCGATCAGCTCACATTCCGCCGCCAGACTCGCGATGATCGAGGTGTCGGAAATCGGGGAGCAATGGTCCCCGAAGACCCCGCCACCGAGCACTGCCGCCAGCGCCAGGGAGGGCGGCACGCCTGCGCCCAGTGCCAACGGAATGGCGACCGGTACGAGAATGCCATAAGTGCCCCAGCTGGTGCCTGTCGTGAAAGATGTGAGCCCGGCGACGATGAAGATAATCGCCGGCAGTGCCCAGGCGAGCGGAAAGCCGGCAGCAAGGCTGCCAAGAACCTCGCCCGTGCCAAGCGCCTTGAGGCTTGCCCCGAGTACAATGGCGAGGAAAATAACGGTAACAGCGGGCAGAAGTTCGCCCATGCCCTTGAAGCCAGTCTGGATCAGGGAGCCTTTCTCTTCACGCCCGGACCGCCAGAGCAGAATGCCCGCAACCGCAGTCGCGATACAGATCGCCCAGAGGATGGACTTTGAGCCGGAGCCCTGCAGCAGGTTGCCCCCACCGGTCCAGGCCATGAAGCCGAGCGCGCCGAGCACCAGAACGGCGACGGGCAGCCCCATGTCCATCGCCCGGCCGGGGGCCTCTGCCTCACCTGGTTCCGCACCGCCCGTTTCCTGCACTTCAGCTTCGCGGGTCTTGAGCGGGCCGATCGTGCGGTCCGTGAAGACGGTGAGGTAGACACCGATCAGGGTCAGGACCGCATAGAAATTGAAGGGGATTGTCCCGATCAGGATCTGCAGCGGGTTGTCGAAGCCGTATCCGGAGATCAGGGCGAGGACATAGGCCCCCCAGCCATTCAGGAGGATGATCACACTGACCGGCGCGGAGGTGGAGTCGATGAGATAGGCCAGCCGTTCGCGGCTCATCTTCAGCCGGTCAAAGAGCGGCCTGCCCATGATGCCGGTCGCAAGCAGGCTGATATTGGTCTCGACGAAGATGATCGTACCTGTCAGCGCCGTCACCGTACCCGCCCGGCGGCGCGTGCGGGCGGCCCCGGAGCGTATCAGCCAGTCCACCATGCCGGAGATGCCCCCGGAGCGGCGCATGTATTCTATCATGGCGCCAATGATGAGACAGAACAGGAGGATGCGCGTATTGCCCGCATCCCCGAACACAGAAACGGCGCGCTCAATCCCGCCCGTAAGGCCAAGTGCCGGATTGAAAGAACTTACCAGCGTTTCCGAAAGCCAGATGGCAATCCCGAGCGCGATGTAGACATTACGCGTCCACACCGCGATGGCGAGCGCCACGACAGGCGGCAGTATGGTGAGCCAGTCTCCCGCTGTCATGACGCGCCGCCTGCCACGAGCACTAGTTCAGCACGCCGGGAGAGGTCAGTTCCGAAGTGCGGGCTTCCTCGGCGGCGCGCAGGAGGCGCAGCATGTTGCCGCTCCAGACCTTCTCGATCTCTTCCTCGCTGTAGCCCGCCTCGAGCAGGGCCGCGGTAACCTTGGGCAGGAAGGTGATGTCGCTCATCCCCTCGACACCGCCGCCGCCATCCCAGTCGGCGCCCATGCCGACATGGTCCGGACCGACCAGCTCCAGCGCATAGAGCAGGTGTTCCATGAACTTGTCGAAGGTCGAACGCGGCTCGGGATACTGCGCATCGACTTCATCACGCGCCTCGCTGTAGGCCGCGCGGGTCTCTTCATCCATGTCGTAATAATCATCGCCATACTCCGCCTTCAGCTCATTCATGGCCTGCTGGCGCTCAGGGCTTGGTTCAAGCGCTTCAAGATAGGAGCCGTAGGCGTTGATCTGGATGACGCCGCCATCGTCTGCCACAGCCGTGAGAAGCTCGTCGGGAATGTTGCGATAATGGTCGTACACACCATCGACACCCGTATGTGAAAGGATAACGGGCGTCTCGGAGACCTCGATCATGTCATAGACTGTCTCGTCGGAAGCGTGTGAACCGTCGAGGATCATGCCGAGTTCATTGGCCTTCTGCACCAGTTCTTCGCCCAGCGGAGAGAGTCCGCCAAACTCTTCGCCGGAAACATCCGTCGCACTGTCGGCGAACTGGTTGTCGCGGAAGTGCACCGGGCCGACCATGCGCAGCCCGCCAATGTAAAAGGTTTCGAGCATGGAGATGTCCGTGCCGAGCGGATAGGCATTTTCCATGCTCTGATAGACGACGCGCTTGCCCTCATCAGCGATGCGCTGGGCATCATCCGCGGTAAATGCCAGCTCAACCTCGTCAGAATACTTCGCCGCCAGTTCGCGGATCGCCATCTGGCGCAGGACGGCACTATTGCGGGCCGCATCATAGGAGGCGTCATCAAGCGGCCCCTGCGCAGTGAAGATCACCCAGAACCCGCCATCAAGGCCACCGGCTTTCATGCGCGGCAGATCGACATGCGTTCCGTCTTCCTCGAAGCTCTGGCGCTGCGAAAAATCGTATTCCTGGGTATGGAAGTAAGCGGGTGTGTCGAGGTGGGTATCCATGACAAGCATATCGTTATGGATTTCGCCTGTCTCTGTCTCGACCGCGCGTCCGCTTTGTGCGGCAGGCACATCGGCTTCTTCAGATGACTGCTGCGCTGTGGCCTGCGGGATAATCTTGCTGCCATTCTCGCCGTGGTGTTCCTGGCATGCCGTGAGACCGAAGAGGCTCACGCCGGCCAGCAGGCTGGCCATGAGACGAATTTTCATGAGGCTAAGCTCCATATGATGTGTTTTGCCCGATACGAGCAGAGTCTGGGCGCAAGGGCAATCGCACCGGCTCAGGACTGGCGCGACTTGCGCAGCTCCGCCCAGCGTTTCAGCCGCTCGGCAATCGGGCCTTCCCTGCCCTCGCCCTTTGGCTGGTAGAAGTTTTCGCGTTCCATGCCATCAGGGAAGTAATCCTGTCCGGAGAAGCCTTCTTCGGCATCATGGTCATAATTGTAACCGTCACCATACCCCTCATCCTTCATAAGCGCCGTCGGGGCATTGAGGATGTGTTTGGGCGGCATCAGCGAGCCGGTGGCCCTGGCCGAACGCTGGGCCGCCTTCCAGGCGGTGTAGACGGCATTGGATTTCGGCGCGGTGGCGAGATGGACGACGGCGTGAGCGAGTGCAAGTTCGCCTTCCGGGCTGCCGAGACGTTCATAAGTGCGCGCTGCTTCAGCCGCGATCATCAGGCCGGTTGGATCGGCCAGCCCGATATCCTCGCTCGCCATCCTGACAATCCGCCGGGCGAGATAGAGCGGGTCCTCGCCGCCGGTGATCATGCGCGCCAGCCAGTAGAGCGCCGCATCCGGGTCCGAGCCGCGCACGGACTTATGCAAGGCAGAGATGAGGTTATAGTGCTCCTCCCGGTCCTTGTCATAAGCCGGTGCGCGCTTCTGGAGCGCTTCGGACAGCGCCCCGGCGGTGAGTGCCTTGCCTTCATCGGCGAGCGTAAACGCCTGCTCGGCCAGGTTCAGCATGTAGCGCCCATCACCATCGGCCATATCGATCAGCGCTTCACGGGCGCGCGGCTCCAGCGGCAGTTTGCGGCCTTCGAGTTTTTCCGCGCGGGTGAGCAACTCACCGAGCGCATCCGGCCCGAGCCGTTTCAGCGTCAGCACCGCACAGCGCGAGAGAAGCGCACCATTGATCTCGAAACTCGGGTTTTCGGTCGTCGCGCCGACGAGGGTGACAATCCCCGCCTCGACGAAGGGCAGGAAGCCGTCCTGCTGGGCACGGTTGAAGCGGTGAATTTCGTCGACGAAGAGCAGCGTGCCTTTGCCCGTCGAACGCCTGTTCTCGGCCCGGTCAAAGGCCGCGCGCAAATCCTTCACGCCGGAAAAGACTGCGCTGATCGCCTCGAAAGCAAGATCGGTCTCTTCGGCCAGCAGGCGCGCAATGGTCGTCTTGCCCGTGCCGGGCGGTCCCCAGAAGATGATTGAGGACAGCCGGCCCGTCTTCAGCATCCGCCCGAGCGCGCCGTCGGGGCCCAGCAGATGATCCTGCCCGACGACATCGGAGAGTTGCGCGGGACGTAGCCGGTCAGCCAGCGGACGCGGGGCGTCATCGGCCATGCCGGAAGCGGAGAAGAGATCGCTCATGAGCGTGGGTTAGAGCTTCATGAGCCGACTGAAAAGGTTCCGCTTTACGTCGTCGGGAATATGGGACTTGATGTGCGCTTCGAGGTGCGTGTGCCCCCAATGATATCCAGTCCAATGGATACGCTTTCCATCGACGCTCTCAATGTAGGAAAACCAGAGGGAATGGCCTTGCCGTTTAATATCATTCATCGCGATTGTGGTTCGGGTAGCCTTCCAGCCAAGGGCGCGGATCTCGGATGGCCCGCTAATCTCGTCTTCATCCCAGTAGACGGTGTATAAGTCCGTAGTGAGAGCCTTGAGGAAGAATAGGATCGGCAGACCAAACAGTAATGTGACCGGCAAAATGACCAAGGCACCCATAATATCGTCCTTGGGCAAAAAGGTCACAAAACCGAACACCGCGGCACCAAGCACCAAAGCGCCACATACGACACAGAAAATGCACCAAGCCTTACTGACGCGCGCGATTTTCCTACCATCGCTAAGGGTCTTCGGCCCAAACAGTCTGGTGACCGTCGCTGGATAAAACTTTTCCATCGCAACGATAGCAATGATGAGAGCGATGCCAGCAACGAAGCCTATCCAAGTCGTCATATTTCTTCCTCTTGAAGAGACAATACTGTTTTGTCCGCCGACCCATGGTAGAATGTCTTCTGGAGGACACAAGAATGACCCTAACCATCACGACAAGCGGGCAGGCTTGTGGCGCGAGCGTACGCGGTCTCGACCTGTCGGCACCGCTGGATGAATCGACCATCGCAGAGATCCGCACCGCCTGGCTGGAGCATCACGTGCTCGCCTTTCCGGACCAGAAACTCAGCGATGACGACCTCGAACGCTTCACGCAGTATTTCGGCCCGTTCGGCGAGGACCCGTTCATCGCGCCTATTCCGGGCCGCGAGCATATCATTGCCGTGAAACGCACCGCCGAGGAGACCGGGCCGGTCTTCGCAGAGACCTGGCACACCGACTGGAGCTTTCAGGAAACCCCGCCCGCAGGGACCTGCCTCTATGGCATCACCATCCCGCCCGTGGGCGGCGACACACTTTTTACCAATCAGCACAAGGCACTGGCCGAGATGCCTGATGAGCTGCGCGAAAAACTCGAAGGCAAGGTGGCGATCCATTCCGCGCGCAATGGCTACAGCGCGAAGGGGCTATATGGCGAAAATGATGCCGGGCGCAGCATGGACATCCGCTCCTCTGATGACGCCATGGCGACCCAGCGCCACCCCCTCATTCGCAAACACCCGGAGACAGGCGAGGAGGGCCTGTTCGGGTGTGCAGGCTATATCATCGGCTTTGAGGGCATGGGCGAAGAGGAAGGCTTTGCCCTGCTGACGGAGCTCTATCGCTGGCAGACACGGCCGGAATTCCAGTACCGCCACAAGTGGCAGCCGGATATGCTGCTGATGTGGGACAACCGCTCCTGCCTGCATATGGCGACTGGCGGCTATCAGGGCCATGACCGCCTGCTCCACCGCACGACCATCGGTGCGCGTGAGCGCGTGGCGGCGTAAGAGGCCGCCCCCCGGAGCGCGCTAGGCGCGTCCGGGATGGCGGAGAATGTCCCCTACTCTGCCGAGGCTTCCTGTATGCCGCCTGTCGCTTCCGGCGCTTCGCCCTTCAGATAGGTGTCGAGAAAATCGACATAGGCTTCTGAAGCAGTGATGCGGTTTTCACGCTTCTGGAAGCCGTGGCCTTCATCGGGGAAGACGATGTATTCCACCGTCGCCCCATTTACACGAGCCGCTTCGACCAGTTCGTCACTTTCCACCTGCAGTACACGTGGATCGTTCGCCCCCTGAATGACGAGCAACGGCTTTTCGATGTTTTCGGCATGGAATAGCGGGGAAATGCTGCGCAGGCGTTCCTTGTCAGTCGCCGGATCGCCCATCTCGTCATAGAGCGCGTCGCGAAACGCGCCCCACCATGGCGGGATGCTTTCCAGCGTCCGTACCCAGTTCGTGACACCAAAAATGTCGATACCGACATCGAACACTTCGGGCTCGAAGGTCATGGCGGCAGCCGTCATGAAGCCGCCATAGGAGCCGCCGATGATGCCGATCCTGTCTGGATCGATGCCTTCAACACCTTCGAGATATGTCCGTGCCTCGACGATGTCCTGGAGGTCCTTGCCGCCATGATCCTGGTCGTCCATGTGAAAGAAGGTCTTTCCGTAGCCGGACGATCCGCGGTTGTTGGCCGCCAGCACCGCATAGCCGTGATTGACGAGGTGCTGGATGGTGGCGGAGTAGCCGCGTGTGCTTTGCCCGCCGGGACCGCCATGCACCCAGACCAGTGCCGGGACCGGAGTGTCGGCGGAGGCCTGCTTCGGCTTGTAGAAGACGGACGGGATTTTCACACCGTCGAAACTCTCATAGCGCACGATCTCGGCGCTCACGAGATCTTCCTCATCAATCTTCGCGGGCAGTGCATTGGTCAGCCGCGTCGCCTGCCCGGTCTCAAGATCGGCCGTGTACAGATTGAACGGTGATGTATCGGTGTTCACCCCGAAGGCAATCGAGCTTTCGTCACGGTTGAAGCGGACCTGACCGACTTCGCCATCAGGGATATTCTTCAGCTCGACCGTCTCACCAGTCTGATTGTCCTTGATCGTCAGCTCGGTTGTCGCATCCGCATTGATGGCAGAGACAAGGTAGCGCCCCGCCGGGCTGTCGAAGACATATGAGACATCCCAGTCCGCCTCGATGAGTGGACTACGCTCGCCGCTGATCAGACCGTATGTCCAGGCCTGGTTGAACTCGCCAAACTCATTTGTGGCATAGATCAGGCGTTCGCTGTCGGCGGTGAAGTCGTAAACACCATAGGCAATGTCGCCCATATGCTCGGTAATCAGCTGTGGCTTGTGATCTCCGGCCACGAAATCGACAATATAGATATTGGAGTCGGCATTGGTGCGCTCCTTGGTCAGCGCCAGCCAGCGGCCGTCCGGGGAGATGTCGGCGATTTCCTTGCTATCATTCTCGAAGATCATCTCGCGGGAATAGTCATCTGCGCTGTAGGCGTAGAGATCATTGGTCTCCGGATCGCGCTCATTGGTCTGGACGTAGAAGACCTCGCCATCGTCGCGCCAGCCGAGAAACCGCGCACGGACTTCTTCGCCAGGGGTCAGATCGGTCAGCGTGCCGTCGGCCTCGCGGACATAGACATGATATATCTCGTTGCCGCCCGTGTCAGAGGTGACGATCACGCGGTCATCCTGCGGGAAGAAGGACTGGGCATAGACCGCGTCATCATCCGACTCGGTTAGCGGGGTGACGTTGCCGGCCGCGTTCAGGGTAACGGCGTTGAAGATGCCTGTCCTGTCCGTGGAGGCAAGAAGATCGCCATCATCATGGGAGAAGATAAAGCCGTTGGAGGCGCCGAGATTATAGCTCGTGGTCTGGTGGAAAAGCGCTGCCGGATACTGCTTCACCGTGTCAGGGGCCGGCAGCGCCGCAGATTCTGCGTCCGGTTCCGGCATGCGCTTGATCTCTTCCTGCGGTGAGGTGACCGTGGAGTCCTCAACCTTCTCCGCAGGTGTCTCATTCGTCGCGCACGCCATGACCAGCCCGGACGCGGCAAGCGCGAGTGTCCATCTCAAATCCATGAATCCCTCTCACAATCTGAATTGCCGCAAAGGCTAGCAGCCATTTTTCAGGATAGCGAGAGAGGACAGGACCTAGAGCCGCACTGTGCCGCTGATGCGCCGGCCATTCCGGTCGATTTCGATCGCCCAGGCCGAGGTGTCGGCGTCCAGCGCTGTCTGCAGGTCGTCCATGGTCTTGATGGCAGTGTCATTGATCGCGACAATCAGGTCTCCGGGGCGCACGATCTGCCAGGCATAGGCGCCGCGCAGGATACGGGTCACGAGGATACCGCTCGCAAACGGGTCACGCCCCATCTCCTCGGCCAGGCGCGGTGACAGTTCAGCCACCTCGGCGCCGGAGAAGGGGTGACGCCCATCCAGCACTTCAAGCTCTGCCTTGGTCGCCCCCGGTGGCGGGGCGAGCGTGACCTTCACGATTTCTGAATCACCACCCCGCAGGACCTTGAGTTCCGAGCGCTCACCCGGGGACCGCGTGGCGGCAAGGAATTTCAGGCCATTTTCATCAAAGACTTCCCGCCCGTCGATCTCGGTGATGAGGTCGCCGCGCGACAGGCCGGCCTTGTCAGCCGGGCCATCGTCAAAAACTTCGCTGACCATGACACCGACAGGCCGGTCGAGCCCTTGTGACTTGGCGATATCATAGGTCACCGACTGAGCTTTCAGCCCAAGCCAGGGACGCACGATACGGCCTTCGTTCACAGCCGCATCAACCACGCGCTGCACCATCTCGGCGGGGATGGCAAAGCCGATCCCGTTCGATCCGCCCGAGCGCGAGAAGATGGCGGTGTTCACACCGACCAGCTCAGCTTGCGTATTGATCAGTGCCCCTCCGGAATTGCCAGGGTTCACGGCCGCATCGGTCTGCAGGAAGAAGGAATAGTCCGACACGCCCACATCGGTACGCGCGGTCGCGGAGATGATGCCTGTCGTCACCGTCTGGCCAACACCGAACGGGTTGCCGATAGCCAGCACAATGTCACCGACTTCGGTATCGCGCGTATCGGCGTAATTAACCGTCGGCAGGGGTTCGCCCTCGGTATCTATACGTAAGACGGCAAGGTCTGTGCGCTCATCGGAGAGGATCAGTTCGGCTGCGTATTCCCGCCGGTCTGACAGCACCACAAGCAACTCATCGGCATCTTTCACGACATGGCTGTTGGTCACGATCACGCCGTCATCGGAAACGATGACACCGGAGCCGAGCGAATTCTGAACCCGTTCACGGGGAGTACCGAAAAACTGCCGGAAGACCGGGTCATTCGCGAAAGGGGACGCGCTCTGGCGCACCACCTTCTTGGAATAGACGTTCACCACGGCTGGCGAGACCTGTTTGACGAGCGGAGCATAGGAAAGCTCAAGCTCGGCGCGGCTCTGCGGCACACGTTTATCTGGGGTGAAGAAACTGCTCGCCTCCTCTGGCGAGACCTTGTCCTGGGCATCAGCACCGCCAGCCGGAAAGAGTGGGCTGAACACCACGGCCAGCAAGGCAAGTACGGCAAGCAGGCTCAGCAGGAGAAGCTTGGAAACATGTCGGGTCATGGTGTTGGTTTGCATCATGAAAATGGCTCTATTGCGGCGCGCTCATGAGTGCAATCGGGCAGGCGATGACAATTCAGTCAGCTTCCGGGGCAGCACGTGACCTCAGCGTCTCCAGGTTTTCGGCATGAACATCACGATTGATGCGATAGAACATGAGTGAACAGATCATTGCCACCCAGATGAAGAACAGGCATGGCGCATACCAGGCCCCGAGACGGAATACGGCTTCATCCGATACCTGGCCGGGCTGGGCGCTATCGGGAAAGCTTGCCAGGGTCAGGATGAACGTGGCCATCATGATCCCCACCCCGGAAACCAGTTTCCGGATAAAGCTGATTCCGGCGAAGAAAATACCTTCCGAGCGCCGGCCTGTCCGCACTTCACTTTCTTCCACGATATCGGCAATCATGGAGGCCATCAGCGTCTGTGTCGTGATGATCAGGGCCGTATCGATAATGCTGGTGACGATTATAATGCCGAAAAGCAGATCGGTGCCATTATCGGGCATGACGCCTATCAGGCGTAGAAACACTGGTGCCGGGGTCATCGTGAAGGCGATCGCCCCGACGATGATCGCTCCCTTCTTCTTGCCGATCGTTTTCGACACGATTGGCGAGATGAAAAGCGCCATGAAAGCCGAGAGGAAGACCGAAAAGGTCAGCAGCGAGGTCTGATCTGTGGTGAATTCCCAGAAAAAACCGTTGATGTAGTAGTTCAGCGAAGATGCAATCCCGCTGGCGAGGAAACCAAAGAAAGCCGCGACAAACAGTGCGGCGAAAGAACGCGAAGCGACCGTCTCTGCAATTTCGCGCATGATCGTCAGCGGCGTCATCTTGCGCGGGGGCGGCGAAGGTTTGAGATGCGGGATGTGTGAGTGCGTGCCGAGTGCGCTGATAAGTATGGCGCCGCCAATCATGCACGCCGCCAGCAAACCGTAGGTATTATAGCCCTCGACATTGAAAAAGCCGCTCGGATCGGCCTCGGTCGCGGTCAACAGATAGCGAAGGGCGAAAAACGCCACGAAAATCCCCCCCATCCAGGCAAAGAAATACCTGTAGGAAAGATAGGAGGTGCGCTCGTCATAATCGTCGGTCAATTCTGCCGCCAGAGCCGAGCTGGGCACCTCGTAAAGCGTGATCAGCGTGCGCACCAGAATGGAAATGACAACGAGATAGGGGAAAAGTTCATTGCCAGTGAGCGCTTGAGGAGGATTCCAGACGAAGTAATAGGCAAGCGCGACCGGCACGGCGGCCACATACATGAACGGATGCCGCCGCCCCCAGCGTGTCTTCACATTGTCCGACCAGTAGCCAACAAGTGGATCGGAAAAGGCGTCGAAAACCAGCGCGATCATCAACGCCAGGCCGACAAGCGGTGCCGACACTCCGAGCACCTGCGAGTAGAAGATCAGGACAAAATAGTCGAACCCGTTGGCCTTGATGCCGCTGGCGGCAGCGCCAACGCCATAAGCGAGCTTCGTACCAAAGCCGGCTTTACGCGGTTCGGACATCAGATTCGGCTTTCCGTCAGGGGTCTATTCGACGATGTCGTACTGCTCGATCTCGGGGCGCCCGGCGAGACAGGCGCCGAGCTTTGCCCCTGCCGCCTTGAAGTAATCGGTCTGACCATGCGCTTTCAGCGCGTCTTCGCTGGAGTACTGCTCCATGAAGATATAGACCTGCGGATCGGATTTGGACTTGTAGAGCTGATAGGTCAGCGTGCCCGGCTCATTCGCCTTGACCTTGGCCATCAGATCTTTGCCGATGTCTTCGAACTCCGCGTTCTTGCCCTCGGCGATTGTGAGTTTGGCGACAACTCCGATCATGAATTCCTCCGCAATGCTTTATATCTTTATCAATATGACAATAACCAGCTACATTCATTGTACAAGGCTTTACGTCGCGGCGGATGAGCGGATTATCCCCGGAAAGCTGTGACCTCGATCTCGATTTTCATTTCCGGCGCGATCAGGCCGGCCACAACCATGGTCGCCGCGGGGCGGATATTACCAAGATGGTGTCCGAGGACCGGTTTCAGCGTATCCAGCAGGCCCGCATCCGTGACGGTGTACTGGACGCGCACAATATCCTCCATCCGGAATCCGGCATCAGACAGGACAGAGCCGATTGTGGCGAAGCAGACCCCGGCCTGGGCGGCCGGATCTTCCGGCATGGACATTGTGGCATAGTCATATCCGGTGACCCCGGCGACAAAACACCAGTCGCCCTGAACCACGGCCCGCGAATAACCGATCTCCTCCTCGAAGGGAGAGCCGGTCGAGATGAGGCGGCGGTGCGAGGGCATGACAGATCCTTCCAGGCAAAGAAGACCCGCCATTTATCCGCGATTCCCGCCACGCCGGACAGGCTATTTCCCTTCAAATGTCGCCGTGCGCTTTTCGAGGATAGCATTGACGCCTTCCATGTGATCCTCGGTTTCGTGCATCAGCGCCTGCGAGGCGGCGGAGAATTCCATCATGGTTTCATAGGACGCGCTCTGGCCGTGGCGCAGGAGGGTCTTGGCGAGGCGCAGCGCCTGCGGCGGCTGGGCGGCCATGCGGCCGGCGAGCGCATTGGCTTCTTCCATCAGGGTATCGCCGGAATGCACATCGGAGACGAGCCCCCACTCCTTCGCTGTTTCCGCGTCGATGACATCGCCTGTGAAGAGAAGCTGGGCGGCGCGGGAATTGCCGACAATGCGCGGCAGGAGCCAGGCCCCGCCATCGCCGGGAATGAGGCCGAGCTTGAGGAAGGTCACGCCGAACTTCGCCTTCTCGGCAGCAAGGCGCACATCCGCCATGCAGGCAACATCACAGCCAAGCCCGATGGCCGCACCATTGACCGCCGCAATCAGCGGGGTTTCGAGATTGTAGAGCGACTTTACCGCCAGATGGATGTTGCGGCGATATCCATTGCGCACCTCGTTCGGGCTGCCGCCGAAAGCGCCCGTCTTGTCACGCATCGCCTTCACATCGCCACCCGCCGAGAACGCCTTGCCTTCGCCGGTCAGGATGGCGACGCGGATCTGCGGATCGGCCTCGATCTCAGCGCAGGCGGCGGCGACTTCCGTGCCATCGCCTTCCTGGCCGAGCGCGTTCATCATCTCCGGACGCGTCAGCGTCAGCGTGGCGATGGGGCCGGATTTCTCAAGTTTGATGACGGACATGGATGGGCGCTCCCGATAAGATGTTTCGTGAATGATCTGACGATGTCTATGACAGGGTGAGCACTGGCCTGTCGAGACCAGCGCGTAAAGTTAAAAGCCCCATCCTGCACGCGGGCAGGACGGGGCTTTCGGTATACGTCTTGTAGAGCTGGTCCCTACTCGGCGGCGACCTTCTGGCCTTCGCCACTGAGCGCGGTGTAGCGGCGCATATGATAGTCGACATTGCCGAATTCGCTGTCGATCATGGTCAGGCGCTTGAAATAATGGCCGATGGCCAGCTCATCCGTCATGCCCATGCCACCATGAATCTGGACGGCTTCCTGACCGACGAAACGCCCGCCCTGGCCGATGCGCACCTTGGCACCGGAGACAGCTTTCTTGCGGGCCACATCGTCTTCATCGAGCTTGAGGGTGGCCATGTAGGTCATGGAGATGGACTGCTCATGCTCCATGAACATGTCGACCATGCGGTGCTGGAGCACCTGGAACTTGCCGATGGCGACGCCGAACTGCTTGCGCTGGCGGGAATATTCCACGGTCATGGTCTGAGCGACGCCCATCGCGCCGGTGGCCTCGGCACAGACAGCGGCTGTGGCTTCATCAACGACACGCTCGATCAGCGGCAGGGCCTTGCCCTCCTCTCCGATCATCGCGTCGGCAGGCACAGACACATTCTCGAAATAGACTTCCGAAGCCCGGCGCCCGTCCACGGTTGGGTAATCGCGTGTGGTGATGCCGTCTGCGCCCTTCTCGACGATGAAGACCGAGATGCCATCCCTGTCGCGGCGTTCACCGGATGTGCGGGCCGTCACGATCAGGTGGCTTGCCCATGGTGCGCCGATGACAACTGCCTTGTGGCCGTTGAGGACATAGCCGCCGCCATCTTTCCTGGCAGTGGTCTCGAGGTCGTGCAGGTCGTAGCGCCCGCGCGGCTCGGCATAGGCGAAGGCGAAGACGCTTTCCCCGCCGATGATCGCGGTGAGATGTTCTTCCTTCTGGGCGGCCGTGCCTGCGTGTTTGAGAAAACCACCAGCGCAGACCACGGTTGGCACATAGGGTTCAACAACGAGCGCCTTGCCGAACTCTTCCATGATGATCATGGAGTCGATCGCGTTGCCGCCAAGACCGCCATCATCCTCGGAGAAGGCCGCGCCGAGAAGCCCGAGTTCTGCGAATTGCTGCCACATCTCCGGGCGCCAGCCTGTATCGCTCTCGGCGACCTTGCGGCGGGTCTCGAAATCGTACTGATCGCGCAGCAGCCTCGCGAGACTGTCGCGGATCATTGTCTGTTCTTCTGAAAAATTGAAATCCATGTGTTTCCCTCCCCGGCCGTCCGGGTTCATCCTTATTGTTTCGCTGTGTCCTCGAATGAAGCGGCAGCGCTATGCCGCCGCCTCATTGTCGTTTTCGTACCTGTTTCCGGCGCGCCCTAGAGCCCGAGGATCATCTTGGTGATGATGTTGCGCTGGATTTCGTTGGAGCCGCCATAGATCGACGTCTTGCGCATGTTGAAATAGTTCGGCGCTGCCTGGTGGGCATACTCCGGGCCGATCGGGAATTCGTTGGAGCCGTCTTCCGGGAAGCCGCGGAAATATGGATGGCCATAATGACCGACAGCTTCCAGCGTCAGCTCTGTCAGGCGCTGCTGGATCTCGGTGCCCTTCACTTTGAGAATGGAGCTTTCCGGCCCCGGCCCCTTGCCCTGCGCTTCACCAGCGAGCGTGCGCAGCTCGGTGAACTCAAGCGCGGTGAGGTCAATCTCCAGCTGGCCAATCTTACGCAGGAACTCGTCATCCTGGATCAGCGGCCTGCCTTCAAGCAGCTCGGTGGAGGCAATCTCGCGCAGGCGTTCGACGCCACGCTTGGACCGGGCAACCCCGGCAATGCCGGAACGCTCATGCGCAAGCAGGAACTTGGCATAGGTCCAGCCCTTGTTCTCTTCGCCGACAAGGTTCTCGACCGGCACGCGCACATCGGTCAGCCAGGTCTCGTTGACCTCGTGGCCGCCATCGATGGTCTTGATCGGTTTCACCTCGATGCCGGGCGTATTCATGTCGGCGAGGATGAAGGAGATGCCTTCCTGCGGCTTGGAAGCGTTCGGGTCTGTCCGGCAGAGGAAGAAGCCCCAGTCGGCATGCTGGGCCAGCGTCGTCCAGGTCTTCTGGCCATTGATGACATAGTGGTCACCATCGCGAACGGCTGTGGTTTTCAGAGAAGCGAGGTCAGACCCGGCGCCCGGCTCGGAATAGCCCTGGCACCACCACACCTTGCCTTCGCGGATACCGGGCAGGTGTTTGGCCTTCATTTCCTCGGAGCCGAACGTGTAGATCACGGGGCCGACCATGGAGACACCGAAAGGCAGCGGCATGATTGTGTCCATGCGTGCATTTTCTTCCGACCAGATATACTTCTGGGTCGGCGTCCAGCCTGTCCCGCCATATTCTTCTGGCCAGGACGGCACGGACCAGCCCTTTTCACCGAGAATCTGGTGCCAGGCGAGCATGTCATCCCTGCTGAGATCCTCACGCGCACCGACGCCGCGGAGATGCTTGGGATAATTTTCCTCGATGAAGGCCCGGACCTCCTTGCGAAACTCGACTTCCTCCGGGGTGAATTCCAAATTCATGGCTTGATCCTCACGATTGTCTTTTTGTGTCTGTTGCCGCCCTTGTGCCTGCATGAAGGCATGAAAGCAAGTTGACGCGCACGTCAACGTAAACTGTGTCGCAGGGCACCCTTACAGGCAGCCTGTCAGCTGGCTGGCTGCCCCAGGAATGGCGCGCAGGCCGTCTGCAGGACGCCTACCGCGGCGGCCGAGCCCATGCCGCCACCGGTATTGAATTCGAATGGCAGCAGCGGGCGCATATCGATACGTTCGAGAGCGGCCTCATGCGCGGGTCGCTTTGTCACATGACCCGGCAGGACATGCGCCACGGCTTTCGGATTGATGGCGTGGACGACACCGGCGGCTATGGTTGTGGCAAAACCGTCCAGGACGACCGGCACGGACTGGATGCGCGCGGCGAGGATAGCCCCGACACAGGCGGCAAGCTCACGCCCGCCAAGACAGCGGAGGGCTTCCAGCGGATCATCAAGATGCCCGCGATGTTTCTTGAGGGCTGCATTTACCAATTCAGTACGGGCCGCGCTGACTTCACGCGGTGTATGCGGGCCGGGACGAACCCAGTAATCCGGTGTTCCGCCATATAGCGCGCAGGCAACAGCCGCCGCCGATGTACCAATACCAGCGCCAAGAACCCCCAGGGCCAGGACATCCGGCTGACCTTCCAGCGCTTCGAAACCATAGGCTATTGTCGCCGCACATTCACGCTCGGTCATGGCGGGAGACTCGGTGAAATCGGCTGTCGGCTGGTCAAGGGCAAGTTCGAAAATACGGATATTGGCCCCGACCTGTGTCGCGATCGCCGAGAGTGGTGCCTTGCCGCCACGCAGGGACTCGACCCGGGTTTTCGTGCTCGCATCGCTTGAGAGAGAAATCTTGTCGCCGACAATCCCGTGTGCGCCCGCAAACAGGGCCAGTGTCGCATTCTCTATGCGCGGCGGATAACGCCCCTGCCAGCGCGCCAGCCATTCGGCTGCCTCGCCCAAGCGGCCGAAATCGCCCTCACGCCCCATCTCGAGCAGGGCTTCACGTACGGATTTCGACGGTGCCTCGTCAGGCTCGACCCGGCGCATGGCCAGATCGCGAACATCATCGAATGGCGTTGCAGAAGACGCTGCGTCGCTCACTGGCATACCTCACACTTCAGAATTGGCGCAAAGCGCCTGAAACACCGATTGAAGTCAATGAAAGATTCGTGATTTTTTCCTATCAATACCATATTGAGCCCCTATGCAGGAGAGCATGCAGAAAAGCGTGAAACCCATAGAGACCCCCTGCCGCAAGGTTTGCGCGGTGGACGGCCAGACCGGGCTGTGCCTGGGATGTGGCCGTACGCTGAAGGAAATCGGCGGATGGTCAGGGCTGAGTGACACCGACCGCAGGACTGTCATGGAAGAGCTGGACGCGCGCATGGAACGGCTGAAGAAGCTCGGCAAACTCGGGCCTGCGGCATGAGTGCGCGGATCATCTCGATGTTGCTGAGCGCCTGCGCAGTTGCAGGGGCCGTAGCTGTGTTTGTTGCCCCCGAACTCGAACGAGCCTCACAACAGGAGACATCGGACGCCCCTGCTGCGACCGTCAACACAGCGACCCCTGAAGCTGAAGATAAGAGCCGGTCACGACAGGCCGTCCTGTCAATCCGCGATGACGGCCATTACTGGGCCCGCACGCTGGTCAACGACAAGGCCAGTGTGGACTTCATGGTCGATACCGGCGCCAGCACAGTCGCCCTGACCCAGGAGGACGCGCGCAAGATGGGCTTCGATCCGGAGCGCCTCGACTATAAATGGGAGATACGCACGGCTGGTGGGGTAACTTATGGCGCAAGCGTCGTCATCGACTCCATCAAGATCAACCAGGTTCACGTGAAGAAGGTCAATGCCATGGTCCTGCGTGAGGACCTCTCCCAGTCCCTGCTTGGCATGAGTTTCCTGCGTGAGCTCTATTCCTACGAATTTCGTGGTGACCGGCTGATCATCCGGCAATAGTCTTCCAGATCATTCGCGCAGACACGACGACCAGAAGCACACCGAACAGCTTTCTGAGCAATGCCGCATCTAGCTTGTGCGCAAGGGCCGCACCGAGCGGCGCCATTGTGACAGTGAATGTCGAAATCAGGAGGAAGGCCGGGGCATTGACGTGGCCGATGGAAAACGGTGGAAGGCCATCGCGTCCGATGCCGTTCGCAACCGCCACCATGGCGCCGGGAAAACCGATAGCCACGCCGAAACCGGCTGCTGTTGCCACCGCCTGGTGGATCGGGCGGCCACAGACCGTCATCAGGCTGACCCCAAACGTGCCGCCACCAATGCCCATAATGGCCGACAGCGCGCCGAGCATACCTCCAAGGCCGATACGCGGTGTGCCCTTGGGAAGGTCCTCGGCCAGCTTCCAGGTCGGCCGGCCGAAATAGAGCTGCATGGCGAGGATGAGCAACATCGCACCGAAGAAGAAGGTCAGCCCGTCCTTGGAAACGAAGCCGGCGATGAGCTGGCCGAGGACGGCGCCGAGCATGATCCATGGCGCCCAGCCCCGAATGATCGCCCAGTCGACCGCCCCGCGGCGGCTGTGCGCCATGACAGAGCGGACCGATGTCAGGATGATCGTCGCGAGTGAGGTTGCCACAGCGACATGCATGGCCGTTTCGCCATAGCCGAGCGCGGTGAACAGGAAATAGAGCACAGGGACGATAATCGCCCCGCCGCCAATGCCGAAGAGGCCTGCGGCCAGCCCGGCGACACCACCGGCAACGATGAGCGAGACAATCAGGACGCCATACTGAGCGAGAAAATCAGCCATCAGGCAGCTACAGCTTCAGGCGCAACATGCTCGAGCGCTTCATCAAGCACCTCAAGCCCTGCCCCGGTCTTCACCGCCTTTTCCGACAGGGTCCGCCGCCAGGCCCGCGCGCCCGGCTGGCCAGCAAAAAGGCCCAGCATATGACGCGTCATGGAAGACAGTTTCACACCGTTGTCGAGCTGCCTGGCCATGTACGGACGATAGGATGCAAGCGCGGCCAGGCAGTCTGACATCTCGATGGCATCATCCCCGGTCCCGGTCCCGATCAGCCTGTCAGCCCGCGTCAGCAGCCCCGGCGTCTGATAAGCGGCCCGTCCGAGCATGACACCATCGAACGTCTCCAGGTGAGCTTCGGCTTCCGCCATGGTCTTGATGCCGCCATTGAGGATAACGGAAAGGTCTGGACGCTCGGCCTTCAGGTCTGCAACAAGGCCATAATCAAGCGGCGGAATGTCCCGGTTCTCCTTCGGGCTGAGGCCGGAAAGCCAGGCCTTGCGGGCATGGACAGTAAACACCTCGCAGCCCGCATCAGCCACCTGATCGACAAAACCGAACAGCGTCTCGCGCGGCGGGTCCTCATCAACGGCAACCCGGCACTTCACCGTGACCGGTATGGAAACCGCCTCGCGCATCGCCGTGACACATGCTGCGACCGTCGCCGGCTCCTGCATCAAACAGGCCCCGAACCGGCCGGACTGCACCCGGTCGGACGGGCAGCCGCAATTGATATTGACCTCATCATAGCCGAACTCTTCCGCAATCCGGCTGGCCTCGGCCATCTTCTGCGGGTCGGAGCCGCCAAGCTGAAGCACCACCGGATGCTCGTCTTCACTGAACCCGATGAGACGCTCGCGATCGCCGTGGATCACCGCATCGGCCGTGACCATCTCCGTCCACAAGAGCGCCTGTTCCGACAGGGAACGATGGAACATCCGGCAATGACGGTCCGTCCAGTCCATCATAGGCGCAATGGAAAATCTATAGGGTTGATTTATATGCATTTTTTCAGTAACTTCAGTGGACTAAATCGAGAACGTGTGCACTTTTTTGGATGAATTTGCACACGATTGTACCGGTTTTGATCTCTCGGTGCACACGGAGCGCACACGAAATGGCGACGATTGTTAAACTTCCTTCCGGAAACTGGCGGGCCCAGGTCCGGCGTAATGGACGCTACGTGTCCAGGACCTTCAAACGCCGTCGTGACGCCGGACAGTGGACGGTCGACATGGAGCGGCGCATCGACCGCGGCGAAAGTGTCTCCAAAACCCGTCCCAGACATCTCAATACCCTTACCGATCTCGTCGACCTCCACATTGCGGACATGTACGACTCCCGCAAGCCCCTGCGTCGCTCGAAATCCTACTCGCTGAACAAACTCAAGCAGGATATCGGTCATATCCGGATTAACCAGATCGACCGGGAGACGATTGTCGATTTTGGACGCCATCGGTCTATTGAAGGCGCCGGTCCGTCGACCATTGGCATGGACATCTCCTATCTGAAAACCATTCTTCTTCATGCCAAGGCCGTTCACGGCGTTCACACACCCGTAGAAGAAGTCCAGCTTGCCAGGGTCGCTCTCAATCGGCTCGGGCTGATCGGCAAAAGCCGTGAGCGAGACCGTAGACCAACGCAGGAAGAACTGGATAAGCTGTTTGCATTTTTCGATGCCAACACTCGTTACTTGGCTCCGATGAGCCGGATCGTTCGTTTCGCTGTCGCAACGGCTATGCGCCAGTCCGAAATTTGCTCCTTCGAATGGGATGACGTGGATATGAGGCGGCGGATTGTAACCGTGCGCGATCGCAAAGATCCGAGACAGAAGGATGGCAATCATCAGAAAGTGCCACTTGTGGACCTGACGGGATATGATGGCTGGGCCCTCATAAATGAGCAGCGCCGGCATAATAACAACATCGGACGGGTCTTCCCCTACAATCCCCGGACCGTCGGCACCGCTTTCCGCCGCGCCTGCGCCGACCTGGGAATTGACAATCTCCACTTCCACGACCTTCGTCACGAGGCGACAAGCCGTCTGTTCGAGGCTGGTCTGGAAATCCAGCAGGTCGCGCTCGTGACCGGGCACAAGGATTGGAAAATGCTGAAGCGATATACGCACCTCACGGCAGACTCGATTGTCGCTTTGGGGGACAAAAGCTCTTAATCTCTGAAACGTACTAGCGTCATACGCAGTAGAGCAGCGGGACTAAGTGATAATAGATCATTCCCACTCGGCGGGCGGAGAGATTTTCTATTTAAAATCGAATACTTGAATAGATTCCTTGGAGTACTGCCACTGGTTTCGGCTAATCCCCCTAAACAAATTCGATTATACTCGCCGGTTCAAAACAACGAACTTTCCTTATTTGGCTGCGCGCCTCGAACTCGATCATGATCTCTCGTTATCAGAAGATAAGAGGCAGGAATCTCGTCACATCAACCTCGATTGTCGACATTCCCAAGCGCATCGATCGCAACTATCCGAGCGACTTCTTCTTTCCAGATGGTGCAGACGGGACGGAACGCTAGGCGCCTGACGAAACCGCGACTGAAAATTTAAACGGTGGCGGTGATGATTACCATCAGAACCAGCCGATACCTTTATCACGTCCTTCTAAATGACCGCATTGCCGAGAATGTACACATTCTTTTGCCAAGGAAGCAGGCAGGCGTAACGATGATCAGAACAATGGACATCTTAAGTATCACGCCGACCAGCTCATCACGGTCTATATCCCGTTTGCCGCATTGACCAGGGCAGGTCGTTTTCCAAGATGCAAGGTACACGAGCAATGGACCTGCAGCAAAGTATTCACGATCTAATTATCGATTTTGGAAGACTGATAACGGCCAAAAGCCCACCAGCTTGGCTGTGCATCAGCTCAAGATGCCCGTCCAATGCTTCGAGAGCGGTCTCTACAATTGAAAAACCGAGCCCCGTTCCCGTCTCACTTGCGGAAGAACCACGTTCAAAACGCCTTCTCAACGTTTTACGCTTGTCTGGCGCAATGCCTGGACCGCTGTCTTCAATATGGATTTCGAAACGGCTTCCCGCACGACAGCGAATACTAACAGTCTGGCCATATCCCCCGTAGATAATCGCATTTTCAACGAGATTTCCGATGGCAAGCCTCAAAAGATCCGGGTCTACGCACAGGCAATAGCTGCAAGGTTGCTTCATATTGAGAACGGCATCGCGCTGTTGAGCCAATGGATGCCAGTCGTCCAGGATTTCTCCCAAGAGGCTGTCCAGGCTGACTTCGCCTACGGGGGTATAGCTTTTTTTATCCTGTAGTCTCGCCAGTACAAGCAGCTGCCTGACCAGTCGGCCAGTTCGATCCACGGCCCTTGAAATTCGCACGAGCGCTGACCGTCGCATATCCGGGTCACTCGTGCGGGCCGCAACTTCAGCTTGGGCCTTCAGTCCCGCCAGCGGCGTCTGCAGTTCATGTGCTGCATTGGCCACAAAATCCCGCTCGGACCTGCGAGCGGCTTCAAGCCGCGAGAAAAGCCGGTTCATGGCGTTCACCAAGGGTTCGATTTCCGCCGGAACCTTCCCAACAGCAATCTCGGCGGCATCATCGGCAGAGCGCTCCTCGATCGCCGCTGCAAGCCAGCGAACCGGGCGCAGTCCCCTCGCAATACTGAACCAGATCATGACGCCCAGAAAAATCAGGCCTGCGATTGCCGGCAGCAATAGTCCGGCAAGCATGTCGCGCAACAACATCCGGCGCACGCGCAGCTTGTCCCCCACCATCACGCGAAGACCACGTTCAGTGTCAATATGTGTATATATGCGCCACCGCTCCTCTTCGATAACACGTTCACTGAAGCCGGATTCAACGACAGCAAGTGGACGCGTAGGAGCTCCGGCGGACCGCCCCACCAAGGCGCCATCAAGTGTCCAGATCTGACAGGAGAGTTGACGCGAATAGGAAGAGAGATCCTGAACACCGGAGGCATCACGGCGCGGACCGAGATTGAGCGCGGCCACCATCCGCGCTGCTTCGAGAAGCCTGCTGTCGAGTACGTCCTGAACCTCCTCACGCGTCGAGACGATTGTCCAGGTTGCGGCGAGCGTCCAGACAAGCGTGGTGGCGAGGGTGACCAGTACGAAAAGCCGTCCCCTAAGTGACCTCATGGTATAGCTATCCTATAGCCCTGCCCCCGCACCGTCTCGACCCACTTGCGCCCAAGCTTCAATCGCAGGTGATGAATGTGGACCTCGACCGCGTTACTTTCGACTTCCTCCTGCCATCCATATATCCGGTCTTCCAGTTCGTGCCTGGAGAATACCTGGCCGGGGTGACCTGCAAGGGTTTGCAAAATCGCAAACTCGCGTCGCGAGAGCGGCACCAGAACACCATCGAGGCGTGCTTGCTTGCCGGCTTCGTCTATGAACAGACTGCCAACCTCGATGCCCGCTTCTGCACGCCCATGAGATCGGCGAAGCAGTGCTCGCAACCGCGCAGACAGTTCTGCCAGAGCGAAGGGCTTTCCAAGATAATCATCCGCACCGCTATCGAGACCGCTGATGCGTTCGTCGATCAGGTTTCGTGCCGTAAGAAGTAGTATCGGCAGCTCAACACCACGTTTCCGCCACTGCTTCAGAAGCTCAAGGCCTGAGCCGTCAGGCAAACCGATGTCAAGGATGATAGCATCATGACTGGAGGCCAGAACGGCCGCATCTGCCGCCTCACAGGTCCCAACAAGATCCACTTCAAAGCCATCAAGCTTTAGCCCTTCAACAAGGCCGTCCTGCAGAATTTCATCATCTTCAACAACGAGTAAGCGCATCATGATTTCCAAGACTTCGTGGACCTTAAAGCAGCCTTAAGGCGGGGATAAGCTCCCCTTAAGGACAGACGCAGATGGAGACCATGTGACCGGTACTTTAAACATAGGCCCTTTCGTCCTGACGTATGACAGGCTCCTGGCACTTGGCCTGATCCTGATATTGCTCGTACTTTCTGAATTCCTGTCGCGGCGCAGCAATAGCAAGCTGTCGACACATGTCTGGATAAGCCTACTTGTAGGTGTCGGCGTTGCGCGGCTCGCTTATGTGTTGCTCAACTGGTCCGCATTCGCTGTTGACCCCTGGACGATAGCAGCCATCTGGCAGGGTGGTTTTCTGCTCTGGCCGGGCGCAATAGCGGCAGCTGGCGCGCTTTTGCTCTTCCAGGGGCTGCATCGCGCCAGCCTGATGCTGACAGCAGCAATTGCCGTTCTGGCACTGACCTTCAGCATTACCAATGCGGCCTTGCTTGCCGCCGAGCCAAAACCGCTGCCGAAGGGCCTAACCGTAACCAGCCTGGACGGCAACCAAGTCAGTCTCGACACGTTGGAAAGCCAGCCATTCATTGTAAACCTCTGGGCGACATGGTGTCCTCCCTGCCAGCGGGAGATGCCCATGCTGGTCGATGTTGCTTCGACCTCGAGCGTGCCCATTCTTCTCGCCAACCAGGGAGAGACACTGGACACGATCCGGCGCTATCTCGACCGGAAGGGCTTCGATACCGGCGCTGTGTGGCGCGATCCCGATTACAGCCTACAGTCCGTGACGGCTTCACCCGTCCTCCCAACGACCTTCTTCGTCGACCAGTCCGGCATGGTCACTCACATACACACCGGCGAAATCTCCCGCGCCGCACTCAAGAAACAGATCAGGAAACTGGAGAAGACCCGATGAAACGAACACACATTGTTGGTGCTGGTGCTGCAGCTTTTATAGCCACCGGCCTCTACCTCGCGACCGAGATGCCGATGACTTCTCCGGCAACGGCGGAGGAAAGCACGGAAGAGGCAGGCACCCCCGACAGCGATCAGAAACGTATTCTTGCCGACATCCAGAATGATCCACTCGCCCCGACCGTCGAGCCTGAAAACTACGACGTCACCATTGTCATGTATTCAGACTACCAGTGCCCTTATTGCCGGAGGATGCATCCGGCAATTGAGAGTGTTCTCGAAAGTGATGACAAGGTGCGTGTCGTGTATCGTGACTGGCCAATCTTTGGCGGTCCCTCCGATCGGGCAGCCAAGGCCGCAATAGCCTCCCAGTATCAGGACATGCACTTGGAGTTCCATGATGCTCTGATGACCTCCAGCGGCAGCTTTACACAGGCCACAATCCGCCAGGCCGCTGACGAGGCTGGTGTCGATTGGGAACAGCTGGAGTCAGATATGCAGACCCATAGCGATGAAATCGATGCGCTTCTGGACCGTACGCGCGCCCAAGCCGCGTTGTTAGGCTTTCAGGGCACGCCCGGCCTTCTTGTTGGATCCAATCGTATTCCAGGAGCCGTCGATGAGGCCATGTTGAGAAATGCAATCGAAGCGGTGCGTACGGAAAGCGAGTCTAGCAATGATTGATCAGTTCACAGCTCTGAAAGGTGAGGTGCAGCTATGCGCACTCTGATCCATGGTCTGCTGGCCACAGGTCTTTCATTTGGCTTGTCCCTGACATTCTGGGCCGTCTTCGGCGTTTTCCAGCCAGGCCCGTTCTGGGTTGTCAGCGCTGCCGTAGCTATCGTGGGTTTTCTCGCCGGCCGCCTATCCTCACGGTATTCCGTCACCGCGATAGCGACAATTCTCCTGCGCTGCGCTGCGTTTGCCATGGCCCTGCTGGCCTCGTAGCTTCAAGACCTGTCATATCAAGAAGAAGGGCCGCACCGATGTGGCGCGGCCCTTGGCTTGTGCCTATCAAACCTCCGTCAGGCGCAGATACGGTCGGACTTCATCCCAGCCCTGGGGAAACAGCGTTCGGGCAGCCTCATTTGTCACTGACGGTGGAATGATCACTTTGCTGCCGGGCAGCCAGTCCGCCGGCGTGGCGACCTTGTACTTGTCGCCGGTCTGCAGAGCGTCGATCACCCGCAGGATTTCGTCGAAGTTCCGACCAACGCTCATCGGGTAGGTCATTGTAAGACGGATCTTCTTGTTCGGATCGATGATGAAGACGGAGCGGACGGCAGCTGTCTCGCTCTCACCAGGATGGATCATTTCATAAGCCTGGGCAACCTTGTGTTCGGTATCGGCGATGATCGGGAAAGCGAGGTCTGTATTCTGGGTCTCATTGACATCATCGATCCATTTGATGTGCTCTTGGACACTATCGGTCGACAGTCCCAGTGGCTTGGTATTGCGCCTGTCAAACTGATCGGCCAGCTGCGATGTACGGCCCATTTCTGTCGTGCAGACGGGCGTGAAGTCAGCCGGGTGGCTGAACAGGAAGACCCAGCTGTCACCCGCCCATTCATGGAAGGAGATATCGCCTTTCGTCGTCGGTATAGTGAAGTCCGGCGCTGTATCACCAATTCTCAAAGACATGACACGGTCCTTTTCTGTTAAGTGTCTATGGGAGGAAATCTGTTTGCTATTTGTCAGGCCACGCTGCTTTTCGTGGGGCGTTCCTCTGCGGTCCACGCTGAATAGGACCCCATGAAGACGTCCACTCCGCTCTGGCCGCATCGCTTCAGAGCCGACGCCGCGAGCGTGGCGCGGGCACCACTGCCGCACATGACCGTGACACGAGCAGGAAGCACAGGCCCATCACAGGCGGCAAGGACATCTCCGGCATAGCAATGCCGCGCCCCTGCAATGTGGCCGGCCTCGAACTCGTCGATCGAGCGCACATCCAGCAGCGCCCAGTCCTGCTTGTTCTCAAGACGCTGGGCCACCTCGACCGCATCTACAATCGGGATCGCACCGAGTTTTTCGCCGCCGGCCGCCATGCCCACCGGCGCAAGCGCGGCGCCGACAATTTTATCGAACCCGATCCGGCAGAGATGCCGTGATGCAACTTCGGCTTCTTCCACGGACTCCGCTATCAGGGCGATGCTGTCGTCGCGACCAAGAAACCATCCGCCGAAAGCCGCGATCATCGAGACCGGAAGCGCCTGGCTCCCTTCGATATGACCGCCAAGATAAGCCAGCACAGAACGGACATCGAGAAGATGTCGAGGCGCCTTCTGCCTGAGGGCCGAAAGCGGCAGCATCTGTAGGGACGCAGGGGCAGTGCAGGCCGGCGCACCGCTAAGGTTTAACTGTTCCATCAGCCTGAAATATGGTGGCTGATAATGATGCTCGGCTGTCTTGGCAGCGATGAACGCCTCGCGGCTTTCAATCTGCAGGCGCGGATTGTTGCGCCGCTCATGCCCAATCGTGGAGAATTCCCGCGCAGCCATGCCGGATCCGCAGACAGAGCCTGCCCCATGCGCCGGGTAGAGGATTGTTTGGTCGCCAAGTGCGAGCAATTTCTGCAAACTGTCATGGAGCTTGCCGGCAACCTCTTCGGCCCGATCTGGGTAGAAATCGGTGCGTCCGACATCGCCGACAAACAGGGCGTCACCCGTAAATACGCCGACAGCGCCGTCGGTATATCCATCGTCAAGAATAACGATGGATATGGAATCATCCGTATGCCCCGGTGTTTCCAGAACTTTGAGTGTCAGCGTGCCTATGTCCGCGGAGAAGCCCTCGGTTACTGTCCCGGCGTAAGGGATTTTTCCTGCTGCATTCGGGCCGTGATAGACCGTGGCTCCAGTAACATCCGCCAGCGCGCGTGCACCGGAAACGAGATCCTCATTGCGGTGTGTCTCGAAAATGTGGGCAATGCGAACGCCATTGGCACGGGCGATATCAAGGTAGATGCCTATGTCACGGCGCGGATCGATCACCGCAGCCAAGCCGCCATCGCCCAGGATATAGGAAAAATGAGCGAGGCCTTCTGTCTTAATCTGTCTGAGAAACATTCTGATTTTCCTTGATTGGGGTGAAGTTGCTAGGCGCGTTCGAGGCCGGCCATTCTCAACGATGGACAAGGAATGGCATCCGGCGTGGTCGTCTTTGCGTCGCGGCTGAAAGCCATCTGGACAGTTTCAAGGTCCAGATCCTCCATTGCGTCGTATGTGTTGAGGTACACATTACCGGTCAGCTCCTCGAGGAAATGCGAGCGTTTCAGCCGGTCCATGACCGGCCCTTTCACTTCAGACAAGTGGAGCGTGACATCCGCATCCTTCAGGCGAAGATTGATCGCTTCGAGACTTTCCAGCCCACTCGCATCAATCCGGTTCACAGCCGGACACATAAGCACAAGATGCTCCAGGTCCGGCCGGTTACTGAGCACACAGTAAACGGTGTCTTCCAGAAAACGGGCATTTGCAAAGTACAGGCTCTCATCGATCCGAATGATGAGTACCTGGTCCGAAATCACGACACTGTGGCGGTTCACATTGCGGAAGTGGTGCGTGCCCGGCATCTGTCCGACCAGCGCGAAATGTGGACGGCTGGTATTGTAGAGATGCAGGAAGAGCGACAGCGCTACGCCGGTCGTCACACCAAGTTCAACACCCGAGAGTAGCGTCACCAAAATTGTCGCCGCCATGGCCGCGAAGTCGGACCGCGAATAGGTCCAGACCTGCCATATGGCCTTGAGGTCGACGAGGGACAGCACTGCAACGATGATCGTTGCGGCAAGTACAGCCTGCGGCAGGAAATAGAGATACGGCGTCAGGAAGAGTGTCGCGAGGGCGATGCCGACCGCCGTGAATGCGCCTGCCGCTGGCGTTTCGGCCCCGGCGTCGAAGTTCACGGCTGAACGGGCGAGCCCCCCGGTGACCGGATACCCGCTCGAAATGCCGGCGGTCATACTGGCAGCCCCCAGGCCGATAAGCTCCTGGTTCGGGTCGACGCGCTGACGGCGCTTGGCGGCAAGCGTTTTGGCAACCGAAGTGGACTCGACGAAACCAATCAGGCTGATCAGTGCGGCCGACCCGACAAGCTGCATCCACACATCCCGGTCAAAGGCAGGCAACCCGATAGACGGCAGGTCGCGCGGCACTTCTCTGAGAATACGCACCCCCTCCTCGTCGAGGCGCAGCAGGGCCACGGCGAGTATACTTGCAATGACGGCAAAGACCGGCCCTGTCCGGGTCAGGATGGCGGCAGCTTTTTCAGGCAATCCAGCCTTAATGAGAGCTGGCTTCAGATACTTGCGTGAGCCGAACAGGAAAATGAGTGACGCAACCCCGATGATCAGGGTTGGAAAATTGATATCGTCAAGACTCGCGCCGAGCTCTATCACAATCTCGAAAAGATTGTGTCCGCCCGCCTCGACACCAAGGATGTGCTTGAGCTGGGAGGCCGCGATGATAATGCCCGATGCGGTAATGAAGCCGGACACCACAGGGTGGCTCAGAAAATTCGCCAGGAAACCCATCCGGAACAGGCCAAGCACCAGAAGAATCACCCCCGACAGGAAGGCGAGGATCAGCGCCGCCTGTATGTAGGCCTCCGACCCCTGCGCGGCGACCTTTCCCGCCGCGGCGGCCGTCATCAGCGAGAGGATCGCGACAGGCCCGACCGCCAGCGTCCGGCTGGTCCCGAAGAGTGCATAGGCAATGAGCGGCAGGATGGACGCATAAAGCCCGATAACGGGTGGCAGTCCCGCCAGCATCGCATAGGCGAGAGATTGCGGGATCAGCATGATCGTGACGATCACCGCCGCGATCAGGTCATTGACCAGCGTTTCGCGGCGGTAGTCGCGCCCCCATTCGAGGATCGGCAGATAGCGGGATGGGCGGAACACCATTCGGGTCAGGCCGCCTTGCCTGTCGTGTCGTTGCCATCTCCAGCATCCTGAGCCTCATGTGCGGCCGGACGATGCGGCAGCACTTCATGGGTCACGAGCGTTTCCTTGCCCCGCAACATCATGTCGAAATAAATCCAGGGCAGCATCTTCTCTTTCAGGAACCAGGCCGCACGCGTCGGCCTCTCTCCATTCAACATCCACTTGGGCAAGGTCGGCTCAAGTTTTCCGCCATAAGCAAATTCGGCCAGCACGATCTTGCCACGCTCCACTGTCAGCGGACACGAGCCATACCCGCTATAAACAGCCGTGGGCGCCTGGCCATCGAGTGCGCGGACGACGTTGTGAGCGGCGACAGGCGCCTGCTTGCGCACGGCGGCCGCCGTCTTGGCGTTGGGCGTGGACCCGGCATCGCCGAGGCCGAAAACATTGCCATACTGTTTGTGCTGCAAGGTCTCTGCATCGACGTCGACCCATCCGGCATCATTGGCCAGCGGGCTTTTCGCGACGAAATCGAGCGCTGTCTGCGGCGGGCAGACATGCAGCATGTCGAAGGAGTGTTCCTGCCGGGTCACATTGCCCTCGGCATCCTTTACATCGAACCAGGCTTTTTTCGCAGGGCCATCGACCGCGACGAGCGTCTGATTGAAAGCGAGATCAATGCCATAGGCTTTGATGTATTCCATCAGCGCCGGGACATATTCCTTCACACCGAAAAGAACGCCACCCGCATTGTGGAAGCTGACGTCGATATCCTTCAGGACACCGCGCCTCTTCCAGGCATCGCAGGCAAGGTACATCGCCTTCTGCGGGGCGCCCGCACACTTGATCGGCATCGGCGGCTGCGTGAAGAGCGCTTTGCCCCCCCTCAGTGACTGAACCAGCTCCCAGGTATAAGGTGCCATGTCGAACAGATAGTTCGAGGTAACGCCATTCTTGCCGAGCGTATCGCGCAACCCCTCGACACCTTCCCAGTCCAGTTTAAGGCCGGGCGCCACCACAAGAATGCGATAGCCGATGCGCGTTCCATCCTCGAGGACGACCTGATTGCGGTCAGGCTCGAAACCCGTACAGGCCGACCGGATCCACTTCACACCTTCAGGCATGAGCGAGTCCATTGGCCGCTCGGTCTGCTTGCGGCTGAAGACCCCGCCGCCGACAAGCGTCCATCCTGGCTGATAATAATGCTCTGTCTTCGGCTCGACGATGGCGGTATCGGTCTCGCCACGCCGCTTGAGAATGCTGGAAGCCGTCGAAATGCCCGCTGCGCCGCCGCCGATAATCAGCACGTCATGAATGCGTGAAGCACGCGCGCCGACTGAACTGCCCGCAGCATTTTCCGCCGAAAGACGATCTTTCAACCCTGATATATCATAGCCGGCATCCGACGCCGTTTTGAGGATTGAGTCCGCAGACAGGTGGCCTGCCTGTAACAGGGCCCAAAGGCTGACGGATCGTGTGCCCGTGCGGCAATAGGCCAGCACCGGGGCGGGCAGTTCACGCATGGCTGTCGCGAAATTCGATACGTCGGCCCGGGTGATGTCACCTGGCGTGACAGGTATATATCGGACATTGAGCCCATGCCTTTCTGCTGCCGCAAAAATCTCCTCGTGATTGGGTTGCTCGCTCGCTTCGCCATCAGGCCGGTTGATGAGGATGGCGCGATAGCCTTTCGAGGCGGCCAGGCCGACATCCTGCGCGGTAAGCTGGGGTGACACCGAAAAGTCCGGCGCAATAGTCTTGATATCCATTGGGTCGTCCTCCCGCTTCAGGATTACCGGCTATTACAGTGCGTTGATGGGTAGCTTCATGTAGATCTTGCCATTCGGCTCGGCGGGCGGCATTTCACCTGCACGCATATTGATCTGAACCGATGGCAGGATCAGCTTCGGCATGGAAAGCGTTGCATCACGCTCGGTGCGCATCTTTACGAAATCCTCGCGCGATGTGCCTTGCTTGACATGCTTGTTGGAGTGTTTCTCTTCGCCGATCGTCGTCTCCCAGACATAGTCGTCGCGCCCCGGCGCCTTGTAATCGTGGCACAGGAAGATGCGCGTCTCATCCGGAAGCGCAAACAGCTTCTGGATCGAGTCATAGAGCGTGCCGGCATCCCCGCCGGGAAAGTCGCAGCGCGCGGTGCCGAAGTCCGGCATGAAGATCGTATCGCCGACGAAAACAGCATCGCCGATGACATGGCTCATGCAGGCAGGCGTATGGCCCGGTGTGTGGATCGCCTTCGCCTCAATCGAGCCGAGCCTGTAGGTCTCGCCATCCTTGAAGAGATGATCGAACTGGCTGCCATCGGTGTGGAACGCCTGTCCTTCATTGAAAATCTCGCCGAAAACCTTCTGGACAGTGGCGATATGTTCGCCGATCCCTGTTTGTCCGCCAAGCTGTTCGCGAACATAGGGCGTCGCGGTCAAGTGGTCGGCATGGACATGGGTATCGATCACCCATTCAACCTCCAGGCCCTTCTCCCTGACGAAGGCGATCAGCCTGTCAGCCGAGTCTGTTTTCGTGCGGCCCGAAGCCTGGTCAAAGTCCAGTAATGCATCGATGACGGCGGCCTTCTCGGTCGCGGGGTCCCAGACGACGTAACTGATCGTGTTTGTGGTGTCGTCGAAGAACCCTTGAACGGTGGGTGTGTTCATGGGTCTGTTCCTTCTTTCAGTTGAGAACACGGGCAAAATGGCCCGAGCCATCGCTTAAATTCTTCTGAATGAACCCCTCCCGCGCGACACGGCCGAGCGGCTTCGCGCCAGGGACGACCTTGTCGAGCATGACAGCGCAAAGCGCATCGACCATGGCGCCGGCGCGTGAGGCGTCCGACAGCCTGTAATAGATGGACTTCGCTTCGCGCCGGGTTTCCACCAGACCCTCCTCGCGCAGCTTGGAGAGTTCGCGCGAGAGGCGCGGCTGGCGGATCCCGATCGCCTCTTCGATCTCACTGACCGAGAGCTCAGTATCGCGCAGCTGACAACAGATCATCAGGCGGACCGGATGCGCCAGCGCCTTTAGCAGCATTGTCGTGTCTTCGGCCAAAGGCAGCATGTCCTCGTTGTCCGGTGTCATTGATCCACTCCCCGGAGCGTATAGTACCAGGCTGCGCCATCTCCGGTGCTACGGGCGTCGGCCTCATGCATGTTGCTCGGCGCTGACAGAACGGGACGATCGCCGGGCATCCACCCTTCCGGCGTGGACACGTTGTCCGTGTCCGATGTCTGAAGTGCAGCGAGGACGCGGAGAATTTCTCCGACCGAACGGCCCACCGCCAACGGATAATGAACCATCGCACGGATCACGCCTTGAGGATCGATGAAAAAGACCGACCGGACAGACGCCGTGGAGTCTGACTCGTCATGGATCATCCCGTAAGCCCGGGCAATCGACATCGAAATGTCCTCGATGATGGGAAAGGAGATGCGCACATCGAAACGCGCCTCGATATCCTTCACCCAGGCGAGATGGGCATACAGGCTGTCGACCGACAGGCCGAGCAGGTCGCACTCCAGATCATTAAACCGCTCGATCTGCTTCTGAAACGCGATGAATTCCGAGGTGCAGACCGGCGTGAAGTCAGCCGGATGCGAGAAAAAGACCAGCCAGCGCCCCCGATAGCCGGACAGCTGGACCGAGCCTTCTGTGGTCCGCGCAACAAAATCCGGCGCCGTCGCCCCGATACGGGCAGAGGGCAGTTTCGCGTCGTCCGTGCGGGAAAGATCCATTGTGTCGCTCATCAGATAATCCTTGATTGCCAATTTACATATTACATTATACAGATGTGTCAATTGATTTGATCTGGCTATCCACCACGGAGAGACAAGTATGGAAAATTTTACGCCCCTGAGCGCGAGTATCGGCGGCGCATTGATTGGCGTCTCAGCGGTTCTGCTCATGGCACTGCACGGCCGGATCGCGGGCATAAGCGGCCTTTTCTCCGGTATGGTGTTCGCGGATCGCGGTGACCGGACCTGGCGCGTCTTTTTCGTCGCAGGACTGGTCCTCGCCGCGCCCGCATGGCTGGCCGCCAGCGGTCAAGGAATCGCGTTCGACTTGGACGCGGGCTGGCCCCTGATCGTCGCGGGCGGGCTGCTGGTCGGCTTCGGCACACGGCTTGGGTCTGGCTGCACAAGTGGTCATGGCGTGTGCGGGCTGTCCCGCCTCTCCTCCCGCTCGATGGTCTCGGTGGCACTGTTCATGGGCGCCGGAATGGCCACGGTCGCTCTCGTCAAACCCCTTTTCGGAGGCTAGCTGATGGCCCGCAATATTACCGCCTTGTTCGCCGGGCTCATTTTCGGCCTGGGGCTTGTCATCTCGCAGAAGGTCAACCCGGCCAAGGTCATCGCCTTTCTTGACGTTTTCGGAGACTGGGATCCGTCGCTCGCCTTTGTTATGGGCGGCGCCCTCATCGTGACAGCCATCGGCTACCGGACGGCCTGGCAACGCGCCAAACCGGTTTTAGCGGATCGTTTCCAGGTGCCGTCCAGCCGCCAGATCGACAAAAGGCTCGCCATTGGCGCCCTGCTGTTCGGTTTCGGCTGGGGCCTCGTCGGCCTGTGCCCAGGCCCGGCCATTGCGGCCATCACGATTGGCGGATGGGACGCGGCGCTGTTTCTCGTCATGATGAGTTCGGGAATGGTCCTGTTTGAAGCGCTTCATAAATCGACATTACTGCAATCGACATAGCACGCGGAGGCAATCTAAGGCTTCATTCCTCGGCCAACGGCTTGTTCAGTCTGGCAGCCACACCACGATCATTTCCGAGCTTACCCGCCACCTGCTCAACAAAGTAGTCGAACCGCCGCTGTCCAAGTGCATGCGCCGCCGCCCGCTCACCTTCGGGAATGGGGTCTGTTCGTGTCAGCCAGTAAAAGACGAACTGTCCCAGCGCTTCGAGCGTAAATCCAACATCGCGTTCGATCTCGCCCTGGCGAAGGTCGAATGCATCCAGCCGCGCCAGAAAGCGCTCTTCCAATCCGATCCTCGTTTCTGGATTGAAATACTCTCGCAATGCCTGCTCGATGATCGCCGACTTGGTGGAGCCGGGACGCTGCGTCGCCTCATCGAGCCTGGCGTAGACATCGAGAGCAAGACGCAGATTGATACGGGGTTTGGGCATGGCTCAGAAATCCGGCAAAGTGTCAGGGTCGGCGAGATCCAGCGCAGCCGCGGTGCGAATGGTGTCCAGATGCCTGGCATCAGCCGGCTCCAGACCATCCTCCTCAACCAGGTCCGCAGCAAGCTCGGGCCCGGATTTCTTTATCTCCTGTGCCTCCGCAAGTTTCGGGGTAACCTCCAGCCCGCCTTCACCCTGACCATCAGGCGCAAGACGATCACTGGACATGGCATCCTTTTTGGGAACCAGCCCCGACCAGTCATGTGCGCGCTTTGCGGAGGCCACCCGAACAGGGGCCGGAGGCTGTACCCGGCGCGTGAAATTGCGGTCCCTGAAATAGCGTAACTTCTTCGCCTGAACGGGCGGTGCACCTGAGACCATGACAAGCTCATCGCTGGCCGGCAGCTGCATGACCTCCCCGGGCGTCATCAGCGGGCGCTGGGTTTCCTGGCGTGAGACCATCATGTGCGAGAGCCATGGGGCGAGCCGGTGGCCGGTATAGTTCTTCTGCGCCCGGAGTTCGGTCTTGGTGCCGAGCGCTTCCGATATCCGCTTCGCCGTGCGCTCATCATTCGTCGCGAAGGCCACGCGGACATGACAATTGTCCAGGATCGCATTGTTGGGTCCATAGGCCTTCTCGATCTGGTTCAAGGACTGGGCGATGAGAAAGCTCCGGATTCCGTAGCCTGCCATGAAGGCAAGCGCGGTCTCGAAAAAGTCCAGCCGCCCCAGGGCAGGAAACTCGTCCAGCATCATGAGCAATCGGCGCCGGTTTGGCACCGGTAACTCTTCCGTCAGCCGGCGCCCGATCTGGTTGAGCATCAGGCGCATCAGGGGTTTGGTCCGTGACATGTCGGAGGGCGGGCACGCCAGATACAGCGAGACAGGCCGCTCGGCCTCGACAAGATCTGCAAGGCGCCAGTCGCTGTCGGACGTCACGGCCGCAATCACCGGGTCGCGGTAGAGCGCCAGGAAACTCAAAGCGGTCGATAGTACACCTGAGCGCTCATTCTCGGCCTTGTTGAGGAGATCCCGCGCGACCTGCGCCACGACAGGATGAACTGAACTTCCCTCACGCGCGTCGACCAGGTGTCTGGTGCGCATCATCCGGGTGAGCGTTGCGGTAAAGGTCCGGCCGGGATCAGACAGGAATTTCGCGCAGCCTGAAAGCGTCTTGTCCTTTTCGGCATAGAGAACATGGAGGATCACGCCCACCAGGAGCGCATGCCCTGTCTTCTCCCAGTGATTGCGCCGTTCAAGCGAGCCCTCCGGATCCACGAGAATATCGGCAATGTTCTGGACATCGCGAACCTCGCATTCGCCGCGCCGGACCTCCAGGAGTGGGTTGTAACGCGGCGAATTCCGGTCGGTTGGGTCGAACCGGATACAGGTCGAGAAGCCGGAGCGCCATCCGGAGGTCAGGTCCCAGTTCTCCCCCTTGATGTCGTGAATGACCGCACTTCCGGTCCAGGACAACAGGGTCGGCACAACCAGGCCAACACCCTTGCCAGATCGCGTCGGCGCGAACGCCATGACATGTTCGGGACCGTCATGGCGCAGATAGGCCTGACGGGTCTTTCCCAGGAACACACCCGCCTTTGCGCGTAGCCCATGCTTTTTCAGCTCCCGGGTCTTTGCCCACCGCGCCGACCCATATGTCGTGACATTCGCTGCATCACGGCTGCGGATCACCGAGCCGATAACAGCCGCCAGGATCCCAAGCAGTCCGCCGGAGGAGGCGATAAGGCCCGCACGGGCGAACACGTCCGGCGCATAGGCCTCATAGGCATACCACCACTGAAAAAGGCGCCAGGGTTTGTAGATCGGGGTCTCGCCAAGGCTGAACCACGGATGTCCCAGGGCTGGCTGATAACCAAACATATGGGCTGTCCATTGCGTCGCGCCCCAGAGGGCAAGGAGGATCAGGAGGAAGACGGTGAGGACCTGGCCGAGCAGGATTTTTCCGGGGCGCATGATGAGTTTCTCAAGGCTTGGATCTGGGAAACCGTATTCTCGCCTGGCTTCTGCTGTCCTGAACAGACGGACACGCGGACAGGCTGCGCAAAGCGATGCAAAGTCACCCAACGGGCTAGCGCGACAGGCCGCGGTGCCGGCCGGAGCCAAACGTCCAGGAAACACCTCTGGCGGTCCGCCGGGCGAGCAGGTCGCGCCCGCGATGGCGCTCGATTTCGGCCCGCCAGGGGACAAGTGCAAACTGTTTGGCATTGCCGATGAGCGCAAACCGGCCAGGGCCCAGATCGATCGCCCGTTCATAGCGTCCAGGCATTGCGTCCCCGGTCTGGAGGTCGACTGCTTCACGCCCCGATGCCTGCGTGATCCGCGCAATGGCTGCAGACCGCTCTCGCTGAGCAAGCTGACCACGGACACCCAGGTCCAGTGTCTCCTCACCGGGTGCAAGATGCCCCCTCTCCCGCAGCCACTCGATCCGGGCTTTCCGGGCAGCGACAAGGCGTTGGCCCCGGGTTTCACCTGAGATATCATCAAGCCAGGTCACACCGTCCCGCGTGACCTGCTGGTCCAGCGAAAGCCATGAACGTACCCTGAAATCGACCCCGCCCTGCCGCTCCCTTTCAAATGCCGCTGCGCGGCCCAGATAGTCTTCCGGGATCGTCCAGTTTCCATCGGGCATCCGCACGACCAGGCCGGCCCGGCGAAGCGCTTCGAGGCGCCTGACATGGGCGTGCCGGAAGCGCGCGGTCGATGTGGGGTCGGCTTCGGCATGAAGATTTTCTGAGTAGAGCCCACCGGTGCGCTCCGCAATACCGGCAATTGTACGGTCGGATGCTCTGGCCCGCGCCTGTCGAGGTCCGGCCTTGACAACCGCCCCATCCGGCGGAATGGCGCCGGGTTCAGCATCGCCAAGATCCACCAGCCATTTCTGGCCGTCAAAGTCCTCGAGAATGAGCGAGCGGCGATCACGCAACTCGTCCTCCGGCAAGGCCGCAAGGACTGTGCCGGTCAGCACGCGCGCGCCGGCCCGGCTGGGATCAAAGGTCGCCAGGCGTTCGAGGCCATCCTGGCGGCCAAACCGGTGCGCCAGCGTCCGGATGACATCGTTGCGCTGTCCCATCTCCGCCAGCACATCGTCCCATCCGGACTTCATTTTCCATCTTTGCCCGGTCACCTGCTCTGTCAGACCAAGCGCTCGCAAGTGTGCGAGCCGCTGACGTCGGAGGCTGCGTTCAAATCGTGCCGCCTCACTTGAAGCGGCAGGTGAGACATCCACCATGCCATCTTCAACATCGCGCAGGATCGCGCGGTCGATCGCCGTCAGCCGGTCCTTCCGGATCTCCGCATTGCGTGACCGCGCGATCTCGAGATCCCGCCGCGGTCCAAGCCTTTCCGTCACCAGGTCCGAGGCGCGCTGACGAAGCCCTGATTTCAGATAGTCCGGCGCGATGACCAGGTCATGGCCCCGCGCATCCCTTCCCCGAACGACGATATGGGTATGGGGATGACCGGTATTGTGATGATCGACCGCAAGCCAGTCGAGGCGCGTGCCAAGATCACGCTCCATCCGGGCCATCAGGTCCCGTGTCATCTCACGCAGATCGCCAAGCGCACCCCCGTCTTCGGGCGACACGATAATGCGGAACTGATGGCGGTCGGTTTCACTGCGGTCGAGAAAGCCTGAAGCAGCCGGGGGTTCGCCTTCACGTGTATAGAGCTCACCGCCCCGGCCATCGCGCTCCACACCGTCGCGCTGAATATAACGGATATGGGCCCGGAAGGCGCCAGCACCCCCGCCCCGTCCCGACCGCGCGATATGGAACTTGACGATAACGCGCCGCATGCGGAAAGCGGCCAGTCTCTGGCGCCGGAACTCGAGCTGCCGCGCGACCGCGCCGCCACGCCCGAGCCGCCGGCCCGTATAGCCGCGCCTCTTCCGCGCTGGACCCAGCTTTGCAGTGGCCTTCCGGAGCTGCTTCGAAAACCGCTTGCCCCCGCCCCGTCCCCGATCCCTGATCCGTCCGAGACGCGGTGTGAAGTCATCATCGACCGGCAAACCCGTCTCCTCTCACCAGGCGCCCGCTGAATTCCCAGCAGCCACGGGCGAACCTCACACACCACGCGCGTCTCGACCCGGTACAAAGGGCGCCTGAAAATCGATGTACAGAGAGGGCGTTAGGCAGGGCCTGGCGCCAGGCCTTTGATCTTGCCCTGCCGGGTCCGAAATCCTGCCCCTGGCCCACGCTTCTATTCCCTTGCATGGCCTTGCCGCGCTCTAGCCGCCGATCAGAAGCAGGGGGATGGCAACGCCGTCCACATCCTCGATCGAGGTGGCCCCGAAATAACGCCCGTCCAGCGATCGGGGATGAGCGTTCAGAAGGAAGATTTCGTCCTTGTCCAGCACATGACAGCCGCGCCAGACCGGCAGCTCACGGCCCCGGGAATCCGCCTCAAGCGCGGTGGCGGCCCATACGCCATCAATGAATATATCGGCACCAATCCGGCAGATTTCCGCACCCTGGACCGCAACGATTCTCTTCAAAAGCGGCCAGTCCCTGCCCACGAAACCGTTCGCTTCAGCCCACGCACCGGCCTTGCTCCGGCTGGAGACGGCGACCCACTGGCCCGGCGTGAAGGGCGCGCCGCTCAGCCGGTAAAGCCCCTGCGGCGCACTGCTGGTGCGGTTCCAGACAAGCCAGCTCTGCGGCTGCAGAAACAGGCCCGACCCCGCCAGCAGAACCCCCGCCGCCGTGATCATGACGATCCGGATATTCATTCCGGTTTGCGCAAACGCTGCGAGGTCGAGGCATATGTATTGCGCTCCGACCAGGCGATGAGACTGGCCCTGGGATAGAAGACCCGCGCGCCATGCTTGCGATAGACCGGCCCCCTGCCCTCGCAGCGATAATGATCGAGTGTCGAGCGGCGAAGCCGCAGGAATTGCGCGGCCTCCTCGACCGTCAGCAGCTCCGTCCAGCCATCATTTTGCGATGTATCCGTGTCCATGTTGTCCGTCCTTTCCTGGTTTGCGGATGCCGCAAATTCTTGGACAGGCGTGCTGGAAACTGGAGCCGTAAAATGCGGGAAGGCGATTTTTCACCCTGTAATTAAGCCTTTCCGGAAACGCAGAAAGCCGCACCGGGACGGAACCCGGTGCGGCTTGTAGAGACTGGAGCTGGCGCGCTAGTCGCGGGCGTTCCAGAGGATGACATGGCGGCCTTTCTGGCCCTTGACCGGGGCGAGATTGGCGAAGATCCGGCGCGGGCCGATCTGCGGATCGGCGAGGGTCAGCGAGACATAATCGCGTCCCGAAACCTTTGATTTGCGCATCCAGCCGCCACCGATTTCCGTCGATGTTTCTCCGGCATAGATGCGGAAGTCCGGCTGGCCATCCTGGGCCTTTTCTGCATTTTTCTCGATGCGGATCGCAGCCGAGAGGTTCATCATTGCGAGTGTGCCTTCGAAGCCGGTCTTGGTTTCGCTGACATATCCGAGTGCGTTTGCCATGGGGATCTCCTTTTCATTCCTTGGCTTGGTCTCCGGGAACCCCTTGTCCCCGTCGACGCCGGACCGGAAGGACGGCCAATCGGCTGGCCAGAACCTGAAAGGGCGCAGCGCCAGCGAAGCACCGGGGCGGTGACGAAATTTGGCTCGCGGTGAATGCGCGGAACGCGCAGAGGAAATTTCTTCGCCCGCCCCGGTTTCAGGGCCAGACGATTGCCGTCCAGGTCATGCGGCAAGAGACGGGACAAAGGGGGCTTTCGGGTGATGCCAGGATAGAAAAGAGGGCCGCATATGAGAGCCGCAGCGGCAGGTGTCAGAGCTATCCAGACAGGCAGAATGAACCGCGATCAGTATGGTCCCCTCTTTCGACTTGAATCCCCTCGCATGCGAATCTGGCTGCACGTGACCGTCCGGATAAATCCGGTCTGACGACGAAACCGCGGAACGGGTGGCACCCTGCGCCTTTACTGGCTATTCGAGGAAATGCATCCTTCGCACCCAACGCCACCAACGCGGCGCGGTCACGCCGTCTTCTGCATTCTTGAAACGTGTCGCGGGAACAGATATACCCTACAAAACATAAAACTGTAGGGTAGACATGCAAAGCCATCCACTTTCAGTCCAGACTACCTATCAGGACCTTGTCGAGGCGCACAGGATGCGGGCGGTCTCGGACCTTGGCGGCACGCCCTTCCTGAAGACGGCGAACAGCAATCGATACTGGTATGCCCGCCAGAGGGTCGGCGACCGCGTCGTCGACAGATATATCGGCCCGGATTCGCCGGAATTGAGAAACCATATCGAGCGCGCCCGTGAAGCGGCGGAAGATACGCGGCAGTTCGAGCGCCGGTGCGCAAGCATGGTCGCACAATTGCGCGCCGCAGGCGTTCCCGCGATTGATCGCGAAACAGGCAAGGTGCTCAATGCCATGGCCCGGGTCGGCACGTTCCGGCTGGGGGGAACGCTTGTCGGAACGCATGCCTTTCGCATGTATAGCGCAGAGCTGGGCGTCGGATTTCCCGAGGCGCTTGGCGTCACATCAGATGTCGATATCGCGTCCTTCGAGAACCTCAAGCTTGTCATTGACGATGAAGTCGATCCGTCTCTCGCAGAGACGTTCAAGGATCTGCAACTGACCCCCGCCCCCGGTCTGGACCGCAAGAACAGACCCACACGCTGGGTCATGGCCGGCGGGGGGACCATGGTCGACTTTCTGGTGCCGAAAATGCTTGCAGAGAAGGATATTGTTCTCCTCAAGCCGCTGGGCGTCTATGCGCAGGCGCTTTCGTTCCTGAACTTCCTGATTGCCGATCCGATCCCTGCGGTCGGCCTCTACCGGAGCGGCCTCCTTGTACAGATTCCGCGCCCGGAACGCTATGCCATTCACAAGCTTATCGTTGCCGCCCGGCGCCACGAAACCTCTGCGGCGAAAGCCAGAAAGGACCTTGCCCAGGCAGATATTCTGATATCGATCCTCTCCGAAGACAGGCCGTATGAACTCAAGGCGGCGTTCGAGCTTGCCATGGAGTCGGGGCCTCAATGGCGCGAAACCATCGAGGAGAGCCTCGATAAACTGCCTGACGCATCAGCCGCCTTGAAGGCCTGAGCCGTACGCGGTTCAGGCCTGTTCAACGTACAAACCACGCTCGCATCGCACCTGAAGCCACCACGCTCACCACGATCATAGGCCTTGCTGTCTTGCTGAGATCGCCCCTCTCCGCACACGCGGATCATGTCTCGAGACAGCTTCAGGACGGGCGATTTTTTAGGCGTTTCTATATCGCACCAAATCTCGCCCGCCATCTCCACAGCCGGAAACATGAAAACCGCCCGATGCCAGAGACACCGGGCGGCTCGCACTCTGCTGGACGGGAGACGCACCGTCAGGCAGCGTCGGACTGTGTCACGGCCTCATCATCGGCTGTATCCGTTCCCGTGCTCTCGAACAGACCCGAAATCCGCGCCCAAGCATCGGCGGGCGGTGACCCGGCTCCATCGACAAGGGGGGTTGGCGGCACCTGCATCCAGCCCGGCCGCCAGTCGGGACGGGCCTCGCAACCTTGGCCACTTATCCGGTTTGCGAGCACCTGTTTCTGCGCCTTTCCGGTCTCGGTGCGGCAGCTATCGGCCAGCGATTTCGTCGCAATATCTCCGACCATCGCATTGATCGCGCGCTTGTCGCGGGTCAGCTCGAAGAAGGTCTCGTCCGGTGCCCAGCAGGCTGCCAGGTCGGTGCTACAGACATGCAGTACGGCCTCGACAATGCCGTTTCCGGCTTCCAGCGTGCGCGCCATGACACTCGCCAGAACCTGCAACACTTCTGCGTCCGATAGGGCGAGCAAAGCCGAAAACAACTCGCACAGTCGATAGTCATCGCCATTGCGATGGAAAGCGGGATTGACGTTCAGCGCTTTCAACAGGGCGTCGGCATCAGCCGTCCGTTCTGCAAGGCTCGCCACCGATGCCGAGGCCTCCACGCTTGCCTGCGTCTCCTCTTTCCGGGTCCGCACTTCATGCGGGCGTACATCCCAGAGCGCACTCCCGGTCATCGCATGCGCGACCATCAGGCGAAGCGCAATGGCAGGCGATCCGGCAAGGCTTGCCTGTGCGGCGGCATGGCGGTGGAGCAAGATGTATTCCGCAAGCGGGCCGGACATTTCCGGGCGGATCGAGGCAGGCTCTGCTGTACCGCCCTTCTCTGCGCGATCACGTTTTCGCGCCTCCGCACCGGATACATACCCTTCATGGAAGGTCACCGTGCCGTCATGGCGGATTTCGACAAACACCTTGCCACCATCTTCCCGGTCACACCGGACATGGTCCCAGCGGTGGAAATACGCCCCGCGTTCGAGACAGACGACATCGGCCCAGCCTTCCGCAAGATAGGCCTCTATGCGGGCCGCGACGGCTACTGACTGCGCCTTCCAGAACTGGTCCGCATCGGCGAACACGCCATGCTCCCCGAACAGGTCAGCTGTGACTTGTCCTTCATAGGTGTCGAGGTCGAACAGCGCCTTGTCGGTGGTGATGGCTGTGCCGCCCGTCACCCATGCCCGGCAGGAACGCCCCATCGGCGCACGTTCGTTGTCGCTCTGCCAGAGGCGTAACCAGTCCGCCTGCTGGTCCGGCGTCGCAAGCGTCAGCGCCCGGATCGTCTCGCGGTCAATCTCATCTGCGGCATAGAGCTTGCGGATAGGATCGGCGAGTGAGGCGAGCGCCAGCACGCGCCGCACAAGCAGTCCGGTCACCCCGAAGAAGGTCGCGATATCGTCCACCGCCCTGCCCTCGTCATGCAACCGCTTGAAGGCGTCATACTGCTCCATCTCGGTTGCCGGAAGGCGTCCGACATTCTCGATGACGGAAGCCGCGATTGCGCTCGCCGCATCCTTTTCGGGCATGACCGCGCACGGGACGAGTGGCGTCTTGCCGGTCTCCTTTTCGAGTTCCTTCAGGGCGAAGAAGCGGCGGCGTCCGGCGATCACGCCATAATATTTGCCTTCGCGCCGCACCAGCAGGGTCTGGCGAACGCCCTTTTCGCGGATCGACGGCAGGATGTCGGACACGTCCGGTTTTTTGCGGCTGTTACGCATGTTGAGCTTCGAAATCCGCAGTTCATCAAGCGGGATATGTTTCAGGTCGGGCTGTGCCATAGGGGTCTCCTTTTCTGGCGGGTAAAGCGAGAGACCGAGCGCCCATGCCGGGTCTCTCCAGTTGATCTTGGTGTAGGGAAAGCCATCGCCGTCGCGGGAGGGTTCGGGGTCGGTCTCGCCCCAATCATAGTCCCGGAGGCTGATCGCGGGCGCGCGGCCCTCGACCCAGATTTCAACAATCCGGGCCTCGGCAATGACCAGCGTCAGCCGGGGGCGCGGGCCGAGTGCTTCGACGAGGGAAAGCGCCGCGCTCATGTCGCGGCCCAAGGCTTTAGCGTCATGGCAAGGCGCTGGGCGGCCTCCCGGCCCGTTATCAATGCGTCAGTCAGAAGCTCATTGGCGACCTGAGTGAGATAGGCATTGTCCGAGCCGGGATAGTTGACCTCAATACCCCAGAGGCTCGCGGCATGTGGCGCGATCAGGATGTCGTCCACGCGAACCGACAGCATGATCCCGCAATAAAACCATTCATCCGTCTTCCAGGCCTGCATGACAGCTTCGGCCTGTTTGAGAGCGGCGTCATAGCGCTGGCGCGGCTGTCGCCCGGCGCCGATAAATCCCGGATCGCCGATATCGAGTGAAGGCCAGAACCCGTCCTGCCGCTCGTCAGGGCGGTCGGAACAGTCATCGCGCACGATGCGCGCGGTAACCGTGAAGCCCTGCGCGTCACACTGGATGGTGTCGCCTTCACAGGCGAAGCTGTCGAAATGCTGTGTGAATGTCATGGCGCTCACCGCGTCCAGAAGACGTGAACGTCTTCAAACCCGGCCTCGAAGACCATGATGTCGCCCGAGAGCTCCATGTCGCGGGCGAGCGCCTGCCAGTCGATATAGTATTCGAGACTGGTGGGGATTTCCGTCCCGGTGTCACGGTGGAGCCGTTCGGCAAAATCCGCCGCGCTGCGGTGGCATCCAGCATAATCGTCAAACGCCGCGCGGGCCTGTTCGAGGTCATCGCCGAAATGGCGGTGGACCAGTGCGCCGAGCCTGCCATGGTCGGTAATGAAATCGGCCAGGTCGCAGACCGTCTCGAAGCTCGCATATTCCGACAGGTGCGCGCCTTCGAATCCGTCATGATCATGGATGGCCCATTCTTCCGCGTCCGGCAGCGGCGAGTCCGCCAGCATCGTGCGCACCGCGTCCATGATCTCATCCGGCGTGGTCGCGTCGATCCATGTCCCATGCAGACAGCCATTATTGTAAGCGGCCAAGCAGGCGACATAGACACGCGGGCGGCTGTCAGGTGCAGGCGCGGTGTCTGTTCCAAGAGGAGGTGAAGGTTGCGTGGTGGGCATGGCGTCAGTCCCGTCTCCCCGCCCAAATGACCCTCCCGCATCAGGCGGGGGTGGGCGGCGAGAAGGCCGGCAGGCCGGACCAATTAGCCGGTGGCGCAAGGCGGCAAGGTAGGCCGCTCACATGGCCTTCATACGGACACAGCTCCGGCGCCTTGCGCCAGCGGCGGGTCCGGGCAGACCGGTCGTCCGCCCACCGCCGTCTGGAAGGGACCCGTCAGCACGCCGGGGAGGAACGGGTCGCCGGTCGCGCACCAGCCGCCGAATCCGTACAAGCTGATCTGACATGACCTTGCACATTCGCGAATTTCGGGAGGAGGATCGTGACCACGTCGTCGCGCTCTGGAGCATGTGCGAGCTCACGCGACCCTGGAATGATCCCGATGCAGATATCGACCTGGCCGTACGAAGCCGCGAGGCGAGCCTGCTCGTGGGCCTGAAACAGGACGAGATCATGGCCAGCATCATGGTCGGCCATGACGGGCATCGCGGATGGATATACTATCTTGCCGTGACGCCAGACCATCGAAGCCATGGACATGGCCGTGAAATGATGGCGGAAGCCGAACTCTGGCTGCAAAGCCGGCGCATTCCAAAGGTTCACCTCATGGTGCGGTCCGGCAATACGGACGCCGCAGAAGTCTACAAGGCTCTCGGTTATGAGCGCCAGGAGGTCAGCGTCTTCGGAAAATGGCTCGGCCCCGAACGGTCATAGGGCAGATACGTCTGACAGACACCCATTGAGACCAGGCAGCCCGTGACCCCTCTGGCGCAAGACAGTGGGACGCGCGGGCTGGCGCGATCACCGGCGAGACACCCGCATGCCGCAGCGTGGACCCGGCAGGGGGCCACGCGGGGGTCCGGAGACGAGCCGGGCTGCTGGCGGCGCGTGCCGTCAGCAGATCAGCTCCCGCGAACCGCGGGGTGATCGCCACATCAAGGCCTGATGCCGGAAAAGGTTAGAATGCTCTCCAGAGGCCCGTCATGCTGAGGAATACCAGGGTGAGAAACCCCAGGAAACTGAACACGAAGACCAGGCGGCCAATGAAATCCCGCCAGCCCAGGATCAGGAAGTCCGGGCGCTCTGACGGATCCTGCGCCTTTTCACGATCACTGTCCTTGTCGCTCATGCCGGCCTCATCTATCCGCACCAGTCAGGCTTCGAAGAAAGCGCCCTGCCCCCTTCGTGCGGCCAGGGCTTGAGCACGCCTTCGCGCAGGCCCGCACGGGCGATGTCCTGCCCATCTGCGCTGAGCCGGATCACGACCCGGCCATAAAGGTCGGGTGGCTCCTGGTGCGTGATCTCGAGACCGGCATTCCGCGTCAGCTCGGTCATGAAGGCTTTCGCCTCGAAGCCCAGTTCACGTTCGCCTTCACAATGCGCCCCGCCAATGGCCGCGCCCACGCCGCCGGTTTCCGGGGCGTCGACATCGCCGAGCCGGAAATCCATGCCATGAACCCGGCCACTATCACCATCGGACCAGTAGATCGAAGCGTCCGTCTTGCGGTCTTCGGACTGGGCAAATGAACAGGCGCCGAGACTGGCGGCGAGAAGAAGCCATCTCATCAGGTCTATCTAGCCAGATTCGGCGTGACATGGGCAGGTGCTTCGTCACTCACGGTCCTGCAATGCCCTCAATCTTCGCCTGGCCTCATCCTGCAATATTCCGAGCTTCGTTACTTTCGACCGGTTTTGCACGACCTCCTGGATCGCCACCTTGCGCACCGCAATCCGGTCGAGGTGATCCTGTTCCTGCCGCTTAAGATCGTCGGCGATATGGGCGATGTAGTGCTCCAGCGCTTCTACGGTGCAGAGGCCTTCTGGAAAGCCGGCAAGTGACACGCGGCCCTCCCGCGTCAGATAGGATGGCGGAACGCTCATTGTGTCCTCACAGGCAGTATTTCCTCAACACCAATCAACACCCCATAGAACAAGACACGCCCGGAAACGGGCAATGCCTGGCTCCTTTCAGGATATGTGCCATTTCACCCGCGAAGCACTTGGCCCGGCCCTCTGCAGGCCAGCAAAACCTGTAAAAATTCCACCAGACATATCGACAACTCTCAGTGACAGACCTCCACCTGTACGCGAGCCGACAGCCAGAAAGACTGCCGCTCATTCCATCAAACCGCCGATGGGGTGCTGGCGGTCAGGCGATGGGAGAACCCCCTCAATGTACAAGGCCTGCCGGCCAGCGCCCCTGGCACAAGAGTGCAGAAAAGGACGCACATGATGAAAGCAAGACAGGTCAAATGGGTCGAACGCAATGAGACCGACCCTCACCGCCGCATCTCCCGGCTGGGCGGGGATGATTTCACCCATACGGTCCTGGAGGCCATCATGAACGTCCACCATGGCGAATGTCGCTACTGGATGATCTACCAGGGCGCGCCGGTCTGGATCGTGCTCGATACACGCCCGGGCGCAGCGTATCTGCGCACCGAGTTCGATGCCGGTGAGCCCGACATGCTGCTCAGCCTGCCTGGTGAGACAAAGGCCCGCTAAGATCACGGGACTGCGGGGCCTTCCGCGTTCCGCAGTCCTCTGCGGCCATGCGTGAGCGTCCGCAATGATAGATTATTCTATTTTATATATAGATCAGCTAAAAGGTTACTCAGCCCCGACTTTCTTCCAAACGCCTGCCATAAATGGGGTTTGCACGAAACCCTCTTGATTATCGAATCTACTTATGATTTATTATTTGTCCTCTCAAAGTCAAAAACTGAATAGCTGGTTGACGCTGCCGCAGACCATAAATGGTGCGGTAGCGACAAAGCCGCGAATGCGAGGACGGGACAGTGGCACTGCGGCCGGCAGAAGGCCGGGCAGAAACAGACAAGGAAACAGCAGCCGCAGCGCCAGAAACCTGGCGCGATTGCATGCGCGCAGGCATGGAGCTTGCCCGGACAGGTGAGCTTCACCTCGCGGTCAGCTGCTTCGACGCGGCAAGACAGACACGCTCTGATCATCCGCAAACCCTTCATACATGTGCCAGCACGCTCCTGCGGGCCGGTAAGACGGATGCGGCATGCCGCGGTTTCAGTCAGCTCATTCAGCTGGTCCCGGAATTGCCCTCGGCCTGGCACGGGCTCGGGCTGGCCCGCCATGGGCGCGGAGAGATTGACGAAGCGCTTGGCGCCTTCCGTCAGGCGGCAAGGCTCGATCCCAAAGCCTGGCGCTCCTGGCAGTCCATCGCGGACATCACACCAGACGAAGACGAGCGGATCCTTGCGATCGGCCACGCCGCCGACAGCCTGGAAGCCCGCGCCGGAGACCCTCGCACAAAACCTGACATCATCCTTCGCGTCTGCAATGCGCTGGCCGACGCACACAGGTTCGAGGATGCTGTCATTTTCGCTCGAAACAATCTGTCACGCTTTCCGGATCAGGCATTCGCGCACGAACGAATAGGCCATTGCCTCTATGCAGCAGGGGCTTTCCAACCGGCCTTCGAACAGCTGAAGCGTGCACTCGCCTGTACAGCCTGCCCGACCGCGGCACCATCAACCCACAATCATGGCTTCGACCCCGGCAAGGCAACAGAGGCGCTCAACGAGGTCTGCACTATACTCTCAGCAGCCGGTCTCGTGCCTTTTCTGGCCGCCGGCACATTGCTGGGTTTCATCCGCAACGGCCAACCCCTGACCCATGACCGGGACATCGATATCGGTGTGTTCGCTGATGAAGCTGCGCCGGGTATCGCGGCCATCGTCCGTCAGCACCCAGCCCTCATGCTGGAAAGGCGCGCTCGCCCCGGCGAGCGCTATTTCGCGCTGACGCACAAGGGCATCGGCGTCGACATCTTCCTCTACGAGAAAACAGCCCGCCATGCGCTTTGCGGCTTCAGCCATCATCCGGGCGATATCCAGTGGCGCTTCACAGACTTCCGGCCCATCAAATCCCGCTTCCAGGGTCTGACCTGTCACATCCCGGAGAGCCCGGAGCGCTATCTCACCGAAACCTATGGGCCTGACTGGCAGATTCCAGACCATGGTTTTGCTTCGGCGATCAGCTCGCCTGCCCTCTACAAGACGGATGCCTTCGCCCGGGCCTGTTACAGCGCGGCCCGCGCCAGACGCGCCCTGAAGGCTGGCGACCGGGGTAAGGCGCGCGCCCTGATCAACCAGTCCCCCATTCCAGTTCCCCTCCAACCAGACATGCAGGATGCAAGCACCGATGAGATGAACAGACAGAGCCGCCGTTAAATCGTCAGCGTTTTCAAGCCTCCCGATCGCGCACAGCTGATCGGACAAGAAGCTTTGCGTATCCACCATAACGCCTTGTTTTTATTACGAATCTTTGGTTGACTCCCTCTACTCAAGAGGTCACACTCAAGGCGCTGCCAGAACGGCGGCGTAACCTCAGAAGGAGAAAGACCATGAATACCAGGACAGACGAATACGTCACCGAAGACGAGTTCGAGCCAATCGAACTCGGTACGGTTTCCGAGGAAACCCGCGGCGGTCAAGAACTCGGTGTCGAGTTTGCCAACGGGCCGAATTCCCGGATCGCCTGACCCGTATCAAGGAGAGGGGGAACGCAAGTTCCCCCTTTTCCCCGAACCCATGGAAGAGCCATAGCCGAGGCGGCACGGATGAACAGCCAGTACTATCTGCCGGATGACGTTCATGTGTGTGCCTGCGGCACAATATACATCATCCTTGACGCGGTGAATGACAGGTATCTGTGTCTGACATCCGACCAGTCATACCTGTTCGCGCAGCTTGCAGCCGCCGACGGCCATGTTCCCACATTCTCGAAAGCAGGCCAGCTGGCGAACCGGCTAGCTGATCAAGGCATTCTTACACCCCGCCATGCGGCGGGGCATCCTATCGCCCACCGCACATTCCCTGCGGCGGCATATTCGATCACCGACCGGCATCCGGTTTCCCGGCCGCTCCCCCACTGGAAACACACACCGCATTTGATGCTGGCCATTGCGATATGTCTTGCCCTGCGAAAGGCAGGACGTAGACATATCGCGCGATGCGTCCACGCTGCCCGTACGTGGAAAGCCGGCATTCCCGGCAATAGCGACACGTCCCGAGACCAGGTGCTCGCCCTGACGGAAAGCTTTCATGCGCTGACACCCTATTTCTTCACAACCCAGGACGCCTGCTTCTTCAGGAGTCTTGTCCTTCTCCGCTTCCTTTCGAGCTTCAATATCTCAGCCGAGTGGGTGTTTGGTGTGCGGCTTGCCCCGTTCGATGCGCATTGCTGGGTCTCACATCGCGGGATTCTTCTGAACGAAACTTGCGACAAGGCGGCAGAGTATCAGCCGATCATGGTCGTATAGAATGAGTGCTTTCTTCGCCATGATCTGGGAAGCGGAGAATATGAAAGCCGCCGAGCAGGCTGGTGTCATCGAAACACGCCTGCATCATCATTTAGGCAGATCCGTAAGCTCATGCACCGCAGAGGGCTTACGCGTTTATGATCTGCATCCGGCATCAACCAGCCCGGGATTGATCGAACTCCGGCCGGTCAATAGCCAGCCTTCCGGCGCCGTCTTCGGCACACTCTTCAAAAATCGGACAGACCTCGTCGCGGGTCCACCTTTGACTCAGTTCGATCCCTCGGACAGTGCGCACCTCATGACATCTGCGGGCAGCGCCCTGATCTCGGACTTCTGGGGAAGTTATGTCGCAGTTCTGAGAACGCCCCAGGGCGTGGCCGTTCTTGCGGATCCGACCTCGTCCATACCCTGTTTCTATAGCAACGCCGGCAATGTCACACTTGTCTTCTCACACCTGGAAGCGTGCGAGTTTCTCGATCGGACACAATTCTCCATCAACTATGACTTCATCCGTGCGCTGCTCGTCTATGACAAGATCCAGAACGGGCAGACCGGCCTGAATGAAGTGCATGAACTTGCGGGCGGGCACCGTCTGACCGTTACCCGCCAAGGCCTTCATGTCGAGCAGCTGTGGGACCCGCGCAAGACTGCGCGCAGACCCTGCGAGGAGGCGGAACCCGCGGCTGCTTCGATACTGCGGGACACGATAGAATATGTCGTGCATTCGAGGGCTAAAGCCTGTCACGGCGGTATAACCCTTAATCTCTCGGGCGGCCTGGATTCAGCGATCGTGGCTGCGACGCTCGGCAGACATTCCTCTTTGACCCGGGCCAACGCCGTCCACTTCGTCCTGCAATCTGAAGATCCATCTGAGCTGGCGTATGCGCAGGCAGTCGCCAGTCATGCCGAGATCGGTCTCGAAGAGGTTGCGGTTACGCCGCAGCGGACGCTGCCGGGTCCGGCAGATCATCCTTTGTCGGTACGCCCATTCCGCAGCTTCCTCGGACAGGATCTCACAACCCACCTTGCCGGGCTGGCGCAACTGGAAGGCCGCACGATCTTCACAGGCCAGGGTGGCGATCACCTGTTTCTCGAAACCCGCAGCGCGCTCGGCTTCGCCGAATACCTGCAACACTGTGGTCTGGGCAGACAGGCCCGCATGGAGCTTCTCAACTCGGCCCGGCTTTCCGGCCTCTCCATCTGGCAGGCGCTTGGCAAAACCTTCGCCACGACATTGAACAGCTTACGGAATGGCGATGGCGCTCATGGTATTCTCGACCGCAGGACCCGGATGAACCAGAACGACCATGAGACACTCGATCCGGCAGCCCTGTTGCCGGAATGGGCCAGCGACAGGCAAGGTCTTCCAGCCGCAAAGTTCGGCCAGATCGCCAGTCTGGTTCACATGTTCCAGATCCGCAGCGGGCTTGCATCGCTCCACTCCCGGCCGGTTGTTCACCCGCTGATTTCCCAACCGCTTATCGAACTCTGCCTGCGGCTGCCCACCTATCTGCTTTGCACTGACGGACAGGGGCGCGGGCTGGTCCGCAAGGCCATGGCCGGCCTGGTTCCGGATCAGGTTCGGCTCAGACGCTCGAAAGGAGACGCCTCCCGATTTTTCATCGACCAGCTGGATAGCCACCGCGAGATGATCGCTGAGGTGATCCGGCATGGCGAGCTGGTCCGTCATGATCTGCTAGATCCGGCAGATCTGGATATATTTCTCGGGCGCGAGGAATACCGGCACCAGACATTCGGGCGTATGCTGCTCATCCATTACGCCATTGAGGCCTGGCTCCAGTCATGGAAGCAGGTGGGGCGACACTAGTCGCGAGCACGCGGCGTATCCTCGTCCGGAGTGAAGATACCGCTTTCTTCGAGAAACCCATCGATCCGCCTCCAGAAATCGCGGATATTATCAGGCGATGAGGGACCATGCCCTTCGCCCCAGTAGCGGACATAACGCGCCTCCTTTCCAGCCCGGTAAAGCGCGCCGAACATTTCGTCATATTGCGCCATGTCGAAATAATCGAAATCGCTGTGGACGAGCAGCACGGGTGCCGTGATGTCCGCCGCGTTCGCGACGGGGCTGGTTCGCGCATAGGCGGCGGGGTTTTCAAGTGCACTTTCGCCAAACCCGAACGGACAGTAATGGCTTGGCCCTTCCATGGCGCATTCATAGCGCCACCTGTTATCGCCGCCATTCTGGTCGAGATGAAAATACCGCATCAGCCCGCGCGCGCCAAAATAATGACTGAAATAATCGGCCCAGCCATTGACCGATATCACGGCGGCAAGCCTGTCCGACTGTGTCGCCGCGACCAGGGAGGCAATTCCGCCCTGGCTGAAGCCGTAAAGCGCAATACGGCCGGGATCGGCATAGCCCTGCTCTACCAGCGCGCCGATTGCCTGATCCAGGAGATTCCCATACCCGGCGAGCGACCCCTCCGGCGTGGAAGCGAGATCGAGAGGCAGGGCGGGACGAAAGTAGATAAATCCCCGGGCGCTCCAGAGATCATCCAAAACGGCCCCGGCCCGGGCGGCATCTTCAAGGGTCTTACACCTCCCGCCTGTTCCCGTCGGGTAGACTTCAACCAGAACCGGATAGCGTTTCCCGCTTTCATAGCCGGGCGGCAGAAGGAGACAGCCCTGCATGGACCTGGCCGGTTGCTCCCCTGACGGATCCTCCAGGGTGTAGGAAACCGGCCGGTCAACCGGATGATTTATGCCGTTGAGATGCTCATTGATACGTGCCAGCTCCTCAACACGCCCGTGCCCCCGGATGAGAAGCAGACGCGTCGCAGCCCCCTCCTTCAGCGTCGCGACCATGGCCCCGGCCGCCCGGGACGCGGCAAGAACCCTCGCCCCGGCAATGCCGACTGGCTGGAGTGCGACAGCATTGTCAGTCCCGTCAAAGTTGACATGAACAATGGCGCCATCGCCCTCCACATCCGGCGTCTCGACAATGAAGTCCGCTGTATCCTGCAAGGGGTAGCGTATCAGCGGCGAGCCGAGGCGGAACTCGTTCGACCAGCTGTGCGCCATGTTTGGCCGATAGGTCAGCGGGCCAGTGATTTCGATACCTTCCGGCAGAATAGGGTCTACAGGTCTCTCCGTCCCAAGCCGAACCACGTTCGTCCCAGATATGATCGTAATCGACCGGTCACCGGCGTGGAGCAATTGCCCGGCCGGGCTGTCGAGCGAAGCAGACAGGTTCGAGATCGTGCCGCCCGGACCGAGCAGGTACCAGTCGAGCCGCTCCTCATCTGCGTCTCGCGCCAGCACGGCAATACCTTCATCGAGCAGCGCCGCACGCGCCGGACCCGCCCACCACTTGTAATCAGGATCCAGATGATTGGTTGCGAGAACCAGCGCGCCATGGTCCCGGCACCCGGGTCTAAGCGCCGCGGTATCGACAATGTAGAAACACCCCTCTTGCGGGGTTTCCTGGCGGTCCCATCCGAAGACGGCAAAGCGCCGGCTGTCCGGCGACCAGGTCAGGGAATGAGGATCGATGTTAAACGGACCATTGAAGACGTCGGTCTTCCCCGTCTTGAGGTCGATCAGCCGCAGCCCGTAGCGCCGGTCGAATACCGGATGCGTCTCGTGTGCCACAGGGCGGGCATCGGGGGGCGGACGCCGGCGTTCCCCGGTCCGCGCAGCAATCAGGTAACGGCGATCCGGCGAGACACGCACACCTGCAAACCGCCCTTCTGCCACAAGCCTTGTTGTTCCGGAGGAGAGATCAAACTCGACAAGTCGGCCGGACGCCCAGTCTTCGGACCGGTCGCGCCCCGTGCTCACCGCTTCCGATGCTGTTACCCCCTCGCCGGACCATGCCTTGTTCCATTCGCGCCAGAGGAACCGGCCAGCCGTGCCGCGACTGCGCATCTCGGAGCCTGGGAGGTCGGGGTCGCGCACCGGCACGACGAAGCGATCATTCGACGTCCAGACAAGGCGTTCATTATACCTCGCTCCGGCGACATATCTGTCGCGTATATCAGGCATTTCAGAGAAGCGGACACAGTCGTCGCGCCCCGTGCGGCAGACGACCAGGCGATGCCGACCCAGCCTGTGTTCAATCGTCACGACCCGGCTTCCATCCGGAGAGAACCCGAACAGGAAGTTCGTCGCGTCCGGATCGAGGCCAGGTTGAAGCCGCGCAGGTTCAGAACCGGCCATATCCCTGACCCAGAGCTGGTGTCCGCTCAGCCCATAGGCCCGCAACCAGTAGGAATAGTCAGCCAGTGTCTCATAGGCGGGCACGAGATTGTAGGCGAGCCACTTGCCATCCGGCGAAAAGGCCGCCTCACCGATCCCTTCGATCATCAGTACGTCATCAAGGGTCAGCAGGCGGCGACCTTCATCTTCACCGGTCCCGGCACGTGCCGCAAAAGGATCAGCAAGCAGGCAAAGCAGCCCGGTCACAAAAACCAGACGGACCATCTCCGCCCGAAACAGGAAACGGGAACTCATCGGGTCTCTCCCCTGATGCATGGCGAAGGCCCTCTGCGTCACGATGCTTTCCAGCGCGCGACAAAAGGGGCCTCGGCCGATGACACTTCAGAACGTCTTGCGAACTTCGACGCTGACGAACCGGCCGATCGGAGAGGCATTGGCCGGATCGTAGCCGGTCAGGGCGAACCCGCTCAGAGGCGGCGCACTCGGCGGCGACTCATCGAACAGATTGGTCGCCGAAAGATTGAAGACCGTGCCCGATAGCCAGCCCGTCCGGTCCTCGCCAAAATCGTATGACAGCGAAAGGTCGGCGGTAATCCATGAGCCGATCCGGCGCGCATCGGCGGTACCATCAATCCTGTAGTCATCGGTATAGTTGACGAAGAAATTCCCCGTAAAACCACCCCTGGAGAGACCAAGATGCGCGCGCAACTGCAGGTCAACCGGATTGTAAAGCGTGTTCAGTGTCTCGACCGCCGGCGTCGTCTCTGCGGCCTGCTTCACGAAATCGATGATGTAGTTCGCATTGATCCCGGCCGAGACACGCCCGATTTCCGCATCCGCGGAATAACCAAGCTGGAGGTCGATCCCGCGCGTTTCGGTCGACGCCAGATTGCGTGTCAGATTCACCCTGTTGATGAAGCCGATATTCTCGACCGCGGTCGCGCCACCAGCCAGAATGACCGGGCGGCTGAGCGATGCCAGCAGGGCATCGATCTGTACGTCGGTGGGGAAGAAGATCACCGTTCCAGCCGGGAAAAGATCAGGATTGTCAAAAGCCAGGCCGGGCGCGAAGTTGGAATTCAGATTGCCCGGAATGGGTGTCGCACCGAGACGGTCCTCGAAATTGATATCGTAATAGGAACTGCTCAGAGACCAATCGTGTACGCCCGAGCTCACCTCATAGTCGATCCCGGCGGTGAAGGTTCGCGACGTCTCTGGCTCAAGATCGGGGGCTGTCCCGTTGGCCTGGATATAGTTCACACCGGCCAGTGACGGATCTGGCAGCTCTATGCCGAATATACCGCGTATGAAATCATAGGGCAGCACGCCTGCAATCCGGTCAAGCGCACCGGCCTGACCCAGCGCCGGGGGCGCGAAGGATGTGCTGTAGGAGCTTCTGAGGTTCAGCCCGTCCACGGGTGCCCAGAGGAGCCCGATCTTGGGGTTCGACGTCGAGCCGAAGTCGGAATAGTCGTCGATACGGCCAGACAGGTTGAGTTCGACGCGGTCCGCCAGCGGCTGGGCGTTGCCCGGCCCGATCAGCGGAAACAGGACTTCCGCATAGACAGAGGAAACATCACGCTCACCGTCCCGCAGCGCGGGCGATCCGGCCTGCTGGACCCTGAAACGCTCCTGGCGGACCTGTCCGCCCATGGCTGCCCTCACCTGCCCGCCCGGCAATTCGAACAGATCGCCATTGAGCAGCACCCCGGCTGACCAGAGATCGGACTCGGTCTTCTGCCGCGACGGATCCCGCGGCACCGGCGACAGGATCCGGGACGTCCGGTCATTCCGGATCTGGCTGTAATTGCCGTCCAGCGACAGGATCCAGCGGTCAGAAAACCGGTATTCCGCACCGAGATTGAAGGTCAGGCTTTCAGACCCGATCCTGTTGCGGCCAGCGGAGGCAAAACTGCCAATGCCGACCGCCCGGCTATCAACCTCGCGGTCGGAATAAAGAAGTGTCGATGAGAAGTCGAGCCGGCGCCCCACCTCCTGATTGGCGGACAGGACCAGGCTGTTGCGGGTCTGGGCGGGGAGCAGGTCGAACACATCGGTAAGTGTGATCGGGTCGCCGCCCGACAAGGGCGGGACGGCAATATCCGGGCGCTCCGACAGGGTCAGGTTTCCACGGTCGGAATATTCATAGACAGCGAGCAGGTTCCCGCTGTCCCACGCGGTCCCGGCGGACTGGCTGAAGCGATATGCGTCAAGATCGCCGCTGGTCACCGTTCCGTAGCGCAGCGCAGTTTCCGCCCCTTCAAAGTCATCCCGAAGGACAAGATTGATCACCCCGGCCACGGCATCGCCGCCATAAATGGAAGAGGCCCCGTCGGTCAGCACCTCGACCCGTTCAAGGGCTGAGACCGGAATGAGGGAGAGATCGACAAAATCCCCTATCGTTGAGGTCGGAGCGACCCTGTTGCCGTTCAGCAGGGTCAGCGTCGCCCCGGATCCCAGCCCGCGGAGATTGGCACCGGTGCCATAAGTATTGTTCGATTGTGAGTTGCGGTCATTCGGCAGTCCCTGCCCGGCTGCAAACTCGGTCGACCCGCCGCTGAAATTCTGCGGCAGCTGGCGGATAAACTGTTCGGTCGAAGAGGCTGCCGACTGCAGCAGGTCCTCGCGGTCATAGACCTGTAGCGGAGAACTCTCCGGCGCGAAGCCGCGCAGACTGGTGCCGGTCACCCTGACCGTATCGATGCGAAGCGCACTTTCCTGGTCCGTTTCAGTCCCGGCGGGTCCAGGGACCTCCACAGGCGCGACGGGAGTCCGTTCGGGTGCTCTCTCGCGTCCCGGTACAGGTGCATCAGGCGCTTTCCTTACAATCAGCGCTTCACCGCCGCCACGAACCGCAACCAGCCCGCTTCCGGCCAGAAGGCGTTCCAGCGCTTCTTCAGGCGAATAGTCCCCTTCGAGAGCCTCAACATCACGGCCTGCAACAAGCGGCCTCGAGAACATGATGGGCGTACCGGTCTGTGCGCTCAGCGCCTGCAGGGCTTCAGCCAGCGAGGCTGCCTCGATCGTCACCTCTGTGCGTTCGCGCCCATCCTGCGCGGCAGCCGTGCCAGCGCCTGCGATCATCGATACGGCCACTGCGCCAAGCAGTTGCCGTCTCAGGCCAGTCTTCATCCCCATATTGCCCCTCCGGACGTGTTGTTGAATCCGGCTGGCACCCCGGTCGGGCCCAGCTCGATAAATTCAACAAGCCGTCCGGCCTGCCATGCAGAAATTCTCCGAACCGCTGTCTGTGGGGCTAATCCCGCTCCTGGCGCCGCAGCGTGATCGTGCGGCCGGACATGTCCGCCGTCACTGGCAGGAAGAGCTCGAGGCTCTCGGCAAAGTCCCGCTGCTGGCCCGCCGGGAAGCTGCCGCTGATCCGTTCTGCCGCCAGGGCCTGATCCCCGATCCTGATCGTCACACTGGAGTAGCGGTTCATCTCGGCCACAGCCTCGGCGAGGGTCGTATTATCGAACTGAACCAGCCCGGACGTCCACCGCCCGACACTTTCCAGGTCGACTTCTGAAACCTCGACACCGCCATCCGCCTGCATGACAAGCTGGTCCCCGGGCTCCAGCACGCTCCCCTGCCCTGCCCCGTCCGAAGCCCCGACCCTGACCGATCCCTCGACCAGCGTGATCGCAACCTCATCCCCGCCAGCCTGAACATTGAACCGTGTCCCAAGCGCCTCGGTCCGGCTGGCGCCGGCCATGACCACAAAGGGCCGGGCCTCGCCTGCGACATCAAACAAGGCCTCGCCCCAAGCGAGCTCTATCTCGCGCGCGTCTTCTCCAAGCCTCACCTCGACCCGGCTTGCGGTATTGAGCGTGACCGTCGATCCATCGGCGAGCACCACCTGCCGAACCTCGCCAATGTCCGTCACATAAATATCCGGTGCCACTGGTTGAGCAGCCGGCCAGACCCCCACAACCACAAGCCCGATGAGCACAAGCGCGGCGATCCCGCCAAGCCAGCCCACCCATCCCGGTACGCGGTCCTTCCGGGACACCTCCCGGTCTTCCCGCGCCCGCCGGCCAAAGCCTGAACGGTCCATGGCCACCAGGGAGCGTTCGATCTCACCAAAGGCTGCGGCATTCGCCGGATCGCTCTCCCAGGCCTGGAAGGCTTCCCAGGTCTCGTGCGAAAGGCCGGGCTCCTGCAGCTCGGCATACCAGTCCGCCGCGGCTTTCAGCCGCTCCGAATATCTGTCCCGATGTGCCGTCATGAGCTTCACCCTGCCGGGTTCGCTTCCCGGCCTTCCAACCTTGCGAGACGTTCGGCAATCTCGGCGAGTGCCGTCGCAACCTCACTCTTGGCCGTTCTCGGTGAAACTGACAAGCGCCGCGCGATCTCATCATAGGTGAGCCCGTCATAGCGGTGGAGCCTGAGCACTTCGCGGCGCCGCCACGGCATGGCGGCAATGGTCTGCTCGGCGATGGCGAGAAGCTGGGCATTCATGAGCTGTTTCTCCGGCGTCACGGTCCGCGCACAGGCCAGCGCCTCGCCAACACTCCCGACTTCGACAGAGGCCTGCTGCTGACGCCTGTGGCCCGACTTCAGATGATTGACGGTCAGATTGCGCAGGGTCGTGAACAAGAGCTTGCGAAGTTCCTCACCCGCCCTGTCCGGATAGGCCCGCCCCACAGCAACAAAGGCATCCTGCACCAGGTCCTCGGCATCCGCCCGGTTCCCCACCCGCAACAGTGCCAGACGCACGAGTTGCCTTCGATGATGGTGAAAGATACTCCGAAGATGTTGGTCTGACTGATCAGAGTTGAACTCACCTGAATCCTCACTTGGACCCCGCCGAAATCGCGACAGTCTCAGTTCCGTTTTCGTGGTATTAACGGGGCTAACCAAGTCGCAGCTTCCTAGCGAATAATCCCAAAATGGGATTATTCCATATCAGGATTACGAAGGCAATCTCTAATGGGATTGCTGAGTAAGTACTTGGGAAAATATCTTCGTTCTCCTGCCCACCAATTGCTCATATCGGAGATCAAGGCAGCTCGCCTTCAGGCGGGCCTGTCACAGCAGGCGCTGGCAAAGCGGTTGGGCCACCCGCAGTCATACATAGCAAAAATAGAAACAGGCGAGCGTCGGATCGACGTAATCGAGTTCCTCTTGCTGCTCAACGTTCTGGAAATCAGTTATACTGATATGCTCGAGCCAATCGCGAAATTACTGAACGACTCTTGGTAACCCTCAGTGAGCGTCCTCTATGGGCGCAAAAGCAAACGTAAGAAAAGTATTGCTCGTACGTACTACCACGTCCGTTGGTAAGGATGCCCGCGCTTGCATCCTGCCCGCCGGTGGTTCCTTTAGGGTATTAAGCCCAAATCAGAGCTAATAGACTTGACCCAGCCCCGTGATCCGGGCCGTTCATTCGGAGAGTCTGTTCGCCTTTCTTTCTGTTGTTGATGGCGTGGTCAAGGCCCGGGGAGTGGAGCTTCCCCGCGGCTCAAGCGAGCCGGGCCTTCGGCGGCGCAGCCGCCGTTCGTAGGTTACGGGGCTGAGGCCGCCGAGTGATGTGTGTGGCCGGACCGTGTTGTAGTCTATCCGCCAGGCTTCGATGATGCGCCGGGCGTCACCGAGACTGTCGAAGAGATGCTCGTTCAGGCACTCGTCGCGCAGCCGGCCGTTGAAGCTCTCGACGAAGGCGTTCTGTGTCGGCTTTCCCGGCGCGATGTAGTGCCACTCAATGCCGGCCTCGCGCACCCATTTCAGGATCGCATGACTGGTCAGCTCCGTGCCATTGTCGGAGACGATCATCTTCGGAGCACCCCGCCGGGTGATGAGCCTGGACAGTTCCCTGGCGACCCGCACGCCGGACAGGGAGACATCGACGACCACGGCCAGGGCTTCCCGGGTGAAGTCGTCGACCACGCAGAGCGTGCGGAACCGGCGGCCATCGCTGAGAGCGTCCGATACGAAGTCCAGGCTCCATCGCTCATTCGCCTGTTCCGGCAGGAGCATGGGTGAACGTGTGCCTGTCGCCCGCTTTCGCCCACGTCGTCGTTTCACGGCCAGTCCCTCCTCGGCATAGATCCGGTAGATCTTCTTGTGATTGGCGCTGAGGCCCTCGCGGTCCAGCAGGATGCCGAGCCTGCGATAGCCGAACCGGCGGCGTTCACCGGCCAGCTCCCGTAGCCTCTGGCGCAACTTCTCGTCACCGCCATCGCGTTTTTCATACTGGAAGGTGGACCGATCGAGATCGGCCAGCCGGCAGGCCCGACGCTCCGACAGGCCATGCACTTCCATCACGTGGTGCACGGCCTTCCGTTTGGCGTCGGGCGTCAGAAGTTTTTTGTCGCCAGGTCCTTCAGGGCGGCATTGTCCAGCATTGCATCGGCCAGGAGGCGCTTCAGCTTCGAGTTCTCCTCCTCCAGCGTCTTCAGCCGCCGGGCGTCCGACACCGTCATGCCGCCGAACTTCGCCTTGTACTTGTAGAAGGTCGCATCCGAGATGCCGTACTTGCGGCAGATATCGGCTGTCTTCACGCCAGCCTCGTGCTCCCGGATCATCCCAATGATCTGTTCTTCGGAAAATCGTGATTTGCGCATTTGTCATCCTCTTCGTGTCGAGGACTCTGCAAATTCATGGCCGGAATTTACGGGGCTGGGTCAAAATGGGTCACGCCCCATTTCCTCGGCCAGACGCGGTGAGAGTTCGGCGACCTCGGCCCCGGAGAAAGGATGGCGCCCATCCAGAACTTCCAGCTCCGCCTTGGTTGCGCCAGGTGGCGGGGCGAGCGTGACCTTGATGATTTCTGCGTCACCGCCGCGCAGGACCTTCAGCTCCGAATTCTCGCCCGGCGACCGGGTCGCGGCGAGGAATTTCAGACCGGTCTCGTCAAACACTTCGCGCCCGTCGATCTCGGTGATCAGGTCGCCACGCGACAGGCCGGCCTTGTCTGCCGGGCCATCGTCGAAGACTTCGCTGACCATGACGCCGACAGGCCGGTCGAGCCCCTGGGACTTCGCGATGTCATAGGTCACAGACTGGGCCTTCAGGCCAAGCCAGGGCCGAACGATACGGCCCTCATTCACAGCCGCATCGACCACGCGCTGGACCATCTCGGCCGGAATGGCAAAACCAATCCCGTTGGACCCGCCCGAGCGCGAGAATATGGCCGTGTTTACGCCGACCAGCTCGGCGCGCGTATTGATTAGCGCACCGCCGGAATTACCGGGGTTCACGGCCGCATCGGTCTGCAGGAAGAAGGAATAGTCCGACACGCCCACATCGGTACGCGCGGTCGCGGAGATGATGCCTGTCGTCACCGTCTGGCCAACACCGAACGGGTTGCCGATAGCCAGCACAATGTCACCGACTTCGGTATCGCGCGTATCGGCGTAATTAACCGTCGGCAGGGGTTCGCCCTCGGTATCTATACGTAAGACGGCAAGGTCTGTGCGCTCATCGGAGAGGATCAGTTCGGCTGCGTATTCCCGCCGGTCTGACAGCACCACAAGCAACTCATCGGCATCTTTCACGACATGGCTGTTGGTCACGATCACGCCGTCATCGGAAACGATGACACCGGAGCCGAGCGAATTCTGAACCCGTTCACGGGGAGTACCGAAAAACTGCCGGAAGACCGGGTCATTCGCGAAAGGGGACGCGCTCTGGCGCACCACCTTCTTGGAATAGACGTTCACCACGGCTGGCGAGACCTGTTTGACGAGCGGAGCATAGGAAAGCTCAAGCTCGGCGCGGCTCTGCGGCACACGTTTATCTGGGGTGAAGAAACTGCTCGCCTCCTCTGGCGAGACCTTGTCCTGGGCATCAGCACCGCCAGCCGGAAAGAGTGGGCTGAACACCACGGCCAGCAAGGCAAGTACGGCAAGCAGGCTCAGCAGGAGAAGCTTGGAAACATGTCGGGTCATGGTGTTGGTTTGCATCATGAAAATGGCTCTATTGCGGCGCGCTCATGAGTGCAATCGGGCAGGCGATGACAATTCAGTCAGCTTCCGGGGCAGCACGTGACCTCAGCGTCTCCAGGTTTTCGGCATGAACATCACGATTGATGCGATAGAACATGAGTGAACAGATCATTGCCACCCAGATGAAGAACAGGCATGGCGCATACCAGGCCCCGAGACGGAATACGGCTTCATCCGATACCTGGCCGGGCTGGGCGCTATCGGGAAAGCTTGCCAGGGTCAGGATGAACGTGGCCATCATGATCCCCACCCCGGAAACCAGTTTCCGGATAAAGCTGATTCCGGCGAAGAAAATACCTTCCGAGCGCCGGCCTGTCCGCACTTCACTTTCTTCCACGATATCGGCAATCATGGAGGCCATCAGCGTCTGTGTCGTGATGATCAGGGCCGTATCGATAATGCTGGTGACGATTATAATGCCGAAAAGCAGATCGGTGCCATTATCGGGCATGACGCCTATCAGGCGTAGAAACACTGGTGCCGGGGTCATCGTGAAGGCGATCGCCCCGACGATGATCGCTCCCTTCTTCTTGCCGATCGTTTTCGACACGATTGGCGAGATGAAAAGCGCCATGAAAGCCGAGAGGAAGACCGAAAAGGTCAGCAGCGAGGTCTGATCTGTGGTGAATTCCCAGAAAAAACCGTTGATGTAGTAGTTCAGCGAAGATGCAATCCCGCTGGCGAGGAAACCAAAGAAAGCCGCGACAAACAGTGCGGCGAAAGAACGCGAAGCGACCGTCTCTGCAATTTCGCGCATGATCGTCAGCGGCGTCATCTTGCGCGGGGGCGGCGAAGGTTTGAGATGCGGGATGTGTGAGTGCGTGCCGAGTGCGCTGATAAGTATGGCGCCGCCAATCATGCACGCCGCCAGCAAACCGTAGGTATTATAGCCCTCGACATTGAAAAAGCCGCTCGGATCGGCCTCGGTCGCGGTCAACAGATAGCGAAGGGCGAAAAACGCCACGAAAATCCCCCCCATCCAGGCAAAGAAATACCTGTAGGAAAGATAGGAGGTGCGCTCGTCATAATCGTCGGTCAATTCTGCCGCCAGAGCCGAGCTGGGCACCTCGTAAAGCGTGATCAGCGTGCGCACCAGAATGGAAATGACAACGAGATAGGGGAAAAGTTCATTGCCAGTGAGCGCTTGAGGAGGATTCCAGACGAAGTAATAGGCAAGCGCGACCGGCACGGCGGCCACATACATGAACGGATGCCGCCGCCCCCAGCGTGTCTTCACATTGTCCGACCAGTAGCCAACAAGTGGATCGGAAAAGGCGTCGAAAACCAGCGCGATCATCAACGCCAGGCCGACAAGCGGTGCCGACACTCCGAGCACCTGCGAGTAGAAGATCAGGACAAAATAGTCGAACCCGTTGGCCTTGATGCCGCTGGCGGCAGCGCCAACGCCATAAGCGAGCTTCGTACCAAAGCCGGCTTTACGCGGTTCGGACATCAGATTCGGCTTTCCGTCAGGGGTCTATTCGACGATGTCGTACTGCTCGATCTCGGGGCGCCCGGCGAGACAGGCGCCGAGCTTTGCCCCTGCCGCCTTGAAGTAATCGGTCTGACCATGCGCTTTCAGCGCGTCTTCGCTGGAGTACTGCTCCATGAAGATATAGACCTGCGGATCGGATTTGGACTTGTAGAGCTGATAGGTCAGCGTGCCCGGCTCATTCGCCTTGACCTTGGCCATCAGATCTTTGCCGATGTCTTCGAACTCCGCGTTCTTGCCCTCGGCGATTGTGAGTTTGGCGACAACTCCGATCATGAATTCCTCCGCAATGCTTTATATCTTTATCAATATGACAATAACCAGCTACATTCATTGTACAAGGCTTTACGTCGCGGCGGATGAGCGGATTATCCCCGGAAAGCTGTGACCTCGATCTCGATTTTCATTTCCGGCGCGATCAGGCCGGCCACAACCATGGTCGCCGCGGGGCGGATATTACCAAGATGGTGTCCGAGGACCGGTTTCAGCGTATCCAGCAGGCCCGCATCCGTGACGGTGTACTGGACGCGCACAATATCCTCCATCCGGAATCCGGCATCAGACAGGACAGAGCCGATTGTGGCGAAGCAGACCCCGGCCTGGGCGGCCGGATCTTCCGGCATGGACATTGTGGCATAGTCATATCCGGTGACCCCGGCGACAAAACACCAGTCGCCCTGAACCACGGCCCGCGAATAACCGATCTCCTCCTCGAAGGGAGAGCCGGTCGAGATGAGGCGGCGGTGCGAGGGCATGACAGATCCTTCCAGGCAAAGAAGACCCGCCATTTATCCGCGATTCCCGCCACGCCGGACAGGCTATTTCCCTTCAAATGTCGCCGTGCGCTTTTCGAGGATAGCATTGACGCCTTCCATGTGATCCTCGGTTTCGTGCATCAGCGCCTGCGAGGCGGCGGAGAATTCCATCATGGTTTCATAGGACGCGCTCTGGCCGTGGCGCAGGAGGGTCTTGGCGAGGCGCAGCGCCTGCGGCGGCTGGGCGGCCATGCGGCCGGCGAGCGCATTGGCTTCTTCCATCAGGGTATCGCCGGAATGCACATCGGAGACGAGCCCCCACTCCTTCGCTGTTTCCGCGTCGATGACATCGCCTGTGAAGAGAAGCTGGGCGGCGCGGGAATTGCCGACAATGCGCGGCAGGAGCCAGGCCCCGCCATCGCCGGGAATGAGGCCGAGCTTGAGGAAGGTCACGCCGAACTTCGCCTTCTCGGCAGCAAGGCGCACATCCGCCATGCAGGCAACATCACAGCCAAGCCCGATGGCCGCACCATTGACCGCCGCAATCAGCGGGGTTTCGAGATTGTAGAGCGACTTTACCGCCAGATGGATGTTGCGGCGATATCCATTGCGCACCTCGTTCGGGCTGCCGCCGAAAGCGCCCGTCTTGTCACGCATCGCCTTCACATCGCCACCCGCCGAGAACGCCTTGCCTTCGCCGGTCAGGATGGCGACGCGGATCTGCGGATCGGCCTCGATCTCAGCGCAGGCGGCGGCGACTTCCGTGCCATCGCCTTCCTGGCCGAGCGCGTTCATCATCTCCGGACGCGTCAGCGTCAGCGTGGCGATGGGGCCGGATTTCTCAAGTTTGATGACGGACATGGATGGGCGCTCCCGATAAGATGTTTCGTGAATGATCTGACGATGTCTATGACAGGGTGAGCACTGGCCTGTCGAGACCAGCGCGTAAAGTTAAAAGCCCCATCCTGCACGCGGGCAGGACGGGGCTTTCGGTATACGTCTTGTAGAGCTGGTCCCTACTCGGCGGCGACCTTCTGGCCTTCGCCACTGAGCGCGGTGTAGCGGCGCATATGATAGTCGACATTGCCGAATTCGCTGTCGATCATGGTCAGGCGCTTGAAATAATGGCCGATGGCCAGCTCATCCGTCATGCCCATGCCACCATGAATCTGGACGGCTTCCTGACCGACGAAACGCCCGCCCTGGCCGATGCGCACCTTGGCACCGGAGACAGCTTTCTTGCGGGCCACATCGTCTTCATCGAGCTTGAGGGTGGCCATGTAGGTCATGGAGATGGACTGCTCATGCTCCATGAACATGTCGACCATGCGGTGCTGGAGCACCTGGAACTTGCCGATGGCGACGCCGAACTGCTTGCGCTGGCGGGAATATTCCACGGTCATGGTCTGAGCGACGCCCATCGCGCCGGTGGCCTCGGCACAGACAGCGGCTGTGGCTTCATCAACGACACGCTCGATCAGCGGCAGGGCCTTGCCCTCCTCTCCGATCATCGCGTCGGCAGGCACAGACACATTCTCGAAATAGACTTCCGAAGCCCGGCGCCCGTCCACGGTTGGGTAATCGCGTGTGGTGATGCCGTCTGCGCCCTTCTCGACGATGAAGACCGAGATGCCATCCCTGTCGCGGCGTTCACCGGATGTGCGGGCCGTCACGATCAGGTGGCTTGCCCATGGTGCGCCGATGACAACTGCCTTGTGGCCGTTGAGGACATAGCCGCCGCCATCTTTCCTGGCAGTGGTCTCGAGGTCGTGCAGGTCGTAGCGCCCGCGCGGCTCGGCATAGGCGAAGGCGAAGACGCTTTCCCCGCCGATGATCGCGGTGAGATGTTCTTCCTTCTGGGCGGCCGTGCCTGCGTGTTTGAGAAAACCACCAGCGCAGACCACGGTTGGCACATAGGGTTCAACAACGAGCGCCTTGCCGAACTCTTCCATGATGATCATGGAGTCGATCGCGTTGCCGCCAAGACCGCCATCATCCTCGGAGAAGGCCGCGCCGAGAAGCCCGAGTTCTGCGAATTGCTGCCACATCTCCGGGCGCCAGCCTGTATCGCTCTCGGCGACCTTGCGGCGGGTCTCGAAATCGTACTGATCGCGCAGCAGCCTCGCGAGACTGTCGCGGATCATTGTCTGTTCTTCTGAAAAATTGAAATCCATGTGTTTCCCTCCCCGGCCGTCCGGGTTCATCCTTATTGTTTCGCTGTGTCCTCGAATGAAGCGGCAGCGCTATGCCGCCGCCTCATTGTCGTTTTCGTACCTGTTTCCGGCGCGCCCTAGAGCCCGAGGATCATCTTGGTGATGATGTTGCGCTGGATTTCGTTGGAGCCGCCATAGATCGACGTCTTGCGCATGTTGAAATAGCTCGGGGCCGCCTGGTGAGCGTAATCCGGTCCGATCGGGAACTCGTTCGAGCCGTCTTCCGGAAAGCCGCGGAAATACGGGTGGCCGTAATGGCCAACAGCTTCCAGTGTCAGCTCTGTCAGGCGCTGCTGGATCTCGGTGCCCTTGACCTTGAGAATGGAGCTTTCCGGCCCCGGACCCTTGCCTTGGGCCTCGCCGGCGAGCGTGCGCAGCTCAGTGAACTCAAGCGCTGTGAGGTCGATTTCAAGCTGGCCGATCTTGCGGATGAAATCGTCATCCTGGATCAGCGGCTTGCCTTCAAGCAGTTCTGTCGAGGCAATGTTGCGCAGCCGCTCGACGCCGCGCTTGGAGCGGGCCACGCCAGCAATGCCGGAGCGTTCATGCGCAAGCAGGAACTTGGCGTAGGTCCAGCCCTTGTTCTCTTCGCCGACAAGATTCTCGACCGGCACGCGGACATCGGTCAGCCAGGTTTCGTTGACCTCGACACCGCCATCAATCGTTTTGATCGGTTTTACTTCAATGCCGGGCGTATTCATGTCGGCGAGGATGAAGGAAATGCCTTCCTGTGGCTTGGACGCGTTCGGGTCCGTGCGGCAGAGGAAGAAGCCCCAGTCGGCGTGCTGGGCCAGTGTCGTCCAGGTCTTCTGGCCATTGATGACATAGTGGTCACCATCACGTACGGCAGTTGTTTTCAGCGAGGCGAGGTCAGAACCGGCACCCGGCTCTGAATAGCCCTGGCACCACCACACCTTACCTTCGCGGATACCCGGCAGGTGCCTGGCCTTCATCTCCTCGGAGCCGAAAGTGTAGATCACCGGACCGACCATCGAGGCACCGAAAGGCAGCGGCATGATCGTGTCCATGCGGGCATTCTCTTCCGACCAGATATATTTCTGGGTCGGCGTCCAGTCCGTACCGCCATACTCTTCCGGCCAGGATGGCACAGACCAGCCCTTTTCGCCGAGGATCCGGTGCCAGGCGAGCATGTCATCCCGGCTCAGGTCCTCACGCAGGCCAACGCCGCGCAGGCGCTCAGGATAGTTTTCCTCGATGAAGGCCCGGACCTCCTTGCGAAACTCGATTTCCTCCGGGGTGAATTCCAGATTCATGGCTTGATCCTCACGATTGTCTTTTTTGGTCTGTTGCCGCCCTTGTGCCTGCATGATGCAGCGAAAGCAAGTTGACGCGCACGTCAACGTAAGCTGTGTCGCACCCCGCCGCGAAGCGGCAGGGTATCAGCTTGAAGGCTGGCCGAGGAATGGCGCACAGGCGGTCTGCAGAACGCCGACGGCAGCAGCCGATCCCATACCTCCGCCTGTGTTGAATTCAAATGGCAGGAGCGGGCGCATACCGATGCGCTCAAGTGCGGCCTCATGCGCCGGACGCTTGGTGACGTGTCCCGGCAGAACATGCGCCACGGCTTCCGGATTGAGAGCATGTACAATCCCGGCGGCAATCGTTGTCGCAAATCCATCCAGAACTACAGGAACAGACTGGATGCGCGCCGCCAGGATCGCCCCGACACAGGCGGCAAGTTCCCTCCCCCCGAGACAACGCAGCGCCTCCAGTGGATCGTCGAGATGACCGCGATGCTTCCTCAGGGCCATATTGACCAGTTCAGTACGCGCCGTACTGACATCCTTTGGCGTATGCGGGCCGGGGCGCACCCAATAGTCAGGTGTGCCACCATATAGCGCACAGGCCACCGCGGCCGCCGAAGTGCCTATCCCGGCGCCAAGGACACCAAGCGCAAGAACATCCGGCTGGCCCTCCAGCGCCTCGAAGCCATAAGCGATTGTCGCAGCACATTCGCGCTCACTCATCGCGGGGGCCTCGGTAAAATCGGCTGTCGGCTGGTCGAGGGCCATTTCGAAAATGCGGATATTGGCACCGACCTGTGTGGCGATCGCCGAAAGCGGGGCCTTGCCACCGCGCAGCGAATCGACCCGGGATTTTGTGCTTGCATCACTGGAGAGCGAGATCTTGTCCCCGACAATACCATGCGCGCCAGCAAACAGGGCAAGCGTCGCATTCTCGATACGCGGAGGGTAACGCCCCTGCCAGCTGGCCAGCCATTCGGCAGCCTCTCCGAGACGGCCAAAATCACCGTCGCGCCCCATCTCGAGTAGTGCTTCGCGCACCGACCGGGACGGGGCTTCATTAGGTTCGAGATGGCGCATTGCCAGATCGCGGACATCATCGAATGGCGTTGCAGAAGATGCTGCGTCGCTCACGGGCCTACCTCACACGTCAGAATTGGCGCAAAGCGCCTGAAACACCAATTGAAGTCAATGAAAGATTCGTGATTTTTTCCTATCAATACCATATTCAGCTTCTATGCAGGACAGTATGCAGGTACGCCCTAAAGCCATCGAGACCCCCTGCCGCCAGGTTTGCGCCGTGGACGGGCAGACAGGACTATGTCTCGGCTGCGCCCGCACACTAAAGGAAATTGGCGGCTGGTCCGGCTTGAGCGATGCTGAACGCCGGGCTGTCATGCAGGAGCTGGATCAGCGCATGGACAGGTTGAAAGCACTCGGCAAGCTCGGGCCTGAGGCATGAGTGTGCGCATCGGCTCCATGCTGCTCAGCGCCTGTGCGGTGGCGGGTGCCGTGGCTGTCTTCGTCGCACCAAAACTGGATGAGGCGTCAAAGGACGATACCGCGGCCACATCTGGCGAAACGGTCAACACTGCCACGCCCGCAGGCGAGAAAGAATCCCGGCCACGCCAGGCCGTTCTGTCGATCCGTGATGACGGACATTACTGGGCACGCACACTGGTCAATAGTAAAGCCAGTGTGGACTTCATGGTCGATACGGGGGCAAGCACAGTCGCTCTGACGCAGGAAGACGCCCGCAAGATGGGCTTCGATCCCGAAGCGCTGGACTATAAATGGGAAATCCGCACAGCCGGCGGTGTGACCTATGGTGCAAGCGTCGTGATCGAATCAATCAAGATCAACCAGGTCCATATCAGGGATGTGAGCGCCATGGTCCTGCGCGAGGATCTCACCCAGTCCCTTCTCGGCATGAGCTTCCTGCGTGAGCTTTACTCCTACGAGTTCCGCGGCGACCGGCTGATCATCCAGCAATAGTCTTCCAGATCATCCGCGCCGACACGACGACCAGAAGGATGCCGAACAGCTTCCTCAGGAGCGCCGCATCCAGCTTGTGCGCAAGCGCCGCGCCGAGCGGGGCCATCGTGACGGTGAAGGTCGAGATGAGCAGAAAGGCTGGCGCGTTAACGTGGCCAATCGAGAAAGGCGGCAGACCTTCCTTGCCGATGCCGTTGGCGACCGCCATCATCGCGCCGGGAAAGCCGATCGCCACGCCAAATCCGGCCGCTGTCGCCACAGCCTGATGGATCGGGCGGCCACACACCGTCATCAGGCTGACCCCGAACGTACCCCCGCCAATCCCCATAATGGCCGAAAGTGCACCGAGCACGCCGCCAAGCCCGATCCGCGGCGTCCCTTTGGGCAGGTCGTCGGCCAGTTTCCAGGTCGGGCGGCCGAAATAGAGCTGCATGGCGAGGATAAGCAGCATGGCCCCGAAGAAGAAAGTCAACGCGTCCTTGGACACAAAGCCTGCAATGAGCTGGCCGAGGATAGCGCCGAGCATGATCCACGGCGCCCAGCCGCGGATAATCGCCCAGTCCACCGCCCCACGTCGGTTATGCGCCATGACGGAACGCATGGACGTCAGAATGATTGTGGCAAGCGAGGTTGCCACCGCGACGTGCATGGCCGTTTCGCCGTATCCGAGTGCGGTGAACAGGAAATAGAGCACAGGAACGATAATGGCGCCGCCGCCAATTCCGAAGAGCCCGGCTGCCAGTCCGGCGGTCATGCCAGCCAAAACAAGCGAAACAATCAGGACGCCATACTGGGAAACAAATTCCGCCATCAGGCCGGGACGCTTTCACGGGTGACATGCGATAGCGCTTCATCAAGCACTTCAAGGCCCGCGCCGGATCTGACCGCCTTTTCAGAGAGGGTCCGTCGCCAGGCACGCGCGCCGGGCTGACCGGAGAAAAGCCCCAGCATGTGACGCGTCATGGATGACAATTTTACACCCGCTTCAAGTTGCCCGGCCATATAGGGCCGGTAGGTCTCAAGCGCGGCGAGACAAGTGGACATATCAACCGTGTCGTCGCCCTTGCCCGTTTCGATCAGGTGATCGGCGCACGTCAGCAGGCCCGGTGTCTGGTAGGCGGCTCGGCCAAGCATGACACCATCGAATGTCTTCATATGGGCTTCGGCCTCTTCCAGCGTCCTGATACCACCATTGAGAATGATCGTGAGGTCTGGGCGCCTGGCCTTCAGATCTGCGACAAGGCCATAGTCCAGCGGAGGAATGTCCCGGTTCTCCTTCGGGCTCAAGCCCGAAAGCCAGGCTTTGCGCGCATGTACGGTGAACACGTCACAGCCTGCATCGGCCACCCTGTCGACAAAGCCGAAAAGCGTCTCACGGGGCGGGTCTTCATCGATGGCGACACGGCATTTCACGGTGACGGGAATGGAGACCGCAGCGCGCATCGCCGCGACGCAGGCAGCAACCGTATCGGGCTCCTGCATGAGGCAGGCCCCAAACCGTCCGGACTGCACCCTGTCGGACGGGCAGCCGCAATTGATGTTGACCTCGTCATAACCGAACTCTTCGGCAATCCGGCTGGCCTCGGCCATCTTCTGCGGATCGGAGCCACCAAGCTGCAGGACAACCGGATGCTCGTCCGCGCTGAAGGCGAATCCGTGAAGGTCAAAAAGGATATGATCTTCAATGTCACAGCAACTGATAAGTCGTAGTCCGGATCTGCAGGCCCTTTTCGACGACGGCTATGAGCTGTCAGTTGTGGCGGGGCATCTTGTGGTCAGCAATGTGCCATATGTGGCACACGATAAGTCTATCAAGCGTGGAACGCTCGTTTCCACCTTGGCCCTTTCTGGAAACCAGACTGCTCCCCCAAGCACTCATGTTATGAAGTTTTCCGGCGATCATCCTTGTGACAAGAACGGACACCCCTTGAAAGGAATCGTCAATGGGCAAGGCCGGACAAATGTCGGGGACGGGCTCGTGACCAATTTGAGCTTCTCTTGCAAACCAACTGAGACTGGCAAGTACGCTAACTACTATGACAAAGTGACAACGTATGTCGGAATGATCTCGGGACCGGCCGAAGTCATTGATCCAGCAGTCACTGCACAGACTTTCGCGGTAACCGAAGCGGCGGATGACGACACTCCGTTTAAATATATCGATTCCGCGTCAAGCCGAGCTGGCATTTCAGCCATCAGTGATACGCTCAAATTCTCAAAGGTCGCGATTGTGGGCCTTGGGGGAACGGGATCTTACATCCTCGATTTGGTGGCCAAGACGCCGGTCGGTGAAATACATCTCATCGACGGTGATGAGTTCATGCAACACAATGCTTTTCGGGCGCCAGGCGCTGCATCGATTGAACAACTTCGAAGGCGCCAGAAAAAAGTCGACTATCTAGCTGAAGCATACGGCGCGCTGCGCAACGGGATCGTGCCACACGCGACCTATTTGACCAAAGAAAATATATCGCTCCTCGAGGGGATGGATTTTGTTTTTGTGGCTGTAGATAAAGGTCAGGTGAAGGGTGCGATAGCTGATAAACTTGACGCCGACGGCGTTGCTTTCATCGATGTGGGTATGGGTATTAGCATTGTCGATGAAGCGCTTTTTGGGGTGGTTCGGACAACGACAAGTTCCCCGCAACAAAGATCTCATTTTGAAAAATGCGTAAATCTGAGCGGCAACGACGCGGATGACGCTTATCGCCAAAACATTCAAATTGCCGATCTCAATGCGTTAAACGCAGCGTTGGCGGTCATGCGCTGGAAGAAGCTAGTTGGCTTCTACGTAGACCTAGAGCACGAGCATCAGTCCAACTTCACCATCGACGGAAATATCATAACGAACAGTCATTTTCATGAAGCATAAGACCATCCAGCACCAATTTGTGGAAGCTATACCCAACCGCATTGAGCGCGACATACTCTATGTATCTCTTGAGTTCGCGACAGCTGTCCATTTGTGCCAATGCGGCTGCGGGTTGGAAGTCGTCGCGCCGCTCAGCCCAACAGACTGGAGAATGACATTCGATGGTGTGTCGGTCTCCTTACATCCATCAATCGGAAACTGGAGTTTCCCCTGCCGATCACACTACTGGATTAGAGGTGGCCGAATACAATGGGCGAGCGACATGCCAAACTCTCAGATTTCTGGCATTCGACAAGCGGATAAGAAGAATAAAAAACAAGCGTTTGAACGCCAAGCTTGGCACAAGCGATTGTGGTCGCAAGTACTTAGATTATTTAATAATTAGTTTGGCGTATTCAGGTTGACCGACGAATAGAAAACTCTTTCTGCCAACTGCAATGCGCCGCACACTGCATTTGATAACATTGTTGCTGAACTCCCCCTAGGTCGACGGAAAAATTTGGCAGACGTGTCAGTGCATCCCGGATTACCTGTTCTGGGACGGACTTGGACTCGACCCGAGCCGACTATTGTCTATGCCCGTTTTAAAACGCACCCAGTAGTGGATATAAGCGCGCCTACTGGATCCCTCATCGACGCTTCTGTATACCTCGCTAATATCTGCAATCGGGATTCTTCTGTCATCAGCGCAGCAATCTCAGTCATTACGCCTGATAACGCATAGTATTACTGCGACTTACGCTCGTGCTTCTCCCTCCCCCGCCACATCTCCGCATACACGTCGCCCGCCGCCAGCAGTGCCTCATGCCTCCCCCGCTCGACAATCCGCCCGTCCTCCAGCACCAGGATCTGATCGGCCCCCGCAATCGTCGACAGACGGTGCGCCACGACAATCGATGTCACCCCAGCCGCGGCGCCTGCGAGATTGGCCGCGATCCCGGCCTCGGTGCGCGTGTCGAGCGCAGAGGTCGCTTCGTCCGCCAGAAGCAGGCCCGGCCGCCTCAGCAGCGCCCGCGCAATGGCGACCCGCTGCTTCTCACCACCTGAAAGATGCAGCCCACGCTCGCCGACCAGGGTGTCATATCCATCCGGCAGCCGGCCCGCCAGCGTGTCCAGCCGTGCCATGCGTGCGGCCCACTCGACCTCATCCACCGCTTCCTCGCCTGCCGGAAAGGCGATATTGAAAGCCAGCGTCTCGTTGAACAGAGTCGTGTCCTGCGGAATGACCGCGATCATCCGTCTCAACTCGTCCAGCGGATAGTCTGCCAGCGGAACACCGTTCAGCAGGATCTGCCCGGCATCCGGTTCATGAAACCGCATCAGCAGGCGCAGGATGGATGACTTGCCCCCGCCAGACGGCCCGGCAAGGGCCGTGGACGTCCCCGGCGCAATGTCGAAACTCACCCCGTCCAGCACCTTGCGCATGCCATCATAGGAAAAGCTCACCGCCTCGAACCGCACAGACAGGGCTTCCTCACGGACGACGCTGGCCCCGTCACGACCAGAGGAATTTCCGCGTTCCGTATCCTCTCCGAGCAAGTCCAGCAGGCGCTCGACAAAGGCCACCCCCTGCCCGATGTCCCGGATCCCGAACCCCAGCCGTTCCAGCGGCTGGACCAGCTGGATCATATAGGCATTGACGAGAACAAAATCTCCGACGCTCATCGCGCCCGCCTGAACCTGCGACAGCGCCAGCCAGAGCGTCACACCAAGCCCACCTGAAAAGATCAGCGCGACCAGAACCCCGTTGAGGAGCCGGGCCCGGTAGAAGCCGCGCCAGGCACGCTGGACCCCCGCCAGGCGCTGGTCATGGCGCCCCGTGACGAGCGGCTCACCAGTATAGGCCTTGATGGCTTCGACATTCAGGAGATTGTCGGCAAGGCCTGCATTCGCGCCAATCCGGGCCGCCGACACGTTCCGGCTGGCCGCTAGCACCCGCCGCGCGCCATGGGTGAACACAATCCCATAGGCGAGGATGCAGACCGCGAACACAGCCAGGAAGACCGGATCGAAGAAACCCGCCAGGATGACGGCGATCACCGCGATCTCGATAACCCCCGGCAGAAGCGTGAACAGGCTGTGCTGCAAGAGCAACCTGTAGCCCTGCAAGCCGTTTTCGAGAATCTGGAGCGTCGCCCCCGTCGTCTGCCTGAGGTGATAGCCCATCGGCAGAGCCAGGACATGCGCAAGCATCTTGCGGCTGAGCCGCCGGCTGATGGACTGGTCGGCCGCGCCGAACAGGAAAGTGCGTCCCTCGCCGGTCAGCCGCCCCAGCCCCAGCGCCCCGACATAGAGCCCCAGAACGGCAAGCGCGGGCAGATAGAGCTCAGCCCCGAAAGCGCCCTGCTCCTCATCTCCAAGGCGGTCGATCAGAATCTTCAGTGCGACCGGGGCCAGGGCGGCAAGCAGGGCAGCCAGGACAACACACAACAAGGCGGCTGCGAGGGCCAGGAGATCCCGCCGAGTGGCAACAGAGCGGAAAGCCACGAAGCTTTCCCGCAGCGTTTTGCGGCGGATCTGTCGGTGTTCCTTGTCCATGGCCATACCGGTTATGAGTGGCCAGTATGATAGCACGGCCCGCCGAAAGTTTCCCGGAAAGGTTGAAGGATAATTCCAGGGTGAAGCCAGCCTGGCAACGCACTTCGAACCCGCTCGACAACGGCCATGAGTATGAGAGGTTCTGAATCTGTGACGCGACTGGGCACTTTCCCATTCCCGGCATACCGACTGATATGATTATTGGCACTTTATGATGAGTGCATCTTACGCGAATCAAGAAGTTGGGGGCAGGTGTGTAGTCACTCACCTCCTCGGAGACGCGCATTAGCTCACCGCCTCAAACGCTCGCAATCTCCAGCAGCCGATATCTCCCCGAAGACCGCTTGCTCCTATATCAGGGTCCACTGGTTACTCCGGTACGAGCACCTGAGTGATCGCGTCCGGCAGAAGGTCCGAGTGACAACAAAATGATGGGAGTGCTATTTTCTACTTTCGTAATTCGTCATGGCGAGGACACGGTCGGCCCACCAATCACCCATGCGGGCGCGCTCGTTCCAGTAGACGGCCCGGTTGTAGATCGAGCGGACACCCTTCGTGTCATGATGGGCGAGTTCGGCCTCGATCGCATCCGGGTTCCAGAGCCCGCTCTCATTGAGCAGGGACGAAGCGCTTGCCCGGAACCCGTGCGGTGTGGTCACGTCGCTTGCAAACCCGAGGCGATGCAAGGCACCGTTCATCGTGTTCTCGCTGATCGGGCGATCCGCCGCGACCATTGACGGGAAGACGAAACCCTCGCGGCACCCGCCTGCCCGGATATCGAGCAGGATGTTGACGGCCGTCCCGGAGAGAGGCTTCCTGTGGGGACGCCGCATTTTCATGCGCTCGGCCGGGATCTCCCATGCCGACCGGTCGAAGTCGAACTCCTCCCAGCGGGCGAGGCGAAGTTCGCCGGGCCGCGGGAAAAGCAGGATCATGAGCTTGAGCGCCGGGACAGAGCGTGCGCTGCCCTCATAACCCCAGACAGCCCGCACGAGGCGTGCGAACCCGGCCTCTTCCGTCAATGCCGGCATGTGCCGCACTTGCGGACGGGTCAGGGCGCCGCGCAGGGCCTGCGTCGGATCAATATCGGCCCTTAGCGTCGCGATCGCGTAGCGGAAGACCTCCCCGACCGTGGTCCTGAGACGCTTTGCCGTCTCATATGTGCCGCGCGCCTCGACCTGCTTCAACACATCCAGGATGTCTGCAGCGTGGATGTCGCGCATCTGTTTGTGCCCGAGTCCGGGCCGGGCGAAATCGAGCAGCCAGCGTTTCTTGTGCAGCGTTACCCCGGCGAGCCCCTCGCGTTCACGCTTGTCGAGCAACTCGTCCGCAATTGTATCGAATGTCCCTGTCAAAGCCCTGCGCCGGGGAGGTTTCCTTCCGGGCCGGGCGTCGACTGCCGGGTCGAGCCCCTTGTGCAGGAGGCGCTTTGCCTTGAGGCACAGCCCGCGGGCATGCTCGAGTGTGACGATCGGCCAGGCTCCGAAGGAGAGCGTCTTCTGACGATGCTCGAAGCGGTAGTTCATTCGCCAGAGCCGTGAGCCCTTCGGCGTGATGTAGATATAGAGGCCGCACCCGTCAGCGCACTTGTAAGGCTTCATCCGGGGCGCCAGTCCGGCAATCAGCTCCTCACGCAATCGTGCCATCCGTCGTCTCCCGTCAGCGCGGATGGGAAATTGTGGCGTCAGAACCGGTCAAGCCGCAACGAAAATCCGCCCCAAGCAGGAAAAATCTAACAAGACCTTGTTTTTTTATAGTTTTTTACTGGTGCCCAGGAGAGGACTCGAACCTCCACGTCGTGAGACACACGGACCTGAACCGTGCGCGTCTACCAATTCCGCCACCTGGGCATCAGGGATCGGAAGGCGGGTTGATACGGCGGCGAAGCCGCAAGGTCAACGGGCAAATCCAGCACCCGCCCCGCTGCCCTGTCCGCGATGCTGGCAGGCCAGAATGGAAAGCAGCATTCCCGGTGGCAGGCAAGGGAATCGTAGCATCAACCTTAGTATGGCACGATTGCCATTGCGGAATCTGTCATACTCAGCTGCTCGCCTAATACGCAATCCTGCCAGCAAATATCACTCCCGAACGATCAATCCGGTTCCGCCCCTCTCGTGGCAGGCGTCGTTTCCACGCGCATGAAAAAGTCTTCGACATTCCAAAGCAGAGCCAAAACCGGGCACACGGCATACCCGTGAACTGGATGATGCATGCCCGGTTTTGGTGTTGGCTGCCCCGGCGCGCATCAGATCAACGACCGAGGGCATTAGCATGATTTAACGCAGGAGCTGTGAACGAATGGCTTCCAGTTCTTCCTCCGTCACGTCGACCTCTTGCCTGAGAAACGTCATGACTGAACCGTACTCGGCTTCCAGATCGGCCAGAGCGGTCTCAATGTAGAGTGGGTTGGAGCGCATGAGCGGCGCAACCATTTCCGGCGGCAGTTTGGCGAGGAAGGCGTACGGACTGTCCTCATCGATCGCGTCCTCATTGCCAGTGAATTCTTCCATATAATCGACATAAGTCTCCGACAGCGCGTAGTCAGCAACAACGGTTTCACGCGGCACACCGAGCGCGGTAAGCAGAAGTGCGGCACCAACACCCGTACGATCCTTGCCCGCCGAACAGTTGAAAGCGAGCGGAATCTCGCCTGCCGCCAGCCGGTCGAACATCTCGCGATAGGCCGGAGCCTGTTCATGCGCGATATCCGAATAACCGTCAGCCATAGACTTGCTCACCATTTGCGGTGTGGCGTCCGGCTTCTCGAACACGGCCCTGAATCCCATGTCGCCGCTGCTTTCCGGGTCGGGAAAACTCAGATAGTCGACTTCGCCAGCTCGCCAGTCGGTTGGCTCGTCGGCGCGCTCATGCGCCGTGCGCAGATCACAGATGACCTGGATACCAAGGCTCGAAAGATACGCGTAATCGCCGTCGGTCAGGCCATCCATCACGCCCGAACGGTATATCTTGCCCCATTTAACGGTTCGGCCGTCTTTTGTCTCATAGCCGCCAAGATCACGAAAATTACGGCCGCCTTCCAGCGGCAGCAGGCGAAGCGCGGTGCGCACAGGTTCGCCGTCTTCCGGCACGATGGTGAAATAGTGGCGCTCGTCGAGCGTTTCCGCCGTCCAGCTCAGTTCACTGGCCGCCAGGTCTTCGCCAATCACCTCACCTTTGCCAGCTTGCATATTGGCGCTCGAGGAAACCTCCACGGTGACATCTGTGCCGAGTGCCTCCGGCCAGTCGATCGTGTAGGTTTTTGTCGCCTGATCCAGGCTTACGAAAGCATCTGTCAGGCCTTCAGCGGGGGCTGTGTCCGGCTGCTGGGCGGCTGCGAGCCCGTAGCCTGCCAGGGCGAGGATGGTGGCCGTGCTGAGATAGTTACGAATGGACATGGTTGAGGTCTCCCGGTTTGAAGGCTGCTAGTAATTGATGCTGAAACCGGCCATGTAGGCACGGCCATAGGCTTCGATCTGGTTGAGCGCGCGCGGCGTGTCGTTATAGCGCCGGTCCATGAAATTGGTCAGGTTGTTGCCTTCGAGGAAGACTGTGGCCGTGGCGTCGCGGAACTCGAAGGGAAGATTGTACTGGATCTTGGCGTCGAGACGCTCGGTCTCGTCCCAGAATTCATTCAGGTTTGGACCGCTTTCCGTGGTCGACAGCCAGGCATCGCGCCACTGATAGCTGATCCGGGCCGACAGGCCGAACTTCTCATAGAAGACAGACGCATTGTAGATCATGTCGGAAGTGCCCGGTATCGGGCGGTTGACCCCGCTGTCGCCGATTTCCGGCGCGAAGAACTCGCTGTCAAGCATAGTCAGATTGCCCGAAGCCCCGAACCCGTCGAATGGTTCCGGCAGGAAATCCGCCGCCGAATAGATCAGATTGAATTCCAGACCGGAAAGCTCGCCCGCCTCACCGTTCAGGAAAGTGTTGTAAGGCACCATTTCGCCGGGCGCGAAGATACCGGGCGCGATGGTCGAGCCGTCGATGACCGTACCGCCCGGATAGATAACATTCTCGATCGTGCGATAGAAGGCGCCCGCCGACAGTATGCTGGCCGCGTCGAAATACCATTCGAGTGAGGCATCCAGACCGTAGGATTCCTCGGTTTCAAGATCCGGATTGCCACCACTGATCGACGGCACCGTCGGATCAACCGTTTGCGAGGCCCGCGCCTCTGTGTAGGTCGGGCGGCTGAGGCCGCTGGTTGCGGAAAGACGCAGCTTCACGTCTTCCCGGAGGTCCCAGTTGACATGAACGCTCGGCAGGACGTTCGTATACTCGTTCGAGGCATCGATATCGGTGGAAACCCCGTCGAGGACCTGGTTGCCGGTGGTCGAGAAATCGGTCGCCTCGACCCGCAAGCCATAGACGATATTGCCCCAGTCGAACGTGCTTGTCGCCATCGCATAGCCAGCGAGGATGTCTTCCTCTATGCCAACGACCTGGTCGGGCGAGAACTCCGGCACCGGAGAGAAACCGGGATTACCCGCACCGAGCGCGTCAAACAGCGCCGCGCGCAGCGCCTCATTGCGGTAGTAGACCCCGCCGAATGTATTGGTGAGTTCAGCGTCCCATGGCGTCTGCGTGGCGAAGTCATTCGCATTCACCGGAACGCCGGGCGTGACAGCCTGGGTAAATCCGCCATCCGCCTCGCGGGTGTCGTAACTGAGGCCGGCCTTGAACACCGTGTCGAAACGGGCGAACTCGCGCTCGACATCGAAGATCCCCTTTGTCGATTCGGTTTCAAGCAGGCTGTACACATTGATGAATACGCCCAGGTTTTCACCCAGATTGTTGACATCCACAGGCATCGTCGTGCCGAGGGCATACGGCGTCAGGACGGGATCATCGAGATTGGAAATGTCGTAATCGGCCGAAATGGGCGTGAAGTCCACGACATTGAGAAGCGGTATGCGGGCGAGGTTCTCCGTCTCGGTATAGTTCAGCCGCGGCGTGACGCGCCAGCCTCCGGTTTCGACATCGAGTCCGAGCGTATTGGTAAAGGTCGACGTCTCGTAACGCCCCTGTTCCAGCAGGCGGGAGACGGCAATTCCATCTATGCGCCCCGAGGACTCAAGAACGACCGGGGCGAAATCGAACACGTATTGATTGCGCTCTTCTTCGTCGGCGAACTGGTAGAAAATGCTGGACCCGAATACCCGTTCGACAGGCCCGCCAGACGGGCGGTACTCTGCCTTGCCGCCATAGGAATTGTTCTCGCGGTAGCCCCCATACTGACGGTAATCGAGACTGTTCAGACTGTCGAGCGTGCCATCGCCATCGGTATCAAGCGTGGAGAATTCGCGGTTGTCGACATTGCGGTCGCGTTTGTCGAGTGTGCCGAAGGCCAGAAGGCCGAAACGGTCATTCGACCAGGACGCGCGCAGGGCATAACGCTCGGTTTCAGCATCATTGAGATCGCGCTTGCCTGCTGCCGCCGTCGCTGAAAAACCAAAGCCCTCTTTGTCAAACGGACTGAACGTCTTGATGTTGATGTGACCCAGCACAGGCGCGCCGGGTGTATCCGGCGTGACCGCCTTGTTCGCCTCGACGGCGCTGGTGATCACGGCGGGAATGGAATCGAAGCGCGGTATCCGGCCATTATCGGCCCCAAGCACATCGATCCCGTCAAACGAGATCGTGGTGTAGCGGAAACGCCCGCCGCGGAAATTGACGAAGCGCGCATCGCCCTGGTCGCTCTCGACGGCAAGACCCGGCACACGGGTCAAAGCGGCGGCTAGCGTCTGATCGGGAAAGCGCCCGATCGTGTCGGCCGAAATCACATCGACCACATTGTCGGCCTCGCGCTTGGCCTCGATGGCCGCCTGCTGGCTGTCGCGTATGGGAGACGCGGTCACAAAAACGGTTTCCTGGCGCGATTCACGGACGTCCTGAGCCTGCGCCGTGGCAGTCACCGCGATGGCGGTGCCAAGCAATAGACTGGTTTTGAAAACTGGTTTGAACATACCTCGATCCCCTCTCGGTTAACGAGGCTGCAAGTATCAAAACTAAACAACTGTACCAAAACAAGCTTTGATGAACTTTAATTGTCGGTTTGATGACGCACCGCAACAAAATTGTCAAAAACCGAGCCCATCTAGTGTATTAATACAGAATATCGGTGAGATCTGACGTGGAAAAGCCTTGATGCCAATGAAGATTCTCTTCAAAGTTAAACCACGAGTTTTAACAACAATATTGATCATATGTACCAAACCAGAAGCGATCCAGTTTCCACTGAAAAAGAGACAAGTCTCTTCATGCACGCCTATCCCCTGGTGGAAGCCTACGGCCTGAAAGGGCTCACGCTTCGCAACCTTGCCCATACAGCAGGTATCAGCCCATCTCTTCTAACCTACCGGCATGGCTCGCGCGATGGCCTCCTCAGCGCTGTCTTCGCCGAAGCGCGCTCGGCTGATGAAACCGCCTGGGCCATGCGGGAGAAAACCTTCAACATCACTGGAACGGAACCGGGGCATCTGCTCTCTATCGCACTCGCTACTGTCACCGACTCGATTACACGAACCCGTCAGACGAGCTTGATGCAGTGGATATGTTTCACTGCTGCGGAGCGGGAGCCCGCTGCAAAGCCTGCCGCCGCTGGCTGGCCGCAACTGTCAGTCGACTACTGGACACACCACTTTGTCCGGTTGGGCGTTGACTCTCAGCTCTCCGCACCTTTTGCGGCTGCTCTGACCGGTGCCACGCGGATTGGGCTTCTTGCTGACGGCAACCCCCTTTTGCTGAGCTGGATGAATGACTTCATCATAAGGTTATGCCAGCGCATTGGCGCAAATCCCCCCAGCCCGGCCGGCGACAGTCACACCCGGGCCGCCGTGGAACAAACCTGGCGCGATCAACCCCGTCATGCACCCGCTTCACGTAGCGATACACCGGACCGGATCATCGATGCCGCCGCCGGGCTGCTCGTCAGTCACGGGCCTGATGCGCTGACCCATCGGCTGATCGCAGAACAGACAGGAATTTCTCTGTCATCCATGACCCATCACTTCTCCTCGCTTGACGAGATCATGCTGTATGCCTTCGAGCGCATCTATGACCGGGCGCGTACAGCTTCCTCAGCGGATCTGCCGCAAGGCATCAACATCGAAAGGCTGAGCCAGGAAGTGCTGCCGGAGATTTTTCGCCGCGCCCGCGCGCGCGGGCAGGAAAGCGTCGCCATGGACGAGGTCATCCTGTCGGCTGCGCGCAAATCCGAGACCGCCCCTCTTGCCGGCGCGCTGATGGCCATGACGGGGCAAACCTCGACAGCCTTGCTTCGGTCCGTCGAAGGCCTGCGAGAGAGCGTGGACCGGCTGGACGGCCAGCTCTTCCGTTTTGTCATGACAGGCCTGTCTGAACAGTCGGCCCATCTGCCCGGACCTGAACGCGACACATGGCTGGCAGCTCAGTCCCGCAAGTTCCTGCTGGCGTGCTGGGCAAGCGGATAGTATAGCCCCCCTGCTTTATTGTGCCTCCGGGCGACCGGCACTCCCGCTCTCCTGCATCGCGGTTCCGGCAATCTGAGCCGGTCCTTCACGACAGGCGGCGAAACGCTACTGGTGCAAATATCTCAGGCGCGTATCAGAAGGTCGCCTTGAGGCCGAATGTGTAAGTCGGGCCATACTCCTCATACTGAACATTGACGTTCCGCGTACCCGCATAGCTGTAAAGCGGGCGGTCGTTCAGGTTGGAGGCCTCCGCGAAGACCTGGAAGGTCTGATTGACCTGGTAAGCTGCCGTCAGATCGATCTGAATATGGTCATTGATATAGACATCTTCTGAAGCGTCATCCGGCGCCCCGATCTCATCGAGAATACGGTCACGATAGGACACGGCTGCGCGGGCCGTGATCCCGTACTTTTCATAGCCGAGCGAGACATTGGCTGTATGGCGGGACTGGAATGGCAGCTCGACATCACGCTGGCCGCCGTCCGGAAGCGGAACACTGGCTTCGGTATCGACCAGCGTATAATTGGCCGCCAGCAGGAAGCCGTCAAACGGCGCGGCCAGGAAATCCAGCTCCTGCTGCCAGGCTGTTTCGAAGCCATAGACCTGCGCATCCTCGCCATTCACGAATGTCGCGAACTCGTCAAAACCTTCAAAACCGGGCGTTCCGGCCAGGTCTGCGGGAAAGACGGGATTCTCGATATTCTTGAAGAAAACGCCCGCCGAGATCAGGCCGATGTCGCCGGGATAGTATTCAAAGGCGAGATCGATACTGTCGGCCTTGTACCGCTCCAGATCGGTGTTCCCGCCTTCAGCCTCGACCTCCCCCTCGTCGTCTGTTTCTATGACCGTGGCAGGCCGGTTCTGCTCGAAAACCGGACGAACCACCGCACGGAAATAAGCGGCCCGCAGGATCATTTCTTCGTTTAGCGCATAGCGCGCATTCAGACTCGGCAGGACGTCGGTGTAAGAGTCCTCGATCTCGATTGGCACCAGGTCCAGCGTACCCGTCACCTCATCCAGCGTAACTTCGTTGCCGGAGGCATCATATTCGGTGTGCTCAACCCTGAGACCGCCGGTCAGGGTGAGGCGATCGATATCCACACTTGCCATGGCGTACCCGGCATAGACATCCTCATTGATCGCGAAATCCTCGGCATTGGAGTCGATGAAAGTGCCTTCCTCATCGAGGTCCTCACTGAAGACATCGAGATTGTCGCGCACGAAACTGGCGACCTGGCGCGGCTGGGCCTGTGGCGCGATGAGACCAAGAGGATAGTCAATATCCGGGTTCAAGAAATCGGCGACGGTCAGGCCCTGATCGGCTCCGCCGAAAACGAGCGCGTCCAGTTCGGAGGTTTTCTCGCGCAGCGACGCCTTCGTTCCCACTTTCCAGAAGCCGTTATAGCGCCCGAACGATGTATCATAACGCAGATCGAGCTTGCCCGACCATTCGGTATCCTCGGTCTCACTGTCTTCAAAAACAATCTCGTCCAGCTCATAGCGTGAAGCATCACTGAAGCCTTCCAGGTTGTTGGTAATGATTTCAGGCCGGCGCACGTCAGCCAGATCGGTGCCAATCAGGATGCCGGTATCGGAAAAATCGGCCACGAATACCGGCTCGACATAATCGGGATTGTCCTCGTCGGCATCGGAATAGGCAAGCTGGTATTCCAGAGTGGCTGCCCCAAAACGGCTCTCGCCGCCCGTGCTCACAGACCAGATTGTCTGGGTCTCTTCGCGTTCGCTGACATAGGATTCAACTTCCTGATCACGCAGGAGAAGCCGGTCCGAACTCTGGGCAGCGACATTCGCGCCATAATCCGGATCAGCTTCATAGACCGTGCCGCCCTGGACCTCGTCATCGGCGAAGTCCGAATAAAGTGTCCGCAGGTACAGCTCGTGATTGCTGTTGACGCGCCAGTCTATATTCAGTGCTCCGCCGATCCGCGTGCGCTTGAGCACATAGTCGCGCGGCTCGATGACGACCGGGAAAGCCGTGCCGCCAAAATCGTCAAGACCGTCGCCGTTCTCGACCCCGTCAGAGCCGAGTTCCCGGCCATAGTAGCTGAACGAGCCGAGGACACCGATCTCGCCCATACTGCCTGCTGAAAAAACATTGGATGCCGAGCCGGAAAAGCGCGGCGAGAATTCGTCACGCAGATCGTTATAACTCGTCTGGGCCGTCAGCTTGCCGCCAAGACCGGCGCGCTCGAAAGCACTCGCAGATTCTATATCCACAGCCCCGCCAATGGCATCGCCCTCCATGTCTGGCGTCAGGGACTTGGTGACAGTGAGATTGCTTACCAGCTCGGACGGGATCACATCGAGCGCGACCTGACGCTGGTCGCTTTCAGCCGAGGTGATCGAAATGCCATTGATGCTGACCGAGTTGAGGTTCGGACTCGCCCCGCGAATGGAGATGAAACGGCCCTCGCCCTGGTCGCGGTTGATCGCGACCCCCGGAATGCGCTGGGCCGCCTCGGTGACGTTCTGATCGGGGAACTGGCCTATAAAGTCCGAGGAGACCCCCGACAGGATATTGTCCGCATTGCGCTTGCGGTTGAGCGCATCGGTGTAGGACGCGCGCTGACCGACGACCAGAACATTGTCCATGATCGAGGCATCGGTCCCGATGGCAAAATCGAGCCGGACGGGCTCGCTCCCCGAGACCTGAACGGTTTGCCGCGTGGTTCCTGCGCCCAGATACTGAACTTCAACAGTATATGTCCCCGGCGGAACGCTGGAGAAGCTGTAGCGGCCGCCCTGCCCGGTCGTTGTACGCCGGCCGAGCTCGACCAGGATGACTTCTGCGCCCCGGAAATAGGCGTTGCCCCGAACATCACCAACGCGCCCGCCAACCGAGGCCTCGCCTGCAATTTCAGTCTGCGCTTGCGCTGGCATGGCGATAAACTGGCTCGCAGCCAGGGCAAGTGCGGTAAGAGCAATGCCGTCGCGAAGGCGCAGGCGGGACGCGCAAGCAGGGTGCAGGTCGGTCATCTAATACATCTCCCATTGGTGAATGCCGGCCGGGCGGACGGCATATGCAAGGGGGCGCAGGACAGGTGCCTGCACCTCGGGTCTGAAGCGCGGTAACAACGGTCTGTGACACTTCCCGGTCAGCTTCCATGACGGTTTCGTGAAGTTTCCCGGCCAGACTTGCGCGGGCCGGATGTGCTTGGTCTAAGCCTTACGGTACTCTCGCTGGAACAGGACCGGAGACTTGGATATGCGCGTAATGCTGATGGGATTGTCAGGGCTCACCCTTGCGGTGATGTCGGGGGCGTGTGCGACGTCTCGTTATGATGGCCCGCAAGGCGTGGATGCAATTGGTGACCCGGCTGTTCCCGTCATGGCGAAGGCCGAAACGGTTGTGACAACAAACCCTGCCGTCGATGCTGATGATCCTGCCTTGTGGGCCAGCAGCGATGACCCGTCTCGCGGCCTGATCTTGGCGACAGACAAGACCGAAGGCCTCTATGTTCATGATCTTGACGGAAATGTACGCCAGTTCCTCGCCTCCGGCCCGCTTAACAATGTCGATCTGCGCGAAGGTTTCACGGTCAACGGCGCCGGGCGTGTTCTCGTCGGAGCGACCAATGATCGCGAAGGCGGCCTAGGCATCAATCTCTATCTGCTCGACCCGGCAACGCTGGAGGTCTCCGACTACGGCTTCATCCCCACCCGTATCGGCGAACCCTATGGCTTTTGCATGGGCAAGCGGGGACAGGATTTCTTCCTCATCGCCACGACCAAGGCCGGCACGGTTCATCAATGGCAGGTTGTGGCCGGAGAAAGCGGACCCGAAATCGGTCAGGAGCGACGCCTGGAACTGGAAACCCAGCTTGAAGGCTGCGTTGTCGATGAGGCCGCCGACGCGCTATATGTCGGAGAAGAAGATGCCGCCATCTGGCGCTTTGATTTCGATCCTGAAGGCAGCCAGGAGCCGGAGCTCATCGCTGAGGTCGACTATGAACGTTTCAAGGATGACATCGAAGGGCTGACCATCATCCGGGATGGCCGCCAGTCCTATCTCATCGCCTCCAGTCAGGGTGACAGTACCTTCCCGGTTTACCGGATCACCGGCGAAACCCCTGCCTATCTGGGCCGCTTTACCATCGTCGAGAGCGAGGCGACGGACGCGGTAACCCACACAGACGGTCTCGATGCCTGGTCTGGTGCGATCGGCGATTATCCTGAAGGCGCACTCGCAATCCATGACGACTATGAAACCCCGGGTGAAGAGCAGCAGAACTACAAACTCGTCGACTGGCGCGATGTGCGCGCGGCTTTGGGGCTTTGAACGCGATCCTCCACAATCGCCAGGCATTCCCTACCTATGCAGCTATCAGCTGACGCCATTCCCGGAGAGCGGCATCGCGTTGTGACTTGAAAGTCTGACGGCGGTTGATGTGGGGTCGTGGTTGATGTGGCTGGGGAGCGGGGCGTAGGTGGAGGCGAACTTCTGCAAGTTGGACATTCGCCTGTCGCCAAATATCAGCCCGGCTCACCCCGCCCCGATGAGCGACGCGGCCATCAAGCCACATCCCAGCACAACCAGCCCCCCTGTAGGCCAGGCCCACCAGCCCGGCGCACGGAGGGCAAGAACCGTTCCCCGCCCAAGCGTTTTTCTCTCCTTCCGGCTTCGCATGATGCGCAGTGCATAGATCGCCGAGCCTGTAATGGAGAGGGTCGTAAGTGCGACCCCGAAGACGAACCAGATGAGTTTCGTCACCAGCCCGCCGAAATAGCCGAAATGCAGCGGGTCCGCCGCCTCGCCAATTCTCTGATGAAGCGACAGGTCGCGCCCGTCTGTCATCAGCAGGATTTCGTGGCTCAGGAAGAATTCGAACCAGACTTCCCAGCGGCCGGGTGCCGCCGGTCCAGTTCTGTGACCGCGGAAGTCACCCGGCTGTTTCGTACTCCCCCGGCCCGTTGCCAGCAGCGTGCCATGCATTTCCCGCATCAACCGCAGCGAAAACGGAAATCCGCCTCCCCATTTTTCGAGGCCATGATTGAGCGCCGCAACATAGGTTGAGACCTCTTTGACATCATCGACAGGAGCGCCCGGCGCCTCGGCTTCTTCATAAAGCAGAAGGGTCAGAGAGCGATGACTGCGTCCCCTCAATCTGCGAAGATAGAAGCGCTTCCTTGCGGATATACATATATAGAAGTAGCGAGGTGTTCGGCACTATCGAGCAGACACCATCCAGCCTCCCAAGGGCATACATGGCCTCGCTGACAAGGCCTGAGAGGCTTGCAATATAAAGCGCGGGGATGGGCGGTAAGGGTGTCGGGACATAGGCCCGTACTGATCCACCCGCATCGGAACTCGTCGCATAGGTCCCGACCCGTCCGTTGAGATCGTGCTGCCCCATTCGTTACCCTTTAACAAGCCTCTCGGCTATTAAAGAGCAGCGGCTTTAAGTTTAATAACAAGCCTCGCTTATTAAAGACTGCCTTCATACCAAAGCCTGGTCAGGCCTGTGATGGTCTGTCCGCTCATCAGGGTGCCACCATCACGCAACCGCCTGGTTCGGTGCTAGCTGAGCTCCAAGAAGCTCGGTCAGATAGCCGCCATCCCGAAGCGCCTCAGCCTTCTTCACAAGATACCGAATGGCATGGCGCATCGAGGGGCCGTCCCATTCGTCGCGCACGCGGTCGGGCCCGTGAAGCACGACTGCAATCTCGCGCCGTGTCATACCAAGATTGAGACAATCCAGCGCGATCAGGCCATTGCGCAGAACCTGGGTCGTCTTGTTCCAGAGCGGTGTGGCGAGGTCCGGTCCATCGCCGTAGAGTTCAAGAGCGGCCTTCTGGAGTTTGACGCGCCGCTCATAGCCCTCGACATCGGAGATGGTCAGTTTCATCCGGACCGGCTCCAGGCCGAGCAGGGACATACCGGTACAGCGCACCTGTACGACGCACCCCTTGCCGCGGATCAGGAGAAATTCCCGCCCGACGGCATCGGTGACATGGGTGACGTCGCAGATCGCCATGGTGCGATCGAATATGTCACAGCTCTCGTTTTGTGCCCGGGGACCGCAATGAACCTCGACCTGGTCGGGAAACGCACCATTCGTCCAGACAGCATCAGCATCGAAGCCGTTCCTGTTCGGGTCTGGCAGGAAGACAAGCCCCCAGCGCTCGGCGAGAGTCTGCGGCACGCGGGATCGCAGCAGCCTGATATCCGCGCAGGGGGCTGGCCTCTCGGCAATGCTTTCATCCATGCGACCGACACAGTCCGTCCGGAAATCCCGATTGCGGCGCAGATACTCCCAGGCCCACCGGTCGGGTGTCAGCCGCCAGAGATAATCATAGCGTTTCAGCACGCCATCGCTCTTAAGAGTATAGGTCTTCATGATCCGCTCTCCTGGTGAACGGAACTCGCGCAAGAGGCGTGCCACTCTGGGTAGAAATTCAGACCACGAACATTTCACTCAGCTCCAGCATTTACTGCGCTAATGGCAGGGAAAACGTTACCCACTGGTTTTGTTCAGCGCCTCGCAAGAATGGTTAACTCTTAATAACCATGGGCTAATTCGCCTACCAGGCGAGTGCCTGATACATGCTCACATCGTGGATTGTGACGGCTTTCAGCAACGCAACGAGGAATAAATTCATCGGGTCCAGGCTGCCGCATCAGGACAATCCGGCCATCGCGTCGGCAGCCCTGTCCTGCTTCATTCTGGGAGAACCGTCCCGAATTGGTACTGTTGCAGCCATTTGCAAGCGCCTTGACGGTACTGTGCCGATTGGCCTGCGCACCAACTCCTACTCACGCCCATTGCCTGAGACAATCGCCCCGACCAGTCAGAAGGAAGTCGGGCAATGGCAATTGCGGCACACGCAACGGAAACGAAAAGCCGCCAGTCTGCCATGTTGCGCACCGCCTTCTGCCCGGTCGTTCGCCAGGCGCTGGAAGATCCGGCAGTGATCGAGATCATGGCCAATCCGGATGGAACGGTCTGGATCGAACGCGCCGGAACCGGGATCACCCGCCCGGACCATCGCCTCGACTCCACAGCCCGCGAGCGCGTCATCCGCCTCGTGGCCTCCGGGGCGGGAGAAGCCGCCAACCGCACTTCCTCCATCGTTTCTGCCGAACTCCCCGGCAGCGGCGAGCGGTTTGAAGGACTTCTCCCGCCCATTTCGACGGCCCCGTGCTTCTCGATCCGGAAACCCGCCACGAGCCCGTTCACGCTTGATGACTATGTCGATCAGGACGCGCTGTCGCCGGCCACAGCCGCGGCGCTCCGGGACGCAATTTCTACCCATGCCAATATCCTGATTGCCGGCGGGACCTCGTCGGGAAAGACAACGTTCACCAATGCGCTGCTCGCCGAACCGGCCCTGGCAGAGGACCGGATTGTCATTCTCGAAGACACGAGAGAACTTCGCTGCGCCGCGCGCAATCTCGTCCAGCTGAGGACGCAACGAGACGGCCCCTGCCTGAAGGCCCTCGTGCGCTCGACGCTGCGCCTGCGCCCTGACCGGATCATTGTCGGCGAGGTGCGCGGCGGCGAAGCGCTCGACCTGTTGAAGGCCTGGAATACCGGTCATCCAGGCGGGATTACGACGCTGCACGCAAACTCTGCCCAAGGCGCGCTCAAGCGGCTTGAACAGCTCACACTGGAAGCCACCAGCCGCCCGCCTGCCGACCTCATCGCCGAAGCCGTCGACATCGTCGTGTTCATGAGCCGGGCCGGTGGGCAGCGCCGCATCGAGGACGTGCGGCGCATCTCGGGTTTCGATGGCAGCGCCTATGTGACCGCCCCCCTCGTCGCCTCCGGCCTTTCCCTCGTCAGACAAGGAGCACATCATGACATCCAGTAGCCACCCCCCGACCCGAACTGGCCGGATCGTGGCCTGCCTCTCGGCCACGCTCATCCTTGCCGCCCCCGCATATGCTGCCGGGTCCGGCATGCCCTGGGAAGGCCCGCTCGACCAGATCCTGTCCTCCATCGAAGGCCCGGTTGCCCGCATCGTGGCGGTGATCATCATCACCCTGACCGGGCTGACCCTCGCTTTCGGCGAAACCTCCGGTGGCATGCGCAAACTGATCCAGATCGTGTTCGGCCTGTCGATTGCCTTTGCCGCCACGAGCTTCTTCCTCACCTTCTTCTCCTTCGGCGGTGGGGCGCTCATCTGATGGCGACGAGGGGTATTCCGCGGGAGAACCGCCATGAGCGCTAGCGAATGCAAAGGCTATGAAATCCCGCTGCACCGCGCGCTCACCGAGCCCATCCTGATGGCCGGGGCGCCGCGCGGCGCTGCCATCGCCATCGGGACACTGGCCGCCGCGCTCGCCCTCGGCCTTCGGCTCTGGATCCCGGGCCTTCTCCTCTGGCTCGCGGGCCATTCGGCGGCAGTGTTCATGGCAAGAAGCGATCCGGACTTCATGGCCGTCGCAAGCCGGTCGGCCCGCCACCGGGAGCATCTCTCATGCTGAACCTGAAAGAGTATTCCGAAACGCCCAGGCTGCTCGCCGACTATCTGCCCTGGGCCTGTCTCGTGGCGCCCGGCATCGTCCTCAACAAGGATGGCAGTTTCCAGACCAGCTTCCGGTATCGCGGTCCCGATCTCGAAAGCTCAACCGAAGAAGAACTCGTCTCGGGGATGGCGCGGGTCAACAATGTGCTGCGGCGGTTCGGATCGGGCTGGGCCCTTTTCTTCGAGGCGCAACGCAGCGAGGTCCATGACTATCCCGAATGCGCCTTTCCCGATGCAGCCTCCTGGCTGGTGGACGAGGAACGCGCGCTCCAGTCCGGCGAAGCCGGAAGCCAATTTGAAAGCTCATACTATCTGACCCTGCTCTGGCTGCCACCGGCAGATGCCACGGGGCGGGCTGAAAAAGCGCTCATTGAACGCGCCGAATGCGAAGGCGCAGCTGACTGGCGTCACCGCCTTGAAACCTTCGAACAACACGCCGCGCGGGTGCTCGATCTGCTGGCGGCCTGCCTCGCCGAGATCAGCCCGCTGAATGATGACGAAACGCTGACCTATCTTCACACGACAATCTCGACCAGGCGGCACCCGGTGGTCACGCCCGAACTGCCGGTCTTTCTCGATGCGGTCCTCGCCGACGAGCCTTTCGCTGGCGGCCTCGAGCCGATGATCGGAGAGGCGCATCTGCGCACGCTCACCCTTCTCGGCTTTCCGGGGTCGACCCTCCCCGGCATTCTGGACGAGTTGAACCGGCAGGGCTTTGCCTATCGCTGGTGCACCCGGTTCATCGCCATGGACAAGGCCGAAGCCGAAAAACGGCTCGGCAGGAAACGCCGGCACTGGTTTGCCAAACGCAAGTCGATCGGCGCGATCCTGCGCGAAACCATGTTCAATGAACAGGCCGCGCTGCTCGACACCGACGCCGACAACAAGGCGGCTGATGCCGACGCGGCCCTGCAGGAGCTCGGGTCTGACCTCGTCTCCTATGGCTATGTCACCACGACCATCAGCGTCGCGCATGAAGACCGCCGGACCGTGGACGAACATATCCGGATCGCCGAACGCATCATCACTGGCCGCGGCTTTACCGCCATCCGGGAAACGCTGAACGCGGTGGAAGCCTGGCTCGGAAGCCTGCCCGGCCATGTTTATGCCAATGTCCGCCAGCCCATCCTGCACACGCTGAACCTCGCCCATATGGTGCCGCTTTCGGCGGTCTGGGCCGGTGAAGCCGAAAACCCTCATCTCGAGGCCCCCGCCCTGATCCAGGCCCGGACGGATGGCACGACCCCTTTTCGCCTCAACCTGCATGTCGGCGATGTCGGCCACACGCTGGTCGTCGGCCCGACCGGCGCAGGCAAATCGGTGCTCCTGTCGCTGATCGCCATGCAGTGGAAGCGCTATGAGGGCGCGCAGGTCTTCCTCTTCGACAAGGGCCGCTCGGCCCGCGCAGCGACGCTGGCCATGGGTGGGGTGCATGTCGATCTCGGCGGGGCACAGGCGCCACGTCTTCAGCCGCTGAAAGACATCGACACCGATCGGGGGGCAAGCTTTGCCGCCGACTGGCTGGCCGGGCTCTGTGTCCATGAAGGTGTTGCCCTGACACCGGATCTCAAGGCGAGTCTCTGGGATGGGATCCGGGCCCTCGCCAGCGCACCGGAAGCCGAGCGCAGCCTGACCGGGCTTACCCTCATGCTGCAGGACGAGACGCTGAGAGCCGGCCTGCATCCCTACACGCTGGAAGGCCCGCATGGCCGCCTGCTCGATGGCGACCATGAAAGTCTCAGCCTCGCCGATACGGTCTCATTCGAGATGGAAGAGCTGATGCAGATGAAAGGCGCAGCCCTTCCCTTGCTCACCTATCTCTTCCACCGGCTGGACGCGCGGTTCGATGGACGGCCCACCCTGCTCATCCTTGATGAGGCCTGGGTCTTCCTCGACGATCCGCTCTTCGCCGCGCGCATCCGCGAATGGCTGAAGACCCTGCGCAAGAAAAATGTCGCCGTCGTCTTCGCCACCCAGTCCCTGGCCGACATCGTCAACAGCTCCATCGCGCCCGCCCTCATCGAATCCTGCCCAACCCGAATCTTCCTGCCCAATGAACGCGCCCAGGAGCCCCAGCAGAAAGAGGGCTATGAACGTTTCGGGCTCAACAGGCGCCAGATCGAGCTGATTTCTCAGGCCACGCCGAAACGCGACTATTATTACCAGTCGCCGCTGGGCTGCCGTGTGTTCGATCTCGGCCTCGGACCCATCGCGCTCGCGCTGTGCGGGGCATCCAGCCCCGTGGACCAGGAACGGATCAACAGGACGCTCGCACAAGCCGGACCGGCAGAGTTTGCCGAAACCTTTCTGGCCGCCAGGGGCCTTGCCTGGGCGGCTGACCTTCTGGCGCGCTGGCCAGGCCACACGCCGGGCGACACCGCCTCCCAGGACCCCACGACCCAACAGGACATCCCGTCATGAAACGCCTGCTTGCTGCCACCGCTCTCACGGCCCTTCCCCTGGGCCCTGTCATGACCCCGCCAGCCAGCGCCCAGTTTGGCGGGATCGTCTATGATCCGGCCAATCATGCGCAGAATGTGCTGCAGGCCGTGCGCGCCCTGCAGGAGATCGAGAACCAGGTCCGCCAGCTCGCCAACGAGATCGCCATGCTGGAGAATATGGCGCGCGATCTCGAACGCCTGCCCGGCTCGATCGGAGGTGATATTCTCGCGCGGCTGCGCCGTCTCGACGACCTCATGCGCGCGGCTGAAGGCATTGGCTACCGCGTCGAAACCATCGAACGCGACTATGATGAAGCCTACCCGGAAGACTACGGCGCTGCGCCGCCGTCCCGGACCGTCCTGGTCGAACAGGCCCGGGCACGCTGGCAGCAGTCACGGGCCGCCTATCGCGACAGCCTGGCGGTGACCGCTGAAGTTGTGAGCTCGGCCCGGGCCGACAGTGACAGTCTCGACCGCCTGATTGGCGAGAGCCAGTCGGCTGCGGGAAATCTCCAGGTCACCCAGGCCGGCAACCAGATCGCCGCGCTCCAGACCCAGCAGCTCATGCAGATGGAGACGATGATGGCAGCGCACTACCGGGCCGAGGCGCTCGAACGGGCCCGCCATCTCGCCGAAGCCGAGCGCGGGCGCGCCCGCACCCGCGCCTTTCTCGGGAACTGAACGCAGATGGATGTGATCGACACCTTCCTCGACACGTTTCTCCGCTACATCGATAGCGGGTTCGGCCTGCTTGCCGGCGATGTCGCCTATCTTTCGACAACACTCATCGCCATCGACATCACGCTTGCCGGGCTTTTCTGGGCACTTGGGCCAAACACCGATGTCATGGCCGCACTGATCAGGAAAGTGCTCTATGTCGGCTTCTTCGCCTTCATTATCGGCAATTTTTCCCTGCTGGCGAACATTGTCTTCGACAGCTTTGCCGGGCTGGGGCTGAGGGCTGGCGGCAACACGATCACGGCCGCTGATCTCCTGCGGCCCGGTTTCATCGCGAGCGTCGGGTTCGAGGCGGGCGAGCCGCTGCTCGAGGAGATCAGCGGCATGGTGGGGCCGATTTCCTTCTTTCACAACTTCCTGACCATCTCGGTCATGTTCATCGCCTGGGCGGTCATCATGGTCGCCTTCTTCGTGCTGGCCGTGCAGCTCTTCATCACCATTCTGGAATTCAAGCTCACCACGCTCGCCGGCTTCGTGCTCGTCCCCTTCGCGCTCTGGAACAAGACAAGTTTCCTGGCCGAGCGTGTGCTCGGCAATGTCATCACCTCCGGAGTGAAGCTGATGGTGCTCGCCGTCATTATCGGCATCGGCTCGACGCTCTTTGCCTCCATCACCGAGGCCTTCCGTACCGGTGAGGATGTCACGCTTGTCCAGATCATGGGCACGGTGCTTGCCTCCATCGTCTTCTTCTGGATGGGGATCTTCGCGCCCGGTATCGCCTCGGGTCTCATCACCGGCGCGCCGCAGCTCGGCGCCGGATCGGCCGCCGGGGCCGTCGCCGGCGTCGCCGCCGGCACCTATGCCGCCGGCATGGGCGGTCGCGCCGTCCTGGGCGCGGCGGCCAGTGGCACATCCAGCGCGGTGAAGGCCGGGGCGTCCATGACCGGCGCGGCCCGCACATCCTATACGCTCGGCCAAGCCGCCTCCGGTGCGTCTGGTGCCGGCGCTGTTGCGGCGGGCATGACGGGTGTCGCGCGTGCGGGCGGCGACGCGGTCCGCCGGACAGCCTCGAAGCCCGTCTCGGCCCTTCAGGACGCGTACGCCCAAGGCAGCCAGGGCGCCTGGCGGGCCACCGGTGGCTCGCCTGCCGGCGAAACGGCCCCGGGCTCAGTCACTGCCGTACAAAGCCCCGGCTGGGCGCGCCGGATGCAAAGGCGCCAGCGCATGGGCCAGGCCAGCCAGCTGGCCGTCCACACGCTGCGCGACGGCGATCGCGGAGCCGCCGGCGCTGCGCCCTCCCTTCAGAACAAGGAAGACTAGACCATGGCGTTCAAGCGCACCTCGACCCATTATGGCGAAAGCCCCTATCCCGAGACGCCCTGGCAGAAAGCGGGACAGGTCTGGGACCGGAGAATTGGCAGCGCCCGGGTCCAGGCCAGGAACTGGCGGCTCATGGCGCTCGGGCTGCTTGTCCTGTCCTTTGCCACGTCGGGTGCGCTTGTCTGGCGAAGCCTCCAGTCGACCGTCACGCCCTATGTGGTCGAGATCGACGCGACGGGCGCGACCCGTGCGGTCGGTCCGGCAACCGAACGCTACCAGCCAAGCGATGCCCAGATCGCGCATCATCTTGCAAATTTCATCAATCATGTCCGTGGCCTGAGCGCCGATCCTGTCGTGGTCCGCGAAAACTGGCTCAAGGCCTATGATTTCGTCACCGACCGCGGCGCGACCACGCTCAGCGAATATGCCCAGGCCAGTGACCCCTTCAGCGATGTCGGCCGCAAATCGCGCACCGTCGACGTGATCAGCGTCGTGCGCGTCTCAGAGGACAGCTTCCAGGCCCGCTGGCTCGAGAAGACCTATGAGAATGGCGCGCTGATGGACACGGTCCGGTTCACAGGTCTTTTTTCCATCATCACCCAGCCGCCGCGCGATGTCGCCCGGCTGCGCACCAACCCCCTCGGTTTGTATGTCCATGAGCTCCACTGGGGCGAGGACCTCGTCACAGGAGACTGATCCAGATGTTACGCACCCTGCTTGCCGCGTCGGCGCTCGCCCTGTTGCCCGCCTGCACCACGACCCGCACGCCCCCTATCGACCCGATCGAGCCGGAGGCCTTCACGGCGGCCATTCCGGTCGAACCGGAAGATACCCGCCCGGTCGAGATCGTCGAAACAGCTGTGCCGCTGCCCCTGCCCGGCCAGATGAAACCGGTGAGGGTCAGTGATCCGGCCTCCGGTCTCCCGCCCGCCGAGACGGTCCAGCAGGGCCGGGCGCAGGCCCTGATCGAACCCTCCGTCGACGGATATGTGAATGCCATCCAGGTCTATCCCTACACGGAAGGCGCGCTCTACCGGCTCTATGCAAGCCCCGGCCAGGTCAGCGACATTGCCCTCCAGCCCGGCGAGGCGCTTGTCTCGGTGTCGGCGGGCGACACGGTCCGCTGGGTTGTCGGTGATACGGTCTCCGGGGCCGGCGCCACCGCCCGTGCACACGTCCTGGTCAAACCCGTCAGCGCCGGCATCCGGACCAATCTCATGGTCGCAACAGACCGGCGCACCTATCATCTCGAACTGGAAAGCGTCGACAGTGGCTATATGGCTGCGCTCTCCTGGCGCTATCCGGCCGATGAGCTTGTTCGTCTCGCCGTGAAGAATGACCGGGCCATCGCGCGCGATGCCGGAGCGATCGAACAGGGCCTGTCGCTTGAGACGCTGAACTTCGACTACCGGCTCACCGGCGACAGCCCGGACTGGAAACCGGTCCGTGTCTTCGATGATGGCCGCCAGGTCTTCATCCAGATGCCGGCAAGTGTCGCGGCAACCGACATGCCACCGCTCTTTGTTCTCGGCGACGAAGGCGAGGCCGAACTCGTCAATTACCGGGTCCGCGGCACCTATTATATCGTCGACCGGCTGTTCCGCGCTGCCGAACTCCGGCTCGGCGAAAAGGACCAGACCGTGGTGCGCATCCGTCGGGCCGAACCGCGCAAGGGTCTCGCCGCCCTGTTCGCAGGCGGCCAGCCATGAGCGATCCGGTCCCCTTCGATGAGCATGCCGAACGTCTGAAGATCCGCGCGAGCCCGAAGCCTGTCACGCGGATCAACCGGAAGGTTTTGATGGTCGGCACAGGGCTCGGCGTGCTCGGCCTGTTCGCGGCCGCCAGCATCGCGCTGAAACCGCCCCGGGCCACAGGTTCCCACCCGCAGACCGAACTCTACAATACGACCAATACGAGAAAGCCCGAAGGCCTGGCCAGCTTGCCGGCGAGCTATAGCGACATGCCCCGTCCGGAACCATCACCGTCCCCCATCCCTCGCCTCGGTCCTCCGCTTGCCGGCGATCTCGGAGCGACCATGCTTGCCGCCGAACGAGATCTCGGAATCGAGCCGGAAGCCTATTCGGCCTATGAAACCGGCTTCCGTCCCAACCCGGCCGAAGAAGCCGCACGTGCTCGCCGCATGAAACAGGCCGCACTTGCTGAAGAAGCGGCAAGCGCGCCGCTTTTCTTCAAGCTGCGCAGAGAGGCCGGTACGTCGTCGGCAGGCCCATCGGGCACGGGCACGCCTGCCACGGACATCGGCGCTGAACTGCTCGCGCTCGCCAGTGCCCAGCCAGGCCTCACCCTACCCGTTGCAAATCAGCCTGACGCCAATCTACAGGACCGCAAGCGCGCCTTTGCAAGCGAGCGTCCACAAGCAGACATCTATAATGAAACCCAGGTCGAAGACCCCGCATCGCCCTATCAGGTCATGGCTGGCACGCTCATCCCCGCGAGCCTTGTGACGGGAATAAATTCCGACCTGCCGGGTATGGTGGTCGCACAGGTCACCCAGCCTGTCTATGACACGGTGACCGGACAGTATCTCCTCATCCCGCAAGGGTCCCGCCTGATCGGCCGGTATCAGTCGGAGGTCTCGTTCGGGCAGGATCGGGCACTAGTGGCCTGGCAGCGCATCATCTTTCCCGATGGCACCTCCATCGTGATTTCCGCCCCTGGCACGGATGCCCAGGGCTATGCCGGTCTCACCGACCGCACGGACCATCACTGGGACCGGGTCCTTGTCGCCACCGGACTTGCGACCCTGCTCGGGATCGGCGCCGAACTTGGCAGCGATGACGAAGACGATATCGCCCGGGCGATCCGCGAAGGCACCAGCGATACGGCGGGCCAGGCCGGACAGCAAACTGTCGAGCGCAATCTTGCCATCCAGCCCACTATAAGGATCCGCCCCGGCTGGCCGGTCCGGGTCATCGTCACACGCGACCTCATCCTGCGTCCCCATTCACAAGGAAGCCAGCCATGAGCCTTCGTCTCGACAAGCTCCCCGACCGCACACCGGTGCGCATGAGCCTCTCGCTCGATCCGGACCTCGCCGCAGCGCTCGGCGATTACGCCGAAGTCTACCGTCAGACCTATGGCGCGGAAGAAAAACCAGAAGCGCTGATCCCGGCCATGCTCGACAGCTTCCTGGCCTCAGACGCCGGGTTCAAACGCGCCCGAAGGGCGCTTCATGCCAATGCCAGCAGCAAAGGATAATCCCATGGCACACATCGGCTCTTTCACCCTGAAGGACGGCAAGTATACCGGCACGATCCGGACCATGACCATCAATGTCAAAGCCCAGCTTGTTCCCAACAGCTCAAAGACCAGTGACGATGCCCCGGACTACAGGCTCTATGCTGGCGGCGCTGAACTCGGCGCGGCCTGGCGCGAGGAATCGAAGAACGGCGAAACCCCCTATCTTTCCGTCAGGCTCGACGACCCAGGCTTCGCCGCCCCGATGCGCGCGGCCTTCTTCGAGAACAGGGAAGAAGGCACCGGCGTGATGGTCTGGGCCCGGCAGAAGTTGAAATGAGGCTAACGGTCTGAAAGCCGGAAGAGACTTTATCGACTTACCCCAGCTGTTCAATTCATCCTAAATAGTGGTGCCCGGTGCATCGTTCTCGACGGTCTCAGATGTCACATTACCCCCTCTGTAACGCCTACTTAGTCCCCCTTTAGCCATGTTCATTCTAACTCCGGCACTGGCCGCTGAACCTGTTCGGTCAAGAATTCAGCGAAAGGCTGAATATCATCTTTCACGCTCGCGCTTTCGAGCGCGGTCATGTAGCGGTCGCGATCCTCCACGCGGATGACTGTCCAGGGGTAGCCGCCTGAAGCGAGCATCAAATTCATCAGGAAGCGTGCAACACGTCCGTTTCCATCCGGATAGGGATGGACATACCCAAAGAGCCAATGCCCAAGAACAGCGCGGACTGACGCTTCTTCTTCGTTGCTCAGAAGTTCGAAGAGTGTGGGCATTGCATTTCTGACCGCCTCAAAGCGTGGGGGCACGTGCTGCGAGGTCTTGATGTAAACAGGATTGTTCCGATACCCGGCGAGCGCCTCGGCCTTTATCAGGCCAGCCGTTACGCAGGGCTGGAAGAGCTCGCGATACCAGGCGCGATGGGCGCTACTGGCAAGCTTGCCAGCTTCCTCACCCTTGATGACCTTCTCAACATCGGCCTTCACTGTCTGGAAGGCCTGCCAGTAGCCCCGTGCGGCAAGCGCATCGCGGACGTCACGGTGGTCTTTCACATTATCAGGATTCCAGTCACCGCTGCGCACCTGATCAACGAGCTCCGGTGAGACACGATAGCCCTCAATCGATAGAGAATGATAGGCATCGGCTGTGTAGACCTCATCAACTGCCTTGATATAGGCGTCCTTGTCGCCCGGCAGGCCGGGCGACTTCGGAAAAATATCGATGATTGTTTGGCGATGGCTGGCCCATAAAGCCTGAAGACGCCCCACGGTCGGCGACTTGGCGGTTGCGATTGTTGCAAAGATACGCTCAGGCTCAAATGGGTCGGTCTCGCGGATAACGTAATCTGCGGCCTTCATCGTAGATATAATCTCATCGGCAATATCTTCTTTGCCGACACGCCTGAAGGCGCCAACCAATCGGCCCGCAATAGCAGAATGACCTCCCGCCAGCAGGCGGCGCAGAAGATCGCTTGGGTCGGTAATTGCCGACAAGAGCACCTGCGCCTCGACCGGATAGCGCTGGAAGAAGCCCTCCGGCACTTTCAAAAGCGCAGCGTGTGTAGCGTAGAGGCGAAGATCATCGTTTTGTTCGAGATCATCGTGTGGTGGCATGTCAGGTTGCTTGAGGTCATAAAGCGAAGTGCCGTACAAGAGTTCGACCGTGTTGTTCGTCCCTTTCGGGGTATAGATAATGACCTGCGATGGAATGACCGTGTGCCCGGCATGCAGAAGTAGCGACTGTTCCGGAGACAGATGCCACTCATCGCCAAAGCGTGCGTTGCAATATCGGGCACAGAATTCCCGGAAGGATGCATACCAGGGCGTTGTGTCGCCCGCGTGCTCGCCTGGATTTGCCGATATGAGCCAGCCTTTCATCACATTCTGAAGAAAGCCGTTCTTGAGAAGGCGCTCGCGGTGGACGCGGCTCAATTCCTTAGATTGAAAGACACGCTGGCCTTTATCCTGAAGGCGTTTCAGGGCATCGAGCGCATCTGCGAGCTTCTCATTCGGGTTAGGCACAGCCCCTCCTCTTGCGCACCTTCAAGTGAATTGTGTTGCGCAATAACAAGTATATTATGCTTTTAAATCACAAGTCAATCATGTTGCGCAATAACAAGTTTTTGGCGTCGCGCCATCGCACGTAAATCATGCAAGTGCGTTTGGAGCGCACAAAGAGAGCCTGCAGAGAAAGCTATGCAGACATCAAAAACCCATCGAAGACAGATTCATTGCACCAACCCCGAAAACCAAAGAAGTGACCAGGACAAGCAAGCGGCAAAAATCCCGAAGAGAAGAGTTTGTCAGCTATCTCATCAAAAGTAATCCGCCGGGATTACTACTACGCTTTCTGGGCGGGTGATCCGAAAAACCTCTGGGAGGACCACACGTACAATGGGCGCGCGACGCTGACCTTCTCCGGCCCTCTAATAAAGCCTCAGGATAGCCGATATGAAAAATGCCGAAGTGATCTTGAACATCTGATCCGAAATTGTCTCAAGCAGCTCCAAACGAGTTCTCCTCTGCCCAGACGGATGGTCTAATGCTCAGGCAACCATCTCACACACTGGCATATTTCACAAAAACTGAATATTTTTAGCTTTTTTCATATATCGTTGATATTTTTCACACTATACCTCAGGGGCTAATGGATTTCACGCCAGACTGACAAATTTCAGGAAGCCGGATGTATATTCCGCAATTCTCAGAACCCGTTGAGGTTTTTCATGACCGGCACCTGCCAGAACCGGCACGGCCGGCCGGCTATGCGGCCCTGATAAACGCCTTTGAACTCTCTGTTCCCCTGCCCTTGATGCTGAGCGCCATTGGAGAACGGCACCGTATCGTCGAGGCGAAGTCCTGGCGAATTTACGGCCCCCGCTACGCACCTGAGCCGACGCTCGAAGGACATCTCACCTTCGCGCTGAAGAACGAAGGACTCGATCTCGCGGTTCTTAAACGCATTTTCGAGAAAGCTGACCGGCAAGAGCTTGGGACGATGATATCGGCGAAACCGGGAAGTGCGTACATGCGCCGGATCTGGTTTCTCTTCGAGTGGTTGACCGGAGAATTGCTCGATCTCGAGGATGCGCGATCCGTGGGCGCCTATGCGAACATTGTCGATACCAATCAGCAATATGCAGCCGAGCCCAGGATGTCGACCCGGCAACGGGTTCGCAACAACCTGCCGGGTGATCGCGATTTTTGCCCTCTGGTGAAACGAACACGCGCGATCGATGCGTTCATGTCCATGAAGCTGGACGAAAAGGCCAACGAGATAACAGGAACTATCTCAAACAGTGTTCTGGCCCGTGCCGCAGCCTTTCTGCTCCTGAAGGATTCCAGATCGAGCTACGCCATTGAAGGCGAAGCCCCGTCGCACGACCGGATCCAGCGATGGGGCAAGGCCATAGGCCAGGCTGGCCAGAACCCACTTGATCCCGAAGAACTGCTACGCCTGCAACGGATCGTTATGGGCGAGGCACGCTTTATCCAGCTGGGCTTTCGAAACGAAGGCGGATTTGTTGGCGACCATGAACCCCAGACAAGGATGCCGTTGCCAGTTCATATCAGCGCGCGTCACCAGGATCTGGACAGTCTCATTCGCGGGTTGGTAAATTTCAATACACGCCATGCCGAGGGTATCGACCCCGTCCTGGTAGCGGCAGTCCTCGCGTTTGGCTTCGTCTATATCCACCCCTTCGCGGACGGAAACGGCCGTATCCACCGCTATCTTATCCATCATGTGCTCGCCGCCCGCGGGTTCAGTCCGCCGGGAATGGGGTTTCCCATTTCCAGCGTCATCTACGACCGGATTGATGACTATAGACGTGTACTGGAGAGCTATTCGGAGCGGCTTCTACCGGTCATCAAATGGCGTCCGACCGAGAAACAGAATGTCGAAGTCCTGAACGATACGACAGATTTCTATCGCTATTTCGACGCAACGCCGCATGTCGAATTCCTGTTCGAGTGTGTCGAGCGCACCATTAAGCAGGATCTTCCTGAAGAAGTTGCTTTCCTTGAGCGCTACGACCGCTTCAAAGCAGGCGTCCAGGCCGAAATCGAGATGCCGGATTCGACGGTCGATCTTCTTTTCAACTTCCTGCGCCAGAATGGCGGCCAGCTCTCGAAGCGCGCGAGAGAGGGGGAGTTTTCAGCACTCCGGCCACAGGAATGTAAGCATGTGGAAATGCTCTATGAAGAGGCGTTTTCGGCGGGTCAAAAGTAATCAGTCTCAGATGCGTCTGCCATTCAACTGGAGCCCCAACAACCAGGGCGAAAGCGGACACTCTCAAAGCATCACTGGATTTCTTTACCCCACATTGCAGTAATTTGGAATCCTCTGCGAAAGTTCACTGCAATGCCTTTACCACAAGGCTAATTCTTACCGATCAGGAAGAATCACAGCGCTTCCAAGATAATTCGTCCATTCTCTTCCCGTTCGGTAAGAGAACCCTAAACGAGCCATACGACCCTTGGTGCATGATCGAAGTATGTAAAACCTTGGACGTCCTGTTTTCGGCGCGAACTGTCAATACGCAGAGAACCGTTCACGTTATCGGTCTTACATCGCGAAGCTAGAACGCGGGCTCAGTCGTAGACCTCGGCCCAGACTTCCATGGCATCGAACACCGGTTTGAGCGCGATACCTTTCGGCGTCAGACTGTAATCGACGCGCGGAGGAATCTCACCATAGTCCTTACGCACGAGCAGGCCCTCGGCTTCCATGTCCCGGAGCGTCTTTGCCAGCGTCCTGTGTGTAATCTTGCCCAGCTTGCGCTGAAGCTGATTGAACCGGTGCGTATCCTGCAACAGCCAGTAGATGATCATTGGCCGCCATTTCCCGGTCATAAAATCGAGCGTGACTTCGGCAGGACAATGCTCTGGACCGTCGGCCATTCCAGTTCTCCTTCAGGCAGGACGTCCGCCATGAACGTATGGTATCCTCGCGGATCGTACTTGCGGAATATGCCATATAGGCGCCACCTGTCAGCCAACGCAACCAACCGGCTGAACAATCAGGCGGCGTAATCAAGGAGCAGACCATGACAAAAGAACTTGTCGATATCATTCGGGCAGATCAAAGCCACTGGGTCGGCGATGGTTTCCGCGTTCGATCGCTCTTCAATTACGATGGCGATACGGACGCTATCAGTCCATTTCTCCTCTTTGACTATGGCGATCCAAACTATTTCGCTCCGAATGAAGGCTCGCCCCGCGGTGTCGGACAGCATCCCCACCGTGGATTCGAGACGGTCACAATTGTTTATGACGGAGAAGTCAGCCACCGCGATTCTCATGGTGGTGGCGGAACGATCGGGCCGGGCGATGTCCAGTGGATGACAGCCGGGCGTGGCATCATCCATGAAGAATATCATTCGAAAGCCTATTCCGGGTCCGGCGGACCCTTCCGGATGCTCCAACTCTGGGTGAACCTGCCCGCAAAGCACAAGATGGACCCGCCAAACTATCAGGCAATCCTGAATGCGGATATTCCCGTCATCGAATTTGAAGGTGGCAGGGCACGCATCATCGCCGGCGAATTCCAGAATACGGCTGGTGCGGCCTCGACATACACACCGATAAACATCTGGGACGTTCGTGCCAGCAAGGGAAGTGACATATCGCTGGACCTGCCTGAGGGGCACAACTCGATGATTACCGTGCTTTCGGGGCAGGTCGAAATTGACGGCCAGCGCATCGAGCCCGCCGAAATTGCCCGTCTCTCTGTTGCCGGGACGGGAGTGACAGTTTCTGCGCGTTCCGACGCCATGCTTCTCGTCCTGACGGGAGAGCCGATAGATGAACCGGTCGTCGGACATGGCCCGTTCGTGATGAACTCGGTGGACGAAATTCAACAGGCCTTTGAGGACTTCCGTTCAGGCCGGTTCGGAATGATTACCGCTTGAAGTCATGCCTACCCTGAGCGACGCTCCGGGTGGGTAATCTCTGGCGGCTGCAAACATGTGGAGCACATTATGACGATAGAGCTTGTCATAGATAAACGTAGCCGGGACCTGGGGGGCGGATTCGAAGTCGGCCGCGTTCTGCCCTTTGCGAAACGCAGGATGGTTGGCCCTTTCATCTTTTTCGACCAGATGGGGCCACTTTTCCTGAAGGCGGGCGTGCCACGTGAGCTTGACGTGCGCCCGCATCCCCACATCGGTCTGTCAACTGTGACCTATCTCTACGAAGGGGCAATGACTCACAGGGACAGTATGGGTGTGCATCAGGAAATTCGCCCTGGAGAAGTCAACTGGATGGTCGCCGGACGGGGGGTCACGCATAGCGAACGTTTCGAGTATGCGCGTAAACATGGCGCCGACATGTTTGGGATACAGGCCTGGGTCGCCCTGCCGGAAGACAAGGAGGAGGTCGAGCCGGCCTTTTACCACCATTCCGGGGAGGATCTGCCCATCTTCTCGGAAGACGGTGTAGAGGGCCGTCTGATTGCCGGGTCGCTCGAAGGCGTGACGGCTGGTGTCCAGACACATTCTCCCATGTTCTACGCGCATTGGACCATGGCTGCCGGGGGGCGTCGAAGTCTGCCGGCTGAGCATAAAGAACGGGCTATATATGTCTCTTCAGGGGCAGTAGAGATTGACGGCGAAACACTTGCAGCCGGCGCCATGGCGGTTCTGGCTGCTGGAAACCCGGTGACCATTTCGGCTCGTGAGCCCTCTGTTGTCATGGTGCTCGGCGGCGAGCCGATCGGGGAACGTCACCTGTTCTGGAATTTCGTCTCGTCTTCAAAGGAGCGGCTGGAGCAGGCCAAGGAAGACTGGCGACAGCAGCGGATGAAGCTTCCTGATGGCGACGATCAGGAGTTTGCCCCGCTTCCAGATGGCTAAAGGAGCCTGAACATGTCAAAAATTACGGTCAGCCTTGAAGAACAAGGTGCCCAGCACGGACGGTATGTTGCGCGCATTGACGGTATCGATGCCGAAGCGGAGCTCACCTTCACCCATCGCGGTGACAATCTGATAAGTGCCGATCATACTGAGGCCCCGGAAGCCTTGAAGGGGACGGGCGCGGCCGCCGCGCTCGTCGACTTCATGATTGCCGATGCCAGGGAGAATGGCTTCAAGATCATTCCTCTCTGTCCCTATGTTCGCGCGCGCTACGAAAAGCATAGTGAATGGCGCGATGTGATGACGGTCGAGCCGGGCGCAAAGCCCAGGATATAGGAGGTGACCATGCCAAAAACTGAACCGGAGCCGATCCGCGCGCCGAAAACGGATCATCTGCTTGCGCCTGAGAACTGTGCACTGGTCCTGATCGATTATCAGCCGGAACAGTATCGCACGGTCATGTCATCCTCTCATGAGGAAATCGATCTGAACGTCATAGCCCTCTGCAAGCTTGCTACAGCCTATGATGTTCCGCTCATCGTCTCGACAGTCGGCGTCGACATGGGGGTCAATGAGGGGACCGCCAAACAGATCATGGCGGAACTCGAGGGCGTTCAGGAGATCGACCGCACGGGTGTGAATGCCTGGGAGGACAAGGATTTCCGCGAAGCCGTTGAGGCGACCGGCCGCAAGAAAATCGTGATGGCGGGATTGTGGACAGAAGTATGTCTCACCTTTCCAACGCTCGACATGCTTGCTGAAGGTTATGAGGTTTATCCTGTGGCCGACGCGGTTGGCGGAATTTCTGCTGTTTCCCACGACCGGGCATTCGATCGGATGATCCAGGCTGGCGCGCAACCGGTGACAGCGATTTCCTTTGGATCAGAACTCATGCGCAACTGGGCCAGACCCGCATCGGACCAGTTCAGAAGCGTCCTGCAATGGTATTTTCCGAAGCGCTTCGAACTGATGAAGGACGGCAAAATATAGAGCAGCCGCATTCACGCGTTTGCACGAGGGGGAACGCCATATGTCGCACGAAGGCGCAAAATCACTCTGGACGAAGCCAAAGCATCACTTCGAGGCAGGTGAACGTAGCGACCATGTGCACTGGGTCGAGCTGTTCTACGATCTGATCCACGTCGCCACGATCTTCATTCTTGGAAACTATCTTTCCCATCACCTTGATATTCAGGGTGTGCTCACATTTGCTGGTGTCTTCATAGCGCTGTGGTTCGCATGGGCCGATCTGAGCGCCTATAATTCCCTCTACATCAGTACCGATGCGTGGCATCGCGTCGTAATGGCTGTCCTCATTTGTACAGTCATGATCATGGGCGCGGCGATCCCCGCCATTACGGGCAATGGCTGGCCTTATTTTGCGTTGGCCTTCGCAGTAAACCGTGCCTTGCTGGCTCTGCTTTATTACCGTGTCCAGCATATTGGAGAAGACGCGTCGGCCCTGCCGCGGGAAATGGGAAGAAACTTCCTGGTGCTGGCGGCGGTGTTCACGCTTTCCGCCTTCCTGCCAAAGCCGGCTGCGTTCTGGGTCTTCGCGATCGGCGTGATTTCAATCCAGTTGCTATATGCTCTCCCTCTTGTCGGTCTGTTGAGATTTGAGCGTTTCGTGCCGCGACTTGGTCATCTCGCAGAACGTTTTGCGCTGCTCACACTGATCGTCCTTGGCGAGGGCTTTTTCAAACTCGTTGTCACCCTGTCGGAAAAGGGCGTCTACAAGGTAACGCCGGATATCCTGATCAATTTCATAATCGGCGGACTATCGATTTTTGCAGCCTGCTGGGTCTATTTCGAAACCGTCGGCAACAGCCACCCAAGGAATGAGCGAACCCCAACCCTGGTTATCTGGTGGCTGGCGCACCTTCTCCTTATGCTGTGCGGGGTCATGATCGGGGTCGCCGTCGCGGGCGAGGTGAAGATCGGCTTCATGGACCCGTTTCCGGTGGATTACGGGGCCGTCGGCTGTATCGGTCTGGCTGGTTATATAGGTGCCGTCTGGATCATTCAGTCTGTCACAGAGCCATCCGACATCCACCAGTACGCCACGCCACTGCTCCATGCTTTCGGTATCGCGCTCAGCATCGCCACATTCTTCATTGTGCCATACGTTCCCTCGATTGTCGGCAATATGCTTTGGGGGACAGCGCTGTTCAGTCAGATTCTGATCCCGCTGCTTCGCGCAAGACTGGCGCACAAACCCGTGCAAGCGCTGTAGGCGCAGGGAGGCTGACATGAGCCTGCGAGCGAACGCCTACCGATTGCTGGAAAGTACCGAGCAGAGTGGGCCTCTGTCGCGCTATCTTGACATCGCACTGATCGTTCTGATTGCCCTGAATGTTGTCGTCGTCGCAATCGAGACCGTTCCCGGGATCTATGAAGCCAACAAGGTCGCTTTCATAATCTTCGACACCTTCTCGGTTGGTGTCTTCACTGTTGAGTATGTCGGGCGTGTGTGGGTCAGTCGCGAAGACCTGCGCTACCAGGGCAGATGGGGACGGCTACGCTACATGCTGACCCCGATGGCTGTTGTCGATTTTCTCGCGATCGCGCCCTTCTACCTGGCTCACTTTATCGGCGTAGATCTTCGCTTCCTGCGCGCCGTGCGGATGTTGCGAGTATTCAAACTGACGCGCTACTCCAGCGCGATGAACCTCCTTCTGATTGTCTTGAAGGAAGAGGCAAGCACGCTGCTTGCTGGGTTCTTCATCCTGTTCATCATGCTCATCCTGGCCGCCAGCGGTGCCTATATTGTCGAGCACAATGTGCAGCCGGAAGCTTTCGGATCGATACCGGAATCCATGTGGTGGGCATTGGTGACCCTGACGACCGTTGGCTATGGTGATGTAACGCCAATTACCCCGCTGGGCCGTATGTTTGGCGGCCTTGTCACAGTTATCGGGATAGGCGTGGCGGCGCTTCCGGCCGGTATCATCGCCTCGGGCCTGGCAGATCATGTTCGCCGCCGGCGAGACGACATGAAATCCTTTTACCGGCGCGCATTCGCCGATGGCGAACTGGACGAGTATGAGAGACTGGAGATAGAACTTCAGAGAAAACGGCTTGGCGTGTCCCGGGAGGTTGCTGAACAGATCCGCGAGGAAATTGAACGTGAAGCTCCTCAGACACGGGCATGCACATGCCCGCGGTGCGGACATGAGTTCCTTCCAGAACAAGAGGCGTCGAGCACAATTTAAAGGAAAGCCAGATGATCCGGATAATGGGACTCTCAGGGAGCCTCAGGGAAGGTTCTCTCAACAGTGCTCTACTGCGGTCCGCGCAGGAGTTGATGCCTGCCGAAGCTGTTCTGGAAAAAGGCTCCATATCGGGCATCCCGCTGTATAATGGGGATGACGAGGCAACGGACGGGATACCGCCAGCCGTTCAGGACCTGAAGCAAAAGATAAGCGCTGCGGATGGACTCATACTTTTCACACCGGAGTACAACAATTCCATCCCCGGTGTCTTCAAGAATGCAATCGACTGGGCGAGCCGGCCATCAGCAGATATCCTAGGCGTATTCGGCGGCAAACCGGTTGCTCTTGCGGGAGCGTCCCCGGGTGGGTTTGGAACAATGCTTGCGCAGGATGCCTGGCTGAGCGTTCTGCGGACGCTGGGCACCCGGCCCTGGTTCGAAGGTCGATTGATGGTTTCGCGGGCTGCCGATGTCTTCGGCGAGACCGGCGAACTAACAGATGAAAAAACACTGGAGCGCCTGCGGCGATTTCTTCTGGGCTTCACCAGGTTTGTACAATCGCAACGCTGACGGAAAAGGAAAGCTGAAATGGCGGGAAAAATCTCCGAGGCGAATGACTGGCCAGTCCTGCCTTATGCCGAGTGGGCAGACACTTGTGCAGCGCTTCATCTGTGGACGCAGATTGTTGGCAAGTACCGGCTCGCCCATACGCCGTGGATCAACCACGCCTGGCACGCAACCTATTATGTCACGCCACGGGGCATCACGACCGGTCCGGTACCGGACGGTAATAACTCGATCACGCTGACTTTCGACCTGAAGGAACATCGCCTTGTCGGTGAGAGTGCGGACCGTACCGAACATTTCGATCTTGAGGATATGAGTGTTGCGGATTTCCTGACCAGGACGACCAGCCTGGTTGAAACATTGGGAGGCCACATGGACATACATGGCGCGCCCAACGAAATCCCGGACGCCAGACCCTTTAGCCAGGATGATGTTGTGCGCCCTTACAACAGAGGCGCTGTCGGGCGATACCACCGGGCGTTGCTGTTGATCAGCCAGGTGTTCGAGAAGTTCCGGACCGGCTTTCTTGGCAAGGTCTCGCCTGTGCATCTGTTCTGGGGATCATTCGATCTTGCGGTCACGCGCTTTTCTGGCCAAGAGGCTCCATTACACCCAGGTGGCGTTCCAGCATTGCCCGACGAAATCACACAAGAGGCTTACAGCCATGAAGTGTCTTCTGCTGGGTTCTGGCCAGGCGGAGGTGATGTCGATGAACCTATGTTCTATTCCTACGCCTATCCGGTCCCGCCTGACTTTTCAGATCATGCGGTCACGCCAGCGTCCGCCTACTTTGAACCATCGCTTGGAGAATTTGTGCTGCCATATGAGGCAATAAGGAAAAGCGCATCTCCCGAGAGTGATCTCCTGTCCTTTCTTCAGTCAACCTATGCCGTGACGGCCGATTTGCTGAACTGGGACAGGGAAACCCTGGAATGCGATTTCGGCATGCCGCGAATTCCTCGCAAAGTAAACGTCTGAACGCGTGACGGAATGAGCGTTCTCGCAACCGTGCAATACCGCGTCCCCCATCGATGACGGTCTGCGACGAACGTGAATGGCTGTCCGTTTTTGTCAGACCGAGAGCTCGCAGCTCTGATCCGATAGACAATTCCTGAACGCGGACGCGTGGTTACGAAAAGGCCATGCAAACTACGTTGCCTTTCTTCATATCACATCCCGGAACCAGTCCGGGTTTCCTCCGTTGGTGATCTTATACCCCCCATAGGTATCGAGGAAATAACACGATGAAGATGAAAACCAGCTATTGGCGGTTTGCCGCGATGATTGCGACCTCAGCGGCCATAATGCTCGGGCTGATGTATCTGAACACCTATGCCTGGGAGCATGTCCGCTGGAGTGAGACGCGCTTCTACATGGCCTTCATCATGGGTGCGGCCATGGCCGTCGTGATGCTGAGCTTCATGCTGAACATGTATAGGAACCGGCGGGTCAATCTTGGCATCTATGCCGGCGCGGCGGTCGTTTTCGTGCTGGCCCTCTGGCTCGTTCGCAGCCAGGCCACAGTGGAGGACCGCTCCTACATGGAGGCCATGATCCCGCACCATTCGATCGCCATCATGACCAGTGAACGCGCCAATATTGACGATGTTCGCGTGAGAGAACTCGCTGATGAAATCATCACCGCGCAGCGCCGTGAGATCAAGGAAATGGAATGGCTGATCTCCGACATCGCCGCGAACGGTCCGGCAGCAACCGAAAGCGAGGCAGCCACCCGCCCCGTGCCTGATTTCGAGGGCCAGCTGGATCCCGTACAGCCCGCCGGAAGCAATGTTGGAGAGGAGTAAGCATGATGTCCCAGGCAAGCAGCGAGAAGGCCATTCTCTATCGCATGGTCATGGACGAGCACCTTTGCCCTTTCGGGCTCAAATCCAAATGGCTTCTGAAGCGCAAGGGTTTCGAGGTTGAAGACCACCACCTTGAAACCCGTCAGGAAACAGACGCCTTTCAGCGCGAACACAATGTCAACACGACACCACAAACCTTCATCAATGGCGAGCGCGTGGGCGGCTATGAGGAACTTCGGGAACGCTTTACCGACTACCGGAAGAATGCGGACGAAACGACTTACACGCCTGTTCTCGTCATATTCGGGGTCAGTGCGTTGATGGCGCTAATGGTTGCATGGGGCACGCTGGGTACTCTTATCACCATCCGGACCATCGAGTGGTTTGCCGCATTCGCCATGACTTTACTGGCGGTCCAGAAGCTTCAGGATATCGAAAGCTTCTCGACCATGTTCCTGAACTACGATCTCCTGGCCCAGAAACAGGTTTCATATGGATACGTCTATCCAGTTGGCGAAGCGACTGCCGGCGTATTGATGATCGCAGGCGGGATATTGGGCCTGATCGGTGCCCCCATCGCCCTCTTGATCGGCACTGTGGGCGCCATTTCGGTTTTCAAGGCCGTCTATATCGACAAGCGGGAGCTCAAATGCGCCTGTGTCGGTGGCAATTCGAACGTCCCGCTAGGTTTCATCTCACTTTCGGAAAACCTTGTCATGATGGCCATGGGACTCTGGATGCCAATCAAGGCGCTGATCGGCTAGCGCGTTCCTGAACCGGTCCATAAGCCTGATGTGACACCGGCTCCAGGAATGTCGGGCACTCCATTTTCTGCCGACAAAAGTGTTGCTTGAAAAACACCCCCATGGGGTATATGGTTCGCGTATGAACGTGTTTGCCGCAACGCTCGTAACGATACTCTTCACCTTATCGCAGGTGATCTGCGGCTGCCCTCATCTCAGTTCGACATTTTCCGATCCGGCGGAAGGCGTTTCCCCTTATTCTCACCAGGTCCATACGAACGACCGTGAAGCGCCATGCGAGAAAGATCGCCGTCACTGCAATCAGCACGCCGCCGCTGTCGCGCAACCTGAAGCAGCCGCCAAGACGATATCGCCTGGCGAGAGCAAACCGGTTTTCCTGCCCTTAACGTCACGCCTCATGCCGGCATTCTGGTCTCGCAGCATTGCAATCGCCATACGATATGGTGGCAGACCGGTGCTGAAGTTTCAAACTCCTGTTACGCTAAAAACCCGTCTTCTGAACTGAGTTCGCGCCGCGCCGCGCAAGCGGCCCGACGCATTCCAACTCAAATCACGGAGATCGACGTGCTCAACAGACGACATGTATTACAGGCGGGGCTTGGTGCTGGCGCTGCCTACGGGGCTACCAGCCTCCTGCCCGCTTGGGCGAGATCAGCGAGCCGCGGAAATCTCGGAATTCCCTCGCTCGCCGGCACCGAATTCGACCTGGATATATCGAGATTCCCGGTGCGCGTAGGCGGAAAGGCGGGCCTGGCGACCGGCATAAACGGCACGCTGCCGGCTCCCCTGCTCCGGTTCCGGGAGGGTGACGATATCACGCTGAACGTCACCAACAGGCTGGATGAAGACACTTCGATTCATTGGCATGGACTGTTGGTGCCATTTCACATGGACGGTGTTCCAGGAGTCAGTTTTCCGGGAATCAAGCCCGGCGAGACGTTCAGTTACAAATTCAGGATTCCGCAGAATGGCACCTACTGGTACCATTCTCACTCCGGTCTACAGGAACAGCTCGGACATTATGGTCCGATCGTGATTGATCCAAAAGATGCCGATCCTGTCGCGTATGACAGGGAGTATGTTCTCGTTCTGAGCGATTGGAGTTTTACCAGCCCTCACAGGCTGTACGGCAAGCTGAAGAAAAATGCCGAAAGCCTGAACTTCAATCAACCGACCCTCACCGAACCGACAGGTCTTGGTGGTATGTGGGGACAGATGCGCATGAGCCCGCGTGATCTCGCTGACGTCACAGGGGCAACCTATACCTATCTGATCAATGGCCAGTCGACAGAAGACAATTTCAACATGGTCTTCCGACCAGGCGAGAAAGTTCGCCTCAGGATTGTCAATGCCGCGGCCATGACCCTGTTCAATGTCAGGATACCGGGACTGCCCATGACCGTGGTTCAGTCTGATGGGCTGAACATACAGCCTGTCGAGACCGATGAGTTTCAGATGGGCGTGGCTGAAACCTACGATATCATCGTGGAGCCCACCGAAGAACGCGCCTATGCATTTGTGGCAGAGTCCATCGATCGTTCAGGCCAGGCTGTTGCTACGCTGGGCCCGCGTCCGGGAATGCGGGCAGAAGAACCCGAGATGCGGGCGGTTCCAATGCTCACAATGCGGGACATGGGTATGGATCACAGCATGATGGGCGGCATGTCCGGTATGGACGATGGCAATGTGTCAGGCATGGATCATGATGCCAGTGAGGACATGACGTCCGGCACCAAAGACCATAGCGGCATGAGCGGTCACGAGATGGGCAACATGGCCATGAAGCCGGACCCGCACGGACCATCCGTCCAGCCCGCCAGAAAGCTTGAGGCCGACATTCAGCGCGGCCCAGGGGTGGCCAATGTCGCGGCCATGCCAATGAGCCGGCTGGACGAACCGGGGATTGGTCTTGATGACGTTCCTCACCGCACGCTCACATACAGCCAGTTGCGTGCACTTGAGATGAACGAGGACCACAGACCGCCCGGGCGGGAGATCGTCGTTCATCTGACCTCGAACATGGAACGTTATATGTGGTCCTTCGATGGCGTGAAGTTTTCCGAGGTAACCGAATCCATCAAATTCTATGAAGGTGAACGGGTTCGCCTGACCCTGATCAATGACACCATGATGCCGCACCCGATCCACCTGCACGGCATGTTCTTCGATCTCGTCAATGGCGGCGGCCATCATCTTCCCCGCAAGCATACGGTGATCGTGAAACCGGCAGACAAGGTCAGTGTCGACATCTCCGCGGAGCATGTCGGCGACTGGGCATTTCACTGCCACCTTCTATACCACATGCACGCTGGCATGATGCAGGTCGTGAGCGTGATCCCGGAAGCTCCGGCTGACACCGGGACCGCGTCCATGGATCATGAGAACATGAATCACGGGGAGGTACACTCATGACTTTCCGTTCGACAGGCCTGACCCTGCTCACCGCGTTTTCCTTTATTGGCTCTGGAACAGCCCTCGCACAAGACGCACCACAAACGGCGCCCTGGAATCAGGCTGAAGCCATCTATGGCGAAGAAGCCATGACCGAGGCTCGCAAGGACATTCAGGCGGAAGGCGGTGCTCAACCGGCTTTCATGATCATGGCCGACAGGCTCGAAGTCCAGTTTGCAGACGATGAGGACACGCTGCTCTGGGATGGTCAGGGCTGGTATGGCGGCGACATCAACAAGTTCTGGGTTAAAACAGAAGGCGATGTATCCCTTGATGCCGGCAAGATAGAGGACGCGGAGGTTCAGGCGCTCTGGTCGCGTGCAATTACCCGTTACTTCGACCTTCAGGCGGGTCTGCGTCAGGACCTTGAACCGGAAGGGCGAACCCATGCGGTCCTTGGCCTTCAGGGGCTCGCGCCCTACTGGTTCGAAGTCGATGGTGCCGCCTTCCTCAGTACGGACGGTGACCTGACGGCCAGGGGCGAAGCGGAGTATGACCTGCACCTGACGCAACGCCTCGTGCTGCAGCCTCGGGCGGAGATAGAATTCTCCGCACAGGACATCCCTGAACGCGAACTTGGGACGGGTCTGACCGGCCTCAATGCCGGTGTGCGGCTCCGTTACGATATTCGCCGCGAATTCGGTCCCTATATCGGCGTCGAATGGCAAAGTGCTTTTGGCGGGACCCGCGACATGATTGAAGCCGCAGGCGGCGAGGCAAACCAGGCGGTTTTCCTTATCGGCCTCCGGACCTGGTACTAGGAGGCCATTATGGAAAACCTGATCGAACCGAACATCCACCCTATCCTGGTACATTTTACCTATGCCCTGGGTGTCTCGGCAGCCCTTGCCTATATCGGCACACTTTTCCTGCCTGCAGGGCGTATGCGTGACAATCTCCGCCCGGCAGCAGATTGGATGCTGGCACTGGCGTCCGTCGCGGTCATTGCAACCATCGCTGCAGGCTTTCAGGCTTACTATAGCGTCGCGCATGACGGCCCCTCGCATGAAGCGATGACAACCCACCGGAACTGGGCTGTCCCAAGCGGTCTTGCCCTGCTCGCACTCGCAGCCTGGCGCTGGGTCCGCAGGGCCTCGGCTCCGGGCACCCTCTTCACGTTTGCGGCGGTGATCGTTGCCGGACTCCTCACGGTCACCGCCTGGTGGGGCGGAACCATTGTCTACAAATATGGTCTTGGTGTGCAGAGCCTGCCGGAAGCGAGCGGCCCGGGTCACGATCACGATCATGGTGGCGGATCTGAATCTGGCCAGGGCCACGATAATGCTGACGGACATCATGGCAGCGCGACTTCGTCGCCTGAAGAACCAGAGCCTGCTGAAGCCGGCACGCCTGATTCAAAGCCTGCCGGGCATGACAATTCGGACGGGCATCATGGTTCTGCTGGCAATTCCAGTTCGGCGGACGATCAGGACACCCATGCCGGTCCCGACACACCAACAGGTGTTCCTGCCGGACATGACAACTCTGATGGCCACCATGATCCCTTGCCCGCCTCTGCTGACGAGCGAGCAATTCTCGACATAATCAATGCCGTCGAGACAGGCTGGGAAAACGGAAACGGCGAACCTTTCCGCACTCATTTCCAGGACTGGGACGGAGCAAGGTATTTCGAATCCGGTGGCGGGAATACCGGCCTCGATGATCTCGTTGAAAATCATGTCGAACCGGAAAAGGACGCGATACCGGATCTCGACCTGGGCTTCTCAAATATTCATATCCACTTCGAGGGCGACAATTTCGCTTGGGCTGTGGCAGATACGACCGTCACGGGCACCCTTGCATCCAGCGGAGAAAGGCTCGACCGGACGGGCAAGCAGACCATGCTTTTCCGTAAGATCGGCACTGCCTGGAATGTCGTTCACACGCATTCATCCTCAAGAGCGTCGCGGCGGTAGACCGTGGCCCCGGAAAACGATGCCGGAGCGGGTCCTCAACAGGATCCGCTTTTCGGTACGAACCATTTCACACTGTTGCGATGGTTCCTGGCAGGCGCTGTGCTTGTTGGCCATGCATGGATGATTCCGACAGGGTATGAACCCACACGCATACATGACTGGACCTTCAGCTATCTGGCGGTGAACGGCTTCTTCATCCTCTCCGGATTGCTGATTGCCAAGAGTCTGGCGACCCGGAACGAACTCGCCAGCTACGCCCGATCACGGTTATTGAGAATATATCCTGCCTTCATCCTGCTGATAATCGCGCTTCTGTTGGTTTTTGGACCGCTCTTCGGGAGGCCTCGCGGGATCGCGTATCTCGGCCAGGCAGAGCCCTGGGCCTATGTCACACGCACCCTTCTTATGGGCGATCCACTGACAAGCCCCGGCGGGGTTTTCCATGCTTCACCCGAGCCGGTCTTCAATGGGGCGCTCTGGACCATACGCTATGAAGTCCTGGCCTATCTGCTCGCCGCAATCGGATTCATGCTGGGGGCACTGAAAAGACCTGGGACAACAGTGGCGCTGCTTGTCGCTTCGCAGCTTGCCTATCTTGCCATCCAGCATCCACCGTTGGCCGACCTGTTACCGTCGGGTGTCATTTCCCTGTTCCGGTTCACGACCGCTTTCCTGATCGGCATGGTGCTCTGGCACTTTCCAAAGCTGCGGCAACCGGGTCCTGTTGGCATGTTTCTGGCGCTGGCTGCGTTTCTCCTGTTCGGCTGGAGCGCGGTTGGCGAATTGCTCGCCAATCTTCTTCTTGCTGCGTGTCTCATGCAATTTGGGCTGGTTGCACGTCCTTCATACCGCTTCGCAAGGATGCCCGATTATTCTTATGGCATCTATATCTGGCACTATCCGGTCCTGCAAAGCGTCCTGATGTCCAACCGGGATATGCCTCCAGCACTCCTCCTCGCGATCTCGACACCACTTGTGCTGTTATGCGCTGGCACCTCCTGGCACCTGGTGGAGAAACCAGCCCTGAAACTCAAACGCTGGCGGCGCAGATCGGGCAGGCTGTCAGACTAGCATGCGAAGACGGCGGCCCACCGCTCCATAGTTCGAACAGGGGCGAAAATTCTGTTCGGAGTTGCATTGCACATACCCCGTAGGGGTATTATATCCAGCGTTTCGGATTGATCATATCGGCTGATCAATAAACGGTCTGAAGATCAAAACCGTCTGTCTCCATCCCTGCCGAAAGGTCAGAGCCATGAGCAACAACGAGCAACCTCATCATGACCATGCCTGTCATCATCATGACAATGCGGTAGCTGAGAAACCTGACGACGCCTATGACAATGTCCCTGCCGATTATGCTGGCAAGATCTGGACCTGCCCGATGCATCCGCAGGTTCGCGAAATGTCGAACACAGGATGTCCGATCTGCGGCATGGCACTCGAACCGGAAACAGTAACCGCCGAACAGGATACGAGCGAACTCGATGACATGACACGGCGCTTCTGGGTTGCCCTGACGCTATCGGTGCCGCTGCTTGCCTTTGTCATGGGGGAGATGATTCCCGGTAGTCCACTCAGAAGCTGGGTCGACCCATCCTGGGGTGTCTGGCTTCAGGCCGGTCTGGCGACACCGGTCGTTCTCTGGTCCGGCGCGCCCTTCTTTGCCCGTGGATGGGACTCGGTGAAACGCCGTAGCCTCAATATGTTCACCCTGATCGCCATGGGGGTCGGGGTCGCCTACCTGTACTCGCTGGTCGCGAGCGTCGCACCTGGTATTTTCCCTGATTCCTTCAGAGGGCATGGCGGTACGGTCGCGGTCTACTACGAGGCCGCCGCGGTGATCGTCACACTCATCCTTCTCGGACAGGTGCTCGAACTACGCGCCCGCCATGCCACTTCTGGCGCAATCCGGGCGCTCCTCGAACTCACTCCACCGACCGCCCGCCGGATCGCCGGGGACGGCAGTGACGAGGAAGTCGACCTTGCCGAAGTCAGGGCTGGCGATCACCTGCGCGTTCGCCCAGGCGAAAAAATCCCGGTCGACGGTGAAGTGATCGAGGGACGATCCCCGGTCGACGAATCCATGGTCACCGGGGAGCCGGTCCCCGTGGAGAAAACTGAAGGCGAGCGAGTCACTGGCGGGACGGTCAATGGTACCGGATCACTGGTCATGAAGGCCACACATGTCGGCGCGGAAACGCTCCTGTCGCAGATCGTCCAGATGGTCGCGGCCGCCCAGCGTTCGCGCGCGCCAATTCAGCGCCTCGTCGATATTGTGTCCTCGGTTTTCGTGCCAACCGTGATCGCCATATCGATCATCACCTTCATCATCTGGGCCATATTTGGACCGGATCCGGCCATGGCCTTCGCCATCGTGAACGCCGTCGCAGTCCTGATCATCGCTTGCCCCTGTGCGCTCGGTCTCGCGACACCCATGTCGATCATGGTCGGAACCGGCAAGGGTGCCTCGAACGGCATCCTGATCAAGAACGCCGAAGCACTGGAGACGTTCGAAAAGGTCGATACCATCATCGTTGACAAGACAGGGACGCTGACCCTGGGACATCCTGAACTTGTGCGCATCCAGCCCGCAGATGGGTTGGAGGAGACAGCGCTGCTCGGGCTGGTTGCCGCTGTTGAACGCTCGAGCGAGCATCCGCTGGCCGAAGCCATCGTCCGCGGGGCGGAGACGCACAGCGCACCAGACCAGACGGCCCGGAACTTTCAGTCCGTCACCGGTGAAGGCGCACAGGCCGAAGTCGACGGCAAGCGTGTGGCCATCGGTAACCGCAAGATGATGGAGCGTATCGGGGCCTGGTCCGGTGATCTCGGCGCGGACGCGGACAAGTACCGGTCGGAAGGACAGACGGTGATGTTCGTCGCCGTCGATGGCAAACCTGCCGGACTCGTCGCCGTGGCCGACCCGGTCAAGGAAACCACGCCTGAAGCCATCAAGCGTCTTCACGCCGAGGGCCTTAAGATCGTCATGCTCACCGGCGACAGCGAAAATACGGCCCGCGCCGTGGCCGCAAAGGTCGGCATTGACGAAGTCCATGCCGACGTCTCGCCGGAAGACAAGCACCGCATCGTGTCAGATCTCCAGAAGGGTGGCGCGCGTGTCGCCATGTGCGGGGACGGCATCAATGATGCCCCCGCCCTCGCCCAGGCCGATGTCGGCATTGCCATGGGCACCGGCACCGACGTTGCCATGGAGAGCGCAGGTGTGACCCTGGTCAAAGGCGACCTGATTGGCGTCGCGAGAGCACGTGAACTCAGCCATGCGACAATGCGCAATATCCGCCAGAACCTCTTCTTTGCCTTCATCTACAATTCACTCGGTGTGCCGGTTGCGGCGGGTATCCTCTACCCCTTCTCCGGTCTGTTGCTCAGCCCCATGATCGCAGCGGCCGCAATGAGCCTCAGCTCGGTTTCCGTGATTGCGAATGCGCTGCGGCTTCGAGGCCTGAAACTCTGAGTGAAAGGAAAGGTGTTGTGAGACAAATCTTTTTCGCAAGTGCCAGCGAAGTCCTGCTCATCATGGCTTTTATGGCGAGTTGGGTGTTCTTCTTGGCCCCATCACAGGCCAATGCTCAGACTGATACTGTTTACCCCCCTGGTGCGGCGGCTGCACGGCATGGGTGAATTATCTTCGGGACAATGGTTTCCACATCGTCGTGAGGAAACATGAAGAGCTAACACCAACCCGTACCCATCTCAGCGTCCCCGACGAACTGATGAGTTGCCATACCGGCGAAGTCTGCGGCTATATTGTCGAGGGCCATGTCCCCGCAAAGGAAATTAACCGCCTGCTGAGCGAGCGACCGAACGCTAGCGGGCTTTCGATTCCCGGCACGCCGTTGGGCTCCCCAGGCATGGAAACTTCTTATCCGCCCGATCTCTATAACGTGTTGCTGTTCTCCGACAAAGGCACACGGTCATACGCCATTTATGTCGGCACCAGCCCTGTGACTGAGCCGGACGGCTCATGAATTCCTCAGCCAGAACAGCAAAGGCTCACTGACAGGCGCCGGCGCAGTCGCATGCGCACAGGTGTCATAACCGGCACCGAAGCCCTATTGAAGGCCTTTTCAATGATCATCAATGAAAGCCTGGTGGCCCGCACATTGACCACTTACACCTTGCAGCTGTTTGACATCGAGGTGGGCTTCTTGTGCCTCTGCTCGCCAGAGGGCTCATCATCGCTGCCTTTGCCATAAATATCGCTGGCCACAGTATGATCGGAAGCATGTCCATGGTTCCCGCCATCCTGAAGATAGGCGGGATACTCGTCTTTGTGCTTGTGGCTTTGTGGGCGGTCGGTTTCAGCTTCCAGCCCGCTGAAAGCGGGTTCGCCCATTCCGGCTCCTCTGGCGGAGATTCTGGCCGGTGTTGCGCTTGCCATCCTTGCCTATAGAGGTTTCACGACCATAATGAATAGCGGCAAAGAAGTGCAAAATCCGAAGCGAAACGTCGGGCGCTCGATCGTGGCCTTACTGACTGTCAGCACGTTCATCGATTTTCGCCTGTCCAACCGTTCTCCCGGATCATCCCAACGATCTGTTCTTCGGACAATCGTTGTTTACGTATATGTCATCCTCTATGTGTCGAGGAGTCTGAAGATTCATGGCCGGAATTTCAGGGGATGGATCAAGTTATGGTAACGGCGAAATCGGCTGTTCGAAAGTCCCTCTCGGGCGAATCAGACGAACGTCTGTGCCATCGACCAAAACCTCTGCCGGCATTGGGTGGCTCAAAAATCCTACTGGACTTGAGCTTAACCCATATGCCCCTGACTGCAGAATTGCGATCATATCTCCCACTTGCGGGCTGGGAAGCACCGTTTTGCGACCGTAAGTATCCAGTGGAGTACACAAAGGTCCGACAATTTTTTGCTCCGTATCGCAAACTTCATTCAGTCGATTTGCGACAATGACGGGATAGTCTCTTTTGATGACTTGACCGAGGTTTCCTGACGCAGCGAGATGATGATGCATACCACCATCCGTAACCGTAAAATTCTCGCCCCGCGAGGCCTTCACTGTAGTCACACGAGTAGCAAAAAGACCTGACGGTCCCGCCAGAAAGCGCCCCGGCTCAATGACAAGCTTTAGCGATTTTAAGTAGGGATCTTCACGCATCCTCTCGAGCAGAACACGTGCTCCTGATGCGAGCGATCGCAGATCCAACGGCTGATCGTTTCGAAAGTACGGAATACCAAGACCGCCACCTAAGTCCAGGGTCTCGATCGGCACGCCCCCCTCGAGCAGGCGTCGAGCCAATGAAACTCCATAGTTCCACTGATCGAGAAGTGTTTCAACTTTTAGAATCTGCGTTCCTGAGAATATATGGAGGCCTTTGAGAGAAAGAAATCTGGCGCTGCCAAATTGGCTAATCGCTTCATCCAGTATCGATTCATCAAAGCCAAACGGCGTAGCACCGCCGCCCATACGCATCGCACCGCCCTGAACGCTAATGTCAGGGTTAACGCGGGCAGAAACCGCCACCTCCTTTTTCAATCTGCGAGATATTCTGTCTAATCGCGCAATCTCGTCAAATGACTCAACATGAATTTCACCGACGCCACGCTCGATGACATAGCAAAGCTCTTCGTCCGTTTTTCCGGGCCCTGCGAACAATATTCTATCCGTAGATACTCCCGCTCGCACGGCACGAATGTATTCGCCAGCAGACGCTATCTCCAGTCCCGAACCTTCGTCACAGAAAACTTCGAGCACAGCTGGATTTGGATTGGCTTTAACCGAAAAATACACGTCAAACTCATGCCCGATATGGTCCCGCAAAAGCTTTAGCTGCTGTCGCATCGTTTTGGCGCTGTAGACATATAACGGACTTCCAAATTGCGTCATCAAATCCGGCAGAGGGCATCCCTCAATACATAGAACACCACCTTCAACGCCCCAGTGCTCTGCGATCAAGCGCCGCTCAAGGGATGAATCTGGATGCGAACCTCTTGAAGTCTGAGCCTGAATTTTTGAGGACCTCCGGCTCATTTCCGCTCCTCGACGAGTTGTTTTATATTGACTTTCCCGTTCGGTGTTTGTGGTAACTTGTCGATCACCTCGATCTGCCTCGGGATCATATAAGGTGGCAAAACGTTGGAGAGCTGGCTCAATATTGCCCGAGTCTCGACCGGCTCGTCTGAAGTTGCAGTCGCTACGGCGTGCACCCTTTGCCCAAGAACACTGTCAGGTAGTCCAAAAACGCAAACGCTAGAAAACGCGCCCGTCATCATCAGAGCGTCTTCAACCTCAGTCGGGCTAAGGCGGTATCCTGATGTCTTGATCATGGAGTCGTTACGCCCCACAAAATATAGGTAGCCCTCCTCGTCGATACGCACGCGGTCGCCTGAGTAGCAAACCATATCGACCCCTGTATTAGGGGACTTCAACGGATTAGGCTTAATTACTTTTGCCGTAGCTTCGGGGCAGCGCCAGTAGCCCATCGACACAGTCGGTCCGCGATGGATCAGGATACCCGTTTCTCCTGGCTGAGCCAGTTCACCATCGTCGCGTAGCACCATCACCTCACACTCTGGAATAGCTTTCCCGATGGATCCCGGCTTTGAATCAATTTCGTTCGGTGACAAAAACGTCGATCTGAAGGCTTCTGTAAGCCCGTACATCAAAAAAATCTCAGTTTCCGGCAACCTCTCCCGCAGTCTGTCCAAGGTCAATTGCGGCACCGCCCCCCCACTATTAGTGAGAAATCTCAAACCCGGCAGTGGTTCCCGTTTCAATGAAGGTGCACTAGCGATTAGTAACGACCAAACAGTCGGCACTCCGGCCAAGCCAGTGATGTCAAACTCCCGGATCGCTCGCACAATATCCTCTCCAACGCGAAACGGGACTAAAACAATGCTAGCATTATTCGCAACGCTGGTTAGAAGCTGATTAAGGCCGTAGTCGAAGCTAAAGGACAAGACTGAGGCGAGACGGTCAGTGGGACCTATTCTCAGATAGCTGGACACAATTCGCGTACCCGCCAAAAGGTTTCGATGTGAGAGCATTACCCCCTTCGGAAGGCCTGTCGAGCCAGAGGTGTACAGGATTGCAGCCAAGTCTTCGCCGATCCGAACATCCACAGGCGCGGTGCTCCCTGCATCCAAATCCAGCTCGTCGACAAAAATAACTTCGCAGGTTTCAGCATCTACGACACTTGGTGAGAATGAATGAAATTTGTCTCTGGTGGTCAACAGAAAGCGCGCTTCACAATCCGTGAGAATATGAGCAACTTGCGGCCCTTTAAGCAGCGAATTCACCGGAACCACGACACCTTGAGCCACGCTTACGCCGAATATTGACCAGCACTCAGCTAGCACTTTTGGCAGGAAAACAACGCACCTATCGCCCGGCTTCAGCCCGCGTTTGAAAAGCTCAGCTGCAAGCGCGTTCGATCGCTTCCTAAATAGTCCATAGGATACCACTTCATTCTTTGCCAGGAGAGCGGCCTTATTTACGTCTTGCTCCTGCAGAAGAAGGTGGTGCAATAGATAGGTTTTCATCTCGATTGCTTCGATATGACGAGCTTGGAAAGTGAACGGAGTGTTTCCAAATTCTCTGGCAGGAAGTCTTCGTCCTCCATCTCAATATCAAATGTCTCTTCCAGAAAGCTCACGAGTTCGATCATGCCAAGGGAATCGATAAGACCCTCGTCCAGAAGCGGCGTCGCCTCATCAAAGGAAGTCTCGGCAAATGCCGGAAATCGCTCTAGAATAAAGAGCCCGATCTTCTCGCTTGCCTGCCTAGCTGCTACATCTGCACCGCTTTCTACTGTAGCTTTTACCTGCTTCTCGATCATTGTTCCCTCGCTAGATACCCAATACAGGGATTTCTGAATATAATTGGTTAATTTGACATGCCTGCCATTGACCTTTCACAAAAGCAGAAGCCTCTCCCCAATCAAAAAAAGAAGCGGGGGACTCCATGGAAACCGGAACAGTTGTTTCCAGAACCAAAATACCTCGCCTTAAGAGCTGTCGGGATATTCCGGGCAAATTGGCCGCAATCAGAGCTACGTCGGGACAGTAAATTATCTCTGCAGATTTCACAGCGCGTTTGCGTGTTTTGGGCCGCAGGACGATTGGGGAGACGGCAGACCGCGTTTGAATGCCTAAAACAATACAACCGAGCTTGGAGTGATCGTCTAACGCACGCATGAGCCTTGGGTCACTTGAAACGTGAGGCATCGTTTCTGCCTTTTGAAGTGCCGGAGCACCTTTTTTAAGCGCTTGAACAGGTGTCCAATAACCGAGCTGGCGGAGGCAATATTCAGTGTAGCCGAGCCCCCTCAACATCTGTTGCACTGGCTTGTTCGGGGTAAAGTCGGTGAAGGTTTTGGTTTCATCATTGCTAAGTCGTTTGAGAATAATGGGGGCAAATGCGCGGTATTTCTTCCTCACGTACCAGGATGAAAAGTTGATCTGTTGGTGGGAGCTCCACATTTCGGGTGCTCTGAAAGTAAGGAGGACGCCCTGCGCCTTACCGTCCTCGTCACAGGTGAGAATTCCCACTGGACCTGCGAAAGGGTCTCCAACAACTTTAGACCACCTCTGTAGTCCGGCATTCCAGAAGTCAGCATTGCGCTCGGGGAAACCTTCGCACAACAGGGAAACGGCTTCTTCCCAATTTCTCTTTGAAACTTCATGATACTGCATCGGCGAAGCATACCTCCAGTCATTGCCAGAAGAACCCAGATTGATCCATAATAGCTGGACACTTTATCCTTTTGGGCACAAATATATCGCCATTACGTTAATTTATAAAAACGCCGCGATTTCCGCCGAACAGTGATGTGTTGCTAAGTGGTTTCAGGGAGCAGAGCAGACGGCGGGCGTATTGAAAACGAGTTCATCGATATCAAAGCCTTAGCCCTGCAAACACATCGCTGGGAATTCCGGACCAAAGCAACGACACCAGCGTCGCACGCCAGCCCCTGCAATAGTCAGTTAACAACACGACTTCCGGGTTATCTCTGGCCAGAACATTCAGTAGAACTTACCGGAAAACCCTTTCATTGCATGTCGTCCTTACAGCGGCGCTTATGCCACTTGACTCCGTACCGTGGTACGGAGCTTAGGGTGCATCCTGAAATCAGAAAGACAGGCCGTGCGAAGGCCTCATCGCGACAAGGACGCAACAATTTTCAATACCGCGTCAACGGTAAGCGAAACTTCACCGGGCCGGCCGGGTCAGCAAGCTTCAGGAGAGGCAAGACATGAAAATGAGATTATCGAGCTCGAAATTAATGAAAAGCATGGTGGTTCCGCTGTGTGGATTTCTACTCTCACAGACCGCAACTGCCGAACCCAATAATGATACGGGGCAAGAATCCGTTGCCGATATCCTGGCGGCTGCCCCCGAAAGCGTCGCACGCCAGGCGACCGTCATATCGCGGGATGGAAAGGTACTCAGAAAGGGTGAGGGCGAATGGGTCTGCAGAATAGCGGGGCCGAGCGGCAATGACCCTGTTTGCACCGACTCGGAATTCCGGGCCTACCTGGACGCACGCACCAAAGGGAAACTACCAACAATCGAGCGTATCGGCCTTGCCTACATGCTTCAGGGAATGAGCTGGGATGGCATGTATATCCCCCCGCACGGCATGCTTATCGTTCCGGACAACGCCTACTTTCAGGGTTTTCCCACTGTCCCGTCCGGTGGGACACCCTGGGTCATGATGGCGGAAACCCCATACGCCCATCTGGTCGTACCGATGGGCGAGGGACTACCACATAAAACCCAGTGACGCCCTCAGGCCAATCGAGATCCTCATCTCCTCCACCGGGAGTCAGGACTGAAAGGATAAACTGATGACCATTCCCCTATGGCTAACGATAACTGCCTGGTCTGTCACAGGCATAGGTCTGTTCTGCGCGGCTATTATTCTCATTGACACCTATCTTGGCGGACACCGTCAGCCCATGAAAAGCTGGGAAGCGATATGGCCCATTACCGCTGTTTATGCGGGTCCGCTCGCACTGTTTGCCTACTACAAATGGGGGCGACCCGTCACAAAACACTGGCAGCAACGCAACGGTTCACCCCGTGAGCTAACCCTTGATGAAACAGCAGCCAGGGAAACTATTCCCGGGGGTGCTGCCTCATTTATTGGTCACCTCATCGCCGTCCCCATCGTTGTGGTCACAGGCATTACAATTGCCGGAAAAGGGGTATGGCCAATGATATTGCTGATCGCGGCTGTCGCGTTGCCAATACTCATAATCTTCGAGTACCGGGCGCTGACTCTGGCCGGGCAAATTCGTTCCACAGGCCGACGCTGGTGGGTTGCTACAAGACTTTCGACATTAGCCATCATCGCTTTCGATACCGGTATGGGTGCGACCATGTTGCTTGTCGCATTCGTACTTGGCTATCCACCGACCACGATCGCATTCTGGTTTGTGATGTGGGGCGGGCTCCTGCTGGGGTTTGCAACTGCCTTCCCCATGGTTCGCTGGCTCCTCGGGGCCGGTATAACGGCACCTGCAGAGACATCCACGTGAACCGAGCAGGAGTATGCCTGACAACTGGCGAGAGGCTAGCGACGGCGAACGACAGCAGGCGCGGTTCGGGGGATATATGATGAAACCTTTCACTATCGGCCAGGCAGCGAAAGCAGCAGATGTCAATGTGGAGACTGTGCGGTTCTACGAACGAAAGGGTCTGATCACCCAGCCTCTCAAACCCGAGAACGGCGCAATGCGCGAATATGACGACGAGACGGTCAGCCAGATCCGATTCATCAGGCAGGCACAGGAGATCGGCTTTTCATTGCGCGAAATCTCTGAGCTTCTTTCACTCCGCGCCGATCCAGGCGCCGACTGCTCCGATGTGCGTAGCCGTGCCATTGAAAAAAGAGCCGACGTGGAAGCGAAGCTCGGAAAGCTCATGCGTATGCGAACCGCGCTCGATGGAATGATCGCCAGCTGTCCCGGTGCTGGCAATGTAGAATGCTGTACGATCCTCGACGCGATGCAAGAGGAGCCGCCCCCCAGCGGCTCTGAGCAAATGACATCAGAGACACCATCAGAGAAGGCTCCGGATGAGATGAAGACGACCCTGTTCACAATCAACGGCATGCATTGCGATGGCTGTGCTCACACGATCGAGGCCCTGCTGTCTCGCGTAGATGGTGTACGCAAGGTCGAGATCTCCTTTGAAAACCGGCGCGCACGTGTTCTTCATGACCAGACATCAGCCACGACAGACGAATTGATCACAGTCATCTCCAAAGGGGGCTTTACCGCAAAGCCAGATGAGAAATGATCGAATCCAGCCTTACAGGCCTCGTCGTCATTCCAGCCGGCCTCGGCCTGATCGGATTTGTCGAACCGTGCTCCATCGGTTCAAGTCTCGTGTTTCTGAAATACCTTGAAGGCAAGAGTGCCGTTGAGAAGATCTTTGAGACAGCGCTGTTTGCCATAACACGTGCGGTCTTTATCGGGCTTCTGGGCATTCTTGCTGTGATCCTGGGAACCGTATTCCTTGAGCTGCAGCAAAGCGCGTGGCTTCTGCTGGGCGCCGTTTATGCAGGATTGGGCCTCATGCTGATGACTGGCCATGCACGCACATTGATGGTCTCGATCGGACCAAGCCTCAAAAAATTAAGTGGTGCACGAGGCTCTGCCGGGCTTGGCCTTCTGTTCGGGCTCAATATCCCAGCCTGTGCAGCGCCATTACTCTTCGCACTGCTGGCGGGCACAGCCGCCTCTGAGGAAGCAGGTGCACTGGCTGGCTTCCTGCCACTTGCCGTCTTCGGTTTCGCACTCTCGCTTCCGCTGATTGTCATCGTGCTGATCCCTGGCACAAGGGGGCTTCTAGACCGCCTTGCCACCGTCTCCGGACGTTACCCCGCAGTCGCAGGTCTTGTCCTTATTCTGCTCGGGGCATGGTCAATCGGTTTCGGTCTGTTGTTTTCAATGGACCCGGGAACCGCCACAGTATGAAAGGACCGCAATCATGACCACCGCTATCCAGAAGCTATCTGCGCCGTGGAGTGAAGAACCTGCGGAAAATCCGGGCCGCGCCCGCATCCGCGCCCGCATCGGCGGACTTCACTGTTCGCTCTGTACAGGCACAGTCGAGAAAGCTCTAGGCCGCCGCAAGGGCGTCGACAAAGTCTCGGTGAGTCTCACCCACGAACAGGCTCTGGTCGAATACGATCCACAGATTGCCGAACCAGGAGATCTTCTCCAGACACTCAAGGATATCGGGTATTCCATTCATGACCCCAACAAACTGCGCCCCTTCGAGGAAGAGGAACGTGAACTCGTCACCGAAGGTCGCCGGTTTCTCACCGCCACTGTATTCAGTCTCCTGTCCATCGCGCTGATTACAGAACCCGCTAGTGCCTTCTCGTGGCTTCTGCCAGTCTTGGCGACCGCCAGTCTCGTCGGTTTCGTTTTCCTGGTTTTGCGGTCACGTGGATTGTGGTGGGCAATAAGTGGCAGCGCGAGCCTTGGCGTCGTCACCTTGGGACTCCTCAGCCTGAAGAGCGCGGGGGCACTGGGCGGCACCACACCATGGATCGTCGGTGGGCTGGCTGCTACGCTGATCTTCGGCATCGCCCGACACATCCTGGTAATGTCGGTGCAGGCCATTCGCCGAGGCATCCTGAACCAGCACGTCCTTCTCGAAGCGGGGGCATTTGCCGGACTGGCGGGAGGCGTGATCGGACTTTTTCTCAATAGCCCGGGCTACCCGACTGCACCGTTTTTCGCCGTAACGGTTATGGTGGCGACCTATCACATCTTTTCTGAATGGCTTTCACTTATCGTGAAGACACGCTCCTCCCAGGCGGTCAAGCGTCTGCTCGACCTCCAGCCGGAGACCGCTCGTGTCAGGCGTGCTGGTCGCGACATAGACATGCCGATCGACGAGGTCGTTGAAGGGGACCTTGTGCGTATCCGTCCAGGCGAACGACTACCGCTGGATGGCGAAGTCGTCGAGGGTCGCTCCGCTGTAGACCAGTCCCTCGTTACGGGTGAACCGATGCCTGTCGAGCGGGGAATTGGCGACCAGGTCATCGGCGGCACGGTTAACGGCAACGGCACTCTTCTGGTGCGGGTGACAGCTGTCGGCAAGGAAAGCTTCCTTCATCGTGTCGTGCGTGAAGTGGAGGACGCACGTGCACTGAAGCCTGGGCTGCTTCACCTGGTCGACCGCGTTCTCAGCGTATATACGCCTTCGGTACTCACTATATCCGTTCTCTCCTTCTTAGGCTGGGCGCTGTTGCCTCAATTACTCGGGTTTGAGGCAGACCTTCAACGCGCCGTATTTGCGGGGCTCAGCGTACTTGTGATGGGCTATCCTTGCGCCGTCGGTATATCGGCCCCGCTCTCGATCGTCCGCGGCGCTGGCGTGGCAGCGGAGAAGGGAATCCTGATGCGCACCGGCGAGGCCTTTCAAGGCTATCGACTCGTTCGTCAGATCGCTTTCGACAAAACGGGCACGCTAACTGAAGGTCACCCGCGCGTCCATGAAGTCGAAGCGTTAAACGGGGACAGAGATGCACTGCTGACGCTCGCAGCTGCTGCGGAGGCCGCTTCAGAACACCCCCTTGGCGAAGCCATCGTCGAAGCAGCTTTCGAAGCAGGCCTGACTCCACCAGACACCGACGATTTTCAGGCGACCCCTGGAAAAGGCGTTATCGCGCGCATCGACGAGCAAGATATTCTGGTTGGCAGCCCGCGTTTCCTGGCAGAACACAATATCGACCTGAAACCTATAGATGACCGGATCAGCACCCTTGAGGGTATGGGACGCACGGTCATAACTGTCGCGCGCGATGGCCGTCTGGAGGGGTTTCTGTCATTTGGAGACGCACTCCGTGATGGTGCAGCTGAAACGATCGAAAAGCTACGCACAAGCGGCATACGAACCATCCTCATAACCGGGGACAATACTCTTACAGCCTCGCGTGTGGCCGGCGAGCTTGGCCTCGATGAGGTACATGCTGGCGTTCTGCCCGGAGAGAAAGCCTCCCTAATCCGTGATCTCCAGGAGCGTGGGCGTACAGCCATGGTCGGCGACGGCATCAACGACGCCCCGGCGCTCATGCAAGCCGATGTCGGCGTCGCCATGGGATCTGGGACGGACATCGCCATAGATGCCGCCGACATTATTATACTCAACAACCAGATATCCAACGTTTCTGAAGCCAGGGAAATCAGCCGTACCGGCTATCGCAAAATGCTTCAGAATGTTTCTCTGGCATTTCTGTTCAACGGGATAGGAGTCCCGGTTGCCGCGACAGGATTACTGTATCCTGTCTGGGCGATGATTGCCATGGCCGCCAGCGTGACCGCGATCTTCATCAATTCCCTTCGCGGTCAGCCGCACCTGTTCTTCAACGCAATCCTGAGTGTCGGCCAGCCAGAGCACCAATCAGGGAAACTCAAGGCCTGAAGTCCGCATCATTATTTCGGGTACACCTTCCTTTCAGGTCGCTTGAGATTTTACTCCAGCTTCATGTTTCCGGATCGTCTTCAATTCAGAAATTATCGGAACCCCCTGCGTATATCCTCCGTTAGTGGCTAAAATACCCCATGCCAGTATAAGGAGGACCTGAGAATGGAAATGAAAACCAGCTATTGGCGGTTTGCCGCGATGATTGCGACCTCAGCGGCCATAATGCTCGGGCTGATGTATCTGAACACCTATGCCTGGGACCATGTCCGCTGGAGCGAGACGCGCTTCTACATGGCCTTTATCATGGGTGCGGCCATGGCTGTCGTCATGCTGAGCTTCATGCTGAACATGTACAGGAATGGGCGGGTCAATCTTGGCATCTATGTCGGCGCGGCGGTCGTTTTCGTGTTGGCCCTCTGGCTCGTTCGCAGCCAGGCCACGGTGGAAGACCGCTCCTACATGGAGGCCATGATCCCGCACCATTCCATCGCCATCATGACCAGTGAACGCGCCAATATTGACGATGTTCGCGTGAGAAAACTCGCTGATGAAATCATCACCGCGCAGCGCCGTGAGATCAAGGAAATGGAATGGCTGATCTCCGATATCGCCGCGAACGGTCCGGCAGCAACCGAAAGCGAGGCCGCCACCCGCCCCGTGCCTGATTTCGAGGGCCAACTGGATCCCGTACAGCCCGCCGGAAGCAATGTTGGAGAGGACTAGTGCACTCGGTCTCCCCAGCCGGGAAAGTCCGAGTTTTACATAGGAGCCAAGCAGTATGCGACTCGAAAAGATCAAGACACCAGGCCTTTCCCACCTCTCCTACTTTCTGAGCGCCGGTGGCGAAGCTGCCATCATCGACCCGCGACGGGATATTGATGTCTACCTGGAGCTTGCCCGCAATGATGGCGCCGTCATCAAGCACGTTTTCGAGACCCACAGGAATGAGGACCTGCTCTCAGGCGCCCCTGTCCTGAGGACAGAAACCGGTGCACAGGTCTGGCACGGGCCCAACCCTGAAAAACCGATCCAGTACGCAGCTGAGACGCGGGAGGGTGACACGTTCGAGATCGGTGGCGCCTTGCTGAAGGTGCTCGAAACACCCGGACACACCGATGACAGCCTGTCCTATGCGCTTTATGACAAAAGCTTCGACGAGGCGCCCGTGGGCGTATTCACGGGCGACGCGCTATTTATCGGTGATGTCGGTCGGACGGACTTCTATCCCGAGCGGAGACGTGAAGTCGCCGGCCTGCTCTATGACAGTCTTGCAAAGCTTACAGCGCTCGGGGATCAGTGCCTGGTCTATCCGGCACACGGGGCCGGCTCGATCTGCGGTTCCGGCATGGCCGACCGGGAGTTCTCGTCGATCGGCCATGAGAAGCTTAACAATCCACGCCTGCAGATCGAGGACCGGGAAGCTTTCATCGACGCCAAGGTTGCCGAGAACCATTATATTCCACCCTACTTCCGGCGCATGGAAGAGGGGAACATGGAAGGCACCGGGGCCGCACCATCGGACCCGCAGCCCTCCTCCCCGGCCATGCTGCTCGATCCGGGCGATGCGATCTGCCTCGATGTTCGCGGTATTTTCGACTTTGCCGGGGGGCACCGCACGGGTTCGCTCTGCATCCCGCACGGCATGCTCGCCGCCTTTGCTGGCTGGTTGCTGCCAAGCGACAAACCCGTGCTTCTGGTCGCCCGCAACGCGGACCAGGCAGTCGATGCTGCTACGACGCTTCAGCGGATCGGCTTCGACAATGTGAGCGGATTTGTCAGCGGCACAATGCCCCTGGCGGTCAAGAATGGTCCGCTCGAAATGCTGGATTTCGTGGACACTGAAACGGTCGCCTCGCGCGTGGACACCCCCCCGGCTGGCTGGACCCTGCTCGATGTGCGCACGATCGACGAGTACGAAAGCGGCCACATCATGAACAGCCGCCATGCCTATGTTGGCAAACTGCCCGATGCGGCCGACGATCTCGATCCGGGCCAGCCCGTCACCGTCATGTGCGGGACCGGCGCTCGCGCCACCATCGCAGCCTCCCAGCTCATGCGGAGCGGTTTCTCCAGGGTCGATGTCTATATCGGTTCAATGAAAGCATGGACTGCCGCGGGAAAACCGACCTGTTCATAAATCCATTGAAGCGCTTGGCTTCGGGACTTCCCCCTAATTTGTCCTGGAGCCTTGCGTTTTCCCGGGCCCGGGACGCGATACCGCTGCAATCAGGGTTGGATCGAACACGTTTCTTTTCCATATAATACCCTGACAGGGGTATTTGACGATGAAATCAGACACAAGAGACGCCGCCATTCGACGACTGTCCCGGATTGAGGGTCAGGTTCGCGGTGTATCGAAAATGGTCTCCGACGACCGCTACTGTATCGACGTCATCCGCCAGGTGCAGGCCATCAAGGCCGCACTGGCCGGACTGGAGCACACGATACTTGATGACCACATCGCCACCTGCGTCGACGAAGCTTTGACAGGCAGCGATGTGACCGAGCGGCGCGACAAGGTCGAGGAACTGGTTGCGGTTCTGGGCGGACGCAAGAAGTAACAGTATACCCCTCTGGGGTATTGACTTGCTGAGGCGCCTGGCGTATAGATGATCTCACATGCAACTCATGATGCGCCTTCTGATAATTGTGGCGGCCGTACTGGTGACGGCCCAACCCGTCATGGCGTGCCCCTTGATGCTGGAGTCGGCACAACAGGCTTCTGTAAGCCAACATGCCGAACATCCCTGCACGGAAATGATTGCAGGACAGCGCATCCAGGTGCCGTCCGACAGCCCGCTTCAATCTGACTGCCCGGTGGGCAATGATTGCGGCCCGATGCTGATCCAGGCGCAGGTGGACGCTAACCCGACAGCGACCGCAGCAGAGCCCGCCCAGGTGTTCGCCGCTGTTCTTGCCGATCCACCGGTCGCCTTCCGCCCGGAAAGGACGGTTTTCAAGACCGGCCCGCCTCCGGCGCCCGATCTTCCTCTCTTTACGCCCGTTAGCCTGAAACAGCGTCTCCTGAATTGAGAGCGATGATTTCTGGTGGCCTGAAAGCCACCCGGACCATCGTTTCAGACAATTCAGGAAGACCCGTTTCATCATGTCAAAAATGTCCAGGAGCCTGCTGGCGACCGCGCTTGTCTCGGTTGTGCTGGCAAAAGGCGCCCACGCCCAGAGTTTCCAGGATCTGGAATCCCGTCTCAGGGGCCACCCCAGCCTAACAGCCCTTGGCTATGAAGCCGAAGCCGGCCGTGAAAGAGCTATCGCGGCCACAGCCCTGCCGGATCCGGTAATTTCGGTCGGCATCAACAATTTCCCGATCTTCAGTCCGTCATTCGACAGCTACCTGCCGACCAACAAGGCGGTCGGCATCCGACAACAGTTTCCAAACCTCGCGGGCCGTGAAGCCCGCGCCGGTGAGGCCCGTGCGATGTCGGCACAGACCGAGGCGGTTCGCGATGCCCGATACGCGGCATTGCGCGCTGAACTGATCGTCCTTCTCGCTGACAAGAGAAGAATAGCCAGACAGAGAACCCTCGCCGAAGCGCGAGATGCCAAATATGACGAGCTTGTCGACATTGTCGAAGCAGAAATCGATGCGGGCCGTCCGGCCGTCTACCGCCTTGCCGAAATTGAAGGCGAACGGGCAGAAGTGTCCCGGACGCTTGTCGATCTTGATCGGCAGGAAGCCGAGACCGATGCACAGCTCGGTGATCTCGTTGGTCTTGTGCCGTCGTCCACCCGTGTTCCACCGCTGGCTGAGAGAGACTGGTCAGGCGCGGCCCTTGAGTTTCACACCGTGCGTGTTGCCGATGCGGCGGTCCGGGTTACCGATTACGGTGTCAGTGAGGCCCGCTCGGCATGGCAGCCGGAATGGGGCGCCGAGGTCACCTACCAGCAACGCGATGAAGGTGCGATGTTCGCCGGTGATGACTGGGTCTCCGGCAAGGTGACATTTACGGTCCCGCTCTGGGCTGAAAAGAAACAGGCTCCGAAACTCCGGGCCGCCAGGGCTGAACGGTCGGCCGCCGAACAGCGTTACCAGGCCGCCGCGCGAAATGCAGCGGCGCAATATGCGTCCAGAGATGCGATTATCAGGTCAGCCGCTTCCAGTATCGAAGTCCTGCAAGGCAAGATCTCCGCTGTAGAAGACGAGGTCCAGGCCCAGCTGATCACCTATGAATCCGGTGTTGGCGGCTATGCGCCGATCATCGATGGCGAGATCGCCATTCTGAAACTCCGTGCGGAAATCGAAGCTGAAAAGGCCCGCAAGGCCGCTGCGACCGCGCGCCTCAACGCGCTCCTGGTGACACAATGAGAAAGACATTCCTGATAATGGGTACCGCATCGGCTGCCCTCTTGCTTGCCGCGTGCGGGGCACCGGGTGGCTCGCAAGGCGGCCAGGGTGAAAAGCCGAACGCCTCCAGCGAGACGCAGCAATACACCTGCCCCATGCACCCCCACTATATCTCGACCGATCCGGACGGCACCTGCCCGATCTGCGGCATGGACCTGGTGCCTGCCGACAAGACGCAGGAACCGGCCAGCTCAAAAGGGGAAGTCCTTTACTACAAGCATCCCATGGGCAAGCCGGACACGTCGCCCGTTCCGAAAAAGGATTCCATGGGCATGGATTATATCCCGGTCTATGCCGATGACACCGGCTCGGGCGTGGCGGTCTCGCCGGAAATGATCCAGACCATGGGGATCAGGACCGCGCCGGCCGAGACCAGGGATTTCAGCCGGGCACTGCGAGCCTTCGGCACAGTCGAGACCAATGAACGGCTGGAGAATGTTACCGTATCGCGGCTCGAAGGCTGGATCGAGGATCTGGCGGTCAATGCCGAGGGCGACGCGGTACGCCCTGGCAGCCTCCTCTACCGGGTCTACAGTCCGGACCTCATCGCCGCGCAGAAGGATTATCTGAACTCGTTCAGGATCGGCAACGAAGCGCGTATCGCGTCGGTCCGCCAGCGCCTGCGCTCTCTTGGCATGCAGAATGCGGCCATCGACCAGCTGACCGAAACACGCCAGGTCATTGAGCGTGTCCCGGTCTATGCGGAAGCTGGCGGCACGGTTGCCGAGCTCCAGGTTCGCAATGGTGACTATGTCAAACCCGGTACGCCGATCTTACGCCTGCAATCCTATGCTGGCGTCTGGGTCATTGCCTCTGTGCCCGAGAGCGATTTGCCGCTGGTCGATACAGGGATGCCGGTAAAGCTTGACTTTCCAAGCGCGCCCGATGCCCCCGGCAAGGGCCGGGTCGACTATATCTATCCGACAATCGACCCGAAAACCCGCACGGCCGATGTCCGGATCGAAGTTGACAATGCATCAGGCTATCTTCGCCCGGGCGCCTATGCAGACATAAGCCTGAATATCGGTGGCCGTCCGCGGCTTTCGGTTCCAAGTGAAGCCATTCTGCTTGGTGGTGAGGGCGCCCGTGTCGTCATCGCCGAAGGCAATGGCCGCTTCTCCGGACGCGCTGTACGCACCGGGGTTTCCGCCAATGGCCGAACAGAAATCCTGTCGGGCCTGGAAAGCGGCGAAGTGGTCGTCGCCAGCGGCCAGTTCCTGCTCGACAGCGAAGCGAACCTGAAAGAAGGCCTTTCCAAGCTGGAGGCTCCGGAAGCAGGCCCGGCTGGCCCGGAAACAACGCTCTCCGATATACCGGTGGATAGCGAAGCCCTGGCTAAAATCGATCACTTTACCGACATGGCGCTCTATTTCCACGAGGCGCTGACGGATGGGTATGACATCGATCCGCTGTTCGTGGACCCGGCCCTCGCCCTGGCACCTGTGCTGAGGGACCGTTACGCGAACACGAAACTGGCGCCGGTCATGGATGCTTCGCAAACCGCTCTGGCCGCCGCACAGGACGCCACTGACCGCGAAGACCTTGCCACGCAACTCTCAGACCTCGTCGGGGCCCTGACGCCCTGGCTGCTCGAAGGCATGCCACAGCATTACCGCGATGCCGGCCTGGTGCTCTACCGGGACACCGCAACGGATCGGTACTGGCTGCAGGAGGATGGCGCACCAGCCAATCCTTACAGCGCAGATGAAGCAGAGCGGATCGACTGGCCGGATCCGATGGCTGGCATGTCGATGACGACCGAAGACGGCGAGACTGGCACTGACCAGGCTACTGAGCAGTAGAGGACGGACATGACTGAGCATAATTCAAGAGACCTCGCCGGGCACGACCCCTCGAAATCATGGGTAGCCAAACTCATTTCATGGTCTGTCTATAATCAACTCATTGTCCTGATGCTGGCCACCGCGCTAGCCGTGACGGGCTGGATGGCCATCCAGCGAACGCCGCTGGATGCGGTGCCGGACCTGACGGATACACAGGTCATCATTCGCACCGATTTTCCGGGCCAGAGCCCGCAGATCGTCGAGGACCTCGTCACCTATCCGCTATCGACAAATCTTCTCGGTCTGCCGAGGACGAAGGATGTGCGCGGCTCATCCATGTTCGGCACCAGCTTTGTCTATGTCATCTTCGAAGATGATGTCGACATGTACTGGGCCCGTTCACGCGTCCTTGAAGCCCTGTCCCGGCTGGGGTCCGAACTGCCGGAAGGCGCCGTACCGCAGATCGGACCAGATGCGACCGGCGTTGGCTGGGTCTATCAGTATGCCCTGGTCGACAAGACCGGCAATACCGATCTCGCCGAGCTGCGTTCACTCCAGGACTGGTTCCTGAAACTCGAACTGGCCGGTGTGGAAGGGGTCTCTGAAGTCGCTTCGGTCGGCGGTTTTGTCCGGGAATACCAGGTTCTCCTCGATCCCAATCGCCTGCGAAGTTACGACCTGTCGATCACCCGTGTCCGTGATGCGGTCCGCGCAGCCTCAAGTGAAGTCGGTGGCCGCGTGCTCGAACAGGGTGAAACGGAATATGTCATCCGCTCATCAGGCTATGTCGATGACAAGCTTGATCTCGAACAGGTCGTGGTCAAGGCGGAGGATGGCACCCCCGTCCAGCTGAGCGATGTCGCCCGGATTGTCGAAGGCCCGGCCCTCCGGCGCGGCATTGTCGAACTCAATGGCGAAGGGGAAACCGTGTCCGGCATCGTAGTGATGCGCGATGGCGAGAACGCGCTTTCGGTGATCGAACGTGTAAAGGAGAAACTTCATAGTCTCCAGCGCGGGCTGCCGGACGGCGTCGAGATTGTCACTGTGTATGACCGCGCCCCCCTCATCGAGGGTTCGGTCGATTATCTGAAAGACAAGCTGATCGAGGAAGGGATCGCGGTCGCGGTCGTCATCCTGATCTTCCTCCTGCATGTGCGGTCGTCGCTGGTTGCCATCATCACCTTGCCGCTTGGTGTGCTCGGCGCGTTCCTGATCATGTCCTGGCAGGGTGTCACCGCGAACATCATGTCGCTTGGCGGGATCGCCATCGCGATCGGTGCCATGGTCGACGCCTCGATTGTGCTTGTCGAGAATGCCAGCCGGAAACTGGCGGATCTGGGACCGAAACCCGATCCGAGAGTGCGCCGCCAGGCGCTGGTCGAGTCCGCGCAGGAAGTCGGCCCCGGCATATTCTTTTCACTCCTGATCATCACGGTCTCCTTCCTGCCGGTCTTTGCCCTGACCGGTCAGAGCTTCAGGCTCTTCAGTCCGCTTGCCTATACCAAGACCTATGCGATGGCCTTCGCCGCCATCCTGTCGGTGACACTTGTCCCGGTCCTGATGCTGCATCTCATGCGGGGGCGCTTTCGCCGCGAGGAAGCCAATCCGCTGAACGCCTTCTTCGTCTGGGCCTACAAGCCGCTGCTCCATCTTGCCCTGAGGTTCAAATGGATCACGATCGCCCTTGCGCTCGCGCTGACGGCCAGCGTCATCGTGCCCGTCCAGAGGATCGGTTCGGAATTCATGCCGGCCCTTTATGAAGGCGAGCTCCTCTACATGCCGACCACCCTGCCCGGCGTGTCATCGACCAAGATGCGGGAGATTCTTGGCCAGACGAACCGCGTCATCAAGACGGTGCCGGAAGTCGAGCGTGTCTTCGGCAAGGCCGGGCGCGCCGATACGGCAACCGATCCGGCACCGCTCACCATGATCGAGACATGGATCAAGCTGAAACCAAAGGAGGACTGGCGGCCGGGCGTGACCGTCGAGGACATCACCGATGAGCTCGATGCCAAGCTGCAAATGCCCGGCCTCGTGAACTCATGGGGCTATCCGATCAAAATCCGTATGGACATGGTCTCGACCGGTGTGCGTACACCCATCGGCATCAAGGTCACCGGAGACGATCTGACAGAGATCGAAACCATTGCCCGGGACATTGAAGCGGCCGTTTCTGACGTACCCGGAACGCGCTCGGCCTTCGCCGACAGGGTCATGGGCGGCAAGTATCTAGAGATCACGCCGGACCGGGGCGAACTGGCCCGGCGGAATATCGACATGGCAGCCTTCCAGTCCGTGGTCCAGACAGCCTTGGGCGGCATGACACTCTCCCAGTCTGTCGAGGGCCGGGAACGCTATGACATCATCCTGCGCTATGACCGGCCATTTCGTGAGAGCGCCGGAGACCTGGAAGAGATCCTCGTGCCGGCCCCTTCCGGCGCCCACATCCCTCTCAGCGAACTGGCGGACATCTCCTATACGGAAGGCCCACCAATGATCCGTTCGGAGAATGCCCGGCTGACCGGATGGGTTTTCGTCGATATCGCAGACCGGGATATGGGCAGCTATGTTGCAGACGCCAGACAGGTTATTGCCGACACAGTGGACCTGCCTGCCGGTTATGCGGTGGAGTTCTCCGGCCAGTATGAACAGATGCAGGAAGCCAATGCGCGGCTGAAAATTGCCATTCCAGCCGCGATTGCCCTCATCTTCCTGCTTCTGATGCTGCATTTCGGTCGGCTCGACCGGACGCTGATCATCATGGCCAGCCTGCCATTCGGCCTGGTCGGCGGAATGTGGGCCGTCTGGCTGGCAGGCTACAATCTGTCCGTTGCCGTGGCCGTCGGCTTTATCGCGCTTGGCGGCATTGCTGTCGAGACGGCCGTCGTGATGCTGCTCTATATCGACGCGGAAGTCCGCAAGGCGGACCCTTCTGACAGGACCCAGCTTTTCGCCGCCGTCAGCAAGGGCGCGGCCATGCGCGTCAGGCCCAAGCTGATGACGGTCACAACCATCTTTGCCGGTCTTGCGCCGATCTTCCTGACCGACGGCCTCGGGTCGGACGTCATGCGCCGGATTGCCCTGCCCATGCTTGGCGGCATGGCCTCAACCCTCATCCTCTCCCTGATCGTGATCCCGGCCATCTACTACATCCGGGTCGGGCTGCAGATTCCATCAGATTTACCCCAGGCCGAACCGGATAACCGGTCCAGCTCATCCACCCCCGAAGGAGAAAGACAATGACCAGACACCTACTCAAAATACCGCTTTTGATTCCACTGCTGCTGAGTGGCGCCATGCTGCCGGCGGGCGCACAGGATCGTTCACCAGACAGAATGATGATGGACGGCGGCATGATGGGCTGCGGCCTGTTCGGCATGATTTTCATGCTGCTTGCTGTGCTCGTCCTCGTCCTCGGGATCGCTGCCCTCATCAAATATCTGAGGTCGAAATAACAGCCCCGCATCCATCCACCCTATCCCCCCGTCCGGGCGCGCATCGGGGGCATCTTCTGAAAGCCGCGCCAGACAACCCACAAAGGAAGAAACGATGAAAACCCTCGTCAAAAAGACAACCGTCACAGGCGCGATCCTCGGAATGGCCCTGATCGGCCCGGCGCTCGCCCAGGAAGCCGGCATGAAAATGGACAAGATGAACCACAAGGACATGTCCGGCATGAGCTGCTGCGGCGACATGGCGCCCGGCTTTGGCGTCGTCAACAGCGTCGATCTCGATGCCCGAACCGTCAATATTTCACACGATCCGATCAAGAAGATCGGCTGGGGTGAAATGACCATGGATTTCGACGTCGGAAAAATGGTCGCGCTCGATAAATTCGAGAAAGGTGACAATGTTCATTTCATGCTCAAGGAAGACCAGAGCGAAAACTATGATATCGCCATGATGATGCCGATCGGCGGCGATCCGGATGCTTTCAAGCAATCCATGATGTCGATGATGAAAGGTGGCGACATGATGGGCTGCGACGGAATGGACGGAAACGGGTCCATGTCCGGCATGTCGGGCAAGGACCATTAGGACGCCGGTCACTAGCCGATCATCTGTCTCGATCGGAACAATTGTAAATCCAGGTTCCGGCCGCGCTCAGCGGCCGGATGCCTGCGTCTCCCGATTTGTTCACCAGGAACTCCCTATGATTCATAGAGTTCTGATTACCGCCCTGTTGTTAGGTGCCGTTACCCTGACAGCCTGCAGCGACCCCGAAAGCCCAACGCCGGCAGCATCCGGCCCTGCGGACCAGACCAGGCCTGAACCGCTCGAACAGGCAGATGAAGCTATGCCCGGCGATACCGGGCGGGCCATGGGCACGATCACATCCCTTGATCGCGACGACGGCCGGGTCACCATCGACCATGGCCCCTTCGAAGGCATCGCCATGGGCGCGATGACCATGAGTTTCGCTTTAATGGGCGACGCTGAGCTGACGGACCTCTCTGAAGGCGATGACGTGGTCTTCCGGGTCAAACGGGGCCGGGACGGTTCTCACCGCATCATGGAAATCTGCAGCATTTACGCGAATGGCCCCGGCTGCCCGGATCTTGAAACGCTTCATCGGGACATCCCTCCAGGTCCGTAAGGCGGCATGCTCCGACACCGTTCTCTGACGCGCAACAGGAATGACGACAATGACAAGAACAAAAATAGCACAGACCCTGAAAGAGGATGGTTTGTCCGGCGTGGTCCGCCGCGTCCATGCCGGCCTGATTTTCAGATATCATGAGACATTCAACTCAAGGTTCGACACGACACATGCGATCGACACAAGAACCTCCGTCGCGCTCGAAACGCTTGATTTCGAGCATCAACACAAAGCGCACGCAATCGACTATGAACCGACCCCTATAAAGCTTGTCGAAGCTCTGCTTAAACCCAGTCGTGCGCGTGCCAGCTCGACGACATTTCTGGATCTGGGCTGTGGCAAGGGACGCGTTCTGATCAAGGCGGCGGAACTTGGATTCGATCGCCTGATCGGCGTGGAATTTGCTGGCGAAATCGCTGAAGCTGCCCGCTATAACCTCGGACAGGTTTTCAGATCATCTCCCGGGATTTCATGGACGATCATCAGTCAGGATGCGGCCACCTACAGTCCGCCCGAAAGTGACCTGATCGTTTTTCTGTATAATCCTTTCACCCAGCCCGTCATGGAAGGGGTCGTAAACTGGATAGAAGCCCATATTGATCGCGGCTATCGCGTCGAAATCATCTACTACAATTCACAGTGCCGATCCTTGTTTGATGACTGCAACCGGTTGAAAGTGACACCGTTTCCATGGCTCGTGAAACTCCAGCTGCGCTTCCTGAGCTGGCACGCTGCCGTGAAATATCTTTCCGTCGCAGGCGATAGGGATGAATCATATCGAGGAACGGGGCGACAAGTCTGATTGATCCGCCTCCCCGGAAACCCCCGGACCTGCCTCTGTGCCGAACCTCGAGTGAACGGGTCGCCCGGACATCCATGACAGGGACGTCACCTGATCTGGCAGGACTGGCGAGACCTCCTTGTGTTTAAAATTGGTCTCAGCCTGCGCAGCACGAAAGTTTCGCCACGTCCTTGTCGAAAGTCTGCGCCGCCAGCTTTAGCCCTTCAACAGTTGTCAGGTATGGGAAGATCGTCTCGCCAAGCGCCTTGGTTGTCATACCGAACTTCAACGCCATGGCGAGCGTCTGGATCGTGTCAGACCCTTCGGGTGCCGCGATCTGGCCGCCCAGCAGGCGGTCGGTCTTCGCATCCGCGACCAGCTTGATGACGCCGCGGGTATCGCGGGCGGCGGCGGCGCGTGCCACGTGGTCCAGCGTCAGCACGCTGGTCTTGACGTCATGACCGGCTGCCTTCGCCTGCACCTCGGAGAGGCCGACGCCGGCGACCTGCGGATCGGTGAACACGACCCAGGGCATGGCAGCATTGTCATAGCGCAAAGCCTCAAGACCAAGCGCATTATTGACCGCCACCTTGGCCCCATAAGCCGCCATGTAGACGAACTGATCGCGATCGGTGACATCGCCCGCCGCCCAGACGCCCGGCCGCGTCGTGGCCATGTCGGCGCCGACCTTGATCGACCCGCGCGCATCGGTCTCGATGCCGAACTCGCGCAAGCCGAGGTCTTCGGAATTGGCCACCCGGCCTGTGGTCGCCACCAGCCGCTCTGCGGTTAGGGTTTCGGGCGTTCCACCCCGTTCGATCGTCAGCGTGACGCCGCCATCGCCCTGCACCACCGAGCGGTAGGCCAGGTCAGTCTCGACCGCGATGCCCTCCGCTTTCAGCGCTTCGGTCAACACCTCGCCCACTTCCGGTTCAACGCCGGATAAAAGACGCGAACGCGTGACCAGTGTAACCTTGACGCCCAGCCGCGACGCCATCTGCGCCAGTTCGCAGCCAATATAGCCTCCGCCCAGGACCATGATGCTTTCGGGCTGATCGGGCAGGCTGAGAAGGTCCCAGGAATCGAGCGCCTCCACGGTCTCGATCCCGTCAATTTCCGGCAAGAAAGGGCGCGAGCCGGTGGCGATCAGAACCTTCGGTGCAGCGATGATCCGCCCGCCGACTTCGATGCCGCCTTCGACCAGGCGTGCGGCACCTTCCTCGATATAGGTGACATTCTCATAGGAAGGCAGCAGGTCGATGTATTTTTTCTGGCGCATCTCGTCGACCAGATCGGCCGTGCCCTTGACGACCGCTGACCAGTCCACGCTGTGCGCACAGGGCTCGATGCCCGGAAACCGTGCTGCCAATGTGCCAGCATGCACCGCTTCGCCGGCCCGTATCATCGCCTTGGACGGCACGCAGCCGACATTGACGCAGGTACCGCCGATGGTGCCATGCCCAACCATGGCCACGCGGCTGCCGGCCTCGGCCGCGCTAATCGAAGCCGAAAACCCGGCCGAGCCAGCACCTACGACAATGATGTCATAGCTGTCGCCGCTGCTTTCATTGGCGGAGCAGCAATCGCCTGTCATTACGGTTTGATCCATTGTTTCTTCCTTGGCTTAAGATTCGGTCTCGCAACGCGGCCTCGATCAAA
>NZ_JAPYRE010000008.1 GCF_029936995.1 Henriciella sp.
AGCAGGTCCCAAGGGTTCGGCTGTTCGCCGATTAAAGTGGTACGTGAGCTGGGTTCAGAACGTCGTGAGACAGTTTGGTCCCTATCTGCCGTGGGTGTTGGAAACTTGAGAGGATCTGTCCTTAGTACGAGAGGACCGGGATGGACATACCTCTGGTGGACCTGTCGTGGCGCCAGCCGCGCAGCAGGGTAGCTATGTATGGACGGGATAATCGCTGAATGCATCTAAGCGAGAAACCCACCTCAAAACCAGGTTTCCCTTGAGAGCCGTTCTAGACTAGGACGTCGATAGGCTGGATGTGGAAGCGCGGCGACGCGTGGAGCTAACCAGTACTAATTGCTCGATAGGCTTGATCTTGCGAAACTTCGTGTGTGGTGGTGAACGTACCAGCATACAGGTTTTCGGATCAAAACACCGACCTACCAAGTGGTAAGTTTAGTGATACATGTTGGTCTTTGCACCATTGCCCGTTTCCGCCGACCCGGTGGTTATGGCAGGGGTTCCACACCCGATCCCATTCCGAACTCGGTCGTTAAGTCCCCTAGCGCTGATGGTACTGCATCAACAGATGTGGGAGAGTAAGTCGCTGCCGGGTCAGCCGAAACGGGCCATGTTGCAAAACCAGAAAGCTTGCAGACAAAGTCTTTTCCTCACTTCTTCCGCCTCCGGGCGGGACGTGACCGGCCGTCAATTGCCGGTGCACGACGCTGTCCGGCCCCTTGCGGCCGGATTTGTGTTTTTGGGCCGGTGATTTATAGGCTGGTCCGACAAAAGCTGACGCGGGATGGAGCAGTCCGGTAGCTCGTCAGGCTCATAACCTGAAGGTCGGTGGTTCAAATCCACCTCCCGCACCCATCAAGCCCCTGATTTCCGAAAGGAAATTGGGGGCTTTTCTTTTGCGCAAAATGTAGCGCTTCGCCGTGTCAGACCAGTGTCAGAATATAAGCTGTGGAAAGCCGCGCCGCGCGCGCGCGAGTTTCGCGCACAGGGCAACGAAATGCAGCGAAGAAATGGAAAGGAAAAAGAGCGGTTGAGATCGACCGAGGGGAAGCCCTCACTTGGGCCGACCCGCTTTCCAGTGCGAATCCGTAGCGTGATCCGATCCTATGGGCGCGACGAGAAAAGGGAATGAGCGTCGGCGAGCTTCCTGCTCCCTGTTGCTGTCCTCTCGGTGAGGGACGGAGACTGTCAATGTTTTGACGGTTCCCGGTTTCTGAGTGGGGCGAGTGGTGGAGTACGTGCCGAAACAGATATCCAGCCGGGGCCGGTTGGCCGCTGGCAGATTCCGTGAGTGGTTCCGGCTGCTTCCGATCCATTGCCACGGGGATGGGGGCGGGGGGAGGACAGTGAGCGGAGGGCGTCCATTTTTGGCGATAAACGAGACGCGCGCGCGCGCGGCGCGGCCAGGTCACACTTCGCCCCGACTATGGTTATGGGGCGGGGCGCTCAGGCTCACCAAAGACAGTCAATCTTCGTCTCCACCATCACTCACCGAACCAAACGCAGAAGATCAGGCCGTGCAAGGGCAAGCCTACCGGTCGAACGACCCTTGCACGGCCTGATCTTCCACGTTCAATTGGATCAGCAAGCGACGGCGGCTCCGAAGACAGTTCATTCGTCATCCGTAGCGGAGTGCTAATTTGAAGAGGGGAGCTTTTCGAGGAGAAAAGCAGGGCAGTCCCGGACCACAGCAATCATAGAAACGAGAGTGAGCAACTGGCCGAAGCCATCGGAGTCGGCAGGCAATGGAGCGTACCAAACTGGGTGACCTTCTTTATCAAATAGGTCGCCGCGAGCTTCCGCCTGTTGTATCGCCTGACTAAGCGTTTCTTTGAGAGCTTCCAGCCATCCGTTTGGAAGAGGCCGTCTTTTTTCTCGCACATCTTGAATGAACCCGAGTGCAGCCTCGCGATCCAATTCTCCGTCATCGAGTTCAAACTGTTCAATGCAATCATCTCCGTCGAATAGAATGTGGTCCAATACATAATCGTTGGAGATGTTGAAGGTGGTGACGGCCCACACGAACCCGCAGTGCTTTTTCACCTGCTTATCCATCTTATTTATGCGCTTAGACATGCTCCGGCTCTCCTTTCGACAATAGGCCATATTTGCGGCCAGCTTTGGCCAGTTTCTTTTTGGTCTCGCTCTTGTTCTCTGAGTATGCATCGAGCACGCCAGCGAGTTGTCTCGCTGCAAAGTCATCGAAATTCTCAGGCGATATGTTGCGTCTGGCGCCCATTGATATGACCGACCCGGCGATCTGAGCGCGGATCATGTCTTCCCAATGTGCCAATTCGATTTCTTGGATGTGCTCTTCCGGGATGTCAGTGGTTAGGCCGAATAAGTCGCCCTTTAGAGCATCATGAGCCGCGTTCCAGATGGGATGCAGCGGCCAACGTGATCGGTTGTGATCGGTCGAAGAGGGCACGACGTACCGAACATCGCGGAGCATCCCGCGGAACATACGTTGAGCGGTGCCCTCGACCTGGGCCCATGTAGCTAACTTCCAATCGTCCTTTAGATGCTTCTTGCCTGCTCGAAGCTCGATCCGCCAAATGCGGCTTTGGTCTGCGACCGAGAAATCAATCTTCGGCTTACCTTCTTTCTCGCGCTTCCAATTGAAGACTTCGAACCAAATCTGATCACGCTTCGCCATGACTTCGGCGCGCTTGTCGTAGATTTGAAGCTGCCGACCTGGCATTTTGCCGACGGTGATGGTCTCAACGCGATCCGTCCTGCCGGCTTCTAACCACTCCGTAGTGATGGCATGCTGGTTCCGTTTGAACCGATGGCCCATCACGAAATTTGCGCTGACCGGCTCAAACTGTGGAGCGAGAAAGTCCATGGCGAAGTCCACTCGAGCAATGCTGACCTCATGCCATTGAACGGTAATGCCTAGAGCTTCCAACGTGGCGATCAGACGTTGCTTAGTCTCATTCCAGCCCCTCAAGGCAATTCGGATGGACGAGACGCGAACACGGATTCCCCATGCGTCTTTCTGGGTGGTCTTCTTCTTGAACCACCAATCTTCGCCGTATTGGCCGGTGTTGCCTCTATAAGCATAACCGCCGAGCATTCCTGACGCCGCCACATTGAACTTGATCCCATTGATTTCCAGAAGGGCAGGGACTTCGGTTTGAGCAGCGCTATTTTTTGCGTGTTCGAACTTGCTGGCCACTTTGGTAGGTAGTCCGGCCTTGAATGACACTTCCAGCTTGTCGAAACCTCGATGAATTAATTCCACCAGTCACTCCAATAGAAGAATGTATTTGTAGAGGGGCGTGTTACTAAGACGCCCCTTGCGATGCTGCGCCCTCCGCAGGCTGCGGATCGGTGAGCTTTCTGATTGAGAGAAATCAGTGTGCGCGGCATGGAGCCTCCTCCATGGAACGCAGCCATCTTTCGAGACTGGCTTTCGCGTATAGAACACGCGCACCGATCTTGATGCGGGGCGGTCCTTCGCCTTGAGCGAACCAGCGCGCCAAGGTCCTCTTATCGACGCCGAGCAGCTGTGCCGCTTCGTCTCGATCTAGATATTGGTCTTCAAACACGGACAATTGCCGTCTCCTCTGTTGAGGCGGCTTGAGTCCAAATTGTCAGTATTGCTTGCCCGAGGCCGCCGATGAAAACGTACGAGCTGAAATGCTCGCGCCCCTTGGCAGGGACGGTTTACGGGTCCCAATTTCTTCGCCCGAAGGGCGCGTCGTACCGAGAACACCGCTCAGGTAGTGGATAAGCTACCCTCGACAGCCAATGCACACTTATGAAGTGATGCAGTACTAAGAGATGCGTAAATTTAGCTCCCAGTCAACTAGAAACCTATGCATTGAGCCTAATTGTCGTTCCGTGGCTTCGAGTGTCGGGTCTTGTCACGCAGAAATGCGAAGGGGCGGCCTGTAAAATATGGGCGAAAGCACTCACCTTAGAGAAACGGTGCAATCAGCAGAGCGAGCTATATGATGTCACACACACCTTTCATTGAAACAGATCGATTCAAAACGATAGCCGAAAGGGTTGCACAAGAGCTTCAGCGCCAGCTCAAATCTGATTACGGGGATTGGGACGAACTACACTCAAAGCAATTCGGTATCGACATCAATCCGGCCGTCGTCTCTACGCTGATAGACGAACTTCAATTATACTATGATGCCTACGTCGAGTGGCGCGACTACGCCGAAAACCTGAAGAAGCGACAGCGTTGAGCCTACTAGTTTGTCTGCAATGCTCTGAGGGTTCCGTCCGCCGCACCGCTGTCGCGGACGGACGGACGAAGCCCTCAGATCCTTGAGACGTCGTAAGTCCCTTGATTCATGATGAACTTCAGACTCCCGTCTCTTCGCGTAGTTAACACCCGCCGTTGATTAGATTCCCAGTTCACGATACCGCCTTGTGCGCGTTGGAAATACCAGCTGCTCGTTTCTTGGGTCTGATACCCTTTAGCTTTGTCCGAAATCACGATGAATCGCGGCTTGCAATAATTGAACACCTCTTCGCAGCAACCGCTCTCCCTGCCGTGGTGCGAAGCAAAAAACACATCAATGCCAGCCAACGTTTCGCGAAAGTTCTGACTTCTTAGTAGCGCTCGCCATCCAGCTTGCTCAAGATCGCCTGTAAATAGAAAGTTCACTCCTGCAGCTCTGACAGACACTGCCATGCTGAGGTTGTTCTCATCATCGAACTCTACTGGCGAATTGGCGAAAGCCGTGAAATGACAGTCATTTAGTCCGATGTCGTTCGAGCTCCTGAGGCCGTTGTTCATCCAATTCTTTGCTGTTTGGACGAGAAAGCGGATCCCATTTCCCATACCATCTGCAGTTTTCAGTTTTTCGATAGCGGCGGGCGAGACCTGCATATTTCTGAAGAGAGTGGCGACATTTGTATTTCGAAAGAGATTCTCGATTCCGCTGACGTGGTCTTCGTCGTAATTGGTAACGAAGAGAGCGGCCAGGTCGGTGATGCCCGCGAGTCGGCAGTATGAGCCTGGATACCAATTAGTGGAACTATTGTGGCCGCAATCAATCATTGCGTGATTACCCATGCCGTCTGACAAAAGCGCGCAAGCGCCGTGTTCGACATTAAACACTCTTAGCTCTGGCATTCGTTCTCACCTCTATGAAATTCTCATACCAGTGGATATTGGTATCGGATGATTGCTATGCAAGCTATGGTTGAGCGCGAGGATGACTATGAATGAGTTTCTGAAGCAGATTTCGTCTTACAACTTATTCAACTACTTGTTTCCAGGAGCGATTTTCTGCCTGCTAGCCGATAATTTTTTCCACCACAAACTAATTTTAGAGGACCTCTTCGCGGCGTTTTTCTTTTACTATTTTATTGGTCTCGTAATCAGCCGAGTCGGGTCTGTATTGTTAGAACCCGTGCTGCGCGGTTTGGGATTTGTCCCAACCAATGATTACTCAGCTTTCGTTCAAACAAATACGGCCGATGAGAAGTTGGATGTCTTGTCTGAAGCTAATAACGTCTATCGGACAATGATCGCGCTACCTATATGCTTGGCCATCTATCAAGGCGGGTATGTCCTAGCGACCTCTCTGAGTATGCCTCTTTCTATTAGAGGCGCGTTTTTTCTCGTCGCGCTTCTACTCCTATTTTTGGCTTCGTATCGAAAGCAGAACGCCTATATCAGTAAGCGGATCGAGGCGCACAACTGTGTTAGTGGTACAAAAGATGGCTAGTCGATATCGACCGGTTGCCCTAGGGCGAAGTCAATTTGGGACACTGCATCGAACAATGCGCTATCAACTAGGTGAGCGTAACGCGCGGTAGTCTGCGTCTGCGAATGTCCTAAAAGCGCTCCAATAATTGGCAATGATTGTCCTTTAGAAACCGCGACGCTTGCAAAGGTGTGCCTGAGGTCATGTAAGCGTACATCGAACAACTCTGCAGCCTTAGTGACTGCAGCCCATGTCTTCTTTACGTCAGTGAGCGATTTTCCGGTCCCCCCTGGGAAGACATAGTTGGTCGTTGCCGTCTTTTTTCGAGCTCTCAGAATTTGCGATGCTGATGATGAAATTGGCGTGCGATGCAGCTTCCGCTGTTTGGTGGTCGCGGCGGGCTTAGTCCAGACCTTGAGCGAGTCATCAAATTGGTCCCACTGCGCATTCAATGCTTCTCCCCGTCGACACCCTGTAAACAACATGAATTTGATTGCTTCAGCCGACGATCTTTGAGGATGCCGGTCGAGTGCTGTGATTAGTCGGGTAATCTCTGACGCCGTTAGATATCGTTCCCTCATCGATTCGACATTGCGTTCGATACCCGCCGCGGGATTACCTTTGACCCACCCCCACTTGATAGCGAGATTGAAGTTTCGACGGAGGACTTCGATCACGCGGTTCGCACGGGTTGGCCGATCTTTCGTGATCTTACGATGTAGTGCCTCGCAATCATTAAAGGTAACGTCCGATACCTTCTTCTTACCCAGCGCAGGCAAGATGAGCTTTTCGAACATCGACTTTTGGTCTTTCCCACTGCGCTCTGCGAGCTTCGGCAGGTATTCCTTTTCGTATCGTATCCACATGTCTTCGACCGTGGGCGCTCTATGGTCGGCCTGTTTACGCTCTAGGGGATCAATGCCCTGGGCGACTTCCAGCTTGAATTGTTCGCATTGCTTTCGAGCGGCGAGGACTGTGAAAGTCGGGTGCTTGCCAATTGTGATGCGTCGCTCGCGACCTTTGAAAGAATAGTTCAGCACGAAGGCGATGCTGCCCTTTGCGGTGATCCTAACACCGAACCCGGTCAAGCGATCATCAAACAAGACTCGATTGCCATAGGCGGGCGGCTCCAAAGAGCGGACAAGCCGATCAGTGATACGGACGGTGCTTCGCCGTGTCAGACCAGTGTCAGAGCTTTCCGCTGTACGCGATGCAATCTGCTGACTTTCCATGTCACTCAATGTCCTGAATTATCTTAGAAATTACAGGGTAGTATGAGTTTTTCCGCTTAATAATCAACCCCTTGGGGTGAGGTCATTCTACTTCTCATAACCTGAAGGTCGGTGGTTCAAATCCACCTCCCGCACCCAATTAGGCCCCTGATTTCCTTGCCGGAAATCAGGGGCTTTTTTTGTTTTGAGGGTCAGGTTTCGCATAGGCGTCTGACCGGCGTAGTGGTGCATGGCGACGGTCATAAAGCGTATTGTCTTGTCCCAACGGGAACCTGAGACAACAGGTCCATTCAGACTAGTCTATGGCACTCATGTCCATTGACGTTAGAGGGATGGCCTCAGGAGGAGACAGAACATGGCGATCAAGACGCGGTTTACCGAAACGTTTGGTGTCCAGCACCCCATCGCGCAGGGCGGGATGCAGTGGGTTGGATATGCGGAGATGGTCGCGCCAGTCGCGAATGCGGGCGCTCTCGGTTTCCTCACGGCCCTGACGCAGCCAACCCCGGAAGACCTCGCGAAGGAAATCGCCCGCACAAAGGAGATGACGGACAAGCCCTTCGGCGTGAACCTGACGATCCTGCCTGCTATCAAGCCGCCCCCCTATGCTGAATATCGTGACGCCATCATTGAAGGCGGCATCAAGATCGTGGAAACGGCAGGCTACAAGCCACAGGAACATGTCGATCACTTCAAAGAACATGGCATCAAGGTCATTCACAAGTGCACGGCCGTGCGCCACGCGCTCTCGGCAGAGCGAATGGGGGTCGATGCGATCTCGATTGATGGTTTTGAATGTGCCGGCCACCCGGGAGAGGACGATATTCCCGGCCTGGTGCTGATCCCGGCCGCTGCCAACAAGGTGAAGATTCCAATGCTTGCCAGCGGTGGCTTTGCAGATGGCCGCGGCCTGATTGCCGCGCTGGCGCTCGGAGCGGATGGTATCAATATGGGCACGCGTTTCTGCGTCACCAAGGAAGCGCCGATCCACGACAACTTCAAGCGTCAGATGGTCGAGAATGATGAACGTGCCACGGAACTGATTTTCCGGACACTTCACAACACGGCACGCGTCATGAAGAATGCCGTGAGTACCGAAGTTGTCGACATCGAGCGCAAGGGCGGGGCGGAATTCTCCGACATCCAGCACCTCGTGGCCGGGGCCCGTGGGCGTGAAGCGATGGCCGAAGGCAATACGGATGGCGGAATCTGGTCAGCCGGTACTGTGCAGGGGCTGATTAATGACGTTCCGAGTGTACGTGAGCTCGTTGATGGCATCATGGCGGATGCCGAGGCGATCATTGACTCGCGGCTGGCCGGCATGCGGAGCACATGAACCCTGAAGATATCGGTGCAGGCTGGCTAAGTGTGCTACCCTCTCCCAAAAGGTGAGCCCGGTTGACCGGCCAAAGAGGGAGAGCGCGCATGGCTGTAAAGGCAGGAGACGCACAAACAGAAAACAGCACAGATCTGCTCGATCTGGCCGGACAGTACGGGCCTGAGCTTGCGCGGCGGGCACAGGAAATTGAGAAGGCCCGTAAGCTGCCGCAGGATCTGGCTGAACGTTTGTCCGCCGATGGCTTTTACGCCATGTGCAACCCGCCAGAATATGGCGGACGCGGGGAAAGCCCGCTGACTTATGTGCGTGCTGTCGAGGCTCTGGCCCGTGCAGATGCGTCGGCGGGCTGGTGCACATTCATCGCGACGACAGCCGCTTACGGCATGGCATTCAAAAAATCTGCTGCGGTGCAGACCCTGCTGAATGCGCCAGGCGTGATCACGGCGGGCATTTTTGCGCCGATGGGGCGCGCAGCGGCGCACGATCGCGCAGGCGTGAAGGGATACCGTATCAATGGACGCTGGGCATGGGGCTCTGGCTCGCAGAATGCCCACTGGGTCAGCGCTGGTTGTTTCATCAGCGATGCTTCAGGCAAGATCATTCCTGACGATGATGGCAAACCACAGCATATCTCACCGATCCTTGCCGCCAGCGATATAACGTTCATTGATACCTGGACGGTCTCCGGGTTGCAGGGCACTGGCTCGACAGACTTTCAGGTCACCGATGTCTTCGTTCCTGAAGAACGTTGTGTGCAAGGCTTTGGCAGCGCACGCGCCGACATGCCAATTTTCCGGTTTCCGGCTTTTGGCCTGCTGGGCGCAGGGATCGCGGCCGTTGCGCTAGGCACCGCGCGGGGCGCGCTTGATGACATTTATGACCTCGCGGTGGACAAGGTTCCGGCCGGGACCACCAGTGCGCTTGCGGCCAAATCCTCAACACACAGGGATATCGCGCGCGCCGAGGCTGCCGTGAGACAGGGCAGGGCCTTCTTCCTTGAAGCGGTTGAGGCCGCATGGGTCGCTGCCAAGGACGGTGATGTACCGATCGCACTGAAGCGCGATTTGCGGCTTGCAACAACGAGCGCCGTGGACGCCGCCAAAACCAGTGTTGATCTCGTCTATGAGCTGGCAGGCGGTACAGCGGTTTACAGGACCTCGCCGATCCAGCGGCGCTTTCGCGATGTCCATGTCGCGACGCAGCACATGATGGTGAAACAGGCGACATACGAACTGGCCGGCCGTCTCTTCCTCGCGCAACCGACAGATACGTCCCAGCTCTAGGCTCTCTCGCCGGAACCCTGCGCAGTTCCCCGGCATTGAACCTTGGTGATGTTGTTTTCAGACATGGCCAGACGATGAACCCGGACAGCCGAAGCGTGCGAACCTGGAAGGCTGTAACCGCCAATATGAATCCGCCTGTATTTATCGGAGCGGGCCTGGTGGTGATCGGCTTTTGTATATTCGGGGCAGGGTTCACCAATACCGCCGAGGCGCTCTTCCAGCAGGTGCAGACGAGCATCGCGCGTTATTTTGGCTGGTATTATGTGCTGCTGGTCACGGTTGTCCTGCTTTTCTCTTTCTGGCTGGGGTTTTCGCGGGTTGGGCAAATCCGTATCGGTGGTGCAGATGCCAGGCCCGAATTCCGCCGCACGAGCTGGCTTGCCATGCTCTTTACCGCGGGCATGGGGATCGGTCTTGTCTTCTGGTCGGTTGCCGAACCGCTCACGCACTTCGATGCACCGCGTCAGGCCGCTTCACAATCAGATGCCGCCATACGCGAAGCGATGCGACTCTCCTTCTTCCACTGGGGGCTACATGCGTGGGCACTTTACACCGTGCTTGCCCTGGCCATCGCTTATTTCCATTTCAACCGTGGGCTTCCGCTTGCGCCGCGGTCCTTGCTCTATCCCTTCCTGGGAGAGCGGATACATGGCTGGACCGGCCATGTCATAGATATTCTCTGCACGGTCGGAACGCTGCTCGGTGTGGCGACATCGCTGGGCCTCGGCGCCCAGCAGATCAATGCCGGACTCGACAAGCTGGCGGGGCTCGCTTTGTCGACAGGGGTGCAGCTAAGCCTGATTGCCCTGATTACCCTGGTTGCCACGATTTCCGTGGCTGCGGGCGTGAATAAGGGTATCCGTCGGCTCAGCCGCCTTAACGCATTTCTGGCCATCGCGCTGACAGCCTTCGTCCTGTTTGCAGGTCCGGTTGTCTATCTGTTGCAGACCTTCGTGACAGCTCTTGGCGGGTATCTTCAGAGCCTTCCCTCAATGAGCCTTTATGTGAACCTGGATCCGGAAGACAACTGGCAGGCCGACTGGACCCTGTTCTACTGGGGCTGGTGGATATCCTGGTCGCCCTTCGTGGCGATTTTCGTGGCGCGTGTGTCTCATGGGCGGACGGTTCGCGACTTCGTGTTTTCAGTCCTGTTCTTCCCCGCCTTGGTCACATTCCTCTGGCTGTCGATCTTTGGCGGCGCAGGACTGTTCATGGAGCACAGAGGAGAGGCGGCACTCCTGCCTGAAGTTGTCGAAACCCCGGCCATCGCCCTGCATGAATTGCTCGAGGGCTACCCATTCACGCTCATTGCCCAGACGGCGGCGACCCTGCTTATCACGATATTCTTCATCACCTCGTCGGACTCCGGCTCGCTGGTGGACGATATCGTTACATCTGGCGGACGCCTGCATCCGCCTAGGTGGCAGCGTATTTTCTGGGCGACATCCGAAGGGCTGGCCGCGATGACACTCCTTGTCGTGGGCGGGCTGCAAGCCATGCGGAATGCTTCGATATCCCTTGGGCTGCCGATGTCGTTTGTCCTGATCCTGGCTATGGCAAGCCTTGTGAGGTGCCTGCCACGGGACCCGCAGATCACGCGACCCACTGCCCTTTAATCCGTCTCGTCCGGCAGAGGCGCAGTGTCGTCAGGAACGGCTGTATCGGAGGCAGTGCCGAAGGAGTCATCTTCCTCGTCTGCCTCCACATCGGGAAGCCCCGGATCGGCGTCTGGCTGGGCATCACGCAAACCGGTCTTCTCATTGGATTTCTTGCCGGAGATCCCGGGGAAGGCCCCATCGTCGAAATCCCGCTTCCACTGGACAGAAAGCTGTTGCCCCTGTTCAGCGTCGCCGGTGGCCGCTTCGACCTCGATATTGTTGATAGGCTCCCACTCGATGGCAACGCCAGCGCTGCCGGAGGCCCCGGACCGGACTTCGAGATAGACATTTTCGGTCAGGTACTTGCCGCTTGTGACCTGGGTGCCACCATCTGCATCAGAACCAATATCAAATGTGTCGAGTCCAAGGGCTGTTTCGATCCCGCCAAGCAGGTTGAACCCGCCGCCACCGCCTGAGAGCTGTGCCAGTGCGGCTGCCAGGCGAGCAGCCTCAAGTCCGCTCAGCTGTGTTGGGGAGCGCCCGAAAAGAACGCGCGAAAGAACCTCGTCTTCCGGCAGTGCCGGCTCCGAAGTGAGGACGACTTCAGGGCTATTCAGCGTGCCCACTACGTTGAGGATTGCGAGGATGTCGTCTTTTGTTTCGTGCGTGGCTGATACATCAAGGCGGGATTGCTCCATGTCAGGCACAAGCCGGACCGAGCTTTCAGCGAATTCGAAACGCTTGCCGATAAAGTCAAAACGCCCGCGAACGATACTGGCCTGGCCGATAATGACAGGCTTGCCGATCGAGCCGGTAATGTCGGCATCAAGGGCAAGTTCGGCGTTTACGCCTCGCCCGTCGAGATCGATCTGGCCTGGGGCATCCAGGGTGATGTCGAGGCGGGTTGCGGCTTCTTCCTCTTCAACCTCTTCCTCGTCTTCTTCTATGGGCTCTTCAAAAGATACGTCCAGCGTGGGTGGGCCGCCGCCGCCCTGGATATTTGCAAGATTGATCTGGCCTTCATCGACAGTGAGATTGCCTATGATCTCTAGCAGTTCGGGCTGCTGTCTGACCTGCATGGCCCCGCTGATCGTGGCGCTTCCTTCACGCCTTTCAACGGCTACGAGGCTGTCGGCCTCGATCTCGACATTGCTTTGCGCAGAGCCATCAATGGCCATGGTGCCGTTGCCTGACAGGGTGCCACCTGAGCGCCCCACTGCGTTGAAACTCTGAAGGTTGACGGTGCCGCCACCCAGTCGTGCGTCAGCGTTGATCTTGTGAAGGACCATGCCGAGTTCGCCATGTTCGAACTCACCTTCAGAATACAGGAAGGTGCCTTCAAAGCTCTCATTGAGCTGGGGCAGGCGGCCCGACATATCGACATCAACAATACCCTTCAGGACCATTTGCGGAGGCACGAACAGCGCTGCGACGGCCTCGATCTGACCGTCGATTTCTGCCGAGAAGGGGATTTCTGCGCCCTCCTGAGGCTGGATAAAGGGCAGGTCAGTATATGTGTTGACCGGAACTTCTGTATCCAGTCTTGCCTCGAGCGCTTCATTGTCAAGGGCGCGAACCGTTAGGTCCAGTATGTCTGGCCTCAGGTCGCCATCTATGAAGAGGTCGACCGGGGCAAGGTCAGACCCGGGCCGGGCGATGGACTTCAGTTCCGCCTTCACAGGCCCCGCCAGACCGGTACCTGATTCCTGCAAGTCGACATTGATGTCCAGCGCGCCATCGAGACCCGGGCGGCCTGCCAGGACCAGGGCAGGCGCAATGGCCAGTCCCTGGCCGTTGACCTGTATCGAGGTTTGCCCGCGCGTGGTGATGGCGGGCTCCAGTGTGCCGCCGAGTGTGGCAAACCGGGCCGAGGCATCGAACCCGTCATCATGAGTCGTATAGCGGATAGGCTCCTGTGTGGTCAGGCCAAGGTCGCCGACCAGCAGGGAGAGCGAGGCTGTGAGATCAAGAGGCCCGCCACTGAGGCCAGTGATGTTACCATCCATGTCGAGGCCGGTTTCATAACTCAGTTCGTTGAGCTCGGTCCGCCCGTCCATGTCGATCACAAAGTTGATGTTTTCCGGCGTACCATTGGCCCGGAGCACAAGAGCATCAGCACGGGTCGGTCCGAGCGTAAGCGTCTCCAGGGTTGCATCGAGGATGAGTGTTTCGCCATCAATGCTTGCATCGGCTTCAACGCCCTGAGCGGGGAGGCCATCAGGCAGGTTGCCGGCTACGGTCAGGTCACCGCGAATGGCACCGATCTCGCCGCCATTGCCGCTGAGGCTCGCCTCGGCGATAAGGTCACCCCATTCGCCCTGGAAGGAATTGACCTGCCACTGGCTGCCATTGAGCGAAACATCCGTATCAACAGCCAGAGGGCCATTCGATGTACCTGCATCAAGATTGGCAACGGCATTCAGGGCCCCCTCTGCATAGCGCCCGTCTGCGGACAGGGAGACGTCACTGAACGTCATGCTGTCGCTTGATAAGGAGGGCGCGTTGATGGTCGTGTCGAAGTTGAGATCATCCAGCGCCCCGCTGACACGGGCGCGTCCATCCAGCCCTGAAAGGGCATACCCGCCGACACTCGCTTCGCCTGCACTCAGATCCGCATTGAGTGTGACCTGCTGGTCACTGGAAATCTGCCCCTGACCGGTCAGCAGCAATGAGCCGGATTGCGCCCGGAATGAATTGAGTTTGACAGCGCCGTCCCCGCGCAGGCGGCCATCCGTTGAGACAATGGCCGTCCCATCACTCCAGTCGCTGAGCGGGGCAGGTAGCTCGCCATAATTACGTGCAGTTGTATTCAAGCTGAAACGTGTGTCGCCGTTCGCGCCTCTATCCGCCTCGAACTGGCCATCAAGATTGACCGGCCGGGCAAGTTGCGCCTTTGCGCCATCAAGCTGGAAACTACCGGAGAGGTTGGCGCTCAGGCTGGGCTGAAGGCGCACAGTGCCGGCTGCGTTTACACGTCCGGCTTGCCCGCGAACGAGGCTCTGGCGCAAGGACAGCGTGCCGGAATCGAGCGCATATTCAGCATCAAGCTGTACCACCGGCTCTGAGCCGGCAATGTCACCCGTCATGCCCGGAAGCTTCGCGCCGCGCCCTGTCAGGGTCGTGCGCACGGATGCAGTCGGGGCATCATACACAGCCACCAGCGGGCCGGCCACGGCATCTGCACGGAATGAGGGCACATCCACACCGCTTGCCTCAACATCGCCATCGAAGCGCGCTGCGCCCTGGTCGTAAACGAGATTACCATCCAGAATGGCCTGCGAGACCGAGATATTGTCTGCATTTGCGTAGCGGGCAGGATTGTCGGCAACCAGACGAATATCGGCGCTGTAAGCTCCTGTCTCCTGCTGGCTGGCCTCGGCATCGAGCTGCAAACCGTCGGCATTGGCCGTCACTTCCAGCAGGCGTTGCTCGTCTTCATCGCTGAGAACACGGCCATTGATGGTGATTGTATCCCCCAGCGTGTCAGCGATAGAGGCGCTCAACGGGTGCAGGCCGGGATGGGCTTCAATCTCGAAGCCGAGGACATCATTTTCTGTATTCGCATTGACCTGCACGACAGATTCTTCGCTGATCAGGACATTGGCGTCAGCCGCCCATTCTTCCAGCGTGCCGCCAGCTTCGAGCGTGGCTGAGAGGGACTGTCCCTCTTCAAGCTGTGCCAGGGAGGCGAACAGGCCGCCCGCCGGGCCGTCGAGATCCAGATTGCCACGTACACGCAGGTCTTCAGACCATGTCAGGTCAGCGCCGAGCCGGTCTCCTTCACCGTCGAGCGGAAGAACGGAGAGTTCGGTGCGCCCCCCATCCTGCCCGACGAGGCCCTGCGCATTGATTTCAAGACTGAGCGCACGCGGCAGCAGGCCCTCATCCGTGCGCAATTCACCGATACGCAGCCGGTCGAGCTTGCCCGCCCGGAGCGGCATGGAGCCGCCACTCTCGTCCTGTGGCGGCTTTTCACCTGCCGAGACAATGTTGGGCTGTCGCTGGACGTGGATAAGGTCTGCCTCGAATGCCTCGACCCAGATCGAGCGCTTGCGCAGGGCAAGCGGCTTCCAGTCCATCAGCACGTTTTCCGCCACGAGCCAGATGCCTTGATCGTCTGCCACGGTGAGACGTTCGATGCGGAACGTGCCGAGCAGGTCACCGTCCAGGCCCTCGACCTCGATCTCCTGGCCAGAAGGATCGGCAGCCTCGATACGTGTCTCAACGAAATTCCGGCCAATGCTGGATTGTGCCGCAAAGCGAAGCACCAGTAGCAGGACCAGGACGAGTCCCAGCAGCACGCCCAGCCCGATCAAACTCCATTTCAGGATCGGGCGGCGTTTCGTTCGGGGCTGTGCAGTTTGCTCACTCATTAAAAGGCCTGTCCAATGGATATGTAAATCTGGACGGGATCGTCAAAATCGGTTGGGTTCAGCGGCGTCGCGACGTCAAAGCGGATGGGCCCGGCTGGCGTTGTGTAGCGCACACCTATACCGGCACCATAGCGGGCATCCTGGAAGTTTGAGAACTCATCGGTCGATACGCTGCCCGCATCAAGGAAGGCGACAATGCCAATGTTCGGGCGGATCCTGTAGCGTCCCTCGATGGAGGCTTCGACAACGGATTTGCCGCCGAGTGGAGTACCGTCATCAGAACGCGGGCCGATAGCCTGGTAGGCATAACCACGCACACTGCCCCCACCGCCAGAATAGAAGCGGTCATCCACGGGCACGTTGGCGGCTTCTGTTCCGAGAACCGCCCCGGCTTTCAGGCGTCCGGCAAGAACGAAGCGGCGCTCTTCGTCAAATGGCACGTATCCGCTGATCTGGCCGACGGAACGGACATAAGGGTTGGCTTCATCCCCGAAAGCGTAGGTCGGCTCCACGCGTCCGTTGATGCGAAAGCCCTTTCGCGGATCGAGAAGACTGTCTGTCTTGTCGAGGCGGCCATCCGCAAAGACGGATACGATCTGGAGATCGCGCTCACCGAATTCATCCTCTTCCCGGCCAATCTCGGCGTTCACGCCATATGAATAGGTGAACTCCGGGCTCTTGATGACCTCGAAAGCGGCGCCCAGTGTGACGGCCTGGCGGTCATAGGCGTCAGTCGTCTCGTCAATCAGGCCGGCATTGAGGACAAGTCCGCGCCCGTAGCCGAATTCATTCGGGCGGCGCCATGTAACATCGAGGGAGCGCTCGAGTTCGGCCACAGTGAGTTCGGTCGTCAGCGTATCGCCCCGTCCGCTTAGGTTACGGCGGACAAACTCGGCATTAACACCAAAGCCCTCCGCGGTTGAGTAACTTGCCCCCAGTCCGATTGTGTTTCGTTCGCGCTCGGTAAGCTTGACGACCACATCACGGATTTCGAGCCCGGAATCGGTCGTGCCGGAAGGTTCATCTGCCAGCGTTGCACGCGCCACACGGAACAGGCGCGTTTCGACAAGCCGTGAATTCAGGCTGGCCAGTGCGTCGGGCGTGTAGGTTTCGCCTGCCTCATAAGGGATCAGACGGCGCAGATAACTGGGCTTTGTGGCCGCGTTGTCTGTGGGAAAGACGGTTTCGCCAAATGCCACGCGTGGTCCGGCATGCACGCCATAACGGACCTGTATGGTTTCAGCATCGCGGTCACCAACTACGCGTTTGTCGTGTACTTCAGCGTAAGGGTACCCATCTTCGCGAAGGCGGCTCACGATCCAGCGTTCAGCGTCGATGACCTGTGAGGGAATGGCGGGCTGGCCCTGTTTAACGGGCAATTCGCTTCGGATTCTGGAAGCGGTATCTTCCACGGGAGGCGCACCGGTGAATGTGACCGCGACCCGGCCAAGTGCAAAGCGTGGTCCCGGATCGACCCGGAGGATAGCTTCCGGTGGCTCGGTATCTTCAATGCTCAGGTCGATTTCCGGGTCATAGTGACCGATACTATTAAGTGCCGCGCGCGCGCTCTTGGCTGCGCGGCGTCCCTGACGGCGGACTTCGAGCACGGTCTTGGCGTCTGCCTCATCAGGCATGGCGCCGCGGACCGTGTCTTCGGTTTCTTCCGTGACGTAATCACCCTTGAATTCAACACTGACGTCGCCCCAACCGGGCAAAGCGGTCATGACAGCCGCTGCAGCCAGAATGATTGTCTTACGTATCGTCATTGAACTCGAGCTGTGCTGACAGAGTACATAAAAGCTGACGCAAACCTGGTCAGCCAGTAGGCACAAACTCGCTCCTCTGCTTCACCCCTACATATAGAATATAATGCTGTTCTGGCCATTACGTTGCGTCCATGATCTGCAGTCCGTATGTCGGCCAGGTATATCCAGCCGGCAGTATCGCATTGCCGGAAAGAGAGCTTTTACGTGGGACAACGGCCTGGCATGTCACTCATACCTGTCTGGACATATGCCGAAAATATTGCGGGCCCAGGGGCCTTTTCTCCCGCGGGGCCAGAAGAAGCTGCGCGTGTGGAAAAGCTTGCTGATCCAGCGCGACGGCAGGAAATCCTGCACGCGCGTCACCTGATGCGCACACTTCTGGCCGAGACATATGAGCGGCAAGAATCCAGTGTCGTTATTCACTCTTTTGACGATGCGCCACCGCGCGCCGAAGGTTTTGAGGATATTGCCGTCTCATGGTCACGCTCCGGGCCGCACGCCCTTGCGGCATGTCTTCCGAATGGACGTCTCGGCGTGGACCTGGAGCGGATCAGGCCGGTGCGCTGGAAGGCCATGCTGGACATGATTGCAACGCCCCCGGAGCGGGCAGCGCTTGCGAGCATCAGTGAAGAAAAGACAGCACTTGTCGCGTTCTACCGTCTCTGGTGTGCAAAGGAGGCTTTGCTGAAATGGCGCGGAACAGGGCTGCGCGGCGGTGCGAAAACTGTATCAGTGCCGGAGGCTGTCATAACGGGCGACAAAGAAAAGGTGGTCGTGACCGAAGGCGGGATAGAGGTTCATCTTGAGACACTATGTCCAGACGAAGACCTCATCGCCGTAATGGCTTTCAGCGATTAAAGACAGACTTGAACATCCAGCCGGCCAGCGACTTGCCGCTGGTATGGCGTTCATCCTGCATGTCAAAGACCATTAGCGCAGTCATACCGAAGGCTTCTGTCTGAATGCCTTCCTTCATGATGTCGAAGCCCATCGAGCCGTAGAATTCCCGCATCGACGGCTCGGCGAGGATCGCGATGTAGCGTTGTTTTTCCCACGCCACGTAATCGAGAACGGCGCGCATCACCGGGCCAAGCGTCTTGGAGCCGCGCCGTTCCGGTGCGGTCACGAGTTTGGAGACGATAACCGCTCCATTATCTGGATATGGCAGGGCTTCATGCAGCTGGAAGAGGGCATATCTGCCGGACATTTCAGTCTGGTTGACCGGGATAACCTGGGCGCTTGAGACTAGGTCTGCCCCGTCGAACAAGGCAAATGTGACACCCGCCCTGTCGGCTTCGTCAACCAGCAGGCGGGCTTGCGGATCTGCGCCGGGCAGCTGGAACTGTTTCTCAGCGCAATAGACGCGGTAACGCAGGTGCTGCACCAGTGGCAGGGTGCGCTCGTCGACAACGATCAGTTCTGCATTGGTCATTGTTCTTCAAACCCGTCATCCGTAACGCACCAGGTGCGGCTGGCTGGATCGAAACTGAGGTCGTAACGTTGGCGTCCGCCCGGTCCGGTCACGAAGGGTGGATCAAGCTGGACCTTTCCCGGATGGATTCCCCATTTACACGCGAAGTGTTCTTTTACGGCAACTGCCTTGACCAATGCGCTGCCCGTCAGGCCTTCACATCCCCAGGCTTCGGCGACGGTGCCAGGCAGCCAGTCACACGCGATGACATCGGCCGGGGACAGGCGGGTCAGCTTCCCGTCTGTCCGGCTCAGCGGGGCGGGGTGTGCATCGCTTTCGCCTTTCAAAAAAGCCTTTCTTTCCAGGGCGCCAAGCGTTGATAGCGGCCCCTTCGGATAGGCTTTCTCGATAAGGTCGAGCCGGGCCCAGAGATCGCTCCCGAGGAAAGCCTCGATCGTGACAGGCAGGTCGCCTGTGAGAAGGTCGCGCTGGCCGGGTACGCCCCGGATCGTGAGGTCGCCCGTTGCCGGTAGATCCGAACAGATCACAAGCCGCTCGATGCGGACAGGATAGATCGCGCAATCTTCCACACCATCAAACCACTCCTCCGGGGTCTCATGCGGGGGGCCGTGGACCAGTGCGTCGAGGATGACGGCATCGAAGGCGTCCCCCGGACAATCTGCAAGTGAGAGATCGACCGTCGCTTCGAACCCTTTGCTGTCGCGGCGTATCCCGGTGACGGGTCTGAGGCCCGGCCCATGGAAGAGATCGGCAGTTTCATACGGATCGGGAAGGGGCTTGCCATGATCACTGGGCTTCAGGCGCGATGCGGGCGCGCGTGTGCGTGTCGCGATCTGTCCGGAGGACAGAATGGTCCAGGGTGCATCCGGATCGCTTTCAGCCCGCCCGCGCAGGCGGGCCTTTCCATCCGGTGTGACACGGGTTTCCACACGCAGGCCATGATCGGGGACGCTGGCCCACTGGCGGGGAGAAAAGCCGGTCAATTCAATCGGATAACCGGAAAAATCCGCCGCGCGGGCCTGACGCAACAGCATCCCGGCCTGAGAAAGAAGTGGCAGGGCGGGCAGGGTATGGGTTGGCCGGTGCGCGCCCACCCAGGCCGGAATTTGCGGTCTCAAGGTGGTGTGAGAGCGGTGTAGCAGTGGTGTGGGAGCGGTACAGAATCTGATGCTCACTCCACGCATTTCATAGATACGCAGGCCATCGACCCAGAGCGAGCCCGTCCCCCGGATGATCGTCGCTTCGTCCTGTTCCTCCACCCCGTCGATCTCGATGGTGGCGGTCACCTGTTTTGCGGTCGGGTTGACCTGGCCGCGATAGGTCCAGACGAGGTCTTCGCCGGGCTCAACCGGTTCCCAGTGTGGCTGCTCGAAACGCGCCGCCAGTCCCTTTAGGTCGCCAGCACGCGCGAGCAGCTGGACCAGCATGTCGAGGCCGAGCGATCCGGGCTGAACCGGATCCGAGAAGAAGTGGGCCCTGAAATACCAGGCATAGGGGTCGACGAATTGCTGCGCGCGGATGCGGCCAAGCCCGGCTGCGCCGCCTTCAGGTTCGAACCGGTCGATCATGTCGAACAGGGCAAGACGGCCCGTCGAGACTGGCAGAACGGTTTCTGCCTCGCTTGGCGGATCGGCCGGGGCGTCGATGAAGGCGCGGGCTGCGTCGCTGGCTTTCAGTCCGGCTTGTGCGGCGAGCGAGGCCTTGGTGAAAAAGCCGAAGCTCGTCTCCAGTGTTACGACAGGGGTGCCGTCGGCAAGCGTGGCTTCAAGCTCGAAGAAGACAATCGTCATCGGGCCGACGCGTGAGGCGCGGGTCAACGTCGTGCGCGTGCGGATGGTGCCGTCTTCCGGCCATATCTGGCGGGCCGTCCTGCCAGCGCCGTCGAGATTGCGGAACCGGGTTTCGCCCGAGAGCGCAAAGCCGGAATAGGAAGCAAGCCAGCCGCAGGGCTGGAGGATCACTTCGGTCAGGACCGAGAAGGGCATGGTGCCGGTCCCGCCATCGGTGAAATACCAGGCGTCAGGCGGGATGTCGTATTCGGCGATCGCCGTAAGCCCTGCCGCCTGCTGGCCGGATGGGCCTGTCACGGAAAGGACCCGGCTGACCATGTGATAGGGTGGCTGGGGGAGGCGCGGCACGGCGCCCCTGTGATCGAACGGGGCATACATCGAGCCGAAGGCGTTGCTCGGTGCGCCGGAACCGCACTCGATCATGGCGGCTTCATCGCCGCGCACATCGCCCTCGTCATTGACGTAATGCGGCACCGATTTCGCTTTCGCCATATGCGGCCACTGGCGGCGCAGGCGCACGCCAAAACGCGGACAATAGAAGACCTTCCGCCCGTCAGACCGTGCGAGAAGGCTTGCAAAGACGACAGGCTCCTCGCCGTCGATGATCTCGTCGATGAAGACTTCATAGGTCACGTCATGATCGGCGTCCGGGGTAACCTGTCCGCGGCAGTAGAAGGTTGCCGCCTCTCCCGGTGCGGGCTCGAAGACATGGCTGTCGCGCTCGATTGTGAAGCCAAGTGCTGCGGCGGTGAACTCCAGCGTCTGGACAGCCGCCTCGGCCATCAGCGTGCCGGGCATGCAGGGGTCTTCGTGGAAATGCCCGTCATAGAACCACGCATCCTTCGGCACATGCTGGCATGCCTTCAGATAGCCCCGGCCCCAGGGCCCGCCTTGTGGCTCAAAAGTCTCGACATCGTCGAAGAGGGCGAGGCGTCCGGCTGGCAGGCGTGCCGGCCTTGTATGCGGGGCGGCACGTTCGAAGCCTGCGCCGAAACAGCGATAGGTGTCCCCGGCCCGGAAGGCGGCGACGTCCGCACTCGTGAAGGCGGTTTTTTGTGAAGGCGTGGTCCTGTCGAGTCTCGGTTCGGCTGTTGGCGCGCCATCCTTTTCCGCGTCCCAGAGCACACCCTTGGAGTTGGCCAGTTCCTCATCGGTGAAGAAACCAGCCTGCCCGTTGCGCACTGACAGGATCAGCCGGTCATCGGCGTAGCAGTCATACTCGAAGAAGAACATGCGCACGCCGGAAAGCTCGGCATGGCCCTTGATGGAGATCTGGAAGCGCACTGTCTCGCCGATGCGTGGCAGGCCGGTCTCGTGGAAGGTCAGCTCGCAGCCGAGCAGGCGGTAGACGCGATCCGAACAGTTCAGCATGTCCGCGCCCATCCATGAGATAAGCGCGAGGTCGGCCTGTCCGGCCTCGATCAGCGGGCCGGGGCGCAAGCGGCCATCGCTGACGGCCCAGAGGTCTTGCGTGACATCGGTCTCGGTCCAGATCGTGCCCTTGCCCTGTACCAGCGCCTCGGCGTCGATCCCGGCAATGCGGTCGCAGAGCAGCATGGGCGGGCGCGGCATGCGTACCTGACGGACATATTTGTCCTGAGCGGTAAAGGCCTCGCCGAAGACTTCGGAAATGTTTCCGGCAGCCGCGTGTTCGATCTGCTGGCGGGTGAAATTCGGGCCAACAGGCTCACGCCAGAAGAGCGGTGTGACGCCTTTTATTGTTGCGGGAGCAGGCGCGGGTTTTCGAGCCGCAGGACGAGGAGTCGGGCGTGTCGCTGGCCGTTCGAGAACGGCCGTCTCAATGGCAGGGCCGGGCGGTTTCCAGCTGATGCCGGGCGCAAGCGGGAGTTTGCGGCCTCTCGGAGGTTTTGACGCAGGCGGTGTGAAGGGCTTCAGCCCCGGCCTGCGCGGCGGTGTCAAAGTGCGCCGGGCGAGAGGAGACGGCAGGCGCGGCGGCGGCTTGTGCGCCGGGAAAGTGATCTCGCCGGGGCCAGTCCTTCGGAAGGGGATGGTGTTGGCGCGTGTGGCCTCAAGCCGGGCCTTCACTCTCTCCATCTTCACGTCATGCCCGGTTGCGAAGACAGCTGCGGCCAGCGTGGCAATGTCGAATAGTGCGGGCTGGCCGAAACGGTCTGTGGCAAGGGCCGTCACCTCATCGCCCAGCGTTTCCCGGATGGCCCCGGTCAGCGTATCGCGCGGGCCAATCTCGATGAAGGTGCGCACGCCGTCCTTGTGGGCCCGCATCAGCGTCTTCGGGAAGTTCACTTCCGCCACCGCCTGCCCGGTCAGCATACGCGCGACCGTCTTTCTGTCCGGGCGGTATGGGCCGTTCACGGCATTGGCATAGAAGCGCACGCCTTTGGGCGCTTTCGTCTTGCGGGTGTGCAGGCGGCGCCATGTCTTCTCATAGGGATCCATCATCGGCGTATGGACGACAAGATCGTGCGGGACACGGATGGCCGATCCGCCGAGGCGCTTCAGCACGCGCTGGCAGGCTCTAGCATCGCCTGCGATGACACCGTCTGTCGGGCTGTAGAGAATGGTAAGGTCGCAGCGTGGCTCATCCTTCATGGCGCTACGGATTGCGGACTCACTGGCCTGTACGCGCCATGTTTCCCAGCTTACAGGGGCATTGTCTTTCCATGCGGCCTGTGCGGTTTTGAAGTCACCGGCGAGGTCATCAGTGTACATGCCGCTCTCGCCGATCGTGCCCATCAGGCCGTCTGCGTCGGTCCAAGCGCCGAAGGCGATCAGGGAATTGGTCTCGCCGGATGAGAGCCCCATCGCGACGGCGGGCTTGAGGCCGAGTATGTCGGTCAGCAGCATGTGCTGGGCCTGCGAAATCAGGGTCGTGGCGCGCAGCTGGTCATAGGCGGCGGCAAGGTCACCGGCTAGCAGGCGGGCGACCTCCGGGGCCGCCGGGAACTTCGCAGCGAGTTTCGGGCCAAGCTCTGGGAAGGCGGCAAACAGGCCCTGGCCCATGCCGGAATAGGCTGCCGCTGCCCCTGTAAAAACGAAAGCGAGCTCGCCGGCAGGCTTGCCCTTGCCGTAATGCAGGCCCTCGCCTTGTGGAACTGCACCGGAGACAAGTGCTGCGATGGCCTCGGCCCGGCGTGCGGCCAGCGTGGTCTCATCGGTTGCGATGATGGCAAGGCGGTGCTTGCCAGTGCAGGCCTGCTGGCCCTTGCGAAGCGCATCAAGCAGGGCCGAGCGTGTGGAGGCGGCGTAGGTTTCAAGATGCGGGGCCGGGCGCAGCAGATCCGGGGCCGGGTGCGGCCTCGCCTTCAGCTTCACCCTGCCGCCAGAAACGGTGATGGTGCGGGCCTTGCGTGTGAAGACCGGCGTGATCCCGGCTGTCTCAAGCGCCATGCCGCGAGAAGCAAGTTCGGTCTCGACCGCCAGCCGGGCCAGCCCGCCTGCGGCATGGGAGACCCCGTAGAGGCGTTCGAGCAGGGTTTCGTCCGGGAGGCTGCCGGTCAGTTTCAGGGACTTGAGTGTGACGGGGGGGGTCGCATCTTTGGCCCGTTTAAGGATGAAGGCCGCAGCGGCATCTCCGCCGGGTGTGCCTGTGGCGGTTTCGTGGACAGGGTCGGCTGAGAGGTCTGCGGACGCGACGATGGCCGCATCGATCTCGCCAGCTTCCAGCGCTCGCATGGCGAGTTCCAGCGCGCGCAGGCCGGATGCCTCTTCTTCCATTACGGCAAAGCCCTGGGCACGCCAGTCACCACGCACATTGAGCCGGTTGGCCGAGACGTTGGGCATTGCGCCCAGCACGTCACCGGGTTTCAGCGGTGGAGAGATATTATTGCGGAGAGCATCGGTTTCAGCCACCTCCGGGGAGAGGCCGAGCCGTTCGGCGATCCGGGCGCGCAGCATCCAGCGGGCAGCCTCTGGCGCGCAGGCAAAGCCGGTGAAGACGCTGACGCGGGCACCGTCTTCAAGTGGGAAACGCGCAAGCGCTTCATCGACGGCATCATAGAGGGCGAGCTGCTGGCCCTGGGCTGAGGCGAGCTCGCTCGGCGGTGTACGCAGCGGCTTCGGGCTGGCGGCGGTCTCCTGCATCGGGCCGCGTGCGGTTTTGGGGGGGCGCGAGAGGCGTTGCAGGACGGCAGCGACACCCCGGTCCGGGCCGAGTGAGAGGCCGGTCGCGCAGATGGCGGCTTGTGGTCTGGACCTGCTTTGCTTGCGGGCCTTGGGGCGCTTTCCGTTATCGGCGGCGAGGATGAGGTGGGCGTTGTTGCCGCCAAAGCCGAAATTGCTGACCGCCGCGATGCGGGGGCGGTCTTCCGGCCACGGGCTCTTGCGGGCGGGGGTGAGGTTTACGCCGTCGAAGCCTTCAAGCGCCTCCCCCTCCAGCCGTGTCGGCGGGATGATGCCTTCATTCAACGCAAAGCTCATCTTGATCAGGCTGGCGATGCCGGCAGCCGTGATGAGATGGCCGAGATTGCCCTTGAGCGAGCCGATGGGCAGGGGGCTCTTGCCGGTGAAGTGCGCGGCTGTCGCCAGTAGCTCCACCCGGTCGCCTGTAGCGGTGCCGGTGGCGTGGGCTTCCAGCAGGCCGATGTCGCAGGCCGGGTCGAGGCCGGAGACCTTCCAGGCGGCGGCCATGGCTTCGGCCTGTCCGCCTTCGTCCGGCGCGAGCAGGGATTTACGGCGTCCGTCATTGGAAAGCCCGATGCCCCGGATGACGCCGTGGACGGTGTCGTCTTCGGTGCAGTCTGCAAGCCGCTTCAGAACGAGGGCTGCTGCGCCCTCTGCCGGGACGAGCCCGTCGGCCCCTTGCACGAAGGGGCGGGATTGCCCGGTGGGGCTGAGTGCGTTGAGGGCGGAAAAGCCCTGGTGCAGGATGAGATTGTCCGCACCATTGACGGCGGCGGCGATGGCGACATCCAGCGAGCCGTCCTGAAGCCGGTCGCAGGCTAGCTTCACGGCATAAAGCGAAGAGGCGCAGGCGGCATCGAGGGCAAAGGCAGGGCCTCTTGCTTTCAGGGCCTGGGCGAGCAGGCGGGCCGGGCCGCCTGTATTGAAGCGATTGGCGGGGTCTATCGTGGAAGCGCCCGATTGCCACACGTCGCTCGCATAATCGCAGAGCGCGCGGCTCGGATAGCCGAGATTGCCGGTAATGACGCCGAGCTTCCGGGCTTTCACTTTAGGGGCGCCAGCCTCAAGCCAGGCGGCGCGGCCTGCATGGAGCAGCCACTGGAAAAGCGGATCGAGGCGGGCTGCATCGATATCGCCGAGCTTATGGGCGGACGGATCGAAGACATCCTCAAAATCTGTGACGAAGCCGCCACGATAGCCCATCTGCGCCTGTTCGGTATCGGTGACGCCCCATTTGCCTTGCGGGGCAGAGGCAAGAAGGTCGCGATCTTCCAGTATAGCCTGCCAGAGGGCAGCCGGGCTCAGCGCGCCGGGCAGGACGCAGCCGCGTCCGATAATGGCAATCGGTTCGAAACGCGGCTTACCCATGCGCGATCTCCGACCCGATCACGAGTTCGGCCGGACAGGCGCTTCCCGCCAGCACGGCATCGGCAAACAGGCGTGCGCCTGCATCACGCGGGATAAGCGAGACACCCATCTCCGCGAACTTCGCCTTCAGGCTGTCTGTCACCATGCCGCCATCCCACGGTCCCCAGCCGAGCGAGGTGATCGCAGCCTGCGGATTAGTGGCTTTCAGCCAGTGGGCCATGCGGTTCAGGATCTCGTTGGCCATGGCATAATCGGCCTGGCCAGTATTGCCGTAGCGTGCAGCAACCGAAGAGAAAAAGACCACTGTTTTCAATGTGCTTATGTCCAGCTCCGAGAGCAGGGCTTCAAGGCCGGAGATTTTCGGTGCGAAGACGGTCTCGACCTGTGCGCGGGTCTTCTCTCGGATCAGCTTGTCAGCAAGCACGCCCGCGCCGTGGACTAGGCCGGTAACGCGGCCGAGGTCACGGTGAACATGGGCAAGCGCTTCCCTGAGGGCCGCCGGATCGGCAATGTCTGTCGGAATGTAGAGGGCCTTGCCGCCGGCCTGTTCGATGGCGGCCAGCGTCTTTCGGATTTCGGCGCCTGAAAGCAGGGCGCGTACTTCCCTGTTGAGCGCGGCAGGCGCAATCTTATCGCCATTGGCCTTTGCACGCATGGCCAGCGCGCCGCGCAGGGCCTTTTCGTCTTCCGTTGGCTCCAGGTCATCCGGCCACTGGGTTATGGCGGACCGTCCAAGCAGGGCGAAGCGGGCCTGCGTGCGCCGCGCCAGTTCTATGATGCAGTCAGCGGTCACGCCGCGCGCACCGCCCGTGACCAGGAAGACATCCTGCGGCCCGGCCTGGCCGGGCTGGGCGGCGGGCAGCCGGTAAGGTGTATCCCCCGGAACGACGCGGCCCCTGCCGGAAAGCCCGGCACACAGGGCTGCGCCACCGCTTAGCAGTTCTTCGACAAGGCGGTCGCTTGCCGCTTTTGCCCCAAGGTCTGCAATGTCGATATCAATCGCGCGGATAAGGGCTTTCGGAAACTCGTGGGTGGCTGTTCGGGCAAGCCCGGTGAGGCCGCCGCGCCAGGCGCGATCATCGCCCGGCTGGAAGCGCCCGCCTGTATCCTGCAAAATGATGACGGAGCCGCCCTCGGCCTCAAGGCGGCGTGCTTGTGCCGACAGGGCTTCCAGCGCGCCTGCATGGGCGTCGAGCGCCGTACCTGTCAGACCGTGGGCAAGGATAAGGCCGTCAGCGTTGCCAGACGGTGTGGCCACCTGGCGGAGCCTGAACCCGGCGCTGGAAAGGGCAGGAACAAGCACGTCTGCCAGCGCTGCATCGCCGCCGACATATTCGATCAGCCCCGCTTCGCGCAGGCCCGGTGTTACGCGGCCCACAGGCTGTTGTGATGTATAGCTGACCATGCGCAGCGAGAGCGTATCCGGCTGGGCGGCTGGCGATGGTGCGGGGCGGCGGGCGCGTTCAGGCGCCGGCGCGCCCCCTAGCCAAAAAAATCGGCGATCTTCCGGATCGAGCGCAATTCTGCAATCTGCTCTGGTTCGACTTCCGGCAGGTTGGGCATCTGCTCACGCAGGGCAGACAGGATTTCCACCTGCTTGATGGAGTCGACACCGAGTTCGCCTTCAAGGTCCATGTCGTCTTCCAGCATGTCGGCCGGATAGCCTGTCTTGTCGGCAATCAGGCTGCGGACGAGTTCGGCCATGTTGCATGTGGCGGCAGGGGCGGGTGCAGGGGCTGGCGCCTGTGTCGCCGCCATTGCGGGGGCATGGGCCGTACCATTGGTCATACCGTTCGTGCCGGAAGCAGCGGCAGCACCATTCCGGGCCGGTGCAGGCTGGGCCGCGGCGGTTGCCGCCGGGGCGAGGAAATCCGCGATTTTCCGGATCGAACGCAATTCTGCAATCTGTTCGGGCTCGATCTCGGGCAGATCAGGCATCTGCTCGCGCAGGGCTGAGAGGATCTCGACCTGCTTGATGGAGTCGACGCCTAGCTCGCCCTCAAGATCCATGTCGGGCTCCAGCATATCCTGCGGGTAGCCGGTCTTCTCGGCCACAAGCGACGCCACAAGGCCGCTGAAATCCTGTCCCGCCGGAGGCTGTGCAGGCACCGGGGCTGGAGCAGCCGGAGCAACGGGCTGGGCGGCAGGGGCTAGAGCCGGGGCAGAAGCGACAGGCGGTTGTGGCTGAGGGGCGGCCTGCTGGACCGGAGCAGCTTGCGGTGCTGGCTGGGATGGGGGTGTTGGGGCCTGTGTCTGTGTCTGGGGTGCAGGATTAATGGCCGGGGCCGGCGGCGGCGCGATGTGGCGGCGTGTGGTGTTCTGGTCGATCATCTGTCCAGCACCCGCAGATCCCAGCACATTCGCTGACGCCTGGAGATAGTTCGCGTGGGCGACACGCAGGGCCTCGATATAGTCGGCATGGGCCGCTGTCATATTGGCGTGAATGCGTTCGGCGGCGTCGCTGGCGGGGCGGTCATCATACTGGGACACGGGCGGTACTCCTGGCGGGGTCTGGGAAGGTTGCGGGGCGGCCTCTGGCTGGGCCGCTGACAATGGCTTGGGATCTGTGACGGACGGCGGGCTGGCCGCGGGTTCGGGATTGGGCGGCGGCAGGCCGGCTGCCCCGCCTTCAGGCGGATAGGGCTTGCGGTAGTTCGCGCCAGTGAGGTCGATCGTGTGCTTTGAGCGCGGTTTGCGCGGAGCGGGCGCGGGCATGTTGGCGAACAGCGCCTCGAAATCGACCGGATGACCGAGGACAGCGAGCTTGCCGAGCCCGGCGAGGAAAGCGGCAAGGCCGTTGCCCTTCCTGTCATCAAGCGAGACGGCCTCTGCCCGGCCGGGAAGGATCTGGCCGACAAGTGTGGTGAGCACTGTGCCGGGACCAGCCTCGACAAAGGTGGTAACGCCATCCGCGTGCATCGCTTCGACGATGGCGCGGAAGCGGACCGGGCTTTCGATCTGTGTGGCGAGCAGGTCGCGTTGTGCCTTGTAGGCGAGCGGATAGCGTTTTGCCGAGACATTGGCATAGACCGGGAAGCGGGCTTTCGAAAACTCTGTCTTCTCAAGGGCCTTGCGGAATGGACCGACTGCACCTGCCACGATGGGTGAATGAAACGCAGAGGCGACGGGCAGGCGCCGGGCCTTGATACCTGTCGCCTCTATCGCCACTCGTGCGGATTCTATTGCTGCGACAGGGCCTGAGAGGACCGTCTGTGTCGGCGCGTTATCATTGGCGATGACAACATCCGGGTGGCTTTCAAGCAGGGTGGCAAGGTCTTCGGCAGCGGCCTGCGTGGCGAGCATTGCGCCTTCATTCGAGGCGGCGGCCTTTGCCATAAGTTTCGCGCGTTTGTGCGCGGTGCTCAGTGCGTCTTTCGAACTCAAGCTGCCTGCAGATTGCAAGGCCATGATTTCCCCGAAGCTGTGGCCGGCGGCCATGTCCGGGGTGACGCCAGCCTTGTCCAGCACGCCAAGCGTTGCCAGCGTGGCGGCAGCAAGCGCGGGCTGGGCGTTTTCCATCGCCGTCAACGTATCGGCTTGCGCCTTGGCTTCCTCCTCGGTGTAGGCAGAGGGCGGAAAGGCGAGATTGTGCAGCGCCTGCGGCCCGGTCTTCTTGTGACTGGCCGCAAGGTCCCAGGCGGCCAGTGCTTCTGGGAACGCAAGCGCAAGATCGCGTCCCATCCCGACATACTGGCTGCCCTGACCCGGCATCAGGAAGGCCAGCTTGCCCGGTTTTGCGGGCGTGAGCGCGATGCTGGTGCCTTTGGGGAGAGGTGCGGTTTCGGCCTGGCCCGCACGGATGAGTACCGTAATTTTCGCTGCCTTGGTGGCAAAGTCCCCTGTGTCGGTTGCCACAATCGCGGCGCGGCAGGGGGCGTCCGGCTCGAAGTCCGCATGGCTCTCGCTGGCAGTGATGGCGAGGTCTTCCTCGTGTACCATGCGCTGGGCGTAAGCCTCTATGGCTTTGGCCAGGGCTTCGCTGTCGCGTGCAGACATCATGACCAGTTCCGCCGGAAGGGCGCGTTCGGGCATGACTGCTGCGGGCCCGTCATATTCCTCCAGCGTAATATGGAAGTTCGAGCCGCCGAACCCGAATGAACTGACCGAGGCCCGGCGCCTGTGGTCTGATTTGCGCACCCAGGGGCGCAGTTCCCGGTTGGGATAGAAAGGCGATCCGGCGAGTGCCGGGGCAGGCGCATCGACCTTGAGGGTCGGCGGGTAGGCCTTGCGGCTGAGCGCCATCGCTGTCTTGATGAGGCTGGCCGCACCGGCGGCTGCCTTGGTGTGGCCGATCTGCGATTTGACCGAACCAATGGCGCACCAGGGCTCCTCCACCGGCTCTCCGTCAGGCGCGAAGACGAGCTTCAGCCCCCCAATCTCGGCGGCATCGCCGGCCTTGGTGCCGGTGCCGTGCGCTTCGACAAGCTCCACAGTCCGGGGGTCGTACCCAGCCTGATCGTAAGCGCGTTTCAGGGCGCGTGCCTGGCCGGTCGGCAGGGGCGCGTAGATCGCCGTGGCGCGTCCGTCAGAGCCAGCCCCAAGCCCCTTGATGACAGCGTGGATACGGTTGCGGTCTCGCTCGGCATCGGCAAGGCGGCGCAGGGCGAGTATGCCGATGCCCTCGCCGAGCATCGTGCCATCGGCCCTGTCAGAAAAAGGCCGGCAGTCCTCGCTCATGGAAAGGGCCGGGGTTTTCGAGAAGCACATATACATCAGGATGTCGTTCAGCGCGTCCGAACCGCCAGCGAGCACCATGTCGCTGTCGCCTGAGTTCAGCTCATGCAGGGCGACCTGTATCGCCGAGAGCGACGAGGCGCAGGCCGCATCCGTGACATAGTTGCTGCCGCCAAGGTCCATCCGATTGGCGATGCGCCCGGCGACAACATTGCCGAGCAGGCCGGGGAAGGTGCTCTCTTTCCATTCAGAGAAGTTTGAAGAGATACGGTCAGCGATTTCCTGGACCTGGGCTTCAGGGAGGCCAGCCTCCCGCAAGCCTTTCACCCATGACGGGCGTTGCAGACGGCCTGACATATGGCCGACCAGTTCGGTCGCCGACGCGACGCCGAGGACGCAGCTGGTTCGCTCGCGGCTGATCGTGCCATTGCTCGCGGCTTCGGCCTCGTCGAGCGCTTGCTGGGCCACGATGAGGGCAAGTAGCTGGGCGGTGTCGGTCGCCTCGATCTGGTTGGGCGGGATGCCAAAGTCGAGCGGGTCGAAGCCCTGCGGCGAGAGAAAGCCCCCGCGCCGGCCATAGGTCTTGTCACGGGCGCGCGGATCGGCGTCGTAATAATCCTCGATCAGCCAGTGGGTCGGCGGAACAGGGCCGAGCGTATCGACACCCTCGGCAATGTCGCGCCAGTAGCCAGCCGTGTCGCCGCGGCCGGGGAAAATGGCGCCGAGGCCGACAATGGCGATATCTGCCGGTTGATTTTTGCTGCTGCTCATTCTGATCAGCCCCTCAACTGATATACTTATTCAAATAGGCCGGGCGTATAGACAAAGGATGACGATGGGATGTCATGACCGCTGGCCCGCATGGCCTGCATACGGGTGATATGGGCGGCGCCGTCGAGCAGGTTCCAGGCAATCTGCTTGACTGTCCGGTTCTCAAGTGCCTCGAGCGGAGAGCCTTTCACCCATTCATTGAAAGCGCCCATGGCCGGGCCGCACCAGATCTGGAAATCGCGGGTGCGGGCGGCCTCGCCCTCGCGGGCCCATTGTGCCCCGAAGAAGAGATAGCGCCGGAAGACGAGCGCCATCTGGCGGCGTGCGTCGCCTGCGGCGCGCTCGAGTTCCGCCGGGTTGGTGCGCTGCATGTAGTTCTCGGTCTTGCTCCAGGCTTCTGCGTAGGTCTCGCCAAGAGCTGTCTCGATGAATTTCTGTTCGTCAGGTGAGCAGTCCTTGAAACCTGTGCGAGACTGGTAGATGGCCCACATACGGTTGCCGCGCATGGCAAACAGTGTACCGCGTTTGAGCACCTGCACCTGCACGCCCTGTTCGAACATGTCGGCCGCAGGGGTCATGGCGATGTCGGCCGGACCGGCACCGGCCAGCAATTTGCGGCCTTCCAGTGACAGCCCGGACTCGATAGCGGCCTGATTGACTGAGCCTGTGAGGATGTAGGCGGCCCCCATCTGGTAGGCGGCAGCCGCCGCCCAGGGTGTGCCGATCCCGCCGGCGAGACCAATCCTGATAAGATCGGGCGAGAGGCCATGTGCTGAGCAGATTTCTGCGCGGGTCTGCGCCAGTGAGGAAAACAGCGGCCCGGCGGGGCGGTTGTCCGTGTGACCGCCACTATCGGACTCGGCTGTGATGTCGCCAGCGACTGGTACAAGGCGGGCCAGCTCTGCCTGTTCAGGTGTGATGTCACCAGCTGCGACCAGCTCCTGAAGAAGCTTTTGCGGAGCGGGGGCCATGAAATGGCGGGCGACCTCTGCGCGGGAAACCTTTGCGACGACATGCGTGGTTCGCATGATCTCACCATCAGGGCCACGTGAGAGGCCACGGGCGCTGTAACGCACGATCTCTTTTGAGAGCGCCATGAAGGCTGAAGCCGACACACGCGCGACGCCGCGATCCAGGAAAAGGTCTACGACTGCACGTTCATAACCGGGCTGTTGTGGTGAATGGATAAGATTGGCGCCCCAGGCCGGAGCATCCTTGCCGAGGCCGGCCTCGATCTCATCAAGGCCCTCGGCGATCGTTTCTGGGCGCAGGCCGGCGCTGCCATAGAAGCCCATCAGCCCGGCCCTGACGGCCGCGATGACCATGCTGGGCGTTGCAATGCCGCGGGCCATTTCACCAACGACATAGGCAAACCGGCTGCCGTGCTGGCGTGTGAAACTGCGGTCGCCGAGCCACTCGGGATGGATGTCAGCCGGGCTCATCGTGGAACTTGGGGAAGGTAATGATGTCCGGTTTTCAACCTTCGAGGTTGAAGCGGATTTGTCCGAGTGGAGCCATGGTGAATTCAACACAGCGCTTCATTCCCCCTCTGGTTGCAAATGTAACCGTGAATCGCGCTATGCTGCAATGCAGGATCGACGCCAGAGGGGGCATTTTCTCCAAGGCTGTGTCTTTCTTGTGTGGGCTTCCCAGTAAAATGCTCAATACTGTTGCAACTGCAAGGAATTTGCCCTGCGTGCGAAAGCCCTGTCATGGCGGGGCTGGCCTAGCCCCAGGCACCGTAGACATGACAATTTGCAACCGAAATCCGCCGTATCAGTTCGCCTGCCAGGCGAAGGGGATGGAGAATTTCATGATGGAGCTTGTCATAGCCAGCCGCACTCGACTGGCTCGCCTCGAAGCCCCGTTCTGAAACACCGGAAATGATATCCGTTTCGTTCCGGGACGCCGGGAAGATCGTCTCCAGCATTTCGACGGCCTCACCGATCCTCAAATTCAGGATCAGGCCGATGATTTCTTCCAGGCTGATATCGTGACGGGCCGAAAGGTTGCGCATGCGCCCGACAAGGCTGAGCGCATACATCATGACGGCCTGACGGGTGGCGTGCAGCACATGGGGCTCAAGCCGGGACTCGTGGCGTGTCTCCACGCTGGGAGCATCATCAAGCGCAGCGAGCAGGTTGTCGAACTTCATGAGGTCGAGAGCCAGAATATCGGCAATGCGGTTCAGGCTGGTCGTTGTCCGGTAGTCACCGAGCACCCCGGCGATGCGTTGCATGGCATCCTCGCTATGCACATCCCCGTGCTTTGCCAGCGCCAGCCAGACTTGCGGGTCGTAGACACTGGCATAGCCGCGCAGCACAGGCAGGCTGGTCAGCATCCTGGCTTTCGTGGCGAGCATGACAAGCGCATGCATACGCGGAGATGTGTTGATGAGATCCTTCAGGCGTCCAGCTTCGCGCTGCATTGAGGAACCGATGCCACAGGCGGAATTGAGCGGCACGCCGAGCTGCTGGAGCATCGCATTATGCGAGATGGCGCGGATGGCCGAAGGCCCGGCCATGCTGCCGGCCCGTTTGACCGGACGCGACCCGGCCTTGACCAGGAAACCTGCCGTGAAGCCGCCGAGGAGCTGGGCATAGTCGCCCTCCACAAAGAGGGTTTCATGCCAGTTCCTGAGCGTACGGTAAGCGTCCCAGACAAAATCCGTGCGGACATAGAAAGGGTCATCATACGAGGGACTGGTTGGTGACAGGACATGCTCACAAAAGGCGGCATAGCTGGCTTCGGACAGGTCTGGCGTTGCGAAGTGCATGAAGCCGTCGCCGCCCTGGAAGCTCACTTCGTGCATGGGGTGCAGGCCGCGTCCGACAAGCTCACTACGTGTCCAGCGGGTGAGCAGGTGGTCGAAACGCTGTTCGAAACTGCCCGGATAGGCACCCCGGCCCATCGACTCGCCATGCGTGTTGAAGAAGAGAAGGCCAGTGCCGGGCAATTTCTCACCAAGCGCGCGTCCGATCAGACTATGAATGCGCTCGATCGCCATGTTGCCGGCAATTTGCCCGATAAAGCGCCCGGAATCGGAAAAACCGAGCTGGATCGAGAGATAGCCGCGCTGTTTCACATAATCGATGAAGGCGGGCTCCTCGAGCAGGCGTTCGACGAACCGTCCGCCGGTCTCAAGGGCCTCGGGTGTCTCGAAGAGGGGCGAGATATCGAGTGCATGATCAACGCCATACTGGCGGGCGAGATGCAGTGCACCCATTACAGTGGCCGGGTTTTCGCTCTCCGCAATCAGGAAGCGGATCGGCGAGCCGGCATCAATATGTTTGAGAATCTGGGCGCACATCATGAACTGGCGGCGCGCGGTCGACTGCTCGATGAACAGGTCGGCGAAGTTTACATCGCGCACCTTGTTGCTCGCGGCCATTTCGGAAAGCTGGCTGAGCGCCAGGCGGCCGAAATCCTCGTCCTCTGTTTCCAGGCCGAGGTCCCGGGAGAGCACACTGCGCACCTGGGCGGCGTTGACCCGCAGGTGGATGCGTGCCGTGCCGAGTTGTAGCGCCTCGATTTCGGCCCGCAGGACCTGTAGCGCGGCAGCTGTATTGTCCGGGGTCGCCTCGTCCTCGATGAGGCCTGTGAGGGGGGCGATTATTTCCGCACTGTCGGTTATCCGGTCGGTGGTGTCTTCCGTGAGGAAATTGGCTGCGCGCACCAGCGTATCCGGATCGAGCAGGTCTCCCTCAAACAGGGTTGCAGCTTCAGTCGTGAAAGCCCGCGCCTTTGCGAGACGGTCAATCAGGGCATCCAGCTTGCCGCCAGCATCGATGCCGGAAAGCCGGTCTTCGTAATAGGCGAGCTGGGCCTGCTTTTCGCGGAGCCTGAGCGCGATGGACTGTGACCAGTGAATATCGGTGCGTCCATCAAGATCGTAGCCGACCCAGCTGGCGATTGTGGGCAGGACGGGCGCGAAGCTGCGCCAGGTGTCGGGAAAACGTGCCCGGGCGATCTCGGTGACCAGCCCGGCATAATGACGGGCGGCATCGCGGGCATTTGCAATCGCCTGTTGGGCTTCTTCATGCTCACTGGCCAGCGTTATTTGTTCCGGCCAGTCCTCATTCGAGGCATAGGCTTCGGTCTTCAGGCGGGCAAGCGTGGTGTCGTCATTGGTCGAGACATGCGCGGCGAAAGCCTCCCGGAGCGTACGCGAGAGTGCGAAGGTGGGGTGAGCGGTGAAGACGATGCCGCCATGCGCGGTGCCTGCCGCCCTGGTGAAGGCCTCGCGCCCTTCATCAGCGGCGGCTTCCAGCCGGGCTCGGACCTGCGACCACGGATCTCCAGCGCCGACGGCCTCGTGCTGCTCGCGGAAACGTCCGGCGCGTTCACAGAGGAGATCGAAGTGGATGGTATCGACAAGGCCGGTCAGCTCTTTCAGCGTGTGACGCCCGCTGTCGAGATCCTGGAACAGGTTGAGCGCCAGGGAGAAGACGGAATTGGTCAGCGGGTCGGTCTCGATCTTTGACGCGTCGGCACGCAGGCGATCCAGCAGTGTGTCCCGGTCGATCGGAAGGGCTGTCGTCTTGCCTGCTGTCTGGCCGGTCTTTGGGTCTGTCATCCTGGCTCCGTGGTCTTGTCGAGGGTACGGCACCTGCCGCGGGGATAACCAGAACTGGAACTCTCGAAGCGCTGAAGTCAAGCCAAGCGCGCGCATAGCTGGGATGTGGCATGTGAGCGCCGGACATTTTGGCGGGGTCTGGACCGATTGACGCTGTGTCAGCATGGCGTCCGGAGAAAATTCATGGCTCAATAATGAAAACGCGCCCGTGAGAGGCGTAGATCATGGGAGGATGAAGCGATGCCAAGGCTGAAACAGGTTGCCCGCAAGGATGCCGATCCCTTCGCGCAGAAACTTTATGACGTCCTTTTCGGGGACCGCGACCCTGTTGCCGAGCCAGGCACTGCGACAGGCACGCCGGGCAACTGGTGGACGGTCTTCGCGCTGGTGCCGGACGCGTTCAAGCACACGACGGAAGGCTTTCAATTCTACCGTTCGAAGAACCGCAAGATTGACCCGAAGCTGCGCGAACTCGGCCAGATCAGGGCCGGCTGGGCGCGTGGTTCGCAATTCGTGTTTTCACAGCATTGCAAGGCAAGCCGGGATGTGGGCTTGAGCGAGGCACAGATCGAGGCGATCCCGCACTGGCAGGTAGCTGATTGCTGGTCGAAGTTGGAACGGGCGGTGCTTGCCTACACAGACTGCCTCGTCCTTCAGGGCGGGCGCGTGCCCGACGGGATTTTCGATGCCCTCAAGGCTGAACTTTCGGACGAAGAGATTCTCGAGCTGACCTATGTGACGGCGACTTATGATATGCATGCCACGATGAGCCGGGCGCTCAGGCTCGAATATGACGATGTCGACGAGCGCATCGTCGAGGTTGCCCCGCCGGAGGGCTCGAGCGCCGATGTCATGAGCATGGTCGACGAAAAGAAAAAGTAAGGACGGGAGGAGTAAGGAAATGGGCTATCATCACCTCGCGCTGGCCGCGCGTGACATGAAGAAGATCCACGCTTTCTATGAAGGCATACTCGGCTTTAATCTCGTAAAGGTCGAGGTCGGCCCGTCGCCGGGCGGTGGCTGGGCGAAGCATTTTTTCTACCGCATGGAGGACGACTCGAAGTTCATCGCCTTCTGGGAGATGCACGACATACCCGGTACGGAAAATTTCGAGACCAACCTCTCCAAGGCGGCCGGTGTGCCGGACCACATCAACCATATCTCGTTTGACGTGAAGGATATGGACGACCTCGAACGGCGCCGGAAACAGTGGCTCGATGCCGGGCTGGAAGTGATGGAGATCGACCATAACTGGTGTTATTCGATCTATACCAAGGACCCGAACGACAACCTTGTCGAGTTCTGTGCCACCACGGGCAGTTTCACCGAGGAAGACCGGAAGGCGGCGCTCGCAGAGCTTGAGACGAGCGAGCCGAATTTTTCCAAGCCGCCCGCGAGTGTAAAGGTCCACAAACCTGAAACGACGGCCGATGCCTGATTGAGGAGCTAGGGCAACTCGCGCAGGAGGCCGGAGAGATAGTCTGACAGGAGCCGGTTACGGGTCAGCCCGGCAACATCTTCATGCACGGCGAGCCAGAAGGTCCGCGTGACACGGATGTCATTGGTGAGCAGGCTGACCAGCCCATCCATCTTGCGCGCCAGGAAGGCGGGCAGGATTCCAAGCCCGGCACCGGCAGCCACCATCTCCGCCTGGGCGAGAATGCTGGGGCTGCAGAGCTGCGGCGTCAGGCCGGGCAGGACTTCGTCATAATAGCGAAGCTGCGAAGAATAGATGAGGTCGTCCACATAGCCGATCAGGGGATGCGCGCTGAGGTCTTCACGGCTCTGGATCGGGGCGGATGTCTCAAGATATGAGGCCGCTGCGTAGAGGTTGAGGGTGTAGTCGCTGAGCTTGCGGATACGCAGGCGCCCGGCTGTCGGCCGTGTCAGCAGGATCGACATGTCAGCCTGGCGTTTGGGGACGCTGACAAAGCCGGACAGGGCGATCAGGTCTATGTCGATGCGCGGATGGGCCTGGCGGAAATCCTTCAGCGCCGGGGCGATGATGGCGGTGCCGAGGCCCTCGGTGGCACCAAGTCTTATCCGCCCTGCCGCGCTTTGCTCGGTTTCGCTGGCGGCCATGACATCGAGCGAGACCGATTCCATCGCTTCGACCCTTGCGGCCAGCCGCTCACCGGCAGGTGTGAGCGAGTGGCCCCGGCGGGTGCGCTCGAACAGGGTGAGGCCAAGCTCCTGTTCGAGCTTCTTGATGCGGCGGCTGATTGTTGTGGCATCCATATGCAGGTGGGAGGCGGCCTCCTCCAGCTTGGGGCGGCGGCTCACATCGAGAAACACACGGAGATCGTCCCAGTTCATCAGGCCTATTAACCTGCATTCATGCAGGTGTCAGCTGCGGTATTTGGGGTTTAACAGCAAATATTCAGCCTCTAGGGTTCACTCAGACACATGAAGGAGGATCGCGACCGTGCGCGCAGTAAATCATTTCATTTCCGGCAAGAGCGTCGAGGGCCAGTCTGGCCGTTTCGGCGATATCTACAATCCGAATACCGGCGAGGTGCAGGCAAAGGTCTCTCTCGCGTCCGATGCGGAAGTCGACAAGGCGGTCGAGGCGGCAAAAGCGGCGCTTCCGGGCTGGATGGCGACCAACCCGCAGCGCCGGGCGCGCATCCTGTTCAAATTCAAGGACCTGCTGGAGCAGAATATCGACGAGCTCGCCGAGCTCTTGTCCTCCGAACACGGCAAGGTGGTTGCGGACTCCAAGGGCGACGTCCAGCGCGGCATCGACGTGGTCGAGTTCGCCTGTGGTATCCCGCACCTCCAGAAGGGCGAGTACACTGAAGGCGCCGGGCCGGGCATCGACGTCTATTCCATGCGCCAGCCTCTGGGTGTCTGTGCGGGCATTACACCGTTCAACTTCCCGGCCATGATCCCGTGCTGGATGTTCGCCGTGGCGATCGCCTGCGGCAACACTTTCGTGCTCAAACCCTCCGAGAAAGACCCGTCCGTGCCGGTGCGCCTTGCGGAACTGTTCATGGAAGCTGGTGCGCCGGAGGGTGTGCTGAACGTGGTGCATGGGGACAAGCAGGCCGTCGATGCCGTGCTCAAGCATCCCGATATCCAGGCCGTGAGCTTTGTCGGCTCATCGGATATTGCGCAGTATGTCTATTCCACTGGCACTGCGCACGGCAAGCGCGTGCAGGCCATGGGCGGAGCGAAGAACCACGGCATCATCATGCCGGACTGCAACATGGAGCAGGCGGTCAAGGACATTGTCGGCGCAGCCTATGGCTCGGCCGGCGAGCGTTGCATGGCGCTTCCGGTGGCCGTGACCGTCGGCAAGGATACAGGTGACGAGTTCGTCGAGCGCATGATGGAAGCTGCGCAGAACCTCAAGGTCGGCATCTCGACTGACAAGGACGCGCATTATGGCCCGGTCGTCTCGGCGGCGCACAAGGCCAAGGTCGAGGACTATATCAAGATGGGCGTCGATGAAGGCGCGGACCTGAAGCTCGATGGCCGGGGCCACACGCTGCAGGGCCATGAGAATGGCTTCTTCGTCGGCCCGAGCCTGTTCGATCATGTGAAGCCGGAGATGAAGACCTACAAGGAAGAGATCTTCGGGCCGGTCCTGCAGGTTGTCCGCGCCGAGACGCTGGAAGAGGCTGCCGCCCTGCCATCCAACCACCAGTACGGCAATGGCGTTGCGATCTTCACCTCCAACGGCCGCGCCGCGCGTGAGTTCGCCGCCCAGGTCAATGTCGGCATGGTGGGCATCAATGTGCCAATCCCGGTGCCGGTCTCCTATCACACATTCGGTGGCTGGAAGCGCTCGGCCTTTGGCGACACCAACCAGCACGGGCCGGAAGGTGTGAAGTTCTGGACCAAGATCAAGACGGTCACACAGCGGTGGCCGGAAGGTGATATCGGCGATCAGGCCTTCGTCATCCCGACGATGCAGTAGGAGCGTCTGAATGGCTGATAAATCCGTAATCGCACGCAAGCAGGGCAAGGCCGGACGGCTGACGCTGAACCGGCCCAAGGCCCTGCATTCGCTGAACGCCGAAATGGTCGCACTGATGAGCGATGCGCTCATTGACTGGCGCGATGACCCTGACGTTGACCTTGTCGTTATCGATCACGCTGAAGGCACGCGCGGCTTCTGTGCCGGGGGTGATGTGCGGATGCTGGCGGAGTCCGGGGCCAAAGGGGGGGAAGAGGCGTGTGCTTTCTTCGCCGCCGAGTACCGGCTGAACACGTTGCTGGAAGAGTATGAAAAGCCGGTTGTTGCCATTCAGGATGGTGTCACGATGGGCGGCGGCGTCGGTATCTCCGTGCACGGAGATTTCCGTATCGCCACACCGAACACGATGTTCGCCATGCCGGAATCCGGCATTGGCCTGTTTCCCGATGTCGGCGGTGGCTGGTTCCTGCCACGCCTGCCAGGCGCACTGGGCATGTGGCTGGCGCTTACAGGCGCGCGGCTGAAGGGTGAGGACGTTCTGGCGGTCGGCGTTTCGACGCATTTTGCCGAAAATCCGGAAGGACTTGCAGATGAGCTCTGCGAGAAAGGGGTGTCCGCGCTCGATCCGCTCAAGACGAATGCGGAGCCCTCTTTCACCGAGCACATCCCCGAGATCGATGCCTGTTTCGCCAAGGAGAGTGTCGAGGCAATCGTGACTTGCCTGGAAGATGGCAGCGACTGGGCAAAAGGACAGGCGGAAACGCTCAAGTCCAAGTCGCCGCTCACGCTCAAGATCGCGCACCGTCAGCTGCACGAAGGGGCCAAATGCAAGGACTTCCGCGAGAATATGCGTATGGAATACCGTATCGCGTCGCGGCTCGTCCTGACCAAGAGCTTCCATGAAGGTGTGCGGGCCGTGCTCATCGACAAGGACAATGAGCCGAACTGGCAGCCGCCGAACCTTGAATCGGTCAGCCCGCAGATGCTCGACACCTTCTTCGAGCCGCTAGGCGCGGGCGAGCTTACTTTTATCGAGAAATAGAAAAGGCGATGGCCTGATGAGAGCCATCAGCAGGGAGACAGATCATGAGCAGACTTGCATTCATCGGCCTTGGAAACATGGGTTCGGGCATGTGCGCCAACCTGGTGAAGGCCGGCCATGAGGTACATGCTTTCGACCTGAACCCGGATGCTGTGAAACAGGCAGTTGCAGCCGGGGCGACAGCAGCGGAGTCGATTGCCGCTGCGGTGAAGGGGGCTGAGGTTGTCGTGACCATGCTGCCGGCGGGCAAGCATGTCGACCAGGTCTATTTCGGCGAGAATGGCGTTGCGGCCAATGCCGGGCCGGGCACGACCTTCCTCGACTGTTCGACCATTGCTGTTGAGGAATCGCGTGAGGCCGCGAAGAAGGCGGCCGATGCGGGCTTTTCCTATATGGATGCGCCCGTGTCCGGGGGCGTCGCGGCAGCCGAGGGCGGTACACTCACCTTCATGGTTGGCGGGCCGAAGGAAGGCTATGAGAAGGCAAAACCCGTACTCGACGCGATGGCCAAGAATGTCTTCCATGCCGGCGATGCCGGGAATGGGCAGGTCGCCAAGATCGCGAACAACATGCTGCTCGGCATCTCGATGATCGGGACTTGCGAGGCGTTCAACCTGGCTGAAAAGCTGGGGCTCGATGCGCAGACCTTTTTCGATATTTCCTCGACTGCCTCGGGCCAGTGCTGGTCGATGACGAGCTATTGCCCGGCGCCCGGCCCGGTTCCGGCGGCACCGTCGAACAGGGACTACAAGCCGGGCTTTGCGGTTGCCATGATGCTGAAGGACCTGAAGCTCGCGCTCGCTTCGGCTGAAGGGGCCGGGGCTGACACGCCACTTGGCGAGCACGCGCAGGATATCTATGCAAAACTCGACGAAGACGGTCATGCGGGGCTCGACTTCTCCGGCGTGATGAAGCGTATCCGCGGCGAGATCTAGACGCGTGACAGGTCTGCACGGTGGTATCGATGCAGGTGGCACCAGCTTCAAGTGCGGTGTTGCGGATGCCGCGGGCAGGCTGGTCGCGACGCGGCGTGTTCCCGTCAGTCTGCCAGAGGAGACGCTGGAGGGCTGCACCGCCTTTTTCCGCGAACAGGGGCCGCTCCAGAGTCTCGGGATTGCCAGCTTTGGCCCGGTTGATATCGACCCGGCCTCGCCCGGCTATGGCACGATACTGAAAACCCCCAAACCCGGCTGGACCGGGACGAACCTGCGGACGGCCTTTGGTGAGCAACTGGGGCTCTCGGTTCATCTGGACACGGACGTAAATGGCGCGCTTCGTTCAGAAATGTCTCTCGGCGCCGGCAAGGGCGCTGCGTCGGCTGCCTATGTCACGATCGGCACAGGTATCGGTGCAGGACTCTTTGCGGGCGGTGAGATTGTCGCCCGTCCGTTGCATCCCGAATTCGGGCATGTGCCGGTGCGCCGTCATCCTGATGATGTATCCTTCAGGAGTAACTGCCCGTTTCATGAGGATTGTCTCGAGGGGCTGGCCTCGGCGGCTGCGGTGGCCCTGCGTCATGGCGATCCGGCCATGCTGGCAGAAGACCATCCCGGCTGGGAGGTCGAGGCTGACTATCTCGCACAGGCCTGCCGCATATTGAGCCTTACAGCCCGGCTGGAGCGGATCATCCTTGGTGGCGGCCTCATACAGGCGGGGCATCTGGTGACGCGGGTGCGAGACGCCTATGCCCGCCAGATGGGCGGGTATCTGGATGAGACACCCGCCGATGTGACGCGATTGATCGTCCCTGCCGGGCTCGGACAGGATGCCGGTCTTCTCGGCGCGATCCTGCTGGGTATGAGGGCGCGTTAGTTTCCAGTCTCTGCTGCGCCAGGGATTTCGAATGTCAGCGTCGTCGTATAGCTGCGCACATCGGTTTCGGCACCATCAGGTGCCTCGGCGATATGACGGGCCAGAAGAACATAAACGCCGGGCGTGAGCGCGGGCAAAGCGGCTTTGCCATTCTCACCGGATGACAAGGCCAGACCGTCTTCTCCGGAGGCATAATGGCCGTACGCGTCAATCAGCATGATTTCATCGCTTGAGAGGGGCTCACCGTCAAAACTGAAAGAGGCGGTGAGAGGGTGCCCGCTTTCGAGGGGGGCTTCGCCATCCCCGAGCATCAGCGACAGCCGGCCACTCGTGGCTAGCATCGCCGGGCGCTCAGCAGTGCCCACCATGACAAAGCTTTCCGAGACAGTCGCCGTTTGTGATGTCAGGATCTCCGCATCATCGGGGAGGCTGTCAGGTGTTTCACCATCCGGGCCAAGGCGTACATACTCGCCGGCGCTGAGAGCGACCTTGCCTGTCCGGCCAAGACGCTCGCCGGTGGTCAGCCTGTAGAGGCCCGGCGTGCCGGGTGTGCCTTCCAGAATAGTTACGGCCTTGAATGTTTCGACCGTTTCAAAACTGGCAGCTTCACCATCCGGACCGGTCATCGCGAAGCTATCGGAAACGAGCGCAATCTCCGGGGCCGGGAAAGCGTCACTGAATGAAGCGAACGCGGTGATGGTGGCATCCTCCTCGGCAGTGAAAGTGTTTGGCAGGAGAAAGCCGGCGTGGGCGAAGGCGGGCGCTGCCGAAAGTACAGCCGACGCACCGCCAAGAATAATATACCTGAGGCCCATCAGTTCGCACTCGCCAGTGTTGTGGTCGGGCGCAGACGGGTGGCGAGTTCACCGATCTCCGGCGTGACATATTCCTGGATCAGTGCACGGGCTTCCTCGCTGGCGGTTTCGAGGGGTTTCGTGCCGTCCCGAACCTCGTTGGCGAGGTCGAGTAGCGGGCCGTAAAGGTCGCCTGTCTCGCCCTTGATCGTGATAGCGAAGTGGTCATTCTCGGTTGCAATCGTGTTCCATTCCTCCCGGACTGCGGCCCAGAAGGTCTTGGTGGCGTCCCAGTAATCCGTCGCGATCCCGACATCGAAATCACTGCTCGCCTTGTAGGTGTTCACACCGATTTCATGGACCAGTGCCTGCGGGGCTTCGCCTGTCAGGATGAGCTTGGAGTTATCCTGTTCATGCACCCAGCCAAAAGGGGTAATGACATGGCGGTTCATGGCATCGACGGCGTGATAGTCATCGCGGGTCGTCATGTCCCGGCGGGGCAGGGGGCGCCATTCATGTGGCGGAGTCCATTCAGCGACGCCATTGTCATAGCTCCAGTCGCCAACCGCGCCATACCGCGGAGAATCATCGACCTGGTAGACGGTTTGCGACCACGCACCGTCGCTCTCGTCGGGGGCAACATCGCGCATCTCCCAGGCATTGCCGCCAATAAAGACCATTACTTCTTCGGGTTCATACTGCCAGTCCTGGCGCCAGTGCTTGACCGGGAATTTCTCGTCACCGCCCACGACGAGGATGTGTTGCAGGCTGATGAAGTCTCCACGGTCCTCGATAACGCGAACAACTTCATGCGCGCCGGACAGCTTCGGCTCTTTTAGCTCGTAGCCCTTAAGGAGGGGCACGGTCTCGGTGAAATCGAAGGTGACCTTGTAGTCGCCCGCCATTGCGAGGATGGCCTGGCGGTCCTGTTCGAACTGGCTATCCATCTCGGCTGAAACGGCGCTGGCAGGCGCACGCAGCTTGGTGCCGGCACTGGATGCGCTGGTGGCTGTACAGGCTGTCATGAGCGCAATGGCGGCCGTCGCGGCCAGTGTTGCTGCATTGATGCGTGCGGTAAGCATATTGGTTCCCCTTGAGTTTTCTGCCCCGTCTGGAGTGGATCACGAAAGACACTAATGAATATGAGAATCACTTGCAATCTCAAAAGCCATCTGCCACAAGCCCTGAATTGCGAATGAGTATCAAAAGCATTTAGGGGTAAAAATCATGCGTACCAAGTCTCGCGCGGGCTCGTTGGGAAGCTCCGGCCTGAGAAGCGCCTTGTTCATATCTGTACTGACGGCGATTGGCGCCGGGCCGGTATTCGGACAAGCGGTTTCAAAAGGGGCACAGGAAGAGCCGGAGCTGCGTGCGGAGACGATCACTGTTTATGGTACGAGTAACCCGATCCCGGTCTTCGACTATCCAGGCCAGGTGTCTGTTATTGACCGTGACGAGATTGACCGGCTGGCTCCATCGGCCATTTCGGACATGTTGCGCGATGTGCCTGGCCTCGAGTTCAGTGGTGGCCCGCGGCGCACTGGCGAGACGCCAAGCCTGCGGGGGCTTTCCGGCCAGAATGTCCTGATCCTGCTGGATGGGGCGCGGCAGAGTTTTGCGTCCGCCCATGATGGCCGCTTTTTCACGGATCCAAGCCTTATCGGCAAGGCAGAAGTCGTGAAAGGACCGGCGTCGGCGCTTTACGGGTCAGGCGCGGTGGGGGGCGTACTGGCTTTCGAGACGGTGGACGCCGCCGATCTTCTGGACGACGGCCAGAGCTGGGGTGTGCGCCTGCGCGGGGGATATCAGAGCGTGAACGAGGAGAGCTTCGGAACGGTCACTGCATTCACCAGGCAGGGAAAGTTTGACGGGCTCGCCAGTTTCAGCCTGCGCCAGTCCGGCGATATCGAACTGGGATCCGGAGCAACGCTGCCATCTGATGACGATATCCAGACGGGGCTCCTGAAAGGCAGTTACGAGATCACCGATGCTCTGTCTGTGGAAGGGTCATGGCAACGTTTCGAGAATACCGCAATCGAGCCGAACAATGGTCAGGGGACAGCTGGTACAGGGGATTCTGTACTGGACCGGGATGTGGAGAAGGAGATCACAACAGATGCCTTCCGTGCGCAGGTTAATTTCAATCCGGTCTCAAACAAACTGATTGATGCATCGCTTACGGGATATCAGACGACAACCGAAGTCGATGAATATGACCAGACCATCCCGCGCACGACGATCCGCGAGATCGAGACGACAGGTGTCAGCGCGCGCAATGCGGCTCGCTTCAACGCGGCCGGGATGCAGCACACGATTACAGTTGGCGGAGACTGGTACAGAGACGAACAGACGGGGATCGATACAGAGACAGCCGATGGCACGCGTGGGGGCGTCCCGAATGGCAAGTCAGAATTTACCGGCGTTTTCGCACAGCTTGAATCCAGCCTTGAGACTACGGCGGGCGACTTCCTTTTCATTCCGGGCATACGTTACGACAAATTCGAGAACAGGTCGGCGCTCAGTCCGGATGAAAATTCCGATGAAGCCGTATCGCCGCGATTTGCGGCGAGTTATGCGCCGATGGAGTGGTTGCGTATATTTGGCAGCTACTCCGAAGGTTTTCGCGCGCCTTCGATCAATGAACTGTATCTCGATGGTACGCACTTCGAGGTGCCGCATCCCATCCTGTTCAATCCGGGCATGGGCAGCTTCGTCTTTGTAACGAACGAATTCGTGCCGAATCCCGATCTGGTGCCGGAAGAGACCGAGACGGTTGAACTGGGTGCAGGCGTGGATTTCGATAATGTCTTTGCCAGCCGGGACCGGCTTCAGGCCAAGGTCAGCTATTATGAGAGCGAAGTGGAGAATATGATCAACCTCTCGGTTGACTTCGCCTACGATCCGACATGTTTCGCGCCGCCTTTCTTCCCGTGTACTGCGGGCACATCGGAGTCGGCAAATATCGACAGTGCGGAGATCGAGGGCTGGGAAGGTGAGCTGCGTTATGATTCCGACCGCTTCTTCATGCGGGCCAGCTATTCCTCGATCGATGGGCGCAACGCCGTGACGGGCAGTGATATCGGATCGCTGACGCCAGACCGGGTGGCGGTGAATTTCGGGCTCAAGGTGCCGGAGTGGAACGCCCGGTTCGGCTCGCGCATCCAGCACGCGTCGGACTTCTCGCGCCGCGAGGCAGATGGCGGGGGCGGCTTCACCACCGTCGAACAACGCGACAGCTATGCCGTGCTCGACCTTTATGCGAGCTGGGCGCCTGAGTTCGCCAGGGGGCTGAGCTTCAATGCCGGTGTCGATAACGTGTTCGACGAGGATTATGAGCGCATCTTCCAGGGCGTCTCCGAACCTGGCCGGAACTACAAGATCGCAGCCACCTGGCAGTTCGGTGGCTAGTGTGGTGCTCTATTCAACGGCGCGAACTCACCTTCCGAATTATGGTTTCGGCGGAATTACTCTGCGGTGATGATGACGGTCACTTCGTCGGAGTAGCGTCCTGCAACTGAATTGCCGGGATTACCTGCGATGATGAATTCAAGACGGTGCTGGGAAACCGTGTTTCCCGTCAGGTCTGGGGCATTGCTCGCTATCTCGTCCATAACGACGGCCTTGCCATCGAGTTCAACATCATAGGCAATACTCATATCGGCATGTTCGTGAATGAGGTTGCCGCCGTTGAGCGAACGCAGTCTGACTTCGTAGCCGACATTCGCGCTTACGGAGAAATCCACGTTTTCGCGTCGACCCTTTCGCAAGGATCCGAAGTCGAGATCGCGGCGATTGCTGCTGGCGCCAGGATCCGAGCCGAATGAAGCGCTGATACGTGGTTGGACTTCCGCACTCACCTCCAGGCGTTGCTCGTCTACGAATTCAAGCATGCCGTCGCTGTCATCGTAGAGTGCGATCTTGAGAAAACCGCGATAGAGCCCGGCCGCTACATCCTGACCTGGAGGAATGATCAGTTCGACCTGCTGGCGGGCGCCTTGTCGCCCGCCTTGTGTTCGGCCGGACAGTTCCACGCGTTCTGCGCTTCCATCCGTCTGGCTGCCAAGTGCGCGTACATCGAAATCAAGTGCCTGGTTGCCGGATATGAGCTGACCTTTGCCACCATCGGGTTCGACGACAAGGACGTAACGGCAGCCGCTGTTGTCACTGAGGATGTCGATTGAGGCGCGTTCGGCATGAAGCGTCTTGCTTCGGCTATCATAGCCACGGCTATAGGGGCCACGGTAATTGATAAAGCCATTGCTGGAGATAGCGAGCTTGCACGGCTGATTTACCGAACCGTTCTCCAGCAGACTGGGCCCCTGGGCGTCTGCGCGGCCTTGGGCAGACGGAGTTGTTGCTAGCAAGGCAAGCACGGCTGTCACGAGAACCGTAGAACGATTAGAGTGTAGCATCGGCAGTCTCCCATCTGTCCTGGTTGGCGGCCACCTGGCCGGGGCCGGTCGGATTTTCCGGTAGTAGCTGTATCGGGGTCTCAAGGCGCAGAATGCCGACATCACCTTCGGGAACTGTAAACCGGGCAATCATTCCGGCTGGTGAGTCAAACTCGATACGGATGTGTTCGCCATGCTTCAGTCCATCGACATAGAGCCGTCCTCCGGCATTGGTGAAGATCGGCTTGCGTTCACCGTCTTCGTTAATAGCGTAGCCGGCTGCATATTCGACTGGCGTGCCTGTGGTGTCGACGAGCACGGATGTAATCGCAACGTTCCTGTCATCGCCGAGTTCGACGACATATCCGCCTCGATAGCTGGGTTTGAAATGGATTGCCTGTCCCCCGAGTGAGACACCTGCAGGCGCATCGGGGGCATCAATCTCGATCGTACGGACGTAGTAGGCGTTCAGATCGGGTACGACGGCCGGGCCAAACATTGAGGAGTGGGCGGCATATTTCCGATCTGTCGTGAATATGGACCCTTGCGGGTCGGCCGCGAGCTCGAAGTCTCCAGCTTCCTTATTGGCAGCAAAGATGGCGAAGCTATCGTAAACGGGTCTGGACAAGGCAAAATGTCCATCGGCAAACACCAGGGCAGTCCCCAGGGACACATCGGTGATGTTCTCTGATCCAAATGAGCTGTTCAGTTCCGATCCGGCAACGCTCTGTTGGATACGGCCCTCGAAGCGATTGCCTGTATAGGAAAGCTCGCCTTCAATTTCGTCGATACCGGACTGGCGTTGATAGCCCGCCCGCCATCCCAGCGAGCCGACGCCGCGTTCGCGGCGATTAGTGTAAGAGGCGCGGGTGGCGCTGTCGCGCGTATCGTGGCCGAATTGGGCAAACCCCTTATCGAGACGGAGAGTGAAGTTGATACCTGCAGAAAGCTCGGTTTCATCGCCACGATCTTCGTGCCGAACATTAGCGCCGAGCGTGCCGTAGCGCGTGCGCCAGTTCAGGCTTGCCCCGAGAGAGGTAGAGGTCGTCTCGGCCCGGCCATAGCGCTCTGTCCATCCTGCGAACAATTGCAGGCGAAGGTTATCGCTGAGGTTTGCGGAGCCGCGTGCAGCCAGATCATATTTGAAGTTCGCCTGTCCTCGGCCCAGCGCTTTGTACTGTTCGTCAGCATAGCTTGCGAGAAGATCAAAACGGGCGTTGCGGTCCGAATCCGTGCCGCTCCACTGGTACTGGCCGGTTATGGCTGTGCCGCTTTCGCCATCTGCAGAGCTGTAATGAGCGAGTACCCCGAACGTCCCCAAACGATTGGTATAGAACCCTTCACCGCCAATATTCGTAACGTCACTATCGGCCTGAAGGCTGACACCGGCGGTGAGTTGGTCGGTCCAGCCTTTCCGGTAAAAGCCGCTTATCGCGACGTTATCGAAGTCATACTCGCGTTCGCCGCCAACGATATCACTTGTCGGTCCTATGCTCAGGGCGAAGTCGGTGACTCCCTTCTTGAGCAGATTGAAATCGTAGAATGCGGAGAAGATCACCCGATCTGTTTCACCACTGTCGTATTCGATCTCGAGGACAACATCATTACCCGCTGCGCTCTGCAGCGGCAGATCTGTCAGGCTGTAACGTCCTGGCGACAGCCGGATTTCACGTTGGAACTGACCATTGATATAAATCGAAACTGATGCAGGGCGTTGTAGCTCAAACTGCTGGGAGGGATTTGTGCGGAATTCTTCGTAGGGTTTGAGGCCGAAATTTCGAAACCCGGCAATACCGAGCAGTTTCGGGTTGCCCTGCAGACCGGTGGAAGGAGCGTGAATATCGCCAGCCTGGACGCGAACCATGCGGTCAACGAAATCCTTGGTCAGTCGCGTATCGTTCCGCACCAGACTTTCGTTCGCGATGTCATTATACCTGATACCGGTTTCAAGTACGAAACCATCGTGGTTGACCACCGCCTCAACGTTGGTCTCGCTTGCGTAGAGTCCCTTCTCGAGAAACTCGCTGTCATGGACGTACGAAGTCCCAGCCGCGACATTCACGATGGCGCTCGTTGTAGCCTGCTCCGCAATCTTCAGTCCGATAGAGGGATCGCGGCGCGGCTGCAGAGCGATCGGGACCACCGAGCGAATTTCCAGTGGTACGTCGATAATGAGGATCAGAACCGTATGGTCGAACTGGGCCGGTATCCCGAAAGACGTGAGCTCTCCTGTGCTGATCTGATCCTTTCCTTCGGCAAAGGCCTGTAGCTCGCTCTGCTTTTCTTCTATCAGGAAAGGCATCAGCAGGGGCAGAAAGCCCTCTGTATCGATCAGGGTCTCGCCGCGCTTAAGGCTGCGTGTCATGACAACATCGCCCTGATTTAGCCCCGAAATGATTACCGGATACGGCAGGGCAACCTCCGCTTGGGAAGTGCGCCCGAACATAGCGGCATAGATCTCGTCAATGTTGGCGTCTTTGCTAACCTTCTGGGAGCGGTCGCTATCGTTTGTGCCTGGCGCTTCCGGTGCAGCAGTTGCGGTAGGAGCTATGGGGCCGAGATTGTAGACCAGAAAGCTGGTTGTAAGGAGCCACCGGCCAAGCGAACCGGGCTTGCGCGGTGCATAAGGATGGCTGCGCCTGACGGCAGACTGCCTGAACGGTGTGCGGGATGCGCCGGCCACTTTCTGCACCAGCCTCCTCAAAATTGCAGGTACCGAGTTTCCATCGATACGTTTACGGGGCCGACTGGAAGGCTCTCAGGCCAGGGCACATCAATTATGGCCTGTGTGCCAGCAATCAGGTTACGGTTCTGAAGCGGGGCAACATCTTCACCGGACAGTTCCACCTCTCGTCCGCCGGCACTGACCATCAAGGACGGGTTTTCCAGGATGGCACGGCGTTGGCCGGAACTTTTGAGCGTCATGCGCAGAACCTGCGATCCGTCTTCAGCTGTCGCAGCTTCACTGGCGATGACTTCCGCATGCGGCGCGCCTTCTTCGGGCACAATGTACAGGGCGGCTTCGTAGCGCAGGCCCATCTTTACGTCGGTTACATAGGTCTGCCCGGTATCTTCGCGGGCATAGGGGATCGGAAGCTGTGATACGATAAGTCGATACGCCAGCTCGACTTCAGGGCTCGGGTTGCCGATCCACTGTACGCGGATGGACTGGCTCTGGCCGGCTGGTAGCACGAGCTGCGGCGGCGTCACGACAAAATTGTCATACTCCGGCCGACGTACTTCCTTTCCCGTATCGTCGGCTGAGCGCTGATACATCTCGAGTTGAAGTGCGACAGGTTGGGACTGGGTATTGGTAACGATAAATGTTCGCGCACTGCCTGGCCCGTTCGGTGAGAACTGGGCAACAATGGGAGAAAATTCATAGGCGGTCGCAGCTGGCGGAAACGCCAGAAGCACGATTAGCGCCAGAATGAAACCGATACGGTAGAACATCACAAACTCTCACGGGCGTCTTGGAGAAGGAACAGCCAAGCGGTGATTTCGAAGTCGCTCACCGCTTGGCTGTGAAAGGAGCCTGCGTCTTACAGGATAGCGGTGAGTGTGAGCGTCAGCTCATCCTCGTAGGTTCCGGCAACGGCGTACTCGTTGAGCGAGTCAAACGAGAGATCCATGTTGCCTGTACGAATGCCACCGTTCGTGAGAATGTTTTCCCAGTTCGGGCTGCTGGCGATAACCGCTGCGGTAGCCTGCATGGAAGCTGAGTTGACGGTGCCGCCACCAAGGCCGTTCTGGTCGAAGCCGAAGTGCTCGATATCATAATCGATCACGACTGCGCCGCCGCTTTCATCGTGACGCATGCCACCATACAGCGACTGAAGCGTAACTTCGTATGGCGAGTTACAGGAGTAAGCGATGGCCAGGGAGCCCTGGTTGCCGGTTTCCAGCATGTCGACATCGAAGCTGGCTGAGCCTTCCGGAACCAGTTCGCAGTTGCTGTCGACTTCACCACTGAGGTCGATGACCAGAGACTCAGAGTCCTGGGCGTAAGCTGCACCACCGAAGAGAGCGACGGCAGCAAGGGCTGTAAAAGTGCGTTTCATTGTGCTATCTTTCCAAAGTCGGAGTTTTGTTGCTGCAAAACTCCGGTGTTCTGCACTGCCACTATTGGCAAAGCAGTTGGTCCCGCGCATGCGGGAGGGTTGGCGTTTCCGCCATGGTGGACTGTGGCGCTTTATGTGCTGCAGTCCCTACACCCAGCTTTTTCACTTCGGGAAAAAACTGGGCGATTCGAAATTTTCAGATTTTTTTGAGATCTAGACGTATCAAGACTTTCTTTGAAGTCCGGTCTCTAATCCTCCTGTCCCACAAGCTATTAATTGCGTCCCATTCCATGCGTTTATGCATGACCCTTTCAAAGGGCAACTTTGCCGAGCGAATTGGGTGAACCAAGGCGGCACAGCAACGTTAACCTCTTGTTAAGATATGGCCATAATTTCTCAATGAGATCAAGTTAATTAATAGAATTTAATAGTTTTGACCAAGATAATCGTGACGATTTAAAGACTTCAGCTCCGTGTGCGGTTTGTCACAGAGATATGCGAAACCGGGACGTCGTAAGCTGAGTTCTGTAATAAATCTTACAGTCATGAGGGTAAATGAAATTCGCCTTAGTCTGATGGGCTCGTTTGACAACCCTGCCGATGATCCCTGAAAAAAATTTTCAGAAAAGTTCCGGATTTCGGGCTAGCTAAAGCCGAATTTTTCTTTCTAGAGGCGGTTATTGCTCCATATCCCTAAAAGCGAAGAACGGCGTAGAAGAACGGCGTAAGAGACCGGATCGCTTAGAGCGGTTATCAACTCAGGCCGCCGCGCGGATCGCATCGTCACGGTATTTGAAGCCCGCCAGTACCAGCAGGATGATGCTGGCCGCATTGAAGCCGAGGATGACCTTCAGGGCTGAAGCCAGCGGCGCCGCATGGCCTGCGGCTAGGAACATGTCGCTGACGGTTCCAGCAATCACGGGCCCTCCGCCAATGCCGATCAGCGTCAGGCTGAACAGGGTGAAGGCAGCAGCAACCGAGCGCATACGGACCTTCACCAGCTCCTGTGTCGCGGTGTAGGCGATCGAGGCATAGATCAGGCCGACAAAACTCGGCACGAGGTTCCAGACATAGGCCATCTCCACACTGCGTGCGCTCAGCATCATCCACGCGAAGGGCAGGGCGACCGCGCTGCAGGCCGCGATCATCCAGGGGCGCCAGCGCAGATCATTGGCCGACAACTTGTCACACACGGCACCGAGGATCATGGCGCCTGCGCCGCCGACACCCCCGATCAGGAGGCCGAGCGGCAAAGAGACCTCTGAGACGGTGACGTCGAAGGTGCGCTGGAGATAACTGGAGGTGAAAGCCACGAAGGCGTTGGCGGAAATACAGATCATCAGGCAGCCAAGAAGCAGCAGTATGTAGGACTGCTGGGACAGCATGAACTTCAGTGTCTCGGTGAATTTGGGCGCATCTTCATCCTCCGTCGTCTCGCGTGCATCCGCGAAGCCCCGTACGGGTTCGGGGACGGTGAAGCGAACGACAAGCGCGAGCAGGAGCCCCGGTATCCCGGCGGCGAAGAAGGCCGCGCGCCAGCCGAACTGGTCATAGACGAAGGCGCCCAGAATGTAGCCGATCATGATGCCGAAACCGATGCCGGTCGTGTAGACGCCCAGTGCGAAAGCACGCTGCTGAGGCGGGTAGAGGTCGGCGATCATGCTGGTCGCAGGCGGGGTGCCGCCGGCTTCGCCAACGCCGACACCGATGCGGGCGAGAAGCAGGTGCCAGAAATTCTGCGCAAACCCGGTCAGCGCCGTCATGCCCGACCAGACCGTCAGGGCGAGGGAAATGATGTTTCGCCGGTTGCCGCGGTCGGCCCACATCGCCACGGGAATGCCGAGTGTGGCATAGAAGGCGGCGAAGGCGAGCCCGGTGAGCCAGCCAATCTGTTTGTCCGATAGCCCGAACTCGGCTTTCACCGGTTCGATGACGGTAATCAGGATCTGCCGGTCAACATGGTTGAAGGTGTAGACGAGCGTCAGGACGATCAGCACCCAGGTGCGGTTGATCGCAGGCTTGGGTGTTGTAGCGGTTGGTATGGTCATTCAGGTCATGCGCCCAGGTGTTTGAGGAAATCGGAAATGGCGGAAACGGCTTCGGGCTCGTCGAGCAGGGGGGCGTGGCCGACATCGGGCACAGTAACGAGCCGGGCATCGGGATGGCGCGTGACCATCTCGTTCGCCGTTTCTGGCGACAGGATGTCTGACATCTCGCCGCGGATCAGCAGAAGCGGGACGGCATAGGCTGCTTCGAACATCTTCCACATCTGCGCGCGGGTCTCTGGATCCGGTTTGACCTCACCGACCGTGCGCGTGATTTCAGGGTCATAGTCGAGAATGACGCGTCCATCCTCGCGCTCGCGATAGGTGCGTTTGGCAAATGCCATCCAGTCCGCGCCGGTGAGTTTCGGGAAGATGTCACCCTGTACGCGCGCGACCGTGTCTGCAGCAGCCTGCCAGCTCGGCTCGGGCGCGACGGTGTTTGCATAGCCAGCGATCCGGTCGAGCCCGACCTGCTCCACTACCGGGCCGATGTCATTCATGACGATGCCGCGGATCCGCTGTGGAACTGTGGTGGCCATGACCATGGACATCAGTCCGCCCATGGAGGTGCCGATAAGGGCCACTTTGTCGAGCTTCAGATGGTCCAGCAGGGCGATCATGTCGCTTGCATATGTTGCTGGTGTGTAAGTGGCGGGCTCTTTTGCCCGCCCGGACTGGCCACGCCCGCGCACATCGACAGCAATAAACCGGCAGAGCCCGTCCAGCTCGGCGATCATCGGCTCGAAATCCTTATGATTGCGCGTCAGCCCGTGCATGCAGAGCGCGGCCAGCGGGGCATCCTCCGGGCCATAACTCCGGGCATAGAGGTCGAGCCCGTCCGCCGAGCGATAGCGGATATCCTTGCCTGTCATTTTTCCTCCCTTGGCATTGTCTCTTGCAATGCTTATTCAACAGTTGTTGAAACATACTGAAATCAGGCACAAGCACAAGCCGGGAAGCAGGCCATTTGGTCATTTTGGCGAGACGCCTAGATAATAGTGATGCCCCTGGCGGGCGCGTGGAGAAAAGAAATGGCGAATGCCGACACCAAAGTCTCACGCAAGGATGCAATCCTTGATGCCGCCGAAGCCCTGTTCGCCGAACACGGCTATGACGGCGTGACGCTACGTGCCATTGCGGCAAGGGCCGGCGTCGATGTGGCGCTGGCAAACTATCATTTTGGCCGCAAGCATGAGCTGTTCGAACAGACGTTCCAGCGCCGCGCCGAAATCCTCAACACATGGCGACTTGAAGCGCTTGAGGCCTGCCGCCGCGAGGCTGCACCTGCCGCACCCAGTGTGCGCGACATCATAGACGCCTACCTGCGCCCGCTTATGACTGGCCCGCATCTGAAAGAGCCGGGCTGGCGCAACTATTATGGCATGGTCGCTTACGTGAACAGCTCCGTGACATGGGGCGGCCAGCTGATGACACGCTCATATGATCCCGCGATCGGGAGCTTTATCGACGCTCTCAAGGAAGCCCTTCCGGAGGCTGGCGATGAAGCGATCTACTGGGGCTATCATTGCCTGTCCGGTGCGCTGACGCTGGCCTTTGCCCAGACCGGTCGCCTCGACCATCTCTCGCATGGCAAGGTGTGCTCGACCGACCTTGAGGGGGGGTACCTCCAGATGGTCGACTTCATCACCGCCGGATTCGAGCGGATCGGTCGGCCCTAGAAACGCCTGCATAAAGAAAAGGCGGCGCCTCTTGCGAAGCGCCGCCAGTTGTGAATGGGCAGGGAGTGACCCGTTCCTAGTACTTGTAGTCGATGCCGAAGGTGACCGTGCGCGGATCGCCATAGAAGGCGGTCAGCGTGCCCTCGAGGCCGAGCGTCGGCGTGAAGGTGCCATCCTGGTTGACGGTCACGAAGTTATAGCCGGCCACGATGTATTCCTCGTCGGTGAGGTTTTTGCCATTCAGGCTGAAGCCCCAGCGCCCGTCGGCGGTTTCCCAGCGGATGCTGGCGTCCCAGAGGGTGAAGGCCTCCTGGTCGAGGAACGGGTTCGGGCTTTCGAACTGGCTGGATTCACCACGGTAGGAGAGTTGCGTGTTCAGCAGCAGGTTGCCGCCCTTGAAAGGAGTGTCGTAGGACAGGCGCCCATTGGCCGTCCAGTCCGGCGTGTTCTGAATCACCCGTTCGTCGGCGACATTGTTGCCGAAGGCGTCGATGAACTCGTCATACTCGGCATCGAGATAGCCAAGCGACCAGCCGAGGTTCAGAAGGTCGCCATCACGCGCCATGTCTTCCGCAATGGTGGCCGTGCCCTCGAACTCGACGCCCGAGATGGTCGCTGCACCCGCATTCGTGGTGACGCCCGTGAAGGTGTCGTTGACGCCGTCGCCATCGGTATCGACGCCGATCGAGCCGGGCACCTGGACATCCTTGTAGTCGGAATAGAACGCCGCGATCGAGTAGTTCAGGCGGCCGCCCAGCTGGCTGGCCTTGTAGCCGATTTCATAGGAGTCGACCTCTTCCGGATCGAACTGCATGAACTGGTAAATCTCAGCGTCTGAGACCGTGCCGTCCTGGTCGAGGTCCGGTGCGGCCGTCGTCTGGCCGCGCGGATCGAAGGAGCCTCCCTTGAAGCCCTGTGAGTAGGTCGCATAGACGTTGGAGTCCGGCGTCACATTATAGCTCAGCGAGACGCGCGGGCTGAAATCGTCGAACGTGGCTTCGCCCTGGAAGTCGGAGGTCACGGCAATCGGCGTGGCATTGCCACCGAAGAACTCGGAGAAGCCGCCGACATAGGTGCGCCGCAGGACCGTTGAGGTCCGTGTGTCCTCGGTATAGCGGCCACCGAGCGAGACGGAAAACCTGTCGGTGACGTCATAGGTGAAATCGCCGAAGATTGACCAGGTCTCGGTGCCGACATCGCCAAAGGTCTGCGCGTTAAGGCCCGGCAGGCCAAGCACGTCGCCGGTGGTCGCCAGTAGCACGTCAAAGACAGTCGAGGCATTGGCGTCGAGATAATAAAGCCCGATCAGGCCATTCAGGCGGTCACCCGAATAGAGTAGCTGGAGCTCTTCGGAAAACTGGTCGTTCTTGTAGATGGCAGGCACGTCCAGATCGGCTTCCGGCAGGGAGTCGAAGTCGATCGGGGAGGTGCTTTCATCTTCGCGGTAGGCGAGAATGTTCTTCAGCGTCCAGTTATCAGTCAGCTCGGCTTCGGCGACGATAGAACCGCCATAGGCTTCCACTTCTTGCGGGACGACGTCGAGCCCGGCGCGGGTATCGAAGACATCGCCAAGAACGGGATAATCGAAGGGTGGGAACTGGTCGGGGATCAGGCGGTGACCCTGGCGGGCATTCGACTTGTCGAGCGAGTAGTCGGCCGCCGCCCGGATCTGGAATGTGTCGGTGACATCGTACTCTGCAGAGACGCGCGCACCGAACAGCTTCTTGTTGTAGTTTTCTTCGCCCGTGAACAGGTTGTCGCCATAGCCATCACGGTTGAAGCTCGCCACGGATGCGCCAACGCGGAAATCTTCCGTGACCGGAAGGGAGGTCGTCACGACCGCGTCGAACCGGTTATAGCTGCCGGCTTTCAGGTTGACTTCATAGGTTGGATCATCGGAGAGGCCGCGCGTGACGTACTTGATCGCGCCGCCAATCGTGTTGCGGCCATAAAGCGTGCCCTGCGGGCCGCGCAGAACCTCGACACGCTCAACATCATAAATGTCGAGAACGGCGCCTTGCGGACGGTTGAGATAGACATCATCGACATAGACGCCGACACCGGCTTCGAAGCCTGCGACCGGGTCCTGCTGGCCGACACCGCGGATGAAGGCGGTGAGCGTGGTGTTGGTTCCGCGTGAAACCTCAAGCGTGACGTTCGGTGAGATCTTGGAGATTTCAGTAATATCAGCGACGCCGAGGTCGCCGAGAAGGTCACCATCAAAGGCGGAAACCGACAGCGGCACATCAACCAGGTTCTGCTCGCGCCGCTGTGCGGTCACCGTGACGGCCTGAAAGCGACGCTGGGTTTCCGGCGTGCCGTCTGCCTCGGTGGCTTCGCTGGCGGTGTCCTGTGCAAGGGCCGGCATCACAGGTGTCAGCGCCGTTGCGCACAGGGCAGCTGCCATGAGCTTTGATGTATGTGTCCGCATTGTCTTTCTCCTCCCAGGGGCAGTTGGTGCCCTCTATCACGTTCAACATGTGTTGAGTTCAACAGATGTTGAATACGCATTTCCGGTAGACGGAGTCAATCGCGCGCGGAACGGGAATCGTGGCGTTTGGGCAACATTTCGCCTAATTCAAAGCGGGCAGGCGGTACGATCTTGCGTGCCAGCCGCTTTGACTGCGGCAAGATCATGCGTCCTGAGTTGGAAATTCTACGCCCTTGAGCCTGCGGGCGGGGCAGAAAGCTGCAATCAGCCCGGGGCAAACACGGTCGAGGGTTTCCGGTGCCCTATGGTGCCAGACGTGTGACCTTATAGTGCGGCTATCCTGCCTGAAGTTGCAGGCCAGGTTCGTCATTGGCCATCAGTCTTCTCAATGACTCAAGCAGGGCCCCGGACGGAACAGGCTTTCTAAGCAGCGAGACCCCTGCAAATTCTGCCGGCTGGTGTCTCATGTTTCCACTGACGAAGGCAAACGGAAGGCCGCGTCTTGAAAGTTCACCCGCAATTGGCAGGGAATTTTCCTTGTGAAGCTTATAGTCGAGCAAGGCTGCCGACACATCTTCCTGTTCAATCACTGCAAGCGCACCGGCGACCGAACTGACCGGTCCTATGGTTTCGAAACCGGCGGATTCCAGTTGGTGCTTGAACTGAAGTCCCATCAGGAGTTCATCTTCAACGATAAGGATGCGGAAACCGTGGGCCATGATTATATCCAGACAGATCGTACCATAAGTCCTTTGACTGCGGCCTTTACGGCAGGGATGCACTAACAAATACAAACAAGTTAGGAATTGGCAGTGGAGCGTTTTGTCTTTAACTTCGGGTTGCCTTCCCTGATGACGCTACTCACGGAACGCGAGGCTGCCAGGCTGGGTGAGATTTCGGGGTCTGCTGTTTACCGCGATAACGAGCTGATTTTTGCGCGTGGCGACCATACGGGTGGGATGTGCTGGATTGAGAGCGGTGCGGTAAGGCTTGGCCGGCATGATCCTGAAGGACATTTTCTCTGCCTGCTTGAGCTCGATGCGGGGCAGCATTTTGGAGACTTTGTAAGCCTCAATGCGAAGACGAGGGTGTATGAGTCGTATGCGATTGGCCGAACGGTCCTGCGCGAAACGCCGACAGGGGCGCTGAAAGCCCTGCTCGATGAAGAGCCCGGCATTGTCAGGGCGCTTCTGAGGGTCTCTACGGGCCGGCTCAGCCTGCTGATGGAGCTTTATGACGATGTCAGGCGCCTGCCGGCGACTGCGCGGCTGGCCAAGGTCATCCTGTATAACACACAGGCGGATGAGCGTGAGGAACTGGTCGCTTGTACGCAAAGTGACCTGGCCTCCATTCTGGGGCTTTCGGAGCTTTCGGTGAGCAAGGCGCTCAATCAGCTACAGGCGCGCGGGGCCATCGAGACCGGATACAGACAGGTATCGGTTCGCTCGCGCAGCACGCTGACCCGAATTGCTTTCGGGGATACGCCTGCCTGAGACAGCGCAGTCCTTTGCCATGACGTCAATGATGAAGTTGGCTCCGCGCGGCGAGCAATAACAGGCAGGAAAGCATTTCGCTCGCAACTAAGAATGAATTGCAGTTGCATTATATCGAGGTAGTTGATAATCGGCCCGCTCAATCGGGAACACAAAACGAGGATTATTCCATTGACGAGGGGATTATTGTGCGGCGTTGCGGCAGCAGCGATGGCAGGGGGCGTGTCTCACGCTCAGGATGAAGCCAGCAAACAGCGTATCGAAGAGACCATCATTGTCGTAGGCGAAACGACGAACGTCCTGATCGATGATGAGCAGATCGAAAAGACACAGGCCAATGACCTGGCGGACATCTTCCGTCAGACACCCTCTGTTTCTGTCGGGGGCTCGGTCGGTATTGCCCAGAAAGTCTATGTTCGCGGGCTTGAGGACACACTGCTCAATGTGACGGTGGACGGTGCTCCGCAGACCGGCACCCTGTTTCACCATATCGGCCGCGTTCACATCGAACCGGAGCTTCTCGAGCGTGTCGAGCTTCAGGCTGGCGCGGGTGAGGCGACAGCAGGTTTCGGGGCTGTCGGCGGGGCGATCCGTTTCAGGACAAAGAGCGCGAGCGACCTGCTCAAGCCTGATGAGCGGTTTGGCGCCATGGTGCGGGCAGGCTGGTTCAGCAATGATGGCTACAAGGGCAGTGCAACCGCCTATGGCAAGCTCTCGGACAACTGGGACCTCCTGGGCTCTCTGGTCTATGTTGACCGTGAGAACATGGAAGATGGCGACGGCAACACGCTCTATGGCACGGCGGCCGAACAGCTACTCGGTTTCGTGAAACTCTCAGGCGAGATCGCACCAGACCATTTTGTTTCCCTGAGCTATGAGAACCGCGACGAGGAAGGCGAGTTTGGCGCACGTCCGAACTGGCCGACCCTCGAAAGCGATACGCTGTTTCCTGCTGAAGCGACACGGGAGACCGTGGTTGCAAACTATCGCAATGAACTTGGCGATTTCATCAATGTGGATGCGACCGCTTACTTCACCTCATCGGAATTCGAGCAGGACCGGTTTGACCGCTGGGGCCGTTATGGGGGCGATCTCGAGACCTACGGCTTCGATCTTCGAAACACGTCGCGCTTCGGGGAACATGAGCTGATTTACGGGGTCGAGCACCGCAACGATACGGTCAGCAGCCAGTACCTGGCGCCTGATGATGTCTGGCAGGCCTGGGCCTGGGACCCGGCCATCGGCCAGTTCGAAGAGGAAGGAAATCTCTGGGCAGGTTATCTTCAGGGACATTTCCAGGTGACAGACAAGCTTCTGCTGAGTGCTGGCGGGCGCTATGATTCCTATGAGCTCGAACTCGTCACCTATAACGAGGAGACCTCCAGCGACGGGTTCAGCGGCAACATCGGCTTGCGCTACGATTTCACGCCGGAGCTTGCCGTTACAGTCGGGCATGCCCAGGCCTTCCGCGGCAAGGAAGTCGGGGATTCCTTCACTCTCGAGAAGCGGCCCGGCCGTCTGCGTCTTGATCCCGGCCTTGATCCGGAGCGGGTCGACAATACCGAGGCGGGCCTTGTCTATGACAATGGGCGGCTCAGGGCAGGCGCGTCTGTTTTCTCGATGACGATTGATGATGTCATCCTTGACCAGATTGGCGGCGGTGCCGCGCCACAGGACTCCATCTATTATGAGAATGTCGGCGAGTTCGAGACCCAGGGCGTCGAATTGCGCGCCGGATATAGCTGGGACCGGTTCAGCGCCGATCTTTTCTATACCACCTACGATTCCGAACTGAACGGACGCGACGTGGAAGGCTATGAAGAGATTGGCCTTGCGAACGCTTCCGGTGACCAGTGGAACCTCAACCTCGCCTGGACCCCGACCCACACATTCGATCTTGGCCTGAATGTGCGCAAGGTCGAGGATCTCAACGATATCACCGTCCTCTACCGGGCGCTTGAGATCGGCTGGACCGACAGGCTCTACACTGTCGACAAGCCGGGCTACACCGTGGCGGACATCTATGCGACCTGGCGGCCGGAGAACGTGCCGGGCCTGCGCCTCAACATTGGCGTGCAGAACCTGTTCGACGAACAGTACCGCGATCATTCCAGCGTGGCAGACTATAACGACATCCCCGGCTGGGGTGGCGTTGCCGGGCTCTATGAAGCGGGCCGTGATATCCGCGTATCGGTCGGCTACGACTTCTGATGGCGCAGGTCGGTCAGACCGCGATGAAGCGGCCGGGCTTTCGTGTCCGGCCGCTACTTGTGTTCTGGCACCGCTGGTTCGGGATTTTCGCCACACTCTGGCTGGCATTAATGGGCATCACCGGCTCGGCGGTCGTGTATTACGGGGAGCTGGACACCTGGCTCAATCCTGATCTGCGGCAGGTCGAAGTGCCAGACGCATCGCGTATGCCGGCGGCAGCGTGGCTGGACTCCGCACAGCAGGCCTATCCGGAACGTTATGTCCGCTTCATCGACCTGCCGGACGCGGCTGGCAAAAGTGTGCGGATATCAATGCCCGCACGGGCTGGCGGAGCACCGTCGATCGAGGTCTATGTCGACCCGTATTCCGCTGAAGTGCTCGGCCACCGTGAGCATGATGTTGTCAGCCTGCATCCACGCTACCTGATGAACTTTCTCTATGAGCTGCACCTCGACCTGCATCTCGGCCCGCTGATGGTCTGGTTTCTCGGGCTGGTCTCGCTGCTCTGGATTATCGACCATTTTGCAGCAGCGTACCTCTCGTTTCCGAAACTGAAGAAATGGATGGCAAGTTTTCGTGTCCGGTTCAGACAGGGCGGACACAAGACGACATTCGATCTGCATAGGGCAGGTGCGCTCTGGGTCTGGCCCGTCACGCTCGCGCTGGCGGTCTCCGGGGTCTACTTCAACTGGTATGAAGGCTTTGTGCGCACGGTTGATGCCGTCTCGCCGGTTACGCCACGCGCCATATTCACGCTCGAAGAGGTGGAGCAGCCGGTCTTCGATCCTGCGATCAGTTTCCCCGAAGCCTTCGACATTGCTGGGCAGGGCGCAGGCGATCCGGAATTTGACATGGCGAGCTATAATCCGCGCACGGCTGCGTACGAATTACGGGCCTATGACCCACGCGATATTGACGGCTATGGCCGCCGGATGATCGTGATTGGCGGGGAAGACGGCAGCCTCATCAGTGACCGTCACAGCACGGAGGGGTCAGCTGGGGATGTCTTCCTCGCATGGCAATATCCCCTGCACTCCGGCAAGGCCTTCGGTGCGGTGGGCCGGGCGATCATCTTCGTTTCCGGTATCCTGCTCAGTATCGTCTGCATTACCGGCATCATGATCTGGGCGCGAAAACGGGCCGCCCGCAGAAAACGGCGCAGCTGAATTCGTTTTCTGCGAATTCAGCTGCGCCATGGTGGTTATGCCGGCGTATCTCCGCATGTCCCCGGCGCTGGCGTATGCTTGAGGCCGCGACCTGCAAGTGAGCTTGTAAGCTGTCCACTGTCTACAACCAGTGTCCCGTTCACGAACACATAGGACACTCCAACCGAGGGCTGTTCGGGGGCGACATAAGTGGCGCGGGGCGCAAAGGTGTCCGGATCGAAAATTGCGATATCGGCATAGTAGCCCGGTTTGATATAACCCCGTTCCTGAACTCCGAAGGTCTCTGCGGTCAGTCCGGAACTGCGATGGACAAACTCCGGCATCGAAATTGTTTCTTTCTCCTGGACATAGGTCGCATACTTGTTGGCGAAGCTTGCATACTTGCGGGGGTGGCCGTTGCTGGCGTCTGAAGAGGTGACAACCCATGGCTGCTGCATGAAACGTTCGACGTCTTCATCGCTCTGATTGAACGAGGCGAGCCTTGAGCCGCCGGCCTTGAGTATGCGTACCGCTGCATCGACAGGGTCCATCTCCCATTCTGCCGAGAGGTCGGCGATTGTCTTGCCGATCCATTCCTCACGTGTGTTGCTGGAAAGAAGCAGGCTGTCTGGGCCGCCGCGGCGGCGCATGTTCTCACGCATGGCTTCACGAATTTTCGGGGCATCGTCAGCGTCCGTGAGGCGTGCAAGCATGGCCTCTTCGCCACCCACCTGTGCCCAGCGTGGCAGAAGCGAGGAGGACACGCTCGTTCCGGATGCGGTCCACGGGTACTGGTCGGCTGTCACGACGAGCCCTTCATCATGAGCATTCTCGATCAGGGAAATAACGTCCTTGCTCTGGCCGTGAACATCGACACCCAGAGCCTTGATATGAGCTATATGTGCCGGCAGTTCAGCTGTGCGGGCAACCTCAAGGACTTCTTCCACGCCTCCCAGAAGGCCAATCGTGTAGGAAGACTCGTCCCGGATATGGGTGTCGTAGACGCCTCCCCTGTCTGAAGCCTCCCTGGCGAGGGCAATGACTTCTTCAGTCTCGGCATAGCTTTGCGGGGCATAGAACAGCCCGCTTGACAGGCCGAATGCACCTTCGCACATGCCGTCGGCCACGAGCGTCTTCATGGTGTCGAGTTCATCTGCATCTGGCGCCCTGTCCGAGTATCCGAGCACCTGCTGCCGCACAGCGCCAAACCCGACAAAGCTTGCCATGTTTGGGCCAATGCCAGCGGTTTCGGCTTCTTCGATGGATGCGGCGATGTCCGGCCGGCCACCGCCATCATTGCCGACAAATACAGTCGTCACACCCTGTAGAAGGGCCGGGGCGATCTGGCGCGTTCCAGCTTCATCGGAGGCGAGATCTTCATAGTAATGTGTGTGCGGATCAATGAAGCCCGGCACCACGACCAGCCCTTCAGCGTCTATCGACCGAGTGGCGACAAATTGCTGTTCGCTAGCCTGACCGACAAAAACGATGCGGTCGCCCGAGATCGCAACATCCGCGGTCGAGCCGGCGGTGTTGCTGCCATCAAAGAGCGTTCCGTTCTCGATCAGAAGGTCAACTGTCTGTGGCTCTGCAGGTTCCGCCGCGGCGCAACCAGCCAGAGAGATAAGTGTGAGGCTGAGGCCTGTTGTATACAGCTTACGCTTCAAGCTGGTCCGATAGATCTTCATGGTCTTGTTCTCCTTAGCGCGAATTTGCCGATCTGGTCATTCCGCCTGACGGGCGGGACAGGCAGGGGTGGCGTGAGGGCTGCCCAGAAATCTGCCGGTGGTGGGTGAATCATGCCGCATTCTATGGCGACACCATTTTCGCGGTCGTCTGCAAGCCATGCCGGACCGTCAAGGTCCACATAGTCGGCATGTCTGGCGACTTTCAGGGCAGGCGCGATAGAGAGAGACGAACTGATCATGCATCCGACCATGATGCCGAAGTTCCTGGCGCGCCCGGCTTCGTACAGGGCGAGGGCTTCCGTCAGCCCGCCTGTTTTATCGAGCTTGATATTGATGATGTCATAAAGGCCGGACAGGTGGCTGAGGTCCTGGGACGTATGACAGGATTCATCCGCGCAGACAGGAACGGCCCGGTCCAGGCCCGCAAGGCAGTCATCTGCGCCTGCCGGGAGCGGCTGTTCAACGAATGCGACGTCAAGTTCGGCCATCGGCTCCTGAAGCGACTGAAGGATGTCGAAATCCCAGCTCTCGTTCGGGTCAACGATCAGTTGCGGATCTGGCGCCGCTTTGCGAACAGCTTCGAGGCAGGCCTGAGGATTGTCTTCGTTCAGCTTGATCTTCAGCAGAGGAACGTTAGCAAGTATGGCTGCTGCTCTTGCCATGTTCTCCGGCGTGTCGACGCCGACTGTTACGGCCGTAATGACAGGCTCGGTGTGAGGGGTGGTGGGCGCAGGGCTGTCCAGCCGGGCTTCAAGGTCCCAGAGCGCGCAATCTATGGCGTTCCTCGCTGCGCCGGCGGGCAGGGCGGCCAGAAGGCCGTCACGTCCCATGCCTCGATCAAGTTCGGGCGCCAGTCCCGCGATCTGATCACTTACGCTTTGCAGGGTTTCGCCATACCGGGCGTAAGGAACGGCTTCCCCGCGACCCTCTATGCCATTCTGCACAATCGTGACGCTGACCACTTCAGCCGCCGTTTTCGTGCCTCGAGCAATCCGAAACGGCGTGTGTAAGGCGAATTTCTCTATACGACTGCGTGTAGTTCGAAGCATTCGGAAAGCCTGTCGGTTATTTTTGCAACGCCATGAGCGATCGGGTCCTGGCACGGCAGGCCGAGCAGATCCTCAATATCTGCGCAGGCACGTAAGGCCTGATCCCTGGGAAGCTTCGATGAGTTCACAGCCACCCCGACGGCCTGAACATCGGGATTGGTCAAGCGTGCGGCTTCAAGGTTTCGTTCAAGACAGTCCCTTAAGTCGGGCAGGGGCCGTCCGGGAATGCCGCGCATATGTTCCCGGCCCAGTTCGTGGCAAAGGACAAGCGCGTCTGGCTGTGCGCCGTGCAGCAGGCCGAGAGAGACACCTGCATACGATGGATGAAAAAGCGATCCCTGGCCCTCTATCAGATCCCAGCCATCATCTTCCCGGGCGGGTGAAATTTGCTCCACGGCGCCGGAGATGAAATCGGCGATGACCGCATCAACAGGAATGCCGGACTGTGCGATGAGGATACCGGTTTGTCCGGTGGCGCGGAAATCGGCCGAGAGTTTGCGGCGCTGCATTTCCTGCTCGATCGCGAGGGTCGCGTACATCTTGCCGACGGAACAGTCTGTACCGACAGTAAGCAGGCGCTTGCCTGCGCGCGGGTAACCCTTTCCGACACGCAGGTCGGCCGGTGGTTTGCGCACGTCATGGAGCTTGCGGCCCGTCGCCTTTGCAATGCGTGCGATTTCGGGGTGCTCCGCGAGGGACTGGTGCAGGCCAGAGGCGACATCCAGCCCGGCTTCCAGTGCGGCTATAACGGAGCTGATGGAATATTCATCGAGATACCCGCCAGCATTAGCAAGACCGACGATCATGGTTTTCGCGCCTTGCGATACAGCTTCTGCGAAATCCATCTGAGGCTGGCCTGTTGTAACAGTGCATTGCGGGCCGCGATATTCACCCACACAGAGCTCAGGGCGCCATTGGGCAATCCCGCGTGATGTCTTGATCGAAAGAGCCTCTTCAGCATTTCCCAGGAAGAGAAGGTAGGGGGCGGCAATCATATGGTGTTTCTCGTGGCAGTTATGAGGTTCTGGCCTCCATCCAAACCTGTCTGGGCCGCTGAGAAAATATTCTATGTATTCGAAGGATATAACCTTGAGTTATGTCCTCTTCTGGTCCCGGAACCTTTTCTGAAGTTCGGCAAGAAAATTGTTGGCGGACTGTGACAGTGGCCGGTCTTCCAGGTGGACGCAGAAGATTTCGAAAGTCGATTCTGCATCGAGGGGACGGTAGTCCATGTCCGGGGCAAGGCTTGCGCGCGCAGTGAATTCATCGACGATCGCCATACCGGCACCATGTCGTACCAGCGATGCGGCGATGTAGTATGTCTGTACAGAGATCGCCATTTCGCCAGCGAGGTCATGTGTCAGGCTGTTTGAGAAGAGTGTTCCAATCGTGCCTGAGCCTGACAGATGAATTAGCTCGCGGTCTTTCAGCATGTCCGGTGAGATGCGTTCTGGTGGGGCGGGTAAATCACTCTTCCGGAACAGCAGGACCAGTTCACCTTCACCGATTTTCCTGGAGGAGAGCCGTGGATGATGGGGTGCATCATGAGTAAGGGCAAACTCGCTATTGCGCTCATACAGGGATTTCAGAATTTCATCATTGTGGAAGGTGAGCAACTTGAAGCTGACCTCCGGATTGTCAGCACGGAATGAGGCGACTGCGCGCGGAACCACTTCCAGGCCGAGTGAGGGCAGGACGGCAATGCGCAGCCGGGTGCCTGTGCCGTTGCGAAGGTTCTTCGTCGCTTCATGAAGCGCTTCGATACGCTCATACACATCCTTCACTTGGCGGAACAGGATGTGGGCTTCTTCTGTCGGGGCAAGCCGCCCCTTCACGACATTGAAAAGTGTAAATCCAATCCGGCTTTCGGCGTGACGCAATACCTTGCTGATTGAGGGCTGAGAGACATGAAGCGCGCGAGCTGCGCCACTTACGGAGCCTGTTTGATATACGGCGTGAAAAACCTCGACGTGCCTGAGGCTCATGGTCTGGAAGCCTATGGACATTTCTCTTCTCCCCTGTTGGTGCCGCAAATCGAATTTCCCCCATAACATTAGGTTATGGAATTGCGAAAATTCAGAAATGCTTGATCTGTTGACCGTTGAGATTCGCTGCTGTCAGTATTGTGGCTAGTCGATAAAGTAAAAAGTATCCACACAAAAGTGTATATCCAATATGTCTATTAAAATAGAAGAATATATGGAAATTTTGGAATGCAGATTTGTTTATGATGTCACGTGTAAAAATATTGTGACAGTTTAAATAGGTGGGGAAGCGCCAGTATTATATGCGAGTGCTTAAATGTAAGGGCGTGTGTGCTTCAGCGTTTACCGAGATGGCACGGGTGATCAATCCGGCCGAACATGGATGCCAACAGTGAGGGAAAGAATGTCACTGCAAGAGATTTTCGTTGATGACTGCAAGCGGACGCCGGGGCGAATGTTCCGCCGGAGAAGACTCGCATTTGGGGTTTCATCCATCGTTATGGCAACCGCGATGGCGAGTCCTGTCGCCTTTGCGCAAGATGCTGAGCCTGAAGTTGTTGAAGCCTCTGGACCGGCTGAGGAAGAGGATGAGCTGACCACGCTTGAGGCTGTCAGCGTGACGGGCAGTCGCCTGACGCGAAGTAATTTCGAATCCCCATCTCCATTGACCGTCATCGGTGAGCAGGAACTGGAAGCGAACGCGCCGGCAAATGTCGCTGATTTCGTGAACCAGTTGCCCTCTGTCGTCGGGAGCCTCCAGCCTTCCACCACCAACCTCTACATCAGTTCCGGTATGGCGGGGCTGAATACCCTGAACCTCAGGGCGCTCGGCACAAACAGAACGCTCGTTCTGCTGGACGGACAACGATCCGTGCCATCGGCTGTAACGGGCGCCGTTGATGTGAACACATTCCCGCAGGGGCTTATTGAGAGTGTTGAAGTCGTGACCGGAGGTGCATCGGCGGCCTATGGTTCTGACGCGGTCTCCGGTGTGGTCAACTTCATTCTCGACACCGATTATGAGGGTATCAAAGGCTCGATCGAGGGCGGCGAAACCACCTATGGCGATGATGCCAGTTTCCGGGTGAATCTCAGTGCTGGCACCAGTTTTGGCAATGGCCGTGGACACCTGCTGCTGAACGGGGAGTACACTGACCGGGAAGGCATCTACGGGAACCCCCGGGACTGGAACGATGATGGCTGGTATATCGTCAACAATCCTGCCTATGCGGCTGGAAATGGCGAGCCGGAGCGTTTCCTCACGAGTGGGGCGGGGCTTGCGATTGCCACCCCGGGCGGCATCATCGTCGACACGCCTTTGCGCGGCACTTATTTCGGCCAGGGCGGAACCGTTAATCAGTTGAACTATGGTGCTTCCAATGGCGCATGGATGATCGGCGGGGACTGGGAATACACCCAGACAAATGACCGTCAGTCCTTGCACGCTAACGAACGCCGCGACGGCTTGTTCGGTCGTCTCAGCTGGGAATTCAGCGATAATCTGGAAGTGTATGGCCAGGCGGCGTGGAACAGCCATGAGTCGCTTGGCTGGACTGGCGTGCAAGCTAACCAGGGCAATGTTGTCATTCAGGCAGACAATGCTTTCCTCCCCGACTCCGTCAGGCAGCAGCTTCAGGATCAGGGGATTTCCCAGTTCCGCCTTGGCACAACCAACGCCGACCTGCCGCTTCGCAAAACCGATAATGAGCGCGAAGTGCAGCGCTATGTGCTTGGCGCGAACGGTGCATTCGATTTTATCGGGCGCAACTGGCAATGGGATGCTTATTACCAGTACGGCAAGACAGAAACGAAGGTCATTGCCACAGATATTACCAATAATGCCCGGCTCTCCATGGCGCAGGACGCTGTGGTCGACCCCGGCACTGGCGATATCGTCTGCCGGTCTACGCTCAGCGATCCGGATAATGGGTGCATTCCCTTCAACCGTTTTGGCATAGATGTGAACAGCCAGGCCGCTGTCGATTGGGTCATTGGAAATCCGTACCGGGAAGATGAGTTTACCCAGGAAGTCTATGCGGCCAACATATCCGGAGACCTTTTCGAGAACTGGGCGGGGCTCGTTTCCGGTGCAGCCGGCATAGAACATCGCACGGAAGAGGTTTCAGGCTATGTGCCGCAGGAATTCCAGTCTGGCTGGTTTGTCGGTAACTACAAGCCGACCTTCGGTAGCTACGATGTCACGGAAGCCTATTTCGAAACCCTGTTCCCGGTCGCTGACGGGCTGGACTTCAACGGTGCCGTCCGTGTGACCGATTACAGTACATCGGGCATGGTGACGACCTGGAAGGCCGGGGCGACATATGAGCCGATCCCGGATATCACTTTCCGTGTAACACGCTCTCGCGATATCCGCGCTCCCAACCTGGCAGAGCTCTTCCAGACAGGCTCTACCCGGACGAACAACCTGATTGACCCCTTCAATAATAATGATGTGGTCCAGTTCCGGGAAACTACGTCCGGCAATCTCGACCTGGATCCCGAAGAGGCTGATCAGTGGAATGTCGGGGTTGTTGTCCAACCCAGATTCGCACCGGGCCTGAGGCTCTCGGCTGACTATTATGAAGTCGAGATCAATGATGCGATTGGAACGGTGACCGCGCAGACGATTGTCGACCGCTGTTTCGAGGGGCAGCAGGAGTATTGCAGCTCGATTGTCAGGGGCGCATCAGCCGGTGGCGCAGACGTTATTGAATCGATCCAGGTGAGCCCATTCAATTTCGCGTTCTCCAGAGCCAGGGGCATAGACTTTGAAGCTGCCTACTCTGTGAACCTGCAAGACATTTCAGAAAGCCTGGCCGGAGACATCATGATCCGGGCGATGGGCACCCATTTCCTCGAAAATTATTCTGACAATGGCATTGATACGCCGACCGATACGGTGGGTCAGAATATCGGAGAAGGTCCGCCAGACTTTCTCTATCGCATGATGCTGACCTACACCAATGAGGCTCTCACGCTGAACCTCATCGGACGTGGCATCAGCGAAGGCGTCTACGACAACAGCTATGTGGTCTGTACGACGGCCTGCCCTGCCTCAACGATCGATAACCGCACGATCAACCGCAACCATATCGATGGGGCGTTCTATATCGATCTTGCCGCGTCGTATGATTTTGAACTGGGTGGCGGCTATGTTCAGCCATTCCTGAAAGTCACAAACCTCTTCAACGAGGATCCCGCCATTGTCGCTTACGGCCCCGGTGGCAGCGCATATGGCAATTCCTCGACCAATCCGGGCCTTTACGACACGCTTGGCCGTGTTTTCCGGGTTGGCGCGCGTTTCGAATTCTAGCGCGTCCTTCCTGAATGAGCCCGGGTCCAGGCAGAAAGCCGGGTCCGGGCTCATACCTTTTCTCAAACCGGAGTCGTGTTCATGACGCTTTCTCTCAGAGGGTGGTTCGGTATTGTCCTGTGGAAGCGGATCCTGCTGGCGCTGGTCCTGGGGGCGATTGCAGGGCTGCTGATCGGTGAAGGTGTCACTGCAATCTCCTGGATTGGCGAACTTTTCATCCGCCTGATCAAGATGATGATCGTGCCGCTGGTCTTTTTGACGCTGGTTTCCGGGGTGATCTCCATGGACGATCCGAAGCGTCTCGGATCGATCGGCGGCAAGGCTGCTTTACTTTTCCTGCTGACAACGGCGTTTGCAATCTTGATCGGGCTATTGCTTGCGGCCGTGCTGCAACCGGGGGCCGGTGTTGATCTCTCCACTGCGGCTCCGGCTGAAATTGGCGCGCCTGTGTCGTTAACCGAACGCCTTCTTGCGATTGTTCCTGAGAACCCGTTCGAGGCTTTCGCCAATGCCGACCTGCTGGCAATCATCTTCTTTGCCCTGCTGACGGGGACCACACTCCTCCTGGTCGGGCCTTCGGGAAAGCCATTGAGGGATGTCTTTACGGCGGGCTCTGACCTCATGCTGAAGATGACGGGCATTGTCATGGAAGCTGCCCCTTTCGGGGTGTTCGCTCTTGTGGCTGTTGTTATGGGAACAAGCGGGCCGGAGACGTTCCTCTACCTTTTCATGCTGGCTGCGGTCGTCCTGACGGGATGTGTTTGTCACATCCTGCTGACGCACACACTTTTCGTCAGGTTGTTTGCCAGGCTTCCGGTCGGGCCTTTCCTGAAGGGGGTGAGGGAGGCGCAACTCGTTGCCTTTTCAACCTCGTCGAGTTCGGCCACGCTTCCGGCAAGCATGTCTGCGGCTGAAAACAATCTGGGAATCAAGCCGGCAGTAGCCTCCTCGGTTCTGCCGCTGGGCGCGACGATCAACATGGACGGAACTGCCATGTATGTCGCCATCGTTACCGTGTTTGCCGCTCAGGCGTTTGGTATGCCGCTGGACATGACCGACTACATGCTGATTGGTCTGACGACAGTGCTGGTCTCGGTGGGAACGGCATCGGTGCCTTCAGCATCTCTTTTCCTCCTGGCGGCCGTGCTTGAAACCATTGGCATGACCCCGGCGCAGACAGGCATGGTTGTGGGGTTCATTTTGCCTTTCGACCGGATCCTGGACATGAGCCGAACGGTTGTGAATATCACTGGCGATCTCTGCGTGGCGTCCATCGTGGCCCGCTGGGAGGGTGACATCGATACGGACCTCTATTGCGAGAAACCCAGGATGTAGAACGTCTGGCAGCGAGGCATAGTGACGAGCCTCCCCATTCAGATGCGAGACCAATCAGGGCTCTTTCCGTCAGCGAAGGCACTTGTATAGACAAGGCCAAACGCGAGGACTGGCGTTGCAATGACCGGCATCTTCGATAGACCGGTGGCGTCCAAAACTGATAATCGCTTCCCGGTCGATCCGGTTAAGCCGGAAATGACCGATATCCTGCTTGAATTTGTTCGGCGAGTAGGGCTTCGAGTGGCGCAGGGGCTTGCGGCACTCTGACATGTCCGCAAAGTGGAGGTCGATTAGGTAGGCAAGATCAACAAGATGTCTGGAATGGGTTTTGGAAACACTTTCGCCGCGTTAGATGCGGCGTTTCATTACGACTATCCACGCTCCGGCGCCACGACGGTGATCGAGAGTCTTGAAAACGTACCGGCCATTACAATGGACCTCGGCCCGCCAGTTTCCGGAAGGAAGTATAGCGCTCGTCGCCACTTTATGTGCGCGCATTCTCGATTTAGCCCAATCAAGCTGTGTGAAAATGCATATAAATCAAACCTATAGATTTTCCATTGCCCCTATGATGGATAAGTTAAAAAGAACAATAAAAACAAATAGTTGTGGCCTTTCGTGTGCGCTGTGTGTGCAGTGAGTTGCTGCAGAAAATCGGTCTGCTGGCTTTCGGGCGCAAGTAAATAGAGCGAGGCTCGGAGCTTTGTTCCAGTTCTTCTAATGTCTCGCGGGCAGTTTGACCTGCGGATTGAGGAAGATGGTGTTGCTCGACTTTTAGACTGAAAGCGCTGAGAGTTCGCTGGCCAGCTCTCTCACGCTGATGACTTCAATCCCGTTGCCCTTCGGATATCGGTCCGTACCGCCATAGACAATAAATGTCTTTTTTGGCTGAATATCCTCAAGGGCCGAGATAAAACCTTTGCTTGTCTTCGGCGTCAGACCGCGTTTGATTTCAATGCCCCAGACACCTTGCTTGGCGCCAAGCTCCAGAACGAGGTCCAGTTCTGCACCCGCGGACGTCCGATAGAAGCTCGCTTTGGCCCTGCGCGGGGCCGCGGCCAGAAGGCTTTCTATGACAAAACCTTCCCAGCTCGCGCCAACTACAGGATGCCCCAGGAGATCATCCAAAGTCTCAATCCCCAGAAGGGCATGCACCAAGCCGCTATCGCGAACAAAGGTTTTTGGTGACTTGACCAAACGCTTGCCGGCATTGACCTGAAAAGAGGAAAGTCGCCGCACGACAAGCAGATCGACCAGCAAGTCAATGTAGCTCGCCGCTGTTGGAGAGGTGATACCGAGATTACGCGCGAGTTGTGAGGTGTTGAGCAGGGTACCCTGATTATGTGCGAGCATCGTCCAGAGACGTTCCAGTGTCTCTGCCGGTATGCGCGGCCCGAACATAGGAATGTCGCGTTCCAGATAGGTGCGGATAAAGTTCTGCCGGCGCTCGAAACTTTCCTCATCGTCTTCGGCAAGAAAGCTTCTTGGAAAGCCGCCACGAAGCCAGAGCGTATTGGCTTCATCCTCGCTTGCGATTTCAAGTGCATGGAGGGGGCTCATATCCACATACTCGATCCGGCCTGCCAGTGTTTCCGACTGCCGCATGAGATCGATGCTGGCTGAACCGAGGAGCAGGAAGCGTCCCTTATCCTGACCCTCGCGTCTTCCCTCATCGATCAGGCCACGCAGAACGTCAAATAGTTCGGGCACCCGGTGAATTTCATCAAGTATGACGAGCTTATCGGTGTGGAGCTTCAAGAACTGTAACGGATCGGATAATTTCTCTCTGTCAGGGGTCGATTCCAGGTCGAGATAGACAGACGGAGAAGCGTCGCCAATCTCGCGCGCAAGCGTTGTCTTTCCGACTTGGCGCGGACCTATTAGAGCAACGGCTGCCTCGCGGCGGAGTGCTTTCTCTACTTTTGGCAGAATCGATCTTCTTATCATCCTTGCAATTTTAAATACTTATTTTAATTTTGCAAGGAAATTTAGGGCCTGTGGTTTATGCCCGGTCTACCGAAGCCCGTAAAACTGGAATGTGTGTTCAAGGCATATGAAGGTACGAAAGTGCTAGAAAGAGACCGACAACAAACACATGAAGACAATATGTTGGCTCACGATTTGATAGCTGACCACGGCGTCTCGGGCTGCTATCGCAATGCGCGAGCCAGTCACCCAATTCGCACTGCTCATCAATAATGACTGATCCCGCACAGATGTGCAGCGGCTGACTTTCGGATGCCCGCCGATTTAGACCGCCTTTCAACTGAGGCTTTTTGATCCGCCGGGATCGTTGTTCAGAACCGGCCGTCCAGAAGCCATAGATGGACAAGTGCCTCTCGCGCTGACTTGAAGTTTGCACGCAGGCGCGAGCCTTCGACCGATGTCGGAACTGTATATTGACATGGAAACACAGGCCTTTTTGGACAAGTCCCACGGAGACAGATATCATCAAGGAAGCGCTCAGGTGCTTCTTCGACCCGGAGACCAATCGCGTTCTCTAAGAACGCCTGCTGCCCCGTGTGGACCCTTTCGATGATGAGACTGATCTATTTCGTTGAGTCCAATCTCGTCTGGTTTGTCATTGCGGTTGCGGGCCTGGGGCTGGTCCTTCCCGAAGCTGGGCTATGGCTTGAAAGCGTTATCGGGCCATTGCTTGCGCTGCTAATGCTGGTCATCAGCCTGACCTTCAATGTGCAGGACGTGCGAACGATCCTTCGCAGACCTTCCAGGCAGTTGCTGGCGCTCGGTCTTGTCTATGGTCCAATGTCCATTGCCGGTTTCCTGACGGGGCGCATGTTCTTTGGCACAGGTTCGCTCGTTGCGGGACAGACCCTGCTTGGCACTTTGCCGACAGATGTTTCGTCACCGCTTCTGGTGCTGATGGCGCGCGGCAATGTTGCCCTGGCCGCCGTATTCAACGCGGTCAACACGGCCTTGTCGCCATTTGTCGTACCGGTGCTGTTTTTGTGGCTGACGGGAATGCAGCTGGCGGTTCCGCTCGGGTCGATCATTGTGGAACTGGTGCTGATCGTGCTCTTGCCGACAATCCTTGGTGTCGGCTTGCGCACCAGGTTCCCGGCATTCCTTGCCCGCCATGACCCCGCCTATGCAGGATGTGGCTCGATTCTGTATCTTCTGATCCTGCTTGCTGTCGTTGGTCCGAATGCAGAGACAATCGTCGACTATGGCTGGTTTGCTTTCGTGATTGCTGGCGCGGCTCTCACGCTCAATCTGATGGGGTACATGTTCGGCCTGACGGCGAGATTGTTCACCAGCGACCGTAAGGAGATCATCACATATCTCTTCACCGTGAGCAAAAAGGAGTTTAGCATCGCCGCCGCGTTCGTGGCTGCATCCGGATTGCCGGCGGAGATTGCGATACCAGCGGCGTTTTATGCAGTCATCCAGATGATTACCTCGCCCATCGCCGCAAAATTACTGGTGCGAGGCGAGCCATCATCGGCGAGGTGAGCACCCGTCAAAGACCCGGGGGGCTATGACTTGCCATCGATCCGATGGGCTACAGCCATCGCCGTGTCTGCCGACAATATGCGTCATAGGCGTCGCCGAACATGTCCTTGAGTGCCTTTTCCTCCGGGTCGATTTGCAGGACCGTCATCATGACGACAAATACCAGCGGAGCGAGCAAGGCTGCACCGTTGGCAATCCAGATGGCGAGGCCGACGAGGACAAGGGCAAAGCCAAGATACATCGGGTTTCGCGAGACGCGATAGAGTCCGGTGGTGACCAGATGCCCGGCATCTGTCGGCCTGACCGGATTGACCGTCGTGCGAGCTATCAGGAAGGCGGCAACTGCAGCGGCAAGAATCGCTGCGCCAGCCAAGGCCAGACCTGCCGCGATGGCATGGCCGGCAAGCCCCGGATCATAATCCAGACCTGGTGAAAGACGGGATGCCATCCAGCCAAGACCGGCGCAAAACAGGAACTGGAGCAAGGGCGGAATGCGCAGCTTCATGAGGCTTTTGCCGTCGAACATGCGGCGCCGGATTTCTGCTGCTTCAACTCGCCGATGGCCTGCAGCGTGATTGCCCACGAGGAGCGCAGGAAAAGGCCTGACAGAAGGGCCG
>NZ_JAPYRE010000017.1 GCF_029936995.1 Henriciella sp.
TGCGCGCACCGGGGTGGCGCGGACAAGGATTCCAATCTGACGCGGACAACCATTCCGATTTAGCGCGGACAAGATTCCGGGGCTCGCGGACAAGATCGCGGAGCCCTTTGCCGGGGTGCTGAGCAATCACGTGGCGGGTAGCCTTTCGCTCTTTTGAGAGCGGGAGGGACCCAATGGCGAGATTGCCTATGAGGAAGATCAGAGAAGCCTTGAGGCTGCGCGCAAGCGGCCTGACGACCCGGGAGGTGGGCGACAGCATCGGCGTCGGCCGTACGTCGGTCAGTGAGTATGTCGGTCGGGCGGCGCGGGCGGGTTTGTCCTGGCCGCTGCCGGATGATCTGACGGATGCTGCGCTGGAAGCGTTGTTGTTCCCGGCCCCACCGCCAGATGCAGCTACGACCTACCCGAAGCCGGACTGGGCGCATGTGCATAGCGAGTTGCGCAGGCCCGGAGTGACCCTGTCGCTGCTCTGGGAGGAATACCGGGAGGCGCATCCCAAGGGCTATGGCTACAGCCGTTTTTGCGAGCTTTACCGCCGCTGGGAGGGCAGGCTGGCCCCGGTGATGCGCCAGCATCATGTGGCGGGCGAAGCGCTTTACGTGGACTACGCCGGGCAAACCTTCGAGATAGTGGACCCCGAGACTGGTGAGGTGCGCCAGGCCGAGTTCTTTGTCGCAGCACTTGGCGCTTCGAACCTGACCTATGCCGAAGCTACCTGGACGCAAGGCCTGTCCGACTGGATCGGCAGTCATACGCGAACCTTCGCATTCTTGGGCGGCGTGCCCGCGACGGTGGTCTCGGACAATCTCAAATCCGGGGTGACCAAGGCCTGCTTCCACGATCCGCAAATCAATCGCAGCTACGCGGACATGGCGGCACATTACGACACGGCCATCATCCCGGCCCGCCCGCGCAAGCCTCGCGACAAGGCCACAGTCGAGGTGGCCGTCCAGCTCGCGCAGAGGTGGATCCATGCGCGGCTGCGGAACCGGCGCTTTTCCTCGTTGGCCGAGTTGAACGCGGCGATCAGGGAACTGCTGGAGCGCTTCAACAACCGGCGCACCCGTCATCTCGGGGCCAGCCGCCGGGAGCTATTCGAACAGATCGAACGCCACGCCCTCCAGCCGCTTCCGCTGGAGCCATACGAGTTCGCGGAATGGCGCTGCCGCAAGGTGGGGCTCGACTACCATGTCGAGATAGACCGGCATTATTACTCCGTGCCCCACACCCTGCTGAAGGCCGAGGTCTGGGTGCGTATCACCAGTCGGACCATCGAGATATTCCATAAAGATCAGCGCGTTGCCTCGCATGCTCGGACATCAGGCAACCGCAAGCACACCACGGTGATGGATCACATGCCGTCCAATCACCGGGCCTATGCGGACTGGACACCAGAACGCCTGTGCCGGTGGGCCGCCAAGGTTGGCCCCAACACCGCAGCCCTTGTCGAGGTTATCATGCGCGAGCGCAAACACCCCGTGCAGGGGTTCCGCGCCTGCCTCGGCATCTTGAGATTATCCAAGGGATACGCGGCAACCGAGTTTGAAGCGGCAGTAGATTACGCGCTCACCATCGGCGCCCATTCCTACAACTCCCTGCAATCCATCCTGAAGAACAAGAGATATCGCCGGGCTCCGGATCGGCCCGCAGAGGAACCGGCGATCACCCACCCCAACATTCGCGGCGCCGACTATTTCCACTGAGAAAGGATACACATGCTCGATCATCCAACCCACGACCTGCTGCGCCAGCTCAAGCTGGACGGTATGGCCGACGCTTTCACCGAACTGCAATCGCAGGACAGCGCAGCCGACATGGGCCATGCCGAATGGCTCGGCCTCCTGATCGACCGTGAGGTGGCGAACCGCACGACCAAGCGGTTCCAGTCCCGGCTACGCGCCGCCAAGCTTCGTCACGGTGGCGCTTGCATCGAAGATGTAGATTTCCGCGCCGCGCGCCGCCTGGACAAGGCTTTGTTCCAACAGCTCGCCGCTGGCCGATGGATCAAGGAAAAGCGCAACCTGCTGATCACCGGCCCCTGTGGGGTCGGCAAAACCTGGTTGGCCTGCGCCTTGGGACAAAGAGCCTGCCGCGACAATGCCACCGTGATCTACAAACGCCTGCCGAGGCTCTTCTCGGAACTGCAACTGGCCCATGACGACGGGCGCTTCCCCCGCATGTTCCGACAGCTTGTCAAAGCGGACTTGCTCATTCTCGACGACTGGGGGCCGGAACGCATGACCGCGCCGCAGCGTCGGGATCTGATGGAAATCATCGAAGATCGATACGGTTCCGGCGCAACGCTGGTCACAAGCCAGCTGCCGGTCGATGCCTGGCACGACATCATCGACGAACCGACTTTCGCAGACGCCATCCTCGATCGCCTGATCCACAACGCGCACAGATTGCCTCTCGAAGGCCCGTCGATGCGCAAGACCCGCGATGCCCCCGCGACCAAAACCGTTGACGAACAATCCGACACCTGAGATGTCAGATCAAACGCTCAGCATCCCGCGCGAACTTTGTCCGCGCACCCCGGAATGACTGTCCGCGTACCGTTGGAATGGCTGTCCGCGAAGCCCGGAATGCGCAGATACGCCAAGGAATATCACGTGGAGCGACTGGTACGTGAAGCTCTGCTGTTCCGCATCGTAC
>NZ_JAPYRE010000003.1 GCF_029936995.1 Henriciella sp.
CATGAACGCCGCGAGGAAGTCATCCAGTATGTCTATCGCCGCTACGGCCGCCACAAGGCGGCGCTGACAGCAACGGTCATATGCTACCGCCCGCGCTCGGCGGTACGCGAGGTCTGCAAGGCGCTGGGCCTGTCGGAAGATATCGCCTCGGCGCTGGCCGGGACGATCTGGGGCAGCTGGGGCACGGATATCGATACAAAACAGATCCGCCAGGCCGGGCTCGACCCAGACAATCTGACGATCCGGCGCACCATCATCCTGACGCGTCAGCTGATCGGGTTTCCACGACATCTCTCCCAGCATGTCGGCGGCTTCGTGCTGACGCGTACCCCGCTGGTCGAGACCGTGCCGATCGGCAATGCAGCGATGGAGGAACGCACCTTCATCGAATGGGACAAGGACGACATCGATGCGCTCGGCCTGATGAAGGTCGATGTCCTCGCCCTCGGCATGCTGACCTGTATCCGCAAGGCATTCAATCTCCTGAAGCTGCACAAGAGGATCGCGCATACGCTCGCCAGTATCCCGCCAGATGACAGTGCGACCTATGACATGCTGTGCGAGGGGGACTCGCTTGGGGTTTTCCAGGTGGAGAGCCGGGCGCAGATGAACATGCTGCCGCGGCTGCGACCGCGGACCTTCTATGATCTCGTCATCGAAGTGGCGATTGTCCGGCCCGGACCGATCCAGGGGGACATGGTTCATCCCTATCTGCGCCGGCGCAAGGGGCTTGAGAAAGTGAGCTATCCCAGTCCTGCCCCGGAAGAAGGGCCGCCTGACGAGCTGGAGCGTATTCTTTCGCGCACGCTCGGCGTCCCGCTTTTCCAGGAGCAGGCGATGCAGATCTCGATCGATGCGGCGCATTTCTCGCCCGACGAAGCCAATGGCCTGCGCCGCGCCATGGCGACATTCCGCAAGGTCGGCACGATCCAGAATTATGAAGAGATGATGGTCTCGCGCATGGCTGCGCGCGGGTATGAGCGCGCCTTTGCCCAGCGCTGTTTCGACCAGGTGAAGGGGTTCGGCGAATATGGCTTTCCGGAAAGCCATGCTGCGTCATTTGCACTACTGGTCTATGTCTCCTCCTGGCTGAAGTGCCACCATCCGGATGTCTTTTGCGCCGCGCTTCTGAACAGCCAGCCCATGGGCTTCTATGCACCGGCCCAGATCGTGCGCGATGCGCGTGAGCATGGTGTCGAGGTGCGCGCCGTGGATGTGAACCTGTCGGACTGGGACAATATTCTTGAGCCCGCTGAAGGCGGAAACTACGCGGTCCGCCTCGGCTTCCGGCAGGTCGACGGCCTGCGTGAGGACGAAATGGAAGCGCTTATGGCGGCCCGCGGAGCAGGCTTTGAGCGGCCGGAAGATATTCGCCCCCGAACCAGTATCAGCCGCCGGGCCATGGAGCTGTTGGCCGCGGCGGATGCGTTCGGGTCCATGGAGCTCGACCGGCGTCGCGCGCTCTGGGCGGTACGCGGCGAGGCGCCCGGGCAAAGCCTGCCGTTGTTTGCCGCGGCTGATGCAGCCGATCAGGGAAACGAGGCGGAAACCCGGTTGCCTCAGATGCCGGCATCGGAACATGTCCTGCAGGACTACCAGACGACCCGCCTGTCGCTGAAAGATCATCCCATAAGCTTTCTGCGGGAGCGTTATAAGGGGTTCGGCCTGATGACCACACAGGAGGCGGTCACCCGGCGAAACGGGGCCCGTGTACGAACAGCCGGCGTTGTGCTGGTGCGTCAGCGGCCCGGCTCAGCCAACGGGGTCTACTTCGTTACACTAGAAGATGAAACAGGCATCGCGAATACCGTCATCTGGCCGCGGACCGGCGAGCTATACCGGGCCGCGCTTATGAGTGCGCGGATCATGTTGATCAATGGCCGCGTCCAGAGGGCTGACAATGTCACCCATATCGTGGCGGCCCAGCTGATCGACCTGACCAGTGACCTGAACCTGCTAACGGAAGACGCCCAGAACGACCCGCTCAGGCATACAGTGGCCAGAGCGGATGAGGTTCGCCGGCCTATACCCGAGTGGAAAAGCCAGCCCGGTGGGCGCCATCCCCGCAATGCTCGGATAATTCCTGCGAGCCGGGATTTTCATTGAACGGCTGATTGTAGGATCGTCCCGTATGGGAAACGTGTATTCACGTTTGCATCAAGCGTCATTCAGAACCGAATCTGCTGGTGGGCGGTGGCGACTGGAGATTTTTAGCGATAGGTGATCACCCCAGTCGCTGAAGGGGGTGTCCTGTGTCGCTGGACAAATTGCTATCCGTACGGCTTGAGCATTTCTTTCCGGCGCTGCCTGTACCAGACAAGGCAGAGATGCTGCGCGCCTCCCTCGGGGCACTTGCCGGGATTGCCGCCTGTACGATTGTGGGACTGCTGGCCCCTGAGGTCCCGGGGCTGCCGCTTTATCTTTTGGCGCCGCTCGGCGCCTCCGCTGTGCTGGTCTTCGCCGTCCCCAATTCCCCGCTTGCCCAGCCATGGTCGGCCATTGTCGGTAATATTGTCTCCGGCGTCGTGGCCGTGGCCATTCTCATGGTGGCACCGCCGCTCTGGGCGCCAAGTCTGGCGGTTGGCTGTGCCATTCTGGCGATGTTCCTGACACGCTCGCTTCATCCGCCCGGTGGGGCTGTCGCGCTTCTGGCAGCGCTTGAGCGCGACGCCGTTCTGGAGACCGGGTTTGCTTTCGCGCTGGTGCCGGTCGGTGTGATGACAGTGAGCCTCGTCCTGGCCGGTATCTTGTTCAACCGGCTGACGGGACGCTTCTATCCGTTCCGCCAGCCCAGGAAGGATCCGCCGGGCAAGGAAGAGATCCGGCTCGGCCTTTCCAACAGAGAGCTTGCCGGCCTGCTCAGGAGATTCAACCAGTCTCCGAATATCGGCGTGGCCGATCTTGCCCGCATGCTGGCGGCGGCAGAGAAAGAGGCCGCGCTGCATCGCTTCGACGGGGTGACCTGCGCCGATGTCATGACCACGCCGCTGATCGCAGTCGGTCCGGAGGTCTCACTCGAACGGATCGTTCGGCTTTTCCGCAAGCATGAGCTGAAAAGCCTTCCTGTTGTGGTAGAACATGACCGTCTCATTGGCAGCATTAGCCAGGGTGATGTTATTGAGGCGCTTGTATCGAAGAACCTTCTGCGCCAGCCCAACAGCCGAAGGATGCGCGCCTCGGACATCATGCATGCCGGAGGTGCTTCCGCGCCGGCTACATCGCCTGTGGGGGCACTGCTCAACCGTTTTTCCAGACAGGGTGTGCAGACTGTGCTGGTTACGGAAGGCGAAAAGGCCGTCGGCGTGGTCACCCGTTCAGATATCATCGCTCTTTTGCTGACGGGAGCGGAAGAGCGTTCGAGGTGAGGGTCCTGCTGTTCAGATAGGGATGTCTACACAAGGTCCCTGGAACCGATGGCTCAATTAAGAGATAGAGGGCCGTCTTGCATTTTCAGGCATCGCTTGCTGTACGCCGGGAAGTCGGCGAGCTGTTCATTGCGATCATGGCACAGCTGCCTGAGCTGAGGCCCATTTGCAGTCTGAAGACAATTCTCCATGTCGGCTTCTGTCATCACCGCTCTGAACGCTCGCTCCGAACTCCTCCGCGTCCACGGCATTGTTTGCAATTTGAGCATGGGCGAGTTTTGACCTGTACAGGGTGAAAGTCATTCCCTGACATCCCACCAAGCCCGATCAGTCGACGCGTGTCATCCCGGTGCGACTCAACCTTTCCGCGAAACTTTCAACAGGACGTGCTATTGTGCCCAGGCCTTGTAACCGGAACCTTCAATGGCCAAGCCCCACGCACGTCCCGGACGCCACCCGATGCGCGAAAGCCTTGCGGTCTTCCGCGCGGTCGCCGTGCGGCGGGACATGCTGGTGCTTGTCGCGGCGCTCGCCTGCGTCGTGCTGGCTTCCCTGCTGGCCGGACTTGCCCCGGTCGCGTTGAAACTCCTTGTCGATACGCTGGCAGGCGAGGAGCAAGGTGCTGTGGTAGGGGGGATTCATCTGCCCGCTCTTGGTCTTCTCTGTATTTATGTCGGTACGCTGGGTGTCGTGCGGCTTGCAGGCGAAGGGCGGACCTTTCTGTTCGGGACGGCCGACCAGTCGATTAGCCGGCGGCTCAGCCGGAAAGTGCTGGACCACATCCTGGCCCTGCCGATGAGCTATCATCTGCGGCAGACGACGGGCGCGACGCTGCAGATCCTCGAAAACGGCCTGCAGGGCTACAGACTGCTGCTCCAGCACAGCCTCTTCACCCTGCTGCCGGGTCTCATTGAAATCACCGTGATCGCCATCGTGCTGGCCGGCTTCTTCGACGCGGTCTTCCTGGGCATATTCGCCACCTGCGCGGTAGCCTACGGGCTGGTGTTCACCCATGGCGCGCGGCGTGTGCTGGCCGCCAGCCGGAGTGTTTCGGGGGCGCGTATCGAGGCCAATGCAGGCCTTGCCGATACCCTCCTGAATGTCGAGACGGTCAAGGCCTATACCGGCGAGGCCACGATCACCGCGCGCCATGACCGCCGGCTCGCAGATGTCCAGCACGCCTGGCGCGGCTTCTACCAGGCCCGTGTCCTGAATGGTATGCTGGTGGCCCTGATCTTCGCGGCCGGGCTCGGGCTGACGCTCTGGCTGGCACTTGCCCGCGTGAAGGCGGGCGCGATGACGGTCGGGGATTTTGTCCTGGTCAATGCCTATATGATCCAGCTGGTCCAGCCGCTGGAGCGGCTGGGGTTCGGAATCCGGGACATCGGGCAGGGCGTGGCGTACGTGGAACGCCTGATCGGTCTGCTCGGTGAAGCGCCCGAACGCCGCGGTCTGGTCCATGAGGGCGGGACAGCACAGACCCTGGATGAGGCCGTAAGTGTACGTTTCGACGCGGTCAGCTTCTCCTATGACGGCACGCGAAAGGTGCTGGACGGGGTGAGTTTCGAGGCGGCGCCGGGGACCATGACGGCGCTGGTCGGGCCCTCGGGCGGGGGCAAGTCCTCTGTCCTGCGCCTGCTGCTACGGTTCCATGAGCCGGACCGCGGAGAGATCCTGCTGAACGGGGCGCCGCTCGCCAGTTATCCGCTCGAGGTCCTGCGTGGGATGATTGCGGTCATCCCGCAGGACACGATCCTGTTCAACGATACGCTCGCCTTCAATATCGGGTTTCCTGCGGGGCCAGGGATCGGGGCAGGAGCGATGGAGGATATAGATTGGGCGGCGCGGATGGCAGAGCTCGATACGCTGGCGGCCCGGCTGCCGGATGGGTATGGCACGCGCGTTGGCGAACGGGGCTTGCATCTCTCGGGCGGTGAGAAACAGCGCGTTGCGATCGCGCGGGCGCTGTTGCGACGGCCGGGTCTCCTGCTGGCCGATGAGGCGACCTCGGCGCTCGATACACAGACCGAAGCCGGGATCGCGGCACGTCTCGCAGATGCGGCGCGCGGGGTGACCTCGATTGTGGTGGCGCACCGGCTGTCGACGATAGCCGGGGCGGACCGGATACTGGTGCTGGAGGGTGGGCGGATTGTGGAGGATGGGACGCATGAGGGCCTGATGGCGGCTGGTGGGCTGTATGCGCAGATGTGGCGGGGGCAAGGGGGGTGAGGTGGTATATGCTCAGCAGGTAAGCAGTATCTCATCAGGCCCGCCGTTCCATGTCAAATTCTACTCTAGAGAGATTGAAAGTGGCGATTAAGGCTCTTGCGCCTCATCTAGAATTAAGGCAACCGGGGATTGAGGGCTTTGTTTGAGGGGAAAATATGAAATCCATATCTGCTATCGTTGTTGCGATTGGCGCAGCATCTGCGGCCACGCTCGCGGGATGCGCAACGGTCGAGGAGCCGCCCGCACGCGTATCGACACCTCAGGTGTCGGTAGCAGCGCAGGAGGCCGCGGCCAAGCCTGAAGCACCGCGCCTGAAACGGCGCATCGCTGTGACCCGCTTCTCCAATAGCACCCGCTACGGCAAAAGCCTTCTCTATGACGGCGAGAACGATCCGCTGGCCGATCAAGCGCGGGACATGCTGGTTAAACGGCTTGTTGAATCGGGACAGTTCATGGTTTTCGAGCGCGACAATCTCGACGAACTTGCATTTGAACAGTCGCTTCGCAACGAGAGTAACGATTTCGATCTCGTCGGTGTGGATGCAGTTGTAATAGGATCGGTGACAGAATTCGGGCGAAAGACCGAGGGTCAGTCGGGCTTTCTAAGCTCAACCAAGAAACAGACCGCGCAGGCCGTGGTCGAAGCGCGACTTGTCGATCCGCGAACGGGACTGGCTTTTAACAGTGCATCGGGCCAAGGCAACGCGTCCGTCGAGGCCGGTGAAGTGGCCGGTTTCGGATCACGCGCGGGCTATGATGCCTCGCTCAATGATGCAGCAATCGGATCTGCCGTTTCCGACTTGACCTCCGAACTGGTCTCGAAACTTGCTGACCGGCGCTGGTCGACGGACATACTTCGGCTTGATGGCAGCCAGGTCATTATCAGCGGCGGCTCGAAGCAGGGCTTGCGCAAGGGCCATGTTTTGAGTGTCGAAACGCAGGGTGAAACCGTCAAGAGCAGCCAGTCGGGCCTGCCAATCACGCTCCCCGGCAAAAAAGTCGCAAGTATCGAAGTGGTCTCGTTCTTCGGGGATGATGAATATTCAGAAGGCGCAATCGCGACGGTAATCACTGGTGACTTATCAAGCTATGACAAGGACAGCCTAGTTGTCGTCGAAGGGGGACAATTATGAAGAAGCTTTTTTCAGCGGTCGCTGCGCCCTTTATTCTCGCAAACTTGGCTGTATCGAGCTGTGCATATCCCACCGAGACTGTCACGCAGGGTGGCTCGGAAGCCTCGATCTCATTCCAGGGTTTTCCGGAGGGGGCGCAGGTCGTGGTCGATGGCCAGCCGGCCGGCAATGTGGGTCAGTATGACGGTCGCGCGCAGAAACTGGCTGTGCCGACGGGCACGCACAGGGTCGAAGTAATTCAGGCAGGCCGCGTCATGCTCGACCGGAAAGTCTATGTCGGGCGCAACAGCACCTTGACCATAAGCCCGGAATAATCACTCCAGATAGCAAGAGGGGGGGGGAAGACCCTTGTTCAAGACAGCAATCGCGGGCGTTTGTCTCGCAAGCCTTTGTGCTTGCGCGACACCGCCAATGTTCGAGTATGGCTCGTATGAGAGCTCGCTCTACACCTATTACAAGAAACCCGACATGCGGGAAAAGTTCAGGACATCGCTCGAGAAAGCTATCGAGAAAGGGGAGCAGACAGACCGACTTGCCCCCGGCCTCTATGCCGAACTTGGTTACCTTTACCTGCAGGATGGCGATGTAAAGACAGCAACCGCCATGTTCGAGCGGGAAGCGGCGGCATTCCCGGAGTCGCGCTACTTCATGACTTCGATCAATGAGCGGCTTGGACAAGCGCCATCTGAGCAGTCCAGCGATGCGACGTCATCAGACGAAGTTGACGGTGCGGCACCAGCAGATGCGGGAATTTAGGGGACCATCATCATGACCATGAGATCACTATTAAGAACGATTGCGCTGCCTGTGCTGGCGTTAGGTCTGGCTGCATGTGTGACCCCGCCCGAGCCCAAGGACTATTCGGACTTCAGGCAGGAAGACCCGCATTCCATTCTCGTTCTGCCGGCGCTCAACAACACTGTGGCGGTTGAGGCCCCGGAGTTTTTCCTCTCGACAATTTCCAGGCCGTTTGCCTTGCGTGGATACTATGTCTTCCCGGCGAACATGGTGAAATCGGTTCTTGAAGAGGACGGACTTTCGGACCCGTCTCTCATCTATCAGGCAGATACACGGCGGCTCGGCAATCTCTTCGGCTGTGATGCTGCCCTGTACCTGTCGATCGACAAGTGGGAGTCGCAATATGTCGTTCTGGCGACCCAGACCAATGTGAAATTCAATTACGAGCTACGCAGCTGCGAGACGGGGGATGTGCTCTGGCAGGATACGCGCGCCATGTCCTATTCGCCACAGGCGAGCAGCTCCGGTAATCCGCTTGCGGATCTTCTGGCACAGGCTGTTGTTGCGGCCATCGAAAAAGGTATGCCGAACTATATTCCGCTTGCCCAGCAGGCCAACATGCTGGCTGCTTCGACGGTGGGCCAGGGATTGCCGGCGGGGCCGTATCGTGAGGAGGCCTACAAGAAAGACCTGGAAGCGTTTCCGGTGAGATAACCCAAATGAAGAGGCTGCGGGTGGGGCTGCGGCTTCTTTCTTTGCTTGGCTGAAGGTGACGGGTCCACAAAATCCCGTAAACAGACACTAGGGACATGGCTGGAAGCTCCATAGAGCAAACCAATCTAAACGAGTCTGCTTAGCCCCCCTGCCTCGTGAGGGGGTATAGTGAGTATAGAAATAAATGTTTTCGTCAGGGGCTATGCAGACAGTGAATTGTCAGTCGGGCGTAAAATCCACTGTTCGGACCAAGGTAATTGCCTGTCTTGGCTTGTCACAATTGAGCCCGCTTCGTTGAATCCGAGGCTAATCCGCTTTCCTGCGCCGGGTGTCCGAGCAGGCATCTTTCGGCAGAGAAGGTCTGCGAGCGCTGGGTCTTCGACCGAACAGATAATTTGCCGTCCCTCGTTAACTAGGTGCCCTAATAGTTCTGCCAAATGCACACTTCGAAAGTCGTCGATATGTTGCACAGGGTCATCCAGCAAGACGGTCTTCCAACGGCTCCAAGCAATTGACAAGTTTACGGATAGCAAGAACGCCAACCCAGCAGCACGCCTTTGCCCGCTTGAAAATACAAACTGAGGATTGAGGTCTGAACCAACCCTAAAGCTAAGATGTTTACGAAGTTCGCCCCTAATTTTGTAGTCGATTTTTGTGAACGTTGGGTGTGGTCGCAGCCTCGAATACATTTCCGATATGAGAGGTAAGATTCGTTCTATGCGTAGATCAAGTGCATCTCCAGCGGCCTTTCTAACGCCATCCAGCAGTGTTTTGCTTGCCTGTTCGGTACGCTTTGCTCGCGCCAACCTGACTTCGCATTTCTTCAAATTTTCCTCAGCTTCTGCGTTGCGCTCTTGAGCACTGGACACAGCACGTCTGGTCCTATTGGTATCAACAATTTTAAGTAAATCTCGAATCTGGTTTTGTTCCGAATTGAGCAGGATTTGCTCGTGCTCTATGGCCTTCGCCGTGGCATCCTCTTCAAAACCCATATCTCTGAGTTCTGCGGCAAGATTTGACAATTTTTGTTCCGTGGCACCTACAACCTCTCGGCTTCGGTTCAGAACAACTTGAATTTCTTTCAGCTCACTTTGTATGCGAAACTCTCGCGCTACCTGCTCGGCAACTTCGTTAGCCGTTTTGTCTAGCTCGCTAGAAACATTTTCTAGGTGTTCAAGTCTTTCCTCATAAGTTGCCCATTCCACTTCGGATGAACACAGTGGGCATGCGCATTCTTCCAGCCCCAGTTCTCGACCCAGTTCGGCTAACAGAGCCAACCGCTGTGCTTTAACTTGCGCGTCTCCAGACGAGGGCTGGCTTTCCAGCGTCCTACGAAGAGTACTTAACTCATTTTGAAGATTAGCAGCGCGTTTTTCATGCTCGCTGACACTCTCATTAAGTTCAATCAGTGTGCTTCGTTCATCTGCCGCAGTTCGAACCTTTGAGGTCAGCAAAACTAGCGTAGCTTCTTTGTCGTCAATATCTGCGAGCCGCTTAGCGGCTTGTTCCGTTATTGAACTTCTGCTATCGAGATTGAGTAATTCTAGAAGGTCGTTCTCGGCTCGATTAACCTCACTTATGTCTGTTAAATTCACTCTGGCCGCATCGAGCTGTCGAACGGCTTCTGTTCGCCTTTCAGCCGCTTCGTCCGCACTTTGTTGAGCGGACTTGCACACTTCTCTAGCTAGGGAGTGAACCTCTTGAGCCCGCGTGATTAGCTCCGTTGAACCGACAACTCCAATAGATGAGCTGATCCGAGCGTAGCGTTCCGTTTCTTTCAAATCCAAGCTTAGAGAAGCGATATGCTCATCGCGAATAATAGCCGATTCACATAGCTGCTTTAGGGCCTGCGAAGGTTTCGAGAATTCATCGCATAGTCTTTTCTCTAATATTTCGAGGTCGGTTGCAGTATCTGGCTTCGCACTAGTGCGCTTGATTGTTAGCGTTTCTTCGCCATCACTAAATCCCACTTCCACATAACGCTGTTCTGGGCCATCATCCTCACCTAGCCACCAGATGTAGTCTTGAACTGACTCACCATCCGCCTTGGCCTCGCCATACTTGCTTATTGTACCAGTGAGCGCGAATTCAATAGCGTCGCAAATCGTGCTCTTTCCTACGCCATTTCGACCGTCAATGACCGTGAATGCAGTACCAAACTCGATGCGAACCAGCTCACAATAACCTCTGAACCCGCTAAGCTCTAAATATTCAATTCTCATCGGCCCGCCCCAAAAGTCTCAAAACTTCGTCTGGCCTGGCTTCTCTAAAAAAAGCATCTAAGGCCGCATTAGGTAGCTCGCTTGAAATCAATCGGACATCTTCCTCCAAATCCACTGGTTCAAGCATTGGCGCGTGTCCCAAGCCTATAAGCGGTTGCAGCGCGATCTTAATGCTATCATCGCTTCCGACTGCAGAGCGAGCCAGCTTTCTTGATCCACTCAAGTCTTCTTCGATATCGGAAAAGCTTAGAGCTTCAGAGCGTGAAGGTTTTCCACCGCAAAGAAAAACTGAATAAGCGTTCCAAGCCTTGCTGCCGCCTCTCTGAATTTGAAATCTATATCGCCCAAAGAGGGCTTCGCTATCTTGCTTCCAGTTTTCGACAAGCGCCGGGGGTGTTTTGTAAAAGAGCACGAAACCGAAATTTATTTCATTCTCAAATCCAATTGATCCGACTTCTTCCTGATCGATATCGAAGGTTTCATAACCGTTCGAGCGCAGAACTTCATTTGTTAGTTCTACAACATCAAGCAATTTCAAGTACCTCTTCAAAATCTCTGTCGGTGCAAAATTGGCCGCTAGCTGGCCTCACGATATTTTCTGTTTCAGACGATCGAGCAATGTCTGGTGGTAGGAAGTTCTGAGCTGCGCCAACCGCTATGGTAACATCAGGAGAAGCTCCCGGGGGTACACTTCCACTGTAGCTTTTCTCGAGGTCGTGTACAAATTTGCCGGATGCGCCAATTACCCTGATGAAACGATCTTCCAGCTTCAGCAGCGGCCCGTCCCATGTAGCACCAGCGGCTAGTAAGCGGATTATGATGAAACCCAATACTGGCGCTTCAATCGGTTCATGTCGCTGAGCAGGTTGGTTCGGTAGCGCTCCTTCGATATTCCGCCTCAATTGCCAAAGCGATGGATTATCGATTTCGTCCAAATTCATCAGGCTGGGATCAGCATCGGCGTCGAACTGTTCTCGATAGGCCTTAAGCCCTGGAGATAGAACCTGGCGAACGTACGACTTTGAGAATTGAAGCCTGAGCTTAGTAAGAAAGCTATCTCCAGTTTCGCGTACGTGCGCGAAAACAGTTGTCGCCCTCGCACCTGCCTCCGCAAGAGCCGGTGCTTTTTCTAACAGGTCGGCAGAGCTAGCCGGATCTACAACGAAGATTTTACTAGGGGAGACCCTAGTCAAACAATGTTCGATCAAACAGTTCAGATAGTCCCAATCCGTGAAGAACCCTACAATTAGCAAGTCACAGTTTAGCATCCTCTGCGAGAGCCAGTCCGATAGTTCTTCGACACGTTCTTTAGTCGGAGAGGATGCAAGTTGGCTGGGTGCCCAAATCGTGTTTGGTTTGTCGGTATTCCAACAGCCGTGAATCTTCACCAGCGGGGCAATTTCAGCCGGAGCTGTTGCTGCTTGATCAAGTTTGATAGAAGGCCAAACATTCCCGTAGAGGTTCAATCCCGCTGCCTCTATTAATGTATCTACGTTTGTTGACGTAAGTGCGGCCAAACAGGATGCGAGAGTTAGATCTGCAATGGCCTCATGACCATGGTTTGGCTTGCCTGCGAAGGCATTCGGATCAACCAAGCTTCTCAAGTAGACTGTCTGGAGTTCTTCTCGTCCAAAGAAAAACTCCGCTTGATTTTCGATGTCTTCAGACAGTGGCGCTCTCGAATGACCGTACTGCGCATCGTACTTTTGTTTTGCCCGATTTGCCAATGTCCACGCACTTGGCAGCGAACTCGGTGCCGACATGGATAGCCCCGCACCGCATAGTATCGCCAACCTTCTGGAATTGACGCTGGAGGCCAGCTGATCCAGTGCATCGCTTTCGTCGATATCTTGCAAAAAATCACCTTTCGAACTGGCAGAATTCGTAACTCTACCTTTTGGTTGAGGCAACTCCAGACCCAGGCAGTGGCACCTGCGATGTCCGCGCTGTCACTTTTTGGCCATGTTAGAAACAATTGAATTGTCGACTCGTGCTATCCGCTTAAAGAGCTGCTGGGTCAGGCGTGGCTCCGAGTGTTTATAAATGCACAGGGTCCGGAAAGGTTAGCTGGAGTGAGCACAAAAGAAGACTTTCTGGATCCCGATTTCAGTGGCGCACCCCGCCCTAACTTCGCATCGAAGTCATCCGAAGCTTTCGAATATATGTGCTTGGACCTCGCCCGGTCGCATTATCGCGATGTTCGCAGCGGTGACCTGCACGAACTACGCGGTCAGGCCCAGCAGGGAGTCGATTTCCTTATCGATCGTGGCGAGGTTGGCCTTGTCGCTGGCTCGTGCCGTTCGGATGCAGATCCAGAAAGAGGTAGAATCGTCGGTGCAGCGAAGGAATTCGCCGCGAGCTGGGATGAACTCTGGAAACCGCAAGGCGTTACGCGCTTTGTTCTCTGCGTTGCCTGCGAAGCGCGCAAGGACACGCGCAAAGCGCATATCCGCGAGGTCCATGAGATCATAAATGGGCTTGGCATTGCGTGTGAGGTGTGGAGCCAGGGTGAGCTGATCGACCGGTTCCGGACACAGCCATCCCTGGTGGTGCAGCACCTGGATCGCAACTGGGTACATGTCCTTTGTGCGCCTGACCCGTCCGGCGGGACCGAGGCGGACCGGCTCCATGCAGAGGCAATGGAAGCGAGGATCAAGGCCTATGAGGCTAGCCACACACCTTTGATCGTCTCGCGCATCGACACATTGCAGGCCCTGGTTCGCAAGGGCGCGCGGACTGATGCTCTTGCCGGAGCAAAGGCATTGCGCGCAGATCGCAACCTCTGGCAGCTGACGGGTCCGGAGCAGAAGGCTATTGTCACCCGAATTGAGGCGATCTGCACTCCGGACCTGCCACTCGACGCGTTAGAAATGGCCTACAATGAAGCGGCCGGTCTCCATTCGCCCCAGGACCGGTATTTCGAGCTGACCATCGTGTCGCGCCGCGACGGGGCGAATGCGGCGCTTGAAGCGATGGGCGAGCCCCGTACCGCCAGAGAGCGGATCCTTAAGGCTGCCCTGATGCTGGAATCTGACCATGCGCCAGAGGGCGTGCTCACCCTGCTCGATTCCGCGCCGCCGGACCCCGGGAATACCGCCTGGTTCTATCGCCTTCGCGCAATGTGCCTTCTCCGCCTGAACCGGCAGGCCGAAGCAGTAACAGCGGCCGAACAGGCTGTAACCGTTGCCCCGGACGAACTGCTTGCCCAGCAGGTCCGTGCCAAAGTCTGTTTCGCCGTATCGCTGTCGCCAGTCATCGGTCTTCCGGGCCCGGACTGGCCGATGCCTTATCCCACCAGTTGCGCGCGCCAGGACGCCGGCGCAAAGGCAAGCCGGGCCCGCGCCCGTGTCCTATTCGATGCTCTGGTGCAGGCGTCGCCCGAGCGCAGCGAGCGTGAGGAGGCCTGGATGTGGAGCTTCGTGGCCTGCCTCGATGATCCGGACCGGTATAGGCAGGCGCAAGGCATGATCGAGACCGCCCATCAGCAGAATCATCTTCATCCGGGCTATATTATCTGGTGCCTGACGCGGAATGTGCCGATTGATGCCGGGACGGCGGAAGCCTGGCTGAAGGACCGTCTCGCCATGGACCAGAGCGATATCCTCGCCGTCAACATGTTGCTCAACCTCTATCGTGACCAAGGGAATGGTCCTGCGATGCACGCCGCGCTGGAGACGCACGAGACTCTACTTCGTAGCCATGACGCGGATTTTTACGAGGCCTTTGTCACAATCGCGGAGCGTGTGGAGGCCGGTGAGGATAATGATGAGTATGACGCGACGGGTCTACCCGATGAGGAGATTGTTGCCCGGTTCACCGATCAAGGCCGGCCGGCCGCTTTCCGGCTCGAATATGCAAGACTGCTCGGCGACCGGAACATCTGGGAGCCGCTCGAGGCCGCCCGGTCATTCCTTCTGGATGAGATCGGGACTGTGATGTCGTTCCAGCTGGCAGTTGAGGCCGTTTCCAATACCGGCGATCCGACAGGCGCACTGGCGCTGTTCGAGAGCCGGGTCGCCGAGTTCTGCGATGCGCCCTATCCAGACCGGCTTCAGGCTGTGCGGATTAATCTCCTGGCCGGTGTGGGCCGAATGGGTGAAGCACTCACGCTCGCCGAACAGCTCCTGACCGACCCCTCCGATCCGGCCTTCCTCGGCCGGGCCCGCCTGCAATTCAGCCTCGGCAATCCGCGGGGAGCCGGCCTGATCATTGGCAAAGCCCTGCAGGCGGACAATCCGGCGGTGGCGCTGCCCATCGAGAAGATGCGCTGGGCCCATGCGCTCAAATCCGGCGACCCCCATACTGCCGTACGACTGATGGAAGAGGCGTTCATGGCCGATCCCCGCGCTGCTGTACGAGGCGGCGCAGCCTTTCTTGCCATGGAGCTGACCCCCGGCAAGGCCGATCCCTATGTGCGCCAGATGCATGAAGTGGCGCTGGCCGAGCCGGATGCGGCGCTCCGGATGGGAGGGATTGAGGAGGCAAAGGAGCTGATGATTGCGGCGATCGAGCGCGACCGCCGGACCATGGAGGCCTATGAGCGAGGGGATGTTTTCGGGCATGCGGTGCTCGGAGACCGGATGGCGCTTCACTATCTGACGCCCGCTGTCAGCGGATTGTCTTTCGGCGAGACGACACCCAAACCTGTTCATGCCGGCAGCACCGGCCGGGAGGTGCCGGATTTCGATACGCTCTGTCTCGATACAAGTGCAATTCTGGTAGCCGAGGCACTCGGTCTCTGGGACCGGCTGGAGACGGCTGGCATGCAGCTCATTCTGCCGCTTGGCTGGGCGGAAGCCTTCCACCTGATGGAAGACCGCGCCCGCCCGTCACAGCGGGATTACGAGCAGGCCCGCCGGTACCTTGTAGAGTGTGTCGGGAAAGGCCGAATCCGGCGTGTGCGCCAGCGCCCGGCTTCCAGCCTGTCCATTTGTTTCGATGGCGAACAGGCTGGACCGGCTGATTACGGGGTTTCGGAGCTCTGCGATGAGCTGATGGCTGAATGGGATGAGCGCGGTGTTCGGGTTCACATCCAGGACGGCGTCGCTGAAAGCATGGCCCAGGCCGGCTGGATCGCCAGGCTGACGGGCAAGGACCGGCTGACACTCACCAATGGCCAGTTTGCCAATCTCCAACATGCAATCAGGGCGGACAGGAATGGCCGCGGCACTTCTGAGCGTCTCGCCGCCCTTCGTGGCAAGCTGAGCCGAGATATCCGGGACGGCCGAATCTTCGTTGCGTCAGCAGGCGGCACCGGGGAGGAAGAGGAGACCTTAAATGCCATCGATCAGGTTCTCCGATCTGCACTGACCTATCGCGGGGAAGGCCGGATTGCGCTCTGGGTGGATGACCGGTTCATCAATGGCCACAGCAAGAGCCACCACATGCCGATCCTCAGCATCGTCCAGGTCCTTCGGTCGCTGCGGGGGCGTGGCGCAATAGACGAGACGGTCTGCCGGGACGCTATCTGCAAGCTGAGACAGCTAGGCTACGACTATATTCTGCCGGACGCTGAAGAGATCGTCAGACTTCTGAAGGATGCGCTGAACGGGCACGATGGTGCTGAAGAAGGTCTTGAACAGGCGCGGCGGGCTTTCGAACGCTTTGCGGCGCACCAAGAATACGTCTTTGCAGCCTCTTCCGGTCAGGCAGCTACCGAGCGCCAGGCGGCATTTGGCCAGTACCTTCTCGCAAGCCACGTCATCCGCATTATCCTGAGGAATTCACTTGGCAGCTTCGACGAGGATCGCGATGCCATTGTCTGGACCGTTCAGCATCTGCGGCTCGACTGGCGCGAGAGCCTCGAAGCGGATAGCGCCCGCAATCTCTGTCATATGTGGCATGGCTCGCTCGTCCTGTCCTTCCTGTCGGAAGCGGCTACGCTAAAGGCGCCGCGACGCGCCGAGGCGGCCGAGATCCTGGAGACTGTCTATACAGGCCTTATTCTCCCTGCCATCGACGCACTGGATGGCGGGATCGATGCGCTCTCTGAGCGGATCGCGGACGTTGTCCGGACCCATATCAATGAGCCGGGCGAAGGCCCGCATGATCGCGCGATCGCCGCCGAACTTGCGCGGCGCTTCCTGGATCTCTGTCCGGACGAGATCCGGGAGCATGTTGCGTCTGATCCGGCAATTGCAGGCAAGCTCGGCATAGGCCGCGCGATTGAAGCGGGCGGAATGATCTTTCTGAGCGAGGATTTCTGGTCTGCAGCCGACCGCATGGTGAAAGGGGCGCACGAGGCCCAGTTGAGATCAGAAGGCGGAGAGAGGGCTACGCTCAGGAGAACAGAGACAGGCCAGCTCGACCTTGTCACTACGTCCACCCACATTGCCCGGCTCCTGCCGGACGCAGTTGGGGCAGAAGAGGCTGAAGTGAGGCGGACGGCCTTTAACTGCCTGCTGGATACGCTTGGGATGGCCGCTGCCGACAAGCAGGCTTTCCGCCGCCGGTTTGGCCAAGCCCGGTCGTCCGAGCGCAGGGCAGCGCTATTTGATGAGGCGCGCGCCAGCCCCGAAGGCCTGCTCTGGACACTCAGCCAGCTGGACACGGGCGACAAGCTCGCCTTGAGCCAGCTGGAGTGCCCCGGCCCTGACAGCTTCCTTGCCTGGCTCGGTATTGAAGGAGAGGTGAGGACGGCCGACGAAGCCATCGCGAATTTGGCCGCCCGTCTCGGCATGGAGGAGGCGCTTGTGAGATGGTCGGGCGTGCCTGTCGCATTCGGGCAGGCGGTAACGGACTGGTTCACCGCATTGCCAGATGTGCAAGCCAGGGAGACGGCTGGCAGGCTCCTGTTGCGCTGTCAGGACCCTGTTGCGCTACGCAACCTCCTCGTCCTGTTCGGTGCGCGCGGTGATCTCGGCGAAGCGGCAGGCGAGGTAGAAGCGGTAATTTCAGACGAAACGAGCGAAACCCGCCGGGCCCAGCTCAGCTTTGCGCGGACGGTGTGTGTCCGCCTTTACGCGGTGAGACGCGACACCGTTGGCGATCAGCAGGCCTGGCTCTGCGCCTGGGCCTGGACGGGCCGGGTCTTCAGTACGCTGCTACCGCGCCATGCCGATTTCGGCCAGATTTCCACGATGTTTGCGGAGAATACGGCGATCGAGCGGATCGGCCTTCGCGCCCTGCTGAGATCCGATGACATTCTCGATCCCAATGTAACCCATGAAGTTCAGTTCCTCGCGGCTCTTGGCGGGCTCTGGAGAGTTCACGCCACTGTGCCACCTGATGAGGAAGCCAATGCACGCCTCGCGGCAGAAATTTCCCATGAAGGCGAGGGCGTATATCCCCATCCTGGGATAGTTGCCGCTTCGGGACACCCCAATGCCTGGGCAAGCTGGCTTGGCGCGGACCCCCGCTGGGCTGGTGACATCCTGACAGGTCAGGACTCGTTCATGGCCGAGCTGGTCAAGGGCCGGAAAGCCTTCCTCAGGTGCACCTTCAGGCAACCATGCCTCAACCTCTTCGCGCTTCATGTGGCAGGCGTACCTGACCTTTCGGAAAAGCGGATTGAACGGCTGATGAGGGAAGCCGGAACGTGGATCCCACATCTTGACGAAACAAGGCTGCGGATTCTGGCTCGGGTTCTCACCCAGGTCAGGCCGCGATTGAAGCGGAACCAAGCCCGGCGTGTCCGGCTTCTCTCGCGGCTCATCGCGCGCTGGTCCAGCCTCAGCGAAGGTTCGAAAGACAGATCAAGCGATCTTGTTTTCATCCTGGAACTGGCCGCGAGATCGGAACTCCGCGCGAACCGGAAGGATAACTCGGCGCTACTTCATCTGATCAGGACGCTTAGCCTCAACACGGATATCAAGTTGCGGGACGAAGTGGCGAGATTCGTGAGGATCCTTGCTGACTGCGTACCGATCCGGGAGCGCGCGCCATTCCATGCGCTCGCGGCCAGGCTGAGCGGCTCCCCTTATCCAATCGGGGAACGGAACTGAGTTTGGTTTATTTTGAATCTCGGCCGATCATGGAGGCGTTTGGGAGGCAATATCTACTGCTGCGCCCGAAGCTAACACGCGAAAGATTGTGTGCCCTCCGATATCTTCGTGGTTAAGCTTCGTGCTGATCGCCTATTTAGGTCGCTTTAATAAGACATCCGGGTCAATTTCTAGGGCTTCGGCCATCTTGCCGAGCGTATCTATGGTTGCACTATAAACTCGACGCTCAAGCAGGCTGACATAGGTCCGATCAATATCGGCGCGATGTGCGAGCTCCTCTTGGGACATGCCTCGCGATCGTCGATATTTCTTGAGATTATAAGCTAGAATCTCTCGGACGTGCATGTTCCAGAGTGGATGTACACGATGAGTATATGGCTACGGAGTATACTCTTCGTTTGCTTTCGAAGTCCGCAATAGTTCTAGCGGGGGCACTTCAAGTGCTCTGGCGAGTCTTTCGATCATGTCGAGCGATGCGCTGTATTCGCTTCGCTCTAGAAGGCTAACATACGTTCGGTCGATCTCCGCCAAGTCTGCAAGCTCTTCCTGCGAGAGATTTCTCCCTCGTCTGTTGCTCTTCAAGTTGAGCGCGAAGATCTCCCGGAGCCTCATTAGTGGGAGCAAATCGTCTTGCAGAGTATACAGCCACGGAGTATACTCTGAATATGTTGTTTCTTTTCGTTTGTAGTCCTTAGGTTGTGATGAGGGTCATATGGTCCCGAAAACATTCATTGGGGCCGTAGGGACCGAGCTGAACCAATCTAGTGGCAACCGCTCTACAGAGAGCTCTTGTCTTCGGCGGACTTTTAGCGAAGCCTATGCCCAGCTGGTTAGGCTCGCGCATGTCCGGATCGGGAACAGGGCAGATGCCGAGGATCTGGTGCAGGAGGCGTTTGTGGCAGTGGGGCGGGCCTATGGGGACCGGTCTGGCGAGGAGTTGCGGCGTCTGTTGTTCACGACGCTGCGCAATCTGACGGTCAACTATCTGAAATCGGGTCATGTGCGGGCGCATCGCGGGGCGGTGGATGTCATGGAGGAGGGGTCTGCTGTGGCCTGCGGGCGGACCGTCACGCCGGAGAGACAGCTCATGGACTCGCAACTTCTGGGCATTGCCGAGGCGGCCATTGCCGCCATGCCGGCGCGGCGCCGCGAGGCGCTGCGGCTGCACCGCTATGACGGGCTCACCTATGACGAGATCGCCAGGCGCTTGTCTGTTTCGCCAAGAACGGTCAAGAGAGAGGTGGCCGACGCCGTGGCGGAAATTGCCGGGCGTCTCGCACAGGCAGAAGGCCGGGACCCGAGCCCGGCAGGGTGAGTACAGTATGGCAGCGTGGCACGACGATCATCCTGAACGGCTCAGGACGGCTTCCGAATGGTATGCCGAACTGCAGGAGCCGGATCTCGATCATGAGACATGGGAGGCCTTTGCCGCCTGGGAGAGCGACCCGGCGAATGCCGCGGCCTTCCGCGAGATAGAACGCTCGCTCGTTGTTCTGGACCGGACCGGGTTCGGGCGCCCGGACAGCGGTGGTTCTCATGATGGGCGGGGGCGCCGGTTCGGGGTCTGGGGTGCGGGGCTTGCCGCTGTTCTGGTGCTGGGACTTGTGGTTGTCGCCTTGTGGCCGGCAGGGCAGGAGCCTGTCGTGCCTGAGGTGTATGTCTCGCAGCTTGGCGAGGTCCGGGAGGTGTCGCTGGCGGATGGGTCTTCGGTGACGCTCAATACCGACACGCAGATCGAGGTTGTGTTTTCCGATACGGCAAGGGATGTCGGGTTGGTGCATGGTGAAGCGCTGTTCGACGTGGCCGCGGGCCAGCGTCCGTTCCGGGTCGATACATCGGGACGCGTGACCGAGGCGTTGGGGACGGTGTTCAGCGTGAGGGCTGGGGACACGGTGGCCGTGACGCTGGTTGAGGGATCGGTGCGGGTCGGGGGTGAGGCGAGCGGGCAGGGCAGGGTGCTGGAGCCCGGCCAACAATTGCTGGTGCACGAGGATGGCCGCCAGGAGGTCCGTGCCGTCGATCCCGCGGCCGTGACGCGCTGGCAGGCGGGCCTGGTCGAGTTTGACAATGTCACCCTGGAAGAAGCGGTTGCCGAGATGAACCGCTATTCCTCGGTCACTATCCGGATCGCCGATGCGGCGCTCGCCGCCGAGCGGGTCAGTGGGACATTCCCGGCCGGAAAGCAAGTGGAGTTTGTCGAGAGCCTGAAGCTGTTCCTGCCGGTGGAGGCGGAGGTTTCCAAGGAAGAGATTGTGCTGGAAGCGGTCGGATGAGCAGTTCTGATTTCAATCTATGCGCCGAACAGCATCGCTAGTGTCCGCATAGGTTAGATTACCGGATCGCGGATTTATGCAACGTTCAATGTCCTGCGCGAAGTTGCACGTGCGAAAGACCGCGAACAATTTGATATCGCAGTCGGGTAATTCATGGCGTATGCGTCGCGCAGCACCTATGGCTGTACTTCCTTTTGTGACGACATCATCGACAAGTGTGATTCTCCGGGGCGTCGTTAGGTCAATTTCAGCCTTGATCGATTCGAAATGCCGCTGAGGTGTCGGCCGTTCTCCTGCTGCAGCGAAGGCAGACTTCGGTACACCTGTGTTCCGAATTAAGAGTGGAAGCACTCCGGCGCCGATACCTTCATGCGCGAGGGCTTCGCAGATCAGCCTTGGTCCCCAGAAGTTTTCAGGCGTAGTTTTCCCACTTCCAGGTATCGGAACAAGTGTTCTGTCAGCGGCCAGAAAATCACGTATCGGTTCAGCTCTTTCGCTCGATAAAGCCTTGGCTAGAGACGTTAACGCACGTTCATTGCCAGCCTTGATACCGTCACAGAGTTTCCTGGATTTTAGGGATTCCGGGCCTTGGCCCCTGGATGAGTAATCGGCGAAAGTCGCAAAATTGAGCCTCAAAATGCTAACTCTTCCTCCGATGTCAGGGATGGCAGATTTTCAAGCGATTGGTCGAGATTTTCTCTTCTTATGACCTGCGCTCCGTACTCGATCATTTCTTTAGGCCATGTCAGGTCCGGGTTCTTGGCAACATTATCCAGAATGAAAACCAGGCGCCCCAACCGTATAGCTTCCCAACCTTGATGTTTGGTTCCGCTTTTTTCGCTTGCCTCAACGATTACAGTAGCATCGGAAATCAGTGCCATTGTTCGGTTTCGCTGCGGAAAGTTGTGCGGGCGGAATGGGTAGCCTTCTGGGAATTGTGAGACTGCAAGGTGGTCTGACGCAATTCTGTCCAGCAACCCGGCGTTCGTCTTTGGGTACGCTTGATTGATCGGGGTTCCAAGCACAGCGATTGTTCTGCCCCCGGATTCAATTGCTGTCTCGTGAGCGATGGTATCGATTCCTGCCGCTAGTCCAGACACGACTGTGATGCCTCTGTCCACCAACGCTTTCGAGAATGCGCGGGCGCGAGACGCCCCCTCTTTGGACATATTGCGAGAGCCCACCACCGATACCCGCAATCCATCCTTGAGCAGATTGCGATCCCCTCGCGCCCACAACTCAGGCGGTGCGTTCTTTCTCTCCCAGTTGTTGAGGGGTTTTAGCAGTTCTGAGGTTTTGACAGGCGTCATGTCCATAGTGCTGCTCTCCAACGACGAATCATAACTATGCCTGAATCTCTATCGATTGGGAAGGACGTTCATTTTATGTTCTTTTGCGTGATCAACGGTACAATCTCAGTCGTTGCCATGCGTCAAAAGCAACACCCACCGAAATATTGCCTTGGTTCGTTGCCTCGCTGGATCTGTGAGCGGCAGCACAAAAGTCGGACCTAACTTCGTAGCAAATCGATTGTCCGCTCTGCGCACATGGTAGGGATTTGGCCCGATGGTGGAGCAGTCTTGTTGACCCTCTGAGCCGGGCCTCTGGAGCCCGGCCGGTTCAATCAGGATCCGGAGGGGATTATGGGCAAGACGATGGGATTGCGTCAGCGGCTGCTGGCGGCGGTGGTGATGTCTGTTGCGGGGGGCGGCGAGGTCTTGGCGCAGGCGGAGGTGCAGGAGCTGAGGCTTGAGGCGGCGCCCCTGGGCGAGGCGCTCAGGGCTTTCAGTGCACAGACCGGCCAGCCGGTGCTGTTTTCCGGAAGCCTTGTCGCCGGGCACATGGCGCCGGCTGTGCAGGGCACCATGTCCGGCGATGCTGCGCTTGAGCGCTTGCTGGCGGGCACCGGGCTCGAGGCGGTCGAGGGACCGGGCGATGCGCTGGTGATCCGGGCTGTTCCTGCTGTGCCGGTTGAGGCTCACCAGGATGAGGCTCCTGTCAGGACACCGGTGCCCCGGAGGCCCGGCGTGGCCCGGGATGAACCGGCAGTGCGGGAAGAAAGCGACCTGCGCATCGATACGGTCAAGGTGACCGGGACGAGCCTGCGCGGTTTTGCGCCCGAAAGCTCGCCGCTCCTGATGTTCGATCGCGACGACCTGCTGCGCTCGGGCGCGACATCGACCGAGCAGTTCATCCGGCAGCTGCCGCAGAACTTCAAGGGCGGGTCGACCGAATTTGCCTCAGGCGGGCTGCCGAATGACAAGAACTCCGCGCAGAACTACACGTTCGGGACAGGGGCCAATCTGCGCGGGCTCGGCTCACGGGGCACGCTGGTCCTGCTGAACGGCAACCGGCTCGCGCCGACATCGGCGATCGGCGATTTTGTCGACCTGTCGCTCATCCCGCTCTCGGCCCTCGACCGGGTGGATGTCCTGACAGACGGGGCGTCGGCCATCTATGGCGGCGATGCGGTCGCCGGCGTGATCAATTTTGTCCTCCGGGATGACTATGAAGGCAGCGAAACCTCGCTGCGCTACGGCTCTGTCACCGATGGCGACATGGAGGAAATCCGTGCCAGCCAGACCTTCGGGACGGCGTGGAACAGTGGCAATGTGATCGCCACCTATGAATACTATCTGCGTGACGAGCTGACGCTGGCCGAACGCCCGGGTCTCGCCGCACCGCCGCTCCAGACGGGCGATCCGATTGCGCAGCGCGAGGCCTTTGACCTGCTGCCGGAACAGGAGCGCAATAGTGGTGTCGTCTCGCTGAGGCAGGAGCTGGGGCCGCAGCTCAGCCTGTCTGGGACCGGTCTCTATTCCAGGCGGGAGGTCTCGCGCAGCACGGTATTTGCCGGGGCGGCCGGGATTGTCACGCGTTCGGATACAAGCTCGGAGAGCGTCGCCCTCAGCGCGGGGGCGGATTACGATCTGTCTGCCAGCTGGCGGATTTCCTCGGACATCACCTATAACCGGATCCGCAACAATGAGATCCTCAACCGGTTTGATGGACGCGGTGCACCCCCGACCGTGTCCGACTTCAGTTCCGACCTGCTGTCATTCGACCTTCAGCTCGACGGCGATGTGATCGACCTGCCGGGCGGGACGGTCAAGGCTGCGATCGGGACGCAGCTGCGCGAGGAGACGTTCGATTTCGAGACGCGTGGCTTTGGTACGATCCGGGATGGCCGCCGCGATGTCACGGCGGTTTATGGTGAGGTGCTGATCCCCCTGGTCGGTCCGGGAAATGCCATGACCGGGATCGAGCGGCTCGATATCAACCTGTCGGGCCGGTGGGATGACTATTCCGATTTCGGGAGTTCGGCCAATCCAAAGATCGGGCTTCTCTGGGCGCCGGCCGACGGCCTGAACCTGCGCAGCTCCTACAGCGAATCCTTTGCACCGCCCACGGTCGGCCAGTCCGGTGCGCTCGACCGGATCGCGGCTGTCCTGTCCTATGATTTCATCCGGGGCGTGTATGGCATCGACCTGCCGGATCCGTCGCTTGACGGTGTCAATCTCATCCAGGTCAATGGCACCGCAGACGATCTTGACCCGGAAACGTCGCGCACCTTTACGGCAGGTTTCGATTACGAGGCCCGGGCGGGCCGTCAGGACTGGTCGTTGAGCAGTTCCTATTATGACATCGATTTCGAGAACCGGCTCGGGACGACCCCTGTGCCGGGCAATCTGAATCTCAATTTCGCGCCCGGGCTGGCCTTTGACAATCCGGACCTGTTCCCCCCGGGGACGATCACCTTTTTTCCCAGTGAGGCGGAGATCGATGCCCTCCTGGCGTCGCTGAGCCGCCCGATCATCATCACGGGCGGAGCAACAGCGCTTGAGAATATCGGATTCATCAACCGGGTGAGCCAGACCCGGAACCTCGCCTCGACACGCACGCGCGGGCTCGATCTCCGGCTCACCTATCGTGCCGACACGGACGAAGGGCTGATCTCGGCCGGGCTGAACGCAAACTATATTATCGACTTTGTGCAGCAGGCCGCACAGACGACACCCGAGGTCGAGGCGCTGAACACGCTCTACAGTCCGGTCGACCTGCAGGCGCGTGCCAGCCTCGGTTTTGCAAGGGGCGGCTTCACCGGGAATTTCTTCGTCAACTACACGGCCGGTTACCGGACCGACAATTCGCCCTCGGCCCGGCGGATCGGCTCCTGGACAACCGCCGACCTGTCACTGGCCTATGAATTTGATGTGGATGCGCCCGGCCTGCTGTCCGGGACGGTCTTCGATCTCAGCCTCTCCAACCTGTTCGACGAGGCGCCGCCCAATGCGCCCACGGCGAGCCGGTTCGGGATCACCAGCTACGACCCGGCCAATGCCTCGCCCATCGGGCGGTTCGTGGCCGTCGGCCTGCGCAAGTCATTCTGACGGGACAGACGGGACATCATGAGCTATCTCCCGGGTACGGCGCAGAGTCTGGCGCTGGCAGGCCTTGTCCTCACCCTGACCCCGCTGGGGGCAGGGCCTGCATCCGCGACACCGGCCGAAGACGCCGCACACCCTGTGACGGTCGATGATGTGCTCTCGATCGGGGGGATCGGGGAGGCGCGGTTCTCGCAAGACGGGGCGTGGCTCGCCTGGAACCTTGTCCCGCCATATGACGCGCTGGAAGACTATTCCTGGTGGCTGCGCGCCTATGGGCTGAGCGGCCACCAGCTCTGGGTCCGCAACATGGATACCGGTGTACAGGCGCTGCAGCCCGGTCTCGACCCGGCGGCCACGAACTATCTCTTCGGCCTGTCACCCGACAGCGATCATGTCGTCGTCCTGGAACACTGGCGGGGCCGCCTGAGGCTGGTGGCCTGCCGCCTGTCGGAGGATGCCTGCGTACGGTTCGATCCCCTGCCTGACATCCGTGACAGATATGTGGCCGGTGGGCGCTATAATGAACGCCTCGTCTGGGTCTCACCGGAAAGCTTTGTCATGCCGGTGCGTGATCCGATGCGGCCCGGTTCGGAACTGCGCAACCGCGCCACGGCAGGCCGGTTTCTCTGGCAGAACTGGAACCGGGCCTGGTCCGGCACGGGGCCGACTGCCTCGCAGGTGGTCAGCACAGGGGGGCAGCGGGCACATGACTGGGCCGATGGCGCGCTGGTCGAGTTCAACATCGTGACAGGAAAGACGCGCCACCTGGCAGAGGGACGCTATGCCGGTGTGCGCGCATCGCCGGACGGACGCTACCTGCTGGCCGCGCGGACCGGAAAGCGTATCCGCCCGCCGGCCGATGTGAGGCCCGTGGCCCGCGAGACCCATCCTGTGTTTGACAGGCGCTATGCGCTCAGCCTGATCGACCGCCAGACCGGTGAGGTCCGGCAGGTCGCTACGCCTTTCAATGTCGACCCGCATTCTCTGGTCTGGGATGAGGCGGGGGCGCGCTTTGCCGTCTATGGCTGGGGTCCGGAGACGGCGCCCGAAAATGGCCGGTTTTATGTCTTCCAGCGCGCGAGCCTGCAGGGAGATGTTCTGCCGCATGCAGGCCTGTCGCCAGCCGGCAACCGGGCCGACGCCTCCTATCTCTGGTGGGGCGGGCCTGCCCGCACGGTGCTTCTTGACGCGGGACTTGCCATACTGGCGCAGGCACGCGGTGAAGAGAGGCCGGACTGGTTTCTGCTCGCGCCCGGCAAACAGCCCTTGCGGCTGACCGGGGCATTCGACCAGGTGCCGCGCGACCCGCTGCATAGCGACGGCGTGTCAATGACGCTTCTGGCGGACGGGGCCGTCTGGCGCATTGTCCCCGGTCAGCCGCCTGTCCGGCGGTCGCCTCCAGCCCTCGGGGCCTTGCTTCCATCTGGCGGCCGGGTCAGTCCGGCGCATGGCTGGTCAAACCAGTTCCGCCTCGGATCTTCCATGGTGCGCTATCCCCTGTCGCCCGATCTCGTCCTGCTTGCCGGGGCTGAAGAGAACGGGGAGACCGCTATTGTGTTTCTGGATGCCCGGCCGGGATCAGCGCCACCCGAAACCCTGGATACCGGACAGGAGGGTGCGCATGTGATCGACGCATCGCGGGCGGCTGGCAGCCTTGTCGCGACGGTGACGGCCGGGGGCGCAACACGTCTGCTCCTTGTCAGGCAGGGGCAAGCCGACATCGAGCTTGCCCGCATCAATGCGCATCTCGATCGCGTGCGTCATCCGGAGCACCGGCAGGTGACCTATATGCTGAACGACCCCGAAAACCGGCTGGCGCCGCGACAGACGGAAGGCTGCGTAATGCTGCCGCCGGATTATGATGCGGGAAAGTCATATCCGCTGCTGGTCGATGTCTATCCGACCGGTACGGGGGGCACATGCCGCACCTTGAAGGATCTACCACAGCCTGCCGCCGTGACCGCGGATCTCTGGGCCGCCCGCGGGTTCATCTATATCCGCCCGGCCTTTCCACTTGACCTGATCAGGACCGCGGACGGCCCGGTTGCAGCTATGGGGAATGTTTTCGACCAGACCGTCGATGCCCTGGTCGCACAGGGCTATGGCGATCCTGACAGGGTGGTCCTCTACGGGTTCAGCCAGGGCGGGCTGCTTTCGCTGGTCACCGCGACACAGACACGGAAACCGGCCGCCGTGATCTCGATGAATGGCTGGGCCGACTTCTTCAGCCACTATTTCGGCGCGCGCGGCCTGATGCGGTATTTTCATCTCGACCAGAATGGCGGCGATAACAGATGGCGCTATGAATGCGAGATGGAAGGCCCAAGTCATTACTGCCCATTCGGATTGCGCGACAGTGCGCTCGATGATCCGGCGGCCTATGCGCGTACCAGCCCCGTTGCAAACGCCCGCAATATCACCGCGCCGGTCCTGCTCGTGCATTCCGACTTCGATTACTTTGACATGGCCCAGTATGATGAAATGTTCGGCGCGCTCTACAGGGCCGGGAAAGAGGCGGTCTATGTCCGCTACTGGGGAGAAGGGCACGGTCCGTCCTCGCCAGCCAATATCCGTGACCTCTGGCAGCGGTTCGATGCGTTCCTCACAGGGGCGGGCCTCATGGAGAACTGACGGGCCTGGGAGGTGTCGTGTTTGCGAGTTCGGCCTTCCACCGCTGCAGCCAGGCTTCGATGACATAATAGATGAGCATCATCCGGCCCGATCTCATGCGGACATACTCATCGCGGCTCAGAAAGGCACGGACGCTGGCTGCATCCACCAGCCCGGCTGAAACCAGTTCGCCCGTGATCAGTGTTTCACCGATCTGCTCACGGTTGGCGGCGAGCTGGTCGATGAAAAAGCGCGAGGCATTGCCCTTGGATTTACGAAGGCGCACCTTGTCGGGCACGAGACCCTGCATGGCGTCGCGGGCAAGGCCTCGGCTGCGGCCCCCAACTGAAAGCTGGTAGGCTGGAACGCCAAGGCAATACTCCATGAGGGGCTGGGATATCAGCGGGTGGACCGTCTCCAGCCCACCCGGCATGTCGAGTGTGTCGCGGATCTGGCACATGTGCACAAGGCTTGCGACCTGGTTGAATTTTGCAGGCAGCACACCATCGGGTTCAACCGCCCATGACGGGACCATACCGGCAGGGTCGAGCGTGGAAAAGGCGGTTTCCGTCACACGTGTCTGCCGGTGACGAATGCCTGTCATCAATGCGTTTTCCCGCTGGCCCGACAGGACAGGAAGTGTCTCCCCGAGGACCGCCCAGATGGATTTTCCCGCCAGCCGGGCCGTGTCCAGAAGCACTTCGCCTGTATCTGCCGCGAGGCCGTGGTGCAGGAGATGGTCGGCGAAACCCAGGGGGCTCCGGGTCTCCAGAAACAGGTGGTCGCCGCCCTGTCCAGTAAAGATCGTGCTGTTTCGTGCGTCCGGGAGCTGGCCGAGCCGGGAGGCGTGGTCCTGCCCGAGGAATTGCCGGTAAGGCCGTGCCGAGAGGGGATGCTCACCGGGGGCGGGAAGGGGCCTGTCGGGGGCGACATCAAGCTCCTGCAGTTCAATTCCGGTGTGGCTGGCAACGGCCCTGGCATAGACCTGTTCGGTGGGATCTTCAGACTGCATGATGAAGTGGATGGCCTTGAGCCGGCCGGCGGGCGGGTTTTCAGCCAGGAAGCCGGCGACAATGGCAGAGTCGAGACCTCCGGAGAGGTTGAGCAGGATGTCGGGATGGCACTGGCTGTGCGCCCGGACCACATGGCGAACGGTTTCCTGCAGCCCGGCGATCGCGTCCGCACGGGATCTCTCCCTTGCCGGACGGGCATGCGTGCGCGGGTCCCAGAGCAGGGCAGTCTGCAGGCCGCCGGATGTTGCGTCGAGACAGGAACCGGCTGGAAGTTCACGGACCTCATTCAGTCCGGTCTCGCCATTCTGGATCTTGTCGTAGAAAAGCAGCTTGCGGATGAAGCCGTGATTTATCGATAGCTTGTCCCGCTCGACAAAATGGCACTTTTCGAGATGGGAGAAGACAAGTGTGACCCCCTGATGGCGCATGTAGAAACACGGGATGGATGAGGCCGGATCCGTGATGACTGAAAGCCTGTCGCCGCATCGCATGAATGCGACATAGCTGCCCCAGTATCCTTCAACCAGTCCAGCCGGACCGCCCGCCTGGAGTGTACGGTCCCTGACCTGCGCCGAAACGGGGGCGGGTATTGCAGGGCAGGACGGGCCGGCACGCTGGAAGAGCGTCCCAAATATCGCGCCGCTTACCTCGCCCGTCTCATCCCTGAGAGGAAGAATACTGGTTCTGTCCGGGGTTTCGGTCAGCTCATAGAGCTCGAATGAGCTGGTCCGGAGGCAGTTTTCCGGCGAGGTATCCGGCCCGGCAATCCGGCTGCGAAGCCTGGCAGCAGACGCTGCCGCCTCCTTGCAGCGGCCATCCCAGGCCATGGCGAAGAAAGCGCGCATAGCAATGGTCTCCTAGACCCTCATGACCGGCTGGTATTCGGCGACCGTATCGAGCGCCTCGTTCAGCAACATGTCCTTCCACACCACCCAGCAATGTGCGCCGAAGGGGGCGAGACGCATGCCGAAGATCCAGTCTGCCTGGATGCCGAACCGCGCAAGGTAGCCGACGAGCAGGAAGCTCCTGAAAAAGCAGGCGTCATGAATGGAAAAGAAGTAGGGCGTAAGCGCATGAAACTGTCTGGTGAGATGGACAATGTCAGCAGTGTCCGCCGTTTGTACGGTACCGATGCGCTCGCGCCACCGGCGCACCTGGTTCAGGCGCCGGCGAAGATCGCCGCGACGGCTATTTCCCGGCCGCCAGCATCGAAGCAATGTCAGGACAAGGCCGGGGGCATATTTCCAGCGCGGTCCTGCCTGCGGATCATCATCCATGTCGAAAACGCAATAGCGCGGCGATGGCGGGTGCGCCGCCGCCTTGGACCGGCTGTCCGACAGGTCCTGCGTGATCAGTCCCCGATCGAGCAGGCGCCCGGCAAACTGAAGCTGTTTGCCGGTGAGGGGTGACGGCCGGTCTGTCCGGAGGATTTGGTCCAGCCAGCAGGACTGTTCGGCGGTCAACCAGAAATAGCGATCTGTGCGGGCATCGAGACCGAGGCAAATCCCGCCCGCCATGCAGGTGAAGACATCTTTCTTCAGATAGTAGGATGCAGGCATGGCCGGGTCTCCTCAGAAAACCTTTCGGCGGCATGAGAACGGTCAGGTAAAGTGAAGGAGGAACGCAGGTTCCTCCTTCACCGGTCAGCTTATTGGACGCGGGAATTGGCCGACCCGCTTCCAAATTCGTCCTGAATGCCGGGGAGGCCTCTGGTCTCCTCCGAAACAGTCCCGAGCTCGATGGGCTCGAACTCGTCTTCGGTGACGTATTCGTCTGTCCTGGTCTTCATGGTCTTTCTCCTTCTGAGTGTACGCTGCCGTTCTGGCAGCGTGGGTATCTTGATCTGAGATGGAGGTTGAGTCAACCATAAATTCATAGTTAAATCAATGTATTAGAGCGAAAGCGTAATATCTTTTGTCCGGGCTGTCGTGGGCAGCCGGCGGGCAGGTGACTGTAGAGTGGCGGGCCGTCCTATGTGTTCATTTCATGGGTCCGCTCTCCTTGCAGGATTATGGGAATGGGGGACTGATGGATGAGGGCTCTTGCTTTTGCAGTGTCGCCGGCCCTGATCGCGGCACGTGCCCGCCCGGCGCTATAGAAAGCTCTCGCAAACGGATCGGTTTCGAAAAGGGCGGGTGAGCTGATGGCAGAGGCAAAGCCAGTATCCTGTCGCGTCCAGCCAGGGCCATAGCTTTCCGCGAGATAGCGGCGCGGGTCGGCGGGGATGGTGCAGGTCAGCTGGCCGAAACACGCTTCGCGCAGGCTGAATTTTGCGAACCGCCACTGGATGTCGCCCGGCAGGTCGCTGAACCCGCAGAGCGTATGGTCTCCCCGGCGTGTATAGACAAAGAGATCGACAGCGATACCGCGGCAGGTCAGGGCGAAGTAGCGGTCCCCCGGGCGGGCACGCCGCTCCAGCATCAGGCCGGGATGGCGGCGGATGAAGCGTGCGAGGTCGGGGCGTTGTGCGCCGGCCTGGAGGATGCCGATATCGACATCCCGGTCATGGGCCAGGAGATGGCCGTCGCGCACCAGGCCGAGCAGGGTGCCGGAGGCGGGAAAGGCCGCAAGGCCCGCCCTGGACAAGACGGTGCAGACCTCGTCAAGGACGTCGAGGGCGGCTGGCGTATCGAGGTCCGGCCCGCTGGCCGGACAGGGCCGGGTTGCGGCAAGGGCGCTCGTCATCTGTCGAAAGGCGCCCTGATAGTTGCCGGTATTGTAGAGCGCTCGCGCGTGGCGCTCACTGGCGGTCGCGCGGTCGGGAAAAGCCTCAGCCCGCGCCGCGATCAGCCTTGCCACCTCTTCGAAATCAAGCATGTCAGCCAAGGCATCGGCATAGTATACCAGTTTAGCGGGTCCGGCTGTTGGCTGGCTGGCGAGCTTGCCAAGATGTTGCCTGGCCATTTTCAGGGCAGATATCCGCTCATGCTCGGACGGGGTTATGTCTGCAATGGACTGCCAGGCCCGCCATATCCCGGCATCGATCCTTACGCATGTCCGGAAGGCTGACAGTGCCGCGCGGCCGTCGCCGGACGCATGAAGGGCCAGACCCAGCCCGTGCCAGCTTTCGGCCATACGGGGCGCGAGGCGCGTTGCCTCCCGGAAGATACGGCTGGCTTCGTGGGCCTTGCCGTCGCGCAGGAGTATACTGGCAAGCTGGTAGTGGGTTCGTGGCTCATACGGGCGAAGGCGGATCGCACGCCGGAACATCCGGGCAGCACCTGTGAGGTCTCCCGAACGGAACAGGCCGGTCCCGGAAACCACTAACGCCTTCCAGCCCCTGCCTGCCTGGTCGTCTACCGGCTTGCTGGCCATTGCCGTTGTCCTGTCAGTCCGCGGCCAGAGCGTACCCCGACACGGTGAGTATTATGGGAGACGATATGAAATTACAGGTAGAATCCATAGTCAACCGGGGTTGAGAGGCGATGAAGCCGGGGGCTTGAAAGTGCGGGCGTTTTTTCCGCGGTACCGCCCCGGTTTGATATTGTATATACGAGATGGAATCCGGTGGTCCGGGTGGTGGGGCTATGGGCCATGTGGCCCATAGCCCGCTATTATCAGGTCATCTTAGTCGGTCTTGGGTGGTTCGGACAGGCTGAGAAGGGTGTCCGGTTCACCAGGGTCATGTTCGCCGCGGAGATAGGCCGGGCCCGGCCTGGTATCCAGGACGATCCAGACCGGGGCCCCTTCATGGACCAGCCAGTAACGGCAGACACCATGATGGATGTTCATGATGGCCTCCAGGATGGAGTGGCTGAAATCCTCCCCTCCGAGCCTGGAGATGCGGCGCGCCGGATCGTCCTCATTGCGTTCGACCCAAGTCACCTGTCTTGCTTTCATGATGTGCGTCCTTTCTGCACTCTTGTGCCGGCGGGGTGCCTGCAGGCCGGCATGCACAGTCAGGGATTCTCCCATCACCTGGCCGTAGGCAGCCCCATTGGCGGTCTGATGGAATGAGCGGCAGGCGTTCTGGCACGCCCCTCCCGCACAGGTGGAGGCGCGTCGTGGGGAGCTGTCTATATTCGAAGTGGAATTATTTTGCGACCAATGTCTTAGTGCACCAGGTAAGCGCCGTGTGTATGATAACCTGTAAGAGAATATGTCGCGGAGTTGCCCGCTTCCGACTTTGCCTTGTTATGTTACTAGAGGTTCCACATAAAGGGTGTCTGAGGAAATGACGAGCGAACGCCCATCCTATCTGACCCGTGAAGGCCATGTCTCGCTGGCCCGTTTTCCGTCCGATCTCCACACGGTCGAGGCCCTGGAACGCTATATCTGCCATATTGCCCATGATCTCGATTGCCTGGAGCATGAGCGCCTGGCGCGGCGGGCGGTGCGCCGGGTCTCTGTCCAGGAGGTGGTTATTGAGAGGTCGAAGGAATCGCGCCTCGGCGTCTTTCGCGCGCAGGCCATTGCGAAACTCAAGCAAATGCACGACAGCAACTGACATGATCTGTGCCCCGCGAATCCGGCTAGGTAACCAAGCCATGAAATGGCTTTTTCTCGCAGCCGGTCTCGGCGCCTGCTCGTTCGCGTCCTCCGAGGAGCAGGCGCGGCTGTCTCCGATCTACTGGTCGGACGGTGACAGTGGCCGACTATACGGCATGGACTTTCGCCTCGCAGATGTCGATGCACCTGAAACGGGTGGGGTCGGCGCGGCAATTGGTGGCGCGGACTGCGAGCAGGAGCGTGAGCTCGGTTTCAGGGCGAAAGCCTTCATGGTCGAGCTTACACGGGAGGCCGATCTCGAAATCACCCATCAGGAAACACCCGACCGGTATGGCCGCACCGTGATCGGGCTCAGCGCCAATGGCGAGGATGTGGCCAGGGCCGGGTTGCGGGAAGGGCTGCTGAAGCCGTGGCCGCATGAGGGGAGCCGGGCGATGACGCGCAAACCGGGCTGGTGCGAATAGGCAGGAGCGATGGGTAACAGGAAGTCTGGCAGGAGTGGGCTGGAGCCCCGGACCGATCGTCCGGCGTTCCTGATATTCGGATGGGGAGAGTTTCTCGGACGGCTGGTGTTCGTCCTGAGTTTTCTCGGCATCCTTGTCCTGGTTTTCATGGCGGTGACGGGCCTCTGGAAACTCTTCTGACGCCTTGCCTGGCCTCAGGCCATGATATGGCGATCACCCTGCGCAGGGGCGCGGGGGCTGTTCTGCTGGCGGCACGCGCCGCCAGCAGCCCGGCTCGTCTCCGGACCCCATGCCTGCCCGGAGCGGGCAGCCCTGCGGCGTGCGGGTGTCTCACCGGTGATCGCGCCAGCCCGCGCGTCCCACTGTCTTGCGCCAGAGGGGTCGCGGGCTGCCTGGTGTCCATAGTTATTTGCCAGCCTTATCCGTCCTGCGGCCGTTCCGGTCCGAGCCATTTGCCGAACACGCTGACCTTCTGCCGTTCATAGCCAAGGGTCTCATAGAGGTGCCCGGCGTCGGCATTGTCCGCCCGCACCATGAGCTGGACCTTTGGAATGCGCCTGGAGGCGAGCCAGAGTTCGGCCTCGGCCATCATTTCGCGGCCATGACCATGCCCACGATGACGGGCATCGACCGCCAGATAGTAGACCCATCCGCGATGACCGTCATGGCCGACCATGACAGTTGCCACGATCACGTCTTGACTGGAGCCGACCAGCAGTGTCGCCTCCCGGCTTCTGAGCGCCAGATCGATATCGCCATCCGGGTCATTCCAGGGCCGCGTCAGGGCGCAGGCATCCCAGAGTGAGACGACAGCTTTGCGGTCGGCTTCACGGAAATCTCGTACATGCAGGCTCATGACATTCAGATATGACCGGATTCGGCGTTGTGGGCGTGGTCCGGTTCCCGCGCTCATTCCCGTCATCCGGACTCTTCCCTTTCAGGCGCGGGTGGGCGGACGACCGGTCTGCCCGGACCCGCCACTGGCGCAAGGCGCCGGATCTGAAATCCGTATGAAAGCATGGACCGCGTCATACCTCGCGCGCCTTGCGCCAGCGGCTGACGGGTCCGGCCTGCCGGCCTTCTCGCCGCCCACCCCCGCCTGATGCGGGAGGGACGCTGGGGCGGGGAAACGAGACTGACACGATGACCACACCACACCCCCAATCCTCTGCTGCCAAGCCTGTTACCGCTGCGCCCCGGCCGCAGCCGCGCATCTATGTCGCGTGCCTTGCGGCCTATAATGCGGGCCATCTGCACGGGCGCTGGATCGAAGCAACGACGCCGGATGAGGTGATGGTGGAGGTCCGTGCCATGCTGGCAGACTCACCGCTGCCGGAGGCCGAAGAATGGGCGATCCATGATCATGACGGCTTTGAAGGGGCTGAGCTTTCCGAATATGCGAGCTTCGAGACGGCTTGCGGACTTGCCGATTTCATTGCTGAACATGGCAGGCTCGGTGGGCTGGTACATCGCCACTTCGGCGGTGACCTTGAACAGGCCCGCGCCGCCTTCGACGATTATGCCGGATGCCATCGAAGTGCGGCGGACTTTGCCGAGGCGCTGCACCGGGACACCGGGACCGAAATCGCTTCCGTTCTTGAATACTATATCGACTGGTCCGCGCTCGCCCGCGACATGGAGCTCAATGGCGACATCATGATGTTCGAAACAGGGTTCGAAGACGTTCACGTCTTCTGGACGCGGTGAACGTCATGGCTTTTACCGAACGTTTCGACAGTCTTGCCTGTGAAGGCGACACGATCCGGTGTGAGGCCGGGGGCTTCACGGTGACGGCACGGATTGTGCGCGATGACTGCCCTGACGGTCCTGACGAACGCCAGGACGGGTTCTGGCCTTCGCTCGATATTGGCGATCCGGGTTTCATTGGTCCCGGTAATCGGCCCCGCCAGCGCTATGATGCTGCCCTCAAACAGGCTGAAGCGGTCATGGAGGCGTGGCGCAAGGATGAGTGGTTCTATTGCGGGATCGTTCTCTCGGTAGAGCGCGACGGCATCCACCTCGACAATCATGCCGCGAGCCTCTGGGGCATCGAATGCAATTATCCAGACACTGACAACAGCTATCTGAGCGACGTCGCAAACGAGCTTTTGCCGGACGCGCTGGCGACGGCGAATGACGCCGCGAAACATCTTGTTGAAACTGTTTCGGGCTGGAGAGCCTCATGAGTTCGGCGCGTGTTCTGACGGACCTGCTCGGTCCGCGCCCCCGGCTGACACTGGTCATTGCCGGAGCCCGGATTGTTGAAATCTGGGTGGAAGGCCGCGCGCCCCTGATCACGATCCGCGACTATGACGAGGGCGAGACCGATCCCGATGCCGCCCGCGACGGCGACGGCTTTGCCTATACGAAAATCAACTGGAGAGACCCGGCATGGGCGCTCGGTCTCTCTTTCTACCCGCCAGAAAAGGAGACCAGTATGGCACAGCCCGACCTCAGACATATCCCGCTCGATGAGCTCAGAATGTCAAAACTCAATATGCGGCATGGACGCAGGAAACCCGATGTCTCGGATATCCTGCCATCGATCCGCGAAAAAGGGGTCCGCCAGACCCTGCTGGTGCGCCGTGAGGGCAAGTATTACGGTGTCATTGCCGGACGCCGCCGTTTCTTCGCCCTGAAGGAGATCGCGAAGGAGACAGGCGAGACGCCGCTGGTGCCCTGCGCGGTCATGACAGAGAAGGATGCCGCGAGTGCGATTGCCGCCTCCGTCATCGAGAATGTCGGACGGCTGCCCGCCACGGAAATGGAGCAATACGAAGCCTTCAGGCGCTTGCATGAGGAGGGCAGGGCGGTCGGGGACATTGCAGCCTTCTTCGGTGTAACAGAGCTACTTGTCCGGCGCGTGCTGGCGCTTGCCTCGCTGTCGGCTCCGATCCGCAAGCTCTATGCAGAAGACGAACTGGACCGCGAGACGATCCGGGCGCTCACGCTTGCCACAGAGGACCAGCAGGCCGCGTGGCTGCGGCTCTGGGAGAGTGAGACCGAACGGGCTCCAATTGGGTGGTCCTGCAAGGCATGGATCACGGGCGGGACCACGATCACCACCGACAAGGCCCTGTTCGACCTCGATGCTTATGACGGTCAGGTCACTGCCGACCTGTTTGGAGACCACGGCGTGTTTGCCGATGCCGATGCCTTCTGGCAGGCGCAATCAGCCGCGATTGCGGCCCGGATAGAGGCCTATCTCGCAGAGGGCTGGAGCGATGTGGTCTGTCTTGAACGCGGGGCATATTTCCAGCGCTGGGACCATGTGGCGTGTGACAGGGAAAATGGCGGCAAGGTCTATATCGAAATCCGCCATGATGGCACGACGCTATTCCATGAGGGGCATATCAGTTCTGCGGAGGCCCGCAGGCGGGAGCGCGCGGCAAAGGGGGAGGCTGGTTCCGCTCCGGCAGCGGTCCGGCCTGAAATGTCCGGGCCATTGGCAGAATACATCCTGCTTCACCGTCATGCCGCTGCGCAGGCGAGCCTTGCTGGGTCGCCTGCGATTGCGCTTCGTCTTATGGTGGCGCATGCCATGTGCGGCAGTGCGCTCTGGGACGTGCGGCCACATGAGGTCAGGACCCGGAGAGCCGAGACGCAAGCGAGTGTTGAAGACTCGAAGTCTGTTGCGGAGCTGGCGGAGGCAAAGACCGGAATGGAGGCCCTGTTCCGGGCGCTTAACACCAGTCCGGCGATGCGTCGAAATGGTGACGATTACCGCCTTTGCGAGGTGTTTTCGGCCTTGCTCGCCATGTCGGATGATGAAGTGCTGAGCGTTCTGGCTGCTGTCATGGCCGAGACGCTTGAGGCTGGGAACGGTGTTTCAGAAGCGCTTCTACATGTCTGCGGCACTGACCTTGCAGCGCGCTGGAAACCGGATGCAGCCTTCTTTGAACTTGTCCGCGACAAGCGCGCCATCAATGCGATGGTTGCCGATATCGGCACGCAGTCGCTGGCCGATAGCTGTCGGACCGAGACCGGAAAGGCACAGAAGCAGGTGCTGCGCAACCGCATTGCGGGCGAGGGCTGCGAGGCCAGCCCGGACTGGCGGCCCGGCTGGATGCAGCTGCCCCCTGTCCGGCTTGTCGATGGTGCCGGGTCCCCGCCGGCCGAGGCGTGGGAGAGAGTTGCAGGTCTTTTCGAGACGCGAGCCGCAGACACGAAGACAGACGCCACCGTTTCCCAATCCGACGCCGCCTGAAACGCCTGTCTTCCAGTTAGCATGAATACCTCGCCCGGTGCAGGCTGCACCGGGCGGTTTGTTCTGGTGGACAATCCCTCTGACCGGCTCAGTGGCGCGCCGGTCTTCAGGCCTTCAGGCCTTCAGGCCTTCAGGGCCGCGGCAGCTTCTGGAAGTTTCTTGAGACTTGCCTCAAGGGTCTCGCGCCATTGAGGCCCTGAACCCATGGCAAGTTCGAACGCCTCCTGGAGTTCGTGGGGCCTGTCTTCGGAAAGGATCGATATCAGAAGGTCTGCCTGCGCAAGGTCCTTCCTGCTCTTCGCTGCAGACGTTGAACGGCGCCGGGTAGCTGTGATGAGCTTGTGAATGGCATAGCGTTCCGGGCGCGGAATCTGGACCAGCACACCGCTCCGGTAGAGGCCGACAGCTGGGATCGGATCGGCAATCAGGAAGTTCAGGAAGGAGAGGGCCTGGGCATAGACTCCAAGTGGTTTCAGCAGGACAATATCCTTCTCGGCGCGCATTTTCGGCACCAGGAAATCGACCATGGCCCCCCCGCCCGTCATCACCCAGCGTGTGGGTCTGTTCTTGCGGTCGAGACCGGGGGCCGGGGTCAGTTTCAGGTCCCTGAAGGTCTCCGCAAGTGAGGGATCGACAGCATCGTCGATGACGAGTTTGAGATTTTCGAAGGCGGCAATGTCGACATCTGACGTAATGCCGAGAGCTTCGGGAAAACCCACGCCGAGTTCGGCGCTGTACATGCGGAAGGCATGTGTCCCGACAAGCGTTCCGCCCAGCCGGAATGTGCCGACGCGCGCCATGGCGTTGAGAACCTTGCCAGTGTCGCGGTCCACGGCAGGAACACCCGCTGCACGTAACTGCGCGACCATACTGGCACACCGGCGTTCGAACTGCCTTGTGTCTTCTGCCGCTTCGCGGGCCTGTGCGATATGGTCTCTCAGTTGCGCTGTGTCGGGCCCGATATATCTGTCCACCACGCGGTCGCCAATCCTCTGGCGTGCATACCAGTAGCGATTGCCATTTGCATCTTTCAGGAAGGGTCTGCCACCGAGCTCGGAAACGGCCCGCATCCTTTGGGCCTCGACAAGGTCCTGATAGGTGGTTTGGACGGAAAGGGGGTGGCTCTGCATGCATACCCTACAGTTTTATGTTTTGTGGGGTATAGCCGTTCCTGTGAAGCGTTTCAAGAATGTCGCAAGTTGTGTCGCCGCGAAACGCAGACGGCGCTGTTACCTGAAAGATGCATTGCTTCGCATAGCCAATAATGGGCGATGATGCCGCCCGTTGCGGCACTTATACAACTTTTTTTAATTTTGCTCCGGCTCGTGTTTTTGCCCTGGAGAGCAGTCGACTGGCCCATCGCAGACTACAACTTGTCCGGCAAGAACAGCCTTTTTTATTGATCGATATCAGCTCTTGACAGACTGCTACTTTAGGTAGCTGGCAAAAGTTCGCCAAATCAAACGCTCATTATCAGTCAAGTTGAATTTTATGGTCATTGGTAAGAGTTTTCGAGATGTCTATGCCGCTACATATGAGGACTGCTTCTGCGACAAAGCCAATTCATTACAAATCTAGTTAACAGGCAGATGGATTAAGAATTGTTCATGCCTCAAAAGGCGAGTTTTGCCTTGTCTCGTCCACAAGGCTTAGCGATAGTTTTCAACTACAGGCCGAAATCTGTTGGAGCAGAACTGTGTGCCAGAATTCTCGACCCCAAAATCAACGCATCAGGCATACTTTACTGGCGGGGCTTCTCGCCACGGCACTCAGTTCATCGTGCTCTCTTGGAGAAAACGCCTTGGAATCAGAAGCGCAATCTCTTGCTCTGGAAAACCCGGACGCAATGGAAGACGCGCAGTTAGTCCAGCTGGACAAGTGTCTGACATCGAACAAAACGCGGATAGATCTTGAGGCATATGTGCATAACCGCCCAAAGGATTTCTATACAACCTGCATTACAAAATCGGAGATCTGCCCGGCTATACTAACTACCGTCAATGACTATGAGCCGGAAATGTATCGCGAATATCCGCCAATATTCGTCTACGCGGATGTTCCCGGCTCCATGAAACCGTTCCTGGTGGGCAGCAAGGCAGGCAGCGAGGTTTATGCTGCAGACGTGGATGTGTTCAATACAGGCAAGCCAGAACGCATCTTCTGGGTGCTGTGGAGCCTCGGCGTAAAATACCCTGGGCTGATGGTCGGAATAAATCCGGATGCTGAAGACCCGCCTATGAAGTTTACGGCAAGAGAGCTGCGTGCTGGCAAAAACCTGTTTCCAAAACTTCTAAGCGAGTACGTCTGGCGACACGAGAGTGGGATCAAGTGGGTGGGAACTACGCTCATAAAGCTGGATAGCCGCGCCTATCTGGCTGCAGTTTCGCCTGCGCGCAATGATCAGCCAGCTTTACTGAGCATCTTCGAAATGAACTCAGCCGATCACGGTGAACTTCTCTGCCAATTCACATCCAGCTATAGTGTTCAGGAGGAATAAATGGCCCTTCGTGATGTCGTTGGGCAAGAGGGACAAGATTGCAAGGCGGAGTCAGTGAACATTTCCAGCGCGTCTGGCGGGGCGGAAAAAGACGTAACCTTGCAGCCTAAGCTACAAGGCGGATTAGCTGCGGCTGGCGTCGCAGCATTCTTGTCGCTTCTCCTGACTGCGTGCTTCGAGGGCGGAGCACAGGCACGCGATGTGCAAGCGTCGGCTGACAATTCGGCCTTGGCGGCGTTACGGCCGACTGATTTGGGGGTGACTGGCCGCCCGTCCGACGGCTTTCAGTTCGTGAGTGAACGCGACCACGAGCTTTGCGACCGACTAATCACTGAATTGAACACTCGGTACCGGGCTCGGTCGATTGGGTCTCCTGTCGCAAACCTTTCCACTTTCCGTGACCAATATCTACACACCGTATATAACAAATACTGGAGACCGGATCCGTCGCAACCTGAGCTCCTTCAGCTAACAACTGTTGACGATGACCGGTTCGATCAATCGGCCCTGATACGGGTCTCTCAGACACTGCAAGGCCGATATTATGATCGCCTTTATTTGGTGCCGCTTGATAATGACGCCGTCGCAACGGCGCGCCGGGACGAGATTACCGATGATGCCGTCTTTTCCGATCTGGATATGGGAAGTCTTATAACGGACAAACACCGACTGGAGCTACTACCGGGCGACATTACTTGGGACAAGTCCGTGCGAGCTGGCGATTTGCTGGAAGCCCTCCACTATGAGGGGCGGCTTCTGATCATCAGAGGTGGCTCATTCTCCAGAATGGACGCCCTGATCCAGCCCGTCGTGGAAGTATTCGAGGTTGGGCGAAGCCTGAACTTAGAGCGGGTGTGTATGTTCGAGCCGAACTTCTTCTATCAACCGGATCCGTAAGGGAGGAATCTCTGGCATGCTCGTTGAGGCGACGGCAAGGACGTTTCGGGAGTAAGTATTGTCACGCTCTGCACAATAATCAGGATGGCCACACCAGAACTTGAGCGAAGACCCGTCGCGGCACATAGTTTCGTTTTTTCGTTTCGTTTCGATCGCGATAGCTGCCCCTTCTCTGTGGAATTCCAGTTCGTTGTCGATCAATACCCGTTCTGGAAACTCGTCAAATATCAGAGAGTGTTTTGGGGGGGGGCTTTTTCAACTTCCATTGGCAAAAGTATTCAGATCCCTTTGTCCCGTCTCTTGCCGTATGACCTGGACGGCCTTCGTCTGGCCCTGAAACCGTCTCGGGCCCTGAATTTTCCCCGCTGCTACGCAGCTTCCTCGCGCAGCAAAATTAAGGGCCCGAGACGGTGCTTCGCTTGCGCTTCGCCCTTTCAGGTTCGGGCCATCCGCCCGACCGTCCTGACGGTCCGGCGTCGACGGGAACAAGGGGTTCCCCGAGACCAGAGCCAAGGAATGAAAGGAAAAACACCATGGCAAACGCACTCGGATATGTCAGCGAAACCAAGATCGGCTTCGAAGGCACACTCGCAATGATGAACCTGTCGGCCTCGATCCGCATCGAGAAGAATGCGGAAAAGGCCGAAGACGGCCAGCCGGACTTTCGCATCTATGCCGGCGAGACTTCGACCGAAATCGGTGGCGGCTGGATGAGAAAGTCAAAAGCCTCTGGCCGCGATTATCTCTCGCTCACGCTCGCCGACCCGCAGATCGGCCCGCGCCGGATCTTCGCCAATCTGGCCCCGGTCAAGGGCAAGAAAGGCCGTCACGTCATCCTCTGGAATGCCCGCGACTAGGGCTGAGGTTCAGACTCCAATCAAGCCGTCCCGGACTTTTGTCCGGGGCGGCTTTTCATGTCCGGGTATGGTTAATGGCGTGGTGAAATAAGATGGGCTCGTGTTTTCCCTCTTCGGTTTCGCGCAGCGCCTGGCAGGCTGATCTCATCGGATGAGACCGGAGATGAAAGGAAACAGTCATGACCGATACGCCACACAAGGGCCTCGCGCGCAGTGACGAGAATGCGCTTCTGAATGTCGTGGAAGCCGCTGCCTATCTGCGCCTGAAACGTTCGACACTTGATCATTACCGGTGTGAGGGCCGGGGGCCCATTTACCGCAAGCATGGCGCGCGCGTTTTCTATACCCGCAAGAGCCTCGATGACTGGTCGAACCGTAACGCGTTCGTCTCGACATCCGAGCGGGCCAAACCCGGTCAATGAGATGGAGATGGGTGTTTGTGGTGCTCGCAGCCGCCACGTTAGCCTCTGCAGTTTTCATATTTCCTGTCAGGGACAAGCTGGTCTGGAACCGCACTGACAGTGCGCCGAGAGGCCTTTACTGGATAAGGCAAAGCCTGGTGGAAAGAGGTGACTGGGTTCTGGTATCTGCGCAAAGCAAGCCCGCAGAATGGGCAGAAGCGAACGGATATGTCGGCAAGGACTGGCCCCTTATCAAGCAGGTTGCAGGCCTTTCCGGTGACAGAATCTGCCGGTATGGCGCAGCCATCCTGATCAATGATGAGCTCGCCTCATGGGCCCGCGAACAGGACCGGAGGGGGCGATATCTCCCGGTCTGGAGGGGGTGCCAAACGCTAGGACAGGATGAGGTTTTTCTTCTCAACCCGCACCCACGGTCACTGGATGGACGTTACTTCGGGCTGCTGGACAAGCGTCATCTGGAGGGCGTCGCGGTCCTCATTATCCGGTCCGGAAACTGACGAGGTGCACACCGGTGCAAGGGGCTGCAGACGTGGGAACGGAAAAGACGGGCGAACCGTATGCGTCCGGAGGTGACACATAATGTCAGACCTTGACGGGATTCTCGGCTTTCCAGGCCCATGGCAGCAGTTCGGCGAGCCGGTTTGCGGGATAGCCATCGGCCATACGCTGGAGGATATCGGCGAGGTAGGCGTAGGGCTCGACGCCGTTCAGTTTTGCCGTTTCGATCAGCGAGCAGAGGATCGCCCAGCGGTGTGCTCCGCCATCGCTGCCGGCGAACAGATGGTTCTTGCGTCCGAGCGCGACGGGCCGGATCGCGCGCTCGACCGGGTTGGTATCAAGCTCGATGCGGCCATCGTCGAGGAATCGGGTGAGGCCTTTCCAGCGGCCGAGGGCGTAGCGGACGGCCCCGGCAAGCGTGCTGCGTTCAGGGATCTTCGCAAGTTGCCCTTCAAGCCAGGCACGGAGATTTTCAACACGCGGCGCGGACGATTTGCGGCGCGCGGCGAGCCGCCAGTGCGGGGCCTTGCCACGGATGTCTGCCTCGACCGCATAGAGCCCGGCGATGCGGCGCAACGCCTCTTCGGCAATCGGCGACCCGGTGGCCTGGGCCACGTCGTAGAACTTGCGCCGCGTGTGCGCCCAGCAGGCTGCGAGCGTCACTTCGGGGCGCGCGGCAACCTGCTCGAACCCGGCATACCCATCGACATGAAGAACACCCTTGAAGTCCCGGAGATGGGCAATCGGTCGCTCAGCTTTCCGGTCCGGCGCGAACAGGAACACTGCAGCGGGCGGGTCTGCTCCGCCCCAGCCGCGCTGCTCACGGGCATAGACCCAGAGCCGACCGGTCCTGGTCTTTCCGCGGCCCGGATCGAGCACCGGAACCGGCGTATCGTCGGCGAACAGATGGTCCGAAGCGAACACGTTCGCACAGAGTCTTTCATGCAGGGCTTCCAGCCACCAGCAGGCCCCGCCAACCCATCCGGCGAGCGTCGAGCGCGAGAGATCGACGCCGTGCCGGGCGAAGATCTGGGATTGCCGGTAGAGCGGCGTGTGGTCGCAATATTTGCTGACCAGCACCTGCGCGAGCAGCGCTGGCGTGGCAAGCCCGCCTGCCATGATGCGTTCCGGCGCGGGCGCCTGCGCCATCGTTCCGCACGCCCGGCAGGCATATTTCGGCCGTATGATCCGCACAACACGAAGCTGCGCAGGGACCCAGTCGAGCATTTCGCTGACACTTTCGCCCATACCATGAAGCGTGCCGCCACATCCCGGGCAGCCCTGATGATCGGTGTCGATCCGGACCTCCTCACGCGGCAGATGATCGGGCAAAGGTTTTCGGTGCGCCGGCGGGTCTGGAACGTCCGCAATGGCCGCTGGCTGGCTTTCTTCGACACGCCCGATATCGCCATTGATGTCCTCAAGACCGAGCGCCAGCTGGCCGGGATCGAGCCGCTCGGCGCTTCGCCCGAACTGCATCCGCTGCAGCTTCTTGATGATCGCCTGGAGCTGTTCGATCTCGTCTTCCCGGCGCTCGACAACGCTCGCCATATCCCGCACCAGCTGGTGCAGAAGCGCCGTATCGGAGGGCAGGTTTCGAAGGTCGATCCGCATGCAGATTCATACCATGAATCGGCCCTGTGCAGGAGCGGTTTTATAGGGATTTCGCGTTCTTTTTGCTCGATTTTATCCAGCCAGCGCGGGCTTCCAGATCCGCTCGGGTGCGCGCCAGTCAATGCCCTCGATCAGCATGGCAAGTTGCGCTGGTGTGAGCGTGATCGAGCCGTCATGTCCGGCCATTATGGGCCAGACAAAGCCGCCCTGGTCGATGCGTTTCGTGAACAGGCAGAGCCCGTTTCCATCCCAGAACAGGATCTTCAGCATCGAGGCCCGCTTGCCCCGGAATGCAAACAGATGGCCGGAGAACGGATCCTTCTTCAGCACGTCCTGCACCAGCATGCTCAGCCCGTCGATCCCCTTGCGCATGTCGGTATAGCCGAGGGCGAGATGGACCTTTACGCCCGCCGGAACGATCATCATGAGACCGCTCCCTCGCGGGCCATTTCGAGGCGGACCACGTCCGGATCACTTCCCTCCGGCACAAAGACACGGGCCTCATTTTCCAGCGTTACGGACACCATGCCGGGCGGGGGCTGCACGAGGTCCATCGGTAAAACCATGCCCTCTGGGACCCGCACCGTGGCCAGCCTGGCTTTCCGGCCTATGCCGAACTCCACCCGCCAGCGGAACAGGAGGCCCGTGACGATCCCATGCTTGCGCGCAACGCCCGACACGCTGGCGCCCGGCTGGTCGCTTTCAAGGGCGATGGCAAGCTTCTGTTCGTCGCTGAAGAACCGCCGCGGCCGCTTGGCTGGAACGCCAACCGATGTCAAGCCGGTTTCGCCGACATTAGTGTTAGCACTAGTGCTAACGTCAGGGAGGGCGGCAGGATGAAGCCGTTGCCGCCAGTCGATCTCGAGTTCGCCGTCCTCGAACCGTCTTCGCCATTTCTGCAGGGCATGCCGGGAAAGATTCATCGCATGAGCGTAGTGGCGAAGGCTCATCCCGCTCCAGTTCAGCGTCTCCAGATGCATCGCCCAGAAGGCCTGGACAGCCTGGCTGCGCATGTCCGTTCGGGAGCCGAACCGGGGCGTCTGACGCTTGCCGGACCGGCCTTTTTCAAGGTTCTTCCGCGATTGTTCACGGCGCAGTTCGGCTTGATATTCCTCGTGTTTCCGCGCTTCTTCGCAGCCCATCAGATAGATCAGCCAGCTCGAAAAAGTGCGCCGGTTCAGCCCATGATCCCGGCAATAACGCGTGCGGGCAAGCCCGCTCTGACGCCAGGCTTCAACGTGCACGCTCCAGTAGGTCCGGTGCGCCGTGTTCTCAAAATGTTTCACATCCATGATCAACTCCTCACAAGGAAGGGAAGGCCAGATGAGGAACAATTGCGACCCGGAATCGAGGTGCAGGACTCGGACGGATACGGCGAACCCGTTAGGGCAAGATCAAACACCTGGCGCCAGGCCCTGCCTAACGCCTTGTCTGCACATCGTTTTTCAGGTGCCCTTTGTAGGGCTTCGAGACACCAGGGATTTTGCGCTTTCGCCTTTGGCTATCGGGACATGCCGGGGCGCCAGGCTGGAGGGGACAGTTTTGCCCGTCGATGATGAGTTCACGCCAAGGCTTGGCCGGATAGGGAATAGCAGGCGGGCCGGAGGCAACGGGTTTTCGAACGAGCTTCGACGGGCGAAGGCAAAGCTTGGCGGGAAGTCCGGGAATACACGATATACGGGCCGCCAGCTCGGTCGCGGAAGCGCAACTGCGAGACAGCTTGAATTCAGGCAACAGAGACTGGCAGCCTTCCGGATGCGGCGTGTCATTGTGAAATTCCATATTGCGCGGTCGGGTAAAGGGGGTGGGCTTGGGGCCTTTCGGGCGCATCTTCATTATATCCAGCGCGATGGTGTAGAAAGGGATGGACAGGGCGGTGATCTCTACGCTCGCGATGGAGCGACGCCGGATAGGTCTGCTTTCCTTTATCGCAGCGAGGTGGACCGCCACCAGTTCCGCATCATCGTTTCTCCGGAAGATGGCGTTGCGCTTGGCGATCTGCGCGAGAGTACCCGAGCGCTTATGATGCAGATGGAGCGTGATCTCGGCACCCGCCTCGACTGGGTGGCGGTTGATCATCACAACACTGGCCATCCCCACACGCATATTGTTGTCCGGGGAAAGGATGCCCGGGGCCAGGATCTTGTTATCGCCCCGGACTATCTGAAGTCCGGCCTCCGCCAGCGCGCGTCGGACATTGTTACTGAACGGCTGGGGCCGCGCCGAGACCTTGAGATCGCCCGCTCACGCCATGCCGAGGTACGACGCGACAGGCTGACCGCCATAGACCGGGCAATATGGCGGGATGTTGAAAACGGGACATTGAGTTTTGCCCGGGGCGCTTCAAACGCGGCGGAACGCTTTGATCGCAGTCTCAGGCTGCAGAGACTTGCGCACTTGCGGAAACTGGGTCTGGCAGAGCCGGTTGGCCATGACCGGTGGCGGCTGGTGCAGGACTGGGACCGGACGCTCGCCGAACTGGGCCGCCGGGGCGATGTCATCCGGACGCTGGCTCACCGGTTCGGGCGGGAGGACGGTTTGGAACGGCTCGCGACCTTTGATCCCCGGGTGGGCCAGGACATGACCCTGAGCGGATCCGTGCTGGCGGTCCTGCCTGACGATGAGTTGCGTGATCAGCGCTCTGTGGTTGTCGAAGATTTTGACGGCAGGAAGTGGCTGGTCGGCCTGGGCGACATCGAGCCCGGGGGCATTCCGCCGGAAGGGGCGATCGTCCAGATAGGGGGCCGAAAACCCCGGGCCAGGTCATCCGACCGCACAATTGCCGGCATGGCGAACGAGGCTGGCGGTTTCTATTCTGAGGATATTCATGCAGGCGCCGATCCATCCTCGAGCGCCGCATTCCGGCAGGCGCATGTCAGGCGCCTTGAATCGCTGCGCCGGGCCGGGCTCGTGAAGCGAATGCCGGATGGCACATGGCCTATCCCCGAGGATTATCTGGAAAAGGCCGCTGAATTTGAAGCTGGGCGCCATGGCAATGTTCGTTTGAGCGTGCGTTCATGGCTTTCGCTTGAGCAACAGACAGAACGTGAGGGCGCGACCTGGCTCGATGACCTCTCCGCCGGTACCCAGACAAGGCGCCTTGTGGCGGCCAGACGGGCACGCCTGGACTGGTTGCGGGAGCAGGGCTTTCTCCCGCCGGGCGAGCAGACACTTGGGCGGGACGCCCGAAGCCTGCTTGTCAGACGCGACCGGGCCCGTGCTGTCGCGCGGATTGCCGAGGCTTCAGGACGGGTCGAGGTTGAGCTCCATACGGGGGAAACGATCTCCGGGCGGTATGAGAGGCCAGTCGATCTGGGGGCTGGTCGCTATGCCATCATCGGAAATGCAAGACACTTTGCACTTGTGCCCTGGCGCCCCGACATCGAACGTCATCGTGGTCGCGACCTGGTTGCCCGGCGAACGGCGCAAGGCGTCTCCTGGACAATTGGCATACGCCGTCAGCGCGGGCGGTCCCGTTAAAGCCTTCGATGGCTTCGCAGCTGATTGCAGAGCCTGTCTTCGCGTCCGACTGGCTGAAACCCTCACACCTGCATGAAAATAGGGACTTGTTGACCAAAGCCTGAAGGTGCCTCCATGCGGCCCGGAAAAATCCTGCTCGGCCAGGTTCTGATCGTGTTCATTCTGATCCTTCTGACAATCTGGGGGGCGACGCAGTGGACGGCGCACATGCTTGGATACCAGCCAGCCCTGGGGCGTCCATGGTTTGTGGCTGGAGAAACCACGGTCTACCAGCCCTGGCGGCTTTTCCAGTGGTGGTATGCGTATGAGGCCTATGCCCCTGACGTGTTTGCCCGTGCGGGACTGATTGCTTCGAGCGGCGGGCTGCTTGGAATTTTCGCTGCCGTTGTCGGCTCGGTGATCAGAAGCCGCGACGCGGCCAACGTCACGACATATGGCTCGGCGTGTTGGGCCAAACCACGCGATGTGAAACGCCATGGATTGCGCGCGAAGAGTGGCGTGTTCCTTGGCAGGACAAAGCATGCCTATCTGCGCCATGACGGGCCTGAACACGTCATGGCGTTTGCGCCGACACGATCCGGCAAGGGGGTCGGGCTGGTCGTGCCCACGCTTCTCTCCTGGACCGGCAGCGCGGTCATTCACGATATCAAGGGCGAGAACTGGGAGCTGACCTCGGGATGGCGGTCCGGCTTCTCGACCTGTATCCGGTTCGACCCCACCGACCGGGCTTCGCCACGCTACAATCCGCTGCTCGAAGTGCGGCGCGGCGAATGCGAGGTGCGCGACGTGCAGAACATTGCCGATATCCTCGTTGATCCGGAAGGCTCGCTTGAGCGCCGCAATCACTGGGAGAAGACCGGTCATGCGCTTCTCGTGGGCGTGATCCTTCATGTCCTCTATGCTGAAGCCGACAAGACGCTGTCGGGCTGCGCGAAACTCCTGTCCGACCCGGACCGGACATTCGCTGCGACACTCACCCGGATGATGCGGACAAGACATCTCACCGACACTTCGGGCAACCGGTCGGTTCATCCCGTTGTGGCGCAAGTTGCGCGGGATCTTCTCAACAAGGCCGAGAATGAGCGTTCCGGCGTACTGTCGACCGCCATCAGCTTCCTGGCCCTCTATCGTGACCCTGTAGTGGCGGCTGTGACGTCTGCCAGCGACTGGTCACTCTTGAATCTGGTTGAGGGCACGCGGCCGGTCTCGCTTTACCTGGCCTGTCCGCCCTCTGACATGTCCCGGACGAAGCCATTGATGCGCCTGATCCTCAACCAGATTGGGCGTCGATTGACGGAAGAGTTGCCCGGTCCGGACCGGCGCAAACTGCTCATGATGCTGGACGAGTTTCCCGCGCTTGGGCGGCTCGACTTTTTCGAGAGCGCGCTCGCTTTCATGGCGGGGTATGGAATCCGGAGCTTTCTGATCGCCCAGTCATTGAACCAGATTGAAAAGGCCTATGGTCCCAACAATTCCATCCTGGACAATTGTCATGTCCGGGTGGCCTTCGCCACGAATGACGAGCGGACGGCCAAACGGATTTCCGAGGCGCTGGGCACCAAGACAGAGCTGCGTGCCCAGAAGAATTATACCGGCCACCGGCTGGCGCCTTGGCTGTCGCACATGATGGTGTCACGCCAGGAAACCCAGAGGCCATTGATGACGCCGGGCGAAGTGATGCAGCTGCCAGCCAGCGATGAAATTGTCATGGTGTCCGGTGCACCGCCCGTGCAGGCGAAGAAAATTCGCTATTACAAGGACCGTAATTTTACCCGACGGATCGAAGAGCCGGCTAGCGTCGTAATCGCTTCTCCTGATCCTTGTGATGACTGGTCAGGCCTTGGGCAGTATCCGTTAGGCACTAACGGCAGGGACCTGGCGTCTGCGGCTCATGAAGACGGCGGAATTGAACGCACGCCGGAGCTTGCAGGATTCCAAGCCGTGAAGACACCTGAGCTGGAACTCGACGCTGGGGTGCCAGAACAGGATGGAGCCGATCCAGCTGAGGCTTGCCATCTGGATACGGTCCGGCGGGCCATTGCGCTGGACCTAGCCGATCCCGATACCTTGCCGGATTTCTGAAGGATGTCGAAGCCCCGGATCAATCTGCGTCTGGCAGGCGATATTTACGCCAAGCTGGATGAGGCCACGCAACGGCCGGGCGCGACCAAATCAGCCATCATCGAGCAGGCGCTTCGGGAATATTTTGATCCGAAGATCAGGATGGGCCTGGAAGAACGCATTCTGGAGCGGCTTAATGCGGTTGACATCCGGCAGGGTGAGATCGAGCGCGATGTTGGCTTTACGCTTGAGGCGCTCGGGCAGTTCGTCTTTTACTGGCTGACACGAACCGATCCCCTCCCGGATGGAGAGCGTGATGCTGCGCATGCGCTTGGTCAAAGGCGTTTCGAATTTTTCGTTGAGCAGGTCGCGGCTAGAATCCGGCAAGGGCGCAGCGTGGCTGACCGCCTGAATGACTTGGAATCCGATGAATCCCGTAGTGGAGAAGATTAGATTCCTGTCTCAGCCCGTCCACACCACATCCTGACACGCCTTCGCAGATCTTCATTGTTCCATTTACTATGATTGACGCGATGTCCCAGATCATGTGCGGTATTGCCAGTACGCACTAAATTCATGTCAACGTTTACATGATTCGATCCATAAACTATTGAAAGTACAGGGAAAGATGTTTCTCGGAGCTGCTGACGGTAAAAGATATCCACAACATATTGCGATCTGTAATATCCACAACAGTATCCGTGGTTCGTTCATTATCGAGTGGGAGTAGGGCGCCCAGCCCCTCGCTGGGGGACAGGGCGCCCGTTTGTGTACGGAATTACTCTGTTTCCGGCGTGAGCGGACTCTGACTGGTCAGGTCGTCGAATGTGTAGGCAGTGCCGTTATTGAGGACGGTATCGACCTCTCCAAGGGCGTCGATGCGATCGACTGGATTAGCCTTCAGGAAGACGATGTCTGCTTCCAGGCCGGGTTCGATACGCCCGGTCCTGCCACCTATGCCAAGCTGGTCGGCGGTGGATGAGGTGGCCATTCTCAGGACATCCCAGACCGGGATGCCGGCATCGACGTAAAATCCGGCTTCCATCGCGTAATAGGGAAGGCCCCCGGAGGCATCGGTGCCGATCATCACCGGCAGACCCGCATCGTAGAGGCGTTTTCCAAACTCGAGCACGCGCGGAAAGACAGCACGGGCGCGCTTGAAGTCTTCCTCTGTCCATCCATAGACGCTGGCTGCGGTAAATTCCCGGAACCCGGTCAGGATTTCGGGATGAATGTAAGGGGCCCATTCATCGGGAATGAGCTGCGGATCATCGGCGTTGTAGACGAGGTGATTGACGATGAAGTTGAAGTTCAGGACGGTCTGGTTCTCGACCAGCGTGTCCACGAGTTCCTGAAAGAGCGGGCCGTCATAGTCGGCAAGCTCGAACCATTGATACATGAACTTCGAATTTGGCCCGAAGCCAGAGACATACGCCTCCCGTGCCTCTGGCTCCAGCAGGTCCGGACTGGTCGGAAGCGCATGCTCCAGCCCGTGAACCCCGAGTTCAGCCGCCGTCGTCCAGCTCACCATGTGGAGGTGCGCGATGGGTTTGAGGCCGACACGCTCAGCTGCCGCGATGCCTTTGGCGAGTTCGTCTTCGGTCAGGCTGACATAGAGTTTGAAATAGTCCATGCCGGCATCTGCCTGTCGTTGGGCTTCTGCGTCCCATTCAGCGTCGGATTGCGGATAGGCAAACGCCGCACCTCCCATCGGAGGTGGCTGAATGACTGAGCCCGCGTGGAGCGCTTCAGGGCCGATCCAGGCGCCACTGACGATGTTCTGGTCATAGGCTTGATTTGCTTCCGTGCTGCCGCCCGGGTTACGAACCGTGGTGATCCCGAAAGCCAGCGCCATCTTTGCGTTGAACCGCGTGATATCATCCCGGCTCTCGATCGTGACCAGAGGTGCACCGTCCACGAACTCTGTGCTGTGCGGTCCGGACGTGATGTGCGCATGCGCGTCAATCATGCCCGGCAGTGCGTACAGTCCCGCCATGTCATGCGATTGGGCGAAGTCGAATTCAGGCAGATCACCGGAGCCTGTCGCTGCAATGGTGTCGCCGTCCACGACCAGCCAGGCATCCTCGATGACTTCCTCGTTGACCGGATCGACGCGCGAAAAGCCATGATACAGCGTTGCCGTTTCGGTATAGTGGGTGGTCTGGCATCCGGTTAACAAAAGCGCGCTAAAGGCGGTGCAGGATAACAGGGATCTGATCATGAGAGGCTCCTTCGTTTGTAAAGAGCTCTTGACATCCATTCAGTTGACCGGCATGTCAAGAGCTCTTTACAAAAAGGAGTGCAAATATGGGTTGGAAACCGATTGCGTTGAGTGTGGTCTGGAGTCTGGTTATTGCAGGCTATATCGGTGTGTTTGCTTTCAAGGCGACAGGTCCTGACACAGAGGCGATGATTGTTGCAGCGACAGGGCTTGCCATTGGAACAGAAGCTGGCTTCTGGCTAACCGCTGGTATTCTCGGCATCGGTCTGCTTGAAAGCCGCAAGCGGGTCTTCGGAATGATCTCAAGGCCGTTCAAGCGCCAGTAGGAAAGCAGACGAAGGAAACATGGAACCAGAATCGCAATCTTCTGTCTCGCGCCGCCGTCGAAAAGCCGTCACTTACTGGATAACAGAGAGTGTAATGGCCGTGCTGTTTCTTGGCGCGTTTCAGGCTTCGATCACATGGTCCGGACAGGACATGTCTGCCGCGAGTCTCGCTTTTGCAGGCCTGCCAGCCCTCGTCATTACGCTGTGGGGACTTCTCGCGGCACGGCGGGTGCTGGCGCTGGAAGACTTCGAGCGCCGGGTGGCCGTGAACGCGTTGGCCATCACATTGCTTGTGACCGTCTGGTTCGTAACAGTCTGGGGGCTACTGTCACAATTCGCTGGGGTTGTTGAACTGAACAGCATTCTGGTTGCGCCGATCGCAGCTTTCACATGGCAGATCACCTGGTTTGTCCTGCGGGCGCGATATCTATGAAAAACCGGATGAAAGAACTCAGGACGGAGCGGCAATGGAGCCAGGCGAAACTGGCTGAGCTGCTTGATGTCTCGAGACAAAACATCATTGCTATCGAGAAGGAGAAATACGATCCCAGTCTCGCATTAGCTCTCAAGATCGCCAGACTGTTTGAAACATCTGTGGAGGCCATCTTCCTGGAATAGATTCACGAATGAGCGAAAAGTTAGGCGGCCTCTAATTGTGGCAAGCGGGAATCATGAATCAAGAAAGAGGTGGTAAGCAATCGGCTTCAGGCTCTTTTCTGCGTGCTGCTTTCACCGGTACGTTCGGAGATGAAACGTTGAATGCGCAGAACCAGGTCGTCTGGGTTGAAGGGTTTGGCGAGGTAATCGTTTGCCCCCAGACGCAGGGCACGCTCGATATCTTCTTCTGATCGCCGTGCAGTCAGCATGAAAACCGGAATCGAGCTTGTGGCAGGGTCCGACTTCAGGTGGCGCAGGGTTTCACTGCCGTCCATGCCAGGCATCATGCCATCGAGAATGATGAGATCCGGTGTGTTTTCTGAAACGTGCTGCAGCGCTTCTTCACCATTCGCAGCTTCCTCGACCGTAAAGCCCTTGTCGGAAAGTTTATAAACGACAAGCGTCCGCAGCATGCGATCATCGTCTACGACCAGAATGCGGGCTTGGGACATTGGGGTACTCCTGCAACAGATCAGATTTGTATAGATTCTGAGTGATGATTTTGAATTAAGTCTCGCCTCAAATTTTTCAGAACGGCGTTTATGACGGATTTACGGCCTGCTGTACTTCAGGCTGCAGCGGCTTTCTGGCTTGCCAGCACGAACTCGTCGACCTTCTGACGAAGTGATTCCACATCCGGCCTGGTCTGCCGGGCTTCTTCGAGGGCACGGTTTTCCAGATCAAAGGCGGCCTTTGAGACGTCGTCAAAACCGAAGCTGCCCGCTGTGCCGGCGATAGCGTGAGCCAGTGAGGCGACGGACTGTGCCGCGGTCGTATCCTTGCCGTGTTCCAGGATCGCGTCGAACTCTTCATGTATGGAAGCGAGATAGGTCCTGTACTCATTTTGCAGGGAGGCCATCATGTCATCCTGAGCTGGCTCGGCTGTTGTGTCATCCTTGGCAGGAGCATTCAGCATTCGGCGGATAAGACCTTTCATCCTGTCGAGATCGACGGGTTTTGGGAAATGCTCGTCCATACCGGCGTCTAGACACTCCCGGATATGAGAAGGCAGCGCGTGGGCCGTCAGTGCCACGATGGGCGTCTGGCTGACGGGCCCCTTCATGGCGCGGATACGCCGGGTGGCGCTCAGGCCATCAATGTCCGGCATCTGCACATCCATGAATATGAGGTCGAAGGCAGCGCCGGATTCAAGCTCAGCCAGGGCGGCTGTGGCTGAAGTGTACGTCAAGACTTCATAGCTTGTATGCTTGAGGCCATGCCGTATCAGGCTGAGGTTCATCTCCACATCGTCGACGACCATGATGCGCGCTGGCATGTCCGGTTCATCCCCGTGGCCCGTCATGGATGCCCTGCTTTTGACGACAGCTGGTTCGGCAGCGTCATAGGGAAGCGTCAATGTGACGGTTGTCCCTTCTCCCACAGTGCTTTCCAGTGTGAGGCTACCGCCCATAAGTTGCGCGAGAGAGCGACTGATCGAGAGGCCAAGCCCCGATCCACCATAACGGCGCGTGATGGTGGAGTCAGCCTGACGGAACCCCTCGAAAACGCGATCCAGCTTGTCTGCCGGTATGCCCGGCCCGGTATCTCGAACTGCGATCTCAAGTTGGTCGCCTACAATTCTGGCATTGACGTCAACCCGGCCCGATTCGGTGAATTTCGCTGCATTGCCGACCAGATTGGTCAGGATCTGACGCAAGCGGGTTTCATCCGCATTTATGTATACAGGGCTGTCTGCATACACATGTTGTGCGAGCACGGTCGACTTCCTGCCGCGTGCAGCCTCTACCAGGCTGACGACATCCTCCATGGCGTCGTTCAGACTGAAGGGCTGGTTGTCCAGCTCTATCCTGCCTGCCTCCACCTTCGAGAAGTCCAGTATGTCATCGACGATTTCGCGCAGCATGGTGCCAGCGCTCCGGATATTGTCGAGATAATCTGCCTGCTCGGCGTTGAGCTCGGTTTCGGAAACAAGTTTCGTGAAGCCAAGAATGCCGTTCAGGGGCGTGCGGATCTCGTGGCTCATATTTGAGAGGAAATCGGATTTGGCCTCGGTTGCCGCCTCGGCCTCACGCCGGGCTGCGGCAAGCGCATCTTCACGCTCACGCCGCTCGGTTACATCCCGCAAGGTATTGATCACGGACACTGCTTTGCCGTTTTCGTCACGGATGACCGTCGGATTACCTTCGAGCCAGATAATCCTGCCTTCCCCGTCGCGTACCCGATACTCCCGCCGGATATCCGGATCCGGCTTCTTGCCAGTGAAGTTCTCCCGGCCAATGCGGATGGCGAACTCCCGATCTTCAGGCACGACGAACTCGACCGTGCTCATGCCGACAGCTTCTTTCGGCGAGACACCGAGCCTGCGGCACGAAGGGGACGCGTAGATGATCTTGCCCCCTTTGGTGGTTTGCAGGACAATATCCGTGGAGTGCTCTGCGAGCATACGATACTGGCTTTCGCGCCGGGCCAGTTCTTCGTAGAGGCGCTTTTCTTCCGTAACGTCCTTGAAGACGCCGAAGATGCTCTCGACGTTACCAGCGTCGTCTTTCAGGCACTCGCCAAGCGATCTGACATTGCGCCTTTCGCCTGCGGGCGTAACAATGGTTGCTTCGAACTCCCAGCCCTTGCCACTTTCAATCCCTCTCTGGACGAATTCTTCGACCATAGGCCGGTCTTCATCGGTATAGAAGGCAACCGCATCGCCATAATTAGGATCGAAGTCGTCAGCGGTGACGCCGTGTATCTCATAGACCTGGGGCGACCAGTAAACCGATGAGGTTGCAGGATCGAGTGACCAGTGACCGACACCTGACATCTTCTCTGCCAGGCGGGCTTTACCAATGAGTTCCCGTTTGGCGAGGGCGCGCTTTTTCAATGAATTCGTAGAGCGCCTGAGTTGCTGGATGACACGGCTCCTGTCTGCCACGATCGCGCCAACGGCCAATGCGAGAATGGAGTTTGCAGCCAGAAAAAGCTGCAAGACCAGCACTCTGGAAGTCATGTCTGTTTCCATGAGTGCGGTCGGCCCCTTGCCGACAAGCGTTAAGGGGAGGGCAATCATCGTGATCCCAAGTAAGCCCAGAGCCGACGCCTTAATGCCATTGGAGAAGGCCAGGATCACCAGAACGGGTGGAACCAGGAAAAGCAGCGGATATTCCGACTGCGCGAAAACGCCGAAAGCGACGCTACAGACAAGGAGAAACTCTCCAGCGAACCTGAAGCTGGGCCGATAAAGCCTGAACCGCGCTGACTTGACCGAAATCGACCAGAGCAGGGGAACAAACAGGATGATGCCCAATGAGTCGGCAGCAAACCAGACGGCAGCCTCGCTTACTGGAAGCTGAACCCCGGTCATGGCCAGACTTGCCGCTGCAAGTGGCGTGGAGACGGCACAGGCGGCCAGCGCAGCGCCGAAAAGTTTCAGGATACCCGGCAGGCTGATCAGCTTGGGTCGGCTTCCAAATGCAAAGACCAGTGCCGCCGTGAGGACTTCAATCGTGTTCGCAAGCGTGAGCATCGACGCCCGCAGGAGACTGTCACCGGAATAAAGGTTTGTCGCAATGAGCCCACAGGCAAACCCCGAAAGTATGGTGAGGCTGGCCCCCCGCGGGCTTCTCAGGACGATGACCAGCGCAATGGCGTTGATCGGCCAGATTGCTGCGATCCGTCCCTCATCCCGGGTCAGGGAGATCGCCAGAGTTGCAAGGGCGAATATGAGGACGACCATGCCCAGGAACTGCGCAAACCTGACGAGGTATTTATTCATTCTGACGAGCATTTTGATTACACGGCAACTGTCTGACTTCCGGGATGGTCCCCACTTTACGCGGAAACTGGCCTGAAAATGCTAAGTATGTTCAGTTTCTTTTAGGTTACGAAATCTGTGCCGATTCAAGTTCAGCGTGTGCCGAGCATGCATTCCTCTACTGGTCCCGTGTCGCCCTTCAATGCCGGTGAGACGGGCAGGCGCTTCGTTAGATGAGATGTCTGCTCCATTCACCGAAACGGTGCCTGATCGGTCCCCTCGGAATGCTGAGGGCAATAATGGCAAGACCAACAAGCCCATCAGCCGCCATCTGTATCAGAGTTGCTTCCACGATGAACGGCATGAGGATAATGGCCAGCCCGAGAAAGATGTTGAGCAGGCGCAAGGGCCGGGCAGGTTCGGCCAGCGCGGCTACTGTAACGGTGACGACAAGTGCGCCAAGCAGGTGATCTGAATTGGCCAAGGCCCCGTCTGCGCCGAGCGTAAGGCGCGTGAACATCAACCATATGCCAAGCGCGATACTGACCAGCAGCGTCCACGGAAAGGTCATGCCGCCGCCGACCATGTCGGCGAGGATTCGTCCCGGCGGACGCTGGAAGTCATCTTCGGTACGATCATCCGGGCCGTCGTCACTGTCACCGCGGAAGAGGACCCACAGGACTGGCCGACCTTTCTTCTTGCGGCGAATAAGGAACTGAATGGTCGCGATCAGTTCGTCCACGGAATAGGGAATCTGGAAAAGCATGGCGGCCGCTGTCACGAGGCATAGCGTGCACCAGGTGCCAAGAATGATGGGCTGGATGATGATGAAAGTGATTGATACCGCGCCCAGCGGCACGATCATGATACCAAAGATCAGGACCAGCCACGGCATGGTGCGCCAGCGCCGCGATGAGCCGACCACGCCAATCAGGATTTCCAGCATATAGGTCAGGGCGCCAACGCCTGCATCCGGTACAGGCCAGGCTTTTGAAACACTCGAAGTGATGATCTCTTCGGTCCCATTTTTCCCGTCTCCGCCTACGCCTGAGAAGAAGGGCTCCCAGACCCCATCTATGTGACCAAGCTGGTAAGCCGTGAGATGTCGGGAAACCAGGAAGCCAAAGACGGCGAGTGCGATGATCGGTACACGCTGGAACCAGCTGGAGGGCGATGCATCCCAGCCGGGGGGAATGGTCGGGCCGGTTGCGGCGGCTGTTTCGCTTACACCGGGCGTAGGGCGGGCGAGAACGGCGAAACCGAAGATCAAGGCTCCGCTGATTGTCTGGTTCAGGTATACAGCGCCTGTAGGGGCCCAGAACAGGAGGGGCGCGAACATGATCCATGTGGCAACGGCTGCAATCAGCCACCGAACCAGCCTCAGCTTCCATGACAGGGAAAGAAAACCCAGTAGCATTACCACAATACCACTGATTACGTCACTCCAGACCAGCGGGACGGAATTATAGACAATCATGGCCGGGCTGGTTGCCAGCCAGGCGCCCATCACGATGTTGAGGAATGGCGCCCAGATAAAATTCCGGTGCAGGCGAATGGATTCTCCTTCTGAGTCCCTGCGAACTTTTTCGGGATCATGGTCTTCTTCGGTTGCGGCCGTCAGCCAGGAGGGCGGCGTTATGCCATTGGTCTCATACCACTCGACCGGATCATTCTTGAGGCTGGCAACCATGTCAGGAAGTACGTTACGCAGCCTGTATTTTGGCTCCCAGTCGAGAAGCCTGCGCGCTCGTTCAATATTGAGCTCGTAGTGATCATCGGCCATGTCGACCATGAATGGCCGGATGAAGGGTTTCTCGCCGTGGTCGATGTCATCCGGGACGACCGGTTCGGACTTTGCTTCCAGCCAAGCGCCGACGGCTGCGAGCGGTTTGGGCAAGGTGAAAGTGCGCCACTCTGTCTCTCCGTGGATGAGCCGGGCAAGTTCGTCCTGCAATTCACCGTAGCTGAGGGTCTCTGGCTCGCCGATGAGGATGGTGTTTTCTTCTGGCAGGTTTTGACGGCGCTCAACAGTCCGTTTGAAAGCCTCGACCATGTCGGCTTTGTGCACAAAGGCCTGCCCCACATCGAGTGACCCTGCATAGGCGTGCCCGTGCGGATCTCGCTCATAGATGCGTCGGATCTGTTCTGACAGGGTCGGGACAGCGGAATGTTCGTCATAGACACCAGCAAGGTGCAGCAGCGTATACGGTATATCGCCGTGCGATTGCCGGATGGCTTCTTCGGCAGCCGCTTTCGATTGCGGATAGGCCCATTTCGGATTGAGCTCGGTTCCTTCCGAGATCGGCATGCCCGGATCACTGGCTTGGTGCACCAGCATCGTACCGGAATAGATGAAGCGGCCAACTTCAAAATCTTGCAAGCCATTGAGCAGGCTGCGGGTGCCCTCGACATTCAGCTTTTTGTAGAGAGGATGCTGCTCTCCAGTGAAGTCAAAGTAGGCGGCCAGATGAATCACAGCGGCTATCTTGCTGCCGTGATCTTCACGGATCCTGCCGAGCGCTTCCTGAATCGAATTATCGGAGGTGAGGTCACAGGGAATCAACTCGCAATCTGCTTTCTGACCGGGCACATCAAGCCCGATGATCCGGAAATTCTGTCCCAGTGCTGCGACCAGCGCACTCCCTAATGCGCCAGCGGCACCCGTGATAACCAGCAATGGGTGGTGACTATCTTTGGTCGTCGAGTCTGTTCTGCCAGTTTCTGCTTGATTATTTTCGTCCACTGAAAATTCCATGTCCCTGAACTCGAGGGAGCGTCCCTGAATACGTACCTCGTGGAATTTCTCGAACGTTCGGGACAATGGAGCGTTCCAGCCCATGCAGGCCTGCGCCGGATGTTGAGCTTACAGGTATCCGGGTACATGGTTGATGTCTGGCGGTAGTTCCTGACGCCGTGGCTGAGAAGAACAAGCAAGGGAAGCGCTGGTCTCTGCGTTGAAACCTTGGCCTGTTGCTGGCCTGTGTGGATAGTGGTGCCATGACGACGACGTATGCAGACCTGATCAATCGTGGTGGCCTCGCGACACCTGAAGACACCGCGCTTATATTCGAGGATCGCTCGCTGAGCTTTGCCGAAGTCACCAGGCTGACAAACCAGTTGGTGAACGTACTGCTCGACCAGGGGCTAAAGCGCGGCGACAAGGTAGCGCTGCTGCTCAATAACGGCCTTTACAGCGTGCCGGTTGATTTCGCCTGTGCGAAAATGAGTCTAAACCGTGTGCCTCTCAACGCGCGACTTTCGGTGCAGGAACATTCCCGAATGCTGGCCGACACCGATTGCGGGACGCTTATCCATGGAGCTGATCTGGCAGACCGTGCACAGGCGCTGAAAGAGATGCTTCCCGAACTCCAGTGCCTGCCACTTGGGGATGGCAGTGGCGGCGGCTTGCTTGGGGAGGCTGAGCAAGCCAGTTCTGTGGATCCTGAGATACCGGTGGAAGAGGATGATGTTGTCCTGACACTTTTCACATCAGGCACAACAGGCACGCTGAAAGCGGCCCAGCATACGCAGGGCTCGTATGCGGCGATATGCAGGAACGTACTGCTCAATCTCATCAATGTGCAGCCGGGAGATACGATGCTGCATGCTGCTTCGCTTATTCACGCAAGCGGCGTATTTGTGTTGCCCTACTGGCTGCGTGGCGGACGCACGGTCATCATGAGTGCCTTCGAGCCGCGGGAATACCTTCGACTGCTGGATGTGCATGAAGTCACAGCCATCAACCTTGTGCCGACGATGTTACAGATGCTGCTGGGGCAGCCAGGTTTCACGGAAGCTGGAAAAGGCCATTTGCGTCAGGTGATCTATGGTGCCTCGCCAATGCCGCGTCCTGTGATCGAAGAGGCCATGGCCGCATGGGGGCAGGAGCTTTTCTGGCAGTATTATGGACAGACGGAGTGTCCACTTGCGGTCGCCGTACTTCGTCCAGAAGATCATGAGGGCGATGCATTGGGAGCTTGTGGACGCCCTGCACTAGATGTGGCCATCCGTCTTGTCGATGACGCAGGCAAGGATGTTGCTCCAGGTGAGATGGGCGAGATCGCGGTGCGTGCCCCGCAGCGTATGCTCGGCTATTACGATGCCCCCCAGCTCAATGTTGAGACATTCATGGAGGGCGGCTGGCTGCGTACGCGGGACATGGGCGTGTTTGATGAAGGCGGGCTTCTGCACCTCAAGGACCGTACATCGGACATGATCATAACCGGCGGCTACAATGTCTATCCACGGGAGGTCGAAGATGTACTGATGGCGCATCCGGCCGTGGCTGAGTGCGCCGTAATTGGGATCAAGGATGAGAAATGGGTTGAGGCTGTCACAGCAGTCGTTGCGCTTAAGGACGGTGTGAAGGCAGCGGCCGACGACATCATCGCCTTTACTGCTGAACGAACGGCCTCCTACAAGAAGCCGCGCGGTGTCGAGTTTGTTGAGGCAATCCCCAAGACAGCTGTCGGGAAATTGAACCGGAAGGCCTTGCGTGATCAGTTCAACGAAAACAGCGCGGGTTGAGCGAGCGAATGGCCTGGACGCGTGACGACATAACCCTGCGAATCCATGACAAGAATGCTCCCGAAATTCGGGCCGCAATCGCGGAGCGTTTCCCGGACTTGCGCTTTTCCGATGGGCCTTTTGAAACATCAGGGCTGAAAGTTCTGCTTGGTTTTCGCCCGCCAACGGATGAGGCGCTGGAAAGCTATGACTGGGTTCATGCGGCCGGGGCAGGTGTGGATTATCTATGTGACGCGATCACTGACATCGATATGGCACCGGTCATCACGCGGACAACGGGGCGGATGGGGGAGCAGATTGGCGAATACTGCCTCGCTTATGCTCTGGCCCATTTGCAGAAGATGCGGTGGCGGGAGAATCTGGCGCGAGACCGGCGCTGGGACAAGCAGGGCGCTGTGGCGGAGCAGCTGTTCGATTGCCGTGTTGCCATACTGGGCACAGGCGCTATCGGAGCCAGTATTGCTAATATTTTCAGGTCCTTGAGCGCAAAAGTTCTCGGGTATTCTCGCAGCGGTACCCCGCGAGAGGGGTTTGACGATGTGATGACCTTTGCTGATCCCGAGGGGCTGGAGCAGGCAGACATCGTCATACTCGCGCTTCCATCGACACCGGATACAGAAGGTGTCGTTGGCGCTGGCATGCTGAAGGCGCTGAATAACGCGCTTCTCATCAATATTGGCCGCGGGGCGACGCTGGATTCCGGCGCGTTGAGGCAGGCGCTGGCAGACGGCAATATTGCTGCAGCCATTCTGGACGTATTCGAGGTCGAGCCTTTGCCGGAGGATGACTGGCGCTGGGCGCATCCGGATGTCACGGTGACGCCTCATGTTTCAGGGCCGACGCGGACGGTGGATACGATCGAACGTTTTTGTGAATTGCTGGAAGCTTATATGCAATCAGGCGAGCCGCCTGCTTCAGTGGATGTGAAGAGAGGCTATTAGCCGTCGAGCCCAAAATCGCATTCAGGGACGGGCAGGTTCGTCGAAAAGGCCGACATCAAGAATGGGTTCGGAGTCGGTGATTTCTGAACGGGCATCGACGATCTGCGCCACACGTTCGAGTGTAGAGACGATCATTGAGCGCTCCCACTCCGGCAAGTCCACAAAAAGAAGTTCGAAGTGATCCTGAAGCGGGTTTGGCGCCGAGCGCAGGACATTTAGGCCAGCCTCTTCCAGAACGAGAACAACACGGCGGCCATCCGCCTCGTCCTTCTGACGGCTGACAAGGCCGAGACGTTCCAGCTTGTCTATCAGGGATGTGATCGACGCATTGCTCAGGGCTGTCATGCGGACAAGCTCACCGGCTGTGGCAGACCGGACCCCGGACAGGAGCTGTAGAACCTTCAGCTGTGAAACGCTCAGGCCCGTGGCCTGAGCCAGCGACCGGGCGTAGAGCTCAGTCCGCCGCTGGATGCGGCGCAGTGCAATGAGGGCGTCTGTGGTCTTCTGATCCATGGAACGTGCGTATTTCAGGTGTTGTTGCGATTTTCCAGAGCTGCCTTGAGCGGGCCGAGATGGCTTTCGAATTTCTGCCATTGATCAAGGCCTGCGCGGCTGATCGGCTGGCGTACCTGTTCGGAGCTGGCTGTTCGTACGGCGCGGTGGGTCTTGTGGAAGTCGACACAGGCCTGCTCGAACGGCAGGTTACAATACTCGAGGATGCGTCGGACCTGCCCTTCAAGGTCCTCCACGACATCCTCGTGTTGTACGCGAAGGACCCTGCCAGGCAGGACGTTGTCCCAGTGATCCATGAGGTCGACATAGCCGCGATAGTAGTGCCCAATGTCTTCGAGGCTGTAGCTGAATTCCTGTCCTTCCGCGAAGAGCTGCTTGAATCCTGAAAAGCAGCAGGCCATCGGCTCGCGGCGGGCATCAATGATCTTCGCGTTTGGCAGGATCATGTGGATGAGGCCAATATGCCTGAAATTATTGGGCATCTTGTCTGTAAAGAATGGCGCCCCCTGACGGTGGATCGCGGTATTCTCGATATAGTCCCTGCCCAGAGCTTCGAGCTCTTCTTCAGGTAAGTCATGTAGAATACGAGGATAGCGCTCGCGGTCAGTCACCTGTTTGCGTCCGCGCAGCCCATGGGCGAGCGAAAGAATGTTGGGCAGCTCCAATGTGCCATCGACCTGGCTATGGGAAGCGAGGATCTGCTCGATAAGGGTCGAGCCCGCCCGCGGGAGGCCGACGATAAAGATCGGAGCAGGGTCTTCATGACCGGTGCCGGCCTTCATCTCGAACAGGTCGGCCGTGCAGTGACGTTTCTGTGCGGCAAACTCTTCCTGCATCTGTTCAGTCGTATAGCGGGTCTGGATTTTCTTGAGCGCGTTGCCTTCACTGTAGTTGGAGAAGGCTGCATCGATATCGCCCTTGTCCTCGAACGCCTTGCCGAGCGCGAAAGCGATGTGGACCCTGCCCATGAAGGAGAGGTTCGGGTCCTGCTTGGCAGCGAGCATCGTTTCGATGTCCTGGTCCTTGAACCTGAACGTCTTGAGATTTGCGAGAGCGTACCATGCATCGCCATGTTGCGGATCGATCGAGACAGCTTTCTGGTAAGAAGCGATTGCGTCATCTGTTCGGCCAGCCGTCTTCAATGCGTGGCCACGGGAAGTCAGCGTTGAGAGGTCATCAGGCAGGCTTGCCAGGACCTCATCGAAGACAGAAAGTGCCTTGTCGTACTCGCCCGCCTGCATGCACTCGATGGCGTAGATAGATCTGAAGACCGGGCTTTCCGGATCATGTGCCAGCAGTTTCTCTGCCTGAGCGAGCGCGGCTTCGTATTTCTGGCGTTTACGAAGGACTTGAATGTGATCGATCTTCAGTTGCGGATTGTCTGGCTGGAGTTCGATAGCCGTTTCGAGCAGGAAATCGGCATCTTCATGCACGCCGAGCCGGGTGCCGATGTCCGCCAGAAGCCGCATGCCTTCAATATGGCGCGGGTTCTGCTGCATGAAGGCACGGACAATGCGCTCGGCGTGAAGGACACGGCCTTCATGAATGAAGTTGGTGACGGCCAGAAGTTCACGGGGCAGCTGCTGAAGGCGTTGGCGTTGAGCGGCGCATTCCTGGGCAGAAGCTGTGTCTCCGAGAGCCTGGTTCAGTTCCGTGAGGGCTGTCCAGCTGGCGATCAGGGCAGGATTGTAACGCACGGCCCGCTGGAAAGCGGTTCGCGCCTCGGCGGGTTTGTCCAGCTGGCGCAGGAGATGGCCTTCTTCCTGGAAAGCACGACCAAAATCTGGCGCAACGCGTTTCAGCCTATCGAGAAAGCTGAACGCCTCTGCATGCCGCTCGCGGTAGCGGGCCGTGGCAGCGGCCATGTATAGCGCGTCCTGGTTTTCCGGCTCACCGGTGAGGAGATCGTCCAGGCGGCCGGCGGCCTCATCGAAGCGGCCAGCCTGCATCATTGATTTTACTGCCTTAAGGCTATCGGCATTGGACGTGGCTTCGGTGGTCATGGTCTTCCGTCACATAAAAATGCAGCGCCCCGATTAAACGGGGCGCTGCGGATGGGTTCAAGGCTGCGAATGCAAACCTAGTAGTCGTACTGGAGACGCAGGCCGATCGTACGTGGCCGCATGGGCGTCACACGCTCACGGTCGAAGATGAAGCTGCCGCTGAGTTCGGCATACTCGTTCGTGAGGTTCGTTGCGAACAGTTCTGCCGACCACTGGTCAGCCGATACACCGAGCGTGCCACCAAGCGTGGTGTAGCCATCGATCTCCATCTTGTTGATCTCGATGATGTCGGTGAACGAGCTGTCCGAGAAGACAACTTGCGGCATGACGTGAGCGCGCAGACGCTGACCGGCGATCTCCTGCTCAAGGTCCCACTCATAGCGAAGACGCAGATTACCCTGATAGGAAGGGGCGAAGGCAAGCTCGGAGCCTTCCTTCACATCTTCGGTCGGGACCAGGACTTCCTTGACCTCGGTATCGAGCAACGAGAAGGCACCGGCAAAGGTGAGGCCGTCAATGGCCCTCGGCGCCCATGTAAAGTCACCCTCGATCCCCTTCAGTTCGGCGTTCGCTGCGTTGTCCGAATAGAAAAGGTTCACGATTGACGGATCAAAGATCGTGGTCTGGAGACCTTCAATGTCGACGAAGAAAGCTGCGCCGTTGAAGCGGAGTGAATTGTCGAGCAGCTCGGTTTTCCAGCCAATCTCGTAGTTCTTCACGTCATCGGTGTCGACGGCATAAGGCACGACATAGTCACCAGGACCTTGCGTGCCGCCGGGGCGGTTCAGCAGACCGGCGCGGAAACCTTCGGAATAGGTGCCGTAGAAGAGCAGGTCTTCTGTTGGTGTCCACTCACCCGTGACCTTGTAGATCACACCATCCGTGGCAGCCTTGTCCGGGGCGGCTTCAGGTCCGTTCGGACCGTAGATGAAGGAGATGTTGGTGCCGAACTGCTGGGAGTCCGTATCCTGGCCAAGATTGCCGAAGGACGAGTTTGCACTGCCTTTCAGGTCAACCTCGATATCGTACCAGCGCGCACCGACTGTCAGGGCAAGCTGGTTGCTGATGTCGAAAGTGGTCTCACCGAAGAGGCCGAGTTTCTTGTCGGTACGAAGTACATCGTTACGGAAGCCGACTCCGGACGGGAAGGGGCCTGCTTCACTGAAGTAACCCGGGAATGCCGAGTTGATTTCGCCAGTTACATCCGTGTTTGTCAGCGGGTAGTTCGGCGCGAAGCCGGTCTCGCCGTTGAAGCCTTCGACAACAGCTGTGCCCGGATAGACGTAGTCATTACGCTCTGCCAGTTCGAGATCGCTGTAGAATGCACCAAAGGTGGCGCGGATGCGGTGCTCATCCGGCGTGTTGAAGCGCAGTTCGTGTGTCTGGACCTCGGTTTCCGAGTGGGAAACCACAGAGAGGTTCGGCGCGTAGCATGTGCCTGATGGCGCGTTGCCGGCACCCGGATAGCTCACGGAGGCGTCACAGATATAATAAGGCAGGTACTGACCGACGAAGAGGTAGTCGGAATAGTCGACGACCTGGTCTGTCGTGCGCTCGGTGTAGGCACCGGTATAAACGGCCTCGAGAGCGCCGATACGGCCTTCAAGTGTCCATGAGGTGTTATGGAACTTGTCTTCAAGCTCCTCCGGCGTGAAGCGAGTGATGTCGTAGTCATCAAGCTCAGGGTCAGCGGAGAAAACACCGTCGGCATCGATCTTCTGCTGCGAATGCTGGATCAGGAGGTCCCAATCCTCATTGATGAGATACTTACCGCTGAAGCGGAACCCCTGATAGTTGACGTCGTTGATGTCGTCTTCAGCAATCGTTCCGTTGTCTGCCGGAATGAAGTTTACGTTGGAAAGGTCAGCGCCTGCCTGGAAGCCACCACGGCGCGGCTGGACAACTGTACCATTGGCGCGGACCGTCCCGGCTGGGCGAAAACGGGCCGACTCCTCGACAGTCAGCGTGCCGCCGACATTGTCGATATAACCGCCTTGCGTGTCATTGTAGACGACTGCACGGAGTGCGAGCTTGTCATTTACGGGCACGTTGATCATGGCTTCGACACTGTTGCTCATCTCACCGCCATCGGTGAAAGAGCTTGAGGTCTTCAGCCCAGCGTCAAAGCCTGTGAAGTCAGGCTTGTTCGTGATCATGCGAACCGTACCGGCCTGTGAACTGGCACCGAAAAGTGTACCTTGAGGGCCGGAGAGAACCTCGACGCGCTCGATGTCGGCGGCATAGACGTCCAGGTTACGGCCCGGCTGTGCCAGCGGCTGCTCATCAAGATAGAAGCTGACATTCGGTGCGAGACCGGCAACGCCTGCAACCGTCAGGTTAGGCGTCGTCGATGCGAGGCCGCGAATGTAGATTGTGTTCTGGCCAGGACCGGAACCACCGGCGGTCACGCCCGGAAGCTGGACGAGATAGTCGGTGAAGTTCTTGACGCCCAGCTGGTCGAGTTCGATCTCGCCGAGTGCATTGACGGTCACCGGGATGTCCTGCGCGCTCTCGGTACGCTTGGTTGCGGTCACGGTGACGGCTTGCAGCCGGCGGTCCTGCTGGGCAGCCGGTTGATCGGTGCTGGCTTGTTGTGCCACGGCGGGGACGCTTGTCAGCAATGCCCCTATGGCGAGCAAGGATGCTCCACCCCGAAGTGTGTTCATGGATATTCCCCATCATTGTTCAAACTGACGTCTATGGCCCGTCAAGAAACGGAGCCTGAAGCGACGGTAGCGCCATTAAAAAATGGACAGGCGCTAAGCCAGCGTAGCAATTAGGGTGATATTTCGATTCGTAAAAGGATTTCGGCAGTCGTCACCAGGTTGCAGTTGATCCATGTTAAGGGTAGCATAAAAAATAATACGTAAAATCAATGTGCTGTCAGATAGTGACAGATATGTCACATGTGGAAGGAATGTTTTGTTGCTTGGCGTTACCTTGCATATGTGGTCGACAGCTCAAACAGAATTACTTCGACAAGCAAATGAATTGATACCGACGCCACGGGTGAGCTTCTTATGAGTGATGCAGATTATCAATCTGAATACGAGACCGATTACGAGGTTGGGCAAGACAATGTCATGTGGATGGGACTGGACATTCACAACCCGGTTTTCTTCCTCAGTGCCGGACTGGTCATTCTGTTCGCGATCGCTTCGCTGGTCTTTCCAGATGCGACGGCTGTCGGCCTCGAGTCTTCACGAGGGTGGACGCTTGAGACCTTTGACTGGTTATTTGCAGTTACGCCCGTTATCCTAATCTTCTTCTGTCTGGCGCTTGCCATATCACCACTCGGTCGTATCCGGCTTGGTGGGGTCGATGCCAGACCGGAATTTGCGGTCCATTCATGGATTGCCATGCTATTTGCCGCCGGTGTCGGCATCGGGTTCATGTTCTATGGTTCGGCAGAACCGCTGGCGTATTATTCAGACTGGTTCGGCACACCTTTCAATGTCGAGCCAGAGACCGAACAGGCGCGCCGGCTCGCTTTCAGTGCGACGCTTTTCCACTGGGGCGCGTCAGCGTGGGTTGTCTATGCCGTTGTTGGTCTGGCGCTCGGGTTCTTTGCCTATAACAAGGGTCTGCCGCTGACGATCCGTGCGGCTTTCTATCCGATCTTGGGTGAGCGCGTCTGGGGCGTCTGGGGACATGTCATTGATACATTGGCTGTGATTTCAACGGTTTTCGGGCTGGCGACGACGATCGGTATCGGCGCAACACAGGCCAGCAGCGGTCTGGCTTACCTGCTTGACCGTCCTGTCACACTTGCCATGCAGATCGGGCTGGTGCTCAGCATAACCGGTCTGGCTGTGATCTCGGTCCTGCGGGGTATGGATGGCGGTGTGAAGCTTCTGTCCAACATAAATATGAGCATTGCGCTGGTTCTGATGGTGTTTGTCTTCATCCTTGGCCCGACGCTGACCATCATTACAGGCTTTGGCCAGAACCTTCTGGCTTATATTGTCGATGCGCCGGCTCTTTCGAGCTGGATCGGGCGGAACGATCAGGCCTGGTTCCATGACTGGACGATATTCTATTGGGCCTGGTGGATTTCCTGGTCGCCTTTTGTCGGCATGTTCATTGCCCGAATTTCCCGCGGGCGCACGGTACGCGAGTACATGACCGTGGTAATCCTGGCGCCGATCGCAATCAGCGTGATCTGGTTCACGACATTCGGTGAAACAGCCATCCAGCAGTTCGAGAACGGCCAAGGAGACCTGGCAGAGGGCATGACGACTGCTTCCATGACGCTTTTCCAGATGCTGGACAGCATGCCGCTGGCTGCGATTACTTCTGCCGCGGCGATCTTTCTGCTGGTTGTGTTCATCGTGACATCAGCAGACTCCGGTGCATTGGTTGTTGATGCGATCACGTCTGGCGGAAAGACCGATGCGCCTGTGCCGCAACGCGTCTTTTGGGCCTGTATGCTGGGGGTTACCGCCTCAATGCTGCTGTACGGCGGTGGCAAGGCGACGCTTCAGTCGCTTCAGGCTGGGACGATTACGGCAGCCTTGCCTTTTACTTCGATTGTGCTCGCCTGCTGTATCAGCCTGTATCTTGGCATGCGTGACGAACTGAAGGTCATGAAAGCCAATGAGGACGTTACCGACACACCCGCTGAATAGCCGAACCTGGCCCGCTTCTAAGGGGCGGGGACCAGCAAGGGGCCACTAAGCCATGCGACCCAGCCAGCTAGGGCCAGCCACGGCCCGAAGGCTACGGCAGAGGTGCGGTTTAAGCGGGGGCCGCCAATGCAGCGCACTGCAAGAACGGCAAACAGGCCGGTCAGTGAGGCGACAAGCAATATGTCCGGCAGCCGTGTCCAGCCAACCCAGAGTCCGAGTGCGCCAAGAAGTTTAGCGTCACCGCGCCCAAGCCCTTCCTGTCCACGCAACAGCCTGTAGCTGACTTCCACGGCGAACAGGACGCCAAATCCGGCCAGTCCGCCAATCAGGTGTTCGGCCCATGAAGCTGACTGTGTCAGCCATATCATGATGAGGCCAAGCCCTGCTGCTGTCAGGTTCAGGGGATCGGGCAGTATATAGTGCTTCAGGTCGGTTGTAGCGAGGGCGAGCAAGGTCCAGCCGAAAAGGCATGAGAGTATGAAAGTGCCGGCTGGTGCGAAGGCATATGCGCTGAGGGCGACGAGCAGACCTGCAAACGCGCCGGCTGCAAAGAACCATCTGTCATGACCATTTTGAGTTGAGGCGTCATGGGTTTCAGTTGGCCATTGATGCGCGAGCCAGGCGGCCATGTAACCGGCAAAAGGTCCGGTGAGGATAAACAGAAGATATAGAAGAATCACGGCTGGAGACCTCGAGTGACGACATCTCCTGACGTCTTGGCGGCAAAGCAGGGCCAAGACAATGACTGGCTTGCCTGGACGGAAAACTGAAGAGGCTCACCCTGTGTCAGCATGGACAGGGTATGTGGGCCTCGCCTAGGTCTGACGGAAATTCCAGTACAGCTTTGGAGTCTACCCATGTCCCTTCCAGAAACCATGCGCGCCCTACGTGTCGAGAAACTGGCCGAGGCGTACGCTGGATGCCAGGTCCGGGAGATTGAGGTGCCGCAACCGGGGCAGGGGGAGATACTGTTGAAAATCAGGGCAGGCAGCCTTGGCTTTCCGGACCTGCTGATGACGAAGGGCGGCTACCAGCACAAGCCAGAGCTCCCCTTCACGCCGGGCGGAGATGTTTCGGGTGAGGTCGCTGCTGTCGGGACAGGAGTAAGCGGTTTTGATGTTGGCGACCGTGTTGTGACAGGCGGTCTGGGCGGCGCTTTTGCAGAGTACGGTGTCTACCCGGCAGACCGTGCACGGAAGATTCCTGACCATCTCGATCATGCTGAAGCTGCGGCTGTCGGTTCGGCCTATCTTACGGCCTATGTGTCACTCGTGCGCCGGGCAAATATCCAGCTGGGCGAATGGCTGCTTGTGCATGGTGCGGCCGGTGGTGTCGGCCTTGCGGCGGTCGACCTCGGCAAGCATCTCGGTGCCAGGGTGATTGCGACGGCTTCCAGCGATGAAAAGCTGGAAAAGATCAGACAGGCCTATGCGCCAGACGCAGTGATCAATGTAAACGAGGGCTTTCGCCAGCAGGTCAAGGAAATGACCGGGGGAGGTGCTGATGTGATCTATGATCCCGTTGGTGGGGATGTGTTCGATGAAAGCGTGCGCTGCATCGGATTTGACGGGCGGCTTCTGGTGGTCGGATTTGCGTCCGGCCGGATACCGCAAATCGGTGTGAACATGCCCTTGATCAAAGGGTTTTCCGTTGTTGGCGTCAGAGCCGGAGAGTATGGCCGCAAGTTCCCTGAGAAAGGCCGTGAGAATATGGAAGCGGTTTGGAAGCTCGTCAGTGAAAAGGCTGTGCGCCCGCATGTGCATGGAATCTACAGCCTGAATGATTGGCGCGAGGCCTTTGGCGAGATGGATCAACGCCGGGTTGTGGGGCGCGTCATTATTGATCCATCGCAGTAACGTCATAGCCATAGATCCAGTCCTGCCTTGAGCGGACAAAACCCGGAAGAATATGCCCGGCAAGCCACATCGGTGCGTACGTTGCGACCTGGCCTAGTAGCGTCTTGCGATGGAAAGTGCTCATGTTGCCGAGTGAAGCGGCCTGTAGGCGTGAAGTGCGTGGTTTGCGGATGGCTTCGTAGCGGACAATTCCGGCCTCGACCGCATCGGCCTCCGTCACCTTTTCGGCCAGCACCCATGCGTCTTCTATGGCCATGGCAGCCCCCTGCGCCATAAAGGGGAGCATCGGGTGACAGGCATCTCCAAGCAGGGTGACTGCGCCGTCATGCCAGCGTCGCAGGGGCGGGCGGTCGAACAGGGCCCAGCGGTAATGCGTATCCGCCTTGCTAATGAGCTCCGTAACCGGTGCGGCCCAGTTGTCAAAGTCCTCCAGTGCTTCTTCGCATTTGCCTTTCTCTGTCCAGCTCTCGCCTTTCCAGTCCTGACGCTCGACGACACCTACAAAATTGACAAGCTTGCCCCCGCGCAGACGGTAGGTCACGGCGTGACGGCCCCGGCCGGCCCATACGCAGGCAGTAGGCGGTGGTGGATTTTCCAGCCTGTCCATCGGCACGACCGCACGCCAGGCGAGATTGCCGGTAAACCGAGGCCTGTCCGGCCCGTGCATTTGTGTGCGGATGGTTGAATGAAGGCCGTCTGCCCCGATTACGAGGTTAGCTGTAAGGGGCGCTGACGCTTTAAGATGGAGTTGAGGGTCATTGCCTGTCTGCACATAGCCTGTGACGCTTGTGCCTAAGCAAGTTTCAGCCCTTGCGCTGGTCCGAAGCGCATCGCTCAATACGCTTATCAGATCGGCGCGGTGTATATGAAGATAGGGCGCTCCCCATCGCAGGTGGGCGGCAGCGCCTGTGGGAATACGAAAGATACCCTGTCCAGACTTTCCCAGCCTGAGTTCGAGAGCCTCCGGCTCGAACGCAACCTCTCGGATTTCCTCGCCAAGCCCAAGCGCGTCCAGGACTCTCACGGCATTGGGACTTAGCTGTAACCCGGCGCCGACCGCTTCAAGGACCGGTGCGCGTTCAAGGACCTGCACGGCCCAGCCCTTTTTTACGAGACAGAGAGCGGCGGTCAGCCCGCCTATGCCGCCACCTGAGATTATGGCTGTTCGGGTCGTGCTCATAGATATCCTGTTTGTCCTGTGAATGCCCCTAGCAGGGCTGGAAGGATCTGTCCTCTTCACAATCGCCGCTAAGCTTGCTGATCGGCGTCATTCGCGGCATGGTCGAGGGCTGCTGCCTGGGAGGGTTATGATGGGATATTTGCTTGCCGGCCTGGTCCTGTTTTTCGGGGCCCATCTGTTTACAACATTTCGCTCCCGAGCACCGGGAGAGGATCTGCGAACCCGGCTAGGAGAAGGGCCTTATATGGGGCTTTATAGCCTGGTCGCGATCGCCGGGGTGATCCTGATCGCTTTCGGTTATGACGCGATGCGCCCGGCCATGCTGGTCTGGCAGCCTCCGGTCTGGACGAAGCATTTCAATATCCTGATCCAGCTTTTCGCATTCATGATCCTGTTTGCCGCCTACACGCCATCAGGACATATCAAGAAGACGCTGAAACACCCGATGCTAGTCGGCGTAAAACTCTGGGCTGCCGGGCATCTGCTGGCAAATGGCGAGCTTAATTCGATCCTGCTTTTCGGCAGCTTCCTTGCCTACGCCATTATTGACCGGGTCATGCTTAAGAAACGCGGGGACAACGGACCACCTGCTGAAGTGAAAGCCAAGCTGTCCGGGGACCTGGTGGCAGTCGCCGCGGGGCTGGGCTTCTGGCTGGTGCTGATTTTCTGGCTTCATCCGATCCTGTTTGGTGTCCCGGTTCTGCCGATGTGACAGGCTGGTACGATACACACCATCATTGTGCCGACATCGTGGCTTGGCCTTGGGCATAGCGCTCTGCTAGGAGGACACTGTCCTTGGCCTCCAAGGCCCTGATTGGAGAGCAGAATGTCGAAACAGACTATTACGCGCCGCAAGACGGTAAAGGATATTGTATCCGCCAAGGGAGGCGAGCCGATTGTCTGCCTGACGGCATATGATGCCCCAACGGCATCCATACTTGATGATCATTGTGACTTGCTGCTTGTCGGTGATTCTGTCGGTATGGTTGTGCACGGTCTGGACACACCCGTCGGTGTCACCATGGACATGATGATCCTGCATGGACAGGCCGTGATGCGCGGTTCGAAGAAGGCATTCGTGGTCGTGGACATGCCGTTCGGCTCTTATGAGACGAACTCCGATACGGCTTTCGAGAATGCCGCCCGCATCATGAAGGAGACCGGCTGCCAGGCTGTGAAACTCGAGAGCGGCACGTACACTGCGCACCAGATCGCGCATCTGGTCGAGCGAGGTGTGCCGGTTATGGGGCATGTCGGACTACGCCCGCAGGCCATCAATGTAACGGGCGGTTTCAAGGCACAGGGACGCAATTCAGATGAACGCGCGCGCGTGATGGAAGAAGCGAAAGCCGCAGAAGAAGCGGGTGCATTTGCCATTGTTGTTGAAGGCGTTGCGGAAGATCTCGCCGAGGAGATAACCAAAGCTGTTGCGTGTCCGACGATCGGTATCGGAGCCTCGCCAACCTGTGATGGCCAAGTGCTCGTTACACAGGACATGCTTGGCTATTTTGACTGGACGCCGAAATTTGTACGCCGGTATCACGACATGCGCAACGAGATCGGCAAGGCGGCGGAAGCGTATGCAGGAGATGTTCGTAGCCGTCGCTTTCCAGGCAAGGCGGAAACCTACAAGCTGTCGAAACAATAAAGTGAACCGCTTTCACGCGTTGCCGGGGCAGGGCCCCGGGGTTAGGGTGCGCGAGAATCTGGTGACGGTTCAGCATTGGAGTATGCCAAGTGGCTGATATCTTTGAGGAAGTTGAAGAAGGCCTGCGTCAGGATCGCGCAGCGCGGTTGTGGAAGAAATACGGCGTTTTTGCCTATCTTGCCGCGGCTCTCCTGATTGGCGGCGTGGCATTGCACCAGTATCTGGAGCATCGCAGTTCACAGACCGTGGAAGCCAGTGCGCTGGAGTTCGAAGCGGCTGCCGATGCGCTTGGGTCCCAGGACTTTCAACAAGCAGCGAGTGGCTTTGAGGATCTGGCTGCTTCCGGTGCGCGGATTGCGCCCGTTGCGGCCAACTTCCTCGCTGAAACCCGTATTCAGGGAAGTGGCGATCAGAGTTCGGCGATTGCGGCACTTGAGCGTGCAGCCAATACGGAAACGCCGATTGGTAAGCTTTCCCTGCTGAAAGCGGCCTACCTGAAATCCGGGTCCATGTCGCGGGCCGAGACCGAAACGTATCTCAGCAGTCTCGCAGAAGAAGAGTCGGCTTTTGGGGCTCTGGCACTGGAGTTGATCGCTTCCAAGGCGGCGGACGAACAGGACTATGCCTATGCGCGGCAGGCTTTCAACGAGCTGCGCTTTCTAGCCAATGTGCCGCAAGGTGTGCAGCAGCGGGCGACGTCCGCGCTGGCCGCATTGCCGGTTGAAAACGCTGACTCAGGTGCCGAAGCGGCCGAACAGGGCAGCGCGCCGGCTGACGAGATAGACAGTGAAACGCCCTCAACTAATGGAGAGCAACCAGAATGATCACGTCGCAAATCCTGCGTATGAGCGTGGGCGGAATACTCGTGCTCACCCTTGGCGGCTGTTCCATCCTCGATTTTGGCAATGATGAGAAACAACGCCTCTCCGAAGAAGAGAGAGAGGGGCGTATCGAGATGGTCCTTGGCGACGAAGTTATCGAAGCCGATAGCGATCTCGCTTCGACGGAGATTACCCTTCCAGAGGCAACCCGCCTTGAGAGCTGGCCGCAAGCTGGCGCGCAGGCGACCAAGACGGCTGGTCATGTCGATGCTGCCAAGGATCTCCAGATCGCCTGGAGTATTGATGCTGGTAAGGGCTCAACACGTAAATCGGCACTTACGACACCACCTGTCGCAAGTGAAACAGTCATTTATGTGATCGACTCCCGTCAGACTGTACGGGCGTTTGATATCAATACAGGCGACCGCCTGTGGCAGCGGAAGCTGGATTCCGGAAACAGCCGCGATGAAATTGGGGTAGGGTCAGGCATTGCGCTCTCTGACAACAAACTGATCGTTGCAAGTGGTTTCGGTTTTGTTGCGGCTCTTGATCCGTCAAATGGCGGTGAGCTCTGGCGCACGGACATGGAAGCGCCGATGACGGGCTCGCCAACCATCAAGGACGGTCGCGCCTATGTGTCCTCGAACAATAATGAAGTTTTTGCTCTGAACGTGGAGACTGGACAGGTCATCTGGTCTGATCAGGCAATTGCCGAGTCTGCGCGTGTCCTTGGCTCGCCCAGTTCTGCCGCGATTGAGGACATCGTGATTACGCCCTACTCATCGGGCGAGATCATCGCCTATCTGGCTGCCAATGGACGCCGGCTCTGGAACGAAGCCCTCTCGCGCCCGGGCAGATTCACGCCCATTTCCTCGATCAACGATATCGCCTCGCGCCCTGTGATCGGCGGGGGACTTGTTTTCGCCGCCAACCAGTCAGGTGTCATGGCCGCCATTGATGGCCGGTCCGGCAATCGTGTCTGGGTCCAGCCCGTCGGTTCGACCTCGGCACCAGCACTGGCCGGCAACTATATCTTTGTCAGTGGCACGGATGGCCGAATTGCTGCCATTCAGGCGAATACCGGCAAAGTGTTCTGGGTGGCAGAGCTGCGCCGGTATGAAAAGCAGGAAAAGAAGAAGGGTCGCATATCCTATGCGGGACCGCTTGTCGCATCGAACCAGGTGATCGTCGTAAACTCACTTGGCGGCCTAATTAGCCTGTCACCTCAAACGGGTGAACGGATTGGCAGCCTGGAGCTCAAGGACCCTGTTTATCTCGAGCCGATTTCAGTTGGCGATAAGGTGTTTGTGCTGACGGATAATGCGCGCCTCATCGCAATCCGTTAAGGGCTGCGTTTTGTTCCGGATAATCCGGGCGTATCGGGAAGGGGCGGCTCATGCCGTTGAAGATTGCGATTGTCGGGCGGCCGAATGTCGGTAAATCGACGCTGTTCAACCGGCTTGCGGGCAAGCAGCTTGCGCTGGTGGATGACCAGCCGGGTGTGACGCGTGACCGGAAAGAGGCTTCCGGACGTCTGGCTGACCTGCCGCTGACCCTTATTGATACCGCCGGGTTCGAGGACGCATATGACGAGTCGCTGGAAGCGCGCATGCGCCAGCAGACGGAAGTCGCGATACGCGAAGCGGAGCTGGCACTCTTCCTGATCGATGCGCGCGACGGTGTTACGCCGACGGATGAAACATTCGCAGAGGTCCTGCGCAAGGCTGACCTGCCGGTCGTGCTGGCAGCCAACAAAGCGGAAGGCCGGCAGGGCGATATTGGCATTGCGGAAGCCTGGGGGCTTGGCTTTGGTGAGCCTGTTGGTCTTTCGGGTGCTCACGGCGAAGGGCTTGGGGATCTCTATTCAGCGATTCGCCTGGCGCTCGGTGAAGAAGCATTTGAAGCTGCTTTCACCGAGGAAGATGCTGCCGAGGGAGAAGGCTTCGATGACGAGATTCTCGACCGTATGGCTGAGATTGATGTCGATGATCCGAATCTCTCGGAAGATGAGCTGACATCCGCGCTGGAAGCAGCGGGTATTGATGATGCCGCTGAAGCGGAAGCCCAACTTGCCGCACGTGAAGAAGCGAAGAAACGGCCGATCCGTCTGGCCATTGTCGGGCGCCCAAACGCAGGCAAATCTACGTTGATCAATCAGTTGATTGGCGAGCAGCGCCTTCTTACCGGGCCGGAAGCAGGTATTACGCGTGATTCCATTGCGGTTGACTGGATATATGAGGGACGCCGTATCAAGCTGGTCGATACGGCCGGTCTGCGGCGCAAGTCGAAGGTCCAGGAGCGTCTGGAACGCATGTCGACTGGTGAAACCGTCCGTTCCCTCAAATATGCCGACATCATTGCGCTGGTCATGGATCCTGATGACGCGTTCGAAAAGCAGGACCTGCAGATTGCTGACCTTGCTGTTCGTGAGGGGCGTGGTCTCGTCTTCGTGATTTCCAAATGGGACACGGTGGAAAACCACGCGCAGAAGATGCGGGAGCTCACGGATCTCGCAAAACGCCTGCTGCCGAATGCCAAAGGTGCGCCCGTCGTTACGCTTTCGGGATTGACCGGCAAGCGCGTGGACCGGTTCATGCCTGCAATTGCGAAAGTGTATGATGACTGGTCGGCGCGGGTGAAGACTGGCGATCTCAATCGCTGGCTGCGCTACACGATCGAGCGCCACCCGCCTCCGGCTGTTCACGGCAAGCGCATCAAGCCGCGCTATATGGCGCAGATGAAGGCCCGTCCGCCAACGTTCGTGCTTATCGCTTCGCGCGGCGAGCATATGCCAGAGCAATACAAGCGCTTCCTGATCAACGGGATCCGCGAAGCGTTCGATATGATGGGCGTACCGATCCGTCTCTTCGTGCGTCAGGGAAATAACCCCTACGCCGACAAGGGCCAGCAAAGACCACGGCGGAAGAAGTAGTGAGATACTTGCCTATCAGTTGCGCTTTACAAGATGGGTCCAAGCTCTACCGAACTTAGTCCTTATAGGAAATCCGCGCCCCTGTACGTGACTCGCTTGCTTCCAGGAGCGGCGCGAGCTTCTGTACAACTTCTTCCGGTGTCGGAAGAGTCATCGGGTCCTCGCTCGGCATGGCTTCAGCGCGCATACCGGTGCGCGTGGCGCTCGGATCGAAGAGGTTGACGCGCAGGGCCATGTTTTCGTTCTCGTCGGCCCATGCGGCCACAAGCCCTTCCAGCCCCGCCTTGGAAGCTTGGTAAGGCCCCCAGAAGGCGCGAGGACGTGGCACGACCCCTGATGTGACAAAGACCGCGCGCGGGCTCTCTGAGCGTTGAAGGAGAGGCGCCATCGCGCGGATCAATCGCCAGTTGGCGGTCAGGTTCACGTCGATCGTTTCTTCAAAACTGCGTGGCCCCACGGCTTGTAGTGGGCCGAGCGTGCCTAACACGCCGGCATTACCAAGCAGGGAGTCCAGACGGCCGAACCGTTCGGCAAGGGCCTGGCCAAGAGTCTCAAAGGCGGTTTTGTCCTTGAGGTCCATAGGCACCAGCGTCGAGCTGCCACCTTCGGCCTTTATGGCGTCGTCCAGCTTTTCCAAGGCAAGCTTGGAGCGGCCTGTTGCGACAATGTGATGGCCACGGCGTGCAAGTTCGAGCGCTGCAGCATGACCGATGCCACGGGAGGCGCCGGTAACGAGGGTAATACGTTTATCCATGCAGGCGGCCTAATCGGCTGGTCAAAATTAGTCCAGAAGCGAAAGCTGACGTTCCTTGCCGCTTTCATCCCGCATGTGATCGACCAGCCGTGTAGGGTAGCAGCCCGTGAAACAATGGTCGGAGAATTGCGGCATGCTTGCGTCCCGCTCAATTCCTATCGCAGCGTAGAGTCCTGGGACGGACAGGAACCCGAGGGTTTCTGTCTTGAGAAAGTCGCGCATTTCCTCAAGCGAGTGGTTGGCAGCGATCAGTTCGGACTGAGCGGCCATGTCGATGCCGTAGAAATCCGGGTGTGTGATTGGCGGGCTGGCTGATCGCATATGGACCTCCTTCGCCCCGGCGTCGCGCACCATCTGGACGATCTTCTTGGAGGTGTTACCCCGCACGATGGAGTCATCGACGAGCAGGACGCGCTTGCCTTCTAGAACAGCCCTGTTGGGCGAGTGCTTGCGCGATATGGAGCGCTGACGTCCTGTCTGGGTCGGTTCGATAAAGGTGCGGCCGACATAGTGGCTGCGAATAATGCCGAGCTGGAAAGGGATGCCGCTTTCTTCTGAGAAGCCGATCGCGGCTGGCACTCCCGAATCGGGTACGGGCACGATGACATCGACATCGGCCGGGTTTTCGCGTGCAAGCTGGCGGCCCATGCGGCGGCGGACTTCATACACGCTGCGCCCCTGCAGGATGCTGTCAGGCCGCGCAAAATAGACGTACTCGAAGAGGCAGGGTGCTTCGGGCCGGCGCGGGAAAGGAAAATAGCTTTCCACCCCGTGCTCGGTAATGATCACAACCTCGCCATTCTCGATCTCACGGATGAATTGCGCGCCGATAATGTCGAGTGCACAGGTTTCCGAAGCGAGTACCCAGCCATCACCGATCTTGCCGAGCACAAGCGGTCGCAAGCCTATTGGATCGCGCGCCCCGATCAGCTTCTTGTTAGTCATGCCAAGCAGCGCGTAACCGCCTTCGATATAGGTCAGGGCATCGAGGAAACGGTCGCGCATAAGCGGCTTCGGGCTTCGGGCGACCAGTTGCAGGACTGTTTCGGTGTCCATGGTCGACTGGAAGATCGCGCCTTTTTCGATGAGATCGCGGCGCAGAGCGCGGGCATTGGTAATGTTGCCATTGTGCGCGACCGCGAATCCCGAAGAGGCGAGGTCTGCGAAGATTGGCTGGATGTTGCGTGCGGCGGGCTTGCCCTGCGTGGAGTAGCGGTTGTGGCCAATCGAGGCGTGACCGGGCAGGCGGGCTGTCAGATCACCGCCAAAGTTTTCGCCGACGAGGCCCATATGACGTTCATTATGGAATTTCTCGCCATCAAACGTGGCGATGCCACAGGCTTCCTGGCCGCGATGCTGGAGGGCATGTAGCCCAAGTGCTGTGAGAAGCGAGGCTTCAGGATGGCCAAAAACGCCTACAATGCCACACTCTTCGCGAGGCTTGTCGTCATCATGGTCCCAGATCATCGACACCTCGCTGTCACAAAGTATGGCTGCGAAGTATGCCGCGACCCGTCACTCGTCAAGGGGCATACGCTGCTGAACGCGGTCGCTGACTGCAGGTGCAACCTGTTTCACATATTCCGCGCCATCCATAAGCATTGGATAGGTCTGGGCATTTCGTATCCATTCCGGAATACGGTCTGCCTCCAGAGCCTGATCAATCAGGAAGACGAAGAAGATTAAGACAATTGCGCCGCGGGCAAAACCAAAGACGCCGCCGGCCAGCCGGTCAAGAAAACCGACGCCATCAATGCCCTGTATGGATTTGGAGAGAGTTGCACCGAACCAGGCGACAAGGACATAGACCAGCAGGAAAAACCCGACAAAAAGGATGAGATCAGGCAACCAGTCTGCCGTATCTGAAGGCATGAGACGGGCTAGTGGATCTCGAAAATAGAGCCGTGCATAGTAGGCTGCTGCAAGAGCGGCGATGAAGGCACCAAGTGTGGCCAGCTCACGCATGAAGCCACGCACCAGCGCCATCAGCGTGGAGATGATCAGCAGGACGATCACGATCGCGTCGAAAGCTGTGAGGGCGTCCATCATGCGTCTGGTTCCGGACCGAGTAAGTCTACCAGTTCAGATAGCCGTGCCAGCCCGGTAACGGTCAACCCTTCAATTGTCGGTAAACTGCCTTCGGGGACATAGGCATGCTGGAATCCAAGGCGTTGCGCCTCCTTGAGGCGCTGTTCCATGCGGGCCACCGGCCGGATCGTGCCAGAAAGGGCGATTTCCCCAAAAAAAACCGATTTTTCAGGTGCGGGTCTGTCTGCAAGCGATGTGAGGAGGGCGGCAGCGGCGGCGAGATCACCAGCCGGTTCAGCCATGCGGTATCCGCCAGCCACGGACAGATAGACATCACGTCCACCGAGGGAAACGCCACATCGTGCTTCCAGAACAGCAAGAACCATAGCCAGACGATTGGCATCCCAGCCGACAATACTGCGTCGCGGTGTGCCATAGGCGGACTTGGAAACAAGCGCCTGTACTTCCGCCAGGACGGGCCGGGAACCTTCCATGGCTGCAAACACGGCGGCGCCCCCAGATGTATCACTATCGCTTGAAAGAAAGAGTGCCGAAGGTTCGCGGGCTGGCGCCAAACCATATGTGTGCATCTCGAAGATGCCGATCTCGTCGGTGGGCCCGAAGCGGTTCTTAACCGCGCGTAGGATGCGGAACTGGTGCCCTCGCTCTCCTTCGAAATAGAAGACAGTGTCAACCATGTGCTCAACGACGCGAGGACCGGCGATCTGGCCTTCCTTGGTCACGTGGCCGACGAGGATCAGTGCGACGCCCGACTTCTTGGCCCACCGGGTCAGCTCTTGCGCGCAAGCGCGGACCTGTGCGACTGAGCCGGGTGCCGCTTCGAGGCTGTCGGACCACATGGTCTGGATCGAGTCGATGACAACGAAATCGGGTTTAGCGGCTTTGAGCGTGGAAAGAACTTTTCGCAAATCTGTCTCGGTCGCCAGGTCGACCGGGCTTTCGGCAACTTTCAGACGGCGGGCGCGCTCCTGAATTTGGGCAGCAGCTTCCTCACCGGAGACGTAAACGGTCTTCAGGCCGTTGCGTGCCAGCCGAGCAGCGACCTGAAGGAGCAGTGTCGATTTACCTATGCCCGGATCACCACCGATCAATGTGGCAGAGGCCGGAACCAGCCCGCCTCCGAAGACGCGGTCGAGTTCATCGACACCGATCACGTTGCGCGCTGGAGTTTCGCTTGTCGCGTTGAGAGTCGTCAGTTCGGCTTTCCCGGCTTTTCTGGAAAGGGATTTCGGTGAAGCCAGACCGCCGGGTGCGGCCGAAACCGTTTCCTCCTCTACGAGTGTATTCCAGGCCCCGCAAGCTTCGCAGCGTCCCGCCCATTTGGCATGAACAGCACCACAACTCTGACAGGTAAAAGCGGTAGTCGATCGGGCCATGCCGAAAGGGCTAAAGTGATACGAAAAAATATGGAAGCTGCCGATGCATAACTACATATGTAACATTGCTTCGAATTAATTATTGAAAAACGATAATTTTTGATAGGTTGAAATTGCTCAAGGGAAAGGGTCGATAAAGTGAAATCAAGGAGGACTCATGTCCCGTCACATTCTTGCAAGCGTTATTGCCGTAACCCTTCTTGCTGGTGCAACTGCACCCGCAGTCGCCGACCAACGTAGCGATCCGCGGTCTATTGAGGTCGATGTTTCCGGAATTGACCTGACCAGCGATGCGGGTGCGCGTATGGTCATGAAGCGTATTGAACGCGCTGCCGACCGTATATGTGGTGTTCGCAGTGGACTGAAATCACTCGAAGAAGTTCGTTTCGAAAAGGCATGCGTAGAAGATGCCGTAGAAAATACGCTCCTTTCAATCGGTGATGACCCGGCTCGCCAGGCAGCACTCCGCAAAGTTCGTGAAGGCTGAAACTTGCACAGGGCTTCACGAGGAAGGCCGTCCGCAAGCCCTGAGGCGGACGGCCTTTCATGTTGACCCTGAGGATGGCTTACACGTTGAATTGAGAGTTTCCTAAGTGATGGTTAGCTGTGCATTACAGTCGTAACTTTTTCATCATAATATACCCTCTACATCCAAAATTCTGTTCGATCTGTCGAGGTTGTGCCCCCCAGGCACGTAGACCAGTCGTCTTAGCGGGATGTCGACGGATATGCCGATCAGCGTGTCAGGAGCACGCTTGGTTCTCCATAAGCGCCGACATTTCCGGGTTTGCGCGTAGCGCGACGCCCGCTAAAGCCGGAGACCATGAGCCTTCAGCCGCGTGCCCGAATTCATACTGCCAATATCGTTGCCAATTGGCGTGCGATTGCTTCGCTTGCGCCTGACAGCGAAGCAGGAGCTGTGGTCAAGGCCAACGCCTATGGTCATGGTGCCGGTCCTGTCGCACGTGCCCTTCGCAAGGCGGGATGCAAGACCTTCTTCGTTGCTTATGTAGAAGAGGGGGTGGAGCTGCGGGAATGCATTGGGCCCGATGCTCATATTTTTATCTTCAATGGTGTCGAGCCCGCAGATATGCAATTGGTTCAGGATCTGGGACTAGTGCCCGTAATGAACTCGATTCCGGCTCTCAGAGAATGGCTCTCCCGGGGTGGCGCGGGTAAATATGCAGTTCACATAGATACCGGCATGAACCGGCTTGGAATTCGCGTTGGCGATCTCTCAGAGCTCTTGGATCTGTCGCACACGAATCCACCTCATCACGTCATGTCGCACCTGGTCGATTCCGATGTGCCGTCTGATCCCTTCAATTCTCGCCAAAGAGATGTTTTTGCCAAGCTGAGTGCAGCTTTTCCAGAGGCGAGAAAAAGCCTTTCGAATACAGGGGGGTGTTATCTGGGGACGGGCTTCGAATTCGATATCACCCGACCAGGTATTGGTCTCTATGGTGGCGGGCCCACAGCTCCAGAAGGTATGGAAATATTACCCGGCATGACGCTTGAAGCGCCTATTTTGACGGTGCAGCGTGCTAGCGCGGGTGAAACTGCCGGCTATGGAGCTGAATGGACATTCAATAGCCCGCGTCTACTGGCGACAGTCGCGCTAGGTTATGGAGACGGGTTTCCTCGCTCAGCTGGAAATACGGGGTATGCAAACCTTGGCGGTTACCACTGCCCGATTGTCGGGCGGGTCTCGATGGACCTCATCACGATCGATGTCACATCAGCCGCAACCCTTGCCAAACCAGGTATGTTCGCTCAATTCATCGGGGCTGAGGTTGCGCTTGAAGATCAGGCCAGACTCGCCGGCACCGTCGGCTATGAACTTGTAACGGGATTGGGACATCGTGTCAGACGCATCTATGAGTAAATCCGGAGCTCTTCCCAATCCGCTGGCATGGATCGGTCGGGGCGCGATTGCCCTGTTCGCGGAAATCGGTCGCCTCATCATTTATTCTGGCCAGGTCATGTTCTCGGCCCTGACCCCGCCATGGAACTTGACGCAAATCGGCAAGCAGATGGTCGCCATTGGCTTCTTCTCGCTGCCAGTGGTTGGTTTGTCAGCGGTGTTTATCGGGGCAGCCTTGGCGCTCAACATCTATACCGGCGGCAATCGGTTCGGGGCCGAGCAGTTTGTCCCCAATATTGTCGTTCTTGGTATCACGCGCGAACTTGGTGCCACGATTACTGGTCTCATGCTGGCAGGACGCGTAACGGCCGGCATTGCCGCGGAAATCGGTGCAATGAAGGTAACCGAGCAGATCGACGCACTGAAAACCCTGTCTGCCAATCCGTTCCGTTACCTTTATGCCCCGCGCTTCCTGGCCGCTTGCATCACGCTTCCCATGCTGGTGCTGGTAGCGGATATCATCGGCGTGATGGGGGGCTGGCTTGTCAGTGTCTACGGGCTCGATTTCGATTCCACGACCTATATCCGCAACACGATGGATTTCCTGACCATGGAAGATGTTGCTGTCGGCCTCATCAAGGCGGTGGTCTTCGGCGCGGTCATTGCGATCATGGGCTGCTATCAAGGGTCGAAGTCATCGGCAGGCGCGACTGGGGTCGGTCGTGCGGCAACCCTGTCCATGGTGGGGGCTGCAGTGCTTGTTCTTGCTGCAAATTACATCATGTCGACGCTCTTCGTGAACATCGGACTATAAGGCGTAAGCGATGACCCAACCGATCCTCGAGCTGAAAGACGTAGAGAAAAGCTTTGGCAGCAACCATGTCCTGCGCGGTGTGAACATAGATGTAGCGCCCGGTAATTCGCTTGTCGTTCTCGGCGGCTCCGGCTCAGGCAAGTCAGTGATGTTGAAGAATGCACTTGGCCTGATGAGCCCGGATTCAGGGCGGATCCTGTTTGATGGTGAGGATGTCACGCATGATCAGGGCAAAGAGCGAGAAGCCATGCGCGCCCGTATTGGTATGCTCTTCCAGTCAGGCGCGCTGTTTGACTCCCTGACCGTGTGGGAAAATGTCGCCTTTCGTTTACTCAATGCCGAAAAGATGAAGCGTGCCGAGGCGAAGGACCGCGCGATTGCAACCCTGAAGAAGGTCCGTCTCGGCGCCTCCGTGGCTGATCTCAGACCGGCCGAGATTTCCGGCGGCATGCAGAAGCGTGTGGCGCTGGCGCGTGCCATTATCACCGAGCCCGACCTGATCTTCTTTGATGAGCCCACCACAGGTCTCGACCCGATCACGGCCGACGCAATCAATGACCTTATCATTGAGCAGGTGAAGGCGCTGGGAGCCGCCTCCATTTCCATTACTCATGATATGGCATCGGCTCGCAAGATCGCCGACGAGATTGCGATGTTGTATGAAGGCGAGATTATCTGGCGCGGACCGGCTGACCAGATCGACAACTCCGGTAATGATCATGTCGACCAGTTTGTCCATGGCCGTGCCGACGGCCCGATCCAGCCCGCGCTCTAGCGGGACATTTTACAAGGGCTTATTCGAATTCCCCATCCGGCACCGGGCGTTCGAGATTGCCGAATCGGGTCGTGTTGGCATCGAAGGCGAGGGTAACGCGACCGATCGGGCCGTGGCGTTGCTTGCCGATAATGACTTCTGCCGTGCCGTAGACTTCATCCATGCGCTGGCGCCATTTCGTCCATTTTTCGCCGGCATTCGGGTCATCCGGCGAAGCCTGAGGCTCGGTGCGCTCAAGGTAATAGGACTCGCGATATACGAACATCACGACGTCGGCGTCCTGTTCGATAGAGCCGGATTCGCGAAGGTCTGACAGTTGCGGGCGTTTATCGTCACGTTGTTCGACCTGTCGCGAGAGCTGGGACAGGGCAATGACCGGCACATTGAGGTCTTTGGCGAGGGCTTTCAGCGACATCGTGATCTGGGTGATCTCCTGCACGCGCGAGTCGCTCGCCTTGCCTGATGTGGAGGTCAGCAGCTGGAGATAGTCGATCACGATCATGTCGAGGCCGACCGTGCGTTTCAGGCGCCGGGCACGAGCCGAAAGCTGGCTGACAGAGATACCGCCCTGGTCATCAATGTAGAGGGGAAGGTTCTGAAGCTCTTCGGTGGCTTCCCGAATCTTCTCGAAGTCATGCTTGTCGAGATCGCCCTGACGGATGCGGTGAGCATTGATGCTGGTTCGTTCGGCGATGATGCGCGTCGCCAGCTGCTCGGATGACATTTCCAGTGAGAAAAAAGCGACGACGGCACCGTCCACTGTTTTCTTCGAACCATCTTCCTGTGTCTCGCGCCGGCAGGCATGGGCAGCATTGAAAGCGATGTTCGTCGCAAGCGTCGTCTTACCCATTGATGGGCGACCGGCGAGGATAACGAGGTCGGACGGGTGAAAGCCACCTAGTTTCTGGTCGAGATCGTCAAGATGTGAGGCGATGCCGGCGATCTTTCCGTCACGCTGATAGGCGGCTTCGGCCATGTGCAGCGACTCTTTGAGCGCTGAAGCGAAGGTATGAAACCCGCGGCCCGACGAACCCCGGTCGGCAAGGTCGAACAGGGAGCGCTCGGCCAGTTCCAGCTGGCGGTCGCCGTTCTCGTCAGGTGCAGGGGTGTGGGCGCGCTGCTGCACACTCGCGCCAATATCGATCAGTTCCCGCCGCATCGCCAGATCGCGGATCATGTGAGCGTAGTCAGAGATTTCTGGTCCGAACGCTGCTGATTGCAGGAGTTCACCAAGATAGGCGGCCCCGCCGATGTCCTTCAGCTTGTCGGCCTTTTCAAAGTGTTCGCTGAGCGTGATGCCGTCAGCCACGCGGCCGGACTGAATCATGGTCGAGCAGACCTCGAATATTTCCTGATGGGGAATCGAGTAGAAATCTGTCGGGCGCAGAATGTCGGCGACGCGCTGGAAGGCGTTATTGTCATAAAGCACCGCACCTATCACGGCGGCTTCAGCCGACAGGTTGTGCGGGGCCTCGATTGTCGAGGGCGGATTGGACATATCGTTCATCAGCGCCACCAGTCTGGATTGGTCCGCTACATTAGCCAAGCGGTGTAAGGGATTGCAGGCTTGACTCTCATCTTTACGCAGCGTCCGGCATTACATTCCACAGCGGATGGCTCGCTTGTGGAAATCATGTTCCCCCGGACTGGCAGGTTTTGTGTCATCAGATGTACCTGATGGCTGGCCCATGGTGAAGGGAATAAAAAAGGCCGCGCTCTTGCGGGCGCGGCCTTTCTGCGTGTGATGAGACGGGAAGATCTATTCTTCTTCAGTCTCGCGTGTTTCTTCTTCAAGCTCGGCAGCGGCTTCGGCACGTTCGGAAGCCTGTTCCGACTCGATGCCCTGCTGTTCGGCCTGAAGTGTCTCGATGATGTTCTCGCCGGCAGCCTGGCGCTCGGCTTCTTCCATCGAGCGTGCGACGTTCACGGTAATGTTCACCAGAACCTCGGCATGAAGGCGAATGCCCATCTCGTAGACCCCGATCGTCTTGATCGGCTGGTCCAGCTTGATCTGGCCGCGTGTAATCTTGAAGCCCTTCTCAGCGAGGCCTTCGGAGATGTCACGGGTCGAAACCGAGCCGTAAAGATTGCCTGTATCAGAGGACTGACGCAGCAGAACCAAGTCGGTGCCCTCGAGCGAGTCGCCGGTCTTCTGGGCTTCGGCACGGGCATCAGCATTGCGCTTCTCGATAGCCTCGCGTTCGGCGACGAAGCGGGCGCGGTTCTGATCGTTGGCAATCAGGGCCTTGCCGCGTGGCAGGAGGAAGTTCCGGGCAAAGCCGTTCTTGACCTGAACCTCTTCACCAAGTTCGCCGAGATTTTCGACGCGTTCTAGAAGGATGATATCCATGAGGTGTCCTCCTATTTCACGCTGATTGGCAGGAGCGCGAGCATACGTGCGCGCTTGATGGCACGTGCGAGCTTGCGCTGGTTCTTGACGTTCACTGCAGTGATCCGGCTGGGCACGATCTTGCCCTTTTCGGAGATGTAGCGCTGCAGGAGCTTGATATCCTTATAGTCGATCGCCGGTGCGCCTTCGCCGGAAAACGGATCGACCTTGCGGCGGCGGTTGAAAGTGCGCCGGGCAGGGATGTTGGTGATATTGATATCACCCGTGGAGCTTTCTGAAGACATATCTTTCTCCCTTAGTCCTTACGGCCCTTACGGCCCATCATGGCGGACGGCTCGTCGTCGAGCTCGTCAACGCGTACCGTCATGTAGCGGATGACGTCGTCGGAGATCCGCTGACGGCGCTCAAGTTCTTTGATGGCTTCCGACGGGGCCTCAAGATTCAGCAGGGTGTAATGTCCCTTGCGCTGCTTGTTGATCGGATAGGAGAGGTTACGCAGGCCCCAATACTCGGTCTTGCCGACTTTGGCGCCATTGCTTTTCAGAAACTCTGAAAGCTCTTCGGTCAGGCTCTCGACCTGAGCAGGCGAGATGTCCGGCCGGGCAATCAGCACGTGTTCATAAAATGCCATTTGTCATTCCCTAAATATACAGACTGCGGCGCAGGTTGGGCGGGAAACCCATCCGGCGATGGCCCCTGGATGGCACGGCTCATTCCGCACCGCAGGACCGCAGCCTTGGTGAAGCTCGGGCTTAAACCTCAACTGCACGAAAGAATCAAGCTTAGCGGGCAGTATCTGGCAGGGTATGACGTCCAACGCGCCTTCTGTTTCGGTCGATTCAGGCTTTCTTGCGTCAGTAGGTCGATCATCCAGAAATATGCTGACTCCACCCGATACTTGCGCATTGTGAGGGAGCCTTCTAGGCAATGCGCTTAAGAGACAAGACGATTCCGTTACACAAAAAGGCAGGGCCTCATGACGAAATTTGCCTTCATCTTTCCAGGACAGGGTAGCCAGTTCATCGGCATGGGAAAGGATCTTGCCGACGCATTTCCAGCAGCTCGGGCTGTGTTCGATGAAGTCGACGAAGCTCTCGGGCAGAAGCTTTCCGAGCTTATGTGGACCGGTGACGAAGATGAGTTGAAGCTGACGTCGAATACCCAGCCAGCGCTAATGACTGTCAGTGTAGCCGTGATGCGCGCACTGGAGGCTGAGGCCGGCACTGGTGCAGAACGTGCCGCCTTCGTCGCCGGGCACTCGCTTGGAGAATATTCTGCACTGGCAGCAAGTGGTGCTATTTCAGTGGGCGATGCAGCCCGGACTCTCCGTATCCGCGGCAATGCTATGCAAGCAGCCGTGCCAGCAGGCGAAGGTGCGATGGCTGCTCTCTTGGGTGCAGATCCTGAACAGGCCAGCCAGCTTTGCGCGATCGGAGCCTCTGAGGGTGGGGTTTGCGAAATCGCGAATGATAATGCACCCGGACAGATCGTGATTTCTGGTTCCAAAGCAGCCGTAGAGCTGGCAGCCTCCAGGGTGTCCGACGTCGGTGTGAAGAAAGCGATGATGCTGCCGGTGAGTGCGCCATTCCATTGCTCATTGATGCAACCGGCTGCAGACCAGATGATGAAGGCGCTTTCAGAGATCGAGATTGCTGCCCCGGGTGCACCTCTGGTGGCCAATGTCACCGCTCAAGCCGGTAGCGATCCAGTTGCCATCCGCCAGCAGTTGATCGAACAGGTGACAGGCCAGGTACGCTGGCGCGAAAGTGTTGAGTACATGGCAGGGCAGGATGTTCAGCTCTTCGTTGAAGCTGGGGCGGGGAAAGTCCTCACGGTCATGAATCGCCGTACTGCGAAGCAGATCGAAGGACTGACATTGGGCACGCCCGAAGAGATCGAATCGGTTGCACAACGTCTCGGCTGAGGCGACAACAGAAAACAAGACAGCCAAACAAGAGCGACATCTCTGGGAGAAGAACATTCATGTTTGATCTGACAGGCCGCACGGCACTGGTCACAGGGGCCTCAGGTGGTATTGGGCGCGCGATCGCGAAATCCCTTTCTGAAGCGGGTGCCAAGGTCGTGCTTTCGGGGACACGCGAAAATGTGCTCGAAGAGGTAAAAGCCACGCTTCCAGGTGAAGTGGCTATCGTGCCTTGTAATCTTTCTGATCCAGATTCCGTCGATGGTCTGGTTGGCAAGGCTGAGGAGGCGATGGCGCCGCTGGACATCCTTGTGGCCAATGCCGGCATTACACGTGACGGACTACTGATGCGTATGAAAGACGAGGACTGGAATGATGTCCTCAACGTCAATCTTGGATCTTATTTCAGGCTGACCAAATCCTGTATGCGAGGGATGATGAAGCGCAAGCATGGGCGCATTATCGGTATCACCTCGATCGTTGGTGTGATGGGTAATCCCGGACAAGCGAATTATTGCGCTTCTAAGGCTGGTATGATTGGCTTTACGAAATCACTTGCGCAGGAAGTCGCCAGTCGTGGTATCACGGCGAATTGTGTCGCTCCCGGCTTTATCGAATCGCCGATGACAGATGGGCTTCCAGAGGCGCAAAAGGAGGCGCTTCTGGGCCAGATTCCAACGGGCAAACTCGGACAGGGCAGTGACATTGCTGCCGCTGTAGCTTATCTCGCTTCAGATGAAGCCGCTTATGTCACAGGGCAGACCTTGCATGTGAATGGCGGCATGGCGATGGTATAAAAGAGGGCGAACCGAACAGTCACAGCCCTTGGCGTCGTATTAATCTTCGTGCTAACGGGCATTCAAGACCGGATCGGTCTTCCAATCAGACATCATGAGAGAGGTTTCCATGTCTGACGTTTTCGAGCGTGTTAAAAAGATCGTTGTCGAGAATCTCGACGTTGAAGAAGACAAGGTTACGGAGTCGGCGAGCTTTATCGACGACCTCGGTGCCGACTCGCTGGACCTGGTCGAGCTGGTCATGGCCTTCGAAGAGGAATTCAACATCGAGATTCCCGATGATGTGCAGGAGAATATCCGCACGGTTGGTGACGCTGTCACCCACATCAAGGCTCACGTCTCCTAGAAGGATTGCTGATGCGCCGCGTTGTCATTACCGGGATCGGGCTTGTTTCGCCGTTAGCTAGCGGTCGTGAAGCCACATGGGAAAGACTCCTCGCCGGAAAGTCCGGTGCCGGACCGATCGATGTGTTCGACACCAAGGATGTTCCCTGCAAGATCGCTTTCCAGGTGCCGTGGAATGACGGCCGGGGGGGCGGCAGCGCGGATGATCCGCACGCCTTCGACCCAGACAAGGCCGCCAGCGCCAAGGAACGTCGCCGGATTGATGAGTTCATCCTTTATGCTCTGGCCGCATCCGATGAAGCTGTTACCGATTCCGGGTGGGAGCCCAAAACGGATGAAGACAGGGAGCGGACTGGTGTTCTGATCGGTTCAGGGATTGGCGGCCTTCAGTCAATCTATGAAACCTCCATAACCTTGCATGAAAAAGGCGCGAAGCGGGTGAGCCCGTTCTTCATTCCTTCTTCGCTGATCAACCTCGCCTCCGGGCAGGTATCGATCCGCCATGGTTACAAGGGGCCGAACCATTCTGTCGTCACCGCCTGCGCGACAGGCGCGCACGCGATCGGCGATTCAGCACGCCTGATCCAGTATGGCGATGCGGACATGATGCTGTGCGGGGGTTCCGAGGCCGTTATCTGCGAAATCGGTATTGCCGGTTTTTGTGCGGCCAAAGCCATGTCCACCAGCTTCAACGACACGCCCGAGAAAGCCTCACGTCCTTATGATAGGGACCGGGACGGCTTCGTCATGGGTGAGGGGGCTGCCATCCTCATGCTTGAAGAGTATGAGCATGCTAAAGCGCGTGGTGCGAAGATCTATGCCGAAGTCTCCGGATATGGCCTGACGGGTGATGCATATCACATCACAGCTCCGGCCGAAGGCTCCGAAGGCGGCTATCGCGCGATGAAGATGGCGCTCGGTCATTCGGGACTCGATGTATCCGAGATTGATTATGTGAACACACATGGCACCTCGACGCCGAAAGGTGACGAAGGTGAGGTGGGTGCCGTCGAACGGATATTTGGAGAGCACGCGAAAAATCTGTCGCTTTCTTCTACAAAGTCGGCTGTAGGCCACCTGCTTGGAGCAGCAGGTGCAATCGAAGCTGCTTTCTCTGCGCTGGCCATCCGCGACCAGATCATGCCACCGACACTCAATCTCGATAATCCGAGTGTTGAAACCGATATCGACCTGATCCCGCACGCCGCCAAGAAAGGCAATGTGCGCGCAGCCATGTCGAACAGTTTCGGTTTCGGCGGCACGAATGCCTGTCTCATTCTCAAGCAGGTCGACTAGTTCCATTGGGCGGGTCCCTGATGCAGTCTGGGCCCCGCCAACCTGAGTCGAACCCATGCGTTTCCTGAAAGCCATTATAGCGCTTGTCTTCATCAGCATCGTCCTCGGTGGCGGTGCGCTTGGAGCCGGCTGGCTATGGCTGCAAAGTGAAATTTCCAAGCCCGGACCGGCCCCGCAGGAGGCAACTTTTGAAGTCAAATCTGGAGAGCACCTAGCAAGTGTGGCCGACAGGCTGGAAGAGCAGGGCCTGATCAGGCATTCACGCGCTATGCGTTTGCATGCGCGCCTCGAAGGGGATGAGGCGGCTATCAAGGTGGGCGAGTATGCTATTTCGCCCCAGGCCTCGGTCGCGGACATACTTGCCAAGCTCGTGTCAGGCGATGTCATCGAGTATCGTATCACGATCCCTGAGGGGTGGACGACGGCACAAATCCTGCGGCGTATCGAGGCCCACGAGGAGCTTGTCGGAGATATGCCCGAGCGCGAGATCGCGGAGGGAACGCTTCTCCCTGATACCTATATTTTTCCTTCGGACACTTCACGTGCCCAGCTTCTCGAACGGATGGAGGCCGCTCAGGACAAGCTTCTTGAAAAGCTTTGGGCCGAACGTGGTGAAGACCTGCCGGTCGACACACCTGAAGAGGCCTTGATCCTGGCTTCCATCGTCGAGAAAGAAACTGCGGATGCCAGTGAACGGGATCTCGTCGCTGGCCTGTTCACGCAGCGGTTGAAGCGTGGCATGCGGCTGGAAAGCGATCCAACTGTCATCTATGGCGTTTCGCGTGGTGAACCGCTCACACGGACGATCAATGGCAAAGAGGTCCGCCGTACACTCTATCGTTCTGAACTGGACAGGGTGACAGACTGGAATACCTACGAAATCGACGGATTGCCGAAAACTCCAATCTGTAATCCGGGCCGGGCCTCCATTGCGGCGGTCCTCAATCCGCCTGAAACTGATTATATTTTCTTCGTTGCTGATGGGAAAGGCGGGCATGTTTTTGCTGAAACGCTCGCCGAGCATAATCGCAATGTGGCAGCCTACAGGGCGTATGAGCGCAAGGAAATCGAACGGGAGCGGAGCAATTGAAGGCACGTGTTTCTTCAATGACTGGGTTTGCCCGTGTAGCCGGCGAGGCAGAGTGGGGCAGCTGGGCCTGGGAAGCCAAGAGCGTAAACGGTCGTTCCCTGGATGTACGGGTAAATACCCCCTCGGGCTTCGAGACGCTTGACCAGCACATGAAGCGGGCTGCCAAGCAGCACTTCACGCGCGGAAACCTTCAACTCGGCCTGCGTATTGAGATCAGCGGCGGAACTGAAACACTGAGCGTAAACGAAACTGCTTTGCAGGCGCTCGTGAAAGCTTATGAGGCTCAGTCTGGGCGTTCAGTGAGTGATAGTGATGCGCTCGCCACACTTATGGGCGTGAAAGGTGTTGTCGAAGCTGGCAGTCAATCCACACGAGATATTGCCGCGGATGAGAATACGGTGGGCATGTTGCAAGCAGCGGGTGACGCTTTGCTCTCAGAACTCGCGGGCGCACGAAATGCTGAAGGCGAAGCACTGGCGCGTTTGCTGGAAAGCCACCTGAATGACATGGATGCTGCTGTGGCGCGGGCTGAAGGGCTAGCCGCGAGTCAGCCGCGTTTATTGAAAGCGCGCCTCGAAAAGCAGCTCATCGAGCTTGAAGCTGACAGTTCTGTCGATGCGGACAGGATGGCTGCCGAAATCGCGTTATCTGCTGCCAAGGCAGATGTACGTGAAGAGCTGGATCGTCTCCGGGCCCATATAGCAACGGCCCTGGAATTGCTCGCGCAGGGCGGGGCTATTGGGCGGAAGTTCGATTTCCTGACTCAGGAATTCAATCGCGAAGCCAATACACTTTGTTCAAAATCAGCGAGCCTTGATTTGACGAATGAGGGACTCGCGCTCAAAGGACTGGTGGATCAGGTCAAGGAGCAGGCCGCAAATGTCGAATAGCGGACACCCCAAGGACCAGGGCGAACGCCGTGGATTGATGCTTGTGATTTCATCGCCTTCGGGCGCAGGCAAGACAACACTCTGCCGCAAGCTCATGGACCGGTTCGACGATATAAAGCTTTCTGTTTCGGCGACAACGCGTCCGCCGCGTCCTGGTGAAACCAATGGCGTCGATTATCATTTCAAGACACGTGATGAATTTCGCGAGATGATTCGCAAGCGTGAGTTCCTCGAATGGGCGCTTGTTTTCGACAACCTTTATGGCACCCCGCGTGCCGACACTGAGGCTCTCTTGGCAAGTGGGCATGACGTCCTGTTCGATGTCGACTGGCAGGGTGCTGATGCGCTACATGACCAGATGCCACGTGACGTGGTATCAGTATTTATTCTTCCGCCCAGTATCGAGGCGTTAAAAGGACGTCTGGCGGCCCGCCCGGGCTCTACGGATGAAATCGTTGAGCGACGCATGCGTGATGCACGCGCCGAGATGCGTCACTGGCGGCGCTATGATTACGCCATCGTGAATGACGATCTGGAGATTGCGTATCATCGGCTCGAGCGAATCCTGCTGGTTGAGCGGCTCAAACGCCTCCGTCAACTGAGCCTGGAAGATCATGTTCGAGAGCTTATGGGCGAGGCTTAAGTCGCCTCTTCTACCTCAAATCCTGATGCTTGTTAGCCACATGAATCTGGTTTCTGACAGGAAGATGACAGAATAATTGTATTTGTAATTGCTCGACCTTCCCCTGCGTCACATACTCCCGGAATAAAGAAAAATGGGAGGAAATATTGAGCAATACCATCAAATGCACTGCACGCGGAAGCACGGCTCTTGCCTTGTTTCTATCATCGGGCCTTGTCGCAATCGCGCAGGATGGTGGCCCGGATCCGGTTGAGCGCGAGGCTGAGGCACGCCAGAAAACCATCATCGTCACGGCGACAAAGCGTGCGCAGACCCTTCAGGATGTGCCATTCTCCATCAATGCCCAGACGCAGGAAGACATTGCCGTTACTGGGTCTACCAATCTTGAGGACTTGTCGCGCAATGTTGCCGGCCTTTCGATCCAGAATCTGGGCCCGGGACAAAGCCAGGTGGCCATCCGCGGTGTGTCAGCTGGTCAGATCGTACGTGACCAGCCGGGCGTGAAAGAACAGGTTGGTGTGTATCTCGATGAGTCGGTCATATCCCTCTCGCTTTTTACGCCTGATATTGACCTGTTTGACCTCAACCGGGTCGAGACCTTGCGTGGCCCTCAGGGTACACTGTTCGGGTCAGGCTCTGTTGGCGGAACCGTACGCTACATCACCAATCAGCCGAATGTTGATGAATTCGAGGGCAAGGCCGAAGCGCAGCTGAGTACGATCGACGATGGCGGGACGGGCGGATACCTGAAGGGAGCCGTGAACCTGCCACTTGTTGAGGGGCAGTCCGCCCTACGTCTGGTCGGGTATCATACCGAGTATGCCGGGTTCATCGATGCCGAGACGCCGACAGGTCGACGGGAGGATGTGAACTCTGGTAACCGCACAGGTGGCCGCGCCGCTCTGACACTCAATCTCACCGACCGCATCTCGGTAACGCCGCGTATTGTGTATCAGGAGATCAGCGCTGATGGCTTTAACCGTGAAGAAGCCTTTAACTGGCTTACCGGTGGGCCGGCGCCGGGCGAAAATACGCAGTATCTCCTTCTCGAAGAAGCTTTCGAGGATGAAACCCTGATTGGTGATGTGACTGCTGAATTCAATTTCGGCCCGGTCGATCTGACCTCGGTAACAACTTATACAGACCGCGACATACTGGTAAGCCGTGATGCAAGCTCGCTGACACATAGTGTCTCTCTGGACTTGGGGTTTGATCCGGCGGCGTTCTCGATACCTTCAAACCTGCGTGACTCGACGGCCTACCAGTCGTTCACTCAGGAGTTACGTCTGAGTTCCAATGGAACGGGCCCACTGGAATGGCTTGTAGGTGTTTTCTATGCGGACTTGGAGCGCGATTACAATCAACGCCTTCCAACGCCAGGGTATGACGCCTTTACAGATGCTGCCCTTGGAGCGGGCACATCTGAAGCGGTGTCCAATGGCTACCCGGCGGATTCACCGTTCAATTCGGACCTTCTTTACGTTCTTGAACAGACCGCCGTATTCGGCGAGGCCAGTTATGAGCTTACAGACCGGCTGACACTGACAGCCGGCGGCCGGTTCTACGACTTTGAGGAAGACCGCACGATTTCCTCGGGTGGCCTGTTCGCGAATGGTGATTCAAATGTCATGGACACCACCTCGTCCAGCGGCTTCACGCCCCGGTTCCTGGCCAGCTATGACGTGAATGAGTCAGTTACGCTAAATGCCCAGGCTAGCCAGGGCTTCCGCCTCGGTGGCGTAAATGATCCACTAAATGTGCCGTTGTGTTCAGATGAAGACGAACAGATATTTGGCGGCTTTCAGGATTATGATGATGAAACCCTCTGGAACTACGAAGTCGGTTTCAAGGCCCAGACAGGCGACCTGACCTTCAATGCGGCGGCATTCTACACTGACATATCAGATCTGCAGGTAACTCTGGATGCGGGATCCTGTTCGTCCCGCATCGTCTTTAACGTGGAAAAAGCGCATACGGCGGGTTTGGAAACCGAGTTGTCCTACAGCCCGGCGGATGGTCTCGATTTCTTTCTGGCGGCCAGCCTTATTGAAGCGGAGTTCGATTCTACGGTTGTAGATGGAACCGGAACGGTCATCGGCGGAATTGAGGAAGGTAACCGCTTGCCTTCGGTTCCCGAGCTCCAGATATCTGCATCAGGTGTATATCGCTGGAATGCAGACTGGGCTGGAAATGCGCAGGCTTTCGTGACGGGGTCTGTCCAGCATATTGGATCACGTTTTACCCAGCCCAGTGACCAGGTTCCGGGGCAGGGACTGCCGTCTGCGACAGGACTACCGTTCGGGATGCTGACGGGCGCCGAGAACCCTCAGGAGATCGTCGATCTGGAACTCGACGCTTATCAGACCGTGAATCTGAGTACCGGCCTGGAGTATCCTAGCTGGACGGTCACCCTCTTTCTCAACAATGCGTTCAACGAGAATGCAGACTTGTCTTTTGACCGTGAACGCGGTGGGCGTGCACGTCTTGGTTTTCGCGTAAACCAGCCTCGTACCTTCGGGGTTACAGTCAGAAAGCAATTCTAGCCATTATTAAGTGGGCTTGTTCAAAGGCTGCGCTTACCTAAAAGGAGCGCAGCCTTATTTACGTTCAAGCTTGGCTTTTCATGCGTCTGCAAAAGCTGTTGCCAGCGCCCTGAACTGAATTTGTAACAGCGTTTCGGCGCGAGCTGTCGGGTCGATGCCACAATTTTCGAGCCATTCAGTTGCGTCGATGCCCTTCGTCTTCGCGAGTGATTTGAGCGAAGCCCTCAGCATCTTGCGCCGCTGGCCAAATGCGGCCGCGGCCACCTTCTCCAGCGTGGCGAGGTCTTCAAATTGCTTTTCCGGTTGTAGAGGAACAAGCACTGCGACCGCACTGTCGACCTTGGGCGGCGGTTTGAAGGCACCTGGCGGCAGCGTAAAAGCGATGTGGGGATTACTAACTGCATGGGCCAGTACGGCGAGGCGACCATAATGTGGGCTGCCCGGTCCGGCGACGAGGCGCTCGGCAACTTCCTTCTGGAACATCAGCGCCATCTCTCCGCGCCATGAACCAGCCTTTAGCCAATTTACGGCCAAGGGGGTGCCGACATTGTAGGGCAGGTTGGCGATGATCATGGCTGGTTGTGTTCCGCCGGCGCAACTTACAAGCTTTGGCCAATCTACCTTGCGGGCATCTGCATTGTGTATGTGAAGACGCCCGTCTTTTGCTTCTGGCCATGTCTCAAGGGCGTTCGCGAAGCGGTCATCAGCCTCTACAGCAATCACCTTTCCTGCGCCCTCGTTCAGCAGTGCGCGCGTCAGGCCACCGGGACCCGGACCGACCTCAATAACGGTTCTTCCTTCGACAGGCCCAGCGGCTAGAGCAGTGCGACGCAGTATGTCGGGATCAAACAGGAAGTGCTGGCCAAGCGCCTTTCGTGCACGGCCCTGGGTGAAAGGTGGATCATCCTCAGACATGGGACAGCCGGTTGCCTGCCATTTCACTGGCGAGTCTTATGGCGCTAATCAGGCTGTCGGGCCGGGCTGTGCCTTCACGGGCAGCATCATAGGCCGTGCCATGATCCGGACTGGTTCGGATGATTGGCAGGCCGAGAGTTGTGTTCACCCCACCCCAGAAGTCCAGTGTCTTGACCGGGATAAGCCCCTGATCGTGAGTCATTGCAATAACAGCATCGAAGCGACCATCGAGCATCTCCGCGAATACCGTATCGGCAGAGCGTGCATCTGAAATATCCATGCCTGCTTCACGCAGCTGCGTGGCTAGTGGATTGATAATATCGCGCTCCTCGGTGCCAATGCTGCCGCTCTCGCCAGCGTGAGGATTGAGGCCAGTAAACGCGAGACGTGGTTGAGAGATGCCAAAATCGCGTTTCAGTGCGAGATTTGTCGTATGGGCAACCGAAGCCAGGGTATCCGGTGTCAGATGCTGGGGAATACTCATCAGGGGAACGTGGATCGTCACAAGGGAAACACGTAACCCTCCGCCTGCAAGCATCATGACGGGCGGATTAGGTTCACCTGTGACGTCCTCACAGATAGCTGCAAGATATTCAGTGTGGCCTGGATGACGAAATCCCGCTGAGTAAAGTACGGCCTTGGAGATGGGATTGGTTACGACACCGGCGGAATAGCCTTCGAGTGCATGCCGGGTCGCACGTTCAATGCTCTCGAGAATGCTTGCGGCAGCGGCACTATCCGCTGTGCCGGGCTGCACAACAGGCAACCTTCCGGATAGTGGAAGAACTGGCAATGCGTCATCGAAATACGTGCCAGTCTCCGCTGGATCTTGGATTACCTGTGTTTCACACGCAAAGAGTGCCGGGTCGGCGATGACATAGAACGGTGTGCGCCTGCTTTCACGTCTAAGAGTATTCCAGGCCCGTGCTGTAATCTGCGGTCCACACCCGGCAGGATCGCCCATGGTAACCGCGAGAGGGGGAGTGTCTGGTTTAATGGCCATCATGGACCTATGCGCGCTGCCTAGACGGGATAACGCCAGGTTCCGGGTTAGGACCCTCCGGCGTTACCTGGTGTGGCCCCGGCTGGTGGCGTGCTGTTTTCGCCTTGTGCGCTGGGGTCGCGATGAATGATGGTCGCTTCACGACGCAGGTCGCGCAGTTCCCGCTGTGAGATCATGTTCAGCTGGCGTGCAAAAAGCTGGTCTTCAATTTCATCACGTGATGGCAGGCTGCTGCCGCTTTCGTCACGTGAACACACATACATGACGCCAATGGATCCCCCCATGGCGAAGACATCCGTAGCCGCTCCAATTTCCGTCGATTCGACCATGTTCCGGCCTTCTGCGCCAAGGTCATTAAGGCGAACATCACTGAGGTCGGTGGCCGTCAGGTTCGGGTCATTTCCAGCAATCTCTTGTATGTCCTCGCACCCATCTGCCGCTGCTGTTGCGGCCATCAGATCGTCTTCCGAACCATTCTCAACAGATAGACGGATAAGGTCGGCGACAGTCACGGTTTCCGAAGGATCCTGCTTGCCACGGTAAGCTACGATATAGACGCCATTCTCAACTTCGATCGGGTCACTATAGCCGGGCTCATTCATGCCGCGAACGGCTTCCGCGACGTCTGGATCGACGTCAGCCAGCGAAACATAGCCCATATCTCCACCTGCGGCTGAGGTCGGTGCGGAGGAAAAGCGTTGCGCAGCAACCTCAAACGGTGCGCCGTTGCGCAGCTGCTCGAGAATTGTTTCAGCGCCATTCAGGGCTTGCTGTTTTTCCTGTTCATTGGCGGTGTAAAGGAAAATTTCCCCAAGCCGGTATTGCGTCTTCTGAGCGTTCGTCTCGAGGCGTTTCAGGCGTTCGTCGATCTGGTTGGAGGAAATCCTGATGCGCGAGCCATACAGCCCGCCCATGATCTGACGCCAGGCGATTTCAGCGCGCATCTGTTCCTGGAGACTCTGGGGATCGACCCCGGACTCCCGCAATACGCCGAGGAGGGTCTCGCGATCCATACCGGACTGACGAGCCATGTCGGCAACAGCGGCGTTGATTTCTTGTTCCGAAACCTCGATTTCATATTCCGCCGATTCCTGAATTTGCAGCTTCTCATCGATCAATTCATCGAGTGCCTGATCAGTGATCTGTGCAATCTGTTCCTGGGACGGCCGCTGGGCGCCGAGAGTCAGAAGGAGCAGGCTCGCCCTCTCACGGACGTCGCTGTAGGAAATCGGTTGGTCATTAACGATCGTAATGATGCCTTCAATTGTCTGCGTCTGCTGAGCAGCCGCCTGCGACGAAAGCGCTGGCGCTCCAAAAGCAAGTGCGAAAGCTGAAACGGCAATTCTGATCATTCTAACCTCCACTTGCCAGTCTGGACCGACAAGTCGCTGAAATTATGGCGAACCATACCGCGCAATGTGTGAGAGGCAATGCGCCGATCCCAGTTCGTATTGAACCTAGTCGAAGTTTGATGAACCAATATTACCGAGTGACTTCAACGAGAACCGGAACAGAATGGAATCGGATGGCCCAAGCTGTCTGTCGATCTGCTCTGAGCGTGCAAAAACAATCTCGAAGCGGGAACAATCGTCCTCATAGCCCACGCCAACCGAGTGACTAATGTCCCGATTACCTTCTATATCCCGCTGCAATCCGTATAGCACGAAATAGTTGTCGGTAACGGACACCTCAGAATTAAGAATAATACCTTCCTGACGATTGCCAGATTGTGAGGCCTTCTCCTGAATTCGATAGTAAAGTGCGCTTGCCTTCACTCGATCGAAATTGAGCTCCATGCTCGTGTCGAGCCGATTGAGCTCAAGTGTGTCATCATCCAGACGAACTTTCGCCTTGATAGAAAAGGGGCTGCCGAAGTCCAAGCCAAACGCACCAATCCAGTCACTGACCGTTCCGTCAAGATTACTTGCTTCGTCAAAACGCGGATCATCGCGGCTGCGCCAACGTCTTCCAGCGATGCCCGTAAATTGAACTCCGGATTTCCAGCGTGCGACGGTTGAAATACCGGCTGCGACCTTGCTGTCTCCTTCGTAGAGGTCATAGCCGACCTGGGCGTTACCCTCGAATAGTGAAGACACATCGAGTTCGTAAAAGAGGCCATCTTCAATCGGGATTTCGGAATCATTGGGCCCGCTTGTGCCGACCGCGCCCATAACGATTGGCTCGACGAGAATATCTACATTCTCACCCGCACGGTAGAGCGGGTAGGACAGTTCAAGGCCAGCCGTGCCGAAGCCCCGTTCTACGGCGTCGCTCTGGCCTTCAACCGGGAAGTCGTTCAGATCGTAATAATCGTAACGGGCTTCAGCAAATGGCTCGGCCAGGAAACCGCCAGGCAGAATTTTCTGAACAGACCAGTCAGCCGAGATGGAGGCACGTTTGCTATCTGTTCCGCTAGTGCGGCTCAGAAAGGCCGTTGAACCACTTACGCTGGCATAACCGAAGGCGCCCAGATCGAAAGCCCGTTCGGCATACCCCAGTGGCAGGACATCAGCGATGCTATCCTCACGGCTGTCGTCAAAACGAAGGCTGTCAAACGTAAGGACAGAGGCATCTGCGTACCAGTTTGTCGACTGGCCCTGCGTGTAGATCTGAGATAGCAGGATTCTTGGCTGGTTGGTATAGAGGCCGCGCTGATCATTCTCGCCGTCAATGTCATAGCGACGGGAATAGAGGTCGTCGCTCATTTTCTCGACGCCAAACCCCCACAGCCAGTCATCGTTTAGCCGGAACTTGCCGTCAGCAAATATGTGGCCGCGCCATTCCTTGTCGCCGAACCGTTCACCGTCGCTGTCGAAGTTCTGTTCATTAGTGAAACTGGTATTGATATTGACCTGACCCGAGTAGAACCTTTTGCGGTAATCCAGCTCCATGACCGGGTTTACCTTCGAGTTTATCATCGGGGAGATGACGAGATCCTGGTGAGGGGAAATGGCCCAGTAGTAGGGCTGTTGATAAAATACTCCGCGCTTTGAGGAACTTCCCACCTTGGGGAAGAGAAAGCCGGAGCGTCGTTCCGCCTGTGGATCCGGATGGGCGAAGTAGGGCAGGTAGATGACTGGAAAACCCGCGATTTCGACGACAGCATCACGGTAAGTATACATGCCGTCTTCTTCATCAAAAACGGCCTTGCGGGCACGGATTGCCCAAGTCGGTGTACTGTCTTCTTCGCAAAGTTCGCAGGATGTATAGATCGAGCGTTCCAGAGTCGTGCGGGTTTCATTCTCGCGAGTTGCAAGATTGGATGAGGCTGTGGCGCCGTCAGGTGTGCGCATCGCGAAATCGACGGCGTACCCATTTGCCAGCTGGGCATCGGTTTCGACCTCATCGGCAAACCGCTGTGTCCCGTCCGGTTCGAGGATTGTAACATTGCCCTGTGCATGGACAACGCCTGTGCGACGGTCATAGGTCAGGCGGTCGGCCGTCATCACACGCCCTTCATACTCGGCTTGGACATTGCCCTCTGCGACAACGAGATTCTCGTTTTCCAGAACGTAAGCACTATCTGCGGTCAAAGTGACGCGCTCAGCTTTTTCTTCCGACTCGGCAGGGGCCGGCTGTGCATATGCTGCGTGACTGGCCGAACCGAGCAGTATTGCTGCCAGGGCGCATTTCCAGACGGCCATGGGGTCTCCTGATCTACTCCTACCCTTGGTTCCGCATAAGCGGGCCCGGGATCGGCGTCCAGAGACTGTATGAATTGCTTGCGGGGATTTCATCACGCCTGTGACCTTACTGTCATCATTGGCAATGTGTCTTCAGGCGCGTGAAGCCAGTCCGCCCGCATGCGTGAAAGCTTTGCCATCTATCTCCAGTTCCATCAGCAGGGCGGCACATTGCCGGGCTGAACAGCCGCTGACGCGGGCAATCTCGGCAATTGGGAGTGGCGTAGGTGACAGGGCTTCCAGAATCCGGCCTGATAGCCCTTCTGTCATGATCTCATGATCGTTCTCGGGCGCGAGCGGTAATATGGGAGACCAGCTGATGTGATCATTGTTACAAAGCTGGTGAGAGACAGCTTCAGTGACATCCCCGGCATGCCGTACGAGTGTTGCTCCGTTCCGTATAAGCCGATTGGTGCCGGCCGACCGCGGATCAAGTGGTGAACCTGGCACGGCCATCACCTCGCGTCCCTGTTCACCTGCCATCCGTGCGGAGATCAGCGAGCCAGACCGCTCGGCCGCTTCAATCACGACCGTGCCAACTGCCAGGCCAGTGATGATGCGGTTGCGGCGAGGAAAATCACGTGCGCCGGCACGATGACTCAATGCGCGTTCGGAGATGATTGCCCCCTGTTGGCTTAAGGCATGGTATAATTGCGCGTGTTGTGGTGGATATATCTGGTCTATTCCGCCAGCGAGAACCGCGATGGTTCCCGTTTCCAGACTGGCGTCGTGGGCTTCGCCATCAATACCTCGCGCCATGCCCGAGGCGATAACAAAACCGGCTTCACCCAAACCTTTTGCAAGCTGCCGGGAAATGCGGCGCCCCGCCGCTGAGGCATTTCGCGCGCCGACAAGCGCGATGGCTGGCCGCGTGAACAGTTCTGTCCGACCAAGTACTGAAATGACGGGTGGGGGTGGGGATAGCTGTGAGAGCGCGGTTGGAAAATCAGGATCGCTAGCAGTAAGGATGTCAGCTCCCAAGGCCCGTGTAGCTTCCAGTTCACGCGCCGCTGTAGTCTTGTCAGTTTTTATGGAAGGTAGGGCCTTTAGAGCTGCTCCGGGTGTTCCATATCTGGATAAAAGCTGAAAGAAAGTGACCGGGCCAATACGTGGGGCACGTGCAAGCGCGATCCAGTCAACACGCTCAGCATCCCCCAACGCCATGCTCATTCCTTCTCCTGCTCTTGTTTCTTACCAAATTTTGGCTCAGTTCCATTCAGCAAACGGACGAGGTTGGCACGGTGTGTCCAGAAGACCAGAAGGCTGAGCGCTGCCAATACGGTGACGGCGAAAATCGTTTCGCCAAGCAGGAATGCACCGATGGGGACGAGGCTTGCTGCGCCGAGAGCAGCAAGTGAAGATATTCGCAAAAGTGCAAACAGGCCAAGCCAGACCGGGGCACCAACCAACAAGCCTTTCAGGGATGCAAAGGCGAGCAGGCCAGCATAAGTTGCGACACCCTTGCCGCCCTTGAAGCCCAGCCAGACCGGGTAGCAATGCCCCAGAAAAGCAGCCGCACCAGCGATCAGTCCTACATTTCTGTCTGCAAAGATGATTGAAAATACAAGGACAGCCAGACCTGCCTTGAAACTGTCCAGCAGGAGTGTTGCGAGTGCGAGGTCCTTGCGCCCGGTTCGAAGAACATTGGTCGCGCCTATGTTGCCAGAGCCAATCTTGCGGATATCACCGAGCCCAGCGGCGCGTGTGATAACCAGGCCAAAGGGAATTGACCCGAGGAGGTATCCGCCGAGCACGGCTATGGCGAAAGGGAGATAGGTCATGGGTCTCGCGTGTCTGAAATTTAATTCTGTCTTTCCTGTGCTCTGTTCTCTATTTGATGCCGCCTGTGGTCAAGCACGGCCCGCTAGGGAACAATGCTGTACCTTGTTTTTCTAGGATTTCGAAAGATCGCGCAGCTGTTCTTGGAAGTAACGTGAAAACGGCAGGGTCATTCGGGCGTGACCGCTGCTTTCACTTCCGAAAAGGGGATGTCGTGCTAATTGTACATTTATGATCTCAGCGAGTGATACCTTCGTCATGCCCGCCAGAGAACGCCTTCTCAGAACCGTTCTCAGCCTCATCGTAAGGCACGGGGCAGAGCGTGTTACGCATCGTCTTGTGGCCGAGGCAGCCGAGCTGTCGCCAGGTACGCTTACGTATCATTTTGCAGACAGGGACGGGATGATCCGTGAGGCTTTCCGCCTTTATATGCATGATTATCAATGCGGCCTTGATGATGCCCTTGCTGCACGGCCTTTGTCCTCGCCAGGTGAAATTGCCCGGTTCCTTACTACGCTGACCACGCTCGATCCTTCTGATGCAGAACTCGCTGTGCTGGAGTATGAACTGGTATCACTGGCCCAGCGCGACACTGAAATCGGCGATTCAGTGAGGCTTTGGGCAGCGTGTCTGCCTGATGCTGTAACGGCGGCTCTTCAGGCACATGGCCAGGCAAATGCTGAGGAAATGGCTAGGGTTCTTATCGCCATCTGCCGGGGTGTCGAGGCAGAGGTCCTGAGCCGGAAAGCACGAATTTTTCCGGATGAGCTGGAAAGACGGTTGCTTCGCATCATGCAGACTGGGTGCTAGCGGGAAAATACTATCTCGCCACCGATAATTGTATGCATCACGCGGCCAACCATGCGTCGACCGTCAAATGGGGAATTGAGCGAGCGTGAAAGCAGGTTTTCCCGTTCACACAGCCACGGCTTTTCCGGATCGAACAGAATCAAGTCAGCCGGCGCCCCCTCAGCCAGACGGCCCTGCGGTACGCCGATTATATCCGCCGGGCGGCACGTCACAGGTTTCAAGGCCTCCAGAAGAGTGATGCGTTCGTCTTGAACCAGGACCAGCAATGCTGAAAGGACGGTTTCAAGCCCTGCGGCGCCGAAACTTGCTTCGGCAAATGGCAGGCGCTTTTCTTCAGGTGGCTGGGGATCGTGTGCAGAAACAACGGCATCAATCTCACCAGCCGTGAGCGCATCGACCAGCGCCTGACGGTCATCTTCCGAGCGGAAAGGCGGATTGACTTTGCAATAAGTGAGATAGTCGCCGACATCGAGTTCGTTGAAGAACAGATGATGCGCTGCAACGCTGGTATATGCCTTGACGCCATTCTGGCGGGCCTGTTTCACCATTTGAACACTGCGTGCTGTCGAAACCTGATCCACAAGGAGCGTACACCCAGTTGCTTCGGCTATTAGCAGGTCACGCGCGAGGCCAATCCATTCTGCTTCACGTGGCAAGCCTGAAAGCCCCATACGGGCAGCAAGGGCACCGGAGTTCATCACGCCGCTCGCGGCCAGGGCATGCTCGTCAGCCCGGCTGGCCACGACGGCCCCGCAGCTGGCGGCATAGGCCATTGTCCGACGGAGCACGGAGGGCTGAGAAACGGGCAGGTCGCCATTGGTGAAGAAGACCGCTCCCGACTCCGACATCAGGCCCATTTCCGCCATGGCCTCACCCCTGAGTCCTTTGGTCAGAGCTCCAGCCGGATAGATCCGGGTCTTTGCGGTTTCCCGGCTGCGATTGGCGATAAACTGAACGAGTGCGACATCGTCTATAACGGGGTTGGTGTCAGGCATGACGACCATGCTGGTGACGCCGCCGGACAGTGCAGAACGGGAGGCAGTCGCAAGTGTTTCTTTCTGCTCGGCACCGGGTTCGCCGGTCTTGACACGCAGGTCTATGAGGCCAGGCGCCAGGCATAGCCCGGCTGCATCTATCGTTTGGTCGGCTTTGCCATTCGCTTCGCCTATACTGGCAATCTGGCCATTTTCGATAAGCAGGGCGCCTGTTTCGTCTATTCCATTCGCTGGACAGAGCAGGCGGGCGTTCTCAATCAGCGTCTTCATACGCGCCTCCCTGAAAGCAGCTTCAGGACCGCTTCGCGGACCGCGACACCCATTTCCACCTGTTCGGTAATAACCGAGCGCTCTCCATCCGCGATGGCGCTTTCGATTTCGATACCTCGGTTCATCGGGCCTGGGTGCATGACGGTGGCGTCGGAAGCTGCCCGCTTCAGGCGCTCTGATGTCAGACCAAAATCACGGAAGTATTCACGCTGGCTTGGTAGATAGGCTCCGTTCATGCGCTCAAGCTGCAACCTTAGCATCATGACGACATCAGCCTTCTCAATAGCAGCATCGAAATCGCTCATGGCGCGCGCTGCGCCCCAGGTCTCGGTGCCGGCTGGCATCAGGGTTGCTGGGCCACATAACGTGACTTCAGCGCCCAGCAAGTGCAGAGCCTGTGTCGTAGAACGTGCAACCCGCGAATGCATGATGTCGCCACAAATAGTCACTTTCAGGCCCTCGATGCGCCCCTTCGCACGTCGGATTGTGAGCGTATCGAGCAAGCCCTGTGTGGGGTGCTGGTGTGTACCGTCTCCGGCATTGATGACAGCACAATCCACCTTGCGGGAGAGAAGCTTCACACCGCCTGAGGCTGAATGCCGGATTACGATGGCATCCGGGGCCATGGCGTTCAGCGTCATGGCTGTGTCGATCAGTGTCTCGCCCTTTTTTACGCTGGACTGGGCAATCGGCATGGCGACGACGTCGGCGCCGAGGCGCTTCGCGGCGATCTCGAAACTCGACATGGTCCGCGTCGAGTTCTCGAAGAAGAGATTTATGACGGTATTGTTCTTGAGATGCGGTTCCGGACGTTCGCCGCGTCGGGTCGCCTCAGCGAACTCTTCTGACAGATCGAGAATATGTTCGATGTCGAGCCTGGAAAGGTCTTCAATACTCAACAGATGGGTGTGACTGAATTTGTAGGTATAGCCCGGTATGGCCGTCATGCCCTGCCTCTCGATTTTTGGCGGTTTATGCTCGTTTCCTGATTGGAGCAAGAGGCGGGGTGAATGAGGTAGCTCTAGAAAAGCCCAGCCTGCATACAAGCAAACCAGATTACCGGCATGGTGAGAATGGATAGCACGGTCTGCATCGCAATAAGATTAGCTGCGAGGGGGGCATCACCGCCAAGCTGACGGGCCAGAATATAGGAGCTGGTTGCCGTTGGTACGGACGCGCAGATAATTGCGATCGCGAAGGGCGTGCCTGTCAGGCCAAGAAGTAGGGCTCCTGTGATTGTGAACGCAGGTAGCCCGAGAAGCCGGACCAGCGACCATGTAAGTGTCTTGAGGCCAGCGCGGCCCAGCGCAGTAATATTCATCCCGGCTCCGGCGGCGAGAAGGCCCAGCGCAATCGTGCCTTGGCCCAGAAGATCTATGGACAGATCCAGAAGTTCGGGAATTTCGACGTCAAGCGCCGCCAGAAGGCCACCAACAGCACAAGCGATGATGAGAGGATTGCGAACAAGCTCGGCTACTGGATTGCGTCTGGGCAGGTTTGTATGATCAGCATGAGCTGTAAGTGCCGTTACGCTTAGTATATTTGCGGCAGGGATCATGGCAGCAGCAGCTATCGAGACCAGTGCAAGACCTTCTTCGCCAAAAAGTGCGCTGCCAATCGAGAGGGCCACAAAGGTATTCCAGCGTACATTCGACTGAATGATTGAGCCGATAGCCGGGCTTTCGATATCTGGCCACTTTCGGGCCAGTAGCCCGACACCGCCGAGAAGGCATTGAGACACCATGAGGATGATGGCGAGCTTCCAGGGGGCCTCCTCAAAGGGGGCGTGGGCGAGTGCCCGAATGATAAGCGCCGGAAACAGCACAACGTATGCCAGCCTCTCGATACCGCGCCACCCCTCATCAGGGATGACGCGCCGCCAGCCAAGGAAACGGCCAAGCGCAACGATCAGGACAACCGGGACGAGGGCAGCGAGGAAAGCGCTCATGAGGCGTTGGCGAGCCGATCTATGGCGGTTTGCAGTATGATGGCAGCCGCGGAGGCGTCTATCAGTTCAGCGCGGCGAGCACGGGAAAGATCGCCAGCGATCATGGCGCGTTCGGCCTCTGAACTGGACAGGCGTTCATCATGAAAGGCTATTGGGATGTCCTGCCGGGCCAGTATATTGCGTGCAAGCGCCCGGGCGGACTGGGCGCGTGGCCCTTCACTGCCATCCATGTTGAGTGGCAGGCCAATAATGAGGCCAGAAACCAGACGCTCGTCGATGATTACGAAGAGTCGATCCAGGGAGGGACCAAGCTTGCGGCCTTTCCTGATCGTCTCGACGGGCGAAGCGATCAGACGGCCAGCATCGCATGCAGCAATGCCAAGCGTCTTGCTGCCGGGATCAATTCCGATGAGGGGCCCGGAGCGGGGCAGGGCAAAGAGGTCTGTGACTGGCATGCGGGCTTGTGGTCTCATCTCTTGAATTTGCCCTGCCTAGCGCGTATCGCAACGTCTTGTCGATTGGAGAGACAGCTGATGAGCGTTACAAAAGACGATGTCCGCAAGGCCGCGCAACTGAGCCGAATTGCTGTATCTGAAGAACGCCTTGAGCCATTGGCCAATGAGCTATCTGCCATTATTGGCTGGATCGAGCAGCTGAATGAAGTTGATGTCGAGGGTGTTGAACCTATGACATCGGTTGTCGATGCGAAATTGCCTCTGCGGGACGATGTCGTCACGGACGGTAACATTCAGGACCAGGTTCTCGCCAATGCGCCCAAGAGCGAAGACGGGTTCTTCGTGGTCCCGAAGTCCGTGGAATAAACCACTGTCCGATTGCTGTTAAATACAGGTCAGGAACAATCCAGCTCTTGCAGCCTTTATATGGGCAAGGGCGGGGGATGTCTTGATGATGTGAGGCGACAGTGGCCAATTCCGAAACGCATGCTCACCAGCCTCCCCAAGTGAATATTGCCAATCGCGAAGCGATGTTTAATCGTTTCCTGAAATTCTGCGGGTGGACAGGTCTGCATATCCTTCTCGTGACGGGATATCTGACGCTGGTGTTCGCGATTACGATGAATTGGCTGGTGGCCTTGGTCCTGATGCTGCTGGCGGGGATTATAGGCGGATGGCTTCTGAAGCTTGGGAGCGCCTGGTATCTGAGCCTTGTTGCTCAGGTTGCGATTGTCCTGATCGCAAGACTTAGTATTTTAATATTTGTGGCACTAATTTGAAGTGAGGGCCGGGGGGCATGAAGCGCCCCCGGGCAAGTCACAATGAACTATTCTTCGCCGTCCATGTCCGCCTCCTTATCAGCACTTTCTTCATTCCATACATAGATGGCCGAAATAGGGCAGCGGATTGGCGCGATGCCAGTATTATCCGGGCCAAAAACGCTATCATATGCATAGATTGAATCGCCGCGTGTGACGCATGAGGCTGCTCGTGGTGTGTCGAAACTGATAGACTGTGCCCAATCGAGATCCGGGCAATTGCCGGTTGTCTCGATAAGGTACTCGTCATTCACGCCTTCTTCGACGATAACGGTCTTATCCATAGGGCTTCGGAAGCTGTCGATACTGGATTTAAAGCAGACCCGATCGACCTTTTCGCCAAGCCGGGCATCCTGCAGCCATTCTCTTTCTTTGGTATCCGAACCAGCATTCGAGGCGGTGCAGGCACCAAGAGCCATGAGTGCGGATATGGCAAAAGCCGGAAATGCGGTAGTCATTTGCATGTTTCCTCCTTTGTCCTGCGGGGGATCTGGCCTTCCCAGCTGGACGTCTCTTTAGAAATGAATGTCTGGTATTACAGAAAGTTTCAAATCACAGGCATCAGTCATCGGGACTTGAACTTTCATCATTGGCCTGCATACGAAGGGCCAACATTACTTTCAGGCAGCTGAACACGACATGACCGAATTGACCAAACTGACGCTCGCAGCCGCGCTGGACGGGCTGAAGACAAAAGCTTTTTCCGCGACCGAGATCACGCAGGCTTTCATCGACGAGATCGAGGCATCCAATGATGCGCTGAACGCCTATGTCGTGCAGACGCCGGAAAAAGCGCTGGAAATGGCGTCAGCTTCCGACAAACGGCTTGCCAATGGGGAGGCCGGTTCACTGGAAGGCGCACCACTCGGGGTGAAAGACCTCTATTGTACCAAGGGCGTGCGTACGACCGCCTGTTCAAACATACTCGGTGAGTTCACGCCGACCTATGAGTCGAGTGTGACCCAGCAATTGTGGGATGCTGGTGCGGTCATGCTTGGTAAGCTCAACATGGATGAGTTTGCTATGGGGTCGTCGAACGAGACCTCGCGCTTTGGTCCACCGGCCAATCCCTGGCGGCGTGAGGGATCAAACCAGACGCTTACACCTGGTGGATCATCTGGCGGGTCCGCCACGGCAGTATCCGCCAATCTCTGTCTCGGGGCGACGGCTTCTGATACGGGGGGATCGATCCGTCAGCCTGCGAGCTTTACCGGAACGGTCGGGATTAAACCGACCTACGGACGGGCGAGCCGGTATGGGATGGTGGCGTTTGCCTCTTCACTCGACCAGGCTGGGCCGATTGCGCATACGGTCGAGGATAGTGCCATATTGCTTGAGGCGATGTGTGGGCATGATCCGAAAGACTCAACTTCTCTCTCGGAACCAGTGCCGGAATGGCGTAATGCCGTAAAACGCGGCGTGCAGGGCATGAAGATCGGCATTCCGAAAGAATACCGCGTCGAGAACATGCCCGAAGAGATTGAGGCACTGTGGAGCCAGGGCATCGACTGGCTGAAAGAGCAGGGTGCTGAGATTGTCGATGTGTCCCTGCCACACACCAAGTATGCGCTACCCGCCTACTATATTGTGGCGCCAGCGGAGGCGTCTTCCAACCTCGCACGTTATGACGGTATGCGTTATGGCGCGCGTGTTACCGGAGACAATCTGGTCAATACTTATGAAGGTACTCGCAGCCAGGGCTTCGGCGAAGAAGTTCAGCGTCGCCTGATGATAGGCACTTATGTGCTATCCTCTGGTTATTACGATGCATATTATCTGCGTGCCCAGAAAGTTCGCCAGAAGATCCTGAACGACTTTGTCGAGGCATTTACAGGCTGCGATGCCCTCCTGACACCGACTTGCCCATCGGCTGCCTTTGCCTATGGCGAAAAGGCTGATCCGGTGCAGATGTATCTCAATGATATCTTCACTGTAACAGCCAACCTCGCCGGGCTGCCAGGCATTTCAGTGCCGGCTGCAATCGATAAACAGGGACTTCCGCTTGGTCTCCAAGTCATCGGTAAGGCACTTGATGAGGCCAGCTGTTTCCGTGTTGCCGGCGCTCTCGAAGAGGCGGCGGAATTTGTCGCCAAGCCGGAGAGATGGTGGTAAGCTGAGAGGCATGTCGGTTCGAGGTCATCGCAATCTTCTGGAGCTTATTATAAGCCGGACGTTCGGTGCACGTGTCTTCAGGTATCGGTGGGTGCGTTGGCCGATTGCTTCGCTCCTGGCGGCTCTCGCTGTCCATTCTATAGCTTCAGGCATGGCCGTTGATGGACAGGATAAAGGCGTTGCCGTTCCGGCGCTTCTGTTTCTCTTCGCCATTTTCCTTGTCGTCTTGCCGGTGTTGCCCCTGGCTGACAACTGGGATGATCACGACCGGAGTGACTAGCGCATTCCCGGGCGTGACGTGCTGAGGCACGGGTGCTAATCTGCTGACATGTCCAGACGAACGAAAACAGTGCTTTACGCGGCAGGGGCCTTTCTGGTCCTGCTGCTCGTAATATTCCTGATGGCCTGGCAACAGGGGGTTAACCCGTTTCATCCGCGAACCCGCATGTACTGGCTGCTCGCGGTTGTTGTGGCGCTATATGTCTCGATCCGGGGCGCGGTATTCGTTGAACGCATGCAGTTCCGGAAGTCACAGAAGCCCCTGTCACCTGAAGATGCGCCCAGCCGCTACAGCTCGAAGCTGAGTGACCGTATGGCTGCACGCAAGGCGCGCGTAGAAGCGGCCCTGAAACAGGCTGATCAGCAAAAAGATAGCTGACACTGCGGCTCTTGCGGATTGCGCTATGGCAAGGCCAGCATAGCTATGCTTAAACGCCTGACGAATTGATTTTATTGCGGGATGAGTGGAATGAGCGAGCGCCCGACCTATACGCTGCAAGGTGAAACTGGAGACTGGGAACTGGTGATGGGACTTGAGGTTCATGCCCAGGTGGCTTCAGAGGCGAAGCTGTTTTCTGGTGCGTCAACACGGTTCGGGGCAGACCCCAATTGCAATGTCTCCCTTGTCGATGCGGCGATGCCTGGCATGCTGCCGGTCATCAATCGCAAGTGTGTTGAACAGGCTGTGCGCACAGGGCTTGGTCTCAAGGCAAAGATCAACCAGTGGTCGAGGTTTGATCGTAAGAACTATTTCTATCCGGACCTGCCACAAGGCTATCAGATCAGTCAGTTCGACTTTCCAATCGTTGGCGAAGGCGAGATCGAAGTCGATGTCGAGCCGGCTCATGGCGATGCTGCCTACGCATTTCCCGTCCGCATTGAGCGGCTCCATCTGGAACAGGATGCTGGCAAGTCGATCCATGACATGGATCCGACAGCTACGTATGTGGACCTGAACCGGTCTGGTGTTGCTTTGATGGAGATTGTGTCCAAACCGGATATAAGAAGCCCGCTGGAAGCAGCTTCTTACGTCAAGAAATTGAAGTCTATTGTTGTCGCGCTGGGCACTTGTGACGGCGACATGGAAAAGGGCAATTTGCGTGCGGATGTAAACGTATCGGTCTGCAAGCCTGGTGGTTATGAGAAGTTCCGCGAGACCGGCGATTTCAGCCATCTTGGTACACGCTGCGAACTCAAGAACATGAACTCTTTCCGCTTCATCCAGGCGGCTATCGAATATGAGGCCCGCCGCCAGATTGAAATCATTGAGGGTGGCGGCAAGGTTATACAGGAAACGCGTCTGTTCGATCCGAATAAAGGCGAGACGCGCTCCATGCGTAACAAAGAAGATGCGCATGATTACCGCTATTTTCCGGACCCGGACCTGCTTCCCTTGGAGATAGACGACCTGTTCGTCGACAATATTCGCAAGAGCCTGCCGGAACTGCCGGATGAGAAGCGCGCACGTTTTGAGAAGGACTATGGCCTTTCGCGCTATGATGCTGGTGTCCTGACGGCCGATTTCGAGCGTGCTGAATTTTTCGAAGCGGTTGCCAAGGGGCGCGATGCCAAGCTGGCCGCAAACTGGGTCAGCCAGGAGCTATTCGGTTATCTCAACCGTGCCGAGTTGGAACTTGCTGACAGTCCAGTTTCTGCAGAGCAGCTTGGCGAATTGATCGATCTCATCTCAAACGACACCATTTCCGGCAAAATCGCCAAAGACGTATTCAATCGCATGATCGATGGAGAAGGCGGTCCCGGCGATATTGTGGAAAAGCACGGCCTAAAACAGGTCACTGATACTGGCGCCATCGAGGCGATAGTTGATGAGATCATTGCCGCAAATCCGGAGCAGGCTGAATCGGTCAAGGAGAAGCCGAAAGCGATGGGCTGGTTTGTGGGGCAGGTGATGAAAGCTTCGGGCGGAAAGGCAAATCCGCAGGCTGTCAATCAGATACTCAGGCAGAAACTCGGCTTGTGAAGGCGTAGTGGCTGGCAATCAGCCTCAGTTTGAGCTGCGGTCAAGCCGCTTCACGTCTATGCCGAGTGCATCAACGTCCTTGCGTATGCTCTCACATAAACGTTTGAGAAGTGCGCTATCATCTGCAGCTAGATCGCACATTCTGGCTCGAACATAGCATTTTGCGCCTATATCCTCAGCTTGATGGGCGGTCAGGCGCGCAAGGTCCAAGGCGCGGCGCTTCATTGTTGCTGATATGTCGGCCAGACGTTCACTTAACAGGATACCAAGTAGCCTGTCCCCGAGGACGTGCTCAACATGATTTGCCTGATGCTGAAGCTGCGTGCGTTCATCATCGAGTATCAGCCAGCGTTTGACGAATATCATGATATCCGTCACGGAGGCTGACACAATCATGGCGTCAACTTCCGCGCGTGTCTGCGGCGCGCCGCTTTTTGCGGCCAAGTCATTAAAGACCCTACCGTTCTGGTAATACATGTAAGCCGCTCCCATTGGAGGGGCTTGGATATAGTTCACTCGCTCCATAGTGTCTGTCACGTAGTTGTGCCTCAAGCTGCAAAAAAAGCAGTCCGGAAATCACTACCAGAACGTGTGTTTTACGATGGAGTTCCTCCGTTAAATGAAAGCGGAGATCTTTTCTGCCAGTGCTTCCAGTGTTCCGCTATCGGCGGGATCGCCGCCGGAATGGCGCCTGAGTGGTTCATCTTCGCGCCGGGGTAATATGTGGAAATGCAAGTGGTAAACGGTCTGTCCGGCGGGTGCACCATTGAACTGTGTGACAACCAGTCCGTCTGGCTTCAGCGCTTTTTCGACAGCCCGTGCGATCTTCTGGACGCGTTCCATGTAGGGGCCGACCCTGTCATCAGGCATTTCCAGCAGGTTACGGGCCTCTACACCCTTGGGTACGACAAGCGTGTGGCCTTCTGTCTGTGGGAAAATGTCCATGAAGGCGAGTGCGACATCATCCTCGTAAACCTTCACGCATGGCACTTCGCCACGGATCATCTTGGCGAAGATGTTATTGGGATCGTAGGTGTCGTGGAGGGTCATTGTGAAGATTGCTCCTGATTGCGCTTCTTCAAAAAACGCCTTGTATTCAAATAGAACGAGATAAGCGCCCACGCGAGGAACAAGGCAAATATAAATTCGGCCAGAACTAAAGCCAGCTCAGCAAACTCATCCGGATTTTCCGGCAGGATGGCGCCGCTGATAAGCTGCACGATGACAAATGGCAGTAATAGCAGCATAAGGGGAAGGGTAATCAGCCCCATGGGAATCAGCAGGTATAGCCAAGCGCCTAGACGACCATAGGCGCGCGGCTGCTCATAGCCCTCATTGGCCAAGCTGGCCTCGCCTGTGTCGACACAATGTAACAGGTGCTGCGCGGATTCCTCCTGAGTTGCTGGTATACTTAGCCCAATCCCATTCAGGGCGGGTATGAGATACCATTGCACGGTAGCGTGCTGAAACTCGTCTATCGCGGGATCCAGTCCATGCGCAGTCAGATATGACGCACAGGCCATAGCCTCAGGCAGAGAGGAGAACCGTCTTATGGTTACGTGGGATCTCATCCATTTCTCTTAAATGGTGTTCGCGCGCGCAGAAAATGCGCGTCATGCTCGACGGCATTTCTTTCCCGGGCGAGGTATTCGTCCACGGCGGCCGCGAGACCTTCGTGTGCGATCCAGTGGGCAGAATATGTCGTCTCCGGCACATAGCCGCGCGCCAGCTTGTGGCCACCTTGGGCGCCAGCTTCAACAACTTTCAACCCGTTCTCAATCGCAAAGTCTATGGCCTGATAATAGCAGGTCTCGAAGTGCATCATTGGACGTGGGGAGACGGTCCCCCAGTAACGTCCATAGAGACGTTCGCTCCCGATCATGTTGAGCGCACCGGCAATGGGGGTGCCGTCTTCAATAGCGAGTACAAGCAGGATCTGGTCACGCAACCGTTCACCTAGCAGCGAAAATGTATCTCGGTTTAGATAGGGAGACCCCCATTTTCGCGCCCCGGTATCAATGTAGAATTCGTAGAAGATATCCCAGTGAGCCTCGGTGATGTCATCACCGGTCAGGTGCAGGAATGTCAGGCCATCCTGGGCTTTGCGTCGTTCCTTGCGCAGGTTCTTGCGCTTCGATGAAGAGAGTTCTGCAAGGAAGTCGTCGAAGTTGTGATAGCCGCGATTATGCCAGTGAAACTGCTGGTCCGTGCGGATCATCATTCCGCTTTCTTCCATCGACCAGGCTTCGGCCTCGGTGAGGAAATTCAAGTGAAGTGAAGAGAGGTTGTTATTGTCAGCCACCTGAACAGCACCGGCGAGCAGGGCGTTGGAAATGCGTGATTCGTCAGGGCCGGGTTTGGCCAGGCGTCTCCTTCCCGTTACGGGCGTGAAGGGTATAGCCGAGAGGAGTTTGGGGTAATAGCTCCCCCCTGCGCGCTCATAGGCATCGGCCCAGCCATGATCAAATACGAACTCGCCCTGAGAGTGACCTTTAACGTAAAGCGGCATCGCCCCGATCAATTCCCGGTCAACGGAGTCGACGACCATATGATGTGGGCCCCAGCCCGTTTCCGGCGCGACGGCTCGCGTCACTTCAAGAGCTTCCAGAAATTCCCAACTAAGAAAAGGATCGTATGGTAAACTTGGTGGGTTGGCGATGGCGTTCCAGTCGTCAGCCTCTATTTCGCTGAGGCCATGTATCAGCCGGATCTGGAAATGCGGTTCATCCATAACCGCCAGACTAGATCAGGTGGCAGTCTGCGCAAAGTGCGGATCAAAACCTTCGAATATCTGTGCGACTGGAAGAGTCTTGAGAAAGGCGCTCATGTCAGCACTTGTGACCGTCCAGGCGGCAACAGGTAGCTCATGGTCGCTAGCCATGCTGCAGATGTTCTCGGCATCTGTCACATGGCAGGCAAGATAATCCGGATTGAGCTCTTTTGCGGCTGTAACCAGGGCTTCCAGATTGAGGTTGCCCGACAAGGCGCTGGGCATGACCAGTGCTCCACGCATCAGGCTCCCGGGTATCTCGCGAACAGCCAGGTCACTGAAGCTCATGAGGGCAGCCGGCCCATTGTGAGCTTCAGCAAGCTCTGCGACCTTCTTCGTGAAAACAGGTGTGTCGGTTTCGCTGTCGATCTTGAGCTCAATAAGCAGGGGAGCATTGCCTGGCCACTCATCCAGCACCTGTTCGAGTGTTGTGAGCGTCCCGCGGCCTTTCAATGGGATGTCTGTCAAAGCCTCGGCTGTGCGTGCGTTGACGGGGCCCGTTTCATCCGTTGTGCGGTCAAGCTGTGTGTCATGGAAAACGACAGGGGTTCCACAGGCGGCCGGCCGTACATCAATTTCACAGCCCAGTCCGGCGTCGGCAGCGGCGAGAATGGCTTCGAGGCTGTTTTCACTTAGTCCGCCCGGCGTCCATAAACCACGGTGGGCATAAGCATGCTTCACGAGCTGAAACCGTCCGGCCATACCCGGCCTAGCTTTCGATCTCGAAAATGCCGTCGATCTCAACCGCAACGCCCAGTGGGAGTGTCGGACAGGCGACCGCAGAGCGGGCATGACGCCCTTTGTCGCCGAACACTTCAACCATCAGGTCGGAGCAGCCGTTGATGACTTGCGGAATGTCGGTGAAAAGCGAATGGCTGTTGACGAATCCGCCAAGCTTCACAACGCGGGAGATCTTCGACAGGTCGCCGACCGCAGCCTTGCATTGAGCAATTAGATTGATGCCACAATGGCGCGCAGCGTTCTGCCCGGCCGGCAGGTCCATGGTTTCACCGAGACGGCCTGTAATCCGTCCTTCAGAGGTGGCGCTGACCTGGCCAGATATAAAAAGCTGATTGCCGCTGATCACGAACGGTACATAGTTGGCGACGGCTTTCATCGGTTCAGGCAGTTTTATGCCAAGTTCTTCTAGTCGGGCTTCAGGTGTGCTCATGGGCAGTCATGCTCCGCTTTAGTTCATAATCTTCAAGCCCTGTCTCTTAGACATACGCTCCGCAGGGCGGCAAGACGTTGACTAGTTCCTTAGCTGATTCCGTGACATCAGCTTGACACCCCGGCCTGTCTGCACAGCGGCATGACCAAACTTGTCACGTGCGCGATCAGCAGCACGCTCAGCCGCAGCGCGCTTGGCGACGCCCGGATCAATCAGGTCAGCGTAATCCTCACCTGCAGGATGTAGATCGGAAAGGCTCACGCCAATCAGGCGATAGGGCGTGCTTGAGCGGGTCTCGCGTTCAAGCAATGGGCGGGTTGCGCGAAAAAGGGTCTGCGCCAGCTGTGTCGGATCGGTTAGGGTAACACTCCGCGTAAGTGTACGAAAATCCTTGCGCTTGAGTTTCATCGTTATGGCGTAGCCACAGACACCGTGACGTTTCGCGCGCGCTGCGGTTTCCTCACATACAGACCAAAGCCGGTCTTCAAGGACGTCATGAGTGGAAATATCCTCGCTGAAGGTCCGCTCAGCAGAAACCGACTTGCGTTCACGTCCAGCTGTTACAGGTCTGCGATCAAGGCCATGGGCGCGATCCCAGAGGGTTTGTCCTGCTTCGCCATATCGCGCCATCATGCTCCGCCGGTCTGTTCTCTGTACATCGCTGATGAGACGATACCCATCGCTATTGAGGCGTTTGGCAAAGGTCGGCCCCACGCCGTGTATGGCATTTACCGGCATCGGCGCGAGTATGGCGGGTGCTTCTTGCTCTGCAATGAGTGCAAACCCGCGTGGCTTGTCCATTTCACTGGCCATTTTGGCCAGAAACCGGTTAGACGCCAGACCTATTGAAATGGTAATGCCAAGATTACTCTCGATATCCCGTGCAAGCTTGGCAAGAAGAGCGGCGGGAGGACTGTGATGAAGGCGGGCTGTGCCTGAAAGATCCACATATCCTTCATCAATCGAGACCATTTGGATGAGGGGTGTCAGGTTTTCGAGCCGCGCGCGAATATCCCGGGAAACCGCGCTGTATTTCTGGAAGTCCGGCTTGATGACCACGGCATGGGGGCAGGCTTTGAGCGCCTTGAACATCGGCATTGCTGATTTTACGCCGTCCAAGCGGGCAATATAGCAGCAGGTCGATACAACACCGCGTGTTCCGCCACCGACGATAACGGGTTTGTTTCGTAGTTCAGGATTGTCGCGCTTCTCAATTGCAGCGTAGAATGCATCACAATCAATGTGGGCGATGCTGAGGCTGGTAAGATGGGGGTGTTGCAAGAGGTGGTCACTGCCACATACCGGGCAGGTGACTGGGCCGTGAGGAGCAATATGCGAACAATGCCTGCAAAGTGTGGGCATGTTTGTTCTTCTCATGTTCCGCGCTATCGTGCAAGTTCACATTTCCCGTTCAAATAAAGATTAAGACTCTTGGTGATAAGTTTCAGCCTGCTCAGGGAATGGTGCGTGTAGTTGAGACCGTAGTAATGACGATAGTAAATCAGAAATCGGTCCTTGTCGTAGAAGACAATGAACTGAACATGCGGTTGTTCTGTGACCTGCTTGATGCCTATGGATTCAAGACATTTCAGTGCCGGGATGGTGCAAAGGCTGTCGAACTGACCCGTAAACACAAACCGGACCTGATCATTATGGATATCCAGCTGCCGGAAGTTTCCGGTCTCGATATTACCCGCTGGATCAAGGATGACGAGTCGTTGCGGCATATCCCTGTTTTGGCCGTCACGGCTTTTGCAATGCGTGCTGATGAACAGCGTGTACGCGAAGCTGGCTGCGAGGGGTATTTGTCCAAGCCAATACAGATGCGCTCATTCCTGGCCAAGGTTGAGGAACTTGTCGGGGATCGGAAAGCTGCATGAGCGCACGAATACTTGTCGTCGATGATATTCTGGCTAATCGCCGCCTCATGCAAGCTAAGCTTGAGGCGAAATACTATACGGTATTGCTGGCGGAGAATGGAGCTGAAGCAATAGAAATAACCCGGCAGGAAGAGCCGGAAATCATTCTGCTTGATGTCATGATGCCCGGCATGGATGGTTATGAGGTTTGTCGCCGTCTTAAGGATGACCCTCAGACCGCTCATATTCCTGTCGTCATGCTTACAGCCTTGAATGAGACTTCAGATCGCGTTCGCGGCCTTGAAGCGGGTGCAGATGACTTCCTCACCAAGCCTGTAGATGATTTTGCCTTGATGGCTCGTCTCGGCGCGCTCAACCGCTATAATGCGGTCGCTCATGAGCTGCGCAAACGCGAGGCCAGCGGAGCTCATGCGGGGTCTTTGAGTGAGGAGGAGACAAAGGTTCTCGAGCAGGGCTCGAATATCCTGCTGGTCGATTCAAATCCTTCAACCGCACGTATGATCCTGGAGCCACTGGAGTCTGCAGGACATCGCCTGTTGACCCTGGACGGAAAGGGCAGCCAACAGGACCGCAAGAAAAGCAAACTTGATATTGTCCTGCTCAATGCAAGTCATCAGACCTTCGACCCGCTCCGCCTATGCGCACATTTCCGAAGCAGTGAAACGACACGAGCGCTCTCGATCATCGTCATTGCAAATGAATGTGACCGTGAACTTGCAGCCCAGGCTCTGGAGATTGGGGCGAACGACATTATTCAGGCACCGATAGCGCCTGAGGAATTGCTGGCTCGTATTGCGACCCAGACACGACGTAACCGCTATGTGGAGATATTGCGCCAACGCGTAGATCGTGGCCTTGAGCTTTCAGTTATCGATCAGCTTACAGGGCTTTATAACCGTCGTTACATGACGAACCAGATGGCGCTCTGGATGAAGCGCGCAAGCTCAGGCGGCGAACCGTTATCTGTCGTCGCGGCCGATATCGATCATTTCAAGCTGGTCAACGACAAGTATGGGCATGAGGCAGGCGATCGTGTCCTCCAGCAATTTGCAGAGCGAATCCAGCGCCATGTTCGTCCGAAGGACATAGTTTGCAGACCTGGAGGCGAGGAATTTCTCATCATCCTTCCGGAAACATCTGCCGAATTTGCCTGGAAAGCGGCTGAACGTATTCGCCGTGCTATCGACGCAGAGCCTTTCGAATTGGATACCGAAGGTGCTGTAACGCTGAATGTGACAGTCAGTGCAGGTGTAGCCACCTATAATGGTGAAGACGATACGATCGGGGAGATGCTGAAGCGCGCCGACAATGCCCTTTATCATGCCAAGAATGCCGGGCGGAACAGGGTCACCAATATCGCGGCTTAGTTGCCGGTCTTCTTCTTGTGAGCGGTTGTCACAACGAACACCGCGCATGGCGCTTCTCGGATCATATCAGAACTTTCTGACCCCTGAAGGAGGCGTTTCCACCATCCTTTCTGGTGAGAACCTATGACAATAAGGTCAATGTTATTCTTCTTGGCATAACTGGCTGCATCACGCGAAGGGTTACCTTCCAGAACGGCGAGTTTCGCAGCGCGACCACCTGCTTCCGTAATTTCCTTTAACTTGGCCATGCGCCGCTCACCATCAGCTTTGTGGGCTTTGGCGTCTGCTTCTATGGCGCTGCCCGCGTAAGGGGAGTTGAATGTCGTGATGTAAGGGTTGGAATCGATTGCATGAAGCTCACCAGAGGCGGCAGTGAGTTGATGTGCGGTCTCGAAAACCAGGGTTGAGAGGCTGTCATCTACATCAATGACGGCGACGACCTTATCGAACTCCAGAGCCATGGGCACCTCCTGTTATTATACATAATAACATATGAGATGGCATTCGGGTCCATACGTAAAATGCGGGAACCGAAAAAAGAGAAAGCCGGGCAAACTGCCCGGCTTTGTATAATCAGTATCGATTGGGAAGACCTTACTTGATCTTGCCTTCCTTGAAATCGACATGCTTCTTCGCGACCGGGTCGTATTTACGCATCACCAGCTTTTCGGTGAGATTGCGCGGGTTCTTCTTGGTGACATAGAAAAAGCCCGTCCCGGCGGTCGAGTTCAGGCGAATCTTGATGGTTGTCGGCTTAGCCATGACGGTTGCTCGTTTCGGGTGTTTCAGAAATTCGAAGGCCGCTTAATGGAGGGGGAGCCTTCCAAAGTCAAGCGCCTGTGCACACTGCGCGGCTATCGCTGGTTTCGTTGGTGGTAAATGAATCTGGGTGGCCAGTTCCTATATCCGGTCCCTTGAATGTCCGCCGGGCGTCCAGCGCAAGAAAGGAGGGCGCAGGGCTTCAGGATCATTCTTTTCCAGACGTTCGCCGATCTCTCCAATCATGAAGCGGGTCACATTCGGGAGATCGAGGTTCATAGCGTCAGACAGTGTCACCCATTGCAGGTCATGCAGTTCTGCTCCGTCTACTGGCGGGCGTTCGTCAATCAGGACATCTTCAGCTTCAGCCATGAAAAAGCGGGCATCGAAGCGTTTGGGCCTGTATGGCGGGGTAATGGCCCGGCCAATGAACGTGAAACCTTTCAGACAGGGCGCGGCTCGCTGTTCGGCATATTTCAGCCAGTCAACCGCGGGCCTGCCCGGGAAATCACTTGCACGGCCAACGATAAGACCTGTTTCCTCGAATGTTTCACGGATGGCTGTAAGACCGAAGGCTCTCGGCTTGCGACGTGTCTTGTGAGCCAGCTTCTGTTCAACCGTCTGCCGTAGTTCCGAGAGGCTTGGAACACGACCATCGGCCGTATCGACCCGGCCGCCCGGAAAGACATACTTGTCAGGCATGAAATCATGCCGGCCCGAGCGTTTACCCATAAGCAGGCGGGGTTCTGCCTGATCACGCCGGACAAGGATCAATGTAGCGGCATCGCGAGGCCGCGGCGTAGGTCTATCTTTCTGGATGATATCGCCATCATCCTCCTTGTCGTAAGCGCTGCCGAGTTTGACGGCCATCAGCGCTTTCCTCCCTTTTTTGTCTTCTTGTCTTTTGTTTTCCCCTTTTTGCGGGGCTTGCCAGTGAGTTTGCCACGGCCGCGACCGCCTGGGCCAGACCTGCCCCCACGCGAGGCAGGCGGTTTTTCTCCAGGACGTTTTGGTTTTGGCGGCGAGAGAACTTCAAGCAAAAGCCCGCCCTGTAACGGTGTAACTTCCTGCAGCTTCACCTGGACGGTCTGGCCCATCTCAAATCGCTTGCCGGATCCGCGAGCAATCAGCGCCATGCTTGCTTCGTCATGTACCCAGAAGTCATCTGATAGCTTTGAAATGGGTGAGAAGCCATCGGCTCCGGTGCCAGCCATGCGGATGAAGAGGCCGGCTGGGGTCACACCCGTAATCCTGCCTTCGAACTCTGCACCGACACGATCCTGAAGGTACAGTGCGAGGTAGCGGTCGGTAGCCTCACGTTCGGCAGCCATGGAGCGACGCTCGGTATCGACGAGGTGACTGGCCATATCCTGTAGAGAGGCTGCCATTTCTTTGGTCAGACCATCCTCTCCAAGCTTCAATGAGCTGATCAGTGCGCGGTGAACAATAAGGTCACTATAGCGCCGGATCGGTGAGGTGAAGTGGGCATAACGGGTAAGGTTCAGCCCGAAGTGGCCGAGATTTTCAGGGTCATAGACAGCCTGTGCCTGAGACCGCAGGACCATCTCGGAGACAGCTTCGGCATGGTCGGCATCTCGCGTATCTGCCATGAGCCGGTTGAAACGGCTTGTTTGTGGGCGCTCGCCCACAGGCCATTTGATGTCGATGGTCTGAAGGAAATCGGCCAAAGCAGCAATTTTTGCATCAGACGGCTGGTCGTGAACCCGGTAGAGCAGGGGGGCACCCTGTTCTTCCAGGGTTTCAGCAGCGGCCACGTTGGCCTGGATCATGAACTCTTCGATTAGCTTGTGCGCGTCAAAGCGTTCTTTTTCCACGATGGCTTTGACTTTTCCATCCTCACCAATTTCGACTTTCTTCTCGGGCATGTCGAGATCGAGCGGTGCACGCTTTGCGCGTGCTTTGCCCAGCGCCTCATATGCGCCCCAGAGCGGCCTCAGGACAGAATCCAGAAGAGGCTCACCCGCTCCCCCGGTTGTGCCGTCAATGGCCGCTTGAGCCTCTTCATAGGCGAGCTTGGCCTTGGAGCGCATCGTCCCGCGTATGAAACGGTGTGAGCGTTTCGCGCCTGACTGGTCGAATACCATTTCCACGGCCATACACGGCCGGTCTTCCAGTTCCACGAGAGAGCAGGCATCTGCTGAAAGCTCGAAGGGTAGCATCGGTACGACACGATCCGGAAAATACGTCGAGTTTCCGCGCTTTTGTGCTTCCCGGTCGAGCGCCGTGCCCGGGCGCACATATGCAGCGACATCAGCGATTGCTACGATGACTTTCCAGCCGTCTTCCAGTTTCTCGGCATAAATCGCATCGTCGTGGTCCCGTGCATCGGCCGGGTCGATCGTGATGAGATCGAGGCTGGTAAGATCTTCCCGGGGGCAATCCAGAGGCTTGATGGACTTTACTTCGTTCAGCACGTCATTCGGGAACTCGACGGGGATGTCATGACCATGAATCGCCAGAAGTGATGCCGCGCGCGGGTCGTCTATACGGCCGAGAATTTCTGTTACTATGCCAAAGGCGGGCCCGTTGGGTTTGCCGGGTTTCGGGGTGGCGGTGACGAGGTCGCCATCTTTGGCCCCTTTACTGTCATTCTTGTCGACCAGCAGTGTACGCTTGTCCTTGCGGCTTGCGGGAATGATGCGTCCGCCCTTGGGATTGCTTTCGAAGCGCCCGGTCATAAGCGTTTCTTCGTCGCGTTTCTCGAAAAGCTTCAGGAGCTTGGCGTGGTACTCCCCATTGCTTTCGTTCACTTTTGCGAGACCGCGATCTCCAATGCCCGGCGCAGGGCCACGCGACTTGCCTTGATAGCCTGTATAGCGGATCGGTGGACCAAAAGCGCCTTCACGGCCAACTGCGCGGGCGATTAGCTCACCGTCTCCGTCGATCTCTTCAAAACTTATGACTCCGGTTGGAGGAGGGCGATCCGCGATGGCCCAAGCACGTTTACCAGTGCGCTCAAGCGTTCCGTCTGATTCAAGTTCTTTCAGGATTGCTCGCAGCGCCTGTCGTTCGCGGCCTTTCACCTTCAGGCCGCGGGCAATTTCCTGCTTGGTTGTTAGCGCAGGGTTATTTGAAATGAAGTCGAGAACAGTCTCGCGATCAGGAAAACTCATAGTCTCGATATAGGGGATTCTGGCACAGAATGCTTGTATTCATTCAGGTCACAGGTCCGGGAGGGCCCTAGATCATGGTTCCCACAAGTATGCCCATGGCAAATATGGCGGCGATCACGGATACGACCAGAACCCAGCGAACACCCTTGCCTGTTTCACCCTGCCTGGCCTCATCTGTTTCTACTTTTGGATCGGTCATTAGATTACCTCGTGTCTGGTTCTGAATAGCTTGCTCAATTGGCATGGCTATTCTGCCACGGCATGTGGCAATTATTCATCTTATAACGGACACTTGGGGCATTTGTTCACCCAGCCAAGGTCACTCCTTTTTCGATGCGGCCTTGGCTGGCGCCTTTTTTTTGCTGCCTGCAGTCTTCTTTTTCTTCGTCGGCGCTTTCTTCTTCTTTGCGGGCTTCTTTGCCTTGGCATCGATCAGCTCGATAGCGTGATCGAGAGTCACCGTATCCGGCGTTACCTCCTTTGGAAGGGTCGCATTCGTCTTGCCATGCTTCACATAAGGGCCGTAGCGACCTTCATAGACGTGGATCGGCTCATCATCAGCCGGGTGCTTGCCGAGCTTCTTGAGAGGTTTCGCAGCTGTGCGTCCGCCGCGGCCTCCATTGGCGCGCTTGTCCGCAATGAGCGTAATGGCGCGGTTGAGGCCAATATCGAATAGTTCCTCGATATTCGAGACGTTCGCGAAGGTCCGCTGGTGCTGTACATAAGGGCCATAGCGGCCAAGATTGGCCTTGATAGGCTCTCCGTCCTCTGGATGGACGCCAACTTCTCGCGGTAGCGACAGGAGTTTGAGGGCATTCTCTAGGGTCAGTGACTGCGGATCCCATCCTTTGGGCAGGCTGGTGCGTTTCGGCTTATCCTCGCCACTGGGTGTTTCGACATAGGGCCCGAAACGGCCGGTCTTCAGCAAGACCGGCTCTCCCGTGTCCGGGTGAAGCCCAAGCTCCTCGCCATCCGGGTTGATCGCGTGTTCCTTCTCACTATCGACGGAGAAGGGGCGCGTGAACTTGCACTCCGGGTAGCGAGAACAGCCGACAAAGGCACCATGACGTCCAAGCTTCAGGGAAAGCTCCCCTTCGCTACAGAGAGGACATTGGCGTGGATTGGCCTTTTCTTCGCCATTCTCGTCCTTTGTCGGGAAGACATATGGGCCGAGTGTCTCGTTGAGTGCATCGAGCACATTGGCAACGCGCAGTTCCTTGGTTTCAGAAACAGCAGCCTGAAACTGCGTCCAGAACTCCCTGAGGAATGTTTTCCAGTCGAGTTTCCCGTCAGAAATGATGTCGAGTTGTTCCTCTAGCCCGGCTGTGAAATCGTATTCGACATAACGTGCAAAAAAGTTCTCGAGAAAAGCAGTGACCAGCCGTCCCTTGTCCTCCGGGATAAGCTGCTTCTTTTCGAGCCGGACGTACTCGCGATCTTCCAGCGTGGAGAGTGTGGAGGCGTAGGTCGAGGGCCGTCCGATACCGAGCTCTTCAAGGCGTTTAACGAGAGAAGCTTCAGTGTAACGTGGTGGCGGCTGGGTAAAATGCTGTTCAGATTTTGCCTCTACGAGATCGGCATGCTCACCTTCTTTCATTTTAGGCAGCCGATCGGCAGAATCCTCGTCATCATCACCATCGTCACGGCCTTCTGTGTAAAGCTTGATGAAGCCCTCAAAGACGATGACCTGACCAGTTGCGCGTAGCTGGGTGCGTTTGTCCTTGGACAGGAAGTCGAGCGTGGTGCGCTCGAATTCGGCTGCCTCCATCTGCGATGCGACGGCACGGCGCCAGATCAGTGTATAGAGCTTTTTCAGGTCACCATCACCACGATAGCTCTCAGGCCGGATACTGAAGTCAGTCGGTCGAACGGCTTCGTGCGCTTCCTGGGCATTCTTGGCCTTGGAGGAATAGCGGCGCGTTTTCTCGGGCAGATAGCGAGCCCCATAATCACTTTCAATCTGGCGGCGTGCGTCTGCATAGGCCTCTTCAGCCATGTTGACGCCGTCGGTCCGCATATAGGTGATGCGGCCTTCTTCGTAGAGTTTCTGGGCAGCCTGCATGGTGCGTTTGGCGGTAAAGCCGAGTTTGCGTGAGGCTTCCTGCTGGAGCGTGGATGTGATGAAAGGCGGTGGCGGGTTACGCCGGATCGGTTTTGATTCAACGGAGCTAACGGAGAAACCACCTGTTTTAACCGCATCAAGGGCAGCCTGTGCGGCGGTGGCATCCGGCAGGGAGAATTTTTTCAGGTTTTCGCCGTCGAGGGCATGCAGGCGGGCCTTGAAATCAGTCCCGTCTGCTGCGCGCAAGTCAGCTCCGATCGACCAGTACTCCTGCGGCTGGAATGTCTCGATCTCGAGCTCGCGCTGACAAATGAGACGCAGGGCGACCGACTGGACGCGGCCAGCTGACCGGGAGCCCGGCAATTTGCGCCATAATACTGGCGAAAGGTTGAAGCCAACGAGATAATCCAGCGCCCGGCGTGCGAGATAAGCATCGACAAGCTCCTGGTCGATCTCCCGTGGCTGTTCCATCGCCTTGGTGACAGCATTTTTGGTAATGGCGTTGAAAACGACACGCTCAACCGGAGTATCCTTAAGCGCTTTCCTTTTCTCCAGGGCTTCAAGCAGGTGCCAGGAGATCGCCTCTCCTTCACGGTCAGGGTCAGTGGCAAGGATAAGCTTGTCGGCACTTTTTGTGGCGTCTGCAATCTCGCGGATACGACTCGCAGACTTTGAGTCTGCCTGCCAGACCATCTCGAAATCGTTGTCCGGATCTACAGAGCCATCCTTGGACGGCAGGTCCCGAACATGACCGTAAGATGCCAGGACCTTGTAATCGCTTCCGAGATATTTGTTGATCGTCTTGGCTTTGGCAGGCGACTCAACAACAACAACTTTCATACGGGGAACCCTCCAGAGAGCCGCGGAACTTGGGTGGACGGGAAGAGGCTGTCAACCCGGCGACAGCTTCATCCATCCTCCCGGTAGGCAAGAAAGGCCAGGCTGGCAAACAGTGCGAAGAGAGCCGGTGACCAAGCTGCTACGACGGGCGGTATTGCCCCGGATGAGCCAAGACTTGCGCTGAACTGCATGATGAAAAACACACCCGTTGCAGACAGCGCGCCCCCGGCTACCAGCCGGCTTGTACCGCCCAGACGGGATAGCCGGAGGCAGACAAGCGCTCCAATCAAGCCCATCGCGGTATAAAAGACGGGAATAGCCGTCAGACCAAACAGACGAACGGCAAAACGCGATGAATCAAGTCCGGCCTGTTCGGTTTGATGGATAAATGCAGGAAGACGCCAGAAGCCAATCGTATTCGGTGACGTAAATCGATCTAGCAGTGTATCGGGGTCCAGGTCTGTTGGGATAGCTAGACTTTCCATCCGCTCGGGTGGACTTCCCGGCACATTCTCTATCAGGTCTTCCATCTGCCAGAAGCCATTAATGATCCTGGCCTGTTCAGCATCAATGCGACGTACGAATTCAAAGCGCTGAGTAGGTTCTCCATCAACAAAGACGCGCCCTTCTTCGAGCATTTTCACATTCTCGAAGACCTGCCCGGTATCATCCACACGTTCGGCATGGATCACGACCTGTGAATTTCCGTCACCCTGGCGCAGCCAAACATCAGTCTTGCTGGAATCCACGCGGACGCCGCCTGTAACGAGGAGTTCATTCCGCAAGGACTCAAAACGATCCGACAGACGCGCGCCCAGCGGGTTCAATGCCATCATCGCGAAGAGGCCGAGCGCGATACAAAGCACCACGAGCGGGGCAAGGAACTGCCATGCGGACAATCCCGAGGCGCGTATGACGGAAAGCTCGGAACGTTTGTTCAATCGGCTATATGCAATCATCGCTGCGACCAGAATTCCGAATGGCAATGTCTGCTCGATCAGTCCTGGCAGCTTCATCAGGGAAAGCTGCACAGCTTTCTGCGGGGGCAGGTCGATATCCCCCCCCACGGTCCGCAGTTGTTCCACGACATCAACCAGCATGATTGTGATGATAAAGAGTGAAAGGACGAGCATGAGCCCCGTCAGACACTGGACAAAGATATATCGCTGGATCCGGTTCAGGCCCATCACGTATTCTCCCTGCCGATCTGTCGCGTGACGGGGGGGTGCCATTTGAAGAAAACAAGGGAAATGACCAGAATGGTGCCGATCGGCACAAACCATTGGCCGAGATTGGCTAGAGCGATATCCTGACTGGCGGACTGTACTGTCAGCTGAATCATGATGATGAAAAGAGCTCCAGCTGTAGCCAAGGCTATACGGCGGGAATAACCACGGCGATTGAAATCTCCGCCGAGAACTGCCGTTATGGCAATCAGGGCCATCGCGATACTTACAAGGGGTGTGGTCAGTCGTGTGTGGGATTCCGCCTGGAATTTCTTTTCATCCTGTAATTCCTGGTAATTCTTCCGGTCAATCGAAACCAGTTCGTGCAGGTAACGGTCCGAAGCTTTCAGAACGACAGCTTCTGATTCGTTCAGGAAGGGAGACAGATCAAAAGTTGATTGGTCGAAATCGAGTGTGCTCAGCGCCCCGTTCGAGTCCATTTGATGAATTTGCCCCTCCCACATCACGATGCTCGGGACCCCATCAACTTCTACAAAGCGACCGCGCTGAGCAAGGTAATCACGAGCTTCGGCGCGATTGTCGGATATAAGCACGCCGATCAGGTCACCCCCGCGAGAGTCGCGTGCATAAACCGTCAAATTCTCACCCGCGGAAGTGAATTGGCCGGGGCGCACAAGGGAGGATGCAAGGTCAGCCCGTGCTTCTTTCACGGTTTCACGCAAGGCCCGCTGCGCGCTGGGTTGTACCCAGAGGTTCACTCCGAGGTGAACAATCGCAGCAATAACAGCGAGACGTATTATCGGTGAGGCGATCTGCCAGCGTGTTAGGCCCGCCGCGCCGGCCACGACGATTTCGTTATCTCGGTGTAACCTGTTAAGAGACCAGACAGTTGCTACAAAAATCGCCAGCGGAGTTAGCAGTGCAACGACTTGTGGCGCGCCAAGAGCAATTACATAAAAATAGACCAGTGCGGACTGACGATTTTCAACAATTAGGTCAGTCTGCGAAAGGCCTTGAGCAAGAATGGCGAGAAGGGTCAGCCCGCCAATGATTATGACGACAGAGCGAAAAACCTGTTTGAAGAGATAGCTCTGTATGCGTTTCATCGTGGGGTCAGGTGTAGTTTTTGCTTGGCGTCACTGCCTAGCGAGTTGATTGCGACGCGTCGATGCTTAGTTTCTGCGCAAACGGAGTTTATTCATGAAGATCACTTTTGCTGAACAGGCGGAAGCAGACATTTCTGCTTTCGTCATTGATGAAAACGGAAAACTGCCGGCTGCGGCGAAAGACCTGGACGAACAGTCCGGAGGGTTGCTTGCTGAAGCGATCAGCCAAAATCGGTTCACGGGTAAGGAGGGGCAGCAAACTTATGCCGTGATGCCCAAGGCTGCATCCTCCCGCCGCGTTGTTCTGATCGGTGGCGGCAAGCCCAAGGAGCGAGATGCGCGCGCGCAAGAGAAAATCGGTGCATTTCTGGTCAAATCTCAGGCCGATAGTGGCTATAAGACAATTGCCCTTTACGCTGAAGATGCGGAATTCGCAGCACGCGCCGCGCTTGGTGCAAGTCTCGCAGCGTACAGGTTTGACGACTATTTCACAAAGCTGAAAGCAGATCAGAAACCGAGTTTGAAAACGTTTACTGTCGTCTGCCCCGACGAACGCACAGCGAAAGCGGCGTGGAAGCCGCTCGAAGCTGCCAGCGAAGGCACGAAGCTCGCTCGGGACCTTATGAACCTGCCGCCGAACATCCTCTACCCGGAAACTTTTGCGGACCGGATCAAGGAGCTGGAGAAACAGGGCCTTGAAGTCGAGATTCTTGGTGAAAAGGAAATGGAAAAGCTCGGCATGGGCGCTTTGCTTGGTGTCGGACAGGGTTCGGTGAAGGAATCCAAGCTTGCCATCATGAAGTGGAATGGCGGCAAGAAGGGTGAAGATCCGGTCGCACTATGCGGCAAAGGCGTATGTTTCGATACTGGCGGTATTTCATTGAAGCCGGGGCCGGGCATGGAAGACATGCGCGGTGACATGGGCGGCGCCGCCGCTGTAACAGGTGCCATGCTGGCGCTTGCCAAGCGTAAAGCGAAGGCAAATGTCGTTGGACTTGTTGGCCTCGTTGAGAATATGCCTGACGGCAATGCAATCCGGCCCGGTGATATTCTCACATCTGCCTCTGGGCAGACCATCGAGGTTCTTAATACCGATGCAGAAGGTCGGCTCGTCCTGGCCGATGTGCTCTGGTATGCGCAAGAGCACTTCAAGCCGAAGGCCATAGTCGACCTTGCTACCCTTACAGGCGCGATCGTCATTTCACTTGGCCACCATCATGCAGGCCTTTTCACTGGTGACGATGATATTGCCGACAAGCTCACCAAAGCCGGCCTTGCCGAAGGCGAACGTGTCTGGCGTCTGCCGATGGGCAGCGAATATGATGCGCTTCTGAAGTCCCAGTTCGCAGATATGAAAAATATTGGCGGCAAGACGGCCGGGTCGATCACGGCGGCACAGTTCCTCAAGCGTTTCGTCAATGACGGTCAGGTGTGGGCACACCTCGATATCGCAGGTGTCGCCTGGATGGATGGTAACAAGTCCCCGCTCAACCCGAGCTGGAGTTCCGGCTTTGGACCGCGTCTGCTCGACCGCTGGATTGCAGACAATTACGAGAGCTGATCTTGAGCGGGACTGGCAAACCTGAGTGGTGGTTCTATCATCTCAAGCGCACGACGCTTGAACAGGCTGCCGGTCCTTTGCTTGAAAAATGTCTGGAACGGGGCTGGCGTGTGCTTGCCGTCAGCCCCGATATCCGTCGCCGCGGCGCGCTTGATGCGGCTTTGTGGACGTTTAATGACCAGAGTTTTCTGCCGCACGGTCAGGCTGAAGCGGCCGGGCTCGACCCGGCTAGCCAGCCTGTCCTCATTGCTGGGCAAGGCGAAAACCTGAATGAAGCTGCAGTAGCTCTTCTCATGGATGGGGCTGAGCTGCCGGTAGATGCGCCCTATGAGCGTTGCATGGTAATGTTCGATGATGGTGATGCGCCTGTGCGCGGCAAGGCGCGTGCTCAGTACAAGGCGGCTGCCGATGCCGGCCTGACTACACGCTATTTCCAGCAGACGCCGAAAGGTGGCTGGACCGAAGCAGGTTAGGACACCTTGGCACTGCAAGGTCAACGTGGTTCCGTGATAGCAGCTGTTGCCCCGTGCCACGCGCCCGGCTATAGGCCGCGCCAGAACCATCCCACATGCTTATACGAAGGAGCCTTTCATGGCGATCCAACGCACTTTTTCCATTATCAAGCCGGACGCCACAGAGCGTAATCTGACCGGGGCGATCAATGCCGTCTTCGAAAAGGCCGGCCTTCGCATCATTGGTCAGCGCCGTATCAAGATGACCCGCGAGCAGGCCGAGCGTTTCTACGCTGTTCACAAGGAGCGTCCGTTCTTCGGAGAGCTTGTTGACTTCATGACGTCCGGCCCGGTCGTCGTTCAGATTCTTGAGGGCGAGAATGCTGTAAAGGCTCACCGCGATGTCATGGGGGCTACAAACCCTGAAGATGCCGCTGAAGGCACTGTCCGCAAGCTCTATGCGAAATCCATCGGTGAGAACTCGGTTCACGGTTCAGATAGTGAGGAGAATGCTGATCTCGAAATCCGTCAGTTCTTCTCCGAGGCTGAGATCGTCGGCTAGGTGATCGAATCCTCACTGCCCAAAGCGAATAAGCCCTTGTCCGCTCAGGATGAGGGCTTTTTTCTTACAAGTTCGCAGGCTTTTGCCAGAGCTTTCGGATATAGCGCGTGCTCTTCAAGGAGAACTCGTTCTGAAAGTGACCCAGCCGTATCGCCAGCTTTGACTGGCACCCGTGACTGCGCGATCACATCACCTTCGTCTACACCCTCTGTAACCCAGTGGACTGAACAACCTGCTTCCTTGTCGCCGGCTTCGATTGCGCGTCTGTGAGTGTCGAGGCCAGGGTATTTCGGCAGGAGTGAGGGGTGTATGTTGATCATCCGGCCAGCCCAGCGCGAAACGAAGCCAGGTGTAAGCACCCTCATGAAACCAGCGAGTGCGATGATGTCCACACCTGTCTGGCACAGGACACGATCTATTTCGTTTTCGAAGCTCTCACGGCTTTCGTAGTTCTTGTGAGGGATTGCGACCGCTCGCACATTGAAGCCACGAGCAGTACTGAGACCGGATGCGTCAGCCCGGTTGGAGATGACGACGACAGGTTGAGCGGGATAGGCATCGTCCTGGCAAGCCTTGAGGAGCTGCTCCATATTTGAGCCGCGGCCAGAGATCAGGATCGCAAGACGCAGGCGTTTCATTCAGGTATAATATCGCCGATCACAACCGGACTTTCTCCGCTTGCCTCAAGCGCGGCAATAGCCGTTTCTGCCTGATCTGCAGCCACGGCAAAAACGAGTCCAATTCCCATATTGAATGTGCGGTGCATTTCGTCTTCTGCAACATTACCTTCGGCTTGGAGCCAGCGAAAGACCTCTGGCACTGGCCAGCTGGCCCGGTCAAACCGGGCTGTCAGTCCATCCGGCAGCATGCGTGGTACGTTCTCAGTCAGGCCGCCGCCTGTAATATGCGCGAGGCCCTTTACCCGGCCTTTGCGAATGAGCGGAAGTGCAGCATTCGAATAAAGCCGGGTCGGCGTCAGCAGCGCCTCGCCAAGCGTTTCATTCGAGAAAGGCGAGGGCGCATTCCAGTCAAGACCAGAGCGTTCGACAATTCGCCGGATGAGTGAGTAACCGTTGGAGTGCGGACCAGATGACCTGATGCCGATCAGCACATCGCCAGCTTTCATGTCATCAAGTTGGGGCAGGATCTGATCCCGCTCGACAGCTCCAACGACAAAGCCGGCCAGATCATAATGCCCTGGAGGATACATACCTGGCATTTCGGCTGTTTCACCGCCGACGAGCGCACAACCAGCCTGGCGACAGCCTTCAGCAATTCCGGAGATCACGCTTTCAGCGACACCGCTATCGAGTTTGCCACAGGCGAAATAGTCAAGGAAGAAAAGGGGTTCAGCACCCTGGGCGAGGACGTCATTGGCGCACATGGCGACAAGGTCGATTCCTACCGTCTTGTGGATGCCCGTTTCGAAAGCGAGCATGAGTTTTGTGCCAACGCCGTCTGTTCCCGAAACAAGGACAGGGTCTTTCCAGCCTTCTTTCCTAAGATCAAAAAGTGCGCCGAAGCCGCCAAGGCTTCCCATGACGCCAGCGCGCCGGGTCGCTTTCGCCATAGGAGAAATGGCATCAACAAGCCGTTCGCCTGCCTCAATATCGACACCGGCATCTTTGTAAGAAAGTGGAGTTTGGTCTTTGGTGCTCATGGAACAGCGCGTTAGCATGTGATGCAGGTTTCGACTAGCCAGCTAAGCGGTTCCAGATGTCGATGAGGCCTGCTAGAGAACCTTAAACACAGAAGGGCCCGCCAATGATTCGTGTCGTGCTAATCGCCGCCATATTTGCAGCTACCGTGGTGAGCTCCGCGTATGGGCAGACCCGTGACATCTATACGATACGGGACATTGAAGTAGAGGAGCAGGCAAGCTCGGTCATTCAGGCACAGCAGGAAGCGTTCATGAGTGCCCGGATCAAGGGTGCTTATCGTCTGGTTGAACGTTTAACCCTGCCCGAAGATCGCGAGGGGCGGCTTGGAAACGGCGCGATTAGTGCCTCGGTAGCCAACCGTCTGGCAGCTGCTGTTGATGTTCAGGAGGAAACACGCGGTGGTGGACGCTATGTAGGTGAGCTCGCGATTGTCTATAATCCACAATATGTACGCCGTTTTCTCGAACAGCGTGGCATTCCCTATATTGATCAGGCCGCTCCTAAAGCAGTTGTCTTTCCTGTGTCCGAACGTTTCGCAGCCTCGGTCTGGGCAGATGCTTGGCCTGAGCAGTCGCAAGGTCGACTCGCTACTTATAAGACTTCCATGAACTCCGGGGCTTCTGCGCAGTCCGGCTGGGAGTTTCTTCGCGGTGATGTTGAAACCGCAGGGGCCCGACGAGCCATTAAAGCCAATCTGGTCGGTGAACCCGGCGCTTTCCGTGTCGAGCTTCAATCATTGACAGGTGCAGGCGAGACCAGCCTCGGATCAACGAGCACTGTGGCCACGTTAGAAGAGGCGGTAGAGGCCGCATCCTCTTTGCTGGATCATGTCTGGAAGCGTCAGTCCATTGTCCGTTCAAGCGAGCGCACCCCTGCCAGATCGTCTGTATTCTTCACGTCGCTTGTTGAATGGAACTCGCTGCGCTCCGCGATGGCGCGTTCGCCACTGGTTTTCGATTTCGTGATTGAAGGCCTGTCAAAGGATGGCGCGGTAGTCGCATTTGTTCACGCCGGTGATACGCAACGTCTTGTCACGAACCTTCGCGAGCGAGGTGTCATGCTCGATACCGATCCTGACGGATGGGTCATGACATCCGCTGTTACGCGAGGACCTTTGTCAGGTGTCGAGTGAACGCACGAAAGAACAAACCACGCAGGCCTCGCCAGCTAGCGCTGGATTTTCCTGATGCCGGTCTATCCCTAGATACACTTTCAGTGACACCGGCGAACAGGACCGCGATTGCGGTTCTGAAGCGGTGGCCAGACTGGCGTACACATGCCGTTGCCCTCGCGGGAGAGCCAAAGTCCGGCCTAACCACTGCTGCGCATGCCTGGGCTGAAAAAGCAGGCGGTGATGTCTATAGCGCACAGGTCTTCGATCGATTAACGCACAGGCAGATAGAGGTCATTGCGGCTGACGCGGTTGCCGTGGACCGGGCCGATACTATCACGAATGAGGATAACCTGCTTTCGCTCATCAATCTGTCAGGCCGTCTCGGTGGTTCAGTCCTGCTGACCGGACATACCGTTCCTGCACGTTGGCGGGTTCGACAGCCCGACCTGGTGTCGCGTTTAAAATCAATGACGCTGGTCGAGCTTGGGCCGCCTGACGACGAGATGGTTTCCATTCGCTTGCGCGCGGCGATGAAGCGGCGGTTCCTTAAATTGCCCGAAGATGTCGAAACCTATCTTCTTACCAGGATTGAACGAAACTACGGGGCGCTCGAGACATTTGTTGAAAGCCTGCACGAGATGGCCGAGGGTCGCGAAGTGACTGTGCCACTAGCGCGGGAAGTACTGGATGAGCAGGGCGGGACATGGCCCCTGTTTGATGATGGGGATGATCAGTGACGCAAAAAGAGAGCCAGGCAGTATCGCAGAGGCCCGTAAAGCCGCTGGAGGCAACAAAGCTCGACACGGCTTTGTTGAAGAAGCCTGAGCGCTTTCTCAATCGCGAACTGTCCTGGTTGCGCTTTAATGAGCGGGTCCTTGAGGAGGCGTATAATGCGACACACCCGCTTCTTGAACGATTGCGTTTTCTGTCGATCTCATCCAGCAATCTCGATGAATTCTTCATGGTGCGCTATGCAGGGCTGCGAGAGCAGTTTCGTGCAGGCGTCACCCGGCCGAGCCAGGATGGTCTGACGCCAGAGGAGCAGGTTGCTGCTATCGAGAAGCATTCTGCAAAGCTGATGGAGGCCCAGCAGGCCTGTTGGAAGGAGCTGAGAGGCCTTTTGTCAAAAAACAAGGTCGATGTGCTCACAATGGCCGACCTGACAAATGCCGATCTCAAATGGTTGCGCGAGCATTTCGAGGAAAATGTCTTCCCGATCCTCACGCCTCAAGCTGTGGATCCTGCCCACCCGTTTCCCTTCATTCCCAACCTCGGCTTTGCCGTCGCGTTCCAGCTCGTTCCTGAAAAGGCGACCACCGAGGCGATGGTTGGTCTGGTGCCAATGCCGGCCTTTTCCCCGCGTTTCATCCGGCTACCGGACAGGGCGAAAAAAGGCATCCGTTTTGTACGCCTAGAAAGCGTGATCGCACAATTTATGGATATGCTGTTTCCGGGCTTCAGCTCGAATGGCCACTGTGTTTTCCGCATTGTCCGCGACAGCGACATCGAGATCGAGGAAGAGGCCGAGGATCTCATCCATGAGTTTGAGATCCTGTTGAAGCAACGCCGCCGAGGACGCATTGTGCGTATCCACATCGATGGTGACGCCCCCGCACAGCTACAGGATTTCATTACGCGAGAGATCGGTGCTGAAGAGCGCGATATCATGGTTCTCAAGGGGCTTTTGGGTATGAAAAGCCTCGCCGAGCTCATCGTGGATGACCGGAAGGACCTACAGTTTCAACCCTATGAGCCTAGGTATCCTGAACGTATCCGCGAAATGGGGGGCGACTGTTTCGCCGCAATAAAGGCTAAGGACATTATCGTTCATCACCCGTACGAGTCCTTCGATGTCGTCGTACAGTTCATCCGTCAGGCGGCTGTAGACCCGGACGTCATCGCCATCAAACAGACGCTCTATCGAACGACACTTAATTCTCCTATCGTTTCGGCACTTATGGAAGCCGCTGAGATGGGCAAGAACGTCACTGCGTTGGTGGAGATCAAGGCGCGATTTGATGAAGAGACAAACTTGCGTCTCGCCCGTGATCTGGAACGCGCTGGCGTTCAGGTGGTGTATGGCTTCATCGACTATAAGACGCACGCAAAAGTCTCACTGGTCGTGCGCCGAGAGGATGACAGGCTGCACAGCTACACCCACTTCGGTACCGGCAATTATCATCCAGTTACGGCGCGTATTTATACCGATCTGTCCCTGTTTACTGCTGATCCGGGCCTCGCGCGTGATGCCAACAAGCTGTTTAATTATGTGACCGCCTACCGCGAGCCGCCAGATGTCGCTCCAGACTTTGAGAAAATCGCCATGTCTCCGCGCACGCTCGAGTCACGCCTAGTCGATATGATTAACCAGGAAGCAAAAAATGCAAAGGAGGGACGGCCGTCTGGGGTGTGGGCGAAAATGAACTCGCTCGTGGATAATGACGTTATCGATGCGCTTTACAGGGCCAGTCAGGCTGGTGTGCCTGTCAATCTGATCGTACGCGGCATCTGTTGTCTTCGGCCAGGGGTCAAGGGACTGTCCGAGAACATTCAGGTCAAAAGTCTGATCGGGCGATTTCTGGAGCATTCCCGGATCGTCTGCTTTGCCAATGGCGAGATGCTGCCATCGCCAAAAGCCATCATCTATATTTCTTCAGCTGACTGGATGCAGCGTAATCTCAAACGTCGTGTCGAATCCCTCGTACCGGTGGAGAATCCGACGGTTCACAGGCAGGTGCTGAATCAGATCATGATTGCCAACCTCAACGATGATGAGCAGAGCTGGGAGATGGACGGCGACGGCGATTTCCACCGTCTGCGGCCGCCGGACAGGGGGGAAGGCTTCAGCGCCCACAGATATTTTATGGAGAATCCGAGCCTGTCCGGGCGTGGTAATGCCCTGGTCGTCAGCATTCCACCGCGTCTTGCGCCGAAAAAGCGGAGCAAAACCTGATTATGCTACCAGCGCTAAGACCGCAAAAATCGGCGGTTGTTGACATCGGTTCGAACTCGGTGCGCTTGGTGATCTATGAAGTGACAGGCGCATCTGCCCTGCCATACTTCAACGAGAAGGTTCTGGCCGGACTTGGCAGAGGCCTTCCGGAGACAGGTAAGCTTTCGCCGGAAGGTGTGCAGCAGGCACTCGCGGCGCTGCGCCGGTTTCGTGCGATCCTGAAAGGGCTTGAGGTCAGCGAAGTTATTGCCGTCGCAACCGCCGCCGTGCGCGAAGCAAGTGATGGGCAGGACTTTGCACGCCAGGCTGCTGCCGAGCTCGGTGCGCGGCTGCAAATTCTATCTGGTAGCGATGAGGGAAGGTTATCCGCGCTTGGCGTGCAGGTCGGTTTCAACGAGGCCGAAGGGATTGTGGGGGACCTTGGGGGCTCCAGTCTCGAATTTCACAGACTTGGATCAGCGGTTCAAGAGACTGCTGGTGAGACCCATCCGCTGGGCCCTTTTTCACTGCCTATACCGGATGATGCGAAGCCTGCCGAGCGGCGCAAGGCGATAAGAAAGGCGCTGAAGGGTTCCGAGTTACTGCGCTCAGGTGGCCGCCGGTTATATGCCGTTGGTGGTTCCTGGCGGGCGATTGCAAGTGTGCATATTGAACTCACCGCCTATCCACTCGGAATATTGCACGGTTACCGTATGGATGGTCAGGCTTTGCGCTACGCCGTGCGCGAAATTGTTTCCGTGCAGCGCGACAAGGATATGGCACAAAGGATTTCTTCGCTTGTCGGGCGTCGTTACGACACTCTCATCCACGCCGCACTGGTGCTCGACGAGGCCTTTGACATGGGAAACTTCAAAGAGGTGGTTGTCTCTGCGAATGGGCTGCGAGAAGGCGTCCTGTTTGACCAGCAGGGCAGGACACTCTTTGATAGTCCGGACTGGCTTCCTGGCGATCCTCTGTTTGATGGTCTGGTTGCCTATTTGCGCTTGGACACATCCCAGTACCAGTTTGGTGAAGCTCTCTATGAATTTGTGAGGCCGGTTCTTCCGAAATCGGTCTCTCGCGAGCGCCTATTTCGAGCGGCCTGCCTCGCTGCAGACTGTGGCGGGCGATACCATCCAGACCATCGTGCGGATATGGCCTTTTATCTGATCTTGCGTTCGCCCGTGCGATGTCTGAGTCATCACGACCGTGTCTTGCTCGCTCATGCCATAGGTGCTCGGTACACACATAAATTCCGTCGACCAAAAGCGTTTGCACGACTGGGGCGCGATTCTGATGAGCAGGTGGCGCGTATAATGGGCGCAGCCATGCGGTTGGGCGCTGTTTTTTCAGGCCGTTCTGCGGCTCTGATGAAACAGGCAAGGTTGCGGACAACCAAGTCGAAACTCATTCTGGAAGTCAGCCCGGAAAATGCCGATATGATATCTGCGACAGTCGAGAAGCGGTTGTCACAACTTGCCTCATTCATGAACCTGGATGCCCAGGTCGCGATAGAAGCGTAAATGACGGTATTAGCTGACGCTAGGTCTTCGGCTCGAAAAGACGCACTTGGCCATTTTCAAATGAAAGTGCGAGTTTTCCGGTGAGGAGTGCATGCGCTTTCTTGCCGAAAATTTCATTTCGCCAGCCTGTAAATGCAGCAATGTCCTCTGATGTTTCACCGCGAGCGATACGCTCAATATCTGCCGCATTCGCAATCAAGCGTGGGACGACATTATTGTCATCGCTGACGGCCTTGAGAAGGACTTTCAGCATTTCTGGCGCGCCAGCCGGGGTTTGCGGATTTTGCTGGCGCTTGGGCAGGCGTGGTGCGTAAGCTTCCGGATCAGCTGCCGCCGCTTCAACGGTTTCTGTTAGACCGTTGGCTGTCCTGGAACGTATAAAGCCTTTCGGGACGGCGCGCAGGCGATCAAAGTGCTCTTCTGACTTTGGTTTCTGGTCAGCAATTTCCTGAACGGCTTCGTCCTTGAGAATACGCCGCCGGGGCCGATCGAGCGCTTGTGCCTGACGCTCACGCCATTCAGCGACCGCTGCGAAGACGGCAAGATAGTCCTTGTGCGTCTTGCGAAATTTCAGTCTCTGCCAGGCATTCTTCGGGTCGTTGTCGTAAAGAGCAGGATCAGTAAGCTCCTGCATCTCGCTGGCGACCCAGTCCGTGCGGTCAAGCGCGCTCAACTCATCGCGCATCCATTGATAGGCATCACGCAGATGGGTGACATCCCCAAGGGCGTATTTGAGTTGCTTGTCTGACAATGGACGACGCTTCCAGTCGGTGAACTGGCTCGACTTGTCGATATGCCGTTTCAGAACGCGCTGGATAAGGTTGTCGTAGGAAATGGAATCACCAAGCCCCAGGGCCATTGCGGCTACCTGTGTGTCGAAAATTGGAGCAGGGGGCTTGCCCATGAGCCGTGTAAATATTTCCATGTCCTGACGTGCAGCGTGAAAAACCTTGATACGCGATGTATCCGCCAAGAGGTCCAGGAATGGCTGCAGATCGATTCCGTCGGCTTTCGGGTCTATCAATCCCTCAACACCGGGCGCTGAAGCCTGGATGAGACAGAGTTCCGGCCAGAAGGTCGTTTCCCGATGAAATTCGGTATCAACACAGATAAAATCACCTTCGGAGAGGGATTTGCAGAACTTTTTCAGTTCTTCCTGCTCTGTAATCGGTGTCAGCGTCTTGTCAGTCATGGCGCGCACGCGTATCGCATCCGCAGAACAAAGGCGAGAGGCGGCTTGCGAAAAGCTTGATCCTCCTACAGACAAATCCTCGGAGCGAGAGAATGCATGCATACCGCTCGCATACTTGCGGTGAGCTGACCAAGGCTCAAACTGGCGAACGTGTGAAACTGTCCGGCTGGCTACACAGACGGCGTGAACATCCCAATGCACTATTTATTGATTTGCGTGATCATTATGGCGTTACTCAGGTCGTCGTATATCCCAGTGCCAGCTTTTATGAAGAAGCCAAGCGCGCCACGGCCGAGAGCGTCCTGACGATCGAAGGCGAGGTGATTGCCCGGGAGGCCGATCAGGTGAATCCTGAGTTGACGACGGGCGAGATTGAAGTCCCTGCGACAGAGCTCAAGGTCGAAAGCCTGGCTGCAAAGCTACCGCTGCCAGTGTTCGGTGAGCCAGAGTATCCGGAAGATGTTCGCCTGCGGCACCGCTATCTCGACCTGCGTCGTGAAACCTTGCATGCCAATATGGTATTGCGCAGCGATGTCATCACTTCGCTGCGTCGGCGCATGGTCGCGCAAGGCTTTACCGAGTATCAGACGCCGATTTTGACAGCCTCCTCACCTGAGGGCGCACGTGACTTCCTCGTGCCATCGCGGCTGCATCCGGGTGAATTCTACGCGCTGCCTCAGGCGCCGCAGCAATTCAAGCAGTTGCTGATGATTTCCGGCTTCGACCGCTATTTCCAGATCGCGCCGTGTTTCCGCGATGAGGACGCACGTGCAGACCGGTCTCCTGGTGAGTTCTACCAGCTCGATATTGAGATGAGCTTTGTCGAGCAGGATGATGTCTTTAATGCCATCGAGCCCGTCATGCGCGGTGTCTTCGAGGAATTTGCCGACTGGCATGGCAAGAACCGCACGATGCCGGACGGGCCGTTCCCGCGTATTCCCTATGCTGAGGCAATGGCGAAGTATGGATCCGACAAGCCGGACCTGCGAAATCCGCTCGAACTGGCTGATGTTACCGACTTCTTCAAGGATGATAGCAAAACCGGTTTCGGCATCTTTGCCAAGATCATCGCCGGTGGAGGCAAGGTCATCGCGGTGCCTGCCCCAAAGTCGGCGGCGGAGAAATCCCGCAAGTTCTTCGACGACATGGACAAGTGGGCGAAGAAGGAAATGCAGGCGCCGGGCCTTGGTTATGCGCGTCTCAAGGAAGCCGATAATGGCGGTGTCGACAGCCAGGATCCGGTGCTGAAAAATTTTGAGCCGGGACATCTAGCGGGCCTGCTCGAATATCTTGGGCTGGGCGCGGGCGATGGCATCTTCTTCTCAGCAGGCAAGTACACAGACGCCTATAAGCTGGCTGGCGCGGCCCGTGACAAGGTTGGTGAGGAGCTTGGCCTGATCGAGCAGGGCATCTTCCGTTTCTGCTGGATTGTCGATTTCCCGATGTATGAGTGGGACGAAGACAACAAGAAGGTCGATTTCTCGCACAATCCGTTCTCCATGCCCCAAGGTGGGCTGGAAGCGCTGGAGCAGGCCGACACGGTCGAGAAGCAGCTCGACCTCAAGGCTTTCCAGTATGATATCGTCTGTAATGGCATCGAGCTGTCATCCGGCGCGATCCGGAACCACCGTCCGGACATCATGCTCAAGGCGTTTGATCTTGCTGGTTATGGTTCTGAGGTTGTGGAAGAGGAATTCGGCGGCATGCTGAATGCCTTCCGCTACGGGGCCCCGCCGCATGGCGGTATCGCGCCTGGTGTCGACCGTATCGTCATGCTGCTCGCAGATGCGACAAATATCCGGGATGTGACCCTGTTCCCGATGAACCAGCAGGCTCGTGACCTGATGATGGGAGCGCCTTCGCCGGTTGACGAGAAGCAGCTGCGGGAACTCAATATCCGTCTTGCTCCACAGGTGAAGAAGGAACAGGGCTAGACAAAGGAAGGATGGGTATCTCTTCCGGGACTCATCCTGACTGGCCTATCGTGTGCTAACGATCTGTGTCTCTTCACGGGCGGAGCAGGCCTCAAGGCTTATGCCTTTAGGCACAAGGTCTAGAGAGCCTATGCAAGCTCCGTCGAAAGTGGCGCTTTCCAGTCCGGTTGCGCCGCTAAAATCGACATCTACAAGCTGAACCTTGGAAAAGTTCGCGCCAACAAGGTTTGCGCCCTTGAAGGATGTTCCAACGATGACGGCATTACTGAAATGAGCACCTTTCAGGTCTGCTTTATCAAAAATGGCGACTGACAGGTTGGCACCGGAAAAATCAGCTCCAGCTGCATAGGTATCGGACAAGTTGGTCCCTTTCACCGTAGCCCCGTTCAGTTTTGCCCGGCGAAGTCTCGCTCCTGTCATATTGGCCGAGGTAAGATTGCAATTAATCAGGCTTGCCCTGTCAAATCGTGCGCCTGACATACGTGCTTCGGAAAAGCCTGAACCATCAAGAACTGCTTGCCGAAAGTCGGTTCCTTTCGCAGTGGCACTTGAGAAATTCACGTTGTGAGCACGTGTCCCGCGCAGCAATGCAGAAGAAATGTCCGCCTTTGGGTAATTGGCATTCGAGATGTCCCATCCCGACATGTTGCGACCGCGCAGATCACACCCTTCACAAGAACCACCATACGAGGGCGCCCAGGAAACGCGCATGGACTTGTCCTGCGCCTGAGCGGCACCACTCATGAGGCTCGTGATCGCTACGGATATCGCCAGTAATATGCTGCGCTTAGTACTGAACATGCTTCAATGATAGTGCTGCAGAATTGCCTGACGAAATAAAATCACTGTAACAACTGCAAACTCTCACTAGATGTGACGAATACGCCTCAGCGAAGATTTGTGTTAGCAGACTGGAATTGTCATGCCTTTGGGAAGGCGTGTAGAGTCATCTCCACAGGCCTTGTTCAATTGAGATTGGGTCATGCCCTTTGCAATCGAGAAGTCAGCTCCGGAGGCGTTGGCGCCGGTCAGGTCCGCGCCTTCAAGGTTGGAGTTACCGAAATAGGTGCCGACCAGTGCCGCATTCTGGAAATTAGCGTTTTTGAAGCTCGACCTGTTAAAGCGCGTGCCGAACAGGTTTGCTACAGAGAGGTTTGTGCCTGAGAAGTCCCAGCCGTCGAATGTTGAAAGTTGCAAATCGGCCTGGCGCAGCCGCGCGCCTGAAACATCAATCTTGTCGAGATCCATGTAGGCGAGGTCCGCCTGGAACAGATTACAGCCTGTGCACGACTGGCCATTCTGGACAGCTGCAATCTCTGATGCATTCTGGGCCAGCGCAGGTATAGGTGTGATAAGTATGGCAGATGCGGTTACGAGTTGTTTCAACATGATACATCCGATCGTACGAGACTGTTTGTTGATCAGGACATCGCAAACTACCTGCCATTGTTGCCGGGATCATCTGAAAACGGTTTCGGAGCTGGTTTCCTCGCCACAGGTTTCACAGTGAACTGTATCCTCGCCGGGAAGCGCAGTAAGGGTAAAACTTGCGCAGTTTGGACAGGGCTGTGAAAGGTACTCTGGTTCAACAGCTTCATCGCTGTCAGCTTCTTCATCACCGTTTGTCGCATCTTCCCGTTCAGCGCGTTTCCTGTCGAGTATAACGATATTGTCCGGCAGTTGTCCGCGGGAAAAACCGCGGGAGATAAACTGTACAGCTTCTTCAGGGAGAGGCTGAGGGTCCTGGCGAGTGCCATCCTGCAGCCCGCGCCCAAGTCCGTCATGACTGACATCTTCCGCCAGTTCCGCGAGATCTTCCCGGGCCAGATAGGAAATGGCGAGCTCACGGAATATGTAATCGAGGATGGAGGTTGCCTTGGTGATCCGGTCATTCCCTGTAACTTCGCCGGCCGGCTCAAAACGCGTGAACACGAAAGCATCGACATATTCGTCCAGCGGGACGCCATATTGAAGTCCGAGGGACACTGCGATCGCGAAATTATTCATAAGGGAACGGAATGCAGCTCCCTCCTTATGCATGTCGATGAATATCTCGCCGAGCTCTCCATCGTCGAATTCACCGGTGTGGAGGTATACTTTGTGGCCACCAACCGTGGCTTTTTGAATATAGCCCTTGCGGCGGTCCGGCAGCCGTGTGCGTTGAACGGCCGTGACGGGCTGGGATGGCGAAAAAGCGGCCTTAATTTCGGGAGCGTCGCTTTCGGCAATAAGTTCTTCCGCGAGAGAACGGATAGACTCCATACGATCAGCCGCAATGACATCTCCTGCACTGCCGTCAGGGCGCAGATAGACTGAAAGGCCTTCCACGATTGCAGCTTCAGTCGATGCTGTGGACCAGTCGCTGGCGTCGACAAGGGCCGGTACTTTCAGCTCTTGTCCGATGAGACGGGCCATTTCCAGTGGAAAGGATTCGGTCTCTGGCAGGAGTCGTCCAAGCTTCTCTATTGCGGCCTTTACGGTCGTCTCCCCCAGCCCGTTGATAGCAGTATCGAGGGCTTGTACGGCCTCTGCCGACAACCCGATTGCACGCAACAAGGCTCTGCCATCGGTATCGAATGCTTCTGGCGGCAGCTTGAGATCATTGATGATTACGTCATCGCCCAGGACCCAGCGGGAAAAAGCTCCCGAAAGAGGAAGTCCTTCCCTTAGAGCATTAGTCAGGCGCGACATGGCCTCGTCTGAAAAACCGCGGCTACGTAAAAGGTCGCGGCTCAGGCCGGGCAGGGAATCAATATCACCGACTTCTTCCAGCGCCGCTTCCACAGTTTCAAGATCATCGGGCCGGTTAGACAGCATCTGGCGCACAGGAAGACTTAAATGGACCGTGCCGTCATCATCTCCGGCCGTCAGGGCGCAATAGCCAGACAAGCCCTCGCTAGCGGGTGAGAAGCCGTAAGTGATGTTGGGCAGGTATGGTGCGATAACCGGCCGTGCGCGGCTAACGGTTTCAAAGCTTGTCTCCGGAGAAAGACCGAGATTAACGGCGTCATCATCTGACAGAGGGTTGCCTGCCGTGATGCTGGTCACCGCCTTTAGAAGTGATGCTGCACGTCCCTGGATATCATTCGGCCCTTGTGGTGCGAGCGCCAGAGCACCCGCTGCTATCCCATGAAGGAGTAGATAGACCGGGGCGTCGCCTTCAGCGCTTTGACATGCAGCACGGATTGTATCGCCGAGCAGGCGTGCTTCCAGTCCATTTTCGGTAATAAAGGTACTGATATCCATCGCGATGGCGGGCGATTCCGAGGGCGCGGTATCTTCGCCAACCAGAACAGCAACACCAATTTTACGGGCTTGCAGGACAAGTTCACGACAAGTGGCATGATCTTTTAGCGGCACCCTCACAGTCAGAGGAGCCATATCTGTCATGGCATTCAATCTCAGCTGTTTCTCAAGGCCGGGAAAACCGTTGGGGTGAGTGAGCCCTGCTTCAACAAGTGGCTCAGGCAGGCCTGACACCATGGCTTCTGCAAGCTCGGCGTTTTGCGGTGCAGGACCCAGCTGTTCGACCAGGTCTGCCATTCCGATTGTTGTGCGCCTGGCTAGATCGATACTTTGCTGGCTTTCTATTGCGGCGAGAAGGCGATCCTGTGAATTGCTGTCCTCCGAAGAGGAGGCAACAGGAGCGAGTTGCGCAAATGGCAGAATAGGGGTGATGCGCCCGGCTTCGATCGCTGCATCCAGCAAAGCGCTTGGGTTTTTCTGGCGGCTCATGGCTGATCCCTCAATCTTCGTATCTGTCGATACCGTCCAATTTATCCCCGCGACAAGATGAGCCGCAGGCTTGACGGGCAGGTTCAGATATTGTGAGCCGTAGCCTAGCTGGATTCGCGTCCAGGCTTGCTCCATATTCCAGTGCACAGGAAGTTTCAGGATTCGGCTATGATCAAGCAGATCTTTACATGGTGGAACAGTGTAACCTTCGGGGCCTGGTTCGACATAACGCGGCGGAGCGAACTCGTCGGGACTGATGAGTACGGCAACAAGTATTATCAGGACCGGAAGGTATCACTGGAAGGGCGCCATCGTCGCTATGTGATTTATAAGGGCCTGGCCGAGCCCTCGAAAGTGCCTTCCGACTGGTTCGGTTGGCTTCATCACACCCTCGAGACTCCGCCGACGGAGACCCCTCTAAACCGCCGCGACTGGGAAAGTGACCATAAACCGAACATGACCGGAACCATGTTTGCCTACCGTCCGGATGGTTCCTTGAAGGAATCAGGCCAGCGTCAGCGTGCTGATGCCGATTATGAGGCGTGGACCCCAGATGCGTGAATCAATATTTGAAACCGTTATCGGTGCTGCCGTAGTTGCTGTTGCTGGGCTCTTTCTCTGGTTTGCCCTGGCCCGTGGCGGGGATGCTGCGTCGGCTCCTTCCGGCAGTGTTGAACTAGGTGCGCGTTTCAGCAGTGTCAGCGGCGTAGAGCGCGGCACAGACGTTCGCATGGCTGGTGTGAAGGTTGGGACGGTCCGGGCGATTGAGTTGAATGTCGAGCGCGCTGAAGCACTCGTTACCATGGCGGTATCAAAGGACCTCATGCCACTTCAGGATGGCACGTCTGCCCGTATCCAGACAGAAGGTCTGCTTGGCGGAAATTATATTAACCTCGAACCTGGGCCGGGGTTTGGAGAGATTGCATCCTGCGGCCCGGATCAGGAGCTTTTTGGCGGCTCAGGCTGTGGCGAAATCCTTTATACACAGGGCAGTGTGGACCTGTTGACGCTGTTTGCTTCTTTTGCAAACGGGAACGGTGAAGATTCTGACGCTGCTGGTGGTGATAGTTCGGGAAGCTCTTCTGCCAGTAGTGGTGAAACGGACGGCTATAGCGATCCGTCTGATGATGAGACCAGTGACGAGCCAACTGATAGTCCGTCGCAGGAAGAGACAGATAGCGACACAGAATCGTCTGAATCATCAACTTCATTCGGAGAGCCTTACCCGGGTACGGCGTCTTCGGGAGATGATCAGTGAATTTATCGAGAGTTTTATGGGTAGCTACACTTCTGGCAGTGTCAGCACCTGATGTAGCTGCACAGCTTGAGACGATCGAGGAGGCCGACCAGTCGGGAGAGGTGCAGGAGAATGAACCTTCGGTGCTTCTGGAGCCTGGCGAGGAGAGCGAAGAAGACGAGGGCAGGACCTACACTGAGGAAAAAACGGCCACCTTGCGGGCCCTCGACAAAATAACAGGTCGCTCAACTGACTTTGAAATCGAAGTCGGTGAACCAGTTGTATATGGTGCTCTCAAAATCGGCCTTGAGGTCTGCTTTCAAACCCCACCGGAAGAGCCGCCGGAAAGTGCTGCCTTTCTGAAGATTGTCACCACTGAGAACATCAGAATGCAGTCGGTGACGGAGCCACGCCTGGCGAGCGAGCTGGAAAGCGTAAGCGATGACAATATCGATGCTATCGCGCTTGCTGACGCTGAAGCGGGACAGGAGCAAGCGAACGGTGTAGCGGACAATGAATTGCTCTTTTCAGGCTGGATGTTTGCATCTTCCCCGGGGCTGAGTGCTCTGGAGCACCCGGTTTATGATGTCTGGGTGATCAGATGTACTGAGCCTTCACCTGTTAGCCCATCCAGTCCGGGCAATCCAACTGAATAGAAATCCGCTTGTACCGCCAGCGCGCGATCAAGGTGTTTCATGAACTCGTTTTTCGGGATTTCTTCCAAACCGAATTGTTCAAGGTGCGGATTATGGAATTGCGCATCCATAAGTTCGAACCCGCCTGCAATGAGGCGGGCCACAAGGTGAACCAGCGCGATTTTTGACGCGTCAGTTGCACGTGAGAACATGCTCTCACCAAAGAAAGCACCGCCAAGAGCAACGCCGTATAGCCCGCCAACGAGGTGACCTTCCTGATCCCAGCATTCCACGGAATGTGCGTAGCCCTGTCTATGCAGGCTACCATATAGGTTAAGAATGGGCGCGTTGATCCAGGTCGTGGGACGGTCAGGTACTTCTTCCGCGCATGCTTCGATGACGCGATTGAAGGCGAGATCGACTGTGACCTCGAATGGCATCTGGCGGACAGTCCGTTTCAAGCGTTTAGGAATATGGAAGCCCTTGAGGGGCAATACCCCTCTTATCTCTGGCGAGATCAGGAACAGGTTCATGTCATAGCGGGAATCCGCCATGGGAAAGATGCCCTGACGATAGCAGTCCAGAAGCTTTTCAGTATCAAACCGCGCCGACATGTCTCTGTCCTGAAACGATGTCTTTATGAAACTATGACTTTGCGAGGAACCGTTCTAGCCAGTGTATATCATAGTTGCCGTCTACGACATCCTGGGCTTCTACCAGCTGCTGATGCAGGGGTAGGGTCGTTTCGATGCCCCCGACGACCATTTCATCAATGGCGCGCCGCAGGCGCATGATGCACTCATTGCGCGTCCGACCGTGCACGATGAGTTTGCCAATCAGGCTGTCATAGTGCGGTGGAATCCGGTAGCCGGCATAGGCTGCACTGTCGAGACGGACATCAGGCCCCCCCGGCGCGTGAAATTCCGTAATGGTGCCAGGCGAAGGCATGAAGGTTTGCGGATGCTCGGCATTGATCCGGCATTCGATCGCATGCCCGACAAGCATTACATCTTCCTGCGCAAAAGACAGCTTTTTTCCGTCTGCTATGCGGATTTGTTCACGCACAAGATCAATACCGGTAATCATTTCTGTAACCGGATGCTCGACCTGAAGACGTGTGTTCATCTCGATGAAATAGAAGTTCCCGTCCTCGTACAGGAATTCCATAGTTCCGGCGCCGAGATAGCCGAGTTTTTTGACGGCCTTGGCAACAATCGTACCGATTTCCTCACGCTGGGCTTGGTTAAGGGCAGGCGACGGCGCTTCCTCAAATACTTTCTGGTGACGGCGCTGGAGCGAGCAATCGCGTTCCCAGAGATGAGCCACATTTCCGTGACTGTCAGCGATAACCTGGATTTCAATATGGCGCGGCGTCGTGAGATACTTCTCGAGGTAGACAGCATCGTCGCCGAACGCTGCCTTGGCTTCAGTCTTGGCAGTTCGAATTGCGTTTTCCAGCTCTTTTTCGGTCTTGGCGACCTTCATGCCGCGTCCGCCGCCGCCGGAGGCAGCTTTCACCAGAACCGGATAGCCAATCTTCTTGGCGATTTTTTTTGCTTCACTGGTACTTGTCACACCGCCATCCGAACCTGGCACACACGGTACGCCCGTCTCGATCATCGCTTGCTTTGCGGCAATCTTGTCGCCCATCGTGCGGATATGTTCGGCTTTCGGCCCGATGAACTTTATGTCGTGCGCCTCGACCATTTCAGCGAATTGCGCGTTTTCCGACAGGAAACCATACCCGGGATGGATCGCATCCGCATTGGTGATTTCGGCGGCGGCCAGGATACGTGATTTCTTGAGATAGCTCTCCGAAGAAGGCGCGGGCCCGATGCAGACACTTTCGTCCGCCAGGCGTACGGCCATGGCATCGCGATCAGCTTCGGAATGCACCACAACCGTGGAAATTCCCATTTCCTTGCAGGCCCGGTGGATGCGCAGGGCAATCTCGCCACGATTGGCGATCAGGACTTTCTCAATCATGTGACCGACCTCACTCGATGACGATCAGGGGTTCGCCGAACTCTACGGGCTGGGCATCGTCAACGATGATTTCCTTGACCGTGCCGGCGGCGGGCGCCTCGACAGGATTGAAGGTCTTCATGGCTTCCACCAGCATAAGCGTGTCGCCCTTTTTGACCTTGTCACCCACATTCACGAACGCCTTCGCGCCAGGTTCAGGAGAAAGATAGACCGTACCGACCATTGGGCTGGTGACGGCATTCTTGGCGGGAGCGGCAGCTGGCGCGCTCTCTTGCGCGGGCGCTGCCGTAGCTGGTGCAGGAGCAGCAGGCGCTGCTGGCGGGGGAGCCGCATATTGCACAGGGGGTGGCATATGGGACTCGGGCCCCGATTTGCTTACGCGGATGCGAAGCCCTTCGTGCTCGACTTCGACCTCACCCAGATCTGCGTCGCGCAAGATCGAGGCGAGTTCTCGTACTAGGCCAGTGTCGAGGCCATTTTTCGCCGTGCTCATGAGTAGATATCCTCAAGCTGTCATTCTTATCGCGGCATCAAGTGCAAAGTGATAACCGCGTGCCCCCAGTCCTGCAATCGTTGCAGCTGCCGCCGGGGCCACATAGTTTGTTTGCCGGAAGGCCTCTCTACCCGCCGGATTGGACAGGTGAACCTCAATGATGGGCACTGTGCAAGCACGTAGAGCATCATGCAGCGCAATAGAAGTATGGGTGTAGGCGCCAGCATTAAGAATAAGTGCCGCCCCCTCCCGCGAGGCTTCCTGAACCCAGGTAACAAGTTCACCTTCAAAATTAGTCTGACGAAAATCGATTCTGCGATCTGCCGCTGTCTCTATTAGCGAATCACGGATGTCATCCAGCGTTTCATGGCCATAAATTTCAGGCTCACGTGTACCCAGGAGGTTGAGATTGGGCCCGTTCAATACATAAATCGGCTTTGTCATGGCGAAGTTCTTGCGCTTGTTCTGTTGGCAAGGCAAGGCATAGACCAGTCATGGAGGCGCAGGTTATGCAGGTTTTTGTCAACGGAGATCCTTTTGAAATCAAGGATGGCGCTGTCGTCAACGATCTTGTCAGGGCGCTCACGGATGACCCGCGCGGTATCGCCATAGAACTCAACCGGGAAATCGTCCCGAAATCGAAACATGCCGAGACATCGTTGAACGATGGCGATCGTCTTGAAGTCGTCCAGTTTGTAGGCGGCGGCTGAACCACTCAGGATATTTAAAGATGACTGATAAGCTCATCATTGCCGGACGTGAATTTACCTCGCGTCTTATCATCGGCACTGGCAAATATGCTTCCTATGCCCAGAATGCTGAAGCGGCCAAAGCCGCTGGCGCTGAGATGGTTACTGTTGCATTGCGTCGCGTGAACTGGTCGGACCCTGACCAGGATCGGCTTCAGGATCATGTGTCCCCGGACAAGTACAGCTACCTGCCCAATACAGCAGGATGTTTCACGGCTGATGAAGCTGTGCGTACCCTGCGTCTTGCGCGTGAAGCCGGCGGCTGGGACCTGGTGAAGCTCGAAGTCCTATCGGATCAGAAGACGCTCTATCCAGACATGGAAGAGACACTGACAGCTGCCAAAGCGCTCATCGCTGACGGGTTTGAGGTCATGGTATACTGTTCGGATGATCCTGTTTATGCGAAGAAACTCGAAGAGGCGGGCTGCTGCGCGATCATGCCGCTCGGTTCGCTCATCGGGTCCGGACTTGGAATCCAGAACCCCTTGAATATCCGTCTCATTGTCGAGCAGGCGCGTGTCCCAGTCATCGTCGATGCGGGGGTTGGAACGGCTTCGGATGCGGCTATGGCCATGGAGCTCGGTTGCGACGGTGTCCTCATGAACACCGCGATCGCTGAAGCCAAGGATCCAGTGCGCATGGCGCGCGCCATGAAACACGCCATACTGGCGGGCCGCGAAGCCTATCTTGCCGGACGTATGGGCCGTAAACGCTACGCAGACCCTTCGTCGCCACTAGGTGGGCTCATCTAGGCCCGGACAACAGGTTAGCCATTATCTGAAAGTTCAGCTTCTATGAACTCGACAACTTTTCCCTGATTGGCGCCGGAAACCATGTTCTCACCAATGAAGTAAGCTGGCGTACCGTCGACACCGATACTGCGGGCAAGGCTCTTATTGTCTGCGACGACTTTCCTCAGCTCTACAGAATCCATGTCTTCGCGCATCTGTGCGACGTCGACCCCGGCCCGTTCAGCTGCACCGTCAATATCATCCGGTTCGAAGCCGGTGGAATTATCCATTTCCATGAGCTCGCGGTGCATTTCGGTATATTTACCCTGATTGCCGGCTGCGAGCGCGGCAAGGGCGGCTTTCTCGCTTTCAGGTGAAAGGATCGGGAATTCCTTGAAGATGACACGCACATTGCCATCATACTTTTCTGGTAATCCCGTCGTCCATTCCATCGAGCGTTTACAGAAGCCACAACGATAATCGAAAAATTCAACGACGGTTACTTCAGCATCGTCTGGGCCGATCGAATAATCATTGCTGCTATTATAGATGGAGTCGAGGTTCGACTTGATGGCGTCGCGCTTGGCGGCCTGGTCGCGCTGATCTGCCTTCTTCGAGAGCTTTATCAGGGCTTCCTCGATCACCTCGGGGTTTTCAACGATATAATCGTGTACGATCTCTTCGATCTCTTCCCGCTCAAGGGCTCTTCCCGCATCCTCCTGAGCGCAAGCAGGTACAAGCGCGGTGGCTGCGACCATCATTGAAAACATGGCAAAGCGAGACATGGTGACTCCTGAAAACGGGTGTCTATGGATAGATGTTACCTAGAGGCTAAAGATTGATGTTGCATCAATGCCGACTGCGTTAGCTGTTTACATTCATGTGAGCAGCCCGTGAGGCTAGCGGCGTCGGCGCCAATATTTCTCATTCTCTGGCAGGGCTGGATCAGTAACATTGCGGATGTCAGCGGCTCGTCGCGCCTCTGATGAGCCTGTGGGGAGGTCTTGCAACGCACGGCCAGCAAAGATGTAGGCGCGTTGATAGTCGCCGATATGGAATGCCGATTCTGCAGTGGCAAGTTCAGCTTCTTCCGTGCGGTCCTGTTTTTGAAGAGCAATCGCCAGTTGGGACCAGGCAAAGGAATTGTCCGGCTCCTTGATGATGGCATCGCGAAGCGCTTCCTCACCAGCTTTCAAGTCCCCCTCGTCAGCTCGGGCGATAACTGAACGTGCATAGTTGATAAGAAGAAGAGGGTGGCCGGGCAGGTATTCCAGAGACTTCGCATGAGGGTCGACAGATTCTGCTGGTCGCCCCATTTCGAACAGGGCTTGCCCCTTCAGCTCCCAGTAATAGGGGTTGTCCGGATACTCCTCGAGCAGAGAATCGACCTCTTTCAAGGTTCCAGTGAGGTCTGCTGACTGCATTGAAGCAATAGCACGGGCATAGCGGGCCGCCTCGCTGTTATCATCGCGTGGATACTCCTGGTAAACGCGAGCCAGTGGCTCTAGGAAGCCGACAAGTTTTGCCTGCATGAGGTCAAACTGGCGCTGGGTTTCTGGAGTGGGTTCCTTGTCCATCAACCCGGTTTCCTGAGCGAGCTGGCGGGTCGTGCGTATCCGGTTTGATGCAAGAGGATGAGAGCGGAAATACTGAAAACGTCGCGCTTCGGAGAGCACTTCCTGATAGCGGTATTTCTCGAAGAAACTGACAAGCCCGGCGGGCGACCAGCCAAGCTCTTCAAGATAGGAAACCGCTGCGGCATCAGCACTGGCTTCTTCGGCGCGTGTGTGAACAAAGAAGTTCAGCGCCGCAAACTGCTGTGAACTGGCGATCAGGGCCGCTCCAGCATCCCCGGCACCGGCTGCAATGGCCAGTACGCCGAGCCCGATTGAAACCAGGGCAGGGCGCGATGCAACCTCGGCCGCACGCGCTCGGGAAATCGTATGGCCGCAAGCGATGTGGCAAGTTTCGTGTGCAATAACCCCTTTGATCTGACCGGGTGTCTCTGCCGCGATTAACAGCCCGCTGTGAAGGTGGATGTTCTGGCCGTTGGCAACGAAGGCGTTGAGCTCGGGGTCGTTGATGATGTGAAGTCCGACCTCATCGGGATTCAGTCCTGCGACCTCTAGAATCGGGTCGGTCCATTGACGCAGTGTATTCTCGATTTCCGCGTCCCGGATAAGGCTTTGCGCCGAGACTGTCATCGCCATCACTATTGCTGTGAGTGTGGCGCCAATGAATTTTGTAAGGGAAAATGACATGGCCTGCCTGATTGTTTTGGTGCCATGACAGTAAAGAAAGATTGCGGCGATGGCGAGACGTCCCTGTACGAGCTAACTGAAATGTCAGACAGGATCTGGTGGCAGGCTGAAGACGAAGTCCGGAACCAGGCTTACATTCACTGTCTCCCCGGGTGCGGGCCTGCGTGCACCGAGGTCAGCACCGTGGAGTACAGCATGACCGTTCAGCTTCAGCTCGACTTCGATAACTGTTGATGTCCTTCGCGACGAGATAACTTCCATTGGGTGTCCGTCAGATGCATTGAACCGAATGGCTTCAGGGCGAATGCAATATGTTTCGGCTTCCGGCAGCTGGCCCAGCCATTCGGTTGGCAAATCCTCGCGATTGACAGGCTGCAAAGGCCCCAGAGCACGCGCCACGCCAAGGGATGTCGGCTTCAGGTAGAGTGTTTCGGGCGTATCTTCCTGCAGGATGACACCATCACGCATGACGGCGATCCTGTCTGCATCACGCATGGCCTCAGATGCATCATGCGTCACAAGCAGAGCCGGAATGCCAGCCTCGGAGACCGCCGCAAGCGCGATATCCCGGACTTCTTTTTTCAGGGTCACGTCAAGACCGGAGAAAGGTTCGTCCATAAGAATGGCGACGGGGTTAGCAGCAAGGGCGCGCGCAATTGAGACGCGCTGCTGCTCGCCGCCTGACAGTTGGTGAGGGTAGGCTCTGGACCGGTGTGACAGGCCGAGACGTTCAAGCCACTCGGCGGCCCGCTTACGCCGTTCCGCTCTTCCAAGCTGGGACAGTCCAAAACCGACATTATCGCGCGCGTTCAAGTGCGGAAACAATGCGAAATCCTGAAAGATCAGGCCAATGGAGCGGCCTTCCGCGGGCAGGTGCGTCGTATTCGAGGACAGGGTTTTATCACCTAGCCGGATCTCGCCAGTATCAACGGGCTCCAGTCCCGCGAACAGTCGAAGCAGGGTGGATTTTCCTGCACCAGACTGACCAAGCAAAGCCGTTATCTTGCCCGGTTCAAGTGTCAGTGACGCATCGTTCACGACAGCGAGACCGTCATAGATGCGCGATACACCGACAGCGTGGAGGGGAAGGTGTTCACTCATCCGCCAGCCCTCGATTCCCCGGCGCGTGTAAGTTGGAGCGAGAGAAGGATCACAGGCAAGAGTCCGGCAGCGGTAATCATCAGGGATGGCAACGTGGCCGCCGCTAGGCGTTCATCGCTGGCATAAGCATGTGCCTGTACCGCGAGAGTGTCCCAGTTGAAAGGGCGCAGCATCAGGGTGGCAGGCAGTTCCTTCAGCATCTCCACAAACAGGATGATTGAGGCCGCAGCTGCGCCTGACATGGCGACCGGCAAGTCGACACGTACCAGACGCTGGAACCTGTTTGCACCGAGGCTACGAGCAGCATTTCCGAGGCTGGCTGGCGCACGTGAGAAAGCTGCATTCAAAGGTTCCGCGCCTGCGGCCGTAAACCGACTAGCATAAATCCAGACAAGGAAAACTAGGGCGGCAGGCCCTGCAACGGATAGCCCGCTCCAGGACAGGATGAAGAGCGCGCCGAGGGCGAGCACAATGCCGGGTGCCGCATACCCCGCGCCCGCGGCAAGTCGGCCGATGATCTGGCTGAACCGGTTCTGTCGTGAACTGATGACGACGGTAACAGCAAGCAAGAAGGCCAAGGCTGAGCCGGCGAAGGCGAGCGTAAGTGAATTGAAGAAGGGCCGCCACATGGCTTTTTGGCCTATACCCGTTTCCATGCTGATCCATACCAGCCGGCTGACAGGAAAAATGAAGGCGAGAAGGAGAATGGCGGTGCATCCGACGGTCACAATAAGTCCTGACCGTCGCCCAAGTGTCTGGCGTTTTGGCGTACGCCAGCGTGTGGCTGTTTGCTGGATGGTGCCGCGTCCGCGCGCCTGACGCTCTATAAGCTGCAGACCGAAAGCGATGAGAATGAGCAGGAAGGCAAGCCGGGCGGCGACGGCTGGCTCGCTAAAACTGTGCCAGGCCCGGAAAATGCCAACGCTAAGTGTCTGTACCCCGAGATAGCTCGCAGCCCCATAGTCTGCGGCTGTTTCCATGAGGGCGAGTGCCAGTCCAGCAAATATCGCCGGACGGGCCGCAGGGAGGGCAACGCGAATAAAAATACGAAATGGCGAGGCTCCGAGACTGCGTGCAGCCTCCATTGTGCAGAGCGAAAGGTTCGTGAATGCCGCGCGCGCTGTGAGATAGGCATAAGGATACAGTGCACAAGCCATGACGAATGACAGGCCAGGAATGCTGTAAAGGCTGGGAAACCAGTAGTCTCGTGCGGACAGGCCGGTGATGTCCCTGAGGGCCGACTGGAGCGGGCCACCAACTTCCATGATGTCAGCCCAGGCATAGGCAAGTACATAGCCTGGTGCAGCTAACGGCAGAATCAGCGCCCATTCGAAGATGCTGCGTCCGGGAAAGTCGAACAGGCTGACAAACCAGGCTGAAGGTACCGCGAAAAGCAGGACCAGTGCAGTTGTCAGCGCCAGCACGCCGAGTGTTGCAAGCGTATAACCTGCCAGCTGTGTTGACACGATGTGTGTCCAAGCCTGCCCACCCCCGCCGATCAAGCCAGTCGTCAGTGCGGCAATAACCGGCGCACCGATCAACAGCGCCGCCACGAGCGTTGTCATGGCGGCGGGACTAAGCCTGAGGCTAGGAAGGCGGGGCGCAACGCGCTGCTGCATGGGCCTGAGCTTTACACCTAATTCCAGCCTGCGTCGTCAAAGGTCCTCTGTGCCTGCGACTGATGTTCCCCAAAAGCACTTAGACGTGTGTTGCTTTCGCCGATTTGCGGAATTCGCTCAAGTCCTTGCGGACGTTTGGCATCAGGATTGACCGGAATTTCCTTGGTTTCCGTAACGAGCCGGGCCTGCCCTTCTGGTGATAGCAGAAACTCGATAAACTCAAGCGCGAGGTCTGTATTCTGCGACGGGCCGGCCAAAGCGACCCCGGTGATGTTTACATGCGGGCTTGTGCCTTCTCCAAAGTCGGGAAAGACGAGCTCAGTCGAATTCGCTGCATCACTGGCTGCTGCGGAACTGCTTTCTGCCATGCGCACCCAGTAATAATGATTGGTGATGGCTACGCCGCAAAGGCCTGCTGCCACAGCCTCGATCTGGTCAGTGTCACCGCCTTGAGGTTGGCGGGCCATATTATTGACGACACCCTCGGCCCAGGCTTGGGCCTCTTCCTGGCCCCAACGCTCAATCATTTCTCCCATAAGGGAAAGATTGTAGATATTGGTTGAGGAGCGCACGCATATCTCACCTTCAAGTGCTGGATCACTCAGGTCTTTCCAGTGATCCACCTGATCTGCCGAGATACGTTCGGGGTCATACGCTATCCCGCGCACACGTCTCGCAAGACCAACCCATTGGCGCTCATCATCAAGTAGCCTTTCTGGAATTCGTTCTTCGAATTCGCCTTCAGGCAATGCCTGTGTCAGTCCGGCATCTTCGAAGCGCCATAAGGCTCCTGCATCAGAGGCGATGATCAGGTCGGCCGGCGTGCTTTCACCTTCGGCTTTCATAGTCTCAAGAAGCTGATTGGCACTTGCTTCACGGTAAAGGACGCGGATGCCAGTCTGGTCTTCAAAGGCTTCATACATCAGCCTGTCGGAATCGTAGTGACGGGCGGAATAGACTCGAAGCGTACCGTTTGAGCCGGGGGCGATAGCAGCTTTCTCTGCGCTATTCTCTGAGGCGGATTTTGAGGACGACGGCGTTGATGGCGAACAGGCCGCAACCAGTCCGGCAGCGGCACAAATGGAAATTTTTAGCAGGGTATGGGACATAGGCAGCCTTAATCACAAATGAGAAGCAATCTCAACTAGCTAGTGTGAGTTTGTCCAAATGGGAAGGTGATCTGTTTTTGCAAGAAGGTGCGTGCTGTTCAATCGGCGGGGTATCGCCTAGATATCCATCATGACCAGACGGGTTGAAACCAAGCATATGGAAAGGGGCCGCATCGCAATCGCCGGAGCTGGTATTGTCGGCCTTGCCTGTGCGTTTGAGCTCTATCGTCGCGGTCACGAGATTACGCTTTTCGATGCTGCTAGTCCTACGGAGTCAACAAGTTGGGCAGCGGCTGGAATGATTGCTCCGGCTTATGAAGTCATGTTGCATAGGGGCGGTGCCAAGACCCCGCTTGCCCGGTTCTGCTTTGAAAGTGCCGCGCTCTGGCCAGAATTCGCTGAAGCATTAAGAGTGGAGACGGGCATACCCTTCGGATATGCGCGGGCACCTACCTTGGCTATCGCGCGAAACGACAAGGAAGCAGATCGGCTCGTAACTCTCAAAAAATCTCTGATTGCTGCCGGTCATATCTGTCATTGGAGGCATGGCCAAGCATTACCTGGTTCATTAGGAGCTTCATCCGAAGTACAGGCCGCGCTTGAATTACCGGATGATCACCAGGTTGATAACCGGCACTTGATCCACGCATTACGCTCACTCTGTGATTCCGAGTCCTTTCGGTTCGTACGGGCGGTGGTGAATACACAAGAAGAGATGGAGCGCTATGCCGGAAACAGCTTCGATGCGATCATCTGGGCGCGAGGAGCACACGAAGTCGGCATTGATTCTATTGTAAAAGGGCAGGCGCTGGCCCTCTATCCGGTCGCCGGAGTGCCTGAGCAGGTCCTTCGCTTCGGTGCAGGATATATTGTACCAAAACCGGATCGTGTCATCATCGGCGCGACCAGCGAAGAGACTTACTCGCATACCGGAGTTTCTCAGAAGGCCACGAAGGCGCTGTTTGAAGAGGCGGTGGCCATCTTACCCATACTTTCGAAGGCAAAGATCATGGAGGTGTGGACAGGGCTGCGCCCCAGGCGGGGAAATGGAGTGCCTTTGATCGGGTCGATAGGCGAAAATGAGTATGTGGCCGCAGGCTTACATCGAAATGGCGTCCTGCTCGCTCCTGCTACAGCCAGGCGTGTTGCCGACCTGGTGGAAGGAAAACCTTCTGCCATCGATGCAGAGGCTTTTGCGCCTTCGGGAAATATGGACGCGACGGCATGACGCTAGCCCAGCGGCATGCTGGAATTGTAAATAAGAATAGCCTAGGTGACGCTTGCGACAGAAGGATTTATAGCTATGCACTCAATCGGTCAGATGACGGAAGACCAGATCGCCATCAGGAACGCTGTCGAGCGGACCTGCTCGCAGTTTGATGCGGAGTACTGGGCGAAGACCGATGAGACGGGCGACTGGCCGGAAGCTTTCTGCGACGCGATGGCCAAGGGCGGCTGGCTCGGCGTGGCCTTTCCTGAAGAATATGGCGGTGCAGGCCTCGGCCTGACGGAAGCCGCTCAGGTCATGCAGACCGTGACACGCTCTGGCGCCGGTTATTCGGGCGCGTCCGCTATCCACCTGAACATATTCGGGCCGAAACCGCTGGAGAAATTTGGCAATGCCGAACAGAAACAGGAAAACCTCCCGAAGATCATCTCCGGTGAAGAGAAGATGTGCTTTGCCGTGACGGAGCCGAATTCCGGACTGGACACATCCAGCCTGGAGACCAAGGCTGAGCGCACCAACTCCGGCTATACCATTAATGGCCGTAAAATCTGGACGACGGGCGCACAACGTGCCGACAAGATCCTGATTATCGCGCGAACCACCCCCAAGGAAGAATGCTCGAAGCCTTACCTCGGTCTGTCGCTCTTCTATACAGACCTTGACCGCGGGAAGATCGATGCCCAGCCAATCCCGAAAATGGGGCGCAAGGCTGTCGAATGTAATATGCTCTATATCGATGGGCTGGAAGTGCCGAAGGAGCATCTGATCGGGGAAGAGGGCGCCGGCTTCAAGTATCTCTTGCAAGGGCTAAACCCGGAACGTGTCTTGTTTGCCGTGGAGTCTATCGGGCTTGGGTTTGCTGCGCTCGAACGTGCCACCGAGTATGCCAAGGAGCGTGTCGTCTTCGGCCGCCAGATCGGTCAGAATCAGGGCATTCAGCACCCGCTCGCGAAGAGCTGGGCAGAACTGAAAGCTGCAGAACTGCTCGCTTACAAGGCTGCTGCTCTTTACGATGCAAATGAAGACTGCGGAGCCGAAGCCAATGCCGCCAAGTACCTCGGTACTGAAGCGGGCTTCAAGGCGTGCGAGACGGCCGTTCTGACCCACGGAGGCATGGGGTATGCCAAGGAGTACCATGTCGAGCGTTACATGCGCGAGGCAATGTTGGCACGTATCGCCCCGGTCAGCCGCGAAATGATTCTCAACTATATCTCTGAACGTGTCCTCGGACTGCCCAAGAGCTACTAGTTCTCTCAGCCTTATGGCGTGCCGGACCCTTTTTCCTGGCAGGAGTTGATCTGCTGGGTCAGCTGCTGACTGCCAGAAACGATCAGGTTCGGTTTGCCTTCGGCAAGTACAGCGATCTTGTCTGCATCCTTCATGGCGTTGAAAACCGGTGCTTCAGCATAAAGCTCAAACTGCGCGGAAGGTATTTTTTGCGTGTCTTCGATCTTCCAATAGCCCTTGTCACTTTCTTCGCCAGCGGCGATCGCGGCCCGTAGTGGGTTAGGTGACTCGATATCAATTAGGCGGGTCAGTCTAATCATGCCGTATTCGCCGCATTCAACCATGAATACAGCTTCGCTGTTGGGCGGTCCGAAACCGGTCCAGTTGGGTTGTGTCACCCAGGTGCCATCAGACACAGGTTCAGCAAGGGCCGCTTCAGTATCAAGTTGCGTCTCATTGCCTTCAGACGAGCGGGCGTCTTCATTCGTGCCGATATCCGGGGCTGCCTCATCTGATGTATCTGCACCGGCATCAGCAACATCTTCGCGGGCGGCTTCAGAACCGTCTTCGGACCTGGGCATTGGCATAGGGTCGGGTTCACCTGACCCACATGCGGTCAGGAGGGTGGTAGCGGATACAATCCAGATAGCATGATGTTTCATGCGATCTTCAACGCTACCTCAGCCCCAATCGTTCCCCGTGTTTACCTATGCAGCAACCGCATGGAATATTTTATGCTTTCGGGCGGCTCTTGATGGTGCCGGAAAAGTTCATGCACGGTGTACCATCACTGGTGATGAGGCCGCGGACAAATGTAAGAGAGCGCCCGGCCCTCAGGACCTCGCCGCGCGCCTCTACCCACGAACCTTCCAGCGCGCCGGAGAGAAATTCGGAATTGAAGGCGACTGTTACGCCTGGGCCGTTGAGGTGTCCTTGAGCGATTGTGAAAAGTGAGACGTCCGCAAACGACATCAGGCAGCCCCCGTGAACAACGCCATCTGCGTTCATGTGCTTACGCTGGGCGCGGAAAGCAGAGACAGGCCCATATTCATCGACACGATAGTAGAAAGGCCCGGCGGATTCATACTCATAAGGTTCGTGGACATCAGTAAACCAGCCCGCGAACTCACCGCTCTCGATCTCTGTTCTTGGCACGCGCATCCTCCTTCGATTGATGGCCCCCTCTATCGTGCCTGCGACGATGACGCCAACCCTTCATGCTTGCGCTAATGCCTGATTGCCATCACACCGTATGGTGACGAGATGATGATAGGAGGCTCTCATGGCTTTTGATGCCGAAATCAGGCAGGCGCTGATCGAACAGGTGCGCCGCTTTGTTACAGAGAAGTGCATTCCGATTGAGGCCCAGGTGGGGGAAACCGACGAAGTGCCTCAGGCTATCGTTGACGAGATGAAAAATCTCGGTCTGTTCGGCCTTGCCGTGCCTGAAGAATATGGGGGCCTCGGCCTCGACATGGAAACTGAATGCCTCGTTGCGCTTGAGCTCGGGCGAACATCTCCAGCCTTCCGCTCGGTCGCAGGGACGAATATCGGGATCGGCAGCCAGGCGCTTGTTCTTTTCGGCACGGATGAGCAGAAGGAAAAGTGGCTTCCCGGCATTGCATCCGGGGACCTGATCGCGAGTTTCGCATTGACTGAGCCTGAAGCTGGCTCCGATGCCGGTGGTCTCAAGACCAAGGCAGTCAGAGACGGCGATGAATATGTGCTGAGTGGCTCCAAGCGCTACATTACAAATGCCAACAAGGCGAACCTGTTCACCGTCATGGCGCGCACCAATCCCGACGAGCCGGGTGCGAAAGGCGTTTCTGCCTTCATCGTCGAGCGTGATGCACCAGGCGTCAGTGTCGGTGCCCCGGAGAGCAAGATGGGCCAGCAGGGCGCGCATGCCTGCGACGTCAATTTTGACGAGGTTCGTATCCCGGCTTCGAATATGATTGGCAAGGAAGGTGAGGGCTTCAAGGTCGCGATGAGCGTGCTCGACAAGGGCCGGCTCCATATCTCGGCTGTTGCGACTGGCGCTTCGGAACGGCTCATCAAGGAAATGGTCAACTACGCCATGGAGCGTGAGCAGTTCGGCAAGCCGATTGCCCAGCACCAGCTTATCCAGGGCATGATGGCTGATAGTCAGGCTGAAGCCTATGCTGCACGTTGCATGATTCTGGATGCAGCACGTCGCCGCGACGAAGGCGAAAACGTCACCATCCTCGCCTCAAGCACGAAACTCTTTGCTACGGAGGCATGCGGCCGGGTTGCTGATCGGGCGGTGCAGGTGTTCGGTGGTGCAGGCTATATCACCGATTACGGCATCGAGCGTTTCTATCGTGACGTACGTCTTTTCCGTCTGTACGAAGGCACATCGCAAATTCAGCAAATCGTTATTGCGCGTGAATTGATGAAAGCTGCGAAAGCTGATCAACTGTAGCTTATCAACATGGCAGAGGGGCTGGAGCGATGAGCTTGCAGGATGATATTTCGGCGTCCGACGTGGGCCTGAATGAAGAAAAGCTGGAGCAGATATCCGGTTTCTTTGGCACGTCCTATCTCGATAGTGGCAAATTGCCTTGTATGGCGACACTTGTTTCCCGAAATGGGCAGGTGGTTCACGAAGCCTATCGCGGCAAAACCCAGCTGGAGGGCGGTCAGCCCATCAATGCTGATACCATTTTCCGCATTTATTCCATGACGAAGCCGATCACATCTGTGGCGGCTATGATGCTCTTCGAGGAAGGTAGACTGCGCCTAGATCATGAGGTTTCGCGTTACATCCCCGAGTTTGCCGAGACCGAAGTCTGGGTAAGTGGCACCCCTGAAGATTACGAGACACGTAAGCCGAACCGCCCCATGGAAGTGCGTGATCTATTCACCCATACCTCCGGGCTGACCTATGGCTTCCTTTTTCAGAACGAGGTCGATACGCTTTACCGGCAGGAAAAGATTGCCCGCCCAGATGAGACGCTTGAGGAAATGTGCGCGCGCCTCGCGAAGCTGCCGCTTGTTTTCTCGCCAGGAACACGCTGGAACTATGGTCACTCCACAGATGTGCTGGGCCGCATTGTCGAGGTCGCCTCCGGCCAGTCGCTCGACACGTTCTTCCGTGAGCGTATTTTCGAGCCTCTGGGCATGGAGGATACTGATTTCTATGTGCCTGCAGACAAGCTCAACCGTCTCATGGCCTGTTATGCGAAGGATCCGGAAAGCGGAAAAATATCGCTCAGCGATGGAGCCGGAGACGAGTCGAAACTCTACCGTGCCCAGCCGCCCCTCCTGAATGCAGGTGGCGGGCTGGTCTCGACACTCAAGGATTATCACCGGTTCTGCCTGATGCTGCTGCATGGCGGGCGTCTGGACGGTGCACGCCTCCTGTCGCCCAAGACGGTCGAGTTCATGCGCATGAACCATCTTCCTGAGAACAGGACCATTCGCCAGATGGGTGACAAGACCTTCACCGAGGCCCGTATGGACGGGAATGGCTTCGGGCTCGGTGGTTCGGTTGTCACCGATGTGGCGGAGACAATGCAACCCGGCTCACCCGGCACTTTCAGCTGGGGCGGGCTCGCCAACACCTTCTTCTGGATCGATTATGCCGAGGAGCTGATCGCCATACAGGCAACGCAGATGATCCCGTCCGGCTGCTACCCGATCCGCCCGCAATTCCAGCAGCTCGTTTATGCGGCGATAGACTGGTGAGTGATACGGAAGCCAAAAACCGCCGCAAAAAAGCTTCGCTCGACGAGCTGATCCTTGAACTCACTGCAGAGCGCGGCGCAGGCAGGACGATTTGCCCCTCAGAAGTTGCACGTGCCAAGCGAGAGGAGGATTGGCAGCTACTGATGGGAGAGATCAGGGTGCGGGCTGTCAAGCTCGCCATGGCGGGACAGGTGACGATCTATAGAAAGGGCAAACCGGTAGACCCCGAAAGTTTCAAAGGTGTCTACCGGATTGGGTCCTCCGAAGGACTGGCTTAGGCCTTCTTGAAGTCCGCCGGGCGTTTCTCAAGGAACGCCTTCACGCCTTCGGCAAAGTCTGGTGAGCGGCCTGCAGTGCGCTGGGCGAAGCGCTCGGCCTGGAGCTGACTGTCGAAGTCATTGTCTTCAGCTTCCCACACAAGATTGCGGATCAGGGCGAGAGCCGTGGTCGGGCCTTCTGCAAGTTGACGGGCATAATTAGTCGCCTCATCCATCAGCTTGTCATCGGCTACAACGCGGTTGACCAGGCCCCATTGCTCCGCCTGCGCGGCCGGTATCTTCTCGCCGAACAGCGTCATCTCCATGGCACGTGCCCGTCCGATCGCGCGGGTCAGCAGATAGGTCGAGCCACCATCCGGCACCAGGCCGATACGGCGGAAGGCTTGCAGGAAGTATGCGCTTTCAGCCGCAACGATGAAATCACCTGCAAGCGCAATGGAACAGCCAACCCCGGCAGCCGCACCGTTCACTGCCGTGATAACGGGGTGAGGATGTGTGCGGATCGCCTTGATGAACGGGTTGTAGGCCCGGTCCAGTTCTCGGCCTGCATCCGGCTTGCGCTCGGATTTGCCCGAGCCACCCATATTGCCTGAAAGATTTGCGCCAGAGCAGAAGCCACGGCCCTTACCAGTAATGATTGTACAGCGTGCTTCATCGCCTGCCTTTTCGAGGGCAAGGCTCATTTCATCGATTGTATCGGTGCCGGCAGCGTTCATCGTTTTCGGGTCGTTGAACGCGATAATGGCGATATCGTCTTCGACGGTATAGGTGATCTTTTCAAAGCTCATTTGGCGTTTCCTCGTCACGGTTTGAACATCAAGGTAACGCCTTCCTCGAGACAGAAAACCGTGACGTGGCGGCAATGTTTGGTTTGTAAGAATTCTCCGGTAGAGTGCTTTCAACAATACAATTTCTGGGAGGTTCAAGATGGCACTGGATGGTACAAGCCCTGGCGACATGAATGCGGTTCTCAACAAGCAGAAAGCGGCGCATCTGCGCGATGGCATTCCGTCTGTCGAGAAGAGGGGGGAGTGGCTCGACAAGTCGATTGATCTTCTCGTGACTCACAGGACGGCCCTCAGTGAAGCGATGAGTGCGGATTTTGGCCACCGCTCGATCGACCAGTCTGATTTTACCGATATTGCCGGGTCCATTGGCGCGTTGAAATACGCGAAGAAGAATTTGAAGAAATGGATGAAGCCGGAAAAGCGTTCGACGGATTTCCCGCTCAACCTGTTCGGAGCAAAGGCACATATCCAGTACCAGCCGAAAGGCGTAGTCGGGGTTATCAGCCCGTGGAACTTCCCGGTAAATCTGACTTTCACACCCCTCGCCGGGATTTTCGCGGCAGGCAATCGCGCAATGATCAAACCATCGGAGTTTACAGAACAGACGTCCGAGCTGATGAAGAAACTGCTCGGGGAGTATTATTCAGAAGAGGAAGTCGCCGTCGTTACCGGTGGGCCAGATGCCGGGGCGGCATTCTCGCAACTGGCTTTCGATCATATGATATTCACGGGTGCGACCTCGATTGCGCGTCATGTGATGCGGGCAGCAGCCGACAATCTCGTGCCGCTGACCCTCGAGCTCGGTGGCAAGTCTCCGGTCGTGCTGGGTGAATCCGCTGATCTCGACAAGGCTGCCAAGCGTATCATGGCGGGCAAGACGCTGAATGCGGGCCAGATCTGCCTTGCACCGGATTACGCCTTTGTGCCCAAGGCAAAGACGAAGGATTTCGTCGATGCTGCGACGAGTGCGGTCGAGACCATGTTCCCGACTGGGCTGAAGGATAATGGGGATTACACCTCGGTCGTGAATCAACGCCATTATGATCGCCTTCAGGGGTATCTGGAAGACGCAAGATCAAAGGGCGCGGATATTATCGAGATCAATCCGGCGGGCGAGCAGTTCGACCAGCAGCCCCATCACAAGATGGCTCCGCACATTATCGTCGACCCGACCGACGATATGGCGGTTATGCAGGACGAGATTTTCGGGCCTATCCTTCCGATCAAATCCTACACGGATACGAAGGATGCTGTAGCCTATGTTAACGCCCACCCGCGTCCTCTCGGCCTTTATTACTTTGGCGAAGATGCAAAGGAACGTGATTACGTGCTGGAAAACACCACATCGGGCGGTGTCACCGTGAACGATGTCCTTTTTCACGTCGCGCAGGAAGATCTTCCGTTTGGCGGTGTCGGCCCGTCGGGCATGGGCTCATATCACGGCGTTGACGGTTTCAAGGAGTTCAGTCACGCCAAGTCGGTCTATACTCAGGTCGGTGCTGATCTTCTTGCCATGGTCCGCCCCCCGTACGGCGAGAAATATCGCAAACAGGTTCAGGGGCGTATCAAGAAATAGGCAGGCCTTTATGGATTGCGCCCCCTGCTCGTGCGGGGGCGTCTATCCATCACCGCTTGAGAAAATCTGGTACATTGTCCCCAAAGCCCCGCACGACATCGGATGCCGGTTCCAGTTCGTCCTTGTTTCGCCTGCGGTCTTTGTCAGAAGACTTGCGATTATTGGCTCTGGCGGGGGTGGATTTTCCCTCAGTCTTGGCGGACGGTTTCTTTCCGGACCCGTTTTCAGGGGCCTTGTCTTCACGTGCGCCATCGTCCTCTTTGGCTCGGCTCGTCGTTTTTCCACGCTTGCGACCACCACGTGACCGGCTATTGCCCTGATCATCCGGCTTTCCGCGGCGCCCCCGGCGGCCGCCCCCGGTATCCGCCGGAAGGTTTTCAAGTTCTTCTGCAAGACCTTCGGGCATGTACTCCTCGACGTCGGTCTTGATCATCTTCATGACACCGGCCCAGGACTTCTCATCAAACGGGCCTACGATTGTGACACTCTCACCCTTCCGGCCGGCGCGACCCGTGCGGCCAATGCGGTGAACATAGTCTTCGTCCTTGGGAGGCGGGGCATAGTTGAAAACGTGACTGACGTCCGGCACATCGAGCCCGCGGGCAGCAACATCGGAAGCTACCAGAAGTTTCAGGTCCCCGTCGCGAAAACGTTCAAGCGTCTGCGTGCGATAGGCTTGCGGCAGATCGCCATGGATGGCGGCGGCGTCGAAGCCATGCTTGTTCAGTGACTTGGTAACGATATCGACTTCGCGTTTGCGGTTGCAGAACACGATGCCGTTCTTCACCTCGCGCGTCTCGATGACGCGGCGCAGCGCTGTACGTTTGGCCTTGTCATCGTCGCGCGGAATTTTGACCACGAACTGCTTGATTGTCTCGGCCGTCTGCGCCTGGCGTGCGACCTCGATCTTCTTTGGCTCTTTCTGGAAGCGTTGTGCGAGCTTGTTGATCTCCGGCGGCATCGTGGCCGAAAAGAGAAGCGTCTGGCGGCGCGGGGGAAGAAGCGCGCAAATCTTCTCAATATCGGGAATGAAGCCCATATCGAGCATTCTATCAGCTTCATCAATGACGAGGATTTCCACGCCGGTAAGGAGGATCTTGCCACGCTCGAACTGGTCGATAAGGCGTCCGGGCGTTGCGATCAGAACATCTACGCCGCGCATGAGAGCCTGTTCCTGCTCCTTGAACGAGACCCCGCCGATCAGGAGCGCCATGCTGAGTTTCAGGTGTTTGCCGTACTTCTCGAAATTTTCCGCCACTTGCGCAGCCAGCTCGCGGGTCGGAGCAAGGATCAGGGTGCGCGGCATCCGGGCGCGGGCGCGTCCCTGCTCAAGGCGGTGAATCATCGGTAGGACGAAAGCTGCTGTCTTGCCCGTACCCGTCTGTGCGATACCGGTTACGTCGCCACCCAGGAGAACGTGGGGGATGGCTTCAGCCTGAATCGGCGTCGGCGTTGTGTATCCGGACTCTTCAATGGCCTGGAGGATTTTGGGGCCAAGCCCCAGTGCGGCGAAGGTGGTCTTGATCTCAGTCAAATCGGTCCGTTCCGGAAATGGTTTGTCGCGCTGTAGATTGCAAAAAATGTTCCAGCGCAATTCTATGGGCTGCGAATCGTCATTCGCGCCTCTGGTGCAGCGCACATAATACAGAAAAGCCCGCCATGCTAGGCGGGCTCTTCATCAAGATGATTCAAGGGTCGTTATGATGCATCAGCCAGGTTCTGGTTGACGAAGTCCCAATTGATCAGATTTTCGATAAATGCCTGCATGTAATTCGGGCGCGAATTCTGATAATCGAGATAGTAGGCATGCTCCCAGACATCCATGGTCAGGAGAGGGGTAGCACCGTCTTCAGTTACTGGCGTTTCCGCGTTGGGCGTCTTCCGTATGCCGAGCTTGCCGTCCTTCAGAACCAGCCATGCCCAGCCGGAACCAAACTGCCCGCCGCCAGCAGCCTTGAATTCTTCGGCAAACTTTTCGTAGGAGCCAAAATCTTCGTTGATCTTGTCGGCGATTGCGCCTGTCGGCTTGCCGCCACCGCCGGGTTTCATGGAATGCCAGTAGAAAGTGTGGTTCCAGACTTGCGCCGCATTATTGAAAAGGCCGGCCTTGGAGCTGTCGCCTGAGGCATCATTGATGATCTTCTCAAGCGATGCGTCGGCGTGATCCGTGCCTTCGACGAGCTTGTTGAGATTGTTCACATACGTCTGGTGGTGCTTGCCATAGTGAAAGTTCAGCGTCTCTTCCGAGATATGCGGTGCCAGTGCATCGCGGGAATAGGGAAGGGCTGGAAGTTCGAAAGCCATTTGGTCGCTCCTTGCTTTTCGTGTTGGTATCTTAGCGCGTCGCTGATCATATGGGTTCCATGACGGACTCTGCTACCCTTACATCCCCTGAAATTTGGGCAAATATTGATGAAAGACTGCGTTCCGGTGACGAGGATCGCTGGCTTTCCTCACGTTATGCCGCAAAGCCTGAACGTCACGCCCTGATCGCGCTCTATGCCCTGGCTTATGAGCTCGCCAAGGTTCGTTTGGTCGTTTCAGAGCCCGCGCTGGGGGCAATTCGTTTCCAGTGGTGGCGCGATGCGCTGGAAGAACTGGAAATGGGTAAGACGCCACGCGCGCATGAGGTTGTCGGAGCTGTTGCGGACATGCTGGCGGAAGGCCGCTATTCGGTCGATACACTTCAAGACCTTGTAGACCGCTTCGAGGATGCCTTCGGGGATGAGGACCGTGGCCAGCAGCCAGAAACACTACTGGCCCAGACAGCCGCGAGCGTTTTGGACAGTGCTCATGACTGGCAGGCGAACATCGCCGACCTTGCTCCCCGGGTTGCGGCCCTGCGCCGGGGCGAGACTGCTGGCGATATAGCCAGCATGCCCAAGATGCCGTCCACTCTACGCCCGGCACTCGCGCATTTCAGGTTGCGCCGTCTTTATGTCCGCAGAGGACGCCCCGGTAATCTCGCCAAGCGCCTGTGTGTCATGCGGGCAATAATGAGTGGGCGTGTCTAGCCGGATCGAACGTAAGGGGATGCGTCGACTGCCGAGGAGGAGCTTGACATGAAACCAATAAGTTTCCTATTAAATGGAAACCAAGAGGTTTCATATGAGTTTAAGCATTCAACCGTCTTTTCATGCTCTCGCTGATCCCACGCGACGCGGCATTATCGCCATCCTTGCAGGCGGCGAAGCCCGTCTCGGGGAGATTGCGGGAAATTTCGATATGTCACGCCCGGCCATCGCCAAGCATCTTCGTGTGTTGAAAGAAGGGGGGCTGATCGAGGTCGAAACCCGCGGGCGCGAGCGTATTCACCGGTTAAGGCCCGGCGGCCTGAAACCTGTCACCGACTGGATCGCGCACTACAGCCGTTTCTGGGATGAGAAACTCGATCAACTCAAGCAGGCCGTGGAGGCCGATGAAGGAGAAGCTCCATGAGTGATACAGCTATTGTGAAAACCATAATACTGAAGGCGCCTATCGAGAAGGTCTGGACCTTCCTGACAGTACCCGAAAAGCTTGCAAACTGGTTTCATGAAACGGATCGCGCACTGGGCACGGCAGGCACGGAGTTTGTCTGGTACAAGTTCGACCCCACTGCCGAAGACCGTACGCAGATGTGGGGCAGGGTGCTTGAATCCGATCCACCGAAACGGCTGGTCCATACATTTACTCATCACGGTATTGATGAGCTCGAGACGACGGTGACCTGGGAGCTCACACCGATTACGGGAGGAACACATCTGAAGCTTACGCATGAAGGCCTTGAGCACCGCAAGGATCAAGTGGGAGCATTGGGCGATCATGACAAAGGCTGGGAAGGCTTTCTCTCCCATTTGCGCTTCATCATTTAGAGAGACGCTGAGAAGCCTGTGCATTCAGTCTCGGCTTTGGCATCAAGAGAAGGATTGCCAGTACAAAGGCAAACCAGATGGCGATAACGAGAAAACAGTCCCGAAACGCGAAAACACTCGCTTCGACAGAGACGTGCCGGCCGAACTCGCTGAATGCCGACTGGAAGGCCGGCAAAGGAGCCAGACCAGCCGTTTCATACTGTTGGGCATACAGGGCGTGATTGTAGGCTATTTCAGGATTGGCTTCATTCATGGCAGTGGACAGGTGCTCACCGTGAAAAAGCAGACGCCGTTGAAGCAGTATGGCCAGAAGGTTGACACCGAATGCTCCGCCAGTCTGCATCATGAACGAGGCGCCACCCGTTGCTGAAGCCAGTAGATGTGGCGGTACGGCACGCACAGCTGTCGTGTTAGCAGGTGGCATGCAGAAACTGATCCCGATCCGGCTGAGGATGATCCAGGAAACAAGTATCCAATAAGGGGTGAGCGCCGATATGTGAGCCATTAGATAGGCTGAAAGGCCGAAACTCACGATTCCGAAGGCGAGTAGCCACCGCGTATCAACAAGATCGGTGAGACGGCCTGCTATCGGAAAGCCTAGGACCATGGCGAGTCCTGCAGGGATCATCATTATCCCGGCGGCGGTCGGCGAATAGTGCTGTACGAGCTGCACGAACAACGGAATAAGATAGGTTGAGCCGTATATGGCGACACCAGTGGCCGCGATAATCAGGCTGGCCGACCAGAACTGCCTGTAAGTGAAAATTTCAGGGTTAAGAGCCGGAAAGGCGTGCTTTCTTTCCCAGACAAAGAAGAAGACCAGCGCGATCCCTCCAATGGTGAACCGTATCAGCGTCAGGTCGGAGTCCCAGCCATCACGGTTGCCACCCGCAAAGCCCGATAGCAGAGCCACCAGAGCGACTGTCAGCAGCCCGAGGCCCTGCCAGTCGAGTGGACGTTTTTCCGCTTTCTGTTCGGGATCTGCGTCAGGCATCAGAAGTGGAGCTGCGCACAGTGCGGCGAGGGCTAGCGGTACGGTTGCTACGAAGACCAGCCGCCAGCTGGCAAGATCCACCGCAATTCCCCCCAGAGCTGGTCCAAAAGCAGGTGCCAAGACGACCCCCACAGAGAATATACCGATAGCTGTGCCACGTTTATGGTCAGGAAATGTCTGGAAGATCAGGAACATGGACATTGGCTGCAATAGGCCGGCAGCAATGCCCTGCATGGCCCGGGATATGATCAGCAGGCCAAGCGTTCCACTTACGGCTCCGAGAAGTGAGCCTGAGATGAACATCAGTATCCCGAAGATGTAGGTATTTCGCGGGCCATAGGCCGACATCGCCCAAGCATTTGCAAGCATGGCGATGGTTGATGAAGCAAGAAAAGCGGTCGACATCCATTGGGCCTGATCCTGGCCAAGCCCGAAAGCGCCTATAATGGCAGGAAGGGCGACGTTGATCGTGGTTGCCGCCAGCATGGTCGCCATCGCGCCGGTCAGCATCGCAAATAGCAGTAGCCAGCGATAGATTCCGCCAAACTGCGCAAACTTGTCCCGGATCGCGCTATTAGCGAGTGGCGGGATATCGGTCGGCAGCGGAAGTGGCGCCCTGAAGGCCCTTGGTCGGGGCTGGCGGGCGCGGGATATCACCGTCCTGCTCCGCTTCCCCGCGAGGTTTCGGTTTGCTTGCGAATTCGTACACGAACCATGGTGCCGGGGCGCAGTTGAGTGTCTACACCTTCAAGATCAATCCGAACGGCAATACGCTGGGTTATCTTGGTGAAAACTCCATTGGCGTTCGGGTTCGGCATTAGTGCGGCTTCGGCCAAAGTTGCGTCATTGATTTTGACGACCCGGCCCTTGAGGTCGAGATCAGGGTGGCTATCGACATGCACTTCGACCGGTGCGCCAGGATGCATGTGCCGAATATTGGTTTCCTTGATATTGGCCGAGATCCAGACCTCATCGGGATTGTGCAAGAGCGCCATACGGAAACCGCGTAGCGAATGCTCCCCGGCATCATAGAAGATTTCGTCCACGACCCCATCAATCGGACTGCGGATTGTGTGTTGATCGACGACGACTTCCTGAGCGTCGACACGCGCTTCTGCTTTTTGGAGAGTTGCTCGCAAGACGGCCAGTTCATGGTCGATAAGCCGGACTTCCTGGCCTTCGATATTCGCAGTGTTCTGTTCTGCAAGCGCCATTCTGCGTTGCGCCTGAGTACGGCGTAATGCCTGTTCGGCATTTGCCAGTTCATTTTGTGCTCTGTCGAGTGCGGCCCGGGAGACCTGGCCCTTATCAAACAGGCCTTTTACCCGATCATAGTCGCTTTCAGCGGTTTCCAGGTCCGACTGGGCTGCTTCGACGGATGCTGCTGCGGACTGGGTGCCAGCCGCGCGCGCGGCGACTTCGCTGCCAGCCTTGGAGGATGCAAGTGAGGCGCGCGTCTCTTCACGGGCAATCTGGGCTCTCAGGCGGTCGGCTTCTGCTCTGTATTCATCAAGTGTGTAGGTGGCTTCCCGGTCTTCAATGGTGAAAAGTACGTCCCCTGCAGAAACCCTGTCGCCCTCGCCAACTGCAACGCTGGTGATCCGGCCGGATATGTCGGTGGAAACAGCGACCATGTCGGATGCGATGCGCGCATCGGCAGTCGAGACATAGGCTGCGCGATCCATGAGGAAGCGGACCGAGACGACAATCAACACAAAGGCGATAATGATTATGCCTGCTAGCCTGAAGCGCTTGCCTTTAAGGAAGCCGGCAGGCCTGTCTTCTGGCGGCCTTTCAGCGTCCATTGCTTCAGATGAAGTGTGTCCGTCCATAGCAGTGGCATGCCGGTCATGCCGACTATGCCTGTTCCTCCCTGAAGTGCTCTTTCAAGCGGCACTCTTTGAACCTTCATGATAGCGAACTAGAGCGATTGTTCGAGACATGACGCAGAGGCAAGGGCGTCTTGCGCTTTCGGGGTCCCGGCTGAAGGCTGTGTTGGGAGGTGTGAGCTAGTCTTCAAAACCCACGAACGTTGCGGCCTCTTCGACGGATTTACGTTTCGAGACGACTGCATTCGCCGGGAAACTGTCATCGGGCCAGCCCATTGCCACGCAAGTCTGGATAACCTGATCATCCGGAATCTTGGCATGTTCCCGCACGACCGGGCTTTGCATGATGCCTTGCGAGTTGATTACACAGCCGAGACCACGCGACCAGGCCGTATTCACGAGGCAGTTGACGACACCGCCGCAGTCAAATGGAGCAACATCGCTGCCCTGGATCGACTTGTCATACGTAATCACGATCGAGACAGGTGCGTCGAACTGGCGAAAGCCGCGCAATACCCAATCCTGACGGCCTTCCTTGTCTTCCCGCGCAATACCCATGGCACCGAATAGCTGCTTGGCGACTTCGATCTGACGGGCTCTATGATCACCGTCATATCCAGGACCAGTCCGGAATTCGCGGCTGTCAGGGACACCAGCGAGGTTGCGTTCGACATTTCCTGCACGAATTTTATCGAGGGTGTCACCGCTCACGATATAGAAATTCCACGGCTGGGTATTGAACGATGTCGGCGCGCGCATGGCGATCTCAAGAATTTCGCGGATCAGCGCCTTCGGGACCGGTTTGTCCTGATAGCCGCGAATGCTGCGGCGGCCGAGCACAACCTCTTCATATTCCATGTTTTTTCCTCCGGTCTCTATCTATCACGTTTATCTAGGCACCTGCCGTTACGGCATCCAAGTCTGTTATCTCCTCTCCTGCGTGACTGCGCCGCACTACCGATGAGCGATGGCAAGGCGCAGATAAGGACAACAAAGGGTAGATGGTGTGAAGAAGATGCACGAACATCCAGTCAGGGCAGGCCTCAAACTTCGCTGTGTGAGTTGCGGGGAGGGCAAACTCTTTCGAGCGTACCTCAAGTTCCATGATGAATGCCCTGCATGCGGACAGGACTTCAGTGTGGCTGATACGGCAGACGGGCCGGCATTCTTCGTCGGGTCACTTGCCATGATTTTGTTCGCGCCATTCTATTTCATTCTGCCCATGCTGGATATCGCGCTGCCATTGAAGCTCTTGGCGTGGCTTGTCCTCTTAAGTGCCATGGGTGGCTTCTGCCTTGCGCTTCTGCCGAGGTTCAAGGCTGTATTGTTCAATCTGCAGGTCCGCAATCGTGCGGAAGAGGCAAAATGGTCCAGCACCGGCACACACGGTAAACCGCCAAGAGGCTGGCGGCACTGACGATACATCCGTGTCAGTGGAGTTGCTTTTTCAGCTTCGCTTGGGCCCCGCCATATCCCTGAAGGCTTCGAATGTACCGCGGGCGATCTGCGTTATAGTAGGTTTACGTCCCCGCGCATGCCGCACGAGATGGACGCAGTTGGAGCCTGTCAGATGATAGTCATGTCCCAGGCGACGTCGCGCACGCTCCAGTGCAAGGTACTCGCTGCCCGGTTCCCATCCGTGCCATTTGACAGACCGGCCATTTGAAAAGTCTTCAATGGTCTGTGAAATCACTCCGTCATAGCGGCGGGAATTGGAGATAACCCGCCCGCCATAGGTTACTATCCCATAATGGCGGAGTACGCCGCCAAAGCGAACCGAAACCACATCTCCTGGACGGAAATCATCTTTATCGTTCATCGATAAACAATATGCTGAGTTTATTCGCGGGTCAAGCAGACAGTGACGAGGCGAGTTACAGGCCGGTCTAAAACCCGTTCAGCTCAGCGAATTCGTATACGGGCGCACGTTCTGATCGCAGCTGGTTCACCGGATGGTCTGTGTCTGGATACCCCACAGCCATACCGCAGTAGACCATCTCGGTTTCTCCTAGTTTGAAATGTTCTTTCAGACTCGGCCGGAGAATGCCCCAGCATTCCTGCATACATGTGCCCCAACCACGTTCTTCAGCTAACAGGGCCAGGGTCTGCATGAACATGCCGGTATGGGCCCACTGGCCATGGCCCATGCGCTCGTCGATCACAAAGAAAACCGCGAGTGGCGCGTCGAAGAAGCGGAAATTCCGCGAGAACCACTGGATGCGCTTCGCCTTGTCCTCACGTGGGATGCCGAGCTTTTCATACATCATCTCGCCGACGCGGAAGCGGTAAGACCGATGCGGCTCCCAGAGGTCAGCCGGATAGATCGGTCGGTCAGTGGCTTCGCCCTTCGGGTCCTCGGCGAGCTTGGCCTGGGCCAGCTCGATGACGGCCTGTTGCGCGGCACCTGTCACGGCGATGACGCGCCACGGTTGGACGTTACCGCCGGATGGCGCGCGCTGGGCAGTTTCCAGCCAGTCGCGAACTTCAGCTTCACTGATTTGTCTATCGAGAAACGCGCGCGTCGATATGCGCTGTTTGACGGCCTGGCTCACATCCATAATTTGGTCCTCCTTGGACGGGAGGGTTTAGGACGCCGACGCTGGGGAAGGAAAGATCTAAAGCGGCCGCCGCGTGATCCTGAGCAGCGATACGAATAAAGGCGGTAACCAGAGTGCGGCGAGACAGAGATACAGCCATTTGCTGGCTGACTCGATTGGTATCAGGCCTGTGCCGGTCAGGAGGGCGGCTAGTCCGTATGACTCTACCCACCGATGCCGCCGCGCCTTGGTATTGGGGGTAGAGTATATCGCAACGCAAGAAATTGCGAGACAGACCATCAGTGTGCTCAGGCTCGCCCACAACGGGGCACCTAAATCAAGAGACTTTTGCCAGGTGACCGCTCCAAAGAAGACAAGTGAGAGCACACCTAGGGCGGCTTGGCGACGCGACCATTTCGTGTCCTCGGTCGCGTATCGTGCCTGTAGTTCGCCGCTCATTGTCTCGCTGTTCATAACAGCGCCATTCGGCCCAAACTCGGGCGTAATACCATTCATCTCATCCATAGGTTGATTTTAGCGGCAGAGCTATTGTTCGCAAGCTAATTCTGATTGAGCGCGTACTAAAGCGAGAAACTCGTTCCGCAGCCGCATGAAGCTGTGGCGTTCGGATTTTTGACTGTGAAGGCCGCGCCGATCAGCTCTGTCGAAAAGTCGATCTCGGAGCCACGCATGAATTCGACGCTCATCTCGTCGACGAGTACACGCGCGCCGTCCTTCTCAATGATGATGTCATCATCATTGGCCTTGTCGTCGAGGTCGAACTTGTATGAAAAGCCCGAGCAGCCGCCGCCTTCGACGGAGACGCGAAGGAAGTCCTTGCCGGACTGTTTGGCCAGAATCGCATTAATGCGCTTGGCTGCCGAGGAAGAAAGGGTCACGTCGGTCATGGACAACAAGATAGGAAAACCTGCGCTTCCAGAAAAGAGGGCGGTGTATGCAACGCCGTGGGAAAATTCACGCGGACGTTTCCATGACGAGCCTGAGTCGGCCACGAGAACGCCATTCCAGCGTGACCGGGATCGCATTATACATTCCTCCGGCTTTCGCCGCCTGAAGCAGAAAACACAGGTGTTTGTCGCCCATGAAGGAGATCATTACAGGACGCGGCTGACCCACTCGCTGGAAGTTGCCCAGATCGCTCGCTCGGTCGCGCGCAGGCTCGGCGTAGACGAAGATCTCGCCGAAGCCATGGCACTCGCGCATGATCTGGGACATCCGCCGTTCGGCCATGCAGGCGAAGACCAGCTTGATGCCAGTATGGAAGGTTATGAAGGCTTTGATCACAATGCCCAGACCCTGCGTGTCGTTACACGGCTGGAGCAGCGCTATCCTTCCTTCAACGGGCTGAATCTGACCTGGGAGATGCTGGAGGGGCTGGTCAAACATAATGGCCCCCTGGTCACGAGGGATACGCCCATATCTTCACTGCCGGCGGCTTTCCGGGACTTTCCATATCTCGAGCAGCTGGAGCTGGACCAGTTTGCAGGCCCGGAAGCACAGATTGCCGCGCTCGCAGATGATATTGCCTACAATAATCATGATATTGATGATGGTATCGCTGCCGGTCTCTTCACGATTGATGATATGCTGCATCTTCCTTTGGTAGGGGATGTCTTCCGAAGTGTGCGGATCGAGCATCCTGTGCTTGATACACAGCGTACGGTCTATGAAGCCGTACGCCGGTTGATCGGTCTCTGGATTGATGACCTGACTGCAGAGACAGAATCACGCGTTGCGCGTCATAATCCGCAATCTGCTGCCGAAGTCCGCGCTCTTCCAGAGCCACTGGTTGCCTTTTCTGAAGAGTTCGACGTGCAGCAGCGGGCGCTCAGGGCCTTTCTGTTCGAGCGTATGTACAAGCACTACAAGGTCAACCGGATGCGTAGCCAGGCCAAGCGTGTTCTAAAGGAGCTGTTCGACCTGTTCCTTGAAGAGCCCGATATTCTGCCACCGCCTTTGCGTCAGGATGCCGAGCAGGCCCCTCAAGACCGGCGTGCCCGTCTCGTCTGTGACTATATTGCCGGAATGACCGATAATTATGCCATCGACCTGCATCGCAAGGTGTTCAACCTGGAGAGCATGATATGATTTCGGCGCGGATGCGACGACACCGTGATTCAATCATCGTTAAGGAAGCGGCCCGTATTCTTAACCAAAGACCATTCCATTCGGGACAGGTGAAAAATGACCTATCGCAACCGTGACAAAGATCACAGCCCTTATGAAGAGGAATATCGCGGATTCGATATCCGAGATGATGACTCATCACGCGGGCCTCTGATCCTGACGCTCGCGATAGGTGTCCTGATCGTATTTGCGGCGGTCGTCTGGAATACGTATCGGCAAGGCGTGCGGCCACAAGATGGTGCGCTTCCCATGGTTGTCGCAGAAACTCAGCCTTACAAGCGCGTACCTGATGATCGCGGTGGCGTTGAAATCGAGGATCTGGACCGGCGTCTTTATGACGTCATGGATGGCAGCAAAAGAAAGCCGGAGCCAACGAAAGTGGCCAGTCCCGCCGATCAGTCATTGCAAGGCGGCCCGCCAATGGATCTTCGTCCTTCCTCATCCGAGGATACAGCAGATCAAACACCTGTGCCTGAAAGCTTTGAGGAAGGGACAGGTATGGAAGTTACTGCGGATGTCTCAAGCGTTCAGCAAGCCGGTGACGAGCCTGTTGAATCCGAAGCCAGCGACCTCGCGGACGACCCTGCATCAACGCCGCAGGAATCTGCCCCGGATATGAGCGGGCAAGCGGAGGCAACCGAAAATGTGGCCAAAGCTTCACCCGGCTTCGGTTTTGTAAGCGGTGGCGAGTTTTTCGTCCAGATTTCGGCGCTTCGTAGTGAAGAGGCTGCGGGTCAGGCCTGGGAAAAAGTCCGTGCTGCAAATCCGTCTCTTTTCAGCGGGGCAAGCAAGTCTGTTGAGCGCGCCGATCTCGGGGCCAAGGGGGTCTTCTATCGGCTCCGTGCCGGCGCTTTTGGTAAGCGTGACGATGCTTCGCAGTTCTGCGACGCTTACAAGGCCAAAGGTGGCGACTGCATCGTAGTACGCGGGGCGGCATGACGCACAAGGCCTGCATCCTGAGTGTTTCAGGACCGGCGCTTACATCTGAAGAAGCGGCGTTGTTTGCTGCTGAGAAGCCCTGGGGTGTTATCCTGATGGGCCGCTCCTGCCAGACGCGAACGCAGGTTAGCCAGCTTGTTGAAGATATCTGGAATGCTGTCGGGCGTGAAATTCTGATCTTTATCGATCAGGAAGGCGGTCGTGTGGCCCGCCTGAAGGCTCCAGAGTGGCCGGTCTTCCCTGCCGGAAACGTTTATGGTGAGCTGTATGCTAGGGATTCCGAGAAAGCGCTTGAGGCGATCTGGCTCGGCTATCGGCTGATAGCGCACGAACTCGCCGGGATGGGAATTCATGCCGACTGTGCCCCTGTCTGCGATCTGCCACAGCCCAGGGCCCATGATGTGATTGGAGACCGCGCGTTCGGTACAGACCCGGAGTCGGTGGGGGCTCTGGCAAACGTCGCGCTCAAGGGGCTTGAAGACGGCGGTGTTGCTGGCGTTATCAAGCATATTCCCGGCCATGGGCGCTCTACGGCAGACAGTCACCTCGAGTTACCCAGCGTTCGCGCAAGCGAATTGGAACTGGCTTCTGATTTTACCGCATTCAGAGCTGTTTCAGCTGCTCCGATGGCTATGACGGCACATATTTCGTATGAAGCTTATGATTCCGGAGTGGCCGCGACCGTCTCAAAAAGAATAATTCAGGAGGTCATCCGGGAGCGAATCGGGTTTGATGGACTTCTGATGACGGACGATCTTGGAATGGAAGCCCTTGGTGGCTCGCTTGATGACCGCGCTCATGCATCTATTGAGGCGGGCTGCGATATGCTGCTGCATTGCTCTGGCTTCCTGAAAGATCCTGAGGCGATCCTCGCTGAAATGCGTAAAGTCGCGGAAGCTGCCCCTGAGCTGGAAAACAAGGCGCTGGCCCGTGCCGATGCAGCAGAAGCCGCTTCACAACGTGCAACGCCTTTCGATGCCGAGGCCGGCTGGGCTGAATTCAAAGCCATGATCCCATCGGCAGATTTGGGGTCTGCATGAGTGTCGAGCTTGTTTCTCCGGAACTTATAGAACGGGAGGATGTCGACACGGCAGATATGTTCTCTGTCGATGTTGATGGTTATGAAGGTCCGCTTCACCTGTTGCTCGATCTTGCGCGGAAACAGAAGGTGGACCTTCTGAAGGTCTCGATGGTGGATCTGGCAAACCAGTATCTCGTCTTTATCGATGATGCGCGCAAAAAGCGTATAGACCTTGCCGCAGACTATTTGCTCATGGCTGCGTGGCTGGCCTTCATGAAGTCACGACTCCTGCTTCCGAAGCCGGAAAAAGTGGCGAATGATGAGGCATCAGGCGAGGATATGGCTGTTCGCCTGGCCTTTCGCCTGAAACGTCTTGAAGCAATGCGTGAAGCTGGTGATCAGCTAATGGAGCTGGCGCAGCTCGGACAGGATGTGTTCGTTCGCGGGACGCCGGAAAAGCCGCGCGTTATCAAGCAGACGGAGTATGATACATCGCTCTGGCATTTGATGCAGGCTTTTGGCTCAATCCGCCAGCGTCGAGAGGAAGAAGCACCGCACAGGATTGCTCATCAATACGTATTACCGCTTGAGAGCGCGCGCGACTCGCTGAAATCCTTGAGTTCCATGATTGATGACTGGGCGAGCCTCGACCAGCTACGGGCACGCATGCGTGACATTGCCGGCGATATTCCGCCACGTTCCGTCACGGCCAGCGTGTTCTCGGCCGCGCTCGAGCTTGCCCGTGATGGCGATATCGAGCTCCGGCAGGACCAGCATTTTTCGCCGCTCTATCTGCGCGGCCATCAGGAAGAGAGGGAAGGGCTACCCGCATGAATGCCATACCCCGTATCGACGAGACGATTATTGAAGACGAGCCCGATGAAATCCGGGATGCTGTTCGCCAGCTCTCCTTTGCCTATCGCCGGTCTGCCGAGGCATTATCAAGAACTTCCGAGCGCGAGATTGATGAGAGCGCTGAAGCCTTGCGCCGGGCAGAAGCGATCCTGTTTGCAGCAGGCGAGCCGCTCTCTGCCGAACAGATTGCTGAGGTGTTGCCGCAGGGGGCAGACGCAGCCTCTGTGTTGATGTCACTGAAGACGGCTTATGCCCATCGCGGCGTGAACCTTGTCGAAGTAGCCGGTAAATGGCGTTTCCAGACAGCTGAAGACCTTTCCTATCTGTTCGTAGAAGAGCGCCATGAGCAGAAGAAGCTTTCGCAGGCCGCGCTCGAAACGATGGCCATCATTGCTTACGGCCAGCCTGTCACACGGGCCGAAATCGAAGCTGTGCGTGGCGTTGCGGTCTCGAAGGGCACGATCGACCAGCTCATGGAGGCGGGCTGGGTGCGTATAAAGGGACGGCGCAAGACACCAGGGCGCCCCGTTACGTACGGCACGACAGATGATTTTCTTGAGCATTTCGGGCTTGAGAGCCTGGAACTCCTGCCAGGGCGGGCTGAACTCGAGGCGGGAGGGCTGCTTTCAGATGTCGTTCCGGATGATTTCGATCCAGGAGAGATAGATGTGCCGCTTGGTGAGGGCGAAGCCGTTGAGCGGCGCGAAGAGGATGCCGATGACGCAGCCTTCGTGACAGATTTCATGGACAGCGCAGCCGAGGAAGACTAGGGCAAAGCTAGGCGCCTATTGAGCCGGGCCTTGCCCAGCGCTATCTGTGCGGTTGTAAACTCGGAGATCGTTCCATGGCCCCAAGCTGGATGCAGCTACTCATTGTCCTGGTTGTCGCGCTACTTCTGTTTGGCGGACGTGGCCGCATTTCTTCCATCATGGGCGACATGGCCAAAGGTGTTAAATCTTTCCGCCAGGGCCTTGGTGACGATGATGGCGACGATACCAAGAGCAAGGAGGACGCTGACAAGCAGTCATCCGGTAAGCACCTCAGCGACGACAAGATGGTGAACGTCACACCTGAGAAGGACAAGTCGAAGTCCTCGCGCTAGCTCCAGAGGAAGGCGGCTGACCCATGCTTCCTCAGTTCGGATTTACAGAATTCCTGCTCATAGCCGTTATTGCGCTGATTGTCGTCGGTCCGAAAGACTTGCCGATGATGATGCGCAAGCTTGGCCAGTTCGTGGCCAAAGGCAGGGCGATGGCTCGCGAGTTCCAATCGGCTTTTGATGACATTGCCCGTCAGGCCGAGCTTGATGAACTGCGCAAGGAAATCGAGGACTTGCGCCGGGACAACGCGCTCACACAGGCAGTCGATGACCTCAAGAAGACCGAATCCGACATAAATCGACGGGTCATGATGGAAAACCCTATGCCGGAAACGGGCAAAGAGGGCGGCCCGGCAGAGGTGCCGGAGCAAACTCAGCGCTCTGCAGACGAGACGGATACCGGCAGGGCGGAACAACCTTCATCCTCAGCTGCTTCAGGCACCAGGCCGGAAACCAGTGAAGACGATGCGCCCGAGAAGAAAGCGAAGTCATCATGACTGAGGATATGCGCGCCGATGAGCGTCCGGATATCACCGATGATGACAGCGAGATGGAATCTTCGCGGGCGCCCCTGCTTGATCATCTTATAGAGCTGCGCTCGCGGTTGATCTGGTCAATTGTTGCTCTCGCTGTTGCGAGTATTGGCTGCTTTTTCATTGCGCGCCCGCTCTACAATGTTCTTCTCGGGCCGCTTGTCGTAGTTGCGGAAGAACTTGACCGTCAGGATACGACATTCGAGCTGATCTATACCGCGCCGCTGGAAGTCTTCTTCGTGCAACTGAAACTGGCACTGTTTGCCGGTATATTCGTGGCTTTTCCGATCATCGGCTGGCAGATGTACTCCTTCGTCGCGCCCGGCCTCTACAAACGCGAGAAGGGGGCTGTGTTGCCCTTCCTAATCGCCGCACCGGTCCTGTTCGTGATCGGTGCAGTCTTCGTCTACTTTGTCATGTTGCCGCTGATTTCGCGATTTGCGCTGTCATTCGAGCAGCTGGGCGGTGATGGCATTGCTGCGATCACGCCGCAGATCAAGGTGTCGGAATACCTGTCTCTCGTCATGGCGCTGATGCTGGCTTTTGGCCTGTCCTTTCAGCTGCCTGTGATCCTGAGCCTACTCGGTCGTGCGGGTATTCTCGGCACTGAGACCCTGCGTAAAGGGCGCAAATATGCGATTGTCGGCATTCTCGTGTCCGCCGCATTTTTTACGCCACCGGACCTCATCTCGCAGGTGATGCTGGCTGTGCCTGTCTATTGCTTATACGAGATCTCGATCTGGTGTGTATCGATGATGGAGAAGAAGGCGGCTGAGGAAGAAGCCGCGCGCCAGGAGGAAGACAGCTAAATTTGCTGGCATGTCACCTGTTCCGCAGGCGCATCATTTGTTCTAGAGGAAACGCGGACCCAAGAATCTCCAAAAGGCAGGACACACATGTTCGATATCCGCGCCATCCGCGAGCACCCAGAAACCTTCCGCGCTGCCTGGAACAAGCGTACAGACGGACTGGGCGCCAGGGTCGATGACATTCTCGCGCATGACGCCGCGCTCCGTCAGGCTGTCACAGACAAGCAGGAAGCTGAAAGCGCCCGCAATTCGAACTCGAAACTGATCGGCCAGGCCAAGGCCAAAGGGGATGAGGCCGAGTTTGAGCGCCTGCGTGGAGTCGTCGCCGAAGCGAAGAAGACGATCGAAGCCGCCGGGGAACAGGAAAATGCTGCCCGCGAGGCGTTGGACGAAATACTGCTCGGCCTGCCGAACCTGCCGTTGGACGAGGTGCCGGAGGGCGCGGACGAAGAGGCAAATGTCGCCCAAACACACTGGGGCACGCCCCGTAGCTTCGATTTCAAGCCGAAGGACCATGCCGATCTTGGCGAAGCGCTCGGCCTGATGGATTTTGAGACAGCGGCAAAGATTTCTGGCTCGCGGTTTGTTCTGCTTACAGGCGCGCTATCGCGGCTGGAACGAGCGCTGGCGGGCTGGATGCTGGATGTGCAGACGCAGGAGCATGGATATACAGAGACCAGTCCGCCCGTGCTGGTTCGCTCCGATGCGCTTTATGGCACTGGCCAGCTTCCGAAATTCGGTGAAGATTCGTTCAAGACGACAGATGGAATGTGGCTTATCGCTACTTCCGAAATATCTCTAACCAACACGGTTCGTGAAAGCATTTTGGGTGTTGAAAGCCTTCCGCGCCGCATGACCGCCCACACGCCTTGCTTTCGTTCCGAAGCTGGCAGTGCCGGTCGCGACACCAAGGGTATGATCCGACTACACCAGTTCAACAAGGTCGAGCTTGTCTCCATCGTGCGTGACGAGGACGAGGGCCTCGAAGAGCTGGAGCGTATGACGAAATGTGCCGAGACTGTTCTGGAACGCCTCGAGCTTCCTTACCGGCGTATGCTTCTCTGTGCGGGCGACATGGGGGCAGGGGCCCGCAAAACCTATGACCTGGAAGTCTGGCTGCCGAGCCAGGAGACATATCGCGAGATATCGTCCTGTTCCTATTGCGGGGATTTCCAGGCCCGGCGCATGGATGCGCGCTGGCGTCCGGCGCCAAGTGAGAACAATCCCAAACCGCGCCCCGAGTTTGTCCACACGCTCAACGGCTCCGGCCTCGCGGTCGGACGCACACTCGTAGCGATTCTGGAAAACTACCAGCAGGAGGACGGGGCAATCGCCGTGCCTGACGTACTCCAGCCTTATATGGGTGGACTTGAAGTCATAGGGTGAATCCGTGTTTCGCGCGTATCGGAGTCAGCCAGATAAAGTGTGAGCGAGGAGAGCGCTTTGAGAATACTCCTGACAAATGATGATGGCATCAACGCACCGGGCCTTTCCATTCTGGAATCCATAGCGCGCGAGCTTTCCGATGATGTCTGGATTGCCGCGCCAGAAGTTGAACAGTCCGGCCAGTCGCGCTCCATCACGCTGACCCAGCCTGTGCGGACGCGGAAGGTACGTGAGCAGTGCTGGGCCGTTATGGGTACGCCGTCGGACTGTGTGCTGCTGGCCGTTCATGACCTGATGGAAAAGAAGCCCGACCTGATCCTGTCGGGCGTCAATCGCGGGCAGAACATTGCCGATGACACAAGTCTTTCTGGTACGATTGCCGGGGCCATGTTCGGTATGCACCTGGGTGTTCCTTCCATCGCGCTCAGCCAGGCACAGAGCTTCCGGGAACGTGGGTCGTTGCCATGGGAAACCTCAAAGCAATGGGGCGCAAAGGTTATTCGTCCTCTGATCGAGAAGGGCTGGCCGGATGATGTTGTCATGAACGTGAACTTTCCTGACCGTGAGCCCGATGATGTGGCCGGTATCCAGATTACGCGTCAGGGCTTCCGCGATGAATCGATCATTCATACTGAGCGGCGTGAGGATCTGCGTGGCAATGACTATTTCTGGATCGGTTTCCGCGGTCGGCTTTCACGGCCCGATGATGGCACGGACCTGCGGGCGATCTACGATGGATGCATCTCCGTGACGCCGCTTCATGTGGACCTCACGCATAATCGCTATCTCGAGGAGCTGAAGGCCTCATGGCAGACCTGATCGCCGACCCATTCCGGGCAGCCAGGCTTATCCTGCTCTTACGCCGTCAGGGAATACGCGACGATGCAGTACTGGCGGCCATGGAAACTGTTGATCGTGGGGTCTTCGCGGCACCGTCGCTGGGAGATCTTGCCTATGAGGACACCGTTCTTCCGATCCCGTGTGGGCAGATCATTCCCAAACCGGTAGTCGTTGCGCAGCTTCTCGGAGCCCTGAAGGCCTCACCCGGTAAGGAAGACCGTATCCTCCTTGTCGGGGCAGGCAGCGGCTACATGACGGCCCTGCTGGCACAGATTGGCCGGCATGTCTGGGCCATTGACCGTTATCAAAGACTTGTAACGGAGACCCGTGCGAAGCTGCATGAACTAAAAGTCGAGAATGTCAGCTTGACCCATGCTGATGGCTTGCAGGGCTGGAGCGCTCACAAGCCGTTCGACCGCATTCTGCTGACAGGCGCCGTCTCCGCGATACCAGAAGCGCTCACAGCCCAGCTTGCCAAGGATGGGGCGCTTGTCGCACCTGTCAACAATGACGATGGCAGGCAGGTCATCCGGCGCTTGGGCGCGGACGGGCAAGAGAAGGATTATGCTATCCTTGAACCGTTGCCGGAGCTTCGAAAGGGGCGATCAGCCCAGCTCTAGTCGCTATTCGTTATCGACGCCCGCGCATTCGCCCTCGGCGGCAACACTTGCGCCAGCAGAGGCTGCTGCACAGGCATTGCTGTAAGTGTGGCCATCACACCCGCAGACCGGTGCATATTCCTGTGTGCAAACTTCCGGAATAGGGGTGCATGTGCCGCTGCCATCCATGATTTCGAGACATTGCCCGTCAGGTTGCTTGCAATAGAGGCCGGAGGGGCATGTCACACCGCCAAGGCCACCGCACTGGGCACCCTCGGCGTCTGGTGCTGGGGCAGGCTTCTCAGTCGCAGGCCCGTCTTGAGACACGGGCACATCTTCCTGCGGTGTAGAGGCAGGCGCTGGATCTTGCGTGTTGGTTGGCTGGCAGGCTGCCAGTGCCATAATAAAAAGTGGAATCGTCAAAAAGCGCATACCTGGCCCCCAGTGCAGGTTCGTTCTGACAAAAGACATGCCCAGGCCGCTTTGGCAAGCATAAGACAAGCAGCCTGGGCATGTTTTTATTGATTATCCGGATCTCAGCCCTTTTTGCCTTCGGCAAGGCGGGCGAAGATGTTCTGACCGTGCTCACCACCCATGTTGAAATGGGTCTGTGTGGACTTGTCGGTAATCTCGTCCCATTTCTCCGCGACGGCTTCGGCTGTCAGTTCATCGCCCTGTCCGACATAGGCACCCTTGGTCTCAACAATTTCTGCCATGGAAAAAGCACCGGCACCAGCAGACAGGACCATGCCCGTGGGCGCGTCATCCTTGACGAGATTCATCACGCCGGGGGTGATGTATTCCGGTTTCAGTTGCTCCAGCGTTTCCGGCGGCATGAGGCCTTCCGTCATGCGGGTGGCTGCGACCGGGCAGACAGCGTTGATCTTGATGTTGTTTTTGGCCCCCTCGATCTTGAGTGTATTCATGAGGCCGACAAGACCGAGCTTCGCGGCGCCATAATTTGCCTGCCCGAAATTGCCGTAAAGACCGGTCGAGGAGGTGGTCACGACGATGCGGCCGTGATTTTGCTCTTTCATGATATCCCAGACAGCCTTGATCGGCTTGAAAGACCCCATCAGGTGAACATCGACGACAAGCTCAATGTCTTCCATCGTCATCTTGCCAAATGATTTGTCGCGCAAGATGCCGGCATTGGCGATTAGAATATCGATACGGCCCCACTTCGCCATGGCGTCGTCGACCATTTTCTTGACGCCGGCATCATCGGTCACGGAAGAGCCGTTCGCGATGGCTTCCCCGCCCATGGCCTCGATTTCCTTGACCACTTTGTCCGCGGCTTCCGAGCTGCCACCTGAGCCGTCCATGGAAGCGCCGAGATCATTGACCACGACCTTTGCACCACGCCGAGCAAGATCCAGGGCGTGGCAACGGCCGACGCCGCCGCCTGCACCGGTTACAATGGCAACGCGATCATCAAAACGGATTTCTGACATGGATTAAGACTCCTCGAATGCTTGAAAATTCAATCACGAGCCTTGCAGCACCGGTTCGCAGGATCGTCAAGCGGTTGCGCTACGTCACACCTTGCTGGAATGGATGTGGCGTGCTGCATTTTCCCCGTAAACAGCAAGAGGAGGATTCACCATGCTGGCCTATGTAACTCTCGGCAGTAACGACACTGAAAAGGCCCTGGCTTTTTACGATGCGCTTATGCCTGAACTCGGCGCCAAGCGGTTCTTCGACAATGAGCGGCTTTATTTTTATGGCACTGGCCCCGGCCAACCCATGCTGGCGATTGGTGGGACGTATGACGGTGAGCAAGCCACATGCGGTAATGGCGTGATGCCGGCGCTCGCCTGTCCGGATAATGAAACAGTCGATCGTGTTTACAAGAAAGCCATGGAGCTTGGCGCCAAGGATGAAGGTGAGCCGGGAAACCGCATGCCGACATTCTACGGCGCCTACTTCCGTGACCCCGATGGTCACAAGATCTGTGTCTGCAAACTCGGCTAGCAAGGTCCTGCAAAAAAGAACCGCCAGTCGTCAAAGACTGGCGGTTCTCTGTTATCAAGCACCTTGAAGCTGACTATGCGGCCGAAACTTCTTCCAGGTCGCCTTCCCTCAGCAGGCGCAGAACCGCATCATCAATATAGCGTGTCAGCGGGCTCCCATCAGTTTCTTTCTGGCGGCTAGCCCAGTCGGTGTGGCTTTCACGCAGGTCGCGCAGTTTAGCCATGCGCACATCCAGAGGCTCCGAAGAATTGCTTACGGCGTCGACCTGGTCGGTTGAAACCGGACGCGGCTCCATGGAAACATTCTGTTCTCTCAATGGGACAAAATTTTTCTGTTTCATGATTTTCTCCTTCTGGACAAATATTCAATAAACCAACGGGCAGCCGGGCTTGTTGTTCCGGCCTGCACATGGCTCTGAAGATCAGGGGTAGAGCGTCGTCGCGTCGCAGGCTAAGGCTGATTCATCCGTGAAATGAGGAGACGGGCATGGAATGGGGCTGGGACAATGCACGCGCGCTGATTGGCATTGCGCTGATCTTCGCGATTGGGTGGCTTTTGTCAGAACGGCGCCAGAACTTTCCCTGGCGCATTGTGCTTGGCGCTGTCGGGATACAGTTCGCTTTTGCATTACTTCTTTTTGGCATTCCCCCGGTCCGTGACATACTATTCAGAGCGAATGTTATCGTTGATGGCCTTCAGGAAGCCACTCGAAACGGAACGAGTTTCGTCTTCGGTTATGTCGGGGACAATCAGGCCGCCAGCGAGATCATGACAGGTGATGCGCCACCGCTGTTTTTCTTCCAGATACTTCCCGTCGTCATCGTAGTTGCAGCCCTGTCGGCGATCCTCTGGCACTGGCATATCCTGCGCTGGATAACAAAAGGCTTCGCATTCGTCTTCCGTAAGGCGATGGGGCTCGGTGGGGCGACTTCGCTTGCCGTATCGGCCAATGTTTTCATGGGCATGACGGAAGCGCCCGTGCTCATCAAGCCGTATATCAAGGGCATGACGCGGTCTGAAATCTTCATCCTCATGACGGCAGGTTTTGCAACGATCGCCGGCAGCGTGCTCGTCATCTATACGACCTTTCTTGAAGGTGTGATGGCCAATCCGCTAGCCCAGCTTCTGACGGCCTCTATCATTGCCGCACCGGCTGCTGTTGCCATGGCGATGACCATGGTTCCGGAAACCACTGATGAAACAGAGCGCGCGCATGAGCCGGATTTCGAATATGAATCGACGATGGACGCGTTCGCGACAGGGGCTTCAGACGGTCTGAAGATCGTGCTCAACATCGCGACCATGCTGATCGCTGCGCTGGCGCTGCTCTGGCTTGCGAATGCCGGATTGGGTGCATTCCCTCAGGTGAACGGCGAACCGCTCTCAATTCAGCGTATCCTGGGCTGGATATTCGCGCCGCTGATGTACATGATTGGCGTGCCTTGGCAGGAAGCCTCGCTCTCAGGTTCGCTGATGGGCATCAAGACGGTGTTGACGGAATTCGTCGCCTTTATCGAACTTGGTGCGGTACCTGAAGATGCGATGGAACCGCGTACGCGCATCATTACGGCCCACGCCATTTGCGGTTTCGCCAATTTCGGCTCGATCGGCATCCTGATTGGCGGGCTGAACATCATCTCGCCGGAACGGCGCGATACATTCCTTGAACTGGCCTGGAAGACACTCATCGCCGGCACGCTCGCAACATGCTTGTCCGGCGCTGTTGTCGGCGCGCTTCCTGTTCAGCTGTTTACAGGCGGGACAGGCTGACGCAGCGAAGGGACTCGTCAGCCAGTGTACATCGCACTAGAACTTCTGAGAGTACTTTTCCTCCTACTGTCAGGTTCATATCATGCCGCTTCGACGCCTGCTTGCGACAACAGTCAGTCTTGCCTTTCTGAGTGCGGCTTGTGCCGGTGTCGCTTCAGCGCAGGTATCTGACGAGGAGGGTCAGACTGTCACCGTAAGTGGTGACGAAAGGCTCATGCCTATTCGTGTATATGGAGACCGGTCGTCCGAACAGCCAGGAAGTGTGGCTGCGGTAGGTGCTGAAGCCATAGATGACATCAATGCAGACCACCCGGCTGAAATCCTCAATGAGCTGCCGGGCGTCAACATTCACCTGAACTCCGGGCAGGAGCACCTCCTTGCCATCCGTTCGCCGGTTCTGACAGGCGGAGCCGGGCAGGGCAGTTTCCTTGTCCTGCAAAATGGCGTGCCGACACGCTCACCCGCCTTTGGTAATGTAAATAGCCTGTTCGAAATTCACCATGACGTGGCCGAAGCGATCGAGGTCGTACGCGGGCCGGGTTCGGCGAAATATGGCTCAAACGCGGTCCACGGGCTCATTAACGTGATCCTCGGTGAGCCAGATAGCGGGGATTATCTCGACACCCGCCTGTCAGGCTCAACGCTCAACCGCTACAAGAGCGACCTGACTGGCAACCTGTCCAATAAAGCGCGCCTGTCCCTTTCCCTGCAGGACGATGCCGGTTGGCGCGCCAATACCGGGGTTGAGCAGCAAAAGCTTTCTGGCAGCTATGCCTTCGAGGCTGGCGGCTGGGATGGTCTCGCCTGGATTTCAGCGTCCAATCTCAATCAGGAGACGGCAGGCTTCCTGCAGGGCTTCAAGGCTTACCGCGATGACGAGACGGCGAAGACCAACCCGAATCCGGAAGCCTACCGGGATGCTCAATGGGCCATGGGCGCGGTACGGCTAACGCGCCCGCTCGGGCCGGGCGAGCTTACGCTGACACCGTTCTATCGTTGGCAGGATATGGAGTTTGCCCAGCACTTCCTGCCGAATGGAGGGGTGGAAGAGAACGGTCATGATGCTTTCGGGCTCCAGTCAAAATACGAGATCAAGACATCCGAGCGACTGACATGGCGCGTAGGCGCAGATGTGGATCTCGCGTCGGGCTGGCTGAAGGAAACCCAGCTTGAACCCTTCGGCTTCTTCCCTGGGGATGACCGTTTTCCGGTGGGGGTGCACTATGACTATGAGGTGGACACGACTGTGCTTGGCCTGTGGGGTGAGGCGGAGTGGGCCGTATCCGACACGGTCAGGGTGCTCGCGGGGCTGCGCGGTGAAACGCATGAGTATGATTACACAACCGCTGTTCCGGCCGGTGTGAATGGCCGCTTCAAGGTGCCAGCCGACCGGGAAGACAGCTATGACCTGTTGACGCCTAAACTCGGCGCAATCTGGACCCCCCAGGGCAGCACCATCAGCTATTTCGTCAACTATGCCCGTGGCGAGCGCGCACCGCAGGCTTCGGACCTCTACCGCCTGCAATCCCAGCAGGGCATTGCTGAAGCAGACATCGAGCGGCTGGACAGCATTGAAGCTGGTGCGCGAGGAAGCGCCATTCAGGGCCGTCTGGTATTCGACGTTGCTGCCTACTACGCTGAGAAGGAAAACTTCTTCTTCCGCGATTCCGATGGTCTCAACGTTACAGACGGCTCCACGAAGCATCAGGGTATTGAGGCGAATGCATCATGGGATGTGCTTGGCGATGGTGTGTTCACCGTCGCCGGCACGGCGAGCTATGCTGAGCATACATACACCTTCGACCGGGTTGTCGCTTCCGGCTCCGAAATCATCCGTTCCGGTGCCGAGGTTGATACCGCGCCGAACTGGCTGGGTGATTTGCGGCTGACCTGGCGTCCGACTGAGGCCTTCGAGGCGAGCGTGTCGGCTGAGTATACAGGAGAGTACTTTACCGACCCCGGCAACACGCAGACCTATCCGGGCCATACCGTCACCAATGCCCGGCTGGAATATGCCTTCCACGAAAATCTCGAGGCTTTCGTGATCGTGCGTAACCTGTTCGATCTCAATTATGCCGACAGGGCCGATCTGGCTTTTGGCTCAACACGTTATTTTCCAGGCGAACCACTGAACGCGACGTTTGGTATCCGTAAGCGCTTCGACTAGCGCAAGGTAAGGGTTCGACAAGGTGAGCCTCTGCTTCTAGGAGAGTTCACAAAACGGCATTCAGGAGGAAATCCAAGATGAAACTCTATCACAGCCCGAAGGCCCCGAACCCGGAACGTGTCACCAATTTCCTGAAGGTGAAGGGCAAGCTCGATGCGGTCGAGATCGAGGAAATTTCGATCATGAAGCAGGAGCACAAGACCGACGAGTACCGGAATGTTTCTCCATTCGCGCAGGTGCCTGCGCTTGTTCTTGATGACGGCACGAAACTGACCGAGAGCCGTGCAATCTGTACCTATTTCGAGGGTATTTTCCCCGAGCCAAATCTTATGGGTAAGGACCCGAAAGAGAAGGCCCTGATCGAGATGTGGGACAGGCGGATCGAACTGATGCTGTTCATGCAGTTCGCGACCTGGTTCCGAAACGCACATGAAGCCATGGCGCCGTTGGAAGTCCCACAGTCAGCCGAAGCTGCCGCGAAGGGCGAGAAGAATGCCAAGGGCTTTGTGAAGAAGCTTGACCAGCATCTCGTTGGCAATGATTTTGTGGCGGCCAATCGCTTTTCCATTGCCGATATTTCACTCTTTATCGCCTGCGGTTTTGCCGGCGTCATGAAGTGGCAGCCGCACAAGGAACTGGACAATCTGGGCGCATGGTATGCGCGGGCTGGAGAGAAGCTCGCTGGTTAGGCGCTTGCGTATCACGCGCTGCGAGATTTGAAGGCGACAGTCTTCATATAGGGTGCTCTGGATGGGGAGGGTTGCACCGGTTGCAGCGTGTCGAGATGACGGAAGCGAAACTCTGAAGGATCTCCGAAACTGTTTTTCCCGCCAGCTCGCACGGCGCGATGCATGGCGTTGCGGCTGAGAAGGTTCACGCCGAGATCTTTCAGAGCTAGTCGAAAAAGGTCATCGGCCCGCTTTCGGGCATTTTCATCGCCCGGGGCACCTATCGCGTAGAGCCAGTCATGTATGACGGCTGCCTCTGCGTGCTTCCCGAATGGGGCGATCAGCCAACGTGCCCAACCGGGAATGGAGGCAAAATCCGTGACATAGCGCTGTGGCGCGACGACTGATGTCCGGATGCTCTTGAACCAGCGAACGTAGGCAAAGGGCCTGGAAATGACCGCGATGCGCCTATTCTCTCTCAGGTCTCGTGGCACCACAATGATAGCAAGCGCGTCGATGAACCCGTCTTCTGCTCTTGTCAGGAACTCGGCTGCATCCGGAATACTCCGGTGCATTTCAGCCTTTTCCATTTGTTCGCGAACAATACGGCCAGCTGGAGGCGGCGGGTCAAGTTCCGCAATAACCTCCTCAGTATTCTCACAACCCGATTCACAGGCCGCCAGGGCAGACATGACGTTTACACGGGTTTTTTCGCTATCCGATCCGGTATCGGGAGGAGTATGCCGCACCATTTCAGATCTCCTGTCTGGCTTGAAGCCTAGCAGGAAAGCGCAGCAATCGCATTACACGATTATTCTGCGGCGACAGCCCCCACCTGCGTCTTTAGCCACACATCGATATCGCGCAGCGCGCGGGCTGCCATGGCCTGTTTTTTCGCGCGGCCCTTGGCCTTGCCCTTGAGACGTTTACCGGTTTCTGGATCGGTCTTCGCGACATCTGCCGGATCTGGATCCGGGAAGAGGCCGAAATTGACGTTCATCGGCTGAAAGGTCTGCTTGCCATCAAGATGGCCGCCTGTGATGTGACCGATAAGTGAGCCGAGCGCGGTGGTCTCCGGCGGACGGCTGATTTCAAGCCCAAGACGTTCGGCGGCCGCGAAACGTCCGGCGAGCAGGCCCATGGCTGCGCTCTCGATGTAGCCCTCGACCCCGGTCACCTGACCGGCAAAGCGCAGGCGCGGCATCGACTTCATCCGCAGCTGCGCATCCAGCAGTTTCGGCGAGTTCAGGAAGGTGTTGCGGTGGATGCCGCCAAGCCGCGCGAACTGAGCGTTCTCCAGCCCCGGGATCATCCGGAAGATGTCGGCCTGTGCGCCGTATTTCAGCTTCGTCTGGAAACCGACGATGTTCCACAGCGTTCCAAGCGCATTGTCCTGACGCAGCTGCACCACGGCATGCGGTTTCTCATCTGGCTTGTGTGGATTGGTGAGGCCAACTGGCTTCATCGGTCCAAAGCGCAACGTCTCACGTCCGCGTTCTGCCATGACTTCAATCGGCAGGCAGCCCTCAAAATAGGGGGTGTCCTTTTCCCAATCCTTGAACTCGGTCGTGTCGCCGCCCGTCAGGGCATCAATAAAGGCGTTGTATTCGGCTTCATTCATGCCGCAATTTATGTAGGCCGCTGTATCGCCACCCGGTCCGGGTTTGTCATAGCGGCTCTGGCGCCAGGCTTTCTCCATGTCGATACTGTCGAAATACACAATCGGCGCGATTGCATCGAAGAAAGCAAGGTCTTCTTCGCCAGTATGCGCGCGGATCGCATCGGCAAGATTCATCGAGGTCAGCGGGCCGGTGGCGATAATGACGCTGTCCCACTCTTCGGGCGGAATGCCTTCAATCTCTTCGCGCACGATGGTGACATTCGGGTGAGCCTCGAGCGTTGCCGTGACATCCTCGGCAAAACCCTCCCGATCAACGGCGAGCGCGCTACCAGCCGGGACCTGGTGCTTGCCACCCTTGGTGATGATGAGGCCGTTTGCCCGGCGCATCTCTTCATGCAGGACGCCGACGGCATTCGAGGTGTGATCATCCGAGCGGAAAGAGTTTGAACAGACCAGCTCGGCAAGCTTGTCAGTCTGGTGCGCCTCTGTGCCGCGTGTTCCGCGCATCTCGTGAAGGATGACGGGCACGCCCATTTCGGCCGCCTGCCAGGCGGCTTCGGATCCGGCCATGCCGCCGCCAATGATATGGATCGGTTTAATGCTCATGGCAGGCGATGTGCGCCCCGCATGCTGATGGGTCAAGTATAAGGTTTCAGGCCCTGTTGAGGGTTTTACGCGGCGGCGGCGCTTTTCCTTTCCCTCAAAGCCCGGCAGACAGGCATTATGACAAACCAAAACAAACAAGAGAGCGTTTCTCCCACGACCCTGGATCCTACGGACTGGACTGCATTCCGCGAGCGGGCACACGCCATGCTCGACAGGGCTATAGATAAGATGGAACAGGCGAATGAAGGTCGTGTCTGGACTCCGGTGCCTGATGCTTTGGTGAAAAAGCTGAAAGCTCCTCTCGAACCAGGTGGCGTCGGTCCCAAGGCGGCTGATGAAGCTATGGCGGCACTCATGCCATATGGCGTTGGCAACACGCATCCGCGCTTTTTCGGCTGGGTACACGGGTCTGGCACACCCTCCGGTATCATTGCAGACATGGTGGCCGCAGCGGTGAACGCCAATTGTGGCGGGCGCGACCATGCCGCCATTCAAGTAGAGCGCCAGCTCGTAGACTGGGTGCGCAGGCTGTTCGGCTTTCCTGAAAGCGCGAGCGGCCTTGTCGTTTCGGGCACGTCCATGGCCACCATCATTGCTCTCAAGACTGCGCGCGATGCTGCTCTGTCGTTCAAGTCCCGCCAGGCAGGGGTGGGGCAGGGCCTCGTCGCTTATACGTCCGAGCAGGCCCATGCCTGTGTTGGCCGCGCATTCGACATGCTGGGGCTTGGGACCGAAGCCTTGCGCAAAGTCCCAGTCGACGACACTTTGCGGATGCGCGCTGATGCGCTTGAGGTGGCGATAGGGAAGGACCTTGCCAAAGGCTTCACGCCTTTCGCTGTTGTCGCCACCGCAGGCACCGTAAATACGGGTGCCATAGAGCCGCTGGCCGAGATTCACGAAGTGGCGCAGCAGCATGACCTCTGGATGCACGTTGATGCTGCATTTGGTGCAAGCGGCATCCTGAGTGAGCACTTGCGTCCGCGTCTGGCAGGCCTCGAACTGGCCAGTTCGATTGCCTTCGATTTCCATAAATGGATGCACGTCAATTATGATGCCGGTTTCGTGCTGATCCGGGACGGGGACCTGCATCGTCAGGCATTCTCTGATCGGCCTGATTACCTTCAGCGCACGGAAAGGGGGCTTGCGGCAGGACAGCCCTGGCCGGTCGACTACGGGCCTGAGCTTTCGCGTGGCTTCCGGGCGCTCAAGGTCTGGGCACAACTGCTGGAGCACGGCCCGGACAGGCTGGGAGCGGCAGTGACAGAAAACTGCCGGCATGCCGCTTACCTGGCGAAGCTGGTTGATCAGACAGAAAACCTTGAACGACTTGCACCCGTCGAGACGTGCATCTGCTGTTTCCGGTACAGGCCAGCTGCTGATCTGGCTGATACCGATCTGGACCAGCTGAATGCTGAAATTGTCATACGTCTGCAGGAAAGTGGCCTGGCGGCACCGTCGACGACCCGGATAAGTGGCCATCTTGCTATTCGTGTGAACATTACAAATCACCGCACGCGCGTGTCCGATATCGATCTGCTGATAAAGGAGATCTCGCGTCTTGGCGAAGAGCTTGCATCAACTGGATGAAGCGATGAGTAGATACACTTCTGGGCGGGTAGCTTTCCGGAGAGTACATCTTTGCCGTTGCTGCGATGCCAGCCAGAGGCTACGTGCACGGTCATGACAAGTGATTTCAAGACACCGCCTTCGGACATTCTCGACAAGCTCATAGACCGCTGCCTCAAGGAGGGGGCGAGTGATGTAGATTGTAGTCTTGGTGTCTCAGAAGGCGTCAGTGTCGAAGTGCGAGATGGAAAGCTCGAGAATGTCGAGCGGTCGGAATCGCAGGGGGTGTCGCTGCGTGTGCTTTTCGGGAACCGTCAGGCGCATGTTTCCGGCTCTGATCTGTCAGACGAAGCGCTCAGCACCATGGCAGAGAGATGCCTGGCCATGGCAAAGGCCGTTCCCGAGGATAAATATGCTGGTCTAGCCTCCTCCAGCTTACTTGCGAAAGACCCGCCGGTCCTTGATCTTGAGGGCGATGGCGAGATTCCACTGGAGCGTCTTGAAGCTGATGCCATTGCTGCAGAGTCTGCCGCGCTCGGTGTGAGCGAAGTAAAGACTATTGCGGGATGTGGAAACGGGTGGAGCCGGACTGAGCGCTGGGTTGCTGCAAGCAATGGTTTTTCTTCCTACCTATCCGGTGGCTCGACGGGACTTGGTATAGCAGCCGTTGCTGAACGCGATGGTGCCATGGAGCGTGACTATGACAGCTGGAATGTACGCAAGATGGCGCACAGGCCGTCACCGGATGAAATCGGGCGAACAGCCGGTGAAAGGGCTGTAGCCCGGCTAGGGCCGCAAAAGGTCAGGACCCAGAAAGCCGCTGTCATTTACGACAAGCGCGTCTCCTCCAGTTTGTTAGGTGCCTTCCTGGGCGCGATCTCTGGCCCGTCTGTGGCGCGCGGTGTGAGTTTCCTGAAAGACCGTATGAACGAGAAGGTTTTCGCAAACGGTATCAATATCATTGATGACCCGTTCCTGGAGAAAGCGCTTGGTTGCCGCAACCATGATGGCGAGGGCTTGCCGGTTGCGCGCAAGCACCTGATCAAGGATGGGGTTCTTGGCGGATGGTTGCTCAATACCGCATCTGCAAAGCAGCTCGGACTGGAGCCGAATGGGTTCGCGAGCGGCGGCTTCGGCAATCCACCGGGAGTCGGCACATCTAACGTCCATGTTGAAGCTGGTCGTGCGACGCCTGAAGAACTCATGAAACAGGCAGGCAAGGGACTACTCGTCACAGATATGTTCGGCCCGTCGATCAACCCAAACACGGGTGACTATTCTGTAGGTGTCGCAGGTTTCTGGTTCGAGAATGGTGAAGTACAGTATCCTGTTTCAGAGGTCACGATCGCCGGAGATCTGCAAGCGATGTTCGCAAGGCTCGTTCCGGCATCTGATCTTGAATTTCGCGGCGCCCGGAACGCGCCGAGTTTGCTGATCGAGGACATGTCGATTGCCGGCAATTGAACACGGCTTTTCCGACCGGACACTCCTTCTCCGGAAAGTTGCTGTTGAAGCGGGCAGCCTTGCTCTGAGCTATTTCGAAAAGGGTAGCGTTTCTTCGTGGGAGAAAGCGCCCGGCCATCCCGTCACGGAAGCAGACCTGGAGGTGAACCGTCTCGTCTGGGACCGGCTATCGGAGGCGTATCCGGATTATGGCTGGCTGTCCGAGGAAACAGCCCTGTCGCGGCGAACCCACCTCCAGAAGCTGATCTGGTGCGTCGATCCGATTGATGGAACGCGTGCCTTCATGGCTGGGCAGCCCTACTGGTGCATAGCTCTTGCGGTCATTGAATATGGACAGGCTGTGGCCGGCGTCGTCCATGCGCCGGCACTAGGTGAAACCTATGTTGCCGAACGCGGGCAAGGGGCTTGGCTGAATGGAGAAAGGATTACGGTCAGCACCTGCAACAAGGAAGAGGGTTGCCGGATGATTGCATCGAAATCTATGCTGAATCATCCGGCATGGCAGGTGCGTTGGCCTGACATGGAGCTCGCCCGGCCCAAGCCGAATGCCACGCTTCTCAGGATGTGCTGGGTGGCAAGCGGGCAGTGGGATGCGACGCTGGCCCTGTGGCGTAAATCAGACTGGGATCTTGCAGCAGGCGAGGTGATTGTAAGTGAGGCTGGCGGTATAGCCTCGACGCATCTCGGTGAACCCTTTACTTTCAATCGCAGCGAACCTGCACAGAGGAGCCTTGTTGCGGCTGGAAAGGCCCTGCATCCTCTGTTAATTGAGCGCGTCAAAGGGGTCCGGCTGCCTGATCCGAACTGGACAGTCAGGCCTTACGACAAGACAGAGATTACGGAGCAAAAGCCCATGGCGGATATGCCGGACGCGAAACAATTGCTGCACCTCGTTATTGGGGGTGAACTCAAGGATGTCCGTGGCGTGGAATTCGAGGACCTCTCGAAAATCGACTTTGTAGGGGCCTTCCCGAATTACCGGGCAGCCTATGACGCCTGGAAGGATGCTGCCCAGCGGACCGTCGATAACGCTGAGATGCGGTATTTCATCCTTCATGCTCACAGGCTTCTGGATCCTGAAACGGGGTCTCATCATCACGTCTGATCACGGGCAAGCGCCGGAAGGCGCCCACAGCCTCTGGCGGCTGATCCGGGAGCGGTTTGTCCCGCACTGGAGATGGTTTGCTATTGGAACTGGCTGTGCCGCTGTGACCTCTGTGGCAGCTGCTTCCTACGGTTATCTGCTCAAGCTGATCGTTGAAGGGCTTGAAACGCTCGCGTCACCGGCTGAGACGGCTGTGCCAGGCTATCTGTGGTGGTTGATTGGAATTATTGGCGCGGCGTCGGCCATCAGGGCCCTTTCGCTGTATGGTATGACACTGGCCAACAATACGGGTGTCCAGAGGGCCATCGTCGATATCCAGAAAGATCAGTTCGATTCCCTGACCGATGGTGATTTTGCCCGGCTCGCGGCAGACCGGTCTGGGGGCTTCGTCTCGCGTTTCATCAACGACGTGAATGCACTGCGTGATGCAGGTTTGCGGCTTGCGAACAACCTTACAAAGGGCGTCCTCACCGTGATTGGCGTGCTCTTCACCATGCTGATCATGGACTGGAAGCTGACGCTGGTTCTCGTCGTGCTCTACCCCATAGCCTTCGGCCCGGTCATCGGACTGGGCAACCGCGTGCGGAAACGCTCTAAGGCGGCGCAGAAACAGATCGGTGAAGTGACCTCGCTCCTGTCCGAAAGCTTCCAGTCCGCACGTGTCGTCAAGGCATATGGGCTGGAGGATTACCAGAAGGCTCGCGCCAAAAGGGGCTTTGTGGAGCGCTCGCGTCTGTTCCTGAAAGTGCTGACAGACAAAGCCGCCGTCGATCCGATTCTGGAGATTACAGGTGGGCTTGCGCTTGTCGGTATTCTCGGTCTCACCGCTTGGCGTATTGCCGAAGGTGACACTTCCCTTGGTAATTTCGTTGGTGTGATCGGGGCAGTTGCTGTCGCCGCGCCAGAGCTGCGCGCGCTCGGTACCCTGAATGCCGTTGCCCAGGAAGGCGGAGCAGCCGGCGACCGCGTATTCGAAATTCTCGATTCAGAGCCGACGATAACTGACCGACAGGACGCTAAGGTTTTGAAAGATGCACGCGGCGCGATCGACTTTCGGGATGTTCATTTTGTCTATCCGGATGGGTCGCCTGCACTGAAGGGGCTGAATTTCTCCGCCACGCCTGGTGAGACGATTGCGCTCGTGGGTCCGTCTGGGGCGGGAAAATCAACTATTTTCAACCTACTGCTGCGCCTTTATGATCCATTTTCTGGAGCTGTTGAGATTGACGGTGCGGACATCCGGTCCTTTACCGGCGCGAGCTTAAGAGGATCCACGGCACTTGTAGCTCAGGAAGCCCTCCTTTTCGATGACACGGTTGCCGCCAACATCGCGTTGGGCCGCATGGGGGCAACGCGTGAGGAGATAAAAGCTGCGGCTGAAGCAGCGAATGCGCATGAATTCATTATGGCTTTGCCAGATGGTTACGATTCCCCTGCAGGCGAAATGGGGCGAAACCTCTCCGGCGGACAGCGCCAGCGTATAGCAATTGCTCGAGCCATCCTCAGGTCGGCCCCGGTCCTGCTGCTGGACGAAGCAACCTCGGCATTGGACGCGGAAAGCGAGGCCAAGGTGCAGACCGCGCTTTCTGATTTCGCGAAAGACCGCACCACACTGATTATCGCGCATCGTCTTTCGACTGTGCGCAATGCAGACCGGATTGTCGTGATCGAGGATGGTAAGGCCGTCGAGAAGGGCAGCCACAGCGAGCTCATGGAGGCTGGTGGGGCCTACAAGCGTCTTGTCGAGCTCCAGCTCAGCTGAGCCTAGCCGTAGCTACGCTGCTGCGGCATTTGCTGGGCTGAGGCCTGAATGAACTTGGCGAGTTTCTCTGAAGACTCAGCCCCCTGTACAGCGATACGGCGCATGGCGATATAGGTCGGCACGCCATTCACACCCATTTCCCGGAACTTGTTGGCTTCTTCGCGTGTGGCCTCGACGTCCGCATCCGAGGCGAGCAGTTTCTCGACGATGTCACGTTCCAGCCCGATTTCCGCGCCTATGTCAGCCAGAACCTCGTGATCGCCAATATCGCGGATATCGTGGAAATAGGCACGGAAAAGGGCTTCCTTTGCTTCGGCCCCTTTTTCCTGGCCCTGCGCCCAACGCACCAGCCTGTGAGCGTCAAAACTATTGGGGCGATGCTTTATTTCGCTGAAACGGTACGGGATGTCTTCCTCGCGGCCATACTGTTCCAGCGCCTCGCGCATGGCTTGCCAGCGATTGTCCTCGGTTTCGGGGCCGAATTTTTTCGCCATGTAGTCGCGATAGTTCACCCCGCCTTCCGGAATGCTGGCGTCGAGTTCGAAGGGGCGGAACAACAGCTCAACCTCAACATCCGGTACGAGGGCGATAGCGCCCTGAATGCGCCGCAGGCCCAGCCAGCACCACGGACAGACGATGTCAGACACCATTTCGATGGTGAGTTTGGTCATTGGCAAATCTCCCGCTTGGACGAGGGTTACTGGATCGGGTTTAACGAATAGGCCTTGAGGTCGACAAGATTAGTCGCTTCAAGCGCGCGCTCGTGCGTGGCCTCAAGGTCGACCTTCGGGGCCAGGCCGACTTTCCTGGCCTCTTCCCACCGTGCCGCGCAGAGGCACCAGCGGTCACCCGGTTTTAGGCCGGGAAAGCCGAATGCAGGAACCGGAGAGGACAGGTCATTTCCACGTGATTTGCTGATCGCGAGGAACTCCGTCGTTACGATTGCGCACACCGTGTGATTGCCCCTGTCTTCCGGCCCGGTATTGCAACAGCCATCACGGTAGAACCCGGTTTTCGGATCATATCCGCAGGGGGTGAGTTCGGTGCCGAGGACGTTGCGTGCGCTCATGCGGTTTCCGTGGCAGGCTTTAACGGTTTTGAGGAGGCCTCTTTCAAGACGCCCCAGTAGCCTTGCTTGACCTCCATGCGGGCCGTGATGCCCTTCTTCTCGAGCAAGTTATGGGCTCGTGGCAGGCGATAGCAGGGCAGGTGCATGAACATGTGGTGTTCGCAGTGATAGTTCACCCAGTAGGGTGCGATCAGGGCGCGCTCCCACCAGCTTGCCCGCGTCGTGCGAGCGTGCCGCATGGGGTCGTCATGGTCCGGCACAACAGCATGTTCGGCGATATTACGAAGGCGGGTGACCATCTGGTTCCAGGTCGCCAGCGGTAACAGCCAGAGGACAAAGTACGCCCACCAGTAACCAGCCAGCGTCAGCCCGGCCAGCATGGCGAGATTGATGAGGACGAACGGCAGGACAGCCTCACGTGCGCTTTGCGCCCGGTTCTCTGCGCCCCTGGTCTTGCGAATGCCAATCCCAAGAGCGTTAGCAAATTGGTTGCGGCGTTGCTTGAAGAAAGTCTGGCCGGTCAGGTCCCGGATAATCTTGCGTTTGAGAGATGTACGCGTGACCGGAAAGGGGGCTGAGAGGGCAAGGTCAGGGTCTTCCGGCTGCTGGGCATACTTGTGATGCGTCAGGTGATAGCCACGATAATTGCGCAAGTGGGCTCCAACCGGCGCAGCGCAGATCCATTGGCCCAGAAAATCATTGATCTTGCCGTTTGAATGCAGTCCGCCATGTGCAGCTTCATGCATGAGGATTGCGAGGCCAAGCTGCCTCGCGCCGATGATGGGCACGGCAATGACGGCAAGCCAGGGTTGCCAGATAGACAAGCCCATGGCGATTGCGATCACGGCCCATGCATGGACGACTGTCCCTGTTCCGAGGAAGTTGGAACGGCGGCTGACATGCGCCCACTCTTCGCGTGTGAAGAGATCGAGCGGTCTTATGCGTTGTGCTACGGGCATATAATCAAGATAGCTGATTAGCGCTACGTCAGCCAAGGGCTTTCCATCAGTCTATACGAGCGCGGCAATCGTAAACCCGGCGACCAGAATCAATGCCGCCCATGCATTGGACTTGAATGCCATAAGCGCATTTCCGCGATCCTTGTGGAGCATATTTATCTGCCAGATCGCATGGGCGAGGAAGGCGATGACTGTTAGCGCGCCAATCCGGCTTGCCCCCGTTGCGGCTGATGCCGCCGCGAAGAAGGCTCCTGCGATCAGAAAGAAGCAGAAAGCGCCAATGATGACGCGCTCTCCCATGAGGCGTGCAGTGGATTTCACGCCGATGAGAGCGTCATCTTCCTCATCCTGCGTGGCATAGATTGTGTCATAGGCAATAGTCCAAGCAGCAAAGCCGAGGAAGAGCAGCAATGTTCCGAAAGAAACATGTGTGGCTGTCGCGGCCGCGACCAGCACACCCCAGTTAATCGTCGCGCCGAGCCAGGCTTGTGGCCACCATGTGATCCGCTTCATGAAAGGGTAAGCCAGGATCAGGGGGATCGCGAGAAGGGCAACGATCTTGGCGTCCAGCGGCAGCGCGAGCCAGGCCAGGAATCCAATGAACACCTGTAGCCCAAGAAATATATAGGCCGCCCGGACCGAGACGTCGCCAGAAGGTAGTGGACGAAGGGCCGTGCGGGCGACTTCCGCATCGAAATCCCGGTCAGTTATATCGTTCCATGTGCAAGCAGCTCCCCGCATGGTCACAGCGCCGATGACGAACAGAAGCTGCCACCAAAGGTCGATCCACAGAAAACCTGTCGAGATGCGTGTGTAGGCGAGCGAGGCCAGTGTTGGCAGGAGGACCAGCCACGTACCAATCGGCCTGTCGAGCCGGGCCAACGCTGCGTACGGGCGGAACATGTCCGGCAGCGATATGAGCCAGCCGGGCAGGGCGCTGTCAGCCGGCGCCGAACCACCGGATCGAGACGTCTCCTCATAACTGATGTCATGGGCCGAAGTGGGCCCGGAATCGTCCTTGGAACCTGTCATATGCCCCGTATAGACAAATTTTCCGCTCAGGCGATAGAGACCGTCTTGCGATTGACGAAGGCGCGTATGCCATCGGCGGCCAGTTCGCGGCCGTAACCCGACTGCTTGATGCCGCCAAAGGGCAAGCGCGGATCACTCGCAACCTTGGAATTTACAAAGGTTGAACCGGCTTCGAGATTGCGGATGGCTTCCTCAATATCGGATCTGTCCTGCGTAAAAATCGCAGAGCCAAGCCCGAATTTGCTTTGATTGGCACGGTCTATGGCATGCGCCAGTGTCGGCACTTTCCATAGTGAGGCGACAGGCCCGAACATTTCCTCGCATGCAGCTGGAGCTTCGTCCGGGGCACCTTCAACAATTTGCGGATGGGCCCACCAGCCCTTTTCCGGAAGCGTGGGAGTTTCGAGCAGGGCTTCCCCGCCAGACTTGATGGATTTGTCTACCTGCTCCCTGAGGTCGTCACGTATGGCTTTCATGGCAAGGGGACCGATATTGGTACCCTCTTCTAGCGGGTTTCCGACTGTCAGGGCTTTCATGCCTTCAATGAATTTCTCCCTGAAATCATCGTAAATGTCTTCATGAACAAAGAAACGTTTTGCCGCGATGCAGGACTGACCGCTATTCTGCGTGCGTCCGTCTATCGCGGTTTCAACCGACGCCTCGAGATCGGCTGAGGGCATTACGATAAAGGCGTCTGTTCCTCCCAGCTCCAGTACGGTCGGCTTGATATGTTCGCCAGCCGTGGCAGCGACAGCGCTGCCGGCAGGGCCTGAGCCGGTGAGGGTCGCAGCTTTCACACGGCGGTCACTTAGGATGCGTTCCACTTTTTCAGAACCGACCAGCAAGGTCTGGAAACACCCGTTGGGGAAGCCCGCTTCGCGCAGGACATCCTCGATATCGAGTGCGCAGCGCCATACGTTCGAGGCATGCTTCAATAATGCCACATTACCGGCCATGAGCGCAGGGGCTGCAAAACGAAAGACCTGCCAGAAGGGGAAATTCCAGGGCATGACGGCAAGTACGGGGCCAAGCGGCAGGTGGCGCACATAGGCGTGGCTTGAATCGGTCTTGATGGGTTCATCCGCCAGGTACTTCTCGCCATGCTCTGCATAATGGCGGCAGACCCAGGCGCATTTTTGCACCTCACCAACGGCCTGTGTCAGTGGTTTGCCCATTTCCAGCGTCATGTGACGGGCCAGCTCATCCTTGCGCTCTTCAAGAACCTCAGCAGCCTTCTCAAGCAGCCCTGCGCGCTCCTTGAAGCTGGTCAGACGCCAGATGTTAAACCGCTCTTCAGCTGCGGCCAGCGCGTGGTCTATATCGACATCGCTGTGAGGCTCAAAGGTCTCGATGACGTCTTCGGTGGCAGGGTTTACGGACTGAACGCTCATGAACTTGTCTCTTCTTGCGGGTTAACTCTTACATCAGTGAAGCCTATATGGGCGCGATGAGTTCCGTACCGCGCCTATTCGTGACCCATGACCTCGTAGCAGGACAGCCTGTTCTGCTCGATGAGAAACAGGGAAAATACCTCACCCGCGTCATGCGCCTGGAGAGTGGGGCCCCTGTGCGCGTCTTCAATGGACGCGATGGTGAATGGCACGGACACCTTCGCCAGGAGAGCTCGAAAAAGGTCTCCATTGTTGCGGATGAGCAGACCCGCAAGCAGGTCGCTACTCCAGACCTGACGCTATTGTTTGCCCCTCTGAAAAAGACCCGTACTGACTTTGTCGTCGAGAAAGCGTGTGAACTCGGCGTTCGCCGCATCCAACCGGTCATGACCGAACGGACCCAGGCAAGCCGGGTGCGAAGTGACAGGTTGCAGGCAGTTGTGATTGAAGCGGCTGAACAGACAGAGCGTATGGACATTCCAACAGTTGCCGATGATGTGTCCTTCTTCGAGTCCCTGGAAAGATGGGACCCAGCCATTCCGCTCTATTATTGCGACGAAGCTGGCGACGCAGCGCCTATGGCCGACGTGTTGGCAGGTGCCGGTTCTATCGCGGCTGGCCTGCTGATCGGGCCTGAAGGCGGCTTCTCTCCAGCTGAACGCCAGAAGCTGAGATCACTGGACTTTGTGGTGCCTGTCACACTCGGCCCCCGCATCTTGCGGGCAGAGACTGCTGTCGTCTCCGCACTCACGCTCTGGCAATCTTCGGTTGGCGACTGGAGCGAACATCCCTATCTGGCAGAAAAGGCCAGTAGCTGAAGGATGGGTCCAGCATGACCACCCCCACCTCAGAAATCGACGAATCCGCTCCGCGTATCGAGTCCAAGGCCGATATGGTCGAGTGGATGGAAAGCGGAAACACGCCGAAGGCGGACTGGCGGATCGGGACAGAACACGAGAAGTTCGGCTTTATCCGCGATGGCCTGCGCCCGCTTCCCTATGAGGGCAACGTATCTGTGCTCGCCATGCTTGAAGGCCTGCGCGACCGGTTTGGATGGGATCCTATTGTCGAGGATGGCAAGCTGATCGGGCTCCAGAAAGACGGAGCGAGTGTCAGCCTCGAACCTGGCGGCCAGTTCGAGCTTTCCGGCGCGCCGCTGGAACATATCCATCAGACCTGCAACGAGGTCGGCGATCATTTGCGTGAGGTTCGCGAGATTGCAGACCCGCTTGGGATTGGTTTCCTCGGCATGGGCGCCTCGCCCCTCTGGAGCATGGACGAGACGCCCATCATGCCAAAGGGCCGCTACAAGATCATGCGGGATTACATGCTTGAGGTGGGCCGGCTTGGCCGGGAAATGATGTTCCGCACCTGCACGGTTCAGGCGAATATGGATTTCTCGTCCGAGGCCGACATGGTGAAGAAGTTCCGTGTGTCGCTGGCGCTCCAGCCTGTCGGGACTGCATTGTTCGCCAATTCGCCCTTCACTGAAGGGCGCACGAATGGCTTCCTGTCCTATCGCTCGCATGTGTGGACTGATACTGACCCGGACCGTTCCGGCATGCTGCCCTTCATGTTCGAGGACGGCGCAGGTTTCGAACGCTATGTCGATTACGCGCTTGATGTGCCGATGTATTTCGTTCGCCGGGGCAAGAACCAGTATCTTAATGCGGCAGGCCTGAGCTTCCGGGACTTTCTGGACGGCAAGCTGGAAATCCTGCCGGGCGAAAAGCCTGCGATTGACGACTTCGTAGACCATCTCTCAACAATTTTTCCTGAAGTCCGGCTCAAGCGGTTCCTCGAGATGCGTGGCTCTGACTCCGGACCTTGGAGCCGGCTTTGCGCTTTTTCCGCCTTCTGGACGGGCATCCTTTATGACGATGCCGCGCTCGATGCTGCCTGGGATCTTGTGAAGGACTGGACTGCGCCTCAACGCGAGGCTGTGCGCCAGTCGGTTGGCACACTTGGGCTCAAGACACCGGTGCCTGGCGGACGCTCGCTCCGGGACATTGCCCTCGACGCCCTTGCAATCAGCCGGCAGGGGTTAAAAGCGCGCAGCAAGTTCAATACCGCTGGCGATGACGAGTCAGGCTTTCTTTCGGAGCTCGACGAAATCGCGACCAGCGGTCTGACCCCTGCGGACCGCCTTCTGGAGCTTTATCATGGAGAGTGGGGCCGGCGGGTCGAGCCAGCCTTCGAAACACTCGCCTACTAGGGCGTATTTTGCGCCGTTCCCTGAAGAAATGGCACATCTTTGCTTGAGCCCCGTCCTCACGCATGGTCATAGTGTGCGCGGATAAAGCGCGACTCGCGCCGAACAAGGTTCAGGGAAGAAACATATGGGTATTGTACTTTTCGCCATCATCGCGGCGTTGCCGCCAATTCTTTTCACGATGTGGCAGTTAAGGAAGCACCCCAAGGGTCTTTACATTCTTTTCTTCGCCGAGATGTGGGAGCGCTTTTCCTATTACGGGATGCGGGCCCTTCTTATCTTTTATCTGACCTGGCATTTCCTGTTCGAGAGCAGTTTCTCGCTAACGCTCTATGGAGCCTATGTCGCACTAGTGTATCTCGGTCCGCTTCTCGGCGGGTGGCTCGCAGACAGGTATATCGGTTTCAGGAAAGCCGTGACGTTCGGGGCGATCCTGCTGGTTGCGGGGCATGGCCTTATGGGGCTTCACGGGCCGGCTGCCGAGGAAACGCTGACTGTAGATGGTACTGTGTATGAACTTGAACGGCCAGAATATAGCGAAGCCCGCGACCGTTATATCGTCATTGATGGAGAGGAAGTCTTCATCGACAATTTCGTGCAGCCGGAAGAAGGCTCGCCCGAACGTCGCGTCACTTTCACACAGGACGGTCAGGAAACCACGCTGACCGGTACGCTGGATGAAGAACGCAATCCCTTCTTCGCAACAATCCTCTTTGCCGCGCTTGCGCTGATCGTTGCAGGGGTCGGTTTCCTGAAGCCGAACATCTCGACCTGTGTTGGCGCACTCTATGACCAAGGGGACCGTCGCCGCGACTCTGGCTTCACGCTATATTATATGGGTATCAACCTCGGCTCATTCCTGTCGGGTATTTTCTGCGCCCTCGCTGCTGCGCAGTTTGGCTGGTGGGCAGGGTTCGGCCTTGCTGCTGTTGGTATGCTGGCAGGCCTCATCGTCTTCGTCTTCGGCCAGAGCTGGCTGGAGGGACGTGCTGAGCCGCCTGCGGATGTTGACCTGAAAACACCCGTCTTCGCTGGGCTGAACCGTGAATGGCTGGTCTATGCCGCAGGGCTCGGTTTCGCCGTGGCGGCTTTCTTCCTGCTCCAGATCGCGAGTATCATGACACTGGCCATGCATGGCGTTTTCGCCATCGTCACGCTTGGCATCATCATTTACATGCTCACCAAGCTGGAAAGCGATACGCGCAATGCGATGATCGGGCTTCTTATTCTGACGGTTTCCTCAGTGCTCTTCTGGGCGCTGTTCGACCAGGGGCCGACATCGCTCAACCTGTTTGCTGCGGCACACGTTGATAATCAGGTCATGGGCTCGCCATTCCCGGCACCAGTCCTGCAATCGGCCAATCCGCTATACATCATGTACTTCGCGCCGTTGATTGCGGTGCTGTGGACATGGCTGGGCAACAAGGGCGTTGAACCGAACAGCTTTATCAAGTTCGGTCTTGCCATGATCCAGATCGGTGCTGGTTTCTTCGTACTGAACCTTGGTATCCAGACCGCCGTGCCGGATGCGAGCGGTGCGCTGAGGATATCGGTCCTGTTCATCATGCTGATGTACCTGCTGCACACCACGGGCGAGATTTTCCTCTCACCGGTTGGCCTGTCTGCCGTGACCAAACTTTCGGCCAAACAGATCGTCGGCTTCATGATGGGCTATTGGTTCTTGGCTTCATCATACGCCAACGTTATTGCGGCCGGGATCGCGCAGGCGACACAGGTACCCGAAGGTGCGCCGCCGGAAGAAAGTCTTGAAGCTTATAACGCCGTTTACCTCCAGCTTGGCAGCGCCGCGGTAGGCCTCGGGTTAATCCTGCTTGTTGCCAGCCCGTGGCTGCGTAAGCTCACGCGTCATGCGGAAGGCAGCAACGGTATCAAGGAAAAGCGTAGTGAAGTTGATCCGGCAGGCGCGACGCTGGAACGGAATATAGACTGAGCAGAATAAAGGCTACCGGTCAGGGATATTCCCTGACCGGCAGATCTTCCGCGATCCAGCCCTCTTCGCCTGCAACACCACCGGCAACGCTGGTTACATTCGTATAGCCTTCTTGAACCAGACGGTCGCGCGCCTTGGCCGAGCGGTTGCCGGACCGGCAGATGAAGGCGACAGGTTGATCCTTGTCACCACCTGTCAGCCTCTCGACCTGCTTGAGAAAGTCCGCATCCTGAAGCGTGATAGTATGGGCATCGGCAGGTATCCCGGTCTGTTCCCACTCTTCGGGCGTACGCACATCGATGAGTAGCGCCCCCTTGTCCTGCAAGTTTTGCGCTTCGCTGGGCGAAACCTCGGGCGCCAGACTCGTTGCGGACATAGCGCTTTGCTCAGTCGGCTCGGACTCCGCACATGCAGAGACTACCGGAGTGGAAGCAAGGCCAATCGCGACCATGGCGGTGACAGACAAATTCATAGGGTGGCCCCTTTGTTGCTGTCATAGCATTGTAGAGCATCGCCCCGTCAGGGAAAAGCAGACAGCCTTAACCCGCCCCGCCAACGGTCAATGCATCGACCTTTAGTGTCGGCTGGCCGACACCGACTGGAACAGTTTGGCCAGCCTTGCCGCAAGTGCCGACACCATCATCCATCTTGAAGTCGTTGCCGATCATCGAGACTTTGTTGAGAACCGTCGGGCCGTGGCCGATGAGAGTGGCATTCTTCACCGGCGCAACAATCTCGCCGTTCTCGACCAGATAAGCCTCGGTACACTGGAAGACGAAATTCCCCGATGTAATATCGACCTGTCCACCGCCAAAATCGACGGCCCAGACACCACGCTTCATGGACTTCACAATCTCTTCCGGATCGTCCTTGCCGCCCAGCATTACCGTGTTTGTCATGCGCGGCATGATACCTGAATCATATGATTCGCGGCGTCCATTGCCGGTCGGCGCCATGCCCATAAGGCGAGCGTTCTGGCGGTCCTGCATATAACCTTTCAGGATGCCGTCCTCGATCAGGACGTTCCGCTGTGTTGGCGTACCTTCATCATCGAAGGAAAGCGAGCCACGCCGCGCGTCGATAGTTCCGTCGTCAATTACGGTTACACCCTTGGCCGCGACCTGCTCGCCGATGCGCCCGGCATAGACACTGGTCTGCTTGCGATTGAAATCGCCTTCCAGCCCATGCCCGACGGCTTCATGCAAGAGTACGGCAGGCCAGCCCGGCCCAAGTACGACTTCCATTTCCCCTGCGGGAGCGGGAATCGATTCCAGATTGATTTCCGCCTTGCGAATCGCGCGCTCAGCAAGGCCCTTCCAGCGCGACGGGGCGATCCATTCATCATAGACCGCGCGGCCACCCGCGCCTGCAGAAGCGCTTTCCCGGCGTCCGTCCTGTTCAAGCGTGACAGAAACGTTCAGGCGCACCAGTGGGCGGACATCATGGAATGTCTCACCAGCAGGCCGCAGAACATCAATCTCCTCATGGCTGCCAGCCAGGGACACAGAGACCTGTACAACGCGTGGATCCTTTGCCCTGACCCAGGCATCGATCTCGGCAAGCAGCTCTGTCTTGACGCCGAAACCGGGTGCTTCTGTCGGGTCAACCGGTGCATATAGCCGACGGTTTGTGGGTTGCGGGCTGACATCGAGTTTCCCGCTATAACCCCGCTTCGCTGCGGCGGCTGTTGAGGCAGCGCGGCGGATTGCGTCCAGGGAGAGCTCACCGGCGTGAGCGTTGCCGCTGGCTTCCCCCGCCACAACGCGAAGGCCAAAACCCTGGCTGGTGTCAAAGGCTGCCGATTTCAGCCGGCCATCATCGAGCAGGAATTGTTCCGAACGGGCTCGCTGGACATATATGTCGCCATCATCAGCACCGTTACATGCGTCAGCCAGGATAGACGTGGCTTCGTTGCGGTCAAAGGGGAGGTCGTTTTCAAGCATGCCCTGACAATGGGGCCTGGCGGTCAGACACGCAAGGCGCGATCAGCCCTCAGTTTCGTCGCGGACCGTGAAGCGCTTCAGCTGGCGTTCAGCGAGTTCCCAGCCAGGCTTGAGCTCAAGCGCTTTCTGGAAATCAAAATATGCGCCCTGAACATCGCCTGTGTTTTCACGAGCGATGGCGCGGTTGTAATAGGCGGCGAATATCTCGGCTGAATCATATTCGATCGCCTTGTTCAGCGGAGTGAGAGCGGCGTCGAAATCCTTTTGATAGATATAGGTTGCGCCTTCATTCAGGTAAGCTGCGCCGAGTTCGGGCTGTATCTCCGTGGCCCGGCCATAATCCTGCAGGGCATCTTCATAATTGCCCTCACGCATGCGGATGACGCCACGATTTACATAAGTCGCTGCGCGATTCGGCCGTGTCAGGGGTTCTTCCTGAAGGGCCCGGCTGCATGTCTGCTCGGCAGTCCGGAAGAAATAATTGTCACTTTTTGCGAGGTCGAAACAGTCCCGTGCCAGCCCTTCACCGATAACGAATACCTGGGCAGATGCCGCACCGGCGGCCAGCGAAGCAGCGATAGTCAGAGCGATGGAGCGATACATTACAGGTCTCCTGAGGGGCATGTTATGAGAGAGTATAACCTGTTTCAGGGGCTTGGCGAATGGACTGCGACAAATTTGATATCACTGATCGCTTGGGTGGACGCCTCGTAAGAGTGTAGTTATGGCAAAGCTCGAAACATTACCTAGGGAGTCGGGTCGTGCGTTTCCTTATCGCTCTACTTACACTTACGCCATTCAGTGCTGTCGCATATGCGGCCCAACCTGAAGCAGGCGCATTGAATTTCCAACCGGCAGCGACCCGTATCATGGAACGCCTGCATGGCTTTCATACATACCTGATGATCATCATCACGCTGATCACGCTGTTTGTGCTTGCCCTGATCATCTGGGCCTGTGTGCGCTATAGCCGCCGTTCAAACCCGGTGCCGCGCAAGTTCAGCCATAATACACTGGTTGAGATTGTCTGGACTGTCGTCCCGGTTCTCATTCTGGTGGCGATTGCCGGGCCGTCCTTCTCGAACCTGTTCTATCAGGAGAACCAGCCCGATCTGGAGGTCATTGCCGAGTCGAGTGATGACAATCCGAATACATATCCTGAGGCTGCAGCTGAAGGCTGGATCACCATCAAGGCGCAGGGCAACCAGTGGAACTGGACCTATTCTTATCCCGATGAGCTTGATGATGGCGGGTATCCGGTCGAGTTTGTATCCAACCCGATCCATCGCCAGCTCTCCGGCGATGAGCAAAGCTACGTTGATGCGACCGGACGCGATGATTTCGCTAGCCTGCCCAAGAACCTTGCTGCAGACTTTCCGCTTGTGATTCCAGCCAATCGCTATGTTCGCTATCAGACGGCTGCTTCAGACGTTATCCATTCATGGACCGTCCCGGCTTTCGGTGTGAAGACCGACGCTGTGCCCGGGCGCCTCAATGAAGGCTGGTTCCTCGTCGAGGAAGAGGGGACGTATTACGGGCAGTGTTCCGAGCTTTGCGGCAAGGATCATGCTTTCATGCCGATCGAAGTGCGTGTCGTTAGCCCGGACCAGTACAATAGCTGGATTGAATCCATGAAAGCTGGTGAATTCGAGGCCGCTTTCGATGGGCTGCCTTCCGCTCAAGCCCAGACCGCTTCAACCGATGTGCCGACGGACGCGGAAACGCGCCTCGCCCAGGCCCAATAGTTAGTCAGAGGATTTTCTGTAATGGCTATGGATCAAGTCTCAACCGCCCACGACGATCATGCTCATGATCACAAGCCGGGTTTCTTTGTCCGCTGGTTCCTGTCGACGAACCACAAGGATATCGGGACGCTCTACCTCGTATTTGCGCTTGTCGCGGGTATCATCGGTTATACCCTTTCGGGCATTATTCGTCTCGAACTTGCCCAGCCGGGTATCGGTCCTCTGACCGGACTGATGGAATTTTTTGGTTACTCAGGTGACCAGGCCATTGAGCACGCCAAGCACTTCTACAATGTCGTGATCACGTATCATGGCCTGATCATGATCTTCTTCATGGTCATGCCCGCGTTGATTGGTGGTTTTGGCAACTGGTTCGTGCCGCTAATGATTGGCGCGCCGGACATGGCCTTCCCGCGCATGAACAACATTTCGTTCTGGCTCACGGTGGCTGCCTTTATCATGGCCTGCACCTCGATGCTCATTCCGGGCACGGGTGAGTTCCTCGGCTTTGGTGGTGGCTGGGTGCTCTATCCGCCATTGTCCAGCGCAACGGGGCACCCTGGTCCCTCCATGGATCTCCTGATCCTGTCGCTGCATACAGCTGGTATTGCGTCCATCCTCGGGGCAATCAACTTCATCGTGACCATCCTGAACATGCGTGCACCTGGCATGACGCTGCACAAGATGCCGCTCTTTGCCTGGTCGATGCTCGTGACGGCCGTCCTGCTTCTTCTCGCGCTGCCGGTTCTCGCTGGTGCGCTGACGATGCTGCTGACCGACCGGAATTTCGGGTCGCAGTTCTTTGACCCGTCCGGCGGTGGCGACCCGATCATGTTCCAGCACCTGTTCTGGTTCTTCGGTCATCCCGAAGTCTACATCATGATCCTGCCGGCCTTCGGTATCATCTCGCACATCGTGTCGACCTTCTCGAAGAAGCCCGTATTCGGCTATCTCGGTATGGCTTATGCGATGGTTTCGATTGGTGCGATCGGCTTCATCGTGTGGGCGCACCACATGTACACCGTCGGCATGCCTTCTGACATGAAGGCTTACTTCGTCGCTGCGACCATGGTCATTGCGGTCCCGACTGGTATCAAGATCTTCTCCTGGATCGCGACCATGTGGGGTGGCTCGATCGACTTCGAAGTTCCCATGGTCTGGGCCATTGGCTTCATCTTCCTGTTCACCGTTGGCGGTGTGACGGGCGTTGTGCTCGCCAATGCCGGTATCGACCACGTCCTGCATGACACTTACTACGTCGTTGCGCACTTCCACTACGTGCTCTCGCTTGGTGCCGTCTTCGGCCTGTTTGCCGGCTGGTATTACTGGTTCGAGAAGATGTTCGGCGTGAAGTACAACAAGACGATCGGTTATGCGCACTTCTGGACGATGTTCGTCGGCTCCAACCTGCTCTTCTTCCCGCAGCACTTCCTCGGGCTGAATGGCATGCCGCGTCGTTATATCGACTATGCGGACGGCTTCTCCACATGGCACTTCTGGTCCTCGATGGGTTACGCGGTTACTCTTGTTGCAACGCTGATCTTCTTCGTTGGCCTGATTGAAGCCGCTGTCCGCCGCCGCAAGGCTGTTGCCAACCCGTGGGGCGAAGGGGCCACCACGCTCGAGTGGACCCTGCCTTCACCGCCGCCGTTCCACCAGTTCAACGAGCTGCCGGAAGTCAAGCCGGAGACCCATCACTAGGGGCGCTGGACGGGAGATAATTTCGGGGCGGCCCTTTGCGTGAGGAACGCGGAGGGCCGTTTCCGCTCCACAAGCCGGAGACGAAAATGTCGTCGACTGACACAGTAGACATGATGCAGACCAGACCGCAGCCCGCCACAGCAGGTGACTATGTGCAGCTGATGAAGCCGCGCATCATGATGCTGGTCGTATTCACGGCTTTTGCTGGTCTCGTCTCTGCACAGAGTGTTGCCGGTGTTGCGATCAATCCTGTCATGGCAGCGATCGCGACCCTTTCTGTGGCCCTCGGCTCGGGTGCGGCTGGCGCAATAAACATGTGGTATGATGCTGACATTGATGCGCTCATGAAGCGTACCTCGACACGGCCCATCCCTTCAGGCGCTGTTCCGCGGGAAGAAGCCCTGGCGATGGGACTGATCATGTCTGGCGTTTCTGTGCTTCTCATGTGGCTGGCATCGAATGTCCTTGCAGCGGGTCTGCTTGCGCTCTCGATTGCCTATTATGGCTGGTTCTACACCATGCTTCTCAAGCGCCGCACGCCACAGAATATTGTAATCGGTGGTGCAGCAGGGGCGTTCCCGCCTGTCATCGGTTGGGCCGCTGTTACCGGCAATGTGCCGCTGGACGCTTGGCTTCTCTTTGCAATTATTTTCTTCTGGACGCCGCCGCATTTCTGGGCGCTGTCGCTTCTCGCCCACAAGGAATACGAGAAGGCGAATGTTCCGATGTTGCCGGTCACGCATGGTGCAAAAGCGACACGCAACCAGATCCTCGCTTACACGGTGTTGCTGGCACCGCTTGGTGTGCTGCCGGTCTTCACCGGGCTTGCAGGTCTTGTTTACGGTGTGGCCGCCACAGGACTTGGTGCTGCATTCCTGATGCTGGCTTACCGGGTCTGGAGAAGTGACGCAGGCGACGCCGGCGCGTCGGGTGCGAGTCTCAAACGGGCCAAAGGGCTTTTTGCGTTCTCAATCCTCTATCTCTTCCTGCTATTTGCCGTCCTGATCGTGGAGCACGGCTTTGGTGCCTACCTGCCTGTGCCGGGGCTGGTATGAGCGAAGAACGTCCAACACCCTTGTCCGAAGAGGACACGACAGCTGCCCGCAAGGCGCAGAAACGCCGGAATGTCTGGCTGGCCCTTGCGCTCGTGGCTTTCGTCGTACTCGTCATACTGACGACGATTATCAAACTGAGCGGCGGAGCCGTTCCGGAGCGGATGTAATGAGCAATACCAGACTGCTGTTGATTTCCATTGTTGCTGCTCTTGGAATGCTCGGGCTCGCCTTTGCGTCCAAGCCGCTCTACGACACCTTTTGCCGTGTGACCGGCTTTGGCGGAACTACACAGATCGCAAAACAGGCCCCGGAAAACATCACCGACCGCAAGATGACGGTACGCTTTGATTCGAATGTCATGGACGCGCCTATCATGTTCCGCCCGCTACAGACGTCGATGGACGTGAAGCTCGGCGAGCATGGTCTGGCTTTCTTTGAGGTTACGAACACATCTGAGCAGGACATCAGCCTGATGGCGTCCTACAATGTGACGCCACACAAGGCCGGGCTTTACTACAACAAACTCGAATGCTTCTGCTTCGAGGAAAGGGTCATCAAGGCAGGGGCGACAAAGAAACTTCCTGTGGTTTTCTTTATCGATCCAACGCTGGATGATGAAAGCAATATGGATGATGTACGCACAATCACCTTGTCGTACACATACTATCAGACTGACAGCTTTGAGGGTGCGGCGAATTCGGCTGCGCTCAATTGAGCTGTTGCGACTCTAACGGGGCGCAGGCTAAAAGGCGCCGGAAACTGGAACATTCGAGGGACTCAGGGCCATGGCTCATGATGAAGTGAAACACGACTACCACCTTGTGAATCCGTCACCATGGCCGCTCATCGGTTCGATGGCGATGGTCGTGATGGCGCTTGGCGGCGTGACCTACATGAAGGGCATGTTCGGCATGGAGGCCGGGACCTGGTGGCTGCTCGCGCTGGGCTTTGCAGGGATCATCTATGTGATGGTCGGCTGGTGGCGTGAAGTCATCAAGGAAAGCCGAGGTGGCGATCACACACCGGTTGTCCAGATCGGCCTGCGTTACGGCATGATCCTGTTCATTGCTTCGGAGGTCATGTTCTTCGTCGCCTGGTTCTGGAGCTTCTTCGAGTTCACCATCTTCCAGGGGGCGCGTGTCGGTGACACTTTCGATGCCAGTAACCCGCTCTACGCCGAAGCTCTTCAGGCTGTGGGTGGCCAGTGGCCGCCACAAGGTGTTGAAGTCTTTGATCCATTCCACCTGCCGCTGATGAACACACTGATCCTGCTTCTCTCGGGCACGACGGTGACAGCCGCACACCATGCGCTACAGCACGACAACCGCCGTACAGCCATCAGCATGCTGGCGATCACAATCATTCTGGGCGTATGTTTTACTGGCCTCCAGGTGCTCGAGTATGCCCACGCTGGTTTCTCTTATGACGGCACGATCTATGGCTCGGCCTTCTTCATGGCGACAGGCTTCCATGGTGCGCACGTCGTGATCGGGACGATTTTCCTGACTGTCTGTCTGGTGCGGATGATGCAGGGCGGGATGTCAGCCAAGAAGCATCTCGGTTTCGAGTTTGCAGCTTGGTACTGGCACTTCGTTGACGTCGTGTGGCTGTTCCTGTTCGCCTTCGTCTATGTCATCCCATACCTCGTCATGGGACACTAGGCACGGGTGGCGCGTGAGGTCTCTCCCATTTCGGTCGGGTTACGCTGTCGTTGCCCGGCCTGCGGGGAGGGGCCAGTTTTCAGGAGCTGGCTAGGTCTCGCCCCGCAATGCTCTGCTTGCGGTGCTGATTTCTCCAAAGCGGACTCGGGCGATGGGCCGGCCTTTTTCGTTATGTTCCTGCTGGGCATTATCATGATGCCACCGGTTCTTCTCGTACAGGCCCTGTTCTCACCGCCGTTCTGGGTGCATTCATTCCTCTGGACCCCAGTGATCATCGTGCTGGCGATGTTGCTGCTGCGCCCGTTCAAAGCCTTGATGTTTGCCCTGCAATGGAAGAACCGGGCCGAAGAGGCGACATGGGCCGGTTCAGAGGGAGACGGTAAATGACCTTTCGCCCATTGCCCGTGATGACCGTCCTGGCCATCATCAGTCTTGGTATCCTGATCTGGCTCGGTAACTGGCAGTATGGCCGCTATGAAGAAAAGCTTGGTCAGGAAAAGACTGTCCCCACCCAGTTCAGAGACGTCGCGGTTGAGATTGACACATCGAATGCCGGCATGGCCCAGCAGGTCTACGGTATTGTTGATGGTGAGGCGGTCTGGCGGCGTTATGTGCCAGGCCGTATAGATGGACAGGGCCCTATCGTGCTCGTGCTCTGGGACGCCATCTCGGGCACACAGCCAGTTCCGCTCGCGATTGCTGATACGGGCGCTTTTGAACGCCGCTCCAATGTCTTCATGCGACCGGCGAGCGAGCAAGGGTTTGGTGGAACCAATCAGCCGTCGGAAAATATCTGGTATCGCTATGACAGCGCCGCGATGCTGGCTAATCTCGGCTATGAGGCACAGCCAGCGCAGGTGGTCGAGCCGGACACGATCACGCTGAGGCTCGCCTCCGATCTCACACGCACACGACAGGCCGAGAATCCGTATGCAACAGCTGAGGTGCGTGACCCGTTGCCGCCCCAACGCCATTTTGGCTACGCGCTTACCTGGTGGGGGCTGGCCATCGCGCTTATCGCGATATACGCCGCTTTCCATCATGCCAGGGGCAGGCTTCGTTTCAGGGGATAAGTCATGAATTTCATTTCCACACGCGGCCAGGCTGCACCGGTCGGTTTTATCGAGGCCTGCCTCTCGGGGCTTGCCCCTGATGGGGGGCTGTACGTGCCTGAAACATGGCCACGGATCGAACCAGCGGGCGTGCATGAGGCTTATGCTGATGTGGCTGCGCGCGTTCTGGGGGCGTTTGCTGGTGACGAGATCCCCCCGGCGACATTGCAGGAGATTTGCAAGCGGGCTTATGCAGGTTTTGCACACCAGTCTGTTGCGCCGCTCGTCCAGACAGGACCGAACGCCTATTTGATGGAGTTGCATCACGGGCCGACACTGGCGTTCAAGGATGTCGCGATGCAGCTTATCGCCCAGCTGTTTGACGTGGCTCTCGAAAGCCGCGGAGAGCGGATGAGCGTGACATGCGCGACATCGGGCGACACTGGTGGCGCGGCGGCTGCCGCTTTTGCCGGGTCCACCAATGTTGATTTGTTCATTCTCCATCCATTCGAGCGAATTTCGCCAGTCCAGCGTCTTTTCATGACAACAACGGGCGCTGACAATGTCCATAATCTGGCTATTGATCAGAATTTCGACAGCTGCCAGTCCATCGTCAAACAACTCTTTGCCGACCGTGAGTTCGTGACGACGTCGGGCCTTTCCGGTGTGAATTCTATCAACTGGGCCCGTATCGCTGCACAGGCGGTCTATTACGCAACGGCCCAGACGGCGCTGGGGGCTGACAGGGCGCTTCGTTTTATCGTGCCGAGCGGGAATATGGGCGACGCGCTTGCGGGCTATGTTGCTGCGCGCTGTGGCCTGCTAGCCGGGTTTGAGGCCGTCTGTGCGGTCAATGAAAATGATGCCCTGCGTGTGCTGCTTCAGGACGGATACATGCGTCGCGCAGATGCGGTCTCCACGCCGAGCCCGGCTATGGATATTTCCGTTCCCAGCAACTTTGAACGGCTGGCCTTCGAAGCATCCGGACGGGACCCCGATATGGTCCGTCAGTTGTATGAGCAGTTTGCCCAGAGCGGCGATGTTGAATTACCAGAACGGATAAAAGGGCCGCTTGGTTGTATGGGACTATCGGCCCAGACGGTAACGAATACGTCGACGCTTGAGGAAATGAAGCGGGTATATGCCGAAACGGGCTGGGAGATTTGCCCGCACACAGCTGTTGGTACCGCCGTGGCGCGGCGGCTGGCCAGGGAAGATCAGGTTTCGGTAGTTCTTGCCACGGCACATCCTGCCAAGTTTCCGGAAACTGTACACGAAGCGATTGGCCAGACACCGGATCTGCCGGAGCGGGCCAAGGCCGTGGCGGCACGTACGGAAGTCTATGACCATGCTACCGCCGATGTTGCAGCGGTGCGGGATTACATATTGAGCCGCCAGCGTACATAACGCTCTCGTCAGACAAGGTCTTAGCGATTAGTCTCGCCCGAATGCATGGCGAATCCGGGCCGAGAGTCGGCCAATGGTGGTGGAACTCAGACACGCAGCGGCTCAGGATAGAGCCGGACGCCGATGCACACCTCGGCGATATTAGTGGCAACTGGTCTCTCAAATCGCTCGGGCTCATGCTGGATGGGTTTAGCCGTAGCCGTCTCGAGAGGGCTCTGGTCTTGCAGGACGGCGAGTCCGGGAGCATCCAGTGCGCGATAGGTCTTAGCAATGGTATCGCCCTGAGCCTTCTAGGCCAGATTGATGTGAATGGTGTTGCCTCGGGTGAACTTGTCAGGGGAGATCATGGAATGGTGACAGGCCCGGAAAGCGCCGATACCGGTCTGAATGCTGTTTTCCAGCCAATCATATCGCTTTCAAGCGGAGGCATTGCGGGGTTCGAAGCACTTGCGCGCTGGGGAGGTGCCCCTCCAGCAGCACACTCAGGCGGTATGGGAGTGGCTGATGATACACTCGCGCCTGATATGCTGGTGTTAGCAAGCGAGGCGCTCGCAAGCTGGCGTAAAACAGACCGTGGAAAAGATCTCTTTGTGAACGTGAACCTGACAGGGCGTGATCTGGCCCGTGAAGGATTAACGGAGCTCGTTGCCGGCCTGGTCGCGCAACACGGCTTCGCGCGGGGGCAGCTCAGGATTGAGCTCACAGAGCAAGCCGCCCTGCGTGATGCCGAACAGGCGCTACATGTAACAACAGCGATCAAGGAAGCCGGGGCAGGGGTTATCCTCGATGATTTCGGTACAGGGCATTCATCGTTTTCGTGGCTGGCTGCCTTGCCGGCTGATGGGCTGAAGATTGATCCTGAGCTCACGATGCAGCTCGATTCCGAAAAAGTGAGGATCGTCCTCGAGGCAGTGACGCTTCTGGCGTCCCGGTTGAAGATGTCAGCTACTGCCGAAGGAATTGAAAGCCTTGATCAGGTAGGCCTGCTGCGCACACTCGGCTTTCACTATGCGCAGGGGTTTGCGTTTTCGCATCCGGTGTCTGCGGAAGAGGCCGGCATACTTCTGCAATCGGCTGACTAGGCCGAGCCCCCTCCGGCGTGAAGGCGTGAGGCATCTATACCAAGCAGTTCAAGCGCGCGGCTCCATTTGCTGTCATGCTCTGATCCGTAGACCAGATCCGGGATGGCCTCACCGATGATCCAGGCATTTTCGGCGATCTCATACTCGAGCTGTCCGGCATCCCAGCCGGAATAACCGAGGGCCATTATCGATTCGCGAGGTGGTTCGCCGGAGGCAATCGCAACAAGGATATCGCGGGTCGCTGTCAGGCAGCAATCGTGCCCGATGTCCATGGTCGCCCCGTCGGAGTGGAAATCACCCGTGTGGACGACGAATCCACGGTCTGTGCCAACAGGGCCGCCACTGAGAATGGCATTCTCCGGAACCTGGATATCCTGCTCGATTCCCAACTGGGTCAGCAGTTGTGGCAGGGTAAGGTCATCCATTGGCTTATTTAGGGCGATGCCCATGGCATAGTCAGCTTCATGGGCGCATACGAGCACAAGCGAGCGGGAAAACCGGTTGTCGCCAATCCCCGGCATTGCGATCAGAAGCTTTCCGGTGAGGTCCGTTAACATCGATGGAAACCCTTCCTGTCGAGCGAGGCTGACTCACGCACAAGAGATTATCAAGCTTTCATTGATCCTGTCGGAGCACGGCCCTAAATGGCTGTCAGTCTCAAAGGAGAAATCAATGACAATCAAAGCTGGTGAAAAGCTGCCTGAAGCAGTTTTCATGGAAATGACGGACAATGGCCCGGAACCGCGCAAGACTGATGACATTTTCAAAGGCAAGACTGTTGCCCTGTTCGCTGTTCCCGGTGCCTTCACACCGACCTGTTCGGTCAAGCATCTGCCGGGCTTTGTCGAGAAGTCTGAGGCGCTGCATGGCAAGGGCGTAGATGACATCGTCTGTACCTCGGTGAACGATGTGTTCGTCATGAATGCCTGGGGCGATCATGCCGGAACAGGTGACAAGGTGCGTATGCTTGCTGATGGCAACGGTGACTTCGCAAAGGCGCTCGGCCTTGAAATGGATGGCAGCAGCTTTGGTATGGGCGAACGCTCGAAGCGCTATTCCATGCTGGTGAAAGACGGTGTCGTCGAGCAGCTCAATGTCGAAGATGGCGGGGAGTTCAAGGTCTCCAGCGCGGACTATATGCTTGGCCAGCTCTAGGCACTAAACAAACCGGACTATTTGCAACGGCGCATGCCCTGATGGGTGTGCGCCGTTTTTTGTTGGAGCAGACTGGAAACATCCCCGGGATAAAACGCTCCAAACGGGCAGAATCCGTGGTGTGAGGATGGTGTGAGAGCGGTACGGTGGCGGTGTACTTCCGGGTCTAGAAAAGATCACCCTGTGGCGGTGAGTCGGGTTTTGGCGGTTTCTTCGCCTTGGCCGGCTGTGCGCCTGGCTTCACGGGTTGGGGGCCGGTTTTCCCGGATGCGGCCACCTCTGCGTCAAGCCTGCCTCTGGAGAGCGAAATCTCGAGCATGTCGCCCGCGCTGGCAGCGGAAGCGTCCTTGAGAACGCGGCCCTTGCCGTCTTTCACGATAGCGAAGCCACGGTCGAGAGTTGCCTGATAGGAGAGGGTTTCCAGAAGTTTCGCCTGTGCGGCGAGAGCGGTGCGGTCTTCCTCTATGATGCGCTTGAGTGCCGGGCGGGCGCGCATGGCGGTCTCGCCGAGTTTCTGACGATTGCGGCGTGCTTCAATCTTGAGCGGCTCAGGTCTTAGTCGTGCGCCTGTACGGGTCAGGTCGATCTGCTTTGATTTGATCGCGCTGGAAAGGCCTGAACGTAACCCGGCTTCCAGATAGTCGACAGTCTGGCGCTTCTGAGCAATCAGCGTTTCGAGGCGCGGTAGCCTTGACGCCCGTAGCCGGTCCTTATCATGGTGGACCCTGCGGGCGAGTGCGGATTTCAGGCTTTGGCCGCGCTCTTCCAGTGCCAGAATGAGATCGGCCCGCACGGGAACAGCGATTTCGGCCGCCCCGGTAGGTGTGGGCGCGCGGGCATCGGACACGAAGTCGATAAGTGTGGTGTCGGTCTCGTGGCCAACCGCAGAGATGAGCGGAATTTCGCTTTCAAAAGCGGCCCTTACAACGTTTTCCTCATTGAATGGCCAGAGATCCTCGATAGAGCCGCCACCGCGTCCGACGATGAGGACATCAGGCCGCGCCTCACCGGCCATGGCGTTAAAGCCCCGGATGCCTGCTTCGATCTGGGCAGCGGCCCGGTCGCCCTGGACGAGCGCAGGCCACAGAATGACGCGGGCCGGGAAACGTTCCCGGATGCGGTGAATGATGTCACGGATGACAGCGCCAGTCGGGCTGGTCACGACGCCGACAGTCCGCGGCAGATAGGGCAGGCGCTTCTTGTGGGCCGGATCGAACAGGCCCTCGGCTGCGAACTTCTTCTTGCGTTCCTCAAGCAGCGCCATCAGCGCGCCAGCGCCTGCCGGGCGCATGAAGTCAGCGATGAGCTGGTAATTCGAACGGCCCGGATAGGTCGACATCCGCCCTTCGGCGACGACTTCAAGGCCCTCTTCAGGTTTGAAAGGCAGGCGTGAGACCGAGCCTTTCCACATCACTGTATTCAGGACGGCCTTCTCGTCCTTGATGTCAGCATACATGTGACCAGAGCGGGCGATGGTAACGCGGCCAAGTTCACCGCGCACGCGGACATGGTCAAAGGCGGATTCAACGGTTCGCTTCAGATTTGCGGCAAGTTCGGAAACCGTGAATTCAGTGACATTGGAAGCGTTATCCTCAGCCACGGCGACTATCCCTCGTCGCTGCTACGATCGCCCGTATCATGGGCGGCGCGGACTGTGACAGCTGCTTTCATCTCACCTGAGATACGCGTCATCATGAATGTGCCAGTCCAGTCTGATGGATCATCGAAGAACCACACACCGCTTATCAGGCAGCACTCAGCGTCAGTATCGCCATGATAGCGTAAAAGCAGGGGCTCTCCGGTATCTTCATCGAGGGCAATCTTGGTGAAGCGGACGTCGAGCCCGTGGCGGAAGCCGGTCACACGGGCCTCATACTCTGCGTCTGGGCCGTCGGCACTCAGGTTCTCCTCGAGGATCGAGCCAATGACACGGCCATTCTCTTCCTTCAGCCATGCGGTGAACATGACTGCATCATCTGTCAGATCATAGGCATAATAGCCCGTCCACAGACCGCTCAGGTCCTTCGGCGCTCGGCGTTTGGGAGGTATGTTCGCCATAAGCGTACCCTGCCTTGCCTGACACGGCATCATCAAGTGAATTTGCCAGCCTTTTCCACTGCTCTCTAGCCGCCTGGGGGCATATTTGGCCTGTCCCGGGCGGTGGCGGTTCATTTGAGGGCTTGATCAAGCTCTCGGCCAAGTCCATCACGCAGCTCATGAAAATTCTCATTTTTGGTTCTGGCGGGCGTGAGCATGCGCTGGCCTGGAAAATCGCACAGTCCCCGCTGGTCGACGAAGTTTACTCTGCACCGGGTAATCCCGGCATGGACAAGATCGGTCCGTGCTTCGAGCTTGACCCGACCGACCTCAAGGCAGTCCAGGAACTGGCCCTGCAACTCATGCCGGACCTCATCATCATCGGCCCTGAGGCCCCGCTTGCGGCAGGTGCCAGTGATGCACTCCGGGCGCGTGGATTTGATGTCTTCGCCCCAAGCCAGGCGGCGGCCAAGCTGGAAACCTCCAAAGGGTTTGCGAAAGACCTGATGGAAAAGTACGGCGTGCCGACTGCTGCCTATGGCCGGTTCGACGATCTCACAAAGGCGCTTGAGTTTCTCGAGACGATGGAGGCGCCTTACGTCATCAAGGCCGACGGTTTGGCAGCCGGCAAGGGCGTGGTGATCGCCGAGAACCTAGAAGATGCCGAAAACACTGTCGAGGAGATGATGACCGGCAAGTTCGGTGATGCCTCGAGTGAAATCGTCATCGAGGAGTTCATGGAAGGCGAAGAGGCTTCGGTTTTCGTTATGACGGATGGCGAAGGCGCGATCTACCTGCCGGTGGCGCAGGACCATAAACGCGTTGGTGATGGCGATACCGGTCCGAACACGGGTGGCATGGGCGCCTATGCCCCTGCGCCGGTTGTTGATGCGCGCACGATGGAACTGGTCCAGACCACTATCGTAGAGCCGATGCTGTCGGGCATGGCCGAAGACGGGATGCCGTATCAGGGCGTGCTCTATGTCGGCATCATGGTGACAGAGCAGGGGCCGAAAGTTGTCGAATTCAATGCCCGCTTTGGTGACCCTGAATGCCAGGTCCTGATGGCGGGGCTGCCGGGTGATATCGTGCCGGCGCTTCTGGTTTGCGCGACAGGTGGTCTGGCGGGCAGCCATGCCGGCCTGTGCGAGATGATGGGGCTTTCCGATTTCAGGCCGGGAGCGGTCGTCGTCATGGCGGCGAACGGCTATCCGGGCACAGCTGAGAAAGGCACCGTCATCAATGGCGTGGACAAGGCCGACGCCATTGATGGTGTGACAGTCTTTCATGCCGGCACCGACATCAATGAGCAGAAAGAACTTGTCGCAGCAGGTGGACGCGTACTGGGCGTGACGGCCACGGACGCAGATCTTAAAGTGGCGATTTCGAAAGCCTATGAGGCCGTTGAACTGATTGACTGGCCCGGTGGGTTTTGCCGCACGGATATCGGTTATCGTGTGACGCGATAGCCGGTTATAATCAAATTGCGATTTGACCCTGCGAGAAGCTTGTTCGGCGATCTGTAGAGGGTAGTGTGCGCGAAACGTAAAATCTCAGGGAGTAGAGAGCATGGCGCAGGATGGCGACGCACAGGAAATGTACACCGGGACCAAGGAGGTCGCCGAGTCCCACCAGTTTGACGAGAAGAACCTCCTGGCCTGGATGGAGAAGCATGTTGAGGGCTTTGAAGGCCCTCTCACCGTCAAGCAGTTCAAGGGCGGCCAGTCCAACCCGACCTACAAGCTTTTCACGCCCAACAAGACCTATGTGATGCGCCGCAAGCCGCCGGGAAAACTGTTGCCGTCGGCTCATGCGGTTGACCGCGAATTCCGCGTCATTAACGCACTCCACCCGACAGGCTTCCCTGTCCCGCGGCCTTACGGCCTGTGCGAGGACGAAGGTGTTATCGGCACGATGTTCTACGTCATGGACTGTGTCGACGGGCGCATTCTTTGGGATCAGACGCTTCCGGACTGTGAACCAGCCGAGCGCCGCGCCATCTATGAAGCCAAGGTAAAAACCTTTGCCGACCTGCACAATACGGACTGGCGTGCCATCGGGCTGGAGGGCTTCGGCAAGGAAGGCGATTACTGCGCTCGCCAGATCCACCGCTGGACCAAGCAGTACAAGGCGTCGGAAACGATGCACATACCGGAGATGGAGCAGCTTATCGACTGGCTGCCGAAGAACCTGCCCCAGGATGAGGATGTCACGATCGTTCACGGCGACTACCGTCTCGACAATATGGTCCTGCACCCGACAGAGCCAAAGGTCGCCGCGGTGCTCGACTGGGAGCTCTGCACGCTTGGCGACCCACTGGCCGACTTTTCCTATCACCTGATGAACTGGGTGATGCCGGGGAATGACGAGTCCCGCGGGTCGATTGCCAACATCGACGACCTCAAGGCACATGGCATTCCGACGCTGGAGGAATATGTCGATCTTTATTGCCAGCATACCGGACGCAAGGGCGTGCCGGACCTGAACTACTATTTTGCCTATAACGCCTTCCGCCTGGCGGGCATTCTTCAGGGTATTATTGGCCGCGTGCGTGATGGCACGGCATCCAACGCCAATGCGGCCTCCAACGCCGAGCGTGTTGTTCCGCTTGCCAAGTTTGCCGCCGAGCGGGCCCGTATGGCCGGCATGGAGGGCTAGTTTTATGGCAGAGGTTATCGAAGGCCCGCTGCGCAAACCTGCGCAGATGCTGGCAGACCAGTCCTATGATGGCCATAGCTCCATCCATGATGACAGCGAGGCCGAAAAGCTCGGAATCAAGGCTGGCCCGATCGAGGGGCCGACCCATTTCAGCCAGTTTTCGCCTTACCTGGTCGATATGTTCGGCAAGGACTGGTTCGAGCGTGGCTGTTTCTCCGCGCACTTCCAGAACATGGTTGTCGAGGGTGAGGCGGTGCGTGTCTTCGTTGAACAGACGTCTGACATATCCGCACATTGCCGTGCCGAGAAGGAAGACGGCACGCCTGTGCTGGAGGCAAGTGCGACGCTCGGACCAGACCACGGCGAAACGCTGCTGGAAGCCCGCAAGGCGAAGCTGCGTCCGGCGGGCGACCTGGTGATCCTTGAAGACATGTCAGTGGGCATGACGAGCAAGGAAGACGAACTGGTAATCATGAAGCCCGACCAGAACATGGGCAATCTCTATCCATTCTCGCTCAATGAGAAGCTCGAGAAGATTACCGAGCCAATGGACTGGTACCATGATGCCAGTGCCTCGCCGTGGGGAAAGGCTATCATCCCGACTGAGATGGTGTCTGTGCTGGGAAACTATACGGGGGGACAGGCGGGCTGGCCGGTCAAGCGTCCATCCATCGGCCTGTTTGCCGATCTTGAGATACGAATGGTCGACGGGCCGCTTTTCGTGGGCGAGACCTATCGGCTGAAGCGGGAGATCGTGGCCCTGTCACAGAGCCGCCGTGTGGAGAATTACTGGGTGCTGACCAGCTTCTTCAATGAGGCCGGGGATACGCTAAAGGCACAGATGCTGCTCAATCACGGTGTGATGAAGGCGAGTTATCCGGACTACCCGAAAGAGCTTCTGCCGAGCTGACGGACATCATGGGGCTATCGGTCGGGATAGCCCCCCTTCGTCCTAGAACTTGTAGCGCACCGGAATGGATTTCGGGCCGCCAACGAAGTTTGCGCGGATATAGGTCGGATCCCCGGCCAGTTCGATCGACTTCACCCGTGAAAACAGTTCCTCATAGATGGCCTGCATCTCAAGGCGCGCGAGGTGCATGCCGAGGCACATATGCCCGCCATAGCCGAAGGAAATGATCTTGTTCGGGCTGCGGTCGACACGGAAGTCGAACGGGTTGTCGAAGACTTCCTCGTCTCGGTTGCCGGACGGGTAGCAGAGCAGCAGGCTCTCGCCTTTCAGGATTTTTCGTCCGCGCAGTTCATAGTCCTCCTGCGCGGTGCGCATGAAATGCTTGACCGGGGTCGTCCAGCGGATGGCCTCATCGACGGCGGTGCGTGACATGGCCTTTGGGTCATCCATCATCTTTTTGAGCTGTGCCGGATTGTTCAGCATCGCGAGGACACCGCCGCCGGTCGAGGCGCTGGTCGTGTCATGCCCGGCTGCAGCGACAATGATGTAATAGCTCATCGCTTCCAGCTCGCCGATCTGCTCCCCATCGATCATGCCATTGGCGATAACCGTAGAGACGTCATCCTTCGGGGTCTCACGCCGGTCCTTCGTGATGCTGGTGAAATACATGAAGAACTCGGCGAGAGTCTGGTTGATCGAGTCGAGTCCCTTTTCGGTGTCGCCTTCCTCGGCCAGTTTGGTGTCCCGCATCAGGTCCGGGTCCTGCGCGCCGAAGATTTCCTGTGTGAGCTTGAGCATCATCGGCTCGTCGCTCTCTGGCACGCCGAGGATCTGCATGATGATGCGCAGCGGATAGTAAAGAGCGATATCCTTCTGGAAGTCGCATTCGCCGCCCATGTCTTCCATCCGGTCAACATATTCCTTCGCGATCCGGCGAATCGCGTCTTCGCGCGTCTTCACCTTGTGCGGCATGAACCAGTCCTGGGTGAGATGGCGCAGCTTGTAGTGGATCGGGTCATCGAGCTGGACAAGCGTCTTGAGAAGGTGCGGGCCCCCGGTCTGGGCATAGACGCGTTCCTCGGCCTTCTCATAGCTCAGCATTTCGCGTTCGCCATTGGTGAACAGCTTGTTCTGCTTGCTGACTTCCATGATGTCGGCATGCTTGGTCACGGCCCAGAAGGGCCGGAAGTCGTCCGGCTCGCACCAGGCGACAGGGTCTTCATCACGCAGGCGTTTGAAGGCCGCATCCAGGGCGTGCGGGTTGGCGTAGGTCTCAGGGTCAACGATCCTGTCCGCATTTGCCGCGGCCGCGTCACTCATCGTGCGCGATTTATCTTTCTTGGTTGCGGGTGGAATTGCGACGCCGGTATCAGCCATGGAAACCTCCCAGAAAATGACATCAGTCTCATTTTCTTTTGAGGTTACGCGCCTTCCTGTCTTTGTGAAGCCCTGTCTTGGCGTCAGCTTTCTGGCGGCCCGGTTTGTTCTGCCTGCCCCCGGGGCGCGGCGTTTGGGTCTTGATGCGATCGCCAAGCTCGGCCTTGAGCTCGCTCGGCAGAACTTCCTCGACTGCGCCGGGCTGGAGATCGGCGAGGGAGAACGGGCCGTATGAAGTCCGGATCAGGCGGTTCACGTCGAGGCCAACCGCTTCCAGCGCGCGGCGAACCTCGCGTTTCTTGCCCTCGGTGAGTTCGACGCGAATCCAGTTGTTCGTACCGGTCTCACGTTCCAGTTCGGCCTTGATGGGGGCGTACTTCACCCCGTCGACCTCGATGCCGTCAGCCAGTTGTTTCAGCTTCTCTGGTGTGACCCGGCCATGCGCACGTGCGCGATAGGTGCGGCGGAAATCATTGGCTGGCAGCTCAAGCGCGCGGGCCAGTTCGCCGTCATTGGTCAAAAGGAGCAAGCCTTCGGTCGTGAGGTCGAGGCGTCCGACGGTAACAACGCGGGGCAGGTGCTTGGGCAGTTCGTCGAACACAGTACGCCTGCCAGCCGGATCGGTTGTGGTCGTAATCAGGCCGGATGGCTTGTGATAGCGCCATAGCCGTGTGGCTTCGGGCGGGCGGATACGCTTGCCCTTTACCGTAATCGTTTCACTGCCTGTGACCTTGAAAGCCGGGGATGTGAGCTTGCGGCCATTCACCGATACGGCACCTGCTTCGATCAGGGTTTCGCAGGCGCGCCGTGAATCCACACCCGCACGCGCAAGCCATTTGGCAATGCGCTCGCCTTCTCCCCAGTCCGCCGGGGATTTGCTGTCGGGTGTGTTCGGTTTGCTGGTCCGTCTTGCGGGCCGGGGCGTCTCTCGACGATCCGTCATGGGGCTGTCCTTATGGATTCAGGCCTATCTGAAGAACGGGTGAGGCAATTGCAAGGCCAAGTGCGAATTCCAGCGGTATCCAGACCGGTATGAGGCCCGGCTGACGGTTCTCATTGTTGTCCAGCAGGTAGGAGAGGCTTCGTCCAAAGCCAGCACCAAGCCAGCCCGCGGCAACCGGCATGATCGCCAGAATGGAAATGATGCCGCCAACCTGGAGCAACATGACCAGGGCGGTGGTGTGAAGCAGGAAGAGAAGGCCGCCATAGGTGGCACGGAATTCCGAGAAGCCGCCAGGCTTGTCTGGTGACGGGTCCGGCACAAGGCGGACGACCCCCTGTGCCCATTTCGGAGCGAATAGCGCGCCGAGACCGATCAGGGCGCAGAAGGTCAGGGCGGCTGCGGAAACGATGGTGAAGACGGGCATGGATGGCTCCATTCATTAAGCCTCCCTGATTTGGCACAATCAGGAGGCGTGTCCAGCCATCATTGAGCTGCGGTCCCTAGACGCCAGCGTCCTTCCAGGCCGATTTCGGCCAGCGCCGGTGTTGCCAGAACCATTGGCCGGGATTTTCGCGAACGCTCTTCTCGATAAATGAAGTGATCCGGGTCACACAGTCCCTGACCGCTTCCTCACCCTCAAGGCCGGGGGCAGGCCGGATGGGCTCATGAATGGTTACACGAAAGCGGGCCGGGCCCGTGCGTACCGTCGAGACGGGAATGATTGGCAGGCCGTACTTGATCGCGAGCCGCGACGGGCCGGGGGCTGTCATGGCCTCATGCCCGAAGAAGGGGACGCCGATACCCTGATTGAACTTCTGGTCGTTCATCAAGGCCACCGAGCGGCCAGCTTTCAGGGCGCGCATGAGCTCACGCGTCCCGAGCCCTTTCGGAGTCAGGACGCCTATGCCGTAATCATGGCGGACCTTGTTGATCCGCCTGTCGATATGCGGGTTGTTCAGCGCGCGATACGTCACCAGGCAATCGACCGGCCGACGGCAGATGACTGCGGCCATGATTTCCCAGTTGGCGAAATGGCCCGAGATGAAGACAGCGCCTTCCCCCGAGGCTTCGACCGCGTCGAGCTGCTCCGGGTTGACCACCTCTACACGGTCGCCCTGATAGGGATGTATCCTGGGTAGGTGGGGCAGCTCACCGGCTGTGCGTCCTGCGCTTTCCCAGGCGGCTTTCGCAGTCTCTTCAACCTGTTCTTCGCTCCAGTCAGGAAAGGCCATGCGCAGGTTGCGCTTGACCGTCCTGTTCTGGCTGAAAAGCGGCGCGATGCGTTTCACGATCCAGCCAGCCGCATTTGAAGCCTGATCCGGGCCTAGCAGTTTCATCGGCCACCAGTAGACGACATCCCATGCAATCGCCTCCAGACGCCAGCCGAGGCGCTGGGAAAAGGTCGACCGGTTGTCGATATCCTTCGGGCGGACATATTGCGGGGCGTCGCGGCGGGTCATGGCTCCAGTTTTTGTGTCACAGCTTCGAGCAACTTATCCAGCGTGGCCGTATCTGCGAATTCTGCGCGGATGGGAAGGGTCACGATGCCGTCACGCTGATCATGACGCAGGCGGACGAAATCCTTCTCCGTGGTGATGAGCTGGGCGTCATACTGGCTGGCGAGCTGCCGGAGATAGGTCAGGTCGCTTCTGGAGTAGACGTGGTGGTCAGGGAACGGGACGGCGTCAGCCGGTTTCGCGCCATGAGCTTCAAGTGTGTCGAAGAACTTCTCCGGACGTCCGATCCCGGCAAAAGCGACATAGGGCTGAGGCTGAAGGTCTGCGACGGGCTTGATGGACGTCCTCAGGACCGGGAGTTGATCGCCGGGGAGGCCTTCTGGTGTTCCGGTGTCGCCGGTCAGGACAACTGCATCCGCCCGGGCAAGTCCGGCGGCAATGGGCTCCCGCAGGGGCCCCTTGGGAATGACGAAACCATTGCCGAAGCCCGCTTCACTGTCGACGACGACAAGGGAAACATCCTTTTGGAGGCCAGGGTTCTGGTGGCCGTCATCCATGATGATGAGATCCACGCCGTCTGCCTGCATGGCCTGACCGGCCGCAGCCCGGTCGGCCCCGATCCAGGCTTCGCCGCCAGCGGCCAGCATCAGGGGCTCGTCGCCGACTTCCGCAGCTGCATGGCTGGCGAAATTGACCTTGAGCGGGCCCTTCAGCCTGCCACCATACCCCCGAGACAGGGTCGCAATCCGCGCATCGGGATAACGTGATTGCAGATGTGTCCGCAGGCTCGCGGCGACGGGGCTCTTTCCGGTGCCACCAGCCGTCAGATTGCCCACGCAGACGACGGGTATATCGAGCTTTAGTGGTTCGGCGGTCTTGATGCGGTGTGCCGTGGTGCGCGCATAGAGGGCTGCAAATGGGCTAAGGAGCAACCGGGTCAGGGGGGCGGCTTCGCGTGAGCGCGGGTCGATCTCACCAGACCAGAAGCGAGGTGGTCTCATACGGTGTCCCCTTCCGGAAGAAGTGGCAGGAGCGCCTCGATCGTTGCGTCCATGGGCGCGCGTGCGGCGTCCTCAAGCGACCTCACCAGGCCTTGTGTTGGCGGGCTGAACGGGAAACCGTCAGCCAGGTCCTGCGGTGTCTCGACGATGTAATAGCCGGTTTGTCCTTCGAGTTCGCTTTTGACGTCTGAGAAGTTGAACACGTTTGGTCCTGTTGTAACGGCCCTGCCTAACCTGAGAATTTCAAGCGGATTGTGTCCGCCGATGCCGGACGCATGCCCACCGCCAAGATAGACAGTGTCCGCCAGATGGGCGAACAGGGCGACTTCCCCGAGTGTGTCGGCAAGCAGGACATCGGTCTCGGGTGTAACAGGCTGTCCTGCGGAGCGCTGGGAGATTTTGAGCTTTTTGTCATGGGCAAGGGCAAGGATGCCTGCGGCGCGCTCCGGATGCCGGGGGATGATAATGCAGGCTGTCGGCCGGGTGATCCCGGTGAGGGCATCCATTACGAAGGCTTCTTCCCCTTCATGTGTAGAGACCGCGACAAGGCAGGCGCGGGAGCCGACGAATTCGCTTTGGAGCCGGTCTGCATCCAGTGCATCGGGAGGCGGCAGAGAAAGCGCGGATTTCAGGTTACCGGGCATCGGAACGTCGCGGCCGATTATCGCCGCGAGGCCCTTGGCAGTCTGCCGGTCTGCCGCCAGCAATGTATCGAAGCGGCCGAACAGGCTCTGGCTCAGAGCTGGCCAGCGCGACCAGCCCTTTAGACTGTTGCTCGTCATTCGCGCATTTATGAGAGCTGTTGGTATTGATTTCTTGCGGAGCTGTTTGAGGAGGTTGGGCCAGATCTCGCCTTCCGCAAATACCGCCAGATCAGGCAACCAGTGATCAACAAACCTTGCTGAAATGCCAGGTGTGTCCAGGGGAGCGAACTGGTGCAGGGCGCAGCCTTTCAGGATGGGCTCTTCCTTGATGGCACGCGTAACCAGCTCGGCGGAGGTGGCCGTCTGGCTAGTGATAAGGAAGGAAAGGTCCGGGCGGTGTGTTTTCAGGGCACGTGCCGTTTCCAGCAGCAGGCGCGTCTCGCCAATGCTTGCGCCATGCATCCAGAGCAGGGGGGCTGCGGGACGCGGCCTGTCTGTTTTTGCAAACCGCTCTCCTGTGCGGCCCTTAACTTCCTTTCCAGCTTTCAGGCGCCGGCGCACAACGACGCGGAGCAGGGGCCCGGCGGCGGAGGTTGCGAGTTCATAGGCGGTACGGGCGAGACTCATCTGAGCAGTCTAGTCATGCTTGGGTGCGGCGTCAGCCTCAGGTGTGTCTTCCCCGATCAGGGCTTGGGCGCGGACATAGGCTTTATCCATTGCGGCCTGTAACTTTTCACGGCCTGCCGAGGCCTCTTCCTGCTTGTCGATCAAGACCGGGGCCCCGATCACCATAGCACCTCTGGCGAAGGGCAGAGGGATCATGAATCGGTCCCAGGTGTTGAGCCGCCGGGCTGGTTTGCAGGCAAGCGCATACGGTATGATGGCTGCGCCGGTGCGCTGGGCCAGGAGCACGGGCCCGGCCTGCACTTTCTCGGCAGGTCCGCGTGGGCCATCCGGTGTAATGCAAACGACGCTGCCGCTGCGCAGACGCCGGCTGGTTTCAGCGATGGCTGCTGTGCCGCCCTTGTTCTTGCGCTTGCGTTTGTGGGTTGAAGATCCGCGGACGGCATCAAGCCCCAGATGTTCGATTGCCTTGGCCACCGCCTGACCGTCACGCGACAGGGAGATTAGCATGGAGGTCGGATAGGCTTTGCCAGGAAGCTTCCGAGCGATGCGGCTCCATATGGTTGGCAGGAGCAGGATACGCGAATGCCATGCAGCGACGATCATTCCGGGATCCTGCGCCCAGGCGTCTCGAAACGCCTGTTCCCCTTCGACCCGCCACCGGATCGTGCGGGCACAGAGGACCATATAGCCCCAGATCATGTAACCCAGCAGCGAAGACACAAAGGGGTGGCGCAAAAGCGATTTCATGGCGTGCGGGTGTAGAGTGGGTGGGTGTTTTTCGCAAAGGTAAAAGGCAACTGGCCTGTTGGCGATCAAGGACAGTCCTGACCGTGCGCACCAGGAAAAGCCGAGCTTCGGGATGAAAACAAAAGTCAAAGACGCGCGGTCGCGTCATTCGCTATCCCATAATTGACCAACTGGATCGATTTTCGAACTGGTGTTCGACTGGAAGCGAATGGTGGGCGATACTGGGTTCGAACCAGTGACCCCTGCCGTGTGAAGGCAGTGCTCTACCGCTGAGCTAATCGCCCGTCTCGGGATCAAGCGTCATAGAGTTGTCGCCAGCATGGGTCAATCTGGCTTGGCAGTGCCTTATCAAGCCAGAAGATGGTTGCTACCGGGCATAGCAGTCATACGCAAACGCATGACGGGTTTTCGTATAAACAATCCGGCATCGTAATCGCGGCATACTGTCGCCCGTTTGCGGGACATGCCGAAAATACTGTCTTATGCGGATAATTGCATATGAAACCAATGGTATATGACGCTTGGGAAAGCGATAGCCTGATTACAGCCCTGAAATAGATCTCAAGATGAATGTTTATTCAGGATGAACAGCTGTTCATCTAAGAGGGTTAATCGAATTTCATAAAGAAAACGTCTTGAGCTTTTGCCGCGAACACGTCATTTAAGCGTCACGAAAGGCGAGGCCGATGAGCCTGCCTCGTGAAAAAAAGCAAACAGAAGGACAGGCCATTGCGGGAGGCACCTCCTCCTGACAAGACTTATTAGCCTGGAGAGATTGAAATGAAAGACTGGTGCAACAACGAAGGTGCAAAGCGCCTTCGCGAGAAAATTCGTGAATACTGGGCCGAGCGCGGCTATGAGGTTGACGTCGATCTCGTCGACGCAGGCTTCGTTCCGGCCATGCGCAGCGCACGGACCGATCTGCGGAGCAACATGGTGAACGGCATGCCGCGTCGCCGTATTGCTAAAACACAAGATGAGATGCGCACGAGCTATCGTCCAGTGGAAAACGCAGTCGAAGCTGCTTAGGCAGTCAGCCGGGTGATGGCGTCACTTACTTCTTCATAGGTGTTGGCGCGTATCATCTTTTCGCCGGATCCGTCCGGTGACGGCCCATAGCCAAATGTGACGAATATGAAGGGCAGCCCGGCGTTCCGGGCTGCCCTTTCGTCTGTCTGGCTGTCGCCCACCATGATCGTGCGATCCATGCTTCCCCCGCACGCCCTGACGGTTTGCACGATATGATCGCCATGAGGTTTTTTGTCCGGCACGCTGTCGGCACCGCGCAGGGCGGCAAATTTTCCACTCAGGCTCAGTCCGTCGAGTACTGATTCTGCAAGGGCCTGGGTCTTGTTTGTGCAAACCGCGCAGGTGGCGCCTGCCATGTTCAGGGCATCGACGAGATCCTCTGCCCCGGGATAGGGGCGGCTCATCCGGCAGATGTTCTGCTGATAGTGTGTCAGGAAATCCTGCCACAGGCGGTCTGTGTCGATGGTATCCGGCGCGAGCCCATTATAGGATATGCCTTTCCTGATCATCGCCATGGCGCCCTGGCCGATCATTCCCCTGACCGCGTCGAATGGGACTGGCTCCAGTCCGGCGCCCTCCAGACAGTGATTCAGTGATGCGTGAAGGTCGGGCGCTGTATCGACAAGCGTACCGTCGAGATCAAACACGATCGTCCACCCGGCCCTGGTTTGGTGTTTCATTGGCGCTCCTGAAAGTCCTCGCATCGAGTCAGCATATGGTTTAGGCGAGTTCCCGTCGAATAACGAGGCGAGTTTCATCATGGAAAGAGCGGCGATCATTCTTGCAGCGGGACAGGGCACGCGTATGAAGTCTGGCTTGCCCAAGGTTCTCCACAAGGTGGGCGGACGGGCTATGCTGGACTGGTCTATCGACCTGGCCCGTCGGGTGGGCTGTTCGCGGATCGTTACAGTTGTAAGTCCTGGTTCGTCCGCGCTGCATGATCACGTCGGGAATGAAGTTGGCCCGGACTGTATAGCCATTCAGGATCCGCCGCTTGGCACTGCTCATGCCGTGAGGGCCGCGGAAGAATCGCTCACGGATTTCAACGGTGATGTCATCGTCCTTTATGGCGACACGCCGCTTATTCCTGCCAGTGCTGTCGAGGCGTTGTTTGCAAAGCTGGATGAGGGGGCAGCAGTGGGCGTTCTGGGATTCAGGGCGCAGGAGCCGGGTGCATATGGCAGGCTTGTCACGTCTGCTGACGGGCAGCTGGAGGCCATTGTCGAGGCCAAGGATGCCAGCTCAGAGCAGCTGAAAATCAATTTTTGCAATTCAGGCGTGATGGGCGCGCGCTCAGACCGTCTGTTTCGTCTGCTCTCGCAAGTCGGCAACGATAACCAGAAGGGTGAGTACTATCTAACCGACATTGTTGGTATAGCCCGCGCTGAGAATACGGATTGTAGAAGCGTTACCTGCGAGGAGCAGGACGTGCTGGGTGTAAACTCGCGTGTTGAGCTTGCCGAGGCCGAGCGGGCCTTTCAGCAGCGCCGGCGCGAAGAACTCATGCGCAGTGGTGTCACAATGACAGCCCCGGAGACCGTGTTTTTCTCCCACGACACCATCATAGGACCGGATGTCATCATCGAGCCGCACGTCGTCTTTGGCCCTGATGTCAGGGTGGATACAGGCGCGACGGTCCGCGCCTTTTCCCATCTCGAGGGGGCTCATGTGGAAGAAGGCGCCGAGATCGGTCCGTATGCACGCCTGCGTCCCGGTGCCTCCATAGGCCAGGGGGCAAAGATCGGCAATTTTGTGGAAGTGAAGAAAACCCGTGTGGGCGAGGGCGCCAAGGCGAATCACCTTGCCTATCTTGGCGATGGCGAAGTCGGCGCGAATGCCAATATCGGGGCCGGTACGATCTTCTGCAATTATGACGGCTACCTGAAATATAAAACGAAGATTGGAGACAACGCCTTTATCGGTTCAAACAGTGCGCTGGTTGCGCCTGTGAGCATCGGGGAAGGGGCTATCGTCGGCTCCGGTTCTGTTATTGTCGAGGACGTGTCTGCCGATGCACTCGCGCTCGGGCGTGGCCGGCAGGTGGAGAAAGCCGGCTGGGCCACGGATTTCCGGGTCAGGAAAGCAGCCGAAAAGAAGGCGCGCTGACAAACGCTTACAGGAGAAGGCTCTCATGGCTTACGAAAAAGAGAAGGAAAATGCTGCCGCGGCCGCCATGGAGCTGGTCGAGGATGGCATGACCATTGGCCTCGGGACCGGGTCCACGGCGAAGTTCTTCGTCGAATACCTGGCTGAGGAAGTTGCTGACGGGCTGGTCGTAAAAGGGGTGCCGACAAGCGAAGACACGCGGCGTCTGGCCGAATCGCTTGGCATTCAGCTGCTGCCGATCGAGCATGTGGATCGCATACATCTGACGGTCGACGGGGCAGACGAGGTGGATGACCGCGCGCAGCTTATTAAGGGCGGCGGTGCGGCGCTCTTGCGCGAGAAGATCATCGCCAGTGCAAGCGACCTCATGGCAGTCATTGCCGACCCGTCAAAAGAGGTTGAGGTACTAGGGGCGTTCCCGCTGCCGGTTGAGGTGACGCCGTTCGGCTATACGATCACGGCCAAGAAAGTGTTTGATGCGCTCAAGGCGGCAGGTGTGTCCCGTCCGCGAATTGATGTGCGCACGCGCAGCGGTAACAAGCCTATTGTGACAGATGGTGGCAATTACGTCCTCGACTGCCATTGCTCGGTCATTCCTGATGCGCCAAAGGCGGCCGCGCACCTGGCTGCTGTGCCGGGGGTTGTCGAGCATGGCCTCTTCATCGGCCTCGCCCGTACAGTGATCATCGGGCATGAGGATGGTGCTTCAATGTTTGAATACTAGGCCCAGCCGGTCCATATCCCGCCGGTAAACGAAAAACCGGAAGGAAGATTTCATGGCTGAAAGCGGATACGATTACGACCTGTTTGTCATCGGTGCAGGGTCGGGAGGTGTCCGGGCCGCAAGAATTGCCGCGCAGGCGGGTGCACGCGTGGCGATTGCTGAGGAGTTCCGGATCGGCGGGACATGCGTCATCCGTGGCTGCGTGCCGAAGAAGTACATGGTCTATGCAAGCGATTATGGACGCAAGCTCGACGAAGCGCGCGACTATGGGTGGGATGTCGGCGAGCCGGACTTCGACTTTCCGAAATTCATGACCAAGATGCACAATGAGGTCGACCGGCTATCCGGCATCTATCTCCGCAACCTCGCCAATGCCGGTGTGGATGTGTTCGAGGAGCGCGCCGAGATGCAGGACGACCACACCGTCCTGATCAAGGAGAGTGGCAAGACGATCAGTGCCGACAAGATCCTTATCGCGACTGGCGGAACGCCGTGGCGGCCGGCTCCGGAAGAACTGCCGGGGGTAGAACACACAATCACTTCCAATGAAATTTTCCATCTCGAGGAATTGCCGAAACAGATCGTCATCGGCGGCGGCGGATATATTGCCTGTGAGTTTGCACATATTTTCGCCGGCCTGGGTGTCGAGACATGTCTCGTCTATCGTGGCGATACCGTTCTGAACGGTTTCGACTGGGATGTTCGCACAGCGGTTCATGACGGGCTGACCGATGCAGGTGTACGGGTCATCACGCAGGCTGTTTTCGACAAGATCGAGAAGCGGGACGGTGAGGAATGCCCGTACAAGGTGCATCTCAGCAATGGCACGACTGTGAATGCCGATGTGGTCGTCATGGCGGTCGGGCGGCGTGCCGCAACCGAAGGGCTTGGCTGCGACAAGGCCGGTGTGAAACTGAGTGAACGCGGTGCCGTGATCGTGGACGAGAAGTCGCAGACCAGTGTCCCGAACATCTATGCGGTCGGAGACGTCACCGACCGGATCGCGCTCACGCCGGTGGCGATCCGGGAGGGGCACAGTTTCGCCGATACCGTTTTTGGCGGAAATGAATGGAGTTTTGACCATGACGATGTGCCGTCGGCGGTGTTTACCCAGCCGGAGGTTGGCACGGTCGGCATGACTGAGGCCGAAGCCCGCAAGGCGTATGGCGATGTCGATATCTACAAGACAAACTTCGGGCCAATGAAGATCGCATTGCTCGAGAAGAAGGAAAGGGTCATGTTCAAGCTGGTTGTCCGACAGGATGATCAGCGCGTCGTGGGTGTGCACATTGTGAGCCCGGACGCGGGTGAGATGATCCAGATGCTCGGCATCGCAGTGAAGATGGGCGCAACCAAGGCGCAGTTCGACGCAACCTGCGCGGTTCATCCGACCGTTGCGGAAGAGATTGTTACGCTTCGTCAGAAGTGGGTGCCCGAAACGGAATCTGCCTGACACGCGGGTTCGAGAATGCCGCAGCGCAAGATGGTGCTTGCCGTGCTAGAGCTTGTATCCTGCACTGCAATATGATTGATACGCGCGCTGAAGGAGCGGAGCGATGACCTGGACACCCGATAGCTGGAGATCGAAACCGGCAAAGCATATTCCGGAAGACTATCCGGACGCAGCAGCCCTGCGTGATGTGGAAAGCCGCCTGAAAGACTTTCCGCCGCTGGTCTTTGCGGGGGAAGTGCGTCGCCTGAAGCAGAATCTTAGCACTGTGGCCGCCGGTGAGGCTTTCCTGCTGCAGGGCGGAGACTGCGCCGAGAGCTTCAAGGAGTTCAGCGCTGACAATATCCGCGATACGCTGCGTGTCATGCTCCAGATGGCTGTGGTGCTGACCTTCGCTGCATCCAAACCGGTTGTGAAGGTCGGGCGCCTCGCGGGCCAGTTCGGCAAGCCACGGTCTTCGGCGACGGAAACGATCGATGATGTGACGCTGCCGTCCTATCGCGGCGACAATATCAACGGGATGGATTTCACGCCGGACGCGCGGATGCCGAACCCTGAGCGCCTAATCCAGAGCTATTCGCAATCAGCCTCTACGCTGAACCTGGTCCGGGCCTTCTCGCAGGGCGGTTATGCCGATCTTGCTAATGTCCATCAGTGGATGCTCGGCTTTGTCGACCGTTCACCGCAGGGGGAACGTTACAAGGCGCTGGCTGACCGGATTACCGATGCACTTTCCTTCATGGAGGCGTGCGGGGTGACTTCGACCAAGGTGCCGCAGATGGCCCAGGTCGATGTTTACACATCCCACGAGGCGCTTCTGCTTGGTTTCGAGGAAGCCATGACGCGCGTCGATTCAACCTCGGGCGACTGGTACGACACCTCTGCCCACATGCTCTGGATCGGCCATCGTACGCGTCAGCTCGACCACGCGCATGTGGAGTTCTGCAAGGGTGTGCGCAATCCGCTCGGTATCAAGTGCGGACCGGGCATGGAGCCCGATGAGCTTGTGCGCCTGATCGAGACGCTGAACCCAAATGACGAAGCTGGCCGGATCACGCTGATTTCGCGTTTCGGCTCTGAAGGCGTGAAAGAAGGCCTGCCGCCACTGGTGCGAGCCATCAAGAAAAGTGGCCGGACGGTCGTCTGGTCCTGCGACCCGATGCACGGTAACACGCTGAAGACCGATAGTGGTTTCAAGACACGGCCGGTCGACCGGATCCTCTCGGAAGTCAGCCAGTTCATCGATATCGTGTCGGCGGAAGGCTGCTATCCGGGCGGTGTGCATTTCGAGATGACCGGCCAGGACGTCACTGAGTGTATCGGGGGCGCACAGGCGATCTCAGAGGCTGACCTGTCATCGAGATACCACACACATTGCGATCCTCGTCTGAATGGTGAGCAAGCGCTTGAACTGGCCTTCCTCATCGCAGAGAAGCTCCAGAAAATGAAAGAAGCTGCCGGCGCCGAGACGCGCGCGGCAAGCTAGAGGGGGATTTCGCCATGCGCAGGCGGGTCTGGCCCGCCTGGGCGCGGCCATCCGACATTGCAGACCTGCTCAGACTGTCTGGGCCAATTGCCGTCTCGCGCGCCGCGATGATGCTGATGGGCCTGACGGACCTGATTGTACTCGGCCAGAATGCGCCGGGTGAGCTCAACTATGTCCTGAACTCTTGGCTTCCCATCGGGGTGTCGCTGGGCCTGACCATCGGTCTTCTGATGGGCGTGTCCGTCCTCACCGCCGAACTGGCGGGGGTGGGTAAGGCGCATGAGACGGGCCGTATCTTCAGGCGCGGCATGTGGTTCTCACTCTGGTTCGGCGGACTGCTGACAGTGGGGATCGCACTTCTCGCAGGTCCGCTGTTCCGTGGGTTCGGTTTCGAGGACGACATTGCGGCTGGCGCGGCATCGGTCTCGCGTATCCTCGCCTATGGCCTGATTGGCCATATGATCACGCATGTTGCGGGCTCCTACCTGGAAGCGCTCAGGCGTCCGCTTATCGTTACTGCAATCATGTATGCAGGCGTCGGGATCAATCTCGTAATTGATCTCGCGGTCGTCGCAGGATGGTGGGGAATGCCGAAACTAGGCGCAGATGGCGTGGCCATTGCCACGACCGGGACACGCTGGTTCCTCGTCATCCTGTTCCTGTTTGCTGTCTGGCGGATGACACCGGCATGGAAGCCTTCGCCCCCAGGCCCGGAAGGTGAGGGCACACGCCAGTACGCGGTCGGTTATGGCATGGCGGTATCGAACGTCGCTGAATGGGGCGGGTTCAATTTCACTTTCATCATCGCGACCTGGATAAGCGTGGCGGCCAACACGGTGTATGGCATGGCCGTGCATGTCATCGGGTTCTGTTTCATGGCCTATCTCGGCCTTGGCACGGCGACCAGTGTAAGGGTCGCGGAAGCCTATGGGCGCAAGAATGCCGATGAGGTCCAGGACGCTTCACGGCTGGGAATTGTCGCCGGGGCTGTCATCGGTGTCCTGCTGGGGCTGCTCGTCTGGATATTCCGGGCAGAGCTCGCCGGTATTCTCGTGAAGTCGGATGCGCATGTGGATGGCGTTGCAATCGGGCCGCAACTCGTGGCGATTGTCGGATTTACCGCTTTCGTCATCGTGTTTGACGGGTTGCAGAACGTCGCCTCGATGGCGCTTCGGGCGCAGAATGTCATCTGGCCACCGACCTTCATCCATCTGGGATCGTATTTTCTCATCATGATCCCGATGACCTGGTACCTTGGGCTGCATGGGGGCCGCGGGGCACAGGGAATGATGGAGGGCGTGCTGGTTGCGTCGATCATTGCCGGGGTTCTTCAGACGGCACTGCTGGAATCGAAAGCGGCGCGCCGGTTGAAACCAGCGCGCCGCTCCCTGACGTAATCCCCTCGCGGGCTCTTAGATGTCTTTAAGAGCTGAAGCGGGCTTGAACGCTCCCGAGGTTTTCTCAGGAATCTGGATCGTGTCGCCCGTTGCCGGGTTACGGCCTTCACGTGCGCCACGGGTTTTGGCGTGAAATGTGCCGAAGCCTGCGATTGCAACCTGCTTGCGGCTTTTCACAGCGCCCGCAATGCTATCGAAAACAGCATCCACAGCCTTGCCTGCATCGGCCTGAGACATGCCAGCAGCTTCTGCGACGGCTTTTGTAAGTTCACCCTTGTTCATTGGGCTCTCCTTTTAGCTTACGGCGATATCTTGCCGCTCATCGTTTCTACACGATTCGGAGGGGGTGAATATCCTGAAAACCCAATAGCCACGGGCTATTTCAGCAGAATCCACCCTTCTTCGGCGGTAATTTCGGGGATAAGTGTGCTTTCCAGGCCCTCTGGCGGCCCGAACAGGCGACCTAGTTTTCCGGCTTCGTCCAGATCGTAATAGTGGCGGGCGAGTGCGCGCACCTGTGCCTGATCGGCGACCTCTCCGGTTTCGGGTTTCGCTGAAACCAGAGACGGATAGACTTCCGCGAAAACGATATTGGTTTCATCCAGCTTGTCCTGATCGAAGGCTTCGAAACCGGTTTCGAAAGGCCAGATGGCGGACTTGTCCAGCCGGGCGCGGAGTGCCTGCACGGTTGGAATTCCGAGCAGGGACTGGCTGCCGACGGATCCGGCGCCATACAGCTGCCAGACCGATTTCGGTTTTGATTTGCTATTGGCGCGTACCCATTCTTCCGAGGCTCTGTATTCACGGACGGGGGAGGGATCGAAGTCCGCTTTCTGGCCAGTGAGCGTCTTTATCTGGTCACGTGCAGGTGCCCCCCAGAAGGGAGACGGCCCTTTTGTCATTGCATAATTCAGCCCGGCGGCAATTGCGAAGCGGGTGTTGGAATTGTCCGGTTTCTCCCGAACCTTTGCCGACAGGTGATCATGCATGGCTTTCCATGCCGGTTTTTCCGATGTGTCGAGCCCGATGGATTCGGCAGTTCCAGCCGGATAACCGAGGCTGAAATCAAAGCCGATCAAGACCTTGTCGCCACGTGCCGCAAATCGTTCTGCAAGGCCCGCGATCATTTCGCGGGCCTGCAGCCGTGTTGACGGGTTCGCAGACTGGAACTTGAATTTCAGCCGTGCATCCCGTGCAAGAGCGCCAATCCATATGGAATTGGCGCCCTGCGCCGGTTTGCCTGCCGCGCTCCAGTCGACGATGATGTAGGCGTCAAACAGACGCGCCATTCAAGGCTCCATTCGCTTGAGGGCTTGCTAGCCGAGCTTCACCAGCATCTTGCCGGTGTTACGGCCCTGAAAGAGACCAAGGAACGCTTCGGGGGCATTCTCGATGCCTTCCATAACCGTCTCCTCGAACTTCATCTGCCCGGACTCTATCCACTTAGCCATGTCCTGAAGGAACTGCGGCTGCATATCAACATGCGTGCCCACGATGAAGCCACGCAATGTCAGCTGTTTGCCGACCACCTGGATGATATTGTAGGGACCGGGCTGAGGCTCGGTTGCATTATACTGGCTGATCATGCCGCAGATGGCGAAGCGGGCCATCGGCCGTGCCGCCTCGATAGCGGCTTGCAGATGGTCGCCGCCGACATTGTCGAAGTACACATCAATGCCCTTCGGGGCGGCTCCCTTGAGCGCGCCAAGCAGCGCTTCATAGGAATCATGCTGTTTGTAGTCGATCACATGATCGGCGCCCAGCTTCTTGACGAGCTTGCACTTTTCTTCACCGCCAGCAGACCCGATCACCGTGCAGTTCTTGATCTTTGCGATCTGTACAACTGTCGAACCAACCGCACCGGCTGCGCCGGAGACGAAGACGGTGTCGCCTTCCTGGAGATCGGCTACGCGCAGGATGCCCGCATAGGCGGTCAGGCCCGGCATACCGGCGACACCGAGCAGGGCAGAGTCGGGAAGGTTTGTCTTTGGCATCTTGTTTGCCATCACGCTGGATGGGTCTGCTGTCCAGGCTTCGCGCCAGCCTGCCATTGAGGTGACGAGGTCGCCCTTCGAATAATCCGGATGATGAGAGGCAGTGACTGTTCCGACCGCATGGCCCTGCAAGACCTCACCAATCTGGAAAGGCGGAACATAGCTTTCCCTGTCGTACATGCGTCCGCGCATATAGGGATCGACTGACATCCAGGAGTTCTGGACCTGAATTTCCCCTTTGGAAGGTTCGGGTGCTTCAGTGTCCTGATGCTGGAAGTCAGACAGTTTCGGCATTCCGACGGGGCGGCTGGCCAGGGTCCATTCCCTTGATTTCAGTGATGGCATAGTGAACTCCTCCTATTGTCGTTGCGCTAGCAGATGGTCTTGCTTGTGCGCCGTGTGAAGATGGGCTGGTAAGATTTCGCAAGACTCATTGATCCGGGAGGCTGTCTGCTGGCAGTTGCGGTATGGTGCGAAGCGGTGTGAAGCGAACGCGCAGACAGGAGTAGGCCATGACAAGTCTCAGAGTAGGCGTGATAGGGGCAGGCGTGTTTGGCGGGCATCATGCCGGCAAGGCCGCCGCGTCCGACCATGCTGTGTTCGCCGGCGTATACGATCCTCATCCGTCCCGCGCGGCTGCGATCGTGGAAAAGCATGGCGGCGCTGTCTTCGATGACGAGCAGAGCCTGCATGCGGCCTGCGATGCGGTCATCGTTGCCTGTCCGGCATCATATCATGAAGCTTCTGTCCGGGCTGCGCTGGAAGCTGGCCTGCACGTGCTCGTCGAGAAACCCCTCTCGCTTTCACATGCGAGCGCGGATGCGCTCGTTAATCTCGCAGAAGAGAAGGGTCGGGTGATTCAGGTCGGTCATCAGGAGCGGCTTGTGCTGGCAGCCATGGGTTTCTTCGATATCGAGGAGACCCCGATCGAGATCGAGGCCGTGCGCGAAGGTCCGCCGGCTCCGGGTGGCCGGGCCGGCGATGTATCAGTGATCTGGGACCTGATGATCCATGATCTCGACATGGCAGCGAAGCTGATGGGCGATGGGGCCGAAGTGTCAGCGCGTGGCGAGAAACACCATAGTGATCATATCGATGAAGCTTCGGCACAACTGGCCTATGAGGATGGCCGCTTTGCCTCCATCCGGGCAAGCCGGGCAGCCGCCAACAGGAACAGGTCTATGGCGGTGACCTATCCGTCAGGCAAGATAACCGTGGACTTCCTGACGCGCCAGGTCGTCAACTCGACCCGCCATCCAATCCGTGTGGATGTTTCGGATGAATTGCCGGATCCGCTCGGGGCTGCTGACGAAGCTTTCTTCGGGGCCTGCCTCGGGCTGGCCGACACGCCGATACCGGGGCGTGTGGCCGCAGAAGCGGTGCGCCTGGCCGAGGGAGCTGAAGAAAGTGCGCTCAAATCCATTGGCTGACGATACGTTTTTGTTGTCGCAGCCGGTCATCTTGGGGCTTTGCAGCACAGGCATGGCCGTTTAGATCACCGCCATGACTGATAAGCTGACCATCCTCGCCGCACAGCTGAACCCGATTGTCGGCGATATTGACGGTAATCTCGAACTGGCGTGCCAGACGCTGAAAGATGCAGCCGGGGAGGGCGCGGACCTCGTTGTTTTTAGCGAGATGTTCATTCTGGGTTATCCACCGGAAGACCTGGTGCTGAAGCCTAGCGCGGTCGAGGACTGCATGACGGCCATCGAAGCGCTTGCGCATGAGAGCGCGGACCTACCTGCTTTCGTTATCGGGGCACCCTGGCAGGCAGGAGATGACCTCTTCAATTCTGTCCTGTTCTGCACTGGTGGGCAGGTGTCTGCACGCTACGACAAGCAGGAACTGCCAAATTATGGCGTTTTCGATGAGCAACGGCTTTTTACCAAGGGCAAGACACCAGCCTGTGTTGTCGAACTTAAAGGCGTGAAAATCGGTCTCGCCATCTGTGAGGATGTCTGGTTCAAGCGCGTGCCAACCGCAGCTAGGCAGGCGGGCGCAGAGTTGCTTGTGATTCCAAATGGTTCGCCATGGCGTCGTTCCATTCATGAGGAGCGTGCAGAAGCCTTTGACAGATGGAGCGGGCTCGGACTGCCTTACCTGTTCGTCAATCAGGTGGGGGGACAGGATGAGCTGGTCTTCGATGGCGGTTCCTATGCGACCAACTCAACCCATGCCGAGCGTTGCGGCCTGATTGGCCAGTTCGAGACCGGTACGGCGTTAGTGATATTCGATTGCGGAAGCAAAAAGCTTGTCCTCAGGGACAGGGGCTGCCGGCTGGACCGTGAAGGCTGGGACATGGAGTACCGTGCCGCAACGCTCGCGCTTGGCGATTATGTCAACAAGAACAGGTTTCCCGGTGTTGTTCTGGGCATGTCTGGCGGGATCGACAGTGCGCTGAGCGCTGCGCTGGCGGTCGATGCGCTGGGACCGGACCGTGTCTGGTGTGTGATGATGCCGTCGAAATACACTTCCTCGGAAAGTCTCGAGGATGCCAAACGTTGCGCCGAAGCACTGGGTGTTCGATACGACATCATCAACATCGCGCCGGGCGTCGGGGCGATGGATGAGATGCTGGCGGAAAGTTTCGCCGGGACAGAGCTGGGAACGACAGAAGAGAACATCCAGTCCCGCCTGCGTGGGCTGACGCTGATGGCACTGTCGAACAAGTTTGGCCACATGGTGCTGACGACGGGCAACAAATCTGAAATGGCGGTTGGCTATGCCACGCTCTATGGCGATATGTGCGGCGGCTACAATGCGCTGAAGGACTTCTACAAGACGGAAGTCTTCGACCTTTGCCGCTGGCGCAATGAGCATCATCCAAAGGGCGCGCTCGGGCCCGAGGGTGAGGTGATCCCTGAGCGGATTATCACAAAGCCACCGAGTGCGGAGCTTCGCGAGGACCAGAAGGACGAGGACTCGCTTCCGTCCTATGAAGTGCTGGACGATATACTCCGCGGGCTGGTCGACCGGGAAGAAGATATCCGTGATATCATGGCTCGTGGGCATGATGAGGCGACTGTCAAACAGATCGAGCATCTCTTGTATATCGCTGAATACAAGCGTAGGCAGGCGCCGCCCGGCGCAAAGGTTGGCGGCAAGAACTTCGGCCGCGACCGGCGCTATCCGATTACCAACCGTTTCAGGGACGATTGATGACCTCACCTGTAGTCCGCTTCGCGCCGTCACCGACCGGCAAGCTACATGTCGGCAATGTTCGTACCGCGCTGATCAACTGGCTGTTCGCCATGGGGAATGGCGGCAAGTTCTTCCTGCGTGTTGACGACACTGACACCGAACGTTCGACCGAGGCCTTCGAGGCGCAGATCAAGGCAGACCTGAAATGGCTTGGACTGGTCTGGGACGATACGTTCAACCAGTCGGCACGGTTCGAGAAATATGATGCGGCCGCTGACAAGTTGCGCGATATGGGACTGCTGTACGCCTGTTATGAGACAGCCGACGAACTGGACCGCAAGCGCAAGATCGCGCTGTCGCGCGGACGGCCTCCTGTCTATGACCGGGCAGGGCTGAATCTCAGCGATGAAGACAGGGCGAAACTCGAGGCTGAAGGGCGCAAGCCGCACTGGCGATTCAAACTGTCCGGCGGGCGTATCGAGTGGACAGACCTGGTGCGGGGACCGCAGGGCATCGATACGGCAAGTGTTTCCGACCCCGTCCTGATCCGCGAGGATGGCTCCTATCTCTATACACTACCGTCCGTGGTCGATGATATCGACGCAGGGATCACACATGTTGTGCGTGGCGAGGATCACGTGACCAATTCAGGCGCGCAGATCGAGATTTTCAAGGCGCTCGGTGGAAGCGCGCCTGAAATGGCGCATACACCGCTTCTTGTGGACGCCGAGGGTGGCGCGTTTTCCAAGCGGCTTGGCTCACTTAACATGGAGACGCTGGAAGCGCGTGGCATTCTGCCGATGGCGATTCTGTCGCTTCTCGCCAAGCTCGGTACGAGTGACAATATCGAAGTGCGCGATAACCTTGAATCACTGGCAGCTGAGTTCGATTTTTCCAAGATTGGCCGCGCGCCGGCGAAGTTTGACGAGCGTGACCTGCTCGCGCTGAACGCCACCCTCATTCACACAAAGCCGTTTAATGCGGTGAAGGAGCAGCTTGCACAGATTGCTCCTGAAGCGGCGAACGAGACGTTCTGGCTGGCGGTGCGCGAAAACTGCCAGACAGTGTTTGACGCACAACCTTTTGCGGACATTGCCTATGGGCATGTCGAGCCGATTGTCGATGACGAGGACAAGGCCTTCATCAGCGAGGCACTCGGCCTGTTGCCAGACGGGGAGCTGACACCCGAAACCTGGAAAAGCTGGACGACAAAGCTGAAAGAACAGACTGGGCGCAAGGGACGCGGGCTGTTCATGCCGCTTCGCAAGGCGCTGACCGGCATGGAGCATGGGCCCGACATGGGCGCGATCCTGCCCCTGATCGGTCGTGAAGCGGTCGAAAGACGCCTGGCGAGAGGCTAGGCGCCTAGCTGTCCATCACGACAAGCCTGTCCTGAAGGGCCGTGATTGCGGCTTCGGGTGTTTTCTCGTGGACAAGTGCGGCGCGGAACTCTTCCGGCGTGAATTTGCCTTCGATGATGTGGTCCATCAGCTCGAAAAAGGGTGCCCAGAACCCGTCTTCGTCAAGGAAGGCCATAGGCTTGGCGTGCAGGCCGAGACGTGCCCAGCTCAACATCTCTACAGCTTCTTCCAGCGTGCCAATGCCGCCGGGCAGGACGATGAAGGCATCCGATTCGTCGAACATCATCTGCTTGCGTGTGTGCATGTCATCGACGATGCGATGCTCGACATCCTCGAAGATGCGCTCCTTCTGGAGGAGGAATTTCGGCATAACGCCAAGCACCTGGCCGCCAGCTTCATGGACGGCCTTTGCACACGCGCCCATGAGGCCCACGCCGCCGCCGCCATAGACAAGCCGCAAATCCTTCTGGGCTAGCGTCCGGCCAAGCTCTCTTGCGAGGTTGAGGTAGGCCGGTTTCACGGTGTTGGAAGATCCGCAATAGACGCAGATGGATTTCAGCTTCGTCATGCATATGCTCCTGAGGACGATCTCACGCATTTAACGACATGCAGGGATTCGTGCCAGCGCCACTCTGTTCTTTAAGCCGTTTTGCTCCCATATGCCGCGCATGAAAGATCTGACAGATGCCGACAAGAGCGCTGACCCGATCGAAAGCGCAGACGGGGGGCTAGGGGCCTCTATCCTGAGAATACTGAAACTGCTCTGGCGGCCCGAGCTGGCGAAGTGGCGACCCGTCATGGGGATCGCGATTGTCGTGACGCTCAGTGCCGCCGTTCTGGAAGTCGTTTCTCCGATGATCCTTGGTTTTGCCATCAACAAGGTGGCCGGGGAGGAAGGTGTTGAAGCTGCGCCGCTTGGCATCGCCATCGCATGGATCGCGCTTGCAATATCACTACGCTTCCTTGCGGCCGCTTTGCCGCAGGTTCGCGATACATTGTTCAGCCCTGTCAGCCAGGATGCGCAGCGACTGGCCTGTGTCGATGCATTCGGCCATGCGCAGTCCCTTTCGCTCGGCTTTCACCAGACACGGAGGTCTGGCGCACTCAACCGCATGATCGAACGTGGCGCCAGCGCGATCGACTATCTGATCCGGTTCCTGGCTTTCAATATCGGACCGACTTTCGTGCGCCTCTTCTTGGCGGCGATCGCGCTCGGGGCGGCTTATGATTACAGGCTGGCACTGATCGCGATTGTGACGATTGCCATTTATGGGGTGGTTACGGTGGTGATCACGGAGTGGCGGGTGCGCCAGCGCCGTCATATGAACCTGGCCGACACTGAGTTGCGTGCGGTATCCATCGATACGCTCACAAATTTCGAGACGGTGAAGGCCTTCGCCGCGGAAGAGCGCGAGACCCATCGCTATGACCGGGCCATGAGCCGTTACAACAAGCGCTTCGTCGAGGTGATGCGCAGCATGTATCTGCTGAACGGGCTTCAGGCGTTCATCATGAATGCCGGGCTGCTCGCCGTGCTCGCCCTGTCGGCATGGAACTATTCACAGGGCACAATGAAGATCGGCGATCTGACGGCAGTGATGATGGTTCTGATGAGCCTCTATGCGCCGTTGAACATTCTCGGTTTTGCCTGGCGTGAAATCAAGCAGGGCGCTGTCGATCTGGAGAAACTGCACGGCCTGCTCAGCATGGTGCCGGAAGTGGCGGACCGGCCAGATGCGCGGAAGCTTGATAAGCCGGAAGGCGAAGTCGAGTTCAGGGATGTGGCTTTCACCCATGACGCCCGCGCTGTGGGTGTACAGGATATATCGTTCAAGGTCTCGCCGGGGCGCAAAGTCGCTTTCGTGGGGACGTCCGGCGCCGGCAAGTCCACACTGCTGAAGCTGCTCTTCAGGTTCTACGAAGTCGATGCTGGTCAGGTCCTCGTTGACGGGCATGATGTGCGCGACCTGACGCAGACATCCCTGCGCACAACGCTTGGCCTGGTGCCGCAGGATGTCGTGCTTTTCAACGATACAATCCGGTCGAACATCGCCTATGCCCGCCCCGAAGCGAGCGAAGCTGAAATCAAGGATGCCGCGCGCCGGGCGCAACTCCTGCCGTTCGTCCAGTCACTTCCTGACGGGTGGGAGACCCGCGTCGGAGAACGTGGCCTGAAACTTTCCGGAGGTGAAAAGCAACGTGTCGGTATCGCACGGGTCATCCTCGCCAATCCTGCGATTCTGGTGCTGGATGAGGCGACTTCTGCCCTCGATAGCGCGACTGAGGCGGCTGTTCAGGAAGCGCTCGACGAGGCTTCTAAGGGGCGCACGACGCTGACGGTCGCGCACCGCCTGTCGACTGTGCAGAACGCCGATGAAATCATTGTTCTCGAAGAAGGCCGTATTGTGGAGCGTGGCGCCCATGATACGCTTCTGCATGAAGACGGCGTGTATTCCCGTATGTGGGCCAGACAGGCGGCACGGGACCAGCTCGCCACAGTCGAAGAATAGGATAGGCACGCATGGCCAATCGAAATAACACCCTGTCGGATCGCAGTTTCCCCTGGTGGCATGGGGGATTCGATCTCGAAGGTATCATCGCGTTCCTTGCCGGAGGGCTTATTGGCGTCTTGCTGGGAATGTTGTGGGAGCCGCTTTTCCTGCTCGGTTTCCTGCCGGGACTGGCCCTCCTTTTTGCGACACGCACGGCTGAACGGGTTCCACCAGAGGACGCCTCGCTAATTCTGGCCCCGTGTGACGGCATTGTTGTGTCCATTGAGGAGGCCGATCCCCCGGAATCTCTACGGATGCCGGCGGGTTGCATGCGCGTGCGTATCTCGTCTTCGCCCTTTGCGATCACAAATATTCACGCGCCCATTGCCGGGACGATTGACCATCTCTCCCAGGATGAGGGTGAAGCCCGTCAGTTTGCCGCCACCTATCCTAACGATGAAGGTCTGAAGCGGCTCTACTTCACGATTGGGGGCGATGATGTTCAGGCCGGTATCAGCTTGGCGGCAGGCGGGCTTGGGCCAACGCTTGAGACGCGTTCGGATGCCGGTGACCGCGTGTCTTCAGGAAAGACGATTGCGAAACGCCGCGCCGGTGGCTGGTGTGATGTCTTCATTCCCGAAGAAATTGCCATTCTGGTCGAGCCAGGCCAGACCCTGATTGGGGGCGAGACAAGGCTCGCTGACATGTCCGGACAGGTCTCTGGCGGGCTGCGCCCCTCCGCAGATGTGGCGGCTGGGGATCCGCCGCCTACACCTGAGACAGTGCCGCCGGAAGTGACGGGAGATGAGCAGCAACCGGATGAAGAGCAACGCAGCGATGATCCCGCCGAGATGTTTGCGCGGCTGCGCCGGGAAGCCGGGCTCGCGAACAGGTCTGACCCAGACGACAATCCAGAAGACAGGTAGTCTTCCGGATCAAGTAGGTGGTGTGTTCATCCATCGCATGAGCGGGCGGAGTGGAAATACCCAGGCAAAGCCTGCGACGATGTAGAAAATGAGCTGAATCCAGAAGGGCGCATCTGTCATGCGCGTCCCAATGGTGGCGGCAAGGAATATCCAGAAGGCGAGGAAAAGCAGCATGATGATGCTGGCAATGATCTTGCGCACTTGGATCTCCCATCTGCTTCAGGCCGCATGCGACGCCATAACCGCTTGCGATTCATATACTGGCTGTCAGATAGGACTTTATGAGGTCTGCCGCAAAAAGTGATATCGCCGCACGTTGGATTCGCCGCTGGCTGATCCTGATCGCGCTGATGGTCTATGCCATGATCCTGATTGGCGGGATGACACGGCTGACTGATTCCGGGCTTTCGATCACGGAATGGGACCCGATAAGTGGCGCGATTCCGCCATTGGGGGATGCGGCATGGGCAGCAGAATTTGCCAAGTATCAGCAGACGGCGGAATTCCAGCAGCAGAACTACAATATGACGCTGTCTGAGTTCCAGTATATCTACTGGTGGGAGTGGGGGCACAGGCTTTTCGGGCGTCTTATCGGGCTCGTCGCGGTCGGCGGCCTAGTCTGGTTCTGGATGAAGAACTGGTTGAGCCCGGCCCTGCGCAACCGCCTGATTGTTCTCATCGGACTTGGTGGGCTGCAGGGGTTTATCGGCTGGTGGATGGTGGCCAGCGGTATCGGAGATACAGACCGGCTTGATGTCGCACCTTACAGGCTGGCGACCCACTTCATGCTGGCGCTCATAATTATCGGCTACACGTTCTGGCTCTGGCTGGATCTCGGGCACAGGGCGAGACTGAAGCCTGTCAGCGGCCTGCGCCTGGCGGCGTTGGTACTGCTCGGCCTCGTCACCCTGCAGATGGCGAGCGGGGCGCTTGTCGCAGGGCTGGATGCAGGCCGGACGTATACGGACTGGCCATACATGTCCGGTGCGTTTTTCCCGTCGAACTATGTCGAGGGTGAGCTGGGGCTTCGCAGCCTGTTTGAAGGCCGTGCGGCAACCCAGTTCAATCACCGCTTCTTGGCCTATGTCATATGGGGACTGTCGCTGGCCTGCGTCGTCTTCAAATGGGGGCAGGCAGGCTGGCGTGAAGTCTCGACAATCGCTGTGCTGATTACACTTCAGGCTGTGTGGGGCATCGTGACACTGGTTCACGGTGCCCCTCTAGAGCTTGCAATCGTGCATCAGGCGCTTGGGGTTATTGTCTTTACCGCCTGTGTGCGACTGGTCTGGCTTACTGCCCCGCAACGGGAGCTGTCAGCGGTGTAAGCGTAATCTTGCTCGGGTCCACCATGACGACGCGGTGATCTCCCGGCTCGATATCGCCGCCAAGCACGATCAATCCGCCTGGATAGCCGCCCCCGCGGGCATCACCGGTTGCTGCGATAGCTTTTGGCTGATCGGGAACGACGACCGTTATGCCATCAAGGATGTCATAGCGTTCGGTCTCACCCTCGCTGTCGCGGACATCTATCGCACCGTCTTCACCGAGTGTCACAAGTGTACGCTCGTTGAACCGCTTCAGACCGGCTGCACCAGCAACCGGGGAAGTGAAGGTTTCCGGCTCACCGTCGGTAAAGGTGCAGGCCGTGATGGCCTGATCCGCGGAGAGCTCGCTGGTCTTCACCCATTCAAGCTCTTCATTGCGTTCAACGAGATCCCCGACTTCCAGCATCGTGGAAGAGGCTTCTGTCCAGTAGGCAATGCGAATCAGGGCGTCGCTTCCGGTTTCGGGACGTGTGGTGCACATCCCGGCAAGTGAGGCTCCATCCCCGCCCTTGAGGTCATATTCAATGGCTTCGGACAGGCCACCACCATAGATCCAGACTTTCATGTCACCTTCGCTCCCGATACCGGGATAGAGTGTGACGGGTGTGCCGGAGATCATTACATAGCGCCCCTCAGCGAGCGCCTTTACATCATGATCGGAAATGCTGGTCAGACGTTCGGCATCAAAATTGAAAAGTTGTAGCCCACCTGTTTCATAGGCGACTGCGAAGGATGAGCCGGCACCGCCCGTAATGCCGATGCTTCTGATTGGCCGGTCGAGGGTACGTGTCATCCAGACAGCCGGAAGGCTGCCGGGTGGGATGGCCTGTTCCTCTGCCTGGTCGCGGGGTTGTTCAGGAGCAGGCGCCTGTGATTGGTCAGGGGTGGGTTCTGCTGGCTCTTGCGGACCTGAGCAGGACACGGCATAGAAAAGCAGGAAACCGGCAACCCCTGCGTTGACAGGGAAGGTCTGCGCACTTAAACGCGGGCGCTTGAACATATTCCAACACTCCGAATGAGAGGCTCCCGAGGAGCAATGAAGACTTATAACGCACCAGCTGACGTGGAGAACAAGTGGATCGTCATCGATGCGACGGATGTCGTTATCGGTCGTCTCGCTTCATATGTTGCCAAACGCCTGCGGGGCAAGCATCGCGCTGACTTCACGCCACATATCGATACAGGCGACCATGTCATCGTGATCAATGCCGAGAAGGCACGGTTCACAGGAAACAAGCTTCGCGACAAGACATATTACCGTCATACCGGATACCCGGGTGGCATCAAGAAAACGACCGCCGAGAAGATTCTCTCTGGCCGTTTCCCGGAGCGGGCTGTCCAGATGGCCGTCAAGCGTATGATGCCGGGCGAAAGCTCTCTGGCCCGCCAGCAGCTTTCCAAGCTGCGGGTCTATGCTGGCAGCGAGCATCCGCATGAAGCCCAGAAACCGGAAACCGTCGATTTTGCGTCGATGAACGTGAAGAACCTGAGGGACGACTGATTAGCATGTCCGATACAGCCAATTCTCTAGAAGACCTGAAAACCGTCACCAGCGGCGAAGCTGCAGCCACCGAAGAGGTTGTGCTGGCAGAGCCGAAGATTGACGAGCATGGCCGTTCCTACGGCACGGGCCGCCGCAAGTCGGCAACCGCCCGCGTCTGGATCAAGCCAGGCACCGGCAAGATCACGGTCAACGGCAAGGATCAGGAGCAGTATTTCGCTCGCCCTGTGCTGCGCATGGTTATCGAGCAGCCGCTGGTCGAAGCTGACCGCCGTACCGAGTTCGATGTCATCTGCACGGTTCGCGGATCTGGCCTCTCCGGACAGGCTGGCGCTGTGCGTCATGGTATTGCTCGCGCCCTGGTCAATTACGATCCGGCCCTGCGCGCCGTGCTGAAGCCGTTCGGCTATCTGACACGTGACCCGCGTACCGTCGAGCGCAAGAAGTATGGCCGGGCCAAGGCTCGCCGCAGCTTCCAGTTCTCGAAGCGCTAGGTCTTACGATCAAAGAGTTCGAAAAGGGCGCTTCTTCCGGAAGCGCCCTTTTTATTTGCCTTCAAGCATGACAAGGAAAAAGCCATGACGAAGACGCCGCTGAAAGCCGCTGTTCTGGGGGCATCGGGCTATACCGGAGCAGAGACGGTTCGCCTGCTTCGAAACCATCCCCGTGTGGATGCTGTGGCAGCGACGGGTAACGCACTGGCTGGCAAGACCCTGTCAGAGATTTTTCCATACTTTTCAGGTGCGGATAACCTGAATGTTGTGAAGGCGGATGATGTTCGCTGGGACGATATTGATGTGGCCTTCGGCTGCTTGCCGCATGGGACTTCACAGGACCTGATAGAAACATTGCCGGAGCATGTGAAGGTCGTCGATCTGTCCGCCGATTACAGGTTCCGCGATGCGAAGATATACTCAGCTGCCTATGGACGTGAACACCTGTCGCCAGAGCGTACGGCGTCGGCTGTATATGGATTGAGCGAGCTTTATGCCGAACAGCTTTCGGGGGCAGGGCTTGTCGCGTGTCCAGGGTGTTATCCGACTGCTGCACTGCTTGTGCTGCTGCCGCTCATGAAGCCGCTGCTGATTGATACGAACACGATTATCATCGACGCCAAGACCGGGGCGTCAGGCGCCGGACGCGGGCTCAAGGAAGGCAACCTTTTCTGTGAGGTCAGCGAAGGCGTGCACGCCTATGGTGTTGGCACGCACCGTCACACACCTGAGATCGAGCAGGAGCTAAGACTGCGGTCCGGGGACGATTCGGTGGAAGTGACGTTTACGCCGCATCTGTTGCCGATGACACGTGGTGAACTCGTGACCTGCCATGTGCGCGGGGATGCCGACGCGATCCATGCCGCCCTGGAGAAGACCTATTCAGGCCAGCCATTCGTGGATGTTCTGCCGCTCGGCTCGCCACCGCCAGACACGCGTCATGTGCGTGGTACAAACCAGTGCCGTATTGCAGTTTTCCCGGATCGGGCATCCGGCCGCGTTGTGATTCTCGGCGTGATCGACAATCTTGTGAAAGGCTCGAGCGGCCAGGCGATCCAGAACTTCAATCTGATGATGGGGTGGGATCAGGCGCTTGGGCTGGATGTGCTCCTGCCGCTCTTCCCCTGATTCTTCCTGCTGCCGGATTTCCGTTTTGCCGACGCGGCAGGCTTTTTCGACTTGGCTGCGTTACTGGCGGTACTGGTCTTGGCCTTGGCGCTCGCAGTCTTGCTGGCGGCTGTCGAGGTACTTTTCGTTTTCTTTGGCGCGGCTTTGGCCGGCTTGGCGTAGTCGGTAGAGGGTTTCTCTCCGTCCGCGATTGGTTTCAGGCGCATCTTCACATATGTACCAGGGGCCTCGCCAAGCCCCCTGTCCGGGACAGGCTTTGCAGTGACCATCTCACCCGCAATCGGTTTGAGCCACCGCATCCAGCTTGGCCACCATGATCCCTTCAACTCTTCAGCATCCGCAAGCCAGGCTTCTGGTGTGTCCGGCAGCGTGTCATTCATCCAGTGCTGGTATTTTTGAGCGTCGGGATGGTTGATGACCCCCGCAATATGGCCTGATCCGGCCAGAATGAAATTGACGTCGCCACCATACCGCTGTGCCCCGCGATAGATTGAATGCCAAGGGCAGATATGATCTTCACGACTGGCCTGGATCGTGACGGGTATGTCGATGTCCTCCATGCTCACCGTCTTGCCGAGGACACTGAACTCGCCACGGCTGAGCCTGTTCTCACCATAGAAGGCATCGAGATAGGTGCGGTGTGTCTTGCCGGGAATATTGGTCTGGTCGGCGTTCCAGTAGAGCAGGTCGAACGGGCGCGGCTTCTTGCCGAGCATGTAGTTGTCGACGACATAGCGCCAGACGAGATCGACCGGGCGAAGCCAGTTGAACGTTTCGCCCATGAGTTCGCCGGGCATGATGCCATTATTGGCCTCGATGACCTGGCCGACAGTTTTCCGGGATGTCTCGTCGGCAAACACCATGAGGTCGCCCGCATCGCTGAAATCCGACTGTGAGGCGAAGAATGTCGCCGAGGCGATGCGCCGGTCTTCGGACTGCGCCATATAGGCCAGCGCGCTGGTGAGTAGCGTGCCGCCGATACAGTAACCGACTGTGTTGACGTCACTGGAGCCGGTCCGGGTCGTGACCTCGTGCAGGGCAGCCATCACGCCTTCGCTGACATAGTCATCCCATGTGAGTTCACGGGTCTCTTCATCAGCAGAGCGCCATGAAACAACAAAAACCGTAAAGCCCTGGCTGACCAGCCAGCGGATCATCGAATTGCGTTCGCTAAGGTCGAGGATGTAATACTTGTTGATCCAGGGTGGGAAGATCAGCAGCGGGCGGGCATGGACCTTTTCCGTGGCTGGTTCGAATTGCAGCAGTTCGATGAGCCGGTTGCGGTAAACAACCTTGCCCGGCGCGGTGGCGACGTTGCGACCGACCTCGAACGAGGTTTCATCAGTCTGGCTGATAGCGAGCTTGCCGCGGCCCTTACGCATGTCCGCGCGCGCATTGCGCAGTCCTTCGACAAGGCTTTGCCCGCCGGTCTCAAGCATTGCCTTGAGGGCGGATGGATTGGTGGCAAAGAAGTTTGTCGGCGATAACGCGTCGACAGTCTGACGCATGTAGAAGCGGGCCTTGCGCCTGTCGGCGTCCGAGAGGTCATCGGCCGCGTTCAGGAGCGACAGCATCCACTCGGCATTGAGTTCATAGGCTCGGCGCATGAACTCAAATGCCGGATTAGCCGACCACTCCGGGTCCTTGAAGCGCTTGTCGCCGGACGTCCCGATTTCTCCGGTGGTGAAATCCTTCCAGAGATTCACCCAGCTCATCCAGAGATCGAGGTTCGCCGTCATCAGGGCGGAAGGGTTCGTGGCCAGCGATTTACCGAGCCGGCCATAGGTATCCATCATGCCGAATGGATCTGCATTCTCCGGAATCTCCATGCCGGCCGAGCTCGAAGACATGACTTCGCTGAGAAGGGCGTGCGACTCGGCGGCAGCTTCCGCCAGTGCCTGTCCAATGGCCTGCAACTGTTCAGGAGACTGCTCCGATAAAAGCGTGTTCAGACTCTTCTGGTCGCGGTCGTCCATGGCTTCTGCCGTCCCTCTTTCACCTTACTCTCGCCATTCTAGTCAAACATATATAGGGAAGAAACGTTTCCGGAATCATCAGCGAACAAGGAAAATCTGACGGATGCGCACAATTGCGATGCTGTTTTGTATTATACTGACCGGGTGTGCAGGTTCTCTGGGCAGTTCTTCGGATGCCGGAAGTGCGACTCCTGACTGGTATGAAGCCCGGAAAGCCGAGTTTCAGGGTAAAGGCTACCCCAAGCTTTCGCGCGTGCCTGCCAATACAAGCTATGAAGCGCGCCAGAGTGGCCTTGTCAAAACAGCTGACGAAAGAGAGGCGCTCCGGACGGCGTTCTTCAATGACCCACGTTCCGCGACAGTTTCCATGACACCGGCTGAGATCAGGGCCTGGGGCCTCGAGAAGCGCCAGCAAGTTGTATCACTTGATACGCCTTCGGACTTTCTTACAGAAGAAGAGATCACCTCCCTTTTTGCGTTATTTGAGCGCCCACGCGCCCGGCGCTAGATAAAAGGGATTGCATACGCCGCACGGACAAAGCAGGAGACAGCCCATGCCGGGCGAATTCTACAAGATCAGACGACTGCCACCCTATGTCTTCGAGCAGGTGAACCGCCGCAAGGCGGCGCTCCGGGCCGAGGGTGCGGACATCATTGACCTCGGCATGGGCAATCCTGATCTGCCGACGCCGGGTCACATTGTCGACAAGCTCTGCGAGACGGCGCGCAAGCCGGATGTAAACGGCTATTCTGCCTCACGCGGTATTCGTGGCCTGCGCCGTTCGCTGGTTCAATATTATGACCGTCGTTTTGGCGTAAAGCTCGATCAGGATCGCGAAGCCATCGTGACGCTTGGGTCGAAGGAAGGTTTTGCCAATCTTGCGCAGGCGATTACCGCGCCGGGTGATGTCATCCTGACACCGGACCCCTCTTATCCGCTGCACTCGTTCGGCTTCATCATAGCGGGCGCCTCGATCCGCGGAGTGCCAGCCCACACGCCTGAGCAGTATCTTTCAAACCTCGGGGCGGCCATTCGCTATAGTGTTCCTCCGCCAACGGCGATGGTTCTGTGCTATCCATCCAACCCGACGGCGGCGACGGCGGATCTTGATTTCTACAAGGAAGCGGTCCGCATCGCCAAGAAACACGATATCTGGGTGCTTTCCGACCTCGCCTATAATGAGATCTATTTTGACGATCCTCCGCCTTCCATACTGCAGGTGGATGGCGCGAAGGATATCGCTGTTGAAACGACGACCATGTCGAAGACATATTCCATGGCTGGCTGGCGGATCGGGTTTGCGGCAGGCAACGAACGCCTGATTTCTGCCTTGGCGCGGGTGAAGTCCTATCTCGATTATGGCGCCTTCACCCCGATCCAGGTGGCCGCTACGGCCGCTCTGGATGGCCCGCAGGAGTGCGTTGAGCAGAACCGGCAGATCTATCGCGCGCGCCGCGACACGCTGATTGAGAGCTTCAGACGTGCGGGCTGGGATATGCCTGTTCCATCGGCCTCCATGTTCTGCTGGGCGCCTATCCCGGAAGCCTGCAAGCATATGGGCAGCGTCGAATTTGCGCTTGAACTGATAAATGAAGCAGGGGTCGCTGTTGCTCCGGGCGCCGGGTTTGGCGAACGCGGGGATGGTTATGTCCGGATTGCCCTTGTCGAGAACGAACAGCGCATTCGTCAGGCTGCACGTAACATCAAGCGGTTCCTTCAGGCGAAGGAAGCTGATAGCAGGGGCCGCGTTCAGGAATTGCGTGCCGGAGGACAAGGGGTTTGACGTCATTGAAATTAGGTATCGCCGGGCTCGGTCATGTCGGGTGCGGTCTGGTAGATCTCGTTCAGAAACAGGAATCGCTGCGCCTGCCGGGCAAGGTCGAGATTGCGGGTGTCACGGCACGAAACCGCAACCGTAACCGTCCGGTTTCGACGGATCAGTATGAATGGTTCGACGATGCAACGCGGCTGGCCGAAGACGACAGCATCAACGTGTTTGTCGAGCTGATCGGTGGCTCGGACGGGCCGGCAAAGGTTGCGGTCGAAACGGCACTCAAGTCTGGCAAGGCTGTGATCACGGCCAACAAGGCGCTCATTGCCATGCACGGGCAGGAGTTGGCCGAGCTGGCGCGTGAGAATGGTGTTGACCTGCTGTTCGAGGCGTCGGTCGCAGGCGGTGTGCCGGTAGTGCGTGTGCTGCGGGACTCGCTGGCGGGCGTGGAAGTCAAGCGCGTGACCGGCATCCTCAATGGCACTTGTAATTTCCTTGCAAGTGAAATGCTCGCCTCACGCCGGCCATACGATGTGGTCCTCGCCGAGGCGCAGCGCCTTGGCTACGCTGAAGCTGATCCCACGCTTGATGTGTCGGGTATGGATGCGGCTCACAAGGCAGCGATTCTTGCGGCTATCGCATTCTCGGCCGATCTCGATTTTTCAAAGGTTGCTGTACGTGGAGTAGATGGGGTCGAGCTGCTCGATCTCGATCTCGCTGACCGGCTTGGCCTGCGCATCAAGCTGATCGCAGAAGGCAAGATCACCAAGGATGATGAAGTTGTCTGTCGTGTCGAACCACTGGCAATGCCGACCGGGCACCCATTGGCCCGCGTCAATGGCAGCCTGAACATGGTGCGTGTCGAAGGAGAGCCTCTCGGTGCCGTCACGTTGACGGGGCCGGGGGCCGGTCCGGGGCCCACGGCGAGTGCGGTCATGGGGGATGTTGCAAAACTCTTCAACCCGATTGCGCGCCCGGCCTTCGGTCGCGCTGAGCATCACGGCATCCGCAAGTTTGTCTTTGCTGATACCGATGAGAGGTCTGCCTTCTTCCTGCGCGTTCGGCTGGCAGACCGTGCCGGTGCGCTGGCAGAGTTGACAGAAGCGCTTGCGGAAAGCGGCGTATCGGTCGACAAACTCCTGCAGGATTCGGCAGACGAGAATGGTGCCGCACCCGTCGCGATCGTGACGCATACGTGCTCGCGCAGGGAAATGAACGATGCGAGTGAGCGTGTTCGCGAACTCGAATCTAGTGTGGGCCAACCTCAGATCATGGCGATCGAGGATTCAACTGATTAAAGGGAACCGGTCTGGGGCAATGGCCGGAAGTGAATGACATGGCAGACAGTGTGCTTGTGCCGCATCTTTCCGATGCGATGGTCAGAGTAACGGAAGTAGCAGCGATCGCTGCGTCAAAACTGGCCGGAATGGGCGATGAGAAGGCAGCTGACCAGGCTGCTGTGGACGCCATGCGTACCGCGTTCAACTCTGTGAATTTTCAGGGTCGGATCGTGATCGGGGAAGGCGAGCGCGATGAAGCGCCAATGCTGTTTATCGGCGAGGAGGTCGGAACAGGTGACGGCCCGCAGATCGACATTGCGCTGGATCCGCTTGAGGGAACGACGCTGACAGCAAAGGCCATGGCGAATGCGCTGGCTGTGCTCGCCATCGCGCCGCGTGGTGGTCTGCTGCATGCGCCGGACACCTATATGGACAAGATTGCGATCGGACCGGGATACCCGGATGGCGTTGTCGATCTTGACGCGACACCGGCTGAAAACATCAAGGCCATGGCCAAGGTTGCTGGTCGCCCGGTCGAGGCAATGACGGCCTGCGTACTGGACCGTCCGCGCCATGCCGACATCATCGAGAGCCTTCGCAGCGTCGGGGCGCGCATAAGCCTGATTTCGGACGGCGATGTGGCTGGCGTTATCAATACAACCAATGCCGATACAGGTGTCGACATCTATCTCGGGCAGGGGGGCGCGCCTGAGGGCGTGCTCGCTGCGGCTGCACTCAAGTGTGTCGGCGGGCAGATGCAGGGCCGTCTTGTGTTCCGGAACGATACTGAAAGAGGCCGGGCCAGCCGGGTCGGGATCGAAGAATTCGACCGCAAATATAACCTTGATGAGCTGGCAAGCAGCGAAACGGTTTTCTGTGCAACAGGCGTGACCAAAGGCGGACTTGTTGATGGTGTGATCTCTCAGGGCGGTGTGACGATTACCGATACACTGGTGATGAGCTCTGCTGACGGTATGGTTCGCAAGATCACGTCACGCCATCGCAGCGCGTAAGCATGGCTGGAAGATCATGACGGAGACGGAGCGGCTATTTGATGTCGAGCAGTCACTGTCAGGACGGTTCTGGTCGTTGAGCTCGCCGGAGCCCGATGCGGTCCGGCAATATACCCTGAAAACAGGTCTGCCAGACCTGGTCTGCCGTTTGCTTCTTGCGCGGGGTGTTGGGCACGACCAGGCGCAGGCGTACATGCAACCCAAGCTCAAGGACACCTTCCCTGATCCAGCGAGTTTCCAGGATATGGAAAAGGCCGCAGGGCTTCTGCTGGATGCCATCAAAGAGCGCATGAAAGTGGTCGTCTTTGCCGACTACGACGTGGATGGCGGCACATCGTCAGCCCTGCTGACGCGCTATTTCCGGCATTGGGGCAGCGATATCGGACTTTATGTACCTGACCGCCTGCTGGAGGGGTACGGGCCGTCACCGGCGGCATTCCGGCACCTGAAAGAGCAGGGCGCAGACCTTGTGGTGACGGTGGATTGCGGGGCTGCTGCAACGGAGGCCCTGGAAGAAGCCCGCAGGATCGGCCTGCCCGTAATAGTTATTGATCACCATCTTATGGGAACAGAGCTTCCTGAGACGACGGCACTCGTCAATCCGAATCGCGCCGACGATACCTCAGGCTATGGGCACCTTGCAGCGGCAGGTGTTGTCTTCGTGCTGCTGGCGGCGATGAACAAGGTGTCACGTGAGAGGGGAGATGCGCCGCAGACAGGACACCCCGACATCCTGCAATGGCTGGATCTGTGTGCCCTCGGAACGCTGTGTGACATGTCGCCCTTGCAGGATGCCAATCGCGCTTTTGTCCGGCAGGGGCTCAAGATCATGTCGAAAGGGAACAATCCCGGCTTACGGGCTCTGGCCGACGTCGCTGGGATCGGCGCTGTTGAAAGTGTATACCACGCGACCTTCATGCTCGGCCCACGGCTCAATGCGGGGGGGCGCGTAGGCGATCCGTGGCTTGCGGCGAAACTGCTGGCTACAGATGACCGCTCGGAGGCGATTGCGCTTGCCGAGCAGCTGGATGGCCTGAACAGTGACCGCAAGGCTGTTGAAGCCGCAATCCTTGAAAAAGCCATTGCGCAGGCGGAACGCGAGATCGAGCGCCAGGCTGATTGCGGTGTCCTCGTTGCTTCGGGCGAAGGCTGGCATCCAGGGATTATCGGGATTGTCGCCGGGCGTCTGAAAGACAGGTTCCACCTGCCGAGTATCGTGATTGGCTGGGGAGAGGGGCTTGGCCCCGTCGCCAAGGGGTCTGCGCGTTCTGTGAAGGGCGTTAATATCGGCGCGGCGATCAGCCAGGCGGCGCGTGAGGGAATGATTGTGTCTGGTGGCGGGCACGCCATGGCGGGAGGTCTCAGTATTGAGCCTGAGCGGATCGAGGCGTTCTCCCGCTGGATGCAGGACCATATGAGCGCTTTCAAGGATGAGCGGGCTGAGGCAAGACGACTGGAGATTGACGGGGTCTTGTCGCCAGCCGCGGCGACACTGGAGCTTTGTGATCAGCTGGAAGCTTTGGGGCCTTTCGGACAAGGGGCCCCGCAGCCGGTATTTGCGATGCGGGATGTACGACCTGTTTCCGGCCGTATTGTCGGGCAGAATCATGTGCGGTTTTTCGCTGATGACGGCTCGGCACGGCTTGAGTGCATTTCATGGCGTAGTGCTGACACAGATGTCGGTCAGGCGCTGATGTCCGGAACGCCGGTCCATCTGGCCGGCCGCCTCAAGATAAATGAATGGAACGGGCGTCGCAGGGTCCAGCTGGAAGTGCTGGATGCAGCGAAAGTGTCTTCCAACTGATAAAATTCGGCTTGTATGCTGAAACTCGACTTGAACCGCCTTCGAAGCCTCGCTATACGCTCGGCCTCCAACCGAGTGCTCCCTTCGTCTATCGGTTAGGACGCCAGGTTTTCAACCTGGAAAGAGGGGTTCGATTCCCCTAGGGAGTGCCACCACAGCACAAAATTCAATCATTTGGCGAAAGTCACCCCATCTTGGGGATGACTTTCCATGCCAAGCTTCATATCATCCTATACTGGGGTGTGATGGTAGATGAGTGCAGTGACGTCCAATAATAAGCTAGCTGGTGCCTCGCCTGCGGTCAGGGTGAGCGGCCATGTGAAGTGGTTCGATGTGGCGAAGGGCTATGGCTTTGTTGTGCCATCAGCGGAGGCTGTCGGCAGTGACGGCGTTGAAACAGACGTAATGCTACATGTTTCCTGTCTGCGCGATGTTGGCCAGACATATGCTGACGAAGGTGCGCATATTGTCTGCGACGCCGTGAAAAGCCCGCGAGGCTGGCAGGTCAGGGCCATTATCGAGATGGATCGTCCAAAAGCAGTCCAGGCGATAGAGGACGGATACTCACGTGAGCCCGAGACGGTAATTGTGAAATGGTTCAATGCCACCAAGGGGTTTGGCTTCGTGAACCGCCCCAATAGCGAGACGGACATCTTCCTGCATATCTCCGTATTGCGGCGCGGCGGCATTTCAGGTGTCGACAGTGGCACCATGCTCAAGGCAATCGTGGAATCCGGTCCCAAGGGCGATCATGTCTCCACGGCGTATCCGGAAATGGGCGATCAAGGGTAGTTGCCGCGCTCTGGCGATGGCGCTAAACGGGCCTGATGAAACATGCTCTTCCAATCATTTCCGTATTCCTCGCCCTGACCGCGGTTCAGGCCGCGCCGGTTATTGCCCAGGACGCTTCCACGGAAGAAGCGCCCGCCGAAACGGATGGTCTCGAAACGGGGACACTGTCCATCACGACAGAAGAGGGCGCAGTAGAATTTTCAATCGAGATCGCGGATGAGCCGGAGGAGATTTCTTTCGGGCTGATGGAGCGCGAATCCTTACCCGAGAATGCGGGAATGCTTTTCGATTTTGGCAATCCCCGTGAACCGGCGATGTGGATGAAGAATACACTGATCCCGCTGGACATGATTTTCATCGCCAGCGACGGCACCATCCAGATGATCGCTCGTAATACGGTTCCCGGATCGCTGAGAACCATCTCTCCGGGCATGCCGGTGAAAGGTGTCCTTGAGATCAATGGCGGGCGTGCAGCAGAGCTTGGCATCAAGCCCGGTGATACTGTGAATCACGCGATTTTCGGAACAAATGACGGATAAATCCGAGGCTGCTGCGCCACCACCCGGTTTTGAGGTCTCCCGTTCACGCGGGCCTTTCACCACGCGCAATGGTCCTGTGTGCCGGGCCAGCGCGAAGGACGACCTCAGAAGTGGCATCTGGGTCCTGGAGCGTCATTGTAATAGCATGGGGTTCATGCATGGCGGCATGGTCAGTTCCTTTGCAGATGGCGCGCTCGCCTGGGCGGTTTGGCATGCGACGCGCAAGATGTCAGTGACACTGAAGCTGACCACGAGTTTCTTCGGAACGATTCGCCCTGGCGACTGGCTTGAGGCCCATCCGGAGGTGCTTTCTGTCGATGACGGCATCGTTCATGTGTGTGCAGATATGCTGACACAAGGCGACCAGCTGGCCGCGCGGGCGGATGCAACTTTCCGGGTGCTGCGACGCACAGCTAAATAGGGCTTGCCCGTTGGCCCGGCTCTTCATAGAAGGGGCATCCGATGTCGGAGCGTGGCGCAGCCTGGTAGCGCACCTGGTTTGGGACCAGGGGGTCAGAGGTTCGAATCCTCTCGCTCCGACCATTGGCAAACCGCACCGCCGGAGGACATGTCATGGACGCTCGGATCTACAAGCCCAGAAAAACGGCCATGCAGTCCGGCCGCGGCAAGACCCGCGAATGGGTTCTCGAATTCCGCTCCGGTGCCAACCGCACAGCCGATCCGGTCATGGGCTGGACCAGCATCAATGACACGACCGGCCAGGTGCGGCTGCATTTTGAAACGCGTGAGCAGGCGATTGAATACGCCAAACGCGAAGAACTCACTTTTACGGTGGATGAGCCACGGGAGCCGAAGCGGCTGGTGAAATCCTACGCCCAGAACTTCTCGGCCTACCGCAAGCAGCCCTGGACGCACTGAACACCCACAGGCTGGCCCCTTAGCTCAACCGGATAGAGCACCGACCTTCTAAGTCGATGGTTGCAGGTTCAAGTCCTGCAGGGGTCGCCATTGTATCTGTCTTCGTTATGCTGCGCGTAAGGGAGGACAGTTCCATGAGAATGCCGGAAAAAGGTCAGGACTGGGAAGCCGTTCGCGCAATGCTCGAAGAGCGCGGCGCCAACGATGCGAAGTGGCGTGACGGTCGCACGGCGGTTTATGTTTTTAACGCTGGTGAAGAGATCGAGCAGGTCCAGAAGGCTGCCTATACCGCCTTCATGTCCGAGAATGGGCTGGGGCCGATGGCGTTTCCCTCGCTCGCGCAGATGGAGAAGGATGTGATCTCCATGGCGCTGGGGCTGCTGCATGGGCCTGAAGGGGCGACTGGTGCCATGACGTCAGGCGGCACCGATTCGATCACCATGGCGATCAAGACAGCTCGCGATTATGCCCGCAGTAATGGCATGGCGAAGGAGCAGGCGAATATCGTTTTGCCGCAATCGGCCCATCTGGCCTTCGACAAGGCGGCGCACCTGATGGATATTGAGATACGCCGTGTGCCGCTCAAAAGCGATGGTAGCTACAGGGCCGATCCCGAGGCCATGTCCGGACAGCTGGATGCGAACACGATCATGATGGTCGGTTCGGCACCGAATTTTCCACATGGAATCATCGACCCGATCGAGGCCCTTGGCGATCTCGCCAGAGAAAAGAATGTCTGGCTGCATGTTGATGCCTGTGTCGGGGGCTATTTCGCCCCCTTCGCGCGCATGAACGGCGAAAACGTTCCGCCATTCGATTTCGAGGTTGAGGGGGTCATGTCGATGAGCGCGGACCTGCACAAATATGGTTATGCGGCGAAGGGTGCCTCGACCGTGCTGTTCCGTTCCGATGACCTCTATGCTTTCATGCCGTTCAAGTTTGATGGCTGGTCCGGCGCGCCCATGACAACGCCGACACTGGCCGGGACGCGGCCGGGCGGGGCGATCTCCGCCGCATGGGCGGTGATGAATTATCTCGGCATCGAAGGATACAAGGCCCTCCAGGGCCGGGTATGCGAAACGCGCAAGCGGGCCGAATCGGGGCTCAAGGCACTTGGATTCGAGGTTCTTGGGCAACCGGTCCTTGGTCTTGTTGCTTTCAGGCATCCTGACCTTCATTCCTTTGCGCTCTATTCGGAGATGTTTCACCGCGGCTGGTTCACTTCGGTCACGAAGGAGCCACGCAGTCTGCATCTCATGTTGTCGCCAAAGCATGCCGATGTGATCGACGACTATTTGCGGGATCTTGAATCGGCCTGTGCGGCTGTTCGCTCTGGCGAAGCCGCCAAGAAAGAGCAGGTGAGCGCACGTTACAGCTGAGCCAATGCAGGCTTTCTGCAAAAACTTCGGAAAGGGGATTGGACAAGCCAGGGCTGCAAGGCTATGACGCGCGTTCCCCAGTGACCTGCCCGGGTAGCTCAGGGGTAGAGCAGCGGATTGAAAATCCGCGTGTCGGTGGTTCAATTCCGCCCCCGGGCACCATTTTCAAATGATCGCGAAGCCCTGGGCCAGTTGTTCGTGCGTGCTACATTGAGCGCGTCGCCTCGCCGCATGCTGCAAGGGCGAAATCTACAGCCAGAAGGGCTATGATTGGTGAGGTGGCAGGTTGCCAAGGTCGCGAAAGCGTCCTAACCCGGCGCTTTCAAAGGCAAGTGGTCAGGAGTTGCGCTCATGACAGAGATTGAACAGTTTGCACTCGATTATCTCCCGGTGATCCTGTTCCTCGGGCTGGGTGTCATTCTCTCTCTTCTCTTCATTGTCGGTTCGGCGATTCTTGCGCCGTCAGACCCTGATCCTGAGAAGAATTCGGCCTATGAGTGCGGCTTTAATGCTTTCGACGATGCGCGGATGAAATTCGATGTCCGTTTCTATCTCGTTTCGATCCTTTTCATCATCTTTGACCTCGAAGTCGCCTTCTTGTTCCCGTGGGCTGTCAGCCTTGGGGCAATCGGTGTTTTCGGGTTCTGGTCCATGGTCCTTTTCCTGACTGTCCTGACCGTGGGTTTCATCTACGAATGGCGCCGTGGGGCGCTGGAGTGGGAATAAAATGGCCGACGATTTCAAGCCATATGCACTCGGAGCCAGCCGGGCTGGTATTGAGGGTGGGCATGATGTCCGCCCTGACGATCCATTCTTCGCCGGGCTCTCCGACCATCTCGCCGATAAAGGCTTTTTTACCGCCAAGGCGGATGACCTGATTGCATGGGCGCGTACCGGTTCGCTCATGTGGATGACGTTCGGGCTGGCCTGTTGTGCTGTCGAGATGATGCAGGCAGGCAACCCGCGTTATGACCTTGAGCGCTTTGGCATGGCTCCGAGGGGGTCACCGCGACAGTCTGATGTCATGATTGTGGCCGGCACGTTGACCAACAAGATGGCGCCAGCGCTTCGCAAGGTCTACGACCAGATGCCGGAGCCGCGCTATGTGGTTTCCATGGGGTCGTGTGCGAATGGGGGTGGTTATTACCACTATTCCTATTCAGTCGTGCGTGGCTGCGACCGGATCGTTCCGGTCGATATCTATGTGCCGGGCTGCCCGCCAACCGCCGAAGCGCTGGTCTATGGCATGTTGCAGCTACAGAAGAAAATTCGCCGTGAAGGCTCGATTGAGCGGTAAGCGATCAGGATGAGCGGAATGACCGACGCTTTGCAAGAACTGGGCGAGCACATCAGTGAGACGTGCGCCGACGTCGTGAAGAGTTTTCACGTCAGCTTTGGCGAGCTCACAATCATTGCCGAGCGGGATTCGATCCTGAAGCTCGCCAAGTTCCTGAAGGATGATAACCAGTGCGTCTTCGAGACGCTCATCGACATATGCGGTGTCGACTGGCCGGAGCGTAATGAGCGCTTCGACGTCGTTTACCATTTCCTGTCGATGCGCCTGAACCAGCGTATCCGGATAAAGGTTACCGCCGATGAGGCGACGCCAGTGCCCAGCCTGACCGAGCTTCACCCCAGTGCGGACTGGTTCGAGCGTGAAGCCTTCGACATGTATGGTATCCGCTTTGCCGGGCATCCGGACATGCGCCGGATCCTCACTGACTACGGCTTCGAGGGCTATCCGTTGCGCAAGGACTTCCCGCTCACCGGCTTTACGGAAGTGCGCTATGACGATCTCGAGAAGCGCGTCATCAATGAGCCTGTCCAGCTGGTCCAGGAATACAGAAACTTTGATTTCCTCTCGCCTTGGGAAGGCATGACCAAGGAATTGCCGGGCGACGAGAAAGCCGAAAAGGAGCCGAGCGATGGCTGATACGGCTGAGAATGTCGATGAGCGCAAGTTTACGCTGAACTTCGGCCCGCAACACCCGGCGGCGCACGGTGTGCTGCGTATGATCATGGATCTGGACGGTGAGGTCGTCGACCGCATCGACAGTCATATCGGTCTTCTGCACCGGGGCACCGAGAAACTGCTCGAGTACAAGACCTATCTTCAGGGCCTGCCTTACTTCGACAGGCTCGATTATGTTGCGCCTATGAATCAGGAGCACGCCTGGTGCCTGGCCATCGAGCGCCTGCTTGGAGTCGAGGTTCCGCGCCGTGCGAAGTTTATCCGTGTGCTTTACTCGGAAATGGGGCGCATCCTTTCTCATATGCTCAATATCACGACGCAGGCCATGGATGTTGGCGCCCTGACGCCGATTACCTGGGGCTTCGAGGAGCGTGAGAAGCTTATGGGATTCTATGAGCGCGCATCTGGGTCACGAATGCACTCTGCCTATTTTCGGCCCGGTGGGGTCCATCAGGACCTGCCGCAGGAACTCCTCGATGATATCATGACATTCTGCGAGGAGTTTCCAGAGCAGCTTGGCTATATCGAAAGTCTCCTGAGCGAAAACCGTATTTTCAAGCAGCGCAATGCCGATATCGGCGTAGTTGATGAAAAGACGATCATGGAATGGGGGTTCTCGGGGGTCATGGTGCGTGGTTCAGGCCTGGCCTGGGATCTGCGCCGTTCCCAGCCTTATGAGATCTACGATGAGATTCCGGGCGACGTCTTTCAGGTCGTCGTTGGCAATAATGGCGACAATTACGACCGTTATGTCGTTCGCATGGAAGAGATGCTGATTGCGAATGACATCATGAAGTGGTGCGTAGAAAACATGCCCGAAGGTGAGGTTCTCATGGCCGGCTCAAAGGTCGCGCCGCCACGCCGGGGTGAGATGAAGCGCTCCATGGAAGCGCTGATCCATCACTTCAAACTTTACACAGAAGGCTTTCACGTGCCTGAAGGCGAAGTGTATGCCGCTGTCGAGGCGCCAAAGGGCGAGTTCGGCGTGTATCTGGTTTCAGATGGCAGCAACCGACCCTACAGGGCCAAGATTCGTGCGCCGGGATACCCGCATCTCGCTGCGATGGATCATCTCTGCAAGGGCCATATGCTGGCTGATGTATCCGCTATCCTGGGTACGCTCGACATCGTGTTCGGGGAGGTCGACCGCTAATGATGGTCGCGTTTGAATATTTTTCTGGAGGGGCTGCGTAATGCTTCGCCGTTTCGACATGGAAGCTGGCGGTGACGAGTTCACCTTCAAGCCTGAGACTGAACCGAAGATCACGTTCTGGCGGGAGAAATATCCGGCGGACAAGCAGCGTTCGGCTGTCATTCCGCTGCTTTGGCTCGCGCAGAAGGACAATAATGGTTGGTTGTCAGAGCCTGCCATGCGTGAAGTCGCTGACCGCCTGGAGATGCCTTATATCCGCGTCTATGAGGTCGCGACCTTCTACACCATGTTCAAGCTGGCCCCGGTCGGTAAGTACCATGTCCAGCTTTGTGGTACGACGCCGTGCATGTTGCGCGGTGCCAATGACCTTAAGGAAGTATGCCAGCAGAAGATCGGCAAGAAGATGGCCGTCACCGACGATGGCCGCCTGTCCTGGGAAGAGGTCGAGTGTCTGGGCGCCTGCGTGAATGCTCCCATGGTGCAGATCAATGACTATTATTATGAAGACCTGACCGTTGAAAGCCTTGAGGAAATTCTTGGCAAGCTCGGGAATGGGGTCGATGTCGCACCTGGAAATTTTGTCGATCGTCAGAAAAGCGCGCCAGAAGGCGGGCCCACGACGCTGAAGTCCGGTGATCTTTATGACGGAAGCCGCAATACATCAGGTGTGCTGCCAAATCTTCCGGAGGCCGAAGCCGGGGACAAGCCTGAGCCAGAAGCCAAAGGCGAGCCTCCCCGTAAGGACCCGACCAATGTGGAACGTGAGGAGCCCGGCGTAGAGGGTGAGCCGCCGGAAACGCTCGAAGTGAAGAAGGGCGAAGCTGACGATCTGAAGAAGATCGAAGGTGTCGGACCGACGATCGAGAAGAAGCTCAATGAAGCAGGTATCTGCAAGTTTTCTCAGATTGCGGCATGGACCGAAGAGAATATCAAATGGATCGACCAGTCGCTTGTCTTCCGCGGACGTGTCTGGCGTGACGAGTGGGTGAAGCAGGCCAAGGCTCTGGAAAACGGCGACTCCTCATCTGGCGGCAAGAAAGGTAAAGTCTGATGCTTCAGGACAAGGACCGCATCTTTACCAATCTCTACGGTCTTCACTCTCCTGATCTGGAAGAGGCGAAGAAGCGTGGGGCGTGGTACCTGACGCGTGAAATGCTTCAGCAGACACCTGAATGGATCTGCGACCAGATAAAAGCGTCTGGTTTGCGAGGCCGTGGCGGCGCAGGTTTTCCGACGGGGCTGAAGTGGACCTTCATGCCGAAAGAGGTTCGCGACCGGCCGCATTATCTCGTCGTCAATGCCGACGAATCCGAGCCCGGCACGTGTAAGGACCGGGAAATCATGCGCCATGACCCGCACCTCTTTATCGAGGGCTGCATGGTCGCGTCCTATGCCATGCGCGCGCATGCCTGCTATATCTATGTTCGCGGCGAGTACATTGCCGAACGCGAAGCCATGGAGAAGGCGATCAAGGAGGCCTATGAGGCCCGGCTGATCGGCAAGGACAACGTCAATGGCTGGGACTTCGACGTCTACATGCATCACGGGGCCGGCGCATATATCTGTGGCGAGGAAACAGCGCTGCTGGAAAGCCTGGAAGGCAAGAAAGGCCAACCCCGCCTGAAGCCGCCATTTCCTGCCAATGCCGGGCTTTATGGCTGCCCGACGACAGTCAACAATGTGGAATCAATTGCTGTCGCGCCAACGATTCTGCGCCGTGGGGCAGACTGGTTTGCCGGGTTCGGCCGTCCGAACAACACCGGCACCAAGCTTTTCTGCGTCTCGGGCCACGTCAACAAGCCGTGCAATGTCGAAGAAGAAATGTCCATCACCTTCCGTGAGCTGATCGAGACACACTGCGGCGGTATCAAGGGCGGCTGGGATAATCTCAAAGCGGTCATTCCGGGTGGGTCATCCGTGCCGGTCGTCCCTGCTGACCAGATCCTTGATGCTCATATGGATTTTGACACGCTTCGCGACTTGCGCTCTGGTCTCGGCACGGCTGCCGTCATTGTGATGGACAAGTCCACCGACATGATCCAGGCGATTGCCCGCATTTCATATTTCTACAAACATGAGAGCTGTGGTCAGTGCACGCCTTGCCGGGAAGGTACTGGCTGGATGTGGCGCGTGCTGGAGCGGATGGCCAAAGGCGAGGCCGAAATGAACGAGATCGACCTGCTACTGGATGTGGCTGGGCAGGTCGAAGGTCATACAATCTGTGCGCTTGGCGATGCTGCCGCATGGCCGGTCCAGGGCCTCATCCGTCACTTCCGCCATGAAATCGAAGACCGGATCACGAAGTACCGCGCACCTCACACGCAGGTTCGTGGTTCCGTCGTGGCAGCGGAATAGGAACAAGGGACAGAATGAGCCTCCTGCGCAACATCCTTACTGCCATCTGGTGCGCTATCGTGATCGGGTCGAGTGTTTTCGGCCTGATCCTGATGGTGCGTATACATGGCGGCGATCTCTTGCGTGAGACGGTGCTGATGCTGCCCACGGCGGAGCTTGGCCTATTGGCGGGCTTCGGCCTCATGGCGCTGGTTTCAACAAAGTATCTCTGGGCGGTGTTCGCTGTTGCTGTCATGGCGCTTCTGCTAGGCCTGACACATGATGTGGTTGTGCAACGTGTCTGGCGACCTTCCGCCATGCTCAGCGGTCTTTTCCTGATTATACCGACCTACCTCCTTGCGCGCTGGAATGCAGCCGCGCAAACCCCTGAATTCAATCCCGTGAAAGAGTTCTGATTCATGGCTGAAGATCTTTTCAAGCTGAATATTGACGGCAAGGATATCGAAGTCCCCAAGTCCTACACGCTGATGCAAGCCTGTGAGGAAGCCGGTGCCGAGATTCCGCGCTTCTGCTATCACGAGCGTCTCTCGGTGGCAGGAAATTGCCGTATGTGTCTCGTCCAGTGGAAGGGCGCGCCTAAGCCGATCGCAAGCTGTGCGCAGACTGTTGGCGAGATGCGTATGAACCCGGACGGGACACCGCCAAACGTCGTGACTACGGGTGATTATGTCGAGAAGGCACGCAATGGCGTGATGGAATTTCTTCTCATCAACCACCCGCTGGACTGCCCGATCTGTGATCAGGGCGGTGAGTGTGACCTGCAGGACCAGGCGATGGCCTATGGCCGTTCCGGTTCGCGCTATTCCCTGAACAAGCGTGCCGTCGAGAACAAGAATATGGGACCGCTGGTCAAGACGATCATGACGCGTTGCATCCAGTGTACGCGTTGTGTCCGCTTTGCGGCAGAGGTTGCCGGTGTAGAAGAACTGGGCATGATTTCACGCGGCGAAGATGCCGAGATCACGACCTATCTTGAAGAGTCACTGAAGTCCGAACTGTCAGGCAATGTGATCGACCTTTGCCCTGTCGGGGCGCTGACGTCCAAGCCATACGCCTACAATGCTCGGCCCTGGGAACTGCGCAAGACAGAGTCGATCGATGTCATGGATGCAATGGGCGCGGCTATCCGGGTCGATGCCAAGGGCGATGCCGTGATGCGCATCATGCCGGTCCTGAATGAGGAAGTGAATGAGGAGTGGATCTCCGACAAGTCACGGTTCATCTGGGATGGTCTGGCGCGTCAGCGACTGGACAGGCCGTATATTCGTGAGAATGGAAAGTTGCGTCCGGCAAGCTGGAAAGAAGCTCTATCGCATACGGCAGGGCTGCTTGAGGGACCCGCGGACAAGGTTGGTTTTCTTGCTGGTGATCTTGTTGAGGTCGAGCAGGTCAAGGCGGCGCATGATCTGGCGAAGTCGCTTGGGGTGAAGTCGGCTGACTGCCGACCGGCTGGCAGTACATATGGGGCAAATGGTGTGCGGGAGCAGTATCTCCTGAATCCCACCCTGATGGGCGCGGAAGAGGCTGATGCGGTTCTGCTGATCGGTACGAATCCACGGCAGGAAGCTGCTGTCTGGAATGCGCGCCTGCGCAAGGCCTGGCTCTGGAATGACCTCCAGGTTGGTCTAGTGGGCGATCCTGTCGACCTGACCTATGACTACACGCATCTCGGCGATGGGCCGGCGGCACTGGATGGTCTGCTTAAGCAGAAGAATGACTTTGTGAAGGCATTCAAGGCGGCCAAGCGCCCGATGGTTGTTGTTGGCGAGCACGCACTGGCAAGCGAGCACGGTCAGGATATTCTCAATGCTGCGCACCAGATTGCGCTTGACGCCGGAGCGATCAAGGAAGACTGGGCAGGCTTTGGTGTCCTTCACCATGCTGCAGGCCGTGTTGGCGCGCTGGATGTGAAGTTTGTCCCCGAAGAGGGCGGTGCAGATACAGAGACGATGCTTTCTGGTGGTCTCGACACGCTTGTCCTGCTCGGTGCGGATGAGCATGACCTTTCCCGCCTCGGGGATACGAAGGTCGTCTATGTCGGCCATCACGGGGATGCTGGTGCAGCCAGGGCGGATGTCATCCTGCCTTGCGCGGCTTACACAGAGCTGGATGCGACCTTTGTGAACACGGAAGGCCGTGTGCAGATGACACAAAAGGCTGTGCAGCCGAAGGGCGAGGCCCGGGAAGGCTGGGCTATTTTCCGGGCACTTTCGGATGTTGTTGGCAAGACACTACGTTATGATTCTGCCGATGAGCTGCGCGAAATCCTGCGAGAGGATAATGAGGTGTTCGCGGGTCTCGGATTCGCGCCTGGCGCGGCTGGACATGCAGCCCTGCTTGAAGCGCCTGCAAAGCCGCAAGCTCTTGATAAGGCGCGTCCTTTTGGCGCGGCTGTCAGCGATTTCTACATGACCAACCCGATAGCCCGGGCATCGAAGACGATGGCGGAGTGCTCGCTTATGAAGCGCGGCCTTGAAACGCCTGTAGCAGCGGAGTAGGCGAGCGCCATGAGTGCATTCATCCAGGAACATGGACTGCTGTTTGGCTGGCTGACCGTGATTGGTCAGATCCTGCTATTCACGATTGTCCTGCTGCTGTCCTTGGCCTTTCTCCTGCTTATGGACCGGAAGGTCTGGGCGTCTGTGATGTTGCGCAAGGGCCCTAACGTGGTCGGGCCATTCGGCCTCATGCAGAGCTTTGCGGACTTCGGGAAATTCCTGCTCAAGGAAATCATTATCCCGGCCGGTGCAAACAAGACTGTTTTCCTGCTGGCGCCGATTCTTTCGCTGACTCTGGCCTTCGCGGCATGGGCTGTGATTCCTGTCGCCCCTGGCTGGGTTGTATCTGACCTCAATGTTGGGGTTCTGTATCTTTTCGCGGTCTCGTCGCTGGGCGTCTATGGCATCATCATGGGCGGCTGGGCCTCGAACTCGAAGTACCCGTTCCTGGGGTCGCTACGCTCAGCCGCGCAAATGGTGTCATACGAAGTCTCGATCGGCCTGATCATTATCACCGTGATCCTGCTTGTCGGTTCCATGAACCTGACCGAAATCGTCGACAACCAGGCTGGTGGTTTCTGGACCTGGCATGTGCTGAGCTGGAACCATTTCATACTCTTCCCGGTGATGCTGGCGATGTTCGTCATGTTTTTCGTGTCGGCACTGGCAGAGACGAACCGTCCGCCGTTCGATCTGCCGGAGGCTGAGTCCGAACTCGTTGCCGGCTATCAGGTCGAGTATTCCTCAACGCCGTATCTGCTTTTCATGATCGGCGAGTATCTCAACATCGTGTTGATGTGTGCGATGATGACCATTCTCTTCCTGGGCGGCTGGCATGGGCCAATCCCGCTCGGGGAAGATTTTGTTGCCAATTTCCCGCTCTGGATGGTGAACCTCGGACATCTCGTCTGGTTCATGCTGAAAGTTATCTTTTTCTTCTTCCTGTTCGCGCTCGTTAAAGCTGTCGTCCCGCGGTATCGCTATGACCAGCTCATGCGGATTGGCTGGAAGATATTCCTGCCGACATCGCTCGGCGCTGTCGTCATTGTTGCGGGTTATGTTGTTTATATGGGAGTGCAGGCATGAGCCTCGTCCAGACCCTTCGTGGTGCGCTGCTAACCGATTTCCTGAGTGCATTTGGCCTCGGGATACGGACAATGTTCAGGCGCAAGGCTACAAACAATTATCCGTTCGAAAAGAACCCTCTGTCGCCGCGTTTCCGTGGCGAGCATGCGCTGCGCCGCTATCCGAACGGCGAAGAGCGCTGCATTGCATGCAAGCTGTGCGAGGCGATCTGTCCAGCCCAGGCGATCACGATTGATGCTGAACCGCGTGAAGACGGATCACGCCGTACCACGCGTTACGATATCGACATGGTGAAGTGTATCTATTGCGGCTACTGTCAGGAAGCCTGCCCAGTGGATGCGATTGTCGAGGGACCGAACTTCGAATTCGCGACCGAGACCCGCGAAGAACTTCTTTATGACAAGGACAGACTGCTTGCGAACGGCGACCGCTGGGAGCGGCTCATCGCGCGTAATCTGGAGCTTGATGCACCTTATCGTTGAGGTGCAGGACTTTTGTTTTCATGAGGCGGCTCGCCGTCTCTCAATTCTGGGGCTGAACCGGTGGAACTGATCGCCTTTTACATAATGGCCGCGATTGTCACGATATCAGCGATATGCGTGATCGCCGCGAAAAACCCGGTGCATTCGGTGCTCTGGCTGATCCTGTCCTTCTTCACGTCGGCTGGTCTGATGGTTCTGATCGGGGCGGAATTCCTCGCCATGCTGCTGGTGGTTGTTTATGTGGGCGCCGTTGCGGTGCTCTTCCTGTTTGTCGTCATGATGCTCGACGTTGATTTCGTCGAGCTTAAGCAGGGCTTTCTCAGCTATCTTCCCTTCGGTGCCCTCATCGGCCTTGCCTTCATTGCGGAAATAGCGCTGGCCACCTTCGCGCGCGGCACAAGTGCTGAAAGCTTCAATCCTCATCCGGGTGCGGAAAACAATGTCGAGGCAATCGGGCAGGTCATGTACACGGAGTATCTCCTGCTGTTCCAGCTGTCTGGCCTGATCCTGCTGGTTGCCATGATAGGCGCGATCGTCCTGACACTGCAGCACCGCCCACATGTCAAACGTCAAAGCGTTGCCCATCAGACGCAGCGGCGCCGCAGCGATGCAATTCGCCGGGTCGATGTCAAATCAGGCGAGGGGCTCTAGGTCATGGATATTACGATCAATCATTTCCTGGCGGTTTCTGCCGTCCTGTTCACGACCGGCGTCGTCGGCATTTTCGTGAACCGCAAGAATATCATCGTCATTCTCATGGCGCTCGAACTCATCCTGCTCTCTGTGAACATCAACCTGGTGGCCTTTTCGGTCTTCACAGGCACGATCACGGGGCAGATTTTCGCAATGCTGGTGCTGACCGTTGCCGCCGCAGAAGCGGCTGTCGGGCTGGCCATCCTGGTCGTCTATTTCCGCAATCGTGGCGATATCGCCGTCGAAAGCGTCGATCTGATGAAGGGGTAGGGGACAGACATGCTGCCGGACTTTCTACTGCTCTTCATCGTGCTCGCGCCAGGCCTTGCTGCCCTGGTCGCCGGTCTTTTCCAGAAGTACGTCACCGACAATGGTGCCATGATCATCACGACCGGGACGGTCGGGCTGGCAGGCATCCTGTCGGTCATCCAGCTCTTCATGTTCGCCTTTGGCGGACACGCGCCTGATGCGGTCCTGACAGCGGCGCCAGCGGATGGCGGTCATGGTGGTGGGCCGGTTCATGCCGTGCACCATGTCATCACGCTTTTCACATGGATCGATGTTGGCCAGTTCCAGGCCGACTGGGCGATCCGCGTCGATGCGCTATCCATCGTCATGATGGCCGTGATTACGGGCGTATCTGGCCTCGTCCACCTCTACTCCTGGGGGTATATGAGCGAGGATCCGCACCGTGCGCGCTTCTTCTCCTACCTGTCGCTGTTCACATTCATGATGCTGATGCTGGTTACGGCAGATAATTTCATCCAGCTTTTCTTTGGCTGGGAAGGTGTCGGCCTCGCCTCCTACCTGCTCATTGGCTTCTGGTATCATAACAAGGCGCCGAACGACGCAGCCATCAAGGCGTTCGTCACCAACCGGGTTGGCGACTTCGGTCTGGCACTTGGCATCATGGCCGTATTTGTGGTGTTCGGTTCTGTCGAGTTTGAGCCAGTCCTCAATGCAATCAAGGAAAATGCGAGCGTGACCCCGCTTGCGCTGGCCGAGGCCGCACCGGTACGCGAGCTGGTCATTCCATTCCTCGCCTATGACGTTCCCGCGCTGGAGCTGATTGGTGTGCTGCTCTTCATTGGTGCGATGGGCAAGTCGGCGCAGTTCTTCCTGCATGTCTGGCTGCCGGATGCCATGGAGGGCCCGACACCTGTTTCGGCGCTCATTCACGCGGCAACCATGGTAACGGCTGGTGTCTATCTCGTCTGCCTGATGTCACCGATCTATGAGTATGCGCCTGTCGCGGCCGGCATGGTGACGCTCATTGGCGCTGTGACTGCACTCTATGCGGCCACGGTCGGACTTGCCCAGAACGATATTAAGCGCGTGATCGCCTATTCGACCTGTTCGCAGCTGGGCTACATGTTCTTTGCGGCCGGTATCGGGGCATATCAGGCGGCCATGTTCCACCTGTTTACACACGCCTTCTTCAAAGCGCTGCTGTTCCTCGGTGCGGGCTCGGTTATTCACGGCATGCATCACGAGCAGGACATGCGCCGCATGGGCGGTGTCGCCAAGTTCATGCCGTATACCTATGCCGCGATGATGATCGGCACGATTGCGATTATCGGGCTTGGGCTGCCGCATACGCAACTCGGCTTCGCCGGCTTCTTCTCCAAGGATGCGATCCTCGAGACAGCCTTCGCTGCGGGTGAGAACGGAGTCACTTTCGGCCAGCTTGCATTCTGGTTCGGTATTCTCGCCGCGCTCCTGACGAGCTTCTATTCCTGGCGTCTCATCTACATGACCTTCCACGGTCCGCGTGAGGATTCTATTCCGCCGGAAGTCCATGAGGTGGACAGTCATGCCGACGACCATCTCGCGCAGGACGAACACGGTCATCAGCACGATCATCATGAGGATCCTCACGAGTCGCCGCTTGTCATGCTTGTGCCGCTCGGGCTGCTTTCACTGGGCGCGATCTTCGCTGGTCTGATCTTCTATGGTTCGTTTGTCGGACACCATCAGGCTGACTTCTGGGCCGGTGCGATCTACACGACAGGCGACAACCACCTGCTGGAAGAGAAGTACAATGTACCGGAGTGGGTGTTCTGGGCGCCGCTCATGGTCACGATCACCGGCTTCCTGATCGCGACGTTCACCTACCTCTTTAATCGCGGTTTCGGCCGCAGGATCGCAGAGTCAGGCGGGCCGCTGCACAGCCTGTTCGCCAACAAGTGGTATTTCGATGAGATCTACAACGCCACTTTCGTGCGTGGCACCCACTGGCTGGGCGGCTTTCTCTGGAAGACAGGCGACAAGCGTATCATCGACGGGCTGGGTCCTGACGGGATCACGTCTCTGGTCCAGAGAAGCTCCAAGCGGCTGTCTGCGATGCATACCGGTTATCTCTATCACTACGCATTCGTGATCATCGGCGCGGCACTCGTGTTCGGCGCGGTGATCTTCTGGCGCGTCGGAGGCGCGGGCTGATGGGCAATTTCCCGATTCTCACGGCGGTTACATTCCTGCCGCTTGCTGGTGCTGTACTGATCATGCTCGTGCGGGCCATGACGGGCAGTCAGGAGAGCGATGTTGCCAGTGGCAACAAGGCGCTGACGGCTGGCCTGATCTTTTCCGTGGCGACTTTCCTGGCGTCGCTGGTCATGCTGGCCAGTTTCGATATCGGTGCGCCTGGCTACCAGCTTGTCGAAGAGGTCAGCTGGTTTGCCAATGTTCAGTACAAGCTGGGCGTTGACGGTCTGTCATTGCTGCTAATCCTGCTGACGACATTGCTGACCCCGCTCAGTCTCATTGCGTCCTTCGGCTCAGTCAAAGAGCGGCTGACAGAATACACGATCGCATTCCTCGTGCTCGAAACCTTCATGATCGGGGTCTTCTGCGCGCTGGATATGGTACTCTTCTATGTTTTCTTTGAAGCGGGCCTTATCCCGATGTTTATTATCATCGGCGTCTGGGGCGGGGCTGACCGTATCTACGCGTCGTACAAATTCTTCCTGTATACGCTGCTAGGCTCTCTCTTCATGCTGGCCGCTGTCGTCTTCATGTACCTGCAGGCCGGTACATCCGACATCGCTCAACTTGAGACGTTTGCATTCGCGCCTGAAGTACAGACATGGCTGTGGCTTGCCTTCTTTGCGTCGTTTGCCGTGAAGTTGCCGATGTGGCCCGTCCACACTTGGCTTCCGGACGCTCACGTGCAGGCGCCCACCGCGGGCTCCGTCATCCTGGCGGGTATCCTGCTGAAGATGGGGGGCTATGGCTTCCTGCGTTTCTCGCTGCCGATGTTCCCGGATGCGAGTGAACTGTTCCAGCCATTCATGTTCGTGCTGTCTGTCGTGGCCATCGTATATGCGTCGCTTGTGGCGTTCCGCCAGACAGACATGAAGAAGCTGATCGCCTATTCTTCGGTTGCGCACATGGGCTTTGTCACACTCGGCATCTTCTCCTTTACAGAAGTTGGCGTGCAGGGCGCGATTTTCCAGATGATCTCTCACGGGCTGATCTCTGGTGCGCTGTTCCTGATCGTCGGGGTTGTCTATGACCGGATGCACACGCGTGAAATCGCAGCTTATGGCGGCCTGGTTCACAGAATGCCGGTTTATGCCGCGATGTTCATGCTGTTCTCCATGGCCAATGTCGGCCTGCCGGGGACGAGTGGGTTTGTCGGTGAAATCCTGACCATGACAGGCGCTTTCCAGGCCTCGACCTGGGCAGCAGCCGGTGCTGCGCTGGGTGTCATTTTCTCTGCCGTCTACATGCTGACGCTCTATCGACGCACAGTTTTCGGCCAGATCACCAATCCGGACCTGGAGGGCATAAAGGATGTTGATCTGAAGGAGATCATCACGCTTGCCCCGCTTATCATCGGTACGATCCTGCTGGGGATCGCGCCGAATATCGTTTTCAACATCACGCGCGAGTCGAGCCTGCGCGCGCTTCAGATGATCACCGGAGGATAATCGCCAATGCTGGATTTCCAGGCGATGATAGCGGCTGTTGGCCCCGAACTCCTGCTGGCTCTGGCCGGGTTGGTGGGCGTCCTGCTGGGCGCCATCTTCAAGGATCAGTTCAACAGCCTGTCCTTCAAGTTTGCGGCAGCTTCATTGATTGCAGCTGTGCTGGTGGTCTTCCTCAACTGGCCGGGAGGTGAAGCGTTTGGCGGGCTGGTTACGACGACACCATTTGTGAATTTTGCCAAGGTGGTCAGCTATGGTGCAGGCGCCATCACTCTGCTCATGGGCGAAAACTTCCTGCGCCGGCATGAGACGATCCGTTATGAGTATGCGCTGCTGATCATCTTTGCGTCTCTCGGCATGGGCGTGATCCTTTCGGCATCGAACCTGATGACGTTGTATATGGGCATCGAGACACTCAGCCTGTCATCCTATGTACTGGCGTCATTCCACCGGGATTCCATGCGCTCTGCTGAAGCGGGTCTCAAGTATTTTGTCCTTGGCGCCTTGGCTTCAGGGATCCTGCTGTACGGGATTTCGCTGGTCTACGGTTTTACCGGTTCGACGGACTATACGGCCATCGCGGAAGCCGAAGGTGGCATCGGCCTGCTGTTCGGTATGGTGCTGATGATCTCCGGCATGGCCTTCAAGGTGTCGGCTGCCCCGATGCACGTATGGACACCTGACGTCTACGAGGGAGCTCCGAGCCCTGTGGTGGCCTTCTTCGCGACGGCTCCGAAAATGGCCAGCATGGTGGTCTTCGCCAACCTGATGTTCCAGGCATTCCCGGGTGTGTTCGAGGACTGGCAGATGATCATTGCGATCATTGCGACCCTGTCCATGATCATTGGTGCTTTCGGTGCGCTTGTGCAGTCCAATCTTAAACGCCTTCTTGGTTATTCCTCGATTGCCAATATGGGCTATGCGCTGATTGCGGTTGCCGCAGGTGCTGAGTACGGCGCTGCCGCATTGCTTGTGTTCATGACTTCCTACGTCATCGCTTCAATCGGCTTGTTCGGCGGGGTCCTGGCGATGCGCCGCGAGGGTGGCATGGTCGAGAATATCGATGAGCTGGCCGGCCTTGTGCGTCGGCGCACTGGCATGGCCATCGCGTTGACCATTCTGGTAATATCTGTTGCGGGCTTTCCGCTCGCTGTCGGCTTCCTTGGCAAGCTGGTTGTTTTCGAGGCTGGCTGGAATGCCGGGCTACTGCCGCTACTGATCGTGCTTGTACTTAGCTCGGTGCTGGCTTTTGGTTATTACCTGCGCATCATTCTTGTGATGTGGGTGCGTGAGCCAGCGGAGCGTTTCCAACCTGTGGACCGTGCGGTATCTATTGCGATCTACGGTGCAGCGATTGCCTGCCTGCTGCTGTTTATTTTCATCGGACCATTCACCGACTGGGCAACCAGCGCGACAGCAGGGTTCTATCAGTGAAGCCTGACGCCCAGGTTCAATGGCATGCGACCATAGACAGTACGAATGAGGAAGCCAGGCGCCTTGCCCAGGCTGATATGTATGGGCCGCTGTGGATTGCTTCGCGCGAGCAGACAGCCGGACGAGGCCGGCTCGGCCGCCAGTGGACCTCCCCGGTTGGCAATCTGTATTGCACGGCTTTCTTCTTTGAGCCGGGCGGTGTCCAGACTGCGACGCGCTATCCTTTTGCAGCTGGTCTCGCCATTGCAGACCTCTGTTCCCAGCTTGTGCCTGAAGCAGCTGTCCGGCTGAAATGGCCGAATGATGTACGGGTCGATGGTGCCAAGCTCTGCGGCATCCTTGTCGAGGCTGGCCAGTTAGCCGGACAGGGGGGATGGGTCGCTGCGGGTATGGGGCTGAATGTTGTCACGGCACCGGAGGGGGCCGGGCAGGAGACTACATCACTTGCAAGGCTCGGGGCGAGTTCTGCGGTCAATGCCGAATTCGTGCTTGAAGCCCTGCGCCCGCTGTTCGCGCGCCGCACCAGCCAGGCAAGGGAAGACTTTCCGGGTTTGCTGAAAGACTGGGAGCAGGTCGCTGAAGGGCTCGGCCAGACAGTAACATCAGGCAAGGGCGAAAAGGCTGTACGCGGCATTTTCAAGGGGCTCTCCCCGGATGGTGGGTTGCAGCTTGAATTGCCTGACGGCTCGGCGCACACCATAAGGGCGGGTGACGTGGAGCTGGTAAAGGAGGTCTGACGTGCTGCTTGCGATTGATGTTGGCAATACCAATACGGTTTTCGCCCTGCATGATGGTGAAGACTGGGTCGCCATGTGGCGGAGCGCGACAGATCCAACGCGTACGGCGGACGATTATCTGGTCTGGCTCGGACCGCTCATGGATATGCGCAAGGTATCGGTCTATGACATCAATGCCTGCGTGATTTCCTGCGTTGTCCCGCAGGCCCTGTTCAATTTCCGTAACCTGTCGCGCCGGTATTTCGGTATCGAGCCGCTGGTCGTCGGCGAGCCGGGGGTCAACCTCGGCGTACCAATCCGCATTCCGCGTCCCGAGCAGGTTGGTGCGGACAGGCTTGTTGCCGCCATTGGGGCACATATCGCGTATCCGGGGCCTCTGATTGTGATCGATAGCGGCACGGCAACAACGCTTGATATTGTCGGCGCCGATGGTGGTTTCGAAGGGGGGATCATCAGCCCCGGTATCAATCTTTCCATGCGTGCATTGCACGATGCGGCTGCGCAGCTGCCACGTATCGCCATTCAGCGACCGGAGAAGATCATCGGGGATTCAACCGTTGCCGCGATGCAGACGGGGGTTTTCTGGGGGTATATCGATCTCATCGATGGTCTTGTGCGGCGTGTGAAGGACGAGTACGGCGATCCGATGACAGTGATCGCCACAGGAGGTGTCGCTTCCCTCTTTGAAGGGGCAAGTGCCACCATAGATCATTATGACCAGACCCTTATGGAATCAGGGCTTCTGGAAATCTACAGACGCAACAGCAAAGGCTGACATGCCAAATCTGGACACGCCCGAACTCGTTTTCCTGCCTCTCGGCGGATGCGGCGAGATCGGTATGAATCTGAATGCCTACGGATATGGACCGCCCGATGACCGGCGCTGGATTCTGGTTGACCTGGGTGTGACCTTTGGGGACGACACCACACCAGGTATCGATCTTATCTGTGCCGATCCGGAATTCATCGCCGAACATGCAGATAATATTGATGCGATCTTCCTGACACATGCGCATGAAGATCATATCGGTGCGGTTGGTCTGCTATGGCCACGCCTCCAGGCACCGCTTTATGCGACGCCATTTACGGCGCACCTCGTGGCCGGAAAGCTCGCAGAGCGTGGACTGGCTCATGTGGATGTGAATGTTGTTCCGCTGGAAGGTGAGGTCGAGGCCGGGCCATTTACGGTGAGATATGTCACACTCACCCACTCCATTCCGGAGCCGAATGCGCTTGCGATTACAACGCCGTCCGGGACGATCCTTCACACAGGTGACTGGAAAATCGATCCTGACCCGCTTCTTGGGGAGGGCGTGGATGTTGAGGGTCTGAAGCGTCTCGGTGACGAGGGCGTGCTTGCGATGGTCTGCGACAGTACGAATGTATTTGTCGAAGGCGAAAGTGGATCGGAAGCAACGGTTAGACGTAACCTGATCGAGCTCGTAGGTAGCCTGGAGGGGCGTGTCGCCGTGGCGACATTCGCTTCGAACGTAGCTCGTGTTGCAACGGTGATTGAAGCCGCGAAGAAAGCCGGACGCAGTGTCTGCCTTGCCGGGCGCAGCATGCACAAGATTGTCGATGCCGCGGTTACAACAGGTGTCCTCAAGGATTTGCCGGACCTGGTTGATGAGGCGGATGCCGGATCGTTCCCATCTGACAAGATCCTTTATCTCTGTACGGGCAGTCAGGGAGAAGAACGTGCTGCGCTTGGGCGGATCGCCAATGGCACGCACAGACATCTCTCACTGGGCGAGGGCGATACGGTGATTTTCTCATCCCGCGTCATTCCCGGCAATGAGAAGGGCATTTTCGAAATGCAGAACACGCTCGCTGAAAATGGCGTGCGGATCATTACCGACAGGATGACCACCGAGCCGATCCACGTATCCGGTCATCCCGCACGCGACGAGCTTGAGCGCATGTACCAGTGGGTGCGTCCGCGCATTGCAGTTCCAGTACATGGCGAGCGCCGGCATATCATGGAGCACGCAGCATTCGCGCGAACCATGCAGGTTGCCGAAACGGTTACGCCGCGAAACGGGGACATGATCCGGCTATCGCCGGGCAAGGCAGAGCGGATTGATGTCGTTCCGAATGGCCGGCTTCATCTCGATGGAAAGCGTCTGGTTCCGGCCGGTTCTGAGGGCCTGAAGGAACGTATCGCGATTTCCAAGTACGGTTATGTAACGGCAAGCGTCACTTTTGACGAAGCTGGCAGCATTGCAGACGGGCCTTATCTCGCGGCACGTGGCCTTTCGGAAGAGGATGGGAGTCTAGCTGACGAGTCCCTTGATGACCTGGAAGAGGCCTGCGACGAAGCGCTGGACGGTTTGTCACGGCGCAAGAGGCTTGACGACGAGACAGTCGAAAAGGTTCTGGTAAAGGCTATCAAGCGCAAGTGCGAAAGCGTTTTCGGGCGAAAGCCGCTCGTCGACGTTGCCATCATGAGAGTGTGAGGAAACGAGATGTCGAAGGAATTCAAGCTGGGGCCGCTAAATCATGTGGGCGTCGCGGTGCCATCCCTGCCGGATGCGATTGAGACGTATAGGACTCTCTATGGCGCAACAGATATTACAGAGCCCTTCGATATGCCGGCCCAGGGCGTAAAGGTCTGCTTCGTCAACCTGCCGAACAGTCAGATCGAGCTTATCGAGCCCCTGAACGAAGAAAGCCCGATCCATAATTTCATCGAGAAAAATCCGAAAGGCGGCCAGCATCATGTCTGCTTCGAGGTTGATGATATTCATGAAGCCGTGGACGTGATGAAAACGCGTGGCGCAACGGTACTTGGCGAACCGCGCATTGGTGCCCATGGGACGCCGATCGTCTTCGTTCACCCCAAGAACACGAACGGGGTGCTTGTCGAACTCATGGAGACCCCGAAAGGCGATCACTGATGAACCTGGTCGGCGGCGTCGTCATATTCCTCATTTCCTGGTGGATTTGCCTGTTCGTTGTGCTGCCGATCGGCGTGCGTGGACAATTCGAGGAGAACGAGATCGAGGACGGCACAGAAGAGGGCGCGCCGGTCAGTCACATGCTGCCGAAGAAAATGGTCTGGGCGACGATCGGGGCCATAGGGTGCACCGTTATTGCAGGGCTGATCGTAATCCCGCTGTTGCAGTATTATGGAGCATAGTGATTGCCTGGCCGGCATTGCACGCACGCACTAGCCAACGGCGGCAACTCCAAATAACACAGGATCAAACCAGAACCGCTCCAGAGTTTTCAAAATCATGCGACTTTCGCGCTATTTCCTGCCTGTTTCCAAGGATGTGCCCGCTGATGCGGCCATCGTCTCACACCAGCTGATGCTGCGCACCGGTATGGTGCGCCAGAACGGGGCGGGGATCTATACTTGGCTACCACTTGGGCATCGGGTGCTCCAGAAAATCGAACAGGTCGTGCGCGAGGAAATGGACAGGGCCGGAGCCATCGAAATGCTCATGCCCACCATCCAGCAGGCCGAGCTCTGGCAAGAGAGCGGGCGGTATGAGGATTACGGCAAGGAGATGCTGCGCATCACCGACCGCCACGACCGGGACATGCTGTTTGGCCCGACCAATGAAGAGCTGATCACGGATGTCTTCCGGACTTATGTGAAAAGTTACAAGGCGTTGCCGCTGAATCTTTATCATACACAGTGGAAGTTTCGCGACGAGATTAGGCCGCGTTTCGGTGTCATGCGCGGGCGCGAGTTCCTGATGAAGGATGCCTATTCCTTCGACCTTACGGAAGAGGATGGCCGGGCCAGCTATAACCGGATGTTCTGCGCCTATCTCAACACCTTCGACCGGCTGGGCCTGACTGCCATCCCTATGCAGGCGGATACAGGCCCGATAGGGGGCGATCTCAGCCACGAGTTCATCATTCTGGCCGAAACTGGTGAGAGCGCGGTGTTCTGCGACAAGGACATGCTGGACTTGCCTGCGCCGGGGCTCGATCTCGACTTCGACAGTGATCTCTCAGGTGAAGTTGCCAAGCGTACGACTTATTATGCAGCAACAGACGAGATGCATGATGAAACCGAGTTCGCGAAGATACCCCAGGAACGGCAGGTCTCTGCGCGCGGCATCGAGGTTGGTCATATCTTCTTCTTCGGCACAAAGTATTCCGAACCGATGAATGCCACGGTCCAGACCGCAGAAGGGGGCAGTGTGCCCGTCCAGATGGGCAGTTATGGCATCGGGGTTTCGCGTCTTGTGGGCGGCATCATCGAGGCCTGTCATGATGAGAATGGCATCGTCTGGCCGCAATCCATTGCGCCATTTGAGGTTGGCCTGATCTCCATGCGACCGAAGGATGAAACCGTCTCCAAGGTGGCAGATGAGGCGTATGAGACGCTGAAGGCTGCCGGGTTTGATGTGCTTTATGACGAGACCGACGAGCGGCCTGGCTCCAAGTTCAACCGGATGGACCTTATTGGCCTGCCTTGGCAGATCATTATCGGACCACGTGGCATCGAAAACGGTGTGGTCGAGCTCAAGAACCGCAAGAGCGGGGAAAAGAGCGAAGTGGCGCTGGAGAAGGCCGTAGAAATGGTGAAAGCTGGCTGATGAGCAAGTCCGCGCCTTTCGGTCAGGTCGAGCGGGCGCTTGCCTGGCGCTATCTGCGAGCACGGCGCCAGCATGGCGGTGTATCGCTCATCTCCATCATTTCCTTCTTTGGCATTATGCTGGCCGTCATGGCGCTGATCGTCATCATGTCCGTGATGGCCGGTTTCCGTTCGACACTCTTGAACGCGCTGCTGGGAGGCCAGGGACATGTCTTTGTGCAGGTACAGGACTATCCTGCTGGCGATGTCGATGACCTGACAAATCGGATCATTGAACTGCCGGGCATCAACACAGCTTCGCCTATCATTGAGCAACAGGTGCTCGCCACATCGGATGCAGCGCGCACAGGAGCTGTCGTTCGTGGGGTGCGCATGGCCGATCTCGACAAGCTGCCATATCTCGATGGCGGGGCATCGCAGGCAAAAGCGGCTGGGTTCGGCGATGGCCGCAATGGTGGTGATGTCGTCATGATCGGGGCGTTTCTCGCTTCTGACCTCGGCGTTCGGCCGGGTGATGAAATTACTCTGGTGGCGCCGGAGGGAGCTTCTACGCCGTTCGGTGTTTCTCCGCGCAGCAAGACCTACACAGTAGGCGATACATTCACGACAGGCAGCGTCGAACTCGACAAGCTTTATGTCTTGATGCCGATGCCGCAGGCACAGCTCTTCTTTAACAGTAAGGGGGAATACCAGCTGATCGATGTGCGGATCAAAGATCCCATGAAGTCAGAACAGGCCATGCGCATGATCAATGAGGCGACAGGCGGGCAGTATTATCTTCAGGACTGGAAGCAGCAGCGTGCCTCTTATTTCAACGCGCTGAACGTTGAACGCGGCATGATGCGGGTCATCATGCTGATCCTGATCACAATTACCGCGCTAAATATCATTACAGGCGTTGTGATGCTGGTGAAGAACAAGACGCGTGACATCGCCATATTGCGCACAATCGGCGCCACACGCGGGGCGATCATGCGGACCTTCATCATGATCGGTGCGATTCTGGGCCTGACCGGTGCCCTGATTGGTCTTGGTCTCGGTGTGTTGATTGTCATCAATATCGATGCTGTGGAGGCGTTCCTGAGCCTTGTGATGGGCCGGGAAATCTTTGCTGCCGACGTTTATGGGCTTGATGGCCTGCCAGCTGAACTGGACTGGGGCGAAGCACTGTTCACAACGCTCTGGGCGATGAGCATGTCCATACTTGTAACGATCTGGCCGGCCTGGAATGCGGCCAAGCTTGATCCGGTCGACGCGCTGAGGTTCGAGTAATGAGTGCGGCTGTACTGGAACTTCGTGGGATCGTACGGGAATACCGGACCGGACCGAATACGCTCAAGGTGCTCGACAAGGCGGACCTCGTGCTCAATCCCGGCGAACTTGTCGGCCTAGTCGGGCCTTCGGGCTCTGGGAAATCCACGCTGCTGCATACCGCAGGCTTGCTGGAACGGGCAGAGGATGGAGAAGTGCTGCTCGATGGTGAGTCCGTGCTTGAGCTGTCGGATGGTGTGCGCACACGGCTTCGCCGGGAGAAGCTCGGTTTTGTCTACCAGTTCCACCACCTGCTTCCCGAGTTCGATGCTTGCGATAATGTTGCCATGCCCCTCATGGTGAACGGGGTTAAGCGTAAGGCCGCCAAGGAGAAAGCCGAGGCGCTGCTGGAAGAGATGGGGCTGTCTGATCGCTCTCATCACCAGCCGGGCGCATTGTCTGGCGGGGAGCAGCAACGTGTCGCGATCGCCCGCGCTCTGGTGAACGACCCCAAGCTTGTCATTGCGGACGAACCGACCGGGAACCTGGACCCGGCGACGACTGACCGGGTTTTCAAAAGTTTGATAAGGATCGCACGAAGCGAAGGGGCCGCGGTTTTGGTCGCTACACACAACATGGCCCTTACACGCCACATGGATCGTGTGCTCACCCTTGAAGAGGGAAAACTCACAACCTTTGAAGGCTGACCCGTCGACTCGGGCTAACAAAGGGGCATACTCGATCTCTTCCCGCAAAGGAGGCAGGCCCCTTGTCTGATCCGGTCTTCATCCATCTGGCAGTGCGTACGAGCTATTCCCTGCTCGAGAGCATGATTACGTCCAAGGACCTAAAGGGCTGGGCTGTAAATAACCGTGCGCCTGCTGTCGCCGTGACGGACCGGAATAATCTGTTCGGGGCGCTGGAGATTTCCGAAGACCTTGCCGGAGCTGGTGTACAGCCGATCATGGCCTGCTGTTTTGATGTCACGGATGGCGGGCATAATGAATGGCTGACGCAGGTTACTGCCTATGCCCAGAACGAGACCGGCTACAGGCGGCTCATGGAGCTTTCCTCATATGCCTATCTCGAAGCCGAGGATGGTGTTGCACGCCTGAAGCGGGAGCACCTTTTTGAAAAGACCGAGGGGCTGATACTTCTAACAGGCGGCGTAAAAGGGGAGGCCGCTCAGTATATCCTGAAGGGCAAGCCGGCTGAAGCTGAAGCCGTCCTGTCGGAGTTTTCCGCCGCTTACCCTGGACGATGCTATGTCCAGCTGACCCGGCACGGTACCGCTGATGAAGTGCAGAGTGAGCCGGGCCTGGTAGAGGCTGCCTACAAGCTGGATCTTCCGCTCGTAGCGACACATGATTCCCGTTTCATGAAGCCCGATGATACACGCGCGCACGATGCGATGATGTGTATCGCGAACGGGGAGTATCTCGGCCAGGATGACCGGCAGCGCGTTTCACCTGAGCAGTACCTTAAAACGGCTGACGAGATGGCGGTCCTGTTTGAGGATATTCCGGAAGCACTGGCCTCTACGGTCGAAATCGCGAAACGCTGCGCTGTAAGGGCGCGCAAGCACGATCCGATCCTGCCGCGGTTTGGGGACGGATCCCGGTCAGAGTTCGAAGAGTTGCGGGTTCAGGCCGAAGACGGGCTGGCGAATAGGCTGGCTGAGGTTCCAAAGCTCTATGCTGAGCGCAGTGCGTATGAAGAACGTCTCGCCTACGAGCTTGGCATCATCGAGAAGATGGGATTTCCGGGTTACTTCCTGATCGTCGCTGACTTCATAAAATGGGCGAAAGAGCAGGGTATTCCCGTCGGGCCGGGGCGCGGGTCTGGTGCCGGTTCAGTGGTCGCGTGGGCGCTGACAATCACCGACCTCGACCCGCTGCGCTTCGACCTTCTTTTCGAACGTTTCCTGAACCCTGAGCGTGTGTCCATGCCGGACTTTGACGTCGACTTCTGTCAGGAGCGGCGCGGGGAGGTTATCCGCTATGTGCGCGACAAGTATGGCGCGGAGAGTGTCGCAGCGATCATTACTTTCGGCACATTGCAGGCCAAGGCTGTCGTACGTGATGTCGGTCGTGTCATGCAGATGCCTTATGGGCAGGTTGACCGGCTGGCTAAGCTGATCCCGTTCAACCCGGCCAATCCGCCCAGATTGCAGGATGCGATCGATGAGGAGCCGAAATTCCAGGACGAGATCGCGCAGGACCCCCGTGTCGACGAATTGCTGGAAATTGCCCTGTCCCTCGAGGGGCTTTACCGCAATGCCGGGACGCATGCTGCCGGTGTCGTGATTGGTGACCGTCACCTGACAGAACTCGTGCCACTCTATAACGATCCGCGGTCCGACCTTCCGGCAACCCAGTTCAACATGAAATGGGCAGAGTCCGCCGGACTGGTGAAATTCGACTTTCTAGGCCTGAAGACCCTGACGGTCATTGACCGGGCGCTGAAGTTCATTCGGCGGGATGGGCGCGATGTCGGGCCGGAGTGGGCGGCCATGAACGATCCTGAGACCTATGACCTGATGGCGAGCGGTAATACGCTTGGTGTGTTCCAGCTGGAAGGCCAGGGAATGCGCGATACACTGCGCAAGGTACGTCCGAACAATATCGAGGACGTCATTGCCATCATCTCGCTCTACAGACCCGGGCCGATGGACAATATTCCAACCTATGTTGCAGGCAAGGAAGACCCCGCAAACGTAAGTTACCAGCATCCGGACCTCGAGCCGATCCTGGAGGCGACCTATGGCGTTCCCGTCTATCAGGAACAGGTCATGCGGATGGCGCAGGAGATTGCGGGTTATTCGCTTGGCGAGGCCGATCTGTTGCGCCGGGCCATGGGCAAGAAGAAAGTCGAGGAGATGGTCGCCCAGCGTGAACGCTTCCTCAAGGGGGCAAAGGAGCTGAAGGGTATAGAGGCGCCGCTCGCCAACGAAATCTTCGATACGATGGAGAAGTTTGCCGGCTATGGCTTCAACAAGTCACACGCTGCGGCTTATGCCCTTATTGGTTATCAGACCGGCTATCTGAAACGCCATTTCCCTGTCGAATTCCTGGCGGCCTCGATGAGCCTGGATATTCATAACACTGACAAGCTCGCTGCCTTCGTTCAGGAGGTGAAACGCCTGAAGATCGAACTTGTCCAGCCTGATATAAATCGTTCTACCGCCGACTTCGATGTGCAGGATGGCGCGCTTGTGTATGCGCTTGGTGCACTCAAAGGTGTGGGACTGGAAGCCATGCGCCACGTCGAGGCTGAACGTGAAGCCAATGGCGCTTTTGAGTCGCTTCACGATTTCGCCGAGCGGGTTGATCCGAAATCGGTCAACAAGAAGTGTATCGAACAACTGGCCAAGGCCGGGGCGTTCGACGGGCTCGAGCCGAACCGGGCGAGTGCACTGGCGGCAGCGCCACTTCTGTCGGCCGCTGCCGTTTCTGCTGCGGAGGACCGCGCAGGCGGGCAGGGCGGTCTGTTCGGGGAAGCGGAACCTTCGGTGAGGACTACACTTCCACAGGCGGCGGCCTGGAATGGGCAGGACAAGCTCGATCAGGAGTTTGCGGCGACAGGCTTCTTCCTGAGTGGGCACCCTCTCGATGATGTACTCGACAGTCTCGAGGATGGCCGGATCACCATGGCCGCCGAGATTGGTGACGTTGCTGTTGATGGACGGCCGCTGGAGCTTATTGGCGTTGTACGCAGGCGCGTTGAGAAGATCTCCCGTTCGGGTGGTAAATTCGCGTTCCTGACACTCTCCGATCCGACGGGCGAGGTCGAGCTGATGGTCATGCCGGAAGTGCTGGAAATGTACCGGCCAATGCTGGAGGCAGGGGAGAGTGTCTGTGTGACGGTAAATGTGCGCCGCCAGGACGAGGAGATACGCCTCAGTGCCAAACAGGTTACGCCGATCGAAAAAGCCCGGATTGGCAAAAAGGCAAAAGCGCTGATCGTACGCCTGTCGAGGGGGGCGAACTATGAGGAGATATCGGCGGTCGCCGACAGGCTTCTCAGCGCACCAGGCGCAGACCGAGGGGCTATTTATCTTGATCTGCCGCTGGCAGACGGCCGAACCGTTACGATCAAGCTTCCTCACGTCTACGCAACCGGTCTGGAAGCTCTACGTGCGCTGAAGATGGCATCCGGTGTTGCCCGGGTCGATACACGCGCCGCCTGAACAAGAACGGTTGCGCGACAGCGCAAAATTTGTATAAGCCAGCCGCATCAACCCCCGATGCGCGGGCAATCCGGTGTTGATCTCAGTGGTTTGAGATCGATAGCGCCCGTGCCGGTCAACCGGAAGAGGAAATTAGATATGGCACTGCCTGAATTCTCCATGCGCCAGCTGCTTGAGGCCGGCGTCCACTTTGGTCACCAAACGCACCGCTGGAACCCGAAGATGAAGCAATTCATCTATGGCGACCGTGCGGGTATCCACATTATGGACCTGTCCAAGACGGTCCCGATGTTGCACCAGGCTCTGGTCCAGGTTCGTGATACCGTGGCGCAGGGTGGCCGTGTGCTGTTCGTCGGCACGAAACGCCAGGCCGCGCAGCCGATCGCTGAAGCAGCGCAGCGTTGTGCGCAATACTATATGAACCATCGCTGGCTCGGCGGCACGCTGACAAACTGGGCGACAGTTTCGAAGTCGATCAAGCGCCTGCGCGACCTCGACGAAATCCTATCCGACCGCGAAGGCTCGGGCCTCACCAAGAAAGAACTGCTCGTTGTCGAGCGTGAGCGCGATACACTGGACCGTGCGCTTGGCGGGATTGCCAATATGGGTGGTCTCCCGAGCCTCATGTTCGTGATCGACACGAACAAGGAGCAGATCGCGATCAAGGAAGCCAAGAAGCTGGGTATTCCTGTCGTTGCCGTGGTCGACACGAATTGCGACCCGGACGATGTGGACAGCCCGTTCCCGGGCAATGATGACGCGGCCCGTTCGATCGCGCTTTATTGTAACCTTGTTGCTGATGCTGTCCTGGATGGCCTGGCTGAGTCTTCGGCCGGCCTGGGCATTGATCTTGGTGAGTCGGAAGACATTACCGAGCTGACCGAGGCCGATGTTGCTGCCGCTGAAGAAGCTGGCGGCGAAAGCTCCGGCGAGGACAAGGAAGTCAAGGCCGAAGGCTGAACCCAATCACACTCTAAAAGGGATCTTTGAGATGGCACAGATTACAGCCGCTCTGGTCAAGGACCTGCGCGACCGCACGGGCGCGGGGATGATGGACGCCAAGAAGGCGCTCGTCGAGAATGACGGCGATATGGAAGCAGCAATCGACTGGCTGCGTACCAAAGGCCTGTCGAAAGCAGCCAAGAAGTCCGGACGCACTGCTGCGGACGGCCTCGTGGCCGCCGTGCTTTCGAGTGACGGCAAGACGGGCGCGCTCGTCGAGCTGAATGCCGAAACCGACTTCGTTGCGCGGAACGAGAAGTTCCAGACAGCCCTGACCCAGATTGCCAACACGGCTCTGGAGACGGATGGCACACTGGAATCTCTCCAGAATGCCAAGGCACCGCAGGGCGATGGTACGGTGACTGATATGATCACCGGCCTGGTTGCCACGATCGGCGAAAACATGACGCTTCGTCGTGTCGCAAAGCTGGAAGCGCCGAACGGTCAGGTTGCGTCCTACGTCCATAGTGCTGAAGCACCTGACATGGGCAAGATCGGTGTGCTGGTCGCTCTAGAGGGTGGCGATGCTGACAAGGTGGCTGATGCAGGCCGCAAGGTTGCGATGCACGTTGCAGCCACAAGCCCTGCTTCAGCGACAACTGCCGACCTTGACCCGGAGCTGGTCGAGCGTGAGCGTCAGGTCCTGACGGAGCAGGCACGCGAAAGTGGCAAACCGGACAATGTCATCGAAAAGATGATCGAGGGCCGCCTCAAGAAGTTCTACAAGGAAGTTGTTCTTGTCGAGCAGCCTTTCGTGATGGACCCTGACCAGACGGTTGGTCAGTACATCGAGAGTGAAGGTGCAAAGCTGATCGGCTTTATCCGGTTCACGCTTGGTGAAGGCATCGAGAAGGCTGAAGACGACTTCGCTTCTGAAGTTGCCTCCATGACATCAGGCTCCTAGGCCGCAGATTTTGCACTGAAAGATCCCGGTTGCCCATGACAGGCAGCCGGGAATCCTTTACCAGCAAATCTGTTCCTCGGAGTTCAACATGCCTGATGATACTGAAAGCCCGGACAAGCCTGTCTATGATCGCGTCCTTCTGAAGCTTTCAGGCGAGGCCCTGATGGGGCCTTCCGAATTCGGCATACATATGCCGACCTGTCTCGTTTTTGCAGAAGAGATTGCTTCCGCGATCAAGACAACCGGCGTCGAGCTTTGCCTTGTTATCGGGGGTGGTAATATCTTCCGTGGTCTGCAGGGGGCCACAACTGGCATGGAACGCGCCCAGGCCGACTCCATGGGTATGCTTGCCACGGTCATGAATGCCCTGGCTATGCAAAGCGCTCTTGAGCAGATTGATGTGCCGACGCGTGTACAGTCTGCCATTCCGATGGATACGGTGTGCGAACCCTATATCCGCCGTCGTGCGATACGCCATATGGAAAAGGGCAGGGTCGTCATCTTTGCGGCTGGTACGGGTAATCCCTATTTCACCACAGACACGGGAGCCGCACTCAGGGCTGCGGAAATGAACTGTGACGCCATGTTCAAGGGCACGCAGGTCGACGGTGTATACTCGGCTGATCCCAAAAAGGATGCCACAGCTGAGCGCTATGAGAATCTGGGCTATCAGGAAGTATTGGCGCGGGACTTGCGCGTCATGGATGCCTCAGCCGTAAGCCTGATGCGGGACACGAGTATACCGATTGTGGTATTTTCCCTGCATAATAAAGGCGCTTTGGAAGACGTCCTGCTTGGGCGTGGCCCGTCAACGATCATCTCCTAGATTGAGAGAGCTTTGATATGAGTATCGACAAAAAAGACATTGAGCGTCGTATGGACGGCGCGATCAATTCCCTTCACTCGGATCTGGCTGGACTGCGCACGGGCCGGGCATCACCGAACCTGCTCGATTCCGTTATGGTTCCGGCCTATGGGTCCTCTATGCCTCTGAACCAGGTTGGCTCTGTGTCCGTGCTTGATGCGCGCACGCTGTCAGTCAACATCTGGGATAAATCTGTCGTTGGAGCTGCTGACAAGGCAATTCGCGAGGCGGGATTGGGGCTCAACCCGGTTGTCGATGGAACCAATCTTCGCGTGCCCATCCCGGTTCTGAATGAAGAGCGCCGTGCTGAACTTTCCAAGATTGCCGGCAAGTATGCTGAGCAAGCCCGCGTCGCTGTGCGTAACGTCCGCCGTGACGGAATGGACCAGCTGAAAAAAGCCGAGAAAGATGGCGATATCAGCGAGGACGAGTCGCGGAATCTTTCCGAAAACGTCCAGAAACTTACCGATGAGCATATCAAGCGCATCGATGAAATCGTGAAGGGTAAAGAAGCGGAGATCATGCAGGTTTGACGGTAGAGCGTGCCTCGTCCAATTCTGCCGGATTCAACGACGGCGACAGCCGTGTTATGCCTGCTCATGTAGGCATAATCATGGATGGGAATGGTCGTTGGGCTTCAAGGCACGGTTTGCCGAGATCCGTCGGTCATGAGCGCGGTGTGGAGGCGCTTCGGCGGACGGTGAAGGCCGCGCAAAAACTCGATCTGCGTTATCTGACAGTCTATTCTTTCTCGACAGAGAACTGGCGCCGGCCAGTTTCTGAGGTCACGGCGCTGTTTTCACTGCTCAAGACATTCGTCAACCGGGACCTTGATCGCCTGAAAAATGAAGGCGTCAGGATTCGCGTGTTCGGGACAAAGGAAGGTTTGCCGGACGATGTAAGCGCATTGTTGGACCGGGCAGTACGAGAAACGGCAGACAATACGAAATTCAATCTGGGCATAGCCTTTAATTACGGTGGCCGCGAAGAAATCAGCCGGGCTGCCCGCGCTGTCGCGCTGGAGCTGAAGGCTGGCCGGATTGGTGAAGAAGAGATCGACGAGCAACTTCTGGCCAGTAAACTCGATACGTCTGGTTTTCCGGATCCCGACCTAATCATCCGCACAGGTGAGGAGCGGCGATTGAGTAATTTCCTGGTCTGGCAAGGTGCCTATTCCGAGCTTGTATTCATGGATGTGCTCTGGCCCGAGTTCGGGGAGGATAGCCTGCATTCGGCCCTGGAAACATTTGCTTCTCGCGAACGACGGTTCGGCGGACTGAAGTCCGGGGCCGCCTGACATGGTTGCTTCTGTGCCGTCGAGTTACAAGACACGGGAGCTCGCTTTGAGGGTCGTCTCGGCCCTGATCCTGATCCCGTTTGCTCTTTTCGTCGTCTCTACCGGTGGTGCTGTTCTGGCACTGGCATGTGCCATATTCGGTGGGGTCATGGGCTATGAGTGGGCAAGGATGACCGCTTCGCCGGTTACGCCACTCATGTCGTTTTTCTGCGCGCTCCCATCGCTTTCAATGCTGTTCTGGCCCGAACAGGTTGCTGTTATTGTCCTGGGCAGCTGTGCAGCGCTCACGCTGATGCTTCACCCAGCGCGTCTTCCAGACCGTGTGGCTGGCGGGTTGGGTGTCATTTATGCGGCAGGCCTGCCGCTTTACATGTTTCTGCTGCGGGACGGAGACTGGAACGGACAGGCGGCCGCGCTGATCATCATGGGCACTGTCTGGGCATCCGATTCCGGAGCCTACTTTGCTGGACGCGGTTTTGGCGGGCCTCCGCTGTCTCCGAAAGACTCCCCGTCGAAAACATGGAGCGGTGCGATTGGCGCTGTCGTGTGTAGTGCGCTTTGCGGCCTTATTGCGGCGGGACTGCTCGATGCGTCACGGTGGTCATGGCTGCTGGCTGGCATTGGAATTTCAGTCGTCGCTCAATGGGGAGACCTTTTTGAATCCTCGCTGAAACGGCGCTTCGGGATCAAGGATACGAGCGGGTTCCTGCCTGGGCACGGCGGTGTCATGGATCGCGTCGACGGGCTTGGTATGGCATGTGTGTTGGCGGTTGCAGTCTTTCTGGTGTTTGGCACCCTGCCGGAGATGCTTGGGCTCGAGGCAAGGAGATAGAGATGCATCTCTCGATCATGGGATCGACCGGCTCGGTCGGCCGTTCGGCTATCTCGGTTATCGAGCACGCGAATGCTTCGCCGGATGACAGCACATTCACGATCGAAGCACTGACTGCCAATCGCGATGTCGATACACTGGCAAGGCAGGCTGTGACCCATGGAGCGAAGCTCGCAGTGATCGCTGATGCTTCGCTTTATGCGCGCCTCAAGGAACAGCTTGCTGGCACCGATATCGAGGTTGCCGCAGGAGCTGATGCCGTCGCGGAAGCAGCCGCACGGCCTGTTGATCGGGTACTGGCGGCAATCGTCGGCATTGCCGGGCTCCAGTCCACATATGCAGCGCTCAATGCCGGTAACAGTGTTGCGCTGGCCAACAAGGAAAGCATGGTTTGCGCAGGCCCGCTTCTTAAACGCGTTGCGCGTGAGAAAGATGTGTCCATCGTGCCGACCGATTCCGAGCACAATGCCATGTTCCAGGTCATGGAACGCTCTCAGGATGTAGAGCGTCTCGTTCTGACAGCATCAGGCGGCCCATTCCTGAACACCCCATTGAATGAACTGCATGGTGTGACACCGGATCAGGCGTGTGAGCATCCCCGCTGGTCCATGGGACGTAAGATTTCTGTCGATAGTGCCACCTTCATGAACAAGGCCCTGGAATTGATTGAAGCGGCTTATCTTTTCGACATGCCTGAGGCGTGCATTGATGTTCTTGTTCATCCCCAGTCCATCATCCATTCGTTAGTCGCTTACAGGGATGGCTCAGTCCTTGCACAGCTCGGTTCACCCGACATGAAGACACCGATTGCCCATGCCCTTTCCTGGCCACACCGCCGATTGCCGACCGATGTCGACCGGTTGAGCCTCGCTGACCTTGGGCGGCTTGAGTTTGCCGAGGTCGATGCACAGAGGTTTCCATCTATTGATCTGGCCCGGCACACATTGAGGCAAGGCACGGGTGCTACGATTGTTCTGAACGCTGCCAACGAAATGGCTGTCTCGGCATTTCTTGAGGGCAGATGCCGCTTCACCGAGATCAGCAGAACCGTTTCCAGAGCGCTGGAGGCAGATATACATGCCAGCTTCTCTGCACGCGGCGAACCGGATATTGATGCTATTGCCGCTCTGGACCAGGAAGCGCGGCGCTTGTCGGAAGCTTTGATTGCCCAACCTGGCGAGCGTACCAGGAGCCATGCCTGATGATTGATTTTTTTGGCCAAATTCCTGTCTTTATCCTGAGCCTGGTAATTCTGCTCGGGATTGTCGTGGTTATACACGAGCTGGGACATTATTTTGCTGGACGGTTTTTTGGCGCAGCCGTGGAGTCTTTCTCGGTCGGCTTTGGCAGACCGATCTATCAGCGCATGGACAGCAGGGGCACACGCTGGCGGATTAACTGGATACCCCTTGGCGGCTTTGTGAAGTTTGTCGGTGAAGGCCAGCTTCCCGGCGATGTTGGAAAAATTGAAAAAGGTCCAGTTGGCAAGCCTTATAATGAGGTGGGTGTTGGTGCCCGCACAATCGTTGCTGCGGCAGGACCTGCGGCAAACTTCGTGCTGGCGATCCTGATCTTTGCGCTGATCTTCTTCATCAATGGCAGCTATGAAACACGACTTTCGGTAACGGGTGTCGTTGAGGATGGAGCGGCATACGAAGCAGGGATGCAGGCAGGCGATGTCATCCTTTCAATGGACGGCAAGGAGATCACGAACCCCGGCCAGATCCAGACGATCGTGGCCATGTCGAGCAACAGTGAGGTCCACACCATCGTCGAACGCGATTCGGAGACCGTCCCCCTGACCCTGGTCCCAAGACCCCAGATGCGCGAAAATGCGGTTGGGCAGGTTCAGAGAATGGGCACTGTTGGTATCACTCTGGGGGTAGTTCCCGATTCGGAACAGCATGTGCGCTACAACCCGGCTGAAGCCTTGGTCAAAGGTGGTGAGCAGACCTGGTCAACGATTGTCATGACGACTGATGTTATCGGGCGCATGGTGACAGGTAAGGAGCATCTCAGCTCCCTGAGTGGGCCGGTGGCGATTGGTGATATCAGCCGTCGTATCGTCAATCAGACGATGGCTGTTGAAGAGGTGTCCCTCTGGGAAAAGATTCAGTCCCTGCTTCTGAACATGTTGAACATCTGCGCGGCGGTTTCTGTAGGAATTGGTTTCTTTAATTTACTTCCATTTCCTGTGCTCGACGGTGGTCACATCGTTTTCAATTGCTATGAAGCCATAGCTGGCAAACCAATGCCGGCACGAATTCAGGAAGGTGCCTTGATGGCAGGGATGGTCTTGCTGCTGGGTATGTTTGTGTTCATCACATGGGGTGATGTACTGGAAACAGGACTGTTCAATGGCGTCCGGGGCTGATAGCCGATTTGCACGGTAAATTGAGAGTAAAAACATGCGGTCTGCGTTCGCGGCTTTAATCTTGAGTATCGCGGCAAGTTTCAATCTTGCCAGCGTTCCCGGTATAGCTTCGGGGGCCAATGCCCAGACGGCGAATCCGACCGGTACGATCCGGTCCATTGTCGTCGAGGGAAATCAGCGGATCGAGGATCGCACCGTGCAATCCTACCTCCTCGTGGAGCCGGGTGACCCTTTTGACCGCGAGCGGATCGACCTATCCCTGAAAACACTTTTTGCGACTGGACTTTTCGCGGATGCGTCCTTTGAGAAGTCAGGACAGGACCTGATCGTCCGCGTGGTCGAGAACCCGATCATCAACCGTGTTATCTTTGAAGGCAACAGCGCCATTGATGATGAAAAGATGCGCGAAGAAATCGAAGTTGCACCGCGGGGCATTTTTACGGCCGCGCGCGTGCAGGATGATGTACAGCGCATTCTCGAACTCTACAGACAGTCGGGCCGTTTTGCTGCCAGCGTTGAGCCGGAATACAAACCGCTCGAACAGAACCGCGTCGATCTTGTCTTTGTTATTAATGAGGGGCCAGTAACAGGCGTACGTTCAATCAACTTCATCGGTAACGAATCATATTCGGATCGCCGCCTGCGTAGCGAGATCGTGACGCGCCAGTCCCGTTGGTGGCGTTTCTTCAGCTCGAATGACAATTATGACCCTGGCCGCCTGGAATATGACCGCGAGCTTCTTCGTCAGTTCTATCAGAATAACGGATATTATGATTTCCGGGTTGTCTCTGCTGTTGCGGATCTGACGCCCGACCAGGAAGACTTCTACATTACCTACACGGTCGAAGAGGGTGATCAGTACACCTATGGCGATGTTCAGGTCGAAACGGAGCTGGACAAGCTGAATGCGTCTGCCCTGCGCGGCGCCCTTTCCATCAAGGAGGGCGACCAGTTCCGTGGCGACCAGATCGAAAAGGCCATTGATACACTTACCTATGCAGCAGGTGTGGCTGGTTACGCCTTCGTGGATATTACGCCGCAGCTTGATGCTGATCCCGAAGCGGACACAGTCAGCGTGACCTTCGCGATTGATGAAGGACCACGGGTTTATGTCGAGCGCATCGATATCACTGGCAACACAGCGACGCTGGACCGTGTTATCCGCCGCGAACTGCGTGTTGCTGAAGGTGACGCCTTTAACCGTGTGCTTCTCGACAGGTCCCGTAATCGTGTGCGTGCTCTGGGTTATTTCAAGGAAGTCGAGATAACGGAAACACCAGGGTCGAAACCGGATCGCACGGTTGTCGAAGTGAATGTGGAAGAACAGCCTACTGGTGAGCTCTCCTTTGCGGCAGGCTACTCCTCAGTTGATTCCTTCCTGTTCGATGTCAGCGTATCGCAACGTAATTTGCGTGGACGCGGGCAGACTGCGATTGCGCGCATTTCGGCGTCTCAGCGTCAGCAGTATGTTGATATCCGGTTCCGGGAGCCACGCTTCCTTGACCGGAACCTGGCAGCGGGCATCGACCTGTTCCAGACGCGGTCTGATTTCTCGGATATTGCCTTTGGTGGTTTCGAAACAAACACCATTGGTGCAGGCGTAAACTTCGCCTTTCCGCTGAGTGAAAATACGAATCTCGGGCTTCGTTACCGTCTTCAGTCGGATGAGCTGGATTTTGCCGACGAGCTTTATGTCATCAATGACAGTGACGGCACGGTCGCAACCCAAACCATAACCGATGATGGTGGTACGCCGGATGACCCGTCCGACGATGTGACGTTCACACAGCGGATTCCCCCGAATACCGATCCACTGCCGGACGGAACATCTGTTGTTGATATCTGTAGCCCGGCTTTCCAGGATCCGGCCTACTTCAACCGTCAGCGCAACTGCCGTAATGAGCGGGCCGAAATCTCTTCAATTATTGGCTATTCGTTCAACTGGGACCGTCGGAATGATCCTATTGAGCCGACAGGCGGGTTTGATCTTTCCCTGAGCCAGGACTTTGCAGGTGTCGGGGGGGACGTCCAGTTCCTGCGGACTGAAGTTTCCGGCGCTGTCTATCAGGGTATCTTCCCTGGCGTTCGCGCAAGCGCCCGTTTGCAAGGCGGCCTGATTGAGCCTATCGGCGATAATGAAGGTATCCGGATCAACAACCGCTTCTTCCGCGGTGGTTCGAGTTTCCGGGGTTTTGATGTCGCTGGCCTTGGCCCTCGTGTTATCCGGCGGAATTTTGATGCCGATGGAAACGAGGTCGGCATCCAGAGGCTCAATGCGCTTGGCGGCAAAGCCTACTATCAGGGTACTCTGGAACTCACGGTGCCAAACTTCCTGCCCGAAGAGTACGGAATTGATACTGCGCTTTTCGCGGAGGCTGGTTCTGTCGGCATGCTCGATGAGATCGATGAGTATTCGTTCATTGAAACCGCGGGCGCAAATGGCGCGTCAGTTGTACTGACCAAGTCCGCTATGTCACTGCGGGCCTCTGCCGGCCTGTCGGTTGGCTGGGATTCACCGTTCGGGCCGATCCGGTTCGATTTCTCTCAAATTCTACGCAAGGAAGAGTATGACCGGACGGAGACGTTCCGGTTCAGCACTTCCACACGCTTCTGATACCGTTCTTAGGAGGAACAGATGCAAATTCTTAAAGCTGCACTGGCATCAATTTCCATTGCGTTTGCTGGCGCAACGGCATTCGCTCCCGCCGCAACGGCGCAGGGTTCGACAGTGGTCGTGATCGATCAGGCCAAGATCATGCGTGACAGCGCAGGTGGTCAGGATATCACATCCAAGGTCAATGCAATCGAGAATACAATGATGTCCGAGCTCCAGCCCACTGCTGACGCACTCCAGACAGAACGTGACTCACTGAGGGCACGGTCGGAGAACATGTCGATGGATGCTATTACTGCGGATGAGCAGCTTCGCAGCGAGTTTCAGGACTTTGCGCGCAAATCACAGCAGTTCAATCGTCAGCGTCAGATTGCAGCGGCTGAGCTGCAGGCAACCGAGCGTCAGGCGTGGAGCACCTTCTTCACGGCCATGCAACCTGTTCTCGAAGAGGTTGTGACCGAGACTGGTGCGGACATCATGTTTGATCGCTCCGACGCCGTTTATGCTTCTGCGGACCTGGATGCTACTGACCGCGTGATTTCGAAAATGAACGCAAAGATGCCGACCGTCGAAGTGGTTCGTCAGCAGATCGACCCGCAACAACTGCAGCAAGCGCAGCAGCAGTAGTGCCATGGCGGTCGATCAGCGGTTCTATGAACTGCTCGGCCCGGTAGCCGTCGCCGAGCTTGCAGAACTCACCGGGGCTGAACTCCTTGGTGACGGGACAGTAGCAGTCAACGGGCTTGGTGCCGCAGGACATGCGAGTGCGGGTGAACTCTGTTATTATGATGGAGTTCATGCCCCTGCAGCCGGAGATATAAGTGAAACTGCGGCCGCCTGTTTTCTTAAACACGAGTATGCGGATGCCTTGCCCGCAGGTGTGGTTGCGCTTGTCACCGCCCTGCCACGGCATGCGCATAGTGTAGCGGCACGCGCGATACTGCGTCAGCGAACCTGGCGGGACGCGCAAGGAGTGGCTGCAAAAACCAATGTCCACGAGACAGCATATGTTGCGCCGTCTGCGGTGATAGGAGCCGGAGCTGCAATTGGCGACAGGACAATTATCGGTCCGAATGCTGTAATCGGCCCCGGCGTGCAGATTGGCAGGGACTGCGAGATCGGCGCCAATGTCTCGATACGGTGCGCACTGATTGGCAACAATGTAAACATTTATGCTGGCGCACGTATTGGCGAGAGCGGATTCGGGGTCATGATGGGGCCTGAAGGGGCAGAAGATGCGCCACAGTATGGACGCGTTATCCTCCAGGATCACGTCACGGTCGGTGCCAATAGTTGTATTGATAGAGGCGCTTTCGATGACACTATCATCGGAGAGCGCACCAAGATCGATAATCTCTGCCAGATTGCGCATAATGTTGTAGCCGGACGCAACGTCTTGATGGCTTCATTTGCCGGCGTGTCAGGATCCGTCACACTTGGCGATGGCGTTATGCTGGGTGGGCGTGTTGGCATTGCCGATCACGTCAAGATTGGCGACGGAGCCCAGATCGCAGCTTCCTCAGGCGTATTCCGTGAAGTTGCGCCCGGGCAGACATGGGGCGGCACGCCCGCGCGCCCAATTCGCCAGTGGATGCGCGAAATCGCCTGGCTCCAGAAGCAGGTCATGGGAGACAGGAAAGGCAAATGAGCATCGACATTCATCCTACGGCAATCGTGGAAGATGGTGCCGAGCTTGGCGAAGATGTCAGCATTGGTGCCTTTGCCTTCATTGGTCGAGATGTAAGCCTCGGGCGCGGATGCCGTATCCACCAGCATGCAACCGTCACGGGACAGACAGAACTCGGCCGACAGGTTGAAATCTATTCGGGTGCCGTTATTGGCACCCCACCTCAGATCCTGAATTTCAATGACGATGGCACTTCACGTCTCACGATTGGCGACGAGACAGTCATTCGCGAACATGTAACAATACATACAGGCTCTCCAGCGCATGGGGGGCTAACATCCGTTGGCAAGAACTGTCTGATTATGGTTGGCGCACACATTGCCCATGATTGCCATGTTGGCGACAAGTGTGTGTTCGCCAATAATGTCGCTCTCGGAGGGCATATCGTGATTGGCGAGCAGGTATGGATGGGCGGTCTTGCCGCTGTCCACCAGTTCTGCCGTATTGGTCGGCACGCCTTCGTTGGTGGCGGCGCCATCGTAGTTGCCGATGTTATTCCGTATGGCTCGGTAATCGGCAATCATGCACACCTTGCCGGATTGAATATCGTCGGTATGAAGCGGCGTGGGTTTACTCGCAAGTCGATCCAGGACCTTCGCGCAGCATACCGTATGCTCTTTGCGAAAGAGGGCACCTTCAGCGAGCGGGTGGCGGACGCCGAAAAGCACTATTCTGACTGCGCTGAACTCATAGAGATCATAGAATTCATACGCAGCAGCAAGAGCCGCGCACTCTGCCTGCCGGAGTAAGGTCCGTCATGTCGAAGCTGGCTATCATTGCAGGGCTGGGTGACTTGCCCGTCAGTATCGCGCAGGCTGCGAAGGAGAGCGGACGACCCTTTCACATATTCCGGCTTTCGGGTTTTGAAGAGAAGGCCCTGGTCGAGTTTCCCGGTGAAACGATTGGCATGGGGCAGGTTGGGCGGCTTGTTCGCAGGCTCAAGCAGGAAAAGTGCGACGAAGTCGTTTTTGCCGGTATCGTCAAACGACCGAACTTCACAGACATCAAGCTTGACCTGAGAGGAGCTCGCCTTCTACCGCGTGTTCTCAAAGCAGCCAGACAGGGAGATGACGCGCTACTCCGCGTGGTCGTCACACATCTGGAAAAGGAAGGCTTCCGTGTCGTCGCCGCAGAGGATGCTGCCAAAGATCTTCTGGCTGGCGGCGGACTCCTTTTCGGAAACGCTCCCGGGGACGCCATAATCCAGGATATGAAGAAGGCCGCAAGCATCGCCGCTGAGATTGGCCGCCTGGACATCGGGCAGGGCTGTGTCGTTGTTGATGGCCTGGTCCTGGCAGTCGAAGCACAGGAAGGCACGGATGCCATGCTGGACCGCGTCTGCGAACTCGAGGCTTCGCTGAGAGGTAACAGGCAGATGCGCAAGGGCGTGCTGGTAAAGCGGCCCAAACCCATTCAGGAGCGCCGCATTGATTTGCCAGTAATAGGCCCGGGGACGATCAGGCGTGTATCCGAGGCTGGGCTTGCCGGGATCGGCCTGGAAGAGGATGGCGCACTGCTACTGGGGCGGGATGCCATAGACGAACTCTGCGAAACTCACGGGGTTTTCGTGTACGGGTTTCCCGCAGACTGGAGCTGAACGGCATGACGCATGTCTATCTCGTGGCAGCTGAGCCTTCGGGTGACCTGCTGGCCTCGGAAGTTATCGAAGCAATTCGCAGCAAATCCCCTGAGACACGAATTCACGGTATTGGCGGCGAAGAAATGGCCGCTGCTGGTGTGCAGTCACCTTTTGATGTGTCGGAACTATCCGTTTTGGGAATCCTGGAAGGGGTCAAGATATACAAGCGGGTTCTCGAACTCGCTGACCAAGCGGTTAATGACATAATTTCAAAGAACCCTGATGTGGTTGGGCTTGTTGATTCATGGGGATTCATGATCCGGGTGGCCGAGAGGTTACGCAAGCGCGCGCCCCATATCCGCCTGGTCAAGATTGTTGGTCCCCAAGTGTGGGCCATGCGACCGGGCCGGGCGAAATCACTGGCCAGGGCAGTCGACCACCTTGTCTGTATTCATGCCTTCGAAACGCCATTTTATGAACCTCTCAACCTGCCCGTCACTGTGATGGGAAATCCAGCGCTATCACGTGGGCATGTTGGCGATCGGGATGCCGGACGCGCGGCTCTTGGGCTATCTGGCGATGACAAGGTTCTGCTGGTCCTGCCTGGCAGCCGTCGTAGCGAGATCGACCAGGTTGCTCCTGTGCTCGAGGAAGCCTCCCGGCGGGTGAAAGACGCCCTGCCTGATATCCGGGTTGTTTTCCATCCGTCACCGACCATGCGGTCTTACATGGCTGATGCGTTCCCCAATCTTGAGCACTGGGCGCAGGTCAGCCCTGTAGAAGCAGACCGCTACGATATCATGGCATGTGCCGACTATGCCCTGGCATGTTCCGGGACCGTCACGAGCGAACTCGCTCTGCAGTCAACGCCGTTCCTTGTTGGCTATCACACAGGTTGGGTGACGTGGGCGATTGCCCGTTTCCTGCTTTTCAAGCCGACCCATATTACGCTTTTGAACATCGCAGCAGACGATACGGAAGTTGTTCCGGAGTTCGTGCAGACCAAACTCAAGGCCGGTCCGATAGCTGCCACTGCGCAAGCGATGCTGACGGACCCTGAGGCCCGGCAGTCTCAGATCGAGGCACAGAAAAAAGCTCTCTCCCGTATGGGAGAGAGCAAACTGGATTCCGCAGTCATTGCCGCGGGTGTCCTGTTGGAGATGGCTTAGCCACGCTGGTCCACAGGGACAAAGTCCCGCTTGGCCGCGCCTGTGTAAATCTGGCGTGGACGGCCAATACGCTGGGTCGGATCCTCGATCATCTCATTGAGTTGCGAGACCCAGCCAACTGTGCGCGCGAGCGCAAAGAGCACGGTGAACATTTCCTGCGGGAAGCCCATCGCATCCAGGATGATGCCGGAGTAGAAATCGACATTTGGATAGAGTTTCTTCTCGACGAAGTACTCGTCTTCCAGCGCGATCTTTTCAAGCTCCATCGCGACTTTCAGGATCGGATTGTCACGGACGCCAAGCTCATCAAGCACTTCGTGTGCTGTCTGCTGCATGACCTTCGCGCGCGGGTCGTAGTTCTTGTAAACGCGGTGACCGAAGCCCATGAGGCGGAACGGGTCGTCCTTGTCTTTCGCACGAGCGATATATTCCGGAATGTTCTCAACAGTACCGATTTGGTGAAGCATATTAAGGCATGCTTCGTTTGCGCCGCCATGGCTCGGTCCCCAGAGGCAGGCGACACCCGCTGCGACGGCCGCATACGGGTGTGCCCCGGATGAACCGGCAAGACGTACTGTTGAGGTCGAGGCGTTCTGTTCGTGATCGGCATGCAGTATGAAAAACCGGTCCATTGCCTTGGCGAGAGTCGGGCTGATCTTGTAATCCTCGGCCGGAACCGAGAAGCACATCCGCAGGAAGTTCTCTGCATAGGAGAGCTCATTGCGCGGGTTCACGAAGGGCTGGCCGATAGAGTACTTGTAAACGCGAGCAGCAAGTGTCGGCATCTTGGCGATCAGGCGGATAGAAGCGAGCCTGCGCTCTTCCGGATCGGCACTATCCATCGAACTTGGATAGAAAGCGGACATTGCCCCGACCGTACCGGTCAGCATCGCCATTGGATGGCTGTCACGCCGGAAACCATCGAAGAACCTGTCCATCTGCGTGTGCAGCATGGTGTGCTGGGTAATTTCCTTGGCGAAGCTCTTGAATTCATCCTGTGTCGGTAGCTCACCATTCAGGAGAAGGTAGCATGTCTCGAGATATCCGGACTGGTTGGCGAGTTGATCAATCGGATAACCGCGGTGAAGGAGAACGCCTTCTTCGCCATTGATAAAGGTGATCTGCGATTCACAGCTACCTGTGGAGGTGAAGCCAGGATCAAGGGTGAAAACGCCAGCTTCGCCATAGAGGCGCTTCACATCAACGACGTTTGGTCCATGCGTGCCGCTAAGTATTGGGAGTTCAACGGTCTTGCCATCAATCTCCAGTTTTGCCTCACCGGCGGGTTTCGTCTTGTTGATCATTTCAGCCCTCTCAAACGTTTCCTTCTAGTCGCTCGGGTTTTCCGCCCGTGCGAGGTGAAAATCAATGCGCGCCAGTGTCTCGTCGCGACCGAGCCACTCCATGACGGGGGCAAGATCCGGCGCAGGCAATCCGCCTGTAAGCGCGGCGCGGATGGGTGGTCCAACCTGTCCGAAAGACAGATCATGCACTGAACAGAATGACTCCAGTTCATGCTGCAATGCGGTATCGCGCCATTCCGCAGTGTTGGCAATGGTTTGTCGCAAGAGGGCGAGACGATCAAGACTGTCGCCCGAAAGCGCCTTGCGCGCCTTCTTGTTCAGATTGTCTGCATTCGACGTCCAGAAAAAGCGAAATGATTCGGCAAGTTCAGGCAGCGTGGAGCCACGATCCTTCATTGTGGGTAGGGCTATACGAATGCGCCTGATGGTGTCGTTGTCGAGTTCGTCTTCTGCAGCTTCGGTCAGCCAAGGGATAAGGAGCTCCATAAGGCGGTCTTCATTGCATTGCCGGATGAAATGGGCATTCACATCATTCAGTTTTGCAATATCAAGACGAGCTGGTGCCTTGTTGATGGCTTCCAGCGAGAAGACGTTTGCAGCCTCCTCCAGCGTGAAGATTTCTTGGTCGCCGTGGCTCCAGCCGAGACGGAGGAGATAGGCATTCATGGCTTCAGGCAGATAGCCCATCTCGCGATAGGCCGTCGTGCTCAGCGCTCCATGGCGCTTGGACAGCTTGGCACCATCATCGCCGTGGATCATTGGCACATGCGCGAAGGCAGGAAGCCCCCAGCCCATGGCCTTGTAAATCGGAATCTGACGGAACGTGTTGCGGAGGTGATCGTCCCCCCGAATGACATGGGTCACCCCCATGTCATGATCATCTACAACAACGGCGAGCATATAGGTCGGCGTGCCGTCGCGTCGTAGAAGGATGAGGTCATCAATTTCCGAAGAGGCGATGCTGATCTCGCCCTGCACCTCATCATGAACGGTGATACTTGTGCCTTCAGGCGCCTTCAGGCGAATGCTGTAAGCCGGATTTCCGGGCGGAGGGTTGCCGCCGTCGCGGTATGGAGAGCGGAACGGTGCGAGCAGAGGCTCGGCTTTCGCGCGCAGAGCCTGACGCTCATCTTCGGATATGCCGTCAGCTTTGGCCGCAGCGCGTATCGCTTCGCCTTCTTCCCGCCGCGCCTGCAATTCTTCAGGCGTCACGTAGCATCTGAAAGCGGCCCCTGAAGCGACCAGAGCCTCAGCACATTCGGCATGACGCGCAGCCCGTTCGCCCTGATAGACGGGGGCATCGTCTGCTTCCAGTCCGAGCCAGGACATGCCGTCGAGAATTGCGTCTACGGCTTCCTGCGTTGAACGGGCCTTGTCGGTGTCCTCGATCCGTAGGAGAAACTTCCCCTGGTTGCGCTGGGCATACAGGTAGTTGAAAAGGGCTGTTCGTGCGCCGCCAATGTGCAGCATTCCTGTGGGGGAGGGAGCAAAACGCGTTATCGTCGTCATAAGTCTGACAGCTCATCCATTGTTACGGGCTCTGGTGTGTCTGGCCGCCATCAACACGCTCATGCGGCTTCAGGCAAGAGCTTTACTGATGTGGCGTACGCGTCAGGGCACCGCAATGGTGATCGCGGCGTAAACCTGCCTGGGCCGCTTTATTTCGCGCTCGGTATGTGTGCGGGAGCATGCATTTACTTCTCTCTGCAGTTCGAACCCACACTTGCACAAGTTCTGGTTACTGGGGGTGTTGTAGCGGCTTTAGCAGGACTGGCACTGTTTCGTCTGGATCTGCCGCACACGGCGCGGATGGCTTTGGCCTTCATCAGCGCCATGGGCTGTGCGCTGATTGTCTCGAAAATTCATACGGATTTACGTCCTGCACCGATGGTCACGCGCACGATTGGGCCAACCATGGTGGAGGGGTGGGTGAACGATGTTGAGCCGGGCCAGAACGGCTTACGGCTGCGGATAGATGTCCACGCTGTTGCGGGGGAAAGGACACAGAACCTGCCGCGCCATATTCGCCTGACACATATGAGCGAGCTACAGGTAAGTCCAGGCCGTTTCGTGCGGTGCTGGGCCGTTCTGAGGCCGCCGCCGCAGCCGGCGCTTCCCGGTGATTATCCCTTCAACCGTCAGGCATATTTCGAGGGACTGGATGCGGTTGGATACGTCCAGGGGCGGTGTCGTGGTGGTGCGGCAGGGGTGCAGCAACGGTACATTTCGAGATTGAAAACCGGTCTTGGCGAGGTTCGTCGTGACCTGGCGCGGCATGTGAACGACATTGCTGGAAAAAGGGCTGGCGGTTTCGCAGCAGCGCTAACATCCGGCGATCGCAGCTATATGCGCCAGGCTGACATGGAAGCCCTGCGTCATTCCGGGCTGGCGCACCTGCTTGCAATATCGGGTCTTCATCTCGGTATCGTGGGTACGCTGGTCTTCTTTGCCTTCAAGCGTGGACTGTCGGCCTGGGAATGGCTGGCACTACGGGTTCCAACACAGAAGCCAGCGGCGGCCGCGGCGCTTCTTGCTACGGGGACTTACATGCTTCTTTCAGGAGCGAGTATTTCGACGCAACGAGCTTTCATAATGGCAGCAGTCGTGTTCACGGCAATTCTCCTGGACCGATCGCCGTTGAGCCTCCGCTCATTTGCAATTGCAATGATTGCGGTCATCCTCCTCCAGCCAGCGAGTGTGATGACACCGGGTTTCCAGATGTCATTTGCAGCGACCGGCGCCCTGATCGTGACGTATGAGGCCTGGAATCGCAAAAAAGCGGAGGAAGGCGAAGCGGGACGGCGGGGGATAGGGTTCGTGATGAAGTCGCTGGTTGTGACATCCATTGTTGGTGCGGCCGCTACAGCGCCTTTCGCGCTTTATCATTTCGACCGCGTGGCCCCGCTGGGCCTGATTGCCAATCTTCTGGCAATGCCGATCATAACCTTTATCAGCGCGCCCATTGCCGGGCTCGCGCTTGTCAGCTGGCCGTTCGGCCTGTCTGACATGTTCCTGCGAATCTTCGGCTGGTCTCTGGCGCGGGTCCTGGATGTCGCGCACTGGGCCGCCGATGCCGGACAATCCGGGTTGCGAATGGGCGAGCAGATGCCCACTGGCGTTCTTGTCGTTCTATGTGTCGGTCTTGTTGCCGTCTGTCTGGGGCTGGGAGTGCGTCAGAGACTGGGCGCGGCGACCGGAGGGATGGCTGCATCCGTGCTGCTGTGGACGGCGTCACCTGACATGCTGGTGCACTGGTCGGCCTCGGGCGATGTCTATCTCAATAAAGGAGAAAATGTTAAGCGACTGAGCTTTGCGGATGGCGATGGCCTCGGCCCCTTGCAATTTGCAGATATCGGAACGGACGGAAATTGTCGGGAGCAAGGTTGCCGGTTTGAGACAGTCTCAGGGGCCATCCTGATCGGGCCGGATACCTGGCTGTCAGAACGTTGCGACGACACAGTCCTGGCTATTCTCACAGACAAGCCCGTTCAGAAGGGCTGTTATCCAGACGGGGTGCAGATCGCCTGGAGAGATGTACAGATCGCTGGAGGTATCACGCTCATTCGCAAGATGACGGGTGATCTCGATCGCTACACACCGACCTGTGGGCGCCGTCCCTGGACGCCCTGTCTTCAGCGTGATTGGGACTGATCAGTCGTACCGGCGTACGAGGGCCACAAGACGGCCTTGTACACGGACACGGTCAGGACCGAAAATCCGTGTTTCGAAGGCCGGGTTGGCAGCTTCAAGCGCAATGGAAGCGCCTTTCTTGCGCAGCCGCTTCAACGTGGCCTCTTCTTCATCAATGAGCGCAACGACAATGTCGCCTGTGTTCGCGTCATCTGTACGCTTGAGGATAACCAGATCCCCATCGAGAATGCCGGCATCGATCATGGAATCGCCTTTGACCTCAAGGGCAAAATGATCCTCATCTTCCGGCAAGTGGCCGGGAGGGTGGATGCGATCAACCTCATTCTGGATCGCCTCGATTGGCACACCGGCTGCAATGCGCCCGAGAACCGGAATAGTGTGCCCGGCCATGGGAGGTGGGGTCGCTTCACTGCCGACAAGGCTGGGACGAAAGACCTGACGGCCACGCGGAGGGGCAGAGGGCGTCACTGAATCCGGCAATTTGAGAACTTCAAGAGCCCGGGCACGATTGGCCAGACGCTTCAGGAAGCCACGTTCTTCCAGCGCCGTTATCAGACGATGGATGCCGGATTTGGAGGCCAGGTTCAAAGCCTCTTTCATTTCATCAAAGGAGGGAGAAACCCCATCTTTCTTGATTCTCTCATGGATGAAGAGAAGAAGTTCTCTCTGTTTCGTCGTCAGCACGCTGGTGCCCTCCAGAATTAACCAAATTCGTTCACACCTGTTCTACATGCGTTCCCGTTTCGGGTCAATCCTCAGACGCGTTGCATAAACTTTCACACTGAGCTGTCCGGTTCTGGCTCTTCATCAGGCTTTCGCCAATAAGGAAACGGCGAGCTCCGGTGCGCCTGAGACGTGCAATATGCTCGACTTCAGAGATACCGCTTTCGGATATAAGGGTTTTTTCTGGAGCAAGTGCCGAGGCGAGCCGCTCTGTCGTCGCAAGGTCTGTGACCATGCGCTTCAGGTCCCGGTTATTTATGCCGACAAGGGGGGAGGGCAGGGCGTTTGCACGCTCAAGTTCATCAGCATCATGAACCTCGATAATAGCGTCCATCCCAAAGTCGTCCGCCATTTCGCACAGGGCACGCGCAAGTCCGTCATCAAGGGCGGAAAGGATGACGAGGATAGCATCGGCGCCACTCGCGCGGGCTTCAGCGACCTGTATTTCGTCGATCATGAAGTCCTTGCGGAGCACAGGCAGGTTTACCGCCGTCCGGATGGCCGCCATGTCCCCAAGCGATCCGCCAAAACTCTTGTAGTCAGTGAGTATGGAGAGACATGCCGCGCCGCCTGCTTCGTATTCCCTTGCGATCTCGACCGGATCTGCACCGGGCAGGATATCTCCGGCAGAAGGCGATTTGCGTTTCAGCTCACAGATCAGGGCATTCCTGCCGGAGTTGGCAACATCGCCAAGACGTTGCGCAAACCCTCTGGGCGGGGCTGCTGCTTCTGCGTCGGCTCGCAATGATGCCATGCTGTGCCGTAACTTCAGCGCGGCAACTTCATCGCGTTTGTAGTCGATGATGCGGTCGAGTGCTGTCGGCATGGTTCAGCGTTTTCCGTGGCTTATTTCGGCAAGGGTCGAGAGGGTTTGCAGGGCCTTTCCGCTATCAATGGCCTCGCCAGCCAGCCCGGCGCCGTCGACAAGCGTGTCGGCCAGGCCGAGTATGTGCAGACCAGCTGCGGCATTAAGCAGAACGACATCCCGGAACGGTCCCGGACGCCCTTCGAGCAGTTCACGTATTGCGGCTGAATTCTGATCGACATTACCGCCTTCAAGTGCGGATAGCGGACTCGTGTCGAGACCTGCATCGCCGGGAGACAATGTCATCTCCGTGAGCGCACCGTCGGAAACCTCAATAATGCGGGACGGCCCAGAGATGGAGAGTTCATCGATTCCATCCAGCCCGTGTACCAGCCAGGCTTTTTCAATGCCGAGCTTCAGCAGCGCTTCGGCCATTGGCTCCAGCCAGCGCTGGTCATACACGCCGAGAATCTGATGGCTCGCATTTGCCGGGTTGGAGAGCGGACCCAGCAGGTTGAAAATCGTGCGGATGCCGAGGCTCGCCCTCACAGGCGCGACATGCCGCATCGCGGAGTGATGGCTGCGTGCAAACAGGAAACCGACACGGGCTTCCTCAATGGAACGCAGGAAAGTGTCGGTGGTAATGTCGATCTCGACGCCGAGTGCTTCCAGCACGTCCGCAGAGCCGGTCTTTGGCGGAACGGAGCGGTTCCCGTGCTTGGCCACCCGTCCGCCTGCCGCTGCAATCACGATGGCGCTGGCGGTTGATGTATTGAGAGATGTCCATGGCAGTCCGCCTGTACCGCACGTATCGAGCAACGGACCGTCAACCGTGACGGTCCGGGCATGTTCGCGCATGACCCTTGCGCCTGCGTAGAGTTCATTGGAGGTTTCCCCGCGCACGGCCAGTCCCATAAGGAAGGCACCGACATGTTCGGGCGTGGCTTCTCCTGACAGCAGCATGTCGAAAGCCGAGACAAGCTCGCTCTGCGGCAGTTCTTCTCCGCGCGCGAGGGCCTTGAGGGAGTATTGGAGGGCGGTCGGTAGGGTCATGTCAGCTTCAGGAAGTTTTCTATCAGCTCGTGGCCATATTCCGTCCTGATGGATTCAGGGTGAAATTGCACGCCATAAAGTGGCCGGGTCTTGTGGTGGACCGCCATGATCTCTCCGTCTTCTGTCCACGCGTCAGCGAGGAGCGTATCGGGCAGGCGGTCTGCCGGAATGGCGAGGGAGTGATACCGGACCACGTCATAATGCTCTGGCAGGCCGGTGAAGAGGCCGGCCTGGTTATTTGTGATCCGCGAAACCTTGCCGTGCAGTATGGCGCGGGCATGGATGACAGGCTCGCCCATGGCATCCCCGATGGACTGGTGTCCGAGGCATACGCCAAGGATCGGCAGGTCTTCGGGGGCGGTTCTGACGAGATCCACACAGATGCCTGCTTCGCGCGGCGTGCAGGGGCCGGGCGAAAGGACAATGCCTGCCGGCCTCAGTGCTAGCGCCTCCGCGGTGGTATGTTCGTCATTGCGTATGACTTTCGTGCGCGCGCCAGCCTGCTCCAGATAGTGGACGAGGTTCCAGGTGAAGCTGTCATAATTATCGACGACGAGGATCATTGGTCGAACTCGTAGATGGCCGCCATTTCTGCAGCGCGCTTCAGGGCACCAGCCTTGTGGACGGTCTCGTCATACTCATATTGCGGCTGGCTATCGAGGACGACACCGCCGCCCGCCTGGACATGGATATGTCCATCCTTGAGGACGGCGGTGCGCAGCGCGATGCAGGTATCCATGTCGCCGTTCCAGCCGAAATAGCCGACCGCGCCGCCATAGATTCCACGCCGGGACGTTTCCAGTTCGTCGATGATCTGCATGGCGCGGATTTTCGGAGCGCCTGAGACGGTGCCAGCCGGGAGGCCTGCGAGCAGGGCGTCGACGGCATCCAGCCCGTCACGGAGATTGCCTTCGACGTGGCTGACGATATGCATGACATGACTGTAGCGCTCGACGACGAATTGCTCGCTGACCTCGACGCTGCCATAAGCCGCGACACGACCGACATCATTGCGGCCCAAGTCGAGCAGCATGAGGTGCTCTGCGCATTCTTTCTCATCGGCAAGCAGGTCTGCGGCGCGGCGCGCGTCTTCGGTCGCATCGCCCGAACGGGGGCGCGTGCCGGCTATGGGCCGGATGGCGACACGTCCCTCGCGAAGGCGCACAAGAATTTCCGGGCTCGAGCCGACAAGACGTACATCGCCCATATTCATGTGGAACATGAAAGCGGACGGGTTAAGACGGCGGAGCGCCCTGTAGAGACTGATGGACTGGCGCTTGAATGGCGAAGAAAAGCGCTGGCTCGGCACGATCTGGAAAGTGTCACCAGCACGCGCATACTCGACAGCGGCCTCGACCATTTCGAAGTAGCGTTCCTGGCTCGTATTCGACTCGAAGGGCAGGGTATCTGGTTTCTGGTCGCGCGGTGTTTCAGGTGTGAGCTTTCGAAGAGCGTCTTCGACACTGTCTAAACGCGCTTCGGCGGCAGCTATGTTACCCTGCATTGCACGGCTGACCAGCACGAGCTCCTGGTAGAGGTGGTCAAAGATGATCACGACACCGGGGATAAGCAGGAGGGCGTCTGGGACGTGGAGGTCGTCTCTGGCCTTTATCTCCACCGGTTCGACATAGCGGATCATGTCATAACCAATGTATCCGAAGGCACCAGATGCCATTGGAGGCAGGCCTGTCTCTTCCGTGACCGCTTGCGCTCGTTGAACGAAATTGCGCAGCGCCGTGACCGGGCCGCCGTCAACCGGGCTCGCATCCTCAAAGGTATGAGTGGGAGCCGTTTCGGCCTTGCCATCCGTGATACGGAACCAGATCAGCGGCTCAACGCCGACGAAGGAATAGCGTCCGAGGCGTTCACCGCCCTGTATCGACTCGAACAGGAATGCGCCAGGCGCGTCGGCGCCGAGTTTCAGCATGGCCGAGACCGGCGTTTCAATGTCACCGATCCGTCGCCGGACGATTAGCTGGTCCTGGGTCATGTATCCGGGTTTACACGGGCCTTGTAGGATTCGAGTGCCGAAGGATTGGCCTCGAGCTTCACGGCCTGCTGGATATCACTCGCGAAAGCATCGAGAAGATCGCTGGCCAGTTGTGACCGAACCTGGCGTGTGCTCACTGAGGTCATCGCATCAAGCTCCTCTTCAGAGGGCTGCTCAATGGATGTCAGCTGGATCAGCGCAACCTGGTCCTGATTCTGGGTCGGGGCGATCTGGATGTCACCTTCATTCTTCAGAGAGAAGACGCCAGAGACAAAGGCCTGCGGCAGAGGAGAATTCTGTCGAGCCTGACGGGGGAAGGGCTGTCCGGCCGATTCGACCGTGGCGCCATACTGCTCCGCTGCTGCACTCAGCGTCAGTTCACCGGATTCTATATCCTGTTTAATGGACTGTGCCGCATTCATGAGTGCCTCGGATTGTCTCTGCTGCGTCAAGCGTACACGCAGGTCTTCACGCAACTCCTCAAGCGGAGGTGTGAAGGCTTCGATCGTGCGGTCCACGCGGATGATATACGCATCTTCATCCTGTCCTATACGCGGTGTCCGCTGTCCTTCAGCAAGCTCGAAGGCACGGCTGAGGACATCCGGGTTTTTCCGCAGGGCAGAGGATGCTCGTCCATTCTGCATAACGCCATTACGGTTCACGGGTGCGAAGCTCAGGACAGGCGTTTCCATCTGCCGGCCAATTTCCTCGAGACTTGCGCCCGTACCGATCAGGCTGTCGAGTTGACTGATCGAGTCGTAGTACAGGCCTACAGCCTGTTCACGCGATAGCGTATCCACGATTTCATCGCGCACATTTTCAAACGGCTCAGTTTCACCAGGCGTAATTGAATCCAGGCGGATTATTGTGTGGAAATCACCAGTCTGGACCGGGCCAAAGATCGAGCCTCGGGCAGCATCCGGTGCAAACACGTCTTCAGCCAGTTCGCTATTTGACATGCTCTCGCGTTTTCCGGAACGTTCAGAGGCACTTACCAGCCCGTCGAGCCCTTCGCCATCATTGCCGCCAGCAATGGGGCCAAGCGCAGCCTGGGCTTGCGCTTCGGACCTGAAGGCAAATTCTGTCCATGTACGGGTATCAGGGCCGGTGTACTGCTGCATTTTTACCGCATCATAATAGGCACGAAGCTCTTCCTCGGAAAACTCGGACTGGCTGAGGAAGTCGTCCACTTTAAGATCTATGATGCTGATGGCGCGCCGCGGCGGATTGGTCAGCTGTTCTTTCTGCTCCTGATAGAAAGCATCGATATCCTCGTCTGTGACGGGCTCGATATCCGGCAGGCTTGATTCCTGTAGCATGAACCAGGAAGCGGTGCGCTGCTCTGCGGAGTACAGTGTCTGAAGCTTCGTGATCGAAGGGGCGGGTTGCAGTGCGGATTGGGCGGAACGCGTAAGTCTCGAAATTGTCAGGTCACGCTCGATGAAGCTCTGGAACATAGCCGGGCTAAAACCGATATTACGCAGCCGTGCGCGGTAAAGGTCGGTATTGAAACCGCCGCCCTCATCCAGGAACGCATCATTTTCCCGGATGACGTCTTTCACGGCTTCGTCTGTCGCGCGTGCCCCAAGCTGGCCTGCGTAAGCAACAAGAGCTGTCCTGAAGAGCTCACGCTGATAGACTTGGTCGACAAGGCCCTGCTCAACAGCCTGGGCCTTGCTTATGGCCCGTCCGCCCTGATCAGTAATGGCGCGGAGTTCGCGTTCGACTTCCTGATCAAGCTGGGCTTCAGAAAATTTTACATTACCTGCGGCAGCCATGTTGTTTCCCAGGTTGCCTGAGAAAACATCCGTCGCCCCCCAAGCGCCCATCGCGACGATGAGGAGCACGAAGAGCAGGCCCGCAAGTTTGGTGCGGAGCATATTGCGGATGAGTGTCAGCATTTGAGCTTTGCCTCGCAGTTTGCCTTGTAACCGAGCGAACTGCTTGCTAGGCGAGCGCGCTTGGACTTGCAAGATGGGGAAAACGGCATGATCAGGTCACTGATTGCTGGAAACTGGAAAATGAACGGTACGACAGTGATGCTGTCTGTCGTGGAAGAGATTGTAAATGGCCTGAAAAGCCGCGGCGACGAGGCCGATTGTCTTATCTGTCCACCAGCAACCCTGCTTTACGCGCTCTCGGATGCTGCAACAGGGACACCACTGAAGTCAGGCGGACAGGATTGCCATGCCGAACTCAATGGTGCGCATACAGGTGACATTGCTGCCGAAATGATCGCTGATGCCGGCGGGCAGTATGTCATTGTCGGCCATTCCGAACGCCGGGCTGATCATGGTGAAACCAGCGATGATGTTCGAGCGAAAGCTGAAGCTGCGTTCAGAGCCGGGCTAACGCCGATCATCTGTATTGGTGAAACCCTTGAAGAGCGTGAGGCCGGTCAAGCGCTCAACATTATCGCTCAGCAACTAGCCGCATCGCTGCCAGACAATGACGGGGATGCGGGCGCGGTTGTTGCCTATGAGCCAGTGTGGGCAATCGGCACAGGAAAGGTTGCGACAACCGAGCAGGTTGATGAAGTCCACACAGCTATTCGCAAACAGCTTGAAGAGCGTTTCGGTGCAAAAGGGGCGGGGATGCGCATTCTTTATGGAGGGTCAATGAAGCCGGAGAATGCGGGCGCGCTCCTGTCACTTACGGACGTCAATGGCGGCCTTATAGGTGGTGCCAGCTTGAAAGCTGCAGACTTTCTGGCCATTTACGACGCTGGTATCAGCAATTTGTGAGCAACAGGGCTTGGCGCGGCCGTCCTAACGTCCTATCCGGCCCCGGACTGACCCCAAAGAGATTTTCATGACCGTCATACTCGTCATCCATATCCTTGTGAGCGTTGTGCTCGTCGGCGTCGTTCTCATGCAGCGTTCAGAAGGCGGTGCGCTTGGCGTCGGTGGCGGCGGCGGTGGAGGCGGTGGCCTCATGTCCGGGCGTGGTGCAGCCGGTGCGCTAGTACGCACGACGATCATCTTCGGGGCGATGTTCTTTGTCACAAGCCTGGTTCTGACAACGATCACCAGCCGTGGATCCGACGGTCTTACGGAGATCGAGCGTCAGCTTGATGAGGAATCGGGTGGCGGTGCCGATCCACTCGACGTCGTGAATGATCCGACTTCGCCACTTTTTAATGACGAGGATACGGGCTCGGCCGAGATGTCAGCTCCGTCACAGCCCCAGACGCCTGAAGCTGAAACGCAAGCCCCTGCCGGGACTGGGACAGAGTCTTCAGACCCGCTGGCCGCTGATGTCGTTCCGCAGGACGATGAGGGTGAACAAGCTGTGGATGAACCCCAGCAATAAGTGTTTATTCGGGTGCATCGCGATTGGTGCGCCCTCAGAGAATCGGGCAAACTGACTTTCCATGACCCGCTATATTTTTATTACCGGCGGCGTGGTTTCCTCGCTAGGAAAAGGCATTGCGTCAGCGGCCATGGGCGCGCTCCTGCAGGCGCGTGGCTACAAGGTGCGGCTGCGCAAGCTCGATCCTTATCTGAATGTTGATCCCGGAACGATGTCGCCGCGCCAGCATGGCGAGGTCTATGTGACAGATGACGGCGCCGAAACCGACCTCGACCTTGGGCACTATGAGCGGTTTACGGGGGTCTCGGCGCGTCAGTCAGATAATATTACGACGGGGCGTATCTATCAGTCCATTATCGAAAAGGAGCGCCGTGGCGACTTCCTGGGCGCGACCATACAGGTCATTCCGCATGTGACGGACGCCATCAAGGACTTCGTTCTTTCCGATCCGGGAGAGAATGTGGATTTTGTCCTTTGCGAGATCGGCGGCACAGTCGGCGATATTGAAGGGCTACCCTTCTTTGAGGCGATCCGTCAGTTGGGCCAGGAGCTTGGCCCGGAGCGTGCCTGCTTCATTCATCTGACGCTGCTGCCCTACATTCCAGCCGCGGGTGAGATGAAGACCAAGCCAACGCAGCACTCCGTCAAGGAGCTGCGCTCTATCGGCATCCAGCCGCAAATTCTCCTGTGCCGGTGTGATCGGCCGATCCCCGAGACGGAGAAAGGCAAGATCGCAAGCTTCTGTAATGTGCGTCCGTCAAGCGTCATCGAGGCACGCGATGTCGGGCATATCTATGATGTGCCGGCAGCTTATCATGCCGAAGGGCTTGATACCGAAGTGCTGTGGCATTTCCGGATAGATGATGCGCCACTGCCGGACCTGACCCGCTGGAACGAGATTGCAGACACGATCCATAATCCGGATGGCGAGGTCTGTATCGGTCTGGTGGGCAAGTACACGGACGTGCCGGACGCCTATAAGTCAGTGTCCGAAGCCCTGGTTCATGGTGGGCTGGCCAACAAGGTGCGGGTGAAGGTCCGCATGATCGATTCAGAGCAGTTCGACGACGAGCATCATCCGCTTGATATCCTTGACGGTGTGCACGGCGTGCTTCTGCCTGGCGGCTTCGGAGAGCGCGGTGCGCACGGCAAGATGCGTGTCGCGAGGTTTGCGCGTGAACGGGCGTTGCCCTGTTTTGGTATCTGCTATGGCATGCAGCTTTCCGTCGTTGAGGCTGCGAGAACGCTTGCAGGTTTCAAGGCGGCGTCGACAACCGAGTTCGGTCCGACCGATGAGCCTGTTGTCGGGCTGATCGAGGAATGGACAAAGGGCAATGAACGAATCACCCGCGATGAGAACACCGACAAGGGCGGCACGATGCGTCTGGGTGCTTATCCGGCGATACTTGAAGAAGGCAGCAAGGTTGCCGAGATTTATGGCACGACAGAAATTTCGGAGCGTCATCGCCATCGCTATGAAGTGAATAGCGGTTACATCGAAGAGATGGAGGCGGCCGGCGTGAGTTTCGCTGGAATGTCGCCAGATGGCCTGCTGCCAGAGATAATCGAGCTGAAGGATCATCCCTGGTTCATCGGCGTTCAGTTCCATCCGGAGCTGAAGTCACGACCATTCGAGCCGCATCCTCTGTTTGCAAGCTTCATCAAGGCCGCGAAAGTGCAGTCACGCCTCGTCTGACGGGTTGCAATAAGTGACGTGCATAAGTATACGCGCGGTTTGAATTCACGCGCGGACTTCGTGTCCGCCAGATACTGGAACAAGACCATGGCTGTCCCGAAGAGAAAAACGACGCCGTCGAAGCGTAATATGCGCCGCGCGCACGATCGCCTCAAAGGCGCGACCTACATTGAAGATTCAGAGTCCGGTGAGCTGCGCCGCCCGCATCATATCGACCTCAAGACGGGTACGTACCGCGGACGCCAGATTCTGGAGCCGAAGGAAGACTTCTAGGCTACCGGCAGGCCTTGCGCCTGCGGGGAACACCATTTACCGATTTCTGCGCCCTCGGATATCTCCGGGGGCGCTTTCATATCCAGCTGCCAATACAGGAATACGTCATGAGCGAGATCGTCGATATTTACGCCCGCCAGATACTCGATAGCCGGGGCAATCCGACCGTTGAAGTCGACGTGACCCTCGAGAATGGGGCGACTGGACGCGCAGCGGTGCCCTCCGGCGCTTCAACGGGAGCTTACGAAGCGCACGAGTTGCGCGATGGAGACGATGCCTATGGAGGCAAGGGCGTTGCGAAAGCTGTCGACGCGGTCAATGGCGAGATCAATGACGAGCTTTCCGGCATCGACGCGACCGAGCAGCGCCTTATCGACGGGCTGATGATCGAGCTCGACGGGACAGACAACAAGAAGCGCCTTGGTGCCAATGCCATTCTTGGCGTCTCGATGGCAATCGCCAAGGCTGCCGCGGAAAGTAGCGGTCTTCCGCTCTATCGATATGTCGGCGGCACGAATGCGCGGATTTTGCCCACGCCGATGATGAATATCATCAATGGCGGCGCACATGCCGATAATCCGATCGATATCCAGGAATTCATGATCATGCCGGTTTCGGCAGAGAGCATCGTCGAAGGTGTGCAGGTTGGTGCAGAAGTCTTCCACGCACTCAAGAAGCTGCTGAGCGAAGCCGGGCAGAGCACGTCGGTTGGTGATGAGGGCGGTTTCGCGCCGGGCCTTTCTTCTACTGACGAGGCAATCGGCTTCATTATGAAGGCAATTGAGAAGGCTGGGTACAAGCCTGAAGAGGATGTCGTCCTGGCGCTCGATTCCGCGTCCACGGAATTCTACAAGAATGGCAAGTATGAACTTGCTGGGGAAAACAAGTCGCTCGATGCCGAGGGCATGTCGAAATATTTGGAAGACCTGGTCAATCGTTATCCCATCGTCTCCATCGAAGACGGTATGGCGGAAGATGACTGGGAAGGCTGGAAAACGCTGACAGATGCCATTGGCGACAAGTGCCAGCTTGTTGGTGACGACCTATTCGTCACCAATCCGGAACGCCTGGCCACAGGGCTGGAGCGCGGCGCGGCCAACTCCATTCTCGTGAAGGTCAACCAGATTGGCACTCTGTCCGAGACGCTTGATGCCGTGGAGCTAGCCCAGCGTCATGCCTATACAGCAGTCATGTCCCATCGCTCAGGTGAAACCGAGGACGCCACGATTGCTGACCTGGCCGTCGCGCTGAATTGCGGACAGATCAAGACAGGATCGCTTTCCCGTTCGGATCGCCTTGCCAAGTATAACCAGCTGATTCGTATTGAGGAGGAGCTTGGTACCGCAGCCTTGTATGCGGGCCGCTCCCTCATCAATGCATAAGCGGTAATGCAATATTAACCACGGTCGATTCTTTTGCTGATTCGTTTTCGGCAAAGGGGTCGGCCATGGCTTCGAAATATGCAGCAGCGCTGATGTGCGCCCTGACAGTCTATTTCGCCTATCATGCGCTTGCGGGCGATCAGGGGCTAGGCCATTGGAGCGACATGCAGGACACGCTTCAGGCCAAACGTGCCGAGCTTGCTGAGATCAAGGCCGCCAATGATCAGTTGCGTACAGATATTGGCCGCCTGACGCCGGGCACAGTAGATCCTGATCTGGTCGAGGAACTTGCACGGGAGGATCTGGGTTTCGTCTACGAGGATGAAATTGTCCTCTTGGTAGGTGATCCCGGCGCTGCATTTTAACATAGGTGCTAAAACTGGACGAACCTGCCCATAAAGGTCCATAACCGGGACTTCAGACAGGGAGGCTCCATGGCGAAAGCGCCGAGCAAGAATACTGGCTCAAAATCCAGTTCCAGCATGAAGCGCGAAGACGCGCTGAAGCACTATCGTGACATGCTGCTCATCCGCCGGTTCGAGGAACGGGCTGGCCAACTTTATGGTATGGGCAAGATCGCTGGCTTCTGCCACTTGTATATCGGGCAGGAAGCGGTCGTGACCGGTGTGCAGGCCTGCCTCAAGGAAGGCGACCAGATCGTGACCGGCTACCGGGATCATGGTCATATGCTCGCATGTGATATGGATCCGAAGGGGGTCATGGCTGAACTGACCGGCCGCGCCGATGGATATTCCAAGGGCAAGGGCGGTTCCATGCACATGTTCTCGAAAGAGAAGAACTTTTATGGCGGGCACGGCATTGTTGGTGCCCAGGTGCCTATTGGCACAGGTATGGCCTTCTCGAACAAGTACCGAGAGAACGACAATGTGTGCGTGACATATTTCGGCGATGGTGCAGCCAATCAGGGGCAGGTCTATGAGTCCTTCAATATGGCCTCGCTGTGGGACCTGCCGGTTGTCTATATCATTGAGAATAACCAGTACGCTATGGGCACAAGCGTTGCACGTGCGTCCGCCGAGACCGAGCTTTTCAAGCGCGGCATTTCATTCGAGATCGAGGGTGAAGAAGTCGATGGTATGGATGTCTATGCCGTGAAAAAGGCTGCGGAGAAGGCAATCAAATATGCCCGGTCGGGCAAGGGACCGTACATTCTGGAGATGAAGACCTACCGCTACCGCGGTCACTCCATGTCCGATCCGGCCAAGTATCGTAAGCGTGAAGAGGTTGATGATATTCGCACGCATCACGATCCGATCGACACCCTCAAGGCCAAGATCATGGAGGCCGAGATTGCCGATGAGGACGAGCTGAAGAAGATCGACAAGGAAATCAAGGAACTCGTAAAGGAAGCTGCCGACTTCTCACTCGATAGTCCTGAACCTGATCCATCCGAACTGTGGACCGATGTATTGCGTGAAGTGGAGTCCGCCTGATGTCCATTGATGTTCTTATGCCGGCCCTGTCTCCGACAATGGAAGAGGGCACGCTGTCTCGGTGGCTCAAACAGGAAGGCGACACTGTTTCGTCTGGCGACGTGATTGCCGAGATCGAGACCGACAAGGCGACCATGGAGGTCGAAGCTGTCGATGAGGGCACGCTTGCCAAGATACTCGTTCCTGAGGGGACGGAAGGGGTAAAGGTCAACGCTGTTATCGCCCGGCTCGCCGAAGAAGGTGAAGATGTGGGCGATGTTGATGACAGTGCGCCGTCAGAAGCCGAAGAAAGTCAGGACAAGGCCGATTCCAGCGATGATGAGGCCGAGGCTTCCGATGCTTCAGACGCCTCACCTGATGATGAAGACGCAGACGAAGAGACCGCTCCACCTGAGCCGGCTGCTGCTACACTCAAGGACCCACAGGTTCCGGAAGGCACTAGCTTCGTGGATACAGCGCTACGCGATGCCATTCGCGACGCCATGGCCGAGGAAATGCGTCGGGATGAATCCGTTTTCGTCATGGGCGAAGAGGTGGCTGAGTATCAGGGGGCCTATAAGGTGACCCGTGAGCTGCTCCAGGAGTTCGGACCTAAGCGTGTGGTCGATACACCGATTACCGAGCATGGGTTTGCTGGGCTTGGTGTGGGTGCCGCTTTTGGTGGACTGCGCCCGGTCGTCGAGTTCATGACGTTCAATTTCGCCATGCAGGCGATTGACCAGATTATCAACTCCGCCGCCAAGACGCTCTACATGTCAGGCGGCCAGATGGGTTGTCCCATCGTCTTTCGCGGACCCAATGGTGCTGCATCGCGCGTCGGGGCCCAGCACAGTCAGGACTATTCATCCTGGTATGCGCATGTGCCCGGGCTGAAAGTGGTTGCACCTTATGATGCCGCGGATGCGAAAGGTTTGCTCAAGGCGGCAATCCGTGACCCGAACCCTGTTATCTTCCTTGAGCACGAACTACTCTATGGCGAGAGTTTTCCGGTGCCGGATGTCGAGGATTATGTCCTGCCGATCGGCAAGGCGCGTGTGCGCCGTCCCGGTAAGGATGTCACGCTGGTCGCGCATTCGCGCATGGTTGGCTATGCCTTGCAGGCGGCAGAGAAGCTGGCTGAAGATGGCATTGAGGCCGAGGTGGTCGATCTGCGCTCACTGCGCCCCCTCGACACCGACACTGTGGTCGAGAGCGTGAAGAAGACCAACCGGATCGTGACGTGCGAGGAAGGCTGGCGCTTTATGGGCGTAGGGGCAGAAATCTGCGCCACCGTCATGAACGAGGCGTTCGATTACCTTGATGCCCCGCCGACGCGGGTTCACCAGAAAGATGTGCCGCTGCCTTATGCGGCCAATCTCGAGGCGCTGTCCCTGCCGGGCACGGCTGACATCATCGAGGCGGCAAAGAAGGTTTGCTATGTCTGATCAACAAAAATCACTTTCCAAACCGGCGAGTATTCCTGATGACGCCAGGGCGCAGGAATTTGTCCGCTTCTGGATCGCCAATAATACCGATCATGTCAGCCTGATGGTGGGCAGTGCGGGGGATCCGAAAAAAGAACCGGCGATGTGGGGCTTCATCCTGGCGGATATTGCCAAGCAGGTGACGAAAGTGCTTCGCGAACAGGACCCTGACGGCCTGGAAGCACAGGAAATCATGTCCCAGATCATGGGCGGCATGACGGAGCGGCTGAAGCATGCGCCACAACTCTCAGGCAAGACCATGAAGGTGGAGGACTGATGGCTGTCAATATTACTATGCCGGCCCTCTCGCCCACCATGGAAGAGGGCACGCTGGCCAAATGGCTGGTGAAACCTGGTGACACGATTTCGTCTGGCGACGTGATTGCCGAGATCGAGACCGACAAGGCGACAATGGAAGTCGAGGCGGTCGATGAGGGTACGCTTGCCAAGATCGTTATTGATGAGGGTACCGAAGGCGTGAAGGTCAATTCCGTTATCGCCGTGCTCGCCGAAGAAGGTGAGAATCCAGACGAGGTTGATGCGCCTGAGCAAGGTGAGCCAGCTCCCGATAAAGAAGAGACCAAGGGCGGCGACGAAGCCCCTGCTGAAAAGCCGGCTGAGAAACAAGCTGAAGCGCCCAAGGAAAAGAAGACCGAAGCGAAATCATCTTCAGAGGAGAAGCAGGAGAACGAGCCCAAGGAAGCCCAGCGTAAAGATGTCTCCAAGGAGCTTGGCTCAAGCGAGATGAAGCTGGCCGATGTCGGCGAGGGCAAAGACCGTATAAAGGCGAGCCCGTTGGCCCGCCGGCTTGCGAAGTTGCGCGGGATTGACCTATCTGCTCTGGAAGGCTCTGGCCCGCATGGTCGGATCGTGAAGAAGGATATCGAGGCGGCAGAGCCGGGTAAGGCGGCTGCCAAACCGGATGCTGACCAGGCGAAAGCGCCAGGCCAGCCTGCCTCGCCAGATGGGCTTATCATGCCTCAGGTCCTCGATGACCGGGTCTATGATCCTGAAAGCTACGAGCTGAAGCCACTTGATGGTGTGCGCAAGACGGTCGCCAAGCGCCTGACGCAGAGTTTCATGCAGGTCCCGCATTTCCCGCTCAACGTGGACATGAAGCTCGACCGGCTTCTTGCAGTGCGTAAGGACATCAACGAAGCCGCACCGGAAGGTGTGAAAGTCTCCGTCAATGACATGCTGATCAAGGCGTCAGCCTTGGCGCTCATGGCCGAGCCGGACTGCAATGCGAGCTTCACTGACAAAGGTATTGCCTACCACAAGTCGGCACATGTCTCGGTCGCTGTGGCAATTGATGGCGGACTGATCACGCCGGTGATCTTCAATGCCCAGACCAAGGGGCTTGCGACGATTGCCGCAGAGATGAAGGATCTCGCGACTCGTGCACGTGAGCGGAAGCTGAAGCCCCAGGAATATTCCGGTGGTACATTCTCCATCTCGAATCTTGGCATGTTCGGGATCACGTCCTTCGGTTCAATTATCAATCAGCCTGAAGGAATGATCCTGTCTGTTGGCACCGGCGAGAAGCGCCCGGTGGTCAACGAGAATGACGAGATCGTTCCGGCAACAGTAATGACCGTGACGCTGTCATGTGATCACCGCGTGATTGGTGGGGCCGAAGGTGCGCGCTGGCTGGCCGCCTTCAAGCGTTACGTCGAACGCCCGGAAAGCATGCTGCTCTAATGTCTGGAGGCCAAAATGGCTGATTATGACCTGATCGTTGTTGGCTCAGGCCCGGGCGGCTACGTGGCCGCCATCCGTGCCTCACAGCTTGGAATGAAAACCGCCATCGTCGAACGCGAGAATCTGGGCGGTATCTGCCTCAACTGGGGCTGCATCCCGACCAAAGCGCTGCTGCGGTCGGCCGAGGTGTTGCATTACGCCAATAATGCCAAACAGTTCGGCTTGAAGATCGACAAGGCCGATTTCGATCTTGAAGGCGTTGTGAAACGCTCTCGCGATATCGCAAAACAGCTTTCCTCCGGCGTCAGTCACCTGATGAAAAAGAACAAGATCGACGTCATTATGGGCGAAGCAACCCTGAAAAAGGGCAAGGAGGCGCCGGGCGTGTCTGTGAAAGACAAGGATGGCAAGGCCAAGGACTACCAGGCCAAGCATGTGCTGTTGGCAACTGGCGCTCGCGCGCGGTCTATACCGCAAGCCGGTCTGGAGCCGGACGGTGAGCTTATCTGGACCTATCGCGAAGCAATGGTGCCGAAATCCACTCCGAAGAAATTGCTTGTCATCGGCTCAGGCGCGATCGGCATTGAGTTCGCAAGTTTTTATAACGAGCTTGGAAGTGATGTAACGGTCGTGGAGGCTATGGATCGGATCCTGCCCGTTGAGGATGAGGAAATTTCTGGACTGGCCCGCAAGCAGTTTGAGAAGCAGGGGCTCAAGTTCCATACAGGTGCGCAGGTCAAGTCCCTGAAGAAGGGCAAGAACGATGTAACCGCGGAAGTTTCCGTTGGTGGGAAGTCCGAGACGATCAAGGCGGACCGTGTGATCCTCGCCATCGGGATTGTCGGTAATGTCGAGAATCTCGGTCTGGAAGATCTCGGCGTGAAGGTTGAGAAGACCCATGTCAAAGTCGATGGATTTGGCCGTACAGGCGTACAGGGGCTTTACGCTATTGGTGACCTGACTGGCCCGCCCTGGCTTGCCCACAAGGCCAGCCATGAGGGCGTGATATGTGTGGAAGGCATAGCGGGAGAGAACACCTCTCATCCCTTTGATGCTTCGAATGTACCGGGCTGTACCTATTCTCATCCACAGATCGCCAGCGTCGGCTTGACAGAAGCGCAAGCAAAGGAAGCCGGGCACAAGGTAAAAGTCGGCAAGTTTCCGTTCATCGGCAACGGTAAGGCCATCGCTCTAGGTGCGAGTGATGGGCTTGTGAAGACAGTCTTTGATGCGGAAACCGGAGAGCTGCTTGGTGCCCATATGGTTGGCGCTGAAGTGACCGAGCTCATTCAGGGGTATGTCATCGCCCGCGAAGGAGAGCTGACCGAAGCGGAGCTGATGAATACCATCTTCCCGCACCCGACGCTTTCAGAAATGATGCATGAGTCCGTGCTCTCTGCTTATGGGCGTGTCCTGCATATATAACGGTTCGCTTTGCTTGACGTCTGAGGCTGCACCCGCCAGTTTTCGCGCATGGCTGAGCTTGTGCCCGTTCGCTCCGAAGACACTTTTCTGAGTGTCTGTGGGGAGCTGTTCTTACCGACCGGGCAGGGCGCGCTCTGGTGGGAGCGCCGTAAGACTCTTGTTGTATCGGACCTGCACCTGGAAAAGGGATCGAGTTATGCGGGCCGGGGGCAGATGCTTCCGCCTCATGACACGGGCGCGACGCTAGATGCTGTAGAGAAGCTGGTCGGACGGTTTTGCCCGGAAACTGTGATTTCTCTTGGGGATAGCTTTCACGACCCCCTCGCCGAGGCCCGTCTGTCGATGGAGTCGCGAGATCGCATTCGCCGGCTTACGTCGAGCACGCAATGGTACTGGGTGGAAGGCAATCACGATCCCGACCCACCGGCTCACCTGGGCGGCATGGCGGCAGGCGTGCTTAAACTTGGGCCTTGCATATTCCGGCACGAGCCTACGGGCGCGACGGGCGAGATTGCCGGACACCTTCACCCAGTTGCGCGGCTTGGCGGGCGTGGTCGTTCGTTGCGTCGCAAATGCTTTGTGACGGATGGGCGGGCGTTGATCCTGCCATCCATGGGAGCCTTCACGGGCGGGCTGAATGTTCTTGATCCTGCAATCACTGGAATTTTTTCTGATGGGGCCATGGTCTTCGCAGTGAATGGAACTAGTGTCCGGCTCATCGAGAATGCGCTCCTCCTGCCGGACCGGCGATATCAACGCAGCGGTATTGGTGGTTGGCGCATGTAAACCTGAATTGAAGCATCATATGGTGCAACAAGAAGGATCTGTAACACTATGGAAAGTCTGCAAAATATAAACTTTCAGGAAATCTTGGCCGAGTACTGGCCATCAATCCTGAGTGGCACGCTGAAAGTTGTTGGCGCGCTCCTCGTCCTGATCATTGGTCTGAGGATTGCCGGCTGGCTCTCTGACATGGTCAAGAAGCGCACACTGGACCGTCCGGGTGTCGACAAGACACTGGCAGGTTTCTTTGCGTCCCTCGTACGCTGGTTTGTCACCGCGGCTGTCCTCATTGCGACCCTTCAGGTGTTCGGTGTGCAAGCGACGAGCTTTGTTGCAGTTCTTGGTGCTCTCACCCTGGCCATTGGCCTCTCGCTTCAAGGGGCGCTTGGCAACATTGCCTCAGGCGTGATGATCATGCTGTTCCGGCCCTACAAGATGGGAGACTTTGTGGAGATATCCGGGCAGCTTGGTACAGTTGCGGATATAAACCTGTTTCAGACCATCCTCTCCACAGTCGATAATGTGAAGATCATCATTCCCAACACCGAAGCTATTGATGGCGTGATCAAGAATTACTCCGGTTATGAAACACGCCGGTGCGATATTACTTTCGGCATCGATTATGATGACGACATGGACAAGGCAATATCGATTATTCGCACCATGGCGGAAGGCGATGAGCGTGTGCTCAAGGATCCGGAGCCGTTTGTGAAGGTGGTCAATCTGGGCGACAGCTCGGTCGATATTCAGGCACGGCTGTGGTGTAATGCAGCAGATCTATATAATCTCAAATTCCACCTGACAAAAGCCGTCAAGGAAGAGTTCGACAAGCAGGGAATTTCGATTCCATTCCCGCATCGCACGCTTGTTCAGAAAGAAGCTGGCTAAACATAACGGGGCTCTTCCGGAGGTGTTAGTTCATGAACGATACTGTCCCGCCGGAAGAGCCGGTCGTTACGGTCGACAATACACCGGCTAAAACCGGTAATTCCCTGAAAAATCAGAAGCGTCCCGTGATGCAGAGATTGTTCGGGATCGATGCCTGGGGCGTCGTGAAGCTGGTTGTCACTTGCCTTCTCGTCGGCTTTTTCCTGCTGGCGCTCGAGTTCGACCCGGCAAACCAGGACGTCGATGTTCTGGCTGCGCTCAGCGAAATTCTCGGTAATTTCGTACAGGCTGCGTTGTGGGCCGTTCTGAACTTCTGGCAGCCACTTCTGGCCGGTGCGAGTATCGTATTGCCCCTCTGGATATTGTGGAGACTGATCAGCTTTCCCTTCCGGAAGTAGGTGCAGTGTAGCCAAGACGGCGCTAGACCTGTTTTGAAACAAGCAGGGAGGACACCGAATGGATACCAGCAAGCTTATGTTCAAGGACGGCCTTATGGAAGGCGAACGTATCCTTGTGACGGGCGGCGGAACGGGCCTTGGCAAGGAGATGGCAGAGGGGTTCCTGAAACTCGGTGCGGAAGTTCACATCTGTGGACGTCGTGGGGGCGTCTGTGAAGAAACCGCCAAGGAGCTGATGGACCGTCACGGCGGCAAGGTAGTCCCGCACGCATGCGATATCCGGGTCGCAGACGCGATTACGGATATGAATGACGAAATCTGGGCCAAACACGGTCCGCTCACCGGCCTTATAAACAATGCGGCTGGTAATTTCATATCACGGACTGAAGATCTTTCTATTCGTGGCTTCGATGCGATCTCCAATATCGTTTTCCGTGGGACCTTCTATATGACCCATGACATCGGCAAGCGGTGGATCGAGAAAGGTGACAAGGGCAGTGTCTGTTCCATCCTGACGACATGGGTCTGGAACGGCGGGCCATTCGTTGTGCCGTCTGCCATGTCAAAAGCGGCTGTGAACACGATGACGCAATCGCTGGCAGTAGAGTGGGCGCGTTATGGCCTCAGGTTCAATGCCATAGCGCCCGGGCCATTCCCAACGGAGGGTATGTCCAAGCGTCTTTCACCAGATGCAGAAGGCGCAAAGCGGATGGATTCCGGTCAGGCCAATCCTATGGGCCGGGTCGGCGAAATGCATGAGCTGGTGAACCTGGCTGTCCTGCTGACCGCGCCGGGGGCGGACTATGTGAACGGTCAAACCATTGCAATCGATGGAGCGATGTACAATGCATCCGGCGGCAACTTCTCCATGCTGTCCTCCTGGGGAGACGCAGAATGGAAGGCTGCTCGCGAAGCGATTGAATCCACCAATTCTCAGGATAAGGCGAAGCGGACAGTTTAAACGTGGTCTCCCTCGAGCGTGTGAAAGCGCTCGAGCGACTGGCGCGTCCAGTTTGCCTTGCCAATTTCGATGCGCTTATGGACGTCTTCGGGGATGTCGGGCAGGGCGTGAATGGCTTCCAGAAGGGGACGCAGTCCCCTGAGGTTTGCTGTCTGGATCGCAATTCCTGGCCGGGCATTCAGTTCGAGCAGCGTTGGACCCTTGTGCTCACAGATCACGATATCGACGCCGACATAGCCAAGGCCGACATGGTGGCCGAGACGTGAAACCAACTCCAGTATGTCCGGCCAGCCAGGAACCTGAAAATCGCGTACAGGGGTTTCGAAATCCGGGTGCAGGTCAACCGAGTCGTTATGCTGAACCCCGCGCGTTGTAATGCCGGTCACCATGTCGATGCCGGCGCCGATCCCACCCTGATGAAGATTGGCCTTGCCGTCCGACTCAGCCGTTGGCAGGCGGAGCATGCCCATGACAGGAATGCCCCGGAAAACAATGACGCGGACATCCGGCACACCGCCAAAAGCGAGCTTGGAGAATGCCGAATGTGGAACAAGCCTCTCCTCAAGCATGACCTGATCGGAGCCGTCACCCATGGAGAACATGCCCGACAGCATGTTGTTGAGATGATATTTCACGTCGCCCCAGGGCATGATCCGGCCATTCATGCGGCGCAAGCCGGCTTTCGCCACACCGTTGAACACCATGATGCCGCCGCCACCTGAACCCCTCGAAGGCTTCACGACAAAGGATTTGTGCCGTTTGGCAATCTCCTCGATCAGGTGAACCTCGCCACCATACCTTATGACGCCGAAGAGTTCTGGAACTGTCACACCAGCTTCGATCGCAAGCTTTTTGGTGATGACCTTGTCATCGACCAGCGGGTAGAAGCGACGTGGGTTATAGGCGGCAATAAAATCCAGATTCCGGCTATTGATGCCCAGCACCCCAGCCTTTGAGAGGCCTGTTGAAGGGAAGAGCTTCATGGCTTTTATGTCTCTCCGTGCCGGGCGAGGACCTTGAAGCGGAAGAACTCGGTGACCTTGTAGCCCGTGTATCGCCCAAGCATCAGCACGATGGCGAGAACGATCAAGAGCAGTTCGGGGAAGACGATTGCGATGTGCTCAATATACTCGTTGGTCAGGATCCAGTAGCCAGGTACAGCGCCGGCAAGTGAGCCGGCAGCCTTCTTCAGAGCCTCAGACGCGCCATCTTCCTCCCACGTAAGAGACATGCGTTCGATCGTCATGGTGATAATGACGAGCGGGAAGAGAGAGATCGACAGACCTGTCTGGATACCGCTTGCCTCTCCAGCCAATGCGATGAACATCATCAGGAAGGTTACGATAATCAGGACCGCAGCCAGCCTCGGTACCAACAGCAATTGAAGCTGGTTGAAATAGGCTCTCAATAACAGCCCGACAGAGACAATACCGACAAACAGAAGCATGCCCGTAAGCAGCGATGTCTCACGGAAAGCCAACGCAATCAGGATGGGCATGAACGTGCCGAAAGCCGGCATGCCGATAACCTGTTTCAGCACCACGATGATCAGGGCGCCCAAGGGAATCAGAAGCAGGACACGAAAGACGAGCTGAAGGTCGATCGGCAGGCTCAGCAATGAAGTGGCATTGACCCAGGGCGCATATTCTGCCCCACGCTCCATGGCCCTTAGAAGCTGACTTTCGAAATTGCGCGCTACAGACCACGACACTCCAAGCCTGCGGAACCCATCTCCATCAACCACGGGCGCTCCATCATAGACAATCGGAAGAGCGCGGGCATTATCCAGCGGGTCGGCACTTACAGGGTCTGCGCTTACCCACTGGCCATCCAGCCAGTACTCGACCCAACTGTCGAGCGGGGCCTGACGTGTATCTGCATCCAGCATGATACCTTCGACGAGCCGGGCTGGTGTGCCCGCTGCGTTCAGCAGGAAGACAAGACGCTCTGCAGCGTTGTCGATATCCGGAGGTCCGCCCTCAATGATGGTAGTAATACGATCATCATTGGTATCGATACTCAGCCGGGCAAGCTGGGTGATAAAGCTGCGTTCGCCGGCTGATTTCTCAAGGGCTTCTGTCAACACGGAATCAAGAGCGACGAGAAGCGGCGTGGCGTTTTCCTGGATCGCGCGGCGTCGTTCTGAACGTCTGTAGTCAGATATGGCTTCCGGTTCGGCCCGGCGCTCACCATTCTCGGTTCGCTGGTCAACCGATATCAGCTTGGCCCTGTAGAAAAGCACGGCGCTGCCGTCCTGTCCGCGCCGTTCGAAAATTGCGCGCCGACCAGTTTCATCCGTTTCGGTTTCAATGCCAAACCCCGATGCAATGAAGGACTCATCGATAATGGAATACTGGCCTTGCGCTTCGGGCAGGGCGAGCCGGAGCGTTACCGGCTCACCCCGTCCCGTAAACGAGACTTTTGATTCAATTGTCCAGGTATCGGAGTCGAGGTCCGGAATAACCGGAAAGCCGAGTTGTGTGACCTTGTAGAAGAATACGCCGAGCGCAGAGGCGACCAGAACGCAAACGATAATTAGCAACTGCGTGCGTTTCAAAGACCCTCTCCGCTCGCCCGGACCCCAACAGGTAGCAATCAGTCGTCGCTACAACGTGGCTTGTTTGTATAGATATCGCCAGCGTCCACAATGATTCTACCGCGCTCAAGCATGTTTCTGCCGATAAGTGTTGGATAATTGAAGTGCGAACGGTCTGACAAGTTCACCTCATCCTTGATAATCCGTCCACCAAGGCAGAACTCCATTTCGATAACGGGCCTGTAGGTTACGTCATCATCCTTCGTCTTGATGCCAACCCAGCGCACGATTTCAGCCTCAATTGTGCGTTCATCACCATCTTCGTTAGCCACTTTGAAGACAATTGTTCTGTCCTTGTCTTCATCTTCGAAATCATCCTGTTCGGGTGAGGAGATTATCTCAGCATCAATCGAAGCGGTCTTTGCGCCCGTATCGAGTTTGGCGTCAAGTTTGATGTCGGCGCCAACAATGCGCACATGCTCAAGCCAGCCCAGTGAAAGCGGTTCATCATAGTCGACAGTATCTGCGGATGCGGACAATGAGCCCGCGATGGCAAAAATTGCACTGGCTACACAAGTTTTCATCATATCAGTATGTCCTTTAGCGTCAGTTGCGCGGCGCTGCTTCAACACTGTAATTGTGGAAAAGCGATGGCAGATACTGCGTTAGCCTTCAGGCTTCCGAATACTCCTGAACCATCCTGTTCACCGCTCCATAGTCAATCTTACCTGTTCCCAGAACAGGTATGTCTTCGACATGATAGACTTTTCGCGGCACAGAAAGTTCCGAAACACCATGTGATTGAGACCATGCGATGATGGCGCTCCGGTCTGCTTTCCGGGCTGTTGTCAGCAGGATAATCTGCTCGCCCTTGCGCGGATCGGGAATTGCTGCGGCGGCGTGCATGTCATCCGGCCATATGGCGCTTGCACAGTTTTCCACGACTGAGAGCGAGACCATCTCCCCGCCAATCTTGGCAAAGCGTTTCACACGGCCGCGGATCCAGATGCATTCATCCTCATCTATGGCGACAATATCCCCCGTATCATGCCAGCCATTTTCCGTCGGCTCGATCACGCCTGGATTATCAGCACGCATGTAGCCCAGCATCACATTCGGGCCACGGATTCGAAGTTTGCCACCTTCATCAATACCTTCGACCGGCAGGAGTTCGTACTCCATATCAGCCATGAGCCGTCCAACCGTGCCGGGCTTATTCATTTCAGGACTATTGGCAGCCACTACAGGGGACGCCTCAGTGGCGCCATAGCCTTCAAGGATTTCGATGTCGAACTTGCGCCGGACAAGCTGGCGTGTTTCGTCACGTACGCGTTCAGCTCCGCAGACGGCGAGCCTGATGCTGCTCATATCGCCTTCTTCCCCTGCGCGGGCATACTGCGAAATGAAAGTATCTGTCGCGAGAAGGATGGTTGAGCCACTGTCGCGTATACGCTTTGCAATTTCCCGCGGCTGCAATGGCGTAGGGTGGAAGACAGCTTTTACGCCTGCCATCAATGGCAAAAGCGCTCCAACCGTTAGCCCGAAGCAGTGAAATGTGGGGAGCGGATTGAAAACGCTATCCTGGTCCGGATCCAGTCCGATGTGAGCCCGGACCTGCTCAACATTCGTTACAATGTTCTGATGGCTGAGAACAACTCCCTTCGGCTCACCTTCCGTACCTGATGTGAACAGGATCACACCCGGTTTGCGATGATCCGGCTCGGCGTGAAACAGGCGTGGCATAATTGGGCCGAGAGCACCGGCAATCTTGTCTTTGAGGCCCAGGTTCTCCCGGACATCCTCAAGATAGATGAAGTCGGCATCTTCGTTGAGAGAGTCGATGAGAGGTTCAAGGTTCCCGATTTCCACGAATTTATGAGCGGTGAGAATCTTGTCGACCTTCGCTGCCTTCATGGCGGAACGCAGGTTCGCTGTCCCGGCCGTAAAGTTCAGCATCGCAGGAATGCGGCCGGCCGCGAGGACGCTGAGGAAAGCGATCACGGCACCAGCGCCTGTGGGAAGCATTATGCCAATTGCTTCTCCTTTTTGGGTCCGACGCTTGATAGCGGATCCCAAAGCAAAGGAAGCGCGAATAAGATCGTTATAGCTCAGCTCCCGTTCGTCACCATCCACAATTGCGATTGTGGACCCGCCAAATTCATTCCTGGCACGTAATGCCGCTGAAAAAATGTCGATTCGTGTTCTCTTGATCTGGAACTCAAGCGGTGCAGGGGTTGAGGACATGGAAGCTCAGTTTTCTTTCCTGTTATTCCTATCGGCTTGAAAGAGACTGTCACAAACCGTGAGCATTTCAAACGATCTCTAACACTTAGAGAAATGCAGCCATGAGGAGTTGCAACTTGATGCCGGGCGCGCATGAGTCCATTTAGGGGGCATGGTCACACTAATAGACGGCAAACAGAAGATCAGGCATCCGGAGAAGCGTAACCGCCCGGATACGCCTGTTTTGCGTAAACCAGACTGGATTCGGGTAAAGGCCCCAACAAGTAAAGGCTTTGCCGAGACGCAGGAAATCGTCCGCTCCAAGGGGCTTGTAACTGTCTGTCAGGAGGCGGGTTGCCCAAACATTGGCGAATGCTGGACGAAGAAGCACGCCACAATGATGATTCTGGGCGAAGTCTGCACTCGCGCCTGTTCCTTCTGCAACGTATCAACCGGCCGGCCTGCGCCTGTCGACCATGATGAGCCACGCCGTGTGGCCGAAGCCGTTGCCGAAATGGGGCTAAACCACGTTGTTATCACCTCGGTTGACCGGGACGATCTGGAAGATGGTGGCGCCATACATTTCGTTGAGGTGATCGAGGCAATCCGCAAGGCGTCTCCCGGTACAACAATCGAGATTCTGACCCCGGACTTTCTGCGCAAGGATGGCTGGGAGAACCGGGTGATTGACGCCCGGCCGGATGTGTTCAACCACAATATCGAGACCGTCCCGAGCCTGTATCTGTCCATCCGCCCTGGGGCGCGGTATTATCACTCCATCAGGCTTCTTGAACGTGTAAAGCAGAGAGATCCTAACTCTTTCACGAAATCCGGCCTGATGGTGGGGCTGGGAGAAACGAAAGAGGAAGTGATGCAGGTCATGGATGACATGAGATCTGCCGGCATCGATTTTCTGACGATCGGCCAATACCTCCAGCCGACCCGCAAGCATGCCGCTGTGGATCGGTTCGTCACGCCTGAAGAGTTCCAGTCCCTGGAGGAGATTGCGCGGTCGAAGGGCTTCCTCATGGTTTCGGCGTCACCGCTTACGCGGTCGAGCTATCATGCGGGCGAGGATTTCGAGAAGCTGAAGGCTGCACGCCTGGCCGCAAACGGGTAAGCGCTTTGCCGAGACTTTCGAAAACGGTAACAATACCGCACGATCCAGATAACGTTTTTGATCTGGTTGCGGATATTGAGCGCTATCCTGATTTCATAAAATGGATCAGGTCCATGAAAGTCACCACGGCTCCCTCCGCGGGTCCTGTTCGGAAGTGCCGGGGGGAGGCTGATGTGGGCTTCAAAGGGTTTTCGGAGCGGTTCGCCACAGATGTGGCCGCTAATGCTGAAGCGAGGACTATTGAGGTGTCTCTGGCCCGGGGGCCATTCAAGAAGCTGCAGAACCAGTGGAAGATGCGGGCAGATGGGGCAGGCTCGACACTGATTGACTTCTATATTGACTATGAGTTCAGGAATCCTGTGCTGGCGCTTCTTGCCCGGGCAAACACCGATCTTGCCGTTAACCGGATCATGAAGGCCTTTAAGGACGAGGCCGAACGGCGCTACGGAGCCAAGGCAGTTTAGGGAATTTGCTTCCGGATCATATCGAGTGCGGTTTCCAGCGTCGCCATGCGAACTTCATGGCGGCCAATGTCACCAAAATAGCAGGCTTCGTGCAGTACAGCCTTGTTTTCACGTGCGCAGGCAATGTGAACTGTCCCAACAGGCTTCATAGGTGTGCCGCCACCCGGGCCTGCCACGCCCGTTATGGCGAGGGAGAGATTTGCGCGGCTATTTTCCAGCGCCCCCTCGGCCATAAGACGGGCTACGCCCTCTGAAACAGCGCCATAATCCGCGATTATGTCACCGGCGACACCAAGCATTTCCTGTTTGGAGCGGTTTGAGTACGTCACAAAGCCTCGCTCGAGCACCTCTGAGGAGCCAGAGAATTCTGTAAACAGGGCCGCGAGCAGGCCACCGGTACAGGACTCCGCTGTTGCGATTTTTACACGCCGCTCGCGCGCTTCATCCATGACGAGCAGACAGAGGTTGCGAAGTTTTTCCGGGTACATGACGTGTCCTTGCAATTTGTCTAGCGGCTTAACATGACAATAGCCTGTGCGGCGATACCCTCCTGGCGGCCGGTAAAGCCAAGCCCTTCGGTAGTCGTGGCCTTGATACTTATCCGCCCCGTATCGACGCCGAGAATACTGGCCGTGAGTTCCTGCATCTGTTGGCGATGCGGCTTGATTTTCGGCGTCTCGCAGATGAGCGTGAGGTCTGCATTGGTAACCGCCCAGCCTTGTTCAGCGGCAAGGTGCGCTGCATGGCGCAGAAACGTGTCAGATGAAGCGCCTTTCCATTTATCGTCGCTCGGCGGAAAGTGATCCCCAAGATCCCCGAGTGCCAGAGCACCGAAGATTGCGTCTGTCAGCGCGTGCCATCCAACGTCGGCATCGGAATGGCCCGAAAGAGCTTTTGTGTGCGGCACGCTGACACCGCAAAGTGTAACGGAATCGCCTTCGGCAAAACCGTGAACATCAAAGCCTGTGCCTGTCCTGAACTCTGGCTGGCTTGAGTGCGTCAAAAGTTTCTCCAGAATATCGAAATCTTCCTCGTAAGTGATTTTGTGGAGCTTTCCATTGCCCCTGACCAGCTCCACGTGGGCTCCGTGAGATTCAACTGCGGCAAGATCGTCCACATGGCCGCCCGACAAGTTGCTCAGGGCCTTTTCAATGAGGCCGACCCGGAAGGCTTGTGGTGTCTGGACGCGAAACAGGCCATCTCGGGGAATATCTCGTAATGTCTTGTCGTTCTTATGCTTGAGGGCGTCCGAGACAGGTAGTGCAGGTGCGGCTGCATCCGCGTTGGTGAGTGCCGTGAGGAGGGAATCAATCATTCTTGAGTCGATTCCCGGTCTCGCAGCATCATGGATGAGGACGATATCATCATTGGCGGCGTCCAGGGCGGTGATGCCGTTCAGGACCGACTCGGAGCGAGTGTTGCCGCCGCGAACCTTCAGGATGCTCGCGTCGTAATCATTCAAGGCCTTCAGCCCGGATCTGGCTTCCTCGGCAGGAAGTACAACGGCCACTGTGGACACGGTTGAATGTTCAAGAAATGCGTCAACTGACCAGAGAAAGATGGGTTTTCCGGCGAGTGTTTCAAACTGTTTCGGCAGGGCGCGTCCCGTACGGGTTCCCTGGCCGGCTGCGACGATAACGGCATGCACTTTCATACATGAAGCCAATAAGCCCGCTGATGCAGTATGGCCACAGCTTTCAGGGAAGACTGCACAATTCACGCAGCACGCCTATTGTGCACGATCAAAATATGATTGAAAAATAAGCATGGCAGAAGTGCACAACATTCAGGCAGAGCGCGTTTGGCTGGCCCCGATGTCCGGTTCAACAGATGCTGCTTTCCGCCGCCAGGCCGTTCGCTTCGGAGCGCCCGCCGTGGTGTCCGAAATGGTTGCGGGCGAGGCGCTTGCGCGGTCCCGGCCTGATATGGTGCGGCGTACATGCCGACATGAAGGCAAAGGCCGCTGGATTGTACAGCTGGCTGCCAGGCGCCCGGAAGACATGAGGCTGGGGGCGCAGTTGCTTGTAGATGCGGGGGTCGACCAGATCGACATCAATATGGGGTGCCCGTCACGACAGGTGACAGGAGGTGCATCGGGTTCGGCTCTCATGAAAGAGCCGGATCTGGCGCGTTCAATTATTGATGCGGCTCTTGAGGGAGGTCAGGGGACCCCTGTTTCGCTGAAAATGCGGCTCGGCTGGGACCATGAGATGCTGAATGCGCCGGAGCTGGCTCGTCAGGCCGAGCGTGCTGGTGTCGTCATGATTACTGTTCATGGAAGGACACGCTGCCAGTTTTACAAGGGCGTGGCAGACTGGCGGCGAATAGCAGATAGCGTGAACGCCGTATCAGTGCCAGTCATCGCCAATGGTGATATCTCCGGTATAGACGATGCGCGTACAGCCCTGACGGAGTCCGGGGCTTATGGCGTCATGATCGGGCGAAACGCTATGGGGCAGCCCTGGTTGCTGGGGCAGGTGGCCGCAGAGCTTGAGGGCCGTGCATATACGCAGCCGGATGAGCGGACCCAGCTCGACAGTCTCCTTAGCCAGATTGAGGACAGCCAGTCTCTTTATGGCAGCGAGCTGGGCTTGCGCATTGTGCGCAAACATATTTCGGCGGCTATCGATAAGCTTGATCGCCCTTGGGGTGAAACGGCGCGGCGTGCTGCCCGCTCACATGCGTGCCAGATGGAAAACGCACCAGCTCTTATAAATTTTCTGACCGATGTGTTTCTCGAAAATAGAGAGGTGGCGGCTTGAGCCTGGCGCTAAATCTATCGGATCTTGCTCCGCTCGCCTTGTTTCAGATTGATCCGCGGCGACGGATCGATGCGGCCAATACGGAAGCGCAGATGTTGCTCGGACATTCCGAGATGGTTCTGCGTGGCAAGGCGTTAAGTGAATTCATCTACCATGACTCTCCGCTATTCGAGATGCTGGACCGGGTCTTTGAGGAAGAGGGAGATGTGAGCGCCCACGGCGTCACTATATCTGGGCCGGCAATGGCCGGAAGCAGGACATTCGACATCAAATTACGACCTGTGCCACCTCATGGTGTCATCGTGGCGGTTACGGAAGCGATTTCACGTGACCCGTCGCACGGTGCCATCGGTATTTCGGGGTTTGGCCGGATCTTGGGGCATGAGGTCAAGAATCCGCTAGCGGGTATATCCGGTGCGGCACAGCTTCTAATGAGGAATGCAACAGAAGAACAGGCGCCACTACTGGGGGTCATCAGAAGTGAAGCGAGCCGCATAGAGAGGCTTATCTCCCGGCTGTCAGCCTTTGAGCTCTTTTCTTCGCCACGGCGCGACCGCTTCAACATTCATGCGCTGCTGGACAAGGTCATCATGGCCGAAGAGGCCGCGAATGGCGGGAGTGTTCTCATCAAGCGGGCCTATGATCCTTCCTTGCCTGAAATTCTCGGAGATGAGGATCATCTGCACGAAGCTTTCCAGAATATCGTCCGCAATGCTGCTGAAGCCGCAAGTGAGTCGGAAGGGCAGGGGCAGGTTACGCTTCAGACCGCATTCGAAACAGGCTTTGCCTTCTCCAGAGCGCGAAATGCCAAACGACTCCAACGGGCCATCCGCGTGACTGTCGAGGACAATGGCAGCGGAATTTCCCCTAGATCACGAGAGCAGATGTTCGACATGTTTTCGTCGACGAAAGCGGGTGGCAGGGGGCTTGGCCTGAGCGTGGTGTCAGAAGTGATCGCTGCTCATGATGGGCGCATAAAAGTCGATAGCAGGCCGGGGCAAACACGGTTTTCCGTGTTCCTGCCGATGAAACGGGATACCCATACATGAGTCAGAAGACGATCCTTCTTGCAGAGGACGATGCGAGTATCCGCCTAGTCGTGAATCAAACTCTTGTGACCGCGGGCTATCAGGTCCGCGCTACGAGCTCTGCGGATGCACTGGAGCGTTGGATACGTAACGGCGAAGGAGATGTCGTTGTTACGGACGTGTATCTGGGAGACACCGCCATTTTCGAGCTTCTTCCATCAATAAAGCTTGCTCGGCCGGAATTGCCCGTGATCGTCATGAGTGGTCAGAATACGATCCTGACGGCGGCTTCGGCAGCTCGGCACGGTGTTTTCGATTATCTCCCGAAACCTTTCGACATCGACCAGTTGACCAGTCTTGTAGGGCGCGCACTGAAGAGTCCGTCGAAAAAGGAAGCCGCGACCAAGGTTTCAGGTGCTGAGTCTGAGACAAATCTGCCCCTGATCGGCCGCTCGGATCCGATGCAGGAAGTTTACCGCATCATATCGCGGGTCATGAATACTGACCTTACGGTTCTGATCGAAGGCGAGTCAGGGACAGGCAAGGAACTTGCGGCCCGCGCGATCCATCAGCTTGGATCGGGCAAGGAGGGCGTTTTCAAGGCTCTGGACCTCGCCGCCATGCCGACCGAGCAGATCAGCCGTGACCTGTTTGGCACTGAAGATGACCCCGGTATCGCCTTTCAGGAAGAGGCGACTCTTTACTTGGATGAGATTGGAGACCTGCCGGCCGAGGCACAGACCCAACTTGTAAAACTCATGAGAGAAGCCGGAGGTGCGCGCATCATTGCATCCACCCGGCAACCGCTCGCCAAGCTTGTCGATGAAGGGCATTTCCGCGAGGATCTCTTTTACCGGATCAATGTTGTTCGCATCTACATGCCACCGCTTCGTCAGCGCAAAGAGGACATACCGGAACTCGTGAAGGCATTCCTCTTGCGGGCGCAACGTAAGGGGCTGGCGACCAAGCAGATTGAACCCTCCGCAATGGACCTGATGCTGGCTTATGACTGGCCGGGCAATGTGCGCGAACTTGAAAACCTGATCATGCGTCTGGCGGCGCTAAGCCCGGATGCAGTGATCTCCCAGCGCGATATCGAGCGGGAGCTGCGTGCAGAGGCGCTAAAGGATATCTCTTCAAACACAACGTTCGAGAAGGAGGTTGAAACCCTCCTGCATCGTTATGTGATGGCTGATCTATTGAAGGCTTCCCCAGATGACGGGCGGATACATCAGGATGTCATGGAGCAGGTCGAAAGACCACTGATCAAGCTGGCCCTTTCTGTCACGTCGGGCAACAAGTTGCGGACGGCTGCTTTGCTTGGGGTGAACAGAAACACACTCCGCGCGCGCATCAATTCTCTCGGTTTGGCAGACGACTGATTGACCTGAGGGCAAACTGTTGCTCTAAAACCGCAGTGTTGCCGTTTGGGCACAGATGCTGCGCGAGGTAAAGTTTGGTCGGCTTCCTGAAGGCGAACAATACCCAGTCCGGCTGGCGGCTGTTCCAGTGGCTGTTTCTTGTGGCCGCCTTTCTCGCTGTGACCGTAACATTCGTTGCGGTTTCGGACATGGACCCAATCGATCCTGTCAGTCGGGACGTCCAAGTCCTGCTGATCGTGAATACAGCGATCATCGGCATCCTCGCGCTGATCATTATCCAGCGGTACATCGCGACTCGCACGGCCAAGCGCGGGGAAGGCGGGGCCAGGCTTGCACGTCGTTTTCTGCTTCTTTTCGGTTTGTCAGCCGCTATCCCGGCACTTGTCGTTTCGCTTTTCCTCTGGGCAGCGATTTCGCGAGGATTTGACACGTGGTTTGGTGAGCGGATCGTGACCCTTGTCGAGCAGACGGCTGCCGTGGCGCAGGAGAATGTCGAGGAGTACAGCGATGTTCTCGAAGAAGACACGCGGCTGATGGCGAAGGACGTGAACAATGCACTCGAAGGCCTGACAGAAGATCCTGACAGGTTTGCCTCCTATCTCGGCATTCAGGCCTATGTGCGCAATATGCCGGCAGCTTATGTTATCGACAGGAATGGTATTCCGCTCGCTATTGGCGAGAATACAGGCGGCAGCGGTTTCTATCGCGAACCTACTGAAAGCATGTTTGACGAAGCAGACACGGGTGAAGTCATCCTCTCGCTTCAGGAAAGTGAAGGCTTTGCAAGCTCGCTTATTCGCCTGCAGGGGATGCAGGATGTCTATCTCTACCTTGCAAAGCCTTTGGACCGGGATGCATTCGCACGGTTGCGCCGGGCCGAGCAGGCGCTTGAGGAGTACCGTATCGCTGGAGAACTGAGCGCGCGGTCGCAGACTTTGTTTGTCGTAGCCTATGGTCAGATCGTGGCTCTTGTTCTGCTGCTTGCAATCCGTCTTGCGCTCGAGGCGGCAGGCCGGATCACAGGGCCGATCGGCCGCCTGGCTTATGGTGCCCAGTCTGTACGGGATGGCAATCTGGATGTGCGCGTACCACTGCCAAGCAGCAAGGATGAAGTCCGGGCGCTGACACGTTCGTTCAATGTCATGACAGAGCAGCTCGGCGCCCAGAGATCAGCCCTCATATCTGCACGGGAAGAAGCAGAGGATCGCCGGCTCTTTCTGGAAACGCTGCTGGAAGAAGTCAGCGCAGGTGTCGTGCGTGTTGATGAAAAGCTCTGTATCACGCTTGCAAATCCTTCAGCGCAGAAGCTTCTTGGTGTTGATGAGCCACTTGAGGGAAAGATCCTTAGCGATGTGGCTCCAGCATTCGAGAAATACACCTCCGATGTGATGGTGAGCGGGTATCCGATTGATGCTTCACTGGATGTGCACGAACCCAATGGGAACCGGCACTTCCGTCTCAAAGTGGCCAAGGATACGACGGGCGGGCTGGTGCTCACCTTTGATGACGCAACGCGCCTTGTGAACGCGCAGCGCCAACTGGCCTGGCGTGATGTGGCCCGACGGATCGCTCATGAAATCCGTAATCCGCTGACGCCAATCCAGCTGTCTGCAGAGCGGCTGCGGCGCAGGTATACCCGGTATGTACCAGAAGGCGACGTCGTGTTTGAGCGCTGTACCGATACGATCTTGCGTCAGGTCAACGATATCGGGCGTATGGTTGAAGAGTTTTCAGGTTTTGCCCGGATGCCGAAACCGACCCTCAAGACGTTCAACCTCGCGACACTGCTTGATGAAACCGGCTTTGCGCAGCACGTCGTAAGCCCTGAGATACAGGTGGAGATTTCTCACACGCATGAAACGTTGATCGTTTCCGGAGATGAACGGCTTCTCGCACAGGCAATTGGAAATATCGTGAAGAATGCCGCTGAGGCGATTGAGCGTCTGCCACAAGGCAGCGAAACACAGGGGCTGATTGAAATCACGACTGAGGATCAGGGGGACGCCGTCGAGATCGTAATTGAGGATAACGGTCCGGGCTTCCCCGAGGCGGCATGGGATCGTTTGCTTGAACCTTATGTGACGACCCGCGAGAAAGGGACCGGCCTCGGTCTTGCTATCGTGAACCGTATCATCATGGACCATGGCGGGTCGATCGTTCTGGAAAAACGACCGGATGGCATGCGTGGCGGACGGGTGAGAATTGTCCTGCCGAAGAAGACTGAACTTGCGGCGATGAGCGAAGCCGATAATGCGGAGGCTTACCAATGACGAGCGACATCCTTATTGTTGATGACGAACCCGACATTCGCGAACTGATCGCCGGAGTTCTTGAAGATGAGGAGTACACTGTCAGGAGTGCTGCCACGGCAGAAAAAGCGCTTGAGGAAGTCAGGATGCGAGCACCGGGCCTGGTCATCCTCGATGTATGGCTTCAGGGCAGCGACATGGATGGCCTGTCCTTACTGAAATACCTGAAATCGATTGACCCGCTTATTCCTGTCATCGTTATCAGCGGCCACGGCAATATTGAAACCGCCGTGGCGGCTATCCGCCGTGGCGCATATGATTTCATTGAGAAGCCCTTCAAGGCGGACCGCCTCCTGCATCTTGTTGAGCGGGCTCTGGAATCGACCGCGCTCAAGCGTGAAAACGCATCCTTGCGAACAATGGTGGTCAGCAGTGACGACTGGATCGGTACCAGCGCCGCAGCGGCCGGATTGCGAACATCAATAGGCAAGGTCGGGCCGACCAATTCGCGCGTGATGATATTCGGGCCTGCCGGCGCCGGGAAAGAGCTCACAGCCCGTCTCGTACATGCCCATTCCAATCGTCAGAATGGTCCGTTTGTCGTTGTCAGCGCGGCGAATATCGCTCCAGACCGGATGGAACAGGAGCTTTTTGGCGAAGAGGACACCGATGGGCGCCCACGCCGTATCGGCCTTTTCGAAAAGGCGCACGATGGCACGCTTTTGCTCGATGAAGTCGCAGACATGCCGTTGGGTACGCAGAACAAGATTCTTCGTGTTCTGACGGAGCAACGCTTCCAGCGGGTTGGCGGTAAGTCGGATGTCCGTGTTGATGTTCGCGTGATGTCGGCGACCACAAAGGATCTGAAAGCCGAGATCGAAGCCAAGCGGTTTCGGGAAGACTTGTATTACAGACTGAGCGTCGTTCCCATCAGGGTTCCGTCCCTTGCTGAGCGCCGTGATGATATTCCCGCTCTTGTTGAGCATTTCACGGCACGTATTGCCGATAGCTCTGGTCTGAATGCCCGCAGCTTTTCGAGTGAGGCCATCGCCGTCCTGCAATCGATGGAGTGGCCCGGCAATGTGCGCCAGCTGAAAAACCTCGTCGAACGTATTCTGATCCTGTCACCACACGATGTTAAACGAGCGGTGTCGGTGGATGAACTGCCTCAGGACCGCCAGGCCATTGAAGGACAGCAAGGGCCGTCGGCTTCAGCTGAACTGGTTGGGCTTTCCCTGCGGGATGCCCGTGAGCAATTCGAGCGAGAATACCTGACGCTCCAGATCACGCGGTTCGATGGCAATATTTCGCGAACAGCCGAATTCATCGGTATGGAGCGCTCCGCGCTACATAGAAAATTGAAGGCACTTGGTGTAAACGCCTCATCTAACCGTTCGGAAGCCTGATTATATGCAAGTCATCATCTGCGGTGCCGGCCGGGTTGGCCAGGGTATAGCCAGACGACTGGCGCGCGAGAACCACAACATCATCATGATTGACCAGGATCCGCGCCTGATCGATCTGGTCCAGACCGAACTTGATGTTCGTGGTTTGCAAGGGCATGCAGGTCACCCGGACGTTCTGAAGGCGGCCGGCGGTGACACATGCGATATGATCATCGCTGTCACCTATTCTGATGAGATTAATATGGTGATCTGTCAGGTAGCCGACACACTGTTTTCTGTGCCTACAAAAATTGCCCGCATCCGGGCGCAGGAATATCTGGAGCCCGGTTGGCGCTCACTGTTCTCCCGGGAAGGGCTTGGCATCGACCTGGTGATTTCTCCTGAAGTTGAGGTCGGGGACGCTATCCTGCAGCGGTTCAAGACACCGGGCGCAATGATGAGTGTCAGTTTCGGACGTAGTGACGTGCAGCTCGTTGGTGTCGAAGTTCTACCGGATAGCCCCGTCCTGGATACCGCCCTGGACCAGATTCAGGGCTTGTTTCCAAGCCTGAATGCGCGAGTGGTGGGTATCAGCCGCTCGAATACAGTCTTCGCGCCGCGCGGAAACGACCACCTTAAAGTTGGTGACACAGCCTATGTTGCGGTCCTGAAATCTCACTCGCACAGATTGAACAGTATTTTTAACCGGCCAGAAGATGAAATGCGCCGTGTCGTGGTCGTCGGAGGCGGCAATGTGGGCCTGTATGTGGCAGGCGGCCTGGAGAAGCAGGCGGATGTACGTGTTCGGGTTGTTGAGGCAGATATCAACCAGGCAGAGAACGCTGTCTCCGAATTGAATCGTACGATTGTCATTCACGGAGACGGGCTAAGCCGTTCTATCCTTGAGGAAGCTGATGCGCCGACAGCCGACCTCGTTATTGCGACCACCCACGATGACAAGGCGAATATCTTGATCTCCAAACTGGCAAAGCAGATGGGCGCCAAGAGGTCGCTGGCGCTAGTCAATGCCCCAGAGCTTGCCCAGTTGGCGCGCGAGATGGATGTGGACGCCGTTCTGGACCCGAAAGCCCTGACCGTTTCGCGTATTCTCATGAAAATGCGTCGTGGCAGGATTCTCGCGCTGCAGTCGCTGGAAGACGGGGCTGCCGAAATCGCCGAAGGGGTGACGCTGGAGACTTCTCCGCTGATCGGCAAGTCACTCGACTATGATGACATGCCGAAAGGCATAACGGCTGCGGCCATTCTCAGGGAGAACGAGGTCATCTTTGCGGGGCCTGATGTAAGACCGCGTGCCAACGACCACGTCCTCTTGTTCTACGAGGGGAACATGACAAGCAAGGTCGAGCAGTTCTTCAGGGTCAGCGCCGACTTCTTCTAGAATGGTCTGCCCCTGAAAGGTGAACATTTCCCACCATGAACTATTCAAGTCTCATCAGAATGCTGTCGTTTAGTGGCCTGATTTATGCGGGCGCAATGGTCATCTGTGCATTGGCGGCGATGATTATTGGAGAGACGGCCCAGCTTCTCGTTTTCATTACAACTGCGGTTCTGATGGCTACGGTTTCTGCGGCAGCAATGATCCTGGCTGGAACGCCCAAGCGGCGTGCGCAGCCTTCTGACGGGCTCGCTTTCATGGTCTTGTTCTGGTTCGTCTCCCCGTTGATTTGCGCCCCTCCGTTTCTGATGGGGGTCGCGAATAGCAGTGTCATTACAGCGATCCATGAGGCCGTTTCATGCCTGACGACGACAGGCCATACGGCCTTTTTGCCGGAAGACCTGCCGATGCCGGCATCGCTGGTAATGTGGCGCGCTCTTCTGCACCTGATAGGGGCTGTGGCGACCATAACCTTCGCCGCGACAATCCTCGCTGCCTTGAACCTGGATGGACCGGGTATTCACCGGACATACCTTTTTAGCCTGTCCGAGCGGAGTTTCTTCGATTCCATACCGCGGGTGCTGCGTGCGACGGTGATGGTAGCAAGTGTTTGCATCCTCATAGTCTTCGCGATTGAGGTCATTGGCGGCGTATCAGCAAATACGGCTTTCCTCGATGCCGTAAGCGCGTTCAGTACCGGTCTTGCGGATCCTCAGGCCGTCAACAGGGATGTCACAAATGAGGCGCGGGCAATCGGGCTTATCATCGGGCTGCTACTCGGTTCGCTGGGACTTTTCGTGCTGCTTTTGATGTCCACGGGTAACATGCGCAACTGGATCCGTGATCCCGAACTCGGTACATTTGTGGCGGCCGTGGTGATGTTTGCGATACTCGCTTCATTCTCGGGGTTGAGTTCATTCAATGCGCTGGGGTGGGCTGTATCTTCCCTCTCGACCAGCGGTATTGCGCTTGTGTCACCTGCCACGACGCATGCCCTGCCACTTGCTTTGCAGCTGGCACCGCCACTGATTGGCGGGGCAGCGCTATCGGCTTCAGGTGGGATCAAGCTCGCCAGGGTCTACGTGCTTAGCCGCCGGGTCGGACAGGAATTTCTCCGTATGGGATTCAGGAAGTCTCTGCTCAAGTTCGAATTTCGCAGAAGGGTTCAGTCTGACCGGACGATAATGGGTGTCTGGGTTTATCTTGTCGCCTATATTATCGCCTGCGTAGGGGGGCTTCTGGTTTTTTCTTTCAGCGGTTCGGGCTTCGAGAACGCGATTTCGAATACCGTGGGCAGTTTGACGAATGCAGGGCACTTGATTGGTCTTGGGCGGCTAGCCGGTGATGAAGTCACGCAAGTGTGGCTTGCCCTGGGAATGATTTTGGGCAGACTCGAAGTATTGGCATTCATGCCGTTGCTTACTGCATCATTTTGGCGGCGCTGAAAGCTTCGGGACTTGCCAAGGTAAGACAATCCGGATAGCGCCTGCGAAAACGCATAGCGAACAGGCTGAGATCATGTCTTCAGATAAAAAACAAAACTTGCAGGACACGTTCCTGAATGCCGTACGAAAATCACGTACACCGCTGACGATTTTTCTCGTGAACGGTGTAAAGCTTCAGGGCGTTGTCACCTGGTTTGACAATTTCTGCGTCCTTTTGCGCGGCGATGGGCGGCCACCGCAACTTGTGTACAAGCACGCCATCTCGACCATTGCGCCAGGTGCTCCTGTGCAACTGTACGATGAGGACCAGGATTCGGAGTCTGATTGAGCGCAGAGCCGATTGACCGCACGCCGCCCCAGGACCGGGCCGGTGTAATCATTCCGTGGACACATCCCACGGAACGTCCTGACAGTGAGCGCCTTACGGAAACCGCCGGGCTGGTTGAGGCTCTTGGTTGCAACCTCGCTTTTCTCCGCGCAGAGCATGTTCGCAAACCCAGTGCATCCCACTTTCTGTCGGGCGGCATCATGGAACGATTTGCCAGTGACTTACACGCTGAGGGCTGTACGCTTTGCGTTGTTGATACTTCGCTCACGCCTGTCCAGCAGCGCAATCTCGAAAAGGCTCTGAAGTGCAAGGTCATCGACCGTACCGGGCTGATCCTTGAAATTTTTGGTCTTCGGGCGCGCACGAAGGAAGGCAAGCTCCAGGTTGAACTTGCCCGGTTGTCCTATGAGCGCTCGAGACTTGTAAGAACCTGGACCCACCTTGAGCGGCAAAGAGGTGGTGGCGGCTTCATGGGCGGGCCGGGTGAGACGCAGCTCGAGGCTGACCGCCGTATGCTTGATCGTCAGCTGGATTCCCTCAAGGCCAGCCTCGAAGAAGTCAAGCGGACACGCGGGCTTCAACGCTCCGGCCGCAAGGATGCCGGATTTCCGGTTGTTGCGCTGGTTGGCTATACCAATGCTGGGAAGTCTACGCTTTTCAACAGGCTCACCGGGGCCAATGTATTTGCCCGGGACATGCCGTTTGCGACGCTGGACCCGACAATACGCCGGTTCGAGCTCCCGAATTTCGGTGATGCGGCTCTCGTGGACACGGTGGGCTTCATTTCCGACTTGCCCACGCACCTGATTGAGAGTTTCCGGGCCACATTGGAAGAAACACTTGAAGCCGATCTGCTGATACATGTCAGGGATCGCTCAAGTCCTTTTGATGAAGACAGGAAGCAGGATGTTCTGAAGGTTCTCGGAACCTTGCAGGAAGAGACCGGCGAAGCGCTGCCTCCAATCATAGAGGCCTGGAACAAGTTCGACCTGCTCCCGGACGATATTCAGGAAACGTTGCGTCTCTCCGCGCGCTCAGGTCTCCCTGAAACTCCAGCCGTCGTGACGTCTGCATTAGGGGGTGAAGGAATAGAAGACCTGCTGGCGCTGATTGCCGACTCCATTCGTGAAGAGCTGGAGCAATATTCCCTTCTGCTCACGCCAAAAGACGGTGCAGCGCGGGCATGGCTTCACGAGCATGGCTCCGTCACAGGCGAAGAGTTTCTAAACGACGGCAATGTCCGCCTGACTGTGGGCCTGAGTGAGAAACACAAAGGGCGCTTTGATGCCTTGTTCAGTGCAATCCGCATGACTCATCTTCCGGCATGAAGATTCAGGCGTCAGACAGCCCTTATAAGGGCATGCCTCTTCTTGCCGGCTGATAGTTTGAGCGTCCCATCTTCATTCAGATCCGACTCGGTGATCTGGGCGTTCTGATCGTTCAACAGTTTATCATTCACCCTGGCTGCACCCTGCTTGATGAGACGCCTTGCTTCGCCGTTAGACTTTGAAAGGTTTGCAGCTTGGAATGCAGCCGCTGCGAGCATGCCGTTCACCAACTCAGCTCTGGGAATTTCAGTCGTCGGCATGGCTTCATCCGTTTGCCCGGAACCGAAAACTGCAGACGCGGCCCGTTCGGCTTCAGTTGCAGCATCCTTGCCGTGCATCAGGCTCGTCGCGGCATTGGCCAGTGCAATCTTGGCTGCATTGATTTCGGCCCCGTCGAGAGCTTCGAGTGTCTCGATCTCCTGTATAGGCAGGTCGGTGAACAGGCGCAGAAAGCGTCCGACATCGGCGTCTTCGGTGTTGCGCCAGAATTGCCAGTACTCGTAAGGCGATTTCCGGTCCGGGTTAAGCCAGACAGCGCCGTCAGCCGTCTTGCCCATCTTTCCGCCGGAGGCGGTTGTGATGAGATGCGCTGTCAGTCCGAAAACGTCGCCACTATCAGCCTTGTGTACGAGATCCACGCCGCCGAGAATATTCCCCCACTGGTCGGAACCACCGAGTTGCAGGCGACAGTTCTGGCGGCGGAAAAGCTCAAGAAAGTCGTAGGACTGGAGGAGGAGGTAATTGAATTCTAGGAACGTGTAGGGCTGCTCGTTTTCCAGGCGCCGCGCAACGGTTTCCTGTTTCACCATCGTATTGATCGTGAAGTGAACCCCAATATCGCGCAGAACTTCAATGTAACTGAGCTTGTCGAGCCAGTCTGCATTGTTGACAATAACCGCATCGGTTGGCCCGTCACCAAACTTCAGGAAGGGCTCAAAAGCCTTACGGATACCGGCAATATTGTCCGCGATCTGCTCGTTCGTGAGGAGTGGACGAGACTTTTCCTTGTCCGTTGGATCTCCGATCTTGGTCGTGCCGCCACCCATGAGCACGATCGGCTTACCACCGCATCTCTGCAGATGGCGTAGCATCATGATCTGCATGAGGTGACCGACATGGAGACTGTCAGCTGTAGCATCGAATCCGATATAGCCTATGGGTGTGCCGTTGGCGCAGTATGCATCAAGGGCATCACTATGCGTGATTTGCTTGGTGAAACCACGGTCTTCAAGTGTCTGAAGAAACACGGATTTGAACTGACCCATAAGCTCGACTCCCCTATCGGAAAGAGCGCAGCTAGCACGAGAGGGACAGAGATTGAACCAGTATAATGCTGAATTCGAGCCTGTATGGGCGGCTGGGTTCATGTCCGGCACATCGCTAGACGCGGTAGATGCGGCGCTGATCCTGACTGATGGGGTCGATGTTTTGGAATTTGGCCCGGTAGCGGAGCGCAAATACACGCCTGAGGAACGCAACATACTGAAGCAGGCCGTGTCGGCTGCGCGGCAATGGAACTGGTGGGAAGGGCCGGCTCCCGAACATGCTTTCGAAGCTGCTGAAGCGGTCCTTACAGAGACACATACCAGTGCCTGGGCGCAGCTGCTTGAGACCTGGCATGGCCCTGCACCTGCAATCGCCGGCATTCATGGCCAAACGGTGCTTCACCGGGCCCCGACAGCAAAAAGGGCAGGAGCCACGCTGCAACTGCTTGATGACAAGGCATTGCGCGCATCGCTGGAGACGCCGCTGGCTTATGACTTTCGCTCCAGGGATGTCGCTGAAGGCGGGCAGGGTGCTCCCTTGGCGCCTGCTTATCACTCAGCGCTCTTGCGAAGGCTGTCGCTTGGTAAAGGGGCGGCCGTTTTGAATCTCGGAGGTGTGGCCAACATCACATATCGCAAGAGCGATGGAAGCCTCTTCGCCTTCGATACAGGGCCGGCTAATGGCCCGATCGATGAATGGGTCGAGGGGCATGAGGCTGGTACCCACGATATGAACGGCGCTCTGGCTACAGCAGGCCGTGTGCATGACGGTGCGTTGAAACAGTGGATGGCGCATCCATGGTTTGACGAGGCCCCGCCGAAGAGCCTTGACCGTTTCGACTTCAATGCCAGCCTCGCACGGGGGCTTTCACTTGAGGATGGCGCTGCAACACTGACGGCTTTTTCCGCAGAAGCCGTCGCGCATGCTGTCAGAGGGCTGGAGGAACAACCAGCCCAGATCATAGTCTGTGGAGGTGGTCGTCATAACCCGCAACTCATTCGCGAGCTTAGATCACGTGTTCAGTGTGCAGTGATGACAGCAGAAGATGTTGGCTGGCTGGGTGACTCGATAGAAGCGCAGGCATTTGCCTTCCTGGCCGTGCGGACCCTGCGGAATCTTCCGATCAGCTGGCCGGGGACAACAAGTGTGGATCGCCCCCTCACCGGCGGACGGCTATTACCCTAGTTGTCCTCATCTTCATCGGAATCATCATCCTCGTCAGACTCCTCATCGGAGTGATCGGGGATGGCGGCCTGACCACGGATTTTCTTGGTTTCGGCTTCGGCGCGCATTTTCTGTTCGTCTTCGACAAGGCGACGATCGACATAAGCTTCACACTTGGAAATCAGGTCGTCCTGTTTGTCCTGGAAGAAGTGGTTGGCACCGGCAATTGAGTCCCGCTCAATGATCTCGCCCTTCTGGACACGGACTTTCGTCAGCGCCCGCTCAACATCTTTCGGGCTGGAAATCTTGTCATTTTCGCCAGAGATGATGAGGCCAGAAGCAGGGCATGGTGCCAGGAATGCCAAGTCATAGTGGTTGCATGGCGGGGCAATGGCCAGGAAGCCGTCAATCTCCGGCCGGCGCATCAAAAGCTGAAGCGTGATCCAGGCCCCGAAAGAGTAACCCGCGCACCATACGAAACGCGGGCTTTCGGTCAGGTTCTCCATGTAGTCGAGGACGTAAGCAGCGTCTTCCAACTCGCCGACACCCTGGTCATAGACGCCCTGCGAGCGCCCCACGCCACGGGTGTTGAAACGCAGCACACCGAAGCCGCGTCTTTCGAACATCTGGTACAGGCGGATCGCGATTGGATCCTGCATTGTTCCCCCAGCGCGCGGATGTGGGTGCAGGATCAATGCTATTGGCGCACCTTCCTGTGGAGGCTCTGTATAACGGGCTTCGATGCGGCCAGCCGGGCCCGGAATGATGAGTTCTGCCATGAGAGGCGCCTCTCTACGGTGTGGAAATCGATATTTTGAAGTGGGCGCTTTAGGCGAAAGCGGCAAGGAAATGCAAGTTTTTGTGTAAGCCCGCTGCGTGATATCATAAAGGGGAGCCCATGATCTACGCAGACTATAATGCAACTGCCCCTCTCAGGCCTGAAGCGCGCGATGCAATGCTCGCAGCCTTGGAGGTCGGAGCGAACCCTTCGAGCGTGCATGGCCCGGGACGTAAAGCCAGGAAGATTCTTGAAAAGGCCAGGAGCCAGCTTGCCACGGCCATAAGGGCAATTCCGCAGGATATCGTTTTTACCTCCGGCGGCACGGAATCGCTTTCTCTGGCCATTCATGGCGTCGTGCGAAAACTCGATTACGATTGCACGCTGCTCGTATCGGCAATCGAGCATGAGGCCGCGAGCAAGAATGCCGGCTATGCTGGTGCTAATCTGGAAACTGTTTATGCGACCGATGACGGGCAGGTTGATCTGGATGGCTTGAGACAACGGTTGGCAAAGTGGGACACGAAGGCGGCCGGCCTGCCAGTGTTGGTGCTTATGCTTGCCAATAATGAAACCGGTGTGATCCAGCCCGTCTCGGAAGCTGCAAGCTTGGTCCGGGAGGCTGGTGGGCTGGTCATTTGTGATGGCGTCCAGGGGCTTGGCAAGATACCCCTGAATGTCTCCATGCTCGGGGTCGATTACCTGGCGCTTTCGGCGCACAAGGCAGGTGGGCCTCAAGGGGCAGGCGCGTTGTGGATGCGCAGCGGCGCTCCCTTGCTGCCGACACTCTTTGGTGGCGGACAGGAACGTTCACTACGTTCGGGCACAGAAAATCTGTCAGGGATTGCCGGCTTCGGCGCTGCAGCAGAAGCCGCCGCAGGGGATATGGAAACCATGCGTACAATTGGGTGGTATCGCGACCGTATGGAAGCCAGGCTCGTGTCAGAAGCTGGCGTGACGATTTTCGGGCGCAAGGCACCACGACTGCCTAATACTTCCAATTTCGCGTATAATGGTTTCAAAGCTGAGACCCAGGTCATGGCAATGGATCTTGCAGGAGTGGCCGTATCTTCAGGTTCTGCCTGCTCAAGCGGCAAGGTGAAAAGATCCATTGTGCTGTCTGCGATGGGGGCCTCGGACGCCCTTGCGGAATGTGCAATACGCACCAGCTATGGGTGGAGGAGTGAAGAAACAGATTTCGAGCATACGGCGGAGGCCTGGCTCGAGGCACTCCGGCGCCGCAATATGAAGGAGACAGCCTGACATGGCTGATGATGTGAAGGTCAAGGAAGGCATTGATGCCGGTACAGTCGCTGCAGCTAAAGCGCTGCAATCGGAGAATTACTCGGCCGGCTTCCAGACCGACATTGAAACAGAATATGCTCCCAAAGGCCTCAATGAGGAGGTCATCGCCTTTATTTCTGACAAGAAGGGCGAACCCTCATGGATGCTGGACTGGCGTCTGAAGGCGTTTGAGCGCTGGAAAACGATGACTGAGCCGGGCTGGGCTAAAGTTCAGTACGAGCAGATCGATTATCAGGACTTATATTATTATGCGGCGCCAAAGCGCGGGGCCAAATACGAGTCCATTGACGACGTGCCGAAGGAAATTCTCGACACCTATGAAAAACTGGGCATCCCGCTCCGCGAGGCGGAAGTGCTTCTCGGTGTTGAAGGCGCTGCTGAGACAGCAGCAGAGGCCCGGGGCGGTGCTACCAGCTCGAAAGTTGCAGTCGATGCCGTATTCGACTCGGTTTCAGTGGCCACGACTTTTCGCAAGGAACTCGAAAAGGCCGGCGTGATTTTCATGTCCATTTCGGAGGCCCTGCGCGAGCATCCTGAGCTTGTAAAAAAGTATCTTGGATCGGTTGTGCCGCAATCGGACAATTTTTTCGCCACTCTCAATAGTGCTGTCTTCTCGGACGGGACGTTCGTCTACGTGCCAGAAGGGGTGCGCTGCCCGATGGAATTGTCGACCTATTTCCGGATGAATGCCGAGAATACAGGTCAGTTCGAGCGCACGCTTATTGTTGCGGATAAAGGAGCCTATGTCTCCTATCTTGAAGGCTGTACGGCCCCGATGCGGGATGAAAACCAGCTTCACGCTGCTGTCGTCGAACTCGTGGCACTGGAAGATGCCGAGATCAAATATTCGACTGTCCAGAACTGGTGGCCGGGCGATGAAAATGGCAAGGGCGGCATCTACAATTTCGTGACCAAACGTGGCGATTGTCGTGGGGCACGTTCGAAGATCAGCTGGACACAGGTTGAGACGGGCTCTGCGGTGACCTGGAAGTATCCTTCCTGCATCCTGCGCGGTGATGACAGTACAGGAGAGTTTTACTCGATCGCTGTCACCAACGGACATCAGATGGCTGATACTGGCACAAAGATGATCCACCTTGGCAAGCGCACGCGCTCGCGCATCATATCGAAGGGAATTTCGGCTGGACGCTCCGATAACACTTATCGTGGTCTGGTGTCGGTAAACAAGAATGCCGAAAAGGCCCGTAATTTTACCCAGTGCGACTCACTGCTTATCGGCGGGGATTGTGGGGCACACACCGTCCCTTATGTCGAGAACCGTCGTGCGGATGCTCAGCTTGAGCATGAGGCCACAACCACAAAGCTCTCAGATGATCAGCTCTTTTATGCCCGCCAGCGTGGACTGGGTGAAGAAGAGGCTGTCGCCTTGCTCGTGAACGGGTTTGTGCGTGACGTAATGCAGAAGCTTCCCATGGAGTTTGCAGTTGAGGCGCAGAACCTTCTGGAGGTCAGTCTTGAGGGAAGTGTCGGCTAGATAGCCACATATCAACTCACAGTATACGAAGGTAAGTGCATATGGGCAGAAAGGCATTTCAGGATTGGCTTTTTGCCTATGGGGCCGCTTGGGAGGCTCTCGATCCTGACGCGTACCTGCCGCTTTTCACTGACACTGCAGAATATCACTGGGCCCCCTTTGAGGCACCAAAAAGTGGTCATGAAGAAATCCGTAGCGCCTTGAAAGAAGCGATGTCTCGACAAGAGGCGCCCCAGTTCTCGTACAAGCTGATAACTGTTGAGGGCGAAACTGGCTGGGCCGAGTGGGCCTGCAGGTTCACCCGCAAGGGCACAGATGACCCTGTGCGAATTGAGGGAATCCTCAAGGCTGTGTTCGAGCAGGGCAAATGTTGCGAGTTTCGTGAATGGTGGCATGTGCTTGAGCCCGGACAGGGCGACTTGATGCGCGATTTCGACGCGTAACCTCTCCAGGAGGGCACTAATTTTCCGAAAGGCGGATTTCCCGGCTCACTTCAGTGAACGGTATGCGGTTTGCTTCGGTACGATATGATGTTGCTGTAACAGATTGATTCCCGAGGCTTGCGATGGCGCGCTCATGGCTCATTTTTTTATTTCTGGTTTGTGGCTGTGCCGCGAATACGGCGCCCCCAGAGTCATACTGGATACCTTATGATGGCTATGGATCTGGCGCGCAGACGGTATCTGCGTCCTATGCGGTTCAGCGTCAGACGCCGGCAACAGGAGAGACATACAGCACTGCGATCCAGGTGGCAGGTATTCAGCCAGCATTGGATGAGTTCCTCTCTCCGGCAGGAAACAGTCTCATTCTCCTGCCCAACAGGTTGGACAAGTCGAAGCTCGATTTCTCACTAGAGAGTCTGGATGAGATGGATGCCTGGCTGCGCGATATTCACACAATCAATCGGCTCCAGGCCGAAGAAGGAAAAGCGGGAGAGTCGCTCATCAGCGATGGACGTGGCGATAATTCGGTCATGTTTGCAGGGCTGTATCTTGGCGAGGTTATCAGAGCCAATTCGGATATGGACTGGCGTTGGGAACGTTTTGACCGATTTATCTCTGACAATCCCTATTTTACCGAGCACTATGGTTATGAGCCGGGGCTGGATTCATTTGTACTGGTCGGCCCCCAGGGGGTCGCGACACCCATAAACACGGCGTTGAAGCGTGTCCTTTTCGGTCAGGAAGAGAATTTGCACTTCATAGGCTCCTTTCTTGTCAGTCCAGTCGACCTTGAAGCGGCCACTTCAGGTTATGATTTCTATGGTCTGGACAGGATTCGCTGAGATTCCTGACCTGCTGCGGCAATAACGGGCTTTGAAAAGCTGTCTGTACTCTCTACATCCGCGTCATGTTGCAATTGAACGATCTTTCCGCCCGCGTAGGCGAGGGCGACGAAGCAAAGTCCATCCTTGATGGGCTTTCTCTCGAAGTGCCGCTTGGCGAAGTCCATGCGATCATGGGGCCCAATGGGGCGGGCAAATCGACGCTGGCCTATCTGCTGACCGGTCGTGATGGTTACGAAGTATCGGACGGTACCGCCACTCTGGAAGGTGATGACCTGCTGGATATGGAGCCGGAGGAGCGCGCAGCAAAAGGTGTGTTTCTATCCTTCCAGTACCCGGTTGAAATCCCTGGCGTGCCCGTAATGACATTCGTACGCGCGGCGATGAATGCCCAGCGCAAAGCGCGGGGCGAGGAGGAGATTTCCGCTCCGGAGTTTATCAAGAAGGCGCGGGAAGTCAGTGCCAAATTGAAGATCGATTCCGAAATGCTCAAGCGCCCCGTTAATGTCGGATTTTCCGGGGGTGAGAAGAAGCGGCTCGAAATTTTCCAGATGATGATGATTGAACCGCGGTTTGCGATTCTCGACGAAACAGACTCCGGGCTGGATATCGATGCGCTGAAAACTGTTTCAGATGGCGTGAACGCGCTTCGCAGCCCTGACCGGGGCATGCTTGTGATTACGCACTATCAGCGTCTTCTTGATCACATCCGCCCGGACAAGGTCCATGTGCTGGCGAAAGGGCGCATCATAAAAACTGGTGGACCTGAACTAGCGCAGCAACTCGAGCGGGAAGGCTATGATGGCATCCTGGGAGAGCCAGCTTGACGACTAAAGAGCTCAACACGCGTATTGACGAACCTACACGGGCCGAGAGCCAGTTGATCGAGCGCTTTGCTGGACTGCCGGAAGACAGTCATCGCGCACGAGCATTTGAAGTTTTTGAGCGGACCGGCCTGCCGCACCGTCGACTCGAGCAGTGGAAATGGAGTGATTTCCGCGCTGGTCTTAAGTCCTTGAGCGAACCTGAGCAGCGGTCCACGATCAGCTTGTCTCCCTCAGACGATGCGGCAGTCCTGCACTTTGATGGCGTGCGGTGGCATGTGCCTGAAGAGTTGCCCGATGGTCTGAATGTGTTTGAAAAAACAGAAGGTCAGTCCCTTGGTAATGTGAATGCCTTGCCCATGGCGGCGCTTGCAGCTGGATTGACCGGGCAGGATGAGCGCATCGACGTCCTGCAGGTTGAGATCACAAAGCCTGTTGATAGGCCAATTTTTCTCGATTTTTCCTACACCAGCGCGAAAATGGCGTTCGGGCGCATTGCTTTTGTGGTGCGTGAGGGAGCCAGCGTCGACGTGATCGAGAATCATACTGGTGGGGCCGGACTGAGTTCGACAATCACAGAATTCGGTTTACAGAAAGGTGCTCGCGCCACGCGTACGCTTTTGCAAACCGGAAGTAGGCAAGAGGCAACGGCTATTACAGCGTCAGTGAACCTGGCGGCCGAAGCACAGTATGAGCAGACTGCGCTGGCATTCGGTGCGCAGCTGGCGCGTATCGAGACATGGCTTTCCTACACGGGTGAGGAGGCGTCGGCTTCCCTGAACGCGGCGTACTTGCCAGCCAAAGGCTATCATGTGGATTTTACCAGCAATGTTCTGCACGGCGCTGAAAGCTGCGTGACGCGACAATTGACCAAAGGTGCGGTGCCGGAAGGTGGGCGCGGTGTTTTTCAGGGCAAGTTCCATGTTCCGCGTACTGTCGGTCAATACACTGATGCCGATATGCAGCACCAAGCATTGCTGCTGGATAATGGCGCCGAAATTTTTGCCAAGCCTGAACTCGAAATATACGCCGATGATGTTGAGTGCGCACATGGCAACACATCTGGCCAGCTTGATGAAACCGCGCTGTTCTATATGCGGCAGAGGGGTATTCCGCTGGCAGATGCACGCGCACTGCTCACAGAAGCCTTCATTGCCGAAGCGCTTGAGTCGGCAAATGTGTCAGTAAGAGAGGCCTTGCTTGAAGCCTCGCGCGATTTCCTGCGGCGTCAGAACCAGTAGATACTCATGTCCCTTGATATCGATGCCATACGCTCGGAATTCCCGATCCTTCGCTGTGAGGTGAATGGGCGCCAGCTTGTGTACCTGGATAATGCCGCGAGCGCTCAGAAACCTGATGCGGTCCTTGATCGTATGAGCGAGCAAGGCAAAACAGCGTATGCGAATGTCCACCGGGGGTTGCATACGCTCGCGAATGAGACAACCGCCGCCTATGAGGGGGCACGAGGTATTGTGCAGGAATTCCTCAATGCGCCTCATCCCGAGAACATCATCTTCACCAAAGGCGGTACCGAGGCCGTTAACCTGGTTTCAGCTGGTCTCGCTCAGGAAATACAGCCTGGTGACGAAATTGTGCTATCCGTAATGGAGCACCACTCCAATATCGTGCCCTGGCATTTTTTGCGGGAGCGGTATGGCGCTGTATTGAAGTGGGTCCCTGTTCTCGAGGATGGTGCGCTCGACATGGCCGCGTATGCGGACGCACTTGGTCCAAAGACGAAGCTCGTCGCCATGACGCACATGTCGAATGTCCTTGGTACTGTGACGGACGCCAAACAGCTTGTGCAACTTGCACATGACGCCGGTGCGCAGATTCTCCTGGATGGCTGCCAGGCCGGTGTTCACCTTGACGTCGACGTCGAGGAACTCGGTTGCGACTTTTATGTCCTTACCGGACACAAAATGTACGGGCCGACCGGAATTGGCGCATTGTTTGGTACGTCAGAAGCTCTTGCCCGGCTTTCACCCTATCAGGGTGGCGGTGAAATGATCGAGACTGTTGAGCGTGACCGTGTCACTTACAATGAAGCGCCACATAAATTCGAAGCAGGTACCCCACCCATCCTGCAGGCGATTGGTCTTGGGGAGGCTATCAGTTGGCTGAACCGTTTTGACGCGGCAGCTATCAGGGCGCACGAGCAAAGCGTTTATCAGCGCGCTTTTGAGCAGTTGTCTGATGTCAATGGTATCCGGGTTCATGGTCAGGCTGAAGGGAAGGGGCCTGTCCTGTCTTTCAGCCTTGAGGGCGTCCATCCGCATGATATTGCGCAGCTTGTTGATATGCATGGAATAGCAATACGCGCAGGACACCATTGTGCTCAGCCCCTGATGTCCCATCTAGGTGTTAGTGCGACTGCACGTGCGAGCTTTGGTGTTTACAATACACATGATGAGGCTGACGCCTTCATCGAGGCTCTCTACAAAGCGCGTTCGATGCTGCTATAAAGGACCGATATGGCCGACGACATGCAACTTCGTGACACGGTGGATGTGGATGCAGAGTCCACAAACACTGAAGAGACATCCAAAATTCCGCAGGATGAACTGAACCGGCTAACAGATGACCTGATTGCGGCCTTCAAGTCAGTTTTCGACCCTGAGATTCCTGTCGATATCTATGAGCTTGGCCTCATTTACAAAGTCGATATTGATGACAACAGAAATGTCGATGTGGATATGACGCTGACGGCTCCAGGGTGTCCTGTGGCTGGCGACATGCCTGGTTGGGTAGAAAATGCCGCTCGCGGTGTGGAAGGCGTCGAGGACGTCGAAGTGCGCCTGACGTTTGACCCGCCGTGGGATCCTTCTCGGATGTCAGATGAAGCGCGGCTCGCGCTGAACATGCTCTAGTTGACAGACCTCTCAAGCATTCACATCTCTACGCTATGGCAAGACGACCCAAACCAAAACTCGTAAGCTTGACTGATGCTGCTGCCGAGCGCGTCCGTGAAATCATGGACGAGAAAGGGGCAGGCTATCTTCGTGTCGGCGTCACCAATGGTGGATGCGCCGGTATGGAATATGTAATGGATTACGTTTCCGAACCTGAAGCACTAGACGAGATTGTCGAAGACAACGGCGTAAAAATTGTCGTTGATTCGAAAGCTATCCTTTTCCTTCTTGGGTCGGTCGTCGACTTCGAGACAACTGACCTTCACGAGAAATTCGTTTTCCGAAACCCGAACCAGACTGATGCGTGTGGTTGTGGTGAAAGCGTTACGATCATGCCTGCTGAGGCGTAGGACACAATCAGAAAGCCGCCTCTTAAATGGAGGCGGCTTGTCCCAATTCGCTCGACTTAACCGGCTCTCGGAGGCTGGCAGGTCGAGGAAAAAGCGTGGAAGACGTCATCGACTGCTGGCAACACGAGCGATATATCTCCTTCACGCGGAACTCTCACAATAACTTCCTGCCCAAGTATGCTGGCATTATAGATTTTCGCCGCATCAGCGTGAGCCTTGGTGTGCAGCGTATCAACAGCGGGAATCAGGGACCAGGTTGTTGCGCCTTCATCGACTCCCTCGCGAATGATTGAGACTTCAACGGTACGGCGATAAGGGGCATTGGCCTTCATCTTCTTGATGAAGTCGCCTTTCTTGTAAGAGATCAGCACAGAAAGCTGCCCATCCTTGTCGCAGGATAGAAGGGTGGCAACACCTTCGTTCTCCTGCGTATAAATCGCACGAGGTGTCTCGGGTGAGTGATTGATGTAAGGTTGCCAGCTAGCCGCGAAGGCAGGCATTGCAAGCATGGATGCTATGGCAGCAGCCACAGGAAGTTTATTCTTGGTCATTTCGTCCTCAGTCGCTGTGCCCTGCCTGAGAACATATTGTTTAGCATAAAGTATTTATTGAATAAAGATAATTATCGCTTGCCCTCCGCCTTCTGGCTTTCTTTTTTGACACTGTCAGCGATATCATCGGCCACTGGACATACTTCGAGGAACTTGGCTGCTTCAGCATCAAGGGACGGCAGGTTGTAGGTGACGTCAAAATAACCGAATGACTTGATCCGGATCGGATTGTCACGGAGCAGGGCACGCATTGCCGCTGCAGCCTGTTGTGAGCGGGTATTACTGACGACTTTATCTCTCCGGCGAACCAGATAGTCGTCGAGCTCATGGCGCTTATCATTTGCCCAAAGACGGACGGGGATGGAGCGCATACGTCGAGACTGCCCACCTCTTAAAACTTCCATGAAGTCGACACCCTTAAAGCTGTACACGATGTTGAGGCCATGCCTGGTACTGCAAGAGAACATCAGTCCGGGGCGCGTCTGGTCGACCGTATTCAGAGTGTGCATCAAGTACTTGTACTCTTTCGGCGACGAGCCGGTTACCTTGATGTGGCGCTCCCATGTATCCGTCTGCCAGCCTTCAGCAACAGCAGGCGAGTTTATGCTGACTGCTGCGATGAATGACGCTGTGACGATGACTGTATTTTTGGCGTTTCTCATTCGCCCCTCCAATCCAGCCTCTTATTGGAGCTCAGCGGAGAGTAAATTTCAACCTTGATTTAATTGCTTTGCAAAGGCTCGGGAATGGCTGTTGCGCCTTTCACGGGATCAGGAAGAAGGACAGTTGGATTGTTGGCCGTTGTGCCGGTCTCTCGAGAGAGTATTGCAGTTTGCTCTTCTATGCAGTTTGCGAGCTGCTCCATAAAGGCTTTTTTGGGTTTTCCGGGTTCGATTGCCGGCAGGAACTCGATCACGGCGGTGCCAGGCTTTTTTGCAAGTTCCTGCTGCTGCCAGTAACAGCCAAGATTCGTCGCAACCGGTATGACGGGAACATCCATTGCCTTTTGCATGTGCCAGACTCCTGGCTTGTAGCGGAAGTGATAGCCGGGCGGTGCGAGATGTCCTTCTGGATATATGAGTACGCGTCGTCCCTGCGACTTGGCACGTGACATGCCTTCTGTGAGTGATTGCGCCTTGCGCTCTCCACCGCCGCATGTGTCGATTACAATTGCCCCGAGCTTTTTCAGAATGCCGCCGACGAAAGGGAATCGCTCAAGATGGTCGCCGGTTACAAAAGCAAGATTGTCTATTTCGGGATAGATCAGGAAGCCATCGCCCCAACTCTGGTGCTTGGCCGCCAGAATGTATGGCCCATCCGGGAGGTTTTGGTGTCCCCTGATCTCGCAACGGATTCCAGCGAATAGCCTGAGTGCTCCCCGGATTGATCTTGTATACGACTTGATCATGAAGGCTGTCGCCCCCCGTCCTGGCAGCACCAGGGTTGGTAGGGTGAGGATCACATAAACAAACGACAGCGCGTAGTATACGCCTGTAAAAAGCAAGCCTCTGAACATGAGAACGTCTTTCGTTACTTCTGATACAGAATTGCCATGATGGCTTGGGTGAAACTCTCTACATGGTCTGAGAAGGGACCAGGAATCCTGTTGTAGATCTTGGCATGAGCTGTCTGCATCACGACGCCAAGACACATGGACGTGACCAGTGCGGGGTTGGCGGCAGGTATGTCACCGCTCTCCATGATCGCAGAAATGACATTTTCTATTCGCGTCATTGGATCATCTTCCCGACGCTCGTCATGGGGAAGAAACCGGTCAAGAGATACAAGGTGGAAGGAGAAAAGCAGCCAGTCTTCGTCCGCCAGTGCGCAATAGGCTGTCACGGCACGTCGTATCCGTTCTTCTGCCGTCCCTGAAGCGGCCAGAGCTTGACTGACCATCTCCCCCATACGGTTATGGATCTCCATGAAGAGCGTGAGCGCGAGTTGCTCTTTACCTTTGTAGTGGCGGTACAATGCGCCTTCAGAGACACCTGCGCGCGTCGCTATCTCCCGTGTCGTTGCGGTTTCAAAGCCGGAATCGACGAACAGGCTGAGGGCAGCTCGTTCGATTCTGGGTTTTGCGTTTGTTTTGCGGGCTCTTTGACCGCTGTCAGTTTTGTTCATTTTGCTGCCTCCACAAAAAGGGGTAGCACTTGCCGCCAAGTTTTGCAAGTAAGCGCTTACTTACTTTATCGTCACAACGTATGCGACGACTTATGTGCAATCGCGCATTGATTGACCTTGTTTGCGTAGTATGCCCTCCACAGATATACGCACGAGCCTGTAGCTCCGGGGAGAGACCAAACATGAATTCCAGACTGGCAGCCGCTTCTATTATCGCCATGACCAGCGCACCAATCGCCGCAGCCCAAGAAGGTGGGGCCGGCAGCGCCAGTGGCGCTATCTGGCAACAGCTTATCTTCTTTATTCCGCTGATCCTGATCTTCTACTTTCTGCTGATCCGTCCGGCCAATCAGCGCCAGAAAAAACACAAGACCATGATCGAAGGTATCGTGCGTGGCGATACGGTGATTACTTCGGGCGGTCTTATCGGCAAGGTTGTTAAGGTGTCCGAGCAGGAAATCAGCGTTGATCTTGCAGACAGTGTTCGCGTTCGTGTTGTCAAAGGCATGATTGCTGATGTCCGCAGCAAGAACGAGCCTGCGCCTGCCGCCAATGACGCCAAGACATCCTGATTAGGCGGGAGCTTCCGCAATGCTGAATTTTCCGTCCTGGAAGGTTATCCTTATTTGCCTGGTGCTGCTGTGGGGTGGTTTGCTTGCTCTTCCCAACGCTTTCAGCGACGGTTTCCTTGGAAAGAAACCGATGGATACCGGGGCAACCGATCCTGAATCCGTTGCCCAGTATGAGCAGCAGATGCAGGCGGCCGAGAACTCCTGGTGGCCTGCCTTTCTGCCGACCAGCAAGGTCAATCTCGGTCTTGACCTACAAGGCGGTGTTTACCTGCTGACCGAAATTGAACCGCAGGAAGTCGCTACGAACCGGCTGGAAACACTACAGGCAGATATCGTTCAGTCGCTAAACAGATCCCCGATCATATATCGCCAGCAGCTGGAGCAGGAAGGCACCCGGCTTCCAATTCGCCTGAACGAAGCTGGCGACATGGACGAAGCGTTGAAACGCTTGCGCCGACTTAATCCTACTGTTGGCGCGATGGGTAATCAGAAGATACTTTCCATAGACCGCGCCGGTGACCAGCTGATCAATGTCAGCGTTTCAGACGATGCCATGGATGCACTCGCAGCCGACGCCCAGGAGAAAATGATTGAGATCATTCGACGCCGTCTCGACCCCGACGGTGTGAGCGAGATCGCAATTACGCCGCAGGGCGAAACCCGCATCGTCATCGAGGCGCCGGGCGAAGCGGATCCGCGCCGTATCAAGGACATTCTCAGCCAGGCTGGCCGTATGACTTTCAATATGGCCAAACAGGACGCTTCGTCTGTTCGCGCTGCACAAGCCACGCGGCCCCAGCCCGGATGGGAGTTGCTTGAAGATCAGGATGGCTTCCCACTTTTGGTTAATCGTACGCCCGTCGTCACAGGCAGCGACATTGCCACAGCCAACCAGGGGCGCGACCCGGACGATAATTCTCCGGCAGTAGACTTCCGTCTTTCCGGCTCTGGGGCTGAACGGTTCGGGCGCACGACGGCCAACAATCCGGGCGAGCTATTTGCCATTGTGCTGGATGGCACCGTCATGTCTGCACCGAGGATCAACGAGCCGATCTGGGGGGGGAGCGTTCAGATCACTGGCGACTTTACGCTGACTGAAGCTCAGGACCTGGCCGCTATTATTGAAGCGGGTGAACTTCCTGCGAAACTCAATTTTATCGAAGAACGTACGGTCGGTCCCGGCCTTGGTGCGGACTCCATCCGTGCAGGTACACGGGCAAGTATGATCGGCCTGGCGCTCGTTGCAGTATTCATGGTCATTGCGTACGGCTTGATCGGAGGCTTTGCCGTTGGCTCACTTGTTGCCAACATTGTTCTTATCCTTGGAGCGCTTTCAGGGCTCGGGGCAACCCTGACACTGCCGGGTATAGCCGGTATTATCCTCACGATCGGTATGGCAGTGGATGCCAATGTCATTGTCTTCGAGCGTATTCGTGAGGAGCAGCGTTCTGGCAGATCACCTGCCACGGCTGTTATTGCAGGGTATGAGCGTGCACTTGCAACAATTCTGGATGCTAACATTACGACGTTCATTGCAGCAGCCATTCTCTACATGCTGGGCTCGGGGCCTGTGAAAGGCTTCGCTGTGACACTGGCCATCGGTATCGTGACCTCGGTGTTTACAGCATTCGTCATCACCCGCTGGTTCACCGCGATCTGGCTGAAGACCGTGAAGCCTCGCCGGCTGGCAATCTGAGGAGACGACAAGATGCTTTTGCAATACTGGCCTCAGAAGACGAACGTAAAGTTCATGTCCTTCCGGTTTCCGGCGATTGTGTTTTCCATGATCGTCATCGCGTGCTCTTTTGCGCTGATCTTTACGAAGGGGCTGAATTTCGGGATCGACTTTGCCGGTGGTTCGGTCATCGAGATTGAACAGCCCGAAGGCGTGAATGAACAGGATGTGCGTCAGGTCGTGGGGGACCTTGGACTCGGTGACGTACAGGTAAATGCGGCCCGCGGAACCGGCGTTGAAGGGATTGAGGTCATCGTCATCCGTTTCGCGACACAGGATCCCGAAAGCGGTGACCGTGAAGCAGCCCAGCAGACCGCTAACAATGAGGTTCGAGCTGCGCTCGAGGAAGCCTTTCCAGGCGTAAATATACGAAGCAGTGCGGCCGTAGGTCCGAAAGTTTCAAGCGAGCTTCTGCAAAGCGGGCTGACGGCACTTGGCGTCGCGCTAGCGCTGATGATGCTGTACATTTCTGTTCGCTTTCAGTGGCAGTATGCACTTGGAGCGGTTGGTGCGCTTTTCCACGATGTGGTCATCACGATGGGAATGTTCGCGTTCACGCAGTTTGAGTTTAACCTGTCGACGATTGCAGCACTGCTGACTATCGTCGGTTACTCAATGAACGATACCGTCATCGTGTTTGACCGGATTCGCGAAGAGGCAAGGAAATACAAGAAGTTGCAGCTTTCGCAGGTGATCAATCTTGCCGTAAACCAGACACTTTCGCGGACCTTGCTGACGTCTGGTACAACTCTTCTGGCTCTCTTCAGCATTTACCTGTTTGGCGGGACAGTGCTGAGCGGAATGAGTTTCGCCCTGATCTTTGGTGTCATCATAGGTACCTATTCCTCAGTCTTTATTGCTTCCGCGATCGTGCTGCTGCTCGGGATCGATCGGGGAGACAAGCCAAAGCGTGAAGTGGTTGGCTTCCAGGGCGTCTGATCAGAAAGCGAACTGTTCGCGCAGAATGCGTTCATCCAGGGCGTGCCCAGGATCAAATAGCATGGTCAGGGGCTTGGATCGGTCTTCCATGACCCTGACATGGGCGATGTCCCGGACTTCCTGATTGTCAGCGGCAGCCGATACGGGGCGTCGATTCGGCTCAACGATTTCAAACTCCACTTTGGCGTCGTGGCGCAGTAGTGCGCCGCGCCAACGTCTCGGCCTGAAGGAGCTGACTGGCGTCAGCGCCATGAGGTTGGCGCCAATTGGCAGAATAGGGCCATGCGCAGACAGGTTATAAGCCGTCGAGCCCGCTGGCGTGGCCACCATGATGCCATCACACGTCAGCTCATTCATACGCTCGCGCTCATCGACGCGAATCCGCAGCTTCGTGCTCTGGGCTGTCTGCCTGAAGAGGGATACTTCATTGATGGCAAGCCGCTCAAAATGTTCTCCATGAACGTCGGTGGCGACCATTCTCAAGGGCAGCAGAGTAGCTTTCGAGGCTTTGTCGATTCTTTCGAACAGATCATCTTCCTCGAAATCATTCATGAGGAAGCCCACGGTGCCGCGGTTCATGCCGTAGACGGGTTTGTGGTCGTCAAAGCGACGGCGCATCGCATCCAGCATCGCGCCGTCTCCACCAAGGGCAACGACGACTTCAGCTTCAGCTTCAGGGCATTGGCCATAACGTTTAGTCAGGCGTTCCAGAGCTTCCTGCGCCTCGGGACGGCGTGATGCCGTGAATGCAATCTGTATCTTCATCGCGCCCATTTCGTCGCCGCGCCGTCAAGGGTCAAGCATTGAGTTTGTGAACACTAGTGTCAGGTGTCACAATTCATGTATGATGGGATGAAGACATAAAGGAGGAACAAATGCCCGATGATATGAAGGCTCTGGACGTTAAAAACGCTGTTTCAGCTGAAGAGTGGCAGGCACGCGTTGATTGCGCCATGCTGTACCGGCTCGTCGCCCTGCATGGATGGGACGACATGATTTTTACGCACATTTCCCATCGTGTGCCGGGCCCGGAGCATCATTTTCTCATCAATCCGTATGGGATGTTCTTCGAGGAAATTACGGCATCATCACTGGTGAAAGTCGATCTCGACGGTAATATCGTCATGGACACACCTCATTTCATCAATCCGGCGGGGTTCACAATCCACTCGGCTATCCATGCCAATCGGGACGATGCGAATGTTGTGATACATGTGCATACCGATCAGGGCGTGGCAGTTTCAGCTCAGAAGGAAGGTCTGTTGCCGATAACGCAGACGGCCATGATTGTTCGTGAGGACCTTGCCTATCACGATTATGAAGGGATTGCGCTCGATCTTGATGAGCGGGAACGTCTAGTGGCCGACCTTGGCCCAGAAAAGTCCTCAATGATGCTGCGCAATCACGGGACGCTCACATGCGGCCCCACTGCAGCCATGGCCTTCACGAAGATGTTCTTCCTGGAACGGGCCTGCAAGATGCAAGTGCTCGCCCTTTCTGGCGGCCGGGAAAATGTACTGGAGGCGGGTCGCGATATTCAGGAGAAAGTCGCCGGGCAAGGCTCGGGAGGCATGGAAACTCTGACCGAAAAGCTTATCTGGCCGGGGCTTAAGCGCAAACTGGACCGTAACATGCCGGGGTATGACAGCTGACCAGACCCGGTGCGACATTTGGGGCGTACGGACAATCACCTATGGATACTTCATGTAGGCTTTGCCATATACGCCCCAATTGAATTGCAACTGAATGCGGGGAAGCAAGCCGTATGAAACATTTACAGGCATTCGAGGACGCCCTGTCAGCGATACGCGACGAGGGACGTTACCGGGTATTTGTTGACCTGCAGCGTCATCGCGGCAACTTCCCCAAGGCGACGGCGCGATTCGAGGATGGCGAGCGGGAAATCACTGTCTGGTGCTCAAATGACTATCTGGGCATGGGGCAGGACGAAGATGTTCTCTCCGCCATGCACGATGCGATCGACAGTTTCGGGGCCGGCTCCGGTGGGACGCGTAACATCTCAGGGACCACCCGCTATCATGTCGACCTCGAGCGTGAACTGGCCGAGCTCCATGGCAAGACGGGCGCGCTTCTTTTTACGTCAGGTTATGTCGCCAATGAGGCGACACTTTCCACCCTGGGCAAGATTTTACCTGGCCTGATCATCTATTCGGATGAACTGAACCATGCATCCATGATCGAGGGGATTCGCAGGTCTGGGGCTGACCGTCGTATTTTCAGGCATAACGATACTGAACACCTGCGTGCCCTGATTGAGAACGACGACCCCGAGCGACCTAAACTCATCGCCTTTGAGAGTGTTTACTCCATGGATGGTGATATCGGCCCGATCAAAAAGATCTGTGACATCGCCGATGAGTTTGATGCGCTTACCTACCTCGATGAAGTCCATGCCGTTGGCATGTATGGCGACGAAGGTGCCGGAGTCGCCCAGCGTGATAGCTTGATGGACCGTGTCGATATTATCGAGGGGACCCTTGGTAAGGCATATGGCGTCATGGGCGGTTACATTGCCGCTCACGAGACGATGGTGGATGCCATCCGCTCAATGGCGTCCGGCTTTATTTTTACCACATCAACCTGTCCTGTGATGGCAGCGGGCGCGCTGCGCAGTATCCAGAAACTGCGCAGCGATGAAGGCCGCGATTTACGGGCCGATCATCAGGCGAAAGCTTCCCTTCTTAAAGACAAGTTTCGCGCCGCCGGCCTCCCGGTCATGGATAGCGTGACACATATCGTTCCGCTGCTCGTCGGAGACCCTGAGAAATGCAAGGCGCTTTCAGATACGCTTCTGTTTGACTTTGGCATCTATGTGCAGCCGATCAACTATCCCACCGTGCCGCGTGGAACAGAGCGTCTGCGCTTCACGCCAGGCCCTGTTCATGACGAGGCGATGATGGACGAGCTTATCTCATCAATTCTTGCTGTCTGGAAGCAGCTAGGCCTTGAAGAGGCCGCTTGAGTGCTCCCAGTTGTCAGCTGATAGAAGTCACAATCGATAGTCAGTCTCTTTTTGCCTGCATGGCAGGTTTTCAGGATCTAGCTTTTGCGCGCTGCTGACAGAGGCAGCGTGCATGGCTTTTGTTCGTCCGTTCACCTTGCCGACAGGCTGGCAGACACGTAAAGACGCACCTGAGTTGTTAGGAGATAGTTGCCCATGCCAGATACATTCCCCGCCACGCAATTCGAAGCCAGCCGGTTTTTCACGGCGACGCTTGAGGAGAGCGATCCCGCGGTGGCGGATGCGATCCGGAAAGAACAGCATCGCCAACAAAGTGAAATCGAGCTGATTGCATCGGAGAATATTGTTTCACAGGCTGTGCTAGATGCGCAGGGCTCAATTCTTACAAACAAGTATGCCGAAGGCTATCCACGCAAGCGCTATTATGGCGGCTGCCAGTTTGTGGATATTGCTGAGGAACTGGCCATTGAGCGTGCCAAAGAGCTGTTCGATTGCGAGTTCGCAAATGTGCAGCCGAATTCTGGCAGCCAGGCTAACCAGGCTGTGTTTCAGGCACTAATCAAGCCAGGCGACACCATTCTTGGCATGAGCCTCGATGCTGGGGGGCACCTGACGCACGGGGCAAAGCCGAACCAGTCCGGTAAGTGGTTCAACGCGATCCAGTACGGTGTGCGCAAGGACGATCATCTGATCGATTTCGACCAGGTTCGCGATCTTGCCAAAGCGCACAAGCCAAAGCTGATAATCGCAGGCGGATCTGCATATCCGCGCCAGATCGACTTCAAGAAATTCCGGGAAATTGCCGATGAGGTGGGAGCCTGGTTCTTGGTGGACATGGCGCACTTTGCGGGGCTCGTCGCCGGTCAGGCGCACCCCAATCCGCTTGATTACTGCGATGTTGCGACAACCACCACGCACAAGACCCTCCGTGGCCCCCGTGGCGGCATGGTTCTGACCAATGACGAAACAATCGCGAAAAAGGTCAATTCAGCGGTGTTCCCCGGGCTTCAGGGCGGTCCGCTTATGCACGTTATCGCAGGCAAGGCTGTAGCATTTGGCGAAGCGCTGACGCCGGCGTTCAGGACTTACGCGGATGATGTCGTGAAGAATGCGCGCGCAATGGCGGGTGCCGCCAAGGAATGCGGGCTGGACCTGGTGTCCGGCGGAACCGATACGCATGTCGCCCTGATTGACCTTCGCCCGAAGAGCGTCACGGGCAAGGATGCTGAGGCGGCACTGGGACGGGCCTTCATCACTTGTAACAAGAACGGCGTTCCGTTCGACCCAGAGAAGCCGATGATCACAAGCGGCATTCGCGTCGGTTCGCCAGCGGGTACGACCCGCGGGTTCGGCGAGGAAGAATTCCGCCAGATCGGGCGCTGGATCGGCCAGGTCGTGGATGCCGTCGCACAGGGGGATTCCGAGGGCGTTGAAGCCCGCGTCCGCCAGGAAGTGCAAGACTTGACTAAAAAGTTCCAGATTTACGACGGGTTGGGGGCATAAGTTGAAGTGTCCATTCTGCACGGCAGATAATACGGCGGTTAAGGATTCCCGTCCCGCCGAGGACAATGTGGCAGTGCGCCGCCGCAGGGCCTGTGAGGTCTGCGGCGGTCGCTTTACGACGTTTGAACGTGTTCAGCTTCGTGAGATCATAGTCGTCAAGCGCGATGGTAAACGTGATCTCTTTGACCGGGACAAAGTCGCCAAATCGGTTACGATTGCACTGCGTAAGCGCGCCGTCGGAGATGAAAATGTCGAGAGGCTCGTTTCCGGTGTTGTCCGCAAACTTGAAAGCAGTGGGGAAACCGAAGTCACGTCAGAGGAGGTTGGCGATCTTGTCATGGAGTCATTGAAGACGGTCGATCCGGTTGGATATGTCCGGTACGCAAGTGTCTATAAAGACTTCAAGGATCCGAGTGATTTCGCGCGCTTCATAGAAACATCGGCGCTGGAGAAGGGAAATCTGGAAGATTGACCCAGCGCGCGTCGGTTACACTGAAGATTGCAACTTCACTCGACGGGCGTATTGCTCTCTCCAATGGTGTAAGCCAGTGGATTACCGGCGAAAAATCCCGTGAACGCGTCCACGAGATGCGTGCACAACATGACGCGGTTCTCGTAGGGGTTGGCACTGTGCTTGCCGATGATCCGCTGCTCACGGCAAGAACAGTTCCGCTGCCCTCTGTGCAACCGACGCGCATCGTCGCTGACAGCCGTCTGCGAACACCAAGTGACAGTCGCCTCTGTCAGTCAGTCGGGGCAGGGCGTGTCGTCCTGGCTCATGCAGGCACTACGCCTGAGAGGCAGCAACAATACGACAACAGCATTGAATTCTGGAATGCAGGTAACGCGTCAGGCCGGGTATCTCCTGTTGAGCTTCTCCGGCGCGCTCGCGCCGAATCCATGAACAGCATATTCCTGGAGGGCGGCGGACAACTGGCTGCCGGATTCATCAACGAACAGATGATTGACCGTATTGAATGGTTTCGCGCCCCTATAATCCTGGGAGGTGACGGGATACCAGCCATTGGTGGGCTGGGGCTTGAAGTTATAGCGCATGCCGGGCGCTGGTCTCTGGAACAGAGCGAGCGGATTGGGGAAGATATCCTGGAAACCTGGGTGATCGGATAACAGGAAATAGCCGTCATTGACTTTGCGTGACTGATTGGCGCGACAAATACGCGTCTCTATATCAGGGGCAGGAGGTTACACATGTTTACAGGCCTGATAACTGACATCGGGAAGATACAATCTGTCGAAGACGCGAAAGGGTTACGCCGATTTCGCGTACAGGCGAGTTATGATCCTGCCGAGATAGAAACAGGGGACTCCGTCATGCATTCAGGGGTCTGTCTCACAGTCGTCGATTATGGTTCATGGGAAGGTGGCTGCTGGATGGATGTCGAGGCTGTTCCCGAAACACTCTCGAGGTCCACGCTCGGCGACCTCGTTGTCGGAGCACAAGTGAACCTGGAGCAGTCACTTTGTCTTGGAGACAAGCTTGGCGGACATTTTGTTTTTGGCCACGTCGATGGCCTCGGCGAGGTCGTCGCAATAAGGGATGAGGGCGATAGCCACAGGGTAACCGTCCGTCCGCCTGAAGATATTGCACGCTATTTCGCGACCAAGGGCTCGGCAGCTATTGATGGTGTCTCCCTTACAGTTGCGCTCGCGCACGATAATGGCGACTTCGATGTCGCGATTATTCCACATACCTGGAACGTGACAACGCTTGGCCAATTACAGGTCGGCAGCAAGGTCAATCTTGAGGTCGACATGCTTGCACGGTACGTGGGCCGCATGATCGGCACCGATATGCCGCAGCCTGAGGTGACCGAATGAGCGATGACATCCACGCAGCTATTTCATCCATAGACGAGATTATCGAAGATGCCCGCAATGGGCGCATGTTCATTCTCGTCGATGCTGAAGATCGCGAGAACGAAGGCGATCTTGTCATACCGGCTAGTTTCGCGACACCTGAAGCTGTGAATTTCATGGCTATGTACGGTCGTGGTCTCATATGCCTGTCCATGACGCGTGAGCGCGCCAAAACGCTCAATCTGGATATGATGGCTCGTGACAACCGAGAGAGCATGCAGACAGCCTTCACGGTGTCTATCGAAGCCAAGGATGGTGTAACGACAGGTATATCCGCGGCCGACAGAGCCAAAACGGTGTCGGTGGCGATCGACCCGACCAAGGACTCCAATGATATCGTTTCGCCGGGCCATGTGTTCCCGCTTGTTGCACGTGATGGGGGAACTCTCGTGCGTGCTGGCCATACCGAGGCTGCCGTAGACATATCGCGACTGGCCGGGCTTTTCCCTGCTGGTGTCATCTGCGAAATCATGAACGATGACGGGACAATGGCTCGCCTGCCGGAGCTTATCTCATTTGCGCAACTTCATGGCCTCAAGATTGGCACGATCGCTGATCTTATTGCCTGGAGGCGCAAGAATGACCGTTATCTAGAACGCCGTGTCGAGGCGCCGCTTGAGAGCCAGTACGGCTCTGGCTTCAAGACAGTGGTTTTCCGGAATTCACTGGATAACTCCGAACACATTGCGATTGTACACGGAAAGATCGACCCTGCTGAAACCGTGCTGGTTCGCGTACATCGCACTGATGTACTCGCTGACATACTTGGAGAGAAGGGGCCTCGCGCCAATCTGGTGGAGCGGGCCATGAACATTATCTCCGAAGCCCAGCAGGCTGGTGTCATTGTATTCGTCAACACCATGCAGCCGAACTCTCTGGCCTCTCGCCTTGGTCTTAAAACGAATGAGGCTGAAGACACGCATCTTCCTCTTCGTGAGTACGGTGTAGGCGCGCAGATACTCAGGGAGCTTGGCGTGCGGCGCATGACTTACCTGTCTGATACACAGCCAACCCGCGTTGCAGGCCTGGAGGGATACGGCCTGAGCATTGAGGGATGGCAGCCTTTAAGCAAGGAAAAGAACTGAATGGCCCATCGAATACTGATTGCAACATCACGCTATTACGAACACATCTCAGCAGAACTTGAAGCTGGCGTAATGGAGGCTCTGGAAGGCGAGGATGTCGTCACCGAGGTGGTTGAGGTTCCCGGAGCATTCGAGGTGCCTGGCATTATAGCAATGGCGGCCGATAGCGCACTCTATGATGGTTATATTGCGCTTGGGTGTGTTATTCGCGGTGAGACAAGCCATTATGACTATGTGTGCGGTGAGAGTGCGCGCGGACTGATGTCACTTGCTGTCGATCGGCGTCTTGCAATTGGTTACGGCATACTGACGGTCGAGAATGAGGCCCAGGCGATGGCACGAGCTGACCGCAAGCAGAAGAATAAGGGACGTGATGCGGCAATCGCATGTCTCGAGATGCTGAAACTACGGAAGAAATTCGTCCGATGATTGAAAGCCAGAAGCTGCCATTTGATGTCGTACGTGCGCGCCGCGCGGGTGCCCGGCTGGCTGCAGTACAGGCCCTGTATAAAATGGAGCAGACGGGTGAAAGCGCCAAGGCTGTAATACGGGAATTCATGGAAGATCGGCTCGGATTTGGGCCGGATGAAGAGCCCATTGAAGAGGCGGACCCTGACCTTTTCAAGTCGGTTGTCAGGGCCGTGGTTGAGCATCAGACCCAGATTGACACCGTTCTGCTGGCAAGACTTTCCAAGGGCTGGAAGCTTTCCCGGCTTGATGCCACGACGCGTGCCATTCTGCGTGGCGCTGCTGCCGAGATGATCGAGCATCAGGAGCTGTCCAATGCCGTTATCCTCGATGAATACGTCTCGCTGGCGCATGATTTCTTTGAAACCACTGAAGCCAGTTTCGTAAACGCTGTCCTGGACAATGTTGCCAAGGATCTCAGAAAAGGCAGCTAGTGACGGCCATGGCCGAGTTCGACTGGATCGATAAGTATCTAAGTCCTATCGCGACCAGTCCCGACGCCATGGGGTTGCGCGATGATGTAGCTCGCCTCTCAGGCGGTGAAACTGGAGCTACCAAAATCGTTACGATGGATACGCTTGTAGAAGCCATCCATTTCTTGCCCGATGACCCTTTGTACAAGGTGGGTCAGAAGCTCGCGCGAGTAAATATTTCGGATGTCATATGCAAAGGTGCTTTGCCCCGTCAGGCACTGCTGTCAGTGGCCATGCCCGCCTCCTTCACAGAAGAGAATTTCGAATCGCTTTGCGCAGGATTAGGACGTGACCTTGAAGTCTGGGACATAGACCTCCTCGGTGGTGATCTCGTTACAACGAACGGCCCGCTTGTGCTCACACTTGCCGTGACGGCGGAATGTCTTGGGGCAGGCCCGATCAAGCGCAGCGGGGCAAAGCCTGGGGATATCGTATATGTCTCTGGCGTTGTCGGTGCAGGAAAAGCTGGTCTGGATGATGCGCGCACGAGAGTGGAAAGTTCAGCAGCCCGGCATTACCGTGTGCCCTCGATCCCGGGAAAGGGCATTGCCGACATGGTGTCGCGATTTGCGAATGCTTCTATCGATATCTCGGATGGCCTGATTGCCGAAGCCAGACATATAGGCAAGGCAAGCAAAGTCAGCCTTGAAATCGATCTGAATACCGTGCCGTGGTTCGAAACCGTCTATTCTCTGGAGCGCGCCCTGGAACTTGCGACGGGGGGTGACGACTATCAGACCATGATGACCATACCAGCCAGTCTGGAAGAGGCGTTTTCAGAATCTCTGAAACGGCATGGGCTCAGTATGAGCCGAATCGGCAAAGTGGTTGAAGGTCAGGATGTCCGGGTTTTCTGGAACGGTGAAAACGTCCTTCTTTCGCGCGAAGCCGGTTACCAGCACTGATTTTCCCAACATCAAGACCTGAAAACGCGAAGCTGCTTGCCTCAGACGATACCTTTTGGCAGTCATCAAGTCATTAGCAAACGAGCTTGATCCGTAATTTCGAAAGCGGAATCGGCCAAATGGGAGGAAGGGCAAAGAATGACCCTATGGTTTTGGATTGCACTCGTCGCCGGTCTGGCGGCTGTAGTGTACGGCTGGATACAGTCGAATTCGATCATGAAGGCGGACGCCGGCACTGATCGCATGAAGGAGATCGCCGCGGCGATCCAGGAAGGCGCTAATGCCTATCTCAACCGGCAATATACCACGATCGGCATAGTTGGTGCCGGTGTTGTGGTGTTGCTGTTCATCGCGTTCAGAAGCTGGGAAGTTCCGCTTGGTTTTGTCATCGGCGCCGTTCTTTCGGGGGCGGCTGGGTTTATTGGCATGAAAGTGTCCGTGCAGGCGAACGTCCGGACGACCCAGGCGGCCAGCCAAAGCCTCGCAGGTGGTCTTTCCATGGCCTTCAAGTCGGGTGTCGTTACGGGCTTGCTCGTTGTCGGACTCGCCCTGATTGGTGTTGTTGCTTATTACGGCATTCTAACGGGCCTTGTCGGATACGCGCCGGATGCGCGTGCTGTCGTTGATGGTCTTGTCGCTCTCGGTTTCGGGGCTTCTCTCATTTCGATCTTTGCCCGTCTCGGCGGCGGTATCTTTACCAAGGGTGCCGACGTTGGTGGCGATATGGTCGGAAAGGTCGAAGCCGGTATTCCTGAGGATGATCCGCGAAACGCCGCAACGATTGCTGACAATGTTGGCGATAATGTTGGCGACTGTGCCGGTATGGCGGCCGACCTCTTCGAAACCTACGCTGTAACGATTGTTGCGACCATGGTTCTGGGCGCAATCTATTTCAGCGGTCTCGGCTATCTCGGGGCGATCATGATCCTGCCGCTGGCGATCTGTGCAGTCTGCATACTCTCGTCAATTGCCGGAAGCTGGTTCGTCCGTCTTGGCAAGGGCTCAACAAACATCATGGGGGCGCTCTACAAGGGGCTCATAGCCACAGGCGTTTTCTCCGTGATTGGTCTGGCTATAGCGGTGAACTTTGCACTGCCGAATGGCTTTGGCCTTCTCGAGGGCGCTGGCGAGCGTCTTGGCAGCGTCAGTGAAGTTACAGGGCTCGACCTGTTTTTCTGTGGTGTTGCCGGTCTTGGCGTTACAGCATTGATTGTTGTCATTACCGAGTATTACACCGGTACGGGATACCGGCCTGTCCGCTCGGTGGCGAAGTCGTCTGAATCCGGTCACGGCACGAATGTGATCCAGGGTTTGGCTGTTTCTCTTGAATCGACTGCACTGCCAGCGATCACGATCATTGCAGGCATTCTCGTCACATTCAATTTTGCAGGACTTTACGGCATCGCCATCGCGACAACGACAATGCTTGCCCTTGCAGGCATGATCGTCGCCCTCGACGCATTTGGTCCGGTCACTGACAATGCCGGCGGCATCGCCGAGATGTCTGAATTGCCGGGTGAAGTGCGTGACACAACAGATGCGCTCGATGCGGTCGGCAATACAACCAAGGCTGTAACGAAAGGCTACGCCATTGGCTCGGCCGGTTTGGGCGCACTCGTGCTTTTCGCCGCATACAATGAGGACTTGCAATACTTCAGTGAAAATGCGGAAGCTGGAAGCTTCTTTGCCAATGTTGGTGCTGTGAACTTCTCCATCGCCAACCCATACGTTGTTGTTGGCCTGTTGTTTGGCGGCCTGTTGCCCTTCCTGTTTGGCGGCATGTCGATGATGGCTGTTGGTCGAGCTGCCCAGTCTGTTGTCGAGGAAGTTCGCCGTCAGTTCCGTGAAATGCCAGGCATCATGAAAGGTGAGGTCAAGCCGGACTACAGCAAGGCTGTCGACCTCCTGACAAAGGCGGCAATCCGCGAAATGGTCGTGCCTTCCATGCTTCCAGTGCTATCGCCAATTGTGCTGCTGCTTATCATCTGGCCGATTGGCGGAATCGCATCAGCTCTGGCGGCTGTCGGTGCCATGCTTCTTGGTGTGATCGTGACCGGTCTGTTCGTTGCCATTTCGATGACGTCTGGCGGTGGCGCCTGGGATAATGCCAAGAAGTATATTGAGGATGGCAATCATGGCGGTAAGGGCTCAGAAGCCCACAAAGCGGCCGTGACCGGTGACACAGTTGGTGATCCTTACAAGGACACTGCTGGTCCGGCGGTCAACCCGATGATCAAGATCACGAACATCGTTGCCCTGCTCATGCTGGCCGTTCTCGCACATATGTAAGAACAGTAAGTGTTCGCCAAAACAAAGCCCCGGCCAGACTGGTCGGGGCTTTTTTGTGCGGATCAGTTCGCTGGCTAAAAATCAGCGGCGCCCGGTCGGGTTGCCTGGGGTGCGTTCGTTCGTCGAGGGCAGGGCAACCTGTCCGACTGTGCCAAAGATCTGCTCCCAGAGACCAAGTTCACGACCGCGCGTGGGTGTCTCGCGCGAAGCATAATTAATGACGCGCCCGTCATCCTGATTATACTTCAGGACTTCCTCAACTACGTCTTCATCGCTGAAACGTATCGCTGTGACGGTGCGCGAGGCAATTTTCGGGCGAAAGAACGCGAAGCGCTCCTGAATAGTCGTAATGTAGATCCAGGTATTTTCGTCGAATACGCTTTCAGTGCTCGGTGAGCCAAGCTGAGCCAGCACACTTGAACGGGTGTCTACACCGGGGCTGACGGCACTTGGCTGAACTTCATCCGGTGCGTAGCCATGATAGGCCTGAACCGAAGATACACATCCGGAGACCGCCACGCAGGCGAGTGCCAAGCTTGCAGCTATGAATGGTTTCTTCATGCGGGTATCCTTCCTCTTGTGTCTCGATTACAGGCCTGATGCCACGATTGGCAAGTTACGGAGAGCAGATTTGGCTTGGCTGAAGCGTATTCTATTTCCTGAGCGCCATGAGCGTACAAAAGCTGCACGTAAGATCTTTAGCGCGATCGTGGCGCAGTCACGCCAGCCGCAGCTTTATGCTGAGGTGGGGCTACCAGATACCCTGGAGGGACGTTTTCACGCTATTGCCCTCTATGCAGCACTTGTATTCCCGAGGCTTGAAAGCGCGGGCGCGACTGGGAAAAATATTTCGCACGAACTTAACAGGTACATATTCGACTCATTTGATTCTGCCCTTCGCGAAACCGGGGTGGGCGATGCCTCAATTGCCAGAAAAGTCCGCAAGATGGGCGAAACCTTCGCTGGTATCGGTAATGCCGTACAAGTGGCACTCCGTGAGGATGATCCCGTATCAGCCATATCGAATGTGCTGGAGCGAAACGCGATCACAGATTCACACGGGTCTACTCAGCTTTCCAAAGCCCTGATCGTGGATGCAGCCGTTTTATCGGGTGTTGCCGACGATGACCTGCTGGCAGGAGAAACAGGGTGGCAAGCACATGGATAAAGCGCAGTCCACCAGCCCTTCACGAGTTGCGAACAGGGCACCGTGGGCATAGTGTCCGGCTATCCAAGGGCGGATAAGAGTAGCAGATGTCCCCGATATCTTTATCAATTGATGCAATGGGTGGCGATGCTGGCCCCGAAGTCGTGGTCGAGGGCCTTGGGCTTTTCTGCAAACAGCGTGCAGATGTCGACTTCATACTGCATGGTCAGCCCGAGCGCATCGAGCCGTTGCTGAGGCAACACAAACTTTCTCACAGATGCACCATCATCGATCACCCTGATGTTGTGAGCATGAGCGCTAAACCCTCATCAGCCTTGCGAAAGGCAAGGGGTACGAGCATGTGGGGCATGATCGAATCAGTGAAACAGGGCGATGCCGTAGCTGGCGTTTCCGCTGGTAATACCGGTGCCTTGATGGCGATGTCGATGCTGGCCCTGCGCAAGATGCCAGGTGTTCATCGGCCTGCCATGACGGCTCTGTGGCCGACACTCGAGGGACGTTCCGTTGTTCTTGATGTCGGGGCCAACCTGGATGCCGATGCAGACCAGCTGGTTGAATTTGCCGTCATGGGCGAGGCTTATGCACGGGCCGTGTTCGGGATTGAGCGCCCAACAGTCGGTCTTCTCAATATTGGGGCCGAAGATGAAAAAGGGCCAGACGCCATCAAGTTTGCCGGCGAGATCATGCGCACCCGGGATACCGGCATAGATTTTTACGGCTATGTTGAGGGTAACGACATTTCCATGGGCGTCGTGGATGTCGTCGTTACGGATGGTTTCACTGGAAATGTAGCTTTGAAGACTGCTGAGGGCACAGCCCGTCTGGTCTCCCGCTACGTCCGTGAAGCCCTGACATCCAGCCTACTGTCAAAAGCCGGGGCCGCGCTTGCCTCTTCAGGTATCCGTGACTTGCGCACAAAGCTGAATCCATCGAGCGTTAATGGCGGTGTGCTGCTTGGTCTCAACGGTGTTGTTGTCAAAAGCCATGGTGGTGCCGATGCAGAAGGCTACGCAACAGCTGTAAAACTCGCGGCAGATCTCGCAAACAGCCACTATATGGAAGAGGTATCTGCTGGTTTGAAACGTGTATCCCGACTGGGGATAACCCCGGAAACGGTTGAGTAATGAACACCACGAAGAGCTTTATCAGAGGAACAGGCGCGTATCTCCCGCAGCGTGTTCTAAGCAATGACGATCTGGCCCAGATGGTCGACACATCGGATCAGTGGATCCGTGATCGCACCGGTATTCAGCAACGCCATATAGCGGCCGAAGGCGAGCTTACATCGGACCTGGCAGTCGCTTCGGCCAAGGAGGCGCTGAAAAACTCAGGGCTTGTCCCTGCCGATGTCGACCTCATCGTCCTCGCGACAACAACGCCAGATCAGACATTCCCTGCGACGGCAACCGCCGTCCAATCAAAGCTGGGCATAACTGGCGGCGCAGCTTTTGATGTCCAGGCGGTCTGTTCCGGGTTTCTTTTCGCGCTTGCAACTGCCGATTCCATGCTGAGGCAGGGGCTTTTCTCGACGGCGCTGGTAATCGGTGCAGAGACATTCACCCGTATTTTGGATTGGTCGGACCGCTCCACATGCGTGCTATTCGGCGATGGGAGTGGCGCTGCCGTTCTACAAGCAGCTCCCGGGGCCGAGAATGAGGGCGTGATTGCGCACCATATCCGCACAGATGGCGCAAAAAGTGACCTGCTTTATGTTGATGGCGGTGTATCGTCTACCGGCACAATCGGGCATGTGCGGATGCAGGGAAACCAGGTTTTCCGTCATGCAGTCACGAACATCTCCAGCGCGATCGAAACCGTACTGGAGCAAACGGGGTACACGATTGCCGACGTAGACTGGTTTGTACCTCATCAAGCCAACCAGAGAATCCTGAGCGGAGTTGCGAAACGCCTGGGACTGGATGACGAGAAAGTCGTCTCCACGGTTTCGCATCACGGCAATACTTCAGCCGCATCGATTCCTCTCGCCTTGCATACCGCAATAAGTGATGGAAGGATAAAGAAGGGCGATCTCGTCCTGAGCGAAGCAATGGGAGGTGGCTTCTCCTGGGGTGCCTCTCTCTTCAGGCTGTAATTCTTTCATTAAGAAATCAGCCATATCTGTTAACCAGAGGAGCTGATAACGTGACTTCCAAGACGATCACCCGAGTAGAGCTTGCAGATGCCATCGTGCGTGAAGTCGGGCTGACGCGGCAGGAGTCGGGAGAAATTCTCGACCGGATGCTCGATCTTGTCGGCAAGAGCCTGGAACATGAGAGCGAGGTAAAGCTCTCCCGTTTCGGTAATTTCGTCGTCAGAAAGAAGTCTGCCAGATCTGGCCGTAATCCAAAGACCGGCGTCGAGGCCAAGATTTCTGCCAGGCGTGTGGTTACGTTCAAGCCTTCGCCAATGTTGAAGAAAACCGTCGAAGAGAACGACTAACCAGGAGATATCTCATGGCAGCTGCCGCCAAGCGTGTTCGGAAATCTGCGGAGGCCTATCGCTCAATAGGTGAAGCTGCGAATGAACTGGGGCTGCAGCCACATGTCCTGAGATATTGGGAGCGCAAGTTCACCAAACACCTAAAGCCACTGAAACGCCCGGATGGCCGGCGTATGTTCAGGCCAGAGGATTTGCTGGTGCTTAAGGCCATTCAGCTACTGGTCCATAATAGGGGCCTGACGCTCAAAGGTGCGCAGAAGCTGATTAGTGAGCAAGGAGTCGAGAGGATACTTAACGGGCAGGCCACCCTTACATGCGATCATCGTCAGGAAGCTTCGCAAAGTCCCGCCAAAGATCTGCAAAACAGCATTCGCACAGCGTTTGAGAGCACCCCTGAGCAGACAGTGGATGATAAGGCTTCACGTAATCGGCTTGAAACAGCGCTGGCAGACCTTGTGGATATAAAAGCCCGTCTCGATCGTCTCCGTCATGACAAGGCTGCGTGACGCAGTAAGGGTGATTGCAATCCCATAGTTGCGCATTTAAAGGACACCCGTGTCGGAGCGTAGCGCAGCCCGGTAGCGCACTTGTCTGGGGGACAAGGGGTCGTGGGTTCGAATCCCGCCGCTCCGACCATTTCATAGTAATAAGGAAGGACTCTGGGCCTTTCAGTCGAGTGAGGCACGGAAGAGGGTGGTCTGAACGGCTTTCTCCCAACCGGAGAGATTCTTATTGCGATCTCGTTCGGACATTTGAGAACCAAACGTTCTGTCAGCTTGCCAGAGAGTCTCCAGGGTCTCCACACTCTCGTAAACGCCGGCCTGCAACCCCGCCAGGAAGGCAGCACCCCTGGCCGTGCTTTCAATCGTGTCCGGCCTGTCGATTGGCGTGTTCACGGTGTCGGCCAGGAATTGCAGGAACCAGTCATTACTGACCATACCGCCGTCGACACGAATACGACCTGTTTCGAGCCCGTCGGATTTCAATGCTGTCAAAAGATCATGGGTCTGGTAGGCGACAGACTCCAGGGCTGCCCGGACCATAACTTTCCGGTCAGAATCCCGTGTCAGACCAAACACAGCGCCTCGAGCCGCCGGGTCCCAATGAGGCGCTCCCAGCCCCGTGAAGGCTGGTACCAGGTATACACCTGTATTATCTTTCATCCCGCCCGCGAGGGGCGCGATCTCGTTTACGTGCTCGATCAGTCCCAATTCGTCTCGCAGCCATTGCGAAACAGCGCCAGCAATAAAGATAGAGCCCTCAATCGCATACTGAGGTTCACTACCAGTACGGCATGCGACGGTGGATAGCAGGCCATTCGTTGAATAGATCAGCTCTTCACCGGTACTTGCCAGCAGGAAGCAGCCCGTCCCGTAAGTACTTTTAATCATCCCGGCATGCCAGCAGGCCTGACCGAATGCTGCAGCCTGCTGGTCTCCTGAAACACCAAGAATAGGAAGCGCGCGGCCGAACAATTCAGGCGATGTATGGCCAAACGCTGAAGCGCTCGGCTGAACCTCGGGGAGAACACTATCAGGCACACCGAGCAACTCCAGTATTTCTGTGTCCCACACACCTTCAACTATGTTGTACATCATTGTACGGCTTGCATTAGTCTCGTCCGTGACATGCACAGAACCGCCTGTAAGCCGGTTGATAAGAAACGTGTCCACTGTCCCGAAAGCTAACTGTCCCGAATCTGCCAGCCTCTGCGCTTCGGGAACGTTCCTGAGAATCCAGCGCAATTTCGTGCCTGAGAAATACGGGTCTATGGTCAGGCCGGTGCGATGGTTGATCTTTTCTTCAAGGTTGCGCGCTTGCAACTCGGCACAAAGATCGGCGGTACGTCGATCCTGCCAGACAATGGCTGGCGCAACAGTGCGACCCGTCCCACGTTCCCAGCAAAGCGTGGTCTCACGTTGATTGGTAATGCCAATGCAAACAACCTCACCAGCGCCGCCGCTTTCAGCTTCTTTCATGGCTTTCTGAGCGGACTTCAGGGTCGTGGACCAGATTTCTTCAGGGTCATGCTCCACCCAACCAGGGTTGGGGTAGTGTTGCTGAAATTCCTGCTGGGCGGACGTAACCGTACGTCCTTGCGAATCGAAAATCAGGGCGCGACTCGATGTCGTGCCCTGATCAATCGCCATGATTAGGGGTTCTTTGCTCATGTCAGCAACCTAAACACTCAAGACGCCAACGACCAGATAGATCAAATTTTCTCTTTCTGGCTTCGTTGATGTTTAGTCTTTCCAAGTATCACTGATTTCAGGGATATGCGGGAGTGCCTGATGCACAAACCTCTTCAGTTGCAAGAGTCAGATAGCAAATCGGTCGCCAGTCTGATCGGTCCTGTCGATGTGCCTGAAGATCAAGCTCCCATCATACGGGCAAAACAGCTGGAGAATGTTGGCAGGCTCACGCTGGTTATCGCACTGGCGAACCTGACAAATATCGCGGTTGTGATGCTCTCCTTCTGGAACACACCAGCCAACCGCCTGCTGGGCTTCTGGAGCGCAACGCTGATCCTCGCAACGCTGGTTGCAGTGGTTGGCAACTTCCAGGCGCAACGCAAACGAAACCGGAAGAGCAAGAATTACACGGTTTCAGAAGCAGGGTCCCAGCAAGGTATTGAGCGCTATGCGCGTATTGCATCCCTAATGGGGGTGCTCTGGGGAATACTTCCGCTGCTGATTATGCCATTTACGGATAGTACGAGCCAGCTGGCTGTGAGTATTATCATTGGCGGCATGATGTTTGGCGGCGTCATTCTGATTGGCCGCATTCCAGAAGCTGCAATTGCATTTCTGGTTCCTATCACTGCAGGTTACGTGGTCGGCCTGCAGTTGAGCCAGGATCCAAGAAACGATTTCCTTTCTGTGCTCGCGTTGGTCTATGCCGCGGTACTCCTGATATCGACACGATGGTCTCATCGACAATTCGTCGAGCAACATCTTAGTGGCGTTGCAGTCCAGCAGCAGGCCCAACTGATCGGACTACTTCTACGCGATTTTGAAGAAAGTACGTCCGACTGGCTTTGGCAGACAGATTCGCGAGGCACGCTAGTTGAAATCCCGATGCCTACAATCAGCGAAAGCGCCGGTGTGGAAGCCATGGCCCGAGGCGTCAAGATCGAATCTCTCTTCAAGCCTAACGACGCCCGGGCCACATTGGTCAAATGCCTGCAACGCCATCAGGGGTTCAGGGATCTCGTCGTTAATGTAGCGGAAAGTGATGAGGCCTGGTGGTCTCTGACCGGTAAGCCGATTTATGATTCAGTTGGAAATTTCCTGGGGTTCAGAGGGGTTGCTTCCGACATCACACAATCCAAAGCGATCGAAGACCGAATTGCCTTCATGGCTCATTATGATCCGCTGACGTCGCTTCCAAATCGCGCCTTTTTGCACGAACATCTTGAGAAGGCAGCACTCCGTCCAATTCCCGACCGTCATGTCCGGGCGCTTCTGTGGCTGGATCTTGATAATTTCAAATGGGTCAACGACACGCTTGGCCACCCCGCTGGTGACGAACTTCTCGTTCAGGTGGCGGATCGTCTGAATGAAAGCGCAACATCGGCGCAAGTGATCTCTCGCTTGGGCGGCGATGAATTTGCCGTGCTGATCGAATGCGAGGGCCATGATGTCCTGATGGAAACCGTTAGCGGCATCAGCGAGCATCTGAATGCCCCGTATGAAATCTGGGGCTCTACCGTACACTGTGGCGCGAGTATTGGGGTACGTGTAATCGATCAGCACAATATCGAGCTGCAGACATTGCTGAAGCATGCAGACCTGGCGCTTTACCAGGCCAAGGAAGCCGGCAAACGCACCTGGTGCGTCTTTACAGACGAGCTGGCTGATAAAGCGAAACTCCGCCGTGACATCGAAGTCGACCTGCATCGCGCCCTGGAAAACAATGAACTACTCCTATTTTTCCAACCGCAGATGTGCACTCGCTCGGGTGAAATTACCGGCTGTGAAACACTTCTGCGTTGGAAGCATCCAACGAAAGGACTTATCGGACCAGGGAATTTCATTCAGCATGCCGAGGACAGCGGCATCATTACACGTCTTGGCGACTGGGCGCTCAGGGAGGCTCTGGAAGCCGCACGCCGTCTGCCTGAAAATATGAGAATTGCTGTAAATATTTCGCCATTGCAGATTCACAGCTCCAGTCTTCTGACAACAATCGTAAATGGGCTTGCGGCAACACAGGTCGACCCATCACGCCTGGAGTTGGAAATTACAGAATCTGTCCTCATGACTGATACTGACTTCACGCTTGAGCGTCTGAAACAGCTCAAGGACGTCGGTATGCGCATATCCCTGGATGATTTCGGAACGGGCTTTTCCTCGCTGAACTATCTTCGCCGCTTCCCGTTCGACAAGCTCAAGATCGACAAGAGCTTTGTCGAAGATATTGATTACAGCGATGATAGCCGGGCCATAACGAAGGCGACACTGGAGCTGGCAAAGGCCCTCAACATGAGCTGCACAGCAGAAGGTGTAGAAACAGAAAGCCAGAAACAGTTCCTGACGGAAATCGGCTGTGATGAACTCCAGGGCTTTTTGATTAGCCGTCCGCAACCGCTGGACAAGCTCACGCATCTTTTTGAAGTTAAATCAGTAGAAGCCGTTGGGGGACCGCGTGAAGTGAGCTTTACACGCGCGGCCCCATCTAGTCGGGACACTGATAGCGGGCAGGAAGAGGGAGCCCGAAAGCGAGCCGCAGGTTAGAGGTCTCCCTAGTTCGGACCGAATATTGAGCCAAGCATGTCGTCTACAGCTCTTTCGGTGGGATTCATTTCCGATTTGTTGTCCTGGGTCTCCTGCTGATCAGTTTCCGGTCCGCTTTCGGTTTCAGTTGCCTGCTCCTTGTCACCGGATATGATTGTCCTGATGTTCCCGCCGAGTTGCTGCCTTAGCTTGTCGGTTGCGCTCTTAGTAAGTGCGGACTGAAGACCTGAAATATCTGGAGCGAAACGGGGGGAACCCCACGAGCCGGTCACGCGCAAGGGCACGGGGATGCCATTAAGTTGTATCGCTGAAGTATTGCCCTGACCGGAGCTATCAACAGCCGGTGTCAGCTTCATGTCCAGTGTCCGGTCGCCAAGGTCAATCTGCCCGTCCCCTGTTACGCTAAAAACTGGATTGGTGAGTATCAGCCGCTCGATATTTGCAGCGCCATCCTGAACATTAAGGGTGCTTGCAAAGGTCGAAAAATCTGTTTCGGCCTGCGGTGATACAATGTTTGCGAGATCGGTTATGGGGCTGTCGCCGGAGGACAGTGCATCTTTCAACGAAGATACCGACCTGACCAGCTGACCCAGATTAATCCCAGATAGCATGCCATCGTCTAGGCTGAGCTCTACTCGTCCATCCAGCTGATTGACGACCTCCCGGATGCTCATACCCGTGGATTCGAGCTTGGTGGAAAAGCGGCCCGAACCGCTTAAGCGGTCGAAGCCTGCTAGAGATTGCAGGAGCTGTTCGGCCTGCACGCCATCCGATAAGAGTGAAAAGGCGAAGGAGGGCTTAGAGCCCGAAGCATCGATAATCGTCTCTCCCTGCCAGTCTCCGTCAAAGAGGATGAATTGATTCATATCGGCAACAAGGCGGCCTTCGCTCAGAGTGGCATCCAGGTCGGCCTGGCGCAGGATTATCTGTCCGATCTCTATTGTTTCGGCCTGTATCTGGATATCGGCGTCCAAAAGGCTTAGCCCCTGAAGATCGAACTGTGCGTCACTCCAGGCTCCCTCGCCACTTGTGCTTTTCTTTGACTTGCCAAGGAAAGGCGTCAGGTCGAGAACGGACATAATCAAATCGGCCCTGATCTGGGGGACCGCACCGCCGAGGTCTATAGATGCTGAACCCGTCGCTTCGGTATTATCGAGTTTGTAGACTCCGTCTTTAATTCCCGGAGAGGTAAGCGTTCCGTTTAGTAAGCCTGAGAGGCTTGCGTTCTTTAGGCCATTCTCTTCACTGCTGGCGCCGCCTAGGTGGCTCAGAAGGGTGCCTAACTGTGTTGTGCTGGCAGAAATGTCGCCTTCAATTGAGCCTTCGCCATCTAGTGATATGTCGCCTTTGTAGGAGGCTGTCAGCGTCGGACTACTTGTCCTCGCGTCCATGCCCTTGAAAGTGAGCGCGTCCAGCGGCCCGGACAGCTTTGTGGCAAGTGAGACCTGCCTGATCGGCCTTAGACTGTCGAGCCCCAAGCCAAGTTGCTCACTCATTGCATGGGTGTCTCTTAGTGACAGGTTGATGTTGCCACTCACTTCAGGGGACGCGCCGAAAAGCACATTGCCGTCAAAATTGGCATTCAGCCCATCACCTGAAACAGATAGCTCATCAACCGTCACGTTCAAAGCCGTTAGCGGGCCGGTAAGCGCTCCCCTTGTGCGAAGGCCGCCTATTGGTTCCAGGTTGACTGGCAGTTGGATGTTCAGGAATTCGGGTATCGCTCCGATTCGCGGTAGATTAGCCTGAAAACGACCAGATATCTCCATCTGGCCTTGCGGCGTAAGCGTTCCTTCGAAGCCCAAATTTCCAAGGTTCGAGCCAAACTGTATGTCCACGCTCGTCGCATTTTGGGAAAGATAGGCCCGTGGCGATGTAACCGTAGCCGCAAAGTCGAAACGTTCCGTCTGGAATATGCCGTTCGCGCGCAACGTCATAGGCTTGGTGGGGTCACGAAGTGTGACTTCTGCATCAAGTTCACTCAGGATATATCGTTTGTCCGTCTGCTGGTCTGCATAGACAAGTGTGGCGTTGCTCAGGCTCGCGCGGTCGACAGTTGTGGAAAAGGGATTGCCAGCCGTATCTGGTGTCTCTTTTGTCTCAGGCGTAGAGGGGGTGCCAATTTCCCAGTTCACCTTTCCGTCTTCACGCTTAAGCAAGCTGACAGAAGCATTTTCGAAAGATAACTCGCTGACTTCCACACGTCGTGAAAGCAATGGCCATATCCTTACAGAGCCGCGAAGTACGCCAGCTTCAATCATATACGGTTCTTCGAAGCCTTCCGGATTGGCTACGGAAACGTTTTCTACTGACGCAGAAATCGTCGGGAGCAGGGAAATACGGGCCGCGCCACCAACACTCACTTCGCGTCCCAAAGCGCTAGTCGCAGCTTCTTCGATTTTCGCCCTGTAGACAGAAGAAGGTATGAGAAATGGCAGAACCGCCAGCAGGATAAGAACGATTCCCACAACGGTGACTGCACTTATGAGAATACGTTTCATGATACCCGATACTGAAGCTATTGGTCCTGAGCATGGGGCTAGCTGCAACTCATGGCAATCTGATGGCAGTTCCGTCTTGACCGGCACGGCGCGCTTGTCTAATCAGGCGCCTCACCGCGAAATGCGGTGGCCGATCTGTGCGGGTGTAGCTCAGTTGGTTAGAGTGCCGGCCTGTCACGCCGGAGGTCGCGGGTTCGAGCCCCGTCACTCGCGCCAGATCAGCCAGTAAAAAAGCCGAGGCTCAGGCCTCGGCTTTTTTGTTATAATGGCTCTAGTTGGGCCTACTTATCGCTGAAAGCTGCCGGGCGCTTCTCAAGTTCTGCCATTACGGCCTCGATCTGGTTCTTAGAGCCGATAATTTCATCCTGAAGCACCGATTCCTGCATAAGCGCGTCCCCGTCACTCATCTGTCTGACGGAGTTGAAGATCTTCTTGTTGGCACGAATCGCGTCTGGGTTTTTTGATGCGATGGTGGTGGCAAGCTCCATGGCCCTTTCATATGGCTTGTCCGAAACCTCTGTTGCGAAACCGTAGCTTTGCGCGTCAGCACCAGAGAAGATGCGGCCCGTATAAGTAAGCTCCCGGAGTATATCGTCACGGCAGAGATGCTTCATTATGGCAGTGCCGGCCATGTCGGGAACGAGGCCCCACTTGATCTCCATAACGGAAAGCTTTGTTTCCGGATGAACTATGCGAATGTCTGAACCCAGCATCACCTGGAACCCGCCACCGAGAGCGACTCCGTGTACAGCAGCAATGACTGGGACGGGAAGGTCATGCCACCCCCAGACCGCCTGCTGGGCGCGATTGGCTATTCCGTGTGTTCGCTCAGCAAGTGGGCTGCGCCCGCCAGGCGAGCCGCTGCTGCCGCCCTCAGCCATCTTTCCGAAATTCCCCATGTCGAGACCCGCGCAGAAGGCGCGGCCTTCACCGGAGAGCACGACACATCGCACCGAGCGATCTTTTGCCAGGGCTTCCGATGTCTCGATAAGGGCTGAAAACATGGCGTCATCCAACGCATTCATCTTGTCTGACCGGACAAGCTTCACATCTGCGACGCCATTCGACTTAGTAACCTGTATCCGCTCGCTCATGCGGGTCTCCTGAATAGTGCGTGTTGCTTGCAGCTAAAGTGCAGAAAGCAAAACGCCGGGACAATAGATGTCCCGGCGTCATGGCGTTCCCTGAAGGAGGAAAAGCGGATTAGAGAAATAGCTTCGTGAACTCACGTGGCTTGCGCTTCTTCCATTCCCCCTTATGCCAGGAAGCAGACGCCAGCAGTGGTATAACCGTACTGGCTTCCGCAAAGACCATCTGCTCATGCACAGTCTGTACCTTACCCCAGCTCGCGGCCTCCTTGAGCGTGGAAGACGAGCAGGCCCCGTCGCGCGTATCCGCTACAGTGACCTGTACGGCATATTTGTGCATCTCAACTTCCTTGCCCAGGATCTCGGCACAGACCACGGTGTCCTGAACGAAGTTCTTGGGTACGCCACCACCAACCATCAGCAATCCGGTCGCGCCAGCCTCGATCTTGATCTCGGTCAGTTCCCGGAAATCGGCGACGCTGTCGATGGACATGGAGTTGCCGGGGTTCTCCACCTGGTGCTTCACAAGGCCAAACCCAGCAGAACAGTCGGAAAAAGCCGGCACGAAGATCGGAACATTATGATCGTAGCAGGTCTCGATCAGCGAGTCGTGCTTCCTGGCATTCTGCTTTAACCATTTGCCCATCTCCCAGATGAATTCCCGGGAAGAATAGGGACGCCGTTCAAGGCTGTCGGCGATGTCCTTGATGACATGATCGCAGGCCTGCAGCTCTTCTTCATCAATGAAGGTGTCGTAGATGCGATCAATGTAGAGATCGCGCAGAATATTGTCGTCGACCTGCTCGGGGGCCTGATAGTGCTTGTAGCCAAGGGCCTCAAAGAAATCCATGTCGACGATAGATGCGCCCGTCGCAACAATTGCATCCACCAGGCCATACTTTACCAGGTCACGGTAGACATGCATGCAGCCACCCGCAGACGTTGAGCCTGCAAGTGTCAGGATGATCGAGCAATCCTGATCCTCAAGCGCCATGTTGAAAATGTCTGTGGCACGCGCAAGGTCTCGTGAAGAGAATGACATCTTGCCCATAGCCTCGACAATCGGCCGGGCATCGAAGGATGTAATGTCAACATGCTCGACGGGCTTGCTGAGAAGCTCCGCCTTGCGGTTGGTGGTTTCAGCCATTGGGAAGAACTCCATATTCTGTGCAGGCCCTTCTAACGGGCGTCAGTAGAACGGTCCAGCCGACGTATCCAAGCCTGCTGGGCATCGAATTTTGCATTAAAGGATTATAGCTGGAGGCTTACGCCATGACAGCAACTGTGGTCTCGGACTGGAAGCCATTGAATTTGGATGCCAGCGCCTGACCGTAAGCACCGAGATGACAGATCTCGACCCAGTCGCCTTCAGAAATATCATCCGGAAGCTCAAACGGGCCTTCCATCACATCCAGGCTATCACAGGTAGGTCCGAAGAAACGGAATGGTGTGCATTTTCCCACTTGGCGGGGAGTTGTGCGGTGCAGCTTCACGGGGAATTTCCAGGCGCACTGTGCGGCATCAAAAAGCGACCCATAACTGCCGTCATTGAGATAGAGGTCTGAGCCTTTGCGAAGCTCGACCCGTGCAAGAGTGGAGCCTCCCTGAGCACATAGCGCGCGGCCTGGCTCACCGAGAACCTGGATACCGTCAAAACCGTAATCAGCCAGTGATGAGCGTATGGCCGAGAAATAGTCTCCCATCGGCTGCGGACGCATGCCGGGATAGGCAACCGGAAAACCGCCACCGCAATCGATGGAATCAATGTCTACACCTGCGTCATTCACGATAGTGCGTGCCCAGGCGAGGGCCCGGCCATATTCCGTCGTGTTCAGGCATTGAGAACCAACATGAAAGGTGAGGCCGAGCATGGCGACATGCGGACGTGCGGCTTTTATGAGGTCAGTGGCTTCATCACGGCTCGCACCGAACTTCCCAGAGAGCGGCATAACGGCATCTCCCTTCGGAAGGGCCAACCGGACATGCAGGTTCAGGTCACGTGCATAACCGGTTTCTTCCAGCAGCTTGTAGAGCTCGTCAGCACAATCGAATGAGAAATCACGTACACCTTCGGCATAGGCATGGCGAATAGCAGCGCGTGATTTGACCGGATGCATGAAATACAGCTCAGCGGAAGGAAGTATGGATTTGACCAGATCAACCTCACGCGTAGAGGCCACATCGAAACAACGAACGCCTGATGTCCACAGTGTCATGAGGACGGCCGGATGTGGGTTCGCCTTTACTGCGTAGAGGACTTTACCGGGAAAGCCTGTCAGAAAGGTGCGGGCCGCCGCGGCGATCCGTTTTGGATACAGGACATAGATCGCATCATCGCCCTCATAGGCCTGCAGCACGTCATCAATGCTGACAAAAGCCGGCAAGCCGGAGCGCGTTGTTGAATCTGGAAGAATGGCGGGCCGCGCAAGGAGCGCGTGATCTGACTTGAACATGGCGGGAATTCGATTGACTTATCTGACCTTTCGGTCAGTGAACTCATTGACTGCGTAGTCCACTAACGAACTACACGCGGCAGGGTTCGGCGGGCAATGCCCGCTACGGCCTTATGAGTTCCGCAATAGCGGCCAGGTAATCCCCGAACTTGCGGTCATAGTAGTTGTAAAGGCCAGTATCAGACGCAACGTCCTTACAGACCCGCGGCCTCGCGGGAGCGAACTTGTTCGGTGTCATCCAAGTATCCTCGGCATGCATAACTGACCTCCGGTCAGTGATGAAGTGAAGACAGTTGGGCTCACCCGTACTAACGCCGCTAAGGCGCGTCGTAGCTCGCTTACTTGTCGAGCTGCGAAATATGCAAATATGTCCCTTGGATCAAGAGTTTTTTTTGCGGTTTAGTGCATCGAAGCCCTGTTCAAGGTCTGCTCGAAGATCTTCAACATTCTCAAGCCCGGCGTGAAGTCTGATCAAGCGTCCCTGTTTCTGTTTCGTCCAGTCAGAAGAAAGTCTTGTCAGTTGTTCATCACAAGGAATGAGGAGGCTCTCAAAACCTCCCCATGAAAAGCCGAGCTTGAAGAGCTCCAGCGCATCGATAAAGGCGTCGACATGCTCTTCTTCAGGTGCGTCCAGAATGAATGCGAAAAGACCGGAACTGCCTGAAAAATCCCGTCTCCATAAGGCATGGTCGGGATGTGAGGACAGGGCGGGGTGAATAACGGCGTTGACTGCCGCATGATCTTCAAGCCACTGTGCAAGGCTTATTGCGCTCGCTTCATGTTGAGTAAGCCGCGTAAAAAGGGTCCGTGTGCCTCTCAGGGCACTATACGCTTCTTCTGGACCGATCGAGATACCCCAGTCATCTGTGAGCTCGCCTATCTCTCGCGCAACGTCAGGGTCGTTGCTCATGACAGCTCCGCCAAAAGCATCAGCGTGTCCTACAACATATTTTGTGAGCGCCTGAACCGACACATCCACACCGATGTTGAGCGGCTGGTGGAATATGCCTGCCGACCAGGTATTGTCCATAATTGTGCGGACACCTTGGTTTTGCGCCAAGTCTACTATTGCCGGAGTGTCGCTAATTTCAAATGTGAGCGAGCCGGGCGCTTCCAGGAATAGGGCCTTCACCGTTTCATCCAGCCTGTCCTCAATATCTGTAATGTTCCTGGGGTCGAAGCGCACACAATCGACTCCCATGCGCTTTAGGCGGCGTTCGCAAAAACGGCGGGTCGGACCGTAGACAGAATCGGAGATCAGGACCTTGTCTCCTGCCTTTACGAGAGAAGCGACCGCCACTGCGCAAGCGCTAAGGCCAGAGGGGGTTAGCGTCGCATACTTTGCGCCTTCCAGATCGCAGAGCGCTGCTTCTAGCTCTCTCTGTACCGATAAACCCATACGCCCATAACCAGGTTTGCGGGAATATAAGGCTTCACGATCGGGCAGGATAACAGTTGAGGCCCGCTCTACAGGAGGATTCACAGTCCTGCGGCCCGGCGATCCGGCCCGGTTATGTATGAGGCGTGTATTTCGCTTCATGTCTTCCAAACTTCTACCGGGTTTTTCTCTCCACGCCCCCATTCGGACCATGATCCATCATAGATGGCCACCTCCCAGTTCCCGAGCTCCGCCAATGCAAGGGCAATTATCGCAGCAGACACACCCGAGCCGCAGCTCGCGATTGCTGGAGAAGAGGCATAGGGCCTAACGATCCCATCCAAATGAACCTTATCAAGCAATCTGCCGTCCTCACGGACGAGCTCGCTTGCAGGCACATTCATGCTGCCCGGAATATGTCCCGGTTTCAACTCTCGCCGGGGCTCCGGTTTTCGGCCGGCGAAACGGTCAGCTGGCCGTGCATCCAGGACAGGGGGGCGCTTCATTGTAAGCGTGTCAGCAACCTGATCAGCAGATACAACAAGCTCGGGCTTTGGGGCCGCAGTGAAATGAGCTGCGGCCTCAGGGGCGGTTGCCCCGGATTCAGTTTCACCTCCTGACTCCAGCCAAGCCTGTAAACCGCCGTTCAGCACAGACACGTTTTCATGTCCCATTGTCCGGAACATCCACCAGACACGCGCTGAAGCAAAAAAGTTATTGCAATCATAGACAACTACATGCGTGTCGCCGCCAATTCCCATCTCCTCAACTGAGGCAGTAAATATCTCTGGTCCTGGCATCATGTGAGGCAGATCACTGCTACTGTCTGCAATCACATCTATGTCAAAAAACTGCGCGCCCGGAATATGGCGACGGTCATATGCAGCACGGCCAGCATCGGGCTCGGCAACCCAGGCTGGAAACCAGCTTCCATCGAGAATGCGCACGTCACTGGCTGACTTGTTGGCTTGTAGCCAGTCTGCTGAAACGAGCGGCGAGGGCATAAACTCACACTTCCATCCATGGAGGAACGGGAAGGTCCTTGGTTTGCAGGAACTCAGGGTTGAACAGCTTTGATTGATACCGGTTACCGTAGTCGCAGAGAATGGTCACTATTGTGTGGCCGGGGCCAAGCTCCTCAGCGAGCTTCACTGCGCCAGCAATATTGATACCCGAGGAACCCCCGAGGCACAGGCCTTCATGCATGATCAGATCATAGATGATGTTCAACGCTTCAGGGTCTTCACAACGATAGGCATGGTCAATCTCGAGTTCTTCGATATTCCTGGTGATCCGACCTTGTCCGATGCCCTCTGTTATAGATGTCCCTTCGGCTTTAAGTTCCCCATTCTTGTAATATTCATAGAGTGCAGCACCACCAGGGTCGGCGAGCCCGATCTTTATGCGACTGTTCTTCTCTTTAAGGGCCTGCGCCACACCGGCAAGCGTTCCGCCAGAGCCGACCGCGCAAATGAACCCATCGACCTTGCCATCTGTTTGTTCCCAGATTTCCTGGCCAGTGGTCTGATAATGGGCATCGCGATTGGCGACATTATCGAACTGGTTGGCCCAGATAGCGCCGTTCGGTTCGGTCTCGGCGAGCTCTTCGGCAAGCCGTCCTGAATAACGCGCATAGTGGTTGGGATTGGAGTAGGGCACAGCATCCACTTCAATGAGCTCGGCACCAAAGAGTTTTACCGCGTTTTTCTTTTCCGCACTCTGCGTGCGCGGCATGACAATGACCACGCGATAGCCAAGTGCACTGCCGACCAATGCCAGGCCAATGCCGGTGTTGCCGGCAGTCCCTTCAACAATAGTCCCACCAGGCTTCAGCAGACCTGAGGCTTCGGCATCCCGGACAATACCGAGCGCTGCTCTGTCTTTGACCGATTGTCCCGGATTCAGGAATTCCGCTTTGCCCAGAATTGTACAGCCGGTCTCTTCGGAGACGCGCTTGAGCTTGATGAGTGGTGTATTCCCGATGGCATCGAGTACCGAATTGAGCACCATGACAGAAGTCTCCAGTCAAATGAGCCATTTAGCGTTGCGAACAGGCGGTGACAACACCGCCGTAAGTGATCCGCAAGTGTGGGCCGGACGTATAAGAGATATAACACAGGAACTGGAGCTTCAGCCCCATGACTTCATCGGAGATCTATTCGGCATTCATGCTCGACCATGTCGCGGGCAATCTTTCTCCCGCGATGCATCTCGCTGCTGATATCCACCGGCTCATGTCCAGTCATGGAGAGGATGCAAGCACACTCTGGGAAGCAGTCAGAATGGCGCTGATGGAAAAGGATAGTCTTGAGACTTATCTATCTTCGCAGAACAGGCAGATCGCTCTGGCACTGGATGTTATTCATTCGGATTTTGACAGGATTCGGTGGCGGCGTGGCCTGTCCGGCGTCTTATATGCCAAAGGCGCTGTGAAACATGGCCAGCTCATGAGGCTTCGGCCAAATCAGAGCGCATATTCGCATGGGCACTCCAAACTGGAAGCGACCGTTGTTCTCGAGGGGGCACTGGATGATGGAATCGGCAGGTATTATCCGGGAGACATTCTGCTCGCTGAGCCCGGTATCAAGCATAAACCAGCATCATACGGGAACAATGCATGCACGTGCTTTGTTGCTCGTACACCCAAACCGTTCTGGAGGTTTACATGATCCGCATATCAATAGCCGCAGTCACAGCGAGTGTGTTGACGTACGGTGTTCACGCGGACACCAGCGACCAGCCAGATGACCAAGGACCTGTGTCCACAGAAGCCCCACAGGCATGGAAACCACAGGATGGCGATACAATTAGGTTTAATGTGTATCGAAAGGGCGACACGAAATTCGGCTCTCATACAGTGAATTTCAATGTTGAATCTGATGGCAACTTTACTGCGACATCGGAGGTAGACCTGAAGGCAGGGCTCGGCCCTATTACGGTATTCAGGTACACCTTGAATGCAACGGAGACATGGGAGGACGGCAAGCTCGTGCAGCTTGACGGAAATACCAACGATGATGGAGACAACGAGCAGGTCTCTGCATCACTAGAGGGCGGTGCCCTTCAGGTCGACGGATCAGGCTATACAGGAAAAGCACCATTGGGTGTGATCCCCTCCAGTCACTGGAATATCCAGCAAGTTTTCAGCTCAGAAATTCTTTCCACGGAATCAGGTCAACTTCTTGAAACCAAGGCGACGCGCATAGGTGAAGAAACCCTGGAGATTGATGGCCAGAGCGTCGACACGGTTCATTATCGTCTTGTCTCGGATCTGACGGTGGACCTCTGGTACGATGAGCAGAATCGCTGGGTACAGCTCAGCTTTGAAGCTCGGGGACAGAAAATCGACTACAGGCTGGCATCCCTCTACTGATCAGGCTTTTGCCAGCTGGAACTGACCCACATTTATACGCTCATTACGAAAACCGGCTTCACAGTAACTCAGATAGAAGCGCCACAGACGACGAAACCGCTCGTCGAAGTCTAGTGTTTGAATATGGTGCCACGCTTCTTCAAAGCGCTCAGCCCATAGTTTTAGCGTTCTTGCATAGTCCTGGCCAAAATAGTGAACGCCTTTGTAGCTCAGTCCTGCCCCAGAAAAGGATGACTTCAGTGCATTTTCACTGGGCAACATGCCGCCTGGAAAGATGTAACGTTGTATGAAATCAGCACGTTTGCGGTAGCGCCGGAAGAGGTCATCATCGATTGTAATAATCTGCAGAACCGCTCTGCCCCCATCCTTGAGGCTATTATGGACCTTGTCGAAATAGCTTGGCCAGTATGCTTCACCGACAGCCTCAAACATCTCGATTGAAGCAACGCCATCATATTGGCCTTCATGGTCACGATAGTCTTCAAGTCTGACCTCGACCCGGTCGGCCAATCCGGCTCTGGCAACGCGCTCCATGGCATATGCGCGCTGGGCCTCCGAAATGGTCAGACAAGTCACTTTTGATCCGCATGAGCGTGCAACATGCTCGGCGAAGCCTCCCCAACCGCAACCGATTTCGAGAATATGACTATCCGGCCCGGCTCCCAGGGTTTCGGCGATCTGTTGGTATTTGGCGGTCTGTCCCTGTTCAAGCGACATGTTTGGCCGGTCAAAGAGCGCAGAGGAATACGTCATCGTTTCATCCAGCCAGGCGGAATAGAAATCATTGCCCAGATCATAGTGGGCCATGATGTTCCTGCGCGCACCGGCCTTGCTGTTGCGATTGAAGAAGTGACGGACATTATTGATCGCCTTGACCAGAGATCCCCCTACAGCAAGTTTTCCTGCGGCCTCAAAGTTTGCGGAGAAGAATTCGAGTACAGCCGTAAGGTCTGGTGTAGACCATTCGCCATCCATGTAGCTTTCTGCAAACCCTATATCGCCGCCTGCCAGGGCGCGTTTGGCAAAGCCATATTGATGAACTTCCACAACGGCTGACGGGCCTGGCTGCCCCTGATCGAAGAGGACCGAGCGCCCATCTGGAAGGTCAAAACGTAGTGAACCGGATTCTGCTCTCAGCAAGATCAACCCGGCAAGACGAAAGCTCGCCGGGACATTCTGGAGCGTCCTCAGATTTGAAACGCTTGCTTCTATCACTGCCATATCCAGACTGTTCCTCGCTTTATGTCGTCTGATGACCGTCATGCGCGACGGTTGGACTATCTACCTGTTTACGGGGCTTGCGATGATAGCGCGCCCCCTTGACCCAGAGTTTCAGGGCCTCCCAGTGGATACCCAGACTAACACCAATTGTTGAAAACGGCATCTTCAGGGCCGTGGTGGCCAAGGCCGAGGTCGTGGCTGGTTCAGCCCGGGTAACCAGCGTTGCCGAATGTACGGGCTTTCCCTCTTTCAGCGTGGTCACACCGAGGCGCAACGCTTCCGGATTGTATTGCAGGGAGAAGGCGTAACGTCCCGACACGTCGAAGAACGGCGAGACATGAAATGATTTCGGCGCTTCATGTCTGCTCCAGCGGCCATCCAGAGAAGCTGCATAAGCATGCTTTTCCCCGAATGTATTGCGGACCTCGTACAGTATTGCTTGAGGCTCGTTCGCGTCATTCATGGCGATCCAGAGCGACAGGGGGGCAAACTTATAGAACATGTGCCGGGGAAATGTGACGAGCCTGATCGCTCCATCGGGAATATCGATTCCAGCCTTCTTGAATTCGTTTTCTGCCCACGGGCGAAGAGGCTGCCTCTTGAGTGCACCATGATCGCGCTGCCGAAATGAAAACAGGGCAGGTTTCTCGATGCTGAAGAGGCTCGACACCATGCCGGCATCGTCAAGCCGATCTATGTCGATATCCACCATGGCGATACGATAGCGAAATGACGATTGGAATGGCGTAAAACGCCTGTGAACCGTCTCGCCACGCTGCAGGAGGAGGGGAGCGGCTGACAAACTCACGATACAATGTTCGAACTGGCCGGCCGCACAGGATACAGCGGGATTGAGCGTTGTTCCACGAGGTCCACTCCCGAAGCGGCCCACTCCACCTGTCCACCCAGGGACAAGGCTGCTCGCAACCCGCTTTTCAAGCCATCCTCATGAAAGCCATTGCCTAACCATGCACCTGAAAACCAGACATTGTCCCGGCCCTGTCGACGCTCAAGAGAGCGCACGGCTGCATAGGCAGCTCCGTCGAACTGAGGATGGTCGAAAACAAACGTGTCAAATGTATCCGCTTCAGCTGGCGGAACGGCAGGGTTCAGCGTTACGAAAAGAGGGCACTGTGCCGGAAGCGACTGAAGGCGGTTCATCCAGTAGCTCAGGCAGATGTCATTTCCCGTCGAATGCTTATCCAGAACATTCCAGCTTGCCCATGCAGACCTACGTTTGGGCATATAGCGGGGATCCTTATGGAGGTAGACAGTGTTCGGCCTGTAGCGCACTGAATTGAGCAGGAATTTCTCTTCACTGAAACTGTCATCCAGAATCTTGCGTGCCGTATCTGAGTGTGTAGCAAGAATCACTTCATCAAAAATTTCACTCGGACGGCTATCAAAATCGAGTCTCACACGCTCGCCGAAACTGCTGACCTGCCGAACTCCGCAGCCGAGTTTCAGCCTGTTGCCAAGCTGGGCCGCCACACGGTTTACATAGGCCTGAGAGCCGCCCGATACAGTACGCCATTTCGGGCGTTCCTTATGCATCAGGCGATGATTGTCGAAAAACTGGAAGAAGCTTTTTGCTGGATAATCCATGATCTCCCCTGGCGGGGTAGACCAGATCGCCCCCCCCATTGGGAGAATATAATTGTTGCAGAAATCGCGGCTGAAGCCGTGATGCTTCAACCACACGCCGAGACTTTCTTCTGTGACGACGCCATTCGCAAGTTCAGCACGTGCGATGTCATTGAATTTCAGGATCGTGCGCCAGAACCTGTGAAATCTCGGCCTGAAGAGGTTGCGCTTGCTCGCAAACATCCCTCGCGCTGTAGAAGCCCATTCGAAACCTTCCGGGTTAGAAACGGCAAAACTCATATCGCTTTGCTGCGTCTCCACACCTAGCGCCCGAAAGAAGCCCGTGAGGTTCGGGTAGTTCTCGCCGTTATAAACGATGAAGCCCACATCGACATTTACCGGGGTGCCATCATAGTCGATCGAGACAGTATGAGCATGACCGCCGGCGCGGTTGCGCGCCTCGAACACGCTCACGTTCGCAGTGTCTTTCAAAGCATATGCAGCACCCAGGCCGCTTATGCCGGAGCCAATTACTGCGATCTTTCTCATGCCGCGTCCTGTCTTTTCTTGAGAGTCTCCCAGGCATTCAGTGCGCGTTCACGCCCTTCGGCATGGTCAATGATTGGCCGGGGATAAGTTTCGCCGAGCGATACGCCTGCCTTGGCCAATGTTTGGTCGTCAGCCTTCCAGGGCGCATGCAGATATTTATCCGGCAGGTTTTTCAGCTCGGGACACCACTTGCGGACATACGCGCCGGTCTTGTCGAATTTCTCACCCTGCGTGATCGGATTGAATATCCGGAAATATGGTGATGCGTCAGCGCCCGAGCCTGCCACCCATTGCCATCCTGATGTATTTGAGGCCGGATCAGCATCGACGAGCGTATCCCAGAACCAGGCCTCGCCATCCCGCCAGTGTATAAGCAAGTGCTTGGTCAGAAATGAGGCCACGATCATGCGTACACGATTGTGCATCCAGCCCGATTCCCAAAGCTGTCGCATGCCAGCATCGACAACCGGATAACCTGTTTTGCCATCCGTCCATGCCTTAAACACCCGCTTATCCGACTTCCACGGCATGTCATCGAATTTGCGATTGTAATTTTCCCAGTCCATATCAGGATTGTGGTAGAGCAGGACGTAGGAAAATTCGCGCCAGACAACCTCTGAAAGAAAGGACCAGGCGCTTGTATCTTCCTTAAGCCCTGCATCTATCCGGGATTTCACGGCTCGCCAGACCTGTGCCGGGCCGATTTCGCCGAAATGAAGATGCGGAGACAGACCGGATGTTCCATCACGGTCTGGGCGGTTTCTCATCTCGTCATACGTGCGCAGATCCTGATCTAGAAAATCGGCCAGACGCTCTTTGGCGCCATCTTCACCAGGCATCCACCACTCTTCAAACCCTGTAGACCAATCCGGCTTTTCAGGATGCAAGCCCCAGTCCTCAATCCGTTCACCATCAATTCCCTGACCTTTCAGGGCCGTCGGGCGCGCCAAGGCAGTTGGTGGAGTGTATACGTCTCGGACCGCGCGCCAGTAAGGTGTGAAAACCTTATAATAGCCCCCGTCTTTCGTTTCTACGGTCCAGGGCTCTGTTAATAGGGTTGTATTGAAGCTCTTCGCTTCAATATCATTATCCTTCAGTTCGGCCTTGAGCTCTGTATCAATATCCCTGCCTGCCTTGTCATAGCGCCGCCCCCAGTAGACACCATCTGCACCTGTTTCCTCGACAAGTTTCGGGATTATGTCACGGGCTTTCCCTTTCCTGCAGATGAGTTTGCCGCCAAGCTCAGCGATATCAGAGCGTAGAGATTTCAGAGACTTGTCGAGCCACCAGCGCGATGCTCCTCCCGGTGCGCGCAAGGCCTCATCCTGTTCGAGAATATAGACGCAGATAACATCTGATCCTTTAGACACCGCCGCATGAATGGCAGCGTTGTCGTCCAGGCGAAGGTCATTCCGCATCCACACGATTGTCGGTTTCTGTCCAGTTTCAGCCAGGGTCATCTCCATGACGCGATGTTTACTCTTCTAGATACGCCAGGTCTGCTGGAGTGGATCAAAATCATATGAGTTCAATGCAGTGCTGGCAGAACGCTGCCGAATTGACTAGGGAATAAGAGGATCCTGGCGAAGCGATAGCGAGTGGAGAGGGCCATGAAGCAGCACCTTACCGAGCTGATCGGCAAAGCTGAAAATCAGCATGTTCTATGCGTCGGCGATCTTATGCTCGACCGCTTTGTTTATGGCGTGGTTGACCGGGTATCACCGGAATCGCCTGTGCCGGTGCTTCGCAAGACACAGACACTCGAAATGCCAGGCGGTGCTGGCAACGTGGCGCGCAACTTGGCCGCGATGGGCCTAAATGTAATCATGGTCGGTTGTGTCGGTGAGGATGATGAAGGTCGTCGGCTGGAAACCCTTCTGGATACCCAGACAGGCATAGAAACTCGTCTTGCTAAAAACTCTGCATGCGGGACAGTTGTTAAAAGCCGCTTTGTCGCGAGCAACCAGCAGCTTCTGCGTGTCGACACAGAACAGTCTTCGCCATCCCTGGGTATCGCTGAAGCAGTGGTGTGCAGCGCAATCGAAAAAGCCGCTCGGCAGTGCAGGGCGATAGTCGTATCAGACTATGCCAAGGGCACGATAACACCTGCCACTTTCTCTGCTTGCCTGAAGGCGGCAGACGAAAATGATATTCCTCTTCTGGTCGACCCGAAATCACTTGACCTGTCGGTGTATGCCGGCGCGAGCCTGGTGAAACCCAATGCCACGGAGCTTTCAAGCGCGACTGGCCTGCCAACACTGACGGACGCAGATGTCGAAACAGCTCTGCATCAGGCGTCAAGAAGACTTCCCGGAAGCAAGATCGTTGTTACCCGGGCCGGCAAAGGGATGTCATGGTTTGAGGCTGACCGTGTGTCGCACAGGCACGGCGAAGCGAAACAGGTATTCGATGTTTCCGGGGCAGGGGACACAAGCATGGCCGCCATCGCGCTTGGAATTGTCGCCGGTGCCAGCCTGACAGATGCTGTGTCACTTGCTGTAACGGCATCCGGCCTGGCTGTTGCCAAGACAGGTACAGCTACGGTGGATGCGGATGAAATTCGCACTGCACTGGACCCGGTGCATAATCATAGGCGCGCCCTCGTACTCGATGAGACGGCAGCCCAAAACTTATGTCGTGAATGGAGGACCGCAGGCCTGAAGGTAGGCTTCACAAATGGCTGCTTTGACATACTTCACCCGGGGCATCTCAGCCTTCTGGAGGAGGCGCGGGCACGTTGTGACCGGTTGATTGTTGCCATCAACACCGACGCGTCAGTCAAACGCCTCAAAGGAGAGAGCCGACCTGTTAACACGGAAGCTGATCGCGCTCGAATGCTCGCGGGGCTGGGGGCAGTAGATGCCGTGACGATCTTTACCGAAGACACTCCGCTAAGAGTCATTGAAGCTGTGCAGCCGGATCTTCTTGTAAAAGGCGGTGATTATACACTCGAGACAATCGTTGGTGCGGATTTCGTGCGCGCCAATGGTGGCGAGGTTCATATTGTCAGCCTGCTGGATGGCCATTCCACAAGCGCCATCCTGGAAAAGTCACGCGTTTAGTTCCCACGCTCGCCTGAAATGTCCTCTTCGGCGTTTGGCCGGCGAATTGGAGCCACGTCAACGACCTCATCGGCCGCCCATGTATCGAATGGCTCAGCAGGCTTATCTGCATTGAGCTCAAGCCAGTTCGAAAGAGTCTCAATACGTGTATCTACTGTCGCCAGAAAACCCTCCTCCACAGAGTAGGTACGCGGCGAACGCGCCAGGTTTGGCTTGATCCAGGAGAGCATGCCACTTTCTGCGTTCAGTGTTGTCTTCACCGCGCATCCATCAAATGCAGGGCTACATGCCCCCGCCGGTTCGGACCAACGGCTAAGATTCTTGCCTTCAGGCAGCAATATGCCTCCGAAGCGTTGGCGGAACGTCTCATCTTCAGGCAATTGTTGAAGTGCGGCGGCAACCAGCGGCTCACTATCCGGGGAGGCAACTATGATAAGTCCTCGAAGACGGTTTTCCGCTGAGACGTAGCGTTTCATGGCTTCGGCAACGTCCTTCTTGGCTGTTTCCATTTCTGCAGCACGCATTGAGCCGGTGGATGCCGGAGAAGGGGACCTCAGGCCGGGCGCATAGATCATGTAGCTGTCGTCCGATAACCCACTTGATTCCAGCATCTTGGCGAACTCGGATTTCAGTAAATCGCTACTTGCAGGAATCAGGCCCGCTCTTGTCGGGGTCGAAACCGGTGGCGGGATCACGAACAGATCTACACCCCAGGGCTCTTCCCAGCCACCCGGAGGTGTTTCACCGGGGCGTTCCAGCCAAACCTCATCATAGTAATAATCCGGAGTTTCCGGTGTTGTTTCAGCAGTGCCCACAACAAAGCCGTATGCCCAGTCCTTCAGTGCAAACCATCCAATCAGGATAATGGCTGCGGCTATCAGGATGCGGCGCATGTTCACTCCTTCAGAGCTGTGGCAAGAGCAGAATAGTTTGGCTGGTCTACCTTTAGCTGTGCAATTGCGGTCTTTTTTAGATGTTCCATAAGAGGCACTGAATCAATTCCGAAGTCACCACTACGGATTTTCTCCTGCAACTGGCTGTTCAGTTCTGACAGATCTTCACTCACCGCTTCATTCTTCAAAAGACGCAAAAGCCGGGTCTTTTCTTGCTCGTCATTATCCGTCCGTGCCTCAAGATCCCTCAAGATGGTGGCCAGGACATTGGAAGCTACGCGTGCATGGAAGCCCGCGCGTCCTTCAAGTTGCGGCATCGCTGTCTCATCCACGAAATTTTTCACCGCCTGGACAAGCTCGCTGACGCTTGGCTGATCATGCATGGCTTTGCTCCTCAAGCAGATTGATGAGATCGAGTTCCGTCTCAGAAACCCGGCGACCGATCGCTGCCCGTTCGACACTTGGGTCAGCGCCAGATCGAAACGATTCGTACATCAGCATGCACATCACACCCCACTTCATGCTTCCGAGAATCTCCCACCAGTCAATATCGCGTGCCGTAAGACGCTGGCCGCCGGCCCGTTCATATGCAGTCAGCAATGGCTCCACATCGCCAAATCCCCCCAGGCGCTTGTCCGTATGGCCAAAGCGCCAGGAGTTTGTGCACATCCATGCAATATCCTCACGCGGATCCCCAAGATGACAGAGCTCCCAATCGAGGACAGCTGCCAGGCCAGCTTCATCGACCATTATATTGCCAAGCCTGAAGTCACCATGAACAAGTACCGGCTCCAGGGGAGCGGGCGCGTTCTCGCGCAACCATACCATTGCCAGGTCGAATATTGGCCGGCACCCTCCGGTAGACTTGTAGATATCCTCATAGTAGCTCAACTGATCGAGGCCAGAACTTTCCTTTAGCTCCGGATCTCCCGCCAGCTGAATGGAGTGGATGCCTGCCAGCGCCTTTCCACACTGTTCAGGCAACGCGTCACGTGCGGCAGCGAACTCATCGTTGCGAAGAATCCGTCTGGCAATCGTCTCTCCCATGATCTGCGTCATGAAGAAGCCCTCACCAACATCGTCGGAGTCTTCAAGAACCCTTACGACTCTCGGCACTGGCACGCCGGCAGCCTCCGCCTTGCGTATCAGCCTGGCTTCATTGGGAAGTCCGATAGCTGCAGAATCAAAGGATTTCTCGCCACCCTGTGGTGCCCGCCGAAGAATCAGCGTTGCAGGCACATCTTCTCCTGAAAGTCTGACCAGCCATGTTTCCTGGCTGGCCCCTCCGGAAAGCCGATCAGCTGAAGCAACTGACAGGCTCTCGCCATACACACCTTGCAGCACCGTTTGGAGCTTGTGTTGGAATTCTTGCGTTTCACTCATCTTTGCCACAATTAACCGAAAGCTTAGCGACTCCAAGCCATACTCCAACGTAAACCCGATCCTCCCAGGAGCGCCTTGATGGCCAAGAATAAACCCAGACAGGATGATGCTAACGACCTCATGAACCCGCAGCCGAAGCAGAAACCAAGCCTATGGGCCTGGTTACGTGCACGCTTTCTGGCGGGGATGGTCATTGCAGCACCGATCGCAGTGACTTTCTATGTCCTGCAGTTCCTGATCAACTTCATCGACAACAGGGTTAAACCCCTTCTGCCACCGCTTCTGCAGCCGGAGACCTATACCAACTACGCCGTTCCAGGGTTTGGTGTGCTGGTCATGATCATAGCGCTCACAATCCTCGGTGCTGTGGCGACAAACCTTATTGGCCGGTCCATCATCAGGACGGCTGACCGTATCCTGTCAGGCGTGCCGATTGTACGAAACGTTTATGCCGCGTTCAAACAGCTTACGGACGTTATCGCGAACAATCAGCAATCTTCCTATGACCGCGTTGTGCTGATCGAGTATCCCAAACTCGGTTCATGGTGCATCGGCTTTGTATCCAGCAATGCCAAAGGCGAAATCCGTACCCGTCTGAGTTCTGAGTACATTGGCGTGTTCGTCCCGACGACACCTAACCCCACATCCGGTTTTCTCATGTATGTCAAAGAGACCGAATGCATCGAACTCGATATGTCCATCGAGGAGGGAGCCAAGATGATCCTTTCTGCTGGCCTGGTGGTGCCAGAACATGTGCCAGAAGAAGGTACCCAGCGTTCACTCCCGCTCCCGGATGAGGGGGCTGAGAAGCTCACGGAGAAGGCTTAGGGCTTTTCCGCGCTCTGCTGTGAGGCCGGGATCCCGCTCGATCGTATAGCGGGCATCCTGTCGGGCAACGGAAATCAGGTCGGCGTGCTGGGCCAGGTCCAGGATCCGGTAATCGACCGCGCCGGACTGGCGCACACCAAGCAAGTCACCGGGACCTCGCAAACGAAAATCGGCCTCAGCGATCTCAAAACCATCCTCGCTGCGGCGCAGTGTTTCCAGGCGCTCCTTTGCAAGCTCTCCAAGCGGGGGGCGATAGAGAAGCAGGCAATAAGACTTCTTGGATCCACGCCCAACACGTCCGCGCAACTGATGTAGTTGCGCAAGCCCGAAGCCTTCGGCGCGCTCAATCACCATGATAGTCGCTTCGGGCACGTCCACGCCGACCTCAATAACAGTGGTGGCAACCAGTACCTTCGTTTCGCCTGTGCGGAAGGCTTCAAGGGCAGCATCTTTCTCTTCACCCCGCAATCGTCCGTGGACAAGGCCTATTGGTACTTTCAGCCAGTCTTGCAACATGGCGGCTCTCTGGACGGCAGATCCGGCATCATCGTCAGTATCGACTCGCGGGCAGACCCAGAAGACACGCTCATCACGCGCGATCGCACGTCCGACGGCATCAACTATGTCTTCCATTCGCGTGTCAGCAATGGCTCGTGTTTCGATAGGCTGGCGGCCAGCCGGCTTCTCATCGAGAATGGAGATATCGAGATCCCCATGAACCGCCTGGGCCAATGTACGGGGTATTGGCGTTGCGCTCATCACCAGCATATGCGGCGCCTCTGCTTTCCCAGCGAGCCGCATCCTGTCCATCACGCCGAAGCGATGCTGTTCGTCGACGACGACAAGCCCAAGCTTTTTGAACCGGACATCTTCCTGAAAGAGCGCCTGCGTGCCGACAGCAATCTGTACCGAACCATCGGCCAGCGCCATCAGGATCGCTTCCCTTGCGCGGCCCTTGTTTCGTCCAGTGAGCGCGGCGACTTCATATCCCAGTGGTCCGAGCAAGCTCGCTACGCTCTCATACTGCTGCCGGGCGAGAACTTCAGTCGGTGCCATGAACGCAGCCTGATAACCTGCGCCAACAGCCTTAACGGCCGACAGGATGGCGACCAGCGTCTTGCCCGCACCGACATCGCCCTGGAGCATCCTGCGCATGGGATGGTCCAGGGCGAGGTCTGTCGAAATATCTTTTACCGCTCGTATCTGCGCAGATGTCATCTTGTAAGGCAGTGTCGATGCGACTTTATTCAGCTGCGTGTTGTCTGTCACAAGTGGCGGGGCTGACTTCTGGGCGCGTGAGAGGCGCGCAAACGCAAACACGGTTTCGCGCGCCAATGCCTCATCATAAGCCAGACGCGCGCGGCATCTGGAAAAACTCTCTTCATCATATGTATCGGGAGCGTGCAGCCCAGTGAGCGCTGTCTTGAAGCCCGGCCAACCGCGTTCCTGGAGGAGGCTTTCTTCCAACCATTCCGGAAGGTCATCAACAATATGCTCCAGCGCAGCGGTTGCCGCCGTGTGAACTCTCTTGTTGGTCAGTCCCGCTGTTAGCCCGTAGATCGGCTCAACTGCCGGGGGGCGTTCCTTCTTTGCCGGATCAAGCACATGATCTGGGTGCGACATCTGGCGCTCCCCCTGATACTCTGTGACGAGACCGGAGACGATTCGTTCTTTGCCGATTGGGAATTGCCCTTGCAACCAGCGCGGCTCGGCCCTGAAAAATGTGAGTGTCAGGAACCCTGTACCATCGAAAAGCTGGATACGGTGCGGGGCGCGCTCGGAATAGGGTGCCTTATAAGACTGAACTTCACCCTGAACGGTCACAACCTCTCCAGGAACGATTGCCTCGAAAGAGGGTTTGATCCGCCTGTCGAGCCATCTTTCAGGCAAGTGAAGCAGCAAGTCCCAGATCGTATCGCCATCCACGAGACGTTCAAAGACCGGCTTCAGTTTCGGCCCTATGCCCGGAAGGGTGTCTAGAGGCTGGAAAAGAGGAAAGAGTCGCTCATCGCGCATGATGAGGTGACATTAACGCAAGTCGCCAAGCGGGCAATTGTAGATGAGGACTGGGCAGCAACTTCTCAGGGGCCTATGTGACGCCCGAACACTGTGACAGGGATAGGCGAAATGGAAGACAGACGCCGTAAACTTAATTTCCGGGCCTGGCGCCGCGGCTTCAAGGAAATGGATCTTCTTATGGGGCAGTTTGCTGATGCCCATCTTGCCGGCATGAGTGACGCTGAGCTTGATGAATTCGAAAGGCTCCTCGCCACCCCCGATTGGGAGGTCTATGCATGGCTTGTTGGAAATGAGCCTGTACCGGCAGAATCTTCAGGCCCGGTTCTGGACCGCTTGCTACGCTTCAAGTACGACCCACGCGCCTGATGCCTCCCTCCAGCTTCATCCGGTAAAAGCCGGTCTATCCCGTCATGCCGAAGTCTGATTTCCTTCAATCATTGTCTGCGCCCACAATCGTGTCCGGTGCCCCCTTTGGCTATGATCTGCTTGCCATGCAGGAAGCCCTGGAAGCAAAAGGTGGGGTCGGCCTCTATGTCGCGAGAGACGACAAGACTGCGGCGACAGCTCTGAAACTGGCAGAGTTCAACCGGCCAGCCATGGACCGGGTTTTACTGCCCGGCTGGGATATTCTTCCATACGACCGGATGAGCCCCAGTCCCGCTATTGCTTCCCAGAGATGCGCAGCCCTGGCACGCATGGCTCAAGGGGCCGCATCGGGCAAGCCGATGCTCGTAATCACGACGGGTTCCTCACTCATCCAGCGTGTCCCCCCACGTGAGACAATGCGCACGGCGAGTTTTGCAATGTCCGTGGGAGAAACAGTCGATGAACAAGCGCTGGTCGATTACCTGACGATCAATGGCTATGTGCGAACGAGTACGGTTCGCGAAGCCGGCGACTATTCCATTCGCGGCGGAATTATCGACATTTTCCCGCCGACCGGCAGCGAGCCGATCCGGCTTGACCTTTTTGGGGATACGCTTGAACAGCTTAAAGCCTTCGACCCGGAAACGCAGATATCCTCCCGCAACCTGACGTCGGCCACGCTCGCGCCAGTCTCGGAAATCCTGTTCTCCGATGAAACGCTCAGCCTCTTCCGCGAAAAGTATCTGAGCCATATCGGCTCACCTTCTGGTGACACGATGTACGAAGCTGCTCGTGCCAGGATCAGGCGGCAAGGACTGGAAAACTGGCTTCCCCTCTTTCACGAGCATGTTGAAACCCTGTTCGATTATATCGGAGATGAAGCTCTTCTTGCACTGGGCTATCTATCCGCCGAAGCAGCTAGCGAACGCCGGTCTCAGGCGGAAGACTATCATGCTGCACGGCTCGAGGCGGCCACAGAAGACAGGCCTGCCCGCGTATTGGAACCTGACTGGCTTTACCTTGGCCCGGCAGAACTCGAATCGATACTGACCAATCGGGGTGTTGCCCGGTTTCAGCCTACGCCCGGGGATGGCGGACTTGACCTTGACGGCAAACCCGGTCGGGATTTTGCACCTGAACGCGCGCGTCCCGATATTAACGTTTTCGAGGAAGCGTCCGCCCATGCAAAAGCGTTGCGGGAAACAGGACGTACTGTTGTTCTCGGCGCATGGACAACAGGTTCGGCGGACCGGTTGGTCAACGTCATGGAAGATCATGGTCTCGGAACCCTGCCGCGGACCTATTCTCTCGAAGCCGCAGGCAAGGCTGGCTTGTCGATCTGCGAACTCCCGCTCGAGCAAGGGCTCGAGGCCGATGACCTTGCCATTATCGCCGAGCCGGACATGCTTGGTGACCGGCTTGCCGCGCCGCGCCGTAAGCGTAAAGCTGCGAATTTCATTGCCGAAGCATCGTCGTTAAACACCGGTGACCTCGTAGTCCATGTCGATCATGGGGTCGGCCAGTATGAAGGGCTCAAGACCCTGGAACTCACGGGTGCACCGCATGACTGCCTCGAGCTTACCTATTCCGGCGGCGACCGGATCTATCTCCCCGTCGAAAACATCGACCTTATCAGCCGTTACGGCAGCGAGGATGCGGAAGGTGCGATAGACAAGCTTGGTGGTGTCAGCTGGCAACAACGCAAGGCGCGGGCAAAGAAACGCATTCTCGAAATGGCGGCCGAGCTTCTGGATATCGCGGCTGCCCGCGAACTCAAACGCGCCGATCCCACAACAACAGGGCAGGGGCTATATGAGGAATTTGCTGCCCGTTTTCCTTATGAAGAAACCGATGATCAGCTGAATGCCATTGAGGATACGCTGGAAGACCTCGCCAGCGGGAAGCCCATGGACCGCCTCGTATGCGGCGATGTCGGTTTCGGTAAGACAGAAGTTGCTTTACGTGCTGCCTTCGTGGCAGCGATGAGCGGCATGCAGGTCGCCGTAATTGCGCCAACGACACTCCTTGCCCGTCAACATTTCAACTCCTTCGTCGCCCGGTTTGCCAACTGGCCAGTGAAAGTGCGCCACCTATCCCGCATGGTGAGCCAGGCTGAGGCTAACAAGACCCGCGAAGGCCTTGCATCGGGTGATGTCGACATCGTGGTCGGCACGCACGCGCTATTGTCCAAATCAATTGAGCTGAAACGCCTCGGGCTGCTGATCGTGGATGAAGAACAGCGCTTTGGTGTGAAGCACAAGGAACAGCTGAAAGAGCTCAAGGCCGATGTTCATGTCCTGACGCTCTCCGCGACGCCGATCCCGCGTACATTGCAAATGTCGCTGACAGGAATTCGTGATCTTTCGATTATCGCGACGCCGCCTGTAGACCGGCTTTCCGTACGCACTTACGTCACGGAGTTCGACACAGTGACGATCCGGGAGGCCCTGCTCAGGGAAAAGTATCGCGGTGGCCAGGCCTTCTTTGTTGCTCCGCGTATTTCCGATCTGGATGGGCTCGAAGCATTCATGCGGGACAACGTGCCCGAGGTCAGTTTCATCGTTGCTCACGGTCAGATGCCGCCGACAGAACTGGAAGATATCATGACGGCCTTTTATGAAGGTCAGTACGATGTTCTCCTGTCGACAACTATTGTTGAAAGCGGCCTCGACATTCCCCGTGCAAATACACTGATTATCCACCGCGCTGACAGGTTCGGCCTGGCACAGCTTTACCAGCTTCGCGGACGTGTGGGTCGCTCCAAATTACGCGCTTACGCGTACATGACGACTCCACAAGACCAGGTCATGACGTCGGGGGCTGAACGCCGGCTTCGTATCCTTCAGTCTCTCGATAGCCTTGGAGCAGGATTTCAGCTCGCCAGTCACGATCTCGACATGCGTGGCTCTGGTAATCTGCTGGGGGATCAGCAGTCCGGCCATGTCCGGGAAGTGGGCGTGGAGCTTTACCAGTCGATGCTGGAAGACGCCGTTAATGCTCTGAAATCTGGTATGGGAGAAGATGCGGAAGAAGTTGCCGACGAATGGTCGCCCCAGATCAATCTGGGCGTCGCAGTGCTGATACCGGAAGATTATGTCGAAGACCTGAGCGTACGTCTTGGCCTCTACCGGCGGTTGGCTGATATTGACACTGAGGAAGGCCGAGAGGGCTTTGCCGCCAAACTCATTGACCGGTTCGGACCACTTCCTGAGGAAACACGCCAGCTAATGGAAATCACTGCCATCAAGGCAGCATGCAAGCAGCTTGGCATTTCGAAACTCGACGCTGGTCCGAAAGGGATTGTCATGGCGTTCCGGGAAGATACGCCAGTAGATCCGGGCCAATTGATGACTCTTGTCCGGTCACGTCCGAACCAGTTCAGGCTTCGGCCTGACTCAAAACTCGTCATCAATCAGTCACCTGAAGCAAATGACAAGCGCATCAAACTCGTCCGGAACGTACTGAAGGAAATTGCCGGGCTTTCTGCCTCAGCCTGAACTACCCACTCGCACCAGCGGACGTTGGGGAACGTCTTGGCAGAGCTAGTGGCTTGCCTATTGTTTGCCACGTTAAGTCATTCAGACTGCGTGCCCAATCGCGCGGACAATCGAGGGAGATGAAACATGGCCAGCGGACCACTCAACGGAATCAGGATCGTGGAATTTCAAGGGATCGGGCCGGGGCCGTTCTGCGGTATGCTGATGTCCGACCTTGGTGCTGATGTAATCCGGATTGACAGGGCTTCGGGCGGGCGGCCCGCTACGCCAGCGAACGTTGAGTCGCGTGGGCGCCGGTCGATTGCGCTTGATCTCAAAAATCCTGACGACATTGAGAAAGCACTCAAGCTGATCGAAAAAGCAGATGGCCTTATTGAAGGCTTTCGGCCTGGAGTCATGGAGCGGCTTGGCCTTGGCCCGGATGTTGCGCTCGAACGTAATCCGAAGCTCGCCTATGGCCGCATGACGGGTTGGGGCCAGACCGGCACGCTGTCACACGCGGCAGGCCACGACTTGAACTACATCGCCCTGACTGGCGCACTCGGCGCGATGGGCCGCAAGGGGGAAGCACCTTATCCTCCGCTCAACCTTATCGGCGACTATGGTGGCGGTGCGCTATATCTCGCTTTTGGCCTGCTGGCCGCAATCCTCAGTTCCCGGTCTACTGGTGAAGGACAGGTAATAGATGTTGCCATGACGGACGGCGCTGCCTCTCTCGCCTCGATGTTCTACGGCATGCGCGCCATGGGCGTTTGGGACGATGAGCGTGAGTCGAACCTCCTGGATGGCGGCGCGCACTTCTATGACTGCTACGAAACCAGCGATGGCAAGTATGTCTCTCTCGGCTCGATTGAACCTCAATTCTATGCGCTTTTGGTCGAGAAGGCCGGGCTGACCGATCCCGACTTCGAAAAGCAGATGGACCGCAAGAAGTGGCCAGAGCTGAAAGAAAAAATCTCAGCTGTCATGAAGACAAAAACACGCGACGAGTGGTGCGAGCTGATGGAAGGTACAGATGTATGCTTTGCCCCTGTGCTCAGCATGGAAGAAGCCCCCCATCATCCGCACAATGCCGCCCGCAAGACGTTTGTCGACTATGAAGGCGTGATGCAGCCCGCTCCGGCTCCACGTTTTTCTAAAACACCAGGTGAAATCCAGCGCCCGCCTGCCAGTCCCGGCACACATACGGATGAAATCCTCAAGGACTGGGGCGTTTCATAGTCTGCAATTCGGGTCGGTCGTTCATGATGAACAGGGCATAACAAACTGTCCGCCATCCTGTTCAGACGGAGACTGTTACACATCAATCGTCAGCCCTGAGTGCGAACATATTCGGGCTCAGGGTTTGACGTCCTTCTTGCTGTACCTCGGCCGCCTTAACAGGCGGCCGTTTTTTACTGGCCTAAAAAAGAAACAAATTGGCCCGAACGGCTTACGAGCATATACATTTTTGTAATACACCCCCATCTTGCTCTAACGCGATCACAGGTCGAAAAGGTAAGACCTTAAAGATATCAAACTATGGTTGCAGCGAGGACAGCATGGTTACGGCATTATCAGCATCCCCCCGGAAGGTCAGCGATGCGGACAGGGGAATTGGAAAGCTCGTACGGGAGTCGCGACGCCGGGTAGGCATGACTCTGGATGACCTGGCAAAGAAGCTTGGCCTGTCATATCAGCAGGTTCACAAGTATGAGAATGGCACGAACCGCATCAGCGCGGGTACTTTGGCAGCGATTGCAAATATCCTGGCTGTTCCTGTTGAACACCTTTTTCCGGAAGAAGTCCTCGCTTCAAGCGCCAGCGGCGATAGTGAAGTTGACAGGATGAGAGCTGAAATTGCGCGCCTGGTCCGCACAATTGATGATCACAAGAAGTTGGAAGCGATCGTTACCATCCTCAAAACCGTCTAAAGTCAGGGGAGCCCAGACCATCAGGCGGTATCGCGTTTGCTCACGTCCAGATACTTGTTGGGATGTACGAAGCTGTCCATGAACCATGGGTGCTTGTCCTGGCTGAACTGCTTGCGGATCCAGTCAATGACGATACGACCGCGCGACAACCTCTGAAGCCTTTGAGTATAGACCAGCCAGAATTTCGCTGGAGCAAGTTCTGGAAGGGAAAGCGGCACCAGACGTGAATCGAGCGCCGCGACATAGGATGGCATTACAGCGATACCGCCGCCCTGGGCACAGACCTCGCGGAGAATCGTTCCTGAATTCGTTGTGACAGCGAAATGGACGAGCTTCTGGAGTTCGTGCACCCTTGGCGACCAGTTGTCGACCTGGTGCACATATGAAGAATGCATCAGCGAGCGATGGCCTTGGAAGTCATACAGGCTTTCAGGCTCCCCGTATTTATCGAGATAGTCCTGTGACGCGAAGCACATATAGTGAAGCATGCCGAGCCGCAGCGAGATGAGGTCTCTCTGGCGGGGCTCTTCGAAGGCCAATGTAAGGTCAGCTTCACCTGACAGAAGATTTACATCGTCCTCGGTAACCGTCATTTCGAGCTCGATGCCGGGGTGATATTCCTGAAATTCAGGTATGGCTTGCGTGAGCCAGTGCGCCATGACGCCATCACCTGCCGCCATCCTGATCCGCCCAGTCCCCTCGATGTCGAGCGCACACACATCATTCCAGATGGAGTTCGCTTTCTCATTCATGGTCTGGGTATGGAGTTCGACCAGGCGCCCGGCTTCGGTCAGCTCAACACCGCGAGGTGTGCGTACAAGCAGTTCGCAATTCAGTTTTCTTTCAAGATCATCGATTTTCCGGCTGACCGTCGGTGTGGACTCGCCGAGCCGCTTTGCAGCCGATGTCAGGCTTTTCAATTCTGCGACAGCGCTGAACACACGCAGCTTGTCCCAGTCGAGGTGATCTACGCGCATGAGAGGTATCTCCGAAGGTATCCCTATGCAGGTTTCTGTACTGTTCTCCAAAAAATGTAAAATCTCGTGTTGACAACTTACACGCGAGTTTACAGATTTCTCCCGCAAAGGGAGATTTTCAATGGCGATTCCCCAATCGGTTGTATCAAGACCTGGTAAATCTTATTGCCTTGTCTCACCTGAAGAAATGCGCCGGGCAATGGCGCCATATGGCGTACGCAAGTGTAAACCGTCAGAAATCGTGCCTGCACTGAAACTCGGAGAGTCGCTCGTCGGCCGCAAACTTGCACGCGCAGAAGTTGTGTATACGCTGGATACGATAACGGGAATGTCCATCTGGGTTACGGGGCAGCCCATCAGCGGCCTCTATGTATCAGTTCCGCTTACTTACGAGGGTAGGGTGGCGGCTGAAAAAGGACAATTCATCCCGGAGGACCCGGTTCTCAGTCACGTGGCTCCTGCGCGGACGCCAATACACGGATCCTATCTGGGCGTATATGCCGGCGCGACGAAAGAGGCGAGACGCGCCATTATGAAGGCATCCATCACCGCAAGAGAAACACATTTTTCCGGCGTTCCGTCTTATGCGCGTGCGGCTACGCAAGAGGGGGAGCGCGCCATGCTTGAGATGGGCTTTCGCAGGTTGGATGAAACTGCGCCCGGCATGTTTGTCCTCGACCCGCTTACAGGGTGGAGGCAATAATGCTTTCGTACCCGGACACAGGCATAGCGGCACTAAGGCGCATTCCTTCAAGGGCACACTTTGAAGCGGTCAAAGTCTCAGTTGTACGAAACCTCGATGATCTGCAGAAAGTCTTCGCCATCAGGGCAGCTGTTTTTCTCGTCGAACAGGATTGTCCATATGCAGAAGAATATGACGGTAACGACCTGACGAGCCTGCATCTTGTTGCTTCTGTGGCAGGAGAGCCTGTCGCGACATTGCGTCTACGCTGGTTTGCAGATTTTGGAAAAGTCGAACGTGTCTGCGTGCGGCCACAAGCGCGCGCAAGAAATCTTGACCGAATTCTCCTCGCTCATGCATTCGAGATTGCTGCCAGAAAGGGCTATCGCCTCATGATCGGGCAAATACAGGCACGCTTATGGCCATTATGGTCTCGTGTTCTGAAGTGCAGCCTGCGTGACGACCGACCCAGATTCGCCTTTTCCGGGTATGACTATTTCGAGATTGAGATACCCGTACCCGCACATCGTGAGGCACTCACCTCACAAAGTGATCCATACATACTGATAAGACCTGAGGGGTCCTGGAACGAACCCGGAATCCTGGAGGCAGAACGCGACGGTGATAAATATCCTCACCGTGCGGCGTGACACAAAAAAGCAGGCCGGACCGTTCGCCCAGCCTGCTTTGATCGTCATGCGAGTTTATATTTACTCGCCAGGTGCAACGTCGGTTACAGTCTCGCTTTCACCAGTGCTCCCAGCGGACTCTCCAGCGACACCGAATCCACGATCCCGCATGAGCGCATCGGTATCCGGAGCACGGCCCCTGAATTCTTCGTAGGCGGCAGACGGGTCCATGGTATTCCCGACTGAGAGAATCCATTTCTGGAACGCATTAGCGGTTTCCTCATCATAAGGCCCGCCGGCTTCCTCGAAGGCCTCCCAGGCATCCGCACTGAACGTATCTGCCCAGAGATAGGCGTAATAGCCCGCCGCATACCCTTCACCAGAAAATACGTGCGCAAATTGTGGCGTGCGATGACGCATCGGCAGCTCTTCGGGCATGCCAAGGCTTTCCAGCGTTTCCCGCTCGAAACTGTCGGCATCAAAGTCGGAGAAATCGGTCTTGGTGTGCAGCTTCATATCCACGAGAGCGCTTGCAAGATACTCTGTCGTGTCAAAGCCCTGGCGCGCATTGGCCGCTTCCTGGATCTTGTCGACCAGTTCCTGTGGAATCGGCTCTCCGGTTTCGACATGCAACGCATACTTGTTAAGCACTTCCGGCGTCGGCAACCAGTTTTCATGAACCTGGCTCGGGAATTCGACATAGTCACGAGGTACGGCCGTTCCGGAGAGGGTAGGGTAGGTCACTTCGGAATTGAGGCCGTGTAGCGCATGGCCGAATTCATGGAACAGCGTGGAAGCGTCATCCCAGGAAATAAGCACCGGCTCACCTTCGCCTCCCTTCACGAAGTTGGAATTGTTGGAAACAATCGGTGTGGTGTAGCCGTTGAGATCATCCTGCGGGCGATAGGCATTCATCCAGGCGCCTGACCGTTTGCCCGAGCGGGCATAAGGATCAAAGTACCAAAGCCCGAGATGCTCACCATCGCGCGTGACCTCCCAGACCCGCACGTCTTCGTGAAACACCGGTACATCCTCGATCTGGCTGAACTCCATGCCGTAAAGTTCGCCGGCCATCCAGAACATGCCTTCTCGGAGGTTTTCTAGCTGGAGGTACTGTTTTACCTCTTCTGAATCAAAGTCATACTCCGCCTGACGAACTTTCTCGGCATAATAGCGATAGTCCCAGGGCGCGATCTTGATCCAGGCGTCTTCCTCATCCGCGATGGCCTGCATAGCGGCCACCTCCTGATCGACCTTGTCCTTTGCCGCCGGCCACACCTTCATCATCAGTTCCATTGCGGCTTCAGGTTTGGCTGCGACCTGCTTCTCGATCGACCAAGCGGCATAGCTCTCATAGCCAAGGATCTCGGAACGTTCGGCGCGCAGTTTCATGATGTCAGCGATAATGGCGTTATTATCATACTGACCGCCATTGTCGCCGCGGCTGTAATAAGTCCGCCAGACCTTTTCGCGCAGAGCGCGGTCATTCGAATATGTCAGGAACGGATCCATGGATGAGCGCGTGTTGAGGATTGCATAGTCCCCGCCCTCATTGTCGCGCGATGCAGCCGCAGATTTCGCAGCGTTGATAACCGAGTCCGGAAGCCCACTCAGATCATCCTCGGACAGCCATGTGACATAGGACTCTTCATCGTGGAGGAGGTTGTTGGAGAATTCGGTATAGAGTGAGGCGAGCTTCTGGTTAATCTCGGCTACCCGCGCCTTTTCCTGATCATCCAGCCCCGCACCAGCCCGCACGAAGTCGGTATGATAATCCCAGACCAGACGCTGCTGCTCGGTATCCAGCTCGTCATAGGCATCACTGTTGTAGATTGTATCAATCCGCTCGAAGAGCTCTGCATTCTGGAACATCTCATCACGGAATGCGGCGAGTTTCGGGGCCATCTCACGCTGAACGGCCTGAACATCAGGGCCGTTGAGCCCCGAAGCCCAGACACCATAAACAGCGTTTACACGTTGCAGGGCGCTTCCAGCTTCTTCCATGGCAAGGATGGTGTTTTCAAAAGTCGGCTCAGTGTCCTGTGCAGCGATCGCATCTATGTCGGCACGGGCCTGCGCCATAGCCTCTTCCAGCGCAGGCTGAAACATCGAGACCTGGACTGCATCGAAAGGTGGCACACCGCCATATGGCCCGGCCCACTCAGCCAGAAGCACCCGCCAGTCTTCGGCCTGCGCCGTTTCTGTGTCCGGTGTGGTTTCACCTGATTCTGCCTGAACGGCTTCTGGCGACCCCGCGGAGCTCTCAGTTGCGTCCTGTGCAAAAGCCGGGCTCATCGCCCCCAGGGTCAGCGCAGAAACGCCAGCTAGTAGAAACAGTTTCATCTTCAGCCTCCAGTATCCCGTTCTCATGATGCGGAGCAGACCCGCAGCGGAATGATTTCAATAACAACTTTTCAGGGCTTAGCATTCAAGAACCGCCTGCGTCCAATACAACGCTGGCAAGATTTTCAATTCGTAGAAACATGAATGAGGCGGACAGGCTGCGTCGTTGGCTTTGCCATAACACCTGCATGGGTGGCGGAGGAGGAGGGATTCGAACCCCCGGAACGTTCGCACGCTCAACGGTTTTCAAGACCGCCGCATTCAACCACTCTGCCACTCCTCCGTGGCCCGGCGAACTGTGTGGTCGATTGGAGCATGGATTGCAAGACTGCAGCTGAACCTCATTTTCGCCTTATTCATGCGAAAATTAACCGTGCCTTTCGGTATCGGCTGAAATTCCTTTTTGACGTTCACGATGTGTCTACCAGAACATGGTAGGCAGAGATCACAGGGAATTCGTTCCACCAGCCGGCAGAATGGTCGGATTGGGTTAGTGACCACAGAATGAGGTTCTCATGGCACGTCCGCTTGCGTCTTTTCTTCCCCCAGCGCTACTGGTCGCAATCGCCGCGACAACAGCCCCCAACGCAATAGCAGGCAAGAAATCTCCCGCCCCAATAGAATATGCGAGTTATGACAGCAACTCGACGCGAGGGCAGGGGACACAGACGCAGCGTCGTGGCGTGCCACAACCCAACAGCTCTGCCAGTAATGACGCCTGGCGTGGCCCGGTTACCCGTACAGGATCGGCAAAACTGCCAGAGACGCGCGCAAAAATCAGCTTTTCCTATCCAGGCGCTGCTTCCCCGGCAAAGCAGGACACAATGTCCCGGCAGTTGGCGAGCGTCGAAAAGTCGCCGCATGCGGGATCTTCGCATAATGCCGCGCAACTCTGGCCGGCCAGGGCCAACGTACCAGCAACCGGCAAAGCCAATCCCCTTAGCCTGAACACGCTGACACTCGGCGCCGACACACCCGAGGCTTCTTCACTGCCACGCACGGAGCCCCTCCAGCCACTTTCCGCCAGCATTGAGCACGAAGAGCGCGGCCTGGCCTCATTCTATGGCAAGGCATTCCATGGCCGTACAACGGCGAATGGCGAAATCTTTGACATGACGGCGATGACTGCCGCACACCGCACCCTTCCACTGCCCAGCCTTGTTCAGGTTGTAAACGAGGAGAATGGCAAGGAGGTTGTCGTGAGAGTCAATGATCGTGGGCCGTTTGCCGACAACAGGATCATTGATCTTTCCCGCAAGGCCGCCACAGTGCTCGACATTGTCGATGACGGTGTAGCCCCCGTCTCGGTTCGCTATCTCGGGCCCGCGCCAGACCTTTCTGAAGGAAAGGTTCAGCTTGCCAGCGCTGATAGTTCCATGCCGGTGAGCGCTGCTTTGCAGACGGCGCAGGTGACTGCCGCAGTGGATAGACCGAACCTCTACGGAAACATGTTCATGGATGGGGTCGAACCTTCTCTAGGCGTTCCGGATCCTGGGGCAAATGTCGCCACACCCGCCCGCATTGAAACACTGAGCGAAGCTTCCCTGAAGTATAGTGACAAGCTCGCCGGTGGCGTTGAGGATGATGTACAGTCCACGCCTCTGGAGCCAGTCAAGCAGCAAACAGAGCCGGCCGCCCGGACAATATATGCCGCTGCATCGCCGGCCAAGAACACGAGCAAAGACCTGTCTGACGGGTTTACGCCCGGCATTTATGTTCAGGCGGGTGCCTTCAGCAATATCGGCAATGCCCAGGATGTGCACCAGCAGATTGGCAGCGGCTTTTCTGTGAAGGTGGAAGATGCCGTGGTGAACGGGTCTGATTTTTTCCGCGTCCTTGTCGGGCCATACCCGACACGGGCAGCCGCTGAGAAAGCCAAACGCCAACTAGGCACCCGTGGTATTTCAGAGAGTTTCGTCACACTGCGGTGAAATCTGCTGCGGCATTGACGCCTGTCTCAAAGCAGCCCTTTTTCTGGAACATATTACACGCTTCTATAGTGTGTAAGTTCTGAAGGAGAGCTGCCTTGATGCCTGCAAAGAAGATTCTTGCTTTCATGATGATCGGTGTGGGGCTTTGCCTGCCAGCCCATGCCCAGCTTCTTGAGACACAAGCCGACCACGCAGTCATAATGGACTACGAGACACAGGACGTCCTTTATTCCAAGAACGGCACTACGCCGATGATTCCGGCCTCCATGACGAAAATCATGACGGCACATGTTGTTTATGAGGCCATCGACAGGGGAGAGATTTCTCTGGACGATCGTCTGCCAGTCAGCGAACGCGCATGGCGAGAGGGAGGCTGGGCAACCGGTGGCTCCACAATGGGTCTTGAAATAGGGGAGACCCCTACTGTCGAGGAATTACTGAGGGGTGTTATTATCCTGTCTGGTAATGATGCCTGCATTGTGCTCGCAGAAGGCCTGGCCGGTTCCGAGGAAGCTTTTGCCCGCCGTATGACCGAGCTTGCGAGAGAAATGGGCCTTGAGTCAGCGACATTCAAAAATGCCAGTGGTCTGTATGCTGAAGGTCACGAGATTTCGGCTATCGACCTGGCAAAACTTGCCCGCTTTGAGATCAACAAATTCCCACAATACTATGCGTACTACTCAGAACGCGAGATGAGCTGGAACGGCATAACCCAGCAAAATCGCAATCCACTTCTTGGGCGTATGGAAGGTGCTGACGGCCTTAAAACCGGCCACCTTGAAGCTTCCGGGTATGGTCTTACCGCCTCAGCTGTACGTGACGGGGAACGTCGGATCCTGGTCATTAATGGCCTGCCGAGTTCACAAGCGCGCGCCGAAGAGGCCGACAGGCTCATGCGTCTCGCCTTTACGGCTTTTGATACACGCACTGTCGAACCCGGAGAGGAAGCAATCGCGAATCTGCCCGTCTGGAACGGTGAAGCCCGCTCAGTGGGTGTAAGGCTTGATCGTGCCATACAGGCTTCTGCCCATCGCAGTGCGTTTGAGAATGCCACCACAGAGGTTGTCTATGACGGCCCTCTGAAGGCACCGATCCAGGAAGGTCAGCAGATTGCGAAACTCGTGATTTCAATGGAAGGCAAGTCTGAACCGGTAACAGCCCCTCTGATTGCAACCGAAAACGTCGCGAAACTCGGTTTTGTCGGCCGGGCTATTGAAGGCCTTGCTCTCAAGCTCACTGGCGAGGACGCATAGGTCGTGGCGCGAGGGCGCTTCATAACGATCGAAGGCGGCGAAGGCTGTGGAAAATCTACGCTTCTTCGCGGTATTGCCGAGAAGCTGAAGACGGCCGGCATTCCTGCCATCATGACCCGTGAACCAGGTGGTACGCGATTGGCAGAAGCTGCTCGGCAGCTTGTCCTGTCGCCTCCAGACCAGCAGGCTTGGAGCCCACTCGGGGAAGCACTGCTGATGAATGCTGCCCGTAGCGATCATGTCGACCGCCTCATAGAGCCCACACTACAGGCCGGTGAGTGGGTACTCTGTGACAGGTTTATCGACTCGACACGCGTCTATCAGGGGCTTTCCGGTGTTTCCGGCGCGCTGCTTCAGACGCTTCATGATGAAATCACACGTCATACCCAGCCGGATCTTACCATTGTGCTCGATGCGCCGGCTGAAGCCCTCATCTCACGCCGGTCATCACGCGGCACATCAGATGTATTTGAGAGCAGGCCGATTGAATTCCATAAGCAGGTCCGCCAGGCCTTTCTGAGCATAGCCGAGCGGGAACCAGAGCGCTGTATCGTTATTGACGCTCAGCAGCCTCCCTCGAGCCTCGTGTCTCAGGCGTTGGATGTCATCCACCGTAAACTGGTGCCAGCATGAGCGTTACAACAGCAGCCTTGCCGCTATACGGCCATCAGCAGGCACAGGAGGAGTTTCTCCACGCTGCGGATAGCGGGCGTCTTCATCATGCCTGGATCATCGAAGGACCTTCGGGGATCGGCAAGGCAAGGTTTACCATAAGGCTGGCATCCCGTCTTCTGGGGGCTGAACCTGTCGCGGGAGATCCTGCCGGGGCCTCATCCGAGGACGCCGTCATGCAGAAAATCCTTGCGAATGCTCATCCTGATCTCAAGCATGTCCAGCGGGAGACCAATGACAAGGGCGTCCTGAAGCAGGACATTTCCGTTGAGCAAGTCCGCGCCCTGAACAATTTTTTCACGTTGAAGCCTGCGCTGGGAGGTTGGCGCATAGGCCTGCTCGATTCTCTCGATAACATGAATGCAAGCAGCCTTAACGCGGTTCTCAAGACACTTGAGGAACCGCCTGCGCGGGCAATGCTCTTCCTTATCTCGCACTCAACTGCGCCGGTCCTGCCAACAATAAGATCGCGTTGCCAGACGCTGCGCCTGAAAGCTCTTTCAGACAGCGACACAACTGCTGTACTGGAAACAATGGATTTGGAAGCACCGGCGAGTATGGCCGAACTGGTCAAAGGCCGCCCGGGCCGTGCAACCGATCTGTCAGGACAGAAGGTGCTGGCGGCCGCCAGTGCCGCGCAGTCATTGCTCAAGTCCATGCCCTCGGCAAATGATGCGCAGATTTCGCAGGCGATACTGAGTGCTGGCGAAGATGAGCAGGCCTTTAGCATTTTTGCTGAGGAGGTGCTTTCCTGGGTGAGCGCGAAAGCGGAGAAGACGCCCGACTGGGCATCCGTCTGGTTTGAAGGCCAGCAGATTGTGGCTTCGCAGCGTGGATTGCACATGCCGCCGGCCCAGGCAGCGGCAAAACTGGTCTCATCTCTTCAAACCGCGTTCGCGACCCGCTAGACGCTCTGTCATGTTTGATACACATGTTAATCTTCACGCTGAGGCTTTCGAGAGTGATCTTGAAGACGTGCTCTCACGCGCGCGTGACTCTGGCGTCTCACGCTTTCTCGCTATCTGCGACCGGCTGGATAACTATCCGCGTGTAAAAGCAATCGCGGAAGCGAATGCCGATATCTGGAATACCGCAGGCGTTCACCCTCACCACGCCAAGGATTTCACCGGACTTGAAGCATCATCACTGCTGCAAGCCGCAAATGATCCGCGCACAGTCGCCATTGGTGAAACGGGGCTGGATTTTCATTATGGATACTCGGCTGAGGATGACCAGATTGCCAACTTCCGCAGGCATATAGAAGCTGCGCGCGAAACAGGGTTGCCAGTTGTGGTTCATACCCGTGACGCCGATGAGATGACAGCAAGTATTCTCGAAGAGGAATACGCGCGTGGAGCCTTCGGCATACTGCTGCATTGCTACACAGGCGGGCAGGATCTGGCAGACAGGGGCCTGGCACTAGGAGCGTATTTTTCCGTGTCCGGTATACTATCTTTCAAGAATGCCCACGACGTACGCAAGGTAATGGCGACCATACCGCTGGAACGGATTATACTTGAAACTGACTGTCCATATCTTGCACCCGTGCCATATCGGGGGCGGCGCAATGAGCCTGCTTATCTGGTTCATGTAGCTGAAGCTCTCGCAAACCTGCATGGACGAACCGCCAAAGAAATTACCTCAATATGCGAAAATAATGCCTTGACTTTATTCAAGAAAATCGATACCATATAATGGAGGGACGTTTTACCTTTCTCGGAAGCGGCTCATCCGGTGGCGTACCCCGTGTCGGAAATGACTGGGGGAATTGCGACCCACAGGAGCCAAGAAACCGGCGCCGAAGGTGCTGTGTGCTCATTGATGCGGGCGAAGTTACAGCTCCTGATGAATGTACGCGCATACTCATCGATTCCTCTCCGGATCTGAGAGAGCAGCTACTTGATCAGAATGTCCAGCATCTGGATGCGCTCGTATATACACACGACCATGCAGACCAGTCTCACGGCATAGACGACGTACGTGCACTGGCCCTGCGAATGCGTCGTACGATTCCGACTTATCTCGATGCTCCCACAGCAGCTTCACTGACGTCCCGTTTTGAATACTGCTTCAAGGGGAAGGGCGGCTATCCGGCAATCCTGGACCAACAGCCACTCATTGAAGTGGGCAAAACCTTCACTGTGCCAGGGCGGGGTCCGGATGTTCATCTCACCCCGTTCGACCAGGAACATGGGCGTATCCGGAGCCTCGGGTTCCGTATCGGTCAGCTGACATACTGCAATGACCTCAGCGATTTGCCAGAAGAGAGCCTGAGCGTGATGGAGGGCAGCGACATCCTGATCATGGACGCGCTGCGCTACACACCGCACCCAAGCCATGCGAATCTCGAGCAGGCGCTAAAGTGGATCGAACGCATTGCACCTCGCGAAGCGTACCTCACAAACCTGCATGTCGACATGGACTATAAGACCCTTTGTAAAGAGCTTCCGCCGCATATACGGCCGGCTTATGATGGTCTCAGCCTCGACTTCTCAACCTGAACCGCTGACCATTATTTCCCATAATATTGATTATGCAATTTCTATGTGACTGGAAAGCCGACAAAGATTGTCAGAAAGACATAGCAATCATAGCCTCAGGCACATACCGCCCTGAATCGTGAATGTGCCGGTCTTCTTGCTGCACACTATCTGTTTGTTCCCGTCTGGATATAGGACGCACACATGCCCCCTTCCCCGCAAAGTGAGTTCGATCGTCTCCGGAGCATCATGGCTCAGCTACGTGATCCTGAGACTGGCTGTCCTTGGGATATCGAACAGGATTTCGCGTCAATTGCGCCATATACGATAGAAGAAGCTTATGAAGTTGCTGACGCGATTGAACGTCAGGATTTCCCGGATCTGAGAGACGAACTTGGCGACCTGTTGTTACAGGTCGTATTTCACAGCCAGATGGCCGCGGAAGCCAGTCATTTTGATATCGAGGATGTTGCGCGGTCTATTAATGACAAGATGATCCGGCGGCACCCGCACGTATTCGAGGCCGACGACGGGCGCGATGCCAATGGTCAGACTGAAGCCTGGGAGACTATCAAGGCCCGCGAACGGGCAGAAAAAAAGGATAAAAACGACACGCCAGTCTCGGCCATGGACGGTGTCGCAAAAGCCCTCCCGGCCCTGATGCGCGCAGAGAAGTTACAGAAACGAGCCGCCCGCACAGGTTTCGACTGGACAGAGCCTCGCGACATACTCGAAAAACTTGATGAAGAGACCCGTGAAGTCACCGAAGCCATAGATTCGGGCGATCTTGAGCACATTGAAGAAGAAATCGGGGATCTGCTCTTCGTTGCCGCCAATCTGGCGCGGCGCTTCAAGATTGATCCGGAAATCGCCCTGCGTGGTGCCAATGCTAAATTCGAACGCCGTTTCAGGTCGATGGAGAGACTGGCCGAAAGTCGCGGCCAGTCATTTTCAGGTCTGAACCTGGATGAACAGGACAAGCTATGGCGTGACGTTAAGGCTGGAAAATAAAAGCCCGTTTAAATGAACTCAGTTCTCCACACCCGGCGCAGACTCGATAAATTCCGAATCCGGCATCGGTGGCGCTGGTGGCGTCCTGTCTGGATCAACCGGCAGCCCTTCCGGGATTGATGTATCGGCCGGATTTTCAAAGATTCGCCGCAGGATACCGGGCGTCACGGCCGAAAGCGGGTTGATCGCGACCTGGGCCCTGTTGAGGGTCCCCTCAACCGAGTATGTTAGCGAGAATATGCCCTCGCCATCACGGCCAACGAAAAGATCACCGATGATTGGCACTCCACCAAGCATGGAGTTGGTGCCAAAGCTCGGGACAAGAACACCGCTCAGGCTCAGATCGTCGCTCGATTGCCCGATCCAGCCGTTGAGCGTCAGACCGAGCGCCGGACCGTTGGCGCGCGCCCCATCAATGATAAAGCGATCACCCGCGATCGTGATCGGAACCCCGACACTGGTGAACAGGACCCCCTCACCGGAAAGCGTATCCGAAAGCCCTCTCAATGATGCCAGTGACAGGATCTGTGTCAGGAGCGGTGCATCGCGCATACGCACCTGCTCCAGTGTGAGATTTAGCTGCGCGGGCGTGTCGCCGCGCGCCAGCGTCCCGTTAAGCGCCATCGTTCCTCCAGAGAGAAAATCCTGCCCCAGCAGCCCCCTCATGAAGAAGCCCGCATCATCACTCTCGAGACTTACGCGCGCAGCTCTTTGCGCTGTCGGCCCCTTGTAGACGGCTACAAGATTTCCGCCTCCGTCAATAATGCCGCGAGCGGCAACTTCGCGGACACCAGCTCTGGCGCTTTCAAAGCGAAGAGTTGCCTGGTTGAGGTCAAGTCCTTCGCGAAGGCGCAATGTATCGATACTCGCATCAAGTTCGATCGGAACGCTGAAGCTCGCCACATCGCTGTCCACACCCCCAAAATCACCAAAGAAGGCACTAGTATTGAGGAATGCTCCATTCATCTCGCTCGTGAAGGTGTCATCCTCCTGACGCTGAATTTCGCCGCCTGCCTCAATCAGGTCTTCGATATAGATTTCCCGGACGTTCAAATCCTCCAGCCTGCCATTCCCGGAAAGACTTATATCCCCGTCAAATCGTGCATCCTCACTCCGGAATACGAAGGTTGAATTGCTCATGCTTTCATCGCTGCCATAGGACAGCGTGGCGCGTGCCGGCTCGCCGGACGGCTTGATCCAGCCCAACTCGGAAATATCTATCCGCGCCTCCTGAAGATCGAAGCTTACATCAAGATCCTGCATACCCTTTGTCGCGACACGGGACTGGACTTCGACCGGAATATCTCCGCTCACATAGGCGCGGCCAACGATCCCGAAGCGGTTGAGAAAATCAGGTGATATGAACGAACTCGCAGACAGGTTCGCAGGAGCGCCATCATCATCGAGTTCATCGCGCCATGTGAACTGTACCGGCGCCGGGCCCAGATCCCCCTGACCGGTCAGCACCAGCAGGTTGCTGGAAAGGTCGACATCAACAGTCCCACCAGAAAAATCGAGCCCGGGCACAGCATTTGCCACACCGCCTTCAGACACACTGCCCGTTACCGTGATTTCGTAATCCTCCAACGGAACATCATCCCTGAGCGGACGGAAAAGTTCGATTGCCAGCTCGGCTTCACCAGAGAACCTTTCCGGATCGAGGCCGCCTTTGTCTTCTGGCTCCAGGGCATCAGTACGTACGATGTTACGCATCACATTGACCAGAGGCCCCTGCCCTTTGGCGTAAACACGCAGCCTGTCTTCCTTGGAGTCGAAGCTGGGAATGTTCACACTCCCTTCATTCAAGGCCCAACCGCCGTACTCGCCGCTATCCAGCTGGACGGAAAAACCGTTCCCTGTAAGCCTCGCCGTACCGATCCCCTGCGTGACTGGCGGAAGGTCTTCCATGAACTTCACTGCCGCCTCATCCACAAAGAAGCGGACCTCCAGCGCATCGTCGCGCAATCTATCGCCCGTAATATTCTCTGATCGCAGGTCCAGCCGCACAGTCGCCGCGGTCGCCCTGACAGCCTGCACGCGTTTCTCGGCGAACTCTCGTGCACTGTCACCAAGAGTTTCCGGCCAGAAACGGAGGACGTCGGTCTTGGTGACTTCGCCTTCCATTTCGGCTTGTACAGTCAGCGCGAATGGCAATGACCCGTCATGCTCGGCGTCGCGTGCAGAAAGTTGGGCCTCCCCAGTGAGTGTCGCCTTTCCCGTATCGAAGGCGAAGTCCGCAAACGAGATATCCTGGCCAGCATAATCAACTGTTCCGCTGAGTGAGACATTCCTGATCTGCCACGCCTGGGGGAAGTAAGGCCTGAAATCGAATTCCAGATTGTCTGATTCAAGAGTAAAATTATTCGCCCCCCCGTCCCCCGGATACTCAAGGGTTCCGCTCCACGCGCCACTGAAACTCTCAGAAGCAAGATCCAGCTGGTTGATTTCAAGCGTGTCTGTCTCGGGAATATAGACAGTATCAAACACCAGGCGGTCTATATCCCGCGGTGTGCTGGCAAAGCTCACTTGGCCCTGCCCCGCTTCCGCGCTCAGGGCGACCTGCTGGATACCCTCCCCCGCCTTGAACGCGACACCAAGACCAATATCTGCCGGAAACCCCGCGATACGGTCTTCGGAAAGACCCAGCCTTGCGGCCAGGTCGCCAACGCTCCATGCGCCGATCCTGGCATCTAGAGCAAGTGTATCAAACGCTTCCGGTACCGTGAGATCTGCTTCGATATCTCCTGGAAGCCCGAGGCCCGCGCCACTGCCCGCAAGTTCTGCACGCAGGCCATCGTCATCGCTTATCAGCGCACCAGCCGCATTCGTCATGGTGCCCAGGCTATCTCCATCAGGCCCGAAGAACCTTAACTCCATAGCCTCGAAGGACGCAGCCTCAAGGCTGCTCTCACGCCGGCTGGCATCAAGGCCAGTCAGGATATCGCCGACAGCACTATTGATTAGCTGCAGCCACCCATCGACAGACTCTGGTAATTCGCGGGCTTCGAACTCCGGTAACGGCTCACCTGCAAAGGTCCAGAGAGTCGGGCTCACGTTGCGCACGTCCACCCAGCCATTGCGAAGTTCTGTGCTGTGGATTTCAGTGCGCCCAAAGACGAGTGACCCGGCATCGAGAGTTATGACTGCTTCGGAGGCTTCCGCTGCAGTGTTTCCGTTTTCATCCGATAGGGTAAGTCCGCTGGCGGAAACGATCATCTGTCGGTCAGAAGGTGCCCAACGCAGCGTCAACGCATCTATATCGACATTGCGGCCATCCCTGGCCTCTTCCAGGGCGCTTTCGACATCATCCTTGAACAATGAGAGCTCTACCGGCCCTTGAGCGAGCATGAAGGCAAGCCCTGCAGCTGCGGCAACAGCGAGAAGCAACATGCCTCCCAGCAATTCCAGCAGTATCACTGTTGCAGTTTGTCTGACCAAGGACGCTCGCCCTCTTCTCTCAATGCTGATGTCGGGCTACCACATCAATGAAGCAAAAATAGGACGTTTGAACAGATGAGCTCAGCGATCAAGCCCGGTGACACCTGCCCTTCTCTCACACTACCTACAACGGATAGTAGCGATCTCAGGCTTCCGCCAGCCAATGGCAGGGGCCTGATTGTATTCTTTTATCCACGTGACAACACGTCCGGATGCACGACGGAAGCACAAGACTTCAGCGCCCAAAAATCTGTCTTTGCTCATAACGGCTACGATATCGTCGGCATTTCAAGGGACAGTCTCGAATCCCATCGCAAGTTTATCGACAAGCAGGGCCTGTCTGTACCTTTGGCCAGTGACGAGGACGGCAAGGCGTGTGAAGCTTTCGGCGTATGGGTCGAGAAGAAAATGTATGGAAAAACCTTCATGGGCATTGAACGCTCCACTTTTTCCATCTCACCGGATGGAAAAATCCTTCAGGCATGGCGCAAGGTTCGCGTCAAAGGGCATGTCGAGGAAGTTCTGGCTAATATAGAGGCCTAAATGGATGGCGCGGCCTGTCTTGTACACGCAAAAGTAGTAATTCGCGCCAAAAGTGTAAAAAAATGGGCTAAAAGTGGAAACCTGCCCTTCGGAAATGCACCGAATTGCGTTACGGCTTTGTCTTCTTGGGGGAGAGTCGGCTGTACATACAGCTATTGAGTTAGAGTTCACGAAGGTAGCCGCAGCACAATGAAAAAAAAGACGATGAAAGTTCGCGAACTTTTCAGTCGCCTGTTTCCCGAGCGTCAGATCTACCACCGCAGCGGCGGCACCGTCCGGTACTTTACAGTATCCCCGTCACAACAATCCGTACTTGCTGTCGCCCTGGCCGCTGCCGTTGGCTGGTCGCTTTTCGCTACGGCCAACATCGTTTTCATGCCAAGCCACCCTGTTGAAGGCAGTGAGCAGTACGAAATCAACAAATATGAGCGCTGGGTTCAGGAATTGCGTGCCCGGGATGCACTTTCCCGTTCACAGCTGGTCGAGCGAACGGAAGCGTTCCAGGAAGCAACCGTAGACTTTGAACGCCGCCATCAAACCCTCGAAGTCCTTCTAAAGGCGCTCAAGGAGGGTGGAACACTCGAAGCATCGGCCCTGCGGGGTAATAATGCGCCTCTCCTGATCAATGCATCTATAGATGAAGCAGATCGCCGCCAGTCCCGCCCTTCCCCCACCGGGACAACGCAAGAGAAGAAGGTTGGCCTACGTGGGCAGATCAAGGAAATACAGGACGAACAGCGCGCCTTCCTCGATGATATTGAAGAGATTGCCGTAGAGCGTGCGGAAGAAGCCCGCGGCGTTCTGCGCCTTACGGCTGTCGGCTCGAACCGTATCGAGAACAACCGTGAGATGGGCGGGCCGCTGATCGAATTCTCCAGCCTCGCCAGCGGAGACTTTGATACTCCTGAAGAGGCCGCATTCGCTGAACGCGTCGCGCAAGTTGCAGCACGGATGGAGGAAGCCCGCTATTATGAGGAGGTCGTCGACAACCTCCCTCTTGGCGGTCCTGTAGGCGTCCCTTGGCGTATCACATCAAATTACGGGCTTCGTACAGATCCCTTCAATAAACGGCCAGGCTGGCACAATGGGATAGATGTCGGGGCCTACTGGAACGCCCCCATCACATCCACGGGGCCGGGCAAGGTCAGTTTTGCTGGAACGAAATCAGGCTATGGCCGCGTCGTCGAAATTGATCACGGACACGGGTTCAAGTCGCGTTTTGGTCATCTTAAGCGTATAAATGTCAAAAAGGGCGATACTGTTGCCATTGGCGATGTCGTAGGTGCCATGGGTTCAACAGGCCGCAGCACTGGACCTCATCTGCATTATGAGGTCTGGTTTAACGGCAAACCCTACGACCCAGTAGAATTTCTGAAGGCAGGCAAACATGTTTACGAAGAACAGGGATGATGAGCCAGTGTCTGGCGCAAGCACACCACAAGAAACCGTGAGGAGCTCAGCCAGCAAACCTGCTACACGTGCCGTGGGTTCTGCAGCATCGATTATTTGCGGTGACATGTCGGTCAACGGGTCGATTTCTTCGGAAGGCGCACTCCAGATTGACGGACTTGTGGATGGAGATGTTTCGGCGGCAGATATTACCATCGGTGCCGGCGGCAAGGTGATCGGCGAGGTCAAGGCTGACGCCGTAAAAGTCAAAGGCGAGGTGCGCGGCTCCATCCGGGCACGTAAGATCGAACTGGAAACGGGCGCCAAGGTGCAGGGTGACATACTCCATTCCACCCTGTCCATTCAGCCTAATGCCCTCTTTGAGGGGCAGGTGAAGCACGATGAGGATCCACTCAAGGATGCAGCTCCACGCGCTGCCAGCACCGCCTCGGACCGCGCTCCAAAACAAGGTCAGAGCACTACGTCCGCCGAGTCCGGCAAAACCACATCCAGCAGCTCCACGCAGGCTGCCTCAGACAGCTCAGCCTCGAAACCGCAACAGCAAAGCCAGCGCGTTTCCTGATTTCCAGATATGATTGTAGGGGCCGCAGCTCTGAGCATTTTTTGCAAAGACTGCCGCCTTGCTACTAAGACGGCTTAGGCCGCAGTTTCTTCCTCGCCCCCGACAGAATGCGCCAGGGCCGCGCTGAGGAACCCATCCAGATCTCCGTCGAGCACGCCAGACGTATCCGACGTCTCGTGGTTGGTACGCACATCCTTCACCATCTGGTATGGCTGAAGCACGTAAGAGCGGATCTGGTGACCCCAGCCAATATCTGATTTTGACTCATGGCTGTCCTGCGCAGCATCTCGCCGGCGCTGAAGCTCGACTTCATAAAGCTTGGAGCGCAGCATTTCCCACGCCTTCGCACGGTTCTGATGCTGCGACCGGCCAGACTGGCAGGCCACGACAATCCCCGTCGGGTCGTGGGTAAGGCGAACAGCGGAATCGGTCTTGTTAACGTGCTGCCCCCCTGCCCCTGAGGAACGGTAAGTGTCGGTCCTGACATCCGATGGATCGATATCGACCTCGATCGTATCATCGATCACGGGGGAAACGGTCACAGATGCAAAGGAGGTGTGACGGCGGGCTGAAGAATCGTATGGCGATATACGCACAAGACGGTGAACGCCTGTTTCCGATTTTAGCCAGCCATATGCGTTCTGGCCACTAATATGCACCGTGGCAGACTTGATACCGGCTTCATCGCCATCATGCGCGTCGACTTCCTCGACCTTGTAGCCACTACCCTCAGCCCAGCGTATATACATGCGGCGCAGCATTGCTGCCCAGTCCTGGCTCTCCGTACCGCCTGCACCGGCATTGATCTGCAAGTAGCAGTCATTGCCATCGGCTTCACCTGACAGGAGCGCCTGAAGCTCGGCTCTGGCCGCCTTTTCCTGTGCCGCTCTCAATGAAGCGAGCACGTCGGCCACCATATCGGGATCGCCTTCAGAAAGCTGGAACAGCTCCTCTCCGTCATCAGCTTCTTTTTCGAGCGCGAGGACGGTATTGATCCCATCTTCCAGCCGCTGGCGTTCAGCCATCAGCTTACGGGCCTCATCAGGATCGTTCCAGAAGTCCGGTTTTTCGGAGAGCGTGTTCAGCTCATCCAGTCGTTTTTCAGCAACGTCCCAGTCAAAGACGCCTCCTCAGCAGTTCAGAAGACTGCCTGATTTCATCGACCAAATTTGTAATTTCCGTGGACATGAATCCCGCTCAATTTCGTAATTTACAGATGCTTGCGATGCACAATTCCAGCAGCCCCGTCAATAAATGCCGCCGAGGTTTTCATCAGCGACGTCGTCATTCTCAGCGCCCTGCTGGAACGCCTCTATGCCTTCCGCGGAAGGGTCGGCCGTATCGTCTGCCGATTGCCCACCGCGGCGATTGCCGGAGATGGAAAAGTCTGAATCCATATCGAAAACGGCTCCCGGCTCAGTCCCGGGCCGGAATGCTTCTGTAATGACCAGACGCGATGAAGGCGTAGGCAGGTCGCCCGTGTCGTGGTCAACCTGCACAAGACGCACCCCTGGCGGAATACGGAATGGAAGCGGAGGTTCGTCATCAAGTGCATCTTCCATGAAATCAGTGAAGATTGGACCCGCAACAGAGCCACCGGCCTCTCCGGAACCTAGTGACCGCGGATTGTCAAAACCGACCCAGACACCAACAACAAGGTCCGGCGAAAAGCCATAGAACTGGGCGTCATGATAGTCATTTGTGGTGCCTGTCTTGCCCGCCAGCGGTTTGCCAACACGGCGCGCACGGCGGGCCGTACCACGTTCCACGACGCCTTCAAGCATATGCACAATCTGATAGGCCACGACCGGGTCGACGAGCTGCTCGCGATTATCTGGCAGCTTGGGTGGCTCTTCCCCATCCCACTCCAGCGCATCGCAGCCTTCACACTCGCGGGTGTCATGCTTGTAAAGCGTATTCCCGTGCCGGTCCTGGACACGATCGAGCAGCGTCGGTGTTACTTCCTTCCCGCCGTTCACGAATGCCGCATAACCACGCGCCATACGCCAGGGCGACGTTTCGCCGGAGCCGAGCGCCATGGCTGGATAAGGATTCAGCTCGTCATAAAGATTGAAGCGCTCGGCAAACTCGGCAACCTTGTCGAGACCGATATCGACAGCGACGCGTGAGGTCACCTGGTTAAACGACCGCTCCAGGGCTGTGCGCATTGTCACTTCGCCATAGCTGCGCCCCTGTGAGTAGTTCTGAGGCTTCCAGGTCTGGCCAGTGGATTTATCGAAATAGACAAATGGCGCATCAAGGATACGGCTGGACGGCGTATACCCGCTCTCCAGTGCGGCCCCGTAAACAAACGGTTTGAAAGAAGAGCCCGGCTGGCGCTCAGCCTGCGTTACGCGGTTGAAAGGGCTTTTGAAGAAGGAATAGCCACCGACCATTGCCATAACACGACCCGTATGCGGGTTGAGCGCGATAATGGCTCCCTCGACTTCAGGCACCTGCCTTAGCGTGGCCGTTTCAGCCGGAACGTAAATCCAGTCTTCCTCATCGGTTTCTTCGGCCTCGCCTTCAGTCGCATTTCCACCGCTTCCGGAATCCTCGGCAGTTTCACTACCCGGACGGGGTTTCTCGGTCCGCTCGACCTCAACAAGAACAACATCCCCCGCAGCAAGGCCTTTGCTTTCGGAGCCTTCCCGCGTCCATGAGCGCGCCCACTGGACGTCCTCTTTGGGGATGGACGTATTGCGGCCATCCTTGAGCGTGATGCTCGCGCCTTCCGATGTCACCTCGGAAACCATACCGGCTTCCCAGCTCCCATAGCCCGGCGGGCGGGTCAGTTCTTCAATCTGTTCCGGGACATTTTTATCAGGATCAATGGTCTCAAACGGCCCACGATAGGCGTGACGCCTGTCATAACTCTCAAGGCCTGTCTGCAAGGCTTCCTGAGCGTGCAGTTGCAGCTCCGTATCGATAGTGGTCCGGATGGAAAGCCCGCCACGCTGCAGGGCCTCTTCACCGTACTGGTCGATCAGCTGCTTGCGCAGCTCCTGCACGAAATAGGTCGCCGCGGCATACTCTGGCCCACGAAGTCTTTCCGTCAGTTCCAGAGGGGTTTCCCGCGCCGCCTCGGCTTCCTCGTCTGTGATATAACCATCTTCGACCATGCGTCCGAGCACATAGTCTCGCCGGGCCAGAAGGCGCTTGGGGCGACGGTATGGATTGACGGTAGATGGCGCCTTGGCAAGCGATGCGAGGATGGCCGCCTCTGAAAGGTTCAACTCCGGTAGCGACTTGTTGAAGTAGATAAGCGCAGCCGAGCCGACCCCATATGCCCTTACGCCAAGATAGATCTCGTTGAGGTAAAGCTCGAGGATTTCATCCTTGGTGAAAGCTTTCTCCATACGGCGCGAGATGATGGCTTCCTTGATCTTGCGATCAATCGTCTGGTCGCGCGTCAGCAGCATGTTCTTGGCGACTTGCTGGGTAATGGTGGACCCACCCTGCAGATTAGCGTCGCTGCCCGACAGCTTGATCTTGGCTGAATTGAATGCGCCGCGCAGAATACCGAAATAATCCAGCCCTTCATGCTGGAAGAACTTTTTGTCCTCTGCAGCAACAAAGGCTTCCACAACATGATCCGGGATCGATTCGATCGGCACGAACACCCTGTGTTCTTCAGCAAACTCGGCAATCAGGGTTCCATCACCTGCATGTACGCGTGACGTGATTGGCGGCTCATAACTGGCAAGGCGTTTATGCGATGGAAGATCGCGTGAAAGTGCGGCGACATAAGCGACAATCGCCAGCAAAACGATAATGCCGAGTATGACCAGGGCAAGCACCACGCGGCGGGCTAGCTTCCAGGTAAAAAAGCGTTTCTTGGGCGACTCGTCTGTCATTCCTGATCCAGCCTGATCTGGTTTTTGAGCTGTCGGAAATCTCGCAGCACAGTCTGTCCAGACTAAGGCGCTCGCTTGTCAGACGAAAGTCAAAAACACCTAATTTGCTGCATACAGCACGTCCCGTCGGTCAAAGTAAGCGTCGATAGCCCGGCCAACCGCTTCGGCCGTCCTCTGACGACCCGCCTGCGTCCCGAGACGCGCGGCATCGGAACGATTCGTCAGGAAACCGATTTCCAGCAGGACGGCCGGGACATCCGGCGCCAGCAGAACGAAGAAATTCTCACGCCTGTGACTGTTACGGACAATCGGACCCGCCTTGGCCAGCTCTGGCGTCAGCATTTCCGCAAAGATCGAGGAATTTGACTTTGTCTCCCGCTTGATGAGGTCTGCTAGGATACCTGAAACTTCCTGTGACGTGCCGTCTTCAATAGGCAGGTCCCAGCCATTCGAGCGCGCTGTACCGTCTACGCGACGCTCCCCTCGGGCTGACAGGGTGTAGACCGTTGCGCCGGAAACGCCCGAATTCGCTGCGGCATCCGCATGTACGGAGATAAACAGGTCAGCGCCCCAGTTCCGCGCCATGGAAACCCTGTCCTCGTGTTCAATGTAACGATCATCGTTACGCGTCAGGTGCACTGTATAACGTCCCGATCTTTCAAGTACGGCCTTGATCGCCTGGGAGGCTTTCAGGACGATTGATTTTTCATACTGGCCAGCATGGCTTGAGGCGCCCGGGTCGCGTCCACCATGGCCTGGGTCGATAACAACGACATACTTTTCCGGAGCCGCGTAGGCAGGCGTTTCTTCGGGCAAGCTGGCCTGTTCCGCCTGCCCTTCCCGCGACGCAATATAGGTCCTGCGCGTTTCAGCATCCTGTTCAGCTGCCATATTGAAGCGGACAGGCGCCACGCGGACAAGGTCAACGACGAGCCTGTAACGAGGCTCCACGCTTGTTGGCGAAAGGTCGAGCGTCCGTGAAACCATCATCGGTGTGTTCAGGCTGAAGATGATTTCGCTACCGCGGATTTCATAGGAATCCACACCCCCCTGCGTGGGCGGCGTATCCGCATCCAGAGCAACCCGCGAGCCCGGCAGCCTCACATCGATCTTCGGTGTATTCTCGTCTGCAAACAGAAAAGCCTCATGATCCACCGGCTCATCGGACGAAAACACGATCCGCGTATGCTGCGCGTCACCACTTACCGAAATCGCGCTTATCTCTGCTGCATGGCTGTACGCAGCGCACAAACAGGCACTGACAAGGAGCAATACATGTCGAATCAACATCGTCACCTATCCGGGGTCCCTCAAATCGGATTGTTTGACGATGTACATGCCACATTGATGATTAATCCGGTGTTTACCGTCGGCGTCAGCACTGCGATTTTCCTGTTTATGACATTTTACGCTTTTCATCGCCCTCGGGTTTGGGCATGTTCAACCTGCCCTGAACCAAACAGGGCGAGAGCTAATCCCGGACAGACGCGTGGCCCGGCCCTATACAAGCCTCACGCGACACCTGTCGGACACGGATAACCGAACCAATGTTGCCTATCTGCCAGCATGTCCCATCACGTATTGCGCCCCGAGGCGCGCGGATGGCCTGGCCTGTAGGCATTCCACGAAACATTCCTGGCGACAGACGCAGAGCCTCCGGCCTTGGCCGGTGGACCGCGCCGCCAGACAACAAGGCTATTGCACATGAGCAAGTTAATGCTGATCGATGCGGTCCACCCGGAAGAGACCCGGGTGGCCCTCGTTTCGAACGGGCAGGTTGATGACTTCGATTTTGAAACAACCGGCAAGGAACAACTAAGAGGCAACATCTACCTCGCCAAAGTCACGCGGGTGGAGCCATCACTTCAGGCCTGTTTCGTTGATTATGGTGGAAACCGTCATGGTTTCCTGGCCTTCAGCGAAATCCATCCCGACTATTACCAGCTCCCGCAGGAGGACCGTGAGGCGCTTCTCCAGGATGCCGCGCGGGCGGCTGCCGAAAATGATGACCTTGATGCCGACGATCCGGATGAGGACCTCGAATCACCGTCAGACCTGATCGAAGGAGATGGCGGCGACACTGATGAGGATTCGTCCGAAAGCTCTGACAGCGATGACGAAAACGCCAGCCAGGCGAAGAAGCCCCGCCAGTCAGTCTCGAAACGCTATAAGATCCAGGAAGTCATCCGGCGGCGTCAGGTGATGCTGGTTCAGGTCGTCAAGGAAGAGCGCGGCAATAAGGGCGCTGCGCTGACAACCTTCCTGTCCCTGGCCGGCCGCTACAGCGTTCTCATGCCGAACACACCGCGCGGCGGCGGTATTTCCCGCAAGATTTCAAGTGGCACCGACCGTAAACGCCTCAAGGAAATCATGAGCAGCCTCGCCGTGCCAAACGGCATGGGGCTCATCGTCCGCACAGCCGGGGCCAAGCGCACGAAGACAGACATCAAGCGCGATTATGAGTATCTCCAGAAGCTCTGGGACAATATCCGCAACAAGACGCTGGAATCGATCGCGCCCTGTTGCATCCATGAGGAAGGTGGTCTCGTCCATCGCGCCATGCGCGACATGTTCGACAAGGACATTGAAGAAGTCGTGATCCAGGGTCAGCCAGCCTATCGAGAGGCCAAGGACCTGTCCAAGATGATCATGCCGACACAGGCCCGCAAGGTGAAACAATGGAAGTCAACCGCACCTCTCTTTGTTTCTGAAGGCGTGGAAGAACAGCTGGATTCCATTTTCTCTCCAGTCGTGCAGATGAAATCCGGCGGCTATCTGGTCATCAACCAGACAGAAGCTCTCGTTGCCATTGACGTGAACTCCGGCAAAGCCACCAAGGGCCGCAACATCGAGCAGACGGCGCTCCAGACAAACCTGGAAGCGGCCGAGGAAGCCTGCCGTCAGATGCGCCTGCGCGACCTTGCCGGTCTTGTCGTAATCGACTTCATCGACATGGAGGAGAACAAGAATAACCGCACAGTCGAGAAGAAGCTGAAAGACTGCCTCAAGATCGACCGGGCACGCGTCCAGTGCGGAAAGATCTCCCAGTTCGGCCTGATGGAAATTTCGCGTCAGCGCCGCCGGGCCGGCGTACTGCAGGCCACCTCAGATCCTTGTGATGCCTGTAACGGCACGGGGCGGAGACGCTCAGTCTCCTCGGCTGCGCTACAGCTCCTGCGCACACTTGAAGCGCGTGCATCTGGCGGCGGTCTCGCCTCCATCACCGTTCATGCGCCCACGGATGTCGCGCTCTATCTTCTCAACAATAAGCGCGAAGCCATTACCGAAATCGAGGAAGCAGCCGGGTTTGCAATCTCCGTGACCTCTTCCGATGATCTTCTGCCGGGTGATTTCCGCATTGATGCCGAGAAAGACCCGAACAAGAAATCGAAGCGCAAGTCGCGCGCCTCTGACCGTAGCAAGCACATCAGCGGTGATGCCGATGATGACAAGCTGCCAAGCGAGAATGAAACGGACGAGGATGAGGCTGAGGACACAGCAGCCGATACATCTGACGAGCGTGCCGCCTCGGATGACGAGAAATCCAACCAGCCCCGCAAGCGCCGCCGGCGCGGACGGCGCGGCGGACGGCGCAGACGGCGCGACACGGGACCGATCGTCCCGGCAGATGGTGGCGCCCTTCTGGATGGGCTAGCGTCGAGCGCGCCTGCCCTTCTTGATGAGGAGCCGCCTGCCCTGCCCGACCCTGAAGAGGTCAACCGCGCAGCGCTCTCTCAACCCCAGCTCGCCAAGACTGTCGCGCTCGAGGTCGAAAAATCCGATGACTCGCAGCAGGAAGAGAAAAAGCCATCTCGACGGCGCAGGTCGAGGGGCGGGCGCTCACGGAATAATGGCAACAAGGCCGAGGCAAATCAGGCCCAGGAGACACATGGCGACAATGACAACGCCAGGTCCGAGCCAGACTCCAGAACGCCCGAGCCCGCAGCGCCGGTAAAGGGCCCTGTCGAGCCGGCGCCCGAACCTGCCGCAGCAAAGACCGAAACGCCGGAGAAGCAGCCTGAAGAGGCCAAGCCGGAAAAGGTTGAAACCAAGGCTGAACCGGCTTCTACGACCGGCTCTGAGGATAAGTCTCAGGCAGATGAGCCAGCAACAGACGAAACATCCAAACCGGCTTCTGTCTTCCAGTCAGGTGAAGCCATTGCCAGCGAGCCTGTGCTCGTCACTGATGACGCGTCAGACAGCAAGAAAAGCAAGCCTAAGCGCCGCGGCTGGTGGTCCCGCGGACGCTAGTTCCGTTTTCAAGTGTTGGTAAAAGTCTCAGCCGCCTTTAGCGGCTGAGATTCTTTGCCGGGCAATGCGCTCAGCAACGACATTTGTGGGCAGGTCCTGAGAAAGGGCATCATCGAGCACCTCGCCAAGTGTGTCGATCAGGACGTCGAGCTTCGACATCACCCAGTCGCGGGAGTAAGCGCCCGATATTTCGGCTGCCACATTGATAATCCCGCCGCCATTGATGACATAGTCCGGAGCGTACAGGATACCTGCTTCCTTCAGCGCGCTGTCCATTTCAGGGCTGGCAAGCTGATTATTGGCGCCACCGGCAACCACTTTCGCCTTGAGGCGCGGCAGCGTCGTCTTGTTGATGATGGCACCCAGCGCATTTGGTGAGAAGATTTCCGCGTCCACATCATAGATATCGTCAGTCTTGATACGGGTTGCCCCGGTGCGTTGGCACACCTTCGCCAGTTCCTCTTCGTCTATATCACAGACAAAAAGTTTCGCGCCTTCTTTCGCCAGGTGATCACATAGATAGCCGCCGACCGAGCCGACCCCCTGGACGGCAATCGTCCGGCCAGACAGGTCATCACTTCCAAAAGCGCGCTGTGCGGATGCCTTGATTCCCCGATAGACCCCTTGCGCGGTAATCGGGGACGGGTCGCCACTGGCCGCCTCCCCTTTGTCCAGCCCGGCAACAAACTTCGTTTGGGTTGAGACGACAGCCATGTCGTCAGTATCAACACCAACATCCTCAGCCGTGTAGTAAGCCCCGTTGAGCGTATCGATCGCCCGGCCGAATGCCTTGAAAAGCGCCTCCGACTTATCGGTCTTGGAGTTGCCCCAGATCACGGCTTTGCCACCACCGAGTGGAAGCCCAGCCATGGCGTTCTTGAAGCTCATCCCCTGTGACAGGCGCAAGGCGTCACGCAACGCGTGTTCGCCGGTTTCATACTGCCACATCCGGCACCCTCCGGCGGCCGGCCCAAGCGCGGTGGAGTGAACCGCAATGATCGCGCGCAGCCCGCTGTCTGCGTCCTCGAAGAAGTGCACACCTTCATGCCGGTCATAGGAGGGATGGTCGAACATTGGTTACTCCTGAAACTGTTGATGCGGCCTTAGCGCGCCGGGAGGTACGGTCAACCCGTAACGTCACCTCACGGGAATATCTGGCGCACCAGACGGCAAGTCTCCGGAAGAATCTTCCATAAATGCTCTTATATCCGCAAAAACCGTCTCAGCCTGCTTGTCACGGAGAAGCATGTGATAGCCATTTTCATAGAATGCGGTTCGAACATGTTTTGGCAGGACACGCACCGTTCTCTTCATCGCCTTGTCGGGGATTACAATATCCTTGGCCCCATAGGTTAGCAGGGTCGGTACCTCATCGGTCAGGTGGGGCGCGGCCCTGTGTGCCTCCTCCATGAGTGACACAGCCCCGTAAATCTGGTCGATACGGTTTTCTTTCAGCCCCAGTGGGTCGTTCCAGAGGTCACGCAGCATCTCGATATTGTCCGAAGGCTCGATCTTCACCCCTTTCGGCGGCCGCACGATCCAGGCTGGTCTGACATGCGAGGATATCCACAGGCTTGAACTGTAAAGCGGATTGATCGCGCCCCAGCCACGCAGTCCCGGTCCGGACAGAATGAGACGGTCCACACTCGCGGGTGGATCATCAGACCCAAAGACCGTCATGGCGACCGCCCCGCCCATGGATATGCCGACAACTGCAAGCGGCGTATCGGGGTGGCGCGCTTTCGCCAGCCTGATTGCGGTACGCAGGTCAGCGCGCAACAGGTCCGGATCCGGCCAGATACCGCGATTGACCGAGCGCCCGAAACCGCGCTGGTCATAGGCATACGTTGTCACGCCCCGCTCAGCCATCCAGGGCGCAATCATATGAAAGGCATTGGCATAGTCGTTCATGCCGTGCAGACCAACCACAACCCAGTCAGGCTGGCCGGATTGCGCCTCCCAGACCGTCAGGCCAAGTTCTGCCCCGTCGAAACTGACAAACCTATCCTCATTCATCCTGAATTGCGGCTGCACTGCATCCTCCGGGTCAAGCCGCGTCTGCCGTTCAGGCGTGGCGCACGCGCTGACAAAGACAACGACGACAAGCAGAATATATCTCATAGAAGCGCCCTTACCCGTTCGCGCAAGACCGGAAGCAGCTCTGCCTCGAACCAGGGATTTTTCTTCAGCCAGGCATTATTGCGCCAGCTTGGATGAGGCGTTGGCAGCACGCCCCTTTCATTCAGATGCACACGCCAGTTGCGTACGTTTTCGGTCAGCGTCTTCGCCCCTGCCCGTCCCAGGTGCCAGCGCTGGGCGTAACCGCCAATTGCCAGCACAAGCTCAAGCTTAGGTAGCCGCGCCAGCAGACCGTCTCGCCATGTCGGGGCACAGACTTTCATCGGTGGCAGGTCCCCACCCTTCGTGTCATAGCCTGGAAAGCAGAAGCCCATGGGCGCTATGGCTATCCGGCTTTCATCATAGAATTCCTCATCGCTCACCCCCATCCATGCGCGCAGGCGCACGCCAGACGGGTCATTGAACGGTTTCGACGAGACATCTGCCAGATTGCCCGGTGCCTGGCTGGCGATCAGTATGCGCGCCGGGCTTGCTGCGCGCAGGATCGGGTTAGCAGGGCGTTGCATGTCGCCTTCACACTTCCGGCAGGCGCGCACCCGATCAAGATAGGATTGAAGATCGTCACTCACATTCGAAGACATGCGCGCATGGAGAGCAAGTTCAAGAGCACTCAACTTCAACAGGGCTGCGCTTGTTCGTCTTTGGGGCCTATGCCAGAACAAGTTTCATATTCAATCATCAGGAGTCGCATCCATGAAGTATTTCCTCTGCTCATCCGTCGCGGCAATTGCGCTGGCCGCATGCTCTGCCCCCAGCGACGAAGCTCCGGCGGATAACGACACCCAGACAGAAGCAAACATGGAAGCAGAGTCTGCTGCTGAAACGGACACCAATACCGCCGATATGGCTGAGGATGCTTCCGGCCTTTTGATGCCGCTTCCTGAAAACACGTCGTCCGGCATAACGGCGGACGATCTGGCTACGCGCATCGAAACGCTCGCAGACGATACCTATGAGGGCCGCGGCCCCGGCGCCGAGAAAGGCGAGCAGGCAGCCGACTGGATTGCTGTCGAGATGGAGCGTGTCGGCCTCGAGCCAGGCGGCGATGATGGCTCCTGGTTCCAGACGGTGGCCATGGTTGAACAGACGCTTGATGAAAGTGCATCCGGCCTGACCTTCAACGGCGGCAGCTCTGGCGAACCCATGGAGATGACGCTCAAGGAAGACGCTGTTCTCTGGACCAAGCGCCAGAACGCCAAGGAGCTTGATTTCGAAGATTCCGATCTTGTCTTCGTTGGCTATGGCGTTGTCGCCCCTGAGTATGACTGGAACGACTATGAAGGCCTGGATGTCGAGGGCAAGACGGTCGTCATGCTGGTCAACGACCCGGGGTTCGCCCGTGAGAACGACGACATCTTCAAGGGCAAGGCAATGACCTATTATGGCCGCTGGACCTACAAATACGAGGAAGCTGCCCGTCAGGGCGCGACAGGCGCCATTGTCATCCATGAGACGGCCCCCGCTTCGTATGGCTGGGACGTGGTCTCCAACTCATGGTCCGGCGCACAGGCAGACCTCGTGCGTGAGAATGGCGGCGAGGATCGCATAGTCTATGAGTCCTGGATCACCAACGAAGTCGCCCGCAAACTCTTTGACGAAGCCGGTCTGGATTTTGAAGAGCAGAAAGCTGCCGCCAAGGAGCCGGGCTTTGAAGCGGTAGACATGGGCGATCTAACCGCATCTGGCAATCTCGTCCAGTCGGTCACGCAGATGGAGTCGCGCAATGTTGTCGGCCTCCTGCCCGGAACAGAAACGCCTGACGAACACGTGCTGTTTACTGCGCACTGGGACCACCTGGGCAAGAAGTCCGAAGAACGCGCCGGCGAACCGGGACAGGACTTCTACCGCGACAGCATCTTCAACGGCGCGGTCGATAATGCGACTGGCGTTGCCGGACTTCTGGAAATCGCCGAAGCGATGAGCCAGGAAGAACATCCACGCTCCGGGCTTTTTGTCGCTGTCACACTGGAAGAATCCGGTCTGCTCGGCTCGGCCTATTATGCCGAGAATCCGACCGTTCCCATGGACCAGATCGTCGCCGGTGTGAACATGGATGCAATGCTGCCGATCGGCCGCACGAAGGACATGGTCGTTGTCGGCTACGGCGCCTCCGAGCTGGAAGACATTCTGGCATCCAAGCTGGAAGCACAGGATCGTGTCGTAAAGCCTGACCCGAGACCCGAAGCAGGTTCTTTCTACCGCTCAGATCACATCTCCTTTGCCAAGAAAGGCGTCCCCATGCTTTACGCCGATGGTGGCGTCGACAAGCGTGATGGCGGCATTGCTGCCGGCAAGGCGGCATCTGAAGCCTATACCGCACAACGCTATCACAAGCCTATGGACGAATACTCGTCTGACTGGGACCTGTCAGGTATGGAAGAGGATGTAACCGCTCTCTACGAAGTCGGTCTCCAGATCATCAACTCGGATGCCTGGCCGACCTGGTATGAAGGTAATGAGTTTGAGGCGGTCCGCCAGGAATCGCTCGGTAATAGCGAAGAAGAGTAGGCTTTGCTTTCCTACCAGCATGGCTTCCACGCCGGAAACAGGGCGGACGTGTTCAAGCACGCCGTCCTGTTCTCGGTTCTGAATGTCGCCGCAGAGGCGGCGCACCCCTGGCTGTACCTTGAGACCCATGCAGCTGCGGGCGTCTACGATCTGACATCAGCACAGGCTCGCAAGACCGCCGAAGCAGACCAGGGCGTCAGTCACCTGCTCGCCATGAAGACACCCCCAGAGCCGCTCGCCCCCTGGCTGGACATGGTGCGGGCGCGCGGCATCAAGTCATATCCCGGCTCACCGGCCATCGGAGCGCACTGCCTGCGCGAAAAGGACCGGATGATCTTCTTTGAACGCCATCCCGCAGAATATGAAAAGCTTACATCGGCCATATCAGGCGACGACCGGATGCGGGCCATGAAGGAAGACGGTTATAAAGGCGCGCTCACCCTTCAGCCCCGTCGCAATGAGCGGCTCATGGCCTTCCTCGATCCCAGTTACGAAACCGAACGCGATATGGAAGCTCTGGCAGAATGGCTGCCAAGGGCTTTGAAGCGCTGGCCAAAGGCAGCATTCCTTATCTGGCTGCCCCTCTTCCAGGACGAACGTGAACTCGAATTCGGTCAGTTCATCTCCAGCCTGGATTATGGTTTCGTCGCCGCCACACACTGGCGCCCGGATTCCGATAAGGATACCGCGCTTGCTGGTTCGGCCATCATTGGACTTCGCACGACCCCCGCCATGGCCCGCCCGGCTTATGCTATCGGAGAGGCGTTAGACGTCAGCTGGGGGGACTGAGCGGACGCATCCGGCAGGCTGGGGGCAACGGAATTCGAGCCCTTCGAGGCCGTGTCACCTGTCATCACGGAAACAGGCAGGACAAGTATCGATGTCGTTCCAACACCCAGCCGGGACTTGAGCACAATATCGCCGGAAAGAAGACGCGCCAGATGCCGGCAGAGCGTCAGGCCAAGTCCCGTACCACCATACTGGCGGTCGAGGTCGGAATCGCCCTGATAGAAAGCCTCGAAAACACGTTCAAGCTTGTTCTCCGGAATACCGGGTCCGAAGTCGCGTATCGCTATAAAGGGCTGCCCCTCCGGATTTACGCCTGCGCGGATAACGACCTTGCAGTCCTCGCGGTTAAACCGGATCGCATTTGTGATGAGATTGATAAGGATCCGCTTGATCGCAGTCTCATCGACATTGATCTTGGCCAGCCTCGAAGACACACGTACATCGAAATTGTCGAGCGACGACTTACTCTCAAAGCCCGCTGCCAGTGTGATGGACTCCGTCAGTAGCGATGCTGTATCGATTTCGGTCGGATTGATAGTGATCCGGTCAAGGCCGACTTTCGAATAGTCGATGATATCGTTGATCAGCTTCAGCAGGTGCGTCCCGCTGCTATGAATGTTGTCAGCATATTCGCGGATGTCGGCATCACTCAGGCGAATTTTCGAATCGCCATTCATCAGCTTCGAAAACCCGAGAATGATGTTCATCGGCGTGCGTAGCTCATGACTCATGGTCGACAGGAAGCGGCTTTTGGCGGCATCTGCCTCCACAGCTTCACGCTGGGCTTCGATCAGTTCGCGCTCACGGGTCTTGAGAGCTGTAATGTCTGTATGCACCACGACAGCCCCACCACTCCCGGTTTCACGGGTTGAACGCATCAGCCACCGCCCACTTTTCTGCAGGACGGGAATGCTTTCCTCACCAAGTTCAAACTCGGGATCGCCTGTGCCAAACCAGTTACGGTGGCGAGCATTCGCGATCATGATTTCACGGTCGGCATTGTAGAATGCAAAGGCGTCGTTTGAGGACTCGATGGCGTCAGCGAGGTTCTCACGGGCTTCGCTGCTATCATGCACAGTACTTACGAGGGACTTCAGCTGCCGGTAGCCATTGATGCTGCCGTGTACGAGCGCAGCAAGGAAAACCAGGCTCAACAGCGCGATGGTAAGCGCGTAGTCCCCACCACGGGAGAAGTTGATCACGGTGACCGGGATAAGACAGGCAAATGCGAATCGGGCGGTCACTCGCGGAACCGATGACAGCATGCTTGCCAGGCCGGCAGCCATGCCCGCCTGCATCATCCAGATAAAAAACAGATGCGCTGTGTCACCTGTGCCACGAAGGAAGAAAGTGGCAGAGCCCCACACAATGCCGATGAAAAGAGCCGCCAGTTCTGCCTTGCGCAGGTAGGAGCCAGAGACCTTCTCCGGTGGCGGGGCATTGCGTAATCTTGCCCAAGAGGCGATCTGTATCAGCCCCATCAGCAATATCGGCGTATACCAGATAGCAACATTGCCGAGCGGGGCTTTCGCGGCAGCACCTACAGCGACAAGAAGGCCATTGAAAATATTGATCAGGCCCATCGCAAGCTGTTGTTTGACAACCAGCACCTGCTGCTCGCGATATATGCCTTCCTGCAGCGCATTCGCCGGCGGAGGCATACGCTTCCACAGCGCGAAAACACTATCTGAAGGATCGAGATATCTGACCATTGCCATATCCCGATAGGCAAAATTAGTTAATTCTGCGCGAAATACCTTCTCCAATTTGACCTTTCTTGCATTACGGGCCTGCCTTGGGGAATAGAGACCGTCATCAGCTATTGGTAACAGGTCCAAATTCGATAAATGTAACCTGGTGGCAATAGCGGGCGTTTGAGATTGAGTACAAAAAAGACGGTCGGGATTATTGGTGGGGGCCCAGCGGGGCTGAGCATGGCGCGCATGCTCAGCGAACGTGGATATACACCAACTGTATTCGAAGCGCTTGGGGATGTCGGCGGCAAGTCCTTCACCTTCTATCATGGCGAGAACGTCGTGGAGATGGGCACCTGCTACGCTACCTTCTCCCACAAGATTACTAATCAGTGGATGAGAGAACTCGGCATGCCCATGTCGCCTCTGGGTGACCAGCGTTTCGATGGGGATGACTTCATGAAGTTCGTGAAGTCCGGCTACGGACCGGCCCTGCCCTTTCAGGTCATGACCTACTGGAAGGAAAAGCTCCGGCTTGAACGCCAGCTCGCCAGGCCCAATCCCCCCCAATCAGTTATTGATGAGGCCGCCACACCGGTTCAGCAGTGGTTGCAGGCTCGCCAGCTGGGCAAGATCGAGAACTTCATGCTGCGCTCGACGACAAACATCGCCTACGGGTTCATCGACGAGGTTCCCACTGTCCAGGCCCTGCGCTGGAATGACATGAAGCTGATTGTTACCGGCCTGCTCAAACAGCTGAAAATGCCCATCGAAGGCTGGGCAGAATTCTGGCGACGGGTCGCATCTCAACTCGATGTACGCCTGAACAGCCGGGTCACTGGCGTCGAACGCCGCACGGACGGGGTGAGCATAGACACAGATGACGGAACAACCCATGCGTTCGATCTCCTCGTCTGCGCCATACCGCTCGATGAATTCATCAGGATGACGGACGCAAGCGATCTGGAACGGAAGGTTTCCGGATCCGTGGAATGGAATGGCTACACGACCACCCTCGTCGCCGTGGAGAATTGGTTCGATGATGTACACGTTGAGGCTTTCCGCGAGTCTGTCTTGCCCGGCGCGCCGCGCGGCCAGCTTCTTTCGGCCCGGCGTGATGGATATGAAGCCGACCTCGGCGGCACGCTGTACCTGACAGGCCAGTTGAGCGGCGCATATAGCAGTGACGAACTGCAGGAACTCCTGCGTTCGGATATCACCAAGCATGGCGGACGCCCGACAAACGTGATCCTGCAGAAGATGTGGAAGTATTTTGCGCAATACAATCCAGATGCAATCCGGGACGGCCTGCTGTCACAGCTTGAGGAGATACAGGGACAGCAGAGGACCTGGTACACAGGTGCCATCTTCTCCCACGAAGCGGTTTCCCACATCGTCAACTTCAACGCAGAACTGGTGCAGAAAATGCAGCGGACAGAAGCACCTGTCCCAGCTGCGAACACTACATGAATCTTTTCCTCCGCCTCCTGATGACATTCCTCCGCGCCAGGCTCTCGCGGGAGCGGCCCGGATTATTCGACATCACCAGGATCCGGTCGCGCGTGATGCTGACAGACCAGGACATGTTCGCCCATATGACGAACAGTCGGTACTTTTCCTTCAGCGACCTGGCGATCATCAACTACATCATCCGGACCGGCTGCTGGAAGAAATTGCGCAAGCAGGGCTGGTTTCCTGTTGTCTGCTCGGAGACCGTTGTCTTCTCCCGGATGCTACGCGCCCATCAGGCGTTCGAGATCGAGACACATCTTGTCGGCTGGACAAGCACCTATATCTGCCTGGAGCATCGCTTCACGCGCAAAAACAAGGAAACGGCACGCGTCCGTATAGTCGCCCGTTTTGCCAGTCGCAGGCAGGAGCGCGTTTCCATGGACGATATTACCCGCCTGCTGGACGTGGAGACGGCCTCACCGCCACTCGACGAGGCCTATCAGGGCATGATCGCAGACGTCGAAGCCGCCCGCGCCCGAAAGCGCGAAGCAGACTTTGCCAGCGGCTAAGCCGGCCTTTCGCCTATTGGCGCATCATTTCCCGCGAGACGATTACGCGCATGATCTCGTTTGTGCCTTCAAGGATCTGATGAACGCGCAGGTCACGCACGATCCGCTCGACTTCGTAGTCAGAGAGATAACCATACCCGCCGTGCAGCTGCAGCGCATCATTGGCGATCCGTGAGCCGGTATCGGTCACGAACCGTTTGGCCATTGCGCAATACTTGGTGGCATCGCCGGCCTTCGCATCGAGCTTGCTGGCCGCCTCATACAGAAGCGCCCGTGCGGCCGAGAGGTCTGTCTCCATGTCGGCGAGCTTGAACTGCGTCGCCTGGAAGTCAGCAATCCGCTGGCCGAACTGCTTGCGCTCTTTCGTATAGTCGACCGCCCGGTCGATCGCGTCCTGTGAGCCGCCCAAGGAACAGGCCGCAATGTTCAGCCGCCCGCCATCGAGCCCGGCCATGGCATAGCGGAAGCCCTCACCTTCCGGCCCGATCCTGTTTTCAGCCGGGATGCGTGCATCATCAAAGTTGACCATGGCGGTCGGCTGCGCCCGCCAGCCCATTTTTTCTTCCTTCTTGCCGAAGGAGACGCCCGGCATGTCCTTCTCCACGACAAAGGCGGAGATGCCACGGGCGCCATCATCGCCGGTGCGTGCCATGACGACATACACATCGGAAAACCCAGCCCCGGAAATGAAAGCCTTGGCGCCGTTCAGGATATAGTCGTCACCGTCCTTCTTCGCGGATGTCTTCAGGCTCGCCGCATCGGACCCAGCGCCTGGTTCTGTCAGGCAGTAGGAGGCGATCAGGTCGACTGCCGTCAGCCGCGGCACGTATTTCGCGCGCAGCGCGTCGCCGCCAAAGCTGTCGATCATCCATGTCGCCATGTTGTGAATGGACAGGAACGAAGCATGGCTCACACAGCCACGCGACAGCTGTTCGAAGATCAGCACGGCATCCAGACGGCCAAGTGCCGAACCGCCATGTTCTTCCTTCGTGTAGATGCCGCCAAAGCCGAGCTCACCCAACGCTTTCAGGACATCGCGATCAAGTGTTCCCTCGCCTTCCCAGCGCGCTGCATTGGGACGCAGGCGATCAAGCGCAAAGCCCTTCGCCATATCCTGGATCATCACCTGTTCGTCGGTCAGTGCCATGACGTCTATCGTCTCCCGCATATTATGGTTTCATCAGCAACAAGCATATGCGCTGATTGGTGGGAAGGGCCAGTACTGTAGCTACATGCATGTGGTCATCAGCTCAGGCAGCCCGTTGCCGGTTTCACGCAACATGCGAAAACGCTGCCATTAACACAGAAGAGACAAAGCCCCTGCCCGAGCATTCATTCTGTAAGATCAGTCCGCAGGAATGGTCTTAAGAACGAGCGTTTGACCGGCAATAAATGGTGGGCGGTAACGGGTTCGAACCGCTGACCCTCTCGGTGTAAACGAGATGCTCTACCAACTGAGCTAACCGCCCTATTCAACTCTGCTTTTGCGTGAGCCGGACACGAAATGCAAGACGGCCCCTGCCATGATTTGCAGGGGCCGCCGGATTTTTACTGTTGAACCCGACCGGTCAGAACCGGAAAGGCTGAACATGTTCTAGTGACGAACCGTTTCCCCTGATTCGGAAGATGACGGTTTGCCCGCGAGGCTCGCCTGAAGGGCCGCCTCATCTTCGTCCGACCATTCGATCGGCGCGAGCGGGCGGGTCAGCGCCCGGGCAAACACTTCATTGATATCCGTCACAGGAACGATCTTGAGACCTTCCTTCACGTTTTCCGGAATCTCGGTGAGATCCTTTTCATTCTCTTCCGGGATAAGCACCGTCTTGATGCCGCCACGGAGCGCTGCGAGGAGTTTTTCCTTCAGCCCGCCAATTGGCAGTACGCGGCCCCGCAGGGAAACCTCACCGGTCATCGCAACATCGCGGCGCACCGAATTCCCCGTCAGGAGAGAGACGATCGCCGTTGTCATGGCGATACCTGCTGAAGGGCCATCCTTCGGTGTCGCCCCGTCCGGAACGTGGACGTGAATGTCTGTCGTGTTGAAAGTGCTTGGCTTGATGCCGAGCATGACCGAACGGGAGCGAACCAGTGAGCTGGCCGCCTGGATCGATTCCTTCATGACATCCCGCAGGTTCCCCGTGACCTTCATATTGCCACGGCCAGGCATCTGGACGGCCTCAATTGTGAGGAGGTCACCACCCGTCTCAGTCCAGGCAAGCCCGGTCGCTGCGCCGATCTGGTCTTCTTCATCGGCGAGGCCGAAACGGAATTTCCGCACGCCGGCAAAATCATCCAGATTGTCAGGCGTCACCTCAATCACGGTTTCGCCCTGCTGGGTAATCCGGCGAACGGCCTTGCGGGCAAGCCGCGCAAGCTCCCGCTCGAGATTACGCACACCGGCTTCACGTGTGTAATACCGGATGAGGTCGCGAACGGCCTCTTCCTGAACGATCCACTCGTTTTCCGAAAGCCCGTGATCCTCGCGGATTTTCGGCATCAGGTGACGGGTGGCAATCTCCAGTTTCTCCGGCTCGGTATAGCCGGCGATACGGATAATCTCCATCCGGTCGAGAAGCGGCTGCGGCATATTGAGCGAGTTTGCCGTCGTGACAAACATTACATCCGACAGGTCGTAATCGACTTCCAGATAGTGGTCATTGAACGTTGAGTTCTGCGCCGGGTCGAGCACTTCCAGAAGTGCTGAGGCCGGGTCGCCGCGCATGTCCATGCCCATTTTGTCGACTTCATCGAGCAGGAAGAGCGGATTGCCGCTCTCGGCCTTCTTCATCGACTGGATGATGCGGCCCGGCATTGAGCCGATATATGTTCTGCGGTGACCGCGAATCTCGCTCTCGTCGCGCACGCCCCCAAGAGAGACACGGACGAAGTCACGTCCGGTCGCTTCAGCGATCGAGCGGCCAAGCGACGTCTTGCCAACGCCGGGCGGGCCAACCAGGCACAGGATCGGGCCTTTCATCTTCTGGGTACGCTTTTGCACAGCCAGATACTCGATGATGCGTTCCTTGACCTTCTCGAGACCATAGTGATCGGAATCGAGCTGCTGCTCGGCCTTGTCGAGATCGGTCGAGATATCCTTGCGATGCCCCCACGGCAGCGAGAGAATCCAGTCCAGATAGTTCCGCACGACAGTCGACTCGGCCGACATCGGGCTCATCTGGCGGAGCTTCTTCATCTCCTGATCGACCTTGGTGCGGGCTTCCTCGCTGAGCGGTGTCTCGCGGATCTTGTCCTCGAGTTCGCTCATCTCATCACGTTCACCTTCGCCAGCGTCACCCAGTTCGCGCTGAATGGCCTTCATCTGCTCATTCAGGTAATATTCGCGCTGGGTCTTCTCCATCTGGCGCTTGACGCGGTTCTTGATCTTCCGCTCCATCTGCATCATGCCCATTTCGCCCTCCATGAGGGAGAACACCTTTTCCAGGCGTTCACGGGCATTCGACATCTCCAGCAGCTCCTGCTTGTCGCTGAGCTTGACCTGGAGTTGAGATGCGACAGCATCGGCAAGCTTTCCCGCATCGGTAATCTGCGACACGGTCGCGACTGATTCCGGCGGAATCTTGCGGTTCAGCTTGGCGTAATTCTCGAACTGGTCGATGACCGCACGGGACAGGGCCTGTACCTCGCCCGTATCACCGGCTTCCGGCTCCACGAGCTCAACCTCGGCGTCGAAATAGCTGTCACGATCATTGAATTCCACGATACGCGCACGGCTTGAACCTTCGACGAGAACCTTCACCGTTCCGTCCGGCAGCTTCAGCAGCTGCAGGATGGTGGCGACCGTCCCGAGTTCGTGAATGTCGTCGGCAGCGGGGTCATCAGTTGACGGGTCTTTCTGAGCGACGAGCATGATCTCGTTCTCGCCCTCATCAACCATCTCGAGCGCCCGCACGGATTTGTCACGCCCCACGAAAAGCGGCGCAACCATATCGGGAAATACGACAATGTCCCTCAGGGGAAGGACGGGGAGGGTTTGCTTGGGCATTTCTATGCCTCCTATTGATGCCTGGACCCTGCTCAGCAGCGATCCTGCCGGCGCCCGATCCATATGTGGGCGATTCCGGCTTCTGTCCAAAAATGTGGAGGTTAATGCGCGCCGTTCAAGCGGCCTTGCGCAGGCTATCCACCGGGATCAGGACGCTTCGCTCGGCTTTTCCGATTTTGCGTGAACATGCAGCGGTGCGGCATGGCCTTCCACCACCTCACCGTTGACGACGATCTCCTCGACACCACGCAGGTTCGGCAGCTCGAACATCGTGTCGAGCAGGATACCTTCGAGAATGGACCGCAGGCCACGCGCACCCGTCTTGCGGGCAATCGCCTTGCGGGAAACAGCCGTCAGGGCCTCGTCGGTGAAAGTGAGGACGACATCCTCCATGTCGAAGAGGCGCTGATACTGTTTGAGCAGTGCGTTCTTCGGCTGGGTCAGGATCTCAATCAGGGCATCCTCATCCAGGTCTTCGAGCGTTGCGATGACCGGCAGGCGACCGATGAATTCCGGGATCAGGCCGTAGCGTTGAAGGTCTTCAGGCTCTACGTCACGCAGCACTTCGCCGACACCGCGTGCATCAGGGTCTTTCACATCGGCACCAAAGCCCATGCGGGTGCCTTCACCGCGGGAGGAAATGATCTTGTCCAGCCCGGCAAATGCACCGCCGACGATGAACAGGATATTTGTCGTGTCGACCTGCAGGAACTCCTGCTGGGGATGCTTGCGTCCGCCTTGTGGCGGCACAGCGGCAACTGTGCCTTCCATGATTTTCAGAAGCGCCTGCTGGACACCCTCGCCCGACACATCGCGTGTTATAGACGGATTGTCGGACTTGCGGGAAATCTTGTCGATCTCGTCGATATAGACGATGCCGCGCTGGGCCCGCTCGACATTATAGTCCGCAGACTGAAGCAATTTGAGGACGATGTTCTCGACATCCTCGCCGACATATCCCGCTTCGGTAAGTGTCGTCGCATCTGCCATCGTAAACGGCACATCGAGGATACGTGCCAGCGTCTGCGCCAGCAGTGTCTTGCCGCAGCCGGTCGGCCCGACGAGCAGGATATTGGACTTGGAAAGCTCAACCCCGTCCGAACTCGACGCATGGGAGAGGCGCTTGTAGTGATTGTGAACGGCCACAGACAGGATGCGCTTGGCATAGGCCTGCCCGATGACGTAATCATCCAGGACATCACAGATTTCGCGCGGGCTCGGCACACCTTCCTTCGACTTGAAGCCAGCCGCCTTGCTCTCTTCGCGAATAATATCCATGCACAGCTCGACGCACTCATCGCAGATGAACACGGTTGGCCCGGCAATCAGCTTTTTGACTTCGTGCTGGCTTTTCCCACAGAACGAGCAGTACAGCGTGTTCTTCGAGTCGCCGGAGCCGTTTTGTTTCGTCATGGCTACCTCAATGCTTTCGATCCAATGAACGCACGATTCATGCCGCGCGCGGACCGACACCTTCATCCGATCTTATTTTTTAAGCCCGCCTGCGCAAGTGCATGCGCTCATCAAGGCAGACTATTTATCGTCTTCAGCCTGCCGGCGTTCATACACCTGGTCGATCAGGCCAAAGTCCTTTGCCTCTTCCGCCGTCATGAACGTATCGCGATCAAGCTTCCGCTCGATCGTGTCATAGTCCTGACCCGTGTGCTTTACATAGATATTGTTGAGACGACGTTTAAGCTCGAGAATTTCTTCAGCATGCCGCTCTATGTCGGTCGCGACACCACGATAGCCGCCTGAAGGCTGGTGAACCATGACGCGCGCATTCGGCAGCGCAATCCGCATATCCTTTTCGCCGGCCGACAGCAGGAGCGAGCCCATGCTGGCCGCCTGGCCAATGCAGACCGTCGAGACCGGGCAGCGGATATACTGCATGGTGTCATAAACAGCCAGGCCGGAGGAAACATACCCACCGGGGCTGTTGATATACATAGAGATCTCTTTTTTCGGGCTTTCCGATTCCAGGAAGAGTAGCTGCGACGTGATCAGCGCCGCCATCCCGTCATCAATACCGCCCGTGACGAAAATGATCCGCTCCTTGAGGAGCCGGGAGAAAATATCGAAGGACCGCTCCCCGCGGCTCGTCTGCTCGACGACCATGGGGACAAGATTGAGAGCGGTTTCATACGGTTCGGACATTCGGGAACGCCTTTAAATTCAGAATAATCACCGGGAGTACGTGGCAGACAGCCCGATATTTGTCCATGTGCAGTTTCACGCAAGGGCTGGATAACATTATTCCACGACTCTCACTCACCTCTTAAACATGAAAACGCCCCGGACACAGCCGGGGCGCTCCTTGTCATGACGGTCAGGCCTGCAAATCAGACCTTGTAGTACATGTCGAATTCGACCGGGTGCGGATGCAGCTGAAGGCGCTCCACCTCTTCCATCTTGAGATCGATATAGGCGTCGATCTGGTCGTCTTCGAAGACATTGCCCTTTTTCAGGAAGCCGCGGTCGGAATCGAGGCTTTCCAGGGCCTCGCGCAGTGAGCCGCAGACCTGCGGAATGGATTTCGCTTCTTCCGGCGGCAGGTCGTAAAGGTCCTTGTCCATGGCATCGCCCGGATGGATCTTGTTCTCGATCCCGTCGAGACCAGCCATAAGCAGGGCCGCGAAGGCAAGATACGGGTTGGCCGTCGGGTCCGGGAAACGGGCTTCGACGCGCTTGGCCTTCGGGCTTGAGCCGAACGGAATACGGATGGAAGCCGAGCGGTTGCGGGCCGAATAGGCCAGCATGACCGGGGCTTCGTAACCCGGCACGAGACGCTTATAGGAGTTGGTGGACGCGTTGGTAAGCGCGTTCAGCGCCTTAGCGTGCTTGATGATGCCGCCGATGTAGAACAGGCAGCTTTCAGACAGGCCTGCATACTGGTCACCGGCGAAAAGCGGCGTGGAATCGTTCCAGATCGACTGGTGAACGTGCATACCGGAGCCGTTGTCGCCGAAATATGGTTTCGGCATGAAGGTCGCCGTCTTGCCATACTGGGCAGCAACATTGTGCACGACATACTTGTAGAGCTGAAGACGGTCAGCCATCGAAGTCAACGTCGAGAACTTCATGCCAAGCTCGTGCTGGGCCGGCGCCACTTCGTGGTGGTGCTTTTCCGGCTCGAGGCCGAGCTCGCCCATGATCGACAGCATCTCGGAACGCATGTCCTGCTCGGAATCGATCGGCGGAACCGGGAAATAGCCGCCTTTCGTGTGTGGGCGGTGGCCCATATTACCGGCCGGGTATTCCTTGCCCGTATTGAAGGGCAGCTCCGTGGAATCAAACGAATAGCCGGTCTGGTGCGGGTCCGTGTTCCAGCGCACATCGTCAAAGACGAAGAATTCAGCTTCAGGTCCGAAGAAGGCCGTCGTGCCGATGCCCGACTGCTTAAGGTATGCCTCGGCCTTCTTGGCAGTCGTGCGCGGGTCACGCGCGTAAGCCTGACCGGATACCGGGTCGAGAATGTCACAGATCACGGACATCGTGGTCTGCTGGAAGAACGGATCGATCACCGCGGCATTCGCATCCGGCATGAGCAGCATGTCGGACTCGTTGATGGTCTTCCAGCCGGCAACGGACGAGCCGTCGAACATCTGTCCCTCGGTGAAGAAATCATCTTCGACCATGCCCTTGTCGAACGTGACATGCTGCATCTTGCCACGCGGATCGGTAAAGCGAAGGTCAACGAACTCGACGTCCTTGTCCTTCATCATCTTCAGTAGATTTTCGGCCATTTAGCCCTCCAGTTAAAATGCTTGCGACTGCTGTCTACGAAGCAGGGAATCGAATTCGTCAGAGCGCGCCTTCGCCGGTTTCTCCGGTACGAATGCGAACAGCTTCAGTGACATCAGAGACGAAGATCTTGCCATCGCCGATCTTGCCCGTGTGTGCGGCCTTGGAAATCGCGTCTATGACACCGGATACGCCGTCATCGGCGATTACCAGCTCGACCTTCAGCTTGGGCAGGAAGTCAACGACATACTCGGCACCACGGTAGAGTTCCGTATGGCCGCGCTGGCGCCCGAACCCCTTGGCTTCGGTTACGGTCATGCCCTGCATGCCGACGTCGTGAAGCGCCTCTTTCACATCATCAAGCTTGAACGGTTTGATGATCGCCTCGATCTTTTTCATTGCCGCATAAACCTTTCCCTCAAGACTTGCAGATCACGTAGCAGGGCCGCATCGCGTGACGATATTCGCAGTTCACCGATTCATGGTCCTGACAAGCATATTGCACATTTTTTGGACGCTTGTGCCCTATTTCTGCCCAGCGGCGCCAAACCCCAAAAGTGACGCCAGCGTCATTGTTTTGATTTGCGGTACGTGCTAAGCTCAACATTCCTTAAACTAGCCCCCGGAATGGTCATGACAGCCGCCACCTATTACATAGATCCCAGTCGCGAAACGCCGAAATTCCGGCCGCTGACAGCGTGGAGGCACATGCAACGCCTTCTCGCCGACAAGGAAGATACCGAACAGGTATTTCACATCATCGAAGCCCTGAACGGAAAATCCACCCTGAAGGACTTTGATCGCTTCATGAAAACATCTGTCGGGAAGGCCCAGCTCGCAAAGCGGGCTTACCTGCCCCCGATTCTCGACAACCATGAGCCGCTTCACGCCATGCCTGAGGGCAGTGTCGGACGGACTTATGCAGAGTTCATGGAACGCGAGGGCCTGAGCGCGGCGGGGCTGGTCGCCGAAAGCGAGAAGCACGGGGCGTCATGGCGCAATATCGAGGATGACCTTCTCTGGTACGGCAACCGCCTGCGCGACACCCATGACATGATGCACATACTGACAGGGTACGGTCGCGATGCACTGGGCGAAGCTGCCCTGCTCGGTTTCACCCATAGCCAGCATGGCGGGGCCGGTGTCAGCTTCATTGCCTTTATGGGCGGTCGTCAGATCGCAAAGTCTGCCCCCAAAGAGGCCCGCATCCGTTCCGTGATTCGGGAAGGCCGGCGAAACGGCAAGGCCGCCCGGCGCATCATTGAGGCCGATATCCAGGAAATCCTGCCCCGCCAACTAGAAGACGTGCGCGCTGAACTCAATATCAGACCACCGGTCTTGTACCACAAGGCACATGAGGCCATTAGGGCAGCTGGTATGGATCCTTATGAGGTAAACAAGAATTGATTTTTCTCGTTCGCCACGGCGAAGCAGAAGCCGGCTGGGGGCATGCTGCCGATCCGGGGCTCTCCGAACTCGGCCACAAACAGGCCGAAACCGCTGCAGGCGCGCTCAAGCTACAGGACATCCGGCATATAGTTGCCAGCCCCATGGCACGTTGCCAGCAGACCTGCGCACCCTTTGCGCAACTGAGCGGGCTGGAAGCCATGACCGACCCGGATGTCAGCGAGATCCCGACTCCGGACGGACTGGATGACCGCGTGGCCTGGCTCCGTGGCTTCATGGGCGGTGACTGGAAAGCCGCACCTCCAGTTCTGCATGACTGGCGCGAAAAACTCCTGGCCAAGGCCAACAGTTTCAGCGATCACACTGTCGTCTTTTCGCACTTTATTGCCATCAACACGATTGTTGGCAGCCTCCAGGGCTCCGAAGCCGTGACGAGCTTCCGGCCAGGGCATTGTTCGGTGACACAGCTTAACAAGGGCGCGGGTGGACTGTCGATTGAAAGCTTGGGCAGCGAAGCCGCCAGCCAGGTGCTCTGACAAGATACCCGTCGCAGGTCGTTCCAGGCCTCTGAAATGTACCGCGGCGAGACCGTCACCGCACCGCTATCACACCATCAAACACGGTTCTTGAGACTTATTCTTCCCCCTGTACGTTTTGCCAGAACCACTTCCCTGCTCTATCGAAAGCCTGAAAACGATCAGGTTGGATAAATGAGCAAGCCAGTTCCCGACACCAATCACCCTGACATGTGGCTCGAGGCCTGGCCGTGGCCAGATAGCGACAGCCACAAGCATGCCCGCGGTGCACTCGGCTGCGTGACGGGATCTGCGAGCGCGACCGGTGCTGCCCGGCTGGCTGCACGGGCCGGGCTGAGAACCGGTGCTGGCCTCGCCACGCTTTTCTCGCCGCCGGGCGCTGTGCTCGTGAATGCCATTCACGAAACCGCCGTCATGGTGAAAGCTTTTCGCGATGCCGATGAGCTGGCCAGCCTGTCGGCGACCTGCGCGTGCACAATTATCGGTCCTGGCGCGGGGGTCACGGAAGAAACGCGCGAAAACACATTGAGCGTCCTCGATAATTCCGAAACCAGCGTTCTCGATGCCGACGCTTTCACGGTTTTCAAGGATGACCCCCAGGCGCTGTTTGGCGCGATCAAGACTCCCGTTCTGACGACGCCTCATCCAGGCGAATTCAAGCGCCTTTTCCCCGGCCTGCTTGAAGAACACGGGCGCAAAGCGGCCGCCATGATTGCAGCTGAACGCTCCGGTGCAGTGGTGATCCTCAAGGGCGCGCAAAGCGTCATCGCCGCGCCGGATGGACGGGTCGTCCTGAACGATCATGCAACACCGTTTCTCGCTACGGCAGGCAGTGGCGATGTCCTGGCGGGTATTGCTGGCGGCCTGATGGCGCAAGGCATGGAAGTCTTCGGGGCGGCCTGCGCAGCCTGCTGGGCGCATGGAGATACGGGGCTGCGAGTGGGGCCCGGCCTTATCGCAGAAGACCTTCCCGAGGTGCTGCCAGAGGTTCTGCAGGAATTGCATGCCAAGAGGGCTTGAACCCCGGCAAGACTGGCGATACCAGAACGGCCCGGCCTGATGCGGATGTGGCGGAATTGGTAGACGCACCAGATTTAGGTTCTGGCGCCGAGAGGCGTGGGGGTTCAAGTCCCTCCATCCGCACCATGTGAAATTGCCCCACACGCCCGCATGGACAGTCAGTCAAGGCTGTGACATACAGCGCCGCTTCAAGGACAATCTATGCCATTCACGGGCGGCATGCGCCCACGGGCACAAGGAATTAGAACGATGGAATGCACCGAAACCACTGATGGCCTGAGCCGCACATACAAGGTCAAGGTGCCGGCTAGCGACCTGCAATCGCGTCTGGACGAGCGTATTGAAGAAATTCGCCCCCAGATGCGCCTGAAAGGCTTCCGCCCGGGCAAGGTGCCGGCAACACATGTACGCAAGATGTTCGGCAAGTCCATCATGGGCGAAGTCGTCGAAGCAATGATGAAGGAAACCAGCGAAAAGGCGATTGCCGATGCTGAGGTTCGTCCGGCTTCGCAGCCTGACATGCACATGGAAAGCGACATGGAAGCTGTGCTCGCTGGCGACGAGGATCTCGCCTACCACATGCACGTCGATGTCATGCCGGACTTCGAGCCTGCAGATGCCTCAAAGCTGAAAATCACGCGCCCGGTGGCAGAGGTTGACGACGAAGCGCTGAACGAAGCACTCGGCCGCGTTGCCGAGAACAACCTGAAGTACGATGCCCGTGGCAAGACCGCGAAAGCGCGCGATGGCGATGCCGTGCTGATCGACTTCACAGGCAAGGTTGACGGTGAAGCTTTTGAGGGCGGCTCCGCAGAAGGCTACACGCTGGTGCTGGGTTCCAATAGCTTCATCCCGGGCTTTGAAGAGCAGCTCGTCGGCACAAAAGCTGGTGAGGAGAAGGCTGTCGAGGTCTCCTTCCCCGAAAATTACCAGGCCGAACACCTCGCCGGCAAGGACGCCGTCTTTGATGTAACCGTGCACGAAGTTCGCGCGCCGAAGACGCCGGAGATTGACGAGGAATTCGCCAAGGGTCTCGGCATCGACTCGCTGGAAGAACTCAAGAACCTCGTGAAGCAGCAACTGCAGCAGGAGCTCGACAACGCTTCACGCGCCAAGGCCAAGCGCAGCCTACTTGATGCGCTCGACGAGAAGCATGACTTCGAACTCCCCCCGAAAATGGTGGACATGGAGTTCAACCAGATCTGGCAACAGCTCCAGCAGGAAATGGACGCCGGGCGGGTCAGCGATGAGGACAAGGACAAGTCCGAAGACGATCTCAAGGAAGAGTACCGTAAAATCGCAGAGCGCCGTGTCCGCCTCGGCCTGGTGCTTGCCGAGATTGGCCGTCTTGCGGAAATCCAGATTTCCGAACAGGAAGTCCAGCAGGCCCTCGTACGCGAAGCACAGCAGTTCCCGGGGCAAGAGCGTCAGGTCCTGGAATTCTTCCAGCAGAACCAGGATGCAATGGCCCAGCTTCGCGCGCCAATCTATGAGGACAAGGTCGTCGACCACCTGCTTGAACAGGTCGAAGTCGACGAGAAGAAAGTTACTCGCGAAGAACTGCTGGCTGAAGACGAAGAGTAAGCCCGCCTATCTTCGATCCCTTTTTGAGCCCGGCAGACACGCTCTGCCGGGCTTTTTCTATCGTAGCCGTCGCTCTGGTATGGCGCCCGCACCAGCCGCGAGCTGAAGCTCCACAGGCTCAGCTAACGGCACCTCCAGCGGGATACCAATCTGCACCTTGAAGACTGACTGGCCAGCAGGGACGTCTATTTCGACGCCATGCGGCCGCCAGCCCATCATGGTTTCAAGCCTGTATCTTCCAGGTCTCAGCTCATTGAGCCCGAACTGCCCGAAAGCCGCTGTTCTTCGCTCGATGATTGTCGAACCTTCAAGAGCGATGAGCTTGACCGTTACGCCTTCAAGCATCTCATCCTGAGGTCCGGCCTGGCCATCCCCATCCATGTCCAGAAAAACTGCCCCCTGGAGCTGGGCACCTGTCGGCCTTTCCCGGTCTTTAGCTGCTTCTTTGGCGACACGCACCGGTTCGGGCACCGGAATAGAACGAGTTGAGCTGTCGCTCACAGAGCGACCGTAAAGCGCATCGGTGCCTCGATACACATTTTCCTGAGCCCTGCCCTTCGTGCCTGTCTGCTCTGGTTCGATTAACTCCGCCAAGGTTTTCGTAGCCCTGAGGGTCTTTGGCGCAGATCGCATGGAAGATGAGCTATCATATGCTCCAGCCGAACCCGGCTGATCGTAAGCCACATTGAGCAATATTGGGCGCGCTTCAGTTATCCTTTTCGCCGAACTGGAGTCCCGGTTGGATTGTTCTGTATCTGCAGCAACGTTCTGGAAGCTGACGATATCCGTTTCAGGCAAGTTTTCCGATATGGCAGGCTGGCTCCTGTGGGTCGCTTCGATGTCCCAGCTTCCGGTCGATCGCCAATCTTTACGTCCAGAATCATTCGCGGGCGTTTTTACGCGCTCGTCGAATACCCCAGAAAACCCTGCAGGGCGCAGAGGAGCGGACTTGATAATATTTTTCGTAGCGACGAATGGGCGAAGGTTTCTCGTGGACTGGTGCCCCAGAGGCACCCCTGAAACGGGAATGAATTTCGCTTCAGGCTCAACCACTTTTGCATTTGCCAGCTTGTTTGCGCGACCGGACATATCCGGCAATGCCGCTACGCTGACAGGCTGGCCTGTAAGTGCTTCCACAGCCGTCAGGTCTAGCCATAACCGTCCTCCGCTGGCCGCCGCTTCCAGGTCAATTTGTTCCGTGATGGCGCCATCGGCCCGAAGTGTGCCTGAGGTGATATCAAGCTCTGCGCGTATGCCGCTTCCTGAGCGGTCATGTACGAGCATCTTCCCGTTCTGCTGGAAGCCGGCACCAAGCCCTGTCACATCGACCATCTGCTTGCCGGATACGGGGCTAAATCCTGCACGAGCCGGAACACTTTTTGCCCCTATCTCCATATCAAAAAAAGCGATCTGCCGTGGTGCCTCTTCGGAGAGCGCAACGACCGGCCGGGGAGATGTCTGTACGACCTGAAGGGGTATATTCGCGTTACCTGTCGCTGCCAGTGCAGGCAGACAGGCAAGATGCCAAAGAATGACACCCATGACGGCAAAGGCGTGCGGCAGTCGCATGCGGAATGAAGATCACCCGTATATCTCGTTGAATGAAGCATCGCGCCGGTTATTTAAGATCAGGCTTACAGAAGCTATCAAATCGCTCACACTTCTTATGTGTTGCGACATCGCGCCCTAAAGCCAGTTGCCACACAGAAGCATAAGAAAGAAACACACGCACAGAATTCACCCATAAAGCACTTCATATTATGCGCACATCCAATTGTTTTATATTATTATTTATGATTTTTTGCGCAGGTCTGGTGAGTGCTTGCTCTCCGGATGAAAATGCTCAAGTTCGATCAGACACATCACAGACGACCCAGGAATCACCTGTAGACACAAAAGCCCCGTACAAACGAACGACACCTCGCGCCACTGGAGATGAAGCCTTTTCGTCCCTACCGCCGCCTTACAATAATGCCGATTACTCGCTCGGCCGGCGGACATTCAAATTTTGTGGGTCGTGCCATACGGTCCGGCAGGGTGGGCAGGATCTGGTGGGCCCCAACCTTCACAAGATTATCGGCCGCGAAGCTGGCACTCGCGCCTCTTACAGCTATTCAGATGTACTCGGGGAAGCAGACTTTGTCTGGACTCCAGCAAAGCTTCAGGACTGGTTGAGCAATCCCCGTGGCTTCCTTCCCGGTAACAACATGACTTTTGCCGGTGTGCACCGCCCGCGAGACCGCACAGCCGTGATCGCCTATCTCATGCTGGAAAGCGGGTACGAGCCCGGCGATCTTCCGGAATAACCTCCAGAGGACGCCAACCGCTAGAAACGCCGTGCCAATGCAATAAAGAATGCGTTTTCTTCAAACTCACCGCCAAATTCCAGCAACGTTCCTGCAGAGATATCTAAAGCGCCTGCACGCCAGAGATATTCAAGCTGGTACTTGCTGGACGCGGCATTGGTTGTACCGACATCAAACCAGGCCTGCGAAATCAGCCAGATGTTCCGGGTGAGCCTTTCGCCATAACCGAGCTCGAGCCGGCGTCTCAGACAACCATCATCATGCGCCCGTACAGCACCTTCAGCAAACCAGAATATATCTCTCTTGCGCTTCTCGCCGAGCTGAAGCGACTGCCCCACCCCTGCCCGCATTTCTGCCCCCAGGGTCTCGCAGCCAGCAGCGCCACCAATAGCAGCCCCTCTGAGCATGCCGCCTTCCAGTGATGCTACTACGCTCGGCGTCAGCGAAAAACTTCTACGCAATGTCGCGCGAACGCCATCACTGCTGAATTCGCTGAACTCTTCGAAGTCCACACGCTCGTATTTCAGCGTAACGGTCCAGTCATTGTTCAGACCATACTCGCCATATGTATCGCTTCGCAGTCCGTCGAGACCTTCGACGGTAAAACGGGAAACGGCGACCCTGGTATAGAACTGATCATCTGCCCGCCCCCAGGGGCTGGCAGATGCTGGCAATGCCTGGACTGCCAGAAAAGATATGAGAACCCACCTCAGCATCGATGAAGCTCTTCATAAGAGCTCCACCTGATGTTGAGAAGGCTTAATTAGAGCCGGAAGCGGATCTGGTCTGACCAGAAGCGTTCAAGGCGCGAAACCGTCTTGTTCAGCTGGGCCAGGTCTGTGGGCCGGACACTCGCGGTTGGTTCGAGCGCTGTTGCCTGCTTGGAGAACAACCCCTCGACGCGCTTGCGCACATTGTGGCCTCGGTCTGTCAGCTTCAGGTGCACGGTGCGCTTGTCAGCTTCCGAGCGTGACTGAACGAGGTAACCGCCTTCCTGCAGCTTCTTGATGTTATAGGAAAGACTTGTGCCCGCAAAAGCGCCTCGTGCCCGCAGGACAGACGCAGGGGTCTCGCCCTCACCGATTTCGTAGATCAGAAGGGCCTGAACACCCGTCAGATGACGCTCACCGGCACGTTCAAGGTCGTCCTTGACGACATCATGAAGACGTCGGTGTGCCTGTTCGAGCAGGGAAAGAGACTTGAGAAAGGAATCAGCAACCGGTTCTGTCCCGGCCACTGCTTGTGCAGCGTTATTCATTTTTACCACCATCATCACTCAACTTTTGTTGTAGTTTCATCTGATTTAGACTGCACTTGCTTATATTTCGTTAAACACGCCCCTCCAGAAGCCCTACTTCGTTAACAAATGCCGGGTATTTGGTTAATTTTCGAGCGCAGAGACGGCCTTGAAAGAGATGGCGAACATTATCATCAGTGCTGTCTATAGGTTTTCGACTTCAGTGCAGCCTAATCATATAATGGTGAGCGACGAACAGTCATGAATTCTGAAAGGTCCACGATGTCATCGACAATCGGCAGAGATATGGAGGCAAAAACCCCCTGCATCTCCAATCGGAGCTGCCGTGGAGGCGTTGATGAATGAAAATCGCGAACATCCGCGATTTGACGTAAGCACCAGTGGGACACTCGTGCTCGATACAGGCTTCAAGCTCGATTTCGTTGTCAAAGACATGTCCCAGAGGGCGCGAAGATCCTGCTTCAGAACAGCGTCATCCTTCCTGCCCGCTTCACTGTTGAGATTGTCAGCCCTGACAAGCGCAAGATCAAACGGTGCAAGGCCAATCGCCAATGGCAAAGAGGACCGCTTGTCGGCATAAGGCTACTAAGCTCCGAAACTATCGTTCTTTGAACCATGGTTCTGCTGGCGGACTGCACCGGATCTGGATACTTGTATTCTGGCAGGCCCCGGAAACTTTCATGTGATGCCCAGAGACTCTTCTTATACCAGCAGGCACCCTAAGGCGGCTGCACTCAGCATACGGGTAGGCAGTGGCAAACACGAAGAAATTGATCGTCTCATTGCCATAGACAAAGCCGCTTCGACCCTGTTTGCACCGACAGGCCTGCTGAGCGCTGAAGCGCTTAACGATCACGTCCCCGCCAGTGCCTTCGAACACGCCCTGGACGCAGGCTGGCTTTATGTCGCCAGACTGAAGACGGAGATTCCCATCGGCTTCGTGATGGCGACGACTTATGGCGATGATCTCTATATCGAGCAGATCAGTGTCGACCCGATCCATGGCAGGCGCGGAGCCGGACGAGCGCTCATGGCTCATATTGAAGCGGAGGCGAAAACAAAAGGCGTATCGGCGCTTACATTATCGACATTCCGCGACCTGAAATGGAACGCCCCTTTTTACAGATCACTTGGTTACGAATGCCTGGAGCCCGCCAACATTGCCTCTTACATGCTTGCTATCGAAGAAGAGCAATCGCAGCACATGGATGTGAACGCACGCACATTCATGAAAAAGCGGCTTCGCAAGACACACTGAAACGTTAGAACCTAGTCCATGACTTCTCCATTCCCCCAGACATATCCGCGCACACGCCTACGACGCCTGAGGGTGGCACCCTGGGTCAGGAACCTGGCTGGCGAGAACAGCCTGTCGCCCTCTGATCTCATCTGGTCCATGGTCGTTCATGATGGGGATGAGCCCAAAACTGCGGTTGGCTCCATGCCGGACCTGTACCGTCTGAATGTCGCTGAAGCGGCGAAAGCCGCGAAAAGAGCCCAGGCTTTATCCATACCGGCAATCGCCATTTTTCCGCATATCAATCCTGGCAGGAAAGATGAGACCGGCAGCGAAGCCCTCAATCCTGACGGTCTCATTCCAACCGCGATCAAGGCCATGAAGGATGCGGCTCCAGATGTTGGCATCATTTGTGACGTCGCTCTCGATCCGTTCACAAGTCATGGCCATGACGGCCTGATTAACGAGGATGGTTACGTCCTGAATGACGAGACCTCAGAACTTCTGGTCGCCCAGGCATTGGTACAGGCGGAGGCCGGTGTCGATGTCGTGGCCCCCTCCGACATGATGGACGGTCGGGTCGGCGCAGTACGTGACGCCCTTGAGAACGGCGGCTTCCGGAACACGATGATCCTTTCCTATGCGGCGAAATATGCCAGCAGTTTCTATGGCCCTTACCGGGATGCCGTTGGCTCTGCCACAGCCCTGAAGGGAGACAAGAAGACCTATCAGCAGAACCCGGCAAACTCCGATGAAGCTCTGCGCGAAGTTGCGATGGATATCGAAGAAGGCGCCGACATGGTCATGGTCAAGCCGGGGCTTCCCTACCTGGATATCGTCCGGCGGGTATCCGAAACCTTTGCCGTACCGACCATCGCCTTCCAGGTGTCCGGCGAGTATGCGCAGATCAAGGCTGCAGGCGCTAAAGGCTGGATCGATGCAGACAAGGTCATGCTCGAAACGCTCATGTCGTTCAAACGCGCCGGGGCTTCCGGCATAATCACTTACTTTGCCGAAGACGCTGCCCGGAAGCTGGGGGCATAATGACACTCTGGCCTGCCTGTCTGCCCAGACCCCATACCGCTGCCTGCACCATAACCACGCTCGTCCTCGCAACCCTGCCGGCATCGGCACAATCGCTTATTACAGAAGGTGATCTTGCTGATCCCGAAGGTGGTCGCTGGGGCATTAGTGTCATGGCCCTGGATGGCACGTCATTTGTCGATGTGAATGCAGATGCCCGGCTGGCACCCGCCTCGACCCTGAAGCTGGTGACAACAGCCGCAGCATTCGAGCACATTGGCAACCTTGACGCAGAAAGGTGGCCCAAGGGCACTGCCCTCTACCTGCAACAGGAAGCCGGTGCGCCCTACCCAAGCCTTGTCATTCAGGGAACAGGCGATGCAAACCTCTCTAACGCCGCAGACTGCGAGGAATCCTGCCTGTCAGACCTGGCCGACGCAGTCGTGGCGCGCGGTATCACTGATATCCAGAATATTGATGTTGATGACAGCCTCTTCCAGCGTCCGCACTGGCCGGACGGCTGGCCCCACGATGACCTGCGTTTTGCATACGGCACGTCAATATCGGCGCTTAGTGTGAATGACGCTGTTGCGAAAGCGGAAGTACGCCCAGGCAGCAGCCTTGGCACGCCGCCACAGTTGAGCTGGAGAGATGCGCAAGCCTTCAACGTAGACACATCAAACGCAACGACGACCCAGTACGGCTTCGATCTCGAATTCTTCATGCAACCCGGATCGAACTGGGGAGAACTTACAGGTACAATCGGGCTCAGCACCGGGCCGGTTCAACTGAGCTTCGGTTTGAGTGACCCGTCCCTGCATACCGGACGTCTTTTGCACGACCAGCTCACAAGGAAAGGCGTAACATTGCATGGGCTGGTGCGGCGTCAGGATGAAGTCACACCGGTTGCCGCGCCCCCGGAAGCACCAGAACTCCTCTTCCAGCAGGACCGGCCAGATCCGCGTACCACGCTGACTGAAATCCTGCATGAGAGTAATAACTTCCATGCCGAAGTCTTGCTGCACCACCTCTCAATGACTCGCGACGACCAGACCACAGAAGCCGGTATAGAGCTCATGGAGGATATACTCACCGAAGCGGGCGCCGACCGGCGGGATTTTGACATTTCGGATGCGTCGGGCCTGTCGGTCTACAACCGGGTAACACCTGACACGATGACCGGCCTCCTCGTCTGGGCGGCCGGACAGGACTGGTACGAGGCATGGTCCGGGTTACTGGCTGGAAACGGGCAGGACGGCACACTCGAATACCGGCTGACACGCGGCGTGCAGAGCGGTGTCGTCAGGGCGAAAAGCGGGACACTGTTCGGTGCAGATGGTCTGGCGGGATATTTCACGGCCCGTAGTGGGCGCCAGTACGCCTTTGCGATCTATCTGAGCAATAGCGCCTTAAGTCATGGTGTCGCGCGCAGGCGGATCGATGAAGTTCTGGAGGAGATGATCAATACCTTCTGACAACGGGTATTGGTCGCCTACTCTTCCCAGGTTTCATACTTCGCACGCATATATTGAACACCATCAGAGATGATCTCCGCGAGTACGCCCTCATCAATATCAGCGAGCTTGTTTATATAAAGACACGACTTGCCGAGCTTGTGCTTGCCAAGGCGTTAAAGAGGCTCGCTCATATCCTGATAGCCTGGCATGATATAAAGGACCAGATTGGCCTTGCGCGGAGAGAAACCCGTCATGAGGAAGTCGCCCTCGCGCCCGCTGTCATACTTATAGTGATATCGTCCATAACCGATGATGCTCGGCCCCCACATCTTCGGCTGGAGGTTTGTCACACTGGCAAAGATGTCCAGAAGCCTTAATCCATCCGCGCGCCTTGTCGCATTCTCAACGGACCTGATGAAGGCTTCTGGCGACGCCTCCGTCTGCTGGGTCTTGTTTGTATCTTTTGCCAACGTTCTCACTCCTGCTTGTACGAGAACCTGCCGTCTAAGTTACGTTTGGGGCTCTCTATCCAATCTCGACCGCCCGCCCGAGATCCAGGACAATAATCAGGGTCACGACCAGAAGCAGGAACGCAACTGAAAAACCTGCATTTATCCAGGTCGCGCGGTCTGCATTGCGCTGATCGATCCATCCACGCGGCCGGATATTCTTCAGGCGGAAAACTGCCAGTGCAGAGAGGATCAGACAGGTCACATTCAAAAGGAGTAGCAGGCCCGCGCGGGAGGCGAGCGCCCACTCCTGTGCCCCCAGGAAAAGCCCAAGAGCAGCGCCCGGCGGCAAGAGAGCCGCGGCAACCATGACGCCGACGAGGACGGCTGAACGCCCCTGCGCCATGGAAAGCGCTGCTGCCCCGCCCGCTGCAAGCGCCAGGGCAACGCCGTCAAGCCGGACTTCCGCTCGCGACATTAATTCGTGACTTTCCTTGTTGAGGGGCAGGAGAAATGAAATCAGGAAAGCAACGCCGAGCGCGACGGCGATACCGGCCGCGAGCGTTCGTCCGGATTCGCGTATGAGGGGAAAATTCCCAAGTCCCGCTCCAAGCGAAAAACCGAGGATGGGCCCGAGCAATGGCGCGATCACCATCGCACCGATAACAGCCGCCACACCGTCAGCATTCAGGCCGATTGCTGCGACAATAGTCGATAATCCGGACAGGATCAGGAAATCGCGATTCAGCGCAGCCTCGCGGGTGACGTCGTCGAGTAGTTCCTCTCGTAAAACCTGGAGGTTGGCCTTCGCTTCATCATCCGCCATGGGCTCCGGCTCAGGGAGGGTCGCTTCAAGCGGCATCATGGTTATCCGCCAGCCGCGTTGCCCTTCAAGCGAATCCTGAACTGCATCCGTAAGTGTCTGTGTGCGACCGTCGTGCATGATGACACGGATCAGGGTGCGGTCATGCTGTTCGACAGGAAAAACCATCCAGTCCACAGGCTCGAAAGCCTTGATGGCGCGCACGACGACATCCTTGTCGCGATCTCTCAGATGGATATCAACCTGACGCACCCTATTTGCCACGCTGCGGTGACTTGAGGCGCTCGATCAGGCTTGACGTATCCCAGCGGCTTCCCCCCATGGCCTGTATGTCGGCATAGTACTGGTCGACCAGAGCGGTCACGGGGACGCTGGCTCCGGACTGCCGGGCTGTTTCCAGCGCAATTCTCAGATCCTTGCGCATCCAGTCGACAGCGAAGCCATGATCGAACTCGCGCTCTGACATTGTTTTCCAGCGGTTCTCCATCTGCCAGCTCTGGGCGGCGCCACCGGAGATCGCTTCCATGACCCTGGAAATATCCAGCCCATTGGTTTCGGCGAAATGTATACCTTCGGAGAGTCCCTGAACGAGGCCCGCAATACAGATCTGGTTTACGGACTTGGCCAACTGGCCAGCGCCGCTCTCACCTATATGGGTAATGCGGTGCCCATAAGCCTTCATGATGGGAACGGCCTTTTCCATCGCAGATGCGTCGCCACCACACATGATCGTCAGCTTGCCGTTCTCCGCACCGGCCTGCCCCCCGGAGATCGGGGCATCAATGAAGTTCGCTCCGCGCTTGATGCAACGTTCATAAAGACGCTGGGAAAGCGCAGCACTGCCTGTCGTATGATCGACAACCGTCATGCCGGCAGCAAGATTGCTCTCGATCACATCGAAGACAGCTTCGACATCTGGATCATCCCCAAGACACATGAAGACGAATTCGCTGCCCAAGACCGCATCAGCGGCCTCACTGGCAACCTCCCCCTCGTTAGACCTTGCCCACGCCTCTGCCTTTTTCCCGGTGCGGTTCCAGACTTTTACCGTATGCCCTTGCCTGGCGAGATGACCTGCCATCGGGGCGCCCATGACCCCCAGCCCAAGAAATGTGCATTTGCTCATTGGAGACCTCTTTCATTCATCGCCAGCATCGTCAGGCCCTAGGTTGCAGACATCCCGGAACAAGCCAACCCGGTGAACCGTGCAAGCATGCAAAACAAGGATCGTCACGATTTACTTGAAATTTCAATGATTACCGAGACGTGGCTTCAAGACAGCCATGTTACTGCATGATCCCAGATCAGAAAGATCGGGATTGGATGGCATTTGAATTCGCCTCTTGTAGCCTTGAGGGCAGAACGCCCCGGGCGCCAGTTCGCCGCCTCGGCGGATGGAAGCTCGCCTACGCGGATTTCCTGACAGCGCTGTGTGCGCTTTTCCTAATCATGTGGCTCGTAAATGGTGCGACCCCCGGCGCCCGTAAGGATGTCGCCAAGTCTTTCGGCGCACCGGCTCCTGTCGAGCAGGCAGCTTCAAACGAGGCCAGGCTTGCAACTCTGACTGAAGACCGTCTTCTCCAGTCACCCCTGTTCGCATCGCAGACAGCTAATGTCAGCCTTGAGCGTAGTGACGGATCCATACGGATCAACCTCATCGACCTCGATCGTTCTCCGTTGTTCGAAACCGGCCGGAGCGGACTGAATACCCGCGGGGAGAGGCTTGTTGGACTGGCGGCTGAGGCCGTTATTCAAGTCGGCCTGCCCGTCTCTATCGAAGGTCACACAGATAGCCAGCCGATTCGCCAGAAAAATTATTCCAACTGGGAACTGTCAGCTGACCGGGCGAATGCCGCACGACGCGCAATGGCTGAGCATGGTGTTCCCGCACACCTGATCTCCAGTGTGACAGGTCTTGCAGATACTCGTCCGCTGTCAAACGAAAACCCTTCCTTGCCACAGAACCGGCGCTTGAGCATAGTTGTGCATCTCGACGCGCGTTAGGGACCTGCAAGCCGGTCCGACAGGCAAGGAGGCCGGATGGCCGGTGAGTTCATTTCAGATTGGCCCATGTGGGCCAGCCTGCTGGCGGTTCTCGCGACCATAGTTCTGTACATGCTCGACCGCTGGTCGATGGAAATCGTTTCCATCGGTGTCGTCGCCATGTTCCTCGTGATCTTTTCACTGCCCGGTGCCATAGGCGCAGATGGAGAACCGATCACGTCGGCAGATCTTCTGTCCGGGTTCGGCAATCCGGCGCTGATTACCATCATGGCGCTTCTGGTTGTCGGTCAGGGTCTGTTCCAGACAGGCGCGATTGACGGGCCGACGAAAGCGTTGGTGCGCTGGTATGGCAGACGTCCGGTTTCGACCTTGGTTTCCACCTTCCTGGCTGTCTTCGCCATCAGCGCCTTTACCAACAATACCCCTGTCGTTGTCATGTTCTTACCGGTCATGAGCGCCATTGCCGTACGTATGAAGACAAGTACGTCGCGTCTCATGATGCCGTTGAGTTTCGTTTCCATCCTGGCCGGCATGACTACCCTGATCGGGACATCAACAAACCTGCTCGCCGCCGATGCCCTTCGCCGGATCGACGGTATTCGCCTCGGCTTTTTCGAACAGACATCGATGGGCCTCATCCTTGCAGCCGTTGGCCTTGTCTACATTGCCGTAATGGCGCGGTTCCTCCTGCCCAAACGCGACAACTTTGCCGACGAAATCATGCCGTCCGGCAAGCAATTCGTTGCCCAGTTCGAAGTGACGGAAGACCACTTCCTGCTCGGCAAGGCGCCCGTCGCCGGCATGTTCCCGGATCTCAGGGACATGACTGTTCGGATGATCCAGCGCGGAGAACATGCCATTCTCCCGCCATTTGAGGATATGGAGCTGCAAAGGGGCGACCTTGTCATCGTCGCAGCGACGCGGAAAGCGCTGACAGACCTTCTCGCCTCGCGTCCGGGAGTCTTGCAGCAATTGTGGAATGGCGGCTCAAACACAGAGGACGTTGATACAGACCTGCCCCAGCTGAGCCTGGTCGAAGCGGTTATTGCTCCGGGTTCCCGGATGGCTGGACGCACGATCGAGCTGCTCGGATTCAGGCGACTGACCTCGGCTGTCGTCCTCGGCATCCAGCGGCGTTCACGCATGATCCGGGCAAAGCTCGGTCAAATTCGCCTCGAGTCGGGGGATACACTTCTGCTTTGCGGACCGACCGGTGTTTTCCAGGATTTGCGCAATAGCCGCGACCTCATCCTTCTGGAGTGGTCTCTCAGTGAAATCCCCATCACGGCGAAGGGCGTTGCGGCCCGGATCATTGCGGTCATCATGGTCCTGCTGGCTGCCCTGAACATCACGACAATCCTTGTCGCCTCGGTTCTGGCCGCCACAGCGATGATTGTGTTCAGATGCCTCAACATACGCCAGGCGAGCCGGGCGCTCGACCTGCGTATTTTCCTCGTTATCGGGGCCGCTCTGGCCATGGGGATTGCCCTTGAACGCACTGGCGCAGCCGCCCTGATCGCTGATGGTGTTGTCGGCTTTGCCTCACCCTATGGCCCGCTCGCCGTCCTGTCTGCGGTCTTCATATGCGTCGCCATCCTGACAAACATTCTCAGCAACGCGGCAGCAGCTGTCCTCTTCGCCCCGATAGCCCTCGAGGCAGCACATTCGACCAATTCAGACCCATTACCCTATATCCTGGCGGTGATTTACGCAGCCAACTGCAGTTTCGCCTCACCTGTGGCATATCAGACCAACATGCTTGTAATGGCGCCCGGTCATTACAAATTTTCGGATTTCGTAAAGTTTGGTGGTCCATTAATATTGGTCATATGGGCGGCGTTTGCGTTACTCGCCCCTTGGCGTTTTGATCTATGAGTGCCTTAATCGTTGACGATGAAGCTTGATGAATCCCTCTTTACCGTTCCCGGCGTCCGCCAGGGCCTTCGCTTTTATGTGACAGGGCCGACCCCTTGTCCGTACCTGCCTGACCAGTTCGAGCGAAAGGCTTTCACACACCTTGGCCAGGCAGCGCCTGATTCCCTGCACCATCAACTCAGCCAGGCGGGCTTCCGCCGCAGTCAGTCCGTAGCTTACCGGCCAGCTTGCCCGAACTGCAATGCCTGCCGAAGCGTGCGTGTGGACACCACCCGGTTTGAACCAAGCCGGAATCAGATCCGTGTCCTTCGCAAGAACAAGGACCTTGTGCGCCGTCCCGTAGAGGCGAAAGCCACGCGGGAGCAATACCGGCTGCTGAAGCACTATCTCGTCAACCGCCACGATGGTGGCGGGATGTCTGACATGGGATTCCGCGAATATGCGGGAATGGTGAACGAGACCCCTGTCCAGACAGTTCTTTTCGAATATCGGCAGGGCCCGGAAGAAGACGCGCCGCTGATCGCCGTCTCCCTGACAGACATTCTGCGGGACGGCTTTTCAATGGTCTACACATTCTTTGATACCCGACAGCCCAAGCGCAGCCTCGGCACATTCATGATTCTTGATCACATCATGAATGCCGCATCCTACAGTCTGCCGCATGTCTATCTCGGCTACTGGATCAAGCAGAGCCCCAAAATGGCCTACAAGAAGCGCTTCCAGCCGCTTGAGGTGCTTGACGGGCCGGTCTGGCGTCGGCTTCAAGAGGACGAATAAAAGCCTGCCCTGAAAAAGCAGGCGATAACGTCCCGAAAGTTTGGGGGAGGACATGATTCGCAGACGTAACCTGCTTGGCGCGGGCCTGCTCGGTATTGGCGGGGCGGCAGCGTCGTTCAGCAATCCAAATCAGAGCGGCCCCGGAACATCACCATCCGCACCCGCCGTCAGCCGGAACCGTCGTCAGCTCAACATGGTCACGACATGGCCGAAAGGCCTTCCGGGACTCGGTGAAGCGGCTGAGCGTGTCGCCCAGCGCATTCATGACATGTCGGACGGACTGATTGAGGTGAAAGTCTTTGCCGCAGGCGAGCTCGTACCAGCCTTCGAGAGCTTCGATGCCGTCGCGAATGGCTCCGCTGACATGTATCATGGCGCAGAATATTACTGGACGGCGAAATCGCCTGCCTACCCCTTCTTCACGGCCGTCCCGTTTGGCATGACGGCACAGGAGATTATGGGCTGGATCGATTATGGCGGGGGGCAAGAGCTATGGGATGAGCTGTCCGCCGACTTCGGAATCAAGGCTTTCCAGGGCGCGAATACGGGTCACCAGATGGGCGGCTGGTTCCGTAAGGAGATCAGGGGTCTCGATGACCTTGTCGGGCTTCAGATGCGTATCCCGGGACAGGGCGGCGATGTCCTGCGGGCGCTAGGCGGGTCCGCAAAAGCACTTCCGGGTGGAGAAATCTATCAGGCGCTCCAGACCGGCAATATCGACGCGACCGAATGGGTCGGCCCATGGAATGATTATTCGCTCGGCTTCTACCGGGAAGCCCCTTTCTACTACGGTCCCGGCTTCCATGAGCCCGGTGCGAGCCTCGCCGTCGGCATTAATCTCAATCTCTGGAACAGTTTCACCAAATCAGAACAGGCGCTCATCCAGGCGGCCTGCGAGTCCGTGAACCATACGTCGCTTGGTGAATTCACGTATCAGAACGCACGCTATCTCGACATCCTGACCAGTGAGCATGGAGTCAAACTTCGCTCATTCCCCGATGATGTCGTGAAGGCGATGGCCGAAGCCTCACGCGATGTACGCGCAGCATCAGGGCGCGACGGGATTGAAAAACGGATCTACGAGAGTTTCGAGGCCGGTCTGAAAACCATGTCAGACTGGGCAGCTGTCTCTGATGGCCCCTATTACGCCGCACGTGAACTCGGTCAGGCCAGCAGGGAACGCTAGGGATGGACGCTGATATCTTCCTTCAGCTTGGCGCCTTCCTGAAGTGGATCGGCATAATCCTGTTGCCGGTTTTTCTCCTGCCACTTCTGACACTCGCTGTGCCGGGGCCATTCACGGCACCATCAAAAGCCCTTTATCCACAGATTGACCGCGTGACACGCTGGGCGCTGAATGTCGCTATCGTATGCGCTGTCGCGCTCGTACTGTTACAGCTGGCCGTCGTGATCGCGAGCTATGCTTTCGCGCTGTCCTGGACCTGGCTGTCGGAATCCGTGATCTACACCTTTGCGGCCGTCTTCATGCTGGGCTCGGCCTCCGCACTCCTGAGCGACGCTCATGTCCGGGTCGATATCCTGCGCCCCCGGTTTGGCGAGCGCGGCCGGGACTGGATTGAACTGGCAGGTACGTTCCTGTTTCTCTTTCCGATCTGTATTCGCCTGATCACGACAGGCGAAGACGGGCTGACGCGGTCCTGGTCCCTGCTCGAAGGCTCACGCGAGAGCGATGGCCTGCCCATCCTGTTCATTTTCAAGACCCTGCTGCCTGTCTTTGCCGTACTCATGATGGCGCAAGGGCTATCGATCGCGCTCAAGGCGTCCCTTCGACTGACAGGCGGCATGCCTTCTGAAGATGAAGCCACACCGACAATGAGCAGCCATTATGGAGCTTGAACTTGTTCTCGCCCTCGGCATGTTCATTGCCGCCATCGCCGCACTGCTGGCCGGGTATTCGGTTGCCCTGACCCTTGGTGGCATCGCGCTAATCTTCGCACTCATCGGTCTGGGGCTGGGTGTGTTTCCGGAATCCCTGCTGAGTAACCTGCCAGCCCGGATTCAGGGCGGCGCCATCATGCAGAACGAGACACTTGTTGCCGTTCCACTGTTTATCCTGATGGGCGTTATCCTCGAACGCTCCCGCGTGGCAGAAGACCTGCTCCACATCGCCAGCCGACTGCTCGGCCGCGTCCGTGGGGGGCTGGGCTATGCCGTCGTCCTGGTCGGTGCCCTGCTGGCGGCCTCTACCGGCATTGTCGGGGCCACCGTTATCACGATGACCCTGATTGCCCTGCCCTCCATGCTCCAGCAGAAATACGATACCCGGCTTGCGTCAGGCACGATTGCCGCTTCTGGAACGCTCGGGCAGATCATACCGCCGAGCATCGTGCTGATCCTCTTGGCCGATGCTGTCTCGAATGCTGCGAGCCAGGCGGCTTCAGAGATGGATGTGGGAGGGTTCGTTGTCTCGGTTGGCGACCTGTTTGCCGGCGCCCTGCTGCCCGGACTGATCCTTGTCGGTCTTTACCTCGCATGGATCGCGTTCAATGCGATCTTCAGACCAGAACGGTGCCCACCGACCGTGGACGAGACGTCCGATCCGCTGAGCAAGAAGGAAATACTGTTCGGTCTTGGGGCCCCTCTCCTGCTTATCATCGCAGTGCTCGGGGCTATTCTGGCTGGTATCGCGACACCGACAGAGGCTGCCGCTATCGGCGTCGCCGGCGCGATTCTACTGGCAGGGTTGAGGCTCTACGGCCCGGACGACATGGCGCTTGCCTATCCGGTCTACGCCTCGTTCGCCGCGCTCATGCTGATCGTTGCCATCACGAATGTCATTGACCTCCGTCTCGGCGTGGCCGGTGCGGGGGCATTGGCTGCGACCGGGGTCGCAATCACGCTGGTTGCCAGCATTGTCTTCTTTGCAGGCCTTCTTGCCGGAATGCTCATCCTTCACCGGAAAGACCAGTTGAAACCGGCGCTGACCAGCGGTGTGCATATTACCGCCATGGTCTTCCTGATCCTCATCGGGGCATCCCTGTTCTCTCTGGTCTTCCGGGGCTTCGGCGGAGACGAGATTGTTGCCGACCTTCTGAATGCCATCCCCGGCGGTAAATGGGGGGCACTCATCGGCGCCATGATAGTGATGTTCCTGCTTGGCTTTTTCCTGGACTTCATCGAGATCATTTTCGTTGTTGTGCCACTCGTGACACCACCACTGATCGTTATGGGGTTCGACCCGGTCTGGCTGGCCATTCTAATGGCTCTGAACCTGCAGACGAGCTTTCTCACACCGCCCTTCGGTTTTGCGCTATTCTATCTGCGGGGCGCTGCCCCAGACGGTGTAAAAACGAGCGAAATCTGGCACGGAGCGCTGCCCTTTATCGGGCTTCAGCTTATTATCATTCTTCTGGTTGCTGCCCTGCCCGGCCTTGCGACATGGCTGCCTTCACTGGTCGCAAAGTAGGCCATCTCCAGCAGGACTGGACAGAACGGATCAGAATTTGACTTCAGGAACCGTGGAGAGCTCGGTGCGCTCTCCGCCAAGGTCGAAGAATTCCCGCTCAGGGAATGTAAACATGCCCGCGACGATAGAGTTGGGGAACTGCTCGCGCGATGTGTTGTAGTCCTGAATGGCAGCATTGTAGAAACGCCGGGCTGCGGCAAGCTTGTCCTCTATGACGGACAGCTCGTCCTGAAGCTCCTTGAAGTTCTCATTGGCCTTCAGGTCCGGATAGGATTCCGCCAGGGCAAACAGGCGGCCGAGCGCGCCTGTCAACGCACCTTCAGCCTGTGCCATCTCGCCGGGATTTTCTGCCGAGACAGCTGAATTTCGGGCCTGGATGACCTCATCGAGTGTTTCACGCTCATGCGAGGCATATCCCTTCACGGTCTCGACCAGGTTGGGGATCAAATTTTGGCGCTGCTTGAGCTGGACATCAATATCGGCGAAGGCCTGATTGCATTTCTGTTTCTTGGCCACAAGCGAGTTGTAGATACCAATCAGGAAGACGGCGACAATCGCCAGCGCACCAAGAAGAATATAAACAAACGTCATTCAAGGACCTCCCCCACCAAAACGGCCTCTATCTCCACTAGCCCTAGCCTCTGGCCAAGGCAAGCTATCCAGAAAAATGCCCTGATTTCGGGAAGCCTCTAGGCGCAGCCTTGCCGGCCTGAGCGCGCTTGCCGAGCCATTCCTCCCATTCCGGGAATGCGCGTGAACGCCCCGCCGCATCTTGGATGACAAGCCCTTCTTCGCGATTGAACGTCGTGACGTCGCCGAGTTGGTCCTTGCCACGATAGGTTTGCAGTTTGACGCCCTTGCCACGCGGCATTTCCGGGAGCTCATCAAGCGGGAAGACGAGCATTTTCCTGTTTGTCCCGATCACGGCAATATGGTCTCCGGTCACGACATCGCATTTCAACAGCTTGCCGCCACCTGTGTTCACCGCTGACTTGCCGGAACGCCGGTTGGATTCCAGTTCCGCTTCCGGCAGCACGAACCCATAGCCTATGTCAGAAGCCACCAGTCGCTTCCGGCCAGCATCGAGCTTGAACATGGCGACAATTCCAACACTGTCCTCAAGGTCGATCGACAACCGTATGGGTTCACCATGCCCACGTCCGCCCGGCAGCTTGTCACAACCGAGCGTAAAGGCACGGCCATCGCTGGACAGGAGGATCAGCTTGTCCGTGGTGTAGACTTCCTCGCTCAGATAGAGGGAGTCACCTTCCTTGAACTTGGTCGCTTCCGGATCCAGCCCGTGGCCCTTCATGCCACGGATCCAGCCCATTGAAGACAGGATCACGGTCAGCGGCTCTTTCGGGGTTGACGCTTCAAGCGCTGCGCTCAGATCGATTTCGGGTGCATCCTCGAACGATGCGCGGCGGCGCCCCAGCTCTGTGTCTGGCCCAAAAACCTTCCGGGCCTCCCTGAGCTCCTTGCCAACCTTCGTCCACTGACGCCGGGTTGAGCCCAGCAAGGCGGTGATCTGCTCCCGCTCTTCGGTGAGCTTCTCATGCTCACGCTTGATCTCCATCTCTTCCAGCTTGCGCAAGGCACGCAGGCGGAGATTGAGGATGGCTTCGGCCTGTATGTCGGTAATCCCGAACCGTTCGATCATGACCTGTTTGGGTTCATCCTCCTCACGGATGATGTGGATGACCTCATCAATATTGAGATAGGCGACAAGATAACCATCCAGCAGGTGCAGGCGCTTGTCGATCTTGTCGAGACGGAACTCGGCCCGCCGCACGACGACTTCGCGGCGATGATCGAGATAGGCCTGAAGAACACCGCGCAGCCCCATCACCTGAGGCGCGCCCTTGTGCAGGACGTTCATGTTCATGGAAAAGCGTGATTCCAGGTCACATGACTTGAAAAGGCTCTCCATCAGTACGTCCGGTTCGACCGTCTTTGCCCGCGGCTCAAGCACGATACGTATGTCTTCCGCACTCTCATCCTTGATATCGCTGAGCAGCGGGGCCTTCTTGGTCTCGATCAGCTCGGCCAACTTCTCGATCAGGCGCGACTTCTGAACCTGGAACGGAATCTCCGTGACCACGATCTGCCACGTGCCGCGCCCAAGGTCTTCGGTGTGCCAGCGTGCCCGCACGCGAAAGCCGCCACGGCCGGTTTCATAGGCCTCCCGGATAGCGCGGCGCGGCTCGACAATCACACCGCCTGTCGGAAAGTCCGGCCCTGGCATCACATTCATCAGCTCGGTGAGCGGGGTCTCCCGGTCGTCAATCAGCAACAGGGCCGCATCAATGACTTCAGCAACATTGTGCGGCGGAATGGAGGTTGCCATCCCAACGGCAATGCCATTCGCGCCATTGGCCAGAAGGTTGGGATAGCCAGCGGGCAGGACGACCGGCTCGGTCTCGGTTTCGGAATAGTTGTCCTTGAAGTCGACCGCGTTTTCATTGAGCCCCTCAAGCAGAAGCTTTGCGGCCTCTGTCATCCGCGCTTCCGTATAACGGTAGGCGGCGGCGTTATCCCCGTCGATATTGCCGAAATTGCCCTGCCCGTCGACAAGTGGATAGCGCACCGAAAAGTCCTGGGCGAGACGTACAAGCGTATCATAGATCGCACTGTCGCCATGCGGGTGATAGTTACCCATGACATCGCCGACAATTTTCGCACACTTTCGGTAGCCGGAGTCGGGATCCAGTTTAAGTTCCCGCATGCCATAGAGAATACGCCGCTGGACGGGCTTCAGGCCATCACGCACATCCGGTAGTGCACGGGAGGTAATGGTCGACAGCGCATAGGCGAGATAGCGTTTTGTCAGCGCCTCGCTCAATGGTTCATTGATTATGTTGCCATCTTCATGGTCCAAGAGATCGGACATGGCGGCTCCTTCGATCGGCAATAGGTTGCCGGGAATCGGTCCCGTTGCGTCAGGTTAGCAGAAAGGTCGAGCTGTTTAAGTCATGAAGAACACGCTTCCACGGCTAATCAAGCAGCTTGGTGTGGTTGCAGCTGTTATCCTGGCGATTACGATTGGCAATGACTATCTGCCACCCCAGCACAATCCGCTTCGGCCTATCAATCTCAATGACCCGATCGGCGTTGCGACCGGCTTCAAACTCGCGCGCATCAAGGCCGATACGGATCTTTGTTATGAACTGCTCGACAAGGCTCAGGTTGGCTACACGCCGCTCGCCCCGGATGCGGGGACAGACCGATGCCCCCTGGAGCGCGCCCTGGTTCTTGAACAGACCAATTATCCCTATTCCGTCGCTCCGTTGCGCATGAGCTGTCACCAGACGGCTGCGCTATATATCTGGGAGCATGATGTCATCACACCCTTGGCAGAAGAGATACTTGGCTCCCCCGTCGAGGAGGTTCTGACATATGGGACATTTTCTTGCCGGAACATCGCTGGCACGAACCGTCTCAGTGAACACGGACGGGCCAACGCCATCGACATCCGCGGCTTCCGGCTCGAGGACGGACGCATCATCGATGTACGCAAGCATTGGCGTGATGATGGCCAACGCGGCGAATTCCTCACCGCCGCCCGGGATGGTGCCTGTAAACTCTTCTCGGTCGTCCTCGGGCCAGACTATAACGCTGCTCACGCCGACCACTTCCATTTCGACATGGGCGGCGGCACGATTTGCCGCTAGGGGCTCCGGGACAATCGGGCAGCCAGCCGGCGGCGGGCTTCAGGCATGTCTCGCTGGACTGTATGAAACAGGCGCCGCTCGATAAAAAAGCCGGTCAGTTCAAGGCCACTGGCAATATCCTGATGTGTTGCTGGTGCTGTCGGATCCCAGAGGAATGCCGGAAGGGCAAATAGCCGGTCTACATAATCTTCGGCCTCGGAACCGCGAACAGCCCGGCCGGTGCGCGGAGATACGTGTGTCAGCCCATCATTGGCTCCGCTGATCGCACAGGCCTCCAGGTCAAGACCGAAGCCGAGCGCGCTCAGCAGTCCGAGCTCCCAGCGTACATATAATGCGGGCCAGACATCACTGTCCTCCAGCGCATCCAGCAACAGGACTGTAGCTTCGTAGATCGAGGAAGCCGCATGATCGCCTTCATTGGTCACGCCGCGCAGCAAGGCACATACAGAAGCAACCGCCGCCAGCGCATCAGGCAGGTCCAGCAGACGTGATGCCCGCTGGCGGGAAGCTTCAGCGACGTCAAAACGCCCGAGCTGTTCTTCCAGCCGCCCCGACCATGACAGGTCTATTGAGTTTCCGGGTTCATACTGGCCACGCTTTTTCCTGGATGCGCCACCATAGACCAAGCCCGACCGGCGCCCCCGGGTGCGCGTAAGCACGTCCAGTATCAGTCCGCTTTCACCAAACTTGCGCCCACCGAGGATAAGTCCCTCATCGCGCCAGTGCATCAGCTATCGAACTCCAGGCCGAGATTGGAGTAGGACTCGCGGCGTTCCTGCCACTTCGCGTCAATTTTAACGAACAGGAACAGATGAACCCGCCTGCCCAGAAGCTCGGAAAGTTCTTCACGCGCCGCCCGGCTAACCGCCTTGATAGCCTGGCCGTTACGGCCCAGCACCATGGATTTGTGGCTATCCTTGCCGACGATGACCGCTTGCTGGATCTTTACGTCGCCATTCCGGAAGTTTTCCCATGTCTCGGTCTCGACCGTCAGCTGGTAAGGCAGTTCTTCATGCAGCCGCAGCATCAGCTTCTCGCGCGTGACTTCGGCTGCCAGCAGCTGCATCGGGATATCCGCTGACTGGTCTGGCGGATACAGCGCCCCGCCTTCCGGCATCCGGCCTGCAAGTTCGCTTAACAGTTTGTCGACACCATCTCCATTCTCGGCGGAAATCATGAAGACGTCACTGTAGATACCAAGGGCATCGAATTCTGACATAAGCGGCAGGACCTGCTCGTGCGGGAACAGGTCGATCTTGTTGAGCGCAAGCATCACCTTGCGCTCACTTGAGCGCAGGGTCTCAATTACAGCGCGGTCATCTTCCGCGGTGCGTTTCTGTGCGGGCGTGGCAGTGCCCTCCTTGTCAGCAATCCAGGCGGCAGCATCAACAAGATGCACTACTGCATCGGCATCATCTGCACCCGTCCAAGCTGCCTTCACCATGGCCCGGTCGAGCCGGCGCTTGGCCCCGAAAATACCGGGGGTGTCGACGATGATGATCTGGCTGTCATCAGCGTGCGCAATACCGCGAACCGGAAACCGCGTGGTCTGAACCTTATGGGTGACAATGGCGACCTTGGTGCCCGTCATGGCATTGGTCAGCGTGGACTTGCCCGCATTGGGTGACCCGATAATGGCGACAAAACCCGCCCGTTTGATGTCTTCAGCGTCCATCGCGTTGAAAATCTCTCAGCAGCCTGTCTGCAGCGGCCATTTCCGCCTCCTGACGTGAACGGCCCTTCTCTATTGCCTCACCGTGCCCGTCAACGCGCGCACGCACCGTAAAAACAGGCTCATGGTCCGGGCCGGTACGGTCAACGATATCATAGGCAGCATAGGGCGCACGATTGGCGCCGCACCAGTCACTCAGCCGCGTCTTGGGATTCTGTTGCGAGACTTCCCGGTCGACCACTTCCAGCAGCCAGTGTTTATTGATGAAGGTCTGCGCAGCATCCAGCCCTCCATCACGATATATCGCCGCAATGATCGCCTCGACCGCATCGGCGACACTCTTGTCATAGCTTCCCTGCTTGTTTTTCTCCATGGACGGATCGAGGAACAGGAACGGCTTGATGCCAATGGACTGCCCGACATCGGCGCAGGTCTCTCCGCTGACAAGCTGATGAAACAGCCGCGTCAGATAGCCCTCACGTTCAGACGGAAACTTCGCAATCAGGATCTCCGCCATCACGAGGCCGAGGACCCGGTCGCCGAGGAATTCAAGCCGCTGATTGGAGAATTGTGCATCCCCGTCATAGTTGTCGATCAGGCTCGGATGGGTGAGCGCCCGGTTCAGCCACTCGACATTCCTGAACTGGTAACCAATACGCGTTTCAATATCTGAACGCTGTGTCTCATTCAGCGTTGGGCGCTTCCGCCTGGGGGCTTTTGCCGCTGCGCGCAGCCGGGTGCGTTTCGGACGGGGCCGGGTCATGGCCCGACCTTGATCGGCATCGCTTCGATGATGACGACGGCGGACGCCCATGGGTGATCATCCGTGATGGTAAGGTGGATCACTGCCTCGTGGCCTTCAGGCATCATGGCTTCTAGCCGCCTTGCCGCGCCGTCTGTAAGCGCCATGGTCGGCTTGCCCGTGGGCAGGTTGACCACGCCCATATGCTTCCAGTGTACGCCTCGCCGCGGCACCCCTGTGCCGAGGGCCTTCGCGCAAGCCTCCTTGGCGGCAAACCGCTTGGCATAGGTTTCCGCACTGCGCCGGCGACGTTCAGCCAGGGCAATCTCGGTTTCTGTGAAGCATCTCTGTTTGAAGCGGTCGCCAAACCGCTCGATCGAGCGCTCTATACGCTCGATATTGCAAAGATCGTTTCCCATACCGATGATCATGGGCTTTCACCCTCCTGCGGTTCAGGCCAATCCGCGGCTGCCCGGTTTCTCAGCCGGAATTGCGGCCAGTTCGGGCGGCAGGTCATCAGCTGAATAATCCGGAAAGTCGACCTGCGCGAGCGAGACGAGCTTGCAGCCGACATCGGCCTTTCCATTCGACCGGTCGATAATGCAGGCTCCGCCAACCACGTCACCCGGCAGAAGAGCCAGCGCCTCGACCGTTTCACGGAAGGATAGCCCCGTCGTCACGATATCCTCGGCGATCAGCACGCGCTCTCCTTCAGAAATTGAGAAGCCCCTCCGAAATGTCAGCTTGCCCTCGGAACGTTCCGCAAAGATGGAGCGGCAACCAAGCTGGCGTGCCAGTTCATAACCGGGAATGATGCCACCGACGGCCGGCCCGGCGACAACATCGATCTGCCCAAACTGTTCTTTCAGCTGCCCTGCCAGCGCGGCACACAGCCTGGCCGAAAGATCAGGCCGCGAGAACACAAGTGCTTTTTGTAGAAAGACGGGGCTTCGCCGGCCTGACGAGAGAATGAAATGGCCTTCCAGAAGTGCCCCAGCTTCGCGAAAAACCTCTAGCACTTCCTCACTGGTCAATTCACCGCCTCCTCTATGCGTTCGACACTTTCCACGACCGCAAGGGCCCGTAGTGCGGCTTTTATCTGCTCCAGATGCCGAAGGTCCTCAACCTCTATGTCGAAGATAAGCTGTAGAAAATCCTGCGTTCTTTCACCGGTTTCAACCCGCGTGATATTTCCGCCGGCCTGCGCGATGGCCGAGCACTGGCTCGCCATGACCCCCCGCTGGTTTACGGCCCGCACGCCAATGCGACCAACAGCCACCACTCCCTGACGGGCAACCTCGTTCCAGCGCAAATCGACCCACAGGTCTGGCCGGTCTTCGTATTCGGCGACCTGACGACAATAGATTGTGTGAATCACGAGTCCTTTTTCAGGCTCGCGCAAGCCGATAATCCGGTCGCCCGGTATCGGGTGGCAGCACTCACCCAGGTGCAGCGTAATACCCGGTGTGAGGTCCTCACCAGCAACCATGCGGCTGGCATGGCTGTCATCCAGCACTGTGCGGTCTGTAGGAATTGACTGCACCGGCTCATAGCCGGGAAACACCGTACGGATGAAATCGGCTGTCTCGTAACGACCGCGCCCAATTGCCTCGGCGAGCTCTTCCGCTGTCTGGAAGTCAGCCCGGCGGGCAACTCGCGGCAGGTCGATTTCGAACGGGTCCAGCCCCGCCCTGCGCAGGTCCCTGTCAATAAGGGTGCGGCCCAGCTTTATGAATTCTGCCTGCTCCCGGTCGCGGATCAGCCTGCGAATGGCCGACCGTGCGCGGCCAGTCACTGTCAGCGCTTCCCAGCCGACGACCGGTCTTGCCTCTTCCCGACGCAAAATCTCCACGACGTCACCATTCTTTAGAGGTGTACGAAGCGTACGCGTAACGCCGTTTATTTTCACCCCGTCGCAGGTGTCGCCAACCGCAGTATGAACCGAATAGGCAAAATCAAGCGGCATTGCACCGCCCGGCAGGATTATAAGCCGTCCCTTGGGCGTAAACACGAAGACATGCTCACGATACATCTCGAGCTTGGCGTGCTCGAGAAACTCGTCAGGGTCAGCCCCGTCGGCCAGCAGTTCACCGAATGCACGAAGGTTGGCCCCCGGATCGAGGCCAGCAGCTTTAGAGGACTCCAGGTCAAAGCCGTATTCGCTGTTCTTGTACGTCCAGTGTGCTGCCACACCGTATTCCGCCGTGCGATCCATCGCCTCGGTACGGATCTGCAATTCTACCAACCGGTTTCCCGAGGCCCGCACAGTCGTATGGATCGAGGCATACCCATTGGGCTTCGGGACGGAAATGAAATCGCGGAACCGGTCGGGAAGGCAGGCCCATACCATGTGGAACGCCCCGAGGAGCCGGTAGCATTCCTCGGCATCCGAAACGATGATACGGAAGGCAAAGATGTCGGCCAGGTCCCGGAAGGCGATCGACTTTTTCTCTAGCTTCCGCCAGATCGAGTAAGGCTGTTTTCGTCGCCCCTTCACACGCGCACTTACATCATGCTCGGCGACCACCTGCTTGATCGCAAAGCGGATGCGCTCAAGGTCATCTGCATTTTCCGAAGACAGCTCTTCCAGCTTCTGAACAATGCTCTCTCGTGCCGCCGGATTCACATGATGAAATGAGAGGTCTTCCAGCTCCGATGCGACTGCATAGAGACCGACACGCCGGGCTAATGGCGCATATATTTCCATTGTCTCCCGCGCCACGCGCAGACGTGAGCTTTCCTTGGGCACGAAATGAAGCGTACGCATATTGTGAAGCCGGTCGGCAAGCTTCACCAGCAGGACACGGACATCGTTGACTGTCGCAAGTATGAACTTCTGAAAGTTCTCAGCCTGCTTGGAGCGTTCAGACTTGTAATCGAGCTTGCCGAGCTTGGTGACGCCATCAACAAGTTCGGCCACATTGTCGCCAAAACGCGTGCCGATCTCGTCGAGCGTGACATCACAGTCTTCCACAGTGTCGTGGAGCAGCCCCGCCATGATCGTGCACTGGTCAAAGCGGAACGCGGCCAGAAGCATGGCCACCTGTACAGGGTGCGTGTAGTAAGGGTCGCCAGACTTACGCAGCTGTTCGCCATGCTTTTGCTTGGCGAAATCGTACGCGTCCCCAAGCCGCTGACGGTCCATGTCCGGATGGTAGGCTTCGACAGCCTGAATCAGGTCTTCGCGCGTTGGAACGGATACACGAGCGCCTTCCTCGCGCCGCTCCATGTTTGCGGGCGACCGATCAGTAAGGGGGACGGTCGCACTGGTCATGTTTGACTAGAACCTGTCGTCACGCCCCGATTCAAGCTCTGCCTGATAGGCGCGCATGACATCTTCTTCGCTTGCAGCAGGTGCCGCATCAAGCGCTGCCTTGTCCGCCTCACGCTCTTCTTCCTCGCCAGGACGGACTTCCTGAAGGTTTGCGATCAGGCCTTCGCGGACAATGTCCAGGCTGACAGACCGTTCGGCGATTTCCCGCAGGGAGATGACCGGATCCTTGTCATTGTCGCGGTCAACGGTCAGCGGTGAACCCTCGCGGATCATCCGCGCACGTTGTGCGGCCACAAGAATGAGGTCAAACCGGTTCGGAACCTGCTCGATGCAGTCTTCAACAGTAACGCGTGCCATGAAAATCTCCTGTAGCCGGTCTTTATATGCGCTGCAGCAGTCGCATACAACCCGGCTTCTTGCGCGAAAGACAGTTGGCAGATAGCGTCCGGTTTTTACGGAATGATTTAGATCTGCGGATTTTCTGAAATGGCCTTCTACAAGGATGAACGCCTTGCGCTCTTCATAGATGGCGCGGGCCTCTACACCACAGCCCGGGCACTGAACCTCGAAATCGATTTCAGGAAACTTCTTTCTGACTTCGAAGACCGTGGCCGCCTGCTCCGCGCCAATTACTACACCACGATCGTGGAGAGCGACGAGTACAGCCCCATTCGCCCGCTCGTGGACTGGCTCGCATATAATGGCTTCAACGTGGTCAAGAAGGCGGCCAGGGAATTCACAGACCGGGAGGGCCGCCGGCGCGTGCGTGGAAACATGAATGTCGAACTCGCCATAGACATGCTCAGCACCGCCCCGCATGTCGACCATATCGTCCTGTTTGCAGGCGACGGGGACTTTCGCCGGGCTGTCGAGGCAAGCAAGGCCGCAGGCGCGCGCGTCACTGTTATCTCCTCCATCAAGGGCCAGCCCCAGACAGTTGCTGATGACCTTCGCCGCGAAGCCGATACATTCATTGACCTTGCCGATATGGCAAAGCTGATCGCGCGCCCGCGCCGCGATGGGGATGAAAATAAAGCCAGCGACGATGACGACTATGATTGAAGTGCCGCACGGCAAGCCGGAAGCCCCGGCAGATTGCACCCTTTGCCCGCGTCTCGTGGCTTACAGGGAAGAAAATGCGCGCAAGCATCCCGACTGGTTCAACGGCGCGGTGCCATCCTTCGGCGATGAGAAAGCCTCCTTGCTCATCGTCGGCCTCGCCCCCGGCGTCACCGGCGCAAACAAGACCGGCCGTCCATTTACGGGCGACTGGGCGGGAGACCTGCTTTATGCCACGACGGACAAATTCGGGTTTTCGACTGGTGACTACGCCGCCCACCCTGATGACGGGCTCGAACTGACAGGCGCCATGATCACCAATGCCGTGCGGTGCGTCCCCCCGGCGAACAAGCCGGTCGGCGCCGAGGTCAATCAGTGTCGCCCTTTCCTGCGAAACCGTATTGCCGCCCTGCCGAACCTGAAGGTCATTCTCTGTCTTGGCAAAATCGCCCACGACTCAACCGTGCGTACGCTCTCGCTGAAATTGCGTGATCACCCCTTCAGCCATGCCAGTGAATACCCGCTAGAGAGCGGCGTTACACTGCTTTCAAGCTATCACTGCTCCCGTTACAATACGAACACCAGACGCCTTACACCTGAGATGTTCGAATCAGTGTTTGATCGTGCCCGTACGATTATTTCCGGCTGAAAGATCTGCGAATTGAGACGCCGACAGGCAGCAGTGTGCTAAAACACTTTCGCCTGTCATTGTAATTCGTATCATTCCACTGAGTCGGTCTAGACAGGGGCTTCCAAATGGCAATTTCAAACCAAGCACACCTGTTCGACGACATGACGCCTGACCAATCCGGATATTCCGCGAAGGATATCGAGGTCCTCGAGGGACTTGAGCCTGTTCGCATGCGCCCTGGCATGTACATCGGCGGTACGGACGAACGCGCCTATCATCACCTTTTCGCCGAAGTGCTCGACAACGCCATGGATGAAGCCGTGGCCGGCCATGCAAGCCGAATCGAGGTTCACCTCGCCGAGGATGGCTATCTGACTGTTGTCGATAATGGCCGCGGCATTCCCGTGGATCCACACCCGAAATTTCCGGAAAAGTCAGCGCTGGAAGTCATCATGACAACGCTGCACTCCGGCGGGAAATTCACTGACAAGGCGTATGCCACCGCGGGCGGCCTTCACGGGGTCGGTATCTCTGTCGTCAATGCCCTTTCGGAGCGGGTCGAGGTTGAAGTGGCCCGTGATCGCAAACTCTATGTCCAGTCCTTTGAACGTGGCCGCGTGGCAGGCCCGGTCGAACTCAAGGGCGCTGCACCGAACCGGCGTGGAACAAGCGTTCGCTTCCGGCCAGATATGGAAATCTTCGGTGAAAAGCTCCGCTTCCGGCCATCCCGGCTGTTCCAGATGGCACGCTCCAAGGCGTATCTCTATCGCGGTGTGGAAGTCCGCTGGAGCTGTGATGAAGCGCTCCTGCCGGAAGACTCAAAAATTCCAGAGGAAGCCGTTCTAAGCTATCCAAACGGCCTTGCCGACCAGCTTGAAGAAGTCTTCGACGGCAAGGACACGATTACCGCAGACGCATTTTCCGGGCTCGTCGAAACCGATGAGGGAAAAGTGGAATGGGCAATTGCCTGGACGGCCTCTGGCTTTGGCGATGCGGACGGGTTTTCCCGGTCTTACTGCAATACCATCCCGACACCAGATGGCGGCACACACGAAGCAGGCCTGCGCTCTGCCATCACAAAGGGTCTGCGCAACTATGGTGAGCTGACGGGCCAGAAAAAGGCCAACACCATCACAGCTGATGACGTCATGTCATATGCAGGCATCTTGCTGTCCGTCTTTGTCCGAAACCCGGAATTTGTCGGCCAGACCAAGGACAAGCTGTCGACCACAGCCGCCTTCCGCCTTGTCGAGAATGCGGTGCGGGACCGGTTCGACCACTGGCTGGCGGCCAGTCCGAAAGAATCCGACAAACTGCTCAACTGGGCGATGGAACGCGCAGACGAACGCGCGAAACGGCGCAAAGCCAAGGAAGTCCAGCGCAAGTCCGCCACCAAGAGGCTACGGCTGCCAGGCAAGCTCGCCGATTGTTCTTCCAACGGGCCAGAAAATACCGAGCTTTTCATCGTTGAGGGGGACTCCGCTGGCGGCTCTGCAAAACAGGCACGCAACCGGGCGACACAGGCCATCCTGCCGCTTCGAGGCAAGATTCTGAACGTCGCTTCCGCATCAAGTGACAAGCTTGAGAAGAACCAGGAGCTTTCAGACCTGATGCTGGCGCTTGGCACAGGCCTGCGCACAAAATTCAGTATTGATGACCTGCGCTATGAACGCGTCATCATCATGACGGACGCTGACGTCGATGGCGCCCACATTGCTTCGCTCCTGATCACCTTCTTCTACCAGATGACGCCGGGCCTCATCGAATCCGGCCGTCTCTACATGGCGATGCCACCGCTCTACCGGCTGACTTACAAGGGCACGTCACATTATGCGATGGATGATGCCCAGAAGGCCGAAGTGCTGGAGAAAGAATTCAAGGCAAACCAGAAGGTTGATGTTGCACGGTTCAAGGGTCTTGGCGAAATGAACCCCGCCCAGCTCAAGGAAACCACGATGGATCCTTCGACCCGCATGCTGGCCAGGATCACCCTGCCCGACTCCATCGATGCCCTGACGGAGCTTCGCCCGGCCGAGCTAATCGATACGCTGATGGGCAAGAAAGCAGAGCACCGCTTCCGTTTTATTCAGGAAAACGCGCACTTCGCAGCAGATCTGGATATCTAGCCGGAACACATTTCTTCCGGCCTGAAATTTGCTCACCTTTCAGATGAATGTAGCGCTTGCCTTCGGTTTTGTGGCAAAGCGAAAGCATCATGTTGCAAAATGGAACAGGCCATGGCGATCCAGTGGGCAGATAATGTGAAAGATTCGTTCGGACGAACACTCGTTCCTGCCGAACACTCCTTTCATAATTCACCCCTTTTCAGCGATGCTGCACTGGCCGCCCTGCTTGATATGTACCCGCGTGAGCATCTTGGCATCTGGACGTTCGCTGAACATGGCGAAGGCGAAGAAGCGCCAGTACGTGGCGAAGCGCCGGGTCTTTCCGGAGAAGAACTACTGGATGCCGTACGCAGCGGCCGGATATGGCTGAACCTGCGCGCGGTAAACCATCGTGTCAGTGATTATGCCGGACTCTCTGACACCATTTTCGACAGTCTGCAGACTGCGACGGGGCACCGAATTTTCAAGCGCGATATGGGCGTCTTGATTTCCTCGCCGAATGTCCATGTCCACTACCATCTCGACATCCCCATGGTCACTCTCTTTCAGGTCCGTGGCCAGAAGACCGTCTGGTTCTATCCTCCGACAAGCAGGTTTGCACCGGATGAAAAAGTCGAGGCCATTGTCCTTAAGGAACAGGAAGAAGGTCTCGCCTTCAGCAATGACTTCGAGGCCGACGCCAGAGAAATTCTGATGAAGCCCGGCATGGCCGTAAGTTGGCCACAGACCGCTCCTCACCGGGTATCCAATGGCGGTATGATGAATGTGTCACTATCGTGCGAATTCATGACGCTTCCGGCTCTGCTGCGCGCGAATGCTCTTTATGCCAACGGTCGCTTGCGCCGCCGCTTTGGTGCCCACCCGAAGCGACCAGACCGGGTCGACGCAACCACGCTCGGCAAGGCTGCCCTCGCCAGAATCCTGAAAAAAATTGCCCGCGAACCGCGTGCGAACACACCCACGCCACCGACATTTCAGATTGATCCCTCGGCACCTGGATATACCCGTATGCTCGACCGGACTCTACGCTGATGAGGGGGAAGGCCCCGACGGATGCAGCAATGCATTTCCAGATTGCACATTATGAGCATCTGTCAGCGGCGGACGTCGAACAATGGCGCAATTTATCTCGCCAGCACCCCGACTATGACAGCGCCCTGCTGACTCCGGAATTCTCAGAGGTCATCTCACAAATACGCAAGGATGTGCGCATAGTTCTGGCACGCAGTGGCGACACGATCGTAGCGCTGCTTCCCGTTCACCTTCGCCCCGATGGCCTGGCAAGGCCCATCGGCGCGCCATTCTGCGACTATTCCGGGCCTCTACTGGAGAAGAGCTCTCCCGTGTTGCCGTTCGAGCTTGTCCGCCAGGCCGGGATCGCAGCCTTCGCCAGCCCTGCGATGCCTGACCCCTGGGACATGAGCTCGCCAGAGATATCCGTGACAGAGCGTGACGGTCTGCTTGATAATCACATCATTCGCAGTGGAAACCTCGACAGTACAACACTTCTCGAAGCCCAGCGCGCCCGACACCCGAAGCGTTTCAAGAACTTCCGGCGTTTGCGCAGCCAGGTTGAACGGGAGGTCGGTCCACTGCGCTATGAGTGGGGCCGTCCGCGGCCTGAGGTGCTGGATCAGCTATTGAAGTACAAGCAGGAACAGTATCGCAAGTCCGGTCTTGTCGACCTTACGACCGCAACGGAGCCAGCGCGCATTCTTAATGCTGTCGCAAGCAGCAAGCATGCGTTCCAGACAAGTTTGTGGCTCGGCGAGACCCTGCTGAGCGGTCACTTCGGAATTCGTGTTGGCACCTCATTTCACCCCTGGATCGCAGCCTTCAACCCGGCCTACAGTCAGTATTCACCCGGCAACCTGCTCTTGTTGCAGGTGTTGGAGACAATGCACGAGATGGGGCTGGAGACTTATGATCTTGCCAACGGCCATGATCATTACAAGAAGTATTTTGCTAATGGGACTCGGCCAGCAAAACCCATTTTCATCGCCGGGACGGGCATTCACGCCTGGCGCCAGGCTGCCAACCGTTACGTCTGGCAGATACTGGGCGCCAACTCCCCTGCCGGGATCACCGCCCGCCTGAGACGCCGTATGGAGCAGATTGCCGTCAGTGAATTCCAGGCAATTCCCCGGATACGCGAATTCATCTACGCCGTTGCGACGCGGTCTACTCTCCGGCGCAAACACTGAAGCGTTCTTCCAGGCGTCTTGTGGGCTTTCCCATTGAAACTTGAGACAAACCAAGCAGAATAGTTATCAGGTTTTACTCTCAGAGGGGCTTTGATGAGGATAGTTTTGCGATCGGCAACCGTAGCTGCGATCACGTTAGGGCTCGTGGCCTGTAATGGCTCGGACTCCCCCGGAAATGCTTCAAACGACGAGACGGCGACGTCAGAGACTGGTGATACCGCCAAGCCGTTTGACAAGGACCCTTATCCGTCCACTTACACGCCCTATCCTTCCCAGCCCGTTCTTCTGCGAAATGCCACGGTCTATGACGGGATCGGTGGTGTGTTCGAGGAACATGATGTCCTCATCAGGGATGGCAGCATTGCCGAACTCGGCGAAAGCCTTGAAGTCGATGATGATGTCGAAGTCATCAACGCAGCCGGGAAATTCGTGACACCCGGCATTATCGACAACCACTCTCACCTTGGCGTTTATCCCTCACCGGGCGTCAGCGCCCACCAGGATGGCAACGAGGTTTCGGCCCCCGTCACAGCGGAAGTCTGGGCCGAGCATGGACTCTGGCCGCAGGATCCTGGATTCACACGTGCCCTGGCGGGGGGGGTGACCTCCATGCAGATACTCCCCGGCTCCGCCAACCTGTTCGGCGGAAGGGGGGTCACGATCAAGAACGTGCTGTCACGTACCGTGCAGGGCATGAAATTTCCAGAAGCTCCCTATACGCTGAAAATGGCCTGTGGTGAGAATCCGAAACGGGTTTACGGGTATGGCGGCGGCGGTTTTCCGGGGGGCGCGCCCTATTCCCGCATGGGCAATGTCGCCGGTTACCGGTCCTCCTGGATCGAGGCACAGGAATACAAGCGTAAATGGGACGCGTGGGAAGAAGACGGTGAAGGTGACATGCCGGGCCGCGACCTTGAGCTCGACACCCTCAAGGGTGTTCTGGAGGGCGATATCCTCGTCCACATGCACTGTTACCGCGCCGATGAAATGGCGCAGGTCATCGATATGTCGAAGGAGTTCGGTTACAAGGTCACCTCCTTCCATCACGCAGTCGAAAGCTACAAGATCGCCGACAGGCTGGCGGAAGAGAAAATCTGTTCGTCCATGTGGGCGGACTGGTGGGGCTTCAAGATGGAAGCCTATGACGGGATCCGCGAGAATATCCCGCTCGTACATGAGGCAGGCGCTTGCGCCATCGTCCATTCCGATAGCGACATTGGCATACAGAGGCTCAATCAGGAGGCTGCGAAAGCCTTGGCCGACGGCAGGCGCGCAGGCCTGGATATTTCCAAGGCTGACGCCTGGACATGGCTGTCAGCAAACCCGGCAAAATCACTCGGCATTTTTGACAAGACGGGCTCGCTTGAGGCTGGCAAGGATGGCGATATCGTCGTCTGGTCGGCTGATCCGTTCAGCGTCTATGCGCAAGCTGAAAAAGTCTTCATTGATGGAGCCCTCATGTTTGACCGCACCGATTCCAGCCTCATGCCTGTTACCGATTTTGAACTCGGCCAGCCCGGTGAAGGAGACATGAAATGATCAGATCAACTCTCGCTGCACTGATGGCCACCGTATCCCTGGGCTATATGGCTCAGGCTCAGTCCGTCACTGTAACAAATGCAAAGCTCTGGACCGGCAACGAGGTTGTTGAAGACGCCACGGTCGTCATCACGGACGGGACTGTCGTGTCGGCGGGGGCAGATATTACCCTTCCCGAAGACGCACAGCCCCTTGATGCCGAAGGCGCATGGGTCACACCGGGCATTTTCTCGGCTTTCAGCCGGACCGGTATTGTCGAAGTTGGTGCGGAAACAACGACCAATGACACGCTTGCCCCGCAATCTACCTTTGGGGCCGCGCTGGACATGGCCGATGCGTTCAACCCCAATGCCACAACTGTGCCTGTCACACGCATAGAAGGGGTTACGCGGATCGCTGTTGCGCCCGGTTTTGGATCCGGCATGTTTGGCGGGCGGGGCTTGATAGCCGATACGAGTGGCGATGCGAACTCTGTTACGGCATCCCAGGCATTCAGCTTCATAAATATCGGTGAAGGCGGGGCTGCGCTCACAGGGGGCTCACGACCGGCGACATGGGCGACGCTTCGTGGCGCACTGGAAGACGCCCGCACCTATCCGGCCCGCTATAACGCCCTTGAGGATGGTGACGTCCTGAATCGTCTGGATGCCGCCGCACTCGCACCAGCCAGTCGCGGCCAGCAGCTTCTCCTGATAGCCGCCAGCCGGGCAAGCGACCTGCGCAACGTGATCGCACTCAAGGAAGAGAACCCGCAGCTCAATATCGCGCTTGTCGGCGCACATGAGGGCTGGATGGTCGCAGAAGAGCTCGCGGCTGCAGACATCCCCGTGATCATCGATCCATATGCCAACCTGCCTGGCCGCTTCGAATCACTCGGGGCCACACAGCACAATGCCGAGCGCCTTATTGATGCCGGCGTTACGACAGCACTGGCCTATCTCGATGATGATAGTCATCAGGCCCGCCTCGTACTGCAAAGTGCCGGCAACGCCGTGGCGAATGGGGTCTCGCATGACAATGCACTGCGTGCGATCACATCGGCACCGGCCGACATCTTTGGCATGGATGGCCTCGGCACGGTTGAACCGGGCAGCCGTGGCGACCTCGTCATCTGGGATGGCGATCCGCTTGATGTCATGAGTGCACCGGTCTCGGTCTTTATCGATGGCGTGGAGCAATCTCTGGAAAGCCGTCAGACAGAGCTTCGGGACCGATATCTCACCCTGGACGAAAGTGAGCGTCCTCTCGCCTACAGGCGCTAGGAAATTCCCTAGCTTTTGGCGACGTTCGAGACGCGCTCAATCGGCTCTGTTGTCTGCATGTACCCGGCCTCGGCAGGTATATGCAGACAAGGCGTCCCCTGCTCATCCTTTCCCATGACGGGTAAAACTGTCACCACGTCTTCTTTTTCAAACCGGTTGATCGCGGTCGGAACGCTTTGCGTTTCAGCAAGCTTTCCAAGGTTCATCCGGGTCGGAAAGATGATCGTCGCCTCGCCGGCCTTTTCCATATCCAGGGCCAGCTGAGGCGACAGCCAGACCGCCTCCGTCGTCTCCCGCCCGTCATGCGTGGCTAGCTGTTCCGGCGGTGTCGGAGCGAGATAAAAATGCGTATCGAAACGCTTCGGCATCATGTCCGGGGTGATCCAGTGGCCGAAATGCACAAGCGTGTCGAGTGCAAGCACAAGTCCATTGTCGCGTATCAGCTCAAGGAAGCTTGCCTCCCGTCGGTCAACAGGCCCCCGAAACGCCGCGAGCGCATCGGCGACATCATTTGAGACAAGTTCCGCATCCGTCCCACGCGCGTCGCGGTTACGGGCCAGAAGCACGCCTGTCTCTTCAAAAGCTTCACGAATTGCAGCCACTCGCGCAGCGCGCTCCGCACCGCTGTAATCGCCATCGGATAGATCATCCCACGCATCGGAAGCATCTTCCTCATGAGCCTTTCCGCCTGGAAAGACGAGCGCACCTGCAGCAAAGTCGATCTCGTAGTGGCGTTTGACCATGAGGACCTGAAGGTCCGGCGCATCGCGCAGGAGAAGTATGGTCGCGGACAGGCGCGGATCGGCAGCTGATTGGCTCAAGGGGCGTCCTCCAGAATTTCTGACAAATTTGCCGTAAATCAAAGCGGTCTCGTGCGCCGGATTTCAACATTGTCTTTGTAGAGCAATTTCACCCGACAATCACAGAGACAGGTGTTACATGCAACACGCCAGAATGCGCGTTCACTCAACCAGCCCGGTCAAAGCGGCACCACCCCGCCTCAGATTTGAGCCAGTTGTACACCTTGTGAAAGGCGACGTGGCCTGCACCCTCGCCGAGTCGCCCAAGCGTTTCGAAGAACTCGCTGCGTTTGGGCCGTCGGGTCTTGTTTCCGAGGCCGCTGGCCCGGCTGAATGGCTGGCAAACCAGATTGAGGATGCGGCCATGTATGCGCGGGTCAACGACATCGCCATACGTCCCATCCATCTTGAAGCCCCCGTTGCAGCGATGATGCATCCAGACACGCCCGTGGCCTGCGAGGCAGCTGTAGCACGCAGCCGCTTGTTGCCCCAGGAAATCTGCATCGAAGTCAGCGATTCCTCTCTGGCACAGTCCCGGAATGATGTGCTGAAGAGCATTGAATCGCTGCGTCGCAAGGGGTTCCGCCTCGGTGTGAATGCTACACAGTCCTGGTCAACGCCGATGGACACGTCCCTGCGCCTGTTGCTTGATACGGTACGCATTGACGCACGTGAGCTGGACGGCAATCCCGACCTCATCGGTCGCATCGATGCCGCAGCCTGTTGCGGCATGTCCGTGATCGCTGAGGGCGCGCGATACCGCGATGGCGCTGAACTTGCAGAGATGGGGATCGAACTGGCGATCCGGCCGAGCACAGACGCCTAGAGCTAGGCCCTCATGTGACGGACATTGTCCGTCTGTTCTGTAGCTTCGGCCTCTGCATACTCTGAATACTGATCGAGTTTCTCGAGCAGGTAATCCAGGTCATCCTTTGGGATGGCCTGGAACTGCGTGAGCACTCGCTCGATCATGCGTGAGCGGAAACGTGCCTTGTCATTCGGCCCGCCATCAAGCTCGGTTTCGTGAAATACGTTTACCCCGGCCTTGAAGGCTGGCAGCAGTTTGCGTGGCAGACCGGCGCTGTCAAAGATCGCCGCCAGACCGCGGGGGCCTGCATCATGGATCATCAGCCAGGCCCGCTTGTGTGTAAGACCCGAAAGTTCTGCCATGGCATGCTCCACAAAGGTCATATGCCCGACGCAAAGAGCACGCATGATCAGTGAATAGGTCAGCCGGCCATTGAGGTCGAGCTGATGCACGAAATGCTGCATGTCGTGGCTGCGGTCGGCCTGCTCGACCAGGTCAATCGTGGCTCTCTCGCGCGCACCGGCAGCAAGGTCGATAGCCACCTGCGCAGGCAGTTCATGCTTGTTGACGAGCAGGTCAAAAGCCTGGCCTGATACGAGAGAAACCAGTTTCTCCGCGATATGTACCGGTATCTGCTCGCGGCGAATGATCGCATCCTTGATATCGTCGTCATCGGAAAAGCGTTCCAGCGAATGCTCATAGGCCGCATTCGTCCAGCTCGCCCCCTTGTTTCGTGCCAGCACCGTAATCGCATCTGAGGCACCATGCTCACTTATGACTTCGCATAACTGCGCGTTCACGGTTTCACGCGCTGCAATGGCAGCCTGTTTGGATGCGGTCGCGGCAAGCACAAGCTCGATAAGGTCTTCGTCAGTAAATGAGGGGGAAAATTCCAGTACAGGAAGCGCCACTGCCTCGATGTCCTGGGCCAGTTTCAAGGCCACGTCGCGCGGCAGGCGTGGAGAATTCCGCAGGGCAACAGACAGCGTACGCCGAACCAGATCAGCCGCGTCTTCGGCCAGGATCTTTATGATTTCCTCAGCATGCGTGCGCTCACTATCTGTCAGGGGGTCAGTCGCGATGCGGCGGCACAGCCGGTGAGCAATCCCCGCACGCTCTTCCGAAGTTTCCCCTGTCATCAGCCGTTCGATGTCCCCCTCGGACAATTGCGGCCGCATACTTGCAATTCCCATGTGACACGCCTTCTCTTGTGCCCGCACCTGATTTGCTGACAATTGGAGTGTGCCGGTTAATTTCCGGTTTACCAATAGCTTTGTCAGCGCAGAGAAAAGAACGAGGGAGACGGAATGCTCGAAGGCATACGCGTGATTGAATATGCGACCTATATGGCCGCACCAGGCGCCGGTAGTATATTGAGCGACTGGGGTGCAGAAGTGATCAAGATCGAACCCCCGGGTGGAGACCCGATTCGCAAGTTCTTCCGCACACTCGGTACCGATATTCAGGACAATCCGGTTTTCGATTTCGACAACCGTGGCAAGAAATCGGTCGCGCTCGATACGCGCACCGAGGAGGGACAGGCCGTCCTGCGTCAGCTGGCCGAAAGCGCAGATGTGTTCCTGACCAATGTGCGCCCCGGCGGCCTTGAACGGTCCGGGCTTGGCTATGACAGCCTCAAATCCGTCAATCCGAAACTCGTCTATTGCAGCCTGACCGGCTACGGTCTCGATGGCCCTGACGCCGATAAACCCGGCTTTGACGTGGCAAGTTTCTGGGCGCGCTCTGGGGTTGCCCGCGCCACTATTCCCAAGGGCGGTGAGCCCTTCCCTTGCCGGACTGCCTTTGGCGATCATACGACAAGTATCGCTGCAGCCGCGGGGATCTGTGCTGCCCTGGTCGAAGCCGGAAAGACCGGAAAGGGCCGTCTGGTCGAAGCGTCACTGCTGCGCACGGCCCTCTTCACGATTGGTTCGGACTTCGCCATTCAGCTCTTCTTCGGTCGGCTCGGCTCCACCAAGGCGCGGCATGAGCAGACCGTGCCGATCATGAACTTCTTCCGTACCAGTGATGAGCATTGGCTCTGCATCGTGGCACGTCAGGGGGAGTCTGACTGGGCGCCCATCTGCCGCGTCATTGGCCGTGATGACCTGATCGATGATGAACGTTTCAACTCCGCCAAGGCCCGCCGCAAGCATTCCAGGGAATGTGTCGATATCCTCGATGAAGGCTTTGCCAAGCTCACGCGTGAAGAAGCTGCCAAACGCCTCGATGAACATTCCATTGCCTGGTCGCCTGTGCAGACATTGGCTGAAGCGGCAGAGGATGTGCAGGTAAAAGCTGCTGGCGGCATCGTAGAGGTCGAATCTTCGGCCGGAGACGGCTCAACCTATTCGGCTCCCGCCTCTCCTGTCCGCTTTCCTGGCGCTGATGACGGTCCCAAGGGGCCAGCCCCCCGGTTTGGCGAGCACACACGGCAAGTGCTCTCAGCGCTTGGACGCGGTGAGAACGAAATCGCTCAGTTGCTGGAGAGCGGTGTAATCTCTACCGGCGCGAACTGAGCAAAATATGCCTTGATCTCATCGGCCTTTGCCTGCCGGAAGGCAACGCAGAGGCCGATGCTTTCCCTTGCTTCAGCCAGCGCACGCTCATACCCGGGCGCCAGTTCGCCATAGAGCTCGTACATGTCTTCAAGCTCCTGTCGGCGGGTGGTTGAGCAGAGTTCCGATGCCAGCCGCGGAGTTGCGCGTGGCCGCTGCCCCGGAATGACCTTCACAAATTCAGGAAAGTTGATCTGCAGCCAGGCCCAGGTAGCATTTTGCGTCTCGGGCTGGTCCATCTGGCCTGCTATGATCCTATAATTCTCGCGCGTTCCAAGCTCCCCTGAAAGCGTGAGCGCCAGGATATCATCGACAAGATCGACGTTATTATTCTGCCCGATTGCATAGGCAGCAGCCTGTTCGAAAGCCGGGTCGTCTATCCGGTCCATGCTTCTCAGCAACGCCTCCAGAAAAGGCTTGCCTTCTTCCTGCATTCCAATAGCGAGCGCGGTCGAAAAATCATCGCTCGTCAGCTGACGGTCGCTGTTGGACGCATCCATGCCGACATAACTTCGTGCAGCACTTGCGAACCCGGCCCTTAGCTCCGGATCCATGCCCTGACGGGCCAGGAACGTCTCGATCACCAGCTTGAGAATTTCATCATTCTCGGTCTGGGAGTCGCGGATTGCTTCAAACCGTGGCCGGAACACGCGTGCGATCTCTGCTTCAAGGCCTTCCTGAGCCTGCGGATGCCCGGCAACCAGCGGCGCGAGGGTGCGATAGGCAGCTATGGACTGCCTGACCACCTGACGCTCCGGCCGCCGCGCCCCGGCTTCCAGAATCGCCATCATGGAGGTGAGCGACATGCTCCCGGACGCATAATTTGCCTGCGCACTATCGATGGCGGTCAGCGCCTCTCCGCCGGAGAGCGAGGTGAAATTGACGGCCAGCGTTGCCCATTGCGGCTCCGAAAGTCCAAAGCGCCAATAGCCTTTCCCATCCTTGTTCGGCATGATCCATGTTGGACACCCGGCTTCTTCATCCAGGTCCATTACCGTTTCGCGGCTATCGATCATCTCGCAGTACTGGCGTGTATTCTGCGACGTGCCGGCAACCATGCAGAAGGGAATTGTCCACTCTCTCTCCCCAGTGATTGGACTGCCCATGGGCTTGTAACGGCTCTGGACAAGGCTAACGGATGGGGCACCGTCATCCGGGCAACTCAGACTCGCCTCGATAACAGGCACGCCCGAGCGTTCAACAAAGCTGCGAAACGCCTTGGTCAGGTCCGGCTCGTTGGTCTCCTGACCGATCACTTCGAAGAAGTCGGAACTGTCAGCAACCGAGTCCTCAAACCGCTTCAGGTATCGCCCCAGCGCCGGGCGAAAGGTCTGCGGCCCGAAATAGGAATCAACCATGCTGATGACGGCGAGCCCCTTGTCATACGTAATCGAGTCATAAGCGTTGCGGATATTCTCGTTACGCGCGATCGGCTCGCGCACGGCACGCGCACTCTGGAGACTGTCCAGGCGCATCGCATTCACAGCTTCGGAAACAGCATCCAGACCATATCCCCCTTCAGGTTCCAGCTCAGCGAGAACCACGCCAGTCGCCCAGCTCGAAAAGCCTTCTTTCAGCCAGAGGTCATCCCACCAGGGCGGGGTCACCAAGTCGCCGAACCACATATGCGCGATCTCGTGACTGTGAATCCCGAGAAGGGCACGCCTGGCGGCAGGGCCGCTGTTCGGGCCGAACAGGATACGGCTTTCACGGTACGTAATCGCGGCGGCAAGTTCTGTTGCCCCACTGGGCCACTGCGGTGCAGCGATTATATCGAGCTTCCTGTATGGATACGGCAGGCGCAGCTCTTCCTCGAAGAACGTGACCATAGGCTCGGTCATCATCAGCGCATAAGAGAGTTCCTCGCCCTTTCCCGCGCGCGTATAGCCGGTGAGCGGGATGGACACGTCGCGGATCTCGTTCGGCTGGAGGTCCGGGCCAGAAACCCTGTCGAACGGGCCGACGGCCAGCGAAAGCAGATAGGTGGGCAAAGGGCGCGTCCGCGCGAATGACACCTTGACCATGTCACCATCCAGCAGTTCGCGCGAAATTTCGGGAGTATTGCTGATCGCTGTGTCCGCCTCGGGAACAGTGAGCGTTATGTCGAACGGTGCCTTGTATCGCGGCTCATCAAAGCCCGGCATGAAACGGCGGGCCTGAATGCTCTCGGATTTGGCAAGCGCATAGGCGTTTCCCTGCTCATCGACCCGGAAAAGACCTGCAAGATTGGCGTCAAACTTCGCTGTATAGTCTATCGAAACCCGCACTTCGCCAGCGCCTACACGGCGGGGAAACCCGACCCAGGCGACACCAGGTGCCAGGACGTCTCTCCATACTCCCTCTGCAGGCGCATAGCCTTGCGAGGACACCATGACCTTCTTGATTTCCAGCCCCTGACCATGCAGCCAGAACCCGCGCGCCGCACGGTCTATCGCCAGGTCAATGGTCACAGTGCCGCCAAATCGCGTCCTGCGAGGATCAATTTCAAGATCAAGGTCGTAACGGGTCGGCCTTACCCCATCCGGAAGCGGGCCTCGTGGAGCTTCTTCATAAAGCTCCGCAAGGTCTGGCTGGGCTGGCTGTGGCGTTGGCCCACACGCCGCGATACCCAGAGCCACCACAAGACATACAATAATGGCAAACTGCTTCATCCAGACCTCTCCTTACGACTGAGAGTTAGCGGATTCCTTACCGTTCCGTCACCCTACCCGGTCAGGAAGTGCAGTTTCCACGCAATTTTTCTGCACCATGAATGGCGTCGAGGGCCAATTCTGCCTAAGAGACTCGCCATGAAGATCGCGACCTGGAATGTGAACTCCATCAAGGCCCGCCTGCCCACTGTGCTTGAGGTGCTGAAGACGATCGACTGCGACGTCATCTGTCTTCAGGAGATCAAGTGCGAAACGGACAACTTCCCGTACATGGAGATCGAGGAGCTCGGCTATAATTGCGCCGTGCACGGCCAGAAAAGCTATAATGGCGTTGCCCTGCTCTCAAAGTTCCCGCTTGAGGACATTGTGAAGGGCCTGCCCGGCAACGAAGATGATGACCAGGCGCGCTACATTGAGGCGCTTGTATTGTCAGACACTCCGATTCGCGTCGGCGGGCTCTACCTGCCGAACGGCAATCCTGCCCCCGGCGGTAAATATGACTATAAACTCAACTGGATGAAGCACCTCAAGGCGCATGCGCGCGCGCAGCTAAAGCTGGAGGAAGCCTTTGTTCTTGCTGGCGACTACAATGTCATTCCCCGCGACGAGGATTGCTGGGACATCGCCAGGTGGCGCGATGATGCGCTTGCCCTGCCAGAGACACGCGCAGCTTTCCGGGAACTGAAATGGCTTGGCCTTACAGAGGCTTTCGAAGCCGCTGATGGCCGTGCGCACGAATATTCCTTCTGGGACTATCAGGGCGGCGCCTGGCCCAAGGGTCATGGCATACGGATTGACCACCTGCTCCTGTCTCCCGCCGCAAGCGACCGGCTGGAGCGCGTCGAGATATACAAGACCGCCCGCGAGATAGAAAAACCGTCCGACCATGTGCCGGTTATAGCCGAACTGACAGACTAGCCCCGTCAGACGCTATTTCTTTGCACAAACCTGATTGTATCTGGCCACAGATGAATTCAGGTCCGAAACCCTGTTCTGGAGATCACGATCAAGCTTGAGTAGCTCCGATTTCAGCCCCTGATATTCGGCTTTCGCCGTCACTGCCTTCTGCGCTTCATCTTCACCAAACTGGCTCATCTGCTTTGCGGCATCCCACTCTTCGCCGGCCAGTTCGACACGCTCCTGAAGCTTGCTGCGCTCAGCCTTCAATTCCTTAGCCTCCGCCTGCCCTTCCTTGATGGACTTGGCCTGGACCGAACAACTGCCCGGACCGGTTCTCGCCAAGGCGGCCGGTGCCGTAACGATCCCAGCAGTGACAAGGAAAAGTGTTGCAGTGATTACAGGTTTCATCATGTCGGCCTTCTATCAGCTGATCCATGAAGCCTCGCTGAACAATCCGGCTATTCCTTGACGAGGTTCAGGCCACCCTGTGCCAATATGCAGGCATCAGATGTCAGCATAGACATGTCGTTCTTCGGCAAAGCCTTCATGTGTCACGGCGCCAAGATGGGCTGGGCCAACCAGCCTGGCGAACTTGGCCAGTGCACCTGAGCCATAGCGGGTCTGCTTCGGCGCCCAGTCCTTGCGGCGCGCTTCGAGCTCTGCCTCCTCGACCTCGAGATCAATACGGCCCGTCTCGGCATCAATCGAGATCATGTCGCCGTCCTGGATCAGCCCGATCGGACCACCAGCCTGCGCTTCCGGGCCGACATGACCGATACAGAAGCCGCGCGTCGCGCCCGAGAAGCGGCCATCGGTAATGAGGGCAACCTTGTCACCCATGCCCTGCCCATAGATCGCAGCCGTCGTCGAGAGCATCTCACGCATACCCGGGCCACCCTTGGCACCTTCATAACGGATGATCAGAACGTCACCAGCCTTGTAGTCGCGCTCAGAGACGGCCTTGAAGCAGGCCTCTTCGCCATCGAAGACTCGGGCAGGCCCACGGAACTGAAGGTTCGACAGGCCGGCAACTTTCACAATTGCCC
>NZ_JAPYRE010000014.1 GCF_029936995.1 Henriciella sp.
GCCTGCAGCGTGATTGCCCACGAGGAGCGCAGGAAAAGGCCTGACAGAAGGGCCGCGACGATCAGATCCGGCCAGGGCGATCCGGTTAGGGCGACGATGCCGGCAGCGGCAATGACACCGACATTACCAATTGCATCATTGCGCGAGCAGAGCCAGACGGAACGGACATTGCTGTCGCCATCGCGCCAGCGCAGTAGAATGAGGACGCTCAGCAGATTGGCCGCCAGAGCCAGACCGCCAATGATGCTCATCGTGACCGTTTCCGGCGCCTCGTCTGAAAAGACACGGACGATCGTGGATCCCAGGATGAAAAGCGCGATCAGCGCCAGTGACCCGGCCTTGAACAGGGAGGCCTTGGCCCGCACCGAAGCGCTCATACCGATTACGGCAAGGCTGATCGCATAGGTTGCCGCATCGCCGCCAAAGTCCAGCGCGTCCGCCTTGAGGGCCTGGGAACGGGCGAGGTAACCCGCGGAGAGCTCGACGATGAACATGGTGGCGTTGATCGCGATGACGGCAAGAAGCGCGCGCCGATAGGATATCGATGTTCCGTCAAAAGATGTCTGTTCGCAGCAATCGCTCATGAAACTGTCTCCTTTGGAAGTCCGATGAAACGCGGCGTGCGCCGCCGATAGGCTGTGTATTGGTCGCCATATGTTTCCTGGAGCCAGGATTCCTCTGCGAAGGGAGCTGCAATCACGGCCGCAACGGCGCCCGCTAGAACCGGAAGGACGCTGACCGAAGCGCTGAGAAGCACCCAGCCAATGGCCGATATGATGATGGCCATATATTGAGGATGACGCGAGTAACGATACAGCCCGTCCTTCATCAACTCGCCCTTGGCCCCGAAATTCTGGTTGAACCCGAAGCGGATCATTGCCGGCCAGATCATGAGGTTGCCGAGAATGAAAGCGGCGAGCCCCGGACCGAAGCGTACCCAGTCCGGCAGACCAATGTCGTTCCATCCTGAAACTCCGAGCCAGAGGACCGCTCCGAGAATGACAAGGTCGCCCAGCCAGACGATGGCCGCGGTCAGACCGGAATAGGATTGGGGTGGCCAGAGCCGTCGCGCGGGGAAGAGAGCCGACCACAGGAATACGGCGAAAAAGATCGCCCCTGTAGCGGTACCAAGTATCTGAATCTGAGATGTGACAGCCACTTTCGTGCTCCCTTGGTCTCTTTACGGCTCAGGAAGGAGTCCCTACAGTCTACAGTAACTGTAGAGGCAAGAGGTTTCCTGCATGAGCCTGATGACGATCGGAAAACTGTCTGGGGCGACCGGGGTGAAGGTCACCACGATACGCTACTATGAATCAATTGACCTGCTCGATGAGCCGGAGCGGAGCGCGAGTGGACAAAGACTGTATGGCGACGCCGCTGTCGAGCGTCTTGGCTTTATTCGGCATGCCAGGGACCTAGGCTTTCCGGTCTCGGCGATCCGGGAGCTGATTTCGTTGCAGGTGGACCCCGGCAGGGACTGCGATCTGGTCGACCAGATCGCCCGCCGCCAGCTGGGCGAGGTTCGACGCAGGCTGACCCAGCTCGAAGCGCTTGAAGCCGAGCTCAAGCGCATGATCACCGCCTGCGAGGGCGGGAAGATCGCATCTTGCTCAGTGCTTGCAGCGCTGGGCCATCATGAGCAGTGCTTGCATGAGGAGCATGCCGGAAAAGAGGTTCTTGCAGCACTGCCGTCAAAATAGGACTTGACCTTCTAGTGACTGGAGATGTTACGTAAATAAGTCTTAAGCCAGTAACTTGATTATTCGCGAAAGCTGCTACCTCGATATCATGCATCCGGCCCAGTTCATAACGCCTCTGAGGACAATGCTCGTCATGATCATGACGTTCGCCTTTGTCGTGGCGCCGATGAGTGCAGCGGTCGATGCGGCCCACCCCGTGGATGTCAGTCAATCTGACTGCTCGGATGTTGAAGCACCGGGGGAAGATCCTGCAGATGACCCTTCGCACGAAGGTCATGAGCACCGCGTGCATCACTGTGGCGGATGCCACATACACATGCTGGATGGCGGTGATCTCTGCCGGGCCTTCGGTCCACCAACACAACACAAGCGTCTTGTCCGCTTGCAGAACGATCCTGCAGTCCTCAGCGCTGACGGCCTGTATCGCCCGCCCCGCGCCTAGACCCTCGACACCTGTCTGGAATGCGCAGCCACCCCTGCGCGGTCGTTGAGTCTAGCCGAGGATAAAATCCCAATGAAACTTATATTACGCGGCGCGGTTGCCGCGCTCGCTCTGCCTGTCATGGCCGGAGCGGCATATGCTGATGGATGCGGCTCTCAGCCAGTCGATCAGCGAGAAATAAACCAATCATACCCCCTTACACTCGAAGCGGCGATTGCCCGGGCGGGGCGTTCTGCGCCGGAAGTGCTGCGGGCAGCCCTGGAGGCCCGGGCCGTTTCGGCCGATGCCGACCAGGCAGGCCGGCGCCTCAATCCGACGCTGTCCCTGGAAACAGAAAATTTCGCCGGAACAGGTTCGCTTGGAGGCTTCGATGCCTTTGAGACGACGGCGGTGCTGTCGCAGACTTTTCGCCTTGGCGGGAAGCGGCGCCTGGCTGAACAGGCCGGACGTGCCCGTGCTGCGCTCGCCAGTGCGGCATGCAGTGTTCAGCGCCGCGAAGTGCAGACACTCGCCGGTGAGCTTTTTCTCGAGCTTGACGCGGCCCAGGAGATGGCCGATGTGGCAGACGCATCGGCTGAACTCGCGGACGAGCTCGCCAGTGTGGTCGAGCGCCGTGTGGAGGCCGGGGCAGCTGCGCCACCGGAACTCTCCCGGGCAAAGTCAGAAGCTGCATCCCTTGAAGCCGAGGCCGATGCGGCCCGCGGACAGGTTGAGGCAAGTGCCCTGGCACTCGCATCTGTCTGGGGAAGTCCGGATGTCGATTTCGGCTTGCCCATCGCAGATAAACAGACCTTTCGGCGCGAAGGGGCTCATGAGGCTGCAGCGGTCACCGGCAATCCGCGGCTTGCTGCAGCCGTCGCAAACCGGAAGGCCAGAAAGGCTGAAACCGATCTTGAACGGGCCGGTGCGCTCCCGGATTTAACGGTCTCGGCGGGTTTTCGCCGGTTCGAAGATACTGGAGACAGTGCCTTCCTGGCCGGTGTCAGTGTTCCGCTCCCCATTTTCGATCGAAACCAGGATGCCACACGGGCGGCCCGGTTTCGAACCGAAGGCGCGGACCTCAATGCTCGCGCCGTCGAAGCAAGGCTGAGAGCCGAGCAGTCAAGCCTGGCAGCACGGGTCCGGGCGGCGAAGTCCCGGTTGCAACGCCTTGAGAGCGAGGCTCTGCCGCTCGCCGAAGACGCCTATGCCTCAGCCGCAGAGGGCTATCGGGTCGGCAAGTTCGACCTCACGGCCACGCTCGATGCCCGGCGTAGCCTAATCCAGACACGCGCTGCCATCATCGATGCCCGGCTGGCGCTCCAGACACAAACCCTGCGGTTGCGCGCCCTGATCGGCGCCGCACCGTTTGAAGGAGAGATCCAATGAAAATGAACGTGTTCCATGCGGCGCTGCTATCGCCAGCGCTCTTGTATTTCGCCGCGTGTAGCAATGACACGCCCGGTTCGCCTGCGGCAAACCAGGTAACCCTGGAAGCCGAAGATAATCATGGTCGCCATGAAGAAGCTGACGGCGCAGACCCTGAGGGCGATGACGAAGCGGCTGGAGATCATGTCGAGCTCAGCTCCAGGGCGGCCGAGGCCGTCGGCATCCGGACAGTCGAAGCCGGCACAGGAGCCGTTGCTGGGCAGTTGGAGCTGCCCGCTGAAATCCGCTTCGATGCAGACCGTGTGGCAAGGGTCTCGCCAAAGGTAGAAGGCATTGTTGCCAAGCTTCATGTGGGCGAAGGCGACACGGTGAAAGCCGGCGCAACCCTTGCCCGCCTGACCAGCCGTGAGCTTGCCGGCCTCAAGGCCGATTATCTGAATGCGCTGAGCGCCGAACGTCTGGCGCGGACCGAACTGGCGCGCGAGGAAAAACTCTGGCAACAGAAGATCACATCCGAAGCCGATGTGCAGGCGGCACGTGCAGCTTACTCGGCCGCCAATGCCGCCCGGGAAGCGGCCGAAAACAGGCTTCATGCCGTCGGCATCGGTCATGGCGTTCTGGACAGGCTGGATGACGCTGAGGATGGGGCCCTGGCCCAGGCCTACGTCACCGCGCCGATCACCGGAGAAGTGATACAGCGCAGTGTGTCGCTCGGGGAAACCGTCTCGGCCGGCGGCGAACCCATGTTTGTCATCATCGATGACAGTGTCGTCTGGGCCGATATCGCGGTTTACAAGGAAGATCTCGGGAAGGTCGACGAAGGTCAGGCCGTGAGCCTTCAGCAGGATGATGGCAGCATGCTCGCCGAGGGAACGATTTCAACCATACTGCCTGTTATCGATGAGACATCCCGTACAGCGACCGCGCGTGTCATCGTCGATAACGCCCAAGGGAGGCTCAAACCCGGGCAGTTCGTGACCGCCCGGATTGAAACGGGCGAAACGCAGTCCGTGGTGAGGGTTCCATCCGATGCCATCGTCAGCGTTGAGGACAGGATGTCTGTATTCGTCCCGACGGAAGATGGCTTCGAACCGCGCGAGGTGCGCACAGGCACCAGTGCCGGAGGATATTCCGAGATTCTCTCCGGGCTCCAGGCAGGCGAGGCCTTCGTCGCCGAAGGTGCCTTCACCCTGAAAGCGCAGCTTGAAAAAGACGCCTTTGGCGACGGCCATGGCCACTAGGAGGCAAGCATAATGTTAAGTTTGATGCATCGACTTGCGGGGGGACGGCTGCTTGCCGCCATCGCCGCACTCGCCCTTTCCATCGGCGGCCTGTTTGCCTTTCGCAGCCTGCCCGTCGACGCCTTTCCAGATCCGTCGCCTTCACTGGTCCAGGTCTTCACAGAGACCGAAGGTCTTTCGCCGGAAGAGGTCGAACGCTATGTGACCTATCCGATCGAGACGTCCATGTCCGGCCTGCCCAAGGTGGAGGAAATCCGCTCCACTTCGAATTTTGGCCTGTCCGTTATCAATATCTATTTCGAGGATGGCACTGACGTCTATTTTGCCCGGCAGGTGGTTGGCGAACGCCTCGGCGAAGCGGGCGAAGCCATACCCGAGGGGTTCGGGACCCCAAAGATGGGGCCGATTTCGACCGGTCTCGGTATCATCATGTATTACCGTCTCGTGGACGAGACAGGTGAGCGGTCTCTCGTCGAATTGCGCGAGATTGCCGACTGGATGATCAAGTATCCGCTTCAGTCCGTGGAAGGCGTGACCGAGGTTCTTTCGCTCGGCGGGTTTGAAAAGCAGTACCAGGTCCGTCTCGATCCAGACCAGCTGACCTCCTACGATCTGAGCGTTAGCGAAGTGATCGATGCGCTGGAGAGTGCAAACAGGACCGCCGGGGCCCAGTTCATCGAAATTGGTGCGGAGCAGTACACGGTACGCGGTGTTGGTCTCGCCAAAACCCTTGACGACCTGCGTGAGACACCTGTGAAAACAGTGGATGGGCGTCCGGTTCGCGTTGCTGATCTCGGTGAAGTCGCGATTGGCGGGGGCGTCCGGCAGGGCCTTGCGACCGCCAATGGCAACGGGGAGACGGTCGCCGGCCTGGTGCTGAAACTCTATGGCACCAATACCTCGGAAGTCATCGAGAACGCACAGGCGCGCTTTGACGAGATCAACGCCTCGCTACCAGAAGGGGTGAAGGCGGTACCTTATTATGACCAGGGAACCCTTGTTCAGAAGGCAGCCGCCACAGTGACGACCGCGCTCTGGCAGGGCGCGCTTCTGGTCGCCGTCATCGTCTTCCTGTTCCTCGGAGGCTGGCGGCCGAGCCTGGTCGTGGTGATGTCGATCCCGTTTTCTGTCGGCTTTGCCTTCGTCGCGATGAATGCGCTTGGTATCGGTGCCAATCTGATGACGCTTGGCGGGGTGGCCATCGCCATCGGGATGATGGTCGACGGGGCCATCGTGATCGCTGAAAACGTCGATCGCGGTTTCCGTGAACGACGCGACGGCGAAGACAGTCGCACAACGGTCGCCCGATCGAGTGCTGAAGTGATCGCGCCGCTGATTGCTGCCGTTGCGGTGGTAATTATTGTCTTCCTGCCCCTGTTCTCGTTACAGGGCACTGAAGGCAAGACGTTCCGCCCGCTGGCAGCCTCCGCGGCGCTCGCCATGACGGGGTCGCTGATCTATGCGGCCCTTATTGCACCGGCAATGGCGCTCGGTCTGATGCGTCCGCCAAAAAGCAATGTAAAACAGGGCGACAGTCGCCTGACCCGCACCATCAAGCCGGTCGCAGCCTTCTTTGTCAGGCGGCGCCTTGCCGCCCTCGGTCTGGCGGGCATCCTGCTTGTCGTTGGAGGGTTGTCGGCAACCCGGCTTGGTTCGGAGTTTACCCCGGCCCTGGAGGAAGGCGATGTCCTTCTCAGGGTGACAATGGCGCCGTCCATTTCATTGACTGAGGCGAAGGAGACGTCGACCCGCATCGAGAGCCGTCTGCTTGAGACCTTCCCGGAAATCAGTTCGATTGTCAGCCGCATCGGGCGGGGGGAGGTCGGCGCCCATGCCGACCCGGTCAACAGTATCGAGGCCTTCGTCGCGCTCAGACCGCAAAGTGAATGGCGGGACGGGATGACCCCGGACGAGCTGCGCGCATCGATATCCGAAAATCTCGGCAGCTTCCCCGGCGTCCGGGTCAATGTCGGCCAGCCGATTGCAATGTCGGTCGATGAACTTCTCACCGGCACGAAGGCGCAACTGGCGGTCAAGATTTTCGGGCCTGATACGGAGGTTCTGCTTGAGGGGTCACAGGCGCTGCAGTCGATCCTCCAGGACGTGCCGGGGGCAACCGACGTCCAGGCCGACCAGATCACCGGCGCACCGCAGCTCGTTGTCTCGCTGGATCGTCCGGCGCTCGGCCGATATGGTCTGAGTGTCGAGGACGCGCTGGAGGCACTTCGTTCAGGTGTTGGCGGGGCGCAAGCCGGGGCTGTGTTCGAAGGGGTTCGCCAGTTCCCCGTCATCGTGCGCTATGCCGAGGCGGACCGGGATACGCCAGAAGCGATCGGCCGGATCATCCTGGAGTCAGCCAGTGGCGCGCGCGTGCCGCTGGAAAGTGTGGCCGATATCAGGGAGATTATCGGCCCCCGCCAGATCACCCGCGAGAATGGGGAGCGGTTTATAACCGTCCAGCTGAACGTACGTGGGCGTGATATCGGCAGCTATGTCGGTGATGCGCAAGACGTGGTTTCAGCTCAGCTCGATCTGCCGGCCGGTTACCGCGTTGAGTGGGGCGGCCAGTTCGAGCTCCAGCAGGAGGCCAATCAGCGCTTTGCCGTCGTGATCCCGATCACGCTCGGCATCGTGTTCCTGATCCTGCTTCTGACCTTCGGGCGCATGAAGTCAGCCGTCCTAATCCTGCTCAACATTCCACTGGCGCTGACCGGTGGAGCTATGGCGCTCTGGGTCGCGGGCCTGCCGATCTCCGTCCCCGCGACGGTCGGCTTTATTGCCCTGTTCGGCATCGCGCTCGGTAATGGCATGGTGCTTGTCAGCTTCATGGACGACTTTGCCAGGGAAGGCCGGGACCGCGATGAGCTTGCCGTCGAGGCGGCTGGATTGCGGGCACGTCCGGTGCTGATGACCGCGCTGACGACTGCACTCGGGCTGGCGCCCTTGCTCTTTGCAGCTGGCGTCGGGGCGGAAGTGCAGCGCCCCTTGGCAACCGTGGTCATGGGCGGGCTCGTTTCATCGACCGTGTTGACGCTTCTGGTCCTGCCAGCCCTTCACCGCTGGTTTGCGCCAAAACCAGACGCGCACCATTCCTTGCTGGAGGCTGAACATGTTCATCCATCGTGAACTTCGCGTCGCGATCATGTCCGTTTCTCTCGCAGCCCTGGCGGGCTGCGGGAGTCTCGACAACGCAATGGCGTCCCTTTCAAGTGAGCAGACGGCCAAGGTGCGGGAAGAATGCGGCCTGATACCGTCAAAGAGCCGTGTCAAAAACGCGGTAGACGCGCGGCGACGGGCTTATCTCGAGTGCAAGCGCAATGTGCTGGAAGAGGAGGCCGATCATGAGCCACGCACATGATCATGACGGTCTTGATCCCGAGAGCGGTGATCGTCGGGTGTCCATTGCTATCTGGGCAAACGCACTACTCACTATTGGGCAGGTTGTCGGAGGGGTTTTCTCCGGCAGTCTCGCGCTCATCGCCGATGCCCTGCACAATTTCTCTGACATGGCGTCGCTTGTCATCGCGTTCGCTGCGCGCAAGATTGCGCGGCGACCGGCTGATGAGCGGATGACCTTTGGGTATGGCCGCATCGAGATCGTTGCAGCCCTGATCAACTACACCTCCTTGATCATTATCGGCCTCTATCTGGTCTATGAGGGTGTCATGCGAATCATCGATCCGCCGGCCGTCGGCGGATGGACAGTGATCATTCTCGGGGGTGTTGCGCTAGTTATCGATACGCTGACAGCGCTCCTGACCTATTCGATGCAGAAAGGGAGTGTGAATATCCGGGCACTCTTTCTTCACAATCTGTCGGATGCACTTGCATCGATTGCCGTTGTCGCGGGCGGCACGCTGATCCTCCTCTATGACTGGAGACTGGTCGATCCGCTCGTGACGATCGGTATCGCGGTATACATTCTCTATCTGTCGTTCCGCGAAATCGGCGGACCGATCCATATGTTAATGCTGGGCAGTCCGCCGGACATTGACAACGGTGCCGTCATTGAGGCGATGCGAAGTGTTGATGATGTCGTGGATGTCCATCATGTGCATCTCTGGCAGATGCAGGAGCATGAGACAGCGCTTGACTGTCATGTGGTTTTGTCCGGCGAAAACTGGTCTCGAATCGAGACCGTCAAGGCCGCGATCAAGGAGCGTCTGCATGAGCGCTTCGGAATTGCTCATTCGAGTCTTGAGTTCGAGCACGAAGATCATGCCCACGAAAACGCCGGTGTTTACGGGCATTCGAATTCTCAGTGGAAGGCGTAATCCTGTATCTGCCGGGACACTGACAGAATATGATGGGTCTCGCCGGGGTTGCGTGGGAAGGCGAACCTTCCAAACACGAAATCCAGCGGGTTCACGACTCGCTGACGTGTCAGGGAGCAGTGGAATTTGTGCGCTCGTCCCATTTATGAGGCTTGATACAAGGCCTGACAGACGGGTTTGGACCTTAAGGGGAGCGACTGAATGTACTAGTTGCCGAGCTCTACTCCTAGCCTGGGCAGTATCAGGATCATCGTGAAGTAGAGCACAATTGTTATAGCTGCTCCCAGGATCAAGGCGCCATAAAAGGGAATGCCGCGGCCGAGCAGCCATGGGATCAGAAGGAACATCGGCAGGCTTGGAAGAACATACCAGAATGTGGCAGCTGAATGGCCGCCAGCCGGGATGTGTCTTCAGTGTCGCGCCACAGCCAGATCATGCCCAGGACCGAGACGAGAGGAAGTGAAGCCACAAGTGCCGCAAAGCCTGGGCTGCGCTTGCCGATTTCGGAAATGGCGACGATGAGGATGGCTGAAATTACAGCCTTGATAAATAGGTGGAACAATTTTGTCTCCGGCTCATGGTTCCGCGAGCTCAACCCTACGAAAATGGCAGCTTCTCAAATGGTGGTGAAGGCGAAAGCTCATTGTGACGGCCTGCTTCTGGCTTATCGAGTGTCGTGAGCGTGGGATCAACTGAACCCGGCACGGGCGTGAGCCATGAACACGACTATAAAGAGGCAAGCCGCTTCTGACGCCGGTAAGACAACGCTCTTGGTACCGACCCTTTTTATCAGCGGTCTTCGAACAGGTTGTCGGTGAGTGCGCAATCAGGTGTTTCAGCGCCGGTGCAACCAGCCATGATCTCGCCGAGCCGTCGATCCATTTGTCTCAGATCGGCGATGCGTTTGCGGATATCGCCGCGATGTGCTTCTGCCAGCGCCTTGACGTCCGCGCAACTCGGCCTGCCATCATTGATGCCAAGCAGTGAGCGTACATCTTCCACCGAGAAGCCGAGACTGCGGGCCCGCAATATGAAACGCAGCCGTACCTGGTCCCCATTCGAATACAGCCGGTGGCCACTGGCCGTGCGGGCCGGTTCGGGCAGAAGGCCGATCTTTTCATAATAGCGGATCGTCTCAAGATTACAGCCCAGCCGCCCGGCCAGTTCAGCGCGTTTGAGCTCCGCTCGCGGCGATGTGATGCCCATATGAATTTCCTGCTTGCCTCTGTACCGACTACAGAGCGTAACGTGACCGTGATTAATAAGGCAACAGGAAATCGCTGGTCATGACAAATGTGGAAAACCGTCCAGCAAATACGCATCGCTCACGATGGCTTGTCGCAGGTGGTATGCTGGGGGCAGTCCTTGCATCGTCTTGCTGCATCGTACCGCTTGTGCTGATCAGTCTCGGTATATCCGGAGCGTGGATCGGCCAGTTGACCATGCTGGAACCCTACAAGCCGCTTTTTCTTCTTGTTGCGATCGGATTTCTCGCGGCGGGATTCTGGGATGTCTATTTTCGAAAAACCAGGGCCTGCGAGGATGGCAGCGTCTGTGCTCGTCCCCACGCGTCCGTGACCAAACAGGCCGCCTTGTGGAGCGGGACACTGATCGTACTGGCGGCCCTGACCATCGATCTATGGGCCCCGTTCTTTTACTAACCGAGGAGACAAGCATGAAGCGAACATGGATTCTGACCGGACTGGCGGCGCTCGTGATCGCCGGCGGCTGGGCATATGCTGGACCACAGAAAGCCGGAACGCCTGTAGCAGAAGCGGTGGAGGCTTCGACGCGGTTCACGATCGATAACATGACCTGTGCCACATGCCCGATTGCTGTCAGAAAGGCGATGATGCGTGTTGAGGGCGTCAAATCTGCCGACATCGACTATGCGGCAAGGACCGCCGAGGTGGTTTACGATCCGTCTGAGACAACGCCTGAGGCGATCGCTGCCGCGTCAACCAATGTCGGATATCCCGCTAGTTTTGCGTCCCGCTGAGTGCACGGCATCTTAAGCGTCCTGTTGAGCCACTTCACCGCGAGGGCGCCTAGACAAGATCAGATTTTCACAAAAGGCTTTCGCTCGGATGTCAAAAAATACTGACCGAAAAATGCTGATAACTGGCTTGGCCGGTACCGTCGTCGTGGCGCTTTGCTGCTTCACACCCGTGCTGGTGATACTGCTTGGTGTGGTAGGTCTGTCGGCAGCTCTGGGCTGGCTCGACTATGTACTCCTGCCCACGCTTGCCCTGTTCATTGCGCTGACAGTCTATGCTGTCTGGCGTCGGCAACGGCGGCAATGCGATCCCGAGGGGGACCAGCCCTGATGGTCCAATACGTTCCGCGATGGGCAGCTCATTTCCGACTGGACCAGCTCGCAGGTGCGGATTGTGGAGGGGCTGCCCCAATTAATTGAACATGTATCGGGACTTTCTGCGCATGACAATCAGCGCAATCAATGGAGACACGGCATGAAAGACGTATATGACCTTATCGTGATTGGCGGTGGAACCGGGGGCAACGGTGTCGCCGGGATGGCCGCAAAGGCCGGCTGGAGTGTCGCGAGTATCGACAGCCTGCCCCATGGTGGCACCTGCGCCCTGCGCGGTTGCGACCCAAAGAAGATGCTGGTCGCTGTCACAGAGGGTCTCGACTGGGCGGAGAGGATGAAGGGCAAGGGCCTGAAGGCGCAAGCTTTCCTCGACTGGCCGGACATGATGGCTTTCAAGCGCACGTTTACCGATGCGATGCCACCGCGCATAGAAGCCGGGATGGAGAAGGCAGGGATCGACGTACTGCATGGTCAGGCGCGGTTCACAGGACCGGATAGTATCGAGCTGAATGGGGAGACCCTGCGCGCAAAACATTTCCACATTGCCACCGGCGCACGTCCGATGACGCTGAACATTCCGGGCGAGGAGTATCTGACCAGCAGTACCGAGTTCCTCGGACTGACCGGACGGCCAGACCGGATCGCTTTTGTCGGGGGTGGCTTCATCGCCATGGAGTTCGCTCACATCGCCAGGCGCGCCGGGGTCCGCGAAGTCACTGTACTCGAAATGGCCGATCGCCCCTTGAGCAACTTCGACTCCGATCTGGTTGACCTGCTTGTCGAAGGCACGGAAGAGCTTGGCATCGACTTGCGCACCAGGGCGAAAGTGCTGGAGATCGAAAAACAGGGCAATGAGTTTACCGTCACGGTGGAACGTACGGACGGTCCTGAAACCGTGACCTGCGATCTGGTGGTGCATGGCACGGGCCGCGTGCCTCATATAGACAGCCTGAACCTTGAAGCCGCCGGGGTCGAGTATACCCGCCGGGGTATCCAGGTGAATGCCTCGATGCGCACGAGCAATCCCGCGATCTTCGCTGCCGGGGATTGTGCTGATAGCGGCCCCAACCTGACTCCAGTATCCGCATTTGAGGGGCGTGTGGCGGGCAAGAACCTGCTGGCCGGAAAGGACGAGCGGACCGTTAAATATCCGCCGATCCCGTCGGTTGTATTCACCCTGCCCATGGTAGCCAGCGTCGGACTTTCGCAAGCAGCGGCCAGGGAACAGGGTCTTAAGTTCGACACTCATTTCGAGAAGACTGACCGCTGGTACTCGTCGCTCCGCGTCGGCGCGAGACACACCGCCTACAAGGTTCTGGTCGAGCACGGCACCGGCAAGATCCTGGGCGCACATCTGATCGGACCGGGGGCGGAGGAACAGATCAATCTTTTTGCCATGGCCATGCGTGCCAGCCTGACCGCCAACCAGATCAAGGCAATGATCTTCGCCTATCCCAGCTACGCCTCCGATATCGGGTCGATGGTGTGATTGCCAATATTTGATCGAGGCCGCGTTGCGAGACCGAATCTTAAGCCAAGGAAGAAACAATGGA
>NZ_JAPYRE010000018.1 GCF_029936995.1 Henriciella sp.
TGCGGGCGGTCTCGATCAGGGTGTAGGCGACCGCGGCGGCCTTGCCGCCACCTTCCGAGCCCATGAAGAGATAATTCTTCCTTCCGAGAGTCAGCGGCCTGATTGATCGCTCACAGATGTTGTTGTCCAGTTCGAGCTGGCCGTCTTCGAGATAGGCCCGCGCCTTCGGCATGCGGCCGAGGGCGTAACGAATGGCCTCGGCCAGTTTGGTTTTCCCCGAGATTTTCGGCAGTTGGCTCTTCAGCCAGTCTTCCAGGTCGTCGAAGATCGGTTTGGCCTTGGCCTGTCGCAGCGCGACGCGTTCCGCGGGCGGCCTGTAGCGCGCTTCCTTTTCGACGGCATAGAGCCTGGCGATGCGTTCGATGGTCTCCTTGGCGATGGTGGACCCGGTGCGCTCGAAGACATCCACGAACTTGCGGCGAACGTGGACCATGCAGGCCTGCTCGGTCGCCAGTCCTTCACCGAACAGCCCGTTGAAGCCGGTAAACCCGTCGGCGTGCACGATGCCCTTGTAGCTCTTGAGATGCGCAGCAGGATGTTTGCCCTTGCGGTCTACACTGAACTGATACCAGGCGCAGGGCGGGGCCTGGCCGCACCATGGCCGTTCATCCCGGACATAGCTCCACATCCGCGCGGTCTGGGCGGTGCCCGTTTTCTTGCCGGTCTGCAACTTCACCGGGGTGTCATCGGCGAAGAGCGCGGGCCCGGCACGCACGACCTTGCCGATATGCTCGGCCAGCGGCGCGAGCAGAGCCGTCGCGCGACCGACCCAGTCGCACAGGGTGGAACGGTGCAGATCCACCTTCTCTCGGGCATAGATTTCGGACTGTCGATAGAGCGGAACGTGGTCGCAGTACTTGCCGACCAGAACGTGCGCGAGCAGGCCCGGACCGGCGCGACCACGCGTGATGGGGCGGCTCGGGAGAGGCACCTGTGCAAAGGCATCGCAACATGAACACGCCATGCGCGGGCGGACGATTTCGCGGACGACGAAGCGGCCGGGAATGTATTCCAGTTCCTGGGTCACGTCTTCGCCCAGCGGGCGCAACGACCCGCCGCAATCGGTGCAGGTCTTGCCCGGGGACAGAACCTCGGACTGGCGCTCCAGATGCTCGGGCAGAGGGGCGCGGCTGTGTTTGCGCCTTTCCGGCTTTTCGTCGGTCGGACCGGTGTCGTCCTGCTGGGCGTGCGCGGACTGTCCGATCTCGCGATCCTCGTGCAGATCGAGCGCCAGCTGATCCGCCGTTTCGGATTTCGAGCCGAACCGCGCCTTGCGATGACCTGCAAGCTGATGCTCGAGTTTCTCGATCTTCAGCGCTTGCGACTTCGCCAGATCGAGCAGCCCCTGCGCCGCATGGCGCAGTTCCTCGGGATCAGCAGGCAGGGCTTTGAACGACTTCAGCATTGCCGGATTCATACCATCCGGCGACAGGGAAGTGAAGACTACTACGCTGTATTCGCTTGCAAATTTCCTGTCGTGAGCGGGCGCCAGGTCTTGTGCTGGATGCGCCAGTCAATCCCTTCCAGAAGCATCGACATCTGCGAGGGGCTGAGAGATATCTTGCCGTCCTGGGCAGCCGGCCAAACGAAGCGCCCGCGCTCCAGGCGTTTCGAGAACAGGCAGGCTCCCTGCGCGTCCCACCAGATTACCTTCAAAAGATCGCCCCGACGTCCCCGGAAAACGAACAGATGCCCCGAGTACGGGTCTTCTTCCAGAACCTTTTCGGCCTGTGCCGCCAGCGTGTTGAACCCGCGCCGCATGTCGGTCACGCCCGCAGCCAGCCAAATCCGCGTGTTGCTCGGCACCGGGATCATGCCATCAGCCCCTGCACCAAGCTAACGATCGCGGACAGCGCGGTTGGCCCTTCGACCATGATCCGCCGACCATCCGACAGCGTGATGTCGATCCGCTGCGCCATGGCAGAACCCGGGGAAGCGACCACCTCCGGCTTGTGATCGATCGAGGCGCCATCGATCTCGACCGGAAGGAACACGGTGTCGGTCTCCGCCTCGTCCAGCGCGGCAGGCGCAAACCTCGGATCGCGCAACCAGGTGAAGATCAAGTTGGCGTTCATCGCGTACCGCCGCGCCACCTGTGCGACCGAAACCCCGGGCGCCCGCGTCTGCGCGCAGATCGATCTCTTCTCTTCATCCGACCAGAACCGCTTCTTCTGCCCTTTCTTGCTCGCCATAGAGTGCCTCAGAATGTCCATCATCGAGAATGGACACTATCAGCCGCGGATTCCCTACATCAGAGCAGTCAGACCGGACGCATACATCCCAGATGAAGGTGGCGGTGTGGACCGGGCGATGCAGCAGTCGCGTGCAGAGGCGACG
>NZ_JAPYRE010000004.1 GCF_029936995.1 Henriciella sp.
CTCGGCGAAACCAGCCCGCTAAGGTGAGGAAGCGCCAAAAACTCCAGCCCCGAATGAGGGCAATTTTGGGAGCGGTTCAGAAAGGGCTAGACTCTCGAAATGAATGAGGGACGCTTGGGGCTCAGGTCGAGTCCTTCAATGGATCGCTCCGGGACGAGTGCCTCAACATCAACTGGTTCGCCTCCTTGGCCGAGGCAAGGCGGCTGATCGAGGCGTGGAGGCGCGACTCCAATGAGAGCCGGCTTCACATGGCTCACAATGGGCAATCTCCCGACGAGTTTGCCCGTAACGCCAGCCTATGCCATGGTGGCAAGGTCAAAATCGCCACTGGATTTTAACGCCAAGGCCGGACCACCAGACCCAAGCGCGTCAGAATCACAAGTTACTGAAATCACGCAGCTTAATTTTCGGCTGGATTCTTAGGGATTAGCTTTTCAAGACATCGACGGAGGTTTCTAAGATCTTTCTCTTCGAACTCCGCAAATAACTCAGCGGCCACGCGCCTTCCAGCCCGGTCAATTTTAGACCGCCGGGAGAGTGCCAATCTGGAAGGCACGACTCTCCACACACGACGATCCTGACTGTCCGCGACCCGGGATACATATCCACTCCGCTCTAATTGGTCTATCAGAGCCCCGACTGAAGCTCGCCCCAGCTCCATTATCTCGGCTAATTCAGTTTGCGTGGGGTTAGAAAGCCGAAAAACATACAGCATCGCCCTCCATTGTGCCCGCGTCAGTTCCAATGCAGCCATATCCACATCGAATCGACGCCGAAGCTCGCGCGTGACACGGCCTATCAGAAAAGCCAGTTCAATTCGCTCATCGTTCAAGAAATCACTGTCAGCGAATCTTTGATTATTCTTTTGGGCCATTCCAACCAAACCTTGCCATGGTGTCAAAAGTTCAGTCTGGCTTTGTGCAGCTCGATATTCAACCGTTATGTTCAGAGCAAGAAAAAGTGCTGGCTAGATTAATCTAGCCAGCAAGTTTCCCAGAGCTACGGAATGTTGGGAGGACGTCTTCCTGACGATGCGATACCTTTCTCACTTCGTCGGAACGACAATTTTGACATTCCACCACTCAGAAAAGCAGCGGGCACTCGGACTGCCAACTGTTGCAAACTCCATTACTCAAAATTTACGGGCATGTCCATACTGTATGTTAGCGAACTGAGCTTCGCCCCCCCCTGAAAAAATAAAATGCCCCGGCATCCCATCTGCTTGCATATGGTATGACTTCGTACAATGATGCGCAAATCCGCAATAGACGGATACCATAATGGGAGGAAATTATGATTTTCACGAGATTGGCCAAGACAGCATTTCTATACACAACAGTATCGGTTTCGAGCGTCTTGTTCGCAGCCGAAGCTCAAGAAGAAGGTGATGTGAGAAAACTGCGGACAGTTGTTGTCACAACTCAGAAAACTTCAGAGTCGCTTCAGAACGTACCAATAGCTGTTTCTGCTTTTGATGAAGAGGCAATTGATAGACTCCAGTTAACTGGTGGTCCAGATCTCACAAAAGCCGTGCCGAACCTGTCGTTCACAAAAGGACAATTTACCGGCTTCAACCTCAAAATCAGAGGCATAGGAGTGGATGTGGTAGCAACATCCGGCGATGCCGGGGTGGGCATACATCAGAACGACGTCCCCCTTCAATCGAACAGACTTTTCGAATCGGAATTCTTTGACACTGAAAGGGTCGAGATCCTCCGTGGACCACAAGGAACACTCTATGGCCGAAACGCTAATGGGGGAGTGTTCAACCTGATCACCGCCAAGCCGGTTTTCGAAGAATTCCAGGCAGACGCCGCGCTAACTTACGGGAACTATAATTCAGTAAAAGCTAACGGCATGGTCAATTTGCCCGTAGGAGAACGGGTTGCCCTTCGAGTTGCCGGATCTCTCACGCAACGCGACGGGTACGTTGATAATATAGTCACCGGCAACGATATTGACGACCGGGACTTGTGGTCAGTCCGCGCCACTCTTGGATTTGAGCCGACCGACTCATTTAGTGGGTGGCTATTATATGAACATTTCGAAGAAGACGATACGCGTCTTCGCTCGGGCAAGCAGCTTTGCCGGAAAGACCCTCTAGATACTAGCTTTGCGGGAATTCCCATCGCCTTCGAAGATCAGATTTTCACGTCTCAGGGCTGCCTAAGTGCGCCTCTTGACGAGTCGCACGATACGGTGAATTCGGTCGCGACGCTGGCGGGTGGACTAGCTGTTCAGGTTGGACTGCTAAGTGGAGATGCATTCACGGCACCAGCCATTCAGGATTTGCGAACTATTGCGGCAGGATTTGACCCATTTTACCAAGCCGAACAGGATCTGTGGACACTTAGTTTGTCATGGGACATTAACGAAGTCCTGAAATTGACTTCATTGTCGAGTTTCAATGAAACATCTGTATTCTCTCTTGAGGATGTCTCCAAAGTCGAGCCCACAATCACCTTCAATGACTTGTCAGCAATTCCTCCAGGGATAAATCCGCAAGTCGATCTCTATAATTCAGTTTTCCCCGGCGGCGTCGTCAATGACCCGCAGATCGGCCCTTCGAACTTTTATACGGTGGCGGATCCATCCGGTGAGACAACAGAGGCATTTACACAAGAACTGCGTCTACAGTCGGATTTTAGTGGCCCGCTGAATTTCAATCTCGGCGCCATCTATATGGACTATGAGGCGGGCAATGACGATGTAATCGATGGATACTACTTCATAAGCAATGCCCTTACCGGTCTGCTGCAATTACACAACGCATCACTTGCAGCTGGTGGACCACCAGTGATTCCGGGAGTTCCATTCCCTGCAAGCCTTGATGAGTCCAATGTGGATGGCGACTCAAATATCGGCAATTCACTCAACGGCTTGGGACGAAATTACTTCCGGACAGTTTCCCCTTATGAGTTGCAGTCGACAGCGCTCTTCGGGGAAGCATATTATGATATAAATGATGAACTGACCTTCACGCTCGGATTGCGCTACACGAAGGATGAAAAGTCGCAAAAGAATATTCCGACCTATCTCTTCACGCCTGATGTCGTCCGCGCGGATCCATTAGCTCCGGTTCCGGATCCGGCGACAGAGACGAACCTGGACGGAAATGTCGACGGAATTTTCGAGGTTGAATTTGAAGAGGTTACAGGGCGCGCCGGATTTGATTGGACACCGGATTTGTCGTTCACAGATGATACGCTTCTGTATGGCTTTTACTCCCGCGGTTACAAGGGAGGTGGTATAAACCCACCGCAGCCTTCGGAAAATGCCAACGCATTCCCATCAACTTTTGAACCAGAGTTCATCAATGCATACGAAATGGGAACCAAGAATCGGTTCGCAGGAGGCACACAGCAACTTAATCTCGCAGGCTTCTATTATGACTATACGGATTATCAGATCACTCAGGTGATCAACCGCTCATCGGTGAATTTCAATGTCGATGCTGAGGTGTACGGCCTGGAGATTGAATATCTTTGGGCGCCCGGAAGTAACTGGCTGCTGTCTGCAAATATCGGTTTGCTCGAATCTAAGCTGGTTGATGTTTTTGCGATTGACGTCCTTGATCGCACGGCCGGTAACTCCGATTTCGTGGTTCTGAAGAACGCGGCAAGCTATTCGAACTGCGCTGTTTCCGCAGAAGGGTATGCAACGATTTTAGGCGCAATCGAGGCCGGGCAACTTGGCGCGGGCTCTACCGCTGGGCTGTGTCTTGGCAGTTTTGCAGGTCAGGAGGCGACTTTTGGGCTGGGAAATGTGTCCTATGTCGATGGGGACGGATCACTCCGCACAATCGGCGCATTGACGCCATTCGACGGCGTCAACAAAAACCTCAGCGACAACAATCTGCCGGGTGCTCCGGATACTACGCTAAACTTGGCAGCGGAGTATACTTTTCCATCTCTTGGTAATAGTAGCTGGGATCTGACAATCCGCGGTGATTATTACTATCAGACGGAGAGCTTTGCTCGTATCTGGAATGTTCCGCGCGACGAGATTTCCAGCTGGGAAAATGTCAATCTTTCTCTTGTCTTGGCGAATAATGACACCGGCTTCCAAATCACAGCTTTTGCCAAAAACCTGTTTGACGAAGAGGTGATAACGGGAGCCTATTTGCAGGACGACAGCCCTGGACTTTATAGCAATGTGTTTCTGACTGAACCGGCATTGTACGGAGTCACAATTTCGAAATCATGGTAGCAAGTACCGACGAAACATGACGCATGCATGCGAGGAGGCTAGAAGAACAGCAGAAATCTTCTGGCCTCAATAATCGAGAGGGTCGCTGGTTCATCGCCTTCTGCTGTTTGCACCCCTGCGCGGTATCCGAAAAAACTGACCTGAGCCCCAAGCGTCCCGCGTTTATTTCGAGAGTCTGACCCTTTCTGAACCGCCCCTAAAAGTGCCCTCATTCAGGGCTGGAGTATTTGGCGCTTCCTTACCTCTACGGGCTGGCTCTAACGAGGCGATCCATCAGTGCTGGTTCAGGCATTTTGCCCTGAGCCGGCCATTGAATGACTCGATGAAAAGTCATTGTCTGTCGTAAGCGCCACACTGCTCCCCTCGTGCGGCGCATGAGGTGAATGTGGCAAGAGTCCGCCGATCGTTAGAGTCGGACGGTCCAATTGGGAGCAGACGGCAAAATGGACGTCCTGAGGCGCCCCCAATGGGTTCCGAGATTATTGGGAGAGTCCGTTGGTTGAATAGCTCAAAGCGTGTTGGTTGGCGAGCGCGCCGAGCCCGGAGCCATCCCAAAGCTCAGGCGCTCGGCGCGCGCCTGTCGGCGTGAGGCCGCGGGTGCAGCAGGTCATCTAGCCCGAGCGCGCGTTGTGCCCGTGCGGCTGCGGCGAGATGGCCAGGATTGGCCAGGACGTCAGCGAACGGCTGACGCGCCTGGAATGACCGCAAGGACCGTGGAAGCTCGTCCAATGCTGGGTCCATCTGCGCCGAAGGTTCGTGAAGCTGGCGCGCAACACCAAGTCCCCGATCGCCGAGGCCGCCGTGCGCCAGTTCACTAAGCTATACGCCATTGAGGCGACGGTGCGAGGAATGACGCCACAAACTCGGATCGCCGCGCGACAACGGCACTCCTCCCCGATCATAGCCGCCTTGAAGCCCTGGTTTGAAAAGCAATTGTCAAGGGTCTCCTCCGGCTCTAAGCTGGCCGAAGACATTCTCTAAGGTCTTGCCCATTGGGAAGGGCTCACCCGCTTCCTGGCGATGGCCGGCTCGAGTTCGATACCAACCCGGTCGAAAACGCCATCCGGCCGATATGCCTAATCAGAAAAAATGCCCTGTTTTCTGGACACGAGATCGCGGCCGAAAACTGAGCGCTGCTCTCATCCGTCGTGGCCACCTGCAAGCTCAACGACGTTAATCCCATTGCCTACCGCGCAGATACCTTCGACGCCATCATCAACGGCCATCCGCAGAGCCAGATCGAGGAACTCATGCCCTGACGATTCCGGAAAATGTCATGCCTAAATCCGTAGGCGATCGGCGAGGCGCTTACTGTCTGTCGGTTTTCCGGGCCGTGAGGCGTCCAGCGTCACATTGTTTGGATGTGCCTATAGGTCGAAGTTCACGGGAGATGAACTCAGAGCCTTGGTCGACCCGGATCGTCTTCGGATAGTCAATCTTGCCGCACACAAGGTCGAGTTCATCTGACTTTAATCCGGTCTTTACAACGAACACCCACGCGGATTCTTTCGGAACTGTCGTCCAAAAATCGATGCCAGCTTTCCAGGCAACCTCAAACTGCTCCGGCCCGAGCGAGGAGTACGCAAGCACGTCCCGCTTTCTTGACTAAAAACCGATCGGCGCACCAGCACTTTTCATCGTCGAGACGCTTTTGGCGCCGAGAGGTGACCAGACGTCGGGTGTCACCTTTCCCCTGCAATACACCTTTTTAAGTCCTCAAAGCTTGTGGCCAGCCTCGATTCCATTGGGCACCCCCGTCAAGCGTCCTGCATCAGGTCAATTCATCAGTAATGGTGATACGCGATGAAGCCGCAGCCGGCCAGTAGAAGTTCTTTCCATTTCCAAATGAAGTGCCTCGCCCCTTGTTCCCGGCTAACGCCGGGTGACTTGGACGACACCTGCCGGACCTTGAAACCGTCCTTCCGAAGAATTTTTCCCGCCTCTGCGCGGCTCCTCCTGGATCATGTGTGGACACCCTGCGACCTCCGTATCAAATGGCTTCCATTCCAGCCAACAACCGAAAATGTTAATGTCATCATAGTGCTATCGCGTAGCAATAGTGCCCACCTTCATCCCGCACGGCCCGCCAGCCAGTCTTCCGAAAATCCCGAGAATAGAGGCGTCTGCGAATAGTCCCGACAATTCCGGGACTTGCAGGCGGCATTTCGGGCCGAATTCCTCGATTCCCGTCTCTCCCTGATTCCGGACAGGGCGAATTCCGTAAGAGTCTCCGCGCGCGAATTTTTCAGTCAGCTTTGTCCCGCGATTTCCCTGATAATGGGTGATTTACAGGGAATTTGGGCGAATTAACAGGGAGAGGGCAGATTTAGCCCCCTCTAAGAGCCCCGTCACAACTGGGGATTCCGAGGAAATTCCCTAAGCGAAAGAACAGGGAATTTGGGATCAAAGAACAGGGAATTTTCTCGTCAGAACAGGGAAATCAAGCGGCCCGAAAAGCAGAACAGGAAAGCTTTTCAGGAAAGAAAAATCGCGTCCTGGTGTTCCCATTTCACCGGGATCGAGATCTTGGAAAGCTGGTAAGCCGAGACATGCGGCGCCTGGCGGCCTCCACTGATCGCATCAAGCACGCGCGGCGAAAGAAAGGCCAGGTCAATATTGTGAGTGATGTAGGTCGCCGAGATGTCCTGCTCTTTCGCAATCTCGCTGATAGACTGGCCGGCCTTGATGGCTTCAAGCCAGCTCATCGCCCGCACGATTCGGCGGATCAGCACCTTGTCGATCTTGCGCGATGGAAGATGGCGATCAAGGACCAGCTTACGCTCGACCCCTCGACGCCGTTGGGTGTAAGTTATCTGTATTGGCTCGATCTCATCAACGCCAGCCAGGTGGAGGGCGACCGTTTCGTTTCCAATTATGACACGCTGGATTTTTTCAAGTGAGTTCGTGACTGATGCGTCAGGATCAAGATCCATCCGTATGTTCTGATCAAGCGCCTCGCGAACGGTCCGCTCGAGTTCGCGGGCCGGCAGCCGAATCTCGCGGTCTCGAGAAACATAGTAGCGATATCGCCGCTCGCCTTTCCGCGCATGGCTGGCTGTAAACGGATGCCCGGTCTCGTCGAAGACCTTGCCGGCAAGCGGGGAGGGGTTGGCGGTGTTCTTTCCGCTCTTCCGATCGTGTCGGTTGGCCTCGAGCTGTGCCTGGACGCGGTGCCAGAGGTCTTCGGGAATGATCGCCTCGTGCTGGCCATCATGCACCTTGTCGCGATGCCTGATCTTGCCGCGATAGATCGGATTGGACAGCAGCTGGTAGAGATGCCCGCGCGAGAAGGGCTTGCCGCCATAGGCCCGCCCGCTTGTGAAAGTGTGCTGCTTGGTCGTCAGGCCATTCACATCCGCGAAGTCCTTGAGCTGGCGGACGTTACCGAGCTCAAGATACTTTTCGAACAGGGTGGTGACGGTGCGGGCTTCAGACTTGTTGATGACAAGACCAGCGTCACGCTTGTCATAGCCCAGCGGGAGAAACCCGCCCATCCAGAGACCCTTCTTCTTGGAGGCGGCAATCTTGTCGCGGATACGCTCGGCGGTGACCTCGCGCTCGAACTGGGCAAAGGACAGAAGCACGTTCAGGGTGAGCCGGCCCATGCTTGTCGAGGTATTGAACTGCTGGGTCACCGAGACGAAGGAGGTGCCGGCTGCTTCCAGGGTTTCAACCAGTCGGGCAAAATCGGCCAGCGAGCGAGTCAGCCGGTCAATCTTGTAGACAACCACCATGTCGATCCGGCCCGCCTCGATCTCTGCAAGTAGTCGCTGCAAGCCAGGGCGGTCCATTGTGCCCCCGGATATCCCGCCATCATCATAATGCTCGCGAAGGATTTTCCAGCCCTCATGGCGTTGGGACTGGATATAGGCCTCGCAAGCCTCGCGCTGGGCATCGAGCGAGTTGAAGGCCTGGTCGAGGCCCTCGTCGGACGACTTGCGGGTATAGATCGCGCATCGCACCCGGCTCATGTCCGTACCCCGAAAAAGCGCGGGCCCGACCATTTTGTCCCGGTGATCTCGCGGGCGATGGCGCTGAGGGATCGCCAGGTCCGGCCTTTCCAGACATAGCCGTCCTCGGTTACGTCGACGATGTGCTCGACCCCGTTCCATTCGCGCACGAGCCTATGGCCGTGGTTGGCCACTTTGTCGGTTTCGGACGCGCCCGCAAGGCGTGAGAGCTTCCGCATGAGCACAGCGCGTGGTTTGCCCGACGCCTGCCATTGCTGCTCACAGGTCAGGATTTTCGCCATCATCGGCGCGCGAAGCTTGGGCGGAGGCGCTGAGCCGATGATCTCGACCCAGCGCGCAATGAGCTCTTCCCGGGAAAGCTCGGAGAAGTCTGCCTTGCTCATGACTTGGCTGTCCGCAGCTTGAAACGCGCCGCCGACGTTTCTGTCTTCGCGACGCACTCGATGACATAGCCGCGCTTGCGCAAGCGGGTGAGGGCCGCCCGGACCGTATGCGGCTGCCAGGACAGCAGGCCACAGAGCTGGTCCAGCGTCTGGCCCTTGCCTTTCAGGGCCTCGACGAGACGGGCTTCCTTGGTGCCGTCTTTCGGCGCGTGAATTGTCGGTTGTTCAGTCATGCGTGTCTCCTTGTGATTGCGGGGGCGATCATTCGCCCCCACTGAGACAAGCCCGGGGCGCTACCGGGCTACGCGATCTGTTGTTGACGACAGCAATGCTCGGATCAGGGGCGAAGTCCAGCGGGTTTCGAAAAAGCTGCGTGGACTGGTCGTGGGATGTCGGGGCACGTTAGGGGCATGGATGAACTGGACCCGATCCGTGAGCTGGTTGTCGAGGCGATGGCCGGCTTTGTCAGCGGACCCCGGCGATCGAGGGAGTAGGGTAGGTTGGCTAGCATTAATGAATGCCCCGAAATCCATTCCGTTATATCAAAACGTCACCGGAGATCATCCAGCTTGCGGTGATGATACATGTCCGCTTCCCGCTTTCTCCGCGCAACGTAGAAGACGTACTCCATGAGCGTGGCATTGACGTTTGCCACGAGAGTGCGAGGAATTGGGTGGACCGTTTTGGACCTATCTTCGCCGGGCAAGTTACATGCGTCGGATTCCACAATGGCGGTGGCACCTGGATGAGGTGTTCGTGAAGATCAACGTGGAGACGCATTACCTCTGGCGCGACGTCGATCATGAAGACGAAGTGCTTGAAAGCTATTTCACCAAAACACGAGATAAATCAGTGGCATTGCGCTTCCTGAAGAAGGCAATGAAACGGTACGGAAATCCACAAGCCATCGTGACGGACAGGCTCAGATCATATAGCACCGCGATAAAGGAAATAGGAAACGTCGACCGCCAGTAAGTCGGTCGCCATCTGAATAATCGAGTCAAGAATTCGCACTTGCCGTTTAGGCGACGAGAGCGAGCGATGCTGAGGTTCAGACTAAGGTCGAACCCGCAAAAATTCGCTTCGACCCACGCTACGTTTCACAATCATTTCAATCTCGAACGCCATATCAATCACCGCCAGACCTTTAAATCCATGCGAAATGCCGCCCTCCTAGAATGACGCAGGCTTCTGACTTGATGGGGGAAGGGGCGCTTAACGATATTGGAGATCGGTTCACATTCGACTGACAGTACGATTTTGTCTTTGATGCGGCAGTGAATTTGAGGTGGGTAAACCATTTTTTCTTAACGTTTTTTTGTTATTGGCTCTCCGGAAGGAGAACGTGATGTATAGATATGTTTCCGCCATTGCAGCTGTTAGTCTCTTATATGGAGCGCCGGGGAATACAGAAGCGGCAGGAAATGTCGATATTACAGTCGTTGTGCCCGAAGTCTGCCAGATCGAATCCACAGCCATTACGGTTGATTCGAACGGTTCCTCCGCGAGCGGTACGGTTTTCGAGATGTGCAATAGCGGTCGCGGCTTTCGCGTGATCGCCTCTCACCGGACTCTGGCCGGCGGAGAAGAAGTCGAGATCAATTATAACGGCCAGGTCCGCGAACTCGACAGCTCCGGCGTGAGCGATGTCGCTTTCCGCAATGGCCCGATCGCTGGCAGCGTGCCGGTCACGATTCAGAGCAACGGTCTCGTCGAAGGCATTTCCATCAGTCTCGGACTGACGATCATCTAATCTTCTCTACATTGCCGTTACGGTCATTGTGATCCGGTCCGAATAGCTGCCTGCCAGTGCAACGACCGGTGGCACCACAATGCGCATGGCGCGCCGGTCACCCGCCTGGGACGTGTGCTCGGGAAAAGCGATCTCGTACGTGCCAGCGAGGTCGACCTCGGTGCCGTCGAAGAAGAGGCGGTAGGGGATTTGCTCGCTTCCCTGCTCATGCAGAAGGCTGCCCATATTCGCCGAGCTGAATTCGACAGAATAGGGCGCCGTGCTGAAGATGCGGGCGGCGAACGGGTTGGAGCGTGTTTCGGTGGTGCTGGACAGGTTGCCGAGATCGATCTGGGCGGGCCCGCTGTCACCGGAGCCCACAACAGCCCCGACCAGACGCAGCGAAGATGCCGGCGGAATGATGATCGTGAGCGTCAGTGATGACCGGTCGGCGATATTGCCGGCGTCGTCAATGAGCAGGAGCTCGAGCTGCTCGGTATAGGTGCCTGCACGAAGTCCCCATTCGGTCGGAACACTCAGCCGGACTGGCACAGCCCGGCCCTCTGGCCCCGCCGGCACGTTTGCGATGGGGACATCACTGTCGGTCGTGCCGCCGGATGCTGCATCGGGCAGAACCTCTATCTGCCGATTGCGAGGGGTGCGCAGTGAGTATGGCGGGAAATCGGGCCCGGGCAGCGCGCCAATCCGCGCGATACGCAGCCTGGCCTCGCACCGCTGTCCAGGGAAACCGCGGCGATCATCCTGCCGCGTTTCGGTGCGCGCCTCGTTCAGGATGCGCACGGTGAAATTTTCCGTGGCCCGTCCGCCGGGTTCGATACTGTCGCCGTTGAGGCTGAGCGACTGGTCGCCATCGGAAAAAGCTGGCCGGCAATCCTGCGCGTTCGCAGTTGCAGGGAAGGCCAACATGGAGATGAGAGCGATGAATATCGTATTGCGCATGATGGCTCCTATTCAGATGCAGCCTGAAGATTGATCGTATCCAGCCGGTAGAGGCCTGTATTGTCCTCAGGGACCTTGATGGTGAACGCCTGACGCGTGTCGTTGAGGCGGACGGTGTAGGTCCGCCCCGGTGCAAGCCCGATAATACCAAAACGACCCGCAGAATTGGTAAAGAAGGGCTCGGGCTCAAACCCTTCGTCGTCTTGCGATGTGATGATACCCGTCGCCAGCTCAGCGGGGGCGTCGCCAATCCGGAGGAAACCGACCGCGCTCACGAACCTTTCATCGCCGACCTGCAGCTCATAACCACTGCGGAACGGAGGGTCGACGCGAACGACACCGGACCCGATATCATAGCCGGCTTCGAGCGTGTCGATGTCGTACTGGACGTCCTGGGTATTGTAGGAAGACAGGCGGTTCACGACGGCGGCACCGAGAATACCGCTGGACGCCTCATAGCCAGCGCCCCGCAGGCTGCGCCCGGTGATGACGTTGGTGCCATCAAGTGTCTTGTGGGGGTGGGCCAGCAGGAAGGAATCCTGGATCGGGCGGCCGACACCAAATGAGCCGTCTGCAAAGGCCAGCGATGTGCCGATTTGCAGCCGGGCGGTCTGATCGTCCGTGATACCTCCCAGCCCATTGCCAGACGAGGCGAGCGAGGCCCGCGCTTCGAAGCGGTTGGAGACATAATCGACCACACCGTCGACCGAGGCGCTGCCCAGCGATTCCTGAACATTGACCGAATAACCGACCGAACCGACCTGGTTGTCCGATCCGCGAGAGAGGGAGGCGCGCGCAAGCTCGCGGCGGCTCTGATAGGTTACGTCGCCGCGGTGCCGGTTGCCGAAAAGCACGGAAAGCCCGACACGGATGCCGAAGTTGGATTCGTAGATCGAGCCGGTCCCGTACTCTACGCCTGCGGTGGCGCGGACATTGTCATAGAGGCGATGATTTACGTCGAGAAAATAGGTGCTCTGGTCCCGGCCGCGCGAGCGCGAGAAATAGTTCGCGCCAGCGACCATCGAGGTTCGCCGGGTAAGTGACTGGCTATAGGATGCGTTCACCGAGAGCGTTTCAAAGCTGGACCGGAAGATGTTGCCGACACTCTGGAAGTTCTCGTCTTCATAATCGAACGAGGCAGAGAGCCGTTTGGCGCCGTAACCACTGCCAATGACGAGGCGATAGCCGCCGCGCAGGGCGATGCCGGTGCTGTCCCCCGTGCTGACCGCGCCCTGAAGGTCGAAGCTGCCGGGAATGACCTGCGGGACGACCTGCGTTTCAGCGGACACGACCTGAAGATCTTGTGAGGCCTGTATGCCGCCGCCGAGAATGAAGATGTCGCTCAACGCCTTGCGGTAGTGCCCGATGAAGGCGAGATCGCTTGAGTATTCCGGCTGCAGGCTCAGCTCGTTGGCAACGGCGCCGATCGCCGCTGTATATTCCTCTTCGCCGGCCCGCAGTTCGATCGGGTCGTAGAAATAGTCGAACCGGGTCACCTGCTCACGTCCGGAGCCGTCGCGGACAACAAGCTGGACATCGTTAGAGCCGGTCTGGATCGGCAGATCTTCAAGGCTGTAGGTGCCGGGCCGCAGATCCAGGGTCTGGTAGGAGGCCCCGTTGATAATGACTTCGACGGTGGATGGCGACGCGATGAACAGCTCGCGCCCGCCGAGGTTTACCCGGGCTGTCAGTGGATCGAAGGTCCGGCGGCTCTTCTCTACGGCGACGCCGCCGATAAACGGTGTCTGCAGAATACCGGTATTGTCGAGCTGGAGATCGCCAGCGCTCCACCGTCGATAGCTGTCTGGCTCGTCATAGACGGCGCGCAAGGAGCGACGATAAAAGCTGTACTCATTGTCCAGGCTTTCGGTGAAGCCGCCGTCAAGTTCCAGGACGACATTCCGATATCTCATTGCCCCAAGCAGAAAGACATCCGGCGGTGTCGAGTCCCCCTGGTCGCGGTGGACCAGGTTCACATTGGTATTGAGGTACGCGCTGAAACCTGCAGGCTCGATCGACGGCTGCAGCGGCGCGCGTTGTTCGCGGCGCCCGCGCAGCGGTTCGACCGGACGCAGGGTCGGGTCAATCGCATTCACCACCAGCTCCAGCCGCGACATGCTGAAGGTTATGTCGAAGCCACCCGCAGCCAGATCCTCGGAGGACACGAATGGATCACCGCCGATTATATCGTCCAGCCGGCGTACGCCTGTGTCAGTGAGCAGCTGGCTGAGTTCGGCCTGCAGCGACTGGCTTTCGATGGCCGTTGTTCCATCGGGCTGGACCTGCACGATCACGTCGTTGAGGACCCGGCCTTCCCAGACCAGCGGGACGGACATTGTAATTGAGCGGGCGGACTGCTGCGCCGCTGCGGTATTGCCGGTCTGCACTGATTGGCCAGACGACTGTGCTATCCCCGGGCCGCACAAAAACGCCGTGGCGATGGCAAGGCTGCTGACCCTCATCAGCAGGACCCCGGACTCCCCCCTAAGCATGGTCAGCGCACCACGCTGGCCTGGATCGAGCCTTCAACGAGTGGCTTTTCAGTCGGGATGAAAAACACTCGCGCACGATCGGGCGCGACCACGCCGACACCGATCTGCTGGGCGACGTCTTCGGGCTGAAGCCGCAGGTCTACCGCTGAGCCATCTTCGGCCGTGCCGCTGATGCGCCAGGGCAGGGACCCGGCGGTGAAGTAGCGGGTGCCGCGATTTTCCAGGCGCACCTCGATACCGTTTACATCGCCGCGAACCACGGGCGTGATGGATTCGACGTAAGGTTCCGGAGTGGCGCCGTCAGGGATCACATTCACCAGGACATTGAAATTGACCACGACCTGAACCTCATTCTGGTCGCCGGTCACGTCGACAGGGATCTGGCGGATCTGCATGTAGTACATGTCAGAGGACGAAAGCTCCGGTTCGCCAATATACTGGATGCGGAAGACCTGCTGGGATCGCGCTGGCACGATGACCTGCGCGGGAAAAACAAGGAAATCTTCGTCGGCAGGGGTCAGCTCAAGTTCGCCAGCTTCGCTGATGACGCCCCGGAACATTTGAACTTCAACCGGGAAATCCGACTCGCCGGAATGGATGAGCTCGACGCGAGCAACAGACTGGCGGCCGATCGGGGTGACCTCGACGATCATCGGGGAAACGCGCGCAGCATCAGCCTGGTTCGCCGTAAGGGCGAGCATCATGACACCGCAAATAAAGAGTAGTTTTCTGAGCACTGTTCTCCCCCCGCTATTCAGCGATACCCCGCCTGAATGAGCAAAATCACGTTAAGGAATTGTATCTGGTAGAAAAACGGAAGGGGGAACCGCGGCTCCCCCTTCTGAATAGTGGCATACAGTTCCGACTTAGATCGGGCCGAGCGAGATCGTGGCCGTGTCGGTGTAGGTGCCGGCAACCGGACGCTTGGACGTGTCGTCTGCATCGATCACAACGCGCAGCTGCGAGTTGTCGTGGAACGCGCCGTCAGCGGTCGCGCTCGGGACGAAACCGCCGCCGATACGGGTGCGGAAGTCGACGTTGGAATAGCTGCCGTCGGTCGACGTCATCTGAACGCGATAGTTGATCAGGTTGGTGAAGTCATCCGGATCATTGTCGACCAGCGACTGACCAGCCGAGTTCAGCAGGCCATCATTCGCGGAAGAGACCGAGATGCTGGTTGCGTAGTTACAGCTAACGTAGATGTTCTGCGAGTCGGCCTGGGAGCCGTTCTGAAGCTGCAGTGCGTCTGCACCGGCGCCTTCATTGATCTCGACTTCCGAGAAGGTCACAGCGTTCGGCTCGCCGATGCTGCACTCTTCCATGACAGTCGCGGAAACTTCCAGGTCGGTGGAATCCGTCGGTGCGGCGAACGCAGCCGGTGCCATGAGAGCGCCTGTCATTGCCGTGGTGATAAGAAGCTTTTTCATTTCAATACTCCAATTGGCCTGACGGCCGTTTCATTGATATTCAACCCTCAGGGGAATCAAGTTCTCCTGACGATATACTTATAGGGAGGCCAAACACACATCCCCCACCCAGTGATTTTTACTTCGGCGTCTTTGGTTGACGCTCTCTTCTCATTCAATCGCAGAAAATTTTGGTTGCCCGCGATTAATGTTTGAGAGAGCAAGGCGCGTGCCAGTCTTGTAGATGAGCTTAACGCTTCGACATGGTCGGGTTGATTGGATAGCAATGCAAAAAGCTGCATAACACATTGAGAAACAAAATATTTTTTTTGAATCTGAATATGGCTTTTCCGCTGGTTAGCTTTAGAGATAGCTACGAACACGCTTAACAGTCGTTGCTAATTTTTACACCTTGATTTCCCTCATAACTAATTGGTAACCAAATTCTTAACGTAAATTCTGTGACTTTTGTCACTCAAGAAGAAATGAAGTGCAAAACTGTTTCAAAATAGGATGTTATTTCTTATGGATGGTGCTGGGATGCATTTAATGCTCCTATATGCAATCGAAAGTAGAAATCTTTGCCGAAGATGTTGAAGCCCAATTCAGTCGAGTTTCTGAGTGAACTTAGAAAGATATCGGGAAAGGTCAGAAACTTGAGCGAGGGCGACTGGATCGCCAGTTATGATGGAAGTTCCGAGAACTGCCTTATTGTTTTCAATGGCACGATTGAAGAACGCCACACTTCGGAAACCGGACGTTATACAGTGTCTCGTGTTTATAGCCGAGGGCACGTCATATTGCCGCCGGGTTTTCGACCCGACCGGCTGGACCAAATTTCCCGGGTGGCCGTTACGCCCTGTGAGGTAGGCGAAACGAAAACAAGCATCTTCTGGAATTATCTGCTTAGCAGGCCAGAGCTAACCCAATTCTTCCTGGCCCAATGCGTAGAAGATCTTGATGAGATCATGTCGAGGCTAGTGGACGCAAATTTGGTCCCAGTGCGTGAGCGCCTCAGGCGTGAATTATTAAAGCGGGCAAATGAGCAAGGTTCAGGACAAGCCGCTAAAATTCACATTAGAAGTCATGATGAGTTTGCCGCCTACCTGGGTGCAAACCGTGAAACAGTTTCGCGTGAGATTTCCCGGCTGAGCAGGCTGGGGGCAATAGAGACGTCTAGAGGCCATATTCTGGTAACGAATGTCGAGCGGTTAAGGACCGTCAGCTAGGTACTGGTTGCCAATCCATCGACAGAGAAGGCCAATGACTTAGCGTGCAGGGCATTATGGCGAGTGTCGTTCCACACCCCCGAAATACCTTCCAGTATATCAAAACGTAATGTCGCCTAGTCGGATCACGCGGTCTTCTGGTTGAGCAGGACTTGGCACGTGTACTGATGCTGAAGAGCAATCTGTACTAGATCAACAGCACCATGTTGGTTCAATCGAGTTCGGGGAGCTGCTCCAGGCCGAGATCTTCCGGATGCATCTGTATCACGCCAGTGGGCCAGCCAGCCGTTTCCATCATGGAAAGGGTGCGTTCACGCGCTGCGGCATCGCCAGAATAGACCGCCTTGATGAGTTCGTCATTGATCGACTGGTTGCTGGAAAGAAGCTTTTCTTTCGCGGACTCCTTGAGCATCAGCTCTGCCAGACGCTCACAGTTTGAGTTACTGGTCGTCGCCTTCAGATGTAACTTCATCAGCTTGTCGCTGGCGATCGTTTCGTCAGAGGCCAGCTTTTCGTAAGTATGTTTGGCGTGTCCAGCACATATCTTATACAATTTTGGAAAAGTGCGTGGTTTGATGTCCGTCAGGTCGGCGGCTGTGTGGATCACGTCGACACGTTCTCCGCCGACGATTGCGACACCGGGCACCGGTCCTTCGATGTCCTGGGCAAAAGAGCCGGTCGATGTTCCAAGGGCCAGCCCCGCCAGGAGGCAGATCCTGGTAAAGCCCAGCCTGCGATGTCTCGAGCGCGCCCTATATATGCTTTGGTTCATGTTCAGACCTCGTACTAGTTAAGTAAAACTAGTTCGATGTCTTTTACAGGCGCAATAGGTCAACCAGCCTATACTCGCTCAGGGGGGCGACTGAGCCATGCTGCACCAGGTTCGCAGAATGGCGGCAAACGCTAGAGCTGAGACGGGTCATTATGGGTTTCGTCTGCCCACCTCCGGGCGGACAACTGGGCTATTCCACGATCCCGGTATAACTTACAGATCCACTTTCCCCCGGTTGAATGGGAGAAACCAGCTGCCAGCGCAGGTGTGTGGCGCTTGCAAATTCCGGTGGGGCTTCACCTTCCGGGGAAGTCGTCAGTGCCTGATAGGTCTGCCCACCATCGACCGAAAATGAACGGGTCGTCTCTCCTGCGTGGAGGCCTTCGAAAAGTGGTTTGATCTGTGGTGGCACAGCCATGGTCAGGAGGATGTCCGAAGCAGGTTCGCGGCCTGTGTGCGTATAATCCAACTGGTACATCACACGGTCCCCGGGCGCGACGCTATCGGCCGCGACACGCTTTTCAACGATATTGCCGTTTTCGTCAGTCGTCTCGATAAGCTTGCTGACATTCTGCTTTGCCGAAAGGGCCTGGGCCAGAGCGTCCGGGACCAGCATCAAGCCGAGCAGACCGGAGAGAATGAGATATCTTGTCATGCCGTGGGCTCCTGAACTGGAAGATGTTTTTTCGCGGAATGTGATGAAGGGAAGTTAAAAGGGACAGTTTGAATTTCCTGTACCGTCTCATACTTTCGTATTGCCCGCCTGCGGGCAGGCTGGACCATCACCGGATGCGCCCCCGGAACGACAGGGTGAATTCCGGTATCGGCGACCCCGTCTGCATGATGCCTTTGGGGTTGAAGCAGATAAACTTCACTGCCGGGTCGTAACCAGCTTGAGGCGTATAGTTGCAGCCGGAGAAGTTTTCTGGCCGGCTATCTGAATCCGAAAAACCGACATCGCGGCTGTACTCGAACGAGAGCCCGGATCCCGCGTCCACGAAGGCAACCGGCGTTGTGCCGGGCAGGATGTCGGCCCGGCCATCGTCGACATCACCATTCCAGAAAGTGATTTCGTGGGGCAGCATGTCGATGAGCAGCACGCTGTCATTATCTGCGGGTAGCTCACCGACATTTCGTATGCGGATATTGTAGATGACGTCTTCGCCCGGGAGTGTGTAGGGGCTGGTTGACGTCGTGCCATCGAAAAGCTGGACCGATTTTTCGGCCGTCAGCTCGGCTGTGCCGGATGCCAGCAGGAAAGTGTAATCTTCGGCTTCTCCGTCAGGGGCGGGCGAGACGGCGTCCAGACCTTCGACACTCGACCAGCGGAACCGGGCTGTGCGCTTTTCTCCCACAGTCAGTCCGGCTGGAACGGAGACCGAAATACTGATCCTGCCTTCGGTGGTATCCTGATCGTCAGTTCGTCCAGTGACATCGGTGATGCCGTCTGCGGCGTCTACGGCGATCTGTTCGCCGGCATCAAGGAAGTCGCCATCACCGTTCCAGTCGATCCAGGCTTGTAGCAATCCGCCATCTCCGGCCACTTCAACGGGGATGAGCGCCGTACTTGCGGGGACCATGATTGGCAGGGTGATGCCGTCTTCATCATCGCGGCCGGTCTGATCATCGGTGAGGGCATCAGCGTCGGCCTGCAAGCTGCCATCGCCATCGGGCGGGACATTGCCGAGCCGGAGTGAACTGGCAGGTTCCATCTCCGCAACCGTGAGAAAGTCAGTCAGCCTCAGGACGCCAGTGCCGAGAATTTCGGGGAGGATGGGAAAGGCGTCCGGCTCATAACGCGTTGAATGTCCGGCTGCCCCATAGCTTGAGGGGGCGTCACCAGTATCGATGGGCAGGAAAAGTCCGAATGCAATCGAGGAATAACCGTCAGCGGTCACGTTGACATTGGTAACGGAGACGCCTTCTGAAAGTGCAAGCATGGTGCCGCCGCCAAGAAGAGGGGACAGGTCTCCCATAATGACCGTGTTTGCAAGGATATCCGGAAAGGCGGCCGCGAGTATGCCTGTCGCCTCGATCGGCAGCCAGTCACTGCCGTCACTGACGATTGTCGTGAGGTCGACGAGTTCCGTGTTCTGGGCATCGGCGAGCACCAGATCGACCGGGAAGGCTTCTCCACTTGCGGTGGCCGACCACTCGATCCGGAAATCCGGTGCCAGAGAAAGGTGTGCATTGGAGAGCCCGACAGGGTTAACCCCTGAATAGAGGTTGTCGAGAGCGTCGGTTGCTCCCGTACCGGTAACGTATGGACGGAGAGGTTCAGTGATGCCCGTGATGCGGGCCGTCACGACGATACCGCCAGGCAGGGTCCAGCTTTTGGTGACGGAGTCACCAGGATTGAAGGTTTCCCCTCCACAGGACCAGTCGAGCCACCAGATCTCGTCGCGGTATTTCCCCGAGCCGCCTGAGGCGTAGCCGGAGCCTGTCAGGGAGGACCCTGTCTCGCAGACATGATCTTCAGGGGCGATGATGAAGAAGGCGTAGTCTTCGACTTCTCCATCCGGGGCGGGGCCAACAGGACCGAGATCAGCTTCGCTTGACCAGCGAAACCGTGCGAATGTCCTTTGGGTGGTTGTGTTAGCCGGCACAGGCACGGCCAGAGCAATGAAACCGTTGATCAGGCCGTCTGCATCGGATGGCCCACCGTCTGTTGCATTGGTTGCGACCTGCTCACCTGCGTCCAGGAAATCTCCATCGCCATTCCAGTCGATCCATGCCTGGAGCTTCCCGCTACCAAATACGGCCACGGGGATTGTTGCGGTCTTGTTCCAGTAGAAACTCGGCAGGACAACACCGTCATCAAGATCGTCTGCTGCTATACCGGAAGAGTTGTCGGCGTCCCGTTCCGCAGTTGGCAGAACCCCCATGAACATCAGCGCTGACACGGTATGGGAAGGGCCATTGTCTGCGGCGAGCGTGCCATAGGAGGATGGCGCATCGCCGAAGTCCTGGGTCGGCAGAATCTGGGCAGATGCTGCCACGTACATGGCAAGCGCGACTGCCCATGAGGTGAGGCCACGGCCTGCGCGAGAGATGGCTGTGCTAGATCTTTTCATGTGGGGACACCCAGTCCAGCAAACCATCAAGGTCTGTCTGATCGAATTTGAATCTCAGCCGGAGAGTAAGACCATTCTTGCTGTATGATGCTTCTTCGAAATCATCATCCTCGAAACCGGAGAAATTATAACCCGCACTCACCCAGAGGTTCTTTCTGGGCGAGAAGCCGATAACCGGGCCGATGGAGTATGAGTATGTCCGTGTGGCAGAGGCCGACATGATGCTCCCACGGACGCCGATATCAAGCTTCGGTGTAAGGTCGTGACGAACCTCCCCGCCGAGAAGGTGGCTCCATCCCGAATAAGTCCTGCCAGCATGTGTGGCTTCTGTAAATTTCAAGCCATGAAAGAGGCTCGTTTCCAGCTTGCGGGTGATGCGGCTGTTCCAGTTTGTGTTGCTGACAAATTTGGCGGACCTGTCAGCTCGCGATCTTGCATGGCGTATAAAGTCGAACCGGTTGAGCAGGACGGACTTTCCGTTGCGCGGGCGCCAGGCGAGACCTAGGCGTGCGTCCTGGGATTCGGTCTGGCCGTTCGCGCCCGACTCATCCTGCCACCTTGCGCCACCTGCGAATGACAGGGCCTCGGTCAATTCGCGCGCGCTTCCAAGAACCAGTGTTTTACGTGTCGAGATGCTGGTATCCTTGTATTCGGCGCGAACCGAAGTTGCCATTCTGGCTGAGCGATGACCAATTCCCAGATAGCCGGACTGGAACGCTTCGCTGCCGGACAGGCGATTGCGCGGGCGCGGGATAAGCGGCGAATCCGGGGGGAAAGCATCTGAGCCTCCTGCTTGGTGACTTTCGTCAAGGAGCGAACGATTGGCAAAGCCGATGCTCGCGCTCCAGGCTTCTGTAAGTTTCAGGGTCTGGTCGACCCCCATCGTGGTCGTGAGCTGCCTTGCGCTATCCTGTGTGAAACCGCCAAGATCAGCGCGCATCGTGTTGCCCGACCACGGACGAAGCGTGACGCCGACGGTTGAACTGGCTGCGGAGATGTCTTCCCCGTCGGTGATCTCATGACGCAGGTTCAGCTGGGCGTATTTGTTGATGGTCTTGTCGAGCCCGAGAAGTGTACGTTGCGGAAAAAGGGTGGTGCGGCCGCCACTGAGTGGCTGCTCGTGGCTGACTGTTGCGGTAAGCCCGATATCGCTGAAGCGTTTAACAAGACTGCCTGTAGCCAGCACGGCTTCCGTCGATTGACCGGAAAGGTCTTCGGCGACAGTGCGCAGGCCGAGACTGGCATCGAGAGCGGGCCCGTTATGGATGATACTGCCTTCGGCAACTGTGCGGGTGTGGTCGGTGTCGAGTGCTTCTTCCCGATAGGCTTCCAGCGCGACTGACTTACTGGCCAGACCCTTTTCAGTGACAGTCTGGTCGACCCGTATGGTGGTGGCTGCCCCGGTCCGGCGAATGGCGCGTGTGTTCTGGGCCGTCTGGCCAAGACCATAACCAGAATCCTCTTCACGGACATAAGCGTTAAGCTGCAGCATTTCGCTCTGATGAAGGACCTCGACCAGATATGCGTGAGCGGTGCCGGACATCTCTGGCGTGCTTTCTGCATCCCGGCGCGTCTGTGCAGCTTCCACCCGGACTTTCGTGTTGTCGTTCAGGTGCGCAGTCACGTCGACGGCGGACAGCTCGGTAGCGTTCCCTGCCTGTGCGTCCGGATCAGCTTCATGAATGTGAGTGAAGCCTGCTTCGAGGCGGTTTTCGAGCATCCGCGCAGCGAGCCGTCCGCCATAGGAAAGGGCGCGTCGGGCGTTAGAAAATGTCTCATACTCGGCGACGATGACGCGCTCGTTGAAGGCGGTGTCGACCGGGTCGACGGGCTGCCTGAAAATCAGTTCGCCCGTTTCGTAGTCGAGGTCATAGTCGACAAACCGTTGAAGCGCTTCGGTCGACAGGACGCGGTCCGGGCGAACACGGTCGCGCGTTTCAACGCGAATGGTTTCCGTGAACCTGGCTATGGGCGTTGTCTTGAGCCGGTAGGGCCCGGACGTACCATCAGCTGCAATCTCATCCCGGGCGAACCGCTGGTTCGTTTCAGCGGCGAAGCCGCTGGCTGAGAAGGTTTCGCCCTCATGAACAAGCCGTGCGCCGGTCAGCTTCCTGCTGTATCGGGCAAGTTCGGTGTCGGCCAGGTCGGTGTTGAAATCGCCCAGCAGAAACTGAAGTGCAGCTTTCTCCAGCTTTACGTAAAATGGATAGTTGCTGGCGGCTTCCTGGCCGGTGTGGGAGCGATCACCATAGAGCGTGTAATAAGCGTTCGGGTCGATGATATCGAACAGTTCATCGTCGCGTGCACCGCGTCGCTTTCGTGTATCCAGCGCTGCCGTCAACAGCCAGTCTCCACGAACGAGCCCCTTTGCGAAGAAGGCAAGTCGAGCGTCCTTGTTTTTGGGGGCGAGCAGGCTTTGTGCGTTGTCCAGCTCAAGGCCGGCCTCGCCAAGCCCGACCATCACCCAGTCACGGGCTTCCGGACGCAGATAGACATCAATGTCTTCATGCTGCCCGTCAGCCAGGGAGACACGCACGCGCACATGTCCTGTCTGTAGCGTAGGCGCGAGGATTACGCGTGCGATACCATCATGATCGACGGAAACATCCCGCAGCGCCTCGAGGCCACCAATAACGGGTGACATTTCGAGCAGCATGTCATCGCTATGCAGGCGGTACGGGGAATTTACACTGACATCTACCAGACGGCCGGCATGGACGGCTTTTCCTGCGGCATTCTCAATGCGCAGTGCTATGACAGGCGGTGTGCGACCGTCCGCGGCGAGGGTGGACTGGTCGGCGACAAGCTTTGACTGCTCGATCTCGTCAACGAACCATATCGCTCTTTCCAGGCGCGTGGGCCGGCCTGTTCCATCGGTGAATAGAACCTCGAACTGATTTTCTCCTTCCTGAATGTCGATACCGCGCCATCGATGCAGCAGGGCCTCGCCATTCGCAGATGTCAGGGATTGCTGGCGATTGCCGACCGGCACAGGCCTGCCATTGAGACGAAGCTGAGGCTGTGCGCCCCTGGGGAGTTTCAGACCGATATTAACGCTCTTGCTCGAAGCTGTACGTGAAGCGGCTGGGTAGACCCACTCCGCGTGCGCTGCCTGCGTATCCAGCCATGCCTGATCATAGGCTAGGTATTCCGTCACGTCGCTGAATACCTCTTCTGAGGTTTTCGCAGATGATGTGCCTGTGTTGCGCAAATAGAAGTTTGCTTGCCAGACGGAGCCGCCTTCACCTTCGACAAACTGCGATATGGCGCTTCCGGCAAGTCGTGTGTTTGTTTCGCAGGCAACCGCTTCATAGCCTTCCGGCAGGGTTTCCATGTCAAGCTGGACAACGTGGGTGCCGGGCTCCAGACCTTCGAAGCGGTACAGGCCATTGATGTCGGAAATGGCGTAACGGCCGGTTTCCAGATACAGGCGAACGCCTTCGATGCCTGCCGCGCCACTGACCGGATCTGGCTGTTCAGCCTGCCGGACGCAGCGATCAGAGACCCGCCCCATCACGATCATCTCTGACGTAAACAGGTCGTCGCGCAGCCGGAGGCGGGTTTCAGCCTTATTGGAAAGAAGGGCCAGGCTTTCGTTCGCCGCCCATGCCGTGTTCACGGCCCAGCCTTTCGCGGCATTGGTGTTCACCGATGTCAGATATCCCAACTGAGCACTGTCACCGGCAGGGATATTCCCGATATCAAAGATAAGTCTTTGGCCATCGCTGCTGATCTCGGGATCAGCAACTGGCGTACCATTCAGGGTGGTCGAGCCCGGCACATAGCGAAAGCCGCCTGGAAGATCATCCACAACCATTGGAGAAACCTGCGAAGCATGCCGGTTCTCGACAGTGGCATTGTAAGCAACGAAGTCTCCATGGGCGGCGCTGGTCGCGGGTGTCTGTACAGAAACGATAAGAGACGCATTCGAATCCATGGGCACATCAAGATTGAGTGGGCCGGAAGCAAGGACTTCAAATGGGAGGCCGAACGATTCGGGAATGATCTCAAAGGGGCCGTTCTCAAGCTTGTTAAAGTCGCCCTTCTGGAGGCTTGACGGGAAGGCGTGGCGTTCCGTCGAAGTGATTTCGAGGCGGTATGGGCCGGGCGCGACGAGCGGGAAGAGGAATTCGCCGTGTTCGAGTGTATAAACCCGGCCCGACTGGTCGCTGACAGTTGAGCCTGTCGTGAGGGAGGAAGGATATGGAGAAACGCCGTCCAGTCCGAAGACTTCAGCGGGCTCACCCGTATCTTCGCGAATGAGCGTTACTTCAACGTCGTCGAGGAGTGTGCCTGTCGTGGAATCGAATACGCGTCCGTAAGGGTCAACAAGGGCGGACTCGACAGACTTTTCCTCCCTGTCAAAGGCATCTTCATACTCTGCATGAATTTTCGATTTCCTGCGAGTTGTCAGGAGGTTGTCGTGGGCAGGTGTCGCTTCTGCAGTAAGCATGACATAGCCGTAGAATGCCCCGCTGTCGGCTTCGTCCTCATGCAGGCGCAGTATGATCTCGTCATCACCCCCTGAGTGTACGCGCACAATGATCGATTCCACTCTCGTCGGATCGCTATTGTGCCCCGGGTCAATGACACGCAGGAATACAAGGTCATCGCGGAAGAAGGTCCGGGATTCCATGAGCTCAACCATGTCGCCGTTGACAGGTGCAGGTGTCCGGAAGCGGGTTGTGGACGACAGGGGGATGAAGGCAGCAGCATCCCTGCTGCCGCTGGGAGAGTATTCAGGGGTGTTTATCCTGAGCGCCGTTGCTCCCGGAAGACCGGTTGCCAGCCGGAAAAAACTGACCTGTGAGGGACTGCGCCGGGCCTCGACGACAAAGCTTGCCGGGTTGGTTGTTTGCCGGAACGTTCCACTTTCATGTTCATAACTGATGTGTGCGGTGTTGGTGACCTCCCGGCCTAGCGATGATGCCTGGGCGGCAGCGCCAGATGACGAGGTGGCTATAAGACCAGCCAGGCACAAAGTCCGGAGAAGGGAGCGCAGAAAGGTCATGTCGGAAAATCTGCCTGCCATTCAGCGAAAATTCTGGACCGATCTGTCCCGTTACCGGCGGTGTGCGGGTCTTGCAGGACGGGGACTAAGAATGGGGCTACTGCGCCTTAAGGGGGGGGGACAGGCGCAGTAGCCCGGTCATCCACCAAGTGGGGGGTGGGTGGATAACTATCTCACGAGAGCCTTGATAAAGAGGTTGGCCTCGGCCTTTGTCGAGCCTGCGACAGATTGCAGGGAGGCTCCAGTCAGCTTCACTGTGCAGGTCTCGCCGTCGGAGCCATCACAGTCTGTTGTGCTATCGGCTTTCTTGCTGGTGAGGGTGCCCGAGCTTGTGAAGCCGGAAGCAGAAGCCGAAACAAAGGCGACGCCATCTGGAAGCGGGTCGACAATGTCGATGCCGTCCGCATTCACGCCGGCCGTTTCCCCGGAATTGAGGACCTGGATCGAATAAAGGACGCAGGCGCCTGGTGCGGGATAGTTGCTGGTCGGCTCTGATGCGGGAATTGCTTCGCTGTTACAGCTTGTGCGGTCCGATACGGAATCGAGGACCCAAACCGTTTTCAGGGCTGTAAGTTCTGCAGACGAGACGGTGAAGCTCGCTGAGACCGATAGCAGACCATCAGCGCTGGTTTCTTCAGTCGATCCGGAACCATCAGCAAGGAAGTTCTCTGCGCTTCCACCTATTGTGTTGCTGCCATCGACGTCCGCCTCAACGACCGCGCCCGGCGTCGGCGCGGAAGCCTCGTGCGCCCAGGCGAGCGGATTGCGTGCTTCGACAATTACAACAAATTCGTCTGTATCGGTATCGGAGACGGAGTCTGGAATGTCAGCCGAAACATGGACCGTGAAAGGCAAGTCCTTGGGTATGTCGCATGTATAGCTGGCATCACCTGCAGCTGCACCGAGAGGAGTGAAAGAAAGAGAGGCATTTACGATCGCTGCTTCGCAGGCATCATCAGTATCACCATCATCATTCAGATCGTGAGCATCGCGGGAGTAGGTGAGCTCGAGACCGGTCGCGTCAAAGTCATCGCCGGCCACATCGGCCAGACTGAATGAATAGGACAAGTGGTCATTGCCAAGATTGGTGACAGTGAACTGTAGCGTGCGGTCCTGTGAGTTTGGAGGGACCTGAAGACCGGAATTGTCCGCTGTGATGCTGAGGTCGACAAGGCGGTCCACAGTGAAGCCTGTTGGGCCACCTGGATTGATCACAGGTTGTGGGTCAGCCGGGTCGCCCGTGTAGTCGGGATCATTGGTAATGGTCCCCTGTGCAACGCCGCCAATCTCATATTCGAGCGTGAAGGTGTTCTCGACGGTCGTGCCCGCACTCGTCTCATTGGCATGTGCAGCATTTGCGCTGAATGCAATCAGACCAATAATGCCTGCAGTAGTTTTCATATGTCTGGGCGGATACATTCTGTCTTTCCTTCGCCATGGATTTCAGGCGTGAAAGATTGTTTTTTATTATTTATGAGTCCTTATTCGCAATGGTTCGATTTGAAGTAATAATTTTCAAATATTAATTATCGAGCGTTTGATACATAATTTTTCATCATGAAAACAATATATATCGTCATTATATGACTAATATTGTCATCCCTTAGTATGAGAGGGTTTAAACCAAAAGTATGATGCCGAAATTGAAGGTTTTTGGCGTTTAGGCTGCCGGTGGTCGCGTGTGGTGAGTATGTAAAGCCTGTGTTAGTTAAGGTCATAGATATTTTCGCTCAGGTTAGAACGGGTCAGTTTATATGCCGCCTAAGGTGGAAATCGGGATTTGTCTCGTCGTTGACGATCACCCTCTTTTTGGGGAGGCATTGGCAATCGGCGTTGCAAGAATTGACCCTGACTGCGAAGTCTTGCATGCGGCAAGCTTTGGTCAGGCACAGCGGATACTTGAGCGCCAGCCTAATATAGATCTCGTTTTGCTGGACCTCATGTTACCCGATGTTCTCGGCTTGCGTGCGCTGTCGACTTTTCGCGCCGAACTCCCCCTGGCCAAGCTGATCATGGTGTCCGGCCGCGAAGAAGATGCGGTCATACGTACCGCCATGGCCTGTGGCGCTGATGGCTTCATTGGCAAGTCACAACCCCTCGAGCAGCTCATTGCTCAATTGGAGCGGGTGTTACTGGGCGAGCATGTCTTTCCCGCGACAGGCAGGAGCGACCGTACAGACAGGTCTTCACAAGTCACTGCGGGGCTTTCTCCCGCGCAGCTGAGGATCCTGGTCGCCTTGGCGGATGGGCGGCTCAACAAACAGATAGCACACGATCTCGACCTGGCAGAAGCGACAGTGAAAAGCCACTTGTCTGCCATCTTCCGAAAGTTGGGCGTCAATAACCGGTCACAGGCAATTCTGATGGCCCGGGAACTGATAGCGACTGATTAACAGGCATAATAATGCATGTCGCTTTTGATCGCCCCGGCGTGAAGACGGCACCAGCAAACTTGTATGATCCGGGCCTGTATTAGGCTGAATTTGTCCTTACGGGCGTTGGCATAGGCCGGATGCCCTATGCTCATGTCCTTGCTTGCGTGATAACGACTACACCATGCCAGACGGGGGAGGGGCGTGGATGTTTGCTCAATTTGATAGGGATATGGGCCGCCGGCGCGGAGGTCTGATCGCTTTCCTGGTCGCCTGTATTGCGCCCGCCGCTGCAGCGGCCCCGCTTCCGGACAGCATCGTACGCACTGGTGATATCTTTCAGACGCTGGCAGCAGACATTCCGGAGCCGCTCTATTCCGAAGAAGGGCTTATCGAGTCTCTGGATTACGACGTGACCGCGGCTGCAAACTACGTTCGCGATGAGATTGCCTATGAGCCGTATGAGGGTGTGCTGCGCGGGCCAGAAGGGGTGATCGCGACTGGCGGTGGATCAAGCTGGGATCAGGCCGTCCTTGCGGCTTCGCTCATCAATGGGATGGGCGGGGAAGCGATGCTCGTTCGTGGTGAACTTACATCAGATGATGCCGATCGTCTCCTGGCTCTTTCTGGGGTTGGACATAAGCCTTTTCCGGCCCCTCTTGAAGCAGAGAGCGTGCTCGCTGCGTTTGATGGGGTCTTACCTCCAGCAGCAATAGAGGAAGCCCGTGTAACAGCATCCGAGCCATCGCCTGAAGCGGTAGATGTCAGTGTAAGTGCCGCTGCCCTCGCTGATGCCATCGTGGAGACGGCTCAAAGTGAAAACCTTGCGTTCGGAGGAAATGGAGAGAGCCATTTCAAGTCGTTGCGAGAGCGTCTGGCAGGTGAGTATGTCTGGGTTCGCTACAGGGACACACCAGCTGATCCATGGACAGAGCTGCACCCAGCCTTTGGTGGCAAAGCCGACCCTGAGGTTAAGCCCCAGGAGTATCTGGACAGTAGTGTGCCCGATGAGCGTCTTCACCGGGTTGAGCTAAAGCTGGAGATCGAGCGCACAGGTAGTGATGGCAGACCGGAACGGGTTTCGGTGATGACCCCATATGAGCGACCTGCTGCCAATCTTGCTTCGGCTCAGGTCCCGATCGGGATAGCCCCGAGCGAGCCTGTGATGACAGGTGAGGTGCCTGATTTCTTCGTTCCGGTCCTGTTTGGTGAGACGGCTCCGGGCGCGCAGGTCTTCAATGCGCTTGGCCTGTCCGCGTCAGCCGATGATGCCCTGGCGGGGCCGGGTGTTTTTGCCGAAGTGGCAGGCAAACTGGCCCTGGGGACAGGGGCTGTTGGCGGGGGAGATTCGCCCAAACTTCTGGGTGTCATACTAACGGTTACGCATATTGCTCCGGGTGGGGGGCGCACGCGTGAGGAACGGCGGATTGTCGATGTGCGTGGTGTGAACCGCGACATGTTTGCCAGCCGGGTTCCTGTCGATGGCGTTATCGACATCGGGATTGGGCGCGAAAACGGTGCGCGGGAAATGTACGCCGTATTGAGCGCTCAACCAGGACGTCTACGTGTGACGGGCGTCCTTGCAGATGTTGTTATTCGCCGTGACGAGGTTGATGCCCGCGAACTTGCCTCGCGTATGGGGGATCCGCAACATGCTGGCTGGCCCGGCATGGTATTGCGCGGGGGCGCGCTCGAGCCAGACCTGCAAGAGAGCCGAACATTTCGCACCGGCCCTCTGGTCACGATGCGCAGGATACGTCCCGGGGTCCCCGGTGATGGATTTTCTACGGTTTTGATCGACGTCCTTCACAATCCTGTGCTCAGCCTGGCAGAGGATGGAGCAGGTCTCGATCCGCTTGCCGCGTTGCGCCAGGGCGTGCGGGAAACAATGCTTGAAGGCGTTATCATTGGCGAGGCTGATAAAACGCCGTGGTTCAACCGGGAAATGGAGGCTGTGCTGACCAGTAAAGAGGCCGTCAGCAGCTTTGCTGAGCAGGCAGGTCTCGAGGCCACCGTCCGTGAGAGGATGCTGGCCGATCAAGCGCAGTCTGGCTGGATCGTCATCGCAGATGCCGGTGACGCATCACATTGGTGGCGGGTCGACCCGGTCACGGGGCAAAGCCTTGGCATGGGAGTGCACGGCGGTCAGAGTGCTGTCGAACATCTCATCAGTATGACGGCGGCCGCCTATGGCTGGTACAGTACGATTGCCTCCTATCAGGGGTGTGAGGACACGTTCCCCGAAAATGACAAGATGTACCTCTGCTGCTTGGGTGCGAATTCGGTGATGTTTGGCCTCGGAAATGCGGCAGGCCAAGGGGTCGGCAACTATATTGATGATCATCTCGTGTCGGGCGTCGGGTGGATCATGTCGACGCTCACATTCGAAGGGCACATGTATGTCTTCGACCAGATCTCGGGTATGGGGATCGACTCGGCGTGCCGGGCAGCCTTCAAATGATTTCGATGGTGCGGCTGGTTTCAGCGGGAATTGTGCTCGGTCTTCTCGTCGCGGTCTGGGCGGGCGCATTGGCCCAGACGGACCTTGATTTTTCCAAACTTCGGGGCGCTTCCGAGGTCCCCCCCATTGAAAGTCGTTCCCTGGTATTCGAGGACGGTGTAGCGGCAACAACGTTCCCGGCTGAAGGCAGTATGATCTTCAGCTTTGAGGTAGATGATCCGCTAACAGCCTATCGTATAACTGCATCGTCCCCTGAACAAACCAGTATCGTACTGGAGGCGATGTCGCTCGAGCTCAATGACAGGAACCAGGCGACGGCGCGGGAAGTTCTTTTGACCACGGCGACCACGTCTCTTGATACCGATAAGGCGGAACTACGTACAACGCTATTCGAACCGGGGCTTGTCTATCTCGGTGTCGCCGTCATGACGCCCGTTGAAGTGAATTTGAAGATCGAGGCCGTCGAGGCTCTGGAAACCCCCGACAGCTTGCCGTCACGTGCCTCAGAAGCCCGAGAGACCGGTAATGATGTCGCCGCGCTTAATGCTGGCGCGACCAGCTGCGTCAGACCTACGGCCCTGGCAGGGAAGGTGGTGGATTTAACCTTGCTTCGTCCTCCGAAGACGGGAGGTGAGCTAACAATCTATGACGACCGGGGGAGACGGTTGGTGCAACGCCGGGGCCAGCACGAACTGAAGGTCCGCGGCCTTCGACATGAAGATGCCCGGATATGCGTAGAGACATCGGGCGCCAAGGCAGGAAATTCAGGGTGGCGGCTGCTGACTGAACCGTCAACGGATACGTGGTCGGCGACCGAACCGGACGATGCGCATGACAAGACCACGCCGAGCCGGGTTGACCTAACGGAGAGTGTACGAGCCCCTCTCGATACCGGGGACATTGATCACTTCCTGATTTCGGATTCAGCCGAAGGTGGAGCGTTCAATGCGCGGATACGAAGCTCGGTAAACATGGAAGTCTGTGTCACAGAAGAACGGTCGAGTGAATGCTACCGGGGAAACGTTATCGACATTGGCCCCTTTGCGAAAACCGCCCGGCTGTCAGTTGAGAACCAGCGACCGCAGGCGGGGGTTTATGAGATCAGTCTTGCGCCTGCCGAGTTCGATGCAGCGATAAGTAATCTGGAGCCAAATTCGTCTCCTGATTTCCATGAGCCCAAAAGCGGAGCGGGCGTGTTCTCAGGCACGCTATCCAATGACGGCGATGTAGACGTCATAGGTTTCGATGCGGGGCTTGAAGCGCAGATGTGGAGGATCGTCGTCCTGGGTGAGGCGGTCGACCGCCTCAACCTGTACAGCAAAAGCGGTCCGGTCGCGGAAAAACGGCGCACGCGGCCCGGCAAACGTATGACCACGTCAGATTTCTACCTGGATCCCGGGCCAGCTTATATACGCCTTGAAGGCAAGACCGGTGACTACAAGCTGATTGTCAAATCGCTTGGCCCTCCATTGGTGACCTCAGAGCGTGAACCGAATTCTGCGCTGCCAAGACGCCTGACACCTGGAAAGGCAATCATTGGAACGCTGGACAAGGGTGATGAAGACCAGTTCAGTCTGTTTCTGAGCCGGGAGACGCCCCTTAGTGTCAGCCTTGATGTGCCAGCCGGCGGCACCACCAGAGTACAGAGCTACAAGAGGTCTAACCTGTCCTCGCCTGATCTCGATGGAGTTGACGTCGAATCTGGCGGTTGGCGCAAACGCGTTATATTTCCGGCAGGCGAGCATATATTCTCCCTGGAGCCGAGAGAGCCCAGCCCGGCCGAGTACGAGTTCCAGGTCGATTATGCCAACCCGTTTGTTCCGAGTGAGGCCGCGCCCGATGATGTTGGTCTTGCATTAAGCGAGCTTCCTGTCCTGCAGGCATTCTCTGTTTACCGGCAGAAAGTGGCGGCTGAGATCACCGTGGAAAATACGTCACCGGAACCGCTTACAGGCCGTCTTGATGGATGGTTTGTGCGTGAAGGCACGAAGGTCGAAGCGCCGCTATTCGGTATTCGGCCGGGTAAGAGCAAGACCATATCCATGCATATAGACGCGCCCGCTGATCTCCATGCCGGGCCGCTTACAGGATTTGTTGCCGCCATCGACGGACAAGGCCGCACGCTGGGGACGGTCAGGGTCAACATCGAGACGAGCGCGGAAGTGGCTCCACATGGTCGCCATGCGGCTCTGCCGGCGCCTCCGTCAATGATTGGCGGGATCAATGTGGCGCTTTCGGCGATCGGTGCGCAGTGGGTTTCGGTGCCGGGCGCAGACGTCGACCCCGAAACTGAAGACTATGAGGCGGATAACAGTGCGGGGGCGCGCAATTTTCCCCGGATCATAGACGGTTTTCTGGAACAGGGGCAGGGAGCTGAAAGCCACGCTGCGCGGCTCACACGGGGTGTCGAGGACATCATTGCGCCGGTGCTCGATCTTCCAGGTGAAAACCCGATCCCGGTGGCTGGAATTGGCATTGATACACGTATGACGGCGAACACCGCGCTCAGATCATTTGCGATCGATGTTTCCATTGACGGGAAAGAGTGGCGAGAAGTCCTTCAGGCCCAGCATGAGGCCTGGGGTGAAACCCGGTATTATGAGCTGTCGAACGGGCCTGAACCTGCGACGCATGTACGGTTGCGTGCCCTTGACCGACGCCCGGGTGCAGATGGCGTCGTTGAAATCAGCGGATTTGAAGTGATTGCCGAGCCCGGTGCGACGGGGCTTTCTGATTTGAACATTGCCGACAAACGGCTTTGGGCGCTGGTGCGTGGCTGGCAGAATATTCAGGCGTCCGGCACAACACAGATCGACCCGTTCTGGGAGAAACCCCTGCGCATGCCGGGCGAGGGGGAAGTAAGCGACTTCGGGCTTGCCGTGACCTTCAAGTCCCAGATGAGCGCGGATGTGAGTGCACTGGAACTACTCTATCCCAAGGAGATTCCAGATGATTACCCATTTGCCTCCGACGCATTTGTCTTTGCATCCCAGCGCGGGCCTGCCGGGCCCTGGGAAGAGATTGCCCGGTTTGACCTGCCTGAGAGCCCTGAACCAAACCAGATCGTGCGTTTCGACCTTCCTGAATATGAAAGTGCCAAAGCCGTAAAGGTCGATTACCGGCTTCCGGATGCAGCCTATGTCTATGCCCCACGCCAGATCCGCATACTGGAGCGGCCGGAGACCGACGGGTATCGCTCCATCCTCGGGCTCTGGGGGCCATACGCTTCGGAGCGCATTGATCTCTCAACAGTGTTTGATGCCCCACTGAAAGCAGGCGAGACGGAGCATGTGCTGTCAGTTAACGGGAAGGCGCACCGTGGGCTGGTCGAGTTTGAACAGCGCGAGGAAACCTGGAGGGTTGAGCTACCCGAGGGGCAGAACATCCTGCAGCTGTCGACGCGCGGCGAACCAGGGTTCTCACCAGCTATAGAGGCAACTGATGACGAAGGGGCTATTATTGAGCCAGTAGAGGTCGAGCGTCCCGCCCATTCCGATGAAACACGTTATACATTCATGACGGTGCCCGGCGGTGTAATTGAACTTAAAGTCTCCGAAGAGCAACGTTCGACGACGTTCCTGTTTGATCAAAGCCCGTCTGTAAGCAGCTACATACCCATGATCCGGCGCGGAATTGTCGATTTCGCAGATTCGATGGTTGAGGGCCGGGATGCCGTGAAATTCAAATCCTTCGGCGGCGACTGGGGCCAGGAAGGATGGTATACGGATCCCGAGAGCCTTCGCCTGGCCCTGTCGACCTATGGCGGCGGGGACCAGAGCTCCGCGGAAGCATCGCTGCGGGATGCGGCGAGAGAGTTGCGGGAGCAGGAAGGCTCTCGTGCCATAGTGGTAATCAGTGATGCCGAGACAGGTATTGTGCCGGAGCTTCCGCTTGCGCTGGATGCCGCCCAAGCACGGGTGTTTGTCCTGAAAATCTCGTCGGGTGGTGTCACGTTTCAGGACCCGGCAAACTCGCAGCCTATCGCTGCTGCGTGGGCGGGGCAGACAGGGGGAGAGGTCAATCCTGTCTTGTGGGCCGAAGACGTCTCTATCGGATATGCACGTGCTTCTGCACGCATCCTGGGACCAAAGGAGTATTTCCTGCGAGCGAAGGCTGACTATCGTCCTGAAGAGCCAGGCTTCCTTGCTGTCACATCCGACGATGCAGCCGGTAGGAGACAGGCTGATGATGCCGGAATGCTGGTCATTCTCGATGCATCAGGCAGCATGCTCAAGCGAATGGAGGGCGGACGCCGTATAGATATCGCGAAGGCGGCTTTAAGCGATTTTCTCAGCGATCTGGCGGATGACTCCAGGCAGGTACGCGTTGGCCTTCGTACATTTGGCGGGCCGCCCGGATCTTGCGAAACTGAACTGTCGCAACCGGTTGGCCCTGTCGAGGTGGAGACAATCATCGAAAGCGTGCAAGAGGTGCGCCCCCAGAACAATGCGAAGACCGCGATTGGCGCAGCGATTGACCAGGCAGCTGAAGACCTCGCCGCGCTTGATGGTGCAAAATCCATCCTGCTTGTGACAGATGGCGAAGAGACCTGTGGTGGTGACCCGCTGGCATCGGTAGAGGCTTTGCGGGAACAGAGTGGGCAGTCGCGTATCGACATTATCGCTTTTGCGCTCGAGCCGGATATCGACCGGGGGCCGTTTCGTGAATGGGCTGAGGCCGGCGGGGGACTGTTCGTTGATGCAGCGACCGCTTCCGATCTGTCCAGTGGCCTTAATGCGGCCAGGCAGGTCCGGTTCGAGGTCTTCCGGGGAAAGGAACTTGTCGCCAATGGTGCTTCGGATGGCGGGCCGATCGCTCTTGCCCCCGGGCAGTATGAAGTGAGTTTTTCGGGGAGCGACACCACGAAAAATGTGACCATAAAGCCAGGAGAGACAGCTTCTCTGGGTATTGCCCCTTGAGCCCTGGAGTGGGTTTTCGCGCAATGGTCTACCGAGCCGACCTTGCGATGACGGTTCTGCCAGTCTAGCGTCCTCATGCGCGCGCCGCATTGAAGGCAGCTCCAGAATCCAGTGCTGGGGGCAGGGGAATGGTGAAATTCGAAGAGCCCGAGCTCAACGAAATTTCAGAAATCCAGCGATCTCTATTCGATCTGGCCGTAACGCGTGCCCAAGGTGATGTGCGCGACTGCCTGTCGAGATTGCGTGAACTGGTTGGGGCTTCGGGAGCCTTTGCACTGTATTTCCATTCTGGTTCACCGGTGATTGTCAGTGACAGCATAGGCGAACAGATTTCCGACTACTTCTTCGAGCGGTGGCAGGGGTTTGACCGGGAAGGATTTTTCCTTTTTTCCGACCAGGAACTGGAAACGATCAATCGGATGCGCCGCAGTCTTGGCTCCGGAGTTCATCACGAAAACAAGATAGGTGTGCGTGAGGAAATCGAGAGTACGCGCTATTTTCAGGAGGCCTTTCAGCCTGCCGGGATGCACCACGTCATCGGAATGAGTGCCCGGCTGCCTGTCGGTGAGGCCGTATTCGCCTTTGGGTTCGCTGGCGATGAAGACCCCGGTTTTGCGGGGGAGCGCACAGAGGCCATTCTGAACCTTGTGCTTCCCACATTCGAGCATGCATTCAACGCGCTTGATGCCAGCAGTCCGAGCGCCGGCGAGGTCGCACAGTCTTTGCAGCAGATTCCCTGTCCGGCCGCGCTTGTTGATGGCTCTGGCGCCGTGATCCATGCCAACTCATTCTTTCAGGATGTTCCGAACGTTATGGGCTCGGGAGAGGTGCTTCGTATCGTTGGCCCCGTCCTTGAGGGCTGCCTGTCGAGCGAGCTTGTGCTTGTTCTCGGGCAACCTGTCAGTGCTTTTGACCTGTCGTCGGCTGCCCGTGAAGTCGGGCTCAGCACCCGCCTGATCGAGATTGCCAGGCTCATGGTCGAGGGAAAAAGCAACCGCGATATCGCCGAAGAGCTGGGGATCAGCATTCATACTGTGCGGCGCCATGTGGAAGCAGTCATGGACCGCCTTGGCGTCAGCTCGCGTGCCGCAGTCCTTCCCGCCCTTATGCAGCGTGCTTCGGTATTCATTCACTGAAGTTGAGTAGGCCGGTTGCCCTATTGTGAGGCTGCAGACCCGCAGGATAGTTTGCTGGGAGTATATGGGACTGTGAGGCCCAGCGCTGGCTGGGGAGGCTTCACAGGAATAGAGGAGGGGTTCCATGAAATCCGCATATCTGGCTCTGTTGATTAGCGCCTCACTTGCAGCGTGTGGCAGCGAAGCACCTGCAACAACTGACACCGAACAAGAACCTGGGGCCAGCGCTGCGGTGACAGGCGCTAACGCGACCGACGCCGCTACCGCGCAGCAGGACTTTGCGCTGGACTTCACACCCTATCCAGGGGCCGATCTGGAATCATACATGTCAGCCATGGGGCAGACGATGGCCCTTTTCCGGTCCTCAGACAGTGCTGAAGCAATCATGAGCCATTACCGCGATCAGGCCGTGGAACAGGGGTTCGAGATAACGGTGGATGAGGTCGATGGTCCGGTCCACAACATAAATGCCGAACGCTCTGACGGAGCTAGCCTGGTCATCACTGTGACAGATGAAGGCCAAGAGCGGCTGGGGGACATCTCCATTTCAAGCTGAGTGGTCGCCGCTTTTAAAGAGTGACGTGCGTTTCTGGTTGGATAGGTCGGCGACCGGAATTGCCTGAGACAGGGCGTATTCGGGAGTACACACCTGTTAGACGCAATACGAGGTCGTGGCGGCCGGGAGCAGTGACCATATCGTGGCGACCAGCCCAGTCCAGCCAGTTGCACGGCTGACAAACCTCACAAAACCGGACCGGGAGCGAAATTGAGCCGAGTACAGCGCGCCGAGAACGACCATCTGTACACCAATGGCTAGCAAATAAGCTGCGACCAACAGGGGTCGCGGCAAGGAAAGGCTGCCAATCTGAATAGCCTGAAGGCCGTGGCCGCAGATAAGGCCGTGCAGGCCGTAGATCGAGCTGAAGGCCACAAACCATATGAGTGGGGCGATAAGGATGCGCAACAGGTCCTTCACCCAAGCGCTCCCGGAAGATGAGCGGCCATCAGGATGAGGACACCTGTGACAGCCGCATAATCGACCCATAGTTTCACAACGGAAAATTCCGCCCGGCACGCCGTCATTGCAAACTTTCCTCTGACCCGCGCCATGAGGAACAATATCATCATAGTCGCCAGAGCTGCGTGGAACAGGCCGTAACCGCCGAGCACAAGGAGTGTGGCACCATAAGCGTGACCAGGAGGGGCTGGCGCGCGAAGCATCAGGGTAATGCAAATAACTGCTACCAGTCCCGTGCCGGCCAATGCCATGACAAGCCAGGCTCCCGGCTTGTCCCCAACCCGGTTGGCGCCGATTGCCCGGCGTATGCTGATGGCACTTATTCCCATACCTGCCAGTCCTGTGGCGAACTCCAGCGCCGAAGGCTCGAACAGGGCTGGAGGCGGCCAGCCGGGAGCGACCGTCCAGAGGAAGGCAAATCCGAACAGGAGAGAGCCAAAAAAGGTGGCGTCCGCGGTGAGAAGGAACGCAGATCCCCACCAGCCCGGCGACCTGTCGACAGTAGATGAGTTCGCCAGTTTTATGCCTCGGCCAATGGGTTGGGGCGGCATGTCTTTCTTATGTCCACGAGACCAGACCCAGAGCCAGCCGAGAATTGCGACACCTGTTACAGCAAGCGGCGTGACCCAGTAGGTCTTCAACAATAGCGACAGAAAGAAGAGGCCTGTCACTGCGGCGAGGATAATGGGAAGACGCGAGTTTCCCGGATAAGCAACATGATAGTCTGGCCGGCCGGTGGAAATATCTACCGTCAGGGTTTCACGTCGGCTGCCCTCAGTCGGCGGATCGGCGAGGTACCCGTCACCCCGGGCCAATCTTGCCGGAAGACCGGGATCGTCGGCGAGCGGTTCGCGACTGGTTACATGCGGCAGACTGGCAAAATTGTAGGCAGGCGGCGGGGTCACCATTGCCCACTCCAGCGTGCCCGCCTTCCATGGATTACGCTTGCCGCGATTGGCGGTCATGGCGTGCAGAATTATCTCGACGAGGACGATCGCGATGCCGATTGCCAGGATGAAACCGCCTATGGACGAGATGAGATTGATCATCGTCCACCCATCTTCCGGCTGATACGTCGATATTCTGCGGCGCTGCCCGAGGAGCCCGACCCAGTGCATGGCAAGGAATGTGATATGGAAACCGATAAATATCAGAGCGAAAGCGACCTCGCCTAGACGGAAAAAGCGCTTGCGTCCCGTGAAGTGTGGCAACCAGTAATAGATTCCGGCAAATACTGGAAATACGAAACCGCCAAACAGGACATAGTGCAGGTGCGCAGTGATGAAGGCTGTGTCGTGGGCCTGCCAGTCAAACGGCACCACGGCGACCATGACACCAGTCAGCCCTCCGATAACGAAGGTCAGAAAGAAGCCCAGAATATGCAGCATGGGCAGGTGCAGTTCCGGCCGGCCTTTCCAGATCGTACCGATCCAGGCAAAGATCTGCACACTGGTGGGAACGGCTACAAGCGTGGAAGCAGCAGAGAAGAAGGCGAGTCCCATGTGCGGAATGCCCGTGGTGAACATGTGATGCACCCACAGACCGAATGACAGGAAGGCCAGACCGAGTGTCGCGGCAACAATCCAGCCATAGCCTAGGAGTGAGGTACGGCACATCACTGGCAGGATAGTAGAGATAATCCCCGCCGCAGGCAGAAAGATTATATAGACTTCCGGATGTCCGAAGAGCCAGAAGAGGTGCTGCCAGAGCAGGCTGTCGCCTCCAAGGTCAGCCTGGAAGAAGGGCAGGCCGAAAGCACGTTCGAGCTCAAGCAGGACCGACCCCAGAATAAGCGGCGGGAAGCCGGTCAGGATCATGAGCGCTGTCACCAGGGCGTACCACGCGAAAATTGGCATCTTGTCGAGCGACATCCCCGGTGCGCGGAATTTCAGGATCGAGACCGTGATCTCAACAGCTGCCGCGATGGCAGAGATTTCCACGAAAGTGATACCGATAAGCCAGAAATCGGTATTGATGCCCGGCGAATGGATCGCGCCTGTTAGGGGCGGGTACATGAACCATCCGCCGTCGGGCGCGATGCCGAACAGCATTGAAACAAGCAGCATTGTTCCGCCGAAGACGTAACACCAGTAGCCGTAAGCTGTGAGCCTGGGAAAAGCGAGGTCGCGGGTTCCAAGCAGCTTTGGGAGAAGATAGACCGCCAGTCCCTCGAAGGTCGGGATGGCGAACAGGAACATCATGATTGTTCCGTGCATGGTGAAGATCTGGTTGTAGATATCCGGACCCGCGAACGCTGAATGCGGTGTGGCCAGCTGTGCGCGGATCAGCATCGCCAGGATCCCGCCAACCAGGAAGAAGAAGAACGCTGTGACGAGAAACATTCGCCCCAGGTCGGTATGGTTTACTGTGGAAAACCAGCCTTTCAAGCCGCGCTCGGAAGCCCAGATCGCGCTCAGCTTGCGGTGGCGTTCAAGTGTATTCATCCGGTTTCACCCGCCAAGAATGACTCCCATGCCGTAGGGTCGTGAGCAATAAGGGTAAAGCCGAAGCTGGCATACCCGCTGCCGCTGAACTCGGCACTGCGCCCGGCGTAGCGGCCCGGCCGGTCCGCCTCAATTCGGAGGACATTTACGTGGCCTGGCACGGCGTCCATCTTTCCGGCGACCCGTGGAACCCAGAAGCTATGGATGACGTCGGTAGACGTGATTTCGATATCGACTGGTCGCCCGGCCGGAATATGAAGGACATCCTGTGTCTGTAGCCCAGGCCGGTCTGGATAGGAAAATGTCCACGACCATCGGCTCGCTTCAGCTTCTACAGTGATGACCTCGGCACTGCTGCGTGGCAGCAGGCGTTCCCCGATCACAAGGCCGTAAACAAGGAGGGCAAGCAGGATTGAAACCGGAAAGATCAGGCCAAGATTCACGATCCAGACACGGACCTGCTGAGCTTCGTCTGCTGTCTTGGCCGGCCGGCGGAAGGCCATCAGAATGAGCAGCATGACGAAACTGAGTATCAGAAGCGCGCCAACCAGCATGCCCCACCAGAGTGTCGCTATGTCTCGCGCGGCCGGGCCTGCTGGCGACAGGGTGGACAGTTCGCCCTGGCAACCGCCAAGAGTGAACAGCGTTAGGAATGTGAGAGACAAGCGGGGAAGCGGACCGACATGACGGAAACGATCAAGGGCGAACGCGAAGAACTTATCGACCCGATCAGTGAAAACCCGGGTTTTGATCAGACTGAGTCCCGCATTTCTGTCCTCGGTCACCCGATCCATGCCATGAGCGTCGCGTTTCCTGTTGCGCTTACATTCTGTGTTTTTGGAGCCGACGCGTTTTACTGGTGGACGGGAGATGTATTCTGGGCGCGAGCTGCGATGTGGGCTGCGGGAACGGGATTTCTGCTCGGTATGTTTGCCGGCATCTCCGGGACCGCAGAATTGTTGCTTGTCTCCGGCATTCGCGCGCGGGCACCAGCCTGGACGCATTTCATTATCGCCGTAACCCTGCTGTCGCTTCTCGGCGCAAACTGGGGCTACAGGCTTTATGGCTATGAGGATGCGGTGCTGCCCTATGGGATACTCCTGTCGGCGGTTTGCGTTGTCATGGTGGCATTTACCGGCTGGCATGGGGGCAAGCTCGTTTTCGATTACCGGCTGGGAACTTCGAAGGTCAATTGAGCATCGCGGGGCTCCAGCAACCACTCCGGGAAAACGATCCAGTTGAGCGCAGGTTTGACGAAGACAAGAACGAGAATGGCAATCACCAGAGAAAGTATAACTGCCATAGGCAGATAGGGGCCTGGTGGCGTGTGTCTGCCTGGTTGCTCTGCGACTTTGACGAGCGTGCGGCCTACCCAGACATGCACGGCAACAAGAAGTGCGACGAGCGCGAGCTTGACGAACAGCCAGGGCGAAAAGGCTGCGCGAAGGAATATGAGCCAGGTGCCAGCAATTACCGTGATTACAGCCGCAGGGGTGACACAGGTAGTATAGGTGAGGTGCGTGGCACGGCGGATAAGGCGGTAATCAGCTTCGACCACAGCAGGGTCATGGCGCCCGAGCATAAAGGGCAGGATTAGGAGGCCGCCGCACCAGATGGCCAGCCCCGAAATATGTATGGCCTTGAAGATCGGTGTTGTGGAAATGAGCCAGTCTATCACGCTACGCCATCCTTGAGATTGGCCCAGCTTCGTCTCGCCAGAAAGACGGCAGCGACCGCGTAGGGAAGACCGGCTGGCACCCACATCACCAGTCCCGCGAGCTGCTGGTCCTCAAGCGGTGTGAGCCCCCAGAGGAAGGGGGCGGTGCTGTGAGCAGCATAGACCGGTTGCGGCATCAGGGTCAGGATAGCTCCAAGCATGCCCATTTGCGCGAATGAGGCGACAATGTAGGCAAAGCGTTCCACAGGCGAAGCCTGTCCGGCCAGGACAGTGTGCCAGAACCAGGTTGCGCTCCCCAGAAGCGTGAGCTGCATGATCCAGTAAACCGGGATATTTGACAGGGCGAGGTCATACGCGCCGGGCAGATGCCAGAGCCAGAGCGTAACCGTTGAAACCACGAAGGGCGGTGCCAGAGACATGCCGGTACGTCTGCGCAAGACGAGCGAAAGCAGCGGTGCGGCCACAGCGACGAGCAGGACATGGTGAACAGCCCGGGCTGAAAAAAGAGCGGAGGACAGGGCGCAGAGTGGGGATATGAAAGCCACGCTCAGAACAAACACCGCCGCGAGGCCCGCCCTGTCACGCCGAAGCAATACCGCAAGAACGACAAGGGAGGCGAGAAGCCACCCATCAAGGTTCCAGCTTGTCCATATCTCCTTCGGTAGGGGAGGCAGTCCGCAATAGATGCCGTTCATGCAAGCAGGATCTTTCCTATGCAAAGATGAATAGATTTTTTTAAGGCTATCATAGCTGTGCTGCTATGAACAAACATCTGAAATGGATGGTCGGCGAGATGGCAGGATAGGGCAGGATACGCCCGGAGCATTTGCTGAAGTGTTTGCTCCCGACGAATAGCTTCTAATCGAGAGATTAAGAAAAGACGTTGTCTTTATACAATAAATTAATCGGGCTTTGAGGGTTCTAGTCCAGCTTGCTCACAGTCCAGATGATGGTGTGGCATAACTATGAAGCATTTGATCGGCCAGATCTCTACCGGCCATGTACGGTCGGAAGCCTGGTGGTCCTGTGCTGGATTAATGCTCGGATTTGGACCATTTGCGCTGTTGCTGGTTCTGGTGCCACAAAAAGTTCACCTCTCAGCGTTTTATGCGCTTGGGGTGATTGGCGGCTTGTTAGCCATGCGTCTTGGTAGTGCCCGAAAATGGTTCCTGGAGGGGAATAACCCTCAGGCTTCTAAAAAGCAGTCATATACCGAGAATGCCGTTAAACAGGAAGGAACACAGTCTGTTGTCCAGGGACGTGAAAACCTTGTTTCGGTTCTCTCCCGGGAGCTGACGCCTTCGCTAGCACCCTCGCTACTCGGGATAATCCGTATCGCAAATTATGATCGGATGGTGGCATTCGATGTGGCTGTGGCTGACAGGTTTTTGAATGCGTTCCATGAACGTGCCCGTAATGCCCTTGGAAAGTCGAGATTACTTACCCGCGTGGAGAGTAACTGCTTCGCGATCTGGTTTGGTGGAACCGACGAGCTAGAGGCGGCAAGAGCTGAGCTTCAGGCTCTGGCTTATGCGTTGAGAGAACCAATTTTCCAGGAGGGGGTTGCCATCGAGCCCGAACTGGAAATCGGGTCGGCTGAAACGCGCCAACAGCTTGAGACACCTGGAGAGCTCATTAGCCGGGGACTCGCCTCTTTAAGCCGTCCTGGTACGCGAGGCGGCACACCCGCACCCGCATCGGAAGATTCTGTATACGATCTTCGTCGCCGATTTGCGCTCGAACAGGACTTGCGTGAAGCGATAAGCAAAGGCGAGCTAGCCTTGCACTACCAGCCCCTCATAGACACTGCCCGGATGCGCGTTTCAGGGGCGGAAGCCTTGTTGCGCTGGAGCCATCCCAGATTAGGCGCGATTTCACCGGTCGAGTTTGTCCCGATCCTGGAAGATTCAGGTCTGATGGAGGAGGTCGGAATCTGGGTCATCAACACGGCTTGCCGACAGTTACGCGAGTGGCGCATGAGTGGTCATCCGGACTTCAAGATGGCTATCAACCTTTCGGCGCGACAGCTACGTAATCCTGAGCTCAAGACGGTCATCAAGCGGACCGTCCAAAACCACGGCCTGACACCGGCAAGCATCGAATTCGAGCTGACCGAGACCGCCGCTATGGAAAACTCGGCCCTGACGCTGCAGATTTTCAGCAGTCTGCGGGAAGCTGGCTTCGGCCTCGCTATTGATGACTTCGGAAGTGGTTACTCCAGTCTGAGCTACCTGAAAAACCTTCCCGTCAGCAAGCTGAAGATCGACCGTGAGTTTGTTTCTCATGTCGATCAGAGCAGCACCAGCGGTGCCATTTGCAAGGCGCTAATCGAGCTGGCCTCCGGTCTGGGCATTTCTGCTCTCGCCGAAGGCGTTGAACGCCGCGAAGAGCTCGATGCGCTTGCGCTTATGGGCTGTACAAGTTTTCAGGGATTCTATTTTGCCAAGCCAATGGATGCCGTCGCTTTCTCCAGTATAGCGGCAGACCCGGTCTGGCTCCAGACAATCTGCTCTCCGGTGGCAGACATGCACGATGAGTTAGAGAGGCGGTACTTATGATCAGGCCGACGACAATAATGATGATCGTGGGGACGGTCCTGACGACGGCATGTTCGCACACACCCCCTGAGGCGCCGGATCCGGTAGAGACGGTCTCGCAACCTGAGGTAGTGCCGTATGATCCGGCGCCAGAGATAAAAAAAGAGGCTCCACTTACAACACGCGAGCGTACGCAGCGTGCTATTCAGCTGCTCGACAAGGGCGAGGAAGCTCTGGCGTTGATCGAGATAGAGGCCATGCTGGCCATCAATCCGGATAACGCTACCGCCGTGAAACTCCTCGATCAGATCCGGACAGATCCGGTGGAGCTATTGGGTGAGAGTCACAAGCTGCACAACGTACAGCCAGGCGAAACGACATCTTCATTGGCGCAGGACTTTCTAGGGGATGCGCTGTTTTTCTACGCTCTGTCACGTTACAATGATCTGGAGGCGCCCAATCGGCTGATGGCGGGGCAGAGCCTGAGGATTCCCACCCGGTTCGGAGACATGGCGGGTGACCGGGAAGAGCAGGAGCTCGTGACTGCTCCCAGTTCTCAACCTGAGCCAGTACAAGCCGTTTCTGCGACCGATGTCGCGGCGGCGAACGCCCTGCGTCTGCAAGCGCTTGAGCAATTGAATACCGGCAATACCGACCGCGCCGTGAGCTTGCTTCGGCGGGCCCGGGGGCTCGACAGCAACAACCCAAACATCGCAGCGGACCTGGAAAAGGCTGAGCGTATCCAGAAAGCGCTCAATAAAACAGGCTGAGGAGCCCGGCAGCGCAAGAATGTGCTGCGAAATAGTAAGATGGAAGTGAACACATGAAACGTGTTGGCCGATATGAAATCCAAGCGCGTATTGGACAGGGCGCAATGGCCGAGGTCTACCGGGCTTACGATCCCAAGATAGACCGTATCCTCGCTATAAAGGTTCTCAAGCAGGAATATTGCGAGAAACCCGAATATGCGAAGCGCTTTCTTCGCGAGGCACGCGCTGCGGGGGCCCTCTCGCATCCCAACATCGTCACGATCTACGATGTCGGGGATGTGGCTGGATATCCCTACATCGCCATGGAGCTTCTAGCGGGGGAATCGCTGGACAATGCCCTCCTGAAACGTGGACAGTTCGAGATCGGTACTGTCATAGAAATCGGTCAGCAGCTCGCAGATGCCCTGAACTATGCGCATGGCATGGGTATCGTGCACCGTGATATCAAGCCTTCCAACATCATGCTTGGGCAGGATGGTAACTCGATAAAGATCCTCGACTTCGGGATCGCTCGTGTGGCCGAAGGCGGTCCGGCAGAAGCGGCTGAAGGTGTGATGACGCAAGTGGGGCAGGTTGTCGGCACCCCCCGTTACATGAGCCCCGAGCAGGCCTTGAGCCGGGAACTGGACGGACGTTCCGATCTGTTTTCGGTAGGGTCTGTTCTTTATGAGCTGCTGACGGGGCGTCCTGCGTTCAACGGCAATGGCATTGCGACACTGGCTGTACAGATAACCCAGCAGGATCCCTCACCTATAAATATCAGTCCGGAGTGTCCGCGCGGGCTCGAATTCATTGTCAAGAAACTGCTCGAGAAAAAGCCTGAACGCCGCTTTGCGAGTGGCGGTATTTTGCTGGAAGCACTACGGCGAGAGAAAGAAAGTCATGATGCCGTATTCGCGGAAGGCCGGCGTCGAAGACTGTCACTGCAACTGCGCCTGACGCTCTCGGCATGTGCAATCTCGATAGCATTCCTGTTTGTGGCTGGATCATTTGTCATCGGCCATCAGAACAAGACGATGGAAAAGCTGGCGATTACATCAGGCTCATCGATTGCTTCCTTCGTCGCGACGAACACCGCGCTTCACGCTGTGGAAAATTCTTCCTTACCGGAGACAGCGCAGGACTGGCTCCCCGTGCAGGCCTTCATCAATTCGGCATCGTCCGATCCGAATGTTACAGACATCACCGTTATTGACGGACAGGGTACAGTGCGTGCTGCGTCCGCTTCGACCCTGGTTGGCACTACGGTTGAAGATTTCGGGATGCAGGTGAAGCCAATTGGTGATGGGCAAGGCAAAGTCAGTACGACAGAAGGGGCTGATGGTGCCGAGCTTTTCCGCTTCACGCAGCCCATCAGCTACTCCGGCCGCAACTTTGGTGCTGTGCAAGTGCATATGCAGAAAGCAGAGTTGATCAATGCTGCCTCCCACATGCGAAACATGCTGATAGGCCTTGGGGTTCTCGTGGTCGCGATGGTGGGGTGTCTGAGTTATGTCGCGGCCCGGACATTGTTGTGGCCGCTTCGCCGCCTCAAGGGTGCGTTGCGTGATGCTGCAGCGGGTGATGTGGACTTCCAGATATCACATCAGAGAAAAGATGAGTTCGGCGAGCTGTATGACAGGTTCAATGCTTTTGCCGTCTCGGTGCAGTCGCGCGGAGAGCCCGCATCCGGAGCCTGTGCCGGATCTACCGAGACAGTGATCCTCGATGAACAGAGTGCCGATCAGACTGTGGTGACGCCGGCGAAACTGACGATGGTGTCACGATGATTACACTGCGACTGTTTCGAAAAGAAAATCCTGGCCGCCAAATCGATTCCTACATCATGGGTGAAGGGGAGGTGACCGTCGGCCGGGACGCAAACGCGGTATGGGTAATCGATGATCCTGACCGCCGTTTATCACGTTTCCACTGCACAATATCGGCCAGGCACAAGCAAATATTTGTACGCGATACGAGCGCCAATGGGGTCTACATTGGGGCAGATTGCGAGCGCATGGAGCGATCTGTGGAAATGAAGGTCCCAGACGGCGAAACACTGCATCTTGGGCAGTATGTCCTCGTAGTCGACGCTGACAGCAATGCTGAAGATGAGCAGGTTGATCCGACCGGCTCGTCTGCAAAGGGGGCCCCCTTGCATGATAGTGCCGGCGCGGCCAGCACAAATGCGATACCTGACCACTGGGCCGGGCCTGAGCCGCACCCTCAGCCGCAAACTGAAAAGGGCGATCCCGCCGGTGAAGTTGTTATGCTTGAAGCCTTCTGTCAGGGAGCCGAACTCGACCCTTCCTACCTGACAAGTGAGGATGCCGCAGAAGTAATGCACCGGCTCGGTGAAATCTACCGGCAAGTCGTGCTCGGCCTTGGCGACCTGATGAGCGAGCGGGCATCAGTAAAAACCGAATACAGCCTTGATCGTACAACAATCGGTGCGACAGCTAACAATCCCCTCAAGTGGGCGCCAACTCACCGCCTTGCTGTGGACCTGCTGTGCGAGCGAACAGGTGGGTTTCTTAAAGGCGCAGACGCGGTCAGGGAATGTTTCGAAGACTTGAAGGCCCATTCCCTGTGTCTCGTTGCAGGGTCCAGAGAAGTGGTTTCGGAGTTACTCGAGCAATTCGATCCGAAAACGATAGACGCGCAAGTGAAGACTTCTCTATTCATGGAACGTTCCGAAGCGTCATGGCGCCAGATGAAGTCTCTTCATGCCAACGTTTCAAGCAATCCTTTCAATGATGCGGATAGTGCCGTAAATCGCGCCTTCAAGCGAGGCTACGAGCGATGCGCCAACGACCTAAACGTGCGGGAACCGGGTGAATGAGATGGCGACCACCTTTGAAGGCCACGCATAACGTGACTTTACCTTCGCACGGCTTCCGCTTCCGGTCGGTGGGCAGGACGCATCCGGGCATGGTCCGCAAGCTTAATGAGGATGCTTTTGTCGAATGCCCTGAGACGGCCTTGTGGGCAGTGGCGGACGGCATGGGCGGTCATAATAATGGTGATTTCGCCAGCGCCTTGATTATCCAGCGTCTGGCGCGCATTAGCCCGGCAGAAACGGTATATGCCCTGCGGGGTGAAGTGGCCCGCCAACTAGGGCAGGCCAATGAAGAGCTGCAAGCCAGCGGGCGAAGTCCAATGGGCGCGACTGTCGCGGCTTTGACGGCATGCCGGGGCTATTATTCCTGTACCTGGGCTGGAGATAGCCGGGTTTATCTTCTCAGAAAGGGACGTCTGCGCCGCCTCACGAGTGACCACAGCGTTGTGCAGACCCTGGTCGATGCCGGAGAGATATCTGCCGAAGAGGCCCGCCACCACTCTCATGCACATATTGTAACCCGTGCGGTTGGGGCTAATCCCGATCTGGCGCTGGAAACAGCCAATGGAGAACTGGAAGCGGGCGACCGTTTTCTTCTGTGCTCTGACGGTCTTACCTCCGTGGTAGATGATCTCCAGATACTCGAGCTGATAAACGGCAGCGATATTTCTTCCGCGAACGACGGTTTGATCAGTCGCACACTGGAGAATGGAGCGCCAGACAATGTGACGGCCGTTCTTGTCGACGTACTCAGTTAGAGTGGCATTGTCATTGGAAGCAGCGATGTTCTCAGTAGGCGTCCTTGGAACCAGATCAGGGGTGGTCGGTCCATCGCCCTGAATGCACTTCGATAATTCAACACATAAGCCAGGATAAGCGGACTTCAGGATTCAAGCGTCTGCTTCTTTATATCTCACGGACGGCTGTAACCAGACTTGCAAGTTACAGCATGGTGACGCCTAGTGGTGCACTTTCCGGGCAATAGACGCTGCGTGTCGCGCTTTGTCGGCAATCGCAGCCCAGTCCCCGTTAGAGAGATCTTCTTGCGTGACAATCCACGAGCCGCCAACGGCGATCACATTTGGAAGGGAGAGATAGTCACGCATGTTGCCGGGTGTGATGCCGCCCGTGGGTATGAAGTCGATGTGGGGCAGGGGAGCGGCGACCGATTTCAGGAACTTGGCGCCCCCGGAAACTTCCGCGGGAAAGAATTTCAATGTGCCATATCCCTCGTCAAAACGGGACATGGCTTCACTGGCTGTTGCCACGCCCGGCAGGATGGCACCGTCATGTTCGGACAAGGCTTCAATCAGTGCCGGCGAGCTGCCCGGTGAGATCAGGAATTCGGCGCCGGCATCAAGAGCAGAGTTAACGTCCCCAGCTGAGACAATCGTCCCGGCGCCGACAATCAGATCAGGCGCGTGTTTCCTGAAGGCGCTGATGACCTCCAGGGCGGCGGGCGTCCTGAGCGTGATTTCCGCTGTCGTCAGACCGCCAGAGACCAGCGCTTCTGCCAGGGGGGCGGCGTGAGTGACATCATGCACGGTCAGCACCGGGACGATGGGGGCCTTGTCGATCGCGATGCGAAGCGCAGTCGTCGATTTCATGCAGATATTCCTCGATCTTGAAGTTTTGTCTCGCAGCCTGCGGACCTATCGGCGCAGGCGGCCAAAGGCGCTTGTCTGGGCCAGATTCAGCACTTCCTCGGCGGTGACCTGGTTTGCGTCTCCGGCAATCGAATGTTTGAGGCTGTTGGCGGCGGCACCGAAGTTGATGGCATCCTGAGCGGACTGTCCGTCCAGCAATGCATAGATGAGCCCGGCGCAGAAGGCATCACCGGTACCGACACGGTCGACGACATGAGACATGGTGTAACGCCGGGAGAATACCGCTTCTGTTCCCGTGCGCAGGAAGGCCTGCCAGTCATGGACGTCTGCAGATGAAGACGTGCGGATGGTCAGGGCGAACCGCGACAGGTTGGGGTAGGCTTCCAGCACCCGTTCGGAGAGCGATCTCGCCCAGTCTTCAGAGCCGCTTTCGCCCTCGCCTTCAATCTCGAGGCAGGCAGGGCAATCGCCCCGTCCAGCAATTAGCGTGTCGGCCATTGAGACAAGCGGCGGCATCACGTCCGAGGCGCTCACGCCGTAATTCCACAGGCGTTCGCGGTGGTTCAGGTCAATCGAGACATGGACGCCGCGTGCTTTAGCTTCTTTTACTGCGGCTTCTGCAAGTTGACGCGATGTCTCACAGACCGCAGGCGTAATGCCGCTGATGTGAAACCAGTCTACCCCGTTGAAGACGCCATCCCAGTCAATGTCAGCGCTGACCAGGTTCGAGAAAGCCGTATTGTCGCGATCATAAATGACGCAGCCTGACCGGTAATCCGCTCCTTCTTCCATGAAGTAGAGCCCCATACGGCCATCACGCCTCAACACATGGCCGGTGTCGATGCCAGTTGCCCGCAGGGCCATGAGGGCCTGCGTACCGATCTCATGATCAGGCAGGGCAGTCACGAAGCGGCTGTTCAGCCCGAAGCAGGCCAGCGAAGTGGCGACGTTGGCTTCAGCGCCACCATGGCAGAGCTCGAAGCCCGACGCTTGTCTCAAACGAAGCTTGCCGGCTGGTTTCAGCCTCAGCATCAACTCGCCCAATGTGGCTACAGTCTTGGTCATTCTGGTCGTTTCTTGATCTGAAAAACAATATGGGCCGGCAATCACGATGTAACGAACTTATTGCCGGCCCAGGTAAAGCGGGGGAGGAAGCCCGCTAGGAGAAGAACAGCCCGCCATTGACGTCGAGATTGACGCCGGTGAGGAACGAGCTTTCAGCTGAAGCGAGATAAACAACAACATCCCCCACTTCGTCCGGATGGCCTTCACGGCGCAGAGGTGTCGAGCCGGCGATCTTGCTGCGGCCTTCCGGATTGGAGAAAGTGTCGTGGAATGTCGTTGAAATCAGGCCGGGGCAGAGTGCATTGACGCGAATGCCCTTCGGGCCGAGTTCCTTGGCCATGCCTCGCGTGAAGGTCGTGACCGCACCTTTCGATGCGGCATAGGCTGTCGCGCCTGCGCCGCCACCGTCTCGTCCCGCGAGGGATGAGAAGTTGATAACGGATGCGCCTTCCTTCATCAGCGGCACGAAGGCTTTCATGGACAGGAATGTCGAGGTCAGGTTGAGCTGCATGAGGCCGTTGAAGAAGTCCTCATCCATCTCGTCCAGCGTCTTGCGGGCTACAAGGCCGCCGACAACGTTCACGAGAGTATGGACTTCGTCACCGTAGGCCTTGCGGGTCTCCTGCAGCAGCCGGTCGACATCTGCGGATTTGGTCATGTCACCCTGAACCAGAATGGCTTCGCCGCCATTGGCCTTGATTTCGTTCAGGGTCTCCTGCGCCTCAGACTCGCTGGAGTGATAATTGACAACGACTTTCGCGCCTTCCTTTGCGAGTTTGACCGAAGCGCTCCGGCCAATGTCACGACCACCGCCAGTTACAATGGCCACCTTGTCTTTGAGTTTCATCGGAAGTTCCTGTTCTGATTAGGTTGAGATGGACGGGGCGGAGTCGCCCCGGGGTTTGAGGGGCGCGATCCGTCCGCAGAGCAGCCATACGCTTGCCAGCGCTATCAGGGCGAGCGCAGCACCGATGACGAAGGCAGGCGTGTAATTGCCGCCCGTGGTCAGCCACGGCACCAGATAGGTCAGGCCCGCAGCGCCGAGCTTGGCTGCCATACCGGAAAAACCAGCCAGAGAGCCGACGGATTTTCCGCCGAAGAAGTCGCTGGGAAGGGTCTGGACATTGCCGATGGTTGTCTGGAAACCAAACAGGATCAGCGCCATGATCAGAACCGCGGCCACAGGGCTTGCGGCTATCGACATGGCGAGCAGGCAGGGCAGCATAAGCAGGCAGCCGAAGGTAATGGTCAGCTTGCGTGTTGCGTTGACACTCCAGCCTGCCTTGATGCGATTCTGGGCCAGAAGGCCGCCAAACCAGGCCCCCAGCATGGCGCCGACATAAGGGACCCAGCCATAGAGGCCGATCTCCTTGACGTTGAAGCCGTAGACCTCGGAGAGGTAGATCGGGATCCAGAAGACGAACAGCCACCAGATCGGGTCGATCGCGGCGGAGGCGATGATGACCCCCCAGCTCTGGCGGCGCGACAGCATTTCTACCGTGCCGGGCGTATAGCCCTCGTCAAACTCGCCGTCGCCTTCAAGGTCCTGATTCTGCTGGCCTGTAAGGATGTAGTCACGTTCGGCATCGCTGAGCCAGGTGTGCTCCTTTGGCGGAGCCTTGACGAGCACGAGCCATGGAACCAGCCAGAGCAGGCCTGTCACGCCGACGATGATGAAGATCGTGTGCCAGCTGAAATAGACCGACAGAAGCGCGATGAGCGGGATCGACACGATGCCGCCAATGGCTGCGCCTGAATTGAATATGCCTTGGGCGAGCGCGCGTTCCTTGGTGGGAAACCACTCGGCGTTGGCCTTTGTCGCGCCCGGCCAGTTGCCGGCTTCGGCGACGCCCAGGATTGCCCGGAAGATCGCAAAGGAGGTGAGCCCGCGCGCGAAGGCATGAGCCGCCGTGGCAAGCGACCAGACCAGAATGGACAGTGCAAACCCGAGACGTGTGCCGATCCAGTCGAAGATCTTGCCGAAAATCGCCTGACCGAATGCATAGGCGAAAACGAAAATGACCGAGATCAGCGCATAGATTTCCTTGCGCTCATCCTCTGTTTTATCCGGATAGAGTTCGGCCGAAATGTCCGGCCAGAGGACGTTGAGCGACTGGCGGTCGATATAATTGATCACGGTGGCCAGGGCGACCAGCGTAACAACCCACCATCTTAATCCGGCGATCTTCATGATGCGTCTCCCTCATATGCGAGAAAATCTTCCCGGGCGGGGCTGAACACATCGAGCAGGATGCCCGGTTCGAGGCAGACTGCTCCGTGCGGGGCGTGGGGCGGCACAAAGAAGCAGTCGCCTTCACCCAGCTGCTTTTTCTGGCCGTCGATCTGAACTTCGAACTGGCCCGAAACCACATAGGTGACCTGGGAATGGTAATGTGTGTGGACTTCACCGACAGCGCCCTGGGCGAACCACACCTTCGCCATCAGGATATTGCCGTCATAGCCAAGGAGTTTCCTGCGGATGCCATTGCCGAGATCTTCGGCAAGTGTTTCCAGGCCTTGCGTGAAAATTTCAGACTGCGCGCTGGGTGTCATTGTTCGTCTCCAGATGTCGGGGATGTTGACGACGGTGCAGTCGCGTCGTCTGACGTGCGGACGAGATGGACCGGCCCGGTCCAGTTGATGGTCTCGCCGTCAAGTTCGATCGAGTGGTCCATGGAGGGGGCGAGCGTCTGCGCGAACAGCAGCCTGATTGCCTTGCCGTTGGCTTCGGAGAGCTCGAAAATATCCACACCATCAATGGTTGTGCGTGAGAGATTCTCGACCGTGCCTCCGTCATAGACAGTGAGCTCTCTGGAATTGTCGTAGACGCCATGTGCCTGATAGGCGGAGAAATAGGTGGCCGTTTCAGCTTCGCTGCGAAGGATGAGTGCCTGTTCGCTGCGCAGGTTATTGTTGGGATCATTCGCCCCGAGACGTGTCAGCACCGCTGTCATGGGCGCATCGACAAGAAAGTTCATCGTGTAGAAACGATCTTCAATCAGGATCGACAGGTCGTTCAGCGATCCGGCGGGTACTTCTTCTGCCTTAGCGGTTTTCCAGAGGTGCTGGTAACCGGCATCTTCGCCCAGGGGGGCGAGGTTACGGGTCGCATGATCGAAGGGAAGGCTGGTTTCGATCAGCTGGCCCTTGAAGTGGACGGGAAGGTCATAGCTGTGACTGCCATCCGACTGAGCGCGGAAAATGTCTATCACGAAATGACCTTCACCTTCACGGTCAACCAGGGCCAGGGCACGCTGCAAATCGACGCCTTCGTGGGCGGTTCCAATCTCGGCGGCGGCATAACTGGCGCCTGGCGTGTCGTTGAAAGCGAGGATGCGGGGGGCATGTTCTTCCCCGAGCTTCCAGTCTGCGCCGAACTGGCTTGATTCATCGACAACAAGCGTATTGTGGGCGACCGTCTGCTTGGCCCAGCTGTCGTTCTCCGGCAGGTAGCGTCCGCCGTTCTTCGGCTCGACATTGAGGAAGCGCGCCGCGCCATAGTCTGCGACGATCTCATTGCCATTGTCGAAATAGAGCAGGCCGAGCCGGTCGAAGTGTCCGTGGCCGAGACCTTGCGAGGTCGCCTTGAAAACGACGGCCGCATTGTCCTCGTCTTCCTCGGAGCGCAGGATCATGAGGGCACCATTGTCACCTTCAGCGCCATCGCGGAGTTTCAATGTCCGGAACGGGAAGGGTTCGGCTTTGCCGGCTGCGATGGCTTGTGCCGCCTTGTGGCCGGCCTGCGTCGGGACGACAGTATCCTGCTGCTGTATAATGCTGAGCAGGCTTGGGTCTTCGGTGAGGTCGTAGGCGATCGCGAGCCCATAATGGAGCTCGGCTGTGTCGAGCCCTTTCTCCCGTATCGCATCATTTATCGGGAAGAACCGGCCAGCATAGCTGAGCTGTACGGTTGAGCGGATAGCCTTCAGGAGGACCTCGTCCCGGTAGGCGAAGATGTCCCGGTCCGGATCGTTCCGGTGGATCGCATCCGCAAACAGCACGAATGGCATCAGCGCATAACGCTGATAGTAAGGCCCTTCCGCGTAATAACCGTCCGGAGAGAAGAGAAGATCGATCTGGCGAAGGAAGCCCGCTTCACCTGACCGGTCGAGACCGAGCAGGGCCTTCTCGACCATATCCTCATCGTCGATGACATACCCTGTCATGCCGACGGCCGCGGCAGACCAGGTTCCATGATTGTGTATCCGGTCGAATGTCTGGGGGGAGCCCTCCGACAGAAAGTCTGCCATTGGACGGATCAGCTGCGACTCGATCTCCTCGCGGGCCTCAGCATCGATATCGCCGCGGATCGCTTCATAACCCTGGATTGCGTAGACAAGCCAGACAGCTTCATTCAGGCCCTGCCAGAACAACCGGCTCGGCGTTGAAGGCCGCACCTGCGGATGCAGGTCGAGCGTCGGGTAAAGTTCGGCATAATCGAGCAGGATATCTGTCGCGAAGTCGCGGTATTTCTGCTCCCCGGTCACGCGGTAGAGCATGCCGGCATTGTAGATCGTCGTGCCGTTCAGCTTGTGTTGTTCATGGGTGTAGCCGCCCCCGGCGTCGGCCGGGACTGGGACAGGCACACCATCTGCCATGCGGGTGTCGATCTGCTGGCGAAGTTTCTCGATTGTCGCGTTGAATAGCGGGGCCGGCGCGGGGGCTGACGCCTCCGTTCTGGTGGAACTGGTCTGGCCGGTTGCCGTGCCTTCGGTGCAGGCGCTGAGTGTAGAAGCGCCCAGAAGCAATGCGGCCACCGAGGCTGAAGGAAGCAGGCTTGCGTGTCTCATTTGATGGGCCTCCGGTCATCGACGGAAATCAATTCATCCGGCCCGTTGTCGCCGTTCGTATTGCCGGAGACAGTGACCTGCGGATCGCCCGTTGTCTTTACGAGGTCTATTGCGCTGACACTGTCGAGATCATTGTCCGTGAAGGTCGTCTGTTGCACACCGTGAAGGCGCATGAGGGGCGCACTACCCTTGCCGACATCCTTGAAAGTCGAACCGGAAACTGAAACGTGCGGTCCAAACGTGCTCTCGTCGGTTCCGCCGCGATAGATCGAGACAACCGAGCCGCCGACGTCCTCAAATGTGCTGTCAGTGATGGTGAGATACTCGGCATTATAGATGCCGTAATCGTCTGTCTCCTGGTCCAGCCTGAAGACATCCCCCGAGAAGTTCTCGAACCGTGATCCTGCGATGTCGATCCTGTCAAAGAAGGATCCTTTTCCCGCAGAGAGTACAGAAAATCCCCGATTGACGTCGAAATCCACGAAGTTGGCATCCTTGATGGAAACGAGATGATTTCCACTGCCCCCGCGCGGGGATGTGGTGACAAGAGCATTGCCAGACCCGTCCGGGGCACGGGCGCCCGAAAAGGAAAGGCTTTCAAGTGCAAGGGCGCCATTGCCTTCAAGGGCAAACAGGTTCGGGCGCAGGAACTCGATCTGAACCTTTTCACGCTCGCTGCCAATAATCGTCAGAGGCTTGTCGATCGTCAGAATTTTGGATTCGACATAGTTTCCGGGCGCCAGAACAAGGGTGTCTGCTTCTTCTGCGTTCTCTAGAGCTGCAGAGAGCGTGTCCGTGCCTGGTGAGACCGCAATGCGCTGACCACCGTCGAAAGGTGCACTGGGGCTGGCTTTCGGGAACCAGCTAACCCCTGTCTTCTCCCGCGATACGCCGAAAGGCGGTGAAGCCCCGGCGTCATTCTGTGGCGCGAGCAAGCCTTCGTCCGAACGGTCCAGTCCGGCAGAGAGCTCAAGAAAACCTTTGCCGTTTGCAAGCGGTTGCGACTTCGCGATCACGTTGCCCGTGAAGGCAATGCCTGAAATATCGTCATGGACATCGAAGACTGTATCGTCAGCACCGACAATCAGATTCCCCTGGAATGACGAATTGACCGGAGTTGCAGTGCGTTCGGTGTCGGATCCCTCGCCGAGCTCGATGACGGAGACATTATCAAAGGTGTTGCCCTGAATACTGGCATTATCGACCTGATGGTACCGGTTGATTGGAGAATCGGGCACGCCATTCATGATGACAAGCGCTCCCGAAAAGCCCGTGCCGGTCAGGTACTTGAAATAATTATTCCGCACGGTCTGGTCGGCATTGATGACACGAACGCCGCCCGTATAGGGCTTGTTGTTTCCGTCGAAGAAATTGTTCTCGACCAGTGTGCCGTTGCCGTGGCGCAGCGTCAGGGTGCCGCGTGACTGGTAGAAGGTGTTGCCGCGGAAGACGTTGCCGCCGGCCTTGTTGGAGATGATTTCGACTTCGCCGCTGCACCGGTCGAAATAATTGCCTTCCACAAGGGTGCCGGAGTGGGTGAGTGAGTAGTGGCTGGTCCCGATACGCAGCGTCTCGCCACCATTCGAGCCGAAGATGGGGCGCGGGCCGAAATAATTGTTCCGGATCTCGTGATTGTTCTCGCGGCTCTCCTCGCTGTCCAGCCGCACCGCCAGCGTTGGGCCTGAATTTGTCTTGCCGGCGAGATGATTGTGATCGAACACATTGTTCCGACCGTAGAGCATGACCCAGGTGTCCCGCTGAGCGCGGTCCGGCTGGCTGTATCCCTTTATAACGGTTTCGGTAACGCGCGAATTGTTTGCGAGATTCGAGGAATCCTTGCGGAAACTGATTACTGAATCACGCGGTGAGTAGCCGTCGCGAAAGACCAGGCCCGACACAAGGAGGTGCTCACCCGCCAGGCGCAGGCTCGACTGTCCAGTGAGAATGACTTCGCCAGGTGTCTGGGCGCTTAGCACGACCGGCGCGTCGGCAGTGCCCTGCGCCTCGAACAGGAGGTCGAAGTCCTCCCATTTGCCATTCGCCAGAATGATTTCGGTGCCGGGCTGGGCCGCCTTGATGGCGCTTTCAGCCTCTTCCTGCGTTTGAACGACTGTCTGTTTGGTGGCTGAGTGGTCCGCATTCTCTGCCTGCGGTGTCTGGGCTGAAGCGGGCGCGTGCTGTGCGGCGGCACATCCTGCAAGAGCCAGTGAAATTGCGGTCAACGAAATAGAGCTTGCGCGAAAACGCATCCTGAATTCTCCCTGCTCACCGTTCATGTGCGGCGTTTGAGGGAACGCTATCCGGTCGAGATAAAATGTCAACCAGTTATGCAGTCCAATTATAAGGATTGTTGAATTTGAGGAAAATATAGGAACATGCAGAATAGTAAAGTATGCTGTATTATATGAAAAAAATTATCAATAAAGCATATTGGTCCTACCATTTATGCTAATTAATTAGACCAAATTGGTTGACTTAAGGTTCTGCTCTAGCTACTCCCCGAAGCAATTGAGGCCCTAAATGGGTCCATTTGCCATCCGAGGGAGGAAAAAATGGCGCGAAAGCACGTTAAAACTGCGACTCCGTTTTCCAGTGCTGCTTTTAGGGCAGGGCTTCTGTGTACCGTTATCATGCCAATGTCGGCCGTGGCGTTTGCGCAGGAGGAAACCGAGACAGTGCCGGAGCAGGTCACTGAAGAAGAATCGCGGCAGGATGTCGTTGTCGTCAAAGGGATTCGCTCTTCTCTTGCCAATGCGCTTCAGGAAGAGCGCTCGGCCAGCAACCTGGTTGAAGTCATTCAGGCTGAAGATATTGGCAAGCTGCCGGACCAGAACCTGGCGGAAGTTCTTGAGAATGTCACAGGCGTTCAGATCACGCGTGAGGCAGGTGTCGGCACAGGCGTCCAGATCCGCGGCACCAACGCTAACCGTACTGAGATAAACGGTGTATCCACAGTAGGCTCAGGCGCGGGCCGCAGCGGTATTGATTTCGAAGATGTCTCCGCAGCGATTATTGCTGCCGTTGAGGTCACGAAAGCCCCCGAAGCAAAGACCGTTGAAGGGTCTGTCGGCGGTACCATCAACCTGCGCACGATCCGTCCACTCGATCTTGATGATATGCTGTTGAACCTGCGTCTTCAGGGCGAGGACAGCAGTCTGACAACAGACGGCATTACGCCCAGGGTTTCAGGTGCATTCGGTAACAAGTGGCAAAGTGCCTCCGGACAGGAGTTCGGGGTTGTCGTGAGTGGCAGCTATTCCGAACAGGATGTGACAGCCTTCCGCCCGCGTGCCGACCGTGACAATCTCATAGCTTCTGACGGTGGCGCAGCCAGCGCGCAGGATTTTGACTTCCTGCCAATCCAGTTCCTGAACCAGGATTATGACAATTTCGAATATGAGACCATCAATCTGGCCGGGACCGTGGAATGGGCACCGACGAATAATGTCGAGATCTATTTTGATGCGATCTACAACGACCAGGAGCGCCGCCAGGAAAGTTCTCGCGTGCAGGCTTCGGGCGTCAGCAGCCTCGCTGATGTATCGGTTCCGGACTCTTTCGAGACAGTCAATTTCGGCACGCTGAACGGCGCGAATGGTCCCCAGGAGCTTGGCAGTATCCAGGCGGCGCAGAAGGGGACAATCGGCGTAAATCTGGCCAATGATGACGATGACCCGAACCTGCGCCTGTCGTCCGATACAAACTCGCGGCTGACGGAAAGCATCATTCTCAGGCTCGGAACCGACTGGCAGATCACTGACAGGCTTTCAAGCCAGTTCGAAGTGTCCTCGTCATCTTCGGACTCCACAACGCCCAGCTTCAATACAACGCTGAACTTCATCAACCCGAATACGCCTCTGGATGCAGGCGGGGGCAATGATAACAGCACGCCTTTCGTTTACGATCTGAGTGGAGGCTCTCTCGCCTTCGCCGTCGCGCAGGATGCCCCGTTCGGACCAACCACCGAGCAGCTGCTCGACCCTGCCAATGTTGTTCTACGTGATGTGAACATTGGTCAGGACATAGCCGAGAACCGGGAAGACGCGTTCCGGGCCGATTTTACGTACGATCTGGTCGATAGTGGCTTTCTCGGAAATGTCTTCACCTCCGTGCAGGCAGGCTACCGTTTTAACAAGACGACCAGCCTTCGCGACCAGATTCGCTCGAATGTCGGCCTGAGACAGATGTCCGACAGCCCAAGGGGCGACCTCTTTGCTGATCTCCTCGTAAAGGGCCCTGACAATTTTGGCGATGCAGATGGCAGGTCGCTTTTCGTCTCCGATTTCCTGCTCATTGATCCGGAGCTGGCCGCATCCAACCCTGACCGCGTGCTGGAAAAGCTGAATGAGGCCATTGCTGCCCATGGTGGATCCCAGCCCATCGACTCGCCGACATCCAGCCAGAGTGCGTTTTTCGACATTGAGGAGAAAACGCACGCGGTCTATGCGCAAGCCAATTTCGAGTATGGCATCTTCCGCGGCAATGCAGGCCTGCGCTATGTTGAAACCGATGTGTCTTCCGTCGGGAATACCATTCTGAACGGTGAAACAACGCAGGTGACAACATCTGGCGGTTACGATTTCCTGCTGCCCCGTTTCAACCTGGTCGCAAACCCGATCGAGGACGTGCAGGTGCGTCTGGGGTGGAGCCAGGATATCCGCCGCCCCAACTTTGATGACCTTTCGACGTCACGCACATTCAGCACGAGCCCCAATCCGCCAGTCCAGCTGGGTAATCCGGGCCTGAAACCGGAGAAGGTCGACTCGTTCGACATCGCCGCCGAATGGTATTTCGCACCTTCAGCTGTGGTCAGTGTTGGCTACTTCAACAAGAAACGCACGGACCTTATCGTGAACCAGCAGGAGGACCCGTTCGAGGATCCGAACACCGGGTTCCGTGATACTTCGGCGCCTTGTGAAGAAGGTGGTATCTTCAACCCTATCGCTGACCCGAATGTGTTTGCACCAAGCGGAACACCGGTCGGTATCTGCGTCCCGGTTGCGATGCCTGTTAACGACACAGGAGAAACAACGCAGGAAGGTATTGAATTCGCGTTCCAGTACGACCTTTCCGACTGGGAAGACGAAATGGGCAGCTTCGGCTGGGCTTCCGGCTTCGGCGTCCTCGCCAACTATACACATCAGGAGTTCTCTGGCGGTGAGACGGTCAACACCGCGACGAGCCGTGCAGACCAGGTGTTCGATGCGCTTGGCGCGGATACGCCTGTGACCTTCCAGCAGCCGCTGATCGACCTGTCCGAGAACGCTTACAATGCGACACTCTACTATGAGAAGTACGGCCTTTCAGCCAGGGCCCGCTATACGTGGCGTGACGCATACCGCTCGACCGATTTTGGCAGTACCTCCAGCTTCCCCTGGGGTTTCCCGGTTGTTCAGGACGCCAGGGGGCAGCTCAATGCCAGCATCAATTACGATCTGACCGAGAGGATCAATATCGGGATTGAGGCGGTGAATATCACTGAGTCCGAGGTCAAGCAGTATTGTGTCAATGAGGGTGCGCTTCTTTGCTTCCAGGGGCTTACGGACCGCCGCATCATCTTTGGCGCGAGCTACAACTTCTAGGGAATAGCCGACAGGCAGGGTCATGCGGCCAGAACAGGCAGGGTGGTTTGGTTCTGACTGTCGGATTTCGGACGGATACCAGATATGAATACGGGCAGGGGGCATCGGTGGATTTCCCGGTGCTCTTGCCCGATTTGCCATAATGCTGTGAAAGCGAAAAAATTGGACAGACCAATTTGTCAGCCTTTGTTCTGGTGTGTATAGTGACGGATATTCGTCACCCGACTCAGCCCAACGGCTGAATGTCAAAGAGGACTTGCGATCATCATGACTGAAAAGCGTCTCTACCAGACAGTCGCCCGATCCATTCTTGATATGATTGAGTCAGGCTCCTATCCGCCCGGAACACGCCTGCCGGGAGAAAGGGAGCTTGCTGAACGGTTCGATGTCAGCCGCGTGGTCGTTCGGGAAGCCGAGATTTCGCTTGAGGCGCTGGGCCGTGTGGAGATCAAGGTGGGATCCGGTGTTTATGTCCGTGATCCTGTCGCCATGACGGGCTTGGCCCTGCCGAGAGTGACGCCATTTGAGCTGACCCAGACACGGCTTCTTTTCGAATCCGAATGTGCAGCACTTGCGGCGACAATGATCACCGATGAGCAGATTGCCGGGCTGGAAGCGACGATCGAGCGAATGAAGACTGCGCCCCACGATACGGATGACGGGGAGGCGGCGGACCGGGATTTTCACCTGCAGATCGCGCAGGCAACGGACAATGAAGCCAATGTTTTCTTCCTGAAGACGCTCTGGCGGATGCGTACGGAAATCGACCCCGTAAAGCGCGTTTACTCGGCTGTATGCCATGCCGATACCTCGCACAGGGTCAACGAACATTCAGAAGTGCTTGAAGCTTTGCGAGCACGTGATCCCGGTGCGGCCAGGATTGCCATGCGTGGACACTTCTCGAGATTGCTTGAGGCACTGCTTGACGCATCCGAGCGCCAGGCGATCGAGGATGCGCGCCGCCGGTCAATCGAGAACCGGGAACGTTTCCTCAAGTCGGCGATTGGAGCGTGAGTGACGTTTCCCACTCCCGCAGGGGGAAGACGAAGCTGGGCATGCGATCTTACGATGTGCCTGAACGGAGCATGAGCTGTCGCGCGCTTAACAGGCCGTGGAAGCAGGCGTTCGCATCCTTAAAAGGCATACTTGCTTGGCGGGACGCCAAAAGCTCTCTGGAACATTGCACAAAACGCGCTGGCGCTGTCGTAGCCCACATCAAGCGCCACCGTTGTCACTGCTGAGCTTGTCGACAGCATCGAGAGCGCTTCCAGTAGCCGCACCTGTTGGCGCCACACCGCTACGCCCATGCCGGTTTCGCGTTTGAATGCGCGGGTGAATGAACGTCGGCTCATGCCTGCCAGTTCGGCCCATTCATTGATGTCGCGCTAGTCTGCGGGGTCTTCCAGCATCTGCCGGCAGACCCGTACAAGCCGCCTGTCATTCGGCATGGGGGCGGCGTAGGGAATCTTGGGGGAGGCAAGCATTTCGCTGATCATCAGGTCGACGATCTGGTTGCCACGTGCATCCAGTGTTTCCTCAAGCGGAAACTGCGTCACCTCGATGATCAGGGCTTTCAGCAACTGGCTGACTTCCACGATATGGCAGTCGGGATCATCGCGCTCATACTTTGGATCAATGTAGAGCGATCTGAGCGAGACTGGCCCGCGGCAGGAAACCTCATGTGTCACACCGCTTGGTATCCATACAGCGCGCTGGGGCGGAATGACATAGCTGGTCTTGTCGGTGACCACGGACATCACACCGGAAGAGGCGTAGAGAAGCTGGATCCGGTCATGTGTGTGTGCAGGGTCGGTAAAACCGGCCGGATACTCGTCGGCCAGCCCGACAACTGGCCGACAGCTGAGATCAATATCGAATGTTCTTTTCATAGCGTCCTCGCAGGACTTGCCTTTGATGCTGCAAAGGGTGCCAAGCGACAGAAATATAACAAGCACAACATAGCCAATGTGGCCCGATATAGCAAAACTATGACCTAATATAACTTATCAGGCCAAAAACCAGGCAGGAAAGAGCGATTACGAGGCAGGGGGCACGCTGCTTTAGTGAGGCTGTTCAGTCAGGGTCAAGGCGCTCTCTTCGAGTGTGTCACCGTCATGGAAATGCCCGTTCTTCATCACGGCGCGTACAGCCTCGATCGCGCGTATGTCTTCTAGTGGACTGGCTTCCAGAACAACAAGATCGGCGGCCTTTCCGGGTAAGAGGCTGCCTAGGCTTTCATCGCGCGCAATCGTACGGGCGTTGCCCATTGTGGCAGCCCAGAGAGCTTCGGCAGGAGACCAGCCACCATCGACATAGGCTTCAATCTCCCAGAGTGTACCGAGACCGGGTATATCCCCATGCGCGCCAAGCCCCACCACGCCGCCGGCTTCATGAATCCTGTGTGCGCTGCTGGCGACGGCGCGGTAAAGGTAGGCGTCTTCCTGTCTGGCCTCGACCTGGTCGAACTCGCGTTCCATGAACCAGTCAGGGGCGAAACGGGCATACTTCTCGCTCTCACCGGGATTACGCCTGGCGATGAAATGCTCGTCTGCCGGCACCCCGCCATGCGTGATCATCAGGGTCAGCGTGCTGCTGGTGTTGCTACGGGCAAACAGCTCTGTCACGTCCCTGTGCAGGACCGGAGGCGGAAGGGCGTGCTCATTGCCGGAATAGCCATCGAGAATGTGTGTCAGACCGAGCTTGAACGACAGCGCACCTTCCGTGGTCGGTGTCATTGAAAGGTCCCGCGCAGACTGGGCGAACCACTGACGCACGCGGCGGTTGCCTGTCCGGTACTGCTTCAGGTTCCGTATCCGGTAATGGTCCCGGTAACGCCTCAGGACGGCATCTACTTCGGCCCTGGAGCGGAAATCATTGAAATCAAAAACGGCAGGGCCGGTAGAGAAAAGGCGCGAGCCTGCCACGTCGCCCGTGGCAATGAGGTCCTGATAGGCAAGCATGTCGATGCTGAGCGAGGACGGATCGAACAGGGTGGTGACCCCGTAGGCGAGGTTGGTTTTCAGCCCCCACACATCGAACTGGAGCACGTCGCGGCGGATATCGGCCACGTGGTAATGCGCATCGATCAGGCCGGGAATGACGTAAGTGCCCGATAGGTCGATGCGGGCAATGCCTTCAGGCGGCTTCACTTCCCCCGCAGGCCCAACCGAGACGATCTTCCCGTTTCTGACAAGAATATCGGCGTTGGGCATCACGCGACCCGGATTCTCCCGATCCGTCATGGGGATCACCGTGGCGCCATGCAGCAGGACGGGCGCGCCGGGCGCTTGGCGGGGCAAGGATACAACTATGTCGTGGCGATCCTCATAGGTCTGCTCCACCGGGACAGGGTGATCCTTGCCCCTGTCAGGGAAGCTCACGTCTGACATTGGCAGGCGGTAGACCGTAGAGCCGACAGACCAGAGAACGGCATCGCCCTTCGTGCTCCAGGCAAAATAATCAGCGCCGATATCGGTCAATTGGACATGACGTGTATCTGGCTGCGAGAGCGTGACACTTGTGCCGTCATTGTCGGGCAGTTCATACAGGTGCAGTTGCTGAGTGATTTGTGCGAGGGCCCAGCGTCCGTCAGGTGAGACCCGCAGATCGTCGGCTTTGGCGGGGCCTTCCGCAAAATACCAGTTTGGCCCTTCGGCCTGTGTCACGATGCGTGGATCGCCTGTCTCGATGGAGATGGCTTCAACACCATGCTCGGTGTTGATGAAGACCTTGTCTGGGTCAGGGCCGAAGTGTGGTGTTCCGCCAATGCGGCCAGATGTGAGAATACGCGAAGGCGAGCCGTCGAGTGGCATGTAGACAAGTTCTGCCGCCCGGAGCTGGCCGAATTCCATATAGGTTGTGTTGCGTCCCTCTGCAGTGGACCTCACAGCAATGATCGCGGCACCGTCAGGCGTAAATACGGGGTGGGTGAAAAAGGCTGGCCCTGTGCTGACAGTCTCGAGTTTGCCGCCTTCGGGGCTGGTTATCCAGACCTGGCCACCGTCTTCCCGGGTCCAGCTGACCAAGGCGATTTGCTTCCCATCAGCAGACCATGAAGGATGATAGGTCGAGCCCACTGCCTCAAGCAGCCGCTGGGGCTCTGAGCCGGGCTCGAGTGACCGCGTGTAAACATGGCCAAGCGCTGAAAATGCAACTGTCTGGCCATCGGGCGACCAGGCGGGAGACATGATAAGGCGTGATTTAACCGGACCATTTTCCAGCGGAATCTGTGTTCGTACGAGAGGGCCAAGCGCCTTTTCGACCTGCGCATCAAAAGGAATGTCGCGTGATGTGCCAGAAGCAAGGGAAAAGCGCCGGATCTTCCCGCCAGCATTGGCGATTATGGCCGTGCCATCCGGCGTAAAATCGAAGCGCGGCACTGCATCGTGCCAGAGGCTCGCCTGCAGGGAGTCCGGGTCCAGCTGGGCGAGCGTGCGTGTGGTGCCGCCTGAGAGGTCGTGTAGCTGAAGCCAGGTTTCGTTTCCGCGCCGTTCGGCATAGGCAAGCTGACGGCCATCAGGCGAGACCCTGGGGCGGAAGGCCGGGCGTTGGGCGCTTCCGGCGATTTCGTCTTCGCGTCCGGTCTGGAGATCGTAAGCAATGATTTTCCACGCGGAGAGGGTATCGAAAGCTGCCGTTTCGCTTCGCAGGGAGGCGGTGTAAATGGTCTTACCATCCGGAGCGTATCCAGCGCCAAGGGAGCTGACGGGCGAATCTTTTGCAGTTGTAGGATCTGTGGTGCGAAGGACCTCTCCCATCGCGCCGGGCCCGGTTTCAAACTGCCATAGTTCATAGGCATTCCGGTCCGGCCAGAATCGTGACGCGATAATGGACTCTCCGTCGGGCGACCACTCAGGTGAAGCCCAGACGGGATTGTCATCATGGAAGGAAAGCTGCCGGGGACGGCTGCCATCGGCATTCATGAGCCATAGGTTTTCTGCGCCTGACCGGTCGCTCAGGAACAGGACCGTATCGCCATCCGGGGAGAAGACGGGCTGGGTATCAAGGGCCAGTCCCTGTGTGAGGCGTCTGGCCACTCCGCCCTCGATACCAAGCAGATAGATGTCTCCCAGCATGTCAAAGACGATGGTCTGGCCATCGGGTGCAACGTCCAGAGAGAGCATGGTGCCTTCATCTGTCTCGAAGGCGATGGTCCGGGCGGGCTGAAGGGGGAGAGACTGGCCCGGCTGTGCAGCTGGTGTTGGAGGTTTTCCCGAAATGCCAGGGGTTGCAGGCTTTTCCGGGGTGGCACCGCGTTGCACATCCGGGCCAAGGGATGTTTCCGTCTGGACACAGCCCGGCGTCATGCCCGCGAGCACGACGCCGATGGCCCCAGTTATTGCGGATTGAAGGCGAGCGGAACGGGAAAGCGTGGGTTTCGGCATTCAGCTGGTCTTCAGGCCTTGTTATCTATCAGAATTTGCGTGTCACCGTGGCGATGACCTGGCGGCCTGCACCATAGGTACATCCGGCCGGGCCGGCGCAGCGGGCTACATACTGTTCATCAAGTATGTTGGACCCATTGATCGCAAAGCGCCACTGCCCGGTGTCGTAGCGGATGATGGCGTCAACGAGCGTTGATTCCTCGCCAGTATAAACAACCGGCGTGAACGGGCCTGGCAAAGCCCCCTGACTTTCACCGGTATAGCGAACACCGCCACCGATGCCGAATCCAGCCAATGGCCCGTCGATAAAGGAATAATCGACGAAGAGGGACGCCTTGTTTTCCGGGGTGACAGGCAAGGGCTCACCGATTTCGGCCGGTGTGGAGCTGTCGACGACTTCGCTATCTGTGTAGCTGTAGGAGGCATTGATAGAGAGCCTGTCATCAATCCGGCTGACGAGCTCGATTTCAGCGCCCTCGACCTCGACTTCACCGGTCTGTGTGCCGAAAACAGGCGTTACGGAAGGAGCGGTGCTTACGACATTGGTCTGTTTGATCTGATAGACCGCCCCGGTAAGCAGGAGTTCGTAGCCTTCGGGAAGGCCGCGGGCGTCATATTTGATGCCAGCCTCGACCTGCTCGCCCTCGCTTGGTTCGAAGTCGTTGCCCGTGACGCTATCACTGCCGAGGACAGGCTCGAATGAGGTCGCGTAACTGACATAGGGGGCGATACCACTGTCGAAGACATAGTTCGCGCCGACCCTGTAGGTGAATGCATCCTGCTGGGTTTCAGCGCCTGTTGCATTGTTCTCGATGGTCACATCGTCATAGCGCCCGCTCAGTGTGAAGAAGAGATGCTCACCCACGCCAATATGGTCCTGAACGTAGAAGCCGCTGTGTTGGAGGGTCTGGTCGTTGAAGGAGGAGGGGTAGCCGGGGGCAAACTCGCCAGCATAGTCATAATCGGGATTGAACAGGTCGATCGTGTCGGTTCCGAAGAAGAAGCCGAAATCGGCATCATTCTCGACTTCGCGGAAATCGTACCCGGCAATGATGTCGTGGGTAAGCGCACCTGTCTCGAGGTCGATATCGAAGCGGTTATCCGTGGCGATGCTGTCGACGGTCTCGCGATAGGTGAAGTTGGATTGCAGGACAGTGCGGAAATAGCTCGGCTGTGAGGGATCTGTCGTATTGATCAGACCTCCTGAGCCATAAATCCCTGTGGGAGTCGCTTCTTCATAACCGCTCAGCTTTGTGTTCGAGACGAATTTCACGCTTTCATTGAAGGCGTGAACGAACTCGTAGCCAAGCCCCCACTGCTCACGGTCATAGCGGTTTGCCGGGTGACCGAGGTTTGTGCCGGGATCGATTTCACCGACCGGATTTGGCAGCAGCGTGCCCTGGACAGGCAGGAAGCCATTCGTATCGCCGAGGACCTCATCAGACTGGTAGTAGCCGAGCAGGGTCAGCTCGGTATCCGACGTGATATTCCATGTCAGGGCCGGTGCGAACAGCTTGCGCTCCGATGAGACCTTGTCACGCTCGGCATTGCGGTCGCGATAGAGGCCGGTCAGCCGGAAACTGAGATTGTCACCCAGCGGGCCGGTGAAGGTGCCGGCGATCTGCTTGTAGTCGTCGGTGCCATACTTGGCTGAAAGTTCGCCGCCAAACTCCCGTTCGGGCCGGCGCGATGTCTGATTGTAAAGGCCACCGGGCGGGGAGTTGCCATACAGGGCAGAGGCGGGACCTTTGAGGATATCGAAGGATTCGAATGCGTAGAGGTCGAGGCCGATGCTGAAGATCGAGGTTGAAACCGGCGCGGCCAGACCATCGATATACTGCTTGGGCGTGAAGCCACGCGCGGTAATGAAGTCAAAGCGCAGATCCGGGCCATAGTTTTCCCCGAACACGCCGGACGTGTACCGCACGGCCTGCTGGGCATCGATGAAATTGAGGAGATCGATCTGGTCACGCGTAATGACGGAGACCGACTGTGGTGTCTCAATCAGGGCAATGTCGCTCTTGTTGGCTGTGCCGCCTTCAGTGGGAACAAAGTCCGGCGCGATCACGTAAATCGTCTCCTGAATGGACGCTTCATCATCGCTTGGCTCGTTATCCTGAGCGATGGCTGCTGGCGCGTAAAGCGCTGCAAGCATGGTAGTGGCGAGCAGGGCGGACCTGGACGTCATGGCTCGTTTCTTCGGATACACTGTCATATCACCCCTCTGGATTAGCTTGCGCCAGATGACTCTAATGTCATGAAATACTAGCAGGCTGCTGCGCGCTGGAATTTAGGCTTTGGGTCTCATAGTTCTCATTTTCGGCCATTCGGGCCGATTCTGCAAATGCTAATCATTTGCGTTTGGCGACCCGTTCAAGACATTTTTCGACCCGGCCCGTGTATGGCTCCGCACGGTTGGTTTGGCCTATCTTACAGGCTGAACTTCCGGGGAGTCTCTGACCGATATGGCCTCTATCCTGCCTTCCAATCCATGGCTGTTCCTGCACCGCTGGCTCGGCATTCTCATGGCCGTCTTCCTATTTCTCGCGGCTGTGACCGGCTCACTCCTGACTGTCAGGGAGTCACTTGATCACTGGGTGAATGCCGATCTTTTCGAGTATGGCGGTGATGCTTCTGCGCGCCTTGAGAGCATCGAGGCCGTTTCACTTTTTCAGGCCGACAACCCTGAACTCCAGGTGACGGAGTTCCCACTGAATCCGAAGCCGGCGCAGAATATCCCGGTCAAGGTGATGGCCAAGCCTGGCACGGAAAGTGTTGCTTATGACGAGGTTTTTCTCGATCCGGCTACGGGCGCGCGTGTGGGTGAACGCAGCACCGATCCGGGGTTGTCCGGGCGGCAGATCATTCCGCTTATTCTCGGCTTTCACGAAAAGCTGCTGCTTGGAGATGCGGGACGAATATTCCTCGGCTTTATCGCGATAGGCTGGCTGGTAAGTTCCATCATCGGCCTGTACCTGACCTTTCCAAAGCGAGGCCCATTCTTTGCAAAGTGGCGCGCGGCCTGGACATATAGTCCAAAACGCTCATTCGCACGCCAGATGCTTGATATTCACAGGGCGAGCGGACTCTGGCTCTTCGCCTTTGTTGTGATTCTTGCGTTCACGTCTGTCGCGCTCAATTTCTTCTTCGAGTTCTGGGCGCCGCTGGCCGAAACGATTGCGCCGCTTGAGAAGTCCCTGTTCGACCAACCCATCCCATATCCTGAGGGAGCCGTTCCGGACCTTTCTTTCGAGGAGGCCCTGGCTCTTGCGCAGGCACAGGTCGCAGAAGCGGGTGTGTCATGGCAACCGGCCACGATGCTCTACGATCCTGACTGGAACCTCTACGGCGTGACGCTGACCGATAATGGTGTGCTGAACTATAAAGCGCTGGGGCCGATCTATTATCACTTCGATGCTGCGACCGGTGCCTATGTGCACGAGGTCAATCCTTACAATGACAGCGCCGGCCTCGCCATGATGCGTGCCGTCTATCCGCTGCATAGCGGCGAGATCGGCGGCGGCTTCACTGTCTTCATCATATTCCTGACAGGGCTGGCGACGGCGGAAATGTGCGTCACCGGCCTCTGGGTCTGGCTGAAAAAGCGTGGGCCCCGCATTGCGGCGAGGAAGAAGAAGCAGGCAGCCCTCAGGTCCGCCGACAGGCAGTCATAAAAAACCCTGAAACGATCTATCGGAAGAATCTCCATGAAAGCTTCACCCCTGACGCACGCCGGCGAGCTGGATCCGGAAATCCGGCGTTTCGTCGAAGATATCACGACACGCTCGGCTGAACGCGTGGGCGACGAACAGCCCAGCCTCCAGGACAGGCGGGCCATTGCGGAAGAAATCCGTGCGCCCTGGAGGGAGGGCGGGCCTGTCATGGCGCAGACCGATGATCTGACACTGCCGGATACGCAGTTGAGGTTGCGCATTCACGTGCCGCAGACTGGTGCCGGGGAAGGCACGCTTCTATACCTGCATGGGGGCGGCTGGATGCTGTTCAGTATTGATACGCATGACCGTCTGATGCGCGAATATGCTGAGCGTACGGGGTGTGCAGTTGTCGGTCTCGACTATTCACTGGCGCCTGAACACCGCTTCCCACGGGCGCTTGAGGAATCGGTCGCCTGTCTGGCTTGGCTGAATGACCATGGCGCGGAGCATGGACTGAATACGGAACGCATCGTGATTGGCGGCGATTCAGCGGGCGGCAATCTTGCGCTGGCGACCGCTCTTAAGGTGCGGGATGCGGGCGGCAAGCTGCCAGATGGATTGCTGCTCAACTACGCCGCGCTGGATAACACGGCGCGAGGTTCCTACCAGCGCTATGACGGGCCACCTTATATGCTCGACATAAGCGAGATGCAGGATTTCTGGCGAGAGTATCTCGGCGCGGAAACGACCGAAGACCCCTATGCGCGGGTTCTCCTGAATGATCTTTCGGGCTTGCCGTCCGTCCATCTCTGTATCGCCGAATGTGATATCCTTCTGGATGAAAACATGGAGCTGCATGAACGGCTTCAGGCATCCGGCATAGAGGTTTCGTCGAAAATCTATTCCGGCGCGACGCACAGCTTCCTTGAAGCAGTTTCAAACTCTTCCTGCGCGGACCGGGCCCTGTCCGATGCGGCAGACTGGATGAGGGGTGTGTTTGGACCATGAGCGACCCGTTTGAAGCTGTTTCAACGCTCGATGCCGTCCGTTTTGCCGCAGAGTATCCGCTCGCCTGGATAGTTCCGGTGGCAGACCCGGCAGCCGCGCTCCTGATGCCAGTGCTCTTCGAGCGTGAAGGCAATGATCCGGGTGCCATGCTTCTCGGACATCTGCCAAGAAGAGCAGCCGCGACAGGGATACTGAGGGGAGATGGCCGTGCTGTTTTCCTGTTCCTGGGGCCGAATGCCTATATCCCGCCAGCCTGGGTTTCGCAGCAGGGGTGGGCGCCGACCTGGAATTTTCTGTCCCTCAAGGCCACGGCTGAAACGACCGTCATTGACGATGCGATGACGCGGCCGGCTGTCGAGACGCTTGTGGAGCACATGGAGCAACGCGACGGGTCTGGCTGGATGGTCGCCAAGATCGGCGAGCGGTATGAGACCCTGCTCCAGGGCATTATCGGCTTTCGTTCGAAGGTCTCGGGCATCCATCCCCGTTTCAAGACGGGACAGGATGAAACTGCGAGCGTCCGTGACGAGATCAGGCGCGGCCTCGAAGGTCATCCCCTTACACGCTGGATGGAGTAAGTGATGGACTGGCTTATTGACGGAATCCAGACCCTTGGGGCCGCACTTGCAGGCGTCGTTTTTTCCTCGACCAGCCTGTTCGGTGTCGAGATACAGTTCATCGTCCTTTGGCTGTTCGCCGCCATGGTGTTTTTCACTGTTCGGCTCGGCTTTCTGAATATCCGCGGTTTTACCATCGGCTGGAACATACTTGGGGGGCGGCATTCAGACCCTGATGCACCGGGTGAGCTATCTCCCTTTCAGGCGCTTTCGACAGCACTCTCCTCGACTGTCGGACTTGGCAATATTGCCGGCGTTGCAATTGCAATAGCGGTTGGCGGCCCGGGGGCGGCCTTCTGGATGATCTGTATCGGCTTCTTCGCAATGAGCCTGAAATTCGCAGAAGTCACCCTCGCCGTGCGCTACAGGGTCATCCGGCAGGATGGTACGGTTTCGGGTGGTCCGATGTGGTATCTCAGCCGGGGACTTGCGGCCCATAATATGCCCCGGCTCGGCAAGCTGCTGGGCGGGCTCTATGGCATCTTTGCCCTGTTCGCATTCATACAGGTCATCCAGGTCAACCAGTCCTATTCCCAGTTAAGGGAAGTCACGGGGATTGGACAGGGATATGGCTGGGCGCTCGCTTATGGCATCGTGATCGCCGCACTGGCTGCGATTGTGCTTCTGGGCGGGGTGCGCTCAATCGGGCGAGTCACTTCGCGGCTGACGCCTTTCATGTGCGGTCTCTACATTCTGGGCGTCCTGATCGTGCTGACCGTGAACTTTGCTGATGTCCCGGAGGCATTGGTTACAATGGTCAGCGATGCCTTCAGTGCAGATGCGGCAGCAGGCGGTATAGCCGGGGCTTTTGTCGCCGGAATGCGCCGGGCGGCCTATTCGAACGAGGCAGGCATTGGCAGCGCCTCCATTGCGCACGCTGCCGTCAAGACGCGCCATCCAGCCTCGGAAGGCTATGTCGCGCTGATTGAGCCTTTTATCGATACGATCGTGATCTGCGCAGCGACGGCTCTGGTCATCATTACGACGGGCGTATGGGATGACGGCTATGGCGACATTGCCATGACGTCAGCAGCGTTTGGTACGGTCTCCACCTGGTTTCCGTGGGTGCTGGCCGGTGCGGTTTGCCTGTTTGCCTTTTCGACCATTCTCGCAGCCGGATATTACAGCCTTCAGGTCATCGACTACTTTTTCCGCCACTCCCTGCTGGTGCGACGGATCTACCTCTGCTTCTTCTGCGGCCTGCTGCCTATCGGTGCGATTGTCGATGTCACGACGGTTACGAACCTGATCGACAGCCTGTTTTTCATGCTCTCGGTGCCAAACCTCATAGGCGTTTACCTGATGCACAATGTCGTCAGCCGGGAAGCCCGGGATTTCCGACAAACCCTGAAATCATATCGCTGAAGTCGCTTCCGCAGTGGAATAACAGAACGGAGACGCCTGCCATGTTCCCAGTCAGACAATCCTTGCTCTGCAAGACAGGTATTTCGCTTGTTCTTACCGGGTTGGTTGCTGGAAATGCTTTCACATCTGCGGCTCAAGCATCTGATATTGCAGAACTAGAGGTAGAGCTTGAAAGACTGCGAGCGCAGCAGGCGGCCATGACCCGTCAGATGGACGCCCTTCAGAGGAAGCTAGACGAACGCAAACAGGAAGCGCCAGCAGATGGAGCTGTAGACTCACTACCGGGCAGGCAAGAGGCAGCAGATGCGCAAAGCGCTATGCCCGCTAACACGCTATCTCAACAAGACAGGCTTTCCTTCTCTGGTGACATGCGTTTGCGCTATGAGCACAATACAGGGCCGGGCGTAATGGAAGTGCGAAACCGTGGTGTCATCCGGGGCCGCCTGCAAGGGGAGTATGCCCTTAATAACCAGATCACGCTCGGAGCTAGAATGGTCACGGGTAACCCGGATGATCCCAATACAGCCGATGTTACCCTCAGTAATTTCAATGACGACCTACAGGTCAGCCTCGACCGGCTTTTCGTGAATGGGCGCTGGGCTGGAGCAGATTTCTATGCAGGGAAATTCCCGCAGATATTCGAGCGTACGGACCTGGTCTGGGATGGTGACGTGAACATACAGGGCATCGGAGCAGAGCGGCAATTCGCCCTCGGCCCGAGTACGGACCTGACCGCCAGTTCTGTTTATTTCCTGATCGATGAGGATGCCGTCGGCCCGGACTCACAGATGGCTGGGGCGCAACTTGCTCTTGAGCATGGCGGCTTCAAGGGCGGTCATGCGGATCTCTCTGTCGGTTATTATGATTATCATATCGGTTCTCTTACAGGAGCCGATCAGGGCGATCTGAGAAGCAACCGTACAGGGCCGGATGGAAAGTATCTTTCTGATTTCCGTTTAGTCGATGTGATCGCAGCGCTCTCGCTCGAACCCTTCGGAGGCGACTTGCCGCTGACGTTCAAGGCGGAATACGTGAAGAATTTCGGTGCTGTGGATGATGAGAATTCGGCCTTCGCGGGCGACATCTTTCTGCGCAGCACAGAAGGTCCGGGCGACTGGCGTTTACGGTATGGCTATGCCGAGACAGAAACGGATGCCGTCTTTGCGGCCTTCTCGAATGACAACATCCCGCTAGCAACGGACTACCGTCTGCATACAGCAGCATTTGATTATGCGCTCAGCAGGGCCGTTAGCCTGAACCTGACCTGGTACAGGTTCCGCCCGAACAGTGGGCTATCGAACACCACGCTCGATGAATGGCGCGACAGGGTCCGTCTCAACCTTGTTTTCGGTTTCTAGTGGAGGTGTGTGCACGAATGAGTGAGACAGGGGGTTTCAGAATGGTGATGTCGCGGAGTGTTTGCCTTGCGTTTGTCCTGCTCCTCAGCGGTTGTGATGAAGTCGCATCAGGGAGTGATCCGCTTGAGACGGGGCATACTGACCCGTTCCCATCCACATATATGCCCCCAGAAGGGCCTGACCTCTTTATCAAGGGGGCGAAAATCTTCGATGGCGCGGGCAATTTATACGAGAAGGCTTCAATTCTAGTGCGTGACGGGCGCATCGAGGCGCTCGGAACAGACCTCGAAACACCAGAAGATGTCGAGCTTGTTGACGCTGCCGGTAAATATGTGACCCCGGGCATCATCGACCCGCATACGCATCTGGGGAATGCCGGACCTCCTTTCTATGAAGAGAAAATCGACGTCTGGGACGTCAACGAGACCAGCGGGCCCTATAACCAGCAGCTTCACGCCGAAACCGCAATTCGAACTCAGGACCCGACCTTCAGCCGGTTCCGTGAGGCGGGTGTGACGACCGCGCAAGTACTGCCCGGCTCTGCCAACTTGTTTGGTGGGCAGGGCGTTGTCATACGCACGCTGGATGCCGTTTCAGTTCAGGAGATAAAGTTTCCATCTGCCGCGCCCAGCCTGAAAATGGCCTGCGGCGAAAACCCAAAATATACCTATGGTGAGAAGGACAGGTTTCCGACCAGCCGGATGGGGATCGTGTCGGGCCAGCGTCATGTCTTTCGCAAGGCTGCACAGGCCATGAAGTCCGGAGAGGTCGCTCCTCACCTCAAGCCGATTGTCGATCTCCTGCGCGGTGAATTACGGCTTCACGTTCATTGCTACACCTCTGACGACATGGCGATCCTGCTGGCGATGTCACAGGAATTCGATTTCCAGATCACCGCCTTTCACCATGCCGCCGAAGCCTACAAGATCGCCGACCGGCTTGCAGCAGCTGATGTCTGCGCGGTCGTCTGGGCAGACTGGTGGGGCTTTAAGATGGAGATATTCGATGCTGTGCGGGCGAATGCGGCCATACTGGAAGACGCTGGTGCCTGTGTTGCCCTGCATTCGGATTCCGGGATCACGGGACAGAGGCTGCCCATTGAGGCCTCCAAGGCCATGGCTGCAGGACGCCGCGCCGGGATCGACATATCACCTCAGGAGGCGATCAAGTGGATAACATCCAGTCCCGCCAGGATGCTCGGCATAGATGACCAGACCGGGGCACTCGAGCCGGGCAAGCGTGCAGACCTCGTTATCTGGTCGGGCGATCCGTTCAGCATCTACACACTGAGCGAGCGCGTCTATATCGATGGTGCGCTGGTCTACGACCGGGCAGCTGGAGAGACCTATCACACCTCCGACCTGGAGCTTGGGCAGCCCGCGCTGGAGACGGTTCAATGAAGTTGTTACTCGTTATCGTATCAGCCTGCCTGGCCTGCTCATCAGCTGCGGCAGCTCAGGACCTGATGATACGCAATGCCCGGATTTTCACAGGAGAAGACCGGGCGGTCATAGAAAATGGTGCCGTTCTGGTCAGGGATGGCATCATCAAGCAGGTCGGTGCCGAGGTCATACCTCCTGAAGGAGTGACCAGCCTCGATGCTGGCGGTGCCCTTTTGACCTACGGCTTCATGAATGGCGCGACACAGCTTGGGCTTGTGGAAATGGGCTCGTCAGGGGCGGCGACTGACACGGGCATGGATAAAGGGCATCTAGGTGCCGCTTTCGATATCAGCTACGCCATCAATCCGAACTCCACCCTTATTCCACTTGCCCGCGCAGACGGGCTGACAATGGCCGCGATCGTACCGGGCCAAAGCGACCAGCCCCCATTTACGGGAATGCCGGCATTGCTGCAGCTTGATGGCTCAGGCGATAGCACCGCCCGACGCAAGGTGGCTGTGTCTGTGACGATTGGAGGTGCCAGCGCTGAAGAATCCGGTGGGTCCAGAGCGGCGCAATGGATGCAGTTGCGCCGTGCACTTAACGAGGCTGCCGAAGAGAAGGAGGAAAGGCCTGGCAGGGAAGCGCAAGAGTCTTGTGCTGCATATGGCCACCAGGCGCTTCGGCAGGTTCTTGCCCGGGAAATCCCCTTGGTGATTGCGACACGCCGGGAGTCCGATATTCGCAACGCCGTCAGGCTGGCTGGCGACTATGAGCTGCGTCTCATACTTGTCGGGGCCGATGAAGCCTGGCGTGCCGCCACAGAGATTGCCGGAAGGGATGTGGGGGTTGTTCTCAATCCTCTGATCAATCTGCCTGAAAGTTTCGATTCCATTGGCGCCCGAAACCAGGCCGTCCATTTGCTGGCCAAAGCTGGCGTTTCCGTGGCTTTCATGCGGTCGGGTATACATGCCAGTTACAATGCCGGCCTTGGCATACGCGAAGCGGCAGGTACTGCGGTTGCCTACGGTATGCCATGGGACGAGGCGCTCAGGGCGCTCACGGTATATCCGGCGCGAATGTGGGGTGTAGGGGATACTCACGGCCTGATCGCGCCCGGATACAGCGCTGATCTGGTGCTGTGGGAGGGCGACCCGCTTGAGCCATCGAGCCGTGCCAAGCATGTCTGGATAGCTGGCGATGAAATGGAGCTGACAACCCGGCAGGACCTTTTAACTGAAAGGTATGCTGAGCAGAACGGCTTGCAGTCGAATCAATAACGCATGGATCTGGTTGAGCCAGCAGGGGACTGGGCGTGTCCTTGATGTCCCCGTCACACGTTCAGCTGCCGTCAGGCATAGCCGGTTTTTGTCGCTAAGAGGTGTTGAAACCCGCTGCACGAGCGAGATGATCGTTTCCAGGTGGCATCTATTGACCGAGTCGGAGGTGGCAACTTTGCCGAGGTCACCCAGAGCGATGATTCCAGTGTGACAGGTTTCGACAAAGCTGCCAATGCTGCCACCATCATCCAGTATGGCATGGGCATGATAGCTCAACCAGGGATGGTTCATTGTGACAGATGAAGGCCAAGAGCGGCTGGGGGACATCTCCATTTCAAGCTGAGTGGTGTGATTTTTTGGCCACCTCCCCTATTTAGGAAGTGGCCATCGCGGAAATGATTTCAGGGTGGATGATTTTTCCACCCGCTACATTGACCCCTTCTGCCAGGTGCGGATCGGCTTTAATGGCTGCGTCTATGCCGAGATTGGCAAGGGCCATCGCAAAAGGGAGTGTGGCGTTCGACAGGGCAATAGTGGACGTGCGTGCGACAGCGGCAGGCATGTTGGTCACACAGTAGTGACAGACGCCACCAACGTCATAAACAGGATCGTCATGTGTTGTCGGCCGGCTGGTTTCGAAGCATCCGCCTTGGTCGATGGCAATGTCTACGACAACGGATCCGGGTTGCATGAGTGCGATCTGGTCTGCAGATAGAACTTTGGGGGCAGCCGAGCCGGGAAGCAGTACCGCGCCGACAACAAGATCGGCTGTACGCAGGCATTCTTCTATGGCTGCGGATGTTGAGTACAGGCAACGTGCTCGGCCCTGGAAGATGAGGTTCAGTTCCCGAAGCCGGTCGAGAGAGCGGTCGAGAATGGTTACATTCGCGCCGAGACCGATCGCCATTTCGGCTGCATTCGTTCCGGCCACGCCGCCGCCAATGATGAGGACATTCCCCGGCGCTACGCCGGTGACGCCCCCCAGAAGCGTGCCAGAGCCACCATTCGATATTTCCAGGTATTTCGCCCCGGCCTGAATTGATATCCGGCCGGCGACCTCGCTCATGGGGGTAAGGAGCGGGAGGCGGCCATTTCGGTCAGTGACCGTCTCATAGGCAATGCACGTAGCACCTGAATTCATGAGCCCCTGTGTCTGCTCAGGGTCAGGAGCCAGATGAAGATAGGTGAAAAGAGTGTGATGGGGCCTTAGCCGGGCAATCTCAACCGGTTGAGGCTCTTTCACCTTGATGATCATGTCTGACGCATCAAACAGTTCATCCGCGTCAGCAGAAATTATGCAGCCAGCAGACTTGTAGTTTTCATCGGTAAAACCGACAGCTTCGCCCGCTCCGGTTTCAATAAAGACCGTGTGGCCGGATCGTACCAGTTCCTGGGCTCCCTGCGGGGTCAGGCCAATGCGATACTCGCGATTCTTCAGTTCTTTTGGGGTGCCGATACGCAATTCAACAATCCTTTTGGGAAGAGGTTCAAACTTGAGAGGCGAGCAGGCGCCTTAGAAGTGGGCGACCAGATTGATTCGGAGACGCTGCTGCCAGTCCGTGTTGCCAAACGGCACCAGTGAGACGTCTTTCAGCCGGAATGAGTAGAGTGTGGTGTTGAAATCAAGCTGATCACTCAGCGCATACGTGAAGCTCAACGCATGCTGTCGATAGTTGCTCGCATAGGGGATGTTGTCCTGGGCGAAAGCGGCAAAAACGGCATCCGCCTCAGCGACATTGTATCCGTAACCGAAACTGTATTCGCCGACGGCTTCGGTGCGTCCGAATGATGTGGAAAACGAGTAACCCGTATCATGGGCATCCGCGCCGTAGTTCTGGACATACTCTGCCTGAAGCGAGATGGGCCACCGCTCTCCCAGCCCCGTGTAGGAGAGGTCCGCGATGATATCGAGCAGGTCGAAATCCGAGATGTAGGTGCCTGAAGCGTCCAGAAGGTTTGTCCTCGTGTCACCGGCATCGGCTGTGTCCGTCGCTTCGATTTCATAATCGTAATAGCCAGCCGCCAGCCCTACGCTCCAGGTGTCAGCCGGCTGGTGATCAAGTGTAAGCTGGTAACCGGTGGCCTTGCTGTCAGGCCCGCCAACAGACCGTTCAATCGGAAAGAGAAGTGCAGAAGCCCCGATCTGGGTTGAGCCTGTGTCGATCGCAGCATATTGCGCAGCTACCCCTTGGGGGTTCACGTCTCCATCCCAGACCAGGTCCGTGCGACGGAAGGGATTGGGAAACTTCCCGCCCATGACAGTGAGGCTTCCGAAGCTCTTCATGCCGTAGAGCTGGTCGAGACTCACTTTGAGATCGTCATTGAAATTGGAGAGTGAAACGTCCGACGAGTTGGGATTGTCCGGATCACCAGTTACCAGACGTGCGCCAAATTTGAGGCCTGGGGAGGCTTTATAAACCGCCGCGACACGTCCACGGAAAGCACCGCGGGAATCGTTACGTTGCCCGTCGACTGTATTGTTATGCTCGTAGCGTAACCGCATGTCTCCGCTGACTTTCAATGGAGAGGCTTTTACAGGTGCAGCAGGCGATGCTGCTGCCCGGTGTGGCGCAAGCCGCTCAGGTGCCGGGTCTGAGGCGCTCTGTACACTTGTTGGGCTTTCTGGACTGGGCTGGGCTATCAATTGCTCCAGCTTTTCCAGCCTGGCTTCCTGTTCGCGGAGCTTCTCCTGGAGTTCTGCGATAAGGGCTTCCTGATCTTCTGGTGAGGCGGATTGGGCCAACGCTGTTGCCGGAAGGATCAATGCTGCCGTTATAAATGCAGCATGTCTCAGACTGGCCGGCCATGCTCTTGAGGGGAACGTAATCAGGCCGGTCATCAGAGGCCTCCAATCGCGATGTATTTGATGTCGAGGTAGTCATCCAGACCGTAGCGGGAGCCCTCCCGACCCAGACCGGATTCCTTGATGCCCCCAAACGGGGTCGCAGCGCTTGATATTGCGTTCTCGTTCAGGCCGATCATGCCGGCTTCCAGCTGTTCAGCGACACGCCTGGCGCGGGCCATGCCACGTGTCCAGAAATAAGCGGCCAGGCCATAGGGGGTATCGTTCGCCAGCTTTACGGCTTCTTCTTCCGTTTCAAATGTGAATATCGGTGCCACCGGACCGAAGATTTCGGTATGGGTAATATCCATCTGGTTTGTGACACCTGACAGGATAATGGGGGGCAGGAAGTTGCCTTTGTCCATTTCCTTGCCGGATGTGGAGAGCTCAGCACCTTTGGCGATTGCATCTTCGATCAAGGCGCGGGTTTTCTGTTTTGCCGCGCTATTGATCATCGGACCCATGTCACAGGCTGGATCAAAGCCATCACTTACATTCATGGCTTTCGCGGCGGCGATGAATTTGTCGAGAAACTCCCCCTTTATCGAGGCATGCAGAAGGATCCTGTTGGCACAGACGCATGTCTGTCCGGCATTGCGGAATTTCGCAGCGATAGCCCCGGCAACGGCAGCATCTATGTCGGCATCGTCGAATACGATCAGAGGAGCGTTACCGCCCAGTTCTAGCGAGAGCCGTTTTACCGTTTCCGCGCTCTGCCCCATCAAGAGCTTCCCGACACGCGTGGAGCCGGTGAAGGAAATTTTCCTGATGCGTGGATCGCCTGTAAGGACCCCTGCAACAGCTGCAGGGTCTTTCGACGTGACGACCTGGAATACGCCTTCCGGAAAGCCAGCCTCTTCGGCCAGAAGTTCCAGCGCGAGTGCTGAAAGTGGTGTTTCCTCGGAAGGCTTGAGAACGATCGTACATCCGGCTGCCAGAGCAGGGGCGGCCTTGCGGGTGATCATGCCGCTTGGAAAATTCCACGGGGTGATGGCCCCTACGACCCCGACAGGCTGCTTGATCACGAGCTGTAGGCGTGACGCCTCGCTGGTCGGGATGACATCGCCATAAGCGCGTTTGGCTTCTTCAGCGAACCATTCGATATAAGTTGCACCGAATGTTACTTCACGGTGTGCTTCAGCCACCGGCTTGCCCTGTTCAAGTGTCAGGATCGCGGCCAGATCGTCGGCATGGGTCATGATGAGGTCATGCCAGCGGCGGAGGATGGTGCAGCGGTCTTTCGCTGTCAGGCCAGCCCACTCCGGTTGTGCCCGGGTGGCAGCAGTAACAGCTTTCTCAGTTGCCGCAGCACTCTCATCGGGCACATCTGCAATCAGTGCGTCGTTTGCTGGATTATGGACAGCAAAGGTTTTGCTGGGTTTGCGGGCCTCTATACGATCGATGATCTTTCGAAGCATAGGGTTAGCCCCGGCCAGATCGGCCGGCGTCATTTCTGTTGTGAGGGACATGCTAGGCGACTCCGAGCTTTCTGGCGGTCTCCGTGAGCCCTGCCGAGGCTTTCTCGATGATTTCATCAATTTCCGCGTGAGTGATCGTAAGCGGTGGGCAGATCACCATGGCCTGGCCTACAGCTCGCATGATGAGCCCCTTGTCGAGGCAGATGTCACGGCAGATATTTGCCGCGTTGTCCTCGGCAGTGAATGGTTCGCGTGTTTCACGGGACTTGACCAGCTGCAGACCAGCAATGAGGCCTGCCCCCCTGACTTCACCGATAATGCTGTGCTGCTCGCTGAGCTCCTTGAGACGTTCACGAAGATAGGGGCCGACATCGTCCCTGACGCGCTCGACAAGTCCCTCGCGTTCAATGATTTCGATATTCGCATGAGCCACTGCACAGGCGACGGGGTGGCCAGAATAAGTGTAACCGTGAGGGATTGGTCCGCCTTCATTTATTGTCTCGAAGATGGCATCACTGAAGGCTACCGCTGATATAGGCAGGTAGCCTGAGGACATGCCCTTCGCCATCGGCATTATGTCCGGCTGGACGCCATAATACTGGCAGCCAAACCATTCACCCAGACGGCCAAATCCACAGATCACCTCGTCCGACACGAGCAGGATGTCATGCTTACGGCAGATTTTCTGGACTTCCGGCCAGTAGGTGGACGGAGGGTCAATTACGCCGCCGGCCCCCTGCACGGGCTCACCGATAAAGGCTGCGATGTTGTCCGCGCCGATTTCGAGGATTTTTTCTTCAAGGGCCTGTGCGGCCCGGAGGCCGAACTCTTCAGGCGTGAGGTTTCCTCCGTGAGCATACCAGTGGGGTTCCATGATGTGTTCGAAGCCCGGCAACGTGGATGATCCCATGTCATGCATGTGCTTCATACCGCCAAGGCTTGTCGCGGCGAGCGTGCTGCCGTGATAGCCGAGATTACGGCCGATGAACTTGTATTTCTCCGGCTTTCCACGGACATGCCAATAATGACGGGCCATACGGATGACGGTGTCATTTGCTTCCGAGCCGGAATTGGCAAAGAAGAAATGATTGAGATCACCAGGTGTGATCTCGGAAAGCTTCTGGGCCAGTTCGATCTGGCTGGGCGTAGAACTCTGGAAGAATGAGTTATAGAAAGGCAGCTCCGACATCTGCCGTGTAGCAGTATCGACCAGCTCCTGACGGCCATAGCCGACATTCACACACCACAGCCCGGCCATGCCGTCCAGGATCCTATTGCCATCGCTGTCATGGACATAGCATCCATCTGCACTGGTGATGACACGTGTTCCACGTTCTGCGAGCGTCTTGGGATCGCAGAAAGGGTGGATGTGATGCGAGGCGTCCAGTGCCTGCCATTGAGCTGTATTGCTTTGAGCGATCGCCATTGCGTGTCCTTCCGAATGTTTGAGCGTATCTTGCGCTTCGAAAGGACGGTCGGAGAAGATGACTAAAGCGATTGAAGTGGTGCGGTTTGAGCACCAATCCTTATTTTCGGACCTGTGCCTGATGATCAGTTCTGTATGCGCGCATATTCCGGGCGATCTCCCGGTCCTGTATGCTGCCGCGTTTTTCCAGAGCAGAGATGACGCGATCCTGGTCGGCGACTGATTGGGTCTGGCTCAGCTTGGTGACAGCGTCGATGCGCGTGACTGAAATCCGGAAAGACCGGATATGCGGTAGCAGGGTCTCGACCTTGCCCTCAGGGGCGTCTTCAAGCTTCCATGCGTTGCCATCGCCAATGGCTTCGCTTTGCGCGATTGTGACACGCATGATGTCCAGCTGGTCTTCGTCGTCATCAACAGGTTCCAGCACACCACGCACCTGCGCGGCAATATAGTTCCAGGTCGGCACTGTGCGTTGATCTCTGTACCAGCTGGCCGAAACATAGGTGTCAGGACCGTGGAAAATGGCGAGAGCTTTCTGTCCTGAGTGGAGGGTGGCGGCGTGCGGGTTATGGCGTGCCATGTGGCCGATCAGTTGCATCTCTCCCGATGGGGTTTCCTGTAGGTACATCGGGGCAGAAGTTGCGAAAGGCAGGTCATCCCTTGTGGTGACGAGCTGGCCGAAGGGGTAGGCATGAACGATTGAGACAGGTTCCGGGGCCATGTAGGGCTTGGGAATATACATTTTCCACGTATCGTGAATGTTCGTCATCGGCGTTTCCATTGTGTTGTTACCACTCCACTCTCCCTTGCCACTTTAGCTTTGTAAGGCGCGAAATATAGCCAAACCGGTGCGGCAGGCGCACCGCCGGTCGTCTTCTTGGCACCTGAGAATTAGGGTTGGGCGCTGTACTGTTAGGAGAAGGACACCAGCGTCAAAGCCATGAGGCGGGCGCCAGCAAGGAGACAGGCTTGTGACAACACTCCAGCAGGCTTCTGAACAGAATAAACCGGAAATTGGTGATATTGTAACCGCTTACGCGGGCAAGCTGATGCCGAATGTTCAGATGAAAACGTTCAGCAACACCGATCAGATTTTTCCGGTGCGAACGATTGCCAGAGGAGGTCCAGTGTCGCCTATCCCGTCGTCTCCAAACTGGATGAGTGATTTTCCCATCCCTTCGAACGGCAAAGTCTATGACCTGTACGACTATGTTTCACAAAACCGTCTGGTTGGCCTGCTTGCGATCAAGGATGGAGAGGTCGTGTACGAGTATCACGATCAGGGTATCACGTCCGATACACGCTGGATGTCGATGTCCATGGCAAAGTCGGTTTCGACAACTTTGGTCGGGGCGGCTATCAAGGATGGGTACATTGGCGGCGTAGATGACCAACTGGTGGAGTACCTGCCTGAACTGAATGGTAGCGGCTATGATGGGGTATCGATCCGGCACCTGTTGCAGATGACCTCTGGCGTGAAATGGGATGATACCCATACCGTGGAGAGCTCTGAGCGCCGGACCATGCTCGACCTGCAAGTCGCCCAGAAGCCGGGTGAGATCATGAATTTCATGGCCTCCTTGCCGCGCATTGCAGAACCCGGGCAGGTCTGGAACTACAGTACTGGCGAAACACATGTGGTAGGCGCGCTGGTCAGGGCAGCCACAGGCAAATGGCTGTCCGATTATTGCTCGGAAAGGATGTGGTCCCGGCTTGGCATGCAGGATGATGGGGCATGGTGGCTGGAATCCCCTGGCGGGCTGGAAGTTGCTGGCAGTGGTATCTGCGCGACCTTGCATGATTATGCGCGTCTCGGCCTGTTTGCGCTTAATGAAGGCGTTATCGATGGAGAGCCCGTCGTGCCGGAGGGGTGGTTCAGGGAAGCGACTGAGCCGCGCATGGCCGGGAATGACCCATTGAACTACGGCTACATGTGGTGGCCTGTACCTGACCGTGATGGCAATTTTTCAGAACGGGCCTTCAGTGCACGCGGGATTTTCGGCCAGTACATCTATATCAATCCGACGCGGCGTATCGTGCTCACGGTCATGAGCTGCCGGTCGAAACCCAAATTTTCTGAGACCATTCCCGATAACGACTTTTTCAATGCCGCAGTAGATGCGCTCGGTTAGGGAGCCGGTTTGTATTCCGGGGTGTCCTTGGCGATCGTGTTGGTCAGCCAGACCCTGAATTTGCGCAGGCTGGGCTCATCCCAGCGGTCCCGCCGCGCGATCAGGACATAGTTTCCAAGCCTGAGAGGGAAGGCGGGATTATCCTTGCCGATCCAGACAAGGTCGCCCCGTTCCAGATGTTTGGAAGCAATCAGGGGGTTGCTCAGAGCAATACCGCTACCGTGCCGTGAGGCATCGCTCGTCAGGTTTCCCTGCCAGAGAAGAGGGCCTCTCAGCCCATTGCCGCAATCAACTCCCAAGGATGTCAGCCAGATTTCCCAGGTGCGTGTCGTGTTCTCGTGCAGAAGCTGGTGGTTGAGGAGCTCAGCCGGTGTCGTGATCTCGGGCTTGTCTTCTAGATATTCGGGGCTTGCGACCGGGATGATCGGCGATTGTGCGATGACCTGGCTGCGCATGTTTGGCGGCAGGTCTTCCAACTCTTCATAGGAGGCCCAGTAGCGAATATCCACGTTGGCTTCATGTGAGAGGAAATCAGGTGGTGTGACAGACGGTTTCAACTCGATTTCGACATCCTTGTTGACCCGCTCGAGTGAGGCGAGTCTCCGGGAAAGCCACTGCTGGGCAAACCCCGGCGTGCTCCAGATCAGTAATTGGTGATGCATGCCCTGGTTAAGCAGGTCGAGGGTGGCGTGGGCCACTGTGTCCAGGGCTGTGGAGATCGATTTGTGATAATCCTTGCCGGCCTCTGTGAGCACCAGGCCTGTAGGGACACGCTCGACAAGCGTCACGCCGACCCAGTCTTCAAGGGTGCGCAGGTGGCGACTGAGTACGGCATGGTCCCGGTCGAGCCATTTGGCGGCCTTGCGGACCCCGCCAAGACGGGCAATCGCATCAAAGGCCCGCAAGCCTTCAAAGGGGGGGAGGGCCTTGCGGACAGGCGGCTGCTGGCCTGACTGTGATGGAACGTCCTTAAGGTCGACCATGCTCATTATTCCGTCGTCACTGAACTGTTGCATAATTGACGGTCCGTCTTGTTGTGAAGTCAAGCTCTGCAGGGGTTTTCGTGCAGCGTTTCAGCAGCTCAGGCCGGCCATGGGGCAGGGGAAGCGTAATCAGGGTGATGGTGAGGCAGCGCCGCTACGCTGGCGTTTGTTCATCCAAAGGCGGAGGCCGAGATACATCATAACCAACAGCCAGATGCCTACGGCGGTATTCACCAGTCTTCCAACCAAACCACCAATCTGTCCTGTATGGACAGGATAGAGTGCCTCGGCGATACGCGCATTGAAGGCGCTATTGGCGGCATCGTGAGTAAGCAGGACCTCACCATCCAACCCCACGAAGACGCGTGTTGCACCATAAAGCCGTGGCATCTCTCCCGGAGCGTTCAGGCGGAACTTGTACCAGGTGCTGTCATCGCTTGGCAGATTGATCGCCACGAGGGTTGAGCCCGGGTATTCAGCCAATGCGGTTTCAATGGCGGTAGCAAGGCTGATTGTGGTTCCGGATGAATAGTCCTGCCTCTCTGGGGAAGCTTCTTCAACGCCGAGCGTGTTCTCCACGAAGTCGGCCTGATTCAGAGCGATGCCTGCCGAAATCACGACAAGTGCAGGTAGTAAGCCCCAAAAACCGATGCGCCAGTGCCAACCTGATAGCGTAATAGCTGATGGAGCTTTCCTCGTTTTTGTGAATCCTTTCAGGCGTTTGCGTCTGGGCCACCCCATCCATAGCCCGAGGCAGATATTGGAGAGCAGGAGACAGCCGGAGATGAAGAAGATGATATATCCCGTGTTTCCGAGCATGAGTGATTTGTGAAACTGGGTCAGGGTTTCGAAAATGGCGCCATCGGAAAAGAGCTGTTCATCCGACCTGTCGCGTATAAATGTACCTGCGCCATCTATTCGTACCGTGCGGTGCTCTCCATCCCGGGTCAGGTAGGCATCATATTGGCCTTCACGTCCGCCTGAAATCCAGATGGAGGAAATATTGTCGCCATTTGCCTGTAGCTCGGTGACTGCTTTCTCGAGTGCTTCCGCGTTTGTGGCAGTTGCATCCTGACCGAGGAAAAAATCATCGATATCAGCGCGAAACCCTATGGCGAGACCGGATGCGGCCTGCAGAATCCAGAGAGCAACAAATGCCAGACTGATCCATCTGTGGATCACGAGGAGTCGAGGAAAACGCATAGGGCCTCCAGTGTGCAGATACAGATTATTTGCGCTGGAGCGATTATCGCAGGAACCCGGATTTGCCTGACAGATGCGAAGCGTGCGGCATGTGGTGCGGATAACGCACCGAAACTTGCGCCCTAAGCGCCTTCGCCAGTGCTATTGGGACATGATGAAGTCATAAAAATGCAAACTGGCCCAGGCCCGTTTTCACGGTGGGCGGGCTGAAGCATGTCGAAATCATAACCGCTGGGAGGTGGCATTCATGAACTTCAGGTCTCTGGCAGCAGTTGGATTTCGGAACAGTATTCATCGCCGGTCATGGCCCGGGCGCTCTTGCATGGGATGTCACCGATACTGGTCAGCCCTACGAGACTGTTGAGTTCACCCTGACAGAGGGAACCTGGATCAGCCTGGATGTCAGCCCGGACGGCGAGACTATCGTGTTCGACTTGCTGGGAGACATTTATGCCATGCCATCAACTGGCGGGGCGGCACGTCTGGTGCATGGCGGGCCAGCCATGCAGCGCTCCCCGCAATACAGTCCTGACGGCTCGAAAATTGCCTACATCAGCGATGTGGACGGAGCTGATAACATCTGGACCTCCCGTCCGGATGGGGGTGAAGCCATCCAGGTGTCATCCGAGACCTCTCTTGCTGTGGTCGAGCCCGCATGGAGCCCTGATGGCGAGACACTGGCCGCCGCACGCATGTTTGACACAGCTGACCGCCTGCACGCCTCTGAACTGGTCACATATCCGGCAAGAGGCGGGCCAGGTGAGCAGATCGTGGCCATGCCGGAGACGGGTGAGAACGTACATGATGCGGTTTTCTCGCCGGATGGTGAGGCGCTTTACTTCGTAGAGAAAGTAACCGGGCCGCATCCGTCAGGGATCTATATCGACGCCAATCACAAGCATTTCGCGATCCGCCGGAAGGATATTGAGACCGGGAATATCGAGACTGTTGTAGGCGGCTTTGGTGGGGCCACATCGCCTTCGATTTCACCGTCCGGGGACAAAATGGCTTTCGTCCGCAGGGTGAGGGACGAGACGATGCTGTTTGTCTATGATTTCGCCTCGAAAACGCAAACCCCCATTTTTGATGGGTTGGACCGGGACGGCCAGGCGGATTTTCTGGGCCAGGGTAACTATTATCCACGTTTTTCCTGGTTTCCTGACGGGGAGGACCTTGCCGTTTGGGCGGGGGGCAAGATTCTCCGCATCGGTACAGAAACGGGTGAAACAAGCGAGATCCCGTTCAAGCTGACCTCCCGACACCAGCTGACTAAGCCCGTCCGGCTGACGCAAGACCTTGATCCGGACATGGTGCAGGTCAAAGCGGTGTCGAAGATTACCGTTTCGCCAGACCGTGAAACGCTGGCTTTCACAGCGCTTGGCGGTATCTGGCAACAGGATGTTGCTGGAGGAGAGCCTGCAAAACTGACTGACATGCATGCCTCACAATCGGAGGCAACCTATTCACCCGATGGTGCACAGCTTGCTTTTGTAGAATGGGACGATGTCAGCGGTGGTGAGCTGAAGGTCAGAAAGGCAGACGGCGAGGTTGTCAGCCTTTTCCAAACTGCGGGCATTGTTCGTGAGCCTGTCTACTCGCCGGATGGCTCGAAGATCCTTTTCCGGATCGCGGAAGGTGATGACTGTCTGGGGGGGACACAAGGCGGAGGCTAGTCTTTACTGGTTACCTGCAGAGGGCGGCACACCGAGAAGCCTGGGTGTTTCTGGTGGCTATCCAAGGTTTTCTCCCGATGGAACGCGTGTCTTCTTCACGACCGAGGGGTATGCCAGCGGCACAATGGTGACGACGCTGGAAAGTGTAGCGTTGGACGGGCAAGATCATAAAACGCATCTGCGTACACAGAGCTCCGATACGAATGAGCTGAAGCTAAGCCCTGATCTGAAGTGGATCGCGTACCGTCATTACCAGCATTATTACGCCGCTCCGTTTGATGCAGGCGCAGAAGAGTCTGTCCTAGATGCTGGCGAAGGCCGGCAGCTGAAAAGTATTGGTGGCTATGAACTGACCTGGGAAAAAAATTCCAGCGGTGTCTACTGGGCATTTGGCCCTGATATCTACAAGGCAAGCATTGGCGATGTTGCGGCGGCACCGGAAATATTCACACAGGTAGACCTGCGATTCCGGGCAGATGTCCCCGCAGGCCTGACAGCTTTTGTTGGTGGTCGTGTCATCACGATGGATGGTGACAAGATTATCGAAAACGGCACCGTAGTTGTCGATGGTAACCGGATCGTCTCGGTCGGCCCGGCCAATGAAGTCGACGTGCCTGCGGAGGCGCATATTGTTGACGCGTCAGGCAAGACGATCATGCCGGGCCTGATCGACATGCATGGCCATCTTGATACCTGCTACTACGCCTCGTCCGGACTGCTGCCCCAGCAGCAGGGCTCCCGGTATGCGGCGCTCGCCTTCGGTGTGACGACCAACTATGACCCCTACACATCGGAGCTGCCGACCTATGGTGCCGCGGAGATGGTTCAGGCGGGGAGCATGGTTGGACCACGGTCCATTGATGTCGGCTATGTCGCTTATGGGCGTAAGCAGAAGTACGATCCGGTCTATGTTCCGATTGAGACATATGACGATGCCGAGACTTTCATGGACCGTAAAGTCGCGCTCGGCGGCACGATCATCAAGAGCTACCGTCAGGTTCAGCGAAAGCAGCGCCAGATGCTGAACAAGGCCGGGCGCGAGGCCGGCGTGATGGTCGATGTTGAAGGCGAGAGCCACTACTTCAATGCGATTTCGGCCGTCCTCGATGGCAATGTAAACCTCCAGCACAATGTGCCGGTTGAGAACCTTTATGACGATTTCATCCAGCTTCTCGCGCGGTCCGAGGTAGCGCATACACCGACGCTGATTGTCCTGTTCGGGGAGCTGATGGGCGAGAACTATCTGTTCCAGTCATCGCGCCTCTGGGAAGACCCGCGGGTGAATGACTTTGTCCAGACCACAACCAGCTCCTACAGTCCGCTCGCCGTCCCGGTCGGTGCCCCGCCATATGTGCGTGGCATGACGAACATAGAGGCGGTCGACGAGCTCTGGGACATAGGGTTTCGTGCGGCGGCCCGGTCAATGAAGGCGCTCAACGATGCGGGCGGCCTTGTGAATGCAGGTTCCCATGGGCAGGTGTTCGGACTTGCCATGCACTGGGAGCTGCAACTGCTGTCCGAGGGCGGCATGAGCAATCTGGACGTCCTCAGAGCTGGAACGATCAACGGGGCAACCACTCTCGGGCTTGAGGGACAGATTGGTTCTATCGAAGAGGGCAAGCTGGCCGACATTATCGTTCTCGAGGGCAATCCGCTCGACGATATCCGTAATACTGAAACTGTTTCCCGGACCATGGTGAATGGCCGTCTGTACGACACGTACAGCATGGACGAGGTCGGCAATCATGATCGCCCGCGCCGTCCATTTTACTGGGAAGTCAACGATGTGCCCAAGCATATCAACTGGAAGCCCGCATGGGGCGATGAATGACCTGGTGTCCGGCACCGTCTAGTGAAGGACTTTCTGAATGAGCGATGTATCCAGAACCGACACTCAGGATCTACCTGTTGGAGAGATATCGGACGATAAGAAAGACGCGGTTTTCCTCGGCCATCCGAAGGGGCTTGCGTATATCGTTTTCACTGAGGCCTGGGAGCGGTTTTCCTTCTATGGGATGCAGGCCCTGCTTATCCTGTACATGGCAACGCATCTTTTCCTGCCTGAGAACTCAGGCAATGTGGCCGTTTTCGAGCCGTTCCGGAGTTTCTTCGAGTTCATCTTTGGCCCGCTAAGCGTGCAGGCGCTGGCCTCGCAGGTTTTCGGTGTCTATGTCGGGCTCGTCTATTTTGCGCCGGTTCTGGGGGGCTTGATCGGGGACAGGGTGCTCGGGCGCCGCAAGGCAGTCCTTTCTGGTGCGCTGTTCATGGCGGCGGGTCACTTCCTGATGGCCTTTGAAGCAAGCTTTCTTTTTGCGCTTCTCATGCTTGTGCTCGGGTCTGGCCTACTGAAGGGCAATCTGGCTGCGCAAGTCGGTGCTCTCTATGCCAAGTCGGATAAACGCCGGGACTCTGGTTACTCCATTTATGTCTTCAGCATTAATGTTGGCGCTTCGGTTGCGCCGCTGGTGTGCGGGACGCTGGGTGAAGTCTATGGCTGGCACTACGGGTTCGGTGCTGCGGGTATCGGGATGCTTATCGGGCTTGTCGTTTACCTGATGGGGCACTCGCACCTGCCGGTCGATACGATCACGGCCAAGGATGAGCGCCCGAAGCTGCAAAAAGGGGATGGTGTCGTCATTCTCTCGATACTGGCCATGCTGGCACTTACATCGCTTTACTGGGCTGCGCAAAGCCAGGTCTGGAATGCTTATCCACTCTGGCTAAGGACCGATGTCGATCGCTCGATTTTCGGAATGAACATCCCGGTCACATGGTTCCAGTCTCTTGATTCAACAGCCGTCCTGATCCTCGCGCCATTGGTGTTGTGGTACTGGCGGGTCCAGTCGCGGCGCAAAGCAGAGCCGAGTGACCTTATCAAGCTGGCAATTGGATGCGGTGTTTTCGCTAGTGCCTTCGTTCTGCTTGGGCTTGGAGACCTCCTGTCAGGCGGGGAAGCAGTTGCGCTAGTATGGCCCGTCATCTTCCACTTTATCTGTGGTGTCGGTTTTCTCTATGTCGGTCCGATTGCGCTGGCGCTGACATCCCGTGCAGCCCCGGAGTCGGTTAACTCAATGATGGTGGGCTCATATTACCTGGCGATCTTCTTTGGCGGGCTATTCAGTGGCTGGCTCGCGCGGTTTTACGAACAGATGTCGAGTGCGAACTTCTGGCTGATGCATGCTGCGATCGTCGGTATTGCCGCAGTGCTGATCATTGGGCTTCGGCCTGTCCTCACTCGTTTGATGAAACTGGACGCAGAGGATGCCACACCTCCTGCAGAGCCGCTTCAGCAGGAGACACAATAGTGCGAAACCACCTTTCTGCGGCAGTTTCACTGCCAGTCCTTATCATGGCGGCATCATGTGCGGTGCCTGCCGTATCACCGGGCCAGGATGAGGTAAGCGGCCTTATGGTCTGTGCTAAACCAGAAGTCGCACATACCTGTGATTATATCGGCATGGCCGGACTACAAAAGGCGGTCGACGAGGCAATACCGGGCGCGCTCATCCATCTGCGCGAGGGCCGTTATATGGCCAGTGCCTATCGTGACGTGCCCTTTCAGGATCTTGTTGTGCGCGGTGCGCTGGTCATCGAGGGCAAGGAGTTGTCCCTGATTGGAGAGCCTGGTGCTGTTCTGGCAGGTAGCGAGGATTACCCTGTCAGCGCGATTGTCATAAATGACTCTACCGTGAAGATTTCAGGACTTGGCATCTCGGATTTTACCTACCTGGAGCCGGAAGATGATATTTATGATGGCCATGGCATTTTTACGATCGCAAGCAATGTCGAACTGGACTCAGTGCGCATAGCTGGTGTTGACAAGATGGCTGTTACGGGCCGCGAAACAGGACATGTCACTGCACGTAACCTGACCATCGCGCAGTCACATCTTGGTGTATGGCTGGAAGAGACGGCACATCTTAATCTGACGGAAAGCCTTATCACGGGAAGCGAGTCTGCTGCGATAGCTGCCTATATGGAGGCGACCGTCCAGGTTTCTGGCAGTCTGATCGAGGGTAATCAGGATGATGGCCTCTATACGGAAGACAACGCCTACATTCGCAGCGCCGACACAGATATCGTGAGTAACTCCCCATACGGTGCCCGGGCGGCTGGCCATAGCCAGATCCTGCTTTGCGGCGGTGAGATGACAGGCAATGACGCGGATACTGGCGAAGAAGATGCCGGCCGTGTCCTGCTGGGGGATGCGCAGGCGTGTTCGGGGCGCTAAAATTGCACGCCGGCATCTGAGCCCGGTGCAGTGAGAACGGACACTGTCTGGAAGGCCGGGTCGCTGCGTGCGACCCGGTTTTTTATATGCCTGGTTACAAAAAGACCCGGTCCCTTCTGAGAGACCGGGCTTGATGTGAGTGAGGGAGGAGGTCGAATGACGGCCAGAAAACTAGAGACTTTCCGGCCGTCTCGGTTCTGGGGACCTGTGTCCCCTAGAAACTATAAGCCGCACTGACGCCGATAACCCGCGGTTGTGTACGGTTGGCGTTTGCCCAGCCCTGATACGGATCGATCGATTTGTTCTCATCCGTGATATTCGTGGCATAGACTTCGAGATCGACATTGCCGACCTGCACACCGGCACGGGCATTCAGAAGGTTCAGGGCATCCGAACTCTGGGGCAGGGCCGAGGGCAGGAAGCTGGAGCGGTCGATGTACGTGACTTCGTCGCGATGGTTGAAACCAACACGGGCAAAGCCGGGATAGTTGGGGGCCCAGTCAAAGTCATAGTTGATACCGAGCGTGTAGCTCAGCTCTGGTGTATAATCGGTTGGATCACCGACATTGTTGACCTGGTCTGTATCGGCTGTCTCGACAATTTCGCTGTCGAGATAGGCGGCATTGGCCGACAGGGTCAGGCCCGATACTGGCTGATAGGCCAGTCCTGCTTCGACGCCTTTAACCTCGACCTTGCCGATATTGCTCGATTCCCCGAGTAAGGCGCCGTTCACTTCAGTGAGACGGCGGCGGACCATGTCCTTATATTCGGTGAAAAAGACAGCGACATCATACTGGAAATTGCTGGTATTGCCCTTTGTGCCGAGCTCGTAAGTCAGGATGTTTTCCGGATCGTACGGCTCGACCGGTTCGCGGTTGAAACCGCCGCTCCGGAAACCGGACCCTGCGCTCGCATAGATGGTCGCAGCCTGAGCGTACTTGTAAGTCAGGTAAACACGGGGGTCGACCGACTCGAAAGTTGCCGACTGTTCAGTGCCTGTTCCGGGAGCATCCTCGATCAGGCTTGTCTGTTCATCGTGGAAGTAACGCAGACCAGCCCCCAGGGTAAGCCTGTCGGTTACGTCGTATGAGCCGTCCGCGAACAGGGAGTAGGAGTCGGATGTCGAGCCCGAGAAGTAGTATAGATCATCAATGAGGATGCCGCCGCCCTGGTATAGATCGCCGTTTGCGGCGTAGGCGTATTCGTAGTCTTCCGTGAATGAGCGTTCCCCGGTGCTGTAGAATGCGCCCAGCGTCCATGCAAACCGGTCGCCCGCGTCTGACAGGCGAAGTTCCTGGGAGAACTGTTCGGCATCAATAAAGCGATCATTATTACCTTCAACAATCCCGAAGGAGTAGTTTCCTTCGCGGGGGATATAGGTGAAGGGGTATTGGTGGTCGTGTTCGATCTGTGTTGTCGACGAGGTTAGTTCTGCAAATCCGAAATCGTAGTTCAGTTCGAGATTATAGATATCGAAGTCGAACTTCTTCGGGATCATGACCTTGCTGCGGTCCGGGCCGACATCGACTGTCCGGTCGGGTTCTTCATAGCCCATGCCGAGCTCTGTTTCGGCACGGTGAATCTGGACCATGGCCTTGGCGGAAAAGTTGCTTGTCGGTTCCCAGAGGATCTTGCCACGGGCATTGACAAGCTCTGTTCCATTGCCGTCCTCGATACCGGCTTCAGGTTGGTCGATCCAGCCTCCACCATTCTCCAGACCGAGCGCAAAACGCACTGCCAGCTTGTCCTCGATAAGTGGTGTATTGAAGACGAGTTCGCCTTTCTGGCCAGTCTCTCCTTCCGACACGGTATAGACTTCACCCTTGACCTTTCCCTCGACCCTATCGAGCACGGGGTCCGCTGTAATAAAGCGGATGACGCCCCCGGCAGCTCCTTGGCCATAAAGAGTGCCCTGTGGGCCTTTCAGGACTTCCACGCGCTCCAAATCCAGTGGGACCGGGCTTAGCTGGTTATAGCCGCTCAAGGAGAGCGGTGCTTCGTCGAGATACATGCCGACGAGGGCCCCCGAACCAGACTGGTTGGCAAGGCCGCGGATGAAGATCGTGTAGCTTCCGGGCCCGTCTTCGCGCATGGTCAGCCCGGGCACGTTGAAAGACAGATCCTGTATATTGTCTACGCCGAGCTTGGAGAGATTGTCCCCAGAGATGGACTCTATCGCCATTGGCACATCAATCAGGCGCTGCTCGCGTTTTTGCGCGGTGACCATGATAGCGGACTGAACCAGCGCTTCATCTTCTGCGGGTGGTTCGGTCGATTGCGCGTTGGCAGCAGCAATATTCATCATTGCGACAAGAGCGCTACCGGTTGTCAGAAGGTACTTGCGTGTCATGTTTATGGCCCCTCGCTTTTTTGTACTTCAGCATGAAGAAGGACAAACAATCGTTTGGGCAGATGCCAAAAACGAACGCGGTGGTGCGAATGGCGCACCGCAACGTTCCAAGGGACATCACCAAGTCAGGCAGACAGATTCTTCATTGGATTAAGGACAGCGTTCTGAATGTTTCTGCCTGTCACTCGTCAGACTTCTTATGTGCGGTACTGATGATGCGCTCGGCATTTAGTCGCGTGACCTCGTTCGGGCAATAATTGAGAACAGTTTGCAAAACATCATCAGTATGTTCTCCCAAGAGGGGGGCGGCGGACTGGTGTGTGGCGGGAGTTTCACTGAGGCGAACCGGGCATGCGACGCCGGGCACTTTTCCCAGACCTGCATGATCAAGCGTGATTTCCGTGTTACGGGCCTGGACATGCGGGTCTGCGAACACATCGGCTATTTTGTTGACCGGACCAGCAGGAACATCGCTGTTCTCAAGCAGGTCCAGCCAATGCCGGGTCGGCTGGCTGATGAGTTTCTCGTGAAGGATGGCAGTCAAGACATCCCGATTTGCCACGCGGGCAGCATTGGTCGAGAAACGAGAATCATCAGCGAGGCCACTTAGACCGATGCAGTCGCATAGTTTCTGGAACTGCCTGTCATTACCGACAGCCAGGACCACATGGCCGTCTGCGGTTTCGTAGACATCATATGGACATATGCTGGGATGGGCATTGCCCATGCGTGTGGGGTTCTTGCCGGTCGCAAGGTAGCCCTGTGACTGGTTCGCCATTGCAGCGACAAGACAATCGAGCAATGAAACATCGATCGCCTGACCTTCACCGGTATTTGTGCGGTGGAGCAAAGCCGCCTGAATGGCATTTGCCGCGTAAAGACCGGTCAGAATATCGACGAGTGCGACACCGACTTTCATAGGTCCAGCGCCGGGCTGGCCATCCGGAACACCGGTAATGCTCATCAGCCCGCCCATGGCCTGTATCAACAGGTCATAGCCTGGCAGGCTCGCATATGGTCCGGTCTGGCCGAAGCCTGTTATCGAGCAATAGACCAGTCGGGGATTGATCCTGCGAAGACTGTTGGCATCGAGTCCGTATTTTGCGAGCGACCCGGTCTTGAAATTCTCGACCAGCACGTCTGATGACGCCGCCAAATCGCGCACGACCTTCTGACCAGCCGGCGAGGAGATGTCGATGCAGATAGACTTTTTGTTGCGGTTTGCACTCAGGAAATATGAGGCTTCCCGTGTCCCCGGCTCTTCACCTTCCTGATAGGGCGGGCTCCAGCTGCGTGTGTCATCACCACCTTCGGGGCGTTCGACCTTGATGATCTCTGCACCTAGATCTCCCAACAGCTGTGTCGCCCAAGGGCCTGCGAGTACCCGGCTCAGATCGAGGATACGGATATTTTCGAGAGCACGTGCCATGTCAGGTAAACGCGGCTAGTCCGGTCTGTGCGCGGCCCAGGATCAGCGCGTGAATGTCGTGCGTGCCTTCATAGGTATTTACGGCTTCGAGATTACACATATGGCGCATGACGTGGAACTCGTCGGAGACGCCGTTGCCGCCGTGCATGTCGCGGGCCATGCGTGCGATGTCGAGGGCTTTGCCTGTGCTGTTGCGTTTGATCAGTGAGATCATTTCCGGGGTAGCGGAGCTGTTATCCAGAAGACGTCCGACTTTCAGGCATGACTGGAGGCCAATCGAGATTTCAGTTTGCATGTCTGCCAACTTGCGCTGAATAAGCTGGTTGGCAGCCAGAGGCCGACCGAACTGCGTTCGGTCCATCGTATAACCACGCGCAGCCTTCCAGCAGGCTCTCGCTGCGCCAAGTGCGCCCCAGGCAATTCCGAACCTGGCCTTGTTGAGACAGCCAAAGGGACCGGACAATCCCGAAGCGCCCGGGAGAAGGTTTTCTTCCGGAACGAAAACATCATTCATGACGATTTCGCCTGTCGCGGAAGCCCTCAGAGCGAGTTTGCCCTTGATTTCAGGCGTAGAGAGGCCTTCCATTCCACGCTCAAGAACGAACCCGCGGATAGAACCATCCAGTTTTGCCCAGACGACCATCACGTCTGCGACAGGGCTGTTGGTAATCCATATCTTGGCCCCCGAAAGCCGGTAGCCTCCATCAACTTTGGTGGCGCGGGTGGACATGTTTCCCGGGTCGGAACCGTGATCCGGCTCAGTGAGGCCGAAGCAGCCAATGAGATCTCCAGATATAAGGCCGGGAAGCCAGCGCTCACGCTGCGCCTCATTTCCGTAGGCGTGAATTGGATGGATGACGAGAGAGGACTGAACGCTGAGAGCGGACCTATAGCCTGAGTCGACGGCTTCCACCTCGTGCGATACCAAGCCATACGAGACATGGCTGACGCCTGCGCCGCCATATTCGGAAACGGTTGGCCCCAGTAGGCCAAGCGACCCCATTTCTTTCATTATCTGGCGATCAAAGGTTCCATTGCGATTGGCCTCGACAATGCCCGGCAGAAGACGGTTCTGGGCGAAATCATGCGCCGTCTTCTGAACTGATCTCTCCTCGTCTTCCGGTCTTCTGGAATATCCGTTTCAGATAGCCTTTGCCCGTGTTGACGGAAATACCGCGGGCTTCGCAGGCCTTTGCCAGCCCCTCTCCTCGTATGAGAACTTCGGCGAGGCCAGCTTCTGCGGGTGTCAGGCCGTAGAGCTGTGAGAGGAGTTCTGGATCTGGTGAGATGTCTGAAGGGCTTCGTATTATAAGAGCAATCAGGGGAGCGCTGTTTGGCCCTGCAGGCAGACTGGATATCAGGATCTCGAGTGACTTTTCATCGTCGAGATTATGAACCCGGAATGCCGATGGTTTGTTATCACGAGTGGCGATATCAAGAGCGCTCTTAAGTTTATGCAGGTCACTGCGCCGTCTTGCGCGCAATTCTCCGTTCAGGACAAACAGCGCGCTCGTAGAGCGCGCCAGTACATGTGTACAGGTTTCATTCTGGAACGTGATGTAGCCGTCGCCGTCAAGAATGGCGATCGCGACGCCTGCGGCATCGGCCATTACTGGTGAAACGAAGCTGTATGGGCGGGAGCCGGCGGCATCACCGCAGCTTTCCCTGGGGTGGTCGAGTGACCGGGAGGCAAATCTTAGTTTCGTGACTTTGGGCTTAGTTGTCATGTCCGCCATGCACAAGTTCCCCTTTCTTGATCCATGCCCCTGGTCAATTGCTTTTTGGGCGGGGCTTCATGAGGGAAAACGAAAAGAAGGGGGGGATCCGGGCATGATGGTCCGGTTTTTCTGTCTTCGGTTTGCTTGATTTCCGTGTGGGCGCTGTTACCCCTCACTGCAGAGTACGGAACGGCTCCGGCCGCCGGGGACAGGTTTCACATGCGTGATTACGGTTATGAGCGGCCTGAGGAAATTCTGGCCGCTGCGGATAGGCTCATACCCCTCTTTTGGGATGACCTCAGACAGGTGGCACGGCGTGAACGCCGCCGTTTGCAGGCAGGGCAGACCTTACAAACGACGGCACTTGTCAGCGAAAGTTGGCTCAAATTACGCCGGCGAGAGGACTTTCTCAGCGACGATCATTTCCTTCGGGCCGCTGCGATTGCGATGCGTTGTGTGCTGATTGATCATGCGCGGGCGAGGCTGAGCGCCAAGCGGGGCTCTGGGCGCATCGACCCTTTGACCGATGATATAGAGCCTTACTGGGAAAGTGATGAACAGCTTCTGGACCTGGACGAGGCCCTGAAACGCCTAGGTCAGAAGGCGCCTCGTCTTGCGGATGTTGTCGAGCTCCGCTTTTTTGGTGGTTATACCGAGGTTCAGACGGCTGGTATCCTTGGGATTAATGACCGCACGGTTCGACGTGACTGGATCAAGGCTCGTGCATGGCTGTATCGCGAGATGTCTGATCCACCTGAGACGCCCCCGCTTCAAGATCGAAACGAGATCTGATGTCCGCGATCTTGTCCAGCTGACGCTGCGCGCCAGCACCCATGGGTTTGAATATCGTTTCGGCCTGATCCAGCAGGTCAGCCGCTTCAGCCAGGTTGCCTTCACGTGCAGTTTCTCTTGCAAGCGCAATAGCTGTTATGGCTGCCATAGGGGTAGAGTCCCCAGCTGCAGTGATCACAAGTGAATGAGCCTCGCGGGCAGTTTCCAGTGCCGCACCGGTCTGGCCTGTTTCAGACAGGGCCCTGGAAAGACCTGCGGCGGCGGAAGCGTAAGTAATGCTGGCTTCACCTGCGTGTTCTCTTGCCATGGCTGCCCCTTCGTCCAGAAGGGGTAATGCTTCATCGGCGCGGCCGAGCCGAAGCAGTGTCTTGCCATAATTGTTAAGGAGTGCGGCGGTGGCGCCGGAGGCGCCGTACAGTGTGCGTCGCAACTCGAGGACCTCTTCGTAGAGTGGGACGGCCTCGGCGTGGCGGCCTGTCAGAACCTCGACTGTGGCAAGATTATTCAGTGTGTTCAGCGCATCAGGGCTGTTTTCCATTCCGATTTCGCGCCAGATGGACAGTGCAGTCCTGAGCGGCGCCGCTGCGTCTGCGGGGCGCCCTGCAGCTGTCAGCATGACACCGAGATCATTGTGATAGACACCGGTCTTGTGGTCCTTGTCTCCGCTCAATTCGATACGTTCGGGCAGGTTGTCTTCCAGTAGTCTTACCGCTTCATCAATTCGTCCCTGATCACGCAGCAGTCGAGCCTCCACAAGACGGCTGTCAACCAGGCGCCGCCGCCAGCGATTTGGTGAGCTTTGCCAGAAAGCCTGTGCAGCTTCGAGAAGAGGGGCCGCAGCTTCTATGTCTCCGGCGCGAAGCCTGACTTGAGCAAGGTCGTACCGGGCGCGTGCCATGAGGGCCGGGTCGACATTTTCTCCGTCGACGACGCGTTCAAGCATAGGGGCGGCAGCCTCATAGTCGTTGAGATAGAAATAGAGCTCGCCAAGGGTGTGCATGACCGGGCCGCCCTTGTCTGGGTCGGTTGCGAACATTTCCGTGACCTGCTCGGCTGCGGCATCCAGGATTTCGTCCGCGCTCGCTTCTGTACCGCCTGTTGCGTCAGCGCCGTCGCGAAGCATGAAATAGAGATATTGTTGTACAGCTTCCAGCCGGGCCTGTTCGCGTAAGGCCCAGTCACGTTCCATGCTTGCTTGTCGGGCCTGCCAGAGAGAAGCGCTCAAACCGCCGACAAGGCTTAATGCAAGCGCAGCTACGGCAGCGCTTTGCCATGCATGCCTCCGGAAAAACCGGCCGGTGACATAGCCCCTTTCCCGCTGTCGGGCAGCGACTGCACGCCCCTGTAGTGCATTTCTAAGATCATCGCAGAATGCGTCGAGGCTTGCGTAACGGGACTCTGGCTGCCTGGAGAGGGCGCAGGCCAGAATAGATTCGAGGTCACGCATGAACGGGGTCCTGCGACGGCCTTGCATGGCGGTTGAAAGGAGAGGGGGTGACTCTTCAACCGCCCGGCGCACAGCGATGGGTAAGGGATCCACCGACAGCTCCAAAGGCGGTTTTCCCGTTAGAAGGGCGTACAACGTAGCGGCGAGCCCATATATGTCGCTAAGGGTGCTGGCTGGTTTTCCGGCTAGAATTTCGGGAGCGGCATAATCCAGTGACAGGGGTGTTTGCCGGTCGCTATCCTTGTCGTCCGGATGAGAGATACCGAAGTCGATGACGCGTGTGCGTCCGGTATCGTCCACGAGGATGTTTGAGGGTTTGACGTCGCGGTGAACGATCAGCTTGCGATGAGCGTAGGAGAGAGCTTCACCAGCCTGAATCACGAGCTTAACAATACGGTTGTCATCCGGTTGGTTCTGGCGGACCCATACGTCGAGCGGTGCGCCTGTTGCCAGTTCCATGACCATCCATGGCCGCCCGTCAGAAGCGACACCGCCATCAAGGAGCCGGGCAATCCCGGGGTGTTCAAGGCGTGCAAGGAATTGTCGTTCCCGGTCGAAAAGCTGATGATAACCGGCTGAGGCAGTATTCATGAGCTTCAGGGCGGCCTCTTGCTCATAGTGCCCATCCGCCCGGCTGACCTTGTAGACATCGCCCATGCCGCCACGTCCAATAAGTCCGTCAATACGCCAGGCGCCAAGACGGTCACCTGATTGAAGGCCGGGCGCGGATACCTCTTCCGGTTCGAGAAACCGTGTGCTCTCGCGCGCAGCTTCAAGCAGCGAGAGAACCTCTCTGGCCACTTCCTCGCTCCCGGCGTGCGTCCTGACAAAGGCTTCCTGTTCGTCAGCCGGGACCTCGTGTGCGGCGTCAAAGAGAGTTTCGACGTCTTTCCAGTCCGTTGCGTTGTGTGACATCGCAGATCCCCCCAAGCATCCTGTCGAACATGCGATGGTGGATGATCTGAATGCACACAGCAAGGGGGAGGCGGGGGCTCGCTTCGCCAGTAAACGAGCAAGTCAGACCTATTCGGGGCTAATGGCTATAGGCTGTTCGCAATAGGCAGTTCTCATTATCAATCTTGAGAGGTTCATATGAAACAACTTGCCTTTTGCGTCGTGACGGGTTTGGCCTTGACTGGCTGTAGCATTGCTGAAGCGGATACACCTGAGCGAGAAGACTGCATGGTACTGGCCAGTGACCCTGCAGCGCAGGAGAGCTTCTCCGAACGCGGTCTCACGACTGAAAGTTTCTGTGACTGCGTGGTTGCCTACATTGATGCACAGCCTGAGACCGAGGAAGCGCAGATGCAGCTCGCACTCGAAGAGCTAACGGGGGAAATGGAATCCAGCGAGGTTAGTGCCGAGGAGGGGATCGGGACACTGATGGCCAAGTCAGAAGAGATGGATGAAGAAACTGCCCAGAAGATGCTTGGGGGAATACGCCTGCTCGGTGGCATGATGAACAAGTTTGGCGAGTATTTCAGTGCGGGCGATGCGTGTCCGATTCCCTGAGGCAAGTCGATCGTATCTGCATATGAGTAAGGCAGTCGGAGCCTGACTGGAGGCCAGACCGCAAGAGCTTGTTTCGCCGTTTCGGGTGTTACCATGTTCGTTTCGGACTTAGACCGATACCGCGATTGCAGGTATCAACGTCACTCCACGCCTCGTGTCACTGCAATTACGGCGTTCGCCATGCTTGGTCTTGACCCGACGCAAGGTGACGTTGGGTCTATCTTGCCGGAAGGTATTGCTGGGTGGCAGGCTCAATCTGTCTGGCTTTGGACGATGGTCCAGCCGACGGAGGGAGAGCAGGTCAACCTGCCCCTGAATAAACCTACTTGGAGGAGCGACCAGAATGAATCTCGATTTCTCGGAAGAGCAGAACCAGCTACGCGATCAGGTCCGACGGTTCCTCGAGGAGCGTTGTCCGCCAAAAGCCGTTCGCCAAGTGCTTGAAGGGGAAACCGATTATGACGCTGGTCTCTATAAGGGTCTTGCCGAACTAGGTGTCCTTGGCGCGGCCATTCCGGAAGAATATGGCGGGGTCGGCCTGGGCCATCTCGAACTCTGCGTCCTTACTGAGGAGCTCGGCCGTGTTCTTGCTCCGGTGCCGGTCGCATCGTCTGTCTATCTCGTCGCTGAAGCGCTGATGCAGGCCGGCAGCGAGGACCAGAAATCGGAATGGCTCCCACAGCTCGCTGCAGGCGATGCGATCGGCTGCTGGGCAATCAATGAAGGCAGTGGGCGGATGCGGGAAGAGAAAGTCTCGGTCCGTTTCGAAAATGGCAAGCTGACAGGCAAGAAATCGCCTGTCGCGGATGGTGCGATTGCCGATATCGCAATCGTTGCTGCGCGTGAAGGCGACGGAATTTCGCTGGTCATGGTCGATTTGTCGGCAGGAGGTGTGACCCGTGAAGCCCTCGACTCGGTTGATCCCACACGTGCGCAGACGCGGCTCGTATTTGACGGCACTGCTGCAACCCGGCTCGGCGGTGCTGGTGACGGCTGGCATATCGCGTCGCAGGTCTTGGACCGCGCCGCCATACTGATCGCTTTCGAACAGCTCGGTGGCGCCGATCGTGCGTTAGAGATGGCGCGGGCGTATGCGCTTGAGCGGATGGCGTTTGGCCGTCAGATCGGTTCTTTCCAGGCGATCAAGCACATGCTGGCGGACATGTATGTCTCTGCCACGCTTGCCCGTTCAAATTGTTTTTATGGCGCATGGGCGCTGTCTTCCAGTGCAGCAGAGCTGCCCGTCGCAGCGGCTACGGCGCGGGTCTCGGCGACCACGGCATTCCAGCACTGCGCCAAGAACAATATCCAGACCCATGGCGGCATGGGCTTCACTTGGGAATATGACTGCCACCTCTATTACCGCCGCTCAAATGCCCTCGCTCTCGCGCTCGGCTCGCTTTCCACGTGGGAAAGTCTTCTGATCGAGCGGATGAGTGCCGGCAATGTCGAAGCAGCAGCCTAAACGGAAGGACGACCAGGATGGATTTCAACGATACCCCTCAGGAAGCCGCCTTCCGCAAGGAAGTGCGCGCATGGCTCGACGCGAACGCCCCCAAGCACCTCGAACCTGAACTGAAGCGCGCGAGCTTTGGCTCTAGCGGGCTGACCAGCGAAGACCCGATTGAAGCGGGCAAGAAGTGGCAGAAGAAGAAGGCCGAAGCCGGCTGGGCCGTACTGCACTGGCCGAAGGAGTATGGCGGCGGTGCACGCACACCGATCGAGCGCGTCATCTGGGGCCAGGAAGAAGGCGTCTATGGCGTCCTCTCCGGCCCGTTCACCATCGGTCACGGCATGTGCGGCCCGACCGTCATGGCCTGGGCCAATGAGGAATGGAAAGAAAAGCTCCTGCCGCCGCTCGCCAGCGGCGAGGATATCTGGTGCCAGCTTTTCTCCGAACCGGCCAGCGGCTCTGACCTTGCAGGGCTTCGCACCCGCGCGGTGAAAGCCGATGACGGCTCTGGCGACTGGATCATCAATGGCCAGAAGATCTGGACCAGCGGCGCGCAGAACTCCGACTGGGGCCTGCTGATTACGCGGACCGACCCGGATGTGCCGAAGCACAAGGGCCTCACCATGTTCTTCCTGCGCATGGATTCACCCGGCGTGAAAGTCGTGCCGATCAAGCAGGCGAATGGCGCTTCCGGTTTTAACGAGGTCTATTTCGATAATGTCCGCATCCCGGATGACCAGCGCCTTGGCGCGGTTGGCGAGGGCTGGAAAGTGTCGCTCACCACGCTGATGAATGAACGTCTTTCCATTGGCTCGGGTATGTCGACCGGCTTTCCAGAGCTCTTCAGGTTCTGCATGGAAGCGGACGTCGATGGGGAACCGGCCGTTGCGGATTCCGGCGTGCGGTCCAAGCTGGCACAGTTCGCGGTCAAGCAGTCCGGCCTCAAATATACCGGCATGCGCGCCATCTCCGCGCTTTCAAAAGGTGAGACGCCGGGGCCGGAAAACTCCATCGGTAAGCTCGTCGCTGGCGCGACCATGCAGGAGCTTGCCATGTTCGCGCTCGACTTGCAGGGGGAGTCCGGTGTCGTCTGGGATGAAGACAGCCCGCAGAATGGCCGTTTCCAGGCCATGCTGATGCGCTCTCCCGCAACCCGGATCGAAGGCGGCTCTGACGAAATCCTGCGCAACATTATCGGCGAACGCGTCCTCGGCCTGCCGGGCGATATTCGTGTCGACAAAGATGTCGCCTTCAAAGACATCCCGACCAGCGGGAGCCGCAAATGACCGACTATCCATTGCCGAACAATTCAGCCGACCTCAAAGGCCAAGTTGCCCTTGTCACGGGGGCATCATCTGGCCTTGGCGTTCGCTTTGCAAAGGTGCTGGCGAGCCAGGGTGCGAAGGTTGCCCTTGCCGCACGCCGTGTGGACCGTCTCGAAACGCTGGCGAAGGAGATCCGCGAAGCTGGCGGCGAAGCGATCGCCGTCGAGATGGACGCGACCAATGCTGAGCAGATGATCGCCGCAGTTGCCAAGGCCGAAGCGGCCCTCGGCACGGTCACCATCCTCGTCAACAATGCCGGCATCCCCGATGCCCAGCGGGCACACAAGATGGAGGTCGAGCTCATCGACCGCGTACTGGACATCAATGTTCGCGCGCCATTCGTGCTGAGCTGCGAGGTGGCCCGCCGCCTTATGTCCAGCGACAAGCCGGGCCGGATCGTCAATATCGCATCGGCCGCAGCCTTCCACTATGCGGGCAATGGTGCCGCGCTCTATTCCGTCTCGAAGGCTGCCGTCGTGCGTATTACTGAGACGCTATCTGTCGAGTGGAGCCGCAACCATATCAACGTCAATGCGATCGCGCCGGGGGCTTTCGAGTCCGAGATGATGGACGGCATGCTCGAGCGGATGGGTGACATTGCCCAGTATTTCCCGCGCAAGCGGATCGGCAATCCCGCCCAGCTGGACTCGGCGCTCCTGTTCCTTGTCGGCCCGGCATCTGACGCCGTAACGGGCACCTGTATCAAGGTCGATGATGGACAGGGCTCACGTTAGGCCCGGTACCACACGCAACACAAAGGTATGAGCATGTACGATTATGAAACCATCGACATTGAGGTTCGCGGCGGTGTTCACTGGCTGACGCTCAATCGGCCGGACATGCTGAATGCCATAAATACGCAGATGGCGACGGATCTCGGCGATTATTTCGGTAATCTCTACAAGGATCGCTCCTGCCGTATCGTCGTCATGCGGGGCGCGGGGCGCGCCTTCTGTGCCGGTCTCGACATCAAGGCGCGCGACGATGACAACCAGCCGCCCTTCGGGGGCGGCTTCGGCTTCCAGGGGCATCTCGCTGATGTCTACATCAAAATGCGTCGCTGCCCGCAGCCGATCATCTCGCTGATCCAGGGGCCGGCTTGCGGCGGAGGTTTCGCGTTTGCGCTCGCCTCCGACATCCGCATTGGCGGCGAAAGCATGAAAATGAATGCCGCTTTCATCAAGCTCGGCCTTTCGGCGTGTGACATGGGCGTGAGCTATTTCCTGCCCCGTCTGGTCGGCGTGACCATCGCGTCCGAGCTGATGATGACCGGGCGTTTCATTCATGCAGACCGTGCGCTGGCGGTCGGCCTTGTCAACCAGATCGTGCCGGATACTGAGCTTGAGACGGCAGGTCAGGTCTTCGTCGACGAGATGCTCGCGACCTCGCCAATGGGGCTGCGCCTGACCAAGGAAGGGCTCAACATGGCGGTCGATGCTGGCAGCCTGGAAGCGGCCATGGCAATCGAGAACAGAAATCAGGTCCTTTGTTCTGGTACAGAGGATGTGAAAGAAGGGATGAGAGCCTTTATAGAGAAGCGCCAGCCATTATATCGCGACGCTTGATCATGGGGTCACCTTTAGTTCTTCTGCGATTTTGGTGAATGTTTTCCAAGCGTTTTCAGTGAGTTCCGGGCGGTGTGACACCCCGGGTATTCTGTTTCCCGAAGTATATAGGCTGGCTATTGGCTGGCGAGTTGCGGTGTAAGCAAAACCACTCTCAATATGCGAAACGATGGAGGGCAGGCGTACGCCACGTGCCACGATGGGATGCATACTCGTCGTTCTCGCCTGTCGGGAACCTGCGGTTAAGCATAATTCACAACTTGTACCTTTAGTCTAAATTTTTTGGTAGGTATTCTCGATGAGAAGTCGGTGCTGATGTAGCAGGAGTACGCAATGGCCCAGACATCGAGTGCCACTGGATTGTCGCGGCTTGCCGAGCGCTTTGCAGCACAGCTCCCGGAACGCCTCGACGCATTAGAGGAAGTGACCCGGAAAATTTCGGTTGGCTCTGACAATAGCAAGGCCATCGCAAGCATTGAGCACATTGTACATAATTTTTCCGGTTCGGCACCGGTGTTCGGATATACGGAACTTGGCGCTCATGCGATGCAGGCTGAAGACCTTGTTATCGCGATGAGCAAAGGTGAGACACCCTCTGACGAAAATACTCTTGGCCAGCTGAAGACCATGATCTTCCAGCTTCGAGAGCACGCACGAAATGATGAATTGAATGACTGAACGGCCCCTTTTTCTAGCAGTGCTTTTTGCAGCGTGCATGACTTTGGCGACGCCTGCGCAAGCTCGTGTCCCCCAGGCTTCAGAGGTACAGGATGATGTATCCCAGGTGCCTGAAAGCAATCTGGTGAAACGCAGAATTCCGCTCACTGAACTTGGTTTTGAACGCGGAATTGAGATGGAAGGACTGAGCGGTTTTCGCGAGCTGTTCTTTCCTGTGCCACGTGCTGACAGTGTGCAGGGCCTGCGCCTCATTCTTCCATATCGCAGCGATGCGGCTTTCGAGAGCCGCCGCAGCATTCAGGTCGAGGTGGATGGCAGTCCGGTCTTAACGACAGCGCTGCCTAACTCGACGCATGCTGGCACGATAGACATCCCGATTGATGCATCGTCCATTCGTGAGGATTATCTACGTATTGGCTTGCGTTACAGTGGGGCGATCACCGAGGACAGATGCGTCGATGAGCGTGTGTCGGGCGCATATCTTTCGTTTGAGCCAGAAGGCGCGCTTGTCGCCAGTATAGAGCGGGACTCGCTTGATAGTGTTGGTGATGTCGCAGCAATAATGCCGAAGACGATGGATATCGTTCTGCCTGAAAATATCAGTGAAGCACATGCGGCAGCTGCGCTGACACTTGCGGCTGGATATGATCTTGCCCGGATAACAGCCGGCCAACCAGAGGCTTATGAGGACGAATGGACACGCAGTCGAATGCTGATTGCTGGAACTGACGCGTCAGCGTTGGCGGTCGACAAAGAAAGCGAGCAACCAGAAATCCGTATCGGAGGAGACGACCCTGCGGCCGCGGCGAGACTGTTACGTAGCCAGTGGAATCTGCTGGCTAGTAAAGGAACTGTACGATCGGCCAAGGCGGAAAAGTCCAGACGTGAACGCCTGACTTTTGCAGACCTCGGCGGTGACACTTCCGTTCAGAGGATTTCCAACCGTGGCAGTTGGACAGTTCCCTTGCCTCTAACAGCGCTTGAGCCAGGCGAGACACCTTCCGGTCTGGCAGTGGATGTCGCAGTTGCTGATGATGGCAGCGTCACATCCCCAGTCGTTAGCGTACTCATGAATGGTGTGCTTCTTGGTAGTGCCAAGGCTGTTCGTGGAGAACGCACACGGGTTTCCGTGGACTTGCCTGAAGGGCTGATTGCCGCAAGCAATTCGATCGAAGTTGCCGTCACACGACAGGTCAGGGCAGGCGATTGCGCTTATGCGCCACAAGCCTATGAAGCGCAGCTGCTGCCCTCCAGTCATGTGAAACTGGGCGCTGCTGGACGCCCCGTTGATTTTAGTGATCTGGCTCCCGCCTTTGCGGATGGCGTAACTGTCGTCATGCCGGGCCCGGACGCATTGGGCGGCGTTCGCCGTCTTGTTTCTACGCTTGTTGATGGACAGACGCCCATCCGTGTTTCCTATGGAGATATTCCTGAGGATGGTCCCTACGTCCTTGTATCTGACAGCCCACCACCGGGCACTGATCCCTCTGTTCGCATTGAGGGGGAGACCGTTCCATTCATCGGGATTGATGGCCGTAACCTTATCGACTCAGAAGCTATGAGCATCTTCACCATCGCCCAGCTTGTTTCCGATGGTGGCAGGACAGCTCTCTGGATACGCCCAGGCGTAGACTTCGCCAGTGGGGTTTCTGCCGGTAAGCCGGTTTCACTGGGCCGTGGGGATGTCGCATTTATCGATGGAAACGGTATCGAGCTTGCGTTCTCAACCGAGCGTGATCGCCTGGTCGATATAAGCTATCCTGATGAGACGAGTTTCCTTGAGTTGTTGAAGCGGTATTGGTTGTGGCTGGTCGTCATCGGCTGGTTGCTTGCCAGTGCAGGCTTTGTCTACCTCCTGCGTAGTGTCTATAAGTCCCGGAAGCCGGGAGGCTGATCGTGGCGGAACTGACCGCAAGCGACAGCTGGACCGGTGACTTCCTGACAGAGCAGGGGCTTATTACCCTGTCACAATTCGATGAAGCTTCGCGCCTATCCAGCAAGTGGGGAACAAGCCTGATTGACGTGCTGCTTGCACGTAGCTGGATCGATGCCGATACGTATTACGCCACGCTCGCGGCACGCTTCGATATGGAGTTTGTCAGGCTGAGTGAGCAGGCGCCGGATCCAGACCTGCTGACGGAGAGCGAGGTCGCGGAATATATGCGCGAGTTGACGGTGCCGTGGCGTAAGCAGAACGGTCGACTGGTTGTCGCGACAGCGCGCCCTGGGCCGGAGGCGATCGTCTATATCCGCGGACGCTGGGGCGCTGATGTCGACCTTGTGGTCACGACAAAACCGGATTTACAGCGCGCGGTACAGCAGGTTTTTTCGGAACGTTTCTCCCATCGTGCCGTGTTCGATCTCGCCGAGCAGGATCCGGTAATGTCGGCGCAGACCGTTTTCACGCCTGCGCAGATACTGATTGGTTGGGCGGCTGTTTCGATTGCTGCGGTCGGACTCGCGCTGAAGCCAGTGGCGACGCTGATTGTCCTCAACCTTTTCATGTCGATTTTCTATCTGGGAAATTTCATATTCAAGGCAACATTGATCTGGGCGGGCGGGGCGCATCAGCATAACCGGGCTCGCGAAATCAATTCCGCGATACGCATGCTGCGGGACGAAGATCTTCCCATATATACTGTGTTGGTGCCTATGTTCAGGGAACCGGACGTGCTTCCGATCCTCGCGAATGCCTTGCGCAAGCTCGACTATCCGACTTCAAAACTCGACATCAAGATTGTACTCGAAGAAGGCGATCACGAGACCATTGATGCGGCGGTGGCGCTTGGCCTTGAAGGAATATTCGAGATCATTCGGGTCCCGCCATCTCAACCGCAGACCAAGCCCAAGGCATGTAATTATGCCCTGCGTTTTGCGCGCGGAGATTATCTTGTCATCTTTGATGCAGAGGATAAGCCAGAGCCTGACCAACTGAAAAAGGTGGTCGTGGCGTTTAATCAGGCACCCGATAATATTGCGTGCGTACAGTGCCGTCTAAATTATTACAACCGTGAAGAAAACTGGCTTACGCGTCTGTTTACGCTGGATTATTCGCTTTGGTTCGATCTTACGCTTCCTGGACTTGAGCGGCTTAAGGTTCCGATCCCACTGGGGGGGACATCGAACCACTTTCGGATGGATGTTCTGCGCGAACTGCATGCCTGGGACCCTTTCAATGTTACCGAAGATGCCGACCTCGGCATCCGGATGACTCAGAAGGGCTATGGTGTGCGCCTCGTGGACTCGACGACATTCGAGGAGGCGAATGTCTCGCAGTCAAACTGGATCAGGCAGCGGTCGCGCTGGATCAAGGGTTACATGCAGACCTTCCTGGTCCATACGCGCCGCCCACTTCACCTTATGAAGACCATAGGGCCCATGGGTGTCCTTGGGTTTGTGTTCTTCATTGGCGGGACAATGCTATCGGGACTGCTTAATCCGATCTTCTGGGCAATTTTCGCCTTCTGGGCCATAACACAGACTGGCGTATTCGACCTCCTCTTTCCGCCAATCCTCTTGTACCTGGCGCTGTTCAACCTGCTGGCAGGCAATGGCCTGTTCATGTTCCTGATGATGCTGGCACCCTTTCGGCGTAACTGGCTTAATCTCACGCCGTTCAGTCTGACCGTGATCTGGTACTGGGTGTTGATGTCCGTAGCAGCCTGGAAGGGGGCATGGCAGCTCGTCACTAAGCCTTTCTATTGGGAGAAGACCCATCACGGACTGTCGAAACATACCGCTGCAGAGGTCGAGAAAGCGGTACAGGACCAACAGGCGGTCACATGAGAGTCGCCCGATTCCAACCGGTTGTGATCTTCCTGCTCCTGGCAACTGCCTTGATAACAGCTGCATGGGCATTGAACTTGCGGGGATATTCATCCGCGAGCGATCTGGATCTATGGGGGCGGGCTCTCCTTGCGAATAGCGGATTGCTCTCGCTTGAGGATATTGTCACCGCTTATCCGCCCTTGCCGTACATTGGCACCATCGCATTCTCGGCGATTGCACCGGGGCTGGGCGAAACAACTCCGTTTGTTTTTTCTGCTCTACTGGCAGCGGGCCTGCCAGTAGCGTGGTTCGTCAAGCTGCGGGGGTTTGGCTATGGATTATTCACCAGCCTCTTCATTGTGCTTGTGATGGTCCTGAACCCTCAGTTTCTCCGCGCAGTAGCAGAGGGCCCCGGTTTCATGCTTCTTCACTGGGGCATCTGGTTACTGGCGCTTGGCATGTTCAACCTTCGAAGAGGACACCGTGTAAACGATATCATACTGGTGTCGCTGGCGTTGATCCTGATCAGCCTGTCTCATCCATTCGGTATGGTACTGGCATTTGCCAGCCTTCCTTTTATCGCCTTGGTGATTCCGCCGGACCAGCTGCGCGCCTCGCCCCGAGAGGTGTTCCTTGTGCTTTTGTTCCCCCTTCTGTTTACGCTGGCATCATTTGCCTATGTGAACTGGGTTTTTGCTGGCGATCCCTTGCATTTCATAGCAACGGTGAGCCGTGAAACAGCCGGGCTAGGGGCTGTCAGTGCGGCTCCGAGAGGTGTGCCGTTCCTTACAGGTATGCTTGCGGCGCTGGCGGTCATCGCGGCATGTCCTATCGGGATTGCGCTTCTGGTGCAGACCAGGCGGTTACCTCCTATATCCTTTGCTGTTACAGCGTTGCTTGGAACACTTGTTGCGGCTTCACTCCTCGCGGCTCTGCTCGACGTGCTCCCGTCCATCATGCTCGTCGGGGGGCTCGGGGTTACACTTGGGGTGGCATGCGCTTCGCGCTGGCCACGTAACCCTGCGCGCAACAGCACGATAGCGATGCTGCTTTTTGGCGGCATGATGGGCAGCATCGTTGTTACTCTTGCCGACAGTTCGCAGGAAACAGGCCGATGGCTATCTGCAATAGCGGGCAATCAGGTTGTCGCGCCGGATACAGAGCTGGCGGGGCTAGGGTATGCATTGGAGGGATACGACGGAATCCTTTTCGATGCTGAAGCTGCACCGTCAGTCGTCGCATTGCGTGGAGAAGCTACTGGCATGTGGACGGCTGATACCACGCAGTTCCAGTTTGCAGGTCTTCAATCGATTCCGAAGGCGAACATAGTTGTCGTGCGAGGTAGTGACTCTGGCTACGGAGTGGACCGGGTCGGTAGGATTTTCCTGATTTTTTCGAACGAGGCGCGCCTGGCTACAATCTGTTGTTTGATGGGCAACGCTGGCGGGCATATGAGCGCGGGAACGAGGAACCAGAATGAACACGTCCAGATCACCCTCACGTATTCTTGTTGTCGATGACTCCGAGGACTCCCGTGACATCACTGCGGCCATACTCGAGGACGGCGGGTTCACGGATGTAACTTTTGCCCGCTCTGCGACAGAGGCATTCGAACTGTTGGGTATGAATAAGCAGTCGCAAGGACAGGAGGACAGTGGTTTCGACCTGATTATCATGGACATCAGGATGCCGGATATAGACGGCATTGAGGCCTGTGCTCGAATAAGGTTGCATGGAACCTCCCGGCACTTGCCAATACTCATGCTTTCTGGGGTTCGTGAGGTTCAGGCTCTCAATCAGGCTTTTGTCGCGGGAGCTAATGATTTTGTCGCCAAGCCGGTCACACAGATATCGCTTCTGGCGCGTGTGCGGACGCTTCTTCGTCTTCGTCGGGAGCAACAGCGCCGTCAGCTGCGTGAGGCGGAACTTCGCCAGATCAATGAGAACCTCCAACGTTCTTCTCTGGACTCGGCTGTTATTGACCAGCTGACCCGTATGGCGAGTGGGATTGTCGTTGAAGTAACGCTACGTAATTGCAGGGAAAACCGTGACCCAGCAGCGCTTGGGCTCATCCAGATTGAAGAGTTTGGTATGTATGTTAACCGCCATGGCGATAAGGCAGGCGACAAACTGGTGCAGATGATTGCCGCCAGCGTGGCGCGCGCGCCTGCGCCACTCGTAACGTTGCCTTGCTATTATGGTGAGGGCGCTTTCATGCTGGTTCAGCCGGGGTCGGAAGACACAAAGGCGTTGGACCAGGCGTGTCGCATAATAAGCTCGACAGTTGAGGCTTCAGCCATTCCACATGGCAACTCTCCCAGCCGCGAAGAGGTCAGCGTACTTACGGTGACGGGATGGGCGGAAGGTGAAGCTCTCAATACGCTCAGCACACGACTTCTCGCTGAGATGGAACGTAAACAGGCTGAAGGAGTGAAATATGTGCCTGTTAGCTGATAGCCCTGTATGCCGGGTTACCTTCTTTGCTTTTCTCCTTGTCATGGCAACTCCTGTGGCGGCTGCGCAATCGGACAGCATGGTCGCAACAAGCCCGGCAGGACCGGATGGGCAAGTAATTTCGACTTTCTATTATTCAAATAGCGAGTCCGGATTTGATGGCGACGGTGACCGTGTTGATATTTCCGATTACGAGAAAATCGAACTCTACCTCCTCACAGAATACAGCCTGTCAGAGAAGACGACGCTTGTTCTGACACCGAGCTTTCGATCCGTTTCGGTCGAGGGAAATGATGAAGATAGCAGTGGGCTTGGCTACTTCGATATCGGGTTACGCCAGCGCCTTTCTGCTGGTGCGGACTGGTCATTCTCAGTCCAGGGGACAGCGCGCATCCCCGGCAATGGGCGGCGTGACTCTCTTGCACAAGTTGGTAACACGGATGCTGAGTACGACCTGCGTGGCCGATATATCCGTAGCTTTTCCTTTGGCACCGACAGTGGCTTTATCGACGTGCAAGGATCATATCGTTTTCGGGCTGGCGACCCGCCCAATGAAATGCACGCAGATTTCACCGCTGGTTATCGACCTTCCCCGGACCTGCTTGTAATGGCGCAGTCCTTCAACACGTTCAGCGATGGACGCGGGAGAGGTATTTTTGACAGCTATCGCTATCACAACGTCCAGCTGAGTCTGGTGAAAGACGTCACCACAAATATCTCTCTTCAGTTGGGGGCGCTTGCGACTCTCGCTGGTGAAAATGCGCTTCGTGAGCGTGGTGTTTTTGGCGGCGTCTGGGTGCGCTTCTAAACACGGAGCAATCGACAGTCAGGGATTTGTCGTACCAGCTTTGAAAGCTCGCACCGTGCTACTGCCAGCATACCAGCTCAAGGCTTCCCTGTTGGGCCGATCCGCTCTATCGCACAAACATGACAGAGACAGTCGACCAATGGTTCATGCGGGAAGTGCTGCCGCTGGAAACTGAGCTTGAGCGCTTTCTGGCACGCCACTGGGCGAACCACTCTGAAGTCAGTGATTTGAGGCAGGAAGTGTACAGTCGTCTGTATCGTTCTGCGGCCAATGGTTTGCCACGTAATACACGCGCGCTGATGTATTCCACTGCACGGCACCTGATGATCGACATGGTGCGTCGCAAGCGTGTGGTTTCTATCGATACCGTGATGGATTTCGAAAGCTGGGACGTCTCCTCAGAAGAAGCCGGCCCCTTTGAAACAGTTTCGGCGCGCCAGGAATTGACCATGCTACAGTCTGCACTCGAGACCTTGCCACGCCGTACGCGCGAGATTGTCTACATGCGTCGCGTTCAAGGACTGTCGCAACGCGAGACAGCGCGTGCGCTTGGCGTGTCTGAACCGACCGTGGAGCGGCATGTCAGTCAGGGCGTGCGGTTGCTCGCAGATGCGCTTGCAAGCCGCGGAATCCAGCGCGGTGAACAAAAAAAGGGGCGAGATAGGGGAGGACGTCGATATGAGCGCTGACCCGCGTCCGAAATCCTCTGATGCGATTGAGCAGGCCGCTGCCGATTGGCTGGCAAGCCTTGATCGCAACGGTTTGCTCGACAGTGAACCAGGTGTGGATGAGCTATGCGAGCGTAATGACGCTTTCGCTGTCTGGCTGATAGAGAAGACTGCAAACCGCATCGCTTTTCTGCGCCTTTACGCAGTCTGGCAGCGCAGCGGACGACTGGCGGCGCTACGCAGTGGCCAGCTGATAGAGCATCCGTCACTTGTCAGGCGGCCATTTGTACAGGCGTTGGCGACAGCAGCCTGCGTTGCGGTAGCTGTGCTCGGTTTCGGGTCACTGTGGGTGTTCGGCGATGGGGCAGAGCCTCCAGCACCGCTCCGTTACCATACCGACCGCGGGGGCATGCAGACGATAACGCTTGAAGATGGTTCGGTGGTAACGCTCAATACAGAGACCAGCATTACGGTTGCGTTTACGGCTGAGGAGCGTCGTGTCGAACTGTTCAGCGGTGAGGTGTTTTTCGATGTTGCGTCTGCACCTGAAAGGCCTTTCAGGATCGAAGCGGGCGACGGTAAAATTGAAGTACTTGGGACTTCATTCGGCGTGGAGAGACGGGCGTCAATTGTAGAGGTTGCCGTCAGTGAAGGTACTGTGTGGCTGAACAGCTCTGATGTAACGGGAGGTTCAGCGAGCGTGCTGAAAGCCGGCATGATTGGTTATGCCAGCCCTGAAGGGCTCATTGTTGAAAGTTCTGGCCTGGATGCTGTCGACAGCCGGCTCCTTTGGCGGGAAGGTCGATTACGGTTCGAGGAAACACCGCTTCGAGAGGTGGCTAAGGAATTCAATCGTTATAACACCAAGCAGCTCATCATATCAGATGAAGTGACTGGTAATATAGAAATTGGCGGCACATTCCCTCTGGACAATGTGGATGCGTTTGCGCGGCTTGCAGAGAACGGGCTTGGACTCGAGGCTCGACGCAGTGGCGACCGGATCATGCTCGCGGGCAATTGAACGACGGCCTGTAAATGCCGACTGAGGCCTGCGTTACAGTTTCGTGTCAAAACTTTGAGGGATTTTTTCTCACCGTTCGTCATAGCCCGGGGAAGGGGGTGGATATGGCCACCAGCCCAGAGTTTCGGGGAGATGAAAATGGCAAAATGGTCTGCAGGACTTTTCACGGGGGTGGCATTTGTTGCCCTGGCGGCTGCGCCGTCGATTGCGCAAACGGAATCGGCAGCGGTCCAATCCTTTGACTTGCCTTCCGGGCCGCTGAGCGAAGCGCTCGATGCTTTTATTGCCCAGTCAGGTCGTGATCTTATTTATCGTTCAGATCAGGTGCAGAGCGTTCTTGTGCCTAGTGTGCAGGGCGACCTTTCCGACCGTGAGGCGCTCGACCGGTTGCTGGAAGGCTCCAGCCTGATGATGCGTGCCGATGAATCTGGTGCGATCCTCGTTTATGCGCAGGCCGAAGAAGCTAAGCCTGCGCCGCGGGCGCCCGCTCCGGCACCGCGTCAGGTGGAGCCTCCTTCTCAACCAACTGTACAGCCCGCTGCTCCACAAACGGACGAGGAAGCTCGTCTGGAAAGCGTTGTCGTGGTCGGTACGCAGATTCGTGGTGCGCAAGTCGGTGGCGAGTTGCCTGTCGCAGTAGTTGGGGATGAGCAGCTCGCAGCGATTGGTGCTGTCGATGGTGACGATGTTTTCCGTTCTATCCCCCAATTTGGCGATGTCGGTTTCAACAGTACCGAGAATGTCTCGGGCGGGGTAAACTCGGCGCGCGGGGATGTTGCTTCAATCAACCTTCGGGCGCTTGGCACGGGCAATACGCTCGTCCTGCTGAATGGACGCCGCATGGTGAACCATCCCGGTACACAATCTGAAAATCTGGTGCCCGTAACGACGGTCAATGCGAATGCTATTCCGGTAACCGGGATCAGCCGGCTCGAAGTTCTGCTTGATGGTGCTTCTGCCCTATATGGCTCGGACGCGGTGGCTGGTGTGGTCAATACGGTCCTAAAGGATGATTTTGACGGGCTGACGGTCAGCGCGCGTTACGGCACCGAGCCGGATGTGGAAGCAGACGAGTATAATTTTACGCTCGAGGCAGGGAAGAACTTCAATGACGGCCGGTCCAATGTGGCCCTGTTTGCTGCTTATACCGACCGAGACCCTGTGTTTGCGTCTGAGCGTGACTTTGCAGCGAATGCAGACCTGCGCGATCGGCTTCCGGAAAACTGGGCTGGTGATCTGAACTTCCGTAACAATTCAAACAATACGCCTTGGGGAGCTTTCACGCTGCGCGACCCGGCAACTGGTGACACCATTGCGCTTGATGGTGTTTCGAGTAGCGGGGGCGGCGTTCATGTGCAGCCGGATACGTTCGATGGGTGCGTGGCGGGACTCGCTGACGGACTTTGTCTGGATGACGGCAATTCGGCGAGTAACGTTGCTCAGCGCTACAACACCAACTCCGACCGCACGATCAATAATGGTGTCGAGCGGCTGAACCTTTTCAGTACTTTCAACCACGATTTCGACAATGGTCTGGGACTGTTTGCTGAAGCTGGTCTCTACACCGCGACATCGAACGCGCAACGCGCCGGTTCGGCCCAGCTGAGCGCCGCGCGGATGCTCATCCCCGCAGACAATTATTACAATCCGTTCGGCCCTGCAGGTGCGCCAAACCGGGTTGAGGGGATCGGTACGCCGGAAGATGGGCTCGATGTGGAGCTGCGCCGCTATCGTCTTGTTGATGCCGGCGCACGTGAGATCGAAGTTGAGAACACAAACTGGCGGCTGCTTGGAGGGCTAGAAGGTAACTGGTCGGGGTTCGACTGGGAAACAGCGCTTCTCTATTCAGAAGCCGAGACGACCGACACGACATCGCGTACCTCGAACACACTATTCCTTGAGGCCCTGAGCAAGGACACCCCGGATGCCTACAATCCCTTCAATGGGGGTGGCTTTCCGATTTCCGACAGTGGTGACGGCACGCCAAGTAATGCTGCCACCATCGATAATTTCATCGTTCCGGTGTTCCGCAAGTCATCGACCAGCCTGTCACTCTGGGACCTGAAAGTTTCCCGGCCTGACCTCCTTGAAATATGGGCGGGTCCTGTCGGGGCAGCCTTCGGCGTCGAGGCCCGCCGCGAGACTTATGAAGACGACCGTGATCCGCGCCTTGATGGTACAGTCGAGTTTGTTTCCCCAATTACAGGTGAAGCAACTAGCGACGTCATGGGCTCTAGCCCAACCCTTGATTCCGAAGGTGAGCGGGATGTCTTCTCAGCATTTGCTGAACTTGCGGTGCCATTAATCTCGCCAGAAATGAATGTTCCTCTGGCTCAGTCCGTCAATATGCAACTGGCTGTTCGCTACGAAGATTACGACCTCTTCGGTAGTGTCACGAAGCCGAAAGTCGCGCTCTCCTGGCGTCCGTCTGATTCCCTGCTGTTCCGGTCGGCATGGTCCCAAGGCTTCAAGGCTCCGAACCTTCAGCAGCAGTTCGACCGTAGCCTCGAGCGTGTGAACAACCGCACGGATTTCATCCAGTGTGAAGCGGATCTTCGCGCCGGACGCATTTCGAGCTTTTCCGATTGCGAGCAGACAGCCGCCATCGTCAGTCAGCGTGAAGGCTCCACGGATTTGGGGCCGGAGGAGTCAGAAAGCTTCTCTGCAGGTCTCGTCTATGATGCGACCTTCCTGCCAGAAGAGGCAGGTGCGCTGCAGGTGACGCTCGACTACTGGTCTATCGAACAGGAAGACGTCGTGGGGATCTTTGGTGATGAGAACCATCTGATCCTCGACTACCTGCTTCGTACGCGGGGGAGTTCGAATCCGGCTGTCGTGCGTGCTGACCCGACGGCGGAAGACATTGCCGCTTATGAGGGCACGGGGCTCGACCCGGCCGGGGAAGTTCTCTTTGTCGAGGACAATTACCTGAACCTCCTGCCGCGTGATGTCGAAGGTCTGGATCTTGGCGTCTATTATGACCTCGAAACACGCGCTTGGGGCGATTTCGGTCTCAAGGTGAATGTCGCCCAGCTGCGCAAGTTCTATCAGGATATCGCACCGCGTGAGGCAGCAATCCTCGACGCTCAGGAATCCGGTGAGATCAGTGACGTCGTAGCTCTGGAAGGGGCCGGTGACCTGATCCGCCAGGACGGGCGTCCGGAATGGCGCTGGAGCGCGTCTGCAACATGGCGCATGGATGCCTGGGGTGCAGGCTGGTACACCAGTTATGTCGACGACGTGTTCGACACGAGCGCCACAAATGACGACACAGGCGATTTCTGGGTTGTCGACTCCGCCATCCGTCACAATGCCTATGTCCAGTATACCTTTGGCCATGACACCGACAAACCACTTCAGCTGCGTGTCGGTGCCCGCAATGTGTTTGACGAAGAACCGCCACTGGCAGACGAATCCTTCGGTTACCTCGGGGGGCTTCATTCCTCACGCGGCCGCTTCCTGTATGTGAATGCGAGGAAGAGCTTCTGATGGCCGGCTTGTTCGGGGATAAGTTGCGAGGCTTCGGCCTTGCAACTTCATTTGTTGCGTTGGCTTCATGTGCCAGTTCAGGTGAAATAGCTGAGGGCGGAGATACGGGTTCTCTGTGCGAAACGGAAAGCGTCACGATTTCTACGGGCTTTGTCGGCGCCGGGCAGCATGGGTGTTCTGTCTCGGCTGATGGACCGGTTCTTACCGTCTGGCCGGAAGCCTCCATCGCTGGCCCAATCAATCCAAGTCCGTGGTACGCCTTTGAAGCTGACCTCCATTCGTCCGAAACTGTCACGCTCCGGCTTGATTATGCTGGCTATTGGCACCGCTACCAGCCCTGGACCAGCCGTGACGGGGGAGCAACCTGGGAGAAACTACCGGAGTCTTCTGTAACTGTTGAGGGAGAGGACCATATTGCTTCGATAGCTCTCCCACGCGGGCCTGGTTCTCTTCTGGTGGCCGCACGACCATTGACGACGCCAGCGGATATGAGCGCCTGGAGCCAGTTACTGGCTAAGCGTCATGACATGGAAATTGTTCGTTACGGCGAAAGCCTGGATGGCCGTCCGTTCAATGCCCTAGTGGCGGGTTCGCAGGATGCCGGACGACTTGTTATCGCGCTGACGGGGCAGCACCCACCTGAGCAATCCGGTCTCGCGGCCTTCAAGGTTTTTGCTGAAGCGTTAATGGAGGATATTCCTGCCCGTGTTCTCGCCGATACGCGGATTGTCATGCTGCCCATGACTAATCCGGATGGGCGTGCGCGTGGCCATTGGCGTCATAATAATGGCGGGCTGGATCTTAACCGGGACTGGCTCAACCAGACTCAACCAGCGACAAAAGCGGCAGCCGCCTTCATCCTGGAAGAGGCGGGTGAGCGTGATACCATCGCCTTCATGGATTTCCATTCCACGCATAAGACGCTTGTCTACACGCAGCCATTTGAAGAAGACTATGCGGATATGGGCTTTCCAAAAGCTTTGAAGCGTTCACTCGATCGCGGCATTGAGCCGGATCCTGAATGGATTTCAGGCCATAATGCCGAGGCAGGGACATCAAAGAACTGGGCGTTGCAGACCCTGGATGTTGCTGGCCTGACGATCGAACTGGCAGACGATGCACCAGCAGATGAAATTGAGAAAGTAGGTCAGTTGACGGCTTCAACTTTGCTCAATCATCTCTTGGAGGTGCAGCCGGTGCAATCTGGAGAGTAGAGAGCAGCCACGTGTTCCGCTCTATTCTAGACCAGCCTCTTTCTGAGCTGAGCAGCGGCGAGGTCGAGCAACAGGATTGTTATGAAAATCAAAATAAGGGCTGTGCCGACACGATCATATTCAAACAGGTCGTAGCGTCCTTTGAGTTCCTGCCCGATGCCACCGGCACCCACAAGGCCGACAACGGTTGCCATCCGGACATTGCGATCGAGTATATAAATGCTGAGTGCGGTAAATGCTGGCAGAGCCTGTGGCCAGACGGCCAGTCTGAGAATCCGAAACGGTCCGGCTCCCATAGCCGCAAGTGCTTCCTGGGGTTTGCGGTCCGCGCTCTCGATCTCTTCAGCATAAAATTTGCCCAGAAAACCCATGCCATGAAAACCTAGGGCAAGAATGCCCGCTACTGGGCCAAATCCGAATGCGAGCACCATAAAGAGTGCGCTGATAATTTCAGGTACGGCCCTGAAGAAGCTGATCAGGCTTCGCGTCATGAAATAGACGGTGCCGTGGGGGGTAAAATTGTGCGCAGCGAGGACCGAGAGCATGAGGCTGGCCGCGACGGCCATTAGTGTCGCCCAGATCGCAATCTCGAAGGTTTCAATCATTTTTGCGATCAGGAGTGTGAGGTAGCCGAACCTTTCAACAAGCCAGACTTCTTCAGTCATGACCGTTTCAATTTCCAGAGTATCGGAGTTGACCCTGTTGGTCTCGACGTTGCGTGTTTCCAGATAGGAGAAGAGGGGAAGGTCATCCGGGTCGAAGTTGGATATCTTCGAAACGGGCTTTGCCTCGCTGATTGTGACCGGAAACATTTCTGTGGATACGCGTTCGACCGAACGTCCGATCTGAGACGTCTCTGAAAGACCGACAAAGCTGCCTGCCAGATTGGCGATCTCACCTGCTAGGCTGTCGAGTTCCATACGTTTGGCGGAAACAGCGAGCAGGGCAAAGGCGAGAATAACGATGGCCAAGCTTTTGGCGCTGAATGCGGGCTTCATGCGCCAGTCCTGGGGAGGTGAAGCAGAAGAAGCCATGCTCATGTCATATACTTACCCGCGGCGGGCACTGGATGAGCCAGACGCGGTGTACTGGTCGCAGTGGCTTCCTGCCCGAACACGTGCTCAAGGCGCTCGCCAGAAAATGCTGAGGGCGGACCATCAAAGATGACCTGGCCATGGCGCATGGCGACGATCCTGTCTGCATAGCGCCTGGCAAAAGAAATCTGATGGAGCGAACACACAACGCCGATCCCGCGTTCATCGCAAAGGCGGCGCAGGATCTGCATCACGTTGTCCGAAGCAGCTGGATCGAGGCTGGCGATCGGTTCGTCGGCCAGTAGAATTTGAGGGTAGCGCATGAGCGCGCGTGCAATGCCCACCCGCTGCATCTGGCCGCCGGAAAGGTCGCGTGCCTTGCGGTTGAACTGGCTGGCCGTGAGACCAACGGAGAAAAGAGCTTCGGCAGCGCGTAGCTGGACATCTTTCGGGTAGGCCTGAAGCAGTAGGCGCCACAAACTTGTCTCGGTGCAGACGCCTGCCATCACATTACGAGCCACACTGAGCCGCGTGACGAGGCCGAAATCCTGATGGATCATAGCAAGCCTTCGCCGTGCGGCTGATTTTGTTCGCCCGGCCATGGCAAGAGAACCTATGCGGACTGTGCCGCTATCCGGTTCGACGAGACCGATTGCAGTTTTCAGGAGTGTCGTTTTTCCAGACCCGGAAGCGCCAAGCAGAACGGTCAGCAGACCAGGCTCAAGGTCGAGCGTTACTTCGTCCAGTGCGCGAACAGCACCCTCATATGTCTTGGTCACGTTCTGGAAGCTCAGGCAGGACAGGGGGGATTGCCCAGATGTCTCGGACCAGCTGCGTGGCACACGGTATGGGTACATCATGATTAATTGCCGCTGGATTTTGAGAGCACTTCGCCGCGGAAGGCGTCGTCGATCTCTTTCAGGCCGGAGAGCATTTCAATAAACTCCGAAGACGTCATATCCGTATCGTAGCTATCAACCCTTTTCCCGCCATAACCGCGGATCATCGCCGGGTTGATTCCGTCGACCATGTGAATTCGGGCAAGGGCGTCACGTAACTGAGCTTTGCGCTCGTCCGCTAGGGAGGGGTGCATGGCAAGAGGAGGATTGGGAATGGGTGCGGACTTTGCAACGATCCGGATATTGGCTGCTTCAATCGCACCGGAGTTCAAGGCTCGTTCGAAAGATACAAAGGAGGCACCAGCTGTATCCACATGACCGGAATCAAGCGCCATGAGGCTGTTGGAGTGACTGCCGGTGATGCGGATATCACTCAGTTCTTCCAGCGGATCGATCCCGGCCTCGATGAGCATGGCCATCGGGTAGGCGAAGCTGCTGGCAGAATGAATTGACCCAAGAGCGAGAGAGTGACCCGGAAAGTCTTCCAGGGATTCTATGCCAGAATCCCGACGGCTGAACAGCCCCGCATAGTAGGTAGATGCGCCATTAGACACTTCTACAGCGAGTAGTTCTGCACAGCCCTTCTGGTGAGCGGTTTCGAAAGATACGGGGCCAAGCCACGCGATGTCGGTTACGCCCGAGCAGAGGCCTTCTACAACAGCGGCGTAGCTCTGGCCTGTGCGGATGTCGAAATGAAGACCGGTAATGTGAGTAAGGCCGTCAAACAGCGGCTGGAAATCAGAAAGCGTGCCGTCGCTCGTCCCCCCATCGGCTGGAATAAGCATCACACGTAGGGGATCTTCTTCTGTTCCGGCTGGATCCGCCCAAGCGAGCATGCTTGCAAGACCGCTGATGAATGTAACCAGAATCATCCTGACCAATGCTGACACCTTTCCTTGTAGTCGAGACTTCTACAGGAAGATTTGCTTAGCTCTGGAGTACGACAACTGGGTTACGCATTTGCAGCATTTTTATGATAGATAAATGAGTTTATCTCACTTTGGTTGAGTGATATGGAGAGATTCTCAATCAAGGCGGCCATTTGCTTGGGTAGCGATTCAAGTGGGCCCATATTGGATGCAATCATGCAGCAGTCACTCGTTACGAACATCACCAACCGTATTCGTGTCCGTTATGACTCCTTTGGGCCGCGCACGAGAGAGCTTGCCGATTATGTCATGGAGAATCCGCTTCAGGTTGCAGGGTTATCGATAACCCAGCTGGCCGAGACTACCGGGATTAGCGAGGGTAGTATCATCAATTTCTGTCGGCAGCTCGGCTTGAAAGGGTTCCAGCAGCTCAAGCTTAGCCTGGCGCAGGAGGTTGTGCAGCCGGTTCAGTTCATTCACGAGGACCTGCAGCAGGGCGATGATACGCAGACGATCTGCAAGAAGATGTTCCATGCCGGCGAGCAGGCTCTGCGCGATACGGTTTCAGTGCTGGACCCGGATGCTGTGGCTGCGGCAGTAGATGTCATTCGTTCAGCCAAGCGAATAGAGGTTTACGGTATTGGATCGTCCGCACCGATTGCTGAGGATGCGCAATACCGTATGTTGCGCATTGGGCTTGAGGCGAAGGTCGTCGTGGACAGTCATATTCAGGCGATTAGCGCATCGCAGACGGATTCCGATGTCGTGGTTCTGACGATTTCGCATTCGGGGGCAACGCATGAAACCCTGGCGGCCACTCGACTGGCCAAGGAGGCGGGCGCCAAGGTTATCGTGATCACAAATTTTGCCAGCTCGCCTATCCAGGCTTATGCCGATATCAAGCTTTTCACCATGTCACGTGAGACCAAGTTCCGTACCGAAGCAATGACCAGTCGTATTGCTCAGCTCTGCATTATGGATACGCTGATAGCGGCATTGGCGTTGAGGGATCATGACCGCTCGATCAGCAAGCTGAGAGACACATTCGACGTGCTTTCAATCAAGCGCTTCTAGCTGCTCTGCGAGCGTCCACATCATCTGGTCCGGCTGATCCCCGACGAGTAAGCAGGGTATGCCAAGGCGTTGAGCGCCTGCCAGGTCCGTCTTTGCGTTATCCCCGATCATGACTGTTTGCGACGGTCCAAGGTCCAGCCGTGCAAGTGCCCGATAGAATAGGGGGGCGGCTGGTTTTCCAACCACTTCGTAACTTGAGGGTGGAAGGCTTATGCAGGCTTTAAGCGCGGCCAGGAGCGCACCCGTCTCAGGTTTGATGCGTCCCCTTTCGCCGGTGTGAGTAAGGTCGGGATTTGCAACGATCAGCTTGGCGCCTGATGCGATTGCATTCACCGCAGACTCGAGACGCGTATAGGAAAGGTGTGTGTCCCTTAAGAGCAGAACCGTGTCGGGATGATCCCGTACGATGTTCAGTCCGGCATTACGAGCGTAGGCCTTCATTTTCGAAGAGCCAAGGATCATGGCTCTTTCGGCCTGAATCGCAATGGCATGCTCAATCGCGCTTGTTCCGGCCAGTATAATCCGATCTCTGTCTATTTGAATTCCGGCATCAGCGAGGATGCTTTCGAACGTATCTGGCGTGTCAGAGGAATTGTTCGACAGAATGACTACGCGATCCTGAACCTGACGCAGAAATCGTGAGGCGTTCGGCAGCAGGCGGTTGTCCAGGGCGCAGCATCCATCCCAGTCCACAATGAAGCCTGACGTGCTCCCCAGGACGTGTGTGTCTTCCGGTGTGAGGGTCTGCCATACGCCACTGTCGCCGCTCATATCGATTCTCCATGCTAGACGAAACGGTAATGAGCATTTCTCATTAAAAGGATCAAGCAGACTGCATAATATTCATTAATATGTTGCGGAAGGTTCAACTCAGTGTCGCAAAGCCTCTCTAGCAGAGCGCTCGTGAGATGCACTCAGGAAGAGTGCTTCCACCGGGCCTCATGAGGGCGAATTGCGGGATTTAGGGAGTTGGCAATGACTTTTGGAACCAAAAAGACATTACTTGCGGGAACATCGCTGCTCATGATGAGCGCGGTTTTTCCGCATATGGCGTGGGCGCAGGAAGGTGCAAACGGGCAACGTGGCGAACGTCGTCTTCAGGCTGTTCGCGTCGAAGGGCAGCAGGTTGATGCGAATGCGAGCGATCTGGCGGTCGACTTTGCCGAATACGGTACGCAAGTCCAGCTGATTAGCGATCAAGAGATCGAAACCGGGGGGTTCACGAACTTTGGTGAGCTGGCTTCAGGCCTTATCCGTGGTGCGAACATTGGTTACTCGCCGGATGAGGGCGAGTTCACGATACGCATCGATGGCGGCACAGACAGGGATACTCTTCTGCTGGTCGATGGCGTGCCGTATTTTGATCGCTCATCACCGTTGGAAGACCTGTGGCCGGCGACGGCTATCGATCCACGCATGATTGAAAGTGTGGAGGTCTATCGGGGTGGTAACAGCCTTTATTTCGGTTCCAATGGCGGCCTCGGCGTCGTTAGTGTGAATACCAAGCAGCCTGAAGGCGAATTGAAGGGGCAGTTCGGTGTCTATACCGGCTCCTACAAGACGCGTGAGCTTTACGGAAACATTGCTGTTCCGATTGATGATCAGGGCAAGCATTCTTTCATGGTATATGGCCGCTCCTATGAGACGGACGCTCATGAGCTGTTCTCAAAAGAAGCCTATGGTGACAATGTCCTCGCACTGGGCGGGCGTCACGAATTTCCATATAGCTTCAACAGCCTGGGGCTGAAGTATCTCTGGCAGATCGCACCGGAAACAGAACTTCGTCTTGGAGCGTCCTATACGACCATCGACTTTCGCGATTCATTCCCGCAGTCGACCGTCTTCCAGCCAAACTTCACGGAATTCCCGATCTACCAGGGTTCATTCAAGCACCGCTTCAATGACAAGCTGAAGATCGACATCGAGGCGCATTACCAAGATCCGCAGCTCAAGAATAACGAGATAGATGCCCGTATCTGCCAGATTCCGCGCCTCTCCGACCTGCCTGATGACGTACAGGCGATGGCGGCTAATCAGGGCATTACCGGCTTCGCAACGGCAGCAGATTTCGAAGCGTTTGCCAGTGGTATTCCGGCCCTTCCGGCAGGGTGTGTAACCAATCCGAATGGCTCGGCTGGGGGTGCTTATGACGATATTCCGAACACACCGGAAGGCATTGAGCGCGCATTCTATATCAATAGCGATCCGGATAGCCCGTTCTATGGACAACCCTACGGCACATTCGACAATCCGTTCCCGATCGGCAACCCGATCGGTTATGCGATACAGTCGACGGCAAGCTTCGGCGATGGCGGGCCGACCAAAGGCTTCGGGACAGTTGACCAACGCGAGTCCGGCTACGTCGACTACGGTTTGAATGCGCGGGCAACCTATACAGTGAATGATTATCTCGAAGTCGTCGCCGGGGTTCAAAACACCAGTTACAAGGATAATTCAGACGACGCTTTCGGTGTGCGGGATGTTACGCTGACGAGCACAGGTGTTTACGGTGATGCCCGCGTTTCGCTGCCGCTTCTCCAGGGGTTCAACGGCTCTTTTGCCGCGCGGCATGACTTCAATGACAACTTTGAGGATCAGTCGATCTGGAAGATCGGCGTGCGTCAGAATTTTGGCTATGGTCTATATGCCCGCGGTTCGGGCGGTACTTCCTACAGCCTGCCGAAAATTGACGAGATCGGGGCGTTTGGTTCGGGCTCGAACATTAATCCCGGGCTCGATCCGCAGGAGGTTGATACATTCAATGTGGGGGCCGGTATCGATGGAGATATCTTTGGCGGAACCTACAATATCGAGCTTGGCTACTTTGAAACCGATATTGATAACCAGTTTTCCTCGCGGAGTATCGGCCAGGTCTGCCTGCAGTATGCCAATGATGTGGCGGATCCACTTTACCCCGACTTGTTGAATGATACTTCTGCAATCGAGGGGAACCGGGAATCCATCGTACCTCCGGATGCATTCTGCGCAACAGCGGCTGCAGGTCTTCTTGAACCGGGCCAGTCAGTCGCAGTGAATACGCTCAGTACGCAGGAAATCGAAGGGTTTACAATCGATGTGGCCTTCGACTTCGACAAGTGGCAGGCCGACTTTTCTTTTACGGACATGGAATCGCTGCAGCCGAACTCGACCTTTGGTCAGTTCGCGCGCCTGGAGGGAACTGGATTTAACCTCGATGGCACCTACAGCGCAGACGAGCTTGCCACGCTCAATGCCCGCGGTGTGGATGCGGCACTTCTCTCACCAGATGGCTATATAATACCTGGGGTGCGTGGGGCCGCTGAGAAAATCCAGTCTTCAGAGCGACCGGACTGGACGCTTTCAGGCCTGATTACCTACACGCCGACAGACCGTTGGGTCTTCTCGCTCAACCCTCGCTGGCAGGGTGCGGAATATGCCAATTCGGGGACAAGCGTGGCGCGGATGGTCGACGAGAATGGTAACCGCGTATTTGAGCGGCTGAACTTCGGTGACTATTTCGTGCTCAATGGCTCGGTCCAGTATTTCATGGGTGACGAGAAGCAACACCGTTTCCTGATCCGCGGCGTGAACCTGCTTGACGAAGATTACTTCGAGCGCGCGTCAGGTGGCTCCAGCTATTCACGGGACCGGGCGGCCATCCGTGGCGAAATCGGTCCGAACGATGCGGGCTACTACCGCCAGTATGGCTGGAACGGGAAACCCCGCTCGGTCTGGATTCAGTACGAATACACCTTCTAGTTCCACCCGGCAGTCCTGCGCGGTCATATCCATGTCGCGTACAGGAGCCATGGTGGGCTGATGGGCCGCCGGCAGTTCGCCCCCTCTTTTGCCGGCGGCCCTCCTTCTCCTTCATGACTGAAAGGCCAGTTGCATGTTTTCCCGTCGACTTTTCCTGGCATCCACGGGTGCCGCGCTCTGGGTGCCCGGCATGGCCAGGGCCCAGTCCGACAAATACCATTTTACGCTTGGCGTTGCCTCCGGCGTGCCGCGTGAGACCAGCGTTCTGCTCTGGACACGGCTTGCGCCGGAGCCGTTGAAGGGGGGCGGAATGGCCCGTGGGCTCACGACGGTTCGCTACCGTGTCTGCCGGGATGAAATGATGCGGGATGAAGTGCGCACGGGTGTCGTGAATACATCCCACGTGAAAGGCCATTCGATTCATCTTCATGTGGGAGGGCTGGCTCCCGGGCGGGAGTATTTCTACCAGTTCTATTTTGGTGAGGATGAGAGCCCCATAGGGCGTACCCGGACGAGTGATCGCAGTGCAGCAGAAGCGCGCCTTGCACTTGCCAACTGTCAGGCGTGGGAGACGGGGCGGTACGCAGCCTACCGGGATATCGCTGAGTGGGCACCGGATGCGGTGATACATGTCGGGGATTATATCTATGAGGGGGGTATAGGCACGCTGCGTTCGGTTCGTCCCGATAACATCGAAGACGCTGTCGCCTATGATGTCGTGCGCCAGCATAACAGTGCTGAAATCGTCAGTCTTTACGACTATCGCAACCGGTATGCACTCTACAGAAGTGATCCCCACCTGCAGGCTGCTCATGCGGCAGCACCGTGGCTTGTGGCAATGGATGATCACGAAGTTGATAATAATTGGGCGTCGCTGACACCACAGGATCCGGAGAAGCAAACGCCTCAAGAGTTCGCACTGCGTAGGCAGGCAGCCTTCCAGGCCTTTTATGAGCATATGCCGATCGAGCTGCCGCCCGGGGTGTCCGGTCTCCAGATGTATGGGGCCTACCGGTTTGGGCCTGCACAAGTGAACTTGCTGGACACACGACAGCACCGCTCCGATCAGGTTTGTGGTGGAGGTTTTCCGGGCGCTGACGCCTGCGATGCGTTGGCCGACAAAGGGCGCACGATGACAGGGGCAGCGCAGGAAGCCTGGCTTCTGGACCAGCTGAAATCAAGCGATGCACGCTACAATGTCATTGCACAGCAGACCTGGTTTGCGCCTTTCACATATGAAGAGACGGCAAACGGACCGGCACGCAATATGGACCAGTGGGATGGCTATCCTGTGCAGCGCCAGCGTTTGATAGATGCGATGGCGCAGGATGTCTCAAACCCGGTGATCCTCAGTGGCGACTGGCACTCGGCTGCTGCCATGAATGTCCACCGCGATCCCGACAGACCGAAGGGCGCGCCAATAGCGCACAACTTCGCGGCCACATCGATCTCATCGGTTTGTTCATGGTCACCCCGGCTCGAAAAAGCCCGAGACCTCAATCCACACGCGAAATACGTCAATGGCCGGGCACGTGGCTACTTGCAGTGTACGGCCGGGGCAAAGGATTGGCAGGCCACTTTCCGTACTGTGGAAAAGGTTACGGATCCGGACTCGCCGGTAAATACAGATGTCGAGATGCGGCTGAAGGACATGTGACCCGGAAGCTTTTCAAAAAGATCTCTAAATCAAGGAGTTTGAAGGCGATGCAGACGAGAATACTGACAGCCATAACCCTCATGCTGGGTATGGCGGGCATTGCGGCAGCCCATGAGCGTGCCGTTGAATTTCCGAAAACAGAGGAGGGCAAGGTTATTCTCGCGGCTGACCTGCACACTCATACGGTGTTTTCCGATGGGGAAGTCTGGCCTTCGATCCGTGTGAAGGAAGCCCGTAAGGATGGTCTCCAGATGTTGGCTGTGACAGAGCATCTTGAGCATCAGCCGCATAAGGAAGATATCCCTCACCCAGATCGAAACAGGTCATATGAGGTTGCAACAGAAGCGCTGGAAGCTGGCGACGGACGAGAACTCTTCGTCATCAATGGCGCTGAAGTCACACGCGGCCAGCCGCATGGCCATATCAATGCTGTCTTCCTTGACGATGCCAACGCACTACTGACCGATAGTCCACGTGCAGCGATCGAGGCGGCAAATGAACAGGGTGCCTTTGTCTTCCTGAACCATCCCAACTGGGTCCCTCAGCAGCCAGATGGGATCGCCCGCCTGTCGGACTATCATCGCGAACTTATTGCCGATGGGCTCCTGCATGGGATCGAAGTCGCCAATGGTACACTGGATGGCCACTCCGAGCACGCTCTGGAAATCGCGCTCGGGGAAGGGCTGACTGTTCTGGGCACTTCGGACATTCATGGTCTTGTCGACTGGACGCATGATGCCGGCAATGGCGGCCATCGGCCCATGACGCTGGTAATTGCAGAAACACGTTCACCTGAAGCAATGAAAACGGCATTGCTGAATGGTGATACGGTAGCCTGGAATTATGATGACCTGCTGGGCAAGGCAGAAAATGTGGAAAAGGTGGTGAAGGCCTGTCTCAGTCTGAGTGTAAGTTCTTATCCTGATGAAAGCGCAGTCCTGCCAGTCGACATCGTAAACAACTGCCCCCTGAACTTTACCCTGCAGAACACATCCAGAGTGACCTTTCAGAACACCAGCGACGTAGTCCGGATAGAGCGTGATGATCATTTTACGGTGCATGCCCGGACGGGCGAACGAGTTGCAGAGGTTTCGCTCGACTTCTCGGTGCTGAACACTCAGACGGGCTTTCGCGAAAATCTCGATATCAGTCTGAGTGCTGACGTTCCGAGATAAAATGTCATTCCATGTATGAGTGATCTACAATCAGGGCTGGAAGAGAAGGCTGACAGAACGTCAGCCTTCATTTCTTTTGTAGAAGAAAAACCTGTTAGCTAGCGCGCTTAGTACATACCACAGCACTTGACGCCCACTTGCTGAATGCAGGATTGAAGCCGCATAGCCGAGATGGGTGACAGTAGTGGAAAGCTGGTCAAAACAGGCGGAACGTGGGACCTACTCAGGCATTCTACTGTCTGCCTGGATCTACAAACTTCTTGGGCGGCGTATAACATTAGCCTTGCTGGCGCCTGTTGTCGGATTCTTCTACCTGAGTGGGCATAAGCAGCGCCGGGCATCGCGTGACTACCTCGAGCGGGCGTGGCGGGACGGCCTGCTGAAGAAACGGCCCGGCGTCTCGACGGGGTTTTCCCATTTCATGGCATTTGCCGGTTCCATGCTCGACAAGGTTGCAAGCTGGACAGGGAAGATCCGCCCGGAACAGATTGAAGGCGTGAACGAAGGGCTATTTGATGAGGCCAAGCGCAGCGGTCGGGGTGGCGTCGTCCTGACGGCCCATATTGGCAATCCGGAGCTTATTCGCGGCGTGGCGACGGTAAACAGGCGGTTTCCGGTAACCGTTCTGGTCCACACACAGAATGCTGAAAACTTCAATGCTGTGATCAACCGGTTTTCGGCAGACTCAACTGTGCGTGTCGTACAGGTCGAGGAGATTGATATTTCCATTGCCATGAAGCTTTCCGAAGCTGTGGAGAATGGCGAATGGGTCGTTTTGACGGCTGACAGGAGTCCGCCTGGAGAGCTCAGAGAAAGTGCGATGCTTCCAGTCAGGTTTCTCGGGGACACGGCCCGGTTTCCCGCCGGGCCTTTCATTCTTGCCTCAGCACTTAAATGCCCGACGTATTTCCTTGCTTGCGTGAGACGAAAGGGAAAGCCCCCCTTCAGGATTGATTTTCGCTTATTGGCCGATCCTGTAACGTTGCCGAGACGGGACAGAGAAGCTGCGATCAAGACGTATATGGAGCTTTATGCCGAGATGCTGAGAGACGTGCTGGTGGAAGCCCCATTGCAGTGGTTCAATTTCTTCGACTACTGGGGCAAGGCTGGCAGTTCACAAAACGCGCATGCCGATACTGCGACCGCCGACAAGACGGAGCATCAAGCATGAGAAAGGCAATTCTGACAGCCTCTGCGCAGGCTCAGGCCCAGTTTCATGATCTCGATCCGATGAATGTTGTCTGGCACGGTAATTATCCACGCTTTCTTGAGCTTGGCCGCGTCGCGCTTATGGATCGGCTCGATTACAATTATGCGCAGATGGAAGCGTCCGGTTACGCTTGGCCGGTTATCGACATGCATATCCGCTATGCCCACCCTGTAGTGTTGCATCAATCCATTATCGTGACTGCAGGTCTTCTGGAGTGGGAGAACCGCCTCAAAATCGCCTTCGAAATCAGTGATGAAGAAACATCGAAGCGTCTCGTAAAAGCTCATACCGTCCAGGTTGCGGTCGATGCCGGATCAAAGAAGATGTTGTGGGAAACACCAGACGTGTTTCGCAAAAAGGTGGAGCCATTTCTGAAATGAGCCTTGTTATCGTCCCTCTCGTGTTTCTGGTCTCGGTGGGTACACCTGCTGCAGCGAGCACGGCTTGCCCGTCATTCGAAGATGCTACTGAAGTTTCCGGTCAACGCAGTTTCAAACAGGTCCGAACGCTGGATGGCGTTGATCAGCCCCTGATTTCAACAGGTACTGTGAGCATAGAACCAGACCGTGTAGTCTGGACAGTTACCAACCCGTTGAACATCACGACCACGATAACCGAGGCAGGTATCACTCAATCTGTCGAGGGGGGACCAGCCGAGCCAATAGAGACTGGCGGGGGGATGAATCCGATGCTGACGACGGGGCTGCTCGATGTGCTCGGCGGGAATATGGAGGATGCTGAATCCTATTTCTCTATCGAGACCATGGCGTCGCTAGAGAGGCGCTGGCGCGTGAAGCTGTCGCCAAAAGGGGAGCAGGTTTCGGACTATATTGCCGGGATGACCGTATCGGGTTGCGCTACTGTAGATGAAATCCGTTTGGATCAGACCAATGGTGATGAGATGATCGTTACCTTTCAGGACGGATAACCATGTCATGGGGGCGCCAGCGTTGGATTATTGCGGCGGTCGCCGGCTGGTTATGTTGTGCTGCGATTATTGTTTCCCTGCGTCTGAGTGGTGGGGCTGCTCTTGATACAAACCTGCACTCCATTCTGCCCGGTCACTCACTGCCCCCGTCTGTTCAGACAGCCATAGGTAAATCGGGAGACGTGGCAGCAGGAAGAGTTGCGTTCCTGGTCACGGCAGAGACGACCGATACTGCGGATACAGCCACGACTGAACTGAAGAAACGTCTTAAAGAATCTGGTCTCTTTGTTGCTGACACTGCAGCAGGCAGCGAGACGGGCCGATGGCTGTTTGCCAACCGGCGAGAGCTTTTGTGCGAACGGGACCCGGATAAGTTTACCGAAGAAACGGCCGCTGCAATCCGCCAGAAAGCCCTGGCCCGGATATATGGTGTAGGCCTGCCGGTCCCTGGTGATCTGATCGCAGCGGATCCGTTTCTGTTGACCCTGCGATTGGCTGACTGCCTATCGCCAGCCTCGATAGGACAGCTCTCGACCGGCAACTTCGTTTTAGGCCGTCTGACTCAATCGGCATTCCAGTTGAGTACGCAGGAACAGGTTATTGAAACCGTCAGGAAATGGGAGGAACGCTGGGTGCCGGAAGGTGTCAATCTTGCTCGCTCCGGAGCTGTATTTTACGCAGCGCATGCAGCAGAATCGGCCAAACGGGAAATGACGATCATTGGCGGATTGGGGCTTATTGGCGTTACTGTACTTTTCTGGATCGTCTTTGGACGCGTGGCGAATATTATCTATGTGATTGGGCTGATTGGCCTGAGCACGCTTTCGGGTTTCGCGGCGACCCTGCTTGTTTTCGGGCATGTGCATATACTGGTTCTCGTATTCGCGGCCATGCTTGTCGGGGTTGTCGCGGACTATGCGGTCCATGCCATGGCGGCAGGAGCGAGTAGCAACTGGCAGAACCCAGCCGTTCGCCGTGGGCATATCTTGCGGCCAATGTCTGTTTCAATGCTGACAACAGCGGCCGGGTTTTCTGCGCTTGCTTTTCTTGATGTCGCCATGTTCCGGCAATTTGCCTTGTTTGCCGTAGCCGGGGTGATAACGGCCTGGTTGCTTGTCCTGTTCGTATATGTCCCACTGGAAAGCGCCCCTCGTCGCCCGGAGGTCACATACCAGCGCTGGCTGCGCCTTACATCGAGCGTCAATCGTCGTATGCCGGGCGGTATCCTGTACATGAGCATATGCCTGCTTCTGGCGGGACTGACCGTCCTTGGCGCGATGAATGCTGATGTGCTGGATGACGTCCGGCAATTCCAGCCGCGCGATGAAACACTGCTGGAAGAAGAAGCGCAGATCGAAGCGATTACTGGTGGCGTGGCTTCGCAAACCTTTCTGGTGTCGCAGGGAACGAGCCTGAATGATGCCAAACGTGCCGAGGAAGCGGCACTGCAGACTTTGCCGGAAGATGCAGGCGTTCTCGCATTCAGCCGGATGGATCCTTCCAATGAGCGCCGTGCGGACAATCGTGAAGTCATCGCTACCCGGCTCGAGGCACCATACCTAAATGATTTACAGGCACGGCTTGGCCTTTCTTCACGTCCGCAAGATTCTACCCCTTCGGATGCCCAGAGGCCCGATTGGCTTAATGACCTGCATGTCACCGGGAAAGATGGCATGCATTTTCTCATCGCCCAACCCATTGGTGTTGGCGGTTGGAAGGGGCCGCATAACGATGATAGCCGGCAGGTCGATGTAGCGGCCGTGTACACGCAAGCATTCGGTTCCTATCGCATCCTTGCTGCACTTTCCCTGCTTGTCGCTGCGGTGGTATCTGCAATTTTCATTCTGTTTGTTTATCGAAACTGGCGGGCACTGGGGATCGTAGCTGCTCCATGTGCGGCCATGCTCGGCGGGATATTCATTCCAGCGGTGTTTGGATTGCCTGTTTCCTTCTTTGCAATGGCTGGAGCCATGGTGCTGTTTGGTGTGAGCATCGATTATTCCGCTTTCATGTGGGAAGCTGGACGTAAACGTGAGAACTGGACACCAACAGCCGTACTTGTGGGGGCGGTTACGACCTTACTTTCGATGGGGCTGCTGGCCATGAGCGAAACCTTTCCGGTCCGAAGCTTCGGAGTAACAGTGGCTGCTGGTGTGGTTTGCGGCTTGGTATATTCTATGCTGCCCTACCGGCTGGCGAAATGTGAGGGGGAAACTCATGAGCATGGATTGTGACGTCGCCATTATCGGGGCGGGACCAGCTGGTGCAGTCGCTGCATCGCTACTCGTCGAGAAAGGATGGTCAGTCCGGGTCGTTGAGCGTCAGCACTTTCCGCGATTTTCGATCGGTGAGAGCTTGCTGCCCCACTGTGTGGAGTTCATGGAAAACGCAGGCCTGCTGGAAGCGGTGGAAGCGCAGGGTTTTCAATACAAGGATGGTGCTGCCTTCTTCATGAATGGGCGTTATGAGCCGATAAGTTTTCCGGAGAAATCGACGCCTGGCCCTGGAACAGTGTTTCAGGTCCGCCGCGACATATTTGATGACGTCCTTATTTGTAAGGCGAAAGAGCGCGGCGCGGACGTCACATTCGGAACCAGTGTAAAAGCTTTCGCAGAGAAAGCAGAAGGCGTGATCCTGACCGTAGAGGATGAAGAGGAGGCTGAGTCGGAGGTCCGTGCCAGCTTTGTACTGGATGCGTCGGGCTTTGGCCGTGTCTTGCCGCGTTTGCTCGATCTTGAGGAGCCTTCAGGACAGGAGCGGCGCAGGTCGTGTTTCAAGCACGTTATCGACAATATCACCCATCCGGGTTTTGACCGGAACAAGATCCTGATTTCGGTAGATCCAATAGACCCGCAGGTCTGGCTGTGGCTGATACCTCTGGCGGACGGACGCGCGTCTATTGGTGTGGTCGGTCGTGATGAAGTTATCAGCCGTGCAGGGGAAACGGCTGACGAACGGCTCATGTACTTTACGCGACGATCCGGCTTCATGGCAGACGTCCTGAAGGATGCGACCGAAGCACGCCCCGCAGCAGAGACCGTAGGTTATTCATGTAGTGTCAAAGCGCTGACTGGTAAGCGCTTTGTGCTTTTGGGCAATGCAGCAGAATTTCTCGACCCGGTTTTTTCCTCAGGTATTACGATTGCCATGAAGTCGGCCACACTCGCCGCCGGTCTGGTCGACCGCGAGCTTCGCGGTGAAATTGTGGACTGGGACAGCGAATTCGCGGGAGAGCTCTCTGTAGGCGTAAATGTTTTTCGGGCCTGTGTGAACGCTTGGTATGAAGGCCTCCTCCAGCACATGATTTTCATGGAGACACGTGGCCACGACATCACAAAGCACTTCACGGCCATCTTGGCAGGTTATGCCTGGGACAGGAACAACCCGATCGTCCGTGATCCACAGCGCTTCTTCCGGCTTATGGATTCAATGACCCGTGCCTAACCTGGTTCGCAACTGTACTGCCTTGGGGGTGGTGTTTGCTGTCATTCTGTTGACGGCATGTGAGACCATTCGCCAGACCGGCGAAGAAAGCGCGGCGGTAAGTATCGCACGTGAAGTTGCGTTGCAGCTGCCACCTGTTCCCGGCTATGAAGGTCGTCTTGAAGCAGTGCAGACTGTCGTCGCCAGTCATGAGACCCGCAAGACTGCATTCCAGGCTACACTCAGTGCTGATGCCGAGCGTGTCGACATTGTCATGGTCGCACTGAATGGACCGCGTATCATGGAGATTGCCTGGACGGAGAATGGTGTTGAAGAAACCCGATATGCCTACACTCCCGAAAACCTTTCTGGCCTGAATGTGCTGGCGGATATATTTCTCGTCTTCTGGCCCCAGGCCAAGGTTTCTGAGGCTTTGCCAAAGGGGGTTAGCCTCGAGGAGGCCGATAACAGCCGGAAGATCCGTTACGGCGGTACGACGATCATCGAAATTCGGTATGACGTGGCTTCGGAGGGCGGGCGCCAGTATCAGGAATTGACCAACTTGGATCTTGGTTATTCCCTTAAGATCTACTCGCAGTCTCCTTGATCAGGCCGGAAAACCGGCGTTGAAGGTGCCGTCGAGCAAGGCAGTGGTAAGTGCCCGCAGCGCCGTATCCATTGGCCGGTCTTCATCAAGAAATGATGTAAACTGACGTACCTGCTCAACCTGCGCCAGGATCGGCTCGCCTACCATTTCATCCGTGAGCTCATCATGGTTTAGCCGCAACTCGATGGCCTGACTGCAGGCCATGAAATGAGCAGCGGCTACCTGTGCGACAAGCTCGTTGAGCCTCAAGGCATCCCGCGCAGCGATTGTGCCCATGGAGACCTTGTCCTGATTGTGACACTCGGTGGAGCGGGAGAACACGCTTGCTGGCATGGTCAGTTTACAAGCTTCCGCCGTCCAGGCTGAGACACCAATCTGAACGGCTTTGAAGCCGTGATTGATGGCTGCGCGTTTGCCGGTTGCGCCTGACAGGTTCGGCGGCAGACCGTTTGAAAAACGTGTGTCGACCAAGGTCGCAAGCTGACGGTCCATCAGGTCAGCGAGATTGGCGATTTGTACCTTCAGCGTGTCGGCGACATGGCATACGTGCCCTCCATAGAAATGTCCGCCATGCAGAACATCTCCCGTCACCGGATCGAATAGCGGGTTGTCATTGGACGAGTTAATCTCTGTTGTAAGAGTGGTCCTCAGAGATGGCATCGCGTCTTCCAGCACACCGATGACGTGAGGTGCGCAGCGCAAGGAGTAGCGGTCCTGCATGCGCAGCGCCTGATGTGCGTTCTTCAATGCAGCAAGATCTCCACGGATACGAGTGGCGATCCTCGCCTGACCTGGATGCGGCTTGGCATCGAAGAGGCGCTGGTCGAAATGCAGGGGATTGCCAAGCAGGCCAAGACAGCACATCGAAGTCAGCCGGGTTGCGGCCTTCGACAGCCGGGTAGCCTGTTCAAGTGCCAGTCCGGCGAGTGCCGACATAACGGAAGTACCGTTCATGATTGCCAGGGCTTCCTTGGGCTTTAGTGTAACTTGCGGCAGACCTTCTTCCTTGAATGCCTTGTGTGCCAGTTTCACTTCGCCCCGATGCAGAACATCGCGCTCGCCAATGGCGGCGCCAGCGATATAGGACAGTGGGGTTAGGTCTCCCGAAGCGCCAACAGAGCCTTCTGCCGGTATCAATGGGAGGATATCGAGCCGAAGCATGTCAGCGAGCCGTTCGACAAGCTCAAGACTTACACCAGACCAGCCCCGTACAAGCGTCACGAGCCGAACGGCAAGGGTGGCGCGTGTTTCCTCTGGTGTAAGCATCCGACCTAGCCCGCAGCCATGGAACCGTGAAAGATGAAGGGGCAGCTCTGCTACGAGTTCGGGCGCAACCTCGTGGATGACGCTGTCGCCATACCCTGTTGTAACGCCATATATTTTTCCTGATTTATCAAGAGTATTCTGAACATGCCCAGCGGAACGGTTTATGACATCGAGAACAGCTGGGTCATGGCTTAGACGGGTGCTTTTGCGCCTGAAGGCGATATCCTCGAGGCTCGTTGTGTCCAGCTCATCAATGCCGAACACGAACTCGCGGACATCTCCTGAATCAGCCGCCATGGTAAGATCCAATTCCTGTTTATTAATTTAGCATTCATTGCCAGCTTGCCGGCCTATCCTACGAGCCCGGTCGAAACGCGTGCATTGCAATGCGAGAACGCGAATTCAAGCTTTTTTGCTTCTGGCCGGAAGGACAGCTTCACAGAGACATTCTCATCAGGCGTAACCAGCCGGTGGAATTTCAACCGGTTAACGTTCATGCTGGCCGGACCTGCAGCCCAGATTTCTTCGGCAAGGCGCACCGCTATATGGACCTGCGCCAGTCCTGGAAGCACCGGCATCTCACTGAAATGACCCTGAAACCATGGAAGGTCAGGCCTTGCTATGAAGCTTAATTCTGCCGTGAAGCCATCGACATCAAAAGTGTCTGGGGCGAGCAGCTCAAGCATGTCCGGAGCCGTGAAAAGGGCTTCCAGACTCGATTGAGTGCGTTTTGATTGCGCATTTACAGGGATGTCGGAAACGAACCGCCAGCGTCTTGGTCGTTCTGCTGGTTCAAGTGCATTTGACAGGCTCGCAGAGATGCTGCGCGCCATGCGAAAGCGACCGAGTTTTCCCAGTTGCTTCTTTGCATTTTCATCTAGAGTTACGACAGCGCTAAGCTGGGACTGTCCCTTGTGGTCAGTCATGACGACAGCGGCATCAATAATCCCTGCATGCTGTTTGAGTATGGTCTCCACACGAGGCAGGGCGATACGCTTACCCTCAATTTTAACAATCCGGTCCAGACGTCCAGCAAGGCAAAATCTTCCATCGGAACTCAGCTCAACGCGGTCCCCCATCCTGACGCTACCCGGGTCAGACAGAAAGGGAGAGGAGACAAGCAGTTCCTGTTCGCTGCCAGCTATTGTCTGGACGACCGGCAGGGGGGTCCACCACTCGCCATCCTTGTGGCGCTGGCGTGTTGCAACCCCCCCGGTTTCAGTGCTTCCAAGTATCTCGAGGGGAGACGCTCCGAAGAGCGAATTTATGGTATCTGCATCAGCCTCTGGCAACGGACCACCAGATGAGAGAATCCAGGCGGGGCTTGCCTGGCTTGAAAAACGGGCACTGGGCGGGCGCGTCAGGTGAGCTGGACTGGAAACAACAAGCAGTCCGTTGGTCTCGGGGGCAAGCAATGCTTCCCATGAGAGTGCGAGCCTGTCCGATGAGGGGATGCCTGATATGACCGGCAGAACAACGCGAAAGATCAGCCCGTATATATGCTGATGTGAAACTGAGCCGGTCACATGGGCGATCGCGCCGTCAAACCAGTCACGCCAGAATTCTGCTTCGGCATCAATGACATGCATTGGTTTTTCAATGCGCTTGGCCTCTCCCGATGAGCCGGATGTGAAGAATGTCAGCGTAGCTGTCGTCGATGGATTTATATCCAGCGTGGCGTCATGACCGGAGGCTCCAATCCGGATCTCTGTTCCCGCATGAGCGGCATTGCCGGCAAGCAGCTGACGTTCGGCACCAACATGGTCACAATAGGCTGCGCCTGCCTGTGGCAGCAGGACAGGCATGCGGCCCGATAGCTGTGCGGCCAGGATACCTGCACACAGCTCCGCAGCGGAATCCGTGTAGAGATATAACGGTTCGTCAGAAGCAGGCAGATCCTGGACCAGTTGCCGGGCTGCAGCGCGGATATTTCCAGCTGTGATCACCGCGCTCTCCGGCCCCATAAAAAGCGGCCTTCCGGAAGAAGCTGCCAGGAGAGAACTGATAAAACTGCCCAAGTCAATCTCCCTCGCCTAAGTCTTTCTGACGGCCTGCCGTACCAGGTATTCGCCTGCGAATAGAAGGGCCATCAGGATGTAGGCAATGAAGCCGTTATAAAATGCCCAGACCTGCATCGAGCCATAGAGCGCAGTCCATAATGAAACCAGCACGTTCAATACAAAAAAGCCGCACCATACGAACGTTACCTTGCGCGTGTAGCGTACCCCTTCCGCGGGCAGGTCCGGTTCGAAGATACGCGCGAAGCGTTCGATCATTGTAGGCGGCCATATGAGGGTCGCGGAGAAAGCTACCAGCATCGCGGCATTCATGAAGACCGGGTACAGGCGAAGGGAAAGCGCCTGGTCGAACGCTGACATGACAGCGATCGCAATAATCGCAGTTGCGGAAGCAATAATCATGGAAACCGGAGCAGAGCGACCTCCGATCAAGAGACGTGCAACCAGAGCTGCAAGTAGCGCTAAAACAAGCCAGACCGGTTCGACCAATCGTACCAGTAAGAGCACCAGGAGCGGATAAAGCAGCAGCAGGGCGGTTATGAGCAACTGAATGCTGCGGGCCTTAACCGGCATGCCTGCCTCGCGCGCTGACCTGATAGCTCATTCGTACAGCGTTTTCACCAACCCTGTGAGATCGTCGATCGTTTTCACGGATTCGAATTGTTCTGGAGCCACTTTTTTCCCGGTGAGCTCCTGAAGGTGAACCATCATGTCGACGCCATCAATGCTGTCGAGTTCCAGATCATCCATAAGCGTGGCTTCGGGCACAATCTTTTCAGGCTCGATTTCGAAGATCTCCACAAGGTCTGTCTTGATACGGATGAAGGCTTCTTCCCGCGTCATCAGGATTTTACCTCCCTGCGCGTTTCGACGAGGTGTGCCAAGGCCTTCAGGTTCTTGAAATGCTCGGGCAGCTTCTCGTCATTCGTGTCGAGCTTCACACCATAGCGCTTCTGGATCGCAACGCCGATTTCGAGTGCATCAATTGAATCGAGCGCTAGCCCATCATCGGAAAACAGGTCTTCTTCAGCGCCGATATCTTCGGGTGTGACATCTTCGAGATTGATGACATCAACAATCAATTCTCTCAGCTCAGCTTCAAGTGGTGTCACTGGAAGAGCTCCCTTTCTATCCGCTCCTGCACATCCCGCGCCAAGCGTCTTACCCCGGAAACCGACCGTTCATAACCGTAAGTTTTAGCTGTATCAATCTGTTCATGTACCTGGATATTCCAGTGAGGTCTGATTGTGGGAATGGAGTACCAAGGCTCACCTTTTCGAAGGGTGGGCGGATTCACCTCAATCGTCACAAACAGTATTGGTGCTTGCGCAGTCAGCGCCACATAGGCAAATCCACGCTGGTATTTTGCCCGCTGTCCAACTGGTGTGCGGGAGCCTTCCGGAAAGATGCACAGGTTCGCACCGTCCTTGAGTGCTGCTGCGCAGTCTTCAATCAGCGCTTCCGGGTCGTCCAGATTTGGAATGTAGTTACAGGACCGCACGACGCCGGCCATGAAGGGATTGTTCCAGACACCCTTTTTTACCACAGCACGGGTGCGCTGCATGAAAGCCATCAAGAATACGACGTCGATCAATGATGGATGGTTGGCGACAACAACAGTACCCCGGCATGCTTTGAGCTTTTCCGCATTGTGAATTTCATAGGTTAGCACCCCGAGTACGCGCATGAGTTCTATGTAGAGCCGCCAGATTCGGTGGACTGATGCCTGCGATATGGCCGCGCGACGTTCCTTTTCGCGTACAAAGAGGTTCACCAATGGGAACCAGACGAGCGCCATTACGAGACCGCCTATACCAAAAACTGAGAAGGAAAGGCCTGTCGCGACGAGTCTCCACGCCCGGGCAATGGTCCATTTGCCGCGAACAATAAGTCGCGATCTATCGCGGTTTCCGTCTACCATGATACAGCTTTTACGCCTGCTTCTGCGGCATGAAACAAATCAAGCGGGCCGTCATCGGCAAGAAGTCTGCGGGCCGAAAGTGATTCGTCAGTGTAGCGCTCAAGTAGCAAGCAGAAATGTATATCACTCGAAGCCGGCCCGAAGACTGCATACTCATCGCGTAGACGGCATTCCGCATACGTAAGGATGACCTGGTCTTCGTTTTCTTGCAGCCGCATCCAGCATTCAGTCAGGGCGGCATTCAGCGTATGTTCGCCGGCCGAAATTGCCGTGTGTCCAGCCCTGTTCGCCGTGATCTGACTTGCTGTACCGATCGCAGCATTGTGCACGGAAAGAGAGAAGCTGGTGGGCGATAGTAGTTCACCTGAGATGACATTCTTCAGAAGTTCCAGGGTCTTGGAAATATCGCCATAGCGAGAAGCAAGCACGACGGGTGTATCGCCAAGGTTATTCCCCAGCCCTGTGAGACAGGCGGCCGTGGCTTTTTCGAAATAGGTCAGGCGTCGAACCTGTCGCCTTGGCAGGGAAGATATATCTGCAGCATAGCCAAAGAGCTTACCGTCTCCGTCTTCTCGCAAGATACCTGAAAAACGCCGCACGGTGAGATGCCGGTGCACGCTACGCGCCGTATTTGCGCTGAGTGCAACCATAATACTCCGTTCCTGCATTCGCCGACGAAAGCATGCTACGCTTCACGTCACTGTTATAGTCTGTCTCGTGTGCCCACAATAGTCAGGAGTTTCTGCTAAAGTGCATATTGCGATTGTTTCGATGAAGGCGCGTCATAAGCGTCATCCTCGGTCCCGCCAACGCGCACTGGCAGACATCGCAGAAGAGCAAGCCAGCCAGGCCGCCTGCTTAGTGGGACAACAGGTGCGACTGTCACGTACACACAGTCGTGGGGTGTCCGGTGCTGCAATCAGCACCACTGCGACATGTCTTGGGCTTGATATTGAGTTCGAGGATGAGCAGCGGGATTGGCCGGGAATACTAGGCTTGTTCTCACCTCGCTTACGGAAGATGCCCGCCTTAATGCCGGACCTCGTGCGCACCTGGACGTTCCTGGAAGCGTACTACAAAGCTGTCGGACGTTATCCTGAAGCTGGTTATGTAGAAGCTGTAGCTGAGCCGGTGACGCCGTCAGGCAGCGTTCTGCCGTTGGGGGGAAACATGTTTCTTTACCATAAGGTACTGACCGGCGGCGCTCACCTCAGCGTGGTCTGGTGCGGAGAGGGGCGGGCGCCCGTCATTCTGCCGGAGCAGGTTTTGGATAGCGTTGACTAAGCGCGCGACGCAGCATGCGTATAGGCACGCGTAATGGCATCTGGAGAGCCAGGCGGGTGTGCATCAGTGATATGCGTACATTGTCTCTCAGCATGCGGAAATTCGATACATTTTCAGCAGGATAGATCACACTCACAGGATGTTCGACCACCCTGAGGCCGCGCCAGTTCAGCTGCACCAGAATCTCTGTGTCGAAGTCCATCCGCGCGCCGATATATTCCCGTTTCATGACAGCAAGCGTTTCGGCAAGGGGGTAAATTCGGAAGCCGCACATTGAGTCACTGATTTCAAATGACAGGGTTTCCACCCGTACCCAGAAATGCGTGACCTCCCGTCCGATTTTTCGGCCTTTTGGGATGGAGCTATCATAAACCGGTACGCCGCAGATTATTGCGGATGGGGCCATTCTGGAGCAAGTGATCATGGTGTCCAGGGCGTCCAGATCGTGCTGGCCGTCGGCGTCAACCTGAATCGCGTGTGTCCACTCGAGTTCACCGGCTTTTTGTAACCCGGTCTTCACGGCTGCTCCCTTACCGCCGTTTATTTCACGCCGGAGGACGTACACATGACGCGTCTCGTCGTGAAAGCTGGCAATCTCTCGAGCCAGACTAGCGTCGTTGCCATCATCAATGATGAGAACCGGGAGATTTTGCGCTGACATCTTCGTGATGATGCTGCCAAGCGCTTTAGTGTGGCGGTATGTTGGTATGATGGCGCCCAGACGGATATCCGGACCGGGAGGCTCAGGGACCGGTGGTTTGGACGGATTATTCTGCATCAAGTATCAATCTATCCTTCACATTGCCTTTTATGCCCCGAGACAGCGCGATGCATGGCTACATGTCGTCGTTGCGGGCCCGCCTTTTGCTTTTGAAAAGTTTCCAGACGAACGAGATGCTGAAGGCGTGCGTGAAGTCCTCGGTAAGTAGGGGGCTGTCTTCATTCGCAGACCCTTGGAAGGCGCGGCCCTGATATGTCAGGTATAGCTGGAAGTCTTCGGACAGTTCACGTGTCCAGGAGGCCTTCAGACCTGATGAGAGATACCCCGCCTGGGCCGAGTATGCCGATCTCTCTGGTGTCGCGAACTGTGGTGCGACGTTATACCAGAAACCGTTCAGGCCTTCATCAGCAAAGGTTGAGAACAGGGTCAGCGACCAGCTTGAGCGGCGTGCACCGCCATACTGGCGACGATATGTCAGTTGAGGTTCAGCAATATAGCCAACGTGCTCGAAGCCTGTGAAGTCAGTGCTGGCGACTGCACGTACAGGCAACAGCATTTTTACTTCGCTGCGGCCATCAGGAGTCCATCCTGTATCGTGAAAATTTACGATTGCCTGTGGGCCAATCTGCAACAGATAGTCGAGATCCGGCATTCCGGCGCGGGCACCGTCTTCATTCGAGCCTGCCTCGTATACGGCGTCAACGGATATATCGAGTTCGAATGTCCTTGTTTCAGCCGTGATGGCTCGTGCGACCCCATATTCGCCGAAACGGATGCGGTCACCACGGTAGATGACCAGTGGTGCTGCGAAACCGTTCAGGGAGTTATCGGGACTGCCCGGATAATCTGGTCCGTAAAGGCTGGTTCCACCGAGGCGAACCTCCCAGAGAGGCTCATCGGGTACGAAACCGCCTTCGCTTACGGTTCGGATGGTTTCGCCATCCTCTTGCGCAATCGCGTGCGTCATTGATCCCATCATAAGGATCAATGCGAGTGCGAATGGCTTTTTCATGGACGTCTCCTGGGGCGGATCAGCTGCGTTGTTTCTCACGCATATCCACTGAAAATCAACGATGTGTTGATGCCACCAAACGCAAAATTGTTTGAAACGAAAGCGTTTGAAGAGACATTGCGGCTACCGCCCATGACATAATCAAGGGACGCGCATTTTGGATCGATATTCTCGAGGTTTGCCGTTGCCGGAATAAGCCCATCTTTAAGCATCTCGATGCCTAACCAGGCCTCTATCGAAGCGCATGCCGCGAGCGTATGGCCGAAATGACCCTTCAGGGAATGAAAGGGTATATGTTGCCCGTAAACACTGTGAGATGCATGGCTTTCTTCGATGTCTCCCGCGAGCGTGCCCGTGCCATGCCCGGAGATAAAGGAGATATCATCAGCGGACATCTCGGCATTATCGAGGGCCTGACGCATTACGACCTCTTGAGTACGGCGGTTGGGCTGGGAAATGTGAGTGCCGTCGCAATTGGTCGCGAAGCCGAGGACTTCCGCGAGCGGCACGGCACCCCGCGCCAGGGCATGTTCCAGTTCTTCCAGTATGAGAGTTCCGGCAGCCTCGCCGATCACAAGTCCGTCTCGTGACACATCAAACGGCCGTACAGCGGTTTCGGGTGCGTCATTGCGGGTTGATGTGGCGTAGAGCCGGTCAAAAACCATTGTCATTGTCGGACAAAACTCGTCTGCACCGCCTGCAATCATCACGTCCTGAGCCCCGGACTGGATCGCCTCGAAGGCATAACCAATACCTTGAGAGCCGGACGTACAGGCTGACGATGTTGTGTAGACCCGTCCCTGTAGCCCGAAGTAGACCCCTATATTCACGGGCGCGGTATGGCTCATCATGCGGATGTAACTGGTCGCATTCAGCCCGCTGGCCTTGCCGGTTTCCAGGAATTGAACGAAGTCCCGAATGGGGGGGGGCGAGCCGAAAGAGGAACCTGCTGAAACACCCATACGACCGCTTTTCAGTATGGGATCATCCGTCAGGCCGGCCTGCTCGAGAGCTTGCTCTGCTGTTTTGACCATCAGCGTTGCAACGCGCCCCATTGAGCGGCGTGCCTGACGGGGATACAGCTTTTCATGAGCGAAGTGTTCTGCCGGGCCACCAAGGCGAGTGGAGAGGTCCTCAAGGGCCTCCCAATCCTTCATGTACTTTATGCCGGTTGTCCCGGCATGCAGGGCAGGACCGACTTCATCCCAGCTATCGCCAAGTGACGTAACGCCCGCCATTCCTGTCACAACGACTCTGCGCATCAGATCAGCCCTCCATTCACCCCGATTACCTGACGGGTGACATAGCTGGCTTCCGGCTGGAAAAGGAAGCCAGCTACTGCGGCAACTTCCTCGACAGTTCCAGCCCGCTTCATCGGAATTGCCGTCATAATCTCGGGACGCACATCCTCCGTCATCGCTGTTTCGATCAGTCCGGGAGCAACGGCATTCACCGTGATTTTACGGCTGGCAAGCTCCACAGCCAGCGCTTTCACGGCGCCAATGAGGCCTGCTTTTGCCGCCGAATAGTTTACCTGACCGCGATTTCCCATGACCCCGGACACGGATGCCATGGCTATGATCCGTCCTCCCTTTCGCGCACGTATCATGGGCAGGATGAGCGGATGGACGACATTGTAGAAGCCATCAAGGCTCGTGCGGACCACCTTGTCCCAGTCATCGGGCTCGATACCGGGGAAGGGCTTGTCTCTCGTGATACCAGCGTTTGAAACAACACCCCAGAAGGGGCCTCTGTTTTCCAGTTCTTCTTCAAGCGCAGTGCGGCTGGCGTCTCCATCCGTAACATCAAAACCCAGAATGTTTGCTTGTCCGCCCCGCTCTGAAATCATCTGGCAGGTCTGCTCGGCACCATCGCGGTCGCCGCCATAGTGAACGCATATGTCAAACCCCATCCCCCCCAGTTGGCAGGCAATTGCGCGTCCAATTCCCTTGGAGGCACCTGTCACGAGAACACGTGAAGTGGAAGGTTCAGGCCGCGCACTCATGCGTCTGCCGATGTCAGAAAGGTTTCAAGGTTTTCTGGGCGGTATACATTTATGACGCCATGCGCGATGTTTTCACCACTGACATACCTGACATGGCAGTCAAATGATCTCAATTCGCCTTCCGGCAACAGGTTGATAGCCTCGATTTCCAGATAATCGCCATGCGCAATCCACTCGACACGTGTGCGGTATTTCCGGCAGCCGAGAAGAAACCCTATTGCCGGTGGCTCACCGCTTGCGCGTCGAAGGGCACCATCCATTATCGAGATCGACTGCGCCATCAACTCAAACCCGACATAGCCCGGAACACCCCGTCCAGGGACGCTGAATATATAATCGGAAGCGATCTTGGTGCGTGTCACGACATGGGCATCATCAGCCGTGATAACCTCGTCGATGAGAAGCATTGGTGGGTCATGTGGAGCAAGTTCTACAGGATGCGGGAGTGGGCTGGATATGGTTTTCATATTATCCCCTCCCTGCCACGACGACTGCGTTGCTTCCGCCGAAGGCATAACAGCACGCCAATGTGTGTTCAACGGAACGCTCAGCTACCTCCTGTTTGCGGGTGAGGCGTATGGGCTGGAGGCTGGAATCCCAATCATCGTCGTAGATGTGGGGGGGGTATATCCCGCAATCCATGGCGATAAGGTTGATGGCCAGTTGCACAGCACCGGCTGCACCAAGTGTGTGCCCGGTCATGCCCTTGGTGGATGCAGCCGGCACGTCGGCGCCGAAGACGCGATTGACGAGCGTAGCCTCCATCATGTCGTTCAGCTTTGTGGCGGTTCCGTGCATGTGGACAAAGCCTATATCCCCTGCATCAAGACGGGCTTTCTCGAAGGCTTGTCTTACGGCCTTCTCGGCAGCTATGCCGGATGGTTCTGGCGAGGAGATATGATGAGCGTCGGAACTTTCTCCCCAGCCTGCCAGTCGCCAGGGGCCTGGATCACGAGAGAGTACGAACAGGGCCCCGCCTTCACCAATATTGATACCCCGGCGGTTGGCACTGAATGGCAGACAGGGTTCAGGCGATACACTGTCGAGCGAACTGAAGCCGTTGGTGGTCAACCTCGAAAGAGAATCGGCGCCCCCGCAGATGACGGCGTCTGCTATACCCGTCTGGATCATTCGCGCGCCGCTTATAATGCTTTTCATGCCCGATGTGCATGCTGTTGAAACTGTATAGGAAGTCCCTTCAAGCTTCAGGTATTCTTTTAGAAAGTTAGCCGGGTCGCCGAGCTCCTGGTCAGAGAAGCGGAAGTCATTTTTCCATTCACCTGTCTCCAGTCTCGATTGAAGAGGCGCGATCGCTTCTTCAATCCCGGTCGTACTCGTACCCAGTACAACTCCAATCCGCTTCGCGGGATAGTGGGACAGAAGGTCCTCACAGCATTCCTGCAACCGGTCAGCCATAGCCGCGATGATCTGATTGGTTCGTGTCCGTCCATTCAGGCCTACTGGAAAGGGGCCGGGCAAGGCGGCTGTAATCGTATATTGGCCGCCATTGAGGAGACTCCGGGTATCGGGCCGTGGCGGTTCAGAAGAAGTAAGGCTTTCCTCTGTCTCGCGCCGGCTCATGCCCAGACGGGAAATAGCGGCAAAGTCGTTGATGAAAATATTCACGGATCTGCCGTCCCCGCCGAAGAGAGAGTATGTCAGGCCAATAGGGCCGATGGTTTGCACGTCACCCCGCAAAACACCATCCAGCTATTTTGTCTGGTATGCGGGTGCGCCGTCAATCAGTTTGCAGAGTGTCGTTGCGCGCAGCATAAACTCGCAAAACTTGCTGAAACGAACAGGCTGCCGCATGGTGAGGGCGTGACAGGGGCGCGAAACCATCTTCGAGACGCACAGTGGCTGATGATCATCGTCATCGCTGGGCTAGGCATTGCATGCATGTTTCTGAGAGGCGCGTATGCGCAGCAAGACCAAGTCGAACGCCCTGTGGCTGTGGTCCTCGAAGTAGATGGCGCGATAGGACCCGCAAGTGCTGGCTATCTCACCAGAGAGGTGAAAGAGGCCGCTGCTGATGGGGCGGAACTGATTATTATCCGTATGGATACGCCGGGCGGCCTCACGTCCAGTATGCGCGATATAATCGATGAGATTCTAGCGTCTCCAGTGCCAGTAGTGACCTGGGTTGGCCCTTCAGGCGCGCGGGCCGCCAGTGCTGGTACGTATATCCTCTATGCCAGTCATGTCGCCGCGATGGCGCCCGGTACAACGCTCGGCGCAGCGACCCCAGTGCGTATGGGCGGAAGGGGGGGAAGCGAGGCGGGTGACGATGATGCCAAGACCTCTAAAGCTGTTAATGATGCGGCGGCTTACATCCGCACACTCGCAGACTTGCGTGGGCGTAATGCCGAATGGGGCGAGCGCGCTGTACGTGAAGCGGCTACGCTGACAGGAGACGAAGCCATCACACAAGATGTCATAGACGTCATGGCTGCCGATCTGGAAACGCTCATTGAGAAAGTGGATGGCCGCTCAGTAACTGTAGGCACATCCGAGCAGACCCTGATAGTTGCTGAGGTACGCCTTGAGGAGCGCGGTCCCGCCTGGCGCGACAAACTACTCAGCGTGATAACCAATCCCAATGTTGCATTCATACTGATGACACTCGGCTTTTACGGCCTGATTTTCGAGTTTGCCAATCCGGGCGCACTCGTGCCCGGTGTGCTTGGTGGTTTGTGCCTGCTGGTCGGCCTTTACGCTGTGAATGTGCTTCCAGTGAACTATGCCGGGCTCGCCCTGATCGGGCTTGGTCTCGCCTTGATGGTGGCAGAAGCCTATGCGCCATCTTTCGGCATTCTGGGCTTTGGCGGCCTTGCCTCGTTTGCGACGGGCGGTCTGATCCTGTTCGATACCGGATCTCCTGCCTTTGGCGTTTCCTGGTGGACGGTTGGTGTACTGACACTCCTGACAGGTGCCGTCCTGATTTTCCTCGTCGGTTACATGATCCGGGCGCAGACAAGGCCATTGGCAACGGGCGAACAGGTCCTCATAGGTGAAACGGCTGAAGTATATGATTGGAACGGTGAAACGGGCCGTGTGCGCCTTCAGGGTGAATTATGGAATGCCGCAGGGCCTACCGGCCTGCTAGCAGGCACTTATGTGCGCGTAAAAGCCGTTAACGGGCTCACACTTGATGTGGTGTCACGAGATGACCAGCAGAATATTTCAGCACAAGGACAGGCAGGAGAAAGCCAATGAACACCGGTCTCATATTCGTCATTATTGCTGTAGCCGTTATCGCTTTCCTGTCTACAGCTGTGAGTATACTGCGGGAATATGAGCGCGGCGTAGTGTTTACGCTTGGACGTTACACGGGGCTGACGGGGCCAGGTTTCATCATCCTGATACCGGTTATCCAGCAAATGGTGAAAGTCGATCTGCGCACAATTACAGAGGATGTGCCGACCCAGGATGTAATCTCGAAGGACAATGTCTCTGTCCAAGTCAATGCAGTGATCTATTTTCGCGTTGTCGAGCCGGACAAGGCCATCAATGAGGTTGCCGATTTCCGGCGTGCGACCAGCGAACTAGCCCAGACAACACTTCGTTCCGTTCTCGGCAAGCATGACCTCGACGAGATGCTTTCGGAGCGTGACAAGCTGAATGCCGACATACAGGAAATCCTCGACAACCAGACCGACCGGTGGGGCATCAAGGTCGCCAATGTCGAAATCAAGCATGTTGATCTAGATGAATCCATGATCCGTGCCATCGCCAAACAGGCCGAGGCAGAGCGGGAACGTCGTGCTCGCGTTATACATGCAGAAGGTGAACAACAGGCCGCGCGTAAACTGGTTGAGGCCGCCAATGAGCTCTCAGAGGAGCCGCAGGCCATGCAGCTTCGTTATCTTTCTTCGCTCCAGCAGATTGCTGGTGAACATAACTCGACAATTGTATTCCCTTTCCCGATGGACCTGGTGCGGGATTTTGCGGCGCAGCTCAACAGGCGCAATGAACCGGGAAGTAGCGACGAGGACTAGATGGGCCGGTCAGCCTGGTCGGCTACATTCTATGGTGCATCACAGTGCCAGCAGGTTTCATATGCTGTCATGCCAATAGGACCGCCGGGAGGAAGGTCGCCTTCAGCAACAGCAGGCGGGCTGGCCGGGGCAGGGGTCTCGAAGAAAGTCTGGATTCTGTCTTTCAGCCAGATGCTATGGGCTTCTCCGCGCGCATCAAGGTCGGCCGCGAGAGCCTGCAGGCCAGCAGAGGCCACAGCTTTGACCGCCGTCGTTGTGTCTTCATCTGTCGCCAACTCCATCAATGAGAAGGCATAGCGCGCCCGCACGGCTTCTGCGATGGGAGTGGTGCGTTCGGAATTTTGGGCCGACATGACCGCTTTGCGAATGGTGTCCAGGACCTCCTCGGCACTGGGGTTCCGGCTGTCTCGACGGTGGAACTCAATCAATCGAGCCACGCGTTCGGGTGCGAGCAGCACGTCGAAAGTCAGCCCGGCGGCGGTGTCAGCTGCAGCCGTCACATCAAAAGCCGGGTTCGCTGTACTCTGGAACAATTCACGCTTGCTATCTGCAAGGGTGTAGTTTGAAACCGAAGGTGTAAGCAGGGCAAGTACACTGTCTGGTAGATCGAGCGTAGCTGGACTGATCGTCTGTAGGACCGCCTCAAGGGCGGCTCTTTGACGGTCCGGGGCGACTGTTTCCGCACCGGGCCAGCCATCACCACGCAAACCATAATTGAAGCTCATCCCGCCAATGAGTTTCGCGGCTGCGGCTGTCTGATAGCGGTGATAGAGATAGATCGGAACGATGACATTGTTAAGATCGGCCACCGGTTGACCTTCCTGAACCCGGTCCCTTCCGAAATTTTCAAGCGCGATGCGGCGCACGACGAGGCTCTCTTCAAGGGCGGCGACGGGATCAGGTCCGTTATCCCAGATATTGCCAAGCGGATGGCCTGTACTTGCGCTCCGGGCGTCTTCATCAGCTACGTAGATAAGCCCGTCTGCGCGAGCTTCTTTCACGAGCTCGTTACGTTCCTGCCTGCTCATATCGCCATAAAGCCAGGTCGCGGCGAATTTATCCCAGTCGCCGATGCCGACGCCATAGACGTGGCTGAAATCGAGCTTGCCATTATTTACGCGAACATCCGGTGCCGGATAGTCCATCACTGACCCCTTGCCATAGGTGCTGGCGGCAAAATTGTGAGCAAAGCCGAGCGCGTGGCCGATCTCATGGGCCGAGAGCTGACGGATACGGGCAAGGGCTAGCTGAACAGGGTCTTCCGGCTCGCCGGTGCCTGTGTTTGCTGTGCCGGTTAGACCTTCGAAGATCATCCTGTCCTGTCGCACGCGCAGGGAGCCCAGTATAACGTGTCCTTTCAGCATTTCCCCTGTTCGCGGATCGGATATACCGCCTCCATAGGACCATCCGCGTGTCTGACGATGAACCCACTGCACCACATTGTAGCGGATATCGAGAGGGTGCGCGTCTTCAGGCAGGATCTCCACCCGGTAGCCATTCGGATACCCTGCTGACGCGAAGGCGTCGCCCCACCATCTGGCCCCGTCAACAAGGGCCTCCTGTATGGGCTTAGGGGCACCGGGGTCGATATAGAAAACAATCGGATCGACCGTCTCACCAGACTCGTTCTTTTCAAGCCTGTAACGCCGGGCAAGACGGGTCTCGACAGGTTCGGCGAGGCCAGCACTGTAGTCATAGTGCACAAGATCGATCACACCGGCCCTTGGGTCAGATGGCAGGGGTGTGTAGCCTTCTTCCGGCAGGCGCGCGAAAGAGTGATGCTGGGTCAGTGTCACGTCCCGGCCGTTGGCAGTCGTGGTTGAGACCTCGCGTCCTGGATCTGTGCTTGTAAGGGTAAGAAAGACATCGATCTCGATATTATCTGGAAACGCCAGAACATTAGACGGATCGACGAAAGTGCGTTCCTCAGAGATTTCAAAACTGCCCTGATCGGCATCATCAAGATGCTGGACAAGGTTTAGCGTGTCGCTGGTCAGGTAGTCGGTGAGATCAATGGTGATACCGTCATCCTGTGACACGATCTCGGTGCTTGCGACAAAGGATGTGGCGAAACTCTCCCGCACAGCGCGAGCTTCGAGCGGATTATCAGGATCAGCACGATAGGTCTGGTTTTCGACCTCAAGAATTACGCGGTCTCCCATCTTGCGAAAGATGAGAATTTCACCGCTGGAACCCCATCCGCGGTCCAGTCCAACCGGGTTCGAGCCAAGCCCGGCTTTCAGACGCACACTATGGATGGCACGCAGGAGGACACCATTTTTACCAGGCGTCGGGAGTGTGGCGTGCAGCGTGTTATCGTCTTCGTTGAACGTTAGACTTATGAATGCGTCATCCTTAGCGGACAGGTTTTCCAGCACGGCTTCCTGTGCCTGGGCCCGCCCGAATGTGATGCCGAGTGTCAATACCAGAACAACAAAAGCCAGACGCATTACAGTCTCCCTCAAACCTTCAAACAGGTTAGAGGTACCAGTCTGGCGATGTCGAGACTGCAGCAGCAAACGATTTGACGTTATGTTCAATTATTGCCTGTGCCTGTCTTATTCAGCAGCAGATATTTCAAGAGTTGTTGTCTTGTCGCTGACGACTTCGACCGTGCGGGTCTGACCGCCAGTGAAGACGATATTATAGCGACCGACAGGTAGCTCGATCGGTTCTCCATCAGTCGTGGCGGTTGCAAGAGTTTCACCGGTACTGTCGATGACCTCGAATTCCGGTCTTACAGCCGTTTCAAGGGCCTTAGTGAGTGAGTCTGCGTCGTCAGCTTCGAAGTACTTTCCATTCCCGGCTTCTGCCCAGTTGCTGAATGTCTCGTCGAGTTCGGCACCAACGGCAAATCCAACGATATTTACACGAATGTCCAGGCCTTCTTCCTTCAGGTCTTTCAGAACGGCTTCCGGGTCGCCATCGCAGGTTTCGTCTCCGTCTGTCAGGAGTACGATGAGGGGTATGCCCGCAGCCCCTTCGAGGTCCTGTGCCACCAATTGCAGGGATTCCGCGATTGGTGTCTTGGCGAGGTTGCGCGCTTGTATCTCATCAAGTCTGTCGACAAACCCTTCTTCGCTTAAGGGGGCCAGTGGACGAACCAGACGTGTATCGCAGCTGTCGGGTTCAAGATGGCCGAAGACACGCAGGGCAGCTGGCGTCGCTTCTGGCAGCCCCGAGGTCACGAGGTCGCGGATGGATGCTTTGGCAGCTGTGATACGTCGCCGCCCATCGGGCAGCCTCTGAAGCATGCTTCCCGAGGCATCAAGTACAATCTCAACAGGGTTGAGTTTGAGCGCGGTAGCGCTTTCATCGTCTATGTTTCCGACAAGAGTGACCGCGAGCTTACCGGGGGGAGGTGGAGCTTGGTCATAGGCATAGGCGGTTACCTCGAAGGGTTTCGGTCCACGCAGTCGGCCCATAGCTGTTTCGAACAGGTCAACGATCTGGGTCGGGTTGACCACTTCGGAAAAGCTTCCATCGGAGGCGAGCGTCATCCCACGCATGCGACGCCGCTGGAAGAACAGTGTCTGGCCACTTCCAAGTCCGCCGCCATTTATCTGTCCACCGAACAAAAGCGTGCCGGTGTCTCTTAAAAGGTCATATGGACGACGGGTGCGGTAATCGATGGTCGGGTCATCCATATCGGTAATAACAAGCAGGCCGCGCGCACCGGGCCGGGTCTCCAGCATGCTGAGTCCGGTCTCAATTGCCGTAGTGGCAGAACTGGAACTGTGCTCTGACACGCTTCTAAGAAGGGTTCGGATCGTTTCGCGTTCAGTATGCCACTCACCACCAAGCAGGGTTGAGCTGCCAAACGGCAAAAGCCCGATCGCATCGACTTCGGGGTCCACTTCTGCCGAAAGCATGTCCAGCGAGCGCAGGATAGCCGGCCTGAAGCTGCCAATAGAGCCACTCGTATCCCAGGTAACGAGTAGCGACCTGCGCGGCTCGCTGAACTGTAGGACATGCTTGCCAGGCTTGGCTTCTATGATGCGCAGGGCATGGCCTTCCGGAATGTCCAGCTCATTGCGTAGGGCTTCTGCCTTTTTCGAGCCGGGAGTGGTCAGTAACGTGCCTTCCCCCCCAGCCATAAGTCGAACCTGTGGCAGGATTGTATGCGCCGGGTTGAATGCAAGCACGATCCTGTTCGTTTCTTCCGGAACAGTCACTTCATACTCTGGGGAGGTTGTGCCACGATCGACTATCCCGAAAACGGGCGCTTCAAGTGTCAGCTTTTCGCCTGAGGCGCCTTGTTCGGTATCTTTCGGCAGTTCGGGAATTCGCCGGGGCAGGCCATGGCCATAAAAACCCAGGGTCGAAGTATAGCCATTTCCCTGAGCGCGTTCGTAAACGCGTATGCCCTTTGCCACCCGAATCTGACGTACGGACTCAAGGTCGGCATCCGGAGCATCGGCCACAAAACGCAGGTAGCGGGCTTCAACTGGATTATCCAGTACGAGCTCTGGTTCATCACGCGTTAGTTTGCCGACGTCATCCCACGGCCCAGAAAGCGTGTCGCTGCTGGCCTGCACAAGTAAACCATCCAAGGCAGGGCGGCTTCTGCCATTGGACTCAACCGGGCTCCAGTCCAGACGCGTGATTTCCGCACGGCGGTGAAAACGGAATGCGGTCGTGAAGCTCGGGGCAGGGTCATTCCAGCGGCGGAAGACAGGGGTTTTGTCGCTGTTTTCCCTGATGATGGAAGTTCCATGCTGGAGGGGAGGAACCCCACCAAGCATCTCGCCGCCACGGCCAAACGCGCCGATTTCGTAGCCTTCACCATCCGTGGGGTCATAATCAGGGCTGGCGATGACCTTGATCTCACTGAGCGTCAGATCCCCGCCGCCGTAATTGCGCATGCGGAGGCGAACACCATCGGTTTGAACGGGCGAGTCAAAAGGCAGGACGATTTCTTCCAGGCCGGTGGCCAGGCTTCCGCGCCATACCTCCTCCCAAGAGCTGCCATTCCGTGTTTCGACAACAGCGTGAGATGGCGCTGAACCCGGGTAGCGGCGAACCTGGTTAGGATGAGGATAGATAACGAGACCGGTAACGGGTGCGTTCTCGAAACCGATAGCGACAACAGGTTCACGTGTGCCGCGCCCGATCCTCGCCTGGAAGTAACTTTTCCGTCCTACCATGCCATCAATCAGGGTGGCGAGGTCCTCGCGTTCGTCTTCATTCCTTGTCTCTTCCTCCAGCATGAAGCCGCCTGTTGTGGCTGCCGCAATATTCAGGCCGCCAAGCATGCTGTCGGGAATGCCGCGATCAGACGCTACCGCTTTCGGTGCGCGCCCGGCTTCGACAGGAATTTCGATCTCAGTGGCAGTCCGGCCTGCGCCTGTGACATCTGCGATGATCGAAACTGGCCGGCGAGCCGGCAGATTTTCTGGCAGGGCACCACTAAATGAGACATCTCTCGTCTCACCGCCGGGAATTTCGATTTCACGTGCATCGGGCCGCAGGTGTGTGCCAACCAGGCTTGCACGAATGTCCAGCCGGGCTGTCGCGGGTTCATCGCCATCATTTATGATCTTGATTGTTCCTCCCACAGGCTGTGGAGCAGCCCAGTGAGCAGCGAGTGGAAGTGTGTCTTCCTGCAACGTCAGCGTGGCCGACAGCTCAGCCGTGCTAGGGTCCGGCGGCGTTTCTCCGGAGGGCCAGACCGTCAGGTCATAATCGCTTTTACCATCTTCTATCCGAAGAAAGACCGGTGCCTTACCTGGCAGTTTCCCACTTCCGGAGCCGCTACGGTCGTCAGCAACAGACAGCTCCTGCACCGTATCGTTCGCGCTGTCGACGATTTCCAGCTCGGCCCCGCCAGCTTCACCCGTCACAATGAGGGAGCGACTCGCCCATGTGTCGGGTAGCCGATAGATGTCATAGGGGCCATAATATCTTGCCCATTCGCCAAAGTCGTCGAAACCGCCCTTGACCCTGCCATCGAGAGGTAAGTCCCCCGCCGTTTCGGGACTGTTATTTGGTTCACGATCAATGCGGCTGGCGAATTCACCTCTATCTATGGCTTCGAGAGAGAGCGTGTAGGAAGCATTGTCGCCCCAACGCTTGATGTTGATCATGGATTCGCCAGCTTCGAAACGACGTTCCATGACATATGTGCTGCCGCCTTCGACATTTGCATCGAAGTCGCCGCCAGTAACAGGATAGACTTCGTATTCGACACCTGCGACTTCCCCGACCTCCAGCGTCACTCGCATCGGGGTGGCCGTTTCCGTGGAAATCAGGAAACCGTCTGAACCGTCGCCTGTGGCCAGAGCACCGGAACGCTTGTCTCCGGGCGACATAGGCGTTGCGGTACGGCGATCATTGTTCGGTTCGAGCTCGCGGTCATTTGATACCTCTCCGAGCCGGGTTGCTTCGATATAATACCGTCCGTCGCCGTCATTCTCCTTCCCGCGCATGGTGAAAAGGTGGCGTCCAGCTGGCAGGACGAGACTGTCCAGCGTGGCCTGCCTTCCACTGCTCTCCGAAGTAAGGTTACCATACCGGCCTCCATCATAGGTCAGGTAACCCAGGTTTTCGGAAGCAGTGACATTCACCCGCCAGGTTGCCTGGTCCTTCGTCTCCAGCATGAAGGAGTCATATTCTGTTCCGAGGAGCCGGCCTTCGGCTTTTCCTGAAGCTGGCAACAGGTGGGCATCAGATCGCGAGCTATTAGGTTCTCCAAGGGCACGGCTTGCGGGGCCATGCGGCTCGGTAAGGCTCAATTGATAGTCAAGCGGGGTTTTGTCGTCATGGGAGACGGAAACCAGCAGCGGCACGCCCGTCTTGGTTTCAAGCGCTTCGAAACCGACCCGGCGGCGTCCATTGCGACACTCGGCTTCTCCTCCTTCGGAACTGACACATAATTCCAGTGTGTCGAGTCCGATACCGCGTAGCCTGAGACCGCGGCGTTCGCCGTCTTCGAGTTCCAGAAGGTAGTGATCCTGGTCGCCGCCGTCAGACAGCCGCCCGCGTATGAAGTCAGTTTCTCCGAAGGGCTGGGCGTTGGCCGAATTGTCATTGGGTTCACGCTCACGCTCAGGTCGGTGTTGGCCTTCAGGCGTGACATTAATCTGCCAGGTAGATTCATCCCTGGCGTCTATGTGCAAGGTGTATGAGCCTGGATCCAGACCGTATGATGAGAGGTCTATGCGTCCCCAGCCGTTTGTACGGCGGCTGACAATATGCCCTCCTTCAGATCTCCGCAGTACGAGCGTAGTTGAGTTCACGGAGGAACCACTGAATGCGATGTTCCAGAGTTCTTTTGAGCCCGCCTCATCTATTTCCCATTCAATGGTCGAATCGCCTGAGCCGCCCTGGCTGATTGCGGCTTTCTCGGGTGTCGAAGCCGCTTCTTCGAGGGCGATGGAGTAATCCACCGTACCACCAGCTCTGGACAGGCCGATGATATAATCGCCGTCAATGAGGGAAAGAGGAACTTCCACGTTGCCGCCGCCAATGGGCGTAGACGTAGAAGCGATGCGCTCAGCATCGGTCAGATCCCCTTCATCATTTCGCGTGAGAGCAAAAAGGTCGGCTTGCAGAAACCCTGCGCCCTCAGACGAAATCACCATCCGCCCATTATTATCGTTCAGCTGAGGGATGAAGGCATCTTGGTCATTGCCTGCCATGTTGCCTGCAACACATGCACCTGTTGTCAGGGGCATAGCATTCGAGGGTTTGTTGTTGGGTTCGGACTCCTTTCTCTCACAGGCAAGAGCGGGAAGCGTGCTCATAAAGGCGGCGGTCAGTGATGCCGCGATGAGGCGGGACGACATAACCATACTCATTCGTAGCATTTTCCGGAGAGATTGAGTTTCTGGCCGACAATGCCACCCATGAAGGCCGCATTGATCGATATGAAAGCGACTGCAAAAGCGACGGCTGGATGCCCGACCTTGAGGCTGCCTACCATCCCTGCGCCAGCCGGGCCCATTGGTATTGCACTCGTAACCAGGCAACAGGCCAGACTGCCGCCTTTCTTGTTGAAGTCGTCACTCATGCATTTCTGGATATCTTCGGCCATCAGGTAGGTAGACATGGTGTTCAGAACCAGGCAGAGCAGATTCAGAAACTCTTGGTATTCCGCGCCACGACCCGTATCGAGCATGGCGAGAGTTTCACCTGTTTCCTGGTTCACCCGCCACCACGCGGCATAGGGGACGCCTTCAGGCAAGCTCTTATGGACCAGGACGGTGAAACCGGATTCCAGGTCTCGCTGGATAGCTTTCCTGCTGACATGAGGCAGGTTAAGGTCTCCGAACTCGGCAGGAAGTGCTAGTTTTTCTGACTTCTCGTCGTCTAGGGCAGCGAGGGTGACAAGCGGAATCTCTTCCTCATTGGCCTTTTGCAATATGGTTTCAGTGTCGTAGGTGGTCGTGTTGTCTTCGGCGGGAGTGATGTCGCCTTCCAGGCGGCTCATCCACAACCCCGCACGAAGCCCTTCACGTGGATTCATGCCGCCCGCATCTGCCGTAAGAGCAAGTACGGGGCTTGAGATGAGATCGACAACATTGCGCATGCCATATTTTGTGTCCTCTCCGTCAGTTCCGGCCACTGCGCCTTCGACACCGATCATACGCACAAGGGGGCGCACAGGCATTAATATGGATGGTTCCTCCATGCCCATTGCTCCGGTATTCAGGCCCAGCCGGGCCAGTGGCCACCGCAGGCGCCCAAGGTTATCGGATTCGGGAATGCGGCTCTCTGCATAGGCGAGAAGGGTCAACGGCATCGATGGATCGAGATCGGATATAACCTCGGAAACCGGAGGTAGTTTTTCAGGCTGAACCATGTCTCGAAAGACGTCATATTCGATGAGGTTCGCAATCCCGCGCGCCTGTTCAACCATCGCGGCAGCAACTCCGGTGTCCGTTATGCGACCAGTGCGTGCTCCGATAAGATAGGTCCCGGTCAGTCCTGCCGCGATATGTCCGGATGGGCGGGTAGGGATAGAGCCATTACTATCAGTGGCATCGTAGAGGATGCGGGTGTCGTGACGATCGGGCAGACCGGGTGCCTGACTTGTAATGTCGAGACGAAGGCTGCGGATGGCGAGAACGTCTGTATTCTCGTCTCCACTCAGCGCGGCAATTGCGCTTTCACCCCTGTCAGAAACGGTCGCAAAGAGATCTGCCATGCCATAGGCCTGCGCGCCCAGGGCCTCAGGAGGAACGACCGTTCCGCTCAGGGTGAAAGGATCATGGGCGCGTTGGCCATTAAGTCCCACTAGCATGAACTGTGCTTGTTCCATGGCAGCGGTGATGTCGGCTTGTGGATTGGAGGCCAGCGTGTCGGGAATGATGGAAAGCGTCACCGGATTGCGCGCCAGTTCAGGGCCGGGAACTTCCTCAAGTTCAGCGAGCTTCAGCGTCTTCGTCTCGCCATCACCTTCCTTGATTTCCATATACAGTCTGATGGTGATGCGCTGAACTGCGCTGTCGGGCAGGGCATTGTAATAGGCATCCTCGACCCCTTCGAGAGAGGGCGGAGCTTCTCCTCCCGGCCATGCAGGGTGTGCATTTGACCATGCCCCGGCAGGTTCATCACGATACTGGACCCACCAGTAATCCTGCGCAGCTTTTATGATCCATTGCGGAAGGTCCGACTCTTCAGGTGGTGCGGCTGTTCCTAAAGCGGCTAGAAGCTGTTCCTGCTGTTCGTCCAGTTCTGCCTTCAGTGACTCGTTATCTTCTGTGGTACGCGTACCGGGCAGGTCTTCGAAGCTGACTTGTTCTTCAGAAAAGGTCTCTTTGAGTTCCTTGATTGCCTCATCCGTAAAGGCGGGTTGGCCTGAAGAGGGGCGTGACAGGGTTTTTACGAGTGCTTTGCCATCTTCTGCACTGATTTGTCCTTTCACGAGACGTGCTTCCAAGCCTGCCCTATTCAGCATTGTCGCGAGAAGGACAGCTTGGTCTATCGCATTGCCGCTCAGTGATGACAGTGTGCCATCTGCCGCGCGAAGGCTGCCAGAATAAGGCAGGTAGCTTATTGAGTCTGTCACATCGGCAATGATTGAGTCTGGATCATTGCCGAGGGACCTTGCCCGGGCCAGCGGGTCAGTATGTTCGCGCTGGAGTCGGGCTTCCAGCTTGTCCAAATTACTCAGCCCACGCTCAATGTTGGCGAAGCGGGAGTAGACCTGGTCAAGATTTCCTTCTGATGGCACATCTGCATAGGCTGGCGCAGGCCAGATGCAAAGGCCAACAATCGCCAGTGCCTGCAAACAGGTTGTCAGCGCCGACATAAATCGCGTCGCAAGGTGAGACATGTCCCCCGTCCCCTCCTATTTGTTGCTGACCAGTCCCCAGTGCGGCCAACATGACAAGCCTGTCAGGTCGGCAACCCTTGAGTCAACGCCGGCACCTAAAAAGGGGGAGGGGCTTGCGGTCGATTTATTTGCGTGAACTATGCTGCGCCTTGCAGAAACTAGCTAGCTTGAGAGGTTCGCGAAGACTTCAGAGGCATCATAAAGTGACGGGCTGACGCTAGCGTCCTTGTCAGACATGAAAATCTCAAGTGTCACGGTCACGCTGTTACGCTCGCGTTCGATATCGCTGGCGAAGGGATCGCGTATAGGCGCTACCCTTGAAGAGCAGCCAAGCAAGCCGCAGTCGCGCTGTACCGCATAGTCGGGGCCGGACGAGTCGAAAGTCTGCTCACGTTCGGTCTCCTTGTCAGAAGCCTTGGACACAAGCTCGAACGTATCATAGCCGCTTTCCAGTGTCAGTTCGGCGGCACGTCGCAGGGCCAGGGATTGTGCACGAGCAGAGTCGTCATCATTCAGGCGGTAACTGACAGTATAGCGGTTCGTCTCAATCTGTGTCTCCGAGTATCCGGTTGCCCGCGCATTTGTGGCTGGGCGATAATCCGGAACGCTTGCACAGGCGCCCATCAAAAGGAGACCGCCGGCCAAGCCGATGGATTTAAGCTGGATCATGAATTCAGTCCTCTTCTTTGGCTGGTTGTGTCCAGCCTGTTCGTATCAGTTCGGTCTCAGCACCTGTACTGAGCGGAGCGTCTTTCATCGCCGCATCGAGATATGCCTCGATACTTTCTGGAGCGGCGGATGATGCTGTACGGTAGGGGGCATCGGGAGAAGTTTCGCTGGCTTCGGAAAAAGCGGCAACTGTGACGCGCCAGGCGGAGTCCGTGCGGCAGGCGACCATCCGCCCCTCTGATCGTGCCCCGGTGATATCTACAACACGGCAGTAACCATTGCTTTCTTCAAAGGTGAAGCGCGGCGTTGCAGAAAGGCCACCCGGGAGTCTGGCGGTCGCCCCACTTGCAGACGCATCCAGAACCTTGCCCAGACCGCTATCGGCTTGAATTGTGCCAGCGCCATCCAAGACCTCGACACGGGCATCCTGGGTGGGAATGGCTGTTTGCAGGGTCACGGCACCTGCTGCTACGGCGACGCTTGCAGCGATTGCCCGATGGTCACGCAAAAATCTCCAAGGGGAATGAAAAGCAGGAGCGGCGAAAAAACCAGATGATGTGGAGGCTGCACCGTTACTGGATTCCAACCGGTCGAGAACAGCTGTCAGCGAAGCGCTCATGGGAATGCTGTCGATTTCTCGTGCGGCGTGGTCAAAGTCTGAATCGGCTTGTGAGAGTTCCTCCAGTCGCGCAGCGGTGGCCGGATCCGCTGCAATAAGCCTTTCCAGCTCCTTACGTTCAGCATCAGGTAGCTCATCGTCGAGATAGGCGCTCAAGCGGATATCGAGGTCATGGGAGTCACTTGTCATGATATCCAGTCCTTTCTGCCACCATGGCACGTGCTCGCCCCAGACGGCTCATGATAGTACCAACTGGCGTATCGAGCATCGCTGCGGCCTCCTTGTAGCTTGCTCCCCCAATACCAATGACGGTCATGACCTCGCGGTACACAGGCGGCAGAGTGTCGATAGCTTCTCTTGTGCGCGCGACCATCACCTGGTCGCTGGCGATCTGTTCTGAAGACAGTGTTGTGCCCACGCGGGTTTCCAGTTCCGGGACAGCTTCCATACGGGTTTTCGTCGCTCGCAGCCCATCGATCCACAAATTCCGGCACACCCTGAACATCCATTTCTTCAGCTCCACATCATCTGGCACGCCGCGGTCGAGTATGCGCTCGATCACGCTTTGGACCAGGTCATCTGCATCCGCCGCACGCCGCGTCAGCGACCATGCGAAGCGCCGCAAGTGCGGCACCATTTCGACGATTCTGTCGTTCAAATCCGGACGTTTTGACATTTCCCCTCAATCACGGATGGGCTGCAGTTTTATTCCCAGCTTTATGAAATTTTTTTCTGGGTCATTCGTCCCTATTATAAGAAATGAAAGAATGGGTTCACCATGAATATTTCCATCCCGCCTCTATACCCTGTCATCATTTGCTCCGCTGTCATCGGTAGTATGTGTCCCTTCGCTTCCGCCCAGGTGTTGCCCGATGTTGGTGCAGGCGTGCGCGATACGACCGACCGTATTGGCCGGCATGTTGAGAAGTCGGTCGAAGAGGAACTGGAAGACAGGGTTATTGGGTTTGATGAGGCAGTTGACCCACTTCAGATTCTCGAAAACGGTGAAGTTGTGGAATCTGCAGATGTTGGAAACACACTTGATCAGACACTTTCGCTTGTAAACGAAACAGAAAAAACTGTTCTGGGAATCACCGGTCTGGCTGGGCAGCTGGCTGTGGGACGGGAGATCGAGCTGGACACATTTGAAGGCTGGACTGTCATTCGCAATGAATGGGTGGTGGTTGTGCCATCTAGCCAGGCCGGCGAGGTCGAGGCACTGGATGTTGACATTGTCGAGCGCAGCACTCTGACATCGTCGAACGAAACACTCTTTATCATCAGTCTGACAGCAAAATCGGCCACAGCCGAAGCGATTGAAGGTGAACTTTCCTCTCTGGGCGCAGAGCCTTATGACCGAAATCACGTGTTTCGGGTTGCTGCACCGCAGACAGACGCAGACGAGGCATCGCCCGCTTTCTCAGCGCCAGAAACTGTTAGCCCGGCTCGTACAAAAGCCAGCCGTATCGGACTGATTGATACAGATGTTGACGAGACCCACCCTGTATTCGGTGACGTCGTCCTGCATGAAGCTGATTTTGTAAGTCTGGGGCGCCTGCGCCCGCAGACCCACGGTACAGCCACGGCGTCCATCCTGGCACATCAGAAGACTGTTGAAGGAGCTAAAGTCGAGCGGGAGATACTTGCCGCTTCGGCTTTTTTTCTCGCAGGTGATGGGACCACAGGGGCGAGCTCTGCCAGCATCATCCGCGCGATTGATTGGCTTCAGGCCAGCGGTGCTAACGTCATAAATATTAGTCTTACAGGCCCTCCAAACCGTGCGCTTGAAGCCGTTATCCGCAATAGCATGTCCAATGGCACCATTTTTGTTGCGGCTGTCGGCAATGAAGGCCCGGCTTCCGGTCCTCTTTATCCGGCCGCCTATCAAGGGGTCATCGGTGTGACGGCGGTGGATAAGGATGGACAGGTCTACCGGTGGGCCAATCGTGGCAGAATGGTCGATGTGGGCGCGATTGGCGTCGATGTAAGTGTGGCCAGGCCAGGCGGTGGGGAGCAACTTGATTCCGGAACCTCCTTCGCTGCTCCCGTCGTATCGGCTTTTCTCGCCGGTTGGACGGGGGGGCAGCAGATCCACAACGGAGCCGGAGAAAGCATGATCAGGGCCTCGACAGGTGCTGAGAGCCCGGATGCGCGTGATGACACGCTAGGATATGGAATACTCATCCCCGATACGATCGACGGGAACTAGTTAGAAAGACAACCTCAGTTCAACCGATCCGACATGCTCGTCATAGTCGGCGCTTTCGAGGTTGGAGTTTCGGTCTCGGTACTCATAGCCGACATCCATGAAAACCGGTCCATAAAGGGGGATTTCAAGATCGCTTTCCGCTGAAACGATGCGATCTTCACGAGCTTCAGAGATTGAAGGTGTAACGGCATCATAGTCGCGTTTCTCGATCTCGCCGCCAATGCGGACTTTCGTGTCACGGCCGAGCAGGGGCATACGCTGGATGAAACGGGCCTTAGCGGAAGTATTTGTTCGGTCAAAAGCATCGGACTCGGCATCCTCCTCGCCTACCTCGCCGCCAAGCGTGACGTATTGTCGTGTGTCGTCGAGAAAGAAGAAGACATCCAGACGACCGGCATTTTCATCGGCGTCGCGGCTATCGTCCGTCTTGAAGTCCTTTTCTGTGCGGACAAATGCGGCGCGCAGATAAACTGAATTACCGAACAACCGGGAGATGTTGGGCGAAATCTGTGTGTAGTCGAGATAGCCTTCCTGATTGAGCCGGGCATGTGCGTAATTGGCCAGGAAACCAGCCTTGACCGCGCTGAAATCATATTCAGCCTCGGCGAAGCCACGATGGGTCTGCAAGTCGAAAGCATCGAAATCCTGGTAGCTTGTCTGATTGAATTCGTAGCCCCCACGAAGGGTGAGCTTGTTTGCGGGTTTGACATCCAGCTGGATTTTTCCTCCCAGTAGTAGGGCGATATCTCCTTGACCGGTGGACTGGTCCAGTTGCGGAGCACCTACATTGCTGTCCCCGGAGAGGCCCGTGCTCGTTTCGAAGGTAATTTTTGGCTCTTCATCAGCCTGGGCCGGCACGGTAACCGATGCGGCTGTCAGGAGAAGCAGTATGCTGCGCGGAAGCAAGGTCTGGATAGGCATGGGAAAGGTTCCTGTATCAGGCAGAAGAAAGCCGGCAGGCCACGATGATGGGGAAGGCCGGGCCTGCCGGCATGGCGACCGGGATGTACGGCCTAGAGGCCGAGAGAGCCGGTCACGTCTTCTGTGACGCTGTCGGTAATATCCGTGTTCACAGTGTCGTTGATCTCCGAGTTGATCTCACTGTTGACCTCTCCAGTGATTTCGGAAGCAACACCTGCGTTTACGGTATCGTCCAGCGTTTCCGAGACTGACGGAGAGACTTCGCCTGTGATATCGGCTCCGCTGCCTATACTTCCCTGGACATCGGCGGCATCATCAAGAGTGTCTGAACCGTTGCCAGTCACACTACCTGCAATGTTTCCTGCTGCGTCGCCAGAGCCTTCAACTTCTCCAGCGCTGTCCCTTGAAATGCCAAGAGCGCCTGAGGCACTTCCGGAAGCTGCTCCTCCAGCTTGCCCGGCAGTGGATTGGCCTTCATTGAGCAGGGAACGGGCCTGATCCGTAGTGCGGTTTGCAGCATCACTACTGCGATCGATGGCGGAGTCCGCTGCGGCTTCAGCGCGCCCCTCGGTGCGGGCTGCTGCTGAGGCTGCTGCGTTGCCGCCTTGTTCGATACGTGTCTGACCGCGATTGACAGCGCTGGAGGTTGTACCAGAGACACGACCGCCCACTGAATTGGCTGTGCCCTGAGCGTCCGGCAGGTTGAGGGCGGAATTGCTATCGCTTTCGGTTCCAGCCTCACTTGTCGTCTCGCCATCCCTGCTAAGCTGGGCATCACCGCCTGCACCAGCCGTCGTTGTGCTGGAAGAGGATGCTTCCGCAGAAGCCTCGCCAGAGATGCCAGCAGAAACCTGCGCAGTCGCCGGTATTGCCAGACCGAGCGCGAGTGCAGTGATAAGAGCAGTCTTGGAAGTAGTCGTCCTGATCATGTTGAACTCCATTTTTTTAGACATGATGCAGGAGTGACGGACCAGCCCGAATTTTATTCCCGGAAATGTGGATCGTGAATGCGACTGATCTTCAGGCAGGTATTGAGCCGGCAACATTATATTGGATGTCAGGCGCTGACAGCTCTAGCTAAGTGCCTTGTTCTTACGGCGGGTTTGAGCCGGAGGCTCGCCGAACCAGCGTGTGTAGGCGCGGGAAAAATTGGTGACATGGCCATAGCCGGCATTGGCGGCGATCTGTTTGACCGGCAGGTCGGTTGTTTCCAGCGCCTGCTGAGCACTCCGCATCCGAATGGTTTTTAGCTGCTCGGCAATCGTCGTACCGGTCCGTTCCCGAAAAAGCTGTTTCAGACGCTTCTCGCTCAGCCCGACCTTGGAGGCGAGCTGTGCGGTATCGACCGGTCTGTCAGGTGCTTCGGACAAATGCCGGTCGAGCCAGGTCAGAGCATCGTTTTCCCAGACGGTCAGGCCTTCTCCCGCGCCGGGCACGGGCATAAGCCGCTTCAGAGACAGGCCGAGAAGCTGCGTTGCATAGCCTTCCATGGAAAGGTCGCTGAGCGGGGTGGATACCGCTTCGCCATGAATGGCAGTCAGGCAGTCCTTGATCGCCTGATCGGTCTCGAATGTCTGTGCCATCACGTTTGGCACGGACGGGCGCATGAAGGGCAGAAGTGCATCCGGCACATCGCCGCCAAGACGCGGTTCAAGGTCACGCGCGAAGATGGCCACGCCGACATGGCGAATCACCTGATTACCGGGAATTCTCACCTGTTTCGCTGAACTGTCGCAGCGCCAGAGCAGGGCCTCGTTAGGTCTTGCCCAGTGCTGGCTGTTATCGTCAGCCTCGAACAGGGAGCAACCGGAGAGGTGAAACGTCAGAGTCACCCAGCCTGGGGGCTCACTTCCGAAATCCATGAGGGTTTCGCGTGTGGTATGGAACTCAGAGCGGTGAAGCGTGATCCCGTTGGAGAAAACACGCCGTTCCATGCGCCCGCGTGCATCCTTCAGGCGTATCTCATAGCCATCGAAGTCAGAGGCTGAAGACAAAATATAGTCTTCCTGCATGGTCGGCTCCAGTCTGACTGGCTGCGAACTGTAATGATAATTCCGCAATGTATTGATAAAGAAATCCGTTTGCAAACCGGATGCCCCAAGTGAATTTTAAGCGCCGGACGGGTTCAGGCTGAGGGGCTGGAGACCAGGTCCGGCCAGGACAGCACTGTAGTTGCATATACAGCTTCCAGACCGGCAAGTACCTCCGCGCGCCCCTCCAGACCCGCAATTGGTTCTGTGCTGCTGAAGGCAGCGCGTGGGGAGACTTGAAATGTCTGTTACAAAATTCCGTTCGCGCCTGATGGTATCCGTAGTCATGACAGCTGCGGCGGCTGGCGTATCACTCACGGCGGCTCCGCCGGCCGAGGCGGAGAACTGCCTGCTGGATACAAACGATAGCGGTGCGCCCGATGCCGGCGACGATGTTGGTGGGGCCGTTTCCGATGGTCCTGACGGTGGTACCGACAGCGATAATGGCAACCTGGCGTGCGGTGTGAATGCCGAAGCAACCGCCCTTCTTTCAACGGCTGTAGGTGGGAGTGCGGAGGCTTCCGGATCGTTCGCAACCGCTCTCGGCTCTAGGGCAACCGCGTCTGCAAACTCCACGACGGCCGTTGGCGAATCGGCAGCGGCGACACAGAACCAGTCGACCGCCGTGGGCGTGGCGGCGCAGGCGTCAGGTATAGGGTCGACGGCTCTCGGAGAAGGCTCTGAAGCCACGGGGGACCTGTCTGCAGCCCTTGGCCAGAATGCAGACGCGACTTCTGACGGCACGACAGCCGTAGGTGCAGGGGCACGTGCGATCTTCAGTGAGGCGACAGCCATAGGCAACGATGCGAATGCGACAGCCGCGCGCGCAACCGCAATGGGCCATCTCGCATTTGCGATCGGCGATGATTCTATTGCCGTTGGAGACCGTTCGACCGCATCCGGAAGCAGAACGACAGTTCTGGGGGCAACAGCTGAAGCGACAGGACAAGCGGCGATGGCCCTGGGCTATGCTGCAGAGGCGCCAGGTCTTGCTGCCACAGCCGTTGGCACAGGCGCGGATGCGACAGCTGCAGACACAGTAGCCGTTGGTTCCAGTTCAAGAGCAACAGCGCTCAGTGCAACAGCTATAGGGCAGTCAGCTAGAGCTACGGCGTTGTTCACGGTAGCTGTTGGGAAAAGTACTGAGGCAACAGCCACTGGTGCGACAGCTGTAGGCGAAAACTCACAAGCAACAGGTCTTGATTCGTTAGCCTTGGGCGGCTCAGCGGATGCGCAAGCCGATAACGCGACAGCCGTGGGGAGCCTGACAGAAGCCACAGGTGAAAACAGTACAGCCCTTGGGGTGCGCGCAGACGCATCCGGAAAGCACTCGATTGCCATTGGTTCAGATGGACCTGTTGTAGATTCGGTCGGTGCTACGGCAGCTGGACTAAACGCCATTTCAATCGGCAATGATTCCAGCGCGACGGGTTCATCATCCCTGGCACTGGGGACCGTCTCAGAAGCGACAGAGACTGGCGCGACGGCCCTTGGCTATGGCAGCAGCGCTACCGGCGTTATGTCCTTCGCGGGCGGGTTCGGCGCTGAGGCTTCCACCGACACGAGTACCGCGCTTGGCGCTCTCAGCGAGGCCAGGGGCAATGGTGCGACAGCCATCGGTGCGGAAGCTCTTGCAATGGCGGCCGGCGCGATAGCTACCGGCGAAGACGCGAATGCCTTTGGTGTAGGGGCAGTTGCGACTGGCCAGCTGTCGAGCGCGAGTGGCCGGAACAGTATCGCCCACGGGATCGCCGCAGTTGCGGCGGCCGACGAGGCCATTGCAGTGGGTAGCGGTTCGGTTGCAAGCGGTGTTGACGCCGTCGCGATCGGCGCGGCGGCTGAAGCTACAGGTACTTATGCGATCGGTCATGGCCATCAGTCGAGCTCAACAGCCAATGGCGCGATTGCATTGGGCGCTTTCAGTGAGGCGTCCGGAGCTTTTTCGACAGTGCTTGGTCATGGTGCGGTTGCAACCAACCTGAGTGCGATCGCCCTCGGTACAGCAGCTGATGCAACCGGTCTGTATTCTTCGGCTACAGGCAGCAGCGCAGAGGCGAGCGGTGATTACAGCTCTGCCTATGGTAGCAATGCGAAAGCGAGCGGCAGAGGGTCTATCGCCATCGGGGGGGATGACGGATCTGGTCCGATAAATGCGGCTGAAGCTTCCGGCGAGAATTCAGTCGCGCTCGGCAATACGTCCCTAGCCACAGCCTTTAACTCTGTCGCCGTCGGATTCGGCTCTGTCGCCAGCCGCGCCAACACAGTCTCGGTCGGGTCAGCAGGTAATGAGCGGGCGATCACCAATGTCGCGGCCGGCACACAGGCCACTGATGCTGTAAATCTGTCGCAACTGAATGGTGTCGCCGCTGATGCGGCCGCAGCTCAGACAGATGCCACCCAGGCACTCGCCAACGCGGCCAGCGCTCAGGCTACGGCCGACCAGGGAGTAGCAGATGCAGCAGCGGCCCAATCGACAGCCAACCAGGCCGTATCGGATGCGGCGGCCGCACAATCCACTGCCGACACCGCACTGGCCAATACAGTGGCAAATGAAAGCCGCATAACGGCTAATGAAGGTCGTATCATAGCCAATGAGACACGGATCACTAGCAATGAAGCCGAGATTGCCAACAACACGCAGGCAATCGGGACAAACAGCACAGAGATTGCGGCCAACAGGTCTGACATTGATTCAAATTCGACCGACATCGCGTCCCTCAAGGGCAGCTCGGATGCAAATGCGCAGGCCATTGCCGACAATGCTACAGACATCGGCACTAACCGTCAGAACATCACTTCGAACTCTTCAGGCATTTCCAGCGCAAATGCGCGGATTGATGAAGTCGTCGCGGATCTCCAGAATTTCGGTACTGGCGTAGTTGCAGACAACACCACGCGCAGCCAGGCAAATGCGGCGATGCTTGTCGATCACTCGAGAATGATCGGACAGAATACTGAGAACATCGAACGCAATCTTGTAATGATCACGTCGAATTCCCGTAGGATAAAGAAAGTAGAGCAGGGGGTCGCTCTCTCTCTGGCTGTCCCGGACGCCTATCTCAACAGCTCCGAAAACATGGCTATAGCAGGCGGGATCGGCAGTTTTGCAGGCGAAGCCGGCCTCGGTCTCGGTATCACGTTGAGGGGAAACAAGAACTGGTCGTTTTCTGCTGGGGGCGCCATGTCCGGTGGTGAAACGGCAGGTAAGCTTCAGGCGCGTTGGGCAAATTAGGACGCACGCCTGATGGCCGGTCCGGGGCAGGCTTCAATACGCGGAATTCCAGTCTCCGCTGTTAAGCTGTGTCACCGGGCCGGTCGTTTGTTCCGTAAAAGCTGGAAAGTTCTGCAGTTGGTCTGGTGTGTCAGACGCGGTCACGTCCCCAGCTGGCGACGACCTTCTCCCGAATTTTCTCGATTTCGTCAGTAGGCACCTGCTCTTCAGCGCCTTGCTCGAGTGGATCAGAATGAAAGATATAAAGACGAGCGACGAAATCTGAGATCAGGACGGAAGATTCGCCAGAGAACTCACCGTTTCCGGCTGTGGAAACGATGATGCCGTCGCCCCAGTCCTGCCCGCTGTCATTATTCGGATTGAAGAAATAGACGCGCACATTGCCGGCCGGGTCGTGACCGACGCGAATGATCGCGATCGCATGCCAGCCGACGAAGCGTGCCGCGCTATCGGTGACAGCAATGCCAGCGGGGCTTGGATGAATTACGGGCTGCGCGCCATTAAAATCCGGGTGAAAGGTGGCATAGAACCGCCGGATAAAGCCTTCAATGTCCATGAGCTTGCCAGTCGGTACATCGACGGCAATATTGAAACGGCGGCTGACCCACCAGCCATGCATTTCAGGGTTGATCCACTGATGCGGATCGCCTTCACGGCCAGCACACATCCGGCCCATTTCAATATATATTCTGTCGAGATGGGGAACCAGAACGCTGGAGACGGGATCGATGTCAGCCAGCGGCCCACGTGCCAGGCCTTCCGAAAGGCCACTTGAAGATATCGTCGTGCCTTCGAAGGGCATTAGAACTTCGTCATCTCGCCCGGCCCAGGCGACGAGCTGTAGGAGATAGTCGGGATCGGTATGTGCCCACATTGCGATCGCGCGGGCTGCCTGACAGGTCGGGTTGTTGCCCTGACCGACGCCAAGTGGCTGGCCGAGAACACTGATGACGCCTGCCAGCAATCGTGCTTCCGGTGCGGGCACAGGGCCATGTGTTTCTATCAGGCGCTGACGAGGAGCCGGGGCGAGCGGCAGGTGAATCTGACGCCATAAAGCCGGAGCGGTTGGCGGCAGATGAAGTACGCCACGTTCCAGTAAGAGTGCGAGGCCGTATATGGTCTGCGCAGTCTCTGGCTGGATGGCGTTGTCGATCAAGGCGTGCGTGAGGCTTGTGAAGGCGAAATAGCTGTTACGCCCTGTCGCAGAAAGGCCAAGGCAATCGGGAATGAGGTCCGCCCGTTCCGCCAGAAGGTGACGTAGAAGAGTGGCATGATAGGGCGAGACAAGCCCGGTATCATGCATGGCGCGCGCCATGCCTGAGGCTTCCTGTGCCAGCGATTGCTCGTCGAGTGTTTCCAGTCGTGATGTGTAGACATCCAGTCCCGGATCCTCCCGGCAGTTACGGGTTGGGCCGAACAGGGCACTTATCAGCCTGTCAGCGCCCCATCCCGACTGTGCGGTGTCGGGTGAGCTTTCCGATATCCAGATCGACAGCTGGGTCACCATGGCCTTGATACGGTCAGTCTGGATTGGCCGCTGGGCCAGTATGCGCCAGATTTCCGATATGACGGCATCGAATATCCGTCCATAGCCAATCTCGGCGGCAATAAACTCGAAGAGTTGTTTCAGGGTTTCGGCCCAGAGCGGGTCCTGTGCACGGGCGGTTTCCGTAGTAGCCCCGAACAGACGCTCCATGTTCAGGCCAAGTACCTGTGCAAGGAAGTGATGCGCTTCTTCGGACGTTATGCTGGCATGGGCATACTGTCCGGTGGCGATTGCAAGAAACCGCAACTCGCTAAGCGCTTCTAGGCTCAGGGCCTGAACGTCTGCGGATTCCAGTGTATGCCTTACAAAGACAGGTTTTAGCCGATCAGGATCGTCCCAGTCCGTGCCGGTAAAGATGCCAGCTTCGTCAAGACGCGAAACACGTTCGAAACAGGCCGTCACACCGCCAGGTAGCATAAGCACCTTCTGGACCTGGTCGAGAGCAGGCCCCTGATGCATCAGCTTGGTCTTCGCACTGGCATTGCCAAGCCGCAAAAGCGCACTGTCGAGCCGTTTCAAGGCCACAGGATCAACCTGGTCGGACGACCGGAAGGCGTCTGTCTGGTTTACTTGCAAAGGTACCCTTTCGACTCGTTTATGACTGAAGGCTAGCGAATATGCCGGGGTCTGACTACAGACCCGCCCTCTAGACGTAGAAGTCGAGCTCTTCCTGAGCGGTAAGGAGTTCGTGGAGAGTCTCGGCATTGTCACCGTGGAAATAGACCAGTCCCCAGTGATTGCCGAAGGCTGAACGTTTAGCGACCTTGTTTTCCATAGGTTCCGTCAGCTCGTGCCATTCGAAATATGGGTGCTCTTCGGTTTCTTTTGGAATGGAGAGATGAGACACTACACGACTGCGGGGATAAACGCCGAAACAGCCAGCATACCCGTTTGCATCCTTGACGGGCGTCGGGAAGAACGCCTCGATTTCTTCTTCGGTCGTTTTGGGATCGAACATCAGGACCATTCCCTGATAGGCGTTGAAACCATAAACCCTTTCAAGAAGCTCGAAGACCTTGAAGCCCGGCGGACGGTAAGCGACTTCACCGAAATACATCACGCCATCGGGGGCGATGAAGTATTCCGGGTGAATGAAGCCGAACTGGATGTTGAATGTCTTGATCAGTTTCTCGATCTCGGCTGTGACCTTGTCACGCATCTCTTCGAGCTTCGGGCTTGCGGGTACAAAAACGGAATAGCCCAGCCGCACATATTCGGAGATATTCAGGAAACGGATTTTGCCATCCTGAATCCAAGCTTCCGCAGCGAACTCCCAACCATCGAGGTGGCTCTCCATCAATGCAGGAAATTCCTCTTCGGGAATCATGTCGACATCTTCAGCAGTCCGCACGACACGATGACCCATACAACCGGCAAGGTCGAACGCCTTGACGTGAATCGGGTCGTTGGTGTCTCCCTCCAGCTTCAGGAGGGTCTGATTGACGCGGCGCAGGAAGCGCTCAACGTCCGCCCGGTCATGGGCCTCTTCGAAAATACCCACACGGATGCCGCCAAGTTGAGCACGGCGCTTCATAAGCGACTTGTCACGGAACAGCATGGACTGGCCGAGAAGACGCGGATTATCAAGCAGTACACTATTGATCGCGCCCGCCCACTCCACGGTCTCTTCAAAGAGCGGAATGGCGACATCAATCCCCATTTCTTTCAGAGTATTTGCGATCTCGAATGATTTCTCGTTCAGCCGCTCAAAATCCCAGGACAGAAACGGAATATCATTGGCTTCAGCGTATTCCCTTGCCCAGCTTGGCGCGACCACAAGATAGCGCCGGTCGAATTTTTCCAGAGCATCAATGGCGCTCAGGCTCCAGCCAAGAAGGGCAACATAGCCTTTATCGGGATTGAAATCGGACATAAATTCTCCTCGCTCGTAAATATGTACTCAAAGCAACGTGCGGAAACTCCACAAGTTCACAGACTATCAATGGCAGGCAGTGCCTGACGCTTTGCGCCTAATTCAAAAAGGCAATTCCGGCTCATGCCTTTGCCGTTAATTGGGGCAGGGGTGTGGATATGATTCAATCCACGGGTGGTCATTTCAGTCTTGCAGCCCTATTAATCGTGTTTCTGCTCGGTCCGGCAGGTTAGCATATTTGACTTCAGACTGGGTGATGAATGTCTAATTCGAGTTCCGGAAGTCTTACGGAAGCATTAGCAGCTCTGCGTGCGGACAATCCGCAACCTATGCAGGCGATATATGAGCTCACGGCTCCCCGCCTGTATGGCAAGCTGCTGTCGCTGCTTGAGGACCCTGACCTGGCACGCCAAGTGCTGCACACCACATATGTCTGTCTCTGGCGACAGCGTCACAATATCGAAACCTCCGGAGACAGGGATTTCGAGAAGATTGCGGCCTTGGCGCACCATTGTGCGCTTCGTGTTCGTTTCCAGAGTAGAGATGCGGAGGGTTTGGCTTCCGGACAGAACGCAGGTGCGTTGCTCGAAAGGAAAGATGTTGAAGGGGTTTCGCTACATAGACTTGATGACGGCGACCGCGCAATGTTGAAGGCCGCTTACCTCGGATTCGAGAGCATCGATGGATTGGCAGGCCAGACGGGGATGCCGCCTGAAGAGGTGCGTTCACGTCTGGCACGTCTTGCGAGTGGAAAAGGAGGGCAGTCTGATGACTAGTCGTCCAGAACACTGGCAGATGCTGGCGAGCGCATATCTCATGGGCCATGCAACATCTGAAGAGGTTGCGGAGTTCGAGGCGCTTTATGCTTCTGATGCGAGCTTCCGCGGTTTTGTCACGGACATGGAGACCTTTCTGGCGCCACTGAACGCCGATGCCGATGAAGTGACCCCGCCTGCGGGCCTCCTTGATGACATTATGGATGTGATCGAGGCTGAACTGGACAGCCCCAAGGAGAGGATTGCCAGTAATGATAATATTAAGCCGGCGCCGCAAAGGCCCTGGCAATATGCAACAGCGGCATCCATCCTGGTAGCTGCAACGGCGATAGGCCTTCATTTTATTCCGGTGGACGGGGATAAAGGCACACCGGCGCAAACAGCGCAGGAAGAGTTGTATGCCCTCATGTCAGGTGGTGAAGAAACGCCGAGTGTTGTGGTCCTGCTCTATGACAAGGATACAAATACGATCAGTGGGCGGCTGACTAACACGTCCCCACCATCAGAGGGCGTCTGGCAGCTGTGGCTGCTCAGGGAGGGTATTGATGCCCCCCAATCATTAGGACTGTTGCAGGAGCTATCCGAAGACGGTCGTATTGATTTGAATTTGGCAACCGATCTTGCGGCCGGGTCCGATACATTGGCAATCAGTGTCGAGCCGGAAGGTGGGTCGCCAGAAGCAGGCCCAACAGGCCCGATTGTATTTACGGGTAAAGTCGACCCCATCTGATCGTGCGGAACGGCGGCTTAAAGAACTGAGGAAACGCCTGTAACCGGCATTTCCGCACGGACACGTTTGAGCCCCCTGCGGATCCAGCCTTTTACCGTATTCGGTGATGTGTCGAGCTTCAGGCCGATCTCGGTGCAGGACATGCCTTCCACAATGTTCATCATGATGGAGCGGGCAACATGCTCTGGCAAAAGAGCGAGATGACGTGCGACGAGCCTGCCGCCATCGCCTGTTCGAGCTAGGTCTTCCGGCTGGTCGGCCCCGTCGACAATAGTTTCACCGATTTCTTCCATCTCAGGCGTGCGCGCCTTGCTTCTAAGGTGATCGAGTCCGCGATTGCGAATGATCACGAGCATCCAGGTAAAAGCTTTTCCCTTTGAAGGGTCATAACGCCCTGCATTGCGCCATATTGAGAGATAAGCGTGCTGCAGAACATCGCGAGCTGCTTCCGGATCACGAAGCTGATTGATCAGAATGGATGTGAATTTGGGTGCGGTCAGGGCATAGATATGGCTGAAAGCATTTCTGTCCCCCTCAGCACACTGGCTTAAAGCTCGTTTGAGCTGGTCATTGAGATCTTCGACATCTTGTTTTGGCATGTCCACTCCAGCACCGCCTGAACATCACGAACTAGTCCGGCACAAAAAAAGACAAGCTCAACCATCATAAAAATTTTTGATTAATATGGCTGCGGCCGAAATTTTTTTGATGGAACCTGCACCCAAGCTTTTTGGAGGGTCGTATCTCCTGATGCTGGGACGCCCAGCCTGCTGGCCTGCCCAACGCACGGCCATTTCCAGGAAGGAAAGGGATATACGCAATGAAGGTTTCAACTTTAAAGAAGACAGTCAGTGCTGCAGCATTGGCAGGGGCGGCATGGACGATTTTGCCAGCCGGTGTGGCGGCAGCTGATGCAACGCCGGACTGTAATGCAGGCACATCCGCTACGGCACTTGAATGCGGCACTGGCGCCTCTGCCGATGGTGAGGACGCCACGGCTGTCGGTACGGATTCCACATCGACAGGAACGTCTTCTACGGCCGTAGGTGGAGAAAGTGTAGCAAACGGTACGGCAGCTACGGCTTTTGGTTGGCAGTCGTCTGCAACAGCTGAGCGCGCGCACGCGCTGGGCCATCTTGCCAGCGCCTCGGGTGTTCGGTCCACCGCAGTTGGTGAAGCGGCCGCCGCATCTGGCGAACAGTCTGTTGCCGTTGGCAATGAGGCATCAGCGACCGGAACAGATGCAGCTGCCTTCGGCACGATGGCACAGGCTGATGGGCCCTCCACGACCGCTGTTGGTGGTGAAAGTGTAGCCAATACGCCGGGCGCAACGGCCCTAGGCTGGCAGGCACAGGCTACCGGTGCCATGGGCACTGCTGTCGGGCATCAGACCACAGCTTCAGGCGACCAGAGTTTTGCGGGCGCTGAAGACGCTGTGGCGTCTGGGTCTAACTCCATTGCGATCGGCAATACTGCACAGGCAACTGATGGCGACTCGATTGCGATTGGCGGCAACCGGGACGGTGCAAACGGGCGTTCCACAGTCGCATCTGGTCCATCAACGACGGTTGTTGGTGGACAAGCTATAGGCATGGGCCCAGGCGCAAGTGCCTATGGCTGGCGGTCTGAAGCTACGGCCGAACGGGCACAGGCCTTCGGGCATCTGGCCAACGCATCCGGTGTCAGATCGCTTGCTGTTGGTGAGGCAGCAGAAGCATCGGGTCTTGAAAGTATCGCACAGGGCAATCTGGCTTCAGCTACAGGCGCAGATTCCATCGCGATTGGTACAACCACCACCGCAACCGGTCCGTCCACTACCGCAGTTGGGGGTGAGTCTCAGGCCATGGGCCCTGGTGCCAGTGCCTTTGGTTGGCAGTCTGCTGCCACGGCTGAGCGTGCTCAAGCCTTTGGCCATCTGGCGAGTGCATCGGGTGTTCGGTCCACCGCAGTTGGTGAAGCGGCCGCCGCATCTGGCGAACAGTCTGTTGCCGTTGGCAATGAGGCATCAGCGACCGGAACAGATGCAGCTGCCTTCGGCACGATGGCACAGGCTGATGGGCCCTCCACGACCGCTGTTGGTGGTGAAAGTGTAGCCAATACGCCGGGCGCAACGGCCCTAGGCTGGCAGGCACAGGCTACCGGTGCCATGGGCACTGCTGTCGGGCATCAGACCACAGCTTCAGGCGACCAGAGTTTTGCGGGCGCTGAAGACGCTGTGGCGTCTGGGTCTAACTCCATTGCGATCGGCAATACTGCCCAAGCCACCGACGGCGACTCGATTGCCATTGGTGGCAACCGGGACGGGGCTGACGGTCGTGCAACAGTTGCCTCCGGTCCATCAACAACGGTTGTTGGCGGGCAGGCTGTTGCCATGGGGCCGGGTGCCACCGCATTCGGCTGGCGGTCAGAAGCCACAGCCGAGCGAGCGCAGGCCTTTGGCCACCTCGCTAATGCTTCGGGAGTTCGCTCACTCGCAATGGGTGAGGCGGCATCTGCTGCAGGTGCAAACGCGACTGCGGTTGGTAATCAGGCTTCGGCAGATTTCGACAATTCCGTAGCTATCGGTGACAATGTCGCCACGACACGTGTCAACCAGGTTGCTGTTGGTAATTCGAGCAACACCTACACGATGGCGGGTGTGAACTCGAATGCGAGCACAGCCGCACAGTCCGGTGAAGTGGGCGTTGTGACAACAGACCGCAATGGCAATCTTGCGGCCGACTATTCGCTATCGGCCGGGCTGAGTGCCAATAGCGGTCTGATCACGCAGAACCAGAACCTTATCGCGGCCAATAGTGCCCTTATTGCAGGCAACACAGAGGCGATCCGGGATAATACCGCCGGTATCGCAGCTGCTATTGCCCTGGACATGCCCCAGGTTCCCGAAGGCAAGTCATTTGCCCTCGGCGGTGGCGTTGGCTTCTATGACGATGAAAGCGCTCTCTCCATGGCGGCAGCTGTCCGCGTTAACCCGACATGGCAGCTCAATGCCGGTCTGACATCTGGTGTCGACCGGGGTGAAACTGGTGGTCGTGTCGGCTTCCAGGCTTCCTGGTAGGTTTCACAGTTACTGCTACTTGGGCAGCCTGATGAATGAGCCCCTGCACGTTCTTTCCGTGCAGGGGCTCTTTTTGTTAATCAGGTCAAGCCGGATCGGAGTGAGGCTGGCCGATCTTCGCATCAGGCTTACGCGAGCGCTGAAGACCAGGCAGCAAGGCCTGGGCCGTCAGTCCCACTGCGCAGGCTGCAAGTCCCAGCGTTACGAAAGTTATATATGGATTTGTGTATGCCGCGCCATACTGGATAGCGTGCAGAAAACACGCGGCTAGAAGGCTTGCTGCGCAGACAAGCCGATGCAAGCGCCCGGCAATTCTGGCATCGAAAGCAAAGGCACAGGCGATCGCGCTGGCCGACAGGCCGATCCAGAAAAGGCCGGTCATAACCAGTGCATTAGCTCCCAGCAGACCAGACAGAAGGGTCAGGCCAAGCCAGGCCGGTGTTCCCCATACCAGCGCTGACCAGGCTGCCTCCGTGCGAGGCATTGCCCGCCCGGCTTCTGCCCGTTTCAGCAGGTATATATTCAGGCCTGAAGCTATCATGATGCATAGTGCCAGGCCGAGAAGGGCATAGGCAGCCTTGACGGCCAGCCCCCCGAAGTCCCCGAAGTGCAGGCGATAGGTGGACATGAAAACTTGTTCGCCAAGCTCTCCATCGGATTCGTGGCCCCGGCCGGTATAATCGCCTGCAGCATCGAAATTATAGGTTTCGCCATAGATGAGGCGATCGGTGTGCTCACCATAGATCGTGATGTGCTGGCCCGCCGTTCCGGGATCGTGGAGCACGACAAGAAATGGTTCGGCTTCAGGGGCGACACTGGAGAGTGTTGTCATTGCCGCTCCTACATCCGCAAGGTCGGCAGGGCTTTCATCTGTTGCCGGTTCGCTACCGAAAAGGGCTTCAGACAGTTTCGCCGTGTCGCCATCATAACTTGTCTGCGCCAATACCAGGGCGACGATCGAGAATAGCCCGATCATGGCGCCGGTCAGGGCAATCGCAATGTGAAAGGGTGCAGTCCAGACACTCAGCCTGTTGTGCAGGTCCGCCTGTGCGAGACGGGGCTGCCCCTTGTTTCGAAAGCGGAAGGCATCCCGGAACACGCGAGGGTGAGCCATGAACCCGGAGATTGCCATGGCGACCAGCATGACGCCAAAAATAGCGACGACGATCATGCCGAAGCTGGTTGGAAGGGTTAGGTAATAATGCAGGTGAATTAGAAAGTCGTTCCAGGGCGTTTCGTACTCCCCGGTAAGCTCTCCGGATGCGCTGGCCGTCTTGAGCCCGTCGTCACCGCCAGCGACGAAACGTGGCCAGCCATCCTTGGGCAGGTACAGGTAGAGGTGCGTGGTTTCCGGCTGTTCAGCGATGACGGATCGTGCGGCCGCCTGGGCTGTATCAGAACTGACGCTTTCAATTGGGCTGGAGACAGGGTTTTCCCACCAGCCGATCTCGTCCTCGAAGACAGCGGCGGTGCCGCTGACGCAGATGATGAAGAGCAGGGCGCTAATGACCAGCCCCATGACGGAGTGTGCGGAAAGTGACCTGTCGACCCGCGCCTTGTTTGATTTCGGCCAGATGGAGTTCGCCATGAGAGGGTTTCCTATACGAGTGCGACAGTGACGGCGGCGGCCAGAGCGGCGCCAGCATAAACCGAACGGCGTCCTGGCCGCGGCTCGATCAGAAGCAAAGTGCTTGCAAGCGCCCAGCCACAGACAGCCACAATGACGGCTATAATACCAGCATTGGCCGGGCTGCCGTTTTCAGGCCGCAGTATCTTGAAGAGAGCGGCCGCTGCATAAAATGCAATGCCCCCGGCGACCGGCCCGCAGATGACGAAAGTCCAGAAACCACTGAGACCTGCCAGGACAGGCTGCCCAGTAGGTTGCGCGTTAGCGGTGTTTCGCCGTCTTGAAAGCGCCCTTGGCGGTGTGACACCTGAAAACAGTGGCCTGGTAAACCAGGCCACTGCTACGAGCATGAGAATGACTGAGATTTGAGCCACACCCCTGTCGGTATTGGCAAAGAAGGCCAGGCCCAAGGCACCGGAGAGAAACGCCCAGCCTACTATTATCGCTGCTGGCCGTCCCGGGCGCTTCCAGCTCAGGAAGAGCAGGGCAAGCCCCGCCAGGCTCATGACAGTGGCGAGGCTCATCAAGGTCCAGTCCAGAACAGTCATTCTATGTCAGTCTCCTGAATGGATCAGAACTTGTAGCGAAGGTTTGCCACCACAGTCCGGCGCAGGCCGGGAAAGCAGTCACCCCGGGTCAGGCAACCGGTGAGGTATTCCTCGTCGGTCACGTTGCGGGCATTGATGGAAAGGTCCCAATGTTCCCACTCATAACCGATCATCAGGTCGCCAAGCGTGTAGTCTGGCGTGACATAGCGTACGGTGCCGTTGTCGGAGACACTTTCACCAACATAACGGATGCCGGCGCCAGCCTTGAAACCTTCAAGCGCGCCGTCCGGACGCCATGTCGTCCAGAACGACGCCTGGTTTTCCGGATTGGCTGACAGCTGGAAACCGTTCGGGTCTTCAGCATCAATCGTCGAGGCAGAGGCCTGGACATAGAACTCGTCGAGCTGGAGCCGGCCTTCCACTTCAAAGCCCTTAAGCGTCGATATGCCCTGCTGCTGGGCTGCGTTGCCGGGCAAGCTGCTGGGGTTGGGCAGGTTGGATATCTCGATATCGTAATAGGCAACAGTGATGAGCCCCGGGATGCCTTGGGGCTCATATTTGAAACCGGCCTCATACTGGCGTGCTTCGCGTGGTTCCAGCTGATTGTTGTTGGCGTCCGTACCGACAACGGTCTCAAAGGATTCCGAATAGCTGACATAAGGCGCGAGGCCATTGTCGAAGCGGTAAAGCGCCCCAAGGCTGGTCGAGATGGCATCATCTTCCTGAACGGTCGTGCCATCGTCATTCTCGACCCGGTCGGCTCGAATGCCCGCCGTGAAGCGCCACTTGCCAAGCGAAATCTGGTCGGAAATGTAAAGGCCCATATCTTCCACTGTCTGGACGGGCGCATCGTTGTAGACAGCGTCGAAGGCCGCCTGTTCCGGGAAATTGCCGTAAACCGGGTTCTTCAAATCTAGCACATAGCGGAAGTCACCCTGAAGGGCTCCACCGCCATAGATGCTGGCGCGGTTGCTGTCGGTTTCGACATCCTGATATTGAATGCCTGCGAGAAGGTCGTGTTCGAGACTGCCGGTCGTGAAACTCCCGCGCAGGCGTACATCCCCGGCCAGTTGGTCGAAAGTGTTATCGGCCTGGTAGAAGGTTCGCGCAACGGTCGTGTCAGTAAACTGGTCAATGCCCAGAATGTCATTCAGGTACCGGCTGTTCCCGGCTCCCAGAAAGCTCGGCCAGGCCTGATGATAATCGGCTTCGCCGGACCGCCAGAGCGCCGTGGCTTCGAGCATGAGATTATCATTGAAAGCGTGTTCGCCAAGCAGGGTGATCTGTTCGGAATTGGTATTGTAGCGGTTGAAGTCCGGCTCGCCGGCATAGACTTCGTAGTCGAGATAGCTGCCATCATCGAGTGGGTTCAGCGTGCCTTCAACGGGTATGAACTGGGCTGCCGTATCGCTCTCAGTGTCCTGTAGAAGCCCAATCACGGTCAGCTTCGTGTCATCGGTCGGCACCCAGGAGAGGGATGGCATGAAGATGGAGGTTTCTTCGTCGACCTGATCGATCTGGGTACCCGTATCACGGTAAAGCCCGACAAGGCGGTAAAGCAGTTTGCCGTTCGATCCGGCAACCTCACCAGTTACATCACCGGCGACCTGGTATCGGTCATAATTGCCGACCTCGGCCTGAAGTTCACCGGCAAATTCCTCCTGCGGCGTCTTGGAGACATAATTGACGATACCGCCTGGAGAGCCTTGTCCATAAAGTACGGAAGCCGGGCCGCGAAGCACTTCAACCTGTTCGATTGTGTATGGATCGGCGCGGGTCGAGTTGTAACTGCCGAAAAGCTCCTGAATGGAATCGCGGTAGCGCGGGATAGAGAGACCGCGAGAGAACGGGAAATCCCCACGCGTCGCGAAGCCATAGGGTTCGGCGGTGACACCGGCAACATATGTCAGCGTCTGCGCGAGGTTGAGCGCGCCCTTGTCGATGAACATGTCACTGGTCTCGACAGACAGCGAACGGGCGGTTTCGACGATTGGCGTCTCTGACTTTGTAGCCCCGAACGGCGTTATTGAGCCTTTCACAATGATGGTCTCCTGCCGGTCTTCCCGGTCAGAGTTCTCTTCTTGTGCGGCCACGCCCAATGCCATGCTGCTGACCGAAAGCGACAAGAGTGTCGCCAGTCTCACCAAAATCATAGTCTACCCCTCGAATATTGAGAATGATTATCACTAACGGGGTGCGGCTATAGGAGCAGAGATTGCAAGTCAATCTCATTCTCATGGGAGATGCATGGATTCTGGCGGCGTGACTGGAGGGCCACATCAAAATCAGTTTCGTATGTGGTCGATAAAAGTGGCCAGTTCAGGCTGGAAGTCCTGCAAGGCTGGCGCACATATCGTGGAGGCGGGAAGGGATTTCCGTATCAAAGCGCATGTCGTCGAGCGTGGAGACTGCACGCACGAGTTGCAGGCTGTTCGTGAGATAAAGGGCGTCGGCTTTCCTGAGGTCCTTCGACTGAAGGGAGGCGACACGCGCCTGCAGCCCCGCCTCTGCCGCTTTGGCTAGAAGCCAGCCGCGCATTACGCCTTTCAGAACACCGTCCTCCAGGGGAGGAGTTACCAGTTCATTCCCGAAACGGGCGAATATGTTAGCGATGGAGCTGCAGGTTACATGTCCGTCCGGCGCAAGATACAGCGCATCATCGTATCCGGCGCTTTTCGCGCGCTCCATCCCGATCACCGTATCGGTATAGGCCAGCGTTTTGTGACGCGACGAGGGCGCGCTCGGATTGCGGTGTATGTCGCTTGTCATGATGCGTGCCGGTACTGCGGGAAAGGCCGGATTGCCTGCATCGAATTTGGAGATCAGGGTGGCCGGTCCGAATGCGCCGGGAGACAGGCCGCGTGGCCCCGGCCCACGTGTCACGGTAAGGCGCAGAGCGCCGTTGCCGCCTGTCGGAACAGCCTCCATGGCGAAGGCCCGCAACTCCTGGACTTCAATCTGAATGCCAAGGGCGTCGCAGTCGCCGGCAAGACGGCTGAGGTGATCCTCCATGAGGATGATCTGTCCGTTGCGGACCATTGAGGTATCGAACACGCCGTCTCCAAGCAGCAGGCCGCGATCCGTGAGGTCAAATGACTGCCGGGTCGATTCGGTGCCTGTATCAAACTGCCGGATACGGATCATGTCTTCCCTCGATCAGGTGTGCGGTCAGCCAGGCCGTATCCGCCGCCGCCGGGTGTTTCGATTGTTATACAGTCGCCAGCCGAAAGGCTGACACTGGCTATACTGGCAAGGGCCTCGCATGAGCCGGATACCCGATCGACCCATTGCTGACCGGTTTGCCCCGGCAGGCCACCGTCGAGTCCGAAGGGGGGAACTGTCCTGGAAGATGAAACAAGGGTTGCCGTCGTCTCGCCAAGCGCTGTGATCGTTCGGACAACCCCGTCGCCGCCAGTGTGTTCTCCGCCCCCGCCAGAGCCTTTGCGCAGGGCAAATCGCTCGACACGCAAGGGATAGCGCAGCTCGAGGATCTCCGGGTCGGTAATGCGGGTATTGGTCATATGGGTATGCACACCAGACGCACCGTCATGGCCCGGACCGGCCCCCGCGCCACCGCAGATAGTTTCGTAATACTGATAGGTATCATTCCCGCAGAGGAAATTGTTCATCGTGCCCTGCGCCGCCGCGCTCGCCCCCAACGCCCCAAAAAGGACATTGCACACTGCCTGGCTCACTTCGGTATTGCCCGCTACCACGGCACTACCGGGTGAAGGGGACAGGAAAGACCCGTCAGGAATGACAAGCTCTAGTGGGCGCATGCACCCCTCATTGAGCGGCAGGTCATCGGCGACTAGGCAGCGGAAAACATAAAGCACGGCTGATCGTGTAACGACCGGCGGAGCGTTGAAATTTCCCGGACGTTGTGGGCCTGTTCCGGCAAAATCAATCCGGGCAGATCGCGTGTTGCGGTCGACTTTTATAGAGACACTGAGTGGCAGTCCGTCATCCATCTCTACATGCATCTCTCCATCGCTCAGCCGGTCGATGACACGGCGTACGCTCTCCTCGGCATTGTCCATGACATGACCGGCATAGGCTGAGACGCCTGCCCAGCCATACCGCGTGATCATCGCTTGAACATCGCGTGCGCCTGCCTCGTTTGCAGCGATCTGGGCCAGTATGTCGGAGATATTGGCGTCCGGGTTACGTGCAGGCCAGGCTGCAGTGCTGAGCACTGAACGAAAGGCGGCTTCACGGAAGTCCCCTTCATGGCGTAGCAGGAAGTCGTCGATCACGACGCCTTCTTCTTCAAGCGTCTTTGCATCTGGCGGTGTCGACCCCGGAGTCAGTCCGCCAATGTCCGCATGGTGACCGCGATTGCCGACGAAGAACCGGATCTCTTTCCCCGTTTCATCGAAAACCGGAGATATGACAGTAACATCGGGCAAGTGAGTGCCGCCATTGAAGGGATTGTTCAGCGCGATCATGTCGCCCGGTTTCAATGTGTCGCCACGTGTGCGCAGCACGGTGCGCACGCTCTCCCCCATCGCGCCCAGATGCACTGGCATGTGTGGCGCATTCGCGAGCAGGCGGCCTTGTGCATCGAACAGGGCACATGAAAAATCTAGCCGTTCCTTTATGTTCACGCTGGTTGCCGTGTCGCGCAGGACAGCACCCATACGTTCGGCCACAGCCATGAACATGTTGTTGAACAGCTCAAGCAGAACCGGGTCGGGCTTGCCGTCAGCAGAGATCGTGCTTCGCTTTGCTGCTTGTTCACGGGTAAGCACAAGATCACCTCGGGAGGCGACCTTTGCAGTCCAGCCCGGGTCGATGACACTGGTCTGTGTTTCCTCGACGATGAGGGCAGGGCCTTCTATTCTGTCACCACTGAGCAGATTTTCGCGCTGATAGATCAACGCTTCGTGGCTTTCGCCACCACTCCACAGCGTGACCGATCTCTCAGCATCTGGCGCGCCATTTTCGCGTTCAGCGAGGGTATCCGGCCTGGCTTCTGCGCCTTCGCGGCGCAGTTCACTGCTGACACTCTGTACAATGAGCGCCCGGTCAGGCGTGATGAAGCCAAACTGTTGCTGGTGGCGTGCTTCGAACGCAACTCGCATATCGCTGGGCGTGCCGAAGGGTACATCTATTGTCGTGTCCGTGCCGTCATAGCGCAGCGCCACCATGGACACCCAGCCTATAGTGTCAGACGTCTCACTAGCTACGCCAAAGCGCTCCAGCTGGGCGGTTTTCAGTCCGTCGAGTACAGTGCTGGCCCGCTGCGCAGTGTCCGCGCTCAGGGCCCGCTCGACCGAGCCGCGCCTTATGTCAATCTCGTCTGCCAGCCCGATGCCAAGCGCTGAAAGAACACCGGAGAAAGGATGGATCAACACCGTATCGATACCAAGTTCATCCGCCACGAGGCAGGCATGTTGACCACCCGCGCCGCCAAAGGCTTGCAGGACAAACCCGTCAGTGTCGCGCCCCTTTTCCAGCGTCACCTTGCGGATTGCCTGCGCCATGTTGGCGACTGCGATAGACAGGCAGCCAAGGGCGATCTCATGAGGGCTGCGGGCTTCTCCGCTCTCCTGTTCGATCTCCCGGGCAAGGGTGCGGAAACCGGTCTCGACACTGTCAGTGTCGAGTCTCTCGTCCTGCGCAGGGCCAAAGACAGCCGGGAAGAAGTCCGGCTGGATACGTCCAAGCAGTACGTTCGCATCGGTGACGGTCAGCGGGCCGCCACGGCGATAGGCCGCCGGACCCGGGGTGGCCCCGGCGCTGTGCGGGCCCACCTGTAGTCGGCCCTGATCGAACCGCAGGATCGAGCCACCCCCTGCAGCGACAGTGTGAATATCCATCATCGGCACGCGCAGTGGCGTCCCGGCGACCTCGGCTTCGGTGACGCGTTCAAAGTCACCTTCATAGACCGAGATGTCGGTCGAGGTGCCGCCCATGTCGAAACCGATGACATTCTCGTATCCAAGCGCGAGCGCGCTACGGGCCGATCCGACAACCCCTCCTGCTGGTCCGGAAAGAACGGCATCCTTGCCCTGAAATATCTCGGCTTTCGCCAGTCCGCCATTCGATTGCATGAAGTGCAGCGGTGTGTCGCCGAGCTTCTCGCTGACCTGGTTCACATAGGCGCGCAGCACAGGCGAAAGATAGGCATCCGTCACACTGGTCGCTGCGCGTGGCACGAGCCCGATAAGTGGATCGGCGCGATGGCTCAGCGTGACGCTCCTGAAGCCTGCCTCCCGCGCGATCTCGCCGAGGCGTAGCTCCATCTGCGGGTGCTTCCAGGCATTGATAAGGGCAATGGCACATGACATCAGCCCGGTTTTCAATGCGTTGGTGAACATGGTATGGGCGGCCTCTTCTTCGAGGGCGCGGAGCACGTTTCCATTGAGGCTGACACGTGCGTTGATCTCACAAACCTCGTCATACAGCGGACGGGGCTTGCGAATGTCCAGCGCGAAGAGGTCAGGGCGTGACTGACGCCCGATTGCCAGCAGGTCAGCGAACCCTTCTGTAACCACGAACAGGGTGCGTGCGCCCTTGCGCTCCAGCAGCGCATTAGTGGCAACCGTCGTGCCAATGCGGACATCGCTTATGATGTTCGTGGGCAAAGGAGCGGTTTTTTCCACGCCGAGTAAGCGCTGGATGCCGGCGAGCGCGGCGTCGTCATAAGCGTCTGGATTCTCGCTCAGCAGCTTTGTGATCTCAAACCGGCCAGCGGGATTGCGCGCGATAACGTCAGTGAAGGTACCGCCCCGGTCGACCCAGAACTGCCAGCCCTTGTCTTGAACAGAAGGTGTTTCCGGCGCGCTCATATCAGTGACAGCCCCCTCTCGATAGCAAGCCAGATGCCCCGTCCGCCAAGTGCCACGGCGATTGCAACGACAAGGCCGCCAGCAATATTCGCCAGCATCCCATTGGCGTGCTCGTTAAGCAGCATGCCGCGGTTCATGATGAGCAGCAGCATGATGGCAATAATGGGCAGCAGGAAACCGTTCGCCGTCTGGGCCGTGATGATGAGTGCGACGGCATTGATATCGGTAAGCGCGATCGCCGTGCCGACCGCCACGATGGACAGCGCGAAGAGCCGGAAGCGTGTGATGCCGTGTTTCTCATCTCTGGGCGGAAAGAGCTCGTTCAGTGCGAATGCGGTCGCCATGGGCGCGGTGACGGCCGATGTCAGCCCGGCGGCGAGCAGGCCCGCGCCGACAAGATAACGCGCCGGTGGCCCGAAAGCGGGCTCAATGGCGAGCGCCATGTCTTGTGCGCTTTGCACATCAATCCCCATCACGAAAAGGCTGGAGGCCGCTGTCGACAGGATCAGGATGGAGACGATGCCACCAATTCCGATGGAGATGGCGGATTCACGCCGTGCTTCGGTGACGCTTGCAGCATCTTTACGCCAGCGCTGCCGCGCGCCAGCTGCGTGCAGGAAAAGATTATAGGGCACTATGGTTGTTCCGATAAGTGCAATGGTCATCAGTAGACCGCCTTCTGGAATCTTCGGCGAAAGACCGCTCAACAGTGCCCCCGGATCAGGCCGCACGATCACCGCACTGAGCGCGAAGGCAGCTGCCATGATGAGGACAAGACCGACAAGGATACGCTCCATCGGTTTGTACTGGCCGATAAGCAGAATGGCGGATGCGATCAACGCGATGACCAGGACCAGTGCCTTGCGGGCGCCTTCACCGGTCAGGGCTTCGACGCCCAGAACGCCGCCGAGTATATTGCCGCTTTCATAGGCGGCGTTTCCGATGGCGAGAGCCAGCAATATGAGCCCGCCCGCCAGAACTGTCGCAATGGAGCCGGGGGCGGACTTCACCAGCGCTTCGCCAAGTCCCAGCCGCGCGCCCGCGCCAAGACGGGCTGACATGTCCTGCAGGATCATGGTGGCAGCCGTGGCAAAAACCAGCGCCCACACCAGTGAAAAGCCAAACTGTGCGCCCGCCAGCGTGCAGGTCGTTACCGTGCCGGGGCCGATAAATGCGGCAGCGACCAGTGTGCCGGGTCCGGTCTGGAAACGCGTCTTGCGCTGCGTCATGTATCGTCCTGTTTTCCGGCTGCTCTGTCTTGTTGCCACCATCCCTAGGGCTTCGCCAATCGCGATCAAGTGATGTCTCGAGAGCGGCCGCTGGAGTAGCGAGAACTGGGCAAAGAATATTACGTAAAATTCATGAAGTGCGCTAATTGAATTTCAGGGCGGCTTGGCCAATTAAGCAACGTCTTTAGCAGTCTCAGGGTGCGAGTGCCAAAACCTCACCCGAAGGCTGCTGACGGCCATGTTTCAACAAAACCATATCTGTCAAATCAGGAGGCATCAGCCATGTCATTCCGTCCGCTCCACGACCGCGTTCTCGTGCGTCGCATTGAAGAGAGTGAAAAGACTGCGGGTGGCATCATCATCCCCGACACCGCCAAGGAAAAGCCGCAGGAAGGCGAAGTCATCGCCGTCGGCTCCGGCGCACGCGGTGATGATAATGAAATCATCCCGCTGGAGGTGAAATCCGGTGACCGCGTGCTGTTCGGCAAGTGGTCCGGCACCGAAGTGAAGATCGATGGCGAGGATCTGCTCATCATGAAAGAGAGCGACATTCTCGGTATCATCGAAGCCAGCGCGGCCGCTCAGAAAGCCGCTTAAGCGCTTATCCCCAAATCCTTTTTCAAGGTATACAAGACATGTCAGCCAAACAGGTTGTTTTCAGTTCCGATGCCCGTGAGCGGATGCTGCGTGGCGTCGATATCCTCGCCAATGCGGTGAAGGTCACGCTTGGTCCAAAGGGCCGTAACGTCGTCATTGAGAAGTCCTTCGGCGCCCCGCGCTCCACTAAGGATGGTGTCACGGTCGCCAAGGAAATCGAGCTTGAGGACAAGTTCGAGAATATGGGCGCACGGATGCTGCGCGAAGTTGCCTCCAAGGCGAACGATGTCGCAGGCGACGGCACCACGACAGCCACCGTGCTGGCCCAAGCGATTGTTCGGGAAGGCATGAAGCGCGTTGCCGCTGGCATGAACCCGATGGACCTCAAGCGCGGCATCGACAAGGCAGTTACAGACGTCGTTACACATATTCAGGCCGATGCCCGACAGGTCTCCGCCAACTCGGAAATCGCCCAGATCGGCACGATTTCCGCGAATGGCGATACCGAGATCGGTGACATGATCGCCAAGGCGATGGACAAGGTCGGCAATGAAGGCGTGATCACGGTCGAGGAAGCCAAGTCGCTCGAGACCGAACTCGACGTCGTTGAAGGCATGCAGTTCGACCGCGGCTATCTCAGCCCGTACTTCGTAACCAATGCCGACAAGATGACGGTCGAGCTGGAAGAGCCCTATATCCTGCTCCACGAGAAGAAACTCTCCTCATTGCAAAGCCTGCTGCCGGTTCTGGAAAATGTCGTCCAGAGCCAGCGCCCGCTGCTGATCATCGCTGAAGATGTCGACGGCGAAGCGCTCGCCACGCTGGTGGTCAACAAGCTGCGCGGCGGCCTGAAGGTCGCGGCCGTGAAAGCCCCTGGCTTTGGCGACCGCCGCAAGGCCATGCTGCAGGACATCGCTGTCCTCACCGGTGGCCAGGTCATCTCCGAGGACCTCGGCATCAAGCTGGAAAACGTGTCTCTCGATATGCTTGGCACGGCAAAGCGCGTGGCCATTGCAAAGGATGACACAACCATCGTCGATGGTGCGGGCGAGAAGTCCGACATCGAAGCCCGTGTCAGCCAGATCAAGAAGCAGATCGAGGACTCCAGCTCCGACTATGACAAGGAGAAGCTCCAGGAGCGCCTTGCCAAGCTCGCTGGCGGTGTTGCTGTCATCAAGGTCGGCGGTGCCACCGAGATCGAGGTGAAGGAACGCAAGGACCGTGTCGACGACGCGCTCAACGCGACCCGCGCAGCTGTCGAGGAAGGCATTCTGCCGGGCGGCGGTATCGCGCTCCTGCGTGCCTCGCGTGCGATTACGACCAGGGGTCTCAATGATGACGAGCAGGCCGGTATCGATATCGTCCGCCGTGCGCTCGAAGCCCCGGTCCGCCAGATCGCCCAGAATGCCGGGCTGGAAGGCTCAGTCGTCGTCGCAAACGTGATGGCGAAGACAGACCGTGGCTATGGTTTCAACGCCCGTACCGAAGTCTATGAAGACCTCGTGGCGAATGGTGTGATCGACCCGGCTAAGGTTGTCCGCTCTGCCCTGCAGAACGCTGCGTCCGTGGCTGGTCTCCTGATCACGACGGAAGCCGGTATCGTCGAACTGCCGAAGAAGGCCTCCGCGGGCGCAATGGCTGGCGGCATGGGCGATATGGACTTCTAGGCTGCAAAGGTCTGGAAGGCCGAGGCAGTGGTAAAACCAAATAAGAAAGGGCGGCTCCATGCGGGCCGCCCTTTTTATAATCTGCGATGCGAGCACGACTTCATGGTTCGACTCCGCTAACCATGGGTGGCGGGGCTCTCTACCGCCCCTTCCACTCCGGTGCGCGCTTTTCAAGGAAGGCGCGCGGGCCTTCCTTGGCGTCCTCGCTGGAGAAAACGATGGCCGAAGCTTCGTTGGAAGCTTTCCAGAGGTCCTCCTCGGTCCCGTCATAGGCTTGGCGGGCGACTTCGAGACTCTTGCGGACCGCCAGCGGGGCATTCACGCCGATCTGTTTCGCCAGTTCATGCGCTTCACCAAGCACTTCTTCCGACGCGACCATCCGGTTGACGAGACCCAGCTGGTACATCCGCTCGGCCGGCATCGGGTCGCCTGTTGCGACGATTTCCAGCGCGACATTGCGGGGCAGGGCCCGGGGCAGACGGAAGACACCGCCAGCACCGGCAAAAATCCCGCGCTTCACTTCCGGCAAGCCGAAACGGGAATTATCCGCCGCCACGATCATGTCGCAGGACAGCGGCAGCTCGCAGCCGCCTGCCAGTGCATTGCCGCGCACGGCCGCGATCCACGGCTTGGTGCGCGGATATTTCACGAAGCCGGCAAAGCCGCCTTCCTTGGTCGAGAGGGCGCGCGCATTACCCTTGGAGATTTCCGAGAGATCGGCGCCGGCACAGAATGTCGATTCCAGCGAAGAAGTGAGGATGCAGACGCGTACATCATCATCGCGTTCGGTCTCTTCACAGATCCAGCCCAGCGCCGAGGCCACTGCGCCGTTGACGGCGTTGCGCTTGTCAGGGCGGTTGAGCGTGACAACGGCGATATGATCCTTCACCTCGTAAAGGACTTCGTTTCCAACGCTTTCTGGCTTGTCCGACATGGGGATCCTCCTGCTACCTGTTTGGCCTCAGAGAGCATGTGGACGCCACGCCGACAAGTCTCACCTTGGGTCAGGCGAGTATGTCTGTGATGTTGCGGAGGTCTTGCGCAGGCCGATAATTCAGGACGCGATCCGTCTTCTTGCCTGCCGTTTTGCTTGTGGCGGTGAGGAGAGCTTTTCACGGCGTATCGGCCAGCCCGCATCTACTGGCTGTTCGGCACAGACGACCCGGTCGCGTCCGCGGCTCTTGGCGGCATAAAGCGCTGCATCTGCAACAGTATAAACTTCATCGAACATCGTGGCAGCGCCAAGCTCGGCAACACCGAAACTGGCGGAAATACGTGCCGTTTCCGGCAGGCCGGGAACCGTCAGGCCGCTAAGCTCGTCCTTGAGGCGAGTCGCAAGCTGGCGTGCGCCGGTTGTTCCGGTTCCTGGGAGAAGCAGGCAGAACTCTTCCCCGCCGACACGCCCGGCCAGGTCAGCCTTGCGGGTCTGCTGTGAGAGGAACCTTCCGAAAGCGCTGATGACGGCATCTCCCATTGTGTGCCCGTACTCATCGTTGAAAACCTTGAAGTGATCGATATCCATCAGGATGATGCTGGCTGCGACCTCTCCGGAGCGGGAGGCGCAGTAGGTGCGTGCCGATTCCTCGAAGGCGCGGCGGGTTTTCAGCCCGGTCAGATAGTCATTTTCCGCATCATGGCGCAGCGCGTTAAGCTGTTGCATCGCGCAGACCGCAATCAGGCTGCCGCCCAAAGCCAGGGCGGAAAGTATTGTAATCGCATTCATCGAACGCCAGTAAACGGTATCGAAAAAGCCCTCGGCCGTGACGTTGATATCCAGAACCGTCACCGGGGAAACGAACATGAGATTAAGGATGCAGAGCCATAGGGAGGCGTAAACCGCCGTGCCGGTCCAGTTTTTACGCCAGATCCCCCAGATGCTGAACGTGAGGATAATGAACATGATGCCGTGGATCATGTTTGTCGTGATAATGCGTTCGCTGCTAAGGCCTTGGTGCGCCAGCGTAAGCCAAGCTGCAGCCCCGACACTGGCTATGGCGAGGGCCGCAAGCATTTTACGAGGAACTGTCCGGTGGAATGCGGTCGATATCCCCACAGCCAGAAGATAGACCCCGACTACATAAAAAGCATTGTGGACAATACCGTTCGCCAGGGAGTCCTTGGCCAGGATGAAATGGTTGAGGACAAAGCCTGATGTGCACATCAGGAAGGCAACAGAAAAGAGAAGCGCAGCCTTGTCCTGGCGATTATAATGCCAGAAGCATAAAAAGATCGCACACATGCAGCCAGCAACTGCGGGTACGATCAGCCCGAGAAAGGCTCCACTATCCAATTTCGCTGCCCCACCTTCAAGGTTCCTACCTTGACCAGGTCGATACCAGTCATAGGCGAACCAATGCTTAAAGCTCTCTTCCAAATTCGCCAGAAACGACACTCTAAACCGGGTGCGGCTGACCGGTCCCTCGCTATTTCATGTTGTTAGCTCGCACAATTGATACAACGGATCACAGCCGGGTCGGTTCTTAGCCGGCCGTATGCGATAGGCTCTCCGCAGTCTGTGCAGTAACCGAATTCTTTCTGCGCCATTCTCTCCAGCGCTGCTTCCAGAGCACGCGCGCGTTGCTGCCGGCGAGCTTCAGCGGCGTTTGACATTGCCTGTACCTGAAGTGAATCGATGCGCGAAACGCGTCCAACGCTTTGTTGGTCGAGTTCTACAGGTTTTCGGTCGCTTTGTGCGGCATCACGCAAGGATTTCAGCTCATCAAGTTCGGTGCGTATACGCGGTTCGAACTCATGCCTCAGCGTTTCGGGATCGTGATCGGACATCAATCGCTCGACAGTTGCCAGTCACGTCCGCCAGCGCAGGGTCGCCGACTCGAGAGGATTGTCGAATGTGTGAGGGCAATAACCGGCTGCCTGCCATTCTTTCTTGAGCTGGAGGTACCAGAGAAATTGCTTGTCTGAATCGCCGACAAGCATGCCCTTGCCATTGGCCCAGGGCTCGTTCTGGCGGCGAAGTGCCATGATATCGACATCCTGCTGGAGGAAAGGCCGCGCCACCATACGGGCGAAAGGTCTGAGCAGGTTCAGTACAGGCGTATCCCAGTAAAATATCTGACGCAGGGTCGTGTGGCGTTCATCCTTGGGCGTAAGTGCTGTAAGCCCCAGAACCGTGTGCTTCGCGTTGGAAATATATTCCGCCCTGAGGCCAGGCAGCCTGAACTCGATGGTGACTGAGATCGCTCCGCCAATAAGCTTGTAGATGTCGCTGTTCACAGGCGCATGCGGCTTCATCGTAAAACCAAGTTCGCTCGGTTCGAAGTTCTTCTTCTTGCGTTTCAGCTGGCCATTGCCACGCCAGATCGGGGAGCGATGGACGAAAGGTGTGTGTGCCGGGTCCAGCAGTCCATAAATGGCGTCGTCCTGATGAGCCGGAATCTCGACCTTTTCCATGAAGCGGACACGACCTTTCGGACCATCAAATTCAGGAACATTGATCCTGGGTGACTCGGGTCCATTCTGCCCACAACTCACATAAATCCAGACCAAATCTTCTGTGCAACGCACGTCGAGCGTCTCGTCAGGCTGTGAAGCTGCGCGGCCCCTGATCGCTCCGTTTTCCCGCCAGAAGGAGACCGCTTGTCCGCAGATCGAAAGCTCCACTTTTCCGCGCTCAGGCACCTCTGCAACTGTCGCGGCGACGTACCAGCTGCCAACGGTAAAAGGGCCTTCCGTACGAAGTGGAGCGGGCCGGATATCAGAGGTTCTGGATGTGAGGGTTGCAGTCATGAGGGAGCACAAGGAGATTGAACGGCGAGAGCCGTCGGCCTGTTGGTCGGATTTCCCAGAATGCTCACATTTGCAGTGTCCCAATCTATTAAATCAGGGTAGCGCCCCCATTGTTTCAAAGTCAACGAAAACCGGGTCTTTTGCCTGCCTCAGACGCGCAGATCGATATCCAGCCGTGAAATAGCGTGAACAAAATTGTTCGGCGCAATATCGATCTCCCCCGTCCATTCAGCGTTCGGAAAGCGTGCGAGTATCTGCCGGTAAGCAGCTTCAAGCTGCATGTTTGCGACCCTCTGGCCAAGGCAGACATGAGGGCCCATGCCGAAAGCAAGGTGATCCTTTGCGTTTGCGCGGGTTACATCCATGCGGTCGGGATCAGTAAAGACTGCCGGGTCGCGATTGGCCGCGCCGTAATACATGACGACCTTCTCACCCTCGGCAATCTTCTGGCCATGTATCTCGGCGTCCTCTGTTGCGGTGCGGCGCATATAGATAACAGGAGAGACCATACGAATGGCTTCATGCGTCATATTGGTGATGAGTGAAGGATCATCAACAAGCTTCTGTTTCTGTTCAGGAAACTCGGTGAGGAGCTTCATCGTACCGGACAGGGAATTGCGCGTTGTATCATTACCCGCAAAAACGATCAGCAGCCAGGATCCGTCAAGCATCTCGTCCGATAGGCGCTCACCGTCAACTTCGGCATGGGCGATGGAGGTAAGCAGATCGTCTTTCGGGTCCTTGCGGCGCGCCTGTAGCACTTCCTTGCCATACTCGAACATTTCCAGGACATTCTGGACAAAAGCGCCAAACAGTTCCGGGTCCATCTCGTCGCCCTTGCGCATCGTGTCGCTGGCTGTCTCGAGATAGTGCATCCACTTGACGAGTTTCGGACGGTCAGCTTCGGCGATGCCGAGGATTTCAGACAATGTGAAAAGTGGCAGCTCGGCGGAAAAGCTTTCCACCATGTCGATCGGGCCACCCGTATCCTTTGCCTTGGTTTCCATGTCGTCGAGCAGGCTCTTGATCTTTACATCGACGCGTTTTTGCAGGTCGGCGACATAACCCGGTTTGAAGAAGGGCATATGCTCACGCCGGAGTGGCATGTGGTAAGGCTGATCAAGGCAGATCATGGTGTCCAGCGAAGCGCGGTGGAGCAGGGGGTGGCGCGCATCCGCGCTGCCATAGTTCATGAGGATGCCGCCTTTCTGCGAAGAGAAGACCTTCGTGTTAAGCTCCGTCTCGCGGACATCCCTGTAGGTGGTCAGGGCCCAGAAACCGGCACCTTCTTCTTCATCATGCCAGCAGACAGGAGCAGTTTCACGCATGGTGGCGAAAGCATCGAAAGGCTGGCCTTGTGTGAACAGGTCTAGGTCTGTCAGGTCTGCAGCAGGTTTTGCATCGAAGGCAAGCGGGTGTTTGTGCCCCTTGTGAAGGTCTGTTTCCTCGACGGCGGTTTCGCTGACATTGGCAAGCATTCTGGTTCCTCCCATCGGCTTTTTTGCCGCTATTTATAAACCTTAGTGTTCCAGAAAAGCCGACGCGCGTGAAGCGTTGCCGCAACGCCAAGTTGCCGCATTTCAGGCTTGATCCGGACAGCCATTCGGGCGGAACTGGGAGGGGCGTTCAATATGCGAGGCATGTGATGTCAGGAATAGGCAATAAGGATGAGCCCTGGTGGAAGGGCGCGGTGATCTATCAGGTCTATCCGCGCAGCTTCCGCGACACGACCGGTGATGGGGTCGGTGACCTTCAGGGGATCATCAAAGGGTTGCCGCACATCGCTTCACTGGGCGTGGACGCGGTATGGCTCTCGCCCTTCTTTACCTCGCCCATGAAGGATTATGGCTATGACGTTGCCGATTATTGTGGCGTCGATCCGATGTTCGGGACGCTCGCGGACTTCGACCGGCTGATCGAGACGGCGCATGGGCTCGGCCTGAAAGTCGTCATCGACCAGGTATGGTCCCATACATCCGATCAGCATGACTGGTTCACCGAGAGCCGGGAAAGCCGCACCAGTCCGAAAGCTGACTGGTATGTCTGGGCTGACCCGAAGCCGGATGGCTCGCCGCCAAACAACTGGCAGGCAGTGTTTGGCGGGCCGTCCTGGGAGTGGGATGGACGGCGACAACAATACTACATGCACAATTTCCTTGTCTCGCAACCAGACCTGAACCTGCATAATGAAGAGGTACAGGACGCGCTGCTTGAGGTCGCGCGGTTCTGGCTGGACCGGGGTGTTGACGGTTTCCGTCTCGATGCGATCAACTTCGCGATGCATGACCGGTCGCTGGCCGATAATCCGCCTTCCGGTGTGCCGATGGAGAAGGTGACTCGCCCCTTCGACATGCAGCTTCACACAAACAGTATGTCCCAGCCTGAAATCCCGGCCTTTCTGGAGCGGGTGCGCACCGAACTGGAAAGGGCGGGCGAGACGTTCAGCGTGGCCGAAGTGGTCGGCGCTGATGCCATTGCGGAGATGAAGGCCTTCACCGAAGGCGAGGCGCGCCTGCATTCGGCTTATAATTTCGACTTTCTCTATGCCCAGAGCCTGTCGCCGGCGCGGGTGAAGCGTTCGCTGGAGCAATGGGCAGGCGCAGACGGCGAGGGCTGGCCGAGCTGGGCGTTCTCTAATCATGACGCGCCGCGGGCGGTATCGCGCTGGGCCGCGCCAGAGGACCGCAAGCAGGCTGCTGACATGCTGCTCCTGTTACTGCTTTCGCTGAGGGGGAATGTCTTTCTCTATCAAGGCGAAGAACTGGGCCTGCCGCAGGCCCACGTGCCGTTCGAGCATCTGAAAGACCCTGAAGCCATAGCGAACTGGCCGCGTACCTTGGGCCGCGACGGGGCCCGCACGCCAATCCCGTGGAAGGCGGATGCGAATAACGCCGGCTTTTCAAGTGGGACACCATGGCTCCCTCTCGATCCGGGGCATGCCGGTCTGTCTGCCGATCTTCAGGAAGATGATTCTGCTTCAAGCCTGAATATAACGCGTGAACTGGTGCGTCTGCGTCACGGTATTTCGGCCTTGAGGCACGGAACCCAACGCTTCATCGATGTGTCTGAAGGCATGCTTGCTTATGAGCGGGAGGTTGCCGGTGACGGGGTGCTTTGTGTCTTCAATATAGAAGCAGACGCAGCCGAATGGCGGCCTGAGCAGGCAGACCAATGGCGCGTGATTGCGACCGAGCAAGGCGCTGAGAAAGCCGGTAGGCCTTTGCCATCGAGGCTTGCGCGCTGGTCCGGTTATTGGGCGGTCCGCGAAGACAGGTCTTTTCCTGGGCCTTAAGTCTCTCTAGCCTCCCTGAAAAGAACATGATCAGGGGAGGGCATTTCATGGCCGACGAGACACGCAGGCCGGACCGTAAGGCTTACTGGCGGGCAACTATTCGTCTGACGATCAGCCTGCTCGTCATATGGTTCGCTGTTTCATATGGTGCCGGCATCCTGCTCAGGGGCTTTCTCGATCAGTTCATGCTTGGCGGGGCGCCGCTTGGCTTCTGGTTTGCCCAGCAGGGCGCGATCTATGTCTTCGTCCTCCTGATCTTCATCTACTGTCTGGCGATGCGGCGTATCGCGAAGAAATACGGCGTGGAGGGCTAGAGTGATGGATCAGACTTTCTGGACCTATTTCTTCGTTGCAGCGACTTTCGGGCTCTATATCGGCATCGCCATCTGGGCGCGGGCCGGGTCGACTAATGATTTCTATGTCGCGGGCCATGGTGTGCATCCCACGGTGAACGGCATGGCAACGGCAGCTGACTGGATGTCGGCGGCGTCTTTCCTGTCTATGGCAGGGCTCATCGCCTTTCTTGGTTACGGCGGTTCGGTCTACCTGATGGGCTGGACGGGCGGCTATGTGCTGCTCGCCTTGCTGCTCGCACCTTTCCTGCGAGAATTCGGCAAGTTTACGGTGCCTGACTTTGTCGGCGACCGGTATTATTCGACAACCGCACGCGTCATTGCGGTAATCTGCGCGCTGTTTGTGTCTTTCACTTATATTGCGGGCCAGATGAAGGGCGTCGGCGTGGCCTTTGCCGGGTTCCTTGGCGTGCCGTTCGAGCTGGGTATCGTGATCGGCATGGTGATCGTGTTTTTCTATGCCGTGCTCGGCGGGATGAAGGGGATCACCTACACTCAGGTCGCCCAGTACTGTGTAATGATCTTCGCCTATACGGTGCCGGCGATCTTCATGTCGCTCATCATCACTGGCAATCCCATCCCGCAACTGGGCTTTATCGGTGAGGCGCAGGGCGAGGGCATCTCCATGCTGGAGAAGCTCAACACTGTCGTCACCGATCTTGGTTTCATCGAGTACACGCAGACCAACAAATCAATGGCGGATGTCTTCTGCATCACCGCCGCACTGATGTTCGGCACGGCCGGACTTCCGCACGTCATCATCCGTTTCTTTACCGTGAAAAGTGCCGATGCGGCGCGCATTTCTGCCGGGTGGGCGCTTGTTTTTATCGCGATCCTTTACACCACTGCCCCGGCAGTCGGCGCATTCGCCCGGATCAACTTCGTCGATACGGTCAATGAGTCGACCTACATTTCTGACGAAGAGAACTATGCCGAGCGTGCTGCCGAGATCGAGGCGGACGGCGGCAAGCCGGTACCAGCCTGGTACAAGGACTGGGAAGCGACCGGCCTTCTGGAGTTCGAGGACAGGAATAACGACGGCGTCATGCAGTATCGTGGGCCGAACGCGCCTGATGGTGTGGAGAACGAGGTTTCCCCAGACAATGACATTTTCGTGCTGGCCAATCCCCAGATCGCGGACTTGCCCGGATGGGTGATCGGGCTCGTTGTGGCTGGCGGGCTAGCGGCGGCCCTCTCGACGGCTGCCGGACTATTGATGGTGATCTCGTCAGCTGTCAGTCACGACCTCTGCCGGCGAACCCTGTTCAAAGGCATGACGGACAAGGATGAATTACGCGTCGCGCGGCTAGCGGCGGCCAGTGCTGTCGTAGCGGCCGGGTTGCTCGGTGTCTTTTCCAACAATCTCGGCTTTGTCGCGCAGGTGGTCGCGTTCGCTTTCGGACTGGCAGCCGCCTCGCTGTTCCCGGTCATCTTCCTCGGCATCTTCTGGAAACGGATGAACAAGGAGGGGGCGATTGCAGCCATGTCTACGGGGCTCATCACCACCTTCGGCTATATCTACTGGTTCAAGTTCGTCGATCCGGATCCGTCGAACTGGCTTTTCGGTGTGTCGCCAGAGGGCATAGGTTTCGTCTTCATGTGGCTGGCGCTTATTGTTGGTGTTGTTACCGCGCTGGTAACGAAAGCCCCGCCAGATGAAATCCAGGAGCTTGTCGAGGATATACGGGTGCCTGGCACCCGGGCGGCCCATGACGGTGGCGACACGGAGATGGCACCCGCAGAGTAGATATTATTCTGCGGGTTGCTGGTTCTGCCGGGATTGCTGCTCATCAGCCTCGCGCAGTTCATCTTCCAGGGCGCGGGTCTCTACAGCACGGGCCGACGAGAGTCGGGCTATGCCAAGATAGATCACCGGCGTGAGGAAAAGCGTGAACAGCCCGGCAAGGCCCAGGCCACCAAACACGACCCAGCCGATGGAGTTACGCGATTCAGCACCTGCTCCAGTCGAAAGGATGAGCGGCAGGGCCCCGAGCACGGTTGAGATCAGCGTCATGGTAATCGGGCGCGCGCGGATCGTGGCAGCCTCGTAGACGGCCTCACGCACAGTCCGGCCATGGCTGCGGAGCTGGTCTGCAAACTCCACGAGCAGGATACCATTCTTGGCCATCAGGCCGATCAGCATGATCAGGCCGATCTGCGAATAGATGTTCAGCGAAACACCGGTCAGGAAGAGGGCATAGACCGCTGCGGCCAGGGCGAAAGGCACGCTCAGCATGACGATGACCGGGCTGGTGATACTTTCGAACTGGGCCACAAGTACGAGCAGTACGATGACAAACGCAAAACCGTAGGTGATCGCAAGATCGCGATTGCTCTCTTCAAGAGTTGCCGCTTCACCCTGCAGCACCATGTTGATGCCTTGTGGCAGGTTTTCGTCAGCCAGTCGATCCATCTCGGCAATTGCCTGCGCAAGCGGCAGGCCAGGCTCGATATCCATCTCGACCTCAATGGCCCGGCGCTGTTCGGTGCGGTCGAGTTCGGCGGCAACGCCCTCCTCGGTAAGGCTGGTCAGCATCGAGAGGGGAACAAGGTCGCCGTTGCTGGAGCGCACAAAGAGGTTGTTCAGGTCGCCCGGATCACGGATTGCACCTGTTTCCGATTCCAGGATGATCGGTATGGCCTGGTCATCGACGTTCAGGTCGATCAGGTCTTCGCCGTCGACCATGGCCCGCAGGGTCACAGAGATTTTGTCCAGTGGCACATTCAGGTCTGCGGCCCGGCGCCGGTCCACCTGCAGCGAAAGTTGCGGCTGGGTTGGCTGGTAGGAGATTTCGGGATTCGACAGGATGGGGCTGTCCTCGATCTCCAGCGATATATCCCGGGCGGCGGCATAGATTTCTTCATAGGTGCTGCCGGTCAAAGCGACTTCGAGGCCCCCGCCACGGTTTCCGCCGCCACTGTCGAGGCTGGAGCGACCAAAGACAGAAACGCGCGATCCGGGAATTTCCGACATGGGGCCCTGTAGCCGCTCGATCAGGTCCTGCTGGCTCAGTTCACGCTCCTCCCAGGGAGCAAGGCGTGCCGTGATCCCGATACGGTTGGGGTCGTAGCGGCCTACCACGGTGAACAGGTTCTCGATCGTGCCATCATCGACATAGGGCTGGAGGATGGCTTCGATCTCATCGGCCTCGGTTTCCATATAGGCAAGCCCGACCCCGTCCGGCCCTGTCGCGAAGACTTCAACAACGCCGCGATCTTCCGGCGGGACAAGCTCCTTGGGCAGGGTAAGGAAAAGAAAGCCGGCGCCCCCCGCTGCCAGCAGAGAGACGAAGACCACGATCAGGGGATGCGCGAGACAGACTTTAAGCGCGTTTCCATACCCATGCGAGATCTTGCGGCCAAAGGCTTCCAGAGGTGTGTCCTTGCGGTCTTCAGGGTCACGCTCGATGAAACGGAACTTTGACGCGATCGCCGGAGCGAGTGACAGCGCGACGAAAGAGGAAATGATAACTGACAGTGACATGACGAAGCCGAACTCGCGGAACAGGCGGCCCGTCGTCGAAGGCAGGAAGGAAATTGGCACGAAGACAGCGACCAGGACAGCCGTTGTGGCGATGACGGCGAAGAAGACCTGTTGGCCGCCAATAACGGCGGCGGCGCGCCGGCGCAGTCCCTCGCCCTGTTTGCGCTGGATGTTCTCCAGCACCACGATGGCATCATCGACGATCAGGCCTGTAGCGAGCACGAGGGCCAGAAGCGTCAGAAGATTGATTGAAAAGCCCAGCAGCCAGATGCCGGCGACCGTACCAACCAATGAGACAGGTATGGCAACGGCGGGAATGATGGTCGCCTTCGCAGACCCCAGAAACAGCCAGATCGTGGCGACCACAATCATTACGGTGATCGCGAGGCTTGTCAGGACCTCTTCGACGGACTGCTCAATAAACACCGCCTCGTCGGACGTCACACGCAGTTCGATATCATCAAGCCGCCCATTGAGCGTCTCGACCTTCTGTTTCGCGGCTTCGGAAATCTGGATCGTGTTGGACGTTGCCTGCCGGATCACACCAAGCCCGATAATCGGATTGCCATTGAGGCGCAGGAAGTTTTCTGCATCGGCCGGGCCAAGCACGGCTTCAGCGACATCGCCAATGCGCGTATTGCCTTCGATGTAGATGTCCTTGATCAACTCCGGCGTTGCCGCGGTTGCCTCTGCGCGTACGATCAGTTCCTGGCTTTCAGAGCGGAAGCTGCCAACAGGCACGTCGAATGGGGCCTGGCGCAATGCGTCGGCGACATCGGTGATGGTCAGGCCAAATCGGCTGAGCCGGAGTGGGTCGACCACCACACGCATCTGGCGTTCACGTGTGCCGAATTCCTGCACCGTCGCCACACCATTAATCGCCAGGAATTCCGGAATGATGTCATTGGTGATGATCCGGGTGAGTTCTTCCTCGCTGTACGCATCGCTTATGACAGCGAGTGTCAGCACAGCTTCACCGCGGCTGTCGGCCTTGGTTACGAAGACATCTTCCACCCTGTCGGGCAGTTCACGGGTCACACGGCTGACGGCTTCACGAACATCCGAAGCGGCTGTATCCAGATCAATGCCCGGATTGAACTCGATCCGCATGCGCGAATTGTTTTCTTCGCTCGAGGATCGGATTTCGTTGATGCCGGACACGCGCGAGACGGCACCCTCGATGATGCTGGTGACTTCAGCATCTATGGTTTCAGGCGCGGCGCCGGGCAGAGTTGCCTGAACGGAAATGACTGGCCGGTCGACATCGGGGAGTTCGCGCACTTCGATGCCCAGTATGGCGGCCATGCCCGCAATCACGATGAGCAAGCTGAGTACCGCCGCGAGCATGGGGCGGCGTACCGAAAGCCCGGGCAGTCCGGAGCCCGGCGGGATCATGGCAGGGCTGGCGACGCCGGGCCGCCTCCTGTCGTACTGGCCTGTGTATCTGACCTGGCCACGGCATCGGTGCGTTCAGGTGTTTCCACAGGGATGCCGGGCCGCATTTTCTGGACACCTTCCTCGATGATCCAGCTGCCTTCGGCAATATCCGCCTTGACCAGAACCATTCCCTCATCACGGCTTATGATCGTGATGGAAACACGTTCAGCCCGGCCGTTCTCGATTGCCCATAGAAACGCGCCGTCGCCGCCCCATACGATCGAGGCTTCAGGGACCGCCGGATAATCCTGTCCGGGCAGTTCGAAACCGATACGGAAGCTCATGCCCGGGCGCAGCCTGTCTTCGGAATTATCAATTGCCGCGCGGACGGTATAAGCGCGTGTGCCGGCGTCGATGGAGCTGTCCAGCGTCAGGATTTCCGCCTCGTAACTGACGTCCGGATTGGAGAACGGCTCAACTTCAAGCGTGTCGCCAGCCTCGATACGGCCGAATGTCTGCTCCGGGACTGGAAAGTCTACAAACAGGACTTCGCGATCATCCAGCCGGGTGATTTCAGTATCTGTGGTAATGCGTGCGCCGGGGTCGATATCGGTCAGGCCGACATACCCGCTGAAAGGGGCCCGCACAGTTCGGTCACCAAGATTTTCCTGCGCGATCTCGAGCTGGACCTGTGCATTGTCATAAGCAGCCTGGGCTCGGTCCATTTCGTTTCCCGCAATGACACCAGGCGTGGAGACCGTATCATAGCGCTCAATCAGCCGTTCGGCCTCACGCAAGGACACCTCTGCCTGCTTGACGGCGAGGCGCTCGGAGCGTGCCTCTAGCTGGAGCAGGATCTGGTTCTTGCCGACTTTATCGCCTGCGCTGAAGTTGATGCTGACGACCTCACCGGCAGTTTCGGGATATATCGCTGCTGTCGAACGGGCACGCGCAGTACCAACGGCTTCCACGCGCGTACTTTCTGTCACGTACTGAACCTGATGCGGCACAATCTGGACAGCGCGTTCGCTCGCCTGCCGGGGCTCGGGCGTGCTTTCCTCGCCCTGACAGGCTGTTAGTCCTGCGATCGTGAGCAGGCCCAATGATATCAACTGAAAAGGTTTCACACATACTCCCTGTGCGGGCCGTTTCGAGGTCTTAAACTGTCGCTACGACAATTACATTTCGTGTATCTTATTGTGGCTGTCTGAGACACCCACACGCCGAATGTATAACGTAGCGGCAATCTGCTTTTTTCACCACTTAAGGCATGAAACGGATGAGACCAGCTTTTCCGTCGAAGAGTATCCTAATATTTTTCTGCATTGAAATGGGTGGACCGTATGGGGTTCAAAGCAGCATGAAATCAGCAATCCCAGAGCGGTTTGCTGGCTTTTTAAAATAGATGATTGCTTACATTTCGCGTCTACGTGACATCTTGAGCTGGCCGGGCTTATAGTCTGACCGGAATAGAGGAAACGGGGGATCTGCTTGCCGCAAGAAATACAAGGCCGCGGCGATGCCGCGACATGGAGGAACTGGTCGGGCAACCAGCGTGCAACGCCTGAGGCGGTTGCCATGCCGCATGACACTGACGAGCTTGCCGCTCTCGTTACGGGGGGTGCCGGTCCCGTGCGTATGGTCGGAGCCGGTCACTCCTTCACCCCACTCTGTGCAACCGACGGCACTCTTGTCCAGCTCGACGCAATGGGGCTTGTGCATAGTGTCGACCGTCAGAAGAAACGTGCCTGGGTAAATGCCGGAGCACGGCTGAGAGATCTTTCGCCTGAGCTTGAGCGGCATGGTCTGGCTTTCCGCAACCTTGGCGACATAAACGTCCAGTCGCTGGCTGGAGCTGTTTCGACGGCAACGCACGGCACAGGCGCAGAGTTACCGTGTCTGTCGGCCGAAATCACAGCACTTAAACTGATGATGGCAGATGGGCGGCTGCTGACTGTGTCGAGGGAGCAAGAGCCGGATGTCTTCAATGCGGCCCGCGTCTCTCTTGGTGTGCTTGGTGTGCTGGTCGAGGCCGAGGTTCAACTCGTCGACGCCTATCGTCTTCACCGCACGACATGGGCTGAACCGTTGGAGACGCTTGTGCGAGAGGCCAATGGGCGATGGCAGGCCAGGCGAAACTATGAGTTCTTCTACGTGCCATTTTCCGGCTACGGTATTTCGATCTCGCATGAAGAGACAGATGCAGAGCCGACCCCCAGACCTGAACAGGATGATGATGAGGCTGTGCTCGGCCTCAAGAGGGCACGCGACTATTCCGGATCTGACATGGACGGCCGGCGTGGGTTTCTGGGTGCGGCTTTCGAGAATTTCGAGGGCGAGGACGTGGTTGGCAATAGCTGGGAGCTGCTCGCCAGCCAGCGCAATGTTCGCTTCAACGAGATGGAATACCACCTGCCCGTAGATGACGCGCTGCCGGTCTTTGAGGAGGTGGTCCGGCAGATCGAGAAGACACGTCCGGATGTCTTTTTCCCCATCGAAGTGCGCCGTACGGGCGGAGATGATATCTGGCTCAGCCCCTTTAACGATGGCGGGCGCGTCTCCATTGCGGTTCACGCCTATCATGAAGATGAGTGCGACTTCTTCTTTTCCGAGATAGAACCCTTGTTCAGGGAGGCTGGCGGACGCCCGCACTGGGGTAAGTTGCATGGGCTGAAATATAGTCAGTTTTCAGGGCTTTATCCGGAGTTTGAGATGTTCTGCAGTATCCGGAACCGGCTTGATCCGGAAGGACGCTTCCTGTCATCCTATCTGGCCGGGCTTTTCGGTGTGGAGGGCTGGTAGATGAATATGTCCCTGGAGCTTGATAAAGCCTATTTTGCGTCGCTTTCGTCCGCGCTTTCAGAGGCTGGTATTGCCCAGCCGACCCTTATCGTCGACCGGGCACGGCTCATCCGGAACATCGATACGCTTACCGGCCATCTTCCAGAAGGCATGGGCTACCGGATCGTCGCCAAGTCGCTGCCGTCCATGCCGCTCCTGCATCATATCAGAGCGCGCACAGGCACAGACCGGTTGATGACCTTCAATCTCCAGATGTTGCTCCAGATCGCACGCGAGATGCCGGAGGCAGATCAGCTGCTTGGCAAGCCGATGCCAGTGGCCGCCGCGCGCCGTTTTTATGAAGAGGCTGATAGAACGGCGAAGGTTCAGTGGCTGATCGATACGCCTGAACGGCTGTCGCAATATATCGAGCTTGCGAAAGACCTTTCGACACCGCTCAATCTGGTCCTCGAACTCGATGTTGGCCTGCATCGTGGCGGCTTTAAAGCCGATGAGCGCCTGCGAGACGCGGTCGAAGCGATCAAGACCTCAAACCATGTCACCTTCTCTGGCCTGATGGGCTATGAGCCGCATATCGCCAAGATGCCGGAGAAGGGCGGATTGCGTGGAAAGGTCATCGAACATGCATGGGATATTTACGCCCGTGCCAAGGTATTGTCAGGGTGTGGTGATGGTGTGGCAGCGGTCCAGAATCTGACGCTGAATACAGCTGGTAGCCCCACCTATCGTCTTTACGGGGATACCTCACTAGCAAACGAGATTTCGGCTGGCTCTGTCCTCGTCAAGCCAACCGATTTCGATACCGACCTGCTCGAGGATCATCTGCCGGCGAGCTTCATCGCCACTCCGGCCCTGAAGGTTCTGGATGGCGTAAATGTCGCCGGATTTGATTTCTTGCCGGGCCGCGAGCCGGAAGTGCCAGAGGGCCATACAAGAACAGTCTATACTTTTGGTGGTAACTGGATGGCCGAGCCGGTCTGGCCGGAAGGTCTGGTGCTGAGCAACAAGTATGGCCGGTCCAGCAACCAGCAGATGCTGACGGGGCCGGGCGACACGGCAATCGTCCCTGATGATTTCGTTTTCCTGCGCCCGACGCAGTCTGAGGCAGTCTTTCTTCAGTTCGGCGACATAGCTATTTTCGAGAATGGGCAGATTGTTGACCACTGGGAAGTGTTTCCCGCATCGGCCTGAACTCGCTTTTCTCATGACGCAGAGTCAGTCTTGCGTGACGGCAAAAGCCGGGTGACACTGCTGTCATGGGCGAGGATGAAAATGTGCGACAGGGATCCAATGTGGCCGAACAGGCACCGCTCAATCGCGAACGGATTGTCGAGGCAGCTCTTGCCCTGCTTGATGAGACCGGCCTGGACGGGTTGAGCACGCGGCGCCTTGCAGCCGACCTCGGTATCAAGAGCGCATCGCTTTACTGGCATTTCAGCAACAAGGATGAGCTGCTCGACGCCATGTGCTCAGCCCTGTTCGATGAATGCCTGGATATCATCGATACCGGGCGGCAGAACTTCAACTGGCGCAAGTGGCTGGCCGGTGGGACCCGGGGTATCCGGAGGACGGCACTTTCCCGCCGGGATGGTGCCCGTGTCATGGCGCGTGTGCGCCCGGTTGGTGAAGCATCAGCCAGACGTATCGAGGCGAACACGGCTTTTCTGCAAAGTATCGGGCTCACTTACGAGGAAAGCACCTATGCCCTGCTTGCGCTGAGACGTTACGCAGTTGGCAGCGCCCTGCAGGAACAGGTATATGCTGCTGTTGGCCAGGCGGCCACGCAGGACGAGAGCGAGGCCTCATTCGAATATGGCCTGTCGCTGATCCTGGATGGACTGGCAAGCAGGTTCTCCCCCTTGGAGTTCACTCCGCCTGAGAAGTAGGAAGGGTGCCAGTTTCCTGGCCACGCATTTCCATATCGAGCAGGATGCGCTGGCGTACCTTCGGGCTTTTCCAGGCAAAGCGCCATGGCAGGCCGAGACGCAGCGCAGCGTCGGCCGGGGGAGAGCCTTTTACAGGGACGTGTTCGGCTATCCGCCCGATTGATCTGAGGGTCATTCGGGCCAGGGGTGAGAGATCATATTCCGGGCCGAGTTCCAGAACCTCTCGTACATCGGACGGCAGGATGGAGACAGACGCATTGGCCAGGCTTGCCTGAAGTGACTTCGGCACGGCTTTCACGGCGCGGCCTGATTTGATGATATCGAGAAACTCGGTGTTGATTTCGTGTGGTTCGAAGCGTGGCAGGAGCCTGCCCAGCATCCTGTCGAAATCGGCTGGAGAACGCACAGGGTCCTGAACGCCGTAAAGCCGGGCTACCGGTTCGCCCTCTTCATAGAAACGGCACTTCTCGTCATGGGAAAGCGGTTTCACGAACTGGTCATAGGCCGTCATGAATCCATAGCTGGCCGTGGCGGAGACCCAGTCGAGAAGTTCAACATCAAGCGCCTTGTAGGCTTCTCCGCCAGGTGTAGTGCCTTCCACTCTGGCGTGCATGTTGGTAACGCCCTGGATTACACGCCGGGCGGCGCTGGCCGGTCCATAGACGCCAACCATGGCAGCCGTGCCGGTGCGTTGAGAGCGCCCGATCGGATCTGTCTTGAAGACTGAATGATCCCAGACCCCGGAGCGGATGCGGGCATCGGCAAATTCCAGAAGGACAGCTGCGACACCGCCGATAGCGAGAGCAACGGGATTCTTGAAAACCTGCCAGGAGACCGAGTCAGGTGCGGCATAAGCCGGCTCACCCGGTGGCACCGTATAGTCGATTTTCCAGCCAAGATAGGATTGCATATTCTCCATGTCGGCGACCTCCCATGTCGCAAGACTAGCATACTGGCGGCCAGCGGCCCCTAAAAAGCGGCTACCGGACCTGGAGTCTGCCCTCCAGGCCCGGCAACCGAGTTATGCGCATCCCGGGAGGAAACGGGTCTACGCGAAGAACCTAGAAGCGGTACGTGAGCGACGCTCCATAGGTCCGTGGCTGGCCGGCAAAACGCAGGATGACGTTCGCATTCGACGTAATCTGCTGCCAGTAATATTCATCCAGCAGGTTCTTGCCCCAGATGCCGACTTCCCAGTTCTCGTCGAGGCTGTAGACACCGATAGAGCCATTCACGACGCCATAGGATGGTATGTCGTAGAACGGGTTGTCGGGATCGCCTGCTGTCGAGTCGCTCTGCCAGCGGGCCGAGAGTGCCGCGCGCAGGCCGAGCCGGTCGGTCAGCGTGTCATCATAGATCAGGCTGAGGCTCATCGTGCGTTCCGGGCTGTAGAGGAACGGGTCACCCTGGTTGTTGGTCGGCTGGCCGGCGAAATCGGTCGTCGGGAAGTCGCCATACTCGGTATGGAGCAGGGTGAGCCCCCCAACAGCCGTCAGATAGTCGGTCAGAAGCCAGGTGACTTCCGCATCAAGCCCGTAAGCCTCACCCTCAGGCGCATTCTGAAGACGTGATAGCGCGGTGTAGATGTCGTCCGGGAAGAAGGATGAGACCTGTTTGTCGGTATAGTCGTAATAGAACAGCGACGCATTGGCTTGTAGCGTTTGTTCAAGAAGCCCGGCTTTCACACCGACCTCATAAGCGGTCAGCTTCTCCTGCGTGGCAGGTGCATTCTGCTCGGCCTTCGAGGCTGCATTGACCGGGGTGGAGGCTGACTTGAAGCCGCGTGATACCGAGGCGAACAGCAGCAGATCATCAGTTGGCGTGTAGTTACCCACCACGCGCCAGGAGATGTTGTCTTCGGTCAAATCGGAGGTCACCGGGCCAAAGGCGTTTTGCGTTTCGCTGTAGGTGTTACACCCGTTTTCCTCCAGCGCGGCCGGTGGGGTGACCCCATAGGTCAGCGTGTAGAAGATCCGGTTGAAAATATTGATGTTGGGCTGCATGGAGCCGTTCACATCACGCGAGCAGCCGACATAGTCCTGCTTGTCTTCAGTATAGCGGATACCGGTAATTAGCTCGAATTCATCCGTCAGCTGCCAGTTGGCATTTGCGAAAATACTGGCGGTTTCGGTCTCGAACTGGCCAATATCCCGGTAGGTCTGGAACGAGTTGAGAATTTCGGGGATCGAGTAGGGCTGACCGGTCTCCGGATCGACATTCACGCCAGCGACCAGCGCATTGATCTGGGCGACCTGTTCAGGTGGCAGCATCGAGGGATCCACGCCAAGCAGGGCTGCAACTGTGGGCACCGGGGCGGCGGCGAGACCGGCGGCTACTGTGCTGACCTGGTTACTGTTCGAGTTGTCACGCAGCAGCGTGCGGTTGGAATCCGTGATCTCGTCCTTGCCGTAATAGCCGCCAACCAGCCAGTCGACCTTGTCTGTCGAGCCTTCGAGGCGGATTTCGTGGCTGAAAGACGTGATCTCGCCGTCAATGTCCTGGATCAGGATCTGGTAGGGCACGCCCGACCAGTCGAGATTGGCTTCGCGCTGAAGATCGTTATAGCCGGTCAGCGAGACAATCCGCATATCGTCGTTGAACTGGTAATCGACGGCGAGCTTGTAACCCACGAAAGAGGAATCTTCCTCGAGTGGACCATCAACGCCCTTGCCCACACCGATATCCGTCTCACGGTCTGCGCGCGGTGCCCAGTCTGCATCCTCGGCGCTTTGCGGCTGGTTGTTGGCCAGGAAGTCGGCCAGCCCTGGTTCGTTGAATGTATTGCCATTCGCCGGGTCGGTCGCGGGAGTGAAGGCAAAGCCCTGACCGCCAATCGTGTCGGACTTGTTGATCCAGCCATTGATGGAGAAGTCGATATTGAGATCGCTGGTCGGCTGGAACGCAAGCGCACCGCGATAGCCGAGCTTGTCGACCTTGCCGCGGTCTTCCCCACGCGAGACGGACTTCTGCCAGCCCTCACCGCTGGTTTCATACCGGGCCGCGACACGGGCCTGAACAGCGTCGCCAATCGGCACGTTGAGCATGCCTTCATAGTTGATGGTTTCGTAGTTGCCGACGTCGATTGCGGCGAAACCTTCAAATTCGTCTGTTGGCTTGTTTGTCACGACGTTGAGGAGCCCGGCTGTCGTGTTGCGCCCGAACAGGGTACCTTGCGGGCCTTTCAGGACCTCAACCCGTTCCACGTCGAAGACGGGACCGGAATTCATGATCGGATAGGGATAGGCGACCTCGTCGACATAGGTGCCGACCGTTGAGGTAGACGACAGGTTGATCGTGTTGAAGCCAATGCCGCGCAACGTGTAGGTCGGCACGCCCTGATAGGATTGCGAGACAGTAAAGCTCGGCACCACGGACTGCAGGTCGTCGACGCTGTTGACGCGCAGATTGTCGAGCGATTCCTCGTCGAAGGCCTGGATATTCATGCCGACATTATTGATCGACTCTTCGCGGCGCTGTGCGGTGACCTGGATGGAGCGCAGGCGCATATTGCCATCGGCTTCAGCCGGCTGCGTTTCAGCGGCTGTTGTCGTTGCGCTCTCCGCCTCTTGAGCGACAGCCGGGGCAAGCCCGGCAAGGGCCATGAGCGAGGCGCCCGTGACAAGGCTGTGGCGGAATGTGGCTCTGGAAATCATATTGTCCTCCCTTGGATAGCATCCTTGTTTCAGGGGATGCCGATTTATGCGGGGAGGGTTTCGAAAACCGGGCCTAACGACAAGCTATCGGAAATGACAGGTCGCCCGTCACCATTGCGGATTCAGAGCCCCAATAGCAGTTTCGCCATGACATTGCGCTGGACTTCGTTTGAGCCGCCATAGATGGAGGCCGCCCGGTTGTTGAGATAGCGTGGCATGGCGGTGAGGCTATGGTCCGGCCCGATAGGGTCGACGTTGGAGCCAGGCTGACGCGCGGCCATCTGCTCGACATTGCCATAAAGGCCGGCTGCCTCGATGGCGAGTTCATCGATCTTCTGCATGGCTTCGGTACGGGCCGTCTTCAGCATGGAAGAGGCGGGGCCGGGATTGCCCCCCTTGGCCATTGCCGCGGCGACGCGCTTCTCTGTTATCACGATGGACTCGAGATTGATTTTCGTGTCTGCGAACCGCCGGGCGAAGGCGGGGTCGTCGGCGAGGCGTCCGCCACCGTCTGCCGGTTCGGCATGGGACATGGCGCGTACACGTTCCAGAGCGGCTTCCAGCCCTGCCGATGAGCCACCGCCGCGTTCGAATTCCAGCAGGTACTTTGCGACGGTCCAGCCGTCATTCTCCTCGCCGAGGCGGCCGGATTTCGGAACGCGGACATCATCAAAGAAGACCTGGTTGACCTCATGCTCGCCCGCCAGGGTTATGATCGGCTCTACGCGGATGCCGGGCGTATCCATGTCGAGAAGCAGGAAGGTGATGCCCTGCTGTGGCTTGCCTTCTGTGGAGGTGCGCACAAGGCAGAACATCTTGTTGGCGTGATGGGCCTGCGTGGTCCAGATCTTCGAGCCATTGAGGATATAGTCATCCCCGTCGGAGACAGCCCGCATCTGGAGGCTGGCAAGATCGGAGCCGGAGCCGGGTTCGGAATAGCCCTGGCACCAGTAATCTTCACCGGCGAGGATGCGGGGCAGGTAGTAAGCCTTCTGTTCTTCGGTGCCATAGCCCATGATACAGGGGCCGACCATTTGCAGACCCATCGGCGAGAGTGGGGGTGTGCCGGCCTTGGCGCATTCTGAAGAGAAGATGTATTTCTGCATCTCGTCCCAGCCTGGGCCGCCATACTCTTCAGGCCAGTGCGGCGCGGCCCAGCCCTTTTCATTGAGGATTTTCAGCCAGGGAAGATTGTGTTGCGGTTCACTGAAGGAACTTGTTGTCAGCTTTCCGGCTTGCGCCAGTTCAGGCGGCAGTTTTTCCTGCAGAAAGGTGCGGACTTCGTCGCGAAACGCCTCATGGTGTGGTTCAAGCGCCAGTTTCATGGATAATAGCTCCCGTGCCGGATTTTCGCAGCTTGTCTGCCTTTGGGGCAAGGTTGCAAGGTCTGCCGTGAAGGAACAAGCTGCCAGTTGTAATAGGTGTTTACGCTTCTGCCCGACATGCCACAGATTGATGCCAGCCTCTCATTAGAGACACAACTCTCCACGCTCGCGCGTGACGTTTCCGACACCGGCGAAACGATTGGTCTGCCTTATATTGCCGTCAGCCCGGACATTGCCAGTCCCATGCCGATGATGGACGCTGACGGGCGGCCTTTCGCGGAGACGGTTTTCCGCTGGATCGACCCTGAGCTGAAATACTGGGAAGACCGCTCCTTCGCGCTGCGATCGGCCCTTGTTCATGCGACACGCACCTGCGCCGAACCTTTTTACTTCGAACATGGCCGGCTTGGCAGCTGGCGTCCGAATGATGCCCTGGAAGCAGGCAATGCGCCGGAACAGTATGCGCTTGCCCGGGTCAAGGCGGCGATCGTTTCACCGGTTCACTTGCCGGGCGGGACGATCGGAGCGGTGGTCTGGGCGTCTGACAGGGAAGTCGAAGTCTCACCGGTTTTCAAGGCGCGCGCCGAGCGTCTTCACGCACTCGCCCTGAAATTCATTGCGACCTATCATGATGCCCGCGCGATTGGCCCGAAAGGTCCGGCCGTCCATCTGACGCGCCGCGAGATCCAGTGCCTGAAATGGGCTGCAGCGGGAAAGACGGATTCCGAAGTCGCGACGATCATCAATATCTCCGTTCCGACAGTGCGTTTCCATATCACGAACGCGGCCCGCAAGCTCGATGTGACGGGCAAGGCGCAGGCAATCCACCGGGCGACGACACTCGGCTATGTGGGGGGGCGCGAGTCCTGATGCCGCAGCTTTCGCTGACCCTTATGGTTAAGCCATCGCGACGAATTAAACACTCGCATTTGCAGGAGGTTTAAGGCCGCAGCCATTAGATTTCGCAGACTTATGAAAATGGGAATGCGTCATGCCACTGTCTCCGCTTGTCACCCTCGTCCTCTCCATCGTCTTTGGGGCGGCTGCCCTGCTCGGTACGCATCTCTGGCTGAACGCCTCGCCTGATGAGAGCGACCAGCAACCAGCCCCTGTGGAGGTTCAGAAAGCGCCTGTGCTTGTTGCGACACGCGATATTCCGCGCGGTACAAATCTGAGCCCGGCCTGGTTTAACGTCGAGGAGCGTATCGTGGATGCGGTTCCGCGCGGGGCTTTCGGATCGGTAGAGGCGCTGGAAGCAAGCGGCGAGGACCGGCGCACTCTCATCAACATTTCGGCCGGGGACGTCCTTTCCGAGCCAATGCTGCTGGCACCGGGAATGCGTGCATCGCTGTCTGCCAAGATACAGCCGGGCTATCGCGCCTTTACCATCCGGACAACGGATGTTTCAGGCGTTGGCGGTTTCGTGCTGCCGGGTGACAGGGTGGACGTAATCTTCACAGAGGACGCCACACCGCAGTCGACCGGTCTCTCCCTTGTCTCGAACGTGCTGTTGCAGAATGTCGAAGTGCTGGGCGTTGACCTCAATGACGACATGACCGGCGAGGAAACCCGTACCTTCGAGACCGCGACCCTTGCTGTGGCGCTGGATGAAGCCCAGAGGCTATCAGTTGCCTCGCAGAGCGGAACGCTCTCTCTTGCGCTGCGCGGTAGTGCGGATGAAGCCTACCAGCAGGCAGAGGCGGTACGCCTGCGTGAAGAAAAACCCGAACCCCGGCAGGTCGCGGCTGTTCGCCCACAACCCGCAACCCCACGCGAGCCGGACTCCTCTACCATTGAGGTGATCCTGGGGGAGCAGGTCAACGAGCACACGGTGCCCGTGAGCCACTAAAGACCAGGCGCCTCAAGGCTTTCTCTTTTCGCCAAGTTCCAGGTTAAAAGCGACGTGAGTCTCCCCGCGCCGACTGCATTGGCGGGGCGGCGCGGCTCTAGGGCATTGTTGCTCCAATAGAAGACTTTCGTCTGAGCGTCTTCAGGCCAGGCGGCCATAACGGAGGTGCGCTCTTGAGCAAGGCTTGAATGAAGCCGTCTTGATTATGTGAGCGGGGGCGTTCTCAAACTGCCTTCAGGTCTGGGCGAAGACATCGACCATTCGCACAACGGCCGGCATCATCAGGATGACAAGCAGGGCCGGGAAGACAAACAGGATCAGGGGCACCACCAGCTTGGCGGGCAGGGCGAGCGCCTTCTCTTCGGCATAAAGCATGCGCTTCTCCCGCATGTCGGCAGCAAAGACACGCAAAGTTTCGCCAACGCTCGTGCCGAGTTCTTCCGACTGGCGCAGCATGGTGGCCAGGGCGCGGGCTTCGTCCAGTCCGAGACGGTCTGCGAAGTTCTTCCAGGCTTCCACCCGGGCCCGGCCGGCTCGGGTTTCGAGGTTCATGATCTTCAGATGGTCTGACAGGTGCGGATAACGCTGGCTGAGTTCTTCGGAGACGCGCTGGACCGCTCCGTCCAGGCTGAGGCCGGCTTCGACACAGGCAACCATCAGGTCCATCATGTCGGGGAAACCGTTACGGTACTCTTCTTCCCGCTTGGCAACTTTCTTGTCGAGTAGGAAGGAGGGAGCGACAAAGCTGATGATGCCCAGTGCGGCTGATGAGAGGAGCAGACCGTTTTGCGGCATGTGCTGGTCAATCAGTGGCCACAGGGAGAGTAGCAGGAGCTGTGGTACGATCAGTGCGACAAAGCGCAGGCCGATAAAGATGTATGGTGCGGAACGGGAATAGTAGCCCGCTTTCATCAGCCGGAAACGTAGCTTGGTCAGTTCCTGTGAATCCGGATCGGTAAAGCGCCGGCCCAGGGCCTCGACAACGGAAGCTCTTGATCTGGCGGGATAGGCTTCCCGCTTTTGGGGCTTGCCTTCGGGCTGTAGCCGCGCGTTGACCTGGCGCTTCTGGCGCATGGTCCGGAAAGTCAGGCCAGCGAGCACGAATGCACCTGCGACAATCACGATAAGGAAGATCGCCACAAGTGTGGGGCTCTGAGCAGGTGTTTCCATCATCGTTTCCAGCTCCCCGTCAGACCTTGAAATTAATCATCTTGCGCATGACGAGATTGCCAATCGCAATCCACACCACGCAGCCTGCGAGGCCATACTGTACCAGCCGTTCTCCGATGACTTCTCCGTAGAAGTGCGGTGTCAGGACATGCATTGCGCCCATGACGAGAAAGGGGGCAGACGTCAGGATCAGCGCCGACATGCGGCCCTCCGATGAAGCGGCCTGCACCTTGAGGCGCATTTTCTGGCGGGCGCGGACCGTGGCGGCGTTGACCTTCAGAAGGCTGGCGAGATTGCCACCGGTCTTGGCCTGAAGGCGTACGGTGGCTGCGAACAGCTCCACATCCGGTTGCCGGGTGCGGGCGGCAAGTTTGCGAACAGCCTCTTCAAGGCTTGAACCATAGGCAATCTCATCTCCTGCGAGGCCGAACTCGGATCCGATCGGGTCCGGCATCTCGCGGCCCACCAGAGCTACGGCGGTTGGCACAGGGTGGCCGGCTTCAAGGCTGCGGACGATGATCTCAAGCGCATCGGGCAGTTGGGCACCGAGTTGCTTCTCGCGCGTGGCGGCGCGCTGTTTCAGGAAAAGGACGGGCAGTACGGTTGCAGCTATCAGGGCGGCCGGGATGGAAACGGGCCAGCTCTTCAGGAAGTAGAAGCTGGCCGCAAAGACGACGACACCCAGCCCGGCGGCGACAGCCCCCCAGGCCATGGGACGGAAGTTGAGCCCCGAACGGGTGACGAGATCATTGAACCAGGAAAGCCCGGCGCGCTGGTTCCCGTCCTGGTCGAGCCCGCGCTGGCGGCGCAGTTCGACGATGAGATCGGAGACCGATGCCTGGTTTTCCTTGACCTTGAGGCGCTGGTTGATCTTCGTGCGCGCAACCGCTGTCTTGCCGAAGCCGAGCGCAGCCTGCATCGCGGTGAAGGCGCAGGCGAAGAACAGTACGTAGATGACGGCTTCGATCCCCATGACGGTGTTACGGCACGCTCAGCAGGGGGGTGGACGGGTCAAAATATTCGAGCGGCAGATGCACGCCGCGGCGCTGCATGTCATCAAGACACTTGGGGCGCAGGCCCGAAGCCCGGAATTCACCGACAACAGTTCCATCCTCATCGGTGCGCAGGCGGTCGAAGGTGAAAATGTCCTGCATCTGGATGATATCGCCTTCCATGCCGGTCACTTCGGTGACGTGCGTGATACGGCGTGACCCGTCAGACAGCCGCTGTGCCTGAATGATGATGCCGATGGCCGAGGATATCTGGCCGCGAACAGCCTCACCGGAAATGCGAAGACCGCCCATTGCCACCATCTGCTCCAGGCGGCTGATCGCCTCGCGCGGATTGTTGGCGTGGATCGTCGCCATAGAGCCTTCATGGCCGGTGTTCATGGCTTGCAGCATGTCGAAGGCTTCTTCGGAGCGGACCTCGCCGAGGATCACCCGGTCGGGACGCATACGAAGCGCGTTTTTCACGAGTTCACGCTGGCGGATTTCACCCTTGCCCTCGAGATTGGGCGGGCGGGTTTCCATGCGCGCGACATGGGGCTGTTGCAGCTGCAGTTCGGCAGCGTCCTCGATCGTGATGAGGCGTTCCTTGTGGCTGATCGCGGCCGACAGGGCGTTGAGTAGTGTCGTCTTGCCCGAGCCCGTACCGCCCGAGATGAGGGTCGTGACCCGGCACTTGACCGCATTGTGAAGAAACGCAGCAACTTCTTCCGGCATCGCCTTGAAGCTGATCAGTTTTTCGAGTGTCAGCGGCTTCTTCGAAAATTTCCGGATTGAGACCAGTGGCCCATCGATGGCAACCGGCTCGATTGCGGCGTTGACGCGTGAGCCATCGAGAAGGCGGGCATCGACAAGCGGCTGGCTTTCGTCGACACGGCGCCCGACGGCAGACACGATCCGTCCGACAATGCGGCGCAGGTGAGCATTATCGCGGAACCGCGCTTCCGAGAGTTCCAGTTCCCCCCCGCGTTCGACATAGACCTGGGCGGCCCCATTGATGAGAATGTCTGAGATGGAGGGGTCGGCAAGCAATGGCTCAAGCGGGCCGAGGCCGGTCATCTCATCATAGACCGAGTCTGCGAACTGGGCGACTTCGGCCTGGTTCATCGGGATGCGTTCTTCCCGCACGATCTCTGTGACCAACCGGCGGACCTGGCGGCGCATTTCCGTCTCGTCGAGCTTGTCGAGCATCGACAGGTCGAGCTCGTCAATCAGCTTGTTGTGGACCCTGAGCTTGGCGTCCAGAAGGTCCAGTGACGGGGCTGAAAGATCCTGTTCGTCTTCCGGTTCGGCGATTGCTTCGTCCGTCGAGAAGAGGGGGGCGCTTTGCTTGTCGTCCTCGCCTGAAACGGGCTTTTCGGCGGGTGTGTCCGTGGCTTGCTCGCGGGCAGGCGACGAAGTTTTCGAGAGAATTGAGAACCGGGCCATCTACGCGCTTTTCCTTGCCTTGATGATCTGGGAGGTCGCTTCATCGCCGCGTTCCAGCGTCTCGATCAGGTTGGTCACGTCGCGGCTGAGCCGTGCGCCGGGCTTGGCCTGGCTGACGGCCTGGCCGAAATTGACGGCACTGAGGGCGGCTTCCCAGTCTGAGGTGATGGTGGCATAGACCGGGCGCCCGACAGCTTCCTCGGCCTGGCTGACAGTGACAGCATTACCGAAGACCTTGCGTGTCATGCGGTTCAGCAGGATGCGGGGCGTGGCGGTACCTTCCGAAAGGTCTTCGATTTCCTCGGCGCGGTAGCGTGCAGCATGAAGTGCCGGAACAGTCAGTTCGCTAACCACGAGGTTCTCATCCGAGCCCGTCACCACTGCGGCAGTCCATGGGGCAGGCCAGCGGGGCAGGTCGATCAGGACATGGTCATAGCTTGTGCAGACGATATCCAGAACCTTCAGGATCGCTTCGGGCTTGATCGCATTCCAGAGGCGCTCGGACCGTGGGGCCGAAAGCAGGTGGATACCGTTCTTGTGGCGGGTGATGAATGCCTGGAGAAGTTCGTCGTCAATCCGGTCTGCCGATTGGGTCAGGGCTGACTGGTTCAGGTTTGACGGACAGTTCAGATAGGATGCGCAGGCACCGTCATAGAAATTGAGATCGACAAGACAGACCCTGTTGTTTTCTTCGCGCTGGCTGAGCTGATAGGCGATTTCGACGGCGATGAGGGTTGCCCCGGCTCCACCGACCGAGCCTGTCACCGTCCAGCATTTTCCCGTATCTTCTCCGCCTGCTTCCTCGCGCCGGGACACATGGGCCACGGCCTGCTCCAGCCCGTCCTTGCTGACAGGCGCATCGAGCATGTCCCAGCGGCTCATTGAGATGATGTGCTTGACCGCCAGGACCGGCACATTCTGCCCGATCACGATACCGGGCAGGGCGGGTGCTTCCCGGGAGACACGCAGGAGCAGTTCAGTCAGATCATAACTGGGGTCCTGTTCGATAACGGCAATCGTTCCCGGCTCGGCCTGTGCTGCCATGATGGCTTCATCCGCCCCTGCATGGACCGTAACAGGCAGGCTTCCGCACGCCTGTGCGGCTTCAGAAAGGTTTCCGCCCCACTGCGGCGCAAAGACATGCAGGCGTGGGCGGGCCTGACGATGGGCCAGCGTCTGCGACGTCATTCAGCCCCTCCCGGTGGATCTGGCACATAGCCAAGATCGCGCCGCAGGGTCTGGGCTTCGATATTGGCACTCACTGACGTGCCGAGCGGGATGGCGGACGGATCTTCTAGTTCACCCATCAACAGACGTTCGGCTTCGGAGGGCTCGCTGTAACTGGCGAGTGGATCTGAAAGCTTCGTGCCCGCCGGGGCTGGATCGACCAGCCGGGGAGTGATGATGATGACCAGCTCGGTTTCGTTCTCGCGGAAACGGTTGGAACGGAAAAGGGCACCGAGAATGGGCACATCGCCAAGCCAGGGGGTCTGGACGCTGGAGCTGTCCACGGTGGTCTGTATCAGCCCGGCAATCGCGAAGCTCTCGCCATCGGCCAGCTCGACAATCGTGTTGGCCCGGCGAACGCTAAGCGCTGGGATTTCGACATTCGAGAGGCGCACGGAGTTACGTGGGTCAAGCTGGCTGACTTCCGGGCTGACTTCGAGGCTCATCCGGGAATCCGAGAGGATGGTGGGGGTGAAGTCGAGGCTCACACCGAATTCGCGGAACTCAATGCTTATCCTGTCCTCGTCGGCGGCCACTGGCACAGGGAACTCCCCGCCGGCCAGGAAGCTTGCCGTTTCGCCGGAGCGGGCCACGAGGTTAGGCTCAGCCAGGGTGCGGATGATGCCCTTCTCCTCAAGCGCCTGCAGGAAAATATCGATGTTTACGCTGCCTGAGGCACCCAGGATGGAAGCGAGCGTCTTCGGCGTGTTGCCTGAAAGCAGGCTTGAGCCCGTAGAAAAGATGAAATCACCGGCACGGCTGACTTCGCTGCCAAGCCCGATCTCCTTCACATCCTCACGCGAGGCTTCAACGAAGCGTACCTCCAGCATGACCTGCTGCGGGCTGCTGACTTTCAGGGCGTTGATGACGGCATCCGGGGCGTAGCTTGATGCGATCTGCATGATCTCATCGGCTGTCGCATCATCGGGCACATCGCCACGGACATGCAGGCGGTTGGCGACGGTGCGCAGGTTGAGGCGCGCATCCGGGAAGAGGGCGGCAACATCACTCTGTATGGCGCCAAGATCATGCTGGACACGTACGTCAATGACCTCGACGAGACGTCCGGCGGCATCATAGACGAGGATGTTTGTCGCACCGATGGCGCGGCCACGTACATACAGGCGGTCAGGCGATGTCGGGGCAGCGTCGGCGATACCCGGCTGTGAGACGGCGATCCGCTTGAAGGGGCGCGAAATTTCCACCGGTGTGGAGCGGTGGACGACAACATTGAGGTCCCGCTCGACCGGACGCATTGATTGCGCGGATACGGCGGCGCCGTTGGCGCTACTGCCAGACAGATCGCGCTGCGCATGGGCAGCCGGCAGCATGAAAAAGCCTAGTAGAAGTGCAGGCAGTATGCCCTTGATGCGCTGTAATGACAGCATGGTTAGAGCCCCGGAACATTCTGTTCGGGCCGCAACTGGCGCGGCCTCTTCAGTTCACAGGGCTAACGCAACGACATAAAGCGGCGCTGAAACGCAGTCGTCAAACTTGTCGCAAATTTTCCCGTTCGTGGTGATGAGCTGTAAGGACCAGGTTCAGCCGTCCTTTACAGGGCCAATCCAGACTTGCTGGGCGTTCACGAATTCCATGATGCCATGCGGGCCGAGCTCGCGGCCAAGGCCGGATGTCTTGATGCCACCGGATGGCAGGCGCGGGTCAGTTTTGACAATACCATTGACGCTGACCTGCCCGGCTTCGATGCGGGATGTCATCTCCTCACCACGCTCCCTGCTCGTCCAGACGGCAGCGGCCAGACCGTATTCGGTATCGTTTGCCATTTCGAGCGCGTGGGCTTCATCCTTTGCCCGAATGAGGACGCCAACAGGGCCGAACGTTTCTTCGACGAAAGCAGTCATGCCGGGTTTGACGTCACCAAGCAGGGTGACGGGATAGAAGAAGCCGTCTCCTTCCGGTGTCTCCCCGCCAAGCAGGCACTTGCCACCTTCCGAGATAGTCGATTTCACCTGCCGCGCGACTTCGGCCCGCAGGTCCTGCCGGGCGAGGGGGCCGACATCGGTTTCATCCAGCGCGGGATTGCCGACTTTCAGCGCCCCGAGCTTTTCTGTCATAAGCCCGGCCATCCGGTCATAGACGCTGTCTTCCACGATGATGCGCTTGGCTGCAATGCAGGACTGGCCGGCATTGATGATACGGGATGTCTTGATGGTTTCGGCTGCCGTCTCAAGGTCGGCATCGGCTAGCACGATAGCCGGGTCCGACCCGCCAAGCTCCAGCACGACGGGTTTTATCTCGGAGCCTGCAATCTCTGCGACTTTGGCACCACCGCGTGCAGAGCCAGTGAACGAGATGCCACGCACACGCTTATCCCTCATGACAGCTTCAACGCGCGGCGTCTCGAGCATCAGGGCCTGGAAAAGCCCTTCCGGTGCGCCGACGTCGCGGAAGCATTTTTCAATGGCGAGCGCGCAACCCGGGACGTGTGGATCATGCTTGAGGAGGGCCGAGTTGCCAGCCATCAGTGCCGGGGCACAGAAGCGGAAGGCCAGCCAGAAGGGCGCGTTCCATGGAAGGATGCCAAGGACCGGGCCGATCGGCAGGTGCTGGACATAGGACAGGGTTGCGTCCGACTCGAGGACCTGCCGGGTGAGGTACCCCTCTGCATGATCGGCATAGTGTTCGGCGCACCAGGCGGCCTTGTTCACCTCGCCGCGGGCTTCCTTGATGGGTTTGCCCATTTCCTCTGTCATCAGCGGGGCCAGCGTCTCGACATTGTCGCGCATGTATTTCGCCACGGCCCGCAGGAGTTCAGCGCGTTCGGCAAACGTTTTGCCCTTCCAGTCATGATAGGCGGACTGGGACGCGGCGAGTTTGGTTTCGACGCCTTCATCGGTGTCCTGCGCAACTTCGCGCACGGTTTCACCAGTCGCCGGATTGACGGCTGTCAGCATTTCAGGGCCTCCAGTGTGTTTCGCTCAGCTGCGGGCAGCCTGCCCGTTAGTGGATTTTGATTTTGGCGTGTCACCGGATGTTTGGGCAGTTGCCGTCTTCTGGCGGGATTTCAGCGTGAACTTCTCATCCAGAGAGAAGAAGCTCTCGCAGCCATCCTCGGTGACGTAGATCGTGTCGGAGATGCCGACCGTCTTGTCTCCATCGACGCCCCAGACCCATGGGATGATATGGAAGGTCATGCCTTCCTTCAGGATCTGCGGGTCCCCCTGCATCAGGGAGAGAATATAGCCCTCGTCCCAGCTCGGCGGGAAAGCGATGCCGATAGAATAGCCAGACCGTGTAATCAGCGCACCGCCATGTCGCCCGTCCGTGATGATGTCGCGGACGATCTTGTCGGCATCCGATACCGTAAGGCCCGGCTGGATATATTTCTTCAGCTCCCGCAGGGCTTTCTGCATCTGGCGCTGGGCGCTTTCCATGGAAGGGGTGAGCCGGTCCTTGAGAACGACGGTGCGCATCATTGCAGTGTGATAGCGGCGGTAACAGCCGCCGACTTCCATGAAGACGTGCTCGCCGTCCTGTACGGTGCGGCCTTCCCATGTGGCGTGGCCGATCATGGTGCGCGGGCCAGACGTGACATACGGCATGACAGCAGGCGGTTCGCCGCCAGCGCGGAACATCGCCCCGGATATGGCGGCGCCGATCTCGTTTTCGGTGACACCGGCTTTCACCGCCTCGATCCCGGCAGCCATTCCGGCCTCGGTGGCTTTCGCGGCCTTCTTCATCACCTCTATCTCGGCCTTGGACTTGATCATCCGGCCTTCCTCGACAATGCCGAAACAGTCCAGCAGACGGCCTTCAGTATAGGCGGAGTGAATGCGGTCCTGCTGGTAGGCGGGCAAGAAGTAGGAGTTCCGCTCGTAGCCGACTGTGCACTTATAGAGGCCGAATTCGCGCAGCGCCTCGATGAGCCGCTGGATGGCGTCGCCATTATCGGCATAGGGCCGTGTCTTCTCGACCCAGGTGCGGGCATGGACGTTAGACTCCTCCATGTTCCGCGTGACCATGAAGCAGTCACCCTCCATGGGCACGACGAGAGCCTGGAAGAAGGAATAGCCGGTGGTCTGATAGTCGGTCAGGTACATGATGTTCTCGGGGTCCGAGATCACCACGGCATCCAGCTTGCGCTCCTTCATGCGTTCGCGCAGGCCCTCGATCCGTCGCACGTATTCCTCGTGCGGGAACGTCATGTCATCGCGCTGTCTCATGCCGGCTCCATCACGGTCTTAATGGCCTTCTCCAGAATATCGAGACCTTCCTTGAGGTCTGCATCCGTGATGGTGAGCGGCGGGATCAGCTTGCCGACCCGTCCGTCCGTGCCGCAGGCGCCAAGCAGAAGCCCGTTGTCGAAGCATTCGCGGACAATCTTCTTGTTGGCAGCAGGGTCATGGGTGTCGAGGCCCCAGAGCATGCCGCGGCCACGGATTTCCATGCCGGACGGCGTCATTGCCTTGAGGCGCTCATGCATGACCTCGCCCTTGCGGCGGACGTCGTTCATGAAGTCATCGCCCTTGAAATAGTCCATGGCGACCTTGCCCGCGACGAAGGAGATGCCCTGGCCGCGGAAAGTGCCGGTGTGCTCACTGGGCGACCAGTGCTTGTCATGCTCGGGTTTGTTGAGGTTCATGGCAATCGGGGTGCCATACCCGCCAAGCCCCTTGGCAAGGGTGATGATGTCGGGATCGAGGTCCATGCCGTCAAAGCTGAAATACGAGCCTGTGCGTCCACACCCGGCCTGGATGTCGTCAATGATGAAGAGCGCCCCGCGATCACGCGCGAACTGGCGGATCTCTTTCAGCCATTTCTCGTCGGCGACATTGACGCCGCCTTCAGCCTGAATTGGTTCGACCAGGATGGCGGCGGGTTCTTCATAGCCAGAGGAGCTGTCATTGTAGGTCTCTTCCATGCCCTCAAGCGGGTGTCCGAAGGGCAGGCGCTCGACATTGTTGAGCTCAACGCCGGCAGCGTTGCGGTAATAGGCGTTGGCCGTGGCTGCCAGAGAGCCGAGCGTCATGCCATGGAAGCCATTTGTGAAGGCGATAACCTGACGGCGCCCAGTCACCTTGCGGGCGAGCTTCAGGGCCGCTTCGACCGCATTCGTGCCGGTCGGGCCTGTGAACTGCATCCTGTAGTCCATGTTGCGTGGCTTCAGGATGGTGTCGATGAAAGCCTGCATGAATTCACGCTTGGTGGTGGTGGCCATATCGAGACTGTGAGGAATGCCATCGGCCTGCAGGAATTTGATGATGGCGTCTTTCATCTTCGCATTGTTGTGTCCGAAGTTAAGCACGCCAGCGCCACCGAAAAAGTCGATGTAGGACTTACCGGCTTCGTCGACCTGACGGGCGTTCGAGGCGGACTTGAAAACGGTCGGATAGGCGCGGCTGTATCCACGGACTTCCGATTCCCAGCGGTCGAATACTTCCATCTCTAAACTCTCCTTTGGTCGGTTGCGGCGTAATCAGTCCATCTGAAAGGTGGATGCTTGTGGCAGGGGCGCGCCTGCGAGACGCGCATAGATGCGCGTTACGATAGGCAGGAGCCGGTCATTGAAGTCATAGCGCGGGCTATGACACGGCTCGTGATGTCCAAGGCCGTCGTCGGCACCGATCAGGGCGAAGGCGCCGGGTATTTCCTTGAGGTAATATGAGAAATCTTCCGATGCCATGATGGGCACGGGAAGTTGATCGAAATGCCAGTGTTCGCCGAGGTCGGCCGCCATTGCTTCGCGCATCCGGGCGGCTTCGTCGGGATGGTTTATGGTGGCATCATAGCGCGGAAAGATTTCGACCTCTGCCTCCACGCCGTAGGCAAGCGCTGTGCGGGTTGCGATTTCCTCGATCATGTCATCAATCCGCTTGCGGTCATCTGGGTTAGCAATGCGTATGCTGCCGGCAAGTTGCGCGCTGTCTGGAATAACGGTGATCCCGCTTGGCGCCTCGATCGAGGTGACGCTTACGACGGCGGCGTTCTGTGGTGTGATGCGCCGTGAGATAATCTGCTGTAGCGCCATGGTAACCGCAGAGGCAGCAAGCACGGGGTCGCGGGTGTTTTCAGGCTGGCTGGCATGGCCGCCTGAGCCCTGAAGCGTAATGCGGAACGTGCCATTTCCGGCCATGACGGCACCATTGGGACAGACCGCCTTGCCAAAGGGAATGGCTGGCCAGTTGTGCCAACCGAAAATCGCCTCAATTCTTTCAAGTGCGCCATTTTCGATCATTTTCCTGGCGCCATGGCCGCCTTCTTCAGCAGGCTGGAAAAGCAAAGTGACCGGGCCGGGGAGATCGGCTTCATGGGCCTTGAGCCACGCCGCGGCAGACATCAGCGTTGCCGTATGACCGTCATGCCCACACGCATGCATGCAGCCCTCACGCGTGGAGCTCCAGTCATGCCCTGTCGCTTCATTGATCGGTAGCGCATCCATGTCTCCGCGCAGGCCAATATGCCTGCCCGGAGCGCCTTGAGCGAGACGGGCCACAGTGCCTGTGCCAGCACATGCTTCCCACGGGATATGCAGGGCATCAAGCGAGGCGCGGATCGTCGCGGCCGTATTCTCTTCCTGCCAGGTAAGTTCGGGGTGGCGGTGCAGCCCCCGGCGAAAGTTCCGGGAGGCATCCTGAATGGCATTCCAGTTGTCTCTGGCACCGAGCGCTGAGGCTTTGAAGGTCAGGTCTTCCATGAAGCGAGCCTATCCGTAGAGGAAGGGACTTCAACCCGGAAAATGATGCCGTCTTGAAATTATCGCAAATTTTCGAAGACGGCCCTTTCAAGTATAAACAAATATTATTTAGGTAAACTAAGTTTATTGTTGAAAGAGGGGCTCAGGCGCGCGAGCTTTTCCGCTTGTCAGCCGTTTCAAGCAGCTCCATGAAATCGTCCGGGACCGAGTAGGTTGTCACACGGTCATAGGTCCTTTTCAGGCCGGAAGACATTGCCTTCCTGAAGGCACGACGGGCTTGTCGGCTTTCCGGTGTGGTGATATCTTGCTGTGTGTCTCTATTGGTCATGTTTGCTATCTCGTGTTCAATAGACAAACTGTTCGCCTGCCTATCTGTTCCGAAATGATGTGTGCAGCACAGTTAAAGTAACTAATAATATCGTTAATTTTCTGAATACATGGCCTATGGTCTCGGGCGTGGCCGGTTTGGTGCTGATGCGTATGAGCGGGCAGGTGACGGGGCGAATCTGTCTTGGCTGAATGACCCTGCCACGGGCCCGTGGCAGGGCTGTGTAGCGGATTGATTGACCTGACAGTCCAAAATCAGGAAAGTCCCGGAAGGGAGGCACGAATGACGACAAAGTACCCGTTGCGGACAAAGCGGAAAGCCGAGACGCGCAAGAAGATCGTGGGCGCGGCCCAGGAAATCTTCTATCGCAAGGGGTATGACGACACTACGCTCGAAGAGATTGCCGAAGCCGCTGGTGTCCACGTGCAGACGCTCTACCGCCATTTCGCCAACAAGCAGGAGCTTGCAAGCTCCGGTGATACTAGCTGGCTGGAGCGGTTCCGCGAGAGCATCAACGACCGTGACCGGTCAGGGAATACGTTCGAGTTCTGGCGCAACTGGCTGCGCTTTTCTCTGGGACGGCTGACAAGCGACGGCGGCGAACCTTATCGCCGGTATATCACAAGTGCGTCATGCCAATCCGCCTATCCTGGGTGAGATGTCAAAAATCAGGGCGCAATATGAAGACCTGCTCTGTCTCTCCCTGGCCGAGGATTTCGGCATGTCTCCTGAAGGGGCGGGCAAGCCGCGTCTTGTGGCTGGTATGCTTCTCGCCGGATCAAGTTATGTGTTGCGCCGCTTCGAGACCGAGCAGATCGACCTGGTCGAAGAAGCTGTGGCTGTCGTTGATGATGTCGAGGCCATGTTCGCAGATAGCATGAAGCTCCAGCGCGCGGCTGAATAACAACAGGCGCCCTTGGGGGCTATCCTCCGAAAAAGCCAGAAATCTGTGACCAGGGTGTGAAAGCTATCGTGACATAGATGGTGGCTGCAGAGGCGGCATATCCAAACAGCATGAGTATCCCGTCCCGCGCCACGAAAGCCAGGCCAAACAGTGTGATGGCGGCGCCGGGGATTGCGACGGCGAATGGTACGAATTCCAGCGGTATCATCGTCAAGGCGAGCAGGGTGACAATGATCGCAGCAAAATAGATCGAGATCTTGCCGGTCAGCAGGTCTATGCGCTCCGAAACAAGCCGGTCAAACCGCCTGAGCCACGGCCTGGCGCGTTTCTCTGCAGCTTTCAGCTGCTTCTTGGAGATGGAGCGTTTTTCGATGAAGCGCGGAACCCAGATATGGTCAGCGCCAAGGATGATCTGCGCACTGAACAAGATGATCAGGATGCCCACAATGGCAGGCAGGCCCGGTATGGCTCCGATGGGTGGCAGGACGACGATCAGGCCAAGCAAAGCGACGACAGGGCCGAAGGAGCGGTCGCCGAAAAGCTCGAGTATGTCGCCGAAAGTTATGTCCTCGCCGTCTGTTTCCTCAAGTGCCCGTTCGAGCACATTTTCAAGCGGGTCATCGCGGGAAACCATAACGCGCCTTTTCCTCCTTGCACCGGTTTGCTCAGAGGATAGCGCTCATCATGGAATAAAGTTCACTCGCTTTTGCGTTTGTCGTCCTTGTCGCACGGTTCAAGAGCCAGGTGCATGACCTGCTTGATAAGCGGGATGAGGGTGTGGCGGTCGAGTTCGGGGTGGCGGATGATGCGGGAGGCCAGGCCGCCGAACAGGGAGAGAAGAAGCTCGGTTCGTGCTTCTGCATCCGGCAGGTTCAGCTTGTCCTTAAGCATGGACCTGAAGAGCTCGCGCACTTCTTCGTCATGCTGGCGCATGATGCAGGCAATCTGCGGATTGCGCTGGCTTTCAGCGAGAATTTCAAGATTGAGAACAGACTGAAAAGCATCGGCCTTGCTGTCGACCATCTCGTCGACACGTTCGGTCATCACGTGCACAAGTTCGTCTCTCGGCACTTCTTCAAACTCGGCAAAACGTTCAGCCGCGAGCTCGGATTCACGATCGACAATCGCAGCGATGATCGCTTCCTTGTTTTCGAAGTAGTGATAGATATGGCCAACGCTCATGCTGGCGCGCTTGGCGATCTTTGCCATACCGGCACCGTGAAAGCCAAACTCGACAAAGCAGTCGGCTGCGGCATTCAGCACCTGGTCGATGCGTGCTGCACGGCGTTTGTCCATACCGGATGGGTGAGAAGTATCAGACACTATTTTCTGTTTCTGCCTCTGTGTATGCTGCGTCGCAACAATAGATCGAACATTCATTCTATTTGCACATAATTGTGATTAATTCAACGTGCGACAAGCAGGATAGCCTTTCGTAACAGGCGATCTGGCTTGCTCTTGCGATGGAGGAAGTGGTGAGCGTACGTGATATATTATCAGGATGTCTCTTGACTAAATGCGCCGCAGCAATAGATAGAACGTTCATTCTAACGTTACGATAAGTGCTAAATCATATATATAAAGACAGACAGCACGCTGCGCGCCGAAGAGAAGGACGAAAAATGGCCGCTCCGCTTTCCTCCCCCCGCACCCGCCGACCGGGCCGGGTTGCCATTTCTGCAATTATTGCAGGCACGCTTGTGCTCACCGCCTGTGGTTCAGGCGAGAGCGGTGAGGCGTCCTCCCAGCAACAGGCGCCGCAACAGCAGGCTGCCAAGGTAGATGTGATGACTGCCCAGCCTGAAACGGTAGGCAGTGTCCGCTCCCTGCCAGCGCGGGCAACGCCTTTCGCCGAAGCCGAAATCCGCCCGCAGGTTTCGGGCCTGATCGAGAAGCGTCTCTTCACCGAAGGCCAGCAGGTTGAGGCTGGAGAGGCGCTCTACCAGATTGAGGCATCGGAGTATTCCGCAGCCGTCGAAAGCGCACGCGCTTCGCTGGCCCGTGCCCAGGCGACAGCAGAGACCACCAATGAGACGGCCAAACGCTTCAAGCGTCTCGCGGAAATCAATGCCGTCAGTCAGCAGGCCTATGATGAGGCTGTGGCAGCTGCCAAGCAGGCCGAGGCCGATGTCGGCATACAGCGTGCAGCGCTCGACCGGGCCCGGATTGATCTTGCCCGGACGAAGGTGCGGGCCCCGATCGACGGACAGATCGGGCGATCGAACTTTACGCAGGGTGCGCTGGTGACCGCCAGCCAGGCCCAGCCACTGGCGCGCGTTGTCCAGCTCGATCCGATCTATATCGACATGACAGCCGCGAGTTCCGAGGTGCTCAACTGGCGCCAGGATATCGCCGCAGGCAGGATCCAGACGACGGGCGATGAATCGGCTGTGCCGGTTACCGTCCGTTTTGAGAATGGCAGTGAATATCCGCTTCGTGGCAATCTCGAATTCAGTGAAGTCAGTGTGGACCAGGAGGCGGGGACCGTCATTGTGCGGGCCCAGGTGCCAAACCCGGACGGGATCATCCTGCCGGGGATGTTCCTCAAAGCCGAATTTTCGGCCGGGACATTGAATGATGTCTACCTCGTGCCGCAACGCGCAGTTCAGCGCACACCGAAAGGCGAGCCCTACGCGCTGGTCGTCACAGAGGAGGGCACGGCCAGCCAGGCCATGCTCGAGATTGAAGGCGCACGTGGCGCGGACTGGATGGTGACAGGCGGGCTTGAGCCTGGCCAGAAGGTCATCACTTCCGGCTTCCAGAACGTCAGAAGCGGTGCTCCAGTGGATGTCTCTTCGTCAGCACCGTCGAACATGACGGCGATGAACAGCGAAGATACGCCTGCAACGCCGGAATAACGGACACGCTCACATGGCTAATTTCTTTATCGACAGGCCGGTTTTCGCCTGGGTGATCGCGATTGTAATCATGGTTGCGGGCGTGATGTCGCTGCGCGCGCTGCCGATTGCCCAGTATCCGGACATTGCACCGACAACAATTTCGGTAAGCGCCAATTATCCCGGTGCCTCGGCCAAGGCTGTCGAGGACTCGGTGACCCAGGTTATCGAACAGCAGATGACGGGGCTCGACGGGCTTGATTACATATCCGCTACATCAAGCTCTGCCGGTACCAGCCAGATCACGCTGACCTTCAAGACCGGGACGGACCCGGACATCGCGCAGGTTCAGGTCCAGAACAAACTGTCACTAGCGACGCCGCTCCTTCCGGAGCCGGTCCAGCGACAGGGTGTCGTCGTCAACAAGGCGAGCGACAACTTCCTGCTGATCGCGTCGCTCTATTCTCCGGATGGCAGCTATGACCAGACCGATCTGGGCGACTATATCCGCAGCAATCTCTACGATCCAGTCAGTCGCGTGGATGGCGTCGGGCAGGTTCAGCAGTTCGGTTCGCAATACTCGATGCGGGTCTGGCTCGACCCTGACAAGCTCTCCCAGTTCAACATGGTTGCGGCCGACGTCGTCTCGGCAATCCGCGCGCAGAACACCCAGGTGTCCGCAGGCGCGCTCGGCGGGTCCCCATCCGTCGAGGGACAGGAGATCAATGCGACCATCACGCTTCAGTCCCTGCTGTCGACGCCTGACGAATTCCGAGAGCTGCTGATCAAGACCACGCAGGAGGGCGGCTCGGTCCGTCTGGAGGATGTGGCGCGTGTTGAGATTGGTGCGGAGGATTACTCCTTTGTTTCACGCTTCAATGGCTACCCGGCGTCCGGCTTTGGCCTGTCCCTCGCCACAGGAGCCAATGCGCTGGAGACATCCGAGGCCGTGAAAGAGCGGGTGCGTGAACTGGCCGAGGACTTCCCCGAAGGCATTGAATATGCGTTCCCGGTGGACCAGACGCCATTTATCGAGACGTCCATCCATGAGGTCCAGAAGACCCTGATGGAAGCCGTGGTGCTGGTTTTCCTCGTGATCCTTGTCTTCCTACAGAGCTTCCGCGCCTCTTTCATTCCCATGATTGCCGTCCCGGTCGTGCTGCTGGGCACGCTGGTTGTGCTCCTGACGCTCGGTTTCTCGATCAACACGCTGACCATGTTCGCAATGGTTCTGGCTATCGGCCTGCTTGTCGATGACGCGATTGTCGTGGTGGAAAATGTCGAACGCGTGATGGAGGAAGACGGGCTCGGCCCGCGCGAGGCAACGCGGAAATCGATGGGTCAGATCACCGGCGCCCTTGTCGGGATTGCAACAGTGCTGTCCGCAGTCTTTGTGCCGATGGCGTTTTTCCCCGGCTCGGCCGGTCTCATCTACCGGCAGTTCTCTGTCACCATCGTTTCAGCCATGGTACTTTCTGTAGTGGTCGCTGTGATCCTGTCGCCGGCGCTTTGTGCGACGCTCCTGAAAAAGCCGAAGGAGGCGCATGAGAAGTCAGATGGCTGGGCTGGAAAGCCTGCCGCTTTCTTCAATCGCAATTTTGACCGGCTGCGCGGTGGTTATGAGGTTGTTGTCGACCGCATCATACGCAGACGCTGGATATTCATGGGCGTCTTCGCCGTCATCGTGGCGCTTGTTGGGCTCGGTTTCACACGGCTGCCCAGTTCCTTCCTCCCGCAGGAAGACCAGGGGTCGTTCGTGACGCTCGTGCAGTTGCCGGCCGGCTCAAGCCTCGAGCGCACGGCCGGGGTGATGGAGAACATCCAGGGTCATTACAGCGAGACATATGGCGATAATCTGAAAGGCCTTTTCACGCTCTCGGGCTTCAGCTTTGCAGGGCAGGGGCAGAATAATGGTATCGCCTTTGCTGCGCTTGAAGACTGGTCGCAGCGCACAGGGCCCGGTGAAAGCGCCAGTGAGATCGCGAATGCGGCAACTGGCCACTATCAGGGTTTCTCAGAAGCGCAGATCTTCGCCATCGTGCCCCCGCCGATCCCGCAGCTTGGTAATTCGTCCGGCTTTAACATGTATCTTCAGGATTCCGGCGGCGAAGGCCATGATGGCCTGATGCAGGCACAAGGACAATTGCTGGGGACGGCGAACCAGCAGCCCGTTCTGGCAGGTGTGCGCCCGAACGGCCAGTCCGACAGCCCGCAATTCAATGTCGATATCGACTACCAGAAGGCCCAGGCGCTTGGTGTCGATGTCAGCAGTGTGACCAACCTTCTATCGGTCGCGTTTGGCGGGGCCTATGTGAATGACTTCCTCGACCGGGGGCGCATCAAGCGGGTCTATGTGCAGGGCGAGGCAGAAGGCAGAATGCAGCCTGACGATCTGGGTGACTGGCGTGTGCGCAATGCCAATGGCGGGATGACCCCGATCGAGGAAATCGTCTCCGCCGACTGGACTTACGGCTCGCCGCAATTGCAGCGCTACAATGGCCTGCCTGCGGTCAACATCCAGGGTAATCCTGCACCGGGTGTGAGTTCTGGCGTTGCGATGGACCGTATGGAGCAGCTGGTCGAGGAGCTGCCGGGCGGTTTCGAGATGGAGTGGACGGGCATTAGTGCGCAGGAGCGTGAGGCCGGCAATCAGGCCATGCTTCTTTATATCCTGTCCTTCCTTTTCGTCTTCCTGTGCCTGGCCGCGCTTTATGAAAGCTGGGTCGTGCCGGTGGCCGTTCTCATGGTGGCCCCGTTCGGGGTGGCGGGGGCTGTGCTTGCCGCACACCTGCGCGGGCTCGACAATGACATCTTCTTCCAGGTTGCCCTTCTGACGACGGTTGGTCTGGCATCGAAGAATGCCATCCTGATTGTCGAGTTTACACGGAATCTGGAAAAACAGGGTGTCGAACTCTTCAAGGCGGTCAAGGAAGCGATCCGTCAGCGTTTCCGCCCGATCATGATGACGAGTTTCGCCTTCGGCTTCGGTGTCCTGCCGCTGGCGCTGAGCACAGGGGCCGGTGCAGCAGGTCGTGTTGCGATCGGCACTGCGGTTGTCGGCGGGTTGATCACGGCTGTTGCGTTTGGCTTGTTCTTCGCCCCACTGTTCTATGTCGTGGTGCGCAAACTGACCGGCGGGCGTCCGCTCGCCCAATCTGAGACTTCGGAGGCACGAGCATGAGCCGCTCCATACTAAAGATGACCGCTGCGACCGGAGCGCTCGTGCTCCTGTCTGGCTGCATGACGATTGACGAACCTTATGAGCGGCCAGCTGCGCCGATACCCGAAGCCCTGCCGGTAACGGATGCCAGCGGAGAGGCTGTCGCGCCGATTGTCTGGCAGGATGTGTTCACCGATCCGAAACTGCGCGAACTCATCAACCTTTCACTTCAGGAGAACCGCGACCTGCGGATCGCTGCGGCCAATGTGCGGCTTGCGCGTGCCCAGTACGGCATATCGCGGGCCCAGCGTCTGCCCACCGTGACGGCCTCTGGCTCTGTGACCGAGGGTGGAACGGTTGATAGTGGCTCGACTACTGGAGGCGGCAGTTTCGGGGATTCCGCCAGGGCCAGCCTTGGCGTGACCGCCTATGAACTCGACCTGTTCGGCCGTGTCGCCAATCTCAACGAATCCGCCCTGCAATCCTACTTCGCCACGGAAGAGGGTGAGCGCGCAGCGAAGATCTCGATTGCGGCGACCGTGGGGGAGCTCTGGCTCCAGCTTGCAGCCGACAAGGCATTGCTGGCGCTGGCTGAAGATACTGTCGAGTCGCAATCGGAGTCGCTCACCCTTACCCGGGAGCTTTTCGACGCGGGCGTATCCACAGAGCTCGACGTACGCAGGGCATCGGCGAGTGTGGAGACCGCGCGCGCCCAGGCCGCCCAGTTTGCGGCCCGGATCGACCAGGACCTGAACGCACTTCGGCTCGTTGTTGGAACTGATCTGCCGGGCGGCGTCTATGAAGCAGCTGACCTGGAGCCGGCGCCGGTCGTCACAGATGTGCCGGTCAGCCAGTCTTCACTTGTCCTGCTCAAGCGCCCGGATGTCCAGCAGGCTGAACGCCAGCTCATGGCCGCGAATGCCGATGTTGCCGTGGCGCGTGCGAATTTCTTCCCAGTGATCTCGCTGACAGGGCAGGTGGGCTATGCCAGTAGCGATCTCGGGGACCTGTTCGATGGAACGGCGGGGTGGAGCTTCGGGCCATCCATATCATTGCCTATCTTTGACGCCGGGCAGCGTCAGTCCAGCCTAGATGCTTCGCTGGCCCAGCGTCAGATTGCGGTGGCGAACTATGAACAGGCGATCCAGTTCGCGTTCCGTGACACGGCCGATGCACTGGCCATATCCCGTACGATCGACGAGCGTGTCTCGGCGCTGGACCGTCTGGTGGAGGATACATCGAAGACGCTGGAACTTTCCCAGGAGCGTTTCCAGGTCGGTGTGGACGACTATCTCTCTGTGCTGGATTCCCAGCGTCTATATTACGACGCCCGTCAGCAGCTTATCCAGGCCGAACTGGACAGCCGGCTCAATATCATTGCCCTCTACAGGGCGCTGGGGGCATGGCCGGATAGCCTGGCTGGGGCATCAGCAAGCAATAGCTGAGCCGATATCCAGAAAGTTGACGCGAGTGTCATCTAGACAGGCCTGCTGTTTGGGTGTTCACTCGCGTTCATGACCCAGACCCATTTCGATGTAATCATTGTCGGTGCCGGACTTTCCGGTATCGGTGCAGCCTATCATTTGCAGGAAAAGTGCCCGGGCAAGTCCTACACGATCCTTGAGGGCCGCGATGCGATTGGGGGAACATGGGACCTGTTCCGTTATCCCGGCATCCGCTCGGACAGCGACATGCATACGCTCGGTTACATCTTCAAGCCGTGGAAGGAACGCAAGGCGATTGCTGACGGTCCATCCATCCTGAAATATGTCCGGGAAACAGCCGAAGAGAACGGTATCGACCAGCATATTCGCTACAACCACCTGGTTGAGCAGGCAGACTGGAATTCTGAGACCGCGATGTGGGCCCTGACGACAAGGGACGCGACGACAGGCGAGTTACGGCATCTCAGCTGCAACTTCCTTTATATGTGTTCGGGCTACTATTCCTATAAGGGCGGTTACCGGCCGGACTTTCCGGGCGAGGAAAACTTCGAGGGCCAAATCGTGCATCCGCAGCACTGGCCGGAAGACCTTGATTACAAGGACCGGAACGTCGTGGTCATCGGTTCGGGCGCGACATCGGTCACGCTCGTTCCGGAAATGGCGAAAAAGGCAAAGCACGTCACCATGCTTCAGCGTTCGCCAACGTATATTGTCTCCCGTCCAGCTGAAGACAGTTTTGCCAATGGCCTCAGGAAGTGGCTGCCGGAGAAGTGGGCCTATGGCATCACGCGCTGGCGCAACATCCTTTTCCAGATGTTCTTCTTCAGCAAGTCGCGCAAGGATCCTGACAAGGTGAAGGGGAAGATCATCGACATGGCGAAGGACGAACTCGGTCCCGGCCATGATGTCGATAGACACTTCACGCCGAGCTATAATCCATGGGACCAGCGTCTGTGCCTGGTTCCGGATGGAGACCTGTTCCAGTCTCTCAAGGATGGAACATCCTCGATCGTCACTGATCATATCGAGCGTTTCACGAAAACCGGTATAGAGCTCAAATCCGGGGAATCACTGGACGCGGATATCGTGGTGAGCGCAACGGGTCTGGAACTCGTGTTTCTTGGCGGGGTCGAGTTGACCCTAGACGGGCGGCCAGTCGATGTTTCGACATTACACGGCTATCGTGGCGTGATGTTCGAGGATCTGCCGAATCTGGTTTCGACTTTTGGCTACACGAATGCCTCCTGGACATTGAAGGCGGACCTGACGGCGGACTTTGTCACGAAACTGCTGAAGCACATGGAGCAAGGCGGCCATGATTCGGTGGTGCCAAAAGTGGAGGCGCCACTTGCAGACGAACCGTGGCTGGATTTCTCTTCCGGGTATGTGAAGCGGGCCATGGACCGTTTTCCCAAACAGGGAGACCGCACGCCCTGGCGCCTGCATCAGAATTATATCAAGGACATATTCCTGCTGCGCCACGCGAAGTTTGATGACGGGGTTCTCGTTTTCCGTAAGGCTGAACGCCAGCCTAAAACAGTTGCTTCAAAGCCTGAAGCATCGGTTGCGGCGGAGTAGGTGCAGCATGACTGCAATGCGCGCGGCAAAAAATCTTGAACCTCATGCCCGCCCGGCGTATGTGGGCTACGAAGTGCCGCCTTAGCTCAGTTGGTTAGAGCGCTGGTTTGTGGAACCAGAGGTCCTCCGTTCAAGCCGGAGAGGCGGTACCATTAACGCTCTCTTAAAGAATGTGGCAAACTGGCAGCGTAATTCAGCTCGAAGCGTGGCAGAGAGCGTGGATTGTTGCATTTCAGCCGCGCCACCCGGAAAAAACTGGAAGTTTTGAGATTTTTCCGACAATCTCTTCTCGTCTTGGGAACAAAACTTCTATAGATGAGTAGTCACACGGAATGGTCCGTTAGTCTCTGCGGTCGGTGAGCAATAGTGCTCATGCGGCTCACAAAAGGGGATGAGTATGAAAAAAACTCTGATGTGCGCGACAGCTGCGGCCGCTCTGGCGTCGGCTGGCAATGTCGCAACGGCTCAGGACGGTTGGTACGGTCGTGCCGATCTCGGGTATACCTTCGAAGGTACACTCGACCATGATGCCGAAAAGAACTCACTTTATTCGCTGGGCGGTGACTCCGATGTCGCCGACGGTCTCGGCAACGTTCAAGTTGGCCTCGGTTATGGCTTCGACAACGGCTTCCGTCTTGAATCAACCTTCGGTTATCGCGGCGGCAGCCTCGACCCGGACGGCGTAATCAATGGCGGCATGCCGCCGAATACCGCTGACCGGTTCTACGATCAGGGCGCTGACGGCAAGATCAACATGTATGATCTGATGTTCAACGGCCTGTACGATTTCAACGTTGATGGCCCGGTTCAGCCCTATATCGGTGCTGGTATCGGTCTTGCGCAAATGCGCGCTGAAGCCTTCAGCCTGCGTTATCTGAACACCAATACCGGTGACACGTTCACCGCAAACGGTTTCAGTGACCAGGACACAAGCCTTGCCTATCAGGCTCTGGCTGGCATCGGCTATGACATCACCGAGCAGCTCAAACTCGACGTTGGCTATAAGTTCTTCGTTGCAGACGAGTTCGACTTCGACGGTCGTGACGAGTTCGCTAACCCGGTGGCTTATGAAGGTCAGTACCAGGATCACACCGTAACGGTTGGTCTGCGGTATCAGTTCGCGGCTCCACCGCCGCCGCCTCCGCCGCCACCGCCGCCGCCGCCACCACCGCCGCCGCCGCCACCACCGCCGCCTCCGCCTCCGCCGCCGCCGCCTCCGCCGGCTCCGGATTGCTCGACGGTCAACCAGGCGTTCGTGGTTTACTTCGAGTGGGATCAGTCCGATCTGACCAGCCAGGCTTCGGCTGTGATCGATCAGGCGGTTGCAAACATTCGTGAGCGTGAAGACTGCGCACCGGGCTCCGTGACCATTGTTGGCCACACTGACACCTCGGGTGCCAAGTCCTACAACGCCCGTCTGTCGCAGCGTCGTGCGTCCACTGTTGCGAATGCGCTTACCTCACGTGGTATCGCTTCCAGCATGATCACGACCGAAGGCCGCGGTGAGAACGATCTCGCCAAGGCAACCCGCGATGGTGTTCGCGAGCCTCTGAACCGTCGTTCGGAAGTTACGATCATCGTCCGCTAAGCGGCAGATCAGATAGATTTGGAGATGGCCCGGCCTTTGTGCCGGGCCATTTTCGTTTGACTGGATATTCCGGAAGCAGCACTTTGCCTGCTGCAGGATGCCCAAAAAAAAGCCCCGCCTCTTATCCGGGCGGGGCTTTGTCTGTGCGCTGAACCGCGGTGTTCAGCCTATTCTATACGTTGCGTCTACGAGTTACTCGCCCTGTGATGGGGAGCGGGAAAGATCCAGCGTTTCAACCTTGCCAGCCGCGGCCAGAGCAAATGCATACTCAATGGCGGTCTCTTTCAGGCCTTCAAAGCGGCCGGTGGATCCGCCATGTCCGGCATCCATGTTGATACGCAGGAAATACGGGCCAGCGTTCGGGGCCTCGTGGCGCAGCCTGGCCGCCCACTTGGAGGGCTCCCAATAGGTCACGCGCGGATCCGAAAGTCCGCCGGTAATAAGCATGGCCGGGTAGTCGCGTTCGGCCACCTGGTCATAAGGGCTGTAGGCGAGGATGGTGTCGTAATCTTCGCCGGAAGTGATCGGATTGCCCCATTCAGGCCACTCGGGCGGTGTGAGCGGCAGGCTTTCGTCCGACATGGTGTTGAGTACGTCGACGAAGGGAACCGCGGCGATAATGCCGCCAAAGAGGCCCGGGTCCATGTTGGCCGCAGCCCCCATGAGCAGACCGCCTGCTGATCCGCCATGGCCGATCACGCGGCCTTCAGCGCTATACCCATTCTCCACGAGATAGCGTCCGGCGGAAATGTAGTCCTTGAACGTGTTGGTCTTCTTCTCGAGCTTGCCATCAAGATACCATTGATAGCCTTTCGCCTGGGAGCCGCGGATATGGGCGATCGCATAGATAAAACCGCGATCGACAAGGGACAGGCGGGTGGTCGAGAAACTGGCCGGAATGGTGTTGCCGTAGGAGCCATAGCCATAAAGCAGCATTGGCGCCGAACCATCGACAGGTGTATCAGCCCGGCGCAGGACAGTGACCGGGATCTGCTCATCGTCCCAGGCCGGGGCCTGGATGCGCTCGACAACATAGTCTTCCGGGTTGTGCCCAGACGGCACTTCACGTGTCTTGCGCAAGGTCCGCTCGCGGGTCGCCATGTCGTAGTCGTAGACCTGGTCCGGCCGGGCCGGGGAGGCGTACTCATAGCGCATGACGCTGGAATTGTACTCGCCATCGCCAAGGCCGAGGGCGTAAGCCTGTTCGTCCATCTCAATGGCGTGCTCTTCTCCAGTGTCCCGCTCACGGATGACGATACGGGGAAGCGCATTGGCCCGTTCAAGTCTGACGAGGTGGTCGCGGTACGGGTCGAGCCCGAGGACCAGTGTTCCGGGGCGGTGAGGAATAACTTCTTCCCAGTTGTCCCGGCCGGGTGCGTCTATCGGCGCCTTCATGACCTTGAAATCAACCGCGCCATCTGAGTTGGTCAGGATGTAAAACGCATCGTTCCAGTGAACGATGTCGTATTCTTCATCCTCCTTTCGCGGCGCGATCAGTTTCGGTTCGGGCGATTTTGCGCCCGCTGGGAAGAACCAGGTTTCACCGGATGTATGTCCACCCGTTTCGATCAGGATGTAGTCTTCCGACTCGGTCTTGCCGACACCCACGAAGAAACCCGGATCGCTTTCGCGATAGATTTCCACGTCCTCACCAGTTTCGAGATTGCGCTGGAAGACGGCTGTTGGTCGGCCCATTTCGTCGCGTTCAACCCAGTAGAGCAGGTTGGAATCGGCCCCCCATACAAAGCTTCCATACGTGCCTTCGATCGGGGTGCCTACGGCGGCACCGGTTTCGATATCACGCACGCTGACAGTGTAGTATTCGCTGCCCTGTGTATCGACGGCGGAAGCGAGTAGCTTGTGGTCAGGAGACTGTTCGAGCCCACGTATCGAGAAGTAACTTTCGTTCTCGGCTTCCTTGTCCCCATCAAACAGGACAGTTTCAGGTGCTTCCTCGGCAAAGGCCTGACTGGCGGGCTTGCGGGCATAGACCGGATACTCGCCACCCTCGCGGTAGCGGACGTAATAAGCATATGGGCCGTCCTTGGCCGGTACGGAGCTGTCATCCTCCTTGATACGTCCGCGCATTTCCTTGAGCAGGGTCTCGCGTAGCTGTCCCGTGGGGTCTTCGAGAGCGGCCTTGGTATAGGCATTCTCCGCTTCGAGGTATTCACGGATATCCTGGCGCAGGACAGACGGGTCGCGCATGACCTGCTGCCAGTTCTCATCCTTCATCCAGTGATAGGGGTCCGTGCGTGTGCGCCCGACCTGTTCGATGGTGAAGGGGTCACGCTTTGCGGCTGGTGGAACCTGTGTGTCTGGGTTGGCAGCGGCTTCGCCAGCTTTCGGTGTATCGGCATATGTCATGGAGACGGGCAGTAGCGCGGTGAGGGCGGCACTGGCAAGCAGGTGGGGCAGGCGCATGAAGAAGACATCCGTTTCGTGGAGAATGTCTGAAAGTGATAAGCGCCCGCCCGGTATTGTCCAGCTTGGACTTGGGCCGCTTCGTTCGCGGCTCAGGCTGGTTTGAATTCCAGCACGACACCATTGATGCACCAGCGCTCGCCGGTCGGATCCGGGCCGTCCTTGAAGACATGGCCCATATGCAGCCCGCAGGTCGCGCAGTGGCATTCCTTGCGCGGCATGATCATCTTGAAGTCGGTCTTGGTGTCGACAGCTGTTTCCCGGATCGGCTTGTAGAAGCTTGGCCAGCCTGTGCCGGAGTCGAACTTGTGTTCCGATGACCAGAGGGGCGTGTCGCAACCGACGCAATGAAAAACGCCGTCGCGTTTCTCGCTGTCATGATTGCCTGGCGAAAAAGGACGTTCGGTGCCTTCCTTTACGCCGACGCGAAACTGTTCCTCGGTCAGGATTTCGCGCCATTCCTTTGTTGACCGCGAGACCCGTTTGAAATTGTCGGCCGGTTTGGGGGGAATCATTTGCGGCTCCTTCATCTGTATCTTGATGATGAATATAGGACCGGCAGGACAGACGAAAAAGGCCGGGCGCTTCTGGCCCGGCCTCAAGGTCCTGTGAACGGCTAGCGAGCCTTAGCCGTAGAGTACGGTAAGCGTCTCGGCGACGAGGGCCGGGCGGTCCTGGCCTTCGACCTCGATCGTCGCTTCCATACGGGTCTGCTTGCCGCCAGCCTTGTCTTCAACAGCGAGACATTTCTGGCGCAGGCGTACCTTGGAGCCGACTGGAACCATGTTCGTGAAACGGACCTTGTCCGAGCCATAATTGATGCCACGGGTCGTGCCCTCAACGCGCATGACTTCCGCGCCGAGCATCGGCAGGAGGGACAGCGTCAGGAAGCCGTGCGCGATCGGGCCGCCCATCTCCTTGGTGGCGCGTTCGACATCGACGTGGATCCACTGATGGTCACCGGTCGCGTCGGCAAACTTGTTGACGCGGTCCTGGTCGATCAGGTGCCAGTCGGAGACGCCGACTTCCTTGCCAGCGAGCGATTCGAGGTCCGAGTAATGAATCTTCTTCGGGTCTGCCATGATCTGTTGTTTCCTTCCTCAGAGGCTTTGAATTTGACGGGACTTTTCTGCGCCGGATTTTGCTGTGGTGCAAGACTGCCGGAGGGTGAAGGCGAGTGGCGCACGGACCGGGTTCAGTGATGATTGCCTGATGGTATTAGGCAGACTACGCTTGGGGCCACATCACTGCGCAGCGCTCAAGGGGGCTCCATGTCAGACCAGCAGATTTCGATTGATCCGGGTGAGAAGGGCAACGCCAACCTGGTCTATATTCTCTACCTGGTGAGCCTCGTCATCGGGATCACAAGCATTTTTGGCGTCATCCTCGCCTATACCGGCAAGTCGGGAGCTTCGCCGACGATGGTCAGCCACTACAACAATCAGATCAATATCTTCTGGAAGGCACTGCTCTATGTCATTATTGGCGCAGTGCTGACCATTATCCTGATTGGTGTGATTATCCTGCTGGCGGCAGTGGTCTGGTATATTGTGCGCACCATAAAGGGAATGCAGGCCCTGTCGGCTGACCAGCCGATTGAAGACCCTGGCAGCTGGGGGTTCTAGTCTGGTTCACTATCTGCGGGCGCAGCGTCAGGAATGTCGCTGGCGGGAAACTCGCTGACCGGAGGCTCTTCAACGCGGGGTTCACGCGATTGCGCGATCAGGGCCTGTAGCCAGTCATGGGATGCTTTCGGCGTACGCTCCAGCGTGTCGAAGTCACAGCGGATAACGCCAAAGCGCGTCCGGTAGCCAAGCGCCCATTCGAAATTGTCCATGAGCGACCAGATCAGATAGCCGCGCACGTCCGCGCCCTTGTCGACCGCGTTGAGCAGGGCGTTCAGGTGGCCGGTATAATAATCAATCCGGTTCTGGTCGCGCTCGCCAGCCGGCAGGGCGTCGGCCGTTCCGTTCTCAGTAATGTAGATGGGCAGGCCGGGATAACGCTTCGAGACATCGAGCAGGGCGTCAGTAAAGCTCGGCGGGTCGGCGTGCCAGCCCATCAGCGAGATGTCGGCGCCCAATGGCGGGTCGGCCATCTTCATGCCCGTGCTGTTGCGGGCGGCTTTCGCGTAGAGCGGGCTGTAATAATTCACGCCGAACCAGTCGAGCGGCTGGCGGATGGTTTCCATGTCACCCGGTTTGATCCGGTCACCAAGGCGCTTCGTCATGATCGGGTCGTAACGGCCATGCACCATTGGCTCTGCAAAGGCCCGGTTCCAGTAGGAATCGAGGATACGGGCAGCTTCACGGTCAGCGATCGTCGGGGTGGCAGGTCGCACAGGCTGCATGTTCGGGGCAAGCCCGATGCGGGCGTTTGGCACATTTGAACGGATGACCTGACACGCCTTGCCGTGCGCGAGATTGACGGTGTGGACGGCATCCAGGAACGTCTCGTGGTCTGAAACCCCCGGCGCATGATAGCCAATGAGATAGCCGAAAATGCTGAATACGTTCGGCTCATTGAAGGTGAGCCAGGTCTTTGCGCGGTCACCAAGGCGTGCCGTGACAGTGTTCGCATAGTCAGCAAAGGCATCAGCACAGGCGCGGTCTTCCCAGCCTTTGCCTGCCATGTGGAGCGCATCCGGCAAGTCCCAGTGATAAAGGCAGGGCCAGGGCTCGATTCCGGCTTCCAGAAGGCTGTCCGTCAGCCGGTCGTAGAAATCCAGCCCGGGCTCGTTTACCTCGCCAGTGCCTTCAGGAATGATACGGGGCCATGCGATGGAGAAGCGGTAGGCATCAAGGCCCAGTGTCTTCATGAGGCCGACATCTTGCGCGTAGCGATGATAATGATCGCAGGCTGTGTCGCCGGTTTCCCCACGTTCTACCTTGCCGGGCGTGTGAGAAAAAGTGTCCCAGATCGAGGGCGCCCGGCCATCTTCATCGACCGCGCCTTCGATCTGGTAGGATGCGGTCGAGGCTCCCCAGATGAAACCCTCCGGGAAGCGTGCAGCATCAACAGTCTCAGACAATCCGCGAGTCCTTTTTGCCCCAATAGCGATCTTGTACCAGACGCTTGTAGAGCTTGCCAGTCGGGTGGCGGGGCAGGGCGGGGTCGAAGTCAACGGACTTGGGACATTTGATCTTGGCGAGCTTGGAGCGGCAGAACTCCAGAAGGTCTTCTTCCAGTTCCGGGCCCGGTTCGACGCCTTCGGCCACCTGGACCACGGCTTTTACCTCTTCGCCGAACTCGTCGTTCGGCACCCCGATCACGGCCACATCGGCGACTTTCGGGTGTGTGATGAGAACGTTTTCGGCTTCCTGAGGATAGATGTTCACACCCCCGGAAATGATCATGAAGGCCTTGCGGTCTGTCAGGTAAAGGAAGCCGTCCTCATCGACGCGCCCGACATCACCCAGTGTCGACCAGTCAGGGTGTTTCGGATTGAGGGCGCCCTTCGTCTTGTCGGGGTCATTATGATAATTCGGCGGATTGGTGCCGCCATAATAGATCGTGCCGGGTTCACCGACCGCGACTTCATTGCCATCATCGTCGCAGATGTGCAGCTCGCCATGGACCGGCTTGCCGACGGAACCCTTATGGTTGAGCCAGTCATGCGAGTTGATCCAAGTCATGCCATTACCTTCAGAACCGGCATAATATTCCTCGATCACAGGCCCCCACCAATCGATCATCTGTTCCTTGACCGGGACAGGGCAGGGCGCAGCCGCGTGAATGGCGCAACGCAGGGACGAAACATCATACTTCTTGCGTGCCTCCTCCGGCAGCTTGAGCATCTTCACGAACATGGTGGGCACGAGCTGGGTGTGCGTGACCTTGTACGTCTCGACGCATTCGAGGAATTTTTCCGGATCGAACTTTTCCATGATGACCAGCGTCGCGCCGAAGCGGGTAAACGTCATGCACCAGCGCAGCGGGGCGGCATGATAGAGCGGAGCCGGGGAAAGATAGACCATGTCATCGCCGTCGGCGCGGGCGAGGACCTTGGCCAGCTGGACCAGCACGTTTGGCTCATCAATCGGCGTATCGGGTTCCAGCGCCGGGCGGATGCCCTTTGGACGTCCGGTCGTGCCTGAAGAGTAGAGCATGTCAGTGCCGGCCATCTCGTCGGCGATAGGGGTGTCGGGCTGTCTGGAATAGAGCTCTTCCAGCTTCTGGTGGCCATCAATGGCGCCATCGATGGCCCAGTAGGCCTGAAGCTCCGTTATGGTTTTTACCTCTGTTGCCACACTGGCGAGACTTGCCGAACTGATCAGCACCTTGGCGCCTGAATCCTCGACAATGTACTGGACTTCCGGTGGCGTCAGGCGTGAGGAAATGCAGACATAGTATAGCCCCGAGCGCTGAGCGGCCCAGGCGATCTCGAAATAGCGCGCGCTGTTTTCTGCGAAGATGGCGATGGTGTCGCCGGGATTGATGCCGTTCTCGCGGAAAAGATGCGCAATCTGGTTGGAGCGCTGGTCAAGCTGTTTGAACGTGACCTGCTCACCGGAATTCGCCATGATATAGGCGGCGTGGTCGGGCTTGGTTTTCGCGAAATGGCTGGGATGCATTCTGACTTTTCCTCCGGGCGGGCACCCTTGCAACCGGGCGCGTCTCAACACTCACGAGGGGTGTTTTAGCAATCGGAATCTGCGCGTCCATAGCCGACGCAGGGGAAGGGAAGACTCGCGACCCGGCTTGCAATCCAAAGTGGAACAGTTGAAACCTTGTCGTGTGGTTTTACCGATACGAGTCTCGTCGATCAGTCGATGCCTGTGTGCCGGCAAGTTCGCCGCGTTTTCCATATCGCACTGGGGATTGGCATTGGCTGTCGTGGCCATGTCGTCTTGTGCCAGCCGGGCTCCTGAGATCGACACAGAGTTCTTTTCGACGAGTGAAATTCAGGCTGCTACAGGCGCTGCATACGCCGTCGGCATTCAACTCCAAAAGCGAAATGGGACGATGGTCTATCGCACCTACTCACTCGGTGGGGACGTCCCCCTGCCTGTGCAAGAATACGATGTTGAGTGTTCCTATGTCACAGCTCAAACCGAGGTTCGAATACATTCATTAAATGACGGGCCGGCATGGACCTGTCCTGAGTTCGATCCAGGAGTTATCGTTTCAGGAGCCCAACGTCTGACGGGGCGTTCCCTTGTTGTTGACTTATACCGGGATGATGAGCGCGAATTTTATCACAGATATGAAGGACGTCTGTTGAATAACGATTCTCCAATCACGGTCGCTTTCACATTTCGGGAAACGATGTCTTTCAACAGAACGCTCGCCGCGGTTCTGCACGAGGTCTTTCACATCCACGATAATGCACTGGCCAGCAATCTCCAGTCGATCCAGGAAGAGATCAATGCCGACCTGTTCGGTATGTGCGTCGTTGTGCCTTCGCCGGGCTCTCGATATTCCGCCGAGGTATTTGAACGTTCAGAATGGGCAATGAGAGCTTCGACGATTGTTGATGAGAGTACTGGTGAAAGACGTGAAGTCAGATCCCGCTCAGATCTTGAACTCCTGCTGCGGGCGATGCTGGAATACAATGAAGTTTACCAAGCTTCTGATTATGCTGAAGTCCCTCGTGAGGTCCAATTCGTCTATTCCACCTTTTCAGAGCTAGTATTTAGATATCTCGCCTACTATGGCTCAGACGAGCCTACGACAGAACGCTTCGAGGCCCTTTGCAGCAGCCTCTGGCGAGACAATTTCAGCCAGCCGCTGACAATGGAACATATAGAAAGCGCCGACGCCGTGAGTGCTGCGAACTAGCCGCTCACGCCCGCCCGCCAGCGACGGCGTGCAGCGTGCCTGTACGTGGACGCCGGGTAACGACAGGATAGGGCAGGGCGATATGATAGCCGTGATGGGCGAAAATCGTTGCAATGCTGTCGGTCAGGCTGGTCAAGGCAGTATCCGGCGCGCTCGCGGTGAGCCAGGTCAGGTGGGCGTCTCTTAGTGCCTCATCCTGCATCTGCGCGGCGGCGAAGACGGTCAGCAGCGAAAGCTCGTCCCGGGTGATGCGCGCACAGCCAGGCATGGCGAGGCTGACCTTGCGCCGTCCGTCATGACCGATGAAGCGGGCCATTGCCAGCATGTGTCCGAGCACGGGCGCCCCGTCCGTATCGAATGCGTTCTCGAAACCGCGCACGATGGTGCAGCAGCCAGCTCCACCCATGGCGCAGGCCCGGAAGCCCCAGATAGCGAGCCCGGATGCCTTGCCCAATTCCGGCAGGTAGGTGTCTGTGACGAAGGTGTTGTTTCGCATGGGACGTGGTTCCGCGTGGGTAAGGGCTTCGGGAGCGTGAGAAGGTATGCCGTGACGCCCCGCGATCAGGGCTAGGGAGGAAACGCGCGCCTCATGATCGCAACCAGGAGCGACCCAGGAGTGGGACGCCACGACAATCTCGGTGGTTCAGGCGGCGATCTGGCGATGTGTGAGGTCAGCCAGCTGCGTGGCCAGCCAGGTTTCGTGGCGGGCGATGGCATTGGCCTTGTGGCTGTCACTGACTGTCAGGCGCCAGCCCCGCATAAGGGCCAGCTGTTCGCGCAGCCATTCAACGGAATAGGCATCTGGTTCGCTGGTCATGAAACCTCCTCTTCGGTGTCAGAAGACCAGACTATGCGAATGAGAATGATTTGCAAGTATAATTTTTGGTTATTTCGGCGCGATGGCGGTGCGGTAAGTCAGGCGCTGTCCTGAAGAGGGTGTGCGTGCGGCTATTCCGCCGCGACGCGAAAGGCTTCGGGTGCGGAATCTTCAATGATGCGATTGCCGGTGTTTTCATAGCCAGTGTGGCCAGCGCACCATCCCGCCTTGATTTCCTCGCTTCGCTGGTGACGTCCATCTGGGCACCAGCCGGGCGGGTTGAGCGCGCGCATCGCCCAACGGTGAGGTCTCAGGCCATCACGCCGGAAGTCCGCAAACAGGCCGGCAAAGCCATGATAGGCGACGATGACAGGATTGTGGGTCTCAAGCGGTGTCACAATGCCATAGCGCGTCGCCTCTTCGGCTTCTTCCGGCATGAAGGTGCCGAACAGCCGGTCCCAGACAATCAGCGTGCCGCCGAAATTGGTGTCGAGATATTCCGGATTGGTCGCATGATGGACGCGGTGATGGCTTGGTGTGACGAAGACCGCCTCGACAGGGCCGGGAAGTTTGCCGATGGCTTCGGTATGGATCCAGAGCTGGTAAGCGAGATGTGCCGTGGAGGCACCAAGCACCAGCGAGACCGGAAAGCCGAGCACGACCATCGGTCCGCCCGTCAGCAACAGGCCGGTAAGCGGACCCGTCCAGGGCTGTCTCAGGGCCGTAGTGAGATTGTAGTGCTCACTGGAATGATGGGTCACATGCTCGGCCCAGAACCAGCGGGCACGATGGCCGATCCGGTGCTTCCAGTAATACAGGAAATCATGGACAAGAAAGGCACCTGCCGCGGCTGTGACGCTCAGGCCAAGGTCGAGAACCTGCACCTTTGCTGCTAGCGTCAGCACCCAGAATGAGAGAAAGGCGAGAGTGGAATTGATGAGGATGTTGCCCGCGCCCATCGTCAGCGATGTCAGGGCGTCTTTCGCGCAGTAACGGCCATTGATCCGGCCCTTCCGCACGGCCCACCACTCTGTCGCGATGGCTGCCAGCACGATGGGTGTCGCTATCATCCCCAAGGCAGGCAGGTCAGGCATTCAGACGGGCTCCTCACGCAATACTCACGAACACTTCACATAAAGGTGAGGTCTCGCTTATCGAAAGAGGGCCACTGGTGAAAGGCCGGTGGAATTACAGTTTGCTCAGGATCCGGGCAGTCCCGGTGTGCCGGTCTCCTGCGGGTTATCACGCAGGTATGCGGCCTTGAGTTCGGCTGAACGGGTGTGCTGGCCGTCCGGGGACCAGCCGGGGCCGTTGATGGCGCGGCGAACCCAGCGGTCAGGGCGAAGGCCATCGCGCCAGCAATCCCGGGCAAGCCCGGCGGCTTCGTGAAAAGCAACGGTGAGCGGGTTGTAGCTCTCGAGCGGTTTGACAGTGCCATAGCGTGGCGGATCGCTCTCAAGCTCCGGTACGAAGCTTCCGAAAAGCCTGTCCCAGATGATGAAGACACCAGCATAGTTTGCGTCGAGATAACGGGGGTTGGTGGCGTGATGGACGCGGTGATGGGAAGGTGTGTTCATCACGGCCTCGAACCAGCGCGGCATTTTCCCGATGCTCTCTGTATGGATCCAGAACTGGTAGAGAAGGTTCAGCCCGCCAGTGAAAAAGATGAAGAGCGGGTGGAAACCGATCATGACGAGGGGCAGGCCAAGCAGGATAAGCCCGGTGAAAGGGCCAAACCAGGGCTGGCGCAGCGCGGTGGTCAGATTGTAATGGCCGGAGGAGTGATGCGTGACATGCTCCATCCAGAACCAGCGCATCCGGTGGGCGAAGCGGTGCTTCCAGTAGTAGACGAAATCATAGGCAAGAAAGAGCGCGAGAAAGCTCCACCAAGTCACCGGGATTTCCGCAATCCGGTAGGGCCAGGCAAGCAACATCATGCCGAGCGCGACAGCACCTGTCAGCGTATTTACAACCAGATTGCCCGTGCCCATGGCAAGCGATGTCAGTGCATCCTTGGTGTCATAGCGCCCGCCCGCACGGCCCGATTTCACGGCCCACCACTCCAGGGCGACGGCGAGGACAAAGGCTGGTGCGGCCAGTGTTGTGGGCGAGGGAAAGTCCATGGCGCAGAAAATGACACGCGCGTCACGGGATTTGAAGGCAGTAAATACCGTTCCGATTGGCGCTTGACGGACGCGGGGGAAATCCGCCTCTCTGGCCTCAGCTTTTATCAGAACACCTACAGGGAGAAAGCCAATGAGCGCCACCACCATCAAGGAATTCGAGCAGATCAAGCTGGAGAAGGAAGACGGTATTGCGGTGCTAACGCTTTACCGGCCGGAGAAGATGAACGCCTTCACCGGCAAGATGATGCAGGAAATGATCGCCGCCTTCGACGAGACCGACAAGGATGATGATGTAAAGGTCGTCATCGTGACCGGGGATGGCGAGCGGGCCTTTTGCGCCGGGGCAGACCTTTCTGAAGGTGCGAAGACGTTCGACTACGATGCCCGCAAGGGCGATGGAGAGGCCGGTCGCTCCACTGACGAAGATGTAAAGCGCGATGGCGGTGGCCGCGTCACGCTACGCATCTTTGAGAGCCTGAAGCCCGTCATCGGCGCGATCAATGGCGCAGCTGTCGGCATCGGTGTGACGATGCAATTGCCCATGGATATCCGTATCGCGGCCGACAATGCGCGGTTCGGTTTTGTCTTCAACAGCCGCGGGATCAATCCGGAAGCTGCTTCCAGCTGGTTCCTGCCGCGCCTTGTCGGCATCTCCAAAGCGCTAGAGTGGTGCTATACGGGGCGTGTTTTCCCCGCCTCGGAAGCGCTCTCCGGCGGTCTGGTTTCTGAAGTCGTGCCGCAGGCTGACCTGATGAAGCGGGCGAAAGAGCTTGCCCGCGAAATGGCTGACAAGACTGCCCCCGTTTCCAACGCGCTGACGCGTCACATGATGTGGCGCATGCTTGGGGCGTCTCACCCGATGGATGCGCATATCGTTGATTCGGCTGCTATCTATGAGCGGGGCCAGTCACCGGATGCGAAAGAAGGCGTGATGAGCTTCCTCGAAAAGCGCCCGGCCGAGTATACCGGCAAGGTCTCCAATGAAATGCCGAGCTTCTTCCCCTGGTGGGATGATCCGGCATTCAAATGGATTTCCAAGAAAGGCTGAAGAGTTGGGCGGGCAACCACGTGGACTGAACTGGCTGCCCGCCCCAGAGGCCGGATCGGGGGTCGAGGGGGAGGAAACCACCGGCCTCTGTGTCCTTCAGCTAGTTGTCGGGCATCATGCGTGTGGCCCTGGAGCCGCCGCGACGGCCCATGCCAGCGCGTGGTACGTCGAAAACAAGTTCGCTGCGTTCAAGCTGCCCGTCGCCGGAACTGTCATGTTTCTCGAACTCGGCGCGTAGACGCGCCTCGAACTCGGCCCGGCTGATCTGTCCATTAAGATTGGTGTCGAAGGCGACGGATGATGGCTGGGCATCGGCTGAGCCCAGGGCTGCAACCAGCCAGCTGGAGAGGTCCAGCGGCTTGATGGCGGAATCTCCGCCTGAAAGATTGTCCCAGATGCGATCCGATGCCATTGCCAGTTCAGAGCGGTCGACCAGCATGTCCTGATCTGCATCCATGCTGGCAAACAGGAGCGCGACCGGGCGGGCAAGAGGGCCTGACAGGTTGCTTGCGCCACCACGTCTGTCGTCCATCCCGCCCCGCTGTCCGCCGGATACACCATCTCCCGGTCCGCCGGGTGGACCGCCCCGCCTGCCCGGGCCGGACGACGTACACGCGCCGAGCGCCAGAGCAGCCGCGAAGAATATAAGCAGACGAGAAGAAGTCGTGGGAGAAAAACGCATGGACGGACCTTCCTGCAGTGCGCCCTGAGAGCGCTGTTATCTGAATGCAGGAGATAGAAAGAGGGTAGCCCCTATTTCCGTCGCAAATGCTGTATTAAATGATCTTCACGTTCCTGGAGCGTTGTTTGATCACTCTTTTTTGGTGACGACACTCTTCATGTTCCATATCTCCGTGCGCAGGGCGAGCCAGACGATCAGGACCGTCATGCCGGTCGCCGGGACCACGGCAACCCGCTGAGGATCATCGGGGAAGAAGTCGACCAGCCAGCCCATGAGAGCGGCCCCAAAGGGCGCGCCGGCCATGAAGCCCAGCTGGTAGATCGACAGGACGCGCGCGAGCTGGTTTCGCGGCGCGGCATCCTGGACGATGGAGCGGCTGGTGGCGATCGAGATGCCTGCGGCCAGGCCCCACACGAAGACGATGGCCAGGAAAATCCAGTGCGGGGGCCGGCCCAGCATGATCAGGATGGCCAGCGAGCCGATCAGCTGCGCGGTGAGCAGGAGGCGACCCTGACGCTTGACATTGCGAAAGACCGACAGGGCGACAGATGAAACAAACGCGCCGAGCCAGAACGTCACGAACATGTCGCGGATGCCGTCCGAGGAGAGGCCGTAGAGATCCCGGTTGATAATCGGCAGCACGACAAGAAAGGAACCGATCACGAAGATACCGACCCCGAACATCAAAACGGTCATCGCCCATAGCTTGCCGTTTGCGAAAACGACCTGGAAGCCTTCCTTGATGTCCCCGATAGCCGCGCCGACGCCTGACCGGCCTGTCTGCACGCTGCGTCCGCGCGCCAGGAAAATAGCGAAGCCCGTGCCCAGCCCGGCGATGATGGCCTGGAAGGCCAGAAGCCGCCAGCTTGCAATCGGGCCGACGGAAAACCCACCCAGCCATGCCGGCATGCGGGTAAGCTTGTCGGCATATCCGCCAATGATAAGCCCGGCGATCTGCGCGGCAAATTGCGCGATGGTCGCGAAGGCGACGCCCTGCTGGAGCGTGACGCCGGAGCCGATGCGCGAGCGGCGTTCGACCACTTCGTTGATGATGGAATCGCGCGCAGGCATCATGAAAGCGCCAACCGTGCCCATGGCGAGCCCGTAAATGATCATGAATCCATAGGCGAGATTGCCGGTCGCGATCACGATGGCGAGCGCGGCGGCGGGCAGGGCGGCTGCAAAGTGCAGGGACATCAGCAGCGGTTTGCCGCGCGTACGCTCGGCGACCACACCGCCGAGCAGTAGGAAAATGACGGAAGGGCCGGACAGCGCCATATTGGCAAGCCCGAGTTCGGTGCCGTCGAGACCCAGCCGGTTGGTAATGAGATAGGGGAACAGCACCATCTGTAGCCCGAAGGCGGTAAACCAGCTGCACTGGATCATCAGATAGGCGGGCAGTTCGGACTTCACGCGACGATGCGTGCGCCGGGCAAAGAGTGAGCGGGCGGTGAATTCCAGCGAGGCCCCAGCGCCCGTGGCGCTATCAACACCGCTTACGGGTGACTTGATCTGGACGGTGCGGTCTTCCTCGAGTCCATCAAGGTCCGCTTCCGGATCTGTCTCCTGCCATTTGCGGTCATCGTCCGTCATGCGGAATCTTCTCGCCTCAAAAGCCGGCCACTGTATAGGCCCGCGCTGACGAGAAAAGCAAAAAGGCATTACGGTTCCGCAAGGGCACTCAGGTGTAGGCAGGCCCGAGCGATTGTATTCATCCCGGCCAGTGTCTATTCTTGGCACAGAGTGAGATTCTTGGAGGCAGGGCAGAGTTGATGCGAGGACTGCGCCAACTGGCAAGCTGGGGGCTCGCCCTGTTCCTGATCTTCATGTTCGTGCAGGCCACTCTCCATCCGGTCGGTGAGGCACAGCCGGGCATGGAGCTTCTCCTGGACCCGGCTGGCGAGAACATATTATTCCACACAATGGCAGAGAAGACGGGGCTGAGCTGGCTGGAGCCGGAAGCCCGCTATGCCGTATCGGTCCTGATATTGGTTGCGTGTCTGCTGCTACTCATTCCGCATTCACGGCGGACCGGCGCGATCATTGCTGTCTTTCTCATGAGCGGCGCGATCGCAGCTCATCTATCACCAGAGGTTCTTGGCCGCGAAATTCCGGCGGCGATAGGGAGTGAGGAGAACGACACGGGACGGCAGTTCTCTCTTGTGACGGCAATGTTTGCCCTCTCGATGCTGTTGATCTTTGTCCATCCCGGCAAAAAGCCGGAAACCTTGCGCCGATAGGGCCATACCGGCTGTTAACCTCTTCCTGACAGATTGCTGCCCCAAGCAATCGCACTGAGCCGGACCTCATCATGGCAGAGATTTCAGAGTTCAACGAAGCTCCGAATACTGGTCGCGCCCGTCGTCTCCTCCTTCGCCGCCTGATCGACTTTGTGGCCTTGCCCGCAACAGCCGTGGCACCTCAGGACCGTTCAATGGCAGGCGATATACTTCTCGACATGCTTTTCCATGCCACCGATGAGGAGCGGATTTTCTGTGCCAAGCGGCTCAGGATCACGAAAGAGGCCCCGCGCCGGCTGATGCGTTATCTCGCGCAGAGCGATCTCGATATCGCGCAATACGTGCTTGAGGATAATGAAGTCTACGATTCGGCCGACCTCTGTGAGTTTGCTGACAAGACGAGCATGGAGCACCGGCTGATGATCGCCCGGCGCAAGCGTGTTGCGCCCACCGTGTCGCAGGAACTGTGCAAGCGGGAGGAGCCGACCGTTCTAAAGGCGCTGTTGCAGAACCAGGGTGCCATTATTCCCGAGGCGGGTATGGATTTGCTCGTCCATCATTCCCGCAAGGTTGAGGGGCTTCCCAACCTCATCATCAAGCGTCTTGAGCTGATTCCCAGTCAGGCGATGGCCATGTTCTGGTGGTCGGACGGGCCGACGCGGCGCACGATTTTGAGGCGTCAGGCGGCCGACCGGCTCGAACTGGTCGATCTCTGTTCGGATGTGTTCCCGATTGCGGCAGCGGAAAAATGGTCCGATCCGGTTGCCCGCAAGACATTGCAGCTGATCGAACGGCGCCAGCGCAATCGCCAGGCGATAGACAAGAGCCCATTCGACAATCTCGAGCACGCTGTCGAGACAGCCGCTGAGAAGGGGCTGAACCCGGAACTGGCCCAGGAGATCGGCTTCCTCGCCGGTGTCAAACCCGTGACCATTGCAAAAATTCTGTCCGACCCAGGTGGGGAGGGGCTGGCCGTCCTGTGCAAGGCGACCGGTCTGAAGCGACCGTACCTGACCTTGCTCTGGCAGGCGCTGCGTCGTCCGATGGAGCTTGATGGAGGAGAGCCGCACCCGCAGTTCGCGTACGTCAAGGAGACCTATGAGCTGCTTGCTGTCGCCAAGGCGCAGACAACCTTGCGCTACTGGAACTGGTCCCTGTCATCTTCCTACTCCCCGCAGCAGGCAGCCGCGCCGCAGGCTGCGGAGCTCATGGAGGAAGCTGATGCGGAGTTTTCCGCCTCCCGCCGGACGGCTCGCCTGGTCTTCGGACAGCATGGGTAAAATCACGCCGGCTGCAAAAAGACCGCGTCAAATTGGCCATGCGTGACTGCTCGGGTCTGGTCAAAGCGGGTACGAACATTTAACAGTTCCTGAGAAGTCAAAACCAAGACTGAGGGAGCGGGTTACCTGTGGGCTATTTTATTGGGCTGATCGTCGTCCTGGGCGCGCTTTGGCTCGGCCTGTCAGGCATTTACACGCCGCTGCTGCTGATCCTTGCGACAATTTCGATTCTGCTTTGCCTGATTCTGGCGGCACGCCTTGAAACGGTTGACCGGGAGGGTGCGCCCTATGCCCGTGCGCCACAGATCATCCGCTACTGGTGCTGGCTGATCGTGGAAATCTTCAAGGCCAACTGGCCTGTCATCAAGGCCTGTGTCAGCGCAAATCGGGACATCAATCCGGCGCTCGTCAAAGTGAAGACCCAGTGTGAGAGTGATCTCGCCAAGACGATATTCGCCAATTCCATCACGCTGACACCGGGCACCGTCACAATCGAGGTCGAAGGCAACAAGCTGCTTGTCCACGCCCTTTACGAAGAGGATGCAACGCCGGAATCGTTTGCCGAGATGGACGAGCGCTCCAGGCGGTCTGTCGACAGGCGTGCAACAGACGGAAATGAGCAGGTGAGCGCATGATCGGAGCAGCAGCCATAGCCCTGATCGTTGCGATCGCCCTGATGATGATTCGCGCGCTGAGCGGGCCGACACTTTATGATCGCGTGCTGGCGATGAACTCGCTCGGCACCAAGATCGTTCTGTTCATTGGCGTTCTGGGCTTTGTGCTCGGGCGTCCGGACTTCCTTGATGTTTCAGTGCTTTATGCCCTGATCAACTTTGTCTCGACGATCGCGATCCTGAAATTCTTCCGCTACCGCTCCTTCCAGGTGCCCCTGATGCGGCGCACCCCTGCGCGGCGGCCTGCCGAGGGAGGTGAGGGTGACTGAAGTGCTTGATATCATCATGGCGGTTAAGCCGGTCCTGGGCGCATTGCTGTGTCTGGTTGGCGGTATTCTGGCGATCATCGGCACGGTCGGTGTGCTGCGCTTTCCTGATTTCTATACGCGTCTTCACGCAGCCAGTATCACCGATACGAGCGCGGCCACGCTGACCATTCTCGGCATGGTATTGCTCGCGCCAAGCTGGCTGATCGTCTTCAAACTCGCGGCGATCTGGCTGTTCCTGTTCCTTTCGGGGCCGACCGGCTCTCACGCACTGGCCAATGCGGCGCATACGGCGGGGCTGCAACCTGTCATCGGGCGCCTGCGCGGCCGCGTTGATTCCTCAGGGGAGGAGCCATCATGACCGGATATGAAGGTGCCGATCTCGCCATTGCCCTGATCAATGTCGTCCTGCTGGGGCTGCTCTTCGTGATTGGTATCGCGATTGCGCGCATGCGCAGCCTGTTTGCGATTGTCATGCTGTCGGGCATCTATTCGCTGATTTCAGCCACGTGGTTTGTTGCCGTGGATGCAGTCGATGTGGCCTTTACCGAGGCGGCTGTGGGGGCCGGGATTTCGACCGCGCTGCTGCTCGGCGCGATGCTGCTGACGTCGCGCACGGCCAAGCCGGAAAAGAAGGCCATGTCTCTCGTTCCGCTGCTGGTCGTGATCGCGACCGGTGCCATGCTGGTCTATGCGACCATTGATCTGCCAGCCTTCGGTGATCCGGAAAGTCCGGCCAATACCTATGTGGGCACTGATTACATCGAGCGCACGCCTGAGGATATCGGGGTGCCAAACCTCGTGACGGCGGTCCTCGCCAGTTACCGGGGCTTTGATACGCTGGGTGAGACAGGCGTGGTGTTTGCCGCAGCCCTGGCCGTTATCCTGCTGCTTGGCTTCGGGGAGCGTTCACTCGCGTCCAGTGTTGGAAGCCGCAGGGGACGGGAGAAGTGAGATGAGCCAGAAGACAGATCATCACGTCATCCTGCGCATTGTCGCCAAGCCGCTGATCCCCATTATCGCGCTATTCGGCTTTTATGTGCACTTTCACGGGGACTACAGCCCCGGCGGCGGTTTCCAGGCCGGGTGTATCATCGCTGTCTCGGTGATCCTGTATTCCCTGATCTTCGGCATTGCCCCGGCAATGCGCGCCGTGCCGCCGGCTTTTACAAGGTCGCTTGCAGCACTCGGCTTCCTGATCTTTGGCGGCGTCGGTGTCTGGGCGCTCCTGATGGGCGGCAATTATCTCGACTATGACGCGCTGTTCAACGAGCCGCCGGGCGGCCATGACGGTCAGCACTACGGCATTCTCATGGTCGAGTTGGGCGTGCTGTTCGCCGTGGCAGGCTCCATGCTGTCGATCTTCTATGCGTTTGCGGGCCGCGTTACTGAAATCAAGGATGAGGACTGGTAATGCTGGAATTCATTCTGGAGCGCGGGAACTACTGGGCGATCATCGGCCTGATGATGATCGGGCTGTACACGCTGTTTGCCGCGACAAACCTGATCAAGCGTCTGGTGGGGCTGTCCATTTTCCAGACATCCATCATCCTGTTCTATATCTCGCTCTCACGTATTGATGGCGGCACCGCGCCGATCCTCTATGGCAAGGACGCCAAGGGACACGGCGGCGGTCATGGAGAGGAGGCTGCGGCGGGACATGCTGCAGAGGCCACACATGGCGCAGCCGATGCCGCACACGGCGCAGCCAGTCACGGCATGGCGCATATCTATTCCAACCCGCTGCCGCATGTCCTGATGCTGACAGCGATTGTTGTCGGTGTCGCGACGCTGGCGGTCGGTCTCGCGATCGTTGTGCGTATCCGCGAGGCTTACGGCACGATCGAGAGCGATGAAATCCGTCAGATGGACCTGGACGTTGCGCTGGCGGAATACGCTGAAGATCATTCTGGTGAGGCGAACCCGGCATGATGGACTGGATCCTGCAAATGGCGCCGGCATGGGCCGAAGCGCATGCCCCGGCGTTGATCGTCGTCCTGCCGCTTCTGGCCGGGCCGATCTGTGCTTTCCTGCCGGGCAAGGGGCGGATCGCCTGGTTGCTGACTGTGGCGGTGACAGCCCTCTGTACCCTGCTGGCGCTGGTGCTTCTGGCACAGGTGCGCTCGGTCGAGGGCGGGGCGATCATCTCATATGCAATGGGGGGCTGGGCCCCGCCACACGGTATCGAATTCCGCATTGATGCGCTGAATGTGCTCGTGCTCCTCCTGGTCAGCAGTATTGCCTTCCTGACCAGCATATTCGGCTGGCCCACGATCCGCGCGGAAATCAATCAGGAAAAGCGCGCCATGTTCTTTGGCGCGTTCCAGGTCTGCTTCATGGGCCTGCTGGGCGTCACCTCAACGGGCGATGCGTTCAACCTCTTCGTCTTCCTCGAGCTATCCTCGATTGCGACTTACGTGCTTGTCGCCCTCGGCTCGGGCCGTGACAGGCGCGCACTGCCGGCCGCCATCGACTATCTGTTGATGGGCACGATCGGGGCGAGCTTCTATGTCTTCGGTGTCGGCTTCCTTTATGCTGCGACGGGCACGCTCAACATGGCCGACCTGGCCCTGCAGCTGCAGGATGTCGGTGGTAACCGGGCCGTCCAGGTAGGGTTTGCCTTCATTCTTGTCGGGCTTGGCCTGAAAGCGGCAATGTTCCCGCTGCACCAGTGGCTGCCAAACGCCTATTCCTACAGCCCCAGCTTCGTCACCGCCTTCCTTGCTGCGACAGCAACGAAGGTGGCGATCTATGCACTGGTGCGCTTCCTGTTCTCGGTTTTCTCGCTGGAATACATCTTCGAGGGCGCAAGCCTCGCCATGATCCTGATGCCGATGGGGATTGCTGCGATGCTGGCCTGTTCCTTCCAGGCGATCTTCCAGACAGACATACGCCGGACGCTTGCCTATTCTTCCGTGGCGCAGGTCGGTTACATGCTGCTGGGTATCTCGCTCGGCACGGCTGTCGGCGTTTCGGCGGGCCTGTTCCATCTGGTCAACCACGCGCTGATGAAAGGCGCACTGTTCATGGCGGTCGCCGGTGTTGTGCTGACCTATCAGGGCACCCGCATTCATGACTTTGCAGGCCTTGGGCGGGCGGCTCCCTGGACGATGACGGCCTTCGCTATTGCTGCGCTGTCGCTTATCGGTGTGCCGCTGACAGCCGGCTTCCAGTCCAAGTTCGCGCTGGTTTCAGCACTGCTGGCAAGCGGTTGGTGGTGGGCTGCCCTGATCGTCGTATTCTCGAGTGTGCTGGCGGTTGTCTATATGGGCCGCATCCTTGAGGCGGTTTTCTTCAAGGCACCGAACAATCCGCACAAGGAACACAAGGAAGCCCCGCTTCTCCTGCTTATTCCACTCTGGGTTCTGGCGCTCGCCAATATCTGGGTCGGGGTGAACGGCAGCTTCGTTTCCGGGCTGGCCGATGACGCTGCCGCAGCCCTGTTTATCGGAGGTCTCCAATGAGCGGTGAGCTTCTGATTCTCGCGGCGCTTATCATCCCGCTTGTCACCGGTGCCGGTATCTTCATCTTCGGCAAGCTGCCGGACATCCGTGAGGGTGTCACACTGGTCGGCGCAGCGCTTCTGTTTGCCACAGCCATCGGGCTGGCCATGTCGGTCGGTACCGGGGCTTCGGCACAGTTCTTCCTTGGCACAGCTGTGCCCGGTCTCGACTTCGCCTTCGAGATGGAGCCACTGGGCGCCATGTTCGCGCTGGTGGCGAGCGGGCTGTGGATCGTCAACAGCTTCTATTCCATCGGCTATATGCGTGGCGGCAAGGAGCGGCACCAGACGCGTTTCTATATCTGTTTCGCCATCGCCCTGATGGGCGCGATGGGCGTTGCCATGGCGTCGAACCTGTTCACCCTGTTCGTCTTCTATGAAGTGCTGACGCTGTCGACCTTCCCGCTAGTGGCCCACAAGGGCACCGCGGAGGCGCTGCGCGGCGGACGTATCTACCTGATGACGCTGCTGGCGACCTCGATCGGGCTTTTCCTGGTTGGTATCATCTGGACGGCGACACTGGCAGGCAGCATGGATTTCGTGCCTGGCGGCCTTCTTGCCGGTGTCGATGGTGTGACGCCACTCATTGCGAGCGCGCTACTCATCCTGTTTGCCTTCGGTATCGGCAAGGCTGCGCTGATGCCGATCCATTTCTGGCTGCCAAACGCCATGGTCGCGCCAACGCCGGTTTCGGCGCTGCTGCATGCCGTGGCCGTTGTGAAGGCCGGTGTGTTCACCATGGCCAAGGTCGGGGTCTACGTCTTCGGGCTCGACCTGCTGAAAGAGACGCCTGCGCGGGACTTTGTACTGGCAGTAGCGTGTTTCACGATTGTTGTCGCCTCGCTGGTGGCTCTCACCAAGGACAACCTCAAGGCACGGCTTGCCTATTCGACGATTGGCCAGCTTGCCTATGTCACAGCGGGGGTGATGCTGGCGACCACAGCAGGCGTCATGGGCGGCAGTCTCCAGATTGCCGCGCACGCCTTTGGCAAGATTACGCTCTTCATGTGTGCCGGTGCCATCTATGTCGCGACCGGCAAGGCGCAGATTTCGGAGATGCGCGGGCTGGGGCGGCGTATGCCCTGGGTGTTTGGGGCGTTCCTCGTCGGGTCGCTGTCAATTATCGGGATTCCGCCTTTTGCGGGCACGTGGCCGAAGGTCATGCTGATGCTTGGGTCGGCTGATACCGGCGATGCCTATGTCGCGTGGGTTCTGATTCTCTCGTCGTTGCTGAACATTGCCTATCTTCTGCCGATTGCCTTCATCGGCCTGATGCCGCCAAAAGGCACGCCGGAACCTGTGGCTTATAAACGGCCCGGTGGTGCGCCGATGTTCACTGTGGCAGCGCCGGTCTTTACCGCTTTCGGGACCCTCGTCCTCTTTTTCTTCATGGGCGAGCTCTATGATTTCCTTCTGCCAGCTATTGGAGGCCAGCCATGAGCGATCCCGCCAAGCCGCCCCATCTGAGCGATCATGGTGAACATGAGCTGCCTGATGACAGCTACACCACACCGACAGCGAAATTCCTTTTCGGCTGGACATCGAAGCCGTGGACAAGCCGCCTCCTGCTGATCGTCACTGTCTTGATTTCGCTTATCCTGATCGGGCTGGAACCGCTGCTGGAGGCCCTTTCGGGCGAGGGGCATCATTTCCGCCATACCTATTTCGATATCGACGCGATCACCGCGTTCCATGCCTGGTGGGGCTTCGGATCTTTCACGCTGGTCGTGCTCGCAGGCTGGCCGCTCGGCCGTCTCATGCGCCGGCGGGAAGACTACTATGACGACGAAGCAGAACCGGCTGGCGAGGAGCCCCACGCATGAGTGAGCTGATTTCCTCCATAAACCCGGGTCTCATCCTGATCCTGGCCGGTATCCTGGCAGGTCTGGTGCCCATGCAGCGTGCGCGCCAGGCGCTGACGCTGACAGCCCCGGTCATTGGCCTTTTGCTGCTGCTGGCCGCCCCGCGTGAGACCGATCTCGCCACGATGAGCCTCATGGGCTTCGACATGGTGCTTTACCGGGTCGACTCGCTTTCCTTCATTTTCGGGCTCGCTTTCCTCATCGCGGCGTTCATCAATGCCGTCTACTCGTTGCACAATGACAGCCAGCTCGAGGATTCGATGGCGCTGTCCTATATGGGCGCAGCCGTGGCGGCCTGTTTCTGCGGCGACTTCATCAGCCTGTTTGTCTTCTGGGAACTGACGGCAGTCACGTCGGTCTTCCTGATTTTCCTGTCAGGCACGAATGCGGCCTACAAGGCAGGGATGCGCTATCTGGGCCTGCATGTCCTGTCTGGCGTGATGCTCCTTTTCGGGGCGATGCTGCTCTATTTCGACACCGGCGATCTTGGCATACGCCAGCTCGAGCTTGGTAATCCGGGTGTGCTGCTCATCTTTCTGGCGCTGGGTATCAAGGCAGGCTTTCCCTTCCTGCACACCTGGCTTGCAGACGCCTATCCCAAGGCGACAGTCACCGGCACGGTGATCCTGTCGGCCTTCACCACAAAGCTCGCCATCTATGCGCTGGCGCGGATGTTCCCCGGAGAGCAGAGCCTGATCTGGATCGGCGCGATCATGACTGTCTATCCGGTCTTCTTCGCCGTGGTCGAAAATGACCTGCGCAAGGTGCTGTCCTTCTCGCTGAACAACCAGCTCGGCTTCATGGTCTGTGCGATCGGGGTGGGTACGCCGCTGGCGCTGAATGGCGCGGCTGCCCACGCCTTCTGCCACATCATGTACAAATCGCTCCTGTTCATGAGCATGGGCGCCGTGCTCTACCGCACAGGCACGACCAAGGCGACAGAGCTTGGCGGGCTTTACCGCACCATGCCCTGGACAACGGTTTTCTGCCTGATTGGGGCCGCCTCGATCTCGGCGTTCCCGCTTTTCTCCGGCTTCGTCTCGAAGTCCCTGACCATGAGCGCCGTCGCCGGCGGAGGTTTCCTGATCCCGTTCCTGATGCTTCTGTTCGCCTCGGCTGGCGTGCTGGAGCATTCCGGCATCAAGATCCCGTACTTCGCCTTCTTTGGCCATGACAGTGGCAAGCGCCCGCGTGAGGCGCCGTTCAACATGCTGCTCGCCATGGGGGCTGCGGCCTTCATCTGTGTCGGCGTCGGGCTTCCGGCCTTTTTGCCGGGCTTTGGCTTCGACTGGCTCTATTCCATCGTGCCGTATGCCGATGATCCGTACACGCAAGGCTACGAGCCTTACACAGCGGATCACATCCTGACCCAGATGCAGCTCCTGATGCTGGCCATATTCGCCTTCGTCATCCTGCAACGTATTGGCGCGTATCCGCCGGAGAAGCGCGGGATCATCCTCGATACCGACATTCTCTGGCGCAAGGTTGGCTATGGGCTGGCCCGGTGGAGCGGGTCTGTCTGGCAAAAGGCTGGCCCCGCTCTGACTGGCGTATTCGGCGGCCTTTCAGCACGCGCCTTCACGCGCCTGGAAGCTGCGTTCAGCCCGCGGGGCACGCTGGCGAGAGGCGGACTCTATAACGGCATGGCTGTCTGGACTGCAGTTCTCCTTGGGCTGGCGCTGGTCGTGGCGTTCTTTATTCGCTAGCGGCAGGATATTGTTCGTTAAAAGCAGAGCCAGTCCGCGCAAGTCGTGCGGACTGCTTTGCTAACATATATCATGATACCGCTGCACTAGACTGCGATTTAAGAATAGAAACTGATATAGCTTGCGTTTACGCTGTGCTGTGTTTTTATAATGACTTTGTAATCACAAATAAAAGCTGGAGTAGACCGTGGACGCACCCGTAGAAAATGGCGTTACGCCCGTGACTGACCCGCTGGAACTGACGACAGAAATCGTCGCCGCCTATGTCAGCAATAATCCCGTTCAGAGTAGTGAACTCTCCAATATTATCCGCAATGTGCACGCTACCCTGACCGGGCTGTCCAGCACGCCTGTGGAGACTGTCGAGGCCAAGCCCGCCATTCCCGTGAAGAAGTCGGTGACGGATGACTACATCGTCTGCCTCGAAGACGGGAAGAAGTTCAAGTCGCTCAAGCGCCACTTGCGCGCGAAGTATGACATGACCCCCGAAGAATACCGTGAAAAGTGGGGGCTGCCGTATGATTATCCCATGGTCGCGCCGAGCTATGCTCGTAAACGCTCCAAGCTTGCCAAGCAAATGGGCCTGGGAACAGGCAAGAAGTAGAAGAGTGCTTTGTCGAATACTTCATTTCGGGTTCAAAACGAAACGTTTCGCATCCGAAATGAAGTATATGTTTCATTAAAGTTAATTTTTTACATGGCAGAGACTTGCCGCCGGAATCGAATTCCGCCACACCAGTGATATCGCATCACCACGGGGGTGGCTCACATGATCAGGCAAGGTGGATTTCGGGGGCTTTCCAGAGCCCAGAAAGAGATCATCGGACACTGGGAGGCCGTGCGCGGGGACCGTAGTCTTCCGGGCAAGAGCGACATCGATCCCGGCGCGCTACGGACGCATCTGGCTTCCATCTCGATAATTGAGTTGAGTGCGCATGGGGAGGCACGGTTCCGCATTGCCGGATCCGGTCTGCGCCGGATGCTCGGCGGCGAGATGCGCGGGCGTTTTCTGAACGAACTGGAAAGCGATCTGGCGGCGATGTGGTCACTGGGGCTGAACGGCGCTATCCGGCGGGCAGAGCCAGTCGGCGGTATTGTGGAGCGTTCCAAGGATCAGCATGCTTGGCTGCGTCTTCCGCTCGAGGCGGAGAATGGCGCGCGTAACCTGGTCATGTGTCATGACGTCCTTTTGTCCAATCGCAAGCCGGAAAGACCTGAGCACGAAGACTTCCTGTCCGCTCTTACAAGAGGTCTGGCGGCCTGACTTTATTGGGATTGATTTCCCGAAATAGGAAAAATATCCTACACCCTGTCCGGAGGGCCTAGTATGGTCTTTCAGACACAGGGAGATGGATATGAAACGAGTGGCACATCATAATGACATACATAATGTTCGCCTCGCGGCGGGCCTGACAGGGTTTGCGTTAAGGCTTCCGGCTGAAACGATCCTGTCCTTCGACCAGCGTGAGCACAGGATTGCGCGGGCCCGCCAGGTGGCTATGTATCTCTGTCATGTCGTGCTGGGGATGAGCCTGGCGCGGATTGCCACGGCGATGGGGCGGGATCGTTCAACCGTGGCGCATGGCTGCCACCGGGTCGAGGATTTCCGTGACGATCCTGAAATTGATGCCTGGCTGGATGATCTTGAGAGCCGCCTCAGGGTGGCTGCCAATCCGGTAGATGTTACCCGTTGCCAGGCACACCGTCAGACACCGGCTGAGCGTCTGCAGCTGATTTGATCCGCTCAAGCATGGAGTTCAGCCCATTGGAACGCTGCGCGGTCAGGGCCCCTGTAACACCTATGTTCTCAAGGAAAGCAGGCGCGTCAAAGGCGAGGATTTCGTCCTTTCGGGCATCAGAGAACAACCGGATGAGCAGGGCGATCAGGCCGGACACGATCATGGCGTCTGATTCGGCGCGCATCTTCAGTCGGTCACCCTCGCTGGCATCGAACACCATCCAGACCTGCGAGGCGCAACCGCGCACGCGGGCGTCCTCAGTCCGCTCTTCCGGTTCAAGCGCAGGGTTCTGTTTGCCAAGGTCGATGATGTGGGCGTAACGCGTTTCCCAGTCGTCGAGAAACTCGAACTCGGCAGAGATGTCGTCGGCGCGTTCCTGTACAGTCATGACAGCCATTTGGGGCGCTTTGAGACAAAAGAAAACCCCGGTCCGCCAGAAACGGTCCGGGGTACGAGAGATTGAAAGTATCTTTGAGTTTACTGGCTGACCTTGCTTATGCAACGCCCAACATCAGCCAGCGCATGTTCGCCAATGCAGAAAGGCACTTCGAAATGCTGGTGCGTGGCGGCGATGCACTGCTGCAAATTCAGCTGCGCCATGGTGAGGCAGCCTTCGGTCTGCTTTTCAGTAAGTGCGCTCTTCACGGGCGTGGCACCTGTGTCGTTCGCCCCCAGGATGCGATAGGCAGCCAGCGTGGCGATTCGGTCAGCAATCGGTTTCTTGCCGGCGGCGACGTTACTGTCCGGCAGGCCGGCCGTGCCGGAACTCTCTGGCGGGCGGATGGAAACGGCAGAGCTTGAAACATTCTCCCAGACAGAAGTTGCCCCTTGCGATCCGGCTGTAACCAGGACCGTGTCTATGCCGGGCGCGGAGAAGGCGGACACCATGCCGTTGCGTGCCGGGCGCCCGGTCAGCGAGGAAGCCCGAAGCTGGGTCGCCAGATTGCCGGAGTCGCCGATACGGCCTTTTGCCCAGCTCTGCGCCTGAAGGGTGTAGGCCTGTTCCTTGACGATAGCGGCGGTGTTGACGAGCCGCTGCGAGTCCGCCTCGACCGCGCCAAGCGCTGAACGTACTGCCGCGCGGCCACCATGCAGTGAGTGGGCGTAATCTGTATCGTTCTGCAGGCCGCGCACAACCGCATCCTTGCCATAGAAGCCTTCAACATCGCGAAGGGCGGCGCGGAATTCGGGGGTCTGCGAGGCAACCAGGGCCGAATACGCCATCCAGCCGCGTGCGAGCTGTTCTGAGTTCTGCCCGCCAAGCGTTCTCAGGGCCGCCTGGATATCTGAGGAGCTCTGGAAACTGTTACGCTTAATATCAGTGACATCGCCATGATAGGTCGCGTAAACGGCGGCAGCCGAAGCAAGTGGATCGGTCGTCGGGGCGGGCGTTTCCTGTGCAGTTGCCGCCGCCTGCACATTGAGTGGTTCGACTTCAGCAGCAGGCTGTACCTGGGCCACACCGGGCAGGGCTACAACAAGAGCGCCAAGAGTTGCTGCGCAAAGTCTGTTGAAATTCATGTTCAGGTTCCCTCGCATTGGCTGACACCACAGTGGCCTATCTTTCCAGCCTTGCAAAGCGTATCGTGGAGTCGGGAGTCGGTTACGACTGAAACTTAATGTTCAGCCAGAGTGAGAATGACTAACAAATCTGACCGGTCTGTTAATGCGCTGCGCCAGTCGAGGCTGACGGGACTCTTTCTCCTGTGGTTCGTGCTGACAGGCATTGCGGCTGCCACTCTGACGGGTGGCGGGGTGGCCCCGTACATTACCGGCCCGGCACTGGTCCTGTCCCTGTTTCCAGCAATACTTACCCTGTTCGTCGCGCTGGCAGGACGGGCCTGGCCGAGCAGCGTCCAGGCCGCACTTGTATGTCTGCCGTGGCTGTTGATGAGTAGCGTTTTCGTGATGCTGACCGGCGGCATTTCCTCGCCCGCCCTCGTTTTCGCGGTTTTTCCCCCGCTTTTTGCACTGGCTTTCGGCTGGCGCATGCTGGCTATTGAAGCGGCTGTCTTCTCGCTGATGTCAGCCCTGCTGGCCATCAGCCTGTCGGCCTTCTCGGCGGACTTTCCGGCGGCCAGCGATCTGGCCCGGACAGGAGAAGCATTCGCTATTGCCGGGCTTTGCCTGCTGCCCTTTCTCATTGCCGGTTTCCGCCAGCACCGGGCAGACCCTCCGAAAGCGGCCACAAGCCCTGAGCCCCTCACGAAGACAGACCTCCCTGTCGAGACGGCCGCTCCGGCTAACAGCGCAGCAGAAGGGCTGGAGCCGCTCGAGACGGTTCCTGACGCACATGAAGAACGCCGCGCCATCGTCGACCTGACAAGGGAAGGACATGTCCGTTCGGTATCAGGAGACCTGCCTGACGGCCTGTCCCTAAAGCCCGGCATGGGCTTCACCGATGCTTTTCCCGAGGAGACACGTGCCCCCTTGTTATTGCACATGACCAATGGGGGAACGTTCCGCCACCCCGTCAAAGGGGGCGGGGCTGTTGAATTGACCGTTGACCGCCACGACCTCGGGGCGCGCGTCTTTATTCTCGATGTCGCCGACATAGAGGCCGGGCTGGCCGAAACCGGGAAGGCAAGTTCGACTATCGCAGCAGAGGCCGAGGCGGCACTGGCTGAGCGGACTGCCTTTTTCGCGAGTCTCAGCCATGAGCTGAAAACGCCGCTGAATGCAATTCTCGGCTTTACCGAAATCATGCGCATGGAACTGCGCGGCGAGATGCCCGACGCCTACAAGGATTATGCCTCGCTGATCCATGAAAGCGGGCAGGACCTGCTGTTGATGGTTGAGGATATTCTTGATTACGCCCGCACTGAAGCGGGAGAGGTGCAGCTTGACTGTGAGCCTGTCGACCTTGTCGCAAGCGCCCGGTCGGTCATGGAGCAGTTGTCGGGACAGGCCCATCGCACCGGTGTCAGGGTGAGCCTTCAGGCCACCGGAGAGGTCTGGGCGCTGGCAGATGTACGCGCAGTCCGCCAGATCTGGCAGAACCTGCTTTCAAATGCGCTGAAATATTCAGAAGAGGGGGGAGTGGTCACGCTCGATGCGCGCGCCGGAAAGGAGGTTGTCGGCCTGTCCGTACGCGACCATGGCGCAGGCATGGACGCCGAAGACCTCGACCGTATTGCCCGGCCTTTCCAGCAGGGACGCAATGCCAAGGGCCGGACCGGTACGGGACTTGGCCTTGCAGTCGTGAAATCCTTTGCGGATGCAATGCAAGGCAAGGTCATCATAGATACTGCGCCCGGACGGGGCACGCGCGTGCGGGTCATGTTGCCAAAGATCGATGCAGAGCAGTATGCACCAATGGAAGATGCCGCCGAATAGCCGTGTTGGCGCATGCGTCGGCTCGCTCAGCCCTGGCGCTGTTCGATCCGGGTTTCGCGGATCAGCAGGGCGAAGCTTGAAATAATGAGGCAGCCCAGCACCACAAAAGCCACTTCGACAGGAAAGACCCCAAGGCTGACAACTTCGCTGGCACGCCCGGCAATCATTTCGGTATTGGCGGTGTTCACCGGCACGGCCTGTTCGCTGGCAAGGCCGGGGGCCTGCATGAGGGGCGAGCTGAAGAACTTTGAAAACAAGGTCATGATTGCGTGTGCCATATGGTTACCGAAATCTTTATTTGGAACACATGCTGCAATCAACATGCCGGAATAGGGCAACAGGCGGGAATTTGCGATGCAGGAAGAGAGACTTCCAAGCTGGATATGGGTTGATGCGCTGATACGCCGTGTCCAGGCGGCCGGCGCGGCCTGTTTCGTGGTCCAGTCGGGAGACCGCGAGCGCGGCGATGTCCTGGTCAAGGTTGCAGACCTTGCAGGCATGGCGCGCGGCTATGTCCCGCGTACGAGCATGGAAGGGGTGCGCGTATTTTCCGACCTGCGGCTTCAGGGAATTGGCGAGAGCGAAGCCGACATCGATTCCTATGTCGCACGCACCCGGGCGCGCGATCCAGACCTCTGGGTTCTCGAGATAGAGGACAGGCAGGCACGCCATTTCATCACCGAGCCGGTGGAGACGCCGGACACGTCTGATTAAGCTACAGGAACGGTCTTGGCAGGTCTGGTGGAAAGTCGCATCACTGGGCATCCGACAAGGCCCACAGCATAGCGTGAGGAGGCCAGCTGCTTGGCAAAGCTCTATTTCACCTATTCGGCAATGAATGCCGGTAAGACGACAATCCTGCTCCAGTCAGCCTACAATTACCGCGAGCGCGGAATGCAGGTGATGTTGTGGACGTCTGGACACTATAGCGACGAGGCGGGCGAGCGCGCAGATATCTGCTCTCGTATCGGTCTCCAGGCGGATGCCCGGCTGTACCGTGACGGGCTGGATATGTTCGAGGTCATCTCCGCGCGCAAGAATGACGGGCCGCTGAATGCGGTCTTTGTCGATGAAGCCCAGTTTCTTGATCCTGACCAGGTCTGGCAACTGGCCCGTGTGGCTGACGGGCTGGGTGTGCCGGTGATGTGTTACGGCCTGCGTACCGATTTTCAGGGCAAGCTATTTCCGGGCTCCGCAGAGCTTCTGGCGATTGCCGACCAGCTACGTGAGGTGAGAACCATCTGTCATTGCGGGCGCAAGGCGACGATGACGGCTCGCCTCGGAGCAGACGGCATGGCTATCACGGAAGGCGCCCAGGTCGAGGTCGAGAAGACGAATTATGTCTCGCTCTGCCGGCGTCACTGGGAAGAAGTGACCCATATCCATCCCGGCTGAAGACCGGGATAAAATTCCATTCAGGCACGAAAAAAGGCAAAGCGCGCGCAAGATGATCCTGCGATTGCCGTCTCCTGCGCCCAATCCGGCCCCAATTCGGGGGCAGGGTGAAATCATGGCGAGAAGGAGAGCCGCGATGAGCGAACGGCGCAATGCAATACTCGGGCTGGCTGTGATTGTCGTGTTTATCACGTCCGGCATGATGGCGAATGCACAGACACGCACTCCGGAAAAAGTGCCTGCCGACATTGATTACCGGGGATTTGCGCAGGTCAGCGAGAAGGTCATGACCTATCGGGAATCCCGCAAGGTCAGCCTTGCAGGGTTCAATGAAATGCGCACCCAGCCGGATACGATCATCCTCGATACCCGTAGCCGGGCAGCCTATGAGGCGGGTCACATCCGGGGCGCTGTGCACCTGAATTTTTCGGACATCACGGATGAGGCGCTGGCGGACCTGATCCCCACGCGCGACACACGCATCCTGATTTACTGCAATAACAACTTCACTGACGATGCCAGGCCAGTGATGCTCAAGCGTTCACCCTTCGCGCTCAACATCCCGACATTCATCACCCTGTACGGCTATGGATACGAGAACATCTACGAGCTTGGCGAGCAGGTTTCGATCCATGATGCGGACGTCTACTGGACGGGGCTGCGGCAGGCCTCCTGAAGGGTACGTTGGCGTGTAACCGGCCCCGTCTATCCCCGGCGGGGCACCGGGTTTGGCGGTTTCCCGGCTGTTTTAGTTCTGCTAAAGTGATCATTTGCTGCCTTGCACAATAGCTGCATCGCCGTCATCTGACAGGCGAACCAGCCAGTTTCAGGATTTGAGAATGACGACTGCCAGTACAGAGACAGCCGCCCCACGCGTCAATCCGAACGCGCCGACAGAGGAAACCGTCGTGTCGGTCGAGCATTACACCGACCGGCTCTTTTCCTTCCGTATCTCCCGCCCGCAAAGCTTTCGCTTCCGTTCGGGCGAGTTCGTAATGATCGGCCTGCCGCGCGAAAACGGCAAACCGCTTCTGCGCGCCTATTCGGTCGCTTCGCCGGCCTGGGATGACACGCTGGAATTCTACTCGATCAAGGTGCCGGACGGCCCGCTGACCTCGCGCCTCCAGAACATCAAGGAAGGCGACAAGGTTCTGCTCGGCAAGAAGCCAACAGGCACGCTCGTGCTCGATGCACTGACGCCCGGCAAGCGCCTCTACCTCTTCTCCACCGGGACCGGCTTTGCGCCGTTTGCAAGCCTGATCCGCGATCCGGAAACCTATGAGAAGTTCGAGGACGTGATCGTCACCCATACCTGCCGCCAGAATGGTGAGCTGAAATACTCCGCCCGCCTTGTCGAGGATCTGGTGAACGACCCGCTCGTCGGCGAGATGGTGCATGGCAAGCTGCGCCTGTTCACGACCTGCACGCAGGAAGAGTTCGAGCGCATGGGCCGGCCAACCGATCTCATCCGCTCAGGTGATCTTTTCAAATCCCTCGATGTGCCACCCATGGATCCGTCCACCGACCGGGCGATGATCTGCGGCTCCATGCCGATGACGCTCGAAATGAAAGAGCTGATGCAGGAGGCCGGTCTCACCGAGGGGTCAAACGCCGCCCCGGCTGAGTTCGTTATTGAAAAGGCCTTCGTGGGGTAGCAATCTTGCGCGCATAGTTCTTGTGCGTAATTTCACCCCGGCGGATGGTCCCGCTTTCAAGGCGCTCAATCTCGCCTGGATCGAACAGATGTTCGATGTCGAGGCCTCCGACCTTGCCCAGCTGGATGATCCCCAGGCGACGATTATAGATCTTGGCGGGCGTGTATTAATCGCTGAAGTCGATGGCGAGCCTGTCGGCACGGCCGGCCTTGTTGCCGGACATGCGCCAGGCACGCTCGAACTCGTCAAGATGAGCGCGCGCGATGACATGCGTGGCAAGGGGGTCGGCAAGGCCCTGATGGCGGCCTGCATTGAAACGGCACGCGAGGTAGGGGCGAAATGTATCTGGCTGGAATCAAACCGGAAACTTGATGCCGCGCTCGGTCTCTACAAGGCGGCGGGATTCCGTGAACTGACCGGGGAAGAGATGGCGGACACGCCATACACACGCTGTGATATCCAGATGGTTCTGGAGCTTTGAGGCGCCGCGGCAGCATATATCTCAAACGGTTCGCCTTGATTGCCGGGGCGATATTCGTGCTGACGGGGGTCGCCGCATTGGTGGGAGACGCCGATGAAGCCGCTCCAAGCAAGAAAACAGCTGTCTTCGTCAGGGCTTTACGCAGTCTGCGGGAAGCCTTTGGCGATCCGGGCGGTGGTATCGCCATGATTGCAGTGGGGCTGCTACTCGGCGGGCTTCTCTATTGGGCAGCCGGACGCAACTCCTGATTAGCCCATCTGCCCGCGATGGCGCAATTTAGCGTCCGCCAGCACGCAGGCCAGCATCGCTTCGGCGACCGGTACGGCACGGATGCCGACGCACGGATCATGACGCCCCTTGGTGCGCACATCGACCTCCTCGCCATCGCGCGTCACGGACCGTGTCACCGTCAGGATGGAGGACGTTGGCTTGATCGCAACGCGCACCACCACATCCTGTCCCGTCGATATGCCGCCAGCCACACCGCCATTATTGTTCGAAAGGAAGCGCACGCCTTCATTTCCCATGCGCATCTCGTCTGCATTCTCCTCGCCCGATAGGGCTGCTGCACCGAAGCCTGCGCCGATCTCGACACCCTTGGCGGCATTGATGCTCATCATGGCCGCGGCCAGCTCTCCGTCGAGCTTGCCATAGACCGGCGCCCCCCAGCCGGCTGGCACGCCTGAAGCCCGCACTTCGACCACTGCGCCAGAGCTTGAGCCTGCCTTGCGGGTTTCGTCCAGGAAGGTTTCCCATTTTTGTGCGGCGCCTTCGTCCGGACACCAGAACGGGTTCTTCGTCGTTTCGTCCCAGTCCCAGGCCTCCCGGTCGATCATGTGCGGGCCGATCTGGACGACCGCGCCCCGGATCAGGATATCTTCGCCGATCACCCGGCGCGCCACGGCACCGGCTGCCACACGGGCTGCGGTTTCACGTGCGGAGCTGCGCCCGCCGCCGCGATAGTCGCGTACGCCATATTTCTGGTCGTAAGGATAGTCGGCATGTCCGGGCCGGTAGCGGTCGCGGATCTCGGAATAGTCCTTCGAGCGCTGGTCTGTATTCTCGATCATCATCGAGATGGGTGTGCCAGTCGTGACCTGGCCATCGGTCCGGTCATCCTCGAAGACACCGGAGAGGATTTTCACCGCATCCGGTTCCTTGCGCTGCGTGACGAAGCGGCTGGTGCCCGGCTTGCGCGCGTCGAGATAGGTCTGCACCCAGGCCTCGTCGAGCTTCAGGCCTGGCGGGCAGCCATCGACCACGCAGCCAAGCGCGGCGCCGTGGCTTTCGCCCCAGGTGGTGACACGGAAGAGGTGGCCGAAAGTGTTATGCGACATGCAGGGCCTTGAAGCGCAAAACGGTGTCTTTGAACAGATGCACGGGCGGGTTTATCGCAAAAATCATCGCTTAAATTTCGGCGTGTGGCTCATTGATAAGTCCCTGAAAGGGAATAGGCTCGTGTCCACGAAACCATAAAGGGCAGGACCATTATGACTTACGACTTCTCCGGCAAGAATGCGGTTGTGACAGGCGCGAGCCGTGGCATCGGCGCAGCGATTGCAAGAACGCTTGCCGAGGATGGCGCCCGCGTCTGCCTCGTGGCGCGCAACACCGAGGCGCTGGAAGAACTTGCAAAGGACCTGCCGAACGATCCGGTCGTCCTGCATGCCGATCTCGGTTCGCATGATGGCTGGAAGCCGCTGGCGGAAGCCATTCTCGAACAGCTCGGGCCTGTCGATGTCCTCGTCAACAATGCTGGCGTCAGCGTGCATGAGCCAGCCGGTAAAGTGACGGAAGAAGGGCTCGACGCGACGCTCAATATCAACGTCCGCAACCTGATCCTGCTCACTGACGCGCTGACCGAAAGCCTGAAATCCCGCAGGGGCAATATCGTCAACATCTCTTCTGTCTCGGCCAGCACAGGCAGTGTCGGCCAAATTGCCTATTCGGCCTCCAAGGGCGCGGTGAACTCGATGACGCGCAACATGTCGATTGACCTTGGCCGGGCCGGGGTGCGGGTGAATGCCGTCGCGCCGGGCGTCATTGATGACGGCATGTGGAAGACTGCCTTTGAGAGCGGGCTTGATCGCGACAAGACGATGCAACGGATCGGAAAGGTCGTGCCGCTGGAAGGGCGCTGGGGCAGTGCGCAGAACATTGCTGACGCGGTCGCCTTCCTCGCCTCCGGCAAGGCGGATTATGTCACGGGACAGGTTCTGCGCGTCGATGGCGGTATTCTGGCGTGATGCTCGACCTATATGAGCCTGACAGGGCACTGCCGATACAGGATACAAGCCATGAGTAAGGCTGACCGCCAGACCGTTATCCCGCCATCCCCGAGCGAGGCTGACTATCAGCGTGATAGTGCGGGCAACCCGCTGATCCCGGATATCAGCGATCCAATCGCCCTGTTCACCACATGGATGGGCGAGGCGCGCGAGGCCGAGCCGAACGATGCCAATGCCATGTCACTGGCCACTGTCGATGCCGGGGGGCGGCCTGACGTACGTGTCGTTTTGCTCAAGGGCGTTTCGGACGAGGGCTTTACCTTCTATACCAATTTCGAAAGCGCAAAGGGCGAGCAGCTCAAGGCCAACCCGTTTGCCGCGCTCGGCTTTCACTGGAAGTCGCTGCGCCGTCAGGTGCGCGTGCGCGGAGCCATCCAGCCTGTGCCAGATGAAGAGGCCGATGCCTATTTTGCCTCCCGCGCCCGTGTGAGCCGCCTCAGCGCCGCTGCCTCCGACCAGTCGCGCCCATTGCCGTCTCGTGATGTTTTTGAGAAACGTATCGCGGCGCTGGAAAAGGAGTTCGAGGGCCAGGACAACATTCCGCGCCCGTCAGTCTGGGGTGGGTTTCGCCTGGTGCCAGAGGAGATCGAGTTCTGGCAGGATCAGGCCTTTCGTATGCATGACCGGCTGAAATTCACGCAGAAAGACGGCGTCTGGACGACCACACGGCTTTATCCGTAAGCCTTCAAAGCTCTTCAATGCGAGCGCCGCGCGCTTCAAGGACGGGTTTCATTTCCCAGTACGCTTGCGGTGTGCGGTAGAGCGGTATGCGCGGATGAAGATGGTGTACGATGTGATACTGCATCCCCATTGAGCCAAGATTACCGACAATGGAGCGAAAGCTGCGCGTATTACGATAGCGGCCTGTCTCGGTTGCTGGATGGTGCGGTGCCCAGCTGAGATAGAACTGGATATAGGTCAGCGCGATATGACGCGGCAGCCACCAGAGCAGGGCGGCCTCCAGCGCGAATCCAGTCCAGGCGAGCGTAAAAAGAATGGTGTAGAAGACGAGTTCATACACAACATAATCAAGTAGGACATCGGCGCGGCCAATTCGCTGAAGTGTCCCGCGATAGGCATTCTCGTGGCCAGGCTGTCGGTTTCGGATGCTCGTCCAGATCGCGGCAAGCGGCCCTTTCGCCTGCGTGCCATGGTCGGGGTCGAGATTCGGATCATTGGCATGCTTATGATGCTCAAGGTGTGTGAGTTTCGCGACCCGATAGGGAAGCAGGAGCGGAATCGTCGAGATGTGGCCGACGAGCTCGTTCAGCCAGCGCAGTCGGCTGCCGGGCTGGGCAATAATGTCATGCTGGGCTTCATGTGAGGGCAGATAGCTCAACATGATATTGAGTGTCGCGATGATAAATCCGGCCCAGAGCGGAATGACCCCCAGCATGACGAGTGGCCAGAGGCTGAGCCAGACAACAATATTCGTGAACGCCCAGGTCACGGCAAGATAGGGGAACTTGCCGATGTGACGCCGTGCGATCTCGCGCTCGATTTTCGCCAGCCCGGTTTCGGTCGTTGTTGATATATCGCTCATATCCAGCGTCCTCTGGCCTGCGCCACAACACCAAGCAGCCCGCCGATAATCAGGCCAGTCGTCAGTGACGAGAGACCGAAAGGCGGTGTCCAGCCTGCTGATTTGATGATCTGGGCTGTAAGGGGGGCCAGAAAACCGAAAGCAAAGAGCAGGGGGCCGAAGCGAAAAACGACTTGCACGATCTGGATCATCATTCTCTCCCGAGAAAGAAGATGACACATGCGTCAACTTTTTGCAATGAGGTTGTCGTAAGCCCTCTAAAGCCCGTCCACGTTTGCCCCGCGTGCTTCAAGAACGGGCTTCATTTCCCAATAGGCCTGTGGCGTGCGGTAGAGCGGTATACGCGGATGCAGGTGATGCACGACATGATACTGCATCCCCATTGAGCCGAGATTGCCGACGACCGAACGGAAGCTGCGCGTAGCGCGGTGTGGATGGGTTTCTTCTGCCGGATGGTGTGGTGCCCAGCTCAGATAGAACTGGATATAGGTGTAGCCGATATGGTGCGGTAGCCACCAGAGCGCGGCCGCTTCTATGGCGTGGCCGCACCAGGCAAGGGCGAACAGGCTCATGAACCATGCCAGGCGGCAAACTGCGGCTTCACGCAGCACGTCAAATCTTTTCAGCCTGACCAGTGTGCGCCCATAGGCATTGAACGCCCCTTTCGCGCGCGGCTGGCGATTGACGATCGAGCGCCAGACGGCATGCCACGGTCCGCGTGCGTGTGAGGAGACATCCGGGTCCAGCTCAGGGTGATTGGTATGCTTGTGATGTTCCTGGTGCGTGACCTTGGCCAGCTTGTAGGGAAGGGCAAGGGGAATTGTAGACAGGTGACCGATCAATTCGTTCAGCCAGCGCAGCTTCGAGCCGGGACGTGCGATGATGTCATGCTGGGCCTCATGGGACGGCAGATAGCCGACCGCGGCGTTTATGCTGGCGATGATGAGGCCGAGCCAGACAGGTATGATGCCGGTGAAGACGAGTGGCCACAGGGAGATCCATATGGCAAAGTTCACAATCGCGCAGATGACAATGAACCACGGAAACTTTCCGATATGCCGGCGGGCGATGTCGCGCTCGAGGCGGGCAAGTTCACGGTCGCTGAGCAGGCTGAGGTCACGGTCACTCATTAGATCCAGCGCCCCCGGATCTGTGCAGGAATACCAAGGGCAGCGGCGATCAGAAGGCCAGTGGCGAGCGGGCTGAGCCCGAAAGGCGGGGCCCATCCGGTACGCCCGATCAGCTGTGCGGCAAGGGGGGCAATGAAACCGGCCGCAAAGATCAGCGGCCCGAAATAGAAAACGCTCTTTAATCCCCGGCCCACAATGCCCCCTTCGGCGCGGTGTAATCCCCCGAACCGCCCAGCCTGTAATTATTACAACAGTTTCTGGACGTGTATTATATGGTAATAATTATAAACAACAGGTTTCATAAGCGCGAAATTACTAGCCTAAATCGCGTTTATTTCGGTCATTTATAAACCTGTAGGAGAAATTTGGGCGCGTAGGGCCGACTGAACCAACAGACGGGCCTACGTCACTTCATGAAATCGCGCATGCATTCCTTGCGGGCGATGTCCTGAGCCGTCCCGATGTTGCCATCGGCGCGGGCCAGCCGGTAGGGCGTATCGGTGGCCAGCATGGTCAGGCCGCCTTCGGACAGACGGTCATATTCGGAAGGGTCGCCGTCGGCCCAGTACTGGTCGTCCAGCCGCTCTCCGGGCCGGCCAAGCGTGCCAAACGCACTTTCGATGCCTTTCCTGGCAAGCGCCTGCCACTGGCCGGGCAGGGGAGAGCTCGTGCCAGTCCAGGCGATGAGGCGGTCAGGATCGGCACCGCTCTCGATCAGTGCAGCACGATGCTTATTGTCCCGGATTCCGGCAGTCATCATCATTTCCGGCGCGAGGCGGGCAACCTGTGCGGCCTCGGCATCATTATAGGTAATCAGGATGACATTCGATTCCGCACCGGCTTCACGCACCGCCGCGATAATATTGCGGAAACTGGTCGTCTCCTTGCGGTCGAGCTCGAGAATGGCGTTGTTGTCCACCGCCCATCCCAGCGCGGCGGCCAGTGTGGGAACCGGGAAATCCGTCACCGTGCCTTCATCGTCGACGAGGTTCAGCGCGGCAATCTCCTGCCAGTCAGTATCGGCGACCGCGCCGGAGCCTGTCGTCGTCCGCCCGAGCGTGCGGTCGTGCATCAGGAAGAGGGTGCCGTCACGGCTTTCGGCGACATCGACTTCCATGATGAAAGCGGCATTCGCCAGCGCATGGTCCAGTGTCTGTATCGCATTTTCCGGATAGCCGGGGGCCGGGCCGCCGCGATGGGCCGCCAGCAGCAGGCCACCTTCCTCGCGGACACAGTCGAACAGGGCAGGCAAGCGCTTATGGGCCTGCGGATCGGGGGCGGGCGATGTGGCGACGGTATCGAGGCTGGTATTGGCCATACCGGCCGTATCAGGCGCGCCTGCCTGTTCGCATGCAGCCAGCAGAACCGTGCTAATAGCCGATAAGAAAAGGCTTTTGTGAAATTTCATTGCGCCTCGCCCCTTTCAATTGCTTGCTGGCGACCCTAACGGGACATACAAGGAAAGTGAACGTCGCGTCACCCACGCGAAACAAGAAAACACCGGAGGAGACAAATGAAAGGCTTGATGCAGGATTGGCAGCTGACCGTGGACAAGGTTCTCGACCATGCCGCCCTCAATCATGGCGACCGCGAAATCGTCACCCGCAACGTCGAAGGCGAAGTTGTCCGCACGACTTACAATGCGCTGCACGGGCGCGCCAAGCAGGTTTCCAACGCGCTCCTGAAAGACGGGATCAAGCTGGGCGACCGCGTTGCTACGCTCGCCTGGAATACCGAAAAGCACATGGAAGCCTGGTACGGCACCATGGGCATCGGTGCCGTGCTACACACCGTGAACCCGCGCCTCCATCCGGATCAGGTCGCCTGGATCGCCAACCACGCTGAAGACCGTATCCTGATCTTTGACACGACCTTCCTGCCCATCGTCGAGGCGGCGAAAGACCAGTTCAAGACGATCGAGAAGTTCATCATCCTGGCCGCCCAGGACAAGATGCCGGAAAATTCACTGAATGCGGTATCCTATGAGGCCTGGATCGACGGCCAGCCGCAGGAAGCCGAATGGGGCAATTTCGACGAGCAGACTGCCTGCGGCCTCTGTTACACGTCCGGCACTACGGGCAATCCCAAGGGCGTGCTCTATTCCCACCGCTCCAACGTGCTGCACACCTTCATCACCATGGGCGTCGATACGCTGGGCATGGGCGCGGCAGATGTTGTCATGCCGGTCGTGCCGATGTTCCACGCCAATGCCTGGGGGCTGGCGTTTGCGTGCCCGGCAACCGGGGCCAAGATGGTCATGCCTGGCGCAGATATGTCCGGCAAGGCAGTCTATGAGCTGCTCGACAAGGAGAAGGTGACGATCACGGCGGCCGTGCCGACTGTCTGGCTGCTCCTGCTCACCTATCTTGAGGAAAACAATCTCAAGCTGCCGCATCTGCGCAAGGTCGTCATTGGCGGTTCGGCGGTGCCGGAACGTATTCTCAGGGCGTTCGAGGAAGACTATGATGTCGAGGTGTTCCACGCCTGGGGCATGACGGAACTCTCGCCGCTTGGCACGCTCGGCTCGCTTCCAGCCGAACTCGCCGATGCGCCGCACGAGAAACAGGTTGCCTACAAATTGCAGCAGGGCCGCCCGCCATTCGGTGTGGAACTCAAGGTTGTCGATGATGATGGCAATGAGTTGCCGCGGGACGGCGAGACGTCGGGACGCCTTGTCTGCCGTGGCCCGGCGATTGCCTCTGAATACTTCAAGGGCGATGGCGGCAATATCCTGGACGAAAGCGGCTTTTTCGACACCGGCGATGTCGGCACGCTCGACAAGCACTCGACCATGCACATCACTGACCGGGCCAAGGATGTCATCAAGTCCGGCGGGGAGTGGATCTCCTCCATCGACATCGAGAACTTCGCCGTGGGCCATCCGAAGGTCGCCAATGCCGCCGCCATCGGCATCTATCACCCCAAATGGGATGAGCGTCCGCTGCTGATCGTCCAGCCGGCCGATGGCGAGAAGCCGTCCAAGGAAGAGGTGCTCAAGCAGCTTGAGGGCAAGATCGCCAAATGGTGGACGCCGGATGATGTTGCCTTTGTCGACGAAATCCCGCTGGGCGCGACCGGCAAGATCAACAAGTTGAAGCTGCGTGAAATGTTCAAGGACTACACGCTGCCGACAGCCTGAAACAGTGACCCGGGACAAGACGGCTTGTCCCGGATCAGCCCTTGCGGGTACGCAGCAGACAGGTATGAGTCCCCGCCAGCATCCTTCGAGGAGTTATTCATGAGTGGTCCGGTTCCAACATCCGCAGGCTGGCGCCTGAAGCTGTCCATCGCAGCGGTCGCAGTCTCGCTCCTGACAGTGCTGTGGTTTGCTGCGGCTGCACTGGGGTCGAAATACGGGCTCTGGAGCTGGCAGTTCGGCCTCGGCAAGATGACCGGGAACGTGAATGCGGGTTATGGCCGGTATGTCCTGCTCGTCTCGGCACTGGTCTCGGTCGCTGCCCTTGCCGTTGCCTTTATCAGGTTTCCAAGGTTCAAGCCGGCGATCGTTGCGCTGCTCGCCACGCTGATCACGGCCTATGTCGGCGGGCGCTGGCTGGGCTTCCAGATGGAAGCGCTGGCCCTGCCGCCCATCCATGACATCCAGACAGACTGGTCGGAACCGGTGCGTTTCTCGGAAGCCCTGCTGGCCCAGCGCAAGGACGACGATGCGGCCAACCCTGTCGAGGATGAACCCGTCATTCCGGACTCTCCCGGTATCGAGGAACGCTGGCCCGGTATGGGCGGGCGCTCGGTGGCAGAAGTCCAGGAAGAGGCCGAATCCGAACGCACCGTCGATGGCGAAACCGTCCCACCGGCCTACGACCGGGAGATCGAGCCACTCTATTTTGACCAGCCTGTCAGCGACATTGCACAAATGGTGCTCCAGCTCGCTGAAGCACGCGGCTGGAACATCTTCTCACGGCCAGAGACAGGTGAGGAGGTCGAGGAAACCCTCATGGAAGCCACCGCGACGACCGGCTGGTTCGGCTTCAAGGACGATGTTGCCGTGCGTATCCGTGAGGTCGAGGGGGCAACCCGTGTCGATATGCGCTCGATCAGCCGTGTCGGCCTGTCAGACCTCGGCGCAAACGCCCGCCGCGTCTCGGCCTTCATGACCGAACTGGAAGACCGCGCCGACGGGCGGCTGGAGCCTTAGATTGGCTACAACAATGGCAGCCTCATCCTGAGCGAAGCCGATGGATGAGGTTGCCATTTGCGATTCATGGCTGGCTCAGCCCGTCGTCTGAAGCGCTTTCCAGGTGTATTCGGAGCGCACCGAGGGCTCTTTGGCCGGTGTCTCGACATAGCCTTCCTCGACCAGCTTCAGCATATGGCCGAGCACTGAGAGTGCCGCAGCCGGGTGCAGCTTCTTGTCGACATTGGCATACATGCTCTCGACCATCTTCGGAATGCTCGTCTCACCAGCCTTGAGATGCTTGATGATGGCGGCTTCCCGGTCGAGCCGGTGCTGGCGGTAGGCCCCGATGAAGCCGTTCACATCCTCGCGGATGGGCGAGCCGTGGGTTGGCCAGAGAATATCGAAATTACGGTCCTCGATCCTGTCGAGCGAGCGCATATAGTCGCCCATATTCCCGTCTGGTGGAGCAACGATCGTTGTTGACCAGCCCATGATGTGGTCGCCGGTGAAGCAGGCATTTTCTTCGCGCAGGGCAAAGCAGATATGGTTGCAGGTGTGACCGGGCGTCTCGATGGTCTCGAGCGTCCAGCCGGGGCCTGAGAATACGTCGCCGTCGCCGATCAGCACATCGGGCTGGAAGCCGAGATCGTCGGCAGAACCAAGCTCGCCCTTGGCGGTCGGCACGCCGCAATTCTTCGCATAGGTCTTGCAGCCGGCCCAGTCGGCCAGCGGCTGGGCGAGGGGGGAGTGGTCGGAATGGCCGTGCGTCACCAGGACATGCGTGACCTTTTCGTCTTTCAGGATTTCCTTCAGCGCCTCGAAATGCTCGGCCTGTTCCGGGCCCGGATCGATCACGGCAACCTCGCCATGTCCGATGATATAGACGCCGGTGCCAGTATAGGTGAATGGCCCTGGATTGTTGGCGATGACGCGGCGGATCAGTGGCGAGACCTGCTCGACCTTGCCGTAATCGAAATCTATTTCTTTGACGAACGGGATTCCCATGGGACCTCTTCGGCGGTTTCTGTTCGCTTCAGGCGACGAATATCAGTGTGACCGTTTCCGGGTGAACGCCGTGACGAAGGCATGGGCCATGCGGCGGGTCGCCTTCAGCTTGTGAGGAAGCTTCAGCGCCACGGGCGGTCCCATGTCCGTCTTGTTGGCATCCACGATATAGATACGGCCGGACGAGCGGTCGCGTAGCACGTCGATGCCGCCCCAATCCAGACCGAGCTCTGCAGCAAAGGCCCTTATGACCGCAATTTCATCAGCGGAGTAGCAATTGCGCGGCTCATCGAGCAAAACTTCGGCATTCTCATTAAGAAAGCGTCGCGTCAGCGGGCGGCGCTTTCTGAAAGAGACGGCCGGCTCTCCGCCGACGATGCAGCAGCGCAGGTCCTCGACCAGCCCCCCCTCGATCTCGTTGTCGATCAGGCGCTGATAGGTCTTGCCCGGCAGGGGGTCGAGAGGACCTTCAATGATGCGCCCGTCATGGCAGGCATTCTTTTCGGATTTTTCGACCATCGGGCCGCGATAGACGGTGGGGTCGACTTTCAGGCTGTAACCTGCGGCGCGCTCGAAAGCCTCTGCGACCTTGGTTTTGGAAATGTCGTTACAACCGAAATTGACGAGCGTGGCGCCGGGCTTGGTGGTCGGCGGGGTGTTCCGGGTGTGTGTGGAATCGTCAAACTGGAAGACGATGTCGGCCTTTTCCACTTCGGAGATGAGCTTGGCACCTGAAGCGTGCATGACAGGCCAGATGAAATACCAGGGGCGCGGCTTGTCTGGATGGAAAGCAATGGTGGGGCGTTTGTGGCCGGTCAGGAAGCGCCATGTGCGCCAGGACTGGGCGAGGGTGTAGAAGGTCAGCCAGGTAAAGATGTCATTGGCCAGCGCGAAGTTGGCCGGCACGCGGTGCCCGGTCTTTTTGACGAGCCACTTGCCGTCTTCGTATTTGAAATCTGTCAGCCAGTTGCGTGACATAAGACCTCGCTTCGCGCCCCCGCGCGCCAGAAAAAAGTTGAATCGCACGGCATATAGAGAGATTCAACCGTTTATATAGGGTGTGTTGCCGGTCAGTGTGCCGTCACATCCGTGCACATCAATGTGATCACAGAAGATGCTGGATACCTGACAGGTCATAGCCTGCGCCTGCGGCGGCATCTACGATTTCCTCCGACTGGCCCTGTCCACCATGTGTCAGCGCCCAGGCCGTGATGGAGCGTGTGCCGGTGCGGCAATATGCCAGAACCGGTGTCGGGGCTTCGTTCAGGATGGACTGCATACGCTCAATGATTTCCGGGGTCGGTGCCCCGGAAAAGGGCACGGCCACAAAGGTCAGCCCGCGGGCTTCGGCCTGCGTGCGAATCGAGCCCATGCGCGGCTGGTCGACCCCGCCTTCGCCATCCGGCCGGTTGGCGATGATGGTCTTGAAGCCTGCGGCGGCGATTTCATCCAGATCGGTCTCGTCGATCTGTGGGGCAACAGAGAAATAGTCTGTCACGCGGCGGATGTCGGCCATGTTGTTACCTCGGTGTCATGTGGCGTTGACAAGCGAACCTCTGGCGTGAACCTAGGATCGCGCTGCCGGACTTCCAAGTGCCGATAGCCGCTTCGAGTGAAACGGAAAAGAGAAAAACTCAATCGTGTCAGCGCTACAGCGAAGCTTTTCCCGTATTCCATGGGCTTATGTCACGCGACGGCTGCTGTTTGCGATTCCGACGCTTCTGGTCATCATCGCGGTTGCCTTCTTCATGATGCGCATGGCGCCGGGCGGGCCGTTCGACGGTGAACGCAAGCTCAACGCGGCCACTGAAGCCGCCATCAAGGCGAAGTTTGGCCTCGACCAGCCGCTGTGGAAGCAGTTCTGGGACTATCTGCTCGGTGTATTGCAGGGCGATTTCGGTCCTTCGATGAAAACCCTCGGCAAGAGCGTGAATGATCTTATCGCGGACGGCCTTCCGGTCAGCCTTGCCATCGGCACGCTTTCCATGCTGGTCGCGCTGACTGTCGGCACAGCGCTCGGCGTATTTGCCGGCCTGCGCCAGAACACGGCTGGCGACTATACAGTCATGGGGATCGCCATGGCGGGTATTTCCATCCCAACCTTCGTGACCGGCCCGTTGCTGATTCTCACCTTCGCGCTCGGGGCCGGGTTGTTCGCGGTCGGCGGGCTGGGCGAATACCCGAATATCGGGATGAGCTTTCACAACATGACCCTCCCGGTCCTGACACTCGCCCTGCCGCAGATCGCCATCATTTCCCGGCTGATGCGGGCCTCCACGATCGAGACGATGCGCTCGCCGCATGTGCGCACCGCGCGCGCCAAGGGGCTGGCCGAGCGCACCGTGATCCGCCGTCACGTCCTGCCATCTGCCGTCCTGCCGCTGGTCTCCTATGCCGGCCCGGCCATGGCGCGGGTGATGACCGGCTCACTCGTCATCGAGCGCATTTTCGGGCTGCCCGGCATGGGCTCGTATTTCGTCGATGGCGCGATCAACCGGGACTATACGCTCGTCATGGGCGCGCTGATCATCTACGCGACGCTGATCGTGATCTTCAACCTGATTGCCGACATCCTCTACGCGCTGCTCGACCCGAAAGTGAGTTATGACTGATGGTTGATACGCTGGACATGACGGGCCGGAAGGATCCGGTCGAGCAGGCGCTCGCAGGCGGACGTTCGCTGTGGGATGACGCCAAGCGCCGGCTGTTCAACAACAAGGCCGCTGTCATCTCCATGTGGGTGCTGGGTGTTCTGATCCTGATTGCGGCTTTCGGGCCGATGGTCTGGGTCCATGATTACAGCCAGATTTCCGCCGACACAGAACTGCCGCCCACCCTTCAGAACTGGCACCTGCTCGGCACCGATGAGCAGGGCCGCGATCTTGTCGCCCGCAACATGCTGGGCCTGCGCATCTCCATGGCGGTCGGCCTTGTGGCAACCATCGTCTCGCTCATCATCGGTGTGACATGGGGCGCGATTGCCGGTTTCGTCGGCGGGCGCGTCGACAACCTCATGATGCGCTTCGTCGACGTGCTCTACGCCATGCCCTTCATTTTCTTCGTCATCCTCCTGCTCACCGTTTTCGGGCGCAATATCATCCTGATCTTCGCCGCCATTGGCGCAGTTGAATGGCTGACCATGAGCCGGATCGTTCGCGGCCAGACACTCGCCATCAAGGGCAAGGAATTCATCGAGGCGGCCCGCGCCGCCGGCGTTTCCGGCCCGGCGATCATCCGCCGCCACATCCTGCCGAACGTGGTCGGCCCGGTCGCGGTCTATGTGACGCTCACCATCCCGGTCGTCATCATGGCGGAAAGCTTCCTCTCCTTCCTTGGTCTCGGCGTGAACGAGCCGCTGACCTCGCTCGGCGTACTGATCTCCAACGGTGCCAAGGAAATGCAGGACAAGCCCTGGCTCCTCATGGCCCCGGCTGTCCTGATGGCGGTGACGCTCCTCTGCCTGAACTTCATCGGTGACGGCCTGCGCGACGCCCTCGATCCGAAAGAACGGTAAAGCAAGCTCGGAGCAACCGGAATTGTTTGCGAACGGAGACTTGCGCCTGACCCGGACTCCAGCATTCCGGACTGGACGTTCAATTCCACGTCACGCCTGTTAGCAATAATCGGATTAAAACACCCATTCCCACCCGCGCATGAATTGCGCTAAAGCCTCATCCCCATGACCGATTCTCCTTTCATCGACCTTCAGTCGACGCACAATCCGCACCGCTGGTACCTGCCCGTGGAGGAGCGGCTCTGCGTCGGCCCGCCCGGCAAGAAGTTCCTGTTCGGGGGTGTCGGGCTGGCCACCGCAGTTACTGCGTTGGAGCGCACGACCGAGCGGCCATGTATCTGGGCGACCTCGCAATATCTCTCTTTTGCCAATCCTGGCCATGTCGTCGATGTCGACGTGCGCGCACCCGTCGTTGGCAAGAATATCACCCAGGCCCGCGTGCTCGCCCATGTCGGAGAACGGGAGATTTTCACCGCGAATGCCGCCGTCGGCGCACGCGACTCTGACCAGTCCCATCAGTGGCTGACCATGCCGGACGTACCTGCGCCGGACGACTGCCCGCCCATGCCGCGCTTCGACGAGACGAGCGAGGACCTGCACACCTTCCTCGACATGCGTGTCGGCCAGGGTCGCTACGCGCGCGGGCGTGACGTGAAAGGCGGGCGCAGTGAGGATGGCCGCGTCGTCCTCTGGGGCCGCGCAAAGACCGGCCATCCGATCGACTCGGTCATGCTGGCCGTTCTTGCAGATTTCGTCCCCTCCGGCACCAGCCATGCGCTTGGCCTGCCAGCCGGGGCGAACTCCCTCGACAATACGATCCGCATCCGCCGCATCGTCGAGACCGAATGGGTGTGCTGCGACATCCAGATCGAGGGCGTACACAATGGCTTTGTACACGGCCGCATTGCCATGTTCGCTGATGATGGCACGCTGATGGCCACCGGCAGCCAGTCCGGAATCATCCGCGTATTCGATCCGGAAGCCTTCAAGGCCCGCTTCAAGAAGGAGGGGTAGGGCGTTTCCTCGGCTCATTCCGGCCTGCGCCAGGATGAACGGCGTAAATGGTATCTACTCCAGCGCCGCCCGGGCCGCATCCGCGCTGGCGGCGCAGCTTGTCGCGCCAGCCTCCGCCGCTGGCCCGTCTTGTCCGGCTGACTGCGCCGCTGCCACCGCAATCGTTTCCGCGTCGGAGAACATCGCCGCCAGCCGCTTCAGGCTCGTATGCGTCTCGCGTGCACTGTCTGCGGTGTCGAGCGCGTCGAGTTGGACTTCGCCTTCCTCGGCCATGCCCCGAAAGATGCAGCCAAGGTCAGACGGGCCGCCATTGCCATCAATCCAGCTGCCAAGCCGGGACGCCGTCATGGAGAACCGCGCAATCTCCGTTTCAAAATCACTCGGCACATTCACCGTGCCGGAGGCTTCGATTACGGAAATCAGGCTGGCGGTGTCCTCGCGCAGGTCGCTTGCTTTCACGCCCCATTGCGTCGCCAGTTCGGGCGAGGCGGCAGCGCTGAAGGGCAGGGCGGCAGCGGCAAGGGCAAGCAGCATTCGTTTCATGTCGGCACGTCTCCGGATTTCTCCTGAGAGGCGAAGCAAGCCCCGTGCCGCTCGCCTGAAAGTAGACTCAATGTATAATTCCCAGACATGAGCACATTATCAGTGGGGCCAAGCATGGGAATTTTCAGAAGTGAAAAAGGGACCGTGTCGTTGAATCAAATGCCCAACCATGAGCCTGCAACACTTCGCAAACTGTCAGATGACGAGTTGCTTAAGTTCATTGGTGGTTGGAGAGTTGGCACGGAAAAGCATCTAGCTGGTATGCAGGAGTTGGAGCGACGTAATTCAAGACCTGCGGACATAAGGTCTTGGATCGCTATAGCTATTTCTTTCTTCGCAATGCTGGTAGCGCTTGGGCAAGCATTACTGAGTTAGTCATCTTGAACCTCGCTTGACTTCGCCGCCCCCGCCCCATATTCAGCCTCGCAATGAATACGAGAACGCATCACCACCATCACCACGCGTGACGCGCCGATCGAGGCGCGAACCGGTCCGGCTGCGCCTCTCTCTCAAGTGTTCATTCTTCTCATTGAACCGCCAGAGGCAGACGCGCCGCCACCCGGTCTCGCGCCCTATCGACGCGTCCGCCTTCACACGCTGAACAGCTTCGTCTAAGGCGAAGCGCGACTGACCAGACAGGACGGCCTCAATGAGCAAGAAGAAGAAACAGGACCCGGACGCCCCGAAGACAGGGAAGGACCTCGCCCGCAGCCCCCGAGGCTTTCCGGACCGGCGCGAGGGCCTCATTCATGCCCAGGCCGAGATGATCGACCGGGTGACATCTGTCTATCGCCGCTGGGGCTTCGAGGCGCTGGACACTGGCGCATTCGAATATGCTGACGCGCTCGGCAAGTTCCTGCCCGATGATGACCGCCCGAATGCCGGGGTCTTCTCGCTTCAGGATGATGACGAGCAGTGGATTTCGCTGCGCTATGATCTCACCGCCCCGCTTGCGCGCTTTGCTGCAGAGAACTGGCAGACCCTGCCGAAGCCCTTCCGCCGCTATGCGTCCGGCCCGGTCTGGCGCAACGAGAAGCCGGGGCCCGGGCGGTTCCGTGAATTCCTGCAATGCGATGCCGACACGGTCGGCGCGCCGGGGCCCCATGCCGATGCGGAGATGATCGCGATGGCCGCTGAAGCGATGCGCGCGGCCGGCGCGGGCGACAGCGAATTCGTCGTGCGGGTGAACACGCGCCGCCTTCTGAATGCGGTCCTCTCCGGCGTCGGCGCATCGGATGCGGGCACCCACCTCACCATATTGCGCGCGCTCGACAAGATGGACCGGCTGGGCGAAAGCGGCGTTGCCGACCTCCTGGGCAAGGGCCGCATGGACGATAGCGGGGACTTCACCAAGGGGGCCGGACTGGACCCTGAGCAAGTCAAACGTGTCCTCGCCTTCGCGCAGGCTGGCCGCGAGACCCGTGGCGAGACGCTGGAAGCGCTGGGGCAGGCCGTCGGCACCGGCGAGGAAGCGCAGGCCGGGCTCGATGAGCTCACCGCCATCGCCAGGGCGCTTGAAGCCTTTGGCTGCCCGGAAGGTGATGTGGCCTTCGACCCGTCGGTGGTGCGCGGCCTTGAATACTATACCGGCCCGGTCTTCGAGGCCGAACTGCTGCGTGAAACGCTCGACGAGGATGGCAACACCGTCCGCATCGGCTCTGTCGGCGGCGGCGGGCGCTATGACGATCTCGTCGCGCGCTTCACCGGTGAGAAAGTGCCCGCGACCGGCTTTTCCGTCGGTATCTCGCGCCTCGCCACCGCGTTTGCCATTTCCGGCAATATAGACGCGCTCAACGGCCCGGTTGTCGTGCTCAACCTCAACCGCGAAGACCCGTCAGACGCGCTCAGGGTGGCGACCGAACTCAGAAATGCAGGCATCCGCGCGGAAGCCTATATGGGTGGCTCCGGCATGCGCCCGCAGATGAAATATGCAGACCGCCGCGGCGCGCCCGTCGCCGTCATGGTCGGCGAGGACGAGATCGCCAAGGGCGTCGTCACCATCAAGGACCTGAAGGAAGGTGCGAAACAGGCCGCGGCGATCAAGTCGAATGCGGAATACCGCGAGGCGCGCCCCGGCCAGTTCGAAGCCCCGCGTAGTGAAATGATCGCCCGCGTGCGTGAGATTGTCGAGGCCGCCGAATGACCAGCCCGGAAGACATTTTCGCCCGCCTCGGCGGCGAGCTCACCGATCCCCCCATCGTCATGCCGGCGAGCCAGCCGCTGGAGCTCTCCGGCGAGGCGGTGCGTGCGCGCCTCTGCGTCTTTGTCGGCGCGAATGGTGAGGAATGCGCCCTGCGCCCTGATCTCACCCTGCCGCTTGCCATCGCGCAGGCCGAAGCCGGTGTCAGTGGCGAGACCGTCAAACGCTATGCTGCACGCGCCTTCCGCTTACCCATCGTGCCCGACGACAGGGTGGAGTTCACACAGGTCGGCTTCGAGCGCTATGGTGCGGCGTCCACGCCTGAGACCGATGCCGATGTCTTCGCACTCGTCTGCGAAGCCGCCCGCGAGTCCGGTGTGAAGGAAAGCGAGACCCGTATGGGCGACCTGGCCGTCTTCCCGGCTTTTGTCGACGCACTTTCGCTGGCGCCCGGTCTTGCCGATGCGCTGAAGCGTGCCTTCCGCCAGGTTGGCGGGGTTTCGGCGCTGCTCGAGGCAAAGCCGGAACAGCCCGCCCACGGTCTCGCTGCCCGTCTCAAGGGCGCAAGCCCGGCCGAAGCCAAGGCCATCGTGGCCGACATTTTCGCCCTGTCAGGCATCCAGCCGCAGGGCACCCGCACGCTGGACGAGATTGTCGAGGGTCTGCTGGCCCAGGCTGCTGACGCCGAACATGGCGGTGCGCCGGAACTGGCGCGCGAGACGCTCGAGGCTGTCATGGCCGTCGATTGCCCGCCCGAAGAAGCTGCCGACAGCCTCTCGACCATTGCTCGCAAGGCCGGCGTCAGCGGCGTTGATCCGGTTCTGGAAGGTCTGGAAAAGCGTGTTTCGGCGATGCGCGCGCAGGCGGGCGACTTCATGACGAGTGCCCGTTTCGGCACCCCCTTCGGACGCCGCTTCAATTATTATGACGGCTTCCTGTTCGAGCTGTTCCGCCCCGGTGAAGCCTCGGGCCGCAAGCCGTTCGGGGCGGGGGGGCGCTATGACACGCTCCTGTCAAAACTCTCGAATGGCACCGTCGATGCCACCGCGATTGGTGGGGTCGTGCGCCCCGACCGCCTGAAAGAGGGAGGCGCATCATGAGCCGCCTGACGATTGCGATTCCCTCCAAGGGGCGCCTTAAAGAGAATGCCGAGAACTGGTTCGCCAAGGCCGGGTTCAGCCTGAAGCAGACCGGTGGTGCCCGTGGCTACACGGCAGAGCTGAAGGGCCTTGCCGAAGCTGATGTGCTGCTTCTGTCTGCCCGTGAAATTGCGCAGGGACTGATCGACGGGGCCTTCCATATCGGCGTGACCGGCGAGGACCTGCTGAATGACCTCTCACCGGACCTGTCCCGCGATGCGAGCGTCATACGCCGGCTTGATTTCGGCGGCGCGGATGTCGTCGTAGCCGTCCCGTCAGCCTGGCTGGACGTGAACACGATGCGTGAGCTGGAAGCCGCTGGCGCGCTGTTCCGCCAGAAGCATGGACGCCGTATGCGGGTCGCGACCAAGTATATGCGGCTGACGCGCAACTTCTTCGCGCAGAAATCTGTTGGCGAATATCGGCTGATCGAGAGCGCCGGGGCGACAGAGGCCGCGCCCAGTTCTGGGCAGGCTGAAGTCATCGTCGATATCACCTCGACCGGCGCGACGCTCAAGGCCAATGGTCTGAAAGTGCTCGATGATGGTGTGATGCTGAAGTCCAAGGCGGCGCTCACCGGATCGCTGGGGGCGCATTGGGACGAGGAAGCGCTCGGCGCGCTGGAAAAACTGCTTGCTTCGGTCGAGGCGGTGGAATCGGCGGATGCGAAGAAACTGCTACAGGCCGCGCATCCGATCCCCGATTCTCTCCTCACAGGCGAAAACCTGGAGCCCGTGTCGGAAAATGCGGCTCTGTCGACCGCTCAGGCGGCGAAAGAAAATGCCCGGCGAATCGCGGAATCGGGGGCTGGGCCTGTTTCCATCCTCGGTGCAGAGTTCATTTTTGACCGGAATACGCCGTCATTCGAGAACTTTGTTACCAATCTGAAACAGCGCGCTTGACTTTGTGACAGAAAATTGGCGTTATGAGTCTTGCAAGTTTCTGGGAGGAAACGCTGCAAGAACTCTTACAGGCGCGGCCCGATGGCCGCGCCAATTTTTTTGCCTGATTCCGCTGTTTCAACGCCCTTTCACACAACCGGCTTTCTGGCATCACCATGCTCTCGCCAGACGTGCGGAAACAATGGACCTGGCTGAAATAATTGCGATACGAACCAGTTCTGCCCATCAACCGGGCGGACTTGCAGCATGTATGGGCGCTATTTCGTCCGGACGGGCACCTCGCCAGGGTGTCAGCCAAGAAAAAAGGCCCCCGGAGGAGCCTTTGAAGATTGGAGTTTCTCGTATGTGTTGAGCCCGACTGGTGGCTCAGGGTCAGGGCGTCAGGGGTGACACCAGCCGGGCTCTCGTTTATTATTGATAATCAATATATGCTTTATTGATAAACGTCAAGCACATATCGAAAAACAATTATTAAACATGATTTAGCCGTTGGCTCTGCAACCAACAGCGTGCAGGTAAGGCCATTGATGCTGCATGGCTAGCCTCGCTGTCAGCATGGCCCCCATGCATAATTGCAAATAAAACTATCTATCTGAAAGCCCATGTCGCAGAGGCGGCCACAGCGCCAATTTGCGCCCTGTGTTGACTTTGCCAGCCGCGCCCTACAAGTCGAATAACTTCGAAACATCAAACACTGGAGCCCGTTCATGTCTGATCCCCGCGCCCACATCCTGCCCGTCTACAGGCCGCCGGAAGAGGCGTTCGTGCGCGGTGAGGGCGTGCGCCTCTATACTGAAGAGGGTCAGGAATATCTCGACTTCATCGCTGGCATCGCTGTCAGCGCGCTCGGCCATTCCCATCCGAAGCTGGTCGAGGCCCTCCAGGAGCAGGCCGGCAAGCTCTGGCACCTGTCCAACATGTTCCGCGTCGAAGCGGGCGAGGACTTCGCCGACAAGATGTGCGCACGCACCTTCGCCGACCGTGTCTTCTTCACCAATTCCGGCACAGAGGCGGTCGAGTGCGCGCTCAAAGCTGCGCGCAAGTATCACTGGGCGAATGGCAATCCCGAGCGCATTGAGTTCGTCACCTTCACGGGCGCCTTCCACGGCCGTTCGCTCGGTGCGATCAATGCCGGCGGTAACCCGAAATATCTTGAAGGCTTCGGCCCGCCGATTGAAGGTTTCCGCCAGATAGAATGGGGCGATCATGATGCGCTCAAGGAAGCTGTCACCGACAAGACCTGTGCGGTCTTCGTCGAGCCTGTACAGGGTGAGGGCGGTGTGCGTGCGATGCCAGAAGAATGCCTCACCGGCCTGCGCAAGCTCTGCGACGAGACCGGCACGCTGCTGATCTATGACGAGATCCAGTGCGGCATGGGCCGGACCGGCAAGCTGTTCGCGCATGAGTGGGCCGAGAATGCCCAGCCCGACATCATGTGTCTCGCCAAGGGCATTGGCGGCGGTTTCCCACTCGGCGCCTGCCTGATGACCGAAGCGGTCGGCGAACCGATGCAGCCCGGCTCCCACGGGTCGACCTATGGCGGCAACCCGCTCGCCATGGCTGTCGGCAATGCCGTCTGGGACATCATTTCCGACGAAGCGTTTCTGGAGCAAGTCCGCCGCGTTTCCGGCACGGTGCAACAGGGCCTCAAGTCACTGGCTGACAGCCATCCCGACAAGGTCGAGGGCGTGACCGGCAAAGGCCTGCTCACCGGGCTCAGGCTAAAAGCCGCGCCGAAACCCGTCCAGAATGCCTGCCGTGACAAGAACCTGCTCGTCGGCGTCGCCGGAGCCAATGTCCTGCGCCTCGCCCCGCCGCTCATCATTGAGGACGCTGACGTGCGCGAAGCCATCGGCGTGATGGACACCGCGCTGACCGAGTGGGAGATGGAGGGGTAAACCTCTCTGGACTTTCTGCCGGGATCGGCCGACGCTTGAGCCATGTGCGGGCGTTTCTTCAGACAGGATGTGACATGGGCGGACTATCATGCCGCCCTGTCTATCCTTCAGCCGCCTGAAGGCGTCGACCCGCCAGAGTCAGCGTACAATATCGCCCCGACGCAGCTAGCGCCGATCCTGCGCCATGTGCCGGACAGGCCGGGGCGTGCGCCGATTGGTGAAATGGCCCCGGCCATGTGGGGGCTTGTGCCGTCATGGTGGAAAAAGCCTCTCAGCGAGAAGAAGTTCTCCACTTTCAGGGCGCGCAGTGAAACGGTTGCCGAGAGCAACACCTTTCGCGGCGCTTTTCGTCATCACCGCTGCCTGGTGCCGGCAAGCGGTTTCTATGAATGGTCCGGGCCGAGGGGTAAACGCCAGCCGTTTGGCATTGGCCTGCGCAACCGGCGCTGGTTCTGTTTCGCCGGTCTCTGGGACCGGGCCATGATTGACGGGTCGGAGATCGACACGTTCACCATCCTGACAACCCGTCCGAATGACCTGATGGCAGGCCTGCATACACGTATGCCGGTTATCCTGCGACCGGAGGATTATGCCCGCTGGCTGGACGCTGATGAGCGCAAGGTCGAAGACCTGTTCGAACCGTTCGCAACTGAGGACATGCACGCATGGCCGGTCGATCCGGCTGTCGGCAATGTCCGCAATCAGGGGGCGGCATTGGCCGCTGAAGTGTAAGGCATAAAAAAGCCGGCACCTTCGGGCGCCGGCTTTCTTCATTCTGGTATCGGGCGAAGTGCTTACTTCTGCCCTCTCATGCCCATACGGCCGATCTCGTTGCGGCCGACGACCATGTGGTGAACCTCATCAGGCCCGTCTGCCAGGCGCAGCGTACGCTGGCTGGTGTACATGTCAGCGAGCGGGGTCCACTGCGAGACACCTGTCGCGCCGTGCATCTGGATCGCGTCGTCGATGATCTTGCAGACCTTCTCCGGCACCATCGCCTTGACCATGGAAATCCAGACGCGGGCTTCCTTGTTGCCGAGCACGTCCATCGCCTTGGCGGCTTTCAGCACCATCAGGCGGCAGGCCTCGATCTCGATGCGGGCACGCGAGATCTTCTCCTGGTTGCCGCCAAGCTTGACCAGCGGCTGGCCGAAGGCATCGCGGCTCATGCCACGCTCGAGCATCAGGTCGAGCGCCTTTTCGGCCGCGCCGATGGAGCGCATGCAGTGGTGGATACGGCCCGGGCCGAGACGCAGCTGTGAGATTTCAAAGCCACGGCCAACGCCGAGCAGGATGTTCTCTTCCGGCACTTTCACGTCCGTGAAGCGGATATGCATGTGGCCGTGCGGGGCATCGTCCTTGCCGAAGACATGCATGGGGCCGAGCACTTCAACACCAGGCGTGTCCATCGGCACGAGGATCTGGCTCTGCTGCTCATGGCTCTGGCCGTCCGGATCGGTCTGGACCATCACGATCATGATCTTGCAGCGCGGGTCGCCAGCACCAGAGGCGTAATACTTCTCGCCATTGATGACCCATTCACCGTTCTTCAGCACTGCTTGCGTACGCACGTTGCGCGCGTCCGAACAGGCCGTGTGCGGCTCGGTCATCGCGAAGGCGGAGCGGATTTCGCCAGCCAGCAGGGGCTTCAGCCACTGGTCCTTCTGCGCCTGCGTGCCGACACGCTCCAGCACTTCCATATTGCCGGTGTCCGGTGCTGCACAGTTCATGCTTTCCGATGCGAGCGAGTTCTTACCCAGCTCAGCGGCGATATAGGCATAGTCGAGATTGGGCAGGCCCTCGCCGGTCTCGGCGTTGGGCAGGAAGAAGTTCCACAGGCCCTGGTCCTTGGCCTTCTGCTTGACCTTGTCGAGTTCCTCGAGCTGGCCGGGGGCGTATGAGAAGCGATCTGCGCGGTTGGCGCCGAGTTCGTGAAATTTCACGCTCATCGGATCGACTTCTTCCTTGATGAACTTCTTGACGTGCTCATACAGCGGGACGGATTTTTCCGACATCCGCAGGTCATGCAGGTCATCGCGGACGTTGAGTTTGTCGAGGCTTCCGGTATCCATGGTTTTCTTCTCCTCCCAGAGAAACTAGCGTTACGGATTGAGTCTGATGCAGGCTGGGTTTGCCAGATAGCCTGCAAATGTATATTATTTCACCTGTGAAGTATATCGGGTGTAAGCTGGAGGTGCAAGGGCAGGGCGATGGAAACTAGAACGAAAAATCCGCGGCTTTATTCACGCCTCCAGATCGCCGCCCAGCAGATGCGCAAGGTTACGGATCGCCAGCTGGTCGAGGCCGCCGGTATCACCGCCCCACAGCTTGGCGTTCTGACCCGCGTCGGCGCAGCGGAGGAACTCAACCAGACCAGCCTTGCGCGCGACCTGCGGCTCAATGATTCCGCGATCACCGCCATGGTCAAACGCCTGATCGGGCTCGGTATGCTGGAAAAGACGCGCAGCCGCAGTGACAGCCGCGCCTGGGTGCTGAAGCTGACGGGGAATGGGGAGGCAGCGATCGACTGCGCAAGCAACGCGATGCTTTCGATCAATCAGCGCATCGACGCGGAATTTGGCCCCGGAAAGCTCGACGACTTCGTCGCCAAGCTCAACCGCATCATAGATCTGTGTGATGAGGAACAGGCCGCGGCTGAAGGATAGCAGTACCGTCCACGGCACGCCTCACCCTCGACCGCGAAGCGGTCTGAGGGCCTATCTACTTAGATGTAAACCTGGCGCGTGTGGGGCTTTGGGCTTTGACACCTGCAATGAGCACGCGCCGGCTTTCTCCTAAGCCTTCGCACTCTCGCGTTTGGCCATCCGGTCAAACCAGGCAGCAACGTTCTTCAGGTCGCGATTGAGTGGCTGGCCAACCTGTTCGCCGAAGGCGAGGAAGCAGAACAGCAGGATGTCAGCGAGCGAGAAGTGATCGCCGGCCAGATAGTCCCGCTCGGCAAGCTGCTTGTCGAGGAAAGCGAGATTGTCCTGCGCGATGGCTTTCAGCCCTTCGGCGGCTTCCGGCAGGCAGCGCATCCGGTCCTTGAACATGGGCAGGCCCTCAGCGGCGCGGAAGCCCGATGTCAGCGGCTCGACGATCTGCAGGTCGGCCCAGCGGGTCCAGCGCCGCGTCTGGGCGCGTTCTTCCGGGGTCGCGCCGATCAGGCTGTCGCCAGCTTGCGTCTCGTCGAGATATTCGCAGATCGCCGTGATCTCGGTGATCAGCATACCGTCATCCAGCAGGAGGGCAGGCAGCTGTCCGGCCGGGTTGATCGCAAGATAGCCGTCCTGGCGGTTGTCGCCCTTCATGATGTCGACATCCTCGAGCGGAATGGTCAGCCCGCGTTCGGCCATGAACATGCGCACGACCTGCGGGTTTGGCCCGACGGAATTGTATAGTTTCATGTGATCCTCCCATTTTGCCGGGAGATTATTGGTGCGGCCGGGGGCTGCAAGATGCAACGTAGCGTCAACTGGCGGATTGAGCGGTGTCTTTTCTGTCGCGTCCGATGACGCCGTTCGTTTCTGCGCCGATGCAGACGGCGAAAGCCGACAGCCACAACCACATCAGCAGGGCGACCGCGGCACCAAGCGAACCGAAAGTCTCGTTATAGTCGGCGAAGTTGCCGAGATAGAAGGAAAAGCCAACCGAGGCGGCAAGCCAGATCGTGCCTGCGACAATCGTTCCGGGCAGGACCGGGCGTGTGCGCAGGTCGGCATGACGGACGCCATGCGGGCGTGCAATGCGGTAGAACGCATAGATGCCGCCGAGGAACAGGCTCAGCACCGCAATCCAGCGTACAATCCTGAGACCGGCTTCTATGAATGAGCCCAGCTGTAGCGCGTCGATAATTGGCGGCACAGCCCCAATCGCGGCCAGCGAGAGGAGGGCGAAGACGATCCCGCCGCCGGTAAAACCGAGCGCGAGCAGGTTCTGGGTGACGAAGCCGCGCTTCTTGTGGCGGTCATAGGTTACAGCCACCGCGCTGAGCAGGGCATTCACCGCCCGCGACGAAGACCAGAGCGCAAGTCCCAGGGAAAGCACCGCACCCCATGAAAGCCCGGTTGTCTGGCTGTCGGCAATCCGGATCATCTGGTTCGAGATCAGCGTGAAGGCCGATTCCGGAACGACTGCACTCAACAGGTCGAGATAGGAGCGTAGTTCGGTCTCAGTGGTGAACAGCCCCCACAGCATGAGAGCGCAGGCAATGGCGGGAAAGATGGAGAGAAAGGCATAAAAGGCCACTCCGCCCGCGACCAGCGCGACATTGTTCTCGCCCAGCTTGCCCCCGATGCCGGAAACGACGCGGGTTGTTGGCACGCCGACCTTCTGCCAGGGCGGTGAGCGGCGTATGACATTCAGCGGTCCGAACCATTGCATATAGTTTACAACGGACCAGCCGTGTGCCTGTTCCGAAGCCAGGGCTTGACCCGCGCGGCCAGAGGATCAGCATTACTGGTACATCCAGCTTCAGGAGATTTTTGAATGAAAAACGCCAAGACATGGCTCGCCTTAATCCTGCTCGCCCTTGTCATCATCTTCGCGTTGCAGAACCTGGCAACGATTCAGGTCAATTTCCTGGGCTTCGGATTTGAGACACGCCGCGTCTTCCTGATGTTGCTCTGTGTCGTGATCGGGTTCGTTCTCGGCAAGGCGATCAATCTGAAACAGCTCACCCGGCGCTGACGGTTCGGCACACGAGAGACAGCTCATGTTGAGAGGGATGCTGCCGCGCGCCCTGCCTGTACTGGCGAGCGCGATTTTCTGGACTACTGTCATACCGCTGGCGTACCACCACGAGACCATGCCGGACGTGGCCCATGCGCAGGAACGTCCAGAGGATGAAAGCCTTCCGGTCCGGCAGGATATCGACGCACTTTGCGACCTCGTGCGCGAGGAGTATGTCTATTTCGAGCCTCGGCGCGAAGGCTGGGCGGAAGCCTGCCAAATGGCACGGGCAGAGGCTGAGACCGCAGCCGCCGCGAGCCCGGCCGGCCACCTCGCAATCCTGGAGCGGCTGCTCGACCAGCTCTGGGACAATCATGTCTCGCTGAATGCCAACTCTGCTACCTCGCCGAGGCTTGTGCCTTCGGGCAGCGACTACTGGCTCGACTACAGGAGCGGCATAGCCGTGGTGACAGCTGTCCGGGCGGGCTCGCCAGCAGCTGGGGCCGGGCTGGAAGTCGGTGATATCGTGCTGGAGATGAATGGCGTGCCGGTCATTGCCAGCGCCATCGAGCGCATCCGGGCTGGGCGGAACCGGGTCAGCGAGGCGCGGCTCGAATGGGCGCTGAATGCGCAGGCCGCAGGGGTTCGCGGGGACAGCAGGACGATTCAAATTGAACGCAATAACAAGGCCCTGGAGCTTGATCTGCAAGCGTCTGGAGAGAGGGGGACGCGCGATGGTCTCGTGTCATCTCGCCGTCTGCACGGGAATATCGGCTATATCCGGTTCGAGGACTCGCTAGGAAATCCGGAGACAGTCGAGGCCTTCGAGGCCGCGCTGGATGAACTTCGCGGCGTTGAAGCCTGGGTGGTCGACCTGCGCAACACACCCGGCGGCGGCAATACCGATGTGGCAGAACCGGTGCTCGGGCGGTTCATTTCAGGGGTGAAGACTTACCAGCTCTCAGGCCCGCGCTGGGAGGGTGAGAGCAAGCGGCGGGCAGCATCACGCGGGCCTTGGCGTGTGAAGGGCCGCGTCGCGGTGCTGGCTGGGCGCTGGACGGGCAGCATGGGCGAAGGAATGGCTATAGGCTTTGACGGGCTGAACCGGGCGCGCGTCTTTGGTACGCCCATGGCCCGGCTCGCGGGCGGCGTGGAGAGTTTCGAGCTGCCGGGCAGCGGGCTCAGCGTGCGTCTGCCGGCCTATGACCTGCGCCATGTCGACGGTACGCCGCGCCATTACTGGGTGCCGCCTTACAGGGTTGTCGCGGACAATGGCAACGGGCCGGACCTGGCGCTTGAAGCGGCGCTGAACTGGCTGGACTAGGGCGCGGCGCATCTACCACGTTGTGGGATCGGCCTCGAAGAAGTCCGACATGGTCTTCCCGTTCTGGTCGCGAAATGTGGGATAGCGGTATTGTACCGCGTTTGCAGCGTCGATCACGGGAACCGCAACTGTTGCGAAGAACAGGATTGCGATCGCTGTGGCGGGCGACGTCACCCCGAAAGACGCGATCAGAAACATGAAGACCAGCCCGGCCAGCAGGACCAGGCAGCCCAGAAGCACCAGTCGATCCTGGAAACTGGCCCGTAACAGGGGGCTGAGACTGCCGCATATGGAATAAGGCAGAATGACGATGAACCAGAATGCTGTCCCGTATGCGAGACCGAAAAAGGGGTAGGCGAGCAACGCTGGTATGACGTTCAGCCCCACAACCCAGGCGAGTGTCGGCCAGGTCAGGCGAAACAGGCGTGTCTTGCCTGGTGTTGCATCACTCATCTAGGCGTCGCCCGGTTCCTCGCCATCTCTGGCCATGAAGACCTTGAAATCACCCGGATTGCGGAAATTGATATCGCGCTGCGGGAATGGGATTTCGATGTCGTATTTCGTGAGCGCGGTATGCAGTGCCCAATAGTAGTCGGCCTTTACGCGGGAGGGTTTCTTGACCGCTTCCTCTGTCAGCCAGACGACCAGTTCGAAATCGAGCGCTGAGTCGCCGAACCCGGTCAGCCAGACCTGAGGGTCACGGCCTGGGGCATCCCTGAACGTCCATTGCACTTCGTCAGCCGCTTCAAGACCGGCCTTCTTGACCACTTCCTTGTCGGAAGCATAGGCCACGCCGAACTCCACACGCATGCGGCGGCGCGCATCGCGCAGGGTCCAGTTGATGACCTGCGCCTTGATGAACTCCTCATTCGGCACGAGGATATCGACATTGTCATTCGTTGTGACCAGCGTCGAACGGATGTTGATCTCTTTGACGAGCCCCGTCACGCCGGATTGCAGCTCGATGAAGTCGCCGACCTTAATTGAGCGTTCGAACAGGATGATGATGCCGGAAATGAAGTTCGAGAATATCGATTGAAGGCCGAAACCGATACCGACACCGAGAGCGCCGCCAAAGACGGCAAGTGCGGTCAGGTCAACGCCAAGTGACGAGATCGCGAAGAGGATCGCGGCTGTCATGAAGCTGACCTTCAGGACCTGGCCAAGCAGGCCGGCCATTGAAGGGTTCAGTGACTTGCTGGATTTCAGCTGCGACTGGGCCGCATCCCCAGCCACGCGACCGATCCAGAGCGCAACCACCGCAATGAAGACACTGGTGATGATCCGCAGAATGGTGATCTTGACCCCGGCAACCGTGAAGGCTGCGGCATTCAGGGCATCTGTAACCGGCCCGAGCAGGCGGAGGATGTAGAGCGCGGCGACCGTCCAGGCGAGCACCGCGATGGCCGTCTGCCAGAAGCCTTCCTTCATGTTCGCCGTGATGAAGCGCACCACGATCCAGGCATTCAGAAGGCTCGCGGCGATGCGCAGGCCTGTATTGGGCAGGCCGACAGCATTGAACACCGCTGTCGCGATCCACAGCAGCAGGACAATGAAGACAGGCCAGACAATCCGGGCCAGCGACAGGGCAAGCCTTGAGAGGATGTCGTCATTCGGGCGGCTGTCGGCATATCTGCGCAGTTGGCCTGCCGGATAGCGTGAAACAAGCCAGCCAAGGCCGACGGCGGCCAGTACCGCAAGTGCCTGCCAGATAGAGCCAAGCGACAGGAAATTGTCCCGGAAAGTGTTGAAACCGTCGATGGTGGCCTCTCTGGCCTCGGTCCAGTCGATATGGTTCTGGATAAGATCCCCGTTCTCGCTGCCGGTGGTCTCTTCACCGTTGCTGGCCGTGTCTTCGGAGGTGGCCCCAGTTTCATCTGCGGGCTGGCTTGCGCCCTGTTGAGCGAGAGAGACTATCCAATGTGCTAGAGCCATTTGAGCTTCCTGAAGATTAAGTATTGCAGACCCATGATCGCTGCCAGCATACCGACCGTGATCCAGAAGGCATTACCGGATTCGACCCCGGGCATACCGCCGACATTGATGCCGAGCAGGCCGGTGATAAAGCCGAGCGGGAGGAACACCGCAGCCACGATGGAGAGCATGTACATGGTCTGGTTCATGCGGGCTGCGGCGCGGTTGTTGAGATCATCCTGGAGAACGAGCGCGCTCTCCTTGGAGACGTCGAGGTCTTCGAGGTAGCGCTCAAGCCGCTCGCCGGTCTCGCGGATGTCGATGAGGTTCTCCTCTGACAGCCAGGACGGTGGATTGCGCTGGATGAGGAGCAGGGCCTCACGCTGCGGCGACATGTGCCGTTTCAGGGCGAGACAGTTGCGACGGATTTCGGCGATCTCGGTGAGCAGTTCATCGACTTCGCTGTCCTCATCGTCCTCCATCTCGTCGATGCGCTCGTTCATCTCGACGATGGCACGGTTCATCTTGACGACGAGCTGTTCTGTCAGGGCGGTGAACAGGTCACCTGCGCTACACGGTCCGTTCCCGGAAGCGAGCTCGGCGTGAATGTCGCGCGGGGTTTGCAGCCGCCGGCGCCGCAGCGTGATGAGGCGCTGGCCGTCGCACCACATCTGCATGGCGATCATGTCTTCCGGGTCGGCACCGGGATTGAAGTTGATCCCGCGCAGCACCGTGATCAGGCTATCGCCCTCACGGAAGGCCCGCGGGCGGGTCTCGTTGGAGAGCAGAACGTCTGCCGTGGCTTCATTGAGATTCAGGGAATCGTGGAGCCAGTCGTCAAGGTCAGGATAGACACGGTCGAGGTGGAGCCAGAGAACGCTTCCCTTGTCGGGTTGTATCCAGCGCTGGGCTTCGGCCCATGAGACGGCTTTGGCGCCGCCTGTGCCATCCAGGACGCTTCCCAGCAGAAGCGGGCCATCGGCGGGCGCATCCGGCGGGACTGTCGTCGTGTCGGCCTTCTTGTCACTCATACATGTCAAACTAGACACAATTCGGGGGCAGGCAAGTTTGCGTTCGGGCCGTATCGCCCTAGGCACGGGTAAAATTTTCCATTAAGGCGCGGCCTTTGGTTTTTCCGCCTCATGATTTCAGGAGAGAGGCGGCAGGAGGACACGTCATGGCGATCCGGCATTTTCTCGATCTCTGGCAGCTTGAGGCTGGCGATCTGCGCAGCATGCTCGATGAGGCCCATGCCATGAAGGCGGCCCGGCGGGGCTGGCCGAAAGGCAAGGTGGACGAAGGAGCGCCGCTGGACGGGCATATCCTGGCCATGATCTTCGAGAAGTCATCGACGCGTACGCGCACCAGTTTCGATGTCGGCATACGCCAGCTCGGCGGAACCTCCATCGTGCTGAACTCCGCCGACATGCAGCTCGGTCGGGGTGAAAGCATTGGCGATACTGCCCGCGTCCTGTCACGCTATGTCGACATGGTGATGATCCGCGCGAACGATCATGGCGATGTGGAGGACTTCTCCGAGTCGGCTAGCGTGCCTGTCATCAACGGGCTGACCGACCGGTCTCACCCCTGCCAGATCATGGCGGACCTGATGACGCTGGAAGAGCATGGGGTCGACCTCAAGGGCGCGCGTCTGGCCTGGGTCGGTGATGGCAATAATGTCTGCTCCTCCTTCATCCATGCGAGCGCCAAGTTCGGTTTCACGCTGGCTGTCGGCACGCCGGACCGGTTCGCCCCGGACGAAGACGATGTCGAGATCGCCCGCGAGATGCAGGGCCGGGTCGAGCTTTATGCTACCGCCGAAGATGCCGTGGCCGGGGCCGATGTCGTGATCGCGGACACATTTGTCTCGATGGGCGACCTCGATGCCGATGAGCGCCTTGAGGCGCTGGAGCCTTACGCTGTGACCGAGGAGCTGATGGATCTCGCCCAGCCGGGCGCGAAGTTCCTCCACTGCCTGCCTGCGCACAGGGGTGAGGAGGTCGACAGCGAAGTGATCGACGGGCCGAATTCGCTGGTTTTCGACGAAGCCGAGAACCGCCTGCACGCACAGAAGGCGATCATGCGCTGGTGTCTGGACAAGTAGGGTGAGCGCGGCAGACTGTCTCCCGGATCAAGATGGAGGCGGAAGATGCTGACGAAACGCGAATTTCTTCTGACGAGCGGCGCGGCTGGGTTGGTGCTCGGCACGGGGCAGGCGACGGCGCAAACAGCCCCGGACGAGCTTCGCGACATTGCCGCCAATGCAGTGCCGATCTCACCTGAAGAACACCAGCAGCGTCTCGAAAAGGCGCAGGCGTTGATGCAGGAACAGGGCATCTCCGCGCTGGTGATCGAGGCCGGTTCGGCGCTTGTCTATTTCACAGGCATCCGCTGGTGGCGCTCTGAGCGGTTCACGGGTGTCGTGATCCCGGCCGAAGGCACGCCGGTGGTCGTCACGCCTTACTTCGAGGAGCCGTCGGTGCGCGAGAGCGTGAAGGTCGATGTCGATGTACACACCTGGCACGAGAATGAGAACCCGTTCGTGCTGGTGGCCGGGGCATTGAAAGACCGGGGCCATGACGCGGGTAAAATCGCCATAGAAGAAACAGTTCGCCACTTTATCGCGAATGGTATCGCGAAAGCCGCACCAGCCTTCGAAACGGTTTCCGGCATGAGCGTCACGCGCGGGGTTCGCATGTACAAGTCGCCCGCCGAGCTCGCCCTGATGCAGACGGCGAACGACATCACGCTGGCGGCTTACAAACATATTTACCCGCGTGTCGAACTGGGCATGAGCCAGGGCGACATTTCCGCGATGATGAGCAAGGCGACCGAAGCGCTTGGCGGGGCGGTGGAGTTTTCCATGGTGCTGCTGAACGAGGCGAGCGCCTATCCGCATGGCACAAACAGCAGGCAGACCGTGCGCGAGGGCTCGGTCATCCTGATGGATTGCGGCTGCGGGGTGCATGACTACGAGAGCGATATCTCGCGCACATGGGTGTTCGGCGAACCGACGGCGAAGCAGCGCGATGTCTGGAACACGGTAAAGGCCGGGCAGGAACTGGCGCTGGAGACTGCGCAGGTCGGTGTGCGGGCAGGGCTGGTCGATGAGACGGTGCGGGCCTTCTATGAAAGCAAGGGCTATGGACCGGGCTATCGTACCCCGGGGCTATCGCACCGGCTGGGCCACGGCATCGGGCTCGACGGGCATGAGCCGGTCAATTTTGTCGAGGGCGAGGACACCCCGCTTGCGCCGGGCATGTGTTTCTCCAACGAGCCGGGACTCTACACCTTCGGCGAATTCGGCGTGCGGCTGGAAGACTGCCTCTACATGACGGAAGACGGGCCGAAACTTTTCAGCGCGTTTTCGCCCTCCATCGACAAGCCGTTCGGTTAGTACTCAGTATTAGACAATCGTAAATGATTGTCTTATATAAGACAGTCAATAATAACTGTCTATTGGGTGCCGTAGTGGCCAATCCGCCAGAAAACCAGCGCATTCATGCCGTCCTGACGGGGGATATCATCGCCTCGTCGGAGATGCCGGCGGAGACGCTTGCGCAGGTGCGGGCGGTTTTGCAGGGGGCAGCAGAAGGGTTCTGCAACAGCTGGTCTGAACCTGTCGAAGCGCGGCTCGATATCTATCGCGGGGATGCCTGGCAGCTTCTCTTGACCGAACACAATCTCGCCTTGCGCCTGGCGCTCTATCTGCGCGCGCAGCTACGCGCCCGGCTTGAGGCCGATACGCGTATCTCCATAGCGATTGGAACATGCGAGCGTGTAGATTCCGAAAAAGTGTCGCTTTCGACGGGTGAGGCATTCACGCTTTCGGGCCGGGCGCTGGATGCGATGACCGGGTATTTCGACATGACCGCCGCACTGCCGGTACGGGCAGGTGAGACGGGCCTATGGGCAAAGGCGTCTGTTTCCCTGGTCAGTGAGCTTGTGCGCAGCTGGACACGCCGTCAGTCCGAGATTGCCGGGCTGGCTCTGCTCCACCCGGAAGAGACGCATGAGGAAATTTCCCGCCGGCTTGTTCCGCCAGTTACAAAACAGTCTGTGACCGCATCGCTGAGCGGGGCAGGGTGGCGGGCGCTTCAGGAGCCGCTTACGGCATTCGAGACGACGCAATGGAAGTCGCTTCTGGCCGCGCAAGCGACGGTGTGAGACAAGAGACAAAAAACGGCTTGTCTGGTGCCAGACAAGTGAATTGAGCTGTCAAATAGGTGTGAAAGGTCCGGTCTGAATGGCTGCAACACTTACCGCCCTGCTGTGCGCGCATTTCGTTGCCGATTTCCTGCTTCAGCCGGCCGGGCTGATCCGGAACAAGCGAAAACCTCTGGTCCTGCTCGGCCATGCGATCATCGTACTCGCGACAGCCGTGCTGTTTCTGGGCGGGTTTCCACTCCTCCCCCTGGCTCTCCTGCTGGGCACGCACATCGTCATGGATGCGGTAAAAGTCTATCTTCTGCCAGACCGTTTCTGGGCATTCCTCGCAGACCAGGGCGTACACCTTATGGTTATCCTTGGCCTCGCCATGGCCTTTCCGAACATCATGGCAGCCGGCTGGTGGGCTGACATCCTGCCTCCCGGCTGGGGCGAGGCCTACATGGCTGTGCTCGTTCTTTTGACCGGCCTTGTCGCAAGCCTGGGAGCAGGCGCGGTGCTGATCCGAAAGGCGACGGCCGGGCTGATGGACGAGATCCGCGCCCCGATCGAGGGCCTGTCGAATGGCGGGCTCTATATCGGCTGTCTCGAACGCGGGCTTGTCCTGCTGTTGATCCTGATGGGCCAGCCTTCCGGTGTCGGTTTTCTGGTGGCCGCAAAGTCCATCCTGCGCTTCGGCGACGTCACCAACCCGGCCGAGCGCAAGACGGCGGAATACATTATCATCGGCACCTTCATGAGCTTTGGCTGGGGCTTGCTGGTGGCGGTGCTGACAGCGGCCGGTGTACGTTTCTGGATGCCGGGGCTGGTGCCGGTGATCTGATCTCGGCGAAAGCGCGTTGACGCGGCGTCTGCAATGACAGGCCCGCAGCTGCATGATATTTCCAGAGTCAAACCCAAGAGAGGCCGGCACAAAAGCTGGCCCGACAGACCGGAGGAAACCCATGAAAGCTGCCGTGATGCGGGAGGCGAACAAGCCTCTGTCGATTGAAGATGTCTCGATTTCCAAGCCCGGCCCGCGCGAGGTGCTCGTGCGGCTGAAGGCGGTCGGGGTCTGCCACTCCGACGTGCATTTCTGGGACGGAGCGTTCCCGGCCGAGATGCCGGTCATCCTCGGCCATGAGAGCGCAGGCGTCGTCGAGCAGGTCGGCTCGATGGTTTCGGCGGTGAAGCCGGGCGATCATGTCGTTTCGATCCTGTCGCCCTTCTGCGGCACATGCGAGTTCTGCATGTCGGGGCACATGTCGGTCTGCCACACGGTGAACCGGCCTTTCTTCAACAGGGCCGAGAGTGAAGCGCCGCGGCTCAGTGCAGGCGGGGAACCGGTGCATCAGTTCCTGAACCTGTCCTCCTTTGCCGAACAGATTCTCGTGCATGAAAACACGCTTTGCGCCATCGACCCGGAAATGCCGATGGACCGGGCCGCACTGATCGGCTGCGGCGTGATCACGGGGGTTGGCTCGGTCTTCCATGCGGCACAGGTCGAGCCGGGTTCGACAGTGGCCGTGATCGGCTGCGGCGGGGTTGGCCTGTCGACGATCAATGGGGCCGCAATTGCAGGGGCAGCGCGTGTCATCGCGGTGGACCTTTCGGACGAAAAGCTGGCCATGGCGAAGAAGTTCGGCGCGACCGATTTTGTCAATCCGGCCAAGGGCGACCCGGTTGAGCAGGTGAAAGAGCTGACAGGCGGCGGCGTGCACTATTCGTTCGAATGCATCGGCCTGAAGCAGACCGCCGAACAGTCCTATCTGATGCTGCGTCCGCGCGGGGTCTCGACGATTATCGGCATGATCCCGCCCGGCGTGAACATCGAGATACCGGGTATTGAATTACTCGTGACGGAGAAGCGTTTGCAGGGGGCCGTTATGGGGTCGAACCGGTTCCGGATCGACTTTCCGCGCCTGATCGAACTCTACAAGCAGGGGCGGCTGCATCTCGACGACCTGGTATCCGACCGCATCGGCCTTGAGGGCATCACGGGGGCGCTCCAGAACCTGAAGGACAACAAGGGCTCGGTCGCCCGCCAGGTCGTGACGTTCGACTAGGCCGAAAGAAATCAGAAGTCGCGTGACAGCCAGATCCGGACATCATTGTCCGGGGCGGCGTCCGACACGCCGAACAGGTTGCCCACTGTCCAGCCCCACCCGTTACCGAGTGGGCCGCTGAGGGTCGGGCCGATCTGCTGGCGTTGCCCGTCTGTGCCAAAGTCGTCCAGCGTGCCGAGCTTGTTGAAGAAGAGCAGGGCGGCCTTGTAGCCTCCACCGAGATTGTAGTTCAGGCTGGCGCGTGCCTCGATGCCGATGCCGTCATCTGCCCGGTCGCCGAATTCCTTAGAGGTGGCGACCATGGCGCGTGCATGCCAGCGAGGGCCTAGCGTCCAGCGGTTTATCCAGTCGAAGCCAATCTGTTCTGGCGTTGATCCATTCGAAATTCGGCCATCCACACGCAGGGCACTCTGCCAGACGCGGGCATCTTCCGGAGTGACTTCCCAGATGAATTCCCCGCCGACATAGTTCAGGCGCGCATCGCGGCCAGCCTTGTCATCGACGACGGCGATCACTTTGACGCCCTGCCGTTCGTTCAGGGAAAAGGCATAGTCGAAGCGGTGCGCAAAGCTGTCGCCACGTCCGTTTTCGCCGGGCGTCCAGCCAAAGCGATATTCGAAGCCGCGTTCCCCGGCGTCGACACCGGGCGAAGAGACGGAGGAGGTGTTCTGCGCGCTCGCTGGAAGCGCGGTGTAGAGGGCGGCTGCGAACGTAAATGCAGCAAACCCTGTAAACCTGTTTCTGGTGATCGCCATGCCCCACCTGTCAGCCTGAATTTTGGGCAATTCTGCACAGTTTTTGAGTGCCCTCTGGGACATTCCCTACTGTTTATGGACGCGAATGAAAGGGGTTTACGACAGAAATGTGTCGGTTTCATCTTCGGGTATAATTCAACAGTTCGCAGGCCCACACAGGTTTATGACCGATGCAGGACCGGCTTCTCCGGAGGCTTTCTAACAGTCTGGACAGGAACCATGCCTGCATCTGGCCCGTTCAGATGAGCGATGGCCGGGAATCATCCTGATTCCTGCCGGGTTTTGCCGGGGGCGCAGGTCTTGAAACACGGACTATTATCCGTACAGCCGGAATCCTATTCACACTGGGCAATCATCGGTCTGTTCGTGATGATGTCGGTGGCGGCCCTGTCATTCGCGCAGGCGTTTTTCATTCCCGTCATCTTCGCCCTGCTCCTGGCGCTGACCCTGAGCCCGATCCGTCGCGGCATGGGGCGTCTCGGGATCGGTCCCGGCGTTTCCGCCGCCATCATCATGATCATTTTCTGCGCGATCAGCGCAGTCCTGCTCTTCCTGATTTCGAGTTCGCTGGCGACCATTGTCAGCGATGAGCCACAGCTGATGAACAAGGTACAGGAGCGGGTGAAGGAAATGACCGGCATGCTCGAACCGGTCCGCCAGGCTGGTGAGCAGCTGGAGCAGATGCAGCAGAACCGGCCCAATTCGCCCGAACAGGTTGTCGTACGCCAGGAAGGCATATTCAGCCTGTGGGCCCAGACGACGCCATATATCGCCGGACAGGTTGGCCTGTCGATCGTGCTGGCGACCTTCCTGATTGCCTCGGGCGACATGTTCTATGAAAAACTCGTGCAGGTGATGCCGAACCTGACGGCCAAGCAGAAAGCGCTGACTATTGCCCGGGAAATGGAACGTCAGCTCTCGACCTATTTCCTGACGATCACGGCGATCAACAGTGCGCTTGGTATCTGTGTCGGTACGGCGATGTGGCTGATTGGCATGCCCAATCCGGTCTTCTTCGGCGTTGCCGCCTTTGCCCTCAACTATATTCCATATGTCGGCTCCGTTATCGGGATCATCGTCACGTTCGTGATGGCTGTGGGCACATATGATAACCTGTTGATGTCGGTCGTGCCGCCCCTGGCATACTGGCTCATCAACACAGCCGAAGGCCAGTTCATAACCCCTGTCGCGGTTGGCAGGCGCTTGCGGCTGAACGCCGTGGCAGTCTTCCTGTCACTCGCCTTCTGGGCCTGGCTCTGGTCGTTTGCCGGCATGTTCCTGTCCACGCCCATGTTGATCGGCCTGAAAGCATTCTCTGCGCGCAAGCCGGAACTCTCCTGGCTGGATACATTCCTCGAGGGACGCAAGGCGGCAGGCGACCGTGACGATGATGTCATCAATGACGTCATGGGTGCCGGCAATGATGCCGGACAGCCCGGGGAGCCCAAAACGGCCGAGGAGGTTGCAGAACATCTGCCTGAAAAGCAGGCGCACGAATCCTGAAACGCTCGTATTAGGGGCCGTCGGCCTGAACCTCTTTCAGGCCGGCACCGACGACCGCGGCGGCTGCGCTCATTAGAGCGAGTATGCCGATAACGATGTCCAGCCCGGCAACTTCCGCAATGAGACTGAATATCCCGCCAAGGGCGACCAGAAGGCCGATAATGGTGTTTGAAAGCGCGGTATAGGCGATGCGCGTCTCTTCGGTGGCCATGTCCACCAGGTGCGTCGCACGGCCAAGGCGCACGCCCTGATAGGCAATCATCAGGGTGAAGATGACGAACGGAAGCGCCCAGACGGTTTGCAGCAAACCGGTTGCATTGAGGCCAAGCGTTGCAACCAGGGAAATCGTTGCGGCGAGCGCTGAAAAGATCAGGACCTTGCGGCTGGACTGGTCTGCCAGCCGGCCCCACACATAGGAGCTGAGCAGGGCGGCTCCGGAAGAGGCGATGACCAGCAGGCCGAGCCCGCCGAAGGCATTCTCAGCGGCCTGCGAAGCTGAAAGGGCGACCATGAAAGGCGGTGCCAGCGCGGTCGAGATCAGAAGGCCCCTTGTCGCGATGAACCTGCGCAGCTGGACGTCCTTGCCCAGCAAGGCGATGTTCTCCCAGGCCGCCTTGAGCGGGTTGCGTCCGCCCTCTGTCGAGCCGGGAACTTCTTCCAGGGTGGAGAACAGAAACGCCGCCATCATCCATAGCCTGCCTGCGACAAGCAGCGCTGAAACGACAAGGCTCAAACGGTCGAAATAGCCTGACGCAAGGGCGCCACCGAACAGGATGACGAATATGGCGGAGGCCGATGCAGCAGTGCCCGTCGCTGTGCCCCGGCGCACTTTCGAGACGGTCTTGCCGAGGACATCCTTGTAGGTGACAGATGATACACTGCGGGCAACCGCAAGCAGGCCGAGCAGCACGATGATGGCCGCACCCGCAGCCACGCCCTGCAGGGTCAGGGCGCAAACAGCGATACCGATCGCCGCGATTCCCTGCACCGCGCTGCCTGCGCTCCAGGCCCATTTGCGCTGAGGCAGGCGCCGCAGGCTGGCGGCGGTGAACAGCTGCGGCAAAAGCGCGCCGGATTCACGAACAGGGACAAGCAGACCGATAAACACCGCTGGTGCGCCAAGTTGTGTCAGCAGCCATGAGAGAACCAGTTTCGGGTCGATCAGGCCGTCTGCTGTCTTGGTCGCCCCGAGCGAAACGATATGGGTCAGGAAGTTCTGCGGCTGGTGATTACAGGCGCTTTCGGGGATGTCCCGGCATACCCTGCCGTCATCCTCCGAGGTGATCATCCGGTAGACCTTGTCGAGTGTCGTCTGTGACACGCCTGGCTCTCCTGTCAGTAATCCGCGTAGCGGAGGTAGCGCGTCGAGCCGACAAGGCAACCGGTTCCTTCGTGTTGCCGCGCCATTGCGTGCATGGCATTCAGGCCCAATCTGAAGATCGTTGCGGATGATGATGCGGACACGTCCTGCCAGCACATGAGACAGTCTGACGGGGGAACCGTTCACTTGCATACCGGTTTGATAATCTGATGTCCGAGGCCGCTGCCCCAAAGAGAAAACGCTCCATTCGCCAGAGGGTCTCTGAGTGGGGGAAGGGGCCGTGGTCGCTTCCCGTCTCGGTTCTGATCGGGTTTATCGAAAACACGATTGTCGTTGTGCCGGCGGAGCCGATCTACATGCCACTGATGGCATTGCGCCGGAAGACGGCTTGGCTGGTGGCTGCCGCGCTCCTGCTTGGTAATGTGCTTGGCGGGCTCGTCATGTACTGGCTGGGTGCGGTCTTTGCCGACGATGCGATCCAGCCGCTGGTGACCATGCTGGATGCCAATGTGGCCTATGAAGACACGATGGCGAAACTGAAGACCGATGGCTTCGCGACGCTCTTCATGGTCGGTGTGACGCCATTCCCGTTCCAGGTGGGGACTGCGGCGGCCGGAGCGGCGGGATATTCGATTCCCCTGTTCATCATTGCCGTGACGCTTTCACGCTCAATCCGTTATTTCGCCGAAGCCGGGCTGGTCATGCTAGTTGGTGACAAGGCCGAGGCGATCATGAAGCGCCATGAACTGGAGCTGACGATTGTCGGGGCCATCCTGTTTGTCGCCTTCATCATCTACTTCCTGTTTTTCTGACACTTGCCCCTGCGGCGCAGCTTGCAAGATATGCCCGCCTGACCGCAGTGTGAGCGCTGAGAGAGAACAAGGGAGACAGGCTCATGGCTGACACGGTGAAGGGGGCATGCGACCCGAAATTCGCGGAACTGAAGGACGAGTTCGCGCGGAATTTCGAGGAACGCGGCGAGGCAGGGGCTTCGGTCTGTGTCAGCGTGAATGGCGAGACAGTGGTCGATCTGTGGGGCGGGGTTGCTGATACGACAAGCGCCGAGCCCTGGCAGGAAGACACGGTTTCAATCGTCTTCTCCTGTACCAAGGCCGCCGTGGCGCTGTGTGCGCACATCCTGATTGACCGGGGGGAGCTGGAACTCCAGGCGCCAGTCTCAAAGTACTGGCCGGAATACGCACAGAAGGGCAAGGAGAACACAACGGTCCAGATGATGCTGAACCATGAGAGTGCCTTGCCGGCCCTGCGGGCACCTGTGAAGGAAGGCGGCTTTCTGGACTGGGACTATATGATCAAGCGGCTTGAAGAAGAGGAACCCTTCTGGGAGCCGGGCACACGCAATGGCTATCACATGGTCAATTTCGGCTGGACGGTTGGTGAGCTCGTCCGCCGGGCCTCGGGCAAGTCGCTGGGGCAGTTCTTCGCAGAAGAGGTTGCCGGGCCAACGGGGGCCAACTTCCATATCGGTCTGCCGGAGGACGCAAAAGCCCACATCGCGCCGATCATCCCTTATGAACCGAAGCCGGATGACCCGCTTTCGGATTTCACCAAGTCGCTTCTCGCCGATCCGAATTCGGTACAGGCGCTGTCATTCGTGAACAATGGTGGCTGGAAGGCTAACCAGCGGGAAGCGCACAGGGCGCAGATTGGCGGTGCAGGCGGGATTTCCAATGCGCGTGGGCAGGTGGCCATGTATACGCCGCTCGCCTGCAATGACGGGCAGCTGGTCTCGAAGGACCGCCTGCACGCCATGTCGATGGTTTCTACCGCGACACAGCGTGACGCCACACTGCTTATCCCGACCCGGTTTGCCTCCGGCTTCATGAAATCTATGGACAACCGGGCGCTGGCCGGGGGGCAGGACCAGTCGGCCATCATGGGTGAGCATGCATTCGGCCATGTCGGTGCGGGCGGACACATCGGTTTCGCCGATCCGGACTGTGGGATGGCGTTCAGCTATACCATGTCGAAGATGGGGCCGGGCCTGTTGATGAATGACCGCGGCCAGCCCCTGATCGATGCAGCCTACAGGGCGCTCGGCTATCGCACGAATGCGCCGGGTGCGTGGATCAGGTGATGTAAGGCGCCGGGATTATCCAGCCGCCTGGCTGCCCGGCGGGGACAGACGTGTCTCTGCCTCGATCTGGAGGACCATGTGCGTGTCGCCGGCCGACAGCGGCTTGGAATAATAATAGCCCTGTATGAGCTGGCCGCCGAGGTCGCAGACAAGGTCGAACTGTTCCTGTGTCTCGACGCCTTCGACGATACAACCGATCTCTAGATTTTCGCACAGGCTGAGTATGGAACGCAGGACGTTAGCGCTGCGCGAATTCAGTGTGAGGTCGCGGATGAAACTGCGGTCGACTTTCAGGATGTCGATTGGCAGGCGGTGGACATAGGCGAGACTGGAGAAGCCTGTTCCGAAATCGTCAATCGCGACATGCGCACCGGAGCTGCGAATATGGTTGAGCACTTCCATAGAGCTGTCGAAATCATTCATCACCGCTGATTCCGTGATCTCGAAAATCAGTCGGTTCATCGGGAGACCGGCCTGGTCGGCAATGGAGAGCAGTCGCATGATCGGGCCTGTCGAGGTCAGGCTTGTGGCAGACAGGTTGAAGCTGAGCGTAAGTTCACCGGGCCAGTGCCGGGCTTCGGCGACGGCCTTGCGGAACAGGACTTCGGTCAGGCGCCCGATCATGCCGATGTTTTCCGCAGCCTTTATGAACAGGTCCGGGCGAATTCGGCCAAGCGTCGGACTGTACCAGCGGGCAAGGGCTTCAAGCCCTTTTGTGTGACCTCGCTCAAGATCCAGGACAGGCTGGAATTCGACCGACATCTCCTTTTCCAGGTCCGCATGGCGGAGCGCCTGCTCCAGGGCGCTGTTGGCAAAGATCAGGCGTTCATGCTCATGCGAGAAGAAGACCGGCTCTGACTTGGAATTCTGTTTGGCAAAATAGAGCGCGTAGTCAGCACGGTCGAAGAGCAGGCTGCGCGTGTTGGCCGCTGCCGGGAAGCGGGCCATGCCCGCCGTCGCGCTGAGATTGGCAGAGCCTTCCTCGAAACGGTAGGTCTCCCGCAGCTTCTGACAGGCTGCATTGGCCATGGCCATGACGTCCTCATCGGCGCCGGGGGTGCGTATCAGCAGGCCGAATTCGTCGCCGCCGAGGCGGGCTACTGTGACTTGCTGAGCGTCGAACAGGCCGGTCAGGCGGTCTGCCGTCTGTATGAGAACCTGATCACCGGCCGGATGGCCGAACACGTCATTGACCGGTTTGAAGCCATCCAGGTCGAGCAGGGCGACCACGAATTCGCTGCTGTCGCGCTCATGCTGAAGGACGCATCTGTCTATCTCGGCAAGGAACTGCCGCCGGTTGGCGAGGCCGGTCAGGCTGTCAGTATTGGCGAGACGCTTGTTTTCGTCATTCAGGGATTTTAGCCGTATGTGCTGTTTTTTCTGCCTTTTTTCCTGCACGACCATATGGGCGAAATCGCGCTCGCTTCGCAGTATGAGAGTCGCGAAGACCAGTGTGATGACTGCCATGTTCAGGGCAATCGCCATCAGGACGAACTGACGGGAGGATACAAGGAAGATGCAGGTTACTGCGGCAACGACGAAGAGAAGCATCATGGCCGACTGACGCAGGTGCATCAGGCAGAAGGCGCATACAAAAGTGGTTACACCAATGAAGAAAACGACCTGCGCATGCTGTTCCGCATTGCCATACTGGTAAAAGGCCAGGCCCCAGCCGGAGAGGACAAGCGCCAGGACTGGCGTCTGCAGGACGGTCTTCCGAAGACTGTGAGTGATGTAGTCGTCGCTTAGAGGTTTATTGCGATTTCGAAGGTGAATGCTTGTGCGGACAATGCTGAAAAAGAGCACAATGGCCGGGATCACCATCGTCAGCACGACAGGCGCGGTCGACAGGTGTGTGCCGGCGACCATGAACATGTTGATCAGTATGATCCCGTACATCAGTGGAATCTGCCGGTTCAGGGCGCGGTAACGGGCCCGGTTGAGCTCGCTGTCGTCTTCTCTGACCGCCAGGAATGATTTCAGGCTGTGCAGCAAATCCCGATCCTTCGCTTGAGTACAGGTTTGCATGTATCGAAGTCATTTTAAATCGGCCTTACGGCGATAGAGCAGATTTGATGGATCGCCATTAAGCCCCGGGTAAGTTACAGTTTCAGCCTGCCGGATACCTTCCGGGCTGCTGCTCATGGCCCGACTTGCAGGCGCCCGGCTTGCCCTTGGCTGGTCAGACCGCCACATGAGCGATCAGTTTATCCAGGGGAGATATCCGTGAGCGCCCTTTCATCCCAACCTGAAGACTTCGTTGCCAGCTTCTCGTCCGACACGCTTCCCGTGAGTGGACGCATTGTGAAGATGGGGCGGCAATCCCTTTCGCCGATCCTCCAGCGCCATGCTTATCCTGATCATCTGGGGGAAATCCTTGGTGAGGCGATGATGCTGGCGACGCTGGTCGGGTCCGGCCTGAAATTCGATGGCCGCGTCATGACGCAGGCTGAAGGCGACGGGCCGATTTCGATGCTTGTCGGAGAGTATCGCAAGGATGGCGGTGTGCGCGCCTATGCGCGTTTTGAGCAGGAGCGATGGGCCTATCTGGAAAAGGTCAACAAGGGCGAGAAGCCCCATATGCCCCAGCTGTTCGGCCCGATGGGAGCGCTCGGTCTGATCATGGTGCACAACAGTGAAACGGCCCAGCCCTATCAGGGGATTGTTCCGCTCGCGAAAGGCTCACTGGCTGAATGCGCCGAGGACTATTTCCAGAAATCCGAACAGATCGATACTTGCCTGGCCATGTCGGTTGCCCGCGATGCGGCCGGAGAGTGGCATGGTGGTGGGCTGATGATCCAGCGTATCGCTGGGGATGAAGCCCGCGGCGACACAATGGATGGCTGGCGGGAGGCCCAGGCCCTCTTTGGCACGCTGACGCCTGAAGAGCTGCGCTCGGAGGAATTGTCGGCGGCTGACCTGCTGTTCCGCCTGTTCCATGAGGGTGGCGTGCGCATGGAAGCGCCGCAACTCCTGAACGATCATTGCACGTGCAATGAAGATCGCCTGAAGGGAACCCTTGCCGGTATGTCGGATGAATCCCTGCGCGAGATGGTCGAGCCAGATGGGATGCTGAAGGTCGACTGCCAGTTCTGCGCGCGCCATTACGATATCCCGATCGATGCCGTAACGGACACCACGAATTAGGCCGCTGCTGGCGATCTTCTCTGGCTTTGGAGAGACTGGCAATGTCAGGCGCGGCCGGCTTTCTGCCGGCCGCAAATTTACCTGTGCACCTGTCCGTTCATGGACTTGCAGCCCTGTAATGCCTGATATGGCTGAGGGGTTCCCGTATGGCCACAGCCTGCAAGGCCAGGCAGACCGTGCGGGCAGACCCGGCGTCATGTCTCGTCAGGCCAGCGCGGCATTCCTATGTTAGCCAGATAGCCAAGCAGGGAGGATAAGGCATGAGCGTTACGAACAAGATCTGGAAGCTGCGTAAGCGCCCGGTCGGGGACGTCAGTGAGGGCGATCTCGAATTCGTCGAGGAGCCCGTGCGCGCGCTTGAGGATGGGGAGGTGCGTATCCGGACCGTTTTCCTGTCACTCGACCCGACCAACCGTATCTGGATGTCGGACCGGGACCAGTACATGCCGCCTGTCGAGATTGGTGATCCAATGCGTGGCGGCGGCATCGCGATTGTCGAGGAGAGCCGCTTTGACGGTCTGGCGCCGGGGGATGTTGTCAATTCCGGGCTCGGTCAGTGGTCGCTCTACATGATCAAGCGCGGTGAGGAGGTAAACAAGCTGCCCGACATTCCCGGCGTGCCGCTCACGGCCTTCATGGGACCGCTCGGCATGACGGGCATGACCGCCTATTTCGGCCTGATGGACATTGGCAAGCCGAAAAAGGGCGAGACGGTTGTCGTCTCTGCGGCGGCCGGGGCTGTCGGTTCCATGGTCGGCCAGATTGCCAAGATACAGGGCTGCCGGGCTGTCGGAATTGCCGGGTCTGACGAGAAGTGCCGCTGGCTGACGGAAACGGCCGGTTTCGATGCGGCGATCAACTACAAGAAGGAGGATGTTGCTGCCGGGCTGGACAGGCATTGCCCGGACGGAATCGATGTGAACTTCGAGAATGTCGGCGGGGAAATCATGGACACGATCCTGCCGCGCCTGAACGATTTTGCACGTATGCCGCTTTGCGGGCTGATCTCATCCTACAATGCGACCGAGCCTGTGCCGGGCCCCTATAATTTTGCGATGTTCCTGATGCGGCATGTGACGCTCAAAGGCTATATCGTGACCGACTATATGGAGCGCTTCCCGGAAGGTATGCAGGCGATGGGCCAATGGCTCTCGGAAGGCAAGCTGCGGTTCGAAACAGATGTTGTCGAAGGGCTGGAAAATGCGCCAGCATCGCTTGAGCGCCTGTTCACTGGCAAGAATCTCGGCAAGCTTGTTGTAAAGGTTTCGGAGCCTGAATGACGAAGATCCTGCGAATTGCCTGGCTGGCCGTGTTCCTGATCGCCTATGCGGTTCTGGTCAGCCTGCAATTTGCGGGGCAGGGCGCGGGCGGAGATGTCCTCGGCTTTGTGCGTATCTGGCTCCCGGTATCGGGCGCGATGATGTTCTGCCTGGCCTATCTGCTGCCGCGTGAACCAGCGGTATGGGCGGTGCCTCTGCTGGCTTATCTGCTGCCCGCCGCATGGTTCAGGGAGGCAGGCTTCGTCAATCCAGTCCATATACTCCTGCTGGTGGTCGCCTCGGGGGCTTCAGCCTGGGTTTTCAGGAAATATCTCTCTGAGAGCGCGTGATGCCGTCTGACTGGCGTGTATGAGGAAAACGCGCTATTCTCCTGTTTTGGGGAGGATAAATCATGACAGATACAGCAAGTGAAGCACATCGTCGGACACCTTGGCATCTCTGGGTCGTGGGTGTGGTCTCATTGCTCTGGAACGGCATGGGTGTCGCTGACTTCACGATGACCCAGATACATTTCGAACCCTATATGAGCGGGTTCACGGAAGAACAGCTCGCCTTCTTCTACAGCTTCCCCGACTGGGCGGTGATCAACTGGGCGATTGGTGTCTTTGGCGCACTGGCCGGGTCCATCCTTCTCCTGCTGAAGCTGAAATGGGCCGAACCGGCCTTCGCGCTTTCGCTACTCGCCCTGCTGGTGGGGACGGTTTACTGGTATGGTTTCACAGATGCCTATGCCGTGACAGGTATGGGAGCGGCTATCTTCAATGGTGTGCTGGTTGTCGTCGCCATTCTGCTCCTGCTCTATGCCCGCGCCCTGAGCCGGAGTGGTGTGCTGCACTAACCTTTAGGCCTAGCCCTTGCGCTTGACAGCACCCTTGAAGGTAAAGCTGAAAGCAAGCGACAGTATAAGCGGCACCCAGATGGGAAGGGTGCCGAGGCCCGGCGTCTCAAGGGCGGCGGCAAGGTGATCGTCCACGCACCACCACAGCAGAAATAGGAACATGGGCTGTCTCCTCCTTGCAGTCTGTGATGATAGCGCGTGGCGGGCCGGACGCAATCTGTCCGACCGGGCCGGGTGTCCGGCTAAAGCTCCTTTATGGAGAATGAGCATCTGACCAGAAGCGCAGGCGGCGAGACGAAGAGTTTCCTGCTCAGCGCACGCGAAACGCAATGTGCGCCAACCGGGGATTGGCGGACATGGCTGTTCATGGGAGGGCGCGGCGCGGGCAAGACACGCGCCGGAGCCGAATGGGTTCGCCTGAGCGCCCTGTTCGGTGGATGCCGTCGGATTGCGCTCGTCGGGCCAACCTTCAGCGATGTACGCGAAGTCATGATCGAGGGCGAGTCCGGTTTGCGCCGCATCGCGCGCGCGGATGAGACAGCGCCTGTCTACGAAGTCTCCAGACATAGGCTTGTCTGGCCGAATGGCGCGGCGGCCTATGCCTTCTCGGCGGAAGACCCCGATAGCCTGCGCGGGCCCCAGTTCGATGCGGCCTGGTGTGACGAGATCGCGGCCTGGAAGGAGGGCGGCGCGGTCTGGGACATGTTGCAGATGGCGCTCAGGCTTGGCCCGGCTCCGCGTATCGTGGCGACCACAACCCCCAAGCCTGTGCCCCTGATCCGCCAGCTTGCTGCTGATCCGACTGTTGCCATGACGCGCGCGAAGACCGGGGAGAATGCGGCCAATCTTTCATCTGCATTCCTCGCGCATGTCGAGCGCGTCTATGGCGGGACCACGCTCGGGCGCCAGGAGATGGATGGGGAACTTCTCGATAATGTAGAGGGCGCACTCTGGACAAGGGCACAGCTCCGGGAGGCACGTTCGCTGGCGCCGCCAGGGCAGATGAGTGACATCATCGTGGCTGTCGATCCGCCAGCCAGTGTGGGAGCGTCCGCCGATGCCTGCGGGATCATCGCGGCGGGCCGGTGTCGTCCGCCAGGCGGGCAGGTGATGGCCTGTATTCTCGCGGACACCACGGTGCGCGGGCTTTCCCCGCTGGACTGGGCGAGGCGTGTTGTGGAGACGGCACGCATGGTGGGCGCGCGGCGGGTGATCGCCGAAGCCAATCAGGGCGGGGAGATGGTGCGCAGCATCCTGCTGTCGGCGGGGTGCGACGTGCCGGTGATCCTGCAACATGCCCGCATTTCGAAGCGGGCACGCGCCTTGCCGGTCGCCGCGCTCTACGAGCAGGGACGGGTCTTCCATCTCGGCGACTTCAAGGCGCTGGAAGACGAGATGCTGACTTTCGGTACGTCAGCCATGCGCGGCTCGCCGGACCGGGTCGATGCTTTGGTCTGGGCGCTCGATGCGCTGGTGGTCGAACCGCCCTTCAGCCCGAGTATCCGGCGGCTGGACTGGATGGCGGGGGACTGACAGCCCTGCATCCCGCGCATGGCCCCGTCCTGAAAGGGTATTTCTAAATCCGTCCGACCGGGCCCATCGCCTGCCTAATCTCCTGATCATCGACATGAAGACGGAGAGGAAAGCGCATGAGATGGCCCTGGCAGAGACCTGAAACTCGCTCCCAGTCTCCCGGACTGGTGGCGCTGGCGAACCTGCCAGCCAGCCATTGGGGGCGGATGGATGCGGGAACGCTGATGCGTGAGGGCTATGCCGGAAACGCGGTGGCGTATCGCTGTGTACGCATGATCGCCGAAGCGGCTGCTTCCATTCCGCTCGCCTGCGATCATGAGGCGGCTGCGAGCCTCATCGCCACTCCGTCGCCGGATGAAGCGGGACGTGTGCTGCTGGAGCGGCTTTATGGTGATCTCCAGATCACCGGTAATGCCTGGGCCGAAGCGGTCACGCTGGCAGGCGATGCAGCACCCAGGGGCATCTTCGCGCTCAGGGCTGATACGGTGCGCGCCGAGACCAATGCGCAAGGGGCTTTGACCGGCTGGGCGGTGCGCCAACGCCGCGGTGAACGGATCATCCCGCGCGAAGCCGATGGCTGGAGCCCGGTGCTTCACCTCAAGCTCTATCACCCGTCTGATGGAATCTATGGCCTGTCTCCGCTGGCTGCTGCGCGCAAGGCGCTCGACCTGCACAATGGCGCAGCGGCCTGGGCGAAGGCGCTGATTGACAATGCGGCCCGGCCTTCCGGCGCACTTGTCTATGGCCAGTCGGGCGCAACGCTGACGCCGGACCAGTTCGACAGGCTCAAAGAGGAGCTGGAGGCGGCGCATACAGGCAAGCACAATGCCGGGCGGCCATTGCTGCTGGATGGTGGGCTCGACTGGAAGCCGATGTCGCTCTCGCCCGCCGATATGGATTTTGCCGGGACTCGTCATGCAGCAGCGCGCGAGATCGCACTCGCCTTCGGGGTGCCGCCGATGCTGCTCGGTATTCCGGGCGACAATACCTACGCGACCTATCGCGAGGCGAACACCGCCTTCTGGCGCATGACGGTCCTGCCGCTCGTGACCAAGGTGGCGGATGCCCTGTCGATCTGGCTGGCGGGCCGGTTCGAGGACGTGACGGTGCGCCCGGACCTGGAGGATGTCCCGGCCTTCGCGGCCGAGCGTGAGGCGCTCTGGGCACGGCTCGAGGCGGCAAGCTTTCTGACGAAGGACGAGAAACGCAAGATCGCCGGGGTGGCGCAGTGAGTGGGCGCTCAGATCCCATCCTCATCGAAGGCCATGCCGCGCTATTCGGCGTGGCCGACCTGTCCGGGGATGTGGTGCGGGCAGGGGCGTTCGCGCGCAGCCTGAGAGCCGGGGGTGTGCCGATGCTGCTTCAGCACCGGCAGGGTGCAAGGGCCGGACGCTGGACGCGGATCATCGAGGATGGGCGAGGGCTTTTCGTGCGGGGGCTGATCGAAAGTGAGGGCTCACAGGCGGTGGTGAAAGCTGGACTGGACGGTCTGTCGATCGGCTTTCGCCCCCGGTTCTGGAAACCCCGCGCAGAGGGCGGACGGCTGCTGGTGGATGTCGAACTGGTGGAGGTGTCGCTGGTGGCCGCGCCGATGCAGCCGCGAGCGAGGTTTTCAATCGTAGGAGAAGCCGCGCGTGCGGCGTGAACTGACCCCAGTCCGACCTTTCCCGCAAGCGGGGGAAAGAGCCGTGAGTTTGAACCGGCACCAAGACAAGCAAGGCGCAGGCGCAAATGGCCTGAGCGAAGCGAAGAATAGCAATCGAACAGGAGAAAGAATGACCAAGGAAACCAAGATGGCCGATACTGATGTGAAGTCGCTGACGGCAGACATTATGGCGGCTTTCGAGTCCTACAAGGACGCCAATGAGGCCCGGCTTGCCGAGATTGAGGCCAAGGGATCGGCCGATACACTGATCGATGAGAAGCTGAAGAAGCTCGACAGGCGTCTCGACCAGCTGAGCCTGAAGGCCGCGCGCCCGGCAGAGGGGGCGCCTGCTGCTGAAGCCGATGGCGAGCGCTCACAGGCCTGGGCACGCTATCTGCGCACCGGTGATGATAGCGGCCTGTCGCGGCTGGATGTGAAATCACTGTCGGCAGGCACCGACGAGCAGGGCGGCTATACCGCACCGCCGGAGCTGGACCGCCTCATAGAAGCGCGCCTTATGCAAGCCTCGCCGATGCGTCAGATCGCGAGCGTACGCCAGACATCGTCGGGAGTTTTCCGCAAGCCGGTGAGCCTTGGTGTGGGCGCAGCCTGGGCCGGGGAAACCGAGGCTCGCACGGAGTCGACCACGGCGGGACTCAGCCTGCTCGAATTCCCGGCGGGCGAGCTTTACGCCATGCCGGCGGCGACGCAGACGCTGCTTGAGGATTCCTATGCTGACGTGGACGAGTGGCTGGCCGATGAGGTCGAGGCGGCATTTTCCATTCAGGAGAGCGCGGCATTTGTCTCCGGCGATGGGGCCGGCAAGCCGAAGGGTTTTCTGAGCCATGATGTGGTTGCCGAAGCGAGCCATGAGTGGGGCAAGATCGGCTCGGTGCCGGGCGACTTCGCCGTGGCCGATGCTGGCGACCAGATCATCGACCTGATCCAGACGCCAAAGTCTCAATTCCGCTCGAACGGTCGCTTCGTGATGAACCGGCGTACCGTGGCGGCTGTCCGCAAGCTGAAGGATGGTGACGGGCGGTATCTGTGGCGGCCCGGCATGAATGGCGAGGCCCAGTCGATCTTCGGCTATCCGGTGACCGAACTGGAGGACATGCCGGATATCGGCACCGGTAATGCGGCGATTGCGTTCGGCGATTTCCGGCGCGGCTATCTTATCGCTGACCGGCAGGGGGCGCGCGTGCTGCGCGATCCATACTCGGCCAAGCCATACGTCCTGTTTTACACGACCAAGCGCGTGGGTGGTGGCGTCCAGCACTTCGACGCGATCAAGGTGATGGTGTTCTAGTCGGCTAGTCGCGTCATCCCGGATGAACCGGGGTGACGTGCCAAGCCTCCGCACAATCAGACAGAGAGATAATCATGACACTGACGGTGATTTCACCGCCGGGCGAGGAAGCTTTGCCGCTCGCCGAGGTGAAGGCCTTTCTGCGGATCGGCCATGATGGCGAGGACGGCCTCGTCACGAAACTGGCGGCGGGCGCCGAGGCGCGGCTGGAAGAGGCGTCCGGACTGGCGCTGGTGACGCGCACGCTGCGGCGCAGCTGGACGGCCTGGCCATCGGCGCTGTGGCGGCGCGGCATTGCACTCAGGCCCGGTCCGGTAGGGACATTGCTGGCAGTGCGTATCCTTGAGGCGGATGGCATCGAGATGGACGTCACCGGGCGTTTCGCGCTGACGGAGGGGCGTCTGCACCTGAAAGCGGCCCAGGTCTGTCCACTCGTATCCATCGGTGGCCGGATCGAGGTGGACTTCGAAACCGGATTCGGCGACGCAGATGATATCCCGGGCGATCTTTTGCAGGCGCTGAAGGCGCTCTTGCTGGCGGCCTATGCCCGCGATGGCGGCACGGCCATGCCTGAAGCAGCGCAAGCGGTTATCGCCGCGCGCCGGGAGGTGCGGCTATGAGCGCGGACGGGATGATGTGGTCTGCCGAGGCGGCGCTGGAGCGGGCCTTCCTTGTGGCTTTGCGGGCCGATGCGGACGTTCAGGCCGTGTTCGGTAATCCGGCCCGGATTTTCGATGATGAATCGCCGGAACCGATTTTTCCCTATGCCGAGCTGGAGCGTCACGAGATCGAGGATCGCGGCACGTCCGGCAAGGCTGGGCAGGCGCATACACTGACGCTGTCGGTGCGCTCGCGCGACGACGGGCGGGCGGGCGCGAAAGCGGCGCTGGGGGCGCTGAGGGCGGCGAGTGAGCGGGCGGTGTTCTCGCTGATGGGCCAGCGCACCGTGTTGATCCAGCCGGTCTATTCCGACGTGATGCGGGCGCGCGATCTGCGCAGCTTCCGCGGTGTGCTGCGGGTGCGGATCATTACAGAGGAGGCAGGCTGATGGCGGGTCAGAGAGGACGCGATGTCCTGATAAAAATCTCCGATGGCGGGGCGCCGGAAAGTTTCGTGACGCTGGCCGGGGTCCGCACCAGCGAGCTTGAACTGAACCAGCAGCAGGTGGACGCGACCAGTGCGGACAGTCCGGAAGGCTGGCGCGAGCTGCTGGCCGGGGCGGGCCTCAAGACGATGCGGGTGCGCGGACGCGGCCTGTTCAAGGATGCGGCGAGCGACACGCGGATGCGGGCGGTCTTCTTTGCCGGAGAGATTGCCCGCTGGCGGCTGATCGTGCCGGGGCTTGGCAGCTTCACCGGACCGTTCCAGATCGCGCAGATGAACTGGGGCGGCACGCATGATGGAGAGGCGACCTTTTCGGTCGATCTGCAAAGCGCCGGCGCACTTGTATTCGGAGCGGTGGCATGAATGGCGCGCGGGGTGAAGTGAGCCTGGAGATCGAAGGCGTGGCCCGCAGGCTCTGTCTGACGCTCGGTGCGCTGGCAGAAATCGAGACGGCATTCGGCTGCCGCACACTGGCAGACCTGCAGGCGCGATTGCGGACGCTATCGGCGGCAGAACTGACCACGCTTCTGGCGGCGCTGCTTCGCGGCGGCGGCGAGGTGGAGACGGCGGCGAAGATCGCAGAGCTGAACGTGGATGCAGGTCAGGCGGCCCGCGCCGTGGCGGAGGCATTCCGTGCTGCCTTGGGCTGAGATGCTGCGGGCGGGCCTGCAGCTTGGCCTCACACCCGCCAGCTTCTGGGCCTGTTCGTTGAAGGAGTGGCGTGTGCTCACACGCGCGCCGGTGACCGTTATGGGCCGACAGGGCTTTGAACGGCTGGCGGCGAAATATCCTGACAGGAAGGAGAGATTTGATGGACGAAGTTGAGGAGAGTCTCGGCCATGCCGGGGCAGCACTACGCGGGCTGGCGGAAGGACCGGGCCGGGAAGCCGCAGAAGCGCTGGAACAGGCGTTTGGAGACGCCGGGCAGAGTATCGAGGCGGCGCTATCCAGGGCAGCGCGTAGCGGCGAACTCGATTTTGGGAACATGGCGCAGTCGGTCCTTGGTGATCTTGCCCGGATCGCAGCGCAGGCCGCGCTCGCACAGGCAGGCACAGGCCAGGCAGGTCAGGCGATGACCGTGAACCTGTCAGTCGGTCAGGGGGCGGATGCAGGCACGGTCGTGGGCGCGAAATCGGAAATTTCAAAGGCTGTCGCGCAGGCTGTCTCTCGAGGCGGGCGTTTCATATGAGCGTTGAGGGGTTTGATGACGTGCGCTTCCCGCTTGCCATCGGGCCGGGTGCGAGCGGTGGGCCGGAATGGCGAACGGATATCATCGCTCTGGCCAGTGGGGCCGAGGTGCGCAACGCGCGCTGGGCAGTTTCTCGCCGGCGCTGGGATGTGTCGACATCTGTGTCATCGCTGGCGGACCTGGCAGTGCTGTCGGCCTTTTTCGAGGCGCGGCAAGGCCGGCTTCGAGGGTTCCGCTTTCGCGATCCGGCCAACCATTCAAGTGCGCTGCCGGGAGGAGATGTGACGGCGACCGACCAGCCTGTTGGAACAGGCGATGGCGCGACACGGGAGTTCCAGCTCAGCAGGGCTTGCGGGCCGCTGGTAAAGCCGGTTTCCAAGCCAGTTTCAGGAAGTGTCCGCATAGCCATCAATGGTGCCGAAAAGGCAGATGGCTGGTCGGTGGACGCGGCGAGTGGGCAAGTCACGTTCGACATGGCGCCAGAGAACGGTGCCGATGTCACCGCGGGGTTCGAATTCGACTGGCCTGTCCGCTTCGATACCGACCGGCTGGACATCACCCATGAATTCATTGCGGCGGGCCGGGCTGTGAGTGTGCCGCTTGTCGAGCTGGTCTGAGGGAAGAAGACGTCATGAAACTGATTGATGAGACGTTCCGCGCGCGTCTTGAGCGCGGTCTACTCACGACATGTCTCTGCTGGAAGCTTGTGCGCCAGGACGGGCAGGCGGTCTGTGTGAGCGATCATGACCGGCCGCTGGTCTGGCAGGGCGAGACCTACCTGCCGGGGGCCGCGCTGGATGCCGGCCGGTTCGAGACTGCCGGCGGGCTTCGTGTGGGACGCGCGGCGGGGGCGGGCGCGCTGACGGCTGAGGCGATCACTGAGGCCGACCTTGCCGCCGGGCTGTGGACGGGGGCGCGCGTACATGTCTACCGCGTGGACTGGGATGCGCCAAAGCACGGCGTGCTCATCTGGACCGGCTATCTGAGTGAGATTACGCACACCGAAGCTGGCTTTGAGGCCGAACTCGTTTCGCTGAAGGCCGATCTGGAGCGACCGGTGGGGCGGACCTATTCGCGTCACTGTGATGCGCGTCTGGGGGATGCGCGTTGTGGCCTCACGGGTGTTGAAGGTGAAAGCTGTGACAAGCGCTTCGGCACGTGCCGGGACGTCTTTGCCAATACGGAGAACTTCCGTGGTTTTCCACACATGCCCGGCCCGGATGCCCTGCTTGCCGGTCCAGCGAGAAACGGCAATGACGGAGGCAGGCGATGAGGCGGGCGGACATTGTGGCGGCTGCCGAAAGCTGGTTGGGCACGCCTTACCAGCATCAGGCAAGCCGCAAAGGCGCGGGCACGGACTGTCTCGGCCTCTTGCGAGGTGTCTGGCGGGAAGTATGCGGGGCCGAGCCTCAACCGGTGCCTCCCTATACGCCAGACTGGGCTGAAGCGCTCGCCGATGACCTGCTTATGGCAAGTGCGCGGCAGCATCTGAACGAGACCGCACCGGGGCATGCGCGGGAGGGAGATGTCCTGCTTTTCCGGATGCGGCTTGGCGTCCCGGCCAAGCATTGCGCGATCCTCGTCGCGCCGGAGCGGATCATCCATGCATACTGGGGTCGCTCGGTCTGTATGACACGGCTCGTGCCCTGGTGGTCGCGGCGCGTTGCGGGGGCGTTTTCCTTTCCGGGGCTGGAGGATTAGACAATGGGTCAGATCATACTCTCTCAAGTCGGCTCGGTCGCCGGATCGGCGGCCTTGCCCAACGGGATCAATATTCTCGGTCAGCAGATTTCGGGCGCGGCGATCGGCTCGGCGCTGGGCGGCCTTGCGGGCCGGTCAATCGATGCAGCCCTGACACCTGCGGCCGAAGGACCGCGTATCGAAGCGCTACACCTGATGGAATCGCGTGACGGGGCCGGGATGGCATCTGTCTATGGCCGGGCGCGTGTCGGCGGTCAGCTCATCTGGGCGTCGCGGTTCAAGGAGCGCCGTCATGAACGATCGGCTGGAAAAGGTGGGCCGGAAATTGCTGAATACAGCTATTCCGTCAGTTTTGCGGTCGCGATTGCGGAAGGCCCTGTCAACCGGATCGACCGGGTCTGGGCGAATGGCGAAATACTGGCGTTGTCGGACTATAACTGGCGGCTTTACAAAGGCAGCAAAGACCAGTTGCCCGATCCACTGATCGAGGCGATTGAAGGCGCGGGCCATGCCCCCGCTTACCGCGGCACAGCCTATATCGTGTTCGAGGACATGCCATTGGACGCTTTCGGTAACCGATTGCCGCAAATGAGTTTCGAGGTGGTGCGGGCAAGTCAGCGCGATGACGGGCTGCGCCAGCTAGCCATGGGCGTGAACATCATCCCCGCCTCGGGTGAGTTCGTCTATGGCAGGGAAATTGTGCGCGAACGCCGTTTTCCGGGCATCGAAACACCGCTGAACATGAACAATGCGGCAGGCGAGGCGGATTTCGTCCGCTCGCTCGATCAGCTCACGTCCGATTTGCCAGCAGTGGAATCAGCCGCACTGACGGTTGGCTGGTTCGGGGATGACTTGCGCGCTGGCCATTGTCGTGTGCGCCCCGGCGTGGAGACACGTGAGCGTGCGACCGTGCCCTATGGCTGGGAGGTGGCGGGCAGGACGCGTGCGACAGCGAAACTGGTGAGCCAGTCTGGCGAAAGCGCGAATTATGGCGGCACACCTGCCGACAGGGCCGTCATTGAAGGCATCCAGGCAATGAAGGCGGAAGGCATTGCCGTAACACTGTCGCCATTCCTGCTGATGGACGTGCCGCCGGGCAATGGTCTGCCGGACCCGTATGGCGGGGCTGAACAAGCGGCTTTCCCGTGGCGTGGACGGATGACGAGCGAGACGGACGGAACAGCCGCGGCGCGTAGCGAGATTGAGGCATTTCTGGGTGCCGACGATGATTTCGGCTTCAGACATTTCATCCTGCATCATGCACGCCTTGGCGTGGAAGCAGGCGGGGTCGACGCGATTCTGATTGGCAGTGAGATGCGGGGCTTGAGCCGTGTACGCGATGAGACCGGTGCTTTCCCCTTCGTTGAGGGGCTGGTCCAGCTCGCGGCCGATGTGAAGGCGATTGTCGGGCCGGGCACGAAAGTTTCCTATGCTGCCGACTGGACGGAATACGGGGCTTATGTGCCCGGCGACGGTACCGGTGACGTGCTGTTTCCGCTCGATATGGTCTGGGCCTCGCCGGACGTAGATTTTGTCGGGGTGGACTGGTATCCGCCCGCCGGGGACTGGCGCGAAGGCGCCGATCATCTCGATGCGCTGGCCGGATATGAAGCAGCCGATGCCCCGGCCTATCTGGTAAGCCAGATGGCCGGCGGAGAAGCTTATGACTGGTATTATGCCGCTCAGGCTGACCGCGACGGGCAGGTCCGCACGCCCATCATTGATACCGCGCATGGCGAGGACTGGGTGTTCCGCCCGAAGGATCTGGCGGGCTGGTGGACCAATGCCCATCATGAACGCCCCGCAGGTGTACGTGATGTCCAGCCAACCGGCTGGGCGTCAGGCATGAAGCCGGTACGCCTGATGGAGATCGGGTTTCCGGCGCTCGACAAGGGCGGCAATGCGCCAAACCTTTTCTACGATCCGAAGAGTTCGGAAAGCGCTTTGCCGCCATACTCTTCAGGCCAGCGCGATGATGTCTACCAGCGTCGCGCGCTGGAGGTGGCGCTGTCATACTGGCAGGGCCAGCCTTTTATTGAGCAGGCGCTGATCTGGGCCTGGGACGGGCGGCCCTGGCCGGACTTCCCCGCGCGCGAAGACGTCTGGAGCGATGGGCCGAACTGGGCCTACGGACATTGGCTGAATGGCCGGACGGGGCTGATCGGCGTGAATGAAGTGATCGAGGACATGGCCGGGCGGGCCGGAGCCGGTGTTGCGGATATTTCTGTGAACGGGGTGCTGGAAGGGATGGTGCTGCGTGGCTCCATGCCGTTGCGCCGGGCACTGGAACCCCTGCGCGCCATGCACGGTCTGACCTGTCTGGAACGTGCCGACGGGCTCGAGTTTCTGGGCAGCCAGTCGCGCCAGTTCGTGAGCATCGACCCCGACAGGATAGCTGAACCCGGTTTGAGCCTAACGCATGAGCTGCTCGACAAGCAGCCGGGCCACTTGCAGCTAAGCCACATCAATGCCGATGGGGGCTACGCGCCTGCGACGGTCGATGCGCGTTCAGCACAGGGCGATCCCGGTTATTCCATCAAGGCTTCTGTGCCGCTTGTACTGTCTGAGGGCGTAGCGTCTGGCCTGGCAGACCATATGCTGGCGGCAGCACTCGAGCCTGACTCAGCCTCTATCACGCTGCCGCCTGAATATATTCGGGTGGACGCGGGCGACCTTGTGGCTCTGGAAGGGCAGGCAGGGCTCTGGGAAGTAGCAGACATCACCGATGATGGCCTGCTGCGGCAGTTGAACCTGACAAGACCGGCGGAAGGCGCGCATGCACGCACGCTCGGCCTGCCGGATACCGGCGAGGTTGCAGCGCCGGGTGCAGCGCCCGAACTTGTCCTGATTGATGGCCCAGCCCTTGGTGCCGAAACAGGGCGCGGGCCGTGGGCAGCAGTGAGTGCGACGCCATGGACCGGGCCGGTCACACTTCGGGCCGGAGGCGCGGAAACTGCAAAACGGGTCCGCGCAACGCTTGCCGCTCCATGCGGGATCGGGACGCTGACCCTACCCCTGTCTGAAGGCCTGCCCGGCCGCTGGGACCGGGCAAACGAGCTGAACCTGGAAATGAAGGGAGCGGATCTGGCTAGCGCGACAGAACAGGCTGTACTTGCAGGAGCAAACCGTATTCTGGTCGACGGGATGAATGGTTGGGAGCTTCTCGGTTTCGCAGACGCTGAGATAACAGGGCCGGACCGCTGGCGGCTCGGTAGCTTGTTGCGGGGGCTCAATGGCTCTCAGGCCAGCGCTGCGGAGGCAGGTGCCATCTGCGTCGTTGCAGATGAACGGCTCGTTCAGGGCCTCCTCTCCATGCAGGAGATCAGCCTTCCTCTTGAGTGGCAGGCCGGACATGGCGAGGCACAGACCTTCATTCACGAGGATGTCGCAGGCCTGCCCTGGCCGGTCGCGCATCTGCAAGCCGTCCGGCACGATGACGGGTTTACGGTCAGCTGGTTTCCACGCGGTCCCGATATTCCCGACAACTGGGATCTGCCAGATCCCGTTAGGCCCCGCCTGTTCCGGGTGGATGCGGTTCAGGATGGCAATCTCATCTCGACCCTTGTGGTCGGTGAGAATACCGCGGAAGTCCCTCTGGGCGCGACACAGGTGCGGGTTGCTGAGATTGGAACTGATGGCCGTGAGGGTCGCCGGGTTTCAATCGTGACGGGGGCATCCTAATTATAGGGCGTTGATTCCCCATAGAGAGTGACCTTCAAACCCGTGTCCCGCGACCTGTACAATATCCTGGGCGTTTCCAAGTCCGCCACCACCGAGGAGATCCGCAAGGCCTATCGCAAGAAAGCGAAGGCCTCACACCCCGACCTGCATCCTGACGACCAGAAAAAGGCTGATGAATTCAAGGAGGCTTCTGCCGCTTTTGAAATTCTCAGCGATGAGACAAAGCGTGGCAAGTATGACCGCGGCGAGATTGACGCTGATGGCAATCCGACCGGCTTTGCCGGCGCTGGTGGCTTTGGCGGCGGGCGTTATGGGGCCTATAGCGATTTTGCCGGTGCGGGGGGCGGTTCGTTCCAGGGCGATCCGTTCGAGGACATCCTGGCGGGCATGTTCGGCCAGCGTCGGGGAAGGCCCGGCCCGCGCAAGGGCGCGGATATGCGCTATCGGGTGGAAATCGCTTTCGAGGATTCAGTGCAGGGGGCCAAACGCACCATGACAATGGGCGATGGCAAGGCGTTGAATGTCTCCATCCCGCCCGGTGTCGAGACCGGGCAGACATTGCGCCTGAAAAGCCAGGGACAGCCCTCGCGCAGCGGCGGCCCGCCCGGCGATGCCCTGCTCGAAGTCCATGTGCGTGAAAGCAAGGTCTGGCGCCGGGATGGGGCTGATCTCCGCATGAGCGTGCCTGTGCCGTTGAAAACGGCGGTTCTGGGCGGTTCGGTCGAAGTGCAGACACCCGGCGGCAGTGTGACCCTCAAAGTGCCCGAAGGCGCCAACACCGGCACAGTCCTGCGTCTCAGAAACAAGGGCGTACAGTTCAGGGATAAGCCCGGCCATCTTTATGCCAGGCTGGAAATCATGCTTGAAGACCCGTCGGACCCAGCACTCAGGGAATGGGCCGCGCAGGAGGCACCGGAAAGTCATTCCTGACTGGAAGATACGTGCTTATTCACGAGGTGTTCAGGGCTGTTCAGCCATAAGGAGCATGATGAAACGCACACTTCTCGCTCTTGCGCTTTTCGCTTTGGTTTCGGCGCCACCAGCCTTTGCACAGGGCCAGTGGGGAAGCTCCTTTACGGCCGGGGAGGCCCGTGACGCGCGCGAGAAGGGCGAAATCAAACCCCTCAATGAGATCCTGCAGCCGATTCGCCGTCAGTATGGCGGCAATATGCGCCGTTTCGACGGGCTCTATGAAAGGGGCGGGCGTAAGGTTTATATTATTGACTGGGTGACAGGCCGCGGCCAGCTGGTGACGTTTACGATCGACGCCAGGTCTGGACGGGTTCTCAGTGTTGATTAGGTTGGGTATATGAGAATTCTTGTTGTTGAAGACGATGCGGACCTCCGCAGGCAGCTTGCCGACGCGCTCACGCAATCGGGATATGCGGTCGATCTCGCTGCCGATGGTGAGGATGGCCACTTTCTCGGTGATACGGAACCGTATGACGCCGTCATCCTCGATCTTGGCCTGCCCAAGATGGATGGTGTGACAATCCTTGAGCGCTGGCGCGATGACGGGAAGGATTTCCCGGTCATGATTCTCACCGCGCGTGACCGCTGGAGCGAGAAGGTGGCCGGTTTTGATGCGGGTGCCGATGATTACCTGACCAAGCCGTTCTACACCGAAGAGCTCCTCGCCCGCCTGCGTGCCCTCCTGCGCCGGGCAACGGGCCATTCGGCTGCGGCAATCGAGGCGGGCAGCCTTCGGGTCGATACACGGGCTGCACGGGCCACCGTCAGTGGGCGTCCGGTGAAGCTGACCGCGCATGAATACCGTGTGCTTTCCTACCTGATGCACCATCAGGGCCGCGTCGTTCCGCGTACCGAGCTTGTCGAGCACATCTACGATCAGGATTTCGACCGCGATTCCAACACCATCGAGGTGTTTATCGGCCGTCTGCGCAAGAAAATCGGTACCGACCGAATCCTGACCGAGCGTGGGCTTGGTTACCGGCTGGTCGTTCCGGAAGGGGAGACGGCAGGTGTTGCAGACTAGGTTTCGGTTGCGCCTTTCCCCGTCGCGATGAGCGACAAGGATACATCTCGGGCGAAACCGCGGCTGTCCCTGTCGCGGCGCATGTTCATAGGCGCCATCATATGGAGCCTGATCGCCGTGGTGGGCGGTATTTTCGCCATGACGGTCTCGTACCGGGCTCAGACCATACGCCTGCTCCAGCAGGAACTTGATTCGATCCTCGTCACACTGCCCCGTGCGCTGGAAATCCTGCCGGACGGACGGGTCGTCGACCAGCCTGAAAAACTGCCCAGTGATGTCCGTTACGACCTGCCATTGTCCGGCCGGTATTGGGCAATGATCGCGATCGAGGAAGATGGCTCGATGGGTAATGATATCCGCTCACAGAGCCTCTGGGACGGACCTTTGCCTGTGCCGCAACGCGAGGCGGATATTGCCCTCGCAAATCCCGGTATGACCGAATATGGCAATGCGATGGGCCCGGCAGACGAGCGCCTGCGGGTTGCCGTGCGTGCGATCAGTGTCCCCAACCGTGAAAACCCGATCCTGCTCATGGCGGCCGCTGACAGGCAGGCCACAGACGAAGGCGCCAACCAGCTGCGCTTCCTCCTCCTGATAAGCATGAGCCTGCTTGCCGCAGGCACGCTGATCGCGCTCTGGATCGGCCTGCGTCTGGCGCTCTCGCCCTTCGACAGGGTGCAGGCCCATATCTCGCAGGTCCGAGAGGGCAAGCGCGCGCGCCTTGATGGCGACTATCCGGTCGAGGTGCTGCCATTGACCGAGGAGCTCAACAAGCTGCTCGATAATAACCGCGCCATTGTCGAGCGCGCACAAACCCATGTCGGCAACCTCGCGCACGCGCTGAAGACGCCGCTTGCCGTGCTGCGCAACGAGGCGACGGGTAATAGCTCCCTTGATGATGTCGTGCGGCGTCAGACAGAGTCCATGCGCGCCAATGTCGACCATTATCTCAAGCGTGCACAGGCCGCCGCCCGCGCCGAAGCCCTTGGCGTGCGCACCGAGATTGCCCCTGTGGTCGATGGGTTGGTCCGCTTGCTGAACCGTTTATTCGGCGATGGCGGTATCGAAGTGGTCTCGAGCATCAAGGCTGGCGTCTATGTCCGTGCCGAGCAACAGGATCTGGAAGAGATGCTTGGCAACGTCATGGAGAATGCCTGCAAGTGGACGAAATCGCGCGTTGAAGTCTCCACGGAGGCGGGCGAAAATGACACCATGCTGATCCATATTGATGACAATGGCGACGGGCTGAGTGCCGATGAGATGACCTCTGCAGTCAAACGCGGCGTGCGCCTTGATGAAACGGCGCCTGGTACCGGGCTCGGCCTGTCCATCGTTGCTGACATTGCGGAAATGAACGGCGGCCGGCTGAGTCTGTCCGACAGTCCGCTTGGCGGGCTCAGGGCAACCATTGCGGTGCGCCGCTCATGACACGAAAAACACTGTTTGTGACGCTCGGGGGTGTGGCAGCTGCGGCCGGGCTCTATTTGTTGACGGGGCGGCCTTTCCTGTCCGAGCAGCCTTATGCCGAACGTGAAGCCGAGCTTGCCTCCCGCGATGCGTCCGAACTTTCACCACCGGAAATGCTGGCGCGTCTCCAGAAAACCGCACGTGAGCAGCCGGAGGCCCCCGAACCACAATACTATATCGGCCTCATCATGCGCTCGCAGGGACGCACGGATGATGCGCTCAGGGCGTTCCAGTCCGCGCTTCGCCGTGATGATACGCATGTGCCGTCACTCGTGGCCTTGGCCGATGCACTTGTCACAAGGGATGATGGTGTCGTTACCCAGCCCGCCGCACGGCTGTATGACCGGGCCTGGCGGCTTGATCCGACGCAGGTGAGGTCTGGTTTCCTGTCCGCCTTGCCAGCCTATCAGGCCGGGGATGTGGAAGCAGCCGAAGCGCACTGGGACAAAGTGGCTGAAGGGCTGGAGCCCGGCGATCCGCGTCTGGGGATGCTTGAAGCGCTGAAAGGCTCCATTGGCGAAGAGGATGAAGCCGGCGGGCCTGATGACAGCGCCAACTAGCCTGTTCAGGAAATCGCGCAATCATGCTGTTTCGGTCGCAGTGTCTTATGGCATCTTATGAGATATAGGCTGCGGAATTATGAGAGCGCGGACAAAGAGACTCTGGGGCGTTGGGACGGCTGCGATACTGATCGCAGCGGCCGTAGCCCTGTCGGCTGTCGCCCTGCGCCAGCACGCCGATCTGTTCTACACCCCCGGCACCATTGCGGAAAAAGGCCTGCCCGAAGCAGGCAAACGTGTGCGCGTCGGTGGCTGGGTACAGGAAGGATCGCTGGTCTATGGCGATGCGGCGGACATGACCTTCCTGATCGAGGACAGCTCCGGCGAGACAGTCGAAGTCAGCTATACCGGCATAGCGCCTGATCTTTTCCGGGAAGGCGAAGGTGTCGTTGCGACAGGCCGTTTCGACAATACCGGGGATTTTACCGCTGAGAGCATCCTCGCCAAGCATGATGAAAATTACGAGCCGCGTGAACTGAAGAAGGCCGGGCAGGCGACTTCATGATCGAGGCAGGGCACTTCGCGGCTTTCCTCGCACTGGTGTTCAGCGGTCTGCAGGCGGGGTTTGGCCTCGCTGGTGACAGGGCACGTAGCGGCCTGTTTGCCAAGATCGCCTTTACCACAATGGTTTTCGCCTTTCTGACACTGGTCTGGGCCTTTGCGCGGTCGGATTTCTCCGTTGAACTCGTCGCTTCTCACTCCCACACGCTGAAGCCATTTGGCTACAAGATTGCCGGCACATGGGGCAATCATGAAGGCTCCATGGCGCTCTGGTGCGTGGTGGCGCTCGGATTTGCGGCTTCAGCGGCGTGGTTGATGAAGTCTGACCGGCCGGCTTTCGAGGCGCGAACCCTGGGCGCTCAGGGGCTGTTGAGCTTTGGCTCTCTTGCCTATCTGCTGTTTGCATCCTCGCCGTTTACGCGGCTCGATCCGGCTCCGCTTCAGGGGCAGGGGCTCAATCCGCTGCTACAGGACCCGGCCCTCGCGATCCATCCGCCGATGCTTTACATCGGCTATGTCGGCTATTCATTCGTGTTTGCGCTGGCTGCGGCAGGGCTGATCGAAGGACGGATCGACCGGCAATGGGCGACAACGGCCCGCAACTGGGCGCTGGCTGCCTTTGTGCCACTCACGCTCGGCATCGCGCTGGGCAGTTACTGGGCGTACTATGAGCTCGGCTGGGGCGGCTGGTGGTTCTGGGACCCTGTCGAGAATGCGAGCCTCATGCCCTGGCTGATCGGCGCAGCGCTGATGCATTCCATCATCGTCACGGAAAAGCGCGGCAGCTTCTCAGCCTGGACGGCGCTGCTGGCCGTGCTCGCCTTCTGTTTCTCCATGCTCGGTGCTTTCCTGGTGCGCTCCGGTGTGCTGACCTCTGTTCATGCCTTCGCGGTTGACCCCTTGCGCGGCTCGCTCCTGCTGGCCGGGCTTCTGGTCTTTGGTGGGGCAGCTCTCCTCCTGTTTGCACTGCGGGCACCGAAAGTTTCCGGCGGGCCGTCCTGGACTGCGGCCAGCCGTGAGGGCGCACTGATGGGCAACAACCTGGTTCTTACGGTTGCCACAGCCACCGTGATGCTGGGGACGCTCTTTCCACTGCTGGCCGAAGCATTGGGTGAGACAATTTCCGTGGGCGAACCCTACTTCAATCTCACCTTCACGCCGATCATGGCGCTGGCGCTCATCGCACTGCCGGTTGTGCAGGCATGGGCGTGGGGACGGGCAGACCTCTCCTCGCTATGGAAGTGGGCAGCGGGTTTTGCCGGGCTTGTAGGCCTTTTCTGGCTGGCGGGGATCGGCCCGCTGGATATACCACTGCTGGCAGGATTCGGGCTGGCGCTCGGTGTCTGGCTGGTCTTCGGGGCGGCACAGGAAATCTGGCGGCGGGCAAAGACAGCTGCGCGCTTGCCAAAGATGCCGCTGCGGGTCTGGGGGATGACGATCGCTCATGCCGGGCTCGGTATCTTCGTGATCGGCGCTGTCCTGCAGACGTCGGGACGAACACAGACGACGCTTGCGCTTCAGGAAGGCGAGAGCCAGCCGGTGGCAGGCTGGGTCGTGCAGCTTGAGGATGTCAGCAGTATCGAGGGGCCGAACTGGTATGCCGACCGGGCGACGCTCTCGGTCCGCAAGGGAAGTGCGCGTAGTGAGCTGCAACCGCAGAAGCGCTATTATCCGGCCGCGCGGATGCCAACCAGCGAGACCGCCATTCACAAGACCGGTACCGGCGATCTCTATGTCGCGTTGGGGGATGGACGGCGCAATCGGGAAGGCGAGACACGCTGGACCTTCGAGATTTTTCACAATCCGCTCATTGACCTGATATATCTAGGGGTCGCCCTGATCGCACTTGGCGGGGGGCTGAGCATGGCCGGAAAGCGGACACGTACATCCAACCGCACCGGGGAGACCGCATGAAAACGCTGTTTGCCTCACTGATCTTGCTTTTCGCAGCGGGCGCGCAGGGCCAGCTTGATGATCCGAAAGAAGAAGCCCGCGCGCAGGACCTGATGCGGGAGATCCGTTGTGTCGCCTGCGAGAATGAACCGATCTCGAATTCAGCCTCTGACATTGCCGCCGATATGCGCGAACGTGTCCGGGCCATGGTCGCGGACGGCCAGTCGGACGAGCAGATCCGCGACTGGTTTGCCGAACGTTATGGAGAATTCGTGCTGTTCCGGCCCCGGCCGGGCGGTGCAGGGGGGCTTTTGCTCTGGGGCACCCCCTTCATTCTTCTTCTTGCTGGCGGAGCGCTCGTCTATGTCCTTCGCAGGCATGGCGGTGGCCGGCGCGAGCCAGTCGAGCCCGTTCCGCCAGAGGATGCCGGCTCGCCATAGTGTGATCGGTTCCCCTCTGGCGCGCCTGTCCCTGCCCATTATCTCTGTGGGAGGGCTGCCAAGAGAGGACCTCCCATGCATACGGAAACCGTTCAATTTGAAGGCGGCGCCGGACAGACACTGGCCGGCCGGCTCGATCATCCCGTGGGAGATGTCCGCGGATGGGCGCTTTTTGCGCATTGTTTCACTTGTTCCAAACAGGCCCATGCGGCCGTCCGTGTAGCCAAGGGACTGGCCGAACGCGGCATAGGCGTGCTGCGCTTCGACTTTACCGGGCTCGGGGAATCTGACGGCGATTTCGATTCAACAGACTTTTCGAGCAATGTCTCGGACCTGATCGCCGCGGCAGGATGGATGGAGAAGACGGGGCGTCCACCACAGCTCATGGTCGGGCATTCCCTCGGCGGGGCAGCTGTTGTCGTCGCGGCCAGTCAGGTCGACAGCATCAAGGCGGTCTCGACGATCAATGCGCCCTCGGATGCTGCGCATGTGATCCATAATTTCTCTGACGACCTTGAAGAAATCGAGAGCAAGGGCCGCGCGAAGGTAGACCTTGCCGGACGGCCTTTCATCATCACGCGGGACTTTGTCGAAGACCTGCGCGAAGCCAACGTCACGGAAGCGGCCCGTTCACTGGGCCGGCCGCTACTGGTGCTGCATGTACCAACCGACAATGTGGTCGGCATAGACAATGCAAGCGGCCTGTTTCTCGCTGCGCGCCATCCCAAGAGCTTTGTCAGTATTGATGGCGCAGATCACTTCCTGGGCCGGGCCGAGGATAGCGGTTTCGTGGCCAGCATGATCGCAGCTTGGGCGAATCGGTATCTCGGCGGGGCTCAGGATGATGGCGACCTGATCGAACAGACGCATGACGTCATCGTGCGCGAGACGGGGCTTGCCAGCCATTTCCAGAACGAGGTCTTCATCAATGGTCAGCGCTATCTGGCCGATGAACCGGAAAGTGTCGGTGGTTCGAACACCGGACCGGACCCGTACGCTTGGGTTGCCGCAGGGCTCGGCGCATGTACGTCTATGACACTTCGCATGTATGCGCGTCGCAAGTCATGGCCGCTGGAGCGCGCCATTGTCCGTGTCGATCACGCAAAGAACCATGCCGAGGATTGCGACTCCTGCGGACCAGGCGACAAGATTGATGTTTTTGACCGCCATATCGAGCTGGAAGGCGCTCTCGACCAGGATCAGGCCGAGAAGTTGCTTGAGATTGCGGACAAGTGTCCTGTTCACAGGACGCTTGAAAGCCAGGTCGTGGTGCGCACGCGCCTGGGCACCGGAAGCGGGAAAAATTCGAGCCAGACGGGGTGAATGCCTCACTCATGTCTAAATGATGTTTAATTCAGACAAAAGCTGGCACTATCCTAGCATGATTACCAATATTGCCAGGTGAGAACACGATCAGGAGGTTGCGTGACCAAGATGAAATCTTTGGGTATTTCCAGACAGGTACTGGCAGCAGGCGTTGTTGGCGCAGGTCTGACAGGTTCATTTCTTTATGTGCCGCAGGTATTCCAGCAAGCCCAGGCCAAACAGCCAATCGAAATCGAGGCGCCGAATGGTGCGCCGATCAGTTTTGCCGACCTTATCGAGGATGTCAGCCCGGCCGTCGTCAGTGTGAACGTCGTGACCGAGCGCGAAGTCTCGCGCATGGGCAATATGGAAGAGTTCTTCGAACGGTTCCGCGGCCTGCCGGGTTTTGACGACTATATGCGCGAACGCGAGGAAGAAGAGGGCCAGGGCGAGGAAGACGAGCCGCAGACCCGCGAAGCCCGCTCGCTCGGCTCGGGCTTCTTTATCTCCGATGAAGGTTACATCGTCACCAATCACCACGTCGTGCGTGAAGCGACAGAAATCGAGATTGTCCTCGAGGATGGCCGGGAACTGGAGGCCGAGCTTGTTGGCTCCGACCCGCAGACAGACTTGGCCGTGATCAAGGTGAATGAGCCGGGACCCTATCCCTATGTCGAGTTCGAGACGGATGCAGACCTGCGCCGCGGCGACTGGGTCGTCGCGCTCGGGAACCCGTTCGGGCTTGGTGGCAGTGCCACGGCCGGTATCGTTTCGGCGGAAGGGCGCCGCGAAGGCCTTCTGGCTCAGGGTAACCCCTATACCGACTTCCTCCAGATCGATGCCGCTATTAACCGCGGCAATTCCGGTGGGCCGACCTTTGACCTGAATGGCCGGGTCATCGGGGTAAACACAGCGATCTTCTCGCCAACCGGTGGGTCAATCGGCATCGGCTTCGCAATTCCCGCGGAACTTGCCGTCAATGTCACCCAGTCCCTGATCGAGAATGGCAAGGTCTCCCGTGGCTGGCTGGGTGTGACCATCCAGGATGTTACCGACGACATGGCCGAGGCGCAGGGTCTGGAGGAGACCAGAGGTGCCATTATCGCCGATGTCACGGATGAGAGCCCGGCCCAGAAGGGCGGCTTGCAACGCGGCGACATCATCCTGTCGGTCAACGGAAACGAAGCGACAGATGCCACATCCGTGACGCGGATGGTTGGCGGGCTTCTTGTTGATTCCGACAATAACTTCACCGTTCTGCGCAACGGTGAGCGTCAGGAAATCAATGTCACGGTGGGTGAGCGCCCGACCGATCCGAGTGAGTTGATGCAATCGGGCTCGGAGCGTCCTGAATCCTCTGACGAGGACGCTGAAGAAGGCCCCCTTGGTGTCAGCGTCCGTCCGCTCGATTCAGAAACACGCGACGCGCTTGGGCTTGAAGCCGATGAACCGGGCATGGTGATCGGCGACCTCGAATCGGGAAGTCAGCTCAGTGAAATCGGCGTCCAGCCGGGCATGGCGATCCTGTCGGCAGGCGGCAAGGGACTGACCTCGGTGGCTGATCTGGAGTCAGCGATTGCTGAAGCCGAGGCCAAGGGCCGTGACAAGCTGCTGCTCGCCGTGCGGAACGGACAGCGTACCATGTTCGTTACCGTTGATATTGGCGATCAGTCGGAAGACTGACAGTAAAGGAGTGCCCATGATGCGGGTCTTGGTAATCGAGGATGATCGCGAGCACGCGACATTCATCAACAAGGTGCTGTCTGAAGCCGGACACGATGTTGAAACGGCTTTCGATGGCGCCGGTGGTCTTGCCCTGGCTCGTGATGGGGGCTTCGACGCCCTTGTCGTCGACAGGATGCTACCGGAAAAGGATGGCCTTAAACTGGTCGAGGAGTATCGGGATGGCGGCGGGCAGACACCCGCCCTGTTCCTCTCGGCCCTGTCGGATGTCGATAACCGGGTCGAAGGTCTGAAGGTTGGCGCTGACGACTATCTGGCCAAGCCCTTTGCACCGGCTGAACTTGCCGCCCGCGTCGAAGCGCTTGGCCGGCGTCAGGTACAGGACGAACCACCTGTCACGAAACTCAAGGTCGGCGACCTGGAAATGGACCTGCTGGCCCGCAAGGTGTGGCGTGAAGGGAAGAAGATCGATCTCCAGCCGCGCGAATTCCGGCTGCTCGAATTCCTGATGCGTCATGCCGGACAGGTCGTCACCCGCACGATGCTGCTTGAAAAGGTCTGGGATTACCATTTCGACCCCCAGACCAATGTCATCGACGTTCATATTTCCCGCCTGCGCGCGAAAATTGACAAGGATTTTGACGAACCCCTCCTTCAAACCGTGCGTGGTGCAGGTTACTGCCTGGAGGCATGAAGGCAGGCCCGTTTGCGTTCATCCGGACGTCAACGTTCCGGATGGCGCTCGTCTATTCAGTCCTGTTTGGACTGTTCTCATTTCTACTTCTCGCCTACCTCTATCAGGCGACGGTCGGCTCTCTGCGCGCAGAAGCCGACCAGCGCCTTGATGCAGAGATGCGTGCGCTTGGCCTTGCCTATAATGCAGGCGGCCTCGAACGCCTCGAACAGTCAGTGATTGAGCGGGCGCTCGTGCCGGGAGCGCCCTTTCGCTATCAGCTGGAAACACCTGACGGCGAACGCATTATCGGCGATTTCCCAAATCTGCCGGTCTCGCCGCCCGAGACGATCGGCGAAGTCAGCATGGTGAGCCTGTCCATCGAGATGCCCGCGAGCAGCGGGGAAACGGTTGTGACAGAGGCCGAGGGCCGCATTGTCAGGCTGGCAAACGGAGATGTCCTGCTTGTCGCGATCGAGACCGGCGAGCGTGGCCGGATCGTGCGGCGGATCACGCAGGCGGTCACGACTGCTGCACCCATCGGTATTCTCCTGGCCCTGATCGGGGGCATCTTCATTTCCCGCTATGCTGCCCGCCGGGCCGAACAGCTGACCCGCACGACAGAAGAAATCGTGGCGGGCAACTTGTCCATCCGCGCGCCCGTCCAGGGCTCAGGTGACGAGTTCGACCGCCTCGCGACGCACCTCAATACGATGCTGGAAAAGCTCGAGCGCCTGATGGCGGCCAGCCGCCATTCGGGTGACGCCATTGCGCATGACCTGCGTTCGCCGCTTTCGCGTCTTCGTAACCGGCTGGAGGAATCGCTTCTGTCGCCCATGGATGAGGCGTCGGCACGCGAGACGCTGGCGCGTACGGTCGAAGAAGTCGACAGGGTGTTGAGCACGTTCAACGCCATCTTGCGCCTGTCCCGGCTGGATGCCGGTTCGGAAGGGCGCATGGTCAAGATCGACCTGCATGAAATCCTTGATGAGCTGGCAGAGCTCTATGAGCCGGCCTGCGAGGATGCCGGGCTGGCTTTCAGCCATGACATCTCCAACCCGATTGTGGTGCTGGGTGATCGTGAACTGATTGCGCAGGCGGTCTCGAACCTGCTGGACAATGCCATCAAGTACACCCCGCGCGAGGGCATGGTCCGCTTCACTGCAAGGCGGACATCGGATTCCATCGTGATAACGGTCGCCGATGATGGGCCGGGTATCCCCGAAGACATGCGCGAAAAGGCGAAACAGCGTTTCTATCGCCTTGATGCCGCACGCACACAGAGCGGGTCGGGCCTCGGTCTCGCACTTGCCGATGCCGTGGCCGAACTCCACAAGGGGCATCTCGATCTGTTCTGGACGCATGAGCCGCCCGCACATAAAGGCCTGAAAGCGGTTTTAACCTTGCCGCGGGACAAGTAGGAAGGCTGCATGTTCGAAATCAGACCGATTGGCGCCACGGCGCATGAGGCCTTCCAGGCTGCAACGGAACTAGCTCCATATCTCGCCAGGCTCGCGCGCCGGGCACCCGATGCGATCTCCTTCCTGAAATCGGACGGGGCCAACGCGCTGGCGGCGCGGGCCCTGAAGAAAGCGGAAGAGGCGGGAGAACTTTCCGATCTCGATGCCGTGATGACACAGTTGCGGCAGGCCAAGCTGGAACACCATATCGCGGTTGCCGCCATGGACCTTGCCGGCGAGGCCCGGACATCAAACATAACAGGCCACCTCACAGGCTTTGCCGACGCAGCGGTTCAGGCGGCGCTGGTGTCTGTCCTGCGCACACGCGACCTCACGCCAGACGGGATTTTTGTTATCGCGCTCGGCAAGATGGGCGCGTTTGAGCTCAACTATTCCTCCGATATCGACATGGCGGTCTTCTTTGACCCGGCGGTGTTCGCCAGTGGCGATCCCGAAGCGGGCGATACCGCCAGCCGCGTAGTCAAGCAGGCTATGCGTCTTCTCGAAGAACAGACGGGCGATGGCTACGTCTTCCGCACGGATCTGAGGCTGCGTCCCGATCCCGGCTCGACCCCGCCCGCGGTCTCCACCCAGATGGCTGACATCTATTACGAGAGCGTCGGGCAGAACTGGGAGCGTATGGTCTGGATCAAGGCGCGGACCTGTGCCGGGGACAAACGTGCAGGCGACCAGTTCATCAAACAGATGGAGCCCTTCGTCTGGCGCCGTCACATGGACTACTGGGCAATTGCCGATGTGCAGGCCGTCAAACGCATGATCAATGCGAAGACACGCGCCAGCGATCTTGCTGACCCGGCACCAGACATCAAGCTCGGGCCAGGCGGGATCCGCGAGATCGAGTTCTTCGCGCAGACCCAGCAGATCATCATGGGGGGGCGCAATGAATATCTGCGCCACAAGAAGACGCTGAGCAGTCTGGATGCGCTGGTGGCTTGCGGCGCAGTGGAAGAGGCTGTGGGCGGTGAACTGACGGAGGCTTACGGTATTCTGCGTAATGTCGAGCACCGTATCCAGATGCTCGAAGACGAACAGACCCACAGGCTGCCCAAGGATGAAGATGCCCGCAGCCGCGTGGCGAAACTTTGCGGCTGGGATGATCTCGCCGCTTTTGACGAGGCCGTCGCGGAGGTGCGCGAACGGGTCCATACCCATTACCGCGACCTCTTCGCCGAAGAGGAGCGCAAGGCCGAGACGGCTTCCCGCGGCAACCTCGTCTTTACTGGGGTCGATGAAGATCCAGGCACTGTGGAGACCCTGAAGGAATACGGTTTTTCCGAACCTTCGCGTATCATCTCGACCATTGCCGACTGGCATCGCGGCAAGACGCCAGCTACCCGCACCGAGCGTGGACGCGGCCTTCTGACTGCCATCCTGCCGGACCTGCTCGATGCGATGAGCCAGACCGGTGAACCCGACATCGCCTTTACGCGCTTCAGCCGCTTCTTCGAAGGCTTGCGCTCTGGTGTGCAGATACTCTCCATGCTGCTCAATGAACAGCAATTGCTGAGCGATCTCGTCACCACGCTCGCCATCGCGCCACGCCTGTCACAGACGCTTGCCCGCCAGCCCGGACTGCTTGAGGCGCTGGTGACGCCCGGCGGGCAGGAGTATCCGCCTGCGCTCTCCCGGGAAGCCGACTTCGAAACCCAGATGGACGAGGTCCGCCGCTGGCAGAATGAACGTGCTTTCCTGATCGGTCACAGGCTCCTTCACTCCCGCCTGCCGGCCTCGCAGGCCGCGCTGGCCTGGAGCGACCTGGCGGATGCCTGTATCGACCTCATGGCGGAAGCCGCGGCGCAGGAAACGGCCCGGCGCTACGGTCCGCAACCGGGAAGCTGGACAATCGGGGCACTCGGCAAGCTCGGTGGCAAGGAGCTGACAGCCGGGTCTGATCTCGACCTCATCATCGTCTTCGAGCCGTATGAAGACACAGCCGGAGAGGCGGGCCACTGGTTCACCAAATTTGCCCAGCGCCTCATCACCGCGCTATCGGCCGAAACGGCTGAAGGCAGCCTGTATGAAGTCGACATGCGTCTCAGGCCGTCTGGACGGGCAGGGCCTGTGGCGACCTCCATCAAGGCGTTTGACCGCTACCAGCATGAGGATGCCTGGACGTGGGAACTCATGGCGCTGACCCGTTTGCGGCCGGTCGCCGGGGATGAAGCCCTCGGCCAGCGCACACTTGAACTGGCCCGCCATGCAATCATCAATGGTAAACCGGAGGCCGAACGCCGCGCCGATATTCTCGACATGCGCCGCCGTCTCTGGAAAGAGCGTGCGCCCCGTGGTGACTGGGACCTGAAACTTGTCGATGGTGGACTGATCGACCTCGAATTCGTCCTGCAGCAGGCCATGCTGCTTTCAGGCGATGAGGCATGCGTCATCCCAACAACGCAAGAGGCGATAGAAACCCTGGCTGAAAGGGGACTGCTCGAAGCTGATGAGGCTGAAACACTGTCTTCGGCCTTTGGCCTCCTGCAGTCGCTCCAGCAGGTGCAGCGTCTGGCCGTTGGGGCAGAGCTGACGGCTGACATGTTCTCCGAAGGCCTCAAGGCGCGTTTCGCGCTGGCCGTGAGCTGCGAAACGTTTGACGAGGTCGAGCAGCGCTACAGGTCGGTTCTGAAAGATGTTTCTGCGCTCAGGCTGAAAAATATCGGGACGCTCGCGACGGATTCCTGATGCCTCTTCGTTCCACCTTGTGGGGCACATAAAGAGGATAATGAAAATGAAGAAACTTGCACTCGCAGCCATCCTTGCCGGCACCACCACACTGGGCGTCGCAGGCTTTGCAGCCGCCGAACGCCATGGCGGACACGGCAAAGGCCATATGATGGAAAAACTCGACACCAATGGAGACGGCCAGATTAGCCGCGCCGAAGTCGACGCGCTGAAAGCCGAGCGTTTTTCACGCGCCGATGCGAATGGTGATGGCGGCCTGACAATGGATGAGATGGAAGCCTTCCGGGAAGCCGAACGCGAACGCCGCATGGAAGAGCGCAAGCAGCGCCGCTTCGAACGCCGCGATGCAAATGGTGACGGGGTTATCTCCGCAGATGAGTTCGATTCGCGGGGCGACCGGATGTTTGACCGTGTCGATGCGAATGAAGACGGCATTATCACCGAAGATGAAATGAAAGCGATGAAGAAGAAACACGGCAAGCGTGGTGGACATCACCACCGTGGCGGCCCTGACAGCGACTCAACTGAACAGTAAGTCGCCTCATATGCGAACGCCGGTGCGGGAAAGGGGATATTCACCTCTCGCATCCTGCACTGGCGTCGCTAATGTGACGGTGTGCCTGGTATTACCGAGAGAGATCAGATCGCACGCGCGGCGGCAGGTGACCGAATGGCACAGGCCGCACTCGTCAACCGCCACATGCCGGTCATCTGGCGTGTGGCCTTTCGTATGCTGGGCGACCGGCAGGAGGCTGAAGACGTGACGCAGGAGACCTTCCTCAGAGCCTGGAAAATGCTTCCGGACTGGGAAGAACGGGCGAAGTTCTCGACCTGGGCCTGCACGGTCGCGATCAATCTCTGCCGCGACCGGCTGAAGAAGAAACGGCCGGTCCTGATGGATGAGCTGCCGGAGCAGACAGACGTCGCCTTGCGGCCCGATCAGGCACTTCACCAGAACCAGGCGAGTGCGCATATCACCTCGCTGGTAGATGCCCTGCCAGATCGTCAGAAAGAGGCGCTGACACTTTGCGCTTTCGAGGGAATGGGCAATATCGAAGCCGCTAAAACGATGGGTGTTAGCGTTGAAGCGCTTGAAAGCCTCCTGTCACGGGCCCGGCGCAGGTTACGGAGTGAGCTTTCTTATGAGCGGGCAGGGCAGGAAGGACATTAGAGATGAACGATGAACGTCTGCTTGAACTGATCGCCGCCTACGGCGCTGCGCCGATGGCCTGGCCAGAAGCTGAGCGCGAAGCGGCGCTAGCGCATCTCGACGCGCACCCGGCCCGCTTCGAAGCGGCCCTGGCTGATGCGCGAGCGCTCGATCATGCCTTTTCCACTGAAGTCCTGCCTGACGCGCCGGCGGAGCTGGCTGGAAAGATCATGGCCAGCGCGCCCTGGCCTGACACCCGAGCGGCGCGGCGCCCCGGTCCCGGACTTGCCGGGCGCATGAAAGAACTGGTTTTTCCGAATGGCCTTCGCTGGCCTGCAGGCGCCACGGTCGCGGCCCTTGTCATGGGGCTTTTCGCAGGCGTTGCGACAGCACCGGCCACGGCTGAAAACGGCTACAGCACGGATGGCGAGCAGGTTGTCTATTCAGCGCTCGGTTATGATAATTTCGCGGCCTATATTGAGGAAGTCGACGGATGACCCGGCAACGTACCCTATCAGCGCTGAGCGTCGTGCTCGTGATCTCCCTGATCGCGAATGCTTTGCTGCTCGGTCTTGTTCTTGGCAAGGCCATCGGCAAACCCGACAAGCCCAAGGGGCCACGGGGTGGGGGCGAAGAGTTTCACATTGCCCGTGCGATGGATGATGTCGTCCCCGAAGCCGCCCGGAAAGACATGCAGCAGGCCTTCAGGCAGACCTTCCGGGATTCCCGCGAAGCCTGGGACAACAAGCGCGCCGCCCGTGAAGCGCTCACCGAAGCGATCGTGGCCGATCCGTTCGATCCCGAGGCGGTTGACGCAGCGTTTGCGAGAATGCGTGCGGCAGACAGCCGTTTAACCGAGCGTTTTCAGGATGTCCTGTCGGCACAGCTGTCGACTTTGACAGTTGAGCAGCGTCTCGAGATGGTAAGCCGTCTTGAAGAGAAGCGTGCGCGCCGGAAAGAGCATCACAGACGCCACAAGCATGAAAAACAGGGGCGGGACGGGGACCGAAATGACGACCCGCTGCCACCGCCACGCTAGTCCCGGCTTCCTGCTTCAGTCACCACCAAACCACACAGGCGGGCGACGCCCGGTCCAGGGAGCGGCCCGTTCGATCTGACCGGCCAGTGCATACAGCAGGTCTTCCCGGCCAAGGCGCGCCCCGAACATCATGCCGAGCGGCAGGTTATCGGCGGTCTGGTGTAGGGGCAGGGAGATGGCAGGCCAGCCGGTCTGGTTGAAGACAGGACAGAAAGGCGCAAATCCCGTCACGGCTTCTCCATAGGCATCGAAATCCGCCGGATCGAGACTGAGGACGCCAAGTTCCACGGGCGGGCGCGCAAGCGTCGGTGCAAGGATGAGATCATAGCCGCCTTTATCCATGAAAGTCTCAAAAGCATGTGCAGCAAGCGCAAAGGCATTGTTTGTCTTCACGAGCTCAGACATGGGAATCGTCCGCCCCAGCTCGATAAATCGCATCGAAACCGGTTCGAAATCTTGCGCGCCGATCTTGCGCCCAAGCGTCTGCTCACGCTCGTCAGCGACCGAGGCCATGAAGGAGGAGACGATCATCATCATGCCTTTGCCGAGCGCTTCGCCGTCGAACGTCGGGCCGGCTTCCTCAACATGATGGCCAAGCGAGGCGAGCAGCTCACCTGTCGTCTTCATGCCTGCAGCCGCCTCCTTGTCCGGCGTCACGCCATTGGGCGCGGTCGTCCAGAGTGCGATTTTCAGCGGTTTCGGATCTGCCTGCGACGCGGCGAGGAAGCTCGTCTCCGGGGTCGGGGCGACATAGCGTGCGCCGGGTTCGATGCCATGGGTGGCGTCGAGCAGTGTGGCGCTGTCACGTACGCTGTGGGAGACGCAGTGATTGGTCGACAGGCCGAACCAGTTCTCGCTCATCGGCGGGCCCATTGGCACCCGCCCGCGCGACGGCTTCAGGCCGACGAGACCGGTGCACGCCGCGGGAATACGGATCGAGCCGCCGCCATCGCTGGCATGGGCCATGGGAATGACGCCCGAGGCGACGGTTGCAGATGCGCCGCCCGATGAGCCACCCGAGGTGTGTGCCGTGTTCCACGGGTTGCGCGTCTGGCCATAAAGCGCGCTTTCGGTTGACGTTGTCAGGCCGAATTCCGGGCTGGTCGTCTGTGCGAAGATGACGAGGCCGGCTTCGCGGTAGCGGGCTGCAAGCGTGGAATCGTACTCGGCCACTGTGTCCCGGAAGGCGCGGGATCCGCTTGTGAGGGGCTGGCCTTTCAGGCGCACGCCGAGGTCTTTCGTGGCGAAGGGCACGCCGGCAAACGGTCCGTCCGGTACACCGTTTTTAAGTGTCTGGCGGGCCGCATCTTCGAAGAACTGGGAGAAGCAGTTCAGTTCGTCCTGCGCGGCATGCGCGCTTTCAAGTGCTTCATCCAGCAGTTCTTCGGATGACACTTCTTTCTTGCGGACAAGTTCAGCCAGCGCGGTGGCATCATGATTGGCAAAGGATTTCATGGGGTGTGGCCTTCCTTGTGGGATCAGTCCCGGTCTTCCCGTTCGGCTTCGTCGAGCAAGCGGTGCATCTCTTCGTCAGACCAGCCGAAATGATGGCCGAGTTCATGAATGACGACGTGCTCGATCAGTTCTGTGAGGGTGACGTCCGGACGTGTTTCAAGCTCGGCGAGCAGCGGCTTGCGGTAGAGAAAGATGCGTGGATCGTCCGGGCTGGGATGGGTGACGCTGTCATGGATCAGCGGAATGCCCTGATAGAGTCCGGTCAGATGCATCGGATTGACGATATTGAGTTCTTCCAGGACGTCGCGGTCAGCAATGTCCTGGACGTGGATCACGATACGCCCGGCGGCCCGGCGGAACTCGACCGGCAGGCCGGTATAGGCGTCTTCCGCCAGTTTCTGGAACGTCTGGAGGTCCGGAGTGTCCCGCAACGGTGCGCCCCGGCCTAGCGTGAGGTGTTCCAGTGGCGGATATAGGTGTCGACTGCATTCTCGAACCTTGTGAGGTCGGCGCTGTCGAGTGTGGCTTCGCCGGAAACATCAATCACATAGTCGATGCCGATCAGGTTTGTGTTGCCATCTTCGGACGCAAAGGCGAAGGCCCGGCCAATCGGGTAGCGGTCATTGAACGTATTGGTTTTCTGAAGCGTGGCCTCATCAATGTCCTCCCCGGTCTCGAACGCATTATAGAGGATGACAAGGCCGCAACGATCCGAGGAATCACACTCATCAAGGCGGACATGAACGGTGAGGTCGTCAAGCTCGGCCTTGATGAGATGTGCGCTGTCGCTGATCCCCTGGGCGCTCGAAAGGCTAGCGCCATGGTCCTGGAGCACTGTTTCAACCTGCTGCGGCGTGACAGGGCCAGCTTCAGCCGCCGCTGCGAAAACAATGCTGGCCGCAGCCACCGTCAAGACTCTCATGGGGTATATCCTCGTGCGTCAGGTTGATTGGCCAAGTCTCGCACGCGGGTGGACGGGCCGCAAGATGAGGCCCGCCCGTATTCTCCCTTATTCGGCCGCCGTGCCGACCGGGTCATCCTCGAGCGATTCAAGCATGGCGCGGGCCGCGTCTGCGATGACAGTGCCCGGCGGGAAGATGGCCGACGCCCCGGCCGTACGCAGGGCATCGAAATCACCGGGCGGTATGACGCCGCCAACCATGATCTGTGTGCTTGCTGCGCCTTCATTGCCGAGCGCGCGCTTCAGCTCCGGCACCAGTGTCAGGTGGCCGGCGGCCAGCGAGGAGGCCGCAACGATATCGACCCGGGCCTTGCGGGCATCCTTCGCGGCTTCCTCAGGGGTCTGGAAGAGGGGGCCGATCTCGACATCCCAGCCAAGATCCATCAGCGCCGAGGCGACGACCTTCTGGCCGCGGTCGTGCCCATCTTGGCCCATTTTTGCAATATAAACCTTGGGCTTGCGGCCTTTTCTTTGCGTGAATTCTTCAGCCAGTGCGCGTGCGCCTGTGGCCTTTTCGTCCTTGCCGATGGAGTCGCCATACACGCCCTGGATCGAGCGGATGGTCGCCTGGTGGCGTCCCTGGCTGCGCTCCACGGCTTCCGAGATTTCACCCACCGTCGCCTTGGCGCGTGCCGCATCGACGGCAAGGGCGAGCAGATTGCCCTCCGTGGAGCTGGCTGCCTTGGCGATGGCGTCAAGTTTCGCCTCGACCTCGGCCGGGTCCCGGTCTTCCTTGAGCCGGGCCAGCTTGTCGAGCTGCATCCGGCGCACCGTGGCATTGTCCACCTTCAGCACCGGGACATCCTCGTCCTGGTCGAGTTCGAACTTGTTGACGCCGACAACTGTCTGTTCGCCGCTGTCGATGCGCGCCTGCGTGCGGGCGGCGGCTTCCTCGATGCGCAGTTTCGGCACGCCTTCCTCGATCGCCTTGCGCATCCCGCCCAGCTTCTCGACCTCGTCGATATGCTCCAGCGCACGTGCGGCGAGGTCATGGGTGAGGCGTTCCACGTAGTAGGAGCCGCCCCACGGGTCGATGGTCTGCGTGGCACCGCCTTCCTGTTGCAGGAAGAGCTGGGTGTTGCGCGAAATGCGTGCGGAGAAGTCCGTCGGTAGGGCCAGCGCCTCGTCGAAGCTGTTGGTGTGCAGGCTCTGTGTCTGCCCGCCGACCGCCGCAATGCCTTCAAGGCAGGTGCGGATGACATTGTTGTAGACGTCCTGCGCGGTCAGCGACCAGCCGGACGTCTGGCTGTGCGTGCGCAGGCTGAGCGACTTCTCGTTCTTCGGGTTGAGCTGCTTGACCAGCTTTGCCCAGACGAGGCGCGCAGCGCGCATCTTGGCGACTTCCATGAAGGTGTTCATGCCGATCGCCCAGAAGAAGGAAAGGCGTGGGGCGAACTGGTCGATATCGAGCCCGGCATCGAGCCCGGCGCGGATGTATTCCACACCATCGGCGAGCGTGTAGGCAAGTTCCAGGTCGGCCGTCGCCCCGGCTTCCTGCATGTGATAGCCGGAAATCGAGATCGAGTTGTACTTCGGCATGTTTTCGGACGTGTAGGCGAAAATGTCCGATATGATCCGCATCGAGGGTTTGGGCGGATAGATATAGGTGTTGCGCACCATGAACTCTTTGAGAATGTCGTTCTGGATGGTGCCTGCGAGCTTGTCGGGCGTCACACCCTGTTCCTCGGCGGCTGCGATATAGAGCGCGAGGATCGGCAGGACCGCGCCATTCATCGTCATCGAGACCGACATCTGGTCGAGCGGAATGCCCGAGAACAGCGTGCGCATGTCATAGATGGAGTCGATTGCCACGCCCGCCATGCCGACATCACCCGAGACGCGGACATGGTCGGAATCATAGCCCCGGTGGGTGGCGAGATCGAAGGCGACCGACAGACCTTTCTGGCCAGCGGCGAGATTGCGCCGGTAGAAGGCGTTGGAATCCTCAGCCGTCGAGAACCCGGCATACTGGCGCAGCGTCCAGGGCCGCTGGGTATACATGGTCGGGTAGGGCCCGCGGCCATAAGGGGCAAAGCCCGGAAAATCGTCGAGATAGTCGAGACCCCTGGTATCCGCCGCAGAGTAGGCTGTCGCGAGATCGATGCCTTCCGGCGTTTCGAGCGTGCGTTCACGCGGGCCGGACGGGGCTTTGGCATCCGGCGAACCAAGGTCGAGTCTGGTGAAATCGGGGAAGGTCGTCATTTGGCGGAAACTAACGCCACTGCAAAGAGGCACAAGACCTTATTGTCTCAATCGGCCTTTTCAGCGTTCTCACCTGTGAACTCCGGGCAGGGCGGGCCTTCCTTGCAATAGTCCAGGCCGAGCACGGTTCCGGGGACCGCCTTGTCATAGTGCTGCTCTTCCAGATATTCTGGCAGATCGGAGACGATTTGGTCCTCCAGATTGATCCGGTTTTGTGCTGAAATATGAGTATCCTCAATCGTGACACTATACTTATAAGCATTATAATCCACACCATCGAATTTTGCATATTTATAATGGGGAAGGCGGCTTATCCCGAAAAAATTCAGTTTGACTATGTAGTGGGGAATATCTTCAGGGCCGCTTCTATCGATGACTTTCCCGCAATATACGGATTCAAGCCAGTTATATTCTTGGAAATAGCTTGTATTTCGTGAGATAAAATTATCTATTTCTTCCGATATGGGCTTTCCATCTCTTGTGACACTATATGTATTTTTGCCTTGGTCAGAGCGGCTCAGGCTGACGCGATATTCACTTCCGCCACATTCAGCAGTCCATTCAGCGCTGGAAACATAACCCGCATCATCATTGTTCCAAAGCGCGAATCCACCAAAATCTGGTTCAGCAGAAGCTATATTCCCGAATATTGCGGCCGAAACCACCGCAGAAAAAAAATGTAATGGTTTCATCTTAATATTCCTAGCAATCAGAGCTAACGTCTATCGTGCCGTCATTGTTCACTCTGGCTCCAAAACGGTCAGTATCTGTGCCTGTAATATTCGAAAGTTGTTCCGAATTATATTCACGGACGACGTTATTTTGATCGATAACATACACTACAGGATTTTCATCCATACTGGGTAATAATGTCGGGAAGTCATTAAGGCGTTGCCGAACTTCAGTTTCAAATTCTGTGTCCCCTGGGGAAGCAATACCGCCTCGTCCCGTGGAATTCGGTTTATGTGTGTGAATAACTCCAACAATGGTGTCACCGGCAGCCAATCCAGAAAGATAGTTATTTGCGGCGCTCACGTTTACTCCGTCGGAAGACCCTGATGTTAATGGCCCAGATGCCTCCAAGCTGCCATCTGCTTTGCGAGTCAGATAAGCCGCATATTCTACAAATCCACTTGGATTGGTGTGAGAGCTATCAAACAGAGTAGGTGCTTGAGCTTTCGCCAGTGCCCGCAAGGCTTGCATCCCCTCTTCACCAATACCGTCAGGATACGCTGAGTTCACGATGGCATTGACGAGCGCTGCGATGCACGGATCGGAGCGTGGATCGTCTGGTTCTATTTCAGCATATTCCTTTTGATATGCAGGCGGTGGCGACACAAACAGCGGTAGGTTCACAACGAATGTTTCCCGGTCGTCAGGTTCCACGCCTTCTACAACGACAGGCGGTAGTGTTCTTGTGGGATCTTCGGGAGGGGGCATAACAAATCTCCAGCTTATAATGTCAGCCCCATTAACGTATATACCATGAGTGTGTGTGTGTGGAAACCTGTAAACTTGAAATATACAATTGGTCTGTCAGGTCAGCTTAAAGCCCAGTTCGGCCTGTGCGAGCTGTAGTGTTTCAACCGCGTCGCAGCCCATGAAGATGTTGGTGTCGATGTCTGTGGCTTCGAATTTGCCAGCCAGGAAGACGCGCTGGGCGCCTGCTGATTTGAGAGCCTTGGCGGCCGCTTCGGCTTCTTCCTCGTAGCGCTTGTCCGCCCCGCAGATCACGGCGATATGGCAACCCGATGCCTTGAAAGCGGCGGCGATGTCATCAGCCGATTTCGGCAGGGCCGGGGCATCCTTGCCCTCGATGCCGCCCGCGGCGAACAGGTTGCGGGCAAAGTCGACGCGCGCATTGTGCTCTGCCAGTGGGCCGAGCGTAGCGATGAAGATGGACGGCTGGACGCCCTTGGCCTCAGCGTGGGCAGCGGCCCGGTCGCGCAGGGCCTCGAAGTCACGCGCCAGATGGATTGGCGTGAACGCTTCGGCGGTGGTGTCCTCTCCGCCCCGGTCGGGCAGTTCCTTGAGGAAGGATTTCAGGCCAGCATCGGTGACGTCTGTGGCCTGGCTCTTATAGCTGATGTCGGCGGCTGGCGCTGGTTCGCCGTCGATCAGTGGGAACTCGCTCACACCGGTTACGGGCACCTTGCGCCTGGCAATGGCCTTGAAGCGGGCATCGCGCGTTTCAGCGATACGGGCCTGGAGCTTGCCTGCCATGAGGCTTTCGGCAAGGCCGCCCTCGGCCTCGATCTGCTGGAAGACGGCCCACGCAGATTCGGCGATATCAAGGCCAAGCGTTTCCTCGAACCATGCCCCGCCGGCCGGGTCGGCGACACGGCCGAGGCCAGACTCTTCCATGGCGATGATCTGGGTGTTGCGCGCGGTGCGCCGGCCGAGTTCTTCCGGCACGCCGAGCGCTTCGTTGAAAGCACGCACGGTCACGACATCTGCGCCACCAACGCTCGCGGCGAAGCAGGCTGCGGTGTTGCGCAGCATGTTCACCCATGGGTCGTAGCGCGTCAGCATCCGGGCGGAACTGACAGACTGGAGGCGCATCGGTTCCACGTCGAGCTCCATGGCCTCCTGCACACGTGCCCAGAGGCGGCGGGCAGCTTTCAGCTTGGCGATCTCGAGGCCGTAATTGCCCCCGGTTGCGAGGGTGAAAAGGGTCTGCGACGGGAAGGTGTTGATATCGTAACCAGCCGCTTCAAGACGGCGCATCGTGTCGACGGCATGGGCCATCAGTACGCCGAGTTCCTGGGCTTCCGACCCGCCTGCCTCATGCACGGCGCGGGCATCGACCCGTAGTGTCGTCGCGTTGGGATAGCTCAGGCAGAGCAGGCGTGAGAGTTCGGCTGTGCGCACGAATGCTGCATCAATACCGCCCTCGATCCGCCCCTTTCGTAGGAGCAGGCCAAGCGGGTCGATATTGAAAGCGAAGCCAAGCGTTTTCGGGTCGCCTGCGGTCTCGCCCCAGAGTGCCAGCAGGGCAGCAATGGATGTGCCTGCACCGTCACCGCGATGATCGAGCGCGATGGTCGCATAGTCGGCGCGCACATCTTTGAGGGCGGTTGCCAGGGTCGCTTCGTCATGGATGGCGCAGCCTTCGGCACCCGTGCAGTCGACCGAAAGTTCGACAGAAGCGACACCGCGTTCGAGGTCGCGAAGGATTTCGGCATTGGTGATGGCCGGGTCGGGGTGTGCGAAGGCCTGGCGGATGTCCCAGGGCCGGAACCTGTCCGGTTCGGCCTGCGCGCCACGCAGGTAGGGGGCCGCGCCTGGTGCGCCGAGCGGGTCTCCGGCACTGGCGAAATCGTTCTCACGGTAGAGCGGGCGTATCGCAATGCCGTCATCGCTGTGGCGTGTGATCCGGTCCAGTCCACCGCCCTTCAGCGCCTTTTCGGCCGCGGCGAGCCAGTCTGCTTCCGTCGCCGTCTCGAAACCGGCGCTCAGGGAAAGAAAATCGTCTTTCATGGCCTCTACTCATATAACTCTGTTTCTGCCCGGTATAGGGCTCTGCTTGACGTGTGCGTCAACCCTTCCATTGCGTCACATGACTGCGTTTGCCGCAGTCGGCCACCTGCTACCCCTTGACCTCGCGGCCAAATAGCCTGCAAATGAGAACTATTCGCAATATCGGAGGCGCGAAGATGATTACAGGACATGGTTTGGGGCATGAGCAGGCAGACGGGGCTGCTGAGACGGGCTGTGCAAGGCCGGGCCGGGCGACAGGCCGGGCGCGGCTTCTCGACTGGGTCGAGAGCCAGTCCCGTGTGACGCGAATCTGGCTCGACGAGCTGATCGCCGAGGGTGACCCGAACGACATGGCCAGCATGATCCACAGGCAGGCCGCCTGGCTCGAGCTGATGCAGGACCGGCTGCGGAATCACTAGAATTTCCGACCGGACGACGGCGGTAAGGTTTTCCGTGTTTCCAACGGATGGATGCGGTTTCTGATGGTGTGACAGGGGTGTGAGGATGGTGTGACGACGGTCCGGAATTCGGGGGTCGCGATATGGCTGCGCATGATTTCTAAGCCATCCCGGTGTTTATCCACGGTGTTCACCGAGCGGGCATCGCAAGTCAGGCCAATTCATCCGACACCTTTGTGGCCCATGGCAGTCTCGCCGCGATGAGTGAACCGACTTTCCACACCGACCTGGCCAGCGTGCCCAAGGGCCGGATGATGACTGTGCGCATCATCGAGACCGCCTTGCGGGCGGGCGAAACCTATGTGCAGGCTGCACGCCGGGCGAAAGTCTCACTCAGCACCGCCAAACAGTGGGCAGCGGCGATGAAGGTGCGCAAATGCGACCTCGACGCCGAAACCGCCGAAAACCGGATCGCGCGCCATGCCGCCTGGGCGGTCGCGCTGGCCCAGCTTGGCCGTGTCGACGAGGCCGGGGCGTTCGAGCGCGATGCGCGCCAGCTGGAAACGGTCGTGCGCCGCCTTGATGAGCGGATCGCGGTCGCCCCGGATGTGCCTGATCCGCAAGCGCCTGCACGTGCGTTCCTCGCTCGTGTTTCCGGAACGCCGGAAGCAGGGCCTGAAGCCATCCCCGCCTGGACGGCCGTGGCGGCCTATTACCGCCAGCTTCAGGCGCTCGGCGCGCTCATATTTCAGGACGGACGGGCAGACTGGCCGGACGGTGTACCCGCGAAAGATGTGCCGGATACACCCGACTGGCTGCCCTGCGCGCCGTGGGCGGTCGAGGATGAAGCGATGTGGGAGGCCGAGGTGGGAGAGGCTTTCAGGACGTTGTGAAACCCATAAGGAATTGGCCGCAGACACCTGCGAAGGCAGGTGTCCAAAGCGTCAGATGAGCAAACCATGTGAGATCGCAGATTTCATACCTGGATACCTGCCTGCGCAGGTATCGGCGGTAAAAGTATTGGCCCTACACCGCCTGTCCGCAGGCGCGGCGGAAGCGGCGGACGGTTTCGGCCATACCATGGGTGAGGGCGTCGGCGGTCAGCCCGTGGCCGATGGAGACCTCTGCGAGGGCCGGTATGCGTGCGACAAGCGGGGCGAGATTGGCGACGGTGAGGTCGTGGCCGGCGTTCACATCCATGCCATGCGCGAAGGCGGCCTCGGCGGTGTCTGCCAGCGCATCCAGTTCGCGCGCGGTGGCCGCCTCATCGTCATGGGCAGCGCCATAGGGGCCGGTATAAAGCTCGATCCGGTCTGTGCCCGTCGCAGCCGCTGCCTCGACATGCGATGGGTCCGGATCGGCAAACAGGGAAACGCGCGCGCCGGTGCGCTTCAGCCGGGTGACGAGGGCTTCGAGTGTCGCGCCGTGGGCCTTGAAATCCCAGCCATGATCGGAGGTGGCCTGTGCGGGATCATCCGGCACGAGCGTCACCTGTTCGGGGCTAATCTCCTCGATCAGGGCGAGAAAATCCTCCGACGGATAACCCTCTATGTTGAATTCGCGGTCTGGAAACTCACTGTCGATCAGCGTGCGGATTGCGGGCAGGTCCGCGCGCCTTGTATGGCGCTCGTCCGGACGGGGATGGACGGTGAGGCCCGCCGCGCCGGCCTCGAGCGCGATCCGGCCAAGCCCGGTCACGCTCGGCCAGGGCAGGCCGCGCCGGTTACGCAGCAGCGCCACGGCGTTGAGGTTTACGGAAAGGTCTGTCATGCGGCCGCTCGCCCGGAGCCTGAGGTTGGAAGAAGCCGAACATGTAGGCGATGCAGGGGCGCGGTGCCAGTGGTCGTTTTTACACGATGCTTGCACCCAGCCTGTTGCCGCCTTCTATTGGGCGCAAGAGTTCAGGAGGAGATGCCATATGAGACTGTCGAAACCGCGAGTCGCCCCGCTCAGCGATGAAGAGATGGGCGAGGAACAGAAGGCGCTGCTGGGCGAGCGCTTCAAGGGCGGAAACGTCTTCAACATCTTCCGCACGCTGTCGCGCGCACCGAAAGCGTACAAGCGGTTCATGCTGTGGGGCGGCTATATCCTGTCAGACCATAACAGCCTGGCCCCGCGCGAGCGCGAGCTCGTCATCCTGCGCGCGGGTTTCAACTGGAAATCCGGTTATGAATGGGCCCAGCATGTGCGCATCGGCAAGGATTGCGGGCTCACCGATGAGGAGATCGAACGCATCAAGGCCGGGCCGGACGCGTCGGGGTGGAGCGAGCTGGATGCGGCACTCCTGCAAGCCACCGATGAGCTGACCGCCGACGCCTTCATCACGGACGCGACCTGGGCGCGGCTGTCCACACTGAGCGAGAAGCAGCGCATGGACCTCGTCATGACGGTCGGCCAGTACACGCAGGTCTCGATGATGCTGAACAGTTTCGGTATCCAGCTGGACGATGACCTGACGCTGGACCCGGATCTGGATGGGCGGAGTTAGTCTGAGGTCTGCTTCTGAGCACTTATGAGTTCGCGCAAGGCTTCATTCGTGCGCTCGGTTTTGGCGTTCAGGGCTTCAAGCGATTCGGCGACTTCGGAGATCGAGATCAGCAAAAGACCGGGTAGGGCGATAAACAGGACAATAATGGCATAGGTTACAAATGCGACCATGCCAGCCTTGTCATTGTCGAGACCCGGAAAGGCGTTGAGATAGACTTCACGAAACCCCGGGTGGAAGATGTCGAACAGGATCAATGCGGCAATGCCTACAGGAATGACAATTACCCAACCGGCCAAGCCTACAACTTGCGACGCTTTCATTATAACCCCTCCACCTGCCTGCCGTGCTATAAGCATAAACAGTCTATACCGGAAGCTGGTGTGATAGAAAAAGTTACTGGCAGCATGCTTATGCAAGTTCGATCCGCCGCTCCACACTGATCGCTTCAAGGAAGCGCTCATCATGGCTGATGGCGAGGATGGCGCCGTCATAGGCGGCAAGTGCAGCTTCCAGTAACTCCACGGCCTCGATGTCGAGATGGTTGGTGGGCTCATCCAGCAGAAGGAATTCCGGCGGCTCCGGCGCGGCGAAGGCAGCGGCGAGTCCGGCGCGCAGGCGTTCACCGCCAGACAGTGTGCCAGCCGGTTGCAAGGCGTCGTCACCCCGGAACGCGAAACGGGCAAGCTGGGTGCGGGCGTCATTGTCGTTGAGGCCGGGTGCGAGGGTTTTCATGTTGTCGATCAGCGAATGCAAGGGATCGAGCCGGGTGACATGCTGGTCGAGCAGGGCGATGCGCGATGTGTGAAGCGTGACATTGCCCGCGACAGCTTTGAGATTGCCCGTTATGAGCTTCAGCAGGGTCGACTTGCCCGAGCCATTCGGCCCGGCAATGGCGACACGTTCCGGACCGCGAATTTCAAACGACAGCGGACCGAACAGGGGCTGCTCCCCAAAGCCCATGACAACATCTGTCAGACTGACGAGACGGCGCGTGGCGGGCAGGTGACAGGCTGGCAGGTCAATCGAAAGCGGGGTGACGATCTCCAGCCTCGCCTCCGCCTCTGACAGGGCGGATTCGGCTTCGCCCAGCTGCCGGTGGGCAAGATGCTGGCCACGTGCCCCAGTGGCTTCGGCGCGCTCGGCGCGGGCATCGAGCAGGATCTTTGGCTGGTCGCCACGGGCACGAACGGCCCGACCGCGCGAGTCCGAGCGGGCCTTGCGCTCCTTGGCCTGCTGGACCTTGCGTTCGGTGGTTTTCAGCTTGTTGGCGGCGCGTTCGGCCTGGCTGGCGGCACGGGCGCGGGCAGCTTCCCTTGCTTCGGCAAATTCGCGCCAGCCGCCGCCGAAAAGCGTGCAGCCGACGGGCGTGAGTTCCACGATACGGTCGACATGTTCGAGCAGCGCGCGGTCATGACTGGCGACGAGGAGACCGCCGGGCCAACGCTCTATCAGTGTCATCACCGCGGCGCGTCCGTCCGCATCGAGATTGTTGGTCGGCTCATCGAGGAGGATGAGATCGGGTTCGGCCAGCAGCAGGCGCGCGAGGCCGGTGCGCGTACGTTCCCCGCCAGACAGCGTGGCAAGACGGCGATCGAGCGGCATGGCACCAAGCCCGGTCTCCGCGAGGGCTTTCTCCAGGCGGGATTCGAGCGTCCAGTCGGCGGCGTTGAAGTCTTCAGCGGTACCATCGCCGGCAGTGATGCGGGCAAGGCGAGCAAGCTCGTCAGAAATGTTCAGGGCTTCTGCGACCGTCAGGGCCGCATCAAAACGCTGCTCCAGCCGCGCGATGCGGCCTTGCGTGTGAAGTGTGCCACTGGCAGGCGATACATCTCCGGAAATGGCACGCAGCAGGGTGGACTTGCCACAGCCATTGCGGCCGACAAGGCCGATGCGTTCGGCGCCCACGGAGAGTGTCAGATTGTCAAAAAGGCCTTCGCCCTCAGGTGTTGCGAGGCAGAGATTGTCGAGTGTGAGATAGGCAGGCATGGAGGACCGTCCGGTCAGAATGGATGTTCGGCGCGAAGTCTTTGCGGGCGAAATCCATTGTGGGTCTCCATTGGCTGGCAGTTCGATATCCCTGATTATGCCGGCAGGGTTGCAAACACAAGTCTGGACGCAGGCGCGAAGCAGCGCCATCTTCCTTGTCAGGGATGCCGGGGAGGGCACAGCGACATGACAAGTCTACTCGAACAGCCGCTTGCGTTGCCTTGCGGAGCGGAGCTGCCGAACCGGCTGTGCAAGGCGGCGATGACCGAGCAGCTCGCCGAGGCAGGCGTGCACAGGGCGCATGAGGGTCATGTCCGGTTATACGAGGCATGGGGCGAAAGCGGCTGCGGGATGCTGCTCACCGGCAATGTCCAGATCGACCGGGCGCATCTGGAAGCGCCGGGCAATGTCGTCATCGACGGGCCACAGGATGCAGGCCAGATGGCGGCATTGGAAGCCTGGGCGAAGGCTGGCCAGCGCTACGGCGCGAAGATGTGGATGCAGATCAGCCATGCCGGGCGCCAGACGCCGAAACTGGTCAATCCGCAGCCTCTGGCGCCGTCTGATATCGGGCTGGCCCTGCCGGGCGGGCAGTTCGGTACGCCGAAGCCGATGAGCGAGGATGATATTCGCAATGTCATTGCGGGCTTTGCGCATACGGCGTCTGTCGCGCGGGAGGCAGGCTTTGACGGGGTGCAGATCCACGCCGCGCATGGCTATCTTCTGAGCCAGTTCCTCAATCCGCGGGCCAACCGGCGTGAGGATGACTGGGGCGGCGCGCTTCAGAACCGGGCGCGGCTTCTTCTGGAAACTGTCGATGCGGTGCGTGCGGCTGTGGGTGCGGGCTTCCCGGTCGGCGTGAAGCTGAATTCGGCCGACTTCCAGAAAGGCGGGTTCACGTTCGCGGAGTGCCGTCAGGTCGTGAAATGGCTGTCTGAGCGCCAGATCGACCTGCTGGAGGTTTCCGGTGGAAACTACGAACAGCCGAAACTGCTCGGTATTGACGGGCTGGAAGCGGCCGAGGCGCAGCCTGTGCGTGAGAGCACGAAGGCGCGCGAGGCCTTCTTCGCTGACTATGCCGGCGAGGTGCGGGAGGAAGCCTCCATGCCGGTGATGGCGACGGGCGGGTTCCGCTCGAAGCTGGCGATGGAAGAGGCGGTCTCTGGCGGTCTGGCTGACATGATCGGCATTGGCGCACCGCTCTGTACAGATCCGCGCGGTGTGGCGAAGCTGCTCTCAGGCGAGCGTGAGCGGCTGGAGAATTACTCCAAGACGATGCGGCTCGGCCCCGGCTTTCTCAGCCCGGACAGCGGAATCGGCCTCATCAAGATGGTCAATGCGCTGGGCCAGCAGGCCTGGAACTATCTTGCCCTTCTGGCGCTGTCGGAAGGCCGTGAGGTGCCGCAAGGCATGGGGCTTCTGAGCGCTTACATGAAGCACCAGAAGCGGCTGAAAGGGCAGGCGAAGGCGCTGAAGCACTGAACAGTGAGCCTTCGCCAGCCTGTTGTCTACGACTCCTGGTCGATCTTCACGTCATGCACGATGACAGTGTATTCGCTGAAGAACTGGCGGAAGCGCTCGATCATATCGTTCCGGCCTTCCTTGGCGGCTTCTGCGGTCTCGAAGCACTGCGAAGAGCTGCCATTCAATGAGACGCCGTACTGGTCACCGACAACATCGTAGAAAAGACTGCCGAGCGATGAGCGGTCGGAGGCTTCATCCGCGATGACGTTCGAGATGAAGTAGAGCATCGTCTTGTCTTCATCCGGGGCCTGCTGGCAGAGGCTTGGCTCGTCCACATCCGCGGCTTTCTGCTCGCACTGTGCGGTGATGAATACGTAGCCGTCGCTTTCGGTGCATTGCGCACTGGCTGTACCTGCGGCCAGTCCGGCTGCGACGAAAGCTGTTGTCGCGATGAGCGATTTCATAGGCGTCCCCTCTTATTTGCCTGCCTGCAAGCACACCGTATGGGACACCGGATTTCAACCCCGCATTCTGGCGATGACGGTACGCACGTCATACTCCTCATCGCCGTCATAGCGCGGCGCATGGGTTTCGAAGGCAGCTTCTACCGCGTCGATGCGTTCACGGATGCGGACCCTGTTATAGGCATGGCTGACGACGAAGCGTTCGCCAGCCCGGATCTGGGGATAGATGATCGCGGCGAATTCGTCGGTGTCCATCGCATACTGATTGACCTCCGGCGGATTGAGTTCGGAGGCGACCCAGCCGGGAAAGATGGTGCCGACGGTGACGTGATCCGGCATGTCCTCGCGGAAATTCTCCGTCAGCCCGAGGACGGCATGTTTCGAGGCGATATAAGCAGCCGCACCCGGCATGGCGCAGAAGAATGAGTTCTCAGAGCCGGTATTGTAGATCATCGAGGGCGTGTCCTGGCTCGCCATGCGCGGGCCGAAGACAGCGCAGCCATGCCAGACGCCGAAGAAATTCACATCCATGACCCGGCGGGCTTCTGCCATGTCGACCTTGGGCAGCCGACCGGGCTTCTGGGCGACGCCGGCATTGTTTATCAGCACATCGCAGCGGGCATGTTCGCGCCAGACGAAATCGGCCAGTGCCTCGACGCTTTCAAGCTGAGCGACATCACAGACGTACCAGCGCGCATCGATGCCGTCTGAGCTGAGTGCCTCGCACGCTTCTTTCAGCCGGTGTTCGCGCGGCTCCGCAAGGACGAGCTTTGCCCCTTCGGCGCCAAACTGTTTCGCCAGTGCGAAGCCGATGCCTGTTGCGCCGCCGGTGATCACGACGACCTTGTCTTTCATGTCCATCATGGCGAATGCCTCCCTTGTGGCCTATGCCCACACCCATACGAGCGTGAAACGCGCGCGCAGGCTTCACAATGGGCTGTTTCAAAATAAGCGTGCGGGTTTTGCTCACCATCTGCGGGGCGCGGGCTCCAGTCGAGGTATCATCCCGCAACGTCACATCTTGCCGCGCGGGCCTGTACAGTTAATTTCGACCGGGAAGACAACGCCATTTTGAAGGATACCGTCCATGGCCCTGCCGCCCGTGTTCCAGAACCTGCGCCTGCCCGTTATCGGCTCGCCGCTTTTCATCATTTCCAATCCTGAACTGGTGATCGCCCAGTGCAAGGCAGGGATTATCGGCTCGTTCCCCTCGCTGAATGCGCGCCCGCTCAGCCAGCTGGACGAGTGGCTGGACCAGATCACGTCCGAACTGGACAGCTACAACAAGGCCAATCCGGACCGTCCGGCTGCCCCCTTTGCGGTCAACCAGATCGTCCACAAGACGAACAACCGGCTCGATGACGACATGGAGCTGTGCGTGAAATACAAGGTGCCGCTGGTCATCACCTCGCTTGGCGCGCGCCAGGAAGTGAATGATGCGATCCACTCCTATGGCGGCATCGTCATGCACGACATCATCAACGTCGTCTTCGCGCACAAGGCGCTTGAAAAGGGCGCCGACGGACTGATCGCGGTCTGCTCCGGTGCGGGTGGCCATGCCGGGACGCTTTCCCCGTTTGCCCTGATCCAGGAGATCCGGCAGTTCTTCGATGGGCCGCTGGCGCTGTCCGGCTCCATCGCACATGGCGGAGCGGTGGCGGCCGCACAGGCAATGGGCGCAGATCTTGGCTATATCGGTTCTGCCTTCATCTCGTGCGATGAGGCCAATGCGGTTGACGGTTACAAGGACATGATCGTCGACAGCAAGGCTGGGGACATCGTCTATTCGAACCTGTTCACCGGCGTGCATGGCAACTATCTCGCCCCCTCCATCGCACAGGCGGGACTCGACCCGAACGACCTGCCGCAAAGCGACCCGAGCGCGATGAATTTCGGCTCTGGCGGGAACCAGAAATCCAAGGCCTGGAAAGATATCTGGGGCTGCGGGCAGGGGATTGGCGCAATCGGGGAGCGTATGTCCACAGCTGCCTATATCGACCGGCTCGCCGAAGAATATGAGCAGGCCATCGGCGCGCTCGGCCAGCGCAAGGCCTTCGTGCCGGCAACAGCGCGGGCCAAGCAGAACCAGGCAGCCGGTATCGGGTGACAGGCTTGCGGGAACGCTTGCCCTATAAAAAGCCCGGCAGCGGCCAGTAGCCACACTTTGTAGATAAATCCGTCCCACAGCCCTGGGTGCCAGACATGATCCTTCTTCGTTGAAGGAGGATGCCCTTGCTGTTCAGGACGGTCGTCGAAGCCGAGAACGCGCTTTCCCGCCACTGGCGCTGGCCGCATTTTCGCGTGACGGAACTCGCCTGCCGGTGTGGCGGGCGGTTCTGCGGCGGGGAATACTGGCATGCGCCAGCCTTTCTGGAGGGCCTTGAGGCGATCCGGACAGAGCTCGGCGGGCCGCTGGTCATCAACTCGGGCCATCGCTGCCGGGGCTGGAATGCCGCGGTCGGCGGGGCGCCGCTCTCACAGCACAAGCAGGTGGCGGCCGATCTGAGGCTCGCCGGGCATGATCGTTTTGCCATGCTGGCGGCCGCAGGCCGGGCCGGGTTCACCGGCTTCGGACTGGCCGGGAGCTTCCTCCATGTCGACAGGCGGGCGCGGCCGGCGCGCTGGTTCTATCCGGGGAGTGAGCATTCATGGAAGAGATAACGGGGATTGCCGCGAGCGCGGCAGGTGGCGGGCTGTTCGGCCTGATCGGCACGGCGCTGGGGCGGCTGGCGGGCTATTTCGAGATGCGACAGGAACAGGCCCATGAGCGAGAACGCTGGGCGCATGAAACGGTGCTGATCGAGTTGCAGCAGGCCGCACGGGCGGCCGAAACGGAAGCCGAACTGGCGATCACAGAGACGGCGGGCAGCTGGGCCGGGCTGAAGGCGTCGATGCAGGCCGAAGCGGCGATTGGCGAGAGCTACCCTTGGGTCAATGCGGTGCGTGGGCTCACGCGGCCCGTGCTGACGCTTCTGCTGTGGGCGATTGCCGGCGGGATCTGGCTCGGTGCGGGTGAGGCGGCGCGTGGCTCGATCACGGAGACAGCGACCTTCGCGGCGACGGCGGCGACGCTCTGGTGGTTCGGCGACCGCAGTCCCCGGCGCGTGCGGGGCGGGGCGCCCTAGGCGGGCGGCAGGGATGAAAAAAGAAAAGGCGGGCACAGGGCCCGCCTCTTCCAGGATTGTATATCGCGTGAAGCCTAGAATTGCTTCTGGAGACGGGCGAAAGCGGCCCGGCCACGATAGCTGTACTGCGTACCGACCAGCGGGGTGTTGCCGCGACGGGTCGCTGCACCGCTGGAGACGTATGGGAACTGTTCGTCGAAGATGTTGCTGACACCGAGTGTAAGGCGCCAGTCATCTGCACGATACTGAACAGAAGCACCATGCTCGAAGTACGGCTCGGTGAACTGCTTGTAGTAGGTGTCTGGACGGCCACGGTAGGTAAAGAGCGAACCACCGTTAACAGCGTCGTTGGATGTCCGGCTAACGAAGTCCGTGAACCAGTTCAGGGTCCAGTCGCCTGTAACAAACTGGATACGCGAATTGGCAGTGAAGTCCGGCTGACCGATTTCACCATTGTCTTCGTCGACGTCGAAGTCCGTTCCACCGAACAGCAGGAACGAGTCTTCGAAGGTCCAGGTACCCTGGAGGTCGAAGATCAGGTCACCAAAGTCGAACTCGTGCTCGTAGCGAGTCGTGAGGTCGAGACCACGGGTGGTCTGGCTGTTGATGTTCACATAGCTGTCGTTGACCGTCAGGATTTGCTGGAAGGTCGGGCTATTCGGATCCAGGTCCCGCTCGAAGAGCGAGCAGAGCGGATCGTTCGGGAAGTTCGGCGAAGCGTAACAACCGCTCACAATCGAGCCGGAGCCAAGCTGAGCAATCTGGTCGTTCACTTCGATTTCGAAGTAATCGACTGCGATCGACAGGTTGGACCAGGTTGGCGTGTAGATTGCGCCTGCTGTGAACGCGTCAGACGTTTCTGCTTCCAGGACGTCTGCACCGCCACCTGTGGTGATCTGTGCCGAAGACCCGAACGGAACATAGTCGTTCGGAACCTGCGTCAAGCAGTTCTGACGGATGTTCGGGTTCTGAGGACCGCCGTCGGAGAAGTTACACGGATCGATTTCCAGCTGGCCGAGGAACGACGTCTGGTCGCCGAGGAACAGCTCATACAGGGCCGGTGTCCGGTAAGACGTACCATATGTACCACGAACGCGGACCGAAGGAGTAATCTGATAGTTCAGGCCAGCCTTGTAGACCGAGTCAGAACCATAGGAATCATACTCGAAGATACGGCCCGAGAAGTTCAGCGAAAGTTCTTCAGCAAACGGAAGACCTGCAAGAATCGGAACCTCAACTTCACCGAAGGCTTCCATGACGTTGTCGCTACCGGCAGTCACACCAGCGGAAGAAAGACCCCACTGATTGTTGTTTGCCGAGAAGAAGCCAGGTGTGTCTTCGAGTTCGTAGTCACGATACTCGACACCGAGAGCGACGCCCACATCACCTGCGGGGAGTTCGAAGACAGAACCGGTAACAACGCCGGAGAGCGTGAGCTGCTCATAGGTTGTCGTGCCGCTGTCGGTTTCGAACAGGAAGTCTTCCTGTGCCGACGTGAAGTTGCCGAAGATGAAGTCACGGGTGAAGTAGTTGATATCAACCGGGCAAGGGACGTAGGTGCCGCCGAGACCATTTTCCGCGAAATCCTGATCTTCGATGTACTGACAGCTGAAGCCGCCGTTTCCATCCGGAACATTGATTGCGCCGCCACCACGGATCGGGTCGACAACACGGTTCAGCGGAATGGTATCGCGGTTGTAGTCGGCGTCTGAATAGGAGTAGACAGCCGAGGTTTCCCAGGTCCAGTCCTGCAGGAAGCCGGAATTTCCGAAATCGCCACGGAGCCCGGCAGTTGCCGAGTAGTAGTCGATGTCGACATCGGTGTTGAACGGAACCAGCGTGATCGGGCGCGAGAAAGCGACCGGGGTCGGGTTCGTCGGGTCCGTCGGGCCAACCCAAGGGAAGAACTGGCGGAAGCTCGTCTGTTCTGTCTGGCGGTTGGTGTAAAGGAAGTCACCGAAGAACTCTGCGAAGCCGAGATTGTAGTCTGCGGTTGCAAAGAGCGACAGGCGCTCTGTTTCCGGGATCACATCCGAGGCTTGCTGACGCGGGTCGTTTGACGGTGTTTCCGCAACACCGGCGTTGCCATCCGCCCGCGGACGGAATGCGCCAATGCTCGGGTCAAAGATTTGACGGCGTGCGCCATTGTTATCGTCAAATACGTTGGCCAGGGAGTTAAAGCATTTATAGGTGCCGGTCGCCGAGGGACAGGTCTTCAAGCTTCTGGTACTGGGCCGAAATCACGGCGCTGCCACGGTCGAAGTTGAAGCCGTAGGCACCATCGATCGTCCACTGTTCGCCACCGCCTTCATACGGAGCGTTGACGGAAACATTGAGTTCCGGACGGTCGAGCGAGCGGCGGGTGATCACGTTGACCACACCAGCAACAGCGTCGGAACCATAGATCGACGAAGCACCGTCCTTCAGGATTTCAACGCGCTGGACAGCGGCGGTCGGGATGACGTTGAGGTCAACCGCGCCAACCTGGCCCTGGACACCGGATGGGCCAAGACGACGACCGTTGAACACAACGAGCGTACGCTGGGCACCCAGGCCACGAAGCGAGACTGTGTTGACGCCTGTGCCGCCCTCGACGACAAAGCCGCCGAAGTTGCCGTTGATCTGTGTGGAGCCGGAAGCGACCGACTGCGACTGGATGATGTCTGCAGCGTCGATCAGGCCTTCTGCCGTCGCCGTCTCCGCGGTGACAACCTGGATCGGCGAAGTCGAGCTATACTCGTCACGACGCAGAAGCGAGCCGGTGACGACCACTTTCTGTTGGCGTGATTCTTCTTCTCCAGCGTCGGCTTCTTCGGTCGTGATGACCGGATCGTCCTGCTCGGTTTCGGTTTCCTGCGCGTATGCGATGCCGTTAAAGGCAAGTGCACCATAGGCTACGGTGCCGAGCGCAAGATACCGAAGGTCAAGTTTCTTTGACATTGATACCCCTCAAAAAAAGTTGGATTCAGTTTCCAAACTCCCGCCCTGAGTGCCGGGATTGCGCCATGGATGCACGCGTCATTACAATTTCGCAAACTGTTACTGCTGCAATTGCCCAACTCCTGCCATAGTGTGACATTTCCGCTACAAGTGGAGGATGCTGTGCCCCGGATCGGGCGAAAGCGGGGGTCATCCGTGCGCGATGCAAGCGTCGATTGACGGCAGCTTTTCAATCGGGGAGGTTAATAACAACACTGTAATGGAGGAAGCAGACGCTCATGAAACGTCTAGGTGTGCTACTTGGCGGCGCTATCGGGGTCGCCCTTACGGTTTCGGCCGACCCGATTTCACCGGATGACCTTGCAAAGGTTCCGAATATTTCGAGCATAAGCATGTCCGGAGACGGGACATACATGGTCGGTCTTATTGCGGAGCCAGGCTCTGATAATGAGAACCTGGCGCTGGCCAGCTGGGAGCTTCCCGAAAACATTGATACCTCCAAGCCGCTGACGCCATCGCGGATCACACCGCCGAATCGCAAGATGCGTTTCATGGGAATCCAGACGCTTCCGGGCGATAATGCGTTCGTCATAGGCCACCAGGCCTGGACCGGTCAGACCTTCTGTACTGAAGGTGGTGGTTTCGGCGCGACCAAGACCTTCGTTTACAAGGCCTATGTCGGCTCGAAGGAGCTGGATGATCTTGATGAGGGTATTGCCGGGCTTGGCACAGAGCGCATGGCCAACAAGCAGCTGGAACAGTGCCGGGATATCAATAATACCACTGCGATAACGAACAGCCTTCCCCTCAACGAGGATGAAGTGATCGTGCGCTACAACAACATTTCAAGCGGCGAGACCGAGTACTATCGGGTGAACATGCGTACGGGCGCGAAGTCGTTCATGTATAACGACTCCGGACGCCAGCAGATTCTCTATACAAACCCGCGTGATGGCAGGATTCTTGCCAAGCAGGGGATCGAGTCCGCCGGCGATGGCGACTGGCGCATCGAGACCTATATGCTCAACACGGAAACAGGCGGTTTCGAGCGTGAAGAGGCCCTCGATTATCTCGCCTCCAACCGCTATCAGATCGACATTACCGGCTATGATGAAGCGTCAGGCCGTTATTACATGGTCACGGACAAGTTTTCCGATAAGGCGGCGATCTATTTCTACGATCCGAAAACGAATGAATTCAGTAGCGATCCGGTCTTTGCTCATCCCGAGTTTTCCGCAACCAGCGTTGTTCTGGGCAGGAGTGAAGAACGCTGGAATCAGCCGCTCGGCTTCCGTTATGCGGCAGATGTCGTGGAGACGTACTGGCTGGACCCGGAAATCCGTTCCATCCAGGAAGGGCTTGAGCAGGCTTTCCCCGGCAAACATGTCAGGCTGAACGAGTGGACGGATGACATGAACCGCATCCTGTTCACGACGGAATCCTCAGACTCACCGCCGGTCTATTACCTGCTGGTCAACAAGTCTGAAGTGGCCGGCATCGGTGCCAGCAAGCCCTGGATCAACGAAGAGGATATCGGTGAGACGGAGCTCGTTTATTATGATGCCCGTGACGGACTTAGCATTCCCGGCCTGCTGAGCCTGCCGGAAGGTTATTCCAAGGAAGAGGACGGGCGCATCCCGGCCATCATCCTGCCGCATGGCGGCCCGTGGGCGCGTGACTATGCCGGCTGGGACCAGTCAGGCTGGATCCCGTTCCTGACATCGCGCGGCTATGCTGTGCTCCAGCCGCAGTACCGCGGTTCGACCGGCTGGGGCCGGGAACTCTGGTTCGCTGGCGACATGGAGTGGGGCCAGAAGATGCAGGACGACAAGGATGACGGGGCGCAATGGCTCGTCGACCAGGGCATTGCTGATCCCGAAAAGCTTGCAATCTTCGGCTATTCCTATGGTGGTTTCGCAGCATTCGCAGCGACGGTGCGGGAAGACAGCCCGTATCAGTGTGCGATTGCCGGGGCGGGCGTTTCCAATCTCCAGCTTTTCCGCCGTATCGTCAGCGAAAACCGGATTTCACGTATCGTTCAGGGTGAAACGCTGGACGGGATGGACCCGATCGAGAATACCGACAAGGCAAATATCCCGATCCTCGTCTATCATGGTGACCGTGATGTGCGGGTGCCGATCGAGGAGGGCCGCGGTTTCTACAATGCGGTAAAGGACAAGGTGAACGCGAAGTTCGTCCAGATCGACGACATGCCCCACAGCCTTCCCTGGTGGCCCGACCATCACCGTGAGTCGCTTAAGGCCATCGACAGTTGGCTCAAGAGCGATAACTGCAACAATTTCTAGGGCGCAGGCGTCCTGAACGAGAATGACAGAGGCCGCAGGCATTGCTTGCGGCCTTTTTTATCTCCGGTGACCTCGGTAAGCCGGTCAGGTTCCGGCGCGCTGCGCCATAGGGCAGCCCTGAGCGCGATCCATCGCGGAACAAGGTAAAGCGGAGATCAAGATAAACAAAGCCCCTGCCGGGGCATTCAAAACCTATTTTCGTGCCACTGGCACGAAAATTTAGGCAAAGCCGAACCGGGCAGCCTTGAGCCGCGCTCATCTCGAACACCAAACTTGATCCGGGGGACGCGGGAGCAAACTTAGGAATCGCGACCGCGTTCTGGCACCTGCCGGTGCATTCGCTCCCGAAAATCGATTCACTGGATCGATTTTTCCGGCTGCTCCGGATTGGTCGCGAATGGTGCACCTGAGTAGAGAAAGCTCGAACTATTTGTTCGAAGTGCTTTCTGAATGGAATCAGGTACTTGAGACAATCGACGACCCTGTGAACGATCTTGAAATAGACGTTCACAGGGAGGTTGGATGACGACAAAGACACCTCCCTTCTCCCTCAGACTGACTTTTGAAGAGCGCGCTAGGCTTGAAGAGCTGGCTGGCGACATGCCGCTTGGAGCGTATATCCGCCGCAAGGTCTTCGACGGTCAGGGGCTCAAGAAGAAACGTGCACGGGCGCGATCTCGTCGCCCGATCAAGGATGAACAGAAGCTGGCGCAGGTGCTCGCCATGCTTGGGCAATCAAGGATCGCAAACAATCTGAACCAGCTCGCCAAGATGGCCAATCTCGGCACGCTGCCCGTTCTCCCCGATACGGAACGCGACATTCGGCGCGCATGCGCCGACGTGGCGCTGATGCGGCGGGAGCTTCTTCGCGCGCTCGGCCATCGTACCGATGTGGAGCCGTCATGATCCTGAAAGGATCACAACGAAGCGGCGCAAAGCAGCTCGGGCTGCATCTCCTCAAGACCGAAGAAAACGAGCATGTAGAGCTGCACGATATTCGCGGCTTCATATCAGATGATGTCGTCGGCGCGCTCCGCGAAGCCGAAGCCATCGCAAAAGGCACAAAGTGCCGACAGTTCATGTTTTCGGTATCTCTGAATCCGCCTGAGCACGAGCGTGTCCACGTTCGTACCTTCGAAAAAGCACTGGAAGCCATCGAAGAGAAAAACGGCCTCACGGGCCAGCCGCGCGTCGTCGTCTTCCACGAGAAGGACGGACGGCGGCACTGTCATGCGGTATGGAGCCGGATCGATCCTGAGACGATGACCGCCAAGCCGATGTCGTTCTACAAGAACAAGCTGCGGGAGGTCTCGCGCCAGCTCTATCTTGAGAACGGCTGGCAGATGCCGCGCGGCCTGATCGACCCTAAGGACCGCGACCCCCGCAACTTCTCGCTTGATGAATGGCAGCAGGCCAAGCGGATCGGACGCCATGCGGGCGAACTGAAAGAACTGATACAGGAAGCCTGGGCGACTTCGGACTCAGCTCGCACCTTCGCGCACGCTCTCGAAGAGCGTGGCTTCTATTTGGCGCGCGGGGATCGGCGCGGCCATGTGGCTGTCACCTTCGAAGGTGAAGTCATTTCAATCTCACGCGCGACGGGCAAGAAAGCGAAAGAGCTGCACGCCCGTCTTGGAAAGCCCGACGCATTGAACAGCGTTGAGGAGACCCGCAAGCGCATTGCTGAAGATATTCTCCCGCGCATCAAATCGCATGTCGATGAAGCGCGCGGGTCAGCGCGCGCCGAACTCGATCAACTGAATGCGCGCCGCATGGAGATGGCGAAGGCGCATGCCGAAGAACGCGCCAAGCTGGACGCAGGCCAGAAGACGCGGTTTGAAGCTGAAGCCCGCACAAGAGCGGATCGCTTCCGCAAGGGCATGATGGGCCTGTGGGATCGTCTGACAGGCAAGCGGGCTCAGCTCGAAAAACAAAACCAGCTCGAAGTGATATGGGCGCTGCGCCGCGATCAGGATCAGCGGCAAATGACGATCAACGCGCAACTGCGCGAGCGCGGCGATCTGCAAAAGGAAATAAATGCTGCGCGCACCAAACATGCCCAAGCCTTGCGCGCCCTGCATCACGATGCTGCCAACTATCGCCTGATGCGTCGTGGTGAAGAGCCCAAGGCAAAGACCGCCTTCGAGCGCCTGGACACACTGCGAGCGGAACCGAAAAAGCAGCCCGAGCGTCCACGCTTCGACAAGCTCAAAGAGCGCAAACCCGAGCGTCAAACCCGTTCCACCACGTCGGCGCAAGATCGTTTGCACAAACTCCGCGAGCAAAAAAGAGAAGGACCGTCCTATGACGGTCCTGATCTCGACCGATAGAAATCACTAGAACAATGAAAGCTGACGCGCGGCTTCTTCGCGCTTCTTCCATTGCGGGGTCTGCGCTTCGTGCTCAAGCCACGCGAGCACGTAGGCAACGGCCCCGCCATATTCGTCCGTGACATCGCTGTGCAGATAGTGCGAGCGATAGCCTGTCTCAGTGATGGGGATTATCCCATCGCCGATGACGTTGACTTCGATGTGGTCGAACGTCGACCACTGATGCCGATGATAGCTGACGCTTATCGCGACACCGCGCCAGTCGATCTGACTGGTGACGGGGGCGCTCATGAGCGCCCCGTGTCGTTTGCAGGTGAAGCCGTGTCTTCCAGCGGCTCGCGCAAGACGATGCGACCGCCGACAGGCAGGGATTCGAGCTGAAGCGTGTAGCCTTTGGCGTCCTTGTGCATCCACGCTGCGCCGACTTTGTTCCAGAAGGATTTGTCGCCTTTCTGGGTAACGTGCCACGCCAGAAACTCAGGGGCGCGAAACTCGCGTGTGCGCTCTTGCGCGGTTTGGGTGTTGTTGCGTGCCATGATTAATCTCCTTTGTTCGGGTTGGCTTGCTAACGCCCCCCGATAAGACCGAAGGCAAAGGATCGCCGTGTCATGTCCAACACGGGTGAGGCTACCGCCGAGCTGGTGCGGGCAGGATATTGATGCGCGATCCGCGTTCGGTCAGGGGAAAGGCGAATTGCTGCAAGCCGTGCGCGGGCAAAGGTCCATTCATGCTGCGCCAACTGCCGACACCGAATGCCTGTTCACTCGTTTTTCAGCGCCACCTCCCGATAGATTTCTAGTGCATTACCCCGATCCATCAGCGCCTTCACTGGGCCATGGATGATGTGTGCGAGGGCCGAAAGGCCCTGAACGGTTCGGGGCCTCCTGGCAATCAACAGGAGGTGACGATGAGACTCATCACACGCTTCGATGCAGCATCGCGCAGCACAGCCGAACTGCATGCCCTCTTACGCGAGGCTTTCAACGCCTTTGCTTCCGCTCCTCGCGGATCGATTGAACGCAGCAATGCTCTTGCATCGCTGCACAATATCGAGGCCGAGCTGGCGGTCCGCCCGCCAGGTCTTTGAAGCCATCAACGCGGCTGGCCCGAAGGCCAGCCGCGAATTTTTTCCGATGATCACGCGACGTTGCTCACTTCTTCGACGATAGGCTGAAGCTCATGCAGAAAATCGGCGGCGCGCTGGGCATGGGCGGCGGCGCTGAAGATCGCGCGCTTGTCGTTTTGCAGGACCTTGAGCCAGCTCTGGATATACGCCGCATGATCGGCACGCGGTTCCGGCGCGAGTTCAAGGTCAGCGCACAGAAATGCTGCGCCAAGTTCGGCGACAAGCTCTTCGCGCGCATAGCCTACATCGCCCCTGCGCTTGCGACCAAATTCGCGGTCAAGCCGCTTGGGATGTTTGGTCCAGTGCGTCAGCTCGTGCGCCAAGGTTGCGTAGTAGCTTTGCGGACTCCTGAAGGTCTCGAAGTACGGCATTTGCACATGATCACTGCCGCCGCTGTAATGGGCAGAGTTGCCGCCGTGGCGAATGTCCGCGCCCGTGCTCGCAAAAAACTCTTCAGCGTGCTGAATGCGGCGCGCGGGATCGATGATCGCTTTCGGCTTGGTGTAGTAGTGCTCGGGCAAGCCCTCGATCTGCTCGACATTAAAGACGCTGTATCCCTTCATGAAGGGGATTTTCCGCTCCTCCTCGCTGCCGTCGTCCTGTTCCTCGGTTTTGGTAATCGTGTTCGCATAGACAACCAGATTGCCGCGCTCGCCTTTGCGAACATGCGCGCCTAGTTCTTTCGCCTGTTTGAAGGTCATCCAGTACGGCGAAAGATAGCCCGCCTCGACGCTGGCTCCCCAAAGCATCAGTATATTGATGCCGCTATAAGGCACGCCGTTATGGCGTAGTGGCTTGGTGATTTTGCCTTCCATGTTGCCCGCGCTCCATGGCTTCAGCCATGTCAGCTCGCCTTGCTCAAGGTCGGCAATGATCTTGTTGGTAACCCTTTCATAAATGTCGGTTTTCATCTTTTGTCCCCTTTCTTGGGTAGTCGGTTGCGCATGCAACCGGACTAGGCCCGCGCCGATGAGCGGGGGGACGGCCGTCCAGACTGAAAGCCATGGAAGAGGTGCGGGCGCAGGCGCAGCCGAGCCACGGGCCATGGCTTTCGCCCGAAGCCATAGCGAAGGGCTTGGTCTTGACGGAGGACGGGGCCGCAGGCCCTTGAAACGAAAAGGAGGAGGTCAGCCCGCGAGGGCTGTCAGATGATGCGCAAGGGATCGAAGCCGAATGGCCGAGACAGCTTGCTGGCTTGGTTCACGAGAGCCTGGGCCGTCAGGATGCGCCCAATGCCATGAGACTATAGCGCTGCAAGAAACCTATAGATTTCCACCATCGCAAGCGTATCTCGCTCACAGTATCGCAGAAGCGCTTGAGCAATAGATTCTGCTTCATCGGACTCAGCAGAAACCATACGCTGCCACGCCTCCATGGCCGACGTTCCATCTTGAACGTCCAGATCGTCATACTTCAGCTCTGGACAAAGAATGGGCAACACCTTCTTGATCGAAGTCGAACCATCAAATTCGATATCAACGTAACTCGACTTGAAGACATCTTCTAAGTCGACCATTCGCGCATTTAATGTGTCTAAAAATGCTGCCTTGTGCGGAAAATCTACGGCTAGCTCTCTGTTCCTTGTCTTCTCAAATGAAGCGTGCCAGGACACAACACTTCCCTCGGGACCAATATCGTCTTGCATTCGTTCAATAAGCTCTAGCGGTAAACGCGCTTCCCGCTCCAAAAAATCGCGATGAACTAGAACTTCATTGGCTTCAAGAACGTGAAGTGAGTACTGCACTGGGAATTGCCGATGCGGGCTAGCGCCATCAATCAGCGGTACAGCTGAGGCGTAAGTCTCAAAATCGAAGAAGTACACAGGAAATTCGATTTTACTAAGAAATGACCTTATCTCTGAGACATTGATAATCGGCTTGCCACGTTTCGCCGACTGGACGACCAAAAGCTGACCCTCCGATAGATCGCAATCATCTGGGACATCCCGAAGATCGAAAATGCCGCGTGACACAAACTCATTCCTAAGCTTGGCACTGAGTCGAGGGATACTGTAGATCGAATGACGTGGTACACGTGGGTTGAAGATACGAAATGTATCGCATTGGTTCCCCCGAGACTTATACAGACAGGGACACCCGTCTCGATCAATAAACTCTTTCCTGGAAAGCACCAAAGCCTGATCGATTTCCAAGGCTGTCTCGCGTTCAAGATCGACAACCTGCTCGGTAACATCAATAAACGTAAGCAACTTTTCAGGTTCGATTGGACCATCGCGCTTATAGCTCGCGTTGAGATGTACGATGAAAACCCGATCAATATTTTCTCCCGCACGCTCAGCACAAATCTTCTGAAAACAAGCGTCCTTGAGATGGTTGGCTGACTGGTCAGTCTTGACGCTCGTGGAGGATTTGACCTCGTACAGGATTTTTTCACCAGACGCCGAGCGTTCGATGACATCGGCGCGAGCGTATAAACCGTCGCTGGTCTCGAACACTTTCTGGAAAGTCACGTCACGTCCGCTGTTCTTGAAGAAGCTACGGACGCATTCCTCAACCTCAAAGCCCTCCCGAGTGATCTTTTGTAGAAACAGGCTAAAGTCCCCAGGTGGATACTGGTCGGGTTGTCTCTTCAGAACCCAAAATGACTTTGGGCAGTTAAGATAGTGTATGAAATCTGTCTTCGTAACACGCATCACTTGATCCTGCTCGATTGCACCGCAGGAATAAAGCGGAGCGTGTAGCTTCCTGGTGCCTTCGAGAAATAGGGGTGGCACGCCAAGACCACCCTTTGTGCAAAGAGCCCGGTTTGAATTCAGCCTCCCCGCCGCGCATGTGTGTGTAGCTGCATACAGCCATTAACTGTCTGACGAAGCGCGTGTGCTTAGTATACCTCTTGACTTCGCTTGGCGTCCAGCTCTTTGGCGAAGTCGAACTCCAGCCAATTTGTGAACCACCGCTGAGGCTTAGAAGCATCGTCGGAGTATCCAATCATATCAGCGGCAAGTGCTGGATCAGAGACCCCAAATATCTTGAGCGCCTCCTCTTTCTTGTCGGACGGTACGTACGGGCAGGAGATCAGGTCGAACAGCAGCAAGACTAGCTCTGAGTCTTTGTGACAGGTCTCAGAACGATCACGAATACGCTTGATTGCGGTGTCCACCACATGCTCACGCAACTCATTGTACCGCACCTTATCGCGCATATAAAAGAGCGACACAGTGATCGAAAAATAGTTTAACGAGTCCCCCGTAGCACCTCTTCCTCCAACGGAAGCCACATCGATGCCTAGGTACTCAGACAACACTCCTTGCTCCAGCCAATAATCACGGCCTAATGCGGTTAAAGCGATAAGCAAATACAAAGTCTCAACCTGAACATGCTCCGAGGACTTGTTCTTTTTCAGTATGAAGCAGATGTTGTCATAAATGAGCTTGTGAACAATTTGAACTTGCGCGCGGTCGAAATGCCCCTGCCTCAAGAATGAGTTGAATACTTCAAGAATTCGGCAAAGCCGAATAGTTGTATTAACCCTTGGCGATACAGCATATATGAAAAATAAAAACTCTACGATATTTGTAATGGCGTTTGCCATCTGCCTGGGTGAGCGATTGTCTGTGTCCACCTTCATGTAGTCTTCGACAAGACTACGGCTCTTCCTCTCAACAATCGAAAGCGTATAGTTGAGCATGTCTTTATACTCTACAGCGCAAGTCTTGATGATTGTCTTAAATGACGTAATCAATGCATTGGAATTGACGAAAACGCTACCCTTAACCTCCTGTACTTCACCATCCTCATCGAAGACCTCATCTAGATTAAAATTTATCCTCTTTTCTAGAAGCTGGGCGATCTGCTGTTTTGCCATAGTAATTTCTGTGATGATAGGCTTCTCGTAGACAACCGCTTTCGCAGAATTCAAAGAAAGTTTGTAGCGCCGCAAAGCATGTTGGAGCTCGTCAACGATACGCGTCCTATCCTCGTCTCGGTTATAGAACACAAAATAGTCATCCACATACCGAAACACTTCATAGTCGACTTGGTGCTCTAGCCGTGAGCCTCCACTCCGTAGAGTGTGTTCAACCTCACGGTCGATGCTTTGAAGTATGATCTCAGCGAAAATTCGGGAGAACTCTGGACCAATTATGATCCCATTGGTCTCACCCATATTCATACGCTGCATCAGTCTATCGAACCGATCTGGGAAGGAACCACCGCTCTCTGCCAAGGCTTCCTTTTGAGCGTCTTTCCCAATGGTTGCCCAACCAATTGAGTGCGTATAGATGCTATCGAAGCACTTGGATACATCGAGTTTGATCAGGTTATTGTATTTCTTTTCGCATCGGTGGTAGCGGTAAGATTCGTAGAACTTATAGATATTACTGTACTCACGATACACGAAGAATGAGCGAAGACTTTCATACTCACTATCTATCACTTCGATCTTAGATGGTTCTACTGACAATCTCTCCTTATGAAGTTTGTCGTTGTGAAATGTGAATTTAGCAACTTTTGACGGTGCCCGGATCGAAAACGGGCTCAAGGAAGTGTAGTAGAGTATTGCCTCTTTGCATCGGTCATAGAATTCTGAGACGAGTAGCTGGCTACGGGGGTGCGGTACGCAAAGCTCTCTGAACTCAGCTTCTTTGTGATTAATCTTGTAGCAAAAGGGAACTAGGAAGCCCTCTGGTCTCGGCATTCTATTTGGCTTTGGGATGCCGCTGTCATTTAGTTGATATCTTCTAAAATCTAATAAGTTCTCGCCAACCAATCGTTTGACATCAGATAGTCGATGAGGATTGTTTGGAAGGCAGAAAAGCATACATACAAGGCGATCCAATGCGGGCGTTCCTTTGAGCCAAACAATCTCCTTGTTGTCATTCTTCTGAATTCGATGGCGCAAGATGAATGCGTACAGGTGACGGTTCGAAAACGAGACCGGAATCTCATACGGTAGAACATCCGAAAGTAGGCTGCGTTCCTTTTTATATGGTAGGCGAATCTTTTTAGGAGGCATGTTTCCAAACCTCCACAATGTCAAAGAGGTTGCGGGCCGAGAATTTACTATACCGTTTTGTCTGATATCCGTATTTGAACGACTGACTTGCTAAGCGATTCTTCAAGCGACCAGGTGGCAATGATGCAATCTTCGTCTGAAGGTACGCATCCAGATCATCAAGATCCTCGACGGTGTTTAAAAGTGGATTCGAGAAGTAGATACCTGAAACGACGTTTTTCTTGTTGTTCACAAGCCGTGTGTTACCCGTAAGAAAGCGCACCCGACGTTCGAGTAGCCGTCTAGCGCGTGGCTCTGAAGAAGTCGCGCTCTTGGAGTAAGCATCGAATGTCAAATCCATTCTCTTCTTGTATCGAGCGATCTTCTCGACGGACATTCTCAAGTCGACCTCCACGGGGTCATTTGGAGCCTTAGGTCCAACCTCAAATCTATATCCAAGGTATGTCAGTTGATAAGGCGCTTTGGATGCCACCTTCAGTATCTGAGTCTTGGCGCGGTTCCTCTTAAGCCCCATCCGTCTGAACGAGCGCCCGACTAGCTGTCGAAAAATTCTTGTTCCCACGTTGGGCGGGGGACAAAAAATGATAACTATGTCGTCCACGTATCGTGCATAGTACAGCACCCCAGGATGGTTGCGGATACTGCTGTCGATATCGCGCATATACAGTTCTGCCAGATAAGCGCTTATACCAATGCCGCGAGGAAGTCCTGCATCCCGTCCTGTAATCTGACTATACTCGTATAGAATTCGACGAATTATCTTCTTTGATTGCAAAGTCAGAAGTGGATCATTTCGCAGTTTTCCAAGAAGGATGTCTCGCGGAATGCTTTCGTAGAATGATGATATGTCCGTACGAACAATGTACTTTGGCATCGCATCCGCGAGCAATTCCCGCAACTGGCAGATGATTTCATGCCTATTGGCCTGTTTAACCTTATAGAGACGTCTTATGTTGTGCTGAATTTGCTTGAGCGCGAAGTGTGTCTCAGCACTTCGTTCGGCCACAAAAACTTTCTTGGGCCTGCCGATGTCAACCTCCCGAATGCCAAAAGAAAAGTCATTTGCACATACGTTCGAGCTTACTTCTTCAAGCTTTGCGTGGAGCATCTCCTCACGTTCTTTTCGCAGTGTTACCAATTTATCCGAAAGACTGATGCGTGCGGTCTCATATTCTTCAGGAGTGTCATTGTCTTTTTCAGTTTTGAGAGAGCGAAGCTCGCCAATGCATGATTGCACTTCCTGGCTTTTGCCTTCAATTTCTGGAAAAAATTCACCTTCGAGATAGTTTCCCTTTCGGTTCTCGATATCAAAGATTTTTCTAAAGTTTTCTGCTGAGAATGACTGATCAAGCATCGTTGGTTTTGCTCCGCGACTTTTCTGTTCGGGGAGTCAGGCGCGCTTGCTGAGGATCGTACACGTAGCCCTTGATGCTTCCGTCTTTGATCCGCTCGACGGCTTCATCGACCACATTGAACGGCACAAGGAACCACTCGCGCGGGACAACAGGATTTCCGAAGCGGTCCTTGATTTCAATGTCGAGTCGGGCCGGATCGAAGATGCGGTGAATCAGGTTTTCGAGCTTTGTTCGGTTAATGTTGTACAGTTCAAAGGTCGCAACGACCTCGACATCAGCCAGCAAGAATGTGGCGTCGATCTTTGCATTGGCGATGCGCCGCTCGACCTTTCCACTTGTCACACCGATCTTGTGGAGCACGTTGCGATGCTCCTTCACTATTGGAAGGTCAGACTTGCTGCGGAGGACGTAGATCGTGCCGCTCGCCTCATCGCCATCAGCCGTATGGTCTGCGAAGAGCGGTCCTGCTGAGGAATCCGTAATCCGACGGCCTGCATCATCCTTGTGAAGCGCCCTCTGTAGGGAGCGCATAAGCATATTGCTCTCGGTTCCGTTGTCGAAGATCACGCGCAGACGGGCATCCGTCATGCCTTGCGCCGTCAGGAAGGCTTCGTCCATCTCGGCAACATAGGCTTTTTGTCCGCCTACGATGAAAAATCGGCCTGGCGCGATCTCGGCCTTGCGTTCAAAGGGCCGTGTCGTTCGCATGCCTGTATCAATTTCGTTCTGAACCTGTTCGAACAACGGCTTGAACCGTTCGAAATCTTCACACCTCTGGCGATTGGCGATCTCCTCCGCCGCCTTCTTTTCAGCGCTGGACCTCACATGACGTAGTTCGGTGATGTCGGAAGTTTCCGCCTCGACGCCGAGTTCGGCCAGAAGCGCTTCGTCATCCATATCTTCTTCAATAGACGCGGCAACCGGAGCGCTGGCATCAAGCAATCCACTATGGTCAATCGGTTCGAGAAGTTGCCTGAACTCGCCAAGCTCTCTCAAGCGATCAAGGCGAACCGCGTAGAGCCGTTCGAATATGTCATTATTCTCTCCGTGCTGTGGTGGAGCCCCGTGCTCCTCGACGAAGCGCTGGATTTCTTCGAACCCTGCGATGACACGCTCTTCCTGCGGCGTTCTCGCAGCGACCTTCTTGGCCTCGACCTCGACCCCAAGTTCGGCAAGAAGCGCATCGTCTTCGTCGGTAAACTGCTTAGCCATCGGCGGCCTCCGCCTTCATTCGGGCCAGATAAGCAACGCCTTCCGCCATGCGTTTTTCCCACGCATCGGGCGAGGTGATTGACGGCAGCCTGCCGCGCTCCTGCTTGAACTTTAGCGCCCGTTTGGCCAGATCACGCGCCTCTTCAGGCGTTAGCTGCACCTTCTTCGCGGAGATGATGGCCGCAACCTGTTTCAGACTTTCCTCGCTCATCGTCTTGGCGAGGATCGCGTAGGCTTCGCTGAATGGATTGATGCGGTCGATCAGGTCGATGTCGAGTTCACGAACATCCATCGCAAACTTCCGCACACCGTCGATCAGAGCCGTATTGGCTTTGTCCTCGCCGTCGTCATCCTTGAGCGCTGCCTCCTTGGCCTTCTGGGTCAGGTTGAGCGCGGCGATGGCGTGCTGGCGGACAGCTTCCTGATCTTCGTCATCCAGCTCAGGGTATTTGTCCTTGATGATCTTTCCCATGCGGACCTGCGTCAGCTCTTCGGGGACAAGCTCTTCGTCGAACATGCCCCGCTCCACAGTCGGCTTGTCCTGCACGAAGGCGGCGATCACCTCGTTCAGGTCCTCCTGACAGATACGCTCGGCTTCTTCGCTCTTTGGCTCAGTGAGCCCCTTGATCTCGATCTGGAACTGGCCGCTCTCTTCGTTGAAGCCGACATTGCATTCGCCTTCTTTGTATCCGCCTTCGCCGTAGTCGAAGCCCTCGACAGGACCGCTGTCAGGACGCTTCGGAGTGAAATTGAAGCGAGGCGCAAGTACCTGTTCCATCAACAGGCTTGCGGCGATGGCCTTGAGCGTATCGTTCACGGCTTCCGTTACGGCATCTTCCGATGCATCGGGTTCGGCGATCAGGTTTGTGAAGCGGGCGCGGCTCTTTCCAGGGGCGTCGCGGGTCGCTCGCCCAATGATTTGAACGATCTCGGTCAGGCTGGCGCGATACCCGACCGTCAGCGCGTGCTCGCACCAAACCCAATCGAAGCCCTCTTTGGCCATGCCAAGCGCAATGATGATGTCTATATGATCGCGGTTGTTCTTCTGGGCGGGGTCTTTCAGCGCCGCCGAAACCTTGTCTCGCTTGGCGGCTTCGTCATCGACCAGATCGGCAATCCGCAGAATGCGTCCGTCCGATGTCTTGACCAACTGGAAGCCCGTTGTGGGGTCCGTGCCTTGCCAGTCGCCCAACTCATCGATGATGTGTTCGACTTCGCGGTGCTTGTCCTTCGTGCTTTCGCGCGAATTGACGCTCGGGATATGGATGATGGTCTTTTCGTTCGGATCGAGAACTTTCAGTATGTCATCCGCATACGCGCCAGAGTAGAAGAAATACCCGATATCGAGCTGCTTCAGATATTTGTAGCCGTTGAGCTGCTCATAATAGGTGTAGGTAACCGTATCAAACCTGGCCTCGTCGTGCGGCATGAGCACAGGTTCGGCATCGCCTCGGAAATACGAGCCCGTCATCGCGACGACATGAACCTTGTCCCGTCCGATCAACTCGGTGAGCTGCGCGCCAAGCTTGTTCTCAGGGTTTGCGGAAACGTGGTGGAATTCATCCACGGCGACAAGGCAGTCATCGAACGCCTCAATGCCGAACTTCTCAATAGCGTTTCGGAACGTCGCATGGGGACAGACAAGCACCTGATCCTCGCCCTTGAGAAACGACCCAACCGAGTCTGCTTTGCTGCCATCCGATCCAGGCGCGTTGCAAAGGTTCCACTTCGGTTCGACATGCCAGTCAGTCCAGAAACCGAACTTGGAAAGTGGTTCGTCGGCGAAGCTTGACCCGATGGACTTCTCGGGGACGGTGATGATGGCCTTGCGAAGTCCCTGATTGTGCAGCTTGTCCAGCGCCACGAACATCAGTGCACGGCTCTTGCCCGATGCGGGCGGGGACTTGATCAGAAGATACTGTTCACCGCGCTTCTCGTAAGCACGCTCCTGCATCGGTCGCATGCCCAGCTCATTCGATTTGGTCGAATTGCCGTTCTGGGCGTAGCTGACGGACACGGAGGGAACATTATTGGTCATAGTCAAATCCTAAACTCTTCTAAAAAATTGATTGCCCACACAGGCGGGGTTGGCCAGCTCCGAAAGCCCCTCTCGTGCCAGGTCACGCTGTCGTCGCCGATGAGCCCGTTGGCTTCCAGATGGGCGACAAGTCGATCGTGGTCGTAGAGATAAGCAGCATCGCCAAGAATGAAGGCAACGTGGATGCCCTTTCCCTGATACTTGCGGTCGATGACCAACCGCCCTTTGAGCTGCACCTTCAGAAAGGTTTCACCGTCAATATGGCAGGCGATGAAATCCGCCCCCTGCCAATCATCAGTCAGCCGCAGGCAATTAAAGCCGTAGTCAGCCATGCGCGCGGCCACCTTGTGGAAGTTATAGTTTTCCTTCTGACGCGAATTGAGCTCGGTATACGGGACGGGCGCGAACTGACTCATGCCGCCACCTTCTTGGTCATCTTCGTGTAGAGCTCGAAGAGTTTTTCGAGGCGCTCGGTGTCATTGCGGAAACGGCGACCGATATAGATACGCTCGAGCACTTCATCGTTGCGATCATGCGCCGCACGAAGGTCGTCTGGCATTTTCTCAGGATCGTAGAGATCGGCTAAGGTTGCAGGAAAGTGTGCTTCTCTAGCGAGCAGGATGTCTTCCGCACAGCGTGTTAGGTCTATGAAGTTCTTTTCTGTTGGCTTTGGCAACGGAAAGGTGTTCCATCCCAATGTGTTCGAGTAGTTGAACCTCGTCTCAAGCTTACCGCACACCGTGTCGATCCAGACCCAGTGAAGCCTTGATGCAATCACGGATAAATTCCAGAGAGGGGCATCGAAAATACCAAAATTTCGATTTGTAATTATAGTTCCTGCCGCCAATAAACCACATGGAAGATACTCGCGCCCTTCTGACGAAACCGCCGGAACGACGATGGTCACTTCATTTCCAGACTGTCGCCGTTCATCAAATCGGTGTGGCCAATCGGCACCCGCCCTTGTCGCTGCTTTCGAACTTTCCAGCCTCATCTTTCTGACTGCCATAAGCCGTTTTCCAAGTTCTGGATGGCTCGCAGCATAGTCGGCTTCCTCGTCGGAAATCCAAACACAGTAGCGAATTTTCCCGTTAATGAATTCTTCAGATCCCACTATGGGCGCGATGAACTTCTTTCGATCATCTTCAGAGATATCTAGATTATCCAACTCACTTTGCGACAAGAGGAGGTTTCCGCCATCGACAGGTTTGCTCCCAAATGTCATCTCTGACAGGCAGGAAACAGGTTTGGATAGCTTCTTGACAATTACATTCGCGGCGCTGACCAAGTATGCGTTTATCGCGGCTACTTCTGTTTTTTCCAATCCCTGGTCCTGAGACTCAGTAAATATTTGCTTTGTGCCGCCACCACGTCGACCAATCCCCACTATGATGACAGTTACGCCAGCGTTATGACTAGCCAGATTTTTCCACTTGAATGATGTGTGAGCGAAATGGATCTCAAAATCGGAACCAAATATCAAAGGCCAGAGAATTGGGACATGCTGTCCTTGACAAATTGAATTTGTTGAGACGAATGCAGCGCTACTTTTCGTATGCATACCAAAGTCTGTTGCTTTCATGAACCAACCTGCCACATAGTCGAGCGACTTCCAGCTCTTGGTTCGGTCCGAGAAGATAGCTTCAAGGTCGGATTTCTGCTCTTTCGATTGCCAAGTAGAACCGAGGTACGGAGGGTTGCCGCAAATGTAGGTTTCACCTCCCTCGTTTTCGAAGTCGATTTCAGCTTGATCAAGTGGCGAACTGAACAAGTCATCCCCCTGCAACTTCACCCCCGTTCCGGTAGGTGGGCAGATGCTCAGCCAGTCAATCCGCAGGGCGTTCCCACAAGTAATCCAGTTCATGGCGTCTAGCGGGAGGAAGTCACGCAGAGCTTCACGTTGCCCACGATAGAGCACGTCGCACTGATATTCGGCGATGATGAGCGCGAGGCGCGCGATCTCGGCAGGGAAGTCTCGCAGCTCGATACCACGAAAATTTGTCAGCGGGATTTCAGACCGTCTGTCCGACTCATTGCGTCGTTCGTTGATTTCAGCCTCTATCGCGCGCATCTCCTTGTAGGCAATAACTAGGAAGTTGCCCGATCCGCAGGCGGGATCGAAAACCCTGATCTTCGCCATTCGATTGCGTAGATTGAGGAGCTTGCGGACATTGTCACCCGCCTCTTTTAGCTTCTCACGAAGGGCATCGAGAAAGAGCGGGTTCAGCACCTTCAGGATGTTCGGTACGCTGGTGTAGTGCATACCCAACGCGCCGCGCTCTTCGTCGTCGGCGACGGCCTGGATCATCGATCCGAAGATGTCAGGATTAATCTTCTTCCAGTCGAGATTGCCGATATGCAGGAGGTAGGACCGCGCGATCTTGCTGAAGCGGGGTACGTCAACGCTCTCGGAGAAGAGCCCGCCGTTCACGTAGGGGAAACTGCTGGCCCAACGGGCAATACCTTCCGTCTCACGATCAGCAACTTTCGTGTTCATGGATCGGAACAGCTCGCTGATGATCTCATGCGTGTTCGAGCTATCCTTCTCGCTCATCCGTTCGATGGTGGCCGTGAACTGATCAGCCTCCGTGAAGATGTCGGTGTCCTCCGCAAAGAAGCAGAAGATCAGCCGCGCCATGAAGTGGTTCATGTCGTGACGGCGATCCGCTGTGCCCCAGTCAGGGTTGTCCTTCAGCAATTCGATATAGAGACGGTTCAGACGACCCGTCGCCTTGATGTCGAAGGCGCTTTCACGGATTTGTTTGACTGTGCTGATGCCCGCGAGCGGAAGGAAAAAGCCGAAGTGGTCGGGGAAGTCTGGGTAATCACAAACGATGACTTCACCGCTATTCAGGTCTTCGGCCTGAAAGTCCTTTCCATCGGTGGCGAGAATGAATTTCGCGCGGGCTTTTGTCGTCGCAGGGCTGACCTTGAGGGCCGCAAGGGCTTCAGTGACCGCGCCGTCTTCAGCGACTTTGAGGTGGATATTGTTGGTCTGAAGAACGCCGCCAACATCCGATTTGTTGGACGTGCCTGAACGCAGACGCTTGATCGTCGTGGCCTTGTTGCCAAACGCCTCCAAGAACGCGAAGGGGAACTCTTCGGCGTCGAACGGCTGCTCGGCAAGCTTGGATATGGCCTCTTCGATCTCAACGGCGTTCAAGGTTTCGTCCTTTGTTTTTATCGTTGGCTATGGTCTGCTCGTTGCGCTCGATGTACTCACGCATGAACTCACGGATCACTTGGGATGCCGGCCTGTCCTGCTCGCGGCAAAGTTCGAGGAACTTCTCGCGGAGCTGACGCTCGACCCTGATGCGCATTCCTGAGTCTTTCATGCGATGAGTGTAGCCTTTGGATACACAATCTGCCAACGGTATTTCGAGGATTCCTCCACAAACCATCGCCGCATCCAAGGGCGCTGCCCTTGGTCGAAGTCCAGTGGCGAAACGGTGGCGCCCATCCAACCTGCGCAAGGTTGGCCCATGTATCCAAAGAGCACGGGGAGGCTCTTGGTCGTAGGTATCGGGTCACGACAGACCTGATCGGCATCCAAACCGCGCAGGGTTGGTCTCCATGAAATGGTCATGGGGGTATCGGCGGGAGTAGGAACGCTCCCCTGATTGGCAGGTGTCGGGGGCTATTACCCTGACGAGTGGATTTCACAAGGGGCGCGATAGCCCCTTTGATCGATGGGTGCAGGGAGAGCGAAGTCTCCCGCGAGTGATGGAACGGCGAAACGTTCTGATGGCTCTGGATGGGGTCAGTACCCAGGAAGAGCCAAGGCCGGAGGGATGCAACGGGAACGCGCAGCGGGTTCCCTTGCCAAGATTGCGGTGTAGTACACCGCACATCTTGCGGGTCGGACTTATTGATATAATAAGAAAAACAGGTGATTTCGGCGTGGTGGTGATCGAAGGCAAGATTTTGACGAGGCTTTGCGGGCCGTTGCTCAGAGAGCGTTCTCGGGAGGTTGAAACATCGCTTCCTTAAGATATCCTGCGGTGACCTGATCAGAACGGGCATTCGCATGTTCGATGGGTCGTCGGTCCATCTCATCTCGTATCCAAGCAACTTGCGGATGAATCTCCATAGATACCCGTACGAAGTCTGCATGGCCCAGCGCTGCCGCCACGTGCACGGGCGTCATCAAATCTGGCTCTCGCTGATGGTCTAATCGTTGTCCGCTTTGCAGAGCAAACGCCAACTCCTCTAGATCATTGTTTTCAGCAGCACGAAATATATCTGGCGGCACATGTTCCGTGCCCGATTTATCATTCGGCATTACATCTTTTATTTTACCCAAAACTGTATCCCCTTACAAACTTTGCTATCTCAGAGGGGTCGATATCTGTGCGTATTATCGAGTGCTCTTCGTTCTGGATTTGGTGATGGTTGAACATACCAATTTCGCCATGAGACATCCTAGGCGTCTCGCTGTCCCGAAAATTTTGCGACCAAAGGGTGAGATAGATTCCCTTTAGCGGCTGATTAAAGACGAGTGGCAAGGACTCGCGGACGGTACGATGATCTCGGCGAGCCACCATACTGAATGACCAATTCATCACAGCCAGTTCGTCATCGACATCTTCGATGAAACAGGATGTCTGGAATGCATACCCAGTGACGAACGTACTCAGCTTGTCGCTTCGCCAATCATATCGCTTCAATAATTCGGCAGGCAGAGTTTCCTCGCTGGCAAGCTCATGATTGATGATTTGATCGGCGTAAGCCCTACTGCCGAAGGCGAGCGTGACGGGCGCAACCCCTTGCCTGAATTCCTCGATCAAAAGAAGGAAATGATAGCCTAGAGCTGGATCATCCTGGCTTGTGTGAAACCCATCTCTGATGCAAAGCCAAACAGTGTTTGAGAGTTCGGCCCGCTGCCATGCGGTATCCGTGGTTTGGCTATGACTGCTGAAGTCGCGAAACGCTTGAAGCTGATATTGACGCTTCGAATCCCTGATCGAAGCATCAAGTGACTGGCGCTGCTCCACAGGGATCTTGGTCTCAATGAACCGATCTACAAAGTAAAACTTGTCATCGCCTAACTGGTGCGTTGCGTTCTCCCCGAGCCAGTTCTTTAGATCGGCACGAGAAAGCAAACGATCCTCGCGTGGGGGAGCGGCATTCTTTCGTTGTGGCACCCAGCCTGACGCCTCTATTAACGCAGCATCTTCGCGCTCCATAATTTCATCGCGCAGCGCCTGTGGAGAAAGCGCCTTCTCTGACATCAAGCGTCGGAGCAAGTTGCGGGCGTATTCCTTCTGGGCATCCGGATAGTACCTGATCGTGCGCATCTCAAAGCCTTTATCAGGTTCTGAATGCGCATCTGCGGCAAATCCTTTGCCGTTGTTTTTGAACGCTTCTCTTGGAAACAGCGGCAACACATTGCCCTGCAAGTTCTGATCTTTCGTTTCACTATCGTCGCACATACCGAGTCTGCCGGAGATTTCGCCTGAATGCATTCTCCCGACAGTCTCGGCGCAACCAGTCCCGTCGTCAATCGAACGCAGGGTTGGTCAACGGACTGAAGTGATAGGAGCCAAGACTATGAACTATTCCCTTTGCGCACGCTGCCTTAGCTTGGGTTACTGCAAGAACAGCACACGCCAGCTCGTTCGAGATGCGCAACTGGAAGACCCCGAGTATCTCCGCGATCTTCGCAACTTTGCTGCCAGCTTGGGGATCAGCGCCGATCACTGGCTCGACCATCTGATGGACATGTATCGGGATTTTTCGGGGCGGATCGTCTCAGACGGGCAAGATGTCTTTCTGGACACTGAGGTGTTCGAAACTGACAGCATTCGGGAATGGCTGCGGGACTGGGCCTGCGCTTCGATTCCAGATCATGTTCGGCCTCGCCTGCGTGAGGAAAGCCGTGAACGCATCAGAGTGTTGGCGACGATACTTTCCACCCGCTTCCCGTTCGAAGCAGGACTTTGGGGATTGCGTCCAGCTAACGATAACAGACCTCCGTCTGCGGAGCGCTGAGTCAACAATGATTTATCGCTGCATCAGAAAACATCCGCTTATTCCCCCTGATCGGCATTCGGACTTTGGCAAGGTGCAATCGTCGGCAATCAAGTTCGACGGCAACATCAAGGTCTACGCATGTCATTTATGAAAAAGCATCAAGATGCAGGCCGGTCGATCTTCATGTCGTCCATCCAAGGTCTCGCGAACACTTTGGCGCTGCTCATCACGTTCTTGGGTGCGCCGCCTCTCTACAGCAACACTATTGGCTGGGTGCAGGTCTTCGTCGTCCGTCACTACGGATACGGCGTGGAAAGCGTGACCGTCATCGTCTGGGGCGGCGTCTGCGCCGCCCTGGTCTTCTTCATCTCCCGCGCATCAATCTCGACGGCGCTGGTGATGGGTGGGATCGCACTCGCGACCCGCTTTCTGTGAACCATGAAAAGGAGTTCGACAATGTTCACGAAACATCGCCGCGTCGGCGGCATCTACAAAAAGGAAACCGACTGGGGTGCCGTCTTCGGTGTCGCGTTCTGGGTCTTCGTGATCCTTGCGATCCTCGGTTCGCTCGGCGGCTGAGCGAGCACCTCATTTGGATCAATGCCTGAGCTTTGGAAACAAAGCTCAGGCAACGAGGAGAAGTCTTATGCAAGATGATCTGATCACGCGAGTTTTCCGCGCTTACGAGGAGTTCCAGAGCACCAAGAAGGCGCTGCTGGATGAACTCGAAAGAAAGCTCCATCCGTTTCTGGAAGTGCTGGGTGCAATCATCATGCTTGCACCGCTTCTGTGGATTTTTTCACTCCTGCTCGGCGCAAGTGAATAAAGATGAGCACTATTCAGATTGAATTCGTTGAGCCTGAAATGAAGCCGATTTTCGAGCGCTTCAAACTCTTTTTCGAGCCAAGCTCGGCCAAATCAGACATTCCCTCCGACGTAAAGGTTTGTGTCTGGATACGGATGATCAATGCCTTTCATCCGACCGTGAAGCCCCGCGAAATACGCTCGCATTTTATTAAATGCTTCCACCCTGATGCGGGCACGCACGTCCTGACAATTCCCGAAAAGACGAAGGTTATGGCCACGCATAACCGCATATTCAAAGGACAGTAGACATGATGAGCAATGAGGAATTTCGCTTCGGTTCTGCCTCGTGGTCGGACGAGCGTGATCTTAGACGCGCTGGCCTTCTAAGCGGACATGGACTTCAGGTTGGCTACCTAGCAGGCAAGCCCGTCTGTCTTGAGACCGATGCCCCAATCCTCACAGTGGCAGGCGCAGGTTCAGGTAAGATGCGTGACTTGCTTGCTCTGGCTGTGGCTCGCAATGCAGGCAAGAACAATTTCATCCTTGATCCGCGCGGTGAAATCGCGTCCGTGACGATGGTCAACTTCGCCCTTCAAAAGAGCTTCCTCTATTGCTGGAATCCGACAGGGATGCGCGGGCTGCCGCAGCATCGGATGAACCCGCTCGATATACTCAAACTGAACGATCCGCACTTTCATGCCGACTGCAAATTCATCGCCGAAAGCCTGATCCCGACAAGCGGCGCATCTAACGGGCGTTACTTTGAGCTGCGTGCGCGGGAATGGATCGAAAACATGATCAAGATGCTGGTGGAGGTGAACGGAAAGGTCAGCTTTCCCTCCCTGTACCGTGTCATCAACTGGATTGAGTCCGATACGAGCCTCTGGGCTGATTGCCTGGAAAACATGCTCTCCTCGTCCATGGACAGTGTGCGCCGTACTGCCGGAGAAATGCTGGCCAAGCAGCAAGAGAGCGAGAAGGAATTCGGGAGCATCCTCGGGGAGATTTATGCACATCTGAACTTCCTTGACGATCCGATGCTGCTGGCCTCCCTCGATCACGCGGACGCTTCTCTTGCCGATACTTGTAACGTAGGTCAGCCGACGAGCTGGGCTATCAACGTGCCCATCGAATATGTCGGGCTCTGGTCGCCGATCCTGCGCACGATGTTTACAGTTCAGATGCTCTACAAATCGCGTGCGCCATCAGCGCCGCGCGTCACTATGATCATCGACGAGGCGGGCCAGCTTGGAAACTTTGAGGCCCTGCTGCGCGCGTTCACATTCGGACGCGGTGCTGGTGTGCAGGTCTGGGCGCTATTTCAGGATGTCGGCCAGATTGTGCGCAACTTCGGCGCGCCAGCCTTGCAAGGCTTTATGGGGTCATCGGCCCTTCGGCAGTTCTTCGGTGTGCGCGACTATCAAACTGCACAAATGGTCTCCTCGATGCTCGGCACCGAAACTCTCGAATATGACGATGGCCTTCGTCAGGCGGATGCGAAGCGGCAGAAAATGAATGCTGCGATGAGCATAATGAATGGCGGCGATCCGTTCTCGGCCTATGCAGATATGAAATACCATGCGTTCGCCGAGGATCATCGAACCAAACAAGCTCGCGCGCTGATGATGCCTGAAGAATTACTGGCTATGCCCGAGGACAGGCAGCTGTTGTTTGTATCAGGGAAGAACCTCAAACCCATTCTGGCGGAGAAGCATCCCTACTTCACGAGGCAGGACTTTGCTGGCCGCTTCCTGCCCAATCCCTTCCACCCGCCTCATGACTCGGTGCCTATTCCCTCAAGATGGAGCGTGCGCCGTGCAAGAGTGATCATGCAAGCCGTACCGCAGCAATTTGCGCACTACCCGCAATATGCGGACGGTCTCTGGTCCTATGTCGAAGGCTATCAACCCACTTAGCAGCAGGAGAAGAAAATGAGCGATAGATCGGATAAGAAACGTCCGAGTTTCGATGCGTTTCATGTGAAGGAAGGCGCGGACGACAAATCATACTTCAACCGCGTCGGTGTAGCCTTCGCTCACAGGGACGGCGAAGGACACACGATTCAGCTCGACTCCGTTCCGGTCGATGGCCGCATCATTTTGCGAACGCCCAAGGAGCGGTTGGAAGATGCGCGTGAGGAGAAACCGCGCCGTCGCAATCGCGATCAGCGCGACCGCTGACCATGGATCATAGAGATAACGCCTATCCGGCAATCACGACGAAAGAAGAATTGTTGCGGCTGCTGCGAGAGCAACGCGCGCCCCTCAGTGCAGCCAAGCTGGAACCTGGGCGGGGGCTGGCGATAGATGCCAGACGGCAAGTCGATGAAGAGAACCGCAAGCGGATTGCAACCCTTCGCGACAGGCTTGAAAAAGCAGCTACTGAATTTGAAGCCCAACAAGTGTTTGCGCGCCTTGGCGGTTACGCGAAGTCAGGCTTCTCACAAAGTCGATAGAGGCAATAAAAATTTGAGGTTCAGCTCAATTTTTGGCACTATAGTCTTTGGGTTTATATCCTAAGACTACCCTGTTGAACGGATAAACTCCTTTCCAAAAGAGTTTGGTCTCTTGTGAGGGTTTCAATCTAATGCAGCATGATTGAAGCCCTCATTTTTATTCAATAAAAAGTTGAAACGGTACGTATAATGAACAATAATCCATCTGTTTCGATCCGCTCTCCAATCTCCCCAGATTAAAGAGGGTCGAAATTCCTCGTTAAAAGAGAATTTCTCTTTTGAAAGCCCTGATCTCTCGTAACAAGATCGGGGCTTTGCTTTTCTCTGAAACCCTTGCTGAGTTTGCGTTTCAGCCGATTGCTGCGGTATAATAAAACTATATATGCAGCATCTGCGCAGCAATATCTGCGCTTATCACCCTGCACGGGTGATATGCTGCTCTATTGTCCGAAAAGGAAATGAAACTGGTCAGCATGCGGTGCATTGCTGAAAAGGAGGGGTCTTGTCATGACCACATCCGATAAAGATTGGACATTGCCCGACGTAGGCGAAGCACTGTCGCGTGAACATGATCGAACTGTAAGGCACAGTCTTCAGTTAGATGTCGAGTTCTACAAAGAGCTGCTCGAAGATGCTGACATAGACGACGCTCAGAAGGAGCAAGTCATCGGCGCGCTTTGGAAGATCATAGTAGCGTTTGTAGAGCTTGGCTTTGACGTGCATCCGACACAGCAGGTCTGTGGAAAAGGCGGAACAAAGCACGATCATGCGAGCATTTTGTGCGAAGATGGGCTAGAATCCAACCTACCCAGTACAGAACACGAAGACGTCGTTGCGCCGGAACCTTGAGGCGGCGCAGAAAGGTTAAGGATTCATGGCCTCAGAAAAGAACAACAAGAACCAAAAAAGCACGCCAATCCGTGCACTTATCTATTGCCGTGTATCCACGACGCGCCAAAAGACAGAGGGTGCTGGCCTCGTCAGTCAAGAGCATCGGTGCCGACAGTACGCCGAGATGAAAGGTTATACCGTAGAGGCGGTATTCCCTGATGACGCTTCGGGCGGTGGTGACTTCATGAAGCGCCCAGGCATGTGCGCCATGCTGGCCTATCTCGATGCCCAGAAGGACGGCAAATTCGTCGTCATCTTCGATGATCTCAAGCGCTTCGCTCGTGACACAGAATTTCACTTTAAGCTACGTCACGCATTCGCCGAACGCGGCGCGACGGTTGAATGCCTCAACTTCAATTTCGAAGATACACCTGAAGGCAAATTCATTGAAACCATTGTTGCCGCGCACGGTGAGTTAGAACGTGAGCAAAACCGCCGCCAGGTTCGGCAGAAGATGGTTGCCCGTATCGAGAAAGGCTATTGGGTCTTTCATGCGCCAGTAGGCTATAAATACATAACCGATAAGGTACACGGAAAGCTTTTGGCTCCCGATGGCGTGCTTGCCGAATATGTACAAGAAGCACTCGAAGGGTATGCGAACGGTCGTTTCGCGTCCCAAGCCGAAGTGCAGCGTTTTTTAGAAACCAAGCCTGAGTTCCCGAAGGATTTGCCAAATGGGAAAATCCGAGCGTGGAAGATTACCAAGCTGCTCAGAAACCCGCTCTACGCAGGGTACGTCCATTCTGAGACATGGGAAGTGAGCCTGCGCAAAGGCCACCATGAAGCGCTGATTAGCTTCGGGACGCATGAAAGGATTCTGAACAATCTGGAAAATGGCGGTCGTCCTGCTGCTCGGCGTGACTTCAGCCCAGATTTTCCGCTTCGCGGCTTCGTGCACTGTGATGATTGCGACAAGCCCATGACCGCAGCTTGGTCTAAGGGGTGCCGCAAGCACTATCCGTATTATCTGTGCGACACGCCAGGTTGTCCGTCCAAGCGCAAATCGATCCCGCGTGCGAAGATCGAGGAAGGCTTCGCGGAAATTCTCAAATCCATGCAGCCAACGAAGAAGCTCTTCGGTGTCATGCGCACCATGTTTGAGCGCGCATGGGATGCGCGGTTGGACGAAGCTAAACGATCAAAAAAAGCGGTGCTCGCGCAACTCGCTGACGTTGAGGACCAGATCAACAAGCTGCTCGACAGGATCGTCGAGTCGTCGAGCGCATCCGTGATCTCTGCGCTTGAAAAGCGGGTCGAGAAATTGGAGCGGGAGAAGTTTCTGCTGACTGAGAAAGTCGAGAATATGATTCCGGCGAAGGGGAGGTTTGGAGAGTCTATTGAACTCGCGCTAAAGTTTCTCTCAAGCCCTTGGAATATATACGAAAATGGGTCTCTACCCCTGCGCCAAACCGTACTGCGGTTGGCCTTTGTGGAGCCTCTTCGATACTCCCGCGAAAACGGTTATCGAACTATAGAAACTGCCATACCTTTCAAGGTCTTAGCGGGCTTGCAGGGTCAAGATTGTAAAATGGTGCCGCGGGGGAGGATTGAACTCCCGACCTCGTCATTACCAATGACGCGCTCTACCACTGAGCTACCGCGGCATTTGAAGCCAGTGAGGCTCGCCCTTAGCTTAAGCGGGCAACGATGAAAAGACCGTTTCAGGAGGATGACTGAACAAATGACTGCGAAAGACGATGGCGGTGAGCGCGACAAGCGCCTCAAGGCGGCCCTCAGGGACAATCTGAAACGCCGCAAGCAGGCGGCCCGGCGTTCGCGTGAGGACGAGCGGGAAAGCCGGGAAGAATCACCCGATAAAACCAGCACATAGACAGCATTCCCGGTCTTTGCGCGAGATGGCCGCATTCCTGCCTTTTCCCTGCCGGCAAGACCACTATAAGGAGCCGCCATGGACAAACTGAAGATCACTGGCGGCAAACCGCTTTCCGGCACGATTCCCATCTCTGGGGCGAAGAATTCCGCGCTGAAGCTGATGGCGGCTGCGTTGCTCACACCTGAACCGGTCACGCTGACGAACATGCCGCAGCTGGCAGATACGCGCTTCCTTTCGCAGCTCCTCCAGACACTGGGTGTCGAGGTCTACTGGCCGAAGGGCGTTTCTGAGTGCCGGATGAATGCCGAAGCGCTGACATCGACGATCGCGCCGTATGAGCAGGTGCGCAAGATGCGCGCGAGCTTCAACGTGCTTGGCCCGCTGCTGGCGCGCTATGGCCATGCGACAGTGTCGCTGCCGGGCGGGTGCGCCATCGGGGCGCGGCCGGTCGACCTGCACCTGAAGGCGTTTGAAGCCATGGGCGCCGATCTCAAGGTCGAGGAAGGCTATGTGAAGGCCGCCGCCATTCATGGGCTGAAGGGCGCACAGATCGTATTTCCCTTTGCCTCTGTCGGCGCGACTGAGCACGCCATGCTGGCCGCCACGCTGGCGGAAGGCGAGACCGTGCTGGAGAACGCGGCCCGCGAGCCTGAGATTGGTGATCTGGCCGATTGCCTGAACGCCATGGGTGCAAAGATCACCGGCGGCGGTACGTCGACGGTGACGATCCAGGGCGTGAAGGCCCTGCGTGGTACGACCCATCCCGTCATGCCGGACCGGATCGAGGCGGGTACATATGCGATGGCGGGGGCTGCGGCTGGCGGCGACGTTACGCTGACCAATGCGCCAGTTACCGCGCTGAGCGCTCTCAACAATGCCCTGCGGGATGCCGGTGTGGAGGTTGAGACCGACAAGACGGCGGGGACCATAAGGATCTGCCGCAACGGATCACGGCTCAGAGCTGTCAGTGTGGATACAGCGCCGCATCCGGGTTTCCCGACCGATCTCCAGGCGCAGTTCATGGCACTGATGGCGCTGGCGGATGGCACCTCCATCATCCGCGAGAACATCTTCGAGAACCGTTTCATGCACGCGCCAGAGTTGTCGCGTCTCGGGGCGAAGATTGCCGTGCGCGGTCATGAGGCGATCGTGACCGGCGTAGAGACCCTGAAAGGGGCACCTGTGATGGCAACCGACCTGCGGGCCTCGGTCTCTCTTGTCATTGCCGCGCTGGCTGCCCAAGGTGAAACAGAGGTCAGCCGTATCTATCATCTCGATCGCGGGTTCGAGCGGCTGGAAGACAAACTGAGCGCTGTCGGTGCGGACATTCGCCGGCTGAGCGATAGCGAGGAATAGGGGCGCGGATACACATGGCTGAGACCAAACCGCTGCGGCTTATCGCCGAGGACACCGATGACCTGACCGTGATTTCGGCCAGCGTGCAGGATGCCGTCACCAAGGCGGAAAACCTTGCCTATGAAGCCCGCAGGCACAGGTTTTCCATAGAGCTGAACCGTTTTCGCTGGGAGGCCACGAGAGGCAAGAAGAAAGGCCCGCAGACGCGCGTGCGCTCACTGCTCGCCTTCGATGGCGTCCTCTCGGTCAAGACGCTCGGCATTTCCAAGACCGACCCGGAAATGGTCTATTCGCTGCTCAAGATCGATTTCGAGCCGGATGAGGATCCGCCGGGCGGGGTGGTGAGACTCTTGTTTGCCGGCGATGGCGAACTGGCACTCAGGGTCGAGGCGCTGGATGTCACATTGCTGGATAGCGATTATGAGTGGACAACACGCCATACGCCGAGCCACGAACGGAGAAAACGCTGATGGCGCGCTGGATCGACGCCACCCATTCAGATTTCCAGACGGTCTTCGCCGCGTTTCTTGATGAGCCGCGCGGAGAGGTCGAGGATGTCGCCACGACGGTGCGCGATGTCATTGCTGACGTGCGCAAGCATGGTGCAGCCGCAGTGGCGCGCTATACAGCCAAGTTCGACAGGGTGACGCTCGATCCGGAGACCCTGCAATCGGAGGCTGTGGACCTCGACGCTCTGGCGAAAGAGTGCCCCGGTGCTCTCAAGGATGCGATCGATTTCGCGGCCGAACGCATTGCGGCCTATCACGAGAAACAGCGCCCGGCAGACCATGTATTCAAGGATGCGACGGGCATCGAGCTTGGCTGGAAATGGTCCTCGCTCGACAGTGTCGGCGTCTATGTGCCGGGTGGGCTCGCCTCGTATCCAAGTTCCGTCCTGATGAACACGGTCCCGGCCAAAATCGCTGGGGTGGGTCGTATCGTGATGACCGCGCCCGCACCTGATGGCAAGCTATCGCCAGCCGTGGCCTATGCCGCACGCCAGGCCGGTGTCGACGAGTTCTACCCGGTCGGCGGGGCGCAGGCAGTCGCCGCACTCGCCTATGGGGCCGGGCCGCTGAAAGCTGTCGACAAGATCGTCGGGCCGGGCAATGCCTATGTCGCCGAAGCCAAGCGTCAGGTGTTCGGCACGGTCGGGATCGACACGATTGCGGGGCCGTCGGAAATACTGGTGGTTGCTGACGACAGTGCCAATCCGGACTGGGTCGCCGCCGACCTCCTTAGCCAGTCAGAGCATGACACCTCATCCCAGTCGATCCTGATTACTGTGGATCAGGCTGTGGGCAGGGCTGTGGAAGAGGCTGTGGAAAAGCAGTTGAAAACCCTCTCCACTGAAGAACGCGCGCAGCAGGCATGGACCAATCACGGGGCGATCATCCTGGCCGGGTCTCTCGACCAGGCAGCTGACATCGCCAATGAGATCGCGGCCGAGCACCTTGAACTCGCCATACATGACCCGGACCTGCTGTTGCCACAGATCCGTCATGCCGGTGCGGTCTTCCTTGGCCACCATACGCCGGAAGCGCTGGGCGATTATGTGACCGGCTCCAACCATGTTCTGCCGACAAGCCGGGCGGCGCGCTTCAGCTCTGGCCTCGGCCTTCAGGATTTCATGAAGCGGATGAGCATCCAGCGTGCCAGCGTGGATGGCTTCAATGCGCTCGCGCCGGCTGCGCTGAAACTGGCCGAGGCGGAAGGCCTGCCAGCCCATGCGCGCTCGGTCTCCATACGGTCAAACAGTGGCGGACATGATGGCTGAAGATCGTCTCATCGCCGTGGAGATTGACGAGGAGACGCTGACTTCCAGCGGCCCGGACGCCGAACATGAGCGGCGTGTGGCGATCTTCGACCTGATCGAGGAAAACTCCTTCGGTGTGCTCGATCATGAGGGCGGGCCATATCTGCTTTACCTGTCCATGGTCGAGCGCAAGCTGGTCTTCGATATCCGTCTCGAGGACGGCACGAAGGTGCATACATTCATCCTCTCGATTTCGCCGTTCAGGGGAATTATCCGGGACTATTTCATGATCTGCGAGAGTTATTATTCCGCGATCAAGTCCCAGACACCGCACCAGATCGAGGCAATCGACATGGCCCGGCGGGGCATTCATAATGAAGGCTCGACGCTGCTGGCCGAACGTCTTGAGGGCAAGATCGAAACCGATTTCGATACAGCGCGGCGGTTGTTCACGTTAATCTGCGCCCTGCATGCCGGCCAGATGCGTGGGCCAGGCGGCTGAGGGCTCAGCTGTCGCCCAGTACCGAACGGGGCAAACTGATACGGACCTCAAGCCCGGTGTCATGATAGGTGCGCTGAACTTCCATGTCCGGAATGAAGTCGCCGAGCTGGGTGCCAAATCCTGCATGATCCGGCGCGCTCACACCTTGCAGTCCTGTCTCCTGCCACACGATTTCCAGCCGCTCAGTGGCTGTATCCAGCGCCCAGCTGACGGCCAGCTGCCCGCCTGGCTGGCTGAAGCAGCCATATTTTGCGGCATTGGTGGCAAGCTCGTGGATGAAGAGGGAGCAGTCCTGGCTGGTGCGTGCATTGAGCTGTATGCGAGGCCCGCCAGTCGAGATGCGTGACGAGCCTGGCCCGCCATATTGCTGGAGCTCGCTTTCAAGGATGCTGTGCAAGGAAAGCCCGGCCCAGCTGACATTCTGGAGAGCCGCGTGTGTGCGGTCCATGGACATGATGCGCGCACAGAACTCCTCCCGGAAGGTCTGGACATCTTCGGCGCCGTGACTGGCGAGATTGGCGACCGCCATGACCACTGAGAACATGTTTTTCACGCGATGGTCGAGTTCACGCGAGATCAACTCGTTCTTGCTGCGAAGCATGCTGGCTTCAGTGATGTCGTCAGCATGCTGAACGATATAAATCACACGTCCATCAGGACCGTAATATGGTGTCTGGACGCATTGCCAGGTCTTGGTCGAGACCCGTCCATCGGCATGGACATGCTGGTAGTTCTGAACATCGAGATGGGTTGTGCGCCCGTTCAGAACGTTCAGAAATTTCTCGCGAACGCCTTTAATGCGTTCCTCGGTGTCGGGGAAAGCATCGAAGATATAACGCCCTACAATATCTTCTAACGCGCGCTCGACACTATCGAGATACGCCAAATTGGCGTAAACAATGACAAGCCTTGCATCCATCACCATATACGGTGTTGGCATACCATCGACGAGCGTGCGGAAGTTCAGGAAGGCGGCTTCCTCAGGTAGATACTGGTGCGTCGGCAAGCGGTGTGGCATCGCAGATGCAGCCCTCCTTTATGGAACCATCAAGGTGTGCAGAAGTATCAATTCCGTTACCTGAACTGTATGGAACTGTTCTTGCAGGCATCTTTTGGGTTGCGTGATAGAGGTGACGAAAGTACCGAACCGCACCATATTGCTTGTGGACATGATTCCGCGGCCAAGACTGGAGTGCCAATGGCAAAAGAAGAACTGATCGAATTCAACGGAACGATCATGGAACTGCTTCCCAACGCGACGTTCCGCGTGAAGCTGGAAAACGACCATGAGATTATCGGCTATACGGCCGGCAAGATGCGCAAGAACCGCATCCGTATCCTGACCGGCGACAAGGTGCTCGTCGAGATGACGCCCTATGATCTGAGCAAGGGCCGGATCACTTATCGCTTCAAGTAGATGACAGCGGCGCGCGCGCCCCTTGTGCTGGCGAGCGCGAGTCCGCGGCGCCTCGACCTGCTCGCACAGGCCGGTATCCGGCCTGACGAGGTCAGCCCCGCCGACATCGACGAAACACCCCTCAAACAGGAAACGCCCCGGCAGCTGGCCGCGCGGCTTGCCCGTGAGAAGGCCCATGCCGTCCATGCGCCGGGCCAGTACACGCTGGCGGGCGATACGGTCGTCGCCATGGGCCGTCGTATTCTGCCCAAGGCAGGCGATGCGCAGGACGTGCGGGACTGTCTCGCGCTGATGTCGGGCCGGGCGCATCAGGTCCTGAGCGGCATTGCGGCCTGCACACCGGATGGACGCCAGTCTGTTCGAGTCGTTACCTCACGCGTGCTGTTCAAGCGTCTGACACCTGAAGAGATCGAGCACTACGCCCATGAAGGCGACGGTGTGGGTAAGGCCGGAGGTTATGCCATTCAGGGGCAGGCAGCGCCCTTTGTGCGCCGGATCAATGGTTCCTATACCGCAATCGTCGGCCTGCCGCTCTACGAGGCGGTGACGATGCTCGAAGGGTTGGGCTACCGCTAGGGCGTGCCCGGGGCGGAAAGAGGCGAAGAGAATTCGCGCAGCGGGGCGACGCCACTGCCGGCTTGTGGTGCGAAGATGTTGTCCAGTGTCACAGTGACCCGCGCATCCTGCGGTATGTCCTGTTTTACCGGGACCGAGAAGCGCCGCTGCTGGCTCTCCAGCACGACAAGGTTCGAGACGGGCAGGACGATGCGCTCACCCGTTTTGCCGGTAATGACGATTTCGCCGTCGAGGCGGGCATGCGCGTTGCCGGAATTGCTGAGGTCGACTTCCAGCACGGGAGAACCGCCGCTGCGGCGCTGTAGCCGTATATCTGTGACGACAGGGTCACTGACCGCAGGGCTGGCGGTAAGGTAGAACAGGCTGGAAAGTTCGGTCTTCTCCATCAGGCCCGTCCGCGCATCCGGTTCGATGGCGGAAGCGAGAACGGCGAAGCGGTAATCTCCTGCATGTGGCAGGTCTTCAGGTATGGCGACGTCAACGATAACCCTGCGGCGCTCGCCGGGCGGTATGGTGACATAGGCCGGTGTGAAACGGACCCACTCCGTGACCGGGCTGGCGGCAGGGGCAGGCGGGCTGAGCCGCAGGGCTCCATCCCGGCTGAGCGTCCAGTCTGCCAGTCCGATGGTAAGGGCCTGCTCTTGCTCGCCTGTGTTTGTCAGCGTGAGAACCTGTCGCCGGGTTTCGCCCGGCTGTGCTGTCAGCTCAACCGAGGTTGGCTGTATCTCAGGGCCGGGCTGGGCATGGATTGCAGGCGTGAGCGCGAAAGACGCGAGTGCGCACAGGGCATGGCGGATTGCAATAAGCTTCATTCTGGCTTCCATCCTGTGGCGCAAGGAACCGGGCAGGGGAAATCTTAAGCTTCCTGTCTTACCGGGCATTTAAGCAAGTCAGGCGCATCTGCCAGCTTGCGCGTCAGGCGAGGCTTGGATAGGCGGCAGGCGTCATGAGTGAAAACAAGCAGACCCGGAAACAGAAGAAGCGCAAGAAGAGGCCGCCGCATGTCGCGGCCGACCTCTCCACGCGGGAAGGGCGCCAGCGTGCCGAGCGCGAGCTTGTCATGGGCGATCATGGCTTCCTGCGTGAGAGCTTCCAGAACCTCCACCAGATCAGCCCGGAAATGTGGCGTTCCAACCAGCCCAATCCGCGACAGGTTGCAGAACATGCCGCGCGAAGGGGTGTGCGCACGATCATCAACCTGCGCGGGGAAAGCACGAAAGGCTATTACCTGCTGGAGAAGGAAGCGTGCGAGGCGCACGGGCTGACCCTCGTCGATTTCCAGGTCTTTTCCCGCGATACGCCGAAGGTCGACAGGATCCTGGCCGCACGTGATCTGTTCGAAACCATCGAATACCCCGCCCTCATGCACTGCAAGTCCGGCGCAGACCGGGCCGGGCTGATGAGTGCGCTCTACATGATCTTCCGGCGCGGGATGCCGGTGAAGAAAGCGCTGGAACAGCTTTCGGGAAAGTATCTCCACGTCAAATCCGGCAAGACAGGGATGCTGGACGCCTTTTTTCAGGCCTATCTCGATGACACGGCAGGCACGGGCAAGGCTTTCATCGACTGGGTTCAGGAAGATTACGATCCGGCGCAGGTGAAAACGGACTTCCTCGAGACCCGGCGGAAGCGGATTTCCTGGGACAGGCTGCTCGGCCGGGAGTGAGCGGCTTTTTCCCGGCTTTTGTCTGGCCAGCGCCCGAAAATCATGAAACCTTGCACCTGCAACCAAGAATGAGGGGATTTGCACGATGAAGAAAGTTTACCTGGCAGGTCTGGGACTGTTTGCACTGGCCGCCTGCGGTGGCGGCGGAGGGGACCGCGCAGCGATCGTGAATGCCTGTGTCGAAGATGGCAGCAGCAATCAGGAAACCTGCGAGTGCATGGCCGACGCGGCGAAGGAAAACCTCGACGACGAGCTTTACTCGATGCTGGCGGATGCCGCCCGCGAAGGCGCGGATGGTGCCGAAGAGATCATGAGCGATCTCGATTCCGAGCAACAGAGCCAGTTCATGAAGTTTGCCATGCAGGCCGGAACGACCTGCAGCATGGGCCAGTAACCGCCTCTCGCGGTTTCCAGCCATGTGTGACGCCGCCTGGACGGCGGACACGATGGGGTCATGGGGCGGGAACATTCCCGCCTCATTCGTATGCGCCGGCTTGATGCCATATTCGTGTCGATGGGATAGGTCATAGCCATATGACGGTCTCTACACTCAGTCCCTCTTCCATGGTGCGCGATACGTTCGCGAACGTGAAATCCATTGCCTGGCCAACAGCGCCGGGGCTTTTGCTGTTTGCAACCGCGGTTGCCGGGCAGAGCTGGTTCAACCGGCTTGCCGCAGCGGGCGGGCAGCTGACACTGCTCTGGATGGCGGTGGGGCTTGTCACGATCTTTGTCGGCTGCTGCTGGTCAGCGGATATGTACAGGAAGCTCCTGCCTGAAGCCGGCCGGAACGGCCTGTTTGTGGATGCCGGACGGCTCTTCCTGGCCAATCTTGCCGTCTATGGCCTGTACTTCATTCTGATATTTCTTCTGACCCTGTTCTTCTCGATCTTTGCGGGCATCCTGATCGGAACGACTGGTTATGATCCTTCAGAAACACCCGAGTCGTCACAGGCGGTCTGGGAGTCGATGCGCGCGCTATCGGATTCCGGCGGCGCAGCGGTGCTTTACCTGCTCCTGTTCGTGGCACTTGCCGGGCTGGTCTGGCTGGGGCTGCGGCTTTTCGTGTTCGGGGTCGCGACGGTCGCAGAAAACCGGATGACGATTTTCCGCAGCTGGTCCTGGACGTCGCGCCATGCGTCGCGGATCGCGCTTCTGTGGGTGATGTTGCAGCTTCTGCCGTGGATCGTGCTGACCTTGCTGGCGTCCGGGCTCTTGCAGTTAAGCGGTGTGGAGACGGTCTTTTCCTTTTATGCCGTGGGCGAACTGCCCTCTGAAGCGCAGGGGCTTGCGCCCTGGCAGGTTGCGGCACTGACCGGCGTGGCCACGCTTGTGCTCGCACCATTCTACTGGCTGGGTCACGGGCTTGCCGTCGCGCTCTATCAGCGGCTTGCACCGACCCGTGTCGACGCGGAGACGACATTTGGCTGATCCGGGCTAGAGCAGACAGGCGATGGCGCAGAAATTCACATTCGCAAACGCCTGCCTGCATGCCGTGCGGACGGAAGGGCCGGGGAGCTTCATCTGGAAATATGTGGCTTGCTATGCCCTCGGGGCGATCTGCCTTGTGGCTATTGGCTATATGATGTTTCGCCCGCTTATCGGGCTCTGGTTCGATGCCTTCATCGATTTTGCCAGTTCGCTGAGTGAAGCAGAGCGTGAAGTTATCTTCTGGCAGCGCCTTACAGAAATTGTCTGGAGGATCGTGGCGGGCATCCTGTCAATGATCGCTCTGGCAGTGATGTTCTGGGCAGTGTTCGAGGCAGCCGCCCAGCGCCGCTATGTACGTGAAGAAGGCTTCAGCCTCCGGCTTGGTGGGGATGAGTTCAGGCTCATGCTGATCGGCCTGATCTGGCTGGTCTTCCTGGCCGTCGCCTTCATCTTCAGCGCCATCGCAATCGCTCTCGGTACCGCGTCACTGGTCATGATACTCGACAATCCGGCTGGCGGGGCCATCGTGATCCTGTCCGCGATCGGCGGTGTTGGCATGTTCTGGGCATGGCTTGCCATACGGCTTGCGCCAGCTGCAGCGATGACGGTGCGGGATGGCCAACTGGTCTTCTTCGGGGCATGGGGCGCGACGCGCGGGCGCTTCTGGGCCCTGCTGGGTGTATATGCAGTGCTGCTGCTCGTCAGTTTCCTGACAATCTCCGCGGCGGTTTATCTTGTTGGTTCAGGCATTGCCGCGGCGATAGAGGCGAATGTCGAACGCTTCATGGAGGCTGAGGGCGACCCGCTCGCGCTATTCATGGCGGTCATGCGTTTCGATATACTGGGGTCTGTACTGACGGGCTGGATCCTGCTCGTCATGCTGCACGGGATGATTGCCCTTGTATGGGCCGGCCCGGCGGCGCTGGCGGCCAAGACCGATCCGCGAGGTGGCGGCGTCGCGCAGGCGCCGGATGTGTTTGCTTGATTATCGACCGTAATGGTCAGGCAAGGGCTCGTCGTTTTCGTCAACCGGATGAGACGGTATTCCACGCTCTTGGGCTTCACTCGGTTTAAGCATCGAGAATCCGATAAAGAGGCTGGGCAGGGCCATTATGTAAAGGGCGACAAAGCCACCCATTAGCGCGGGTATTGCAAGGGCAATATAGGCAGCGCCAGCGCCGAAATTTACGTCTGAGATTGCTGCCCAGATAAGTAACGCTAGACTGCCCAGGATAATCGCGCCGATAACAAAATAGGAAAATGAGCTCGCGATTACCGTCCATGCGCCCGGTGGCTTCGGATCTGGCTTTTGTGCCTCTGCGGCATTGTAAGTTGCGCGGCAAGCGAGACCGACTAGAAAACCGAAAACTTGAAAGCCGGCAATAGCAAGAACCCAACCCATATCATCTGCCTTTGCGTCTTAGTTCATACCTATGGTCCGGATGAGGTTAGAGTTCAAGCATAAGCTTAAAGGCTCTTAGTTTTTGATTTCGTTATAGTTATTGGCAAACAGTTCTCTAATCGCGGGTGCTTTTACTGTGAGCTAGTGGCCATCACGCGCCTGTTTGGCGAGCCAGCCGGGTGTTCCACGCAAACGCCATCCGAAGACCATGCCCAGCACAAGCGGAAGAAGGCTCGAGAGGTAAAAGCCATAAGCGAAAAGAAAATGAGCCATCACGAAAAACAGGGCATAGCCAGCAACACCGGCACCCGGTTGACTAAGCGCATCGGTGACGGGTGGGAAAACCACACCTACTCCTGTCCAAAGTCCTAGAGCCATATGCAGGAAAACCATGCCGAACACGCCGGCGAGATTCAGCCGGGGCGTGTCAGCGCCTGAAGTGAAATTGCATCTGAAAAGTATGCTCCAGACTAGTCCAAGGACGAGGCTGGCTCCCCACCAAATTGCAATCACGGCAAGAAAGATCAGTGGTCCTTCTGCGCGCGCCTGCTCGTAATCGAAGCCGAGGCTCCAGCCTAGGCTTACCAGGACCACGAAAACAAAGGGGGTTACTATCAGAAGTAGCATGTGCAGAGCCGCAAAGGGCGATTGCCGTATGCTGTCTTCAGGATGGCTATCCCCGGTTCGCTGACGACGGATCACCTGCTCGTTGCGCCAGACATAGAAGAGAAGAAGCAGCCCCAGAATAATGGAGACAGTAACAATCATTGGCTAAACACGCCCTAGCTTGGAGCGTCGACTAGCACTTTGTCGTTGTCATGCTCTTAATTTATGATGGATTTATGAGGCTGTTTGGCGCCTACTCCGCCGCCTGTGTCTGCTTCGCCTTTCTGCTCTTCACCTGGTTACGCGCCGCGCGGCGTTCATCTTGGCGGCGGAAGGTTTCGGCGAGGAAGCGGCCTGTCCAGCTGGCATCGCTCTGCGCGACCTCTTCCGGCGTGCCAGTGATGACGATCTCGCCGCCGCCATCGCCGCCCTCAGGACCGATATCGATGAGATGGTCGGCAGTCTTGATGACGTCGAGATTGTGTTCGATCACCAGCACCGTGTTGCCCGCATCGACCAGCTCGTGGAGCACTTCTAGCAGCTTGCGCACATCGTCGAAGTGAAGCCCGGTCGTCGGCTCGTCCAGGATATAGAGCGTACGGCCTGTGGCGCGCTTGGACAGCTCCTTGGCGAGCTTGACCCGCTGGGCCTCACCACCTGACAGCGTGGTGGCCTGCTGGCCGACCTTGATATAGGTCAGGCCGACCCGGTTCAGCGTTTCCATCTTGGACTGGATCGAGGGCACGGCGGAGAAGAATTTCTCGGCTTCCTCGACTGTCATGTCGAGCACGTCGGCGATGGACTTGCCCTTGTAGGTGACTTCCAGCGTCTCGCGGTTATAGCGCTTGCCGTCGCAGGTCTCGCAGGTGACGTAGACGTCCGGGAGGAAGTGCATCTCGATCTTGATGACACCGTCGCCCTGACAGGCTTCACAACGCCCGCCCTTCACATTGAAGGAGAAGCGGCCGGGCTTGTAGCCGCGCGCCTTGGATTCCGGCAGGCCGGCAAACCAGTCCCGGATCGGGCCGAAGGCGCCGGTATAGGTTGCCGGGTTGGAGCGCGGGGTGCGTCCGATGGGCGACTGGTCGATGTCGATCACCTTGTCGAGATGGTTCAGCCCTTCAATGCTCTCATAGGGGGCAGGGGCTTCGGAGGCACGGTTCAGCTTGCGGGCGAGTGCCTTGTAGAGCGTCTCGATGATCAGGGTGGATTTGCCGCCGCCGGAGACCCCAGTGATGCCGGTAAAGGTGCCGAGCGGTATCGTGGCGTCGACATTCTTGAGGTTGTTGCCGCTGGCTCCCTTGATTGTGAGGGAGCGGGCCTTCTTGAGCGGGCGGCGATTGCGCGGAATGGCGATCTCTTCCTTGCCGGAAAGATAGGCGCCCGTGAGGCTGTTCTCGTCGGCGACGATGTCCCCGGGTTTGCCCTGCGAAATGATCTCGCCGCCATGGATGCCGGCGCGCGGCCCCATGTCGATGACATGGTCGGCGGTGAGGATGGCGTCCTCGTCATGCTCGACCACAAGGACGGAATTGCCGAGGTCACGCAGCTGCTTGAGCGTGGTCAGCAGGCGCTCATTGTCACGCTGGTGGAGGCCGATTGAGGGCTCGTCGAGGACGTACAGCACGCCCTGGAGCCCTGACCCGATCTGGCTGGCGAGCCGGATACGCTGGCTCTCCCCGCCAGACAGCGTGCCGGAAGCACGGGACAGGGAGAGATATTCCAGGCCGACGGCATTGAGGAAGATCAGCCGGTCATTGATCTCTTTCAGGATGCGCGTGGCGATCTCGTTCTGCTGGCCTGTCAGCGTCTCGGCGACGGTGCCGAACCATTTGCCCGCATGTTTGATCGAGAATTCCGACGCATCGGCAATGTCGAGGCCGTCGATCTTGACGGCGAGCGCTTCCGGCGTGAGGCGCTTGCCGCCACAGGACGGGCAGGGCGCGGTGGACTGGAACTTGGCGATCTCGTCACGTGCCCACTGGCTGTCTGTCTCGCGGTAGCGCCGGTTGAGATTGGGGATGACGCCCTCGAACGTCTTGGTGACTTCGTAGCGGCGCAGACCATCATCATAGACGAACTGGATTTCCTCGTCGCCCGTGCCGTTGAGGATGACGTCGCGCACATTTTGCGGCAACTTGTTCCACGGCTTGTCGAGGTCGAAATCATAGTGGTCGGCAAGCGCCTGGAGCGTCTGTGTCTGGTAGGGTGAGGCAGCCCGCGCCCAAGGGGCGATGGCGCCCTTGGAGAGGGTCAGGTCCTTGTCAGGTACGATGAGCTCCGGATCGACCTTGAGCTGTTCGCCGAGGCCATCACAGGCCGGACACGCCCCGAATGGGCTATTGAAGGAGAACAGGCGTGGCTCGATTTCAGGAATGGTGAAGCCGGAGACCGGGCAGGCGAAATTGGCCGAATAGAGGATGCGTTCAGGCTCGGTCTCGCCTTCCTTCAGGTCGGCGTATTCGAGCACGGCAATCCCGTCAGCAAGGCCAAGCGCGGTCTCGAAACTTTCGGCGAGGCGTTGTTCCATACCTTCGCGTATGACGATCCGGTCAACGACCACATCAATGTCATGCTTGAACTTCTTGTCCAGCGTCGGCGGATCTTCGAGCTGGTGGAACTCGCCATCGACCTTCACGCGCTGGAAGCCGTTCTTCAGGAGCTCAGCGAACTCCTTCTTGTACTCGCCTTTGCGCTGGCGAACCATCGGGGCGAGCATGTAAGCCCGCGTCTTTTCGGGCAGGGCCATGGTCCGGTCGACCATTTCCGAGACGGTCTGCGACTGGATCGGCAGGCCGGTGGCGGGCGAATAGGGGATGCCGACGCGCGCCCAGAGGAGGCGCATATAGTCATAGATCTCTGTGACCGTGCCGACGGTCGAGCGCGGATTCTTGGAGGTCGTCTTCTGCTCGATGGAGATGGCGGGCGAGAGACCCTCGATGCTCTCGACATCCGGTTTCTGCATCAGCTCGAGGAATTGCCGGGCATAGGCCGACAGGCTTTCGACATAGCGCCGCTGGCCCTCGGCATAGATCGTGTCGAAGGCGAGCGACGACTTGCCGGACCCCGACAGCCCGGTCAGCACGACAAGCTGCTCGCGGGGAATATCGACGTCGACATTCTTGAGATTGTGTTCTTTCGCGCCGCGAACGCGGATCGTGCGAAGGTCTGGAGCACTCATCGGCTAAGCCTCTGGGACAGGTCTTGTGTGTTCAATCCATATGTGTGCCCGGAGTCCAGCTTGACGACAAGAACAAAATGTGAACATCATGTTCTTGGCTGGTGTTTGGGCGGTGGCTTGTGGAAATATGGGGCGCGAGGGCGACATCCGCCAAGTCTCGTATTACATCGAAAAGCAGATGATTCGAATCCGAAATGAATGGAGCGCGACATGGCAGGCTCGGTCAACAAGGTTATCCTCGTCGGCAATCTGGGCGCAGACCCGGAAGTAAAGCAGTTCCAGAATGGCGGGCAGGTCTGCAACCTGTCAGTGGCCACCTCCGAGAGCTGGAAGGACCGTAATACGGGCGAGCGCCAGGAGCGCACCGAATGGCATCGTGTCTCGATCTTCAGCGAAGGGCTGGTGCGCGTGGCGCAGAGCTATCTGAAGAAGGGCTCCAAGGTTTACATTGAGGGCCAACTGCAGACCCGCAAATGGCAGGACCAGCAGGGCCAGGACCGCTATACGACAGAGGTCGTCCTGCGCGGCTTCAACTCGACGCTGACCATGCTGGACGGCCCCGGCGGCGGCCAGAGCGCTGGCGGCGGTGGTGGCAACCGCATGGGCGGCGGATACGGTGGCGGTGGCCAGGGCGGCCCGCGCCAGCTCGATGGCCCGCCGCAGGACTTCAACCAGGATTTCGACGACGAAATCCCGTTCTAGAACCCCTGTCGCGTTTCAGGTCTGCTGGAGAGGGACGTGATGAGTGACGCGCGTCCAGTGAAGGGGCTGACCAGACATCTCCCGGTACTGGTCGCCACTCTGGCCTGTGCCATTTCAGCCTGCATGGCTCCTTCCGCTGCTGAGGGGCCGCAATCATCTTCGCTTGTGGGGGCCGTGGAAGCCAAGGGGGTGAACCCGGAGCGTGCGGCCCTGTTGATCTCGCGGCTGGAAGACGGCGCGGAGTGGCAAAGTGGCGGCGGGCGCCTTTCGACACAGTTCAGCCCGGCCTCGACGTCCAAGATTCCGCATACGCTGATCGCGCTTGAGACCGGAGCTGTTGCCAGCCCCGACGAGATGTTCGAGTGGGATGGCCGGAAGCGTTTCGTCGATAGCTGGAACGAGGACCAGGATTTCGCGACGGCTTTCAGGCGGAGCACGGTATGGATATATCAGACCGTGACGCAGCGCATCGGTTCGCAAGTCCTCGCAGACTGGCTGTCACGGTTCGGCTATGGCAACGCCGATACGGGCACGCCGGAACAGGTCACGAGTTACTGGCTGGAAGGTCCGCTCGCAATATCGGCGCGTGAACAGGTTGATTTCCTATCGCGCCTCGCCCGGCAGGCATTGCCGCTTTCTGACGAAACCTATGCACAGGCCCTGCCTGTGATGCTTGAGCGTGAAGGCAAAGACTGGAAGCTCCATGCCAAGACAGGCTGGTACAGCAGCGCGTCCGATCAGGATATCGGGTGGTATGTCGGCTGGCTGGAGCAGGCCGGCGGCGATCACCCCGGCACCTATGTTTTCGCGTTCAACATGGATATGGATGATCCGGGCACCGACATTGCCAGGCGCAAATCGGTTGTCATGTCCGCCCTGGAGGAGATCGGCGCGCTATAAGCGGCAGCCCGTGGCTCAGCTCATGCCGCGGTAGCGTCCGGGGCGGTGATTGATGGCGACCGTCAGGTTGAGCACGAACGCGCCGACAATCGACAGGATCACCAGCTTCAGTGGCAGCATGAACAGCGCGACCACGAGGATGGCGAGGTCGACGATGAGCTGGAAGATGCCGGCCCGGATGATGCCCTTGTCCTGGAGGAACTGCGACAGGATGGTGATGCCGCCAATCCCGGCGCGGTGGCGCAGCAGCATGACAAGGCCGACGCCCATCATCGCCGCGCCCATGACGGCGGCGAAAGCCGGGGCGAGGAAGGAAAAGTCGATCCAGAGCGGGATCAGCCGGGTCATTCCCGAGATCAGCGCGATGGCGATCAGCGTCCGGATGGAAAAGCCCCAGCCCATGCGCATGATGGACAGCGCGAAGAAAGGCAGGTTGAGCACGAAGAAGACCGGCCCAAAAGTCAGGCTCGTCCCGAATTCGACAAGCAGGCTTGTCCCAGCCACGCCGCCCGTGATGAGCATCGCCTCGCTGTAGAGACTGACGCCGAAGGAGAGCATCAGCGTGCCGAGCAGCAGGGCCTGCACATCCTCATACCATTTATGGTGCTGGGTGGTGTCGTTCGGGGTCTGTGTCTCTGACATGGCGGTGGCTATTGGCGCGGCGCGGTCATCCGGTCAAGATATACAAGTCTGTTGTTCTGACTGACGAAGCAGAGACATAAATAATGCTACGGGTTTATCGTACAGGAGATCACTTTGTCTCCAATCTCATCGAGATTGAATATGAAGGTGCATAGACGTTCATCCCATGGGAAGTTTTCAAGCGGGTAGTGCAATGACCAGCTGCGCACATCTGTAGAATATCCATTTGTAATTGGAACACCGCTCCGGGTCAGTCTCAAAATGATCCGGGAAAGCGTGGCTTCCTGCTCAGCTTTTGTCGTATCCAATATTATCGCAATTTCCCGGAATGCTCGCCTATTGGTGAGCTTTTCTACGTCAACATAAAGGGGTGCTTGGTCAGCATCACCTGCAAAAAGCCATGCAGAGTGGCATTGGCTCGTTTTGTCTGGAGTGGCCCCCGCAATGTTAGTCCGATGAGGCAGAGGCGACCTTAAAGGTACGGCTTGCGCACATTCGGGATAAGAGTCCCGCGAAAAATAGCTGAAGCCGTTTGGGGTCCATTCACACACGGTGGCATTTCGCGGGAGTGTGAAAAAAGGAAAGTCCTCTGAGGCCAGCTTGGATCCGTTCTCGAATTTGAAACTGTACAGACAGAATTGATGTGAATCGACAACGCTTCGACGTGGTTGTTCATCTTCTGTCGAACTGGTCTAAAATCCGCATGAAACGATGACGATCGAGGCCATGCCTATGGCCGCTGTTTTAAGGCTTTGCCCAACACGCGAGATATGTATCGCGGTCAAGGCGTGTAGATCTCCACGGCTGCGCTTGTCCGGCTGCCGCCGCGCTCTCGCGCCCCGCCGATGAGATAGATATCGCGGCCAACCGTGACGCCGCCAAGCCCATGGCGGGGCTTTGGCATGTCAGTCACGGAAGTCCATCTGTCGCGGCGGGCATCGTAGACCCAGGCATCCGGATAGACGCCGCCGCCATTCTCGAACCACTCCCCGCCAAAGGCGTAGAGCTTTTCCCCGATGATGCCAGCGGCAAGCCCGGCCTGCGCCTGCGGCATGGGGGCGAGCGTCTCCCAGCGGTCGGTGCCGGGATCATAGACTTCGTGAACCGGCGTGTTCCCGCCGCCCACCGTGCGTCCGCCAACGACATGCAGGCGCCCGTCGATCACACCGCCCGTGGCGCTGTTGCGCGCTGTCGGCATCGCTGCAACCTTGCGCCAGCGCTCACCATCGAAACGCCAGCAGGCGGCGGTGTCGATGTGATCATCCCAGACGATATTTCGTTGGCTCGTCGGGATGCGCCCGCCTGCAATGTACAGGTGGCGACCGATCACACCGGCGACGCTTTCCGCATTCGGCACCGGCAGGCCGGGTGTCCACTCCCAGTCATCGGTGGCCTGGTTGTAGCGCCACACGGTTTTCTGCATCTGCCAGGCACCTGTCGTGTCGGATTCAAAACCGCCCACCGCGAACAGGCTGCCCATGAAGCTGACGAGCTGGGGGTGATGGCGCGCAACAGGCAGCGGCGCACGCGGGTGCCAGATGCCGGTGGCCGGATCGAGCGCATGGTGGGCATCCGTCGGCCCGGTGATCTGTCCATCCTCTGCGATGAAACCGCCGGCAAGATGGATCATGCCGTCATGCAGGCAGGGATAGATTTCCTGTACGGGGAAGGGCAGGGCCGGGCCATCATGCCAGCCGCGCCGGGCCGGGCGCGCCTGTGCCCAGGCAGCAGGCGCTGCGCCAGCCGTCGCCGTCCCGGCCAGTGTCATCAGGAGGGCGGAACGTCTTGTCAGTTTTGGAGCGTGCATCTGTGATTCCCTTGGGCTGGCCTTTGAACAGGGTAGCGTTCCGCCCACGCGCATCAATCCTGTTGCTGTCTCACCGGTTCGCCGCATGACCTCGCGTCATTCCGCCGTGAAAGCGCTGTGCAAGGCCCTGGATGGCCATTAGCCTGAGGAAAAAGAACCTTCAGGGAGGAAGTGCCATGTCGATTGATTTCACCATTCCGGACGAAGCCAAGAAGGTGCGCGAACGTGTGCGCCAGTGGGTGCAGGACGAGTGCATCCCGGCCGAAAAGCGCCTCGAAAAGGGCGAGGATTACAAGACCGTTCTGGGCGAGCTGCGTGAGAAGGCGCGTGCGCAGGGCCTGTGGCTGCCCTTCATTCCGGAAGAGCATGGCGGCATGGGGCTTGGGCCGCTCGCCAATGCGCTGGTGCAGATGGAGCTCGGCCAGAGCCATCTCGGCGCATTGTCGATGAACTCGCAGGGGCCCGATGATGCCACCATGCTGACCCTGCTGGCGCATGGCACCGATTATCAGAAGGAGAAGTTCCTCAAGCCCATCCTGAATGGTGAGAAACGTGTCTGCTATTCCATGACGGAGAAAGCGGCCGGCGCGGACGCGACAGGGATGCAGACCAGGGCCGAGAAGGATGGTAACAGCCACTATGTGCTGAATGGCGAGAAATGGTTCTCGTCTGCCGCGTCTGTCGCTGACATCGCGGTGGTCATGGCCAAGACCAATCCGGATGCTCCGCGCCGCGAGCAATTCTCGACCTTCATCGTCGAGCTGCCGGACCCCGGCTACAATATCAAGCGTGACATCGAGACCATGGCGGTTCACGGGCCGCTCTACGAAATCATGGGCGGTGGCCACGCCGAGGTCGAGATCAAGGACCTGCGCGTTCCGGCCGAGAACCTGCTTGGCGGGGAAGGCCAAGGCTTCAATATGGGCCAGCATCGCCTCGCCTATGGGCGGCTGCGTCACGGGATGCACAATGTCGCCATGGCCCAGCGCGCGCTCGACCTCGCCACGGAGCGGGTGACGAGCCGGACGACGTTCGGCAAGGGGCTGGAGGACCGTCAGGGCGTCCAGTTCATGCTAGCCGAGTGTGCAAGCGAGCTTTACATCGCGCGCCTGATGCTCATGCACATTGCCTACAAGGCGGAAAACGGCCTCGACCTGCGCCAGGAGAATGGCATCGCCAAGGTCTTCCTCGCCAACATGGTTCACAAGGTGGTCGATACCGCGATCCAGCTGCACGGCGCGCTCGGCTACTCGCTCGATACACCGCTGGCGGCCTGGTATACCCATATCCGCTCACAGCGCCTCGTGGACGGGCCGGACGAGGTCCATAAATGGATCACGGGCAAGAACGTCATCCGCGCTTTCAAGAGCGACGGCACGACGGCGGCCGCCGCCGGGGGCGACCTGCTCTAAGCCAACCGGCCTCTTGTCGTCATCCCGGCCGACCAGCGGGAGAGCCGGGACCCAGGATCGTGTATACAGCTACCTGTGATTCTGGGTCCCGGATCGCTTCGCGTCCGGGATGACGATCTTGAAGCTTGAAAATCAAGACTGGCGGCGCTGTGGAAACCGTGCCGCCAGCCGCCTTGAAGGTTTGAATACGGAGGACCCGCCTGCTAGGCTGAAATGCAGATGTCGCGGGCGATTCGACGCCCGCCTGAAACAGCAAAAGGCCAGTCTTCCGTGAGCGACGAAAACACTCCGCCAGAAGAGCCGGAAAATCCCACCCCGCCACATCAGGACGGGGTCGATCCAGTCGATATCGAGGATGAGCTGAAGCGCTCCTATCTCGATTATGCCATGAGCGTCATCGTCTCGCGCGCCCTGCCGGATGTGCGCGACGGTCTGAAGCCGGTTCACCGCCGGATTCTGTACGCCATGCAGGTCAACGGCAACACACCGGACAAGTCTCACCGCAAGTCTGCCAATATCGTCGGTGCTGTGATGGGGGCGTATCACCCGCACGGCGACAGCGCCATCTATGACGCACTCGTGCGTATGGCGCAGCCCTTCTCGATGGGGCTGACGCTCGTCGACGGGCAGGGCAATTTTGGCTCGATCGATAACGACCCGCCAGCGGCCATGCGTTACACCGAATCGCGCATGACGAAGGCGGCGCAGTACCTGCTGGCCGACATCGACAAGGACACGGTGCCCTTCCAGGACACTTATGACCAGGAAAACAAGGAACCGATGGTGCTGCCTGCGCAGTATCCGAACCTCCTTGTGAATGGCGGTGGCGGGATCGCGGTCGGCATGGCGACCAATATTCCGCCGCACAATCTCGGTGAAGTCGTCGATGCCACGCTGGCAATGATCGACGACCCGGCGATTGATGACGAGGCGCTGCTCGAGATCGTGCCCGGCCCGGACTTCCCGACCGGCGGCCTGATCATGGGATATGCCGGCTCCCGCAAGGCGCTGATGGAAGGGCGCGGTTCCGTGCTTATGCGCGCACGCACCGAGATAGAGGACGTGAAGTCCGGCCGGCAGGCCATCGTGGTTTCCGAGATTCCCTACCAGGTGAACAAGTCCGCCATGGTGCAGAAGATTGCCGAACTCGTCCGCGACAAGCGGATCGAGGGCATCGCCGACCTGCGCGACGAGTCCGACCGGCACGGCATCCGTGTCGTCGTCGAGATCAAGAAGGATGCGAGCCCGGAAGTGGTGTTGAACCAGCTTTTCCGCTTCTCGCCGCTGCAAAGCTCTTTCCCGGTGAACATGCTGGCGCTGAATGGCGGACGGCCCGAGCAGCTGAACCTGCGCGGTGTGTTGCAGGCGTTCATCCAGTTCCGCGAGGAGGTCGTCGCAAGGCGCACCAAGTTCGAGCTGAACAAGGCGCGTGACCGGGCACACGTCCTGGTCGGCCTTGCGCTCGCCGTCGCGAACATTGACGAGGTTATCCGTATCATCCGCAATGCGCCGGACCCGGCGACCGCGCGTGAGCAGCTACTCGCGAAGGCCTGGAAGGTCATGGATATGGGGCCGCTGATCGACCTCATCGCCGACAAGCGCACCCGCCGGGCCGATGAGAACACGATCTACCTTTCCGACGAGCAGGCCCGCGCCATTCTCGACCTGCGCCTGCACCGCCTGACCGGGCTTGGCCAGGATGAGATCGGTAATGAGGCCAAGGGGCTGTCTGACAAGATTGCCGACTATCTCGACATCCTGCGCTCACGCGTACGCATCCAGGACATTGTCCGCGGCGAGCTGCGTGATGTGAAAGAGAAGTTCGCCGTCCCGCGGCGCTCGGAGTTCACTTTCGCCGATGCCGACATGGACGACGAGGACCTGATCGAGCGCGAGGACATGGTCGTTACCGTCACGCATGGCGGTTATGTGAAGCGCGTCCCCCTCTCGACCTACCGGACCCAGCATCGCGGCGGCAAGGGCCGCTCCGGTGTCTCGATGAAGGACGAGGATTTCGTCACGCGGCTGTTCACGGCCAATACGCATACCGAGATTCTGTTCTTCAGCTCAGAGGGCATGGTCTACAAGGAGAAGGTCTGGCGCCTGCCGGTTGGCTCGCCGCAATCGCGCGGCAAGGCGCTGGTCAACATCTTCCCGCTGTCGAAGGATGAGCGCATCACCTCCGTGATGCCGCTGCCGGACGACGAAGAGAGCCGTAACGAACTGGATGTGATGTTCGCGACGCGCTCGGGCACGGTGCGGCGCAATAAGCTTTCGGACTTCATTCGTGTGAACCGCAACGGCAAGATCGCGATGAAGCTCGATGAGGGTGATGGCATTGTCTCGGTGAAGATCTGCACCGAGGCGAATGACGTCATGCTGACCACGGCGCTCGGCAAGTGTATCCGGTTCAGGGTCGATGATGTGCGCGTTTTCGCCGGCCGTAACTCAACCGGTGTGCGCGGTATCCGTCTCGACAAGGAGGATGAAGTGATCGCGATGGGCATCATGCACCATGTCGAGGTCACGTCAGCCGAAGCCCGTGCCTACCTCAAGCATGCTGCGGCCATGCGCCGCGCAGCGAGTGGTGAGGACGAAGGCGAAGAGACCGATGCGGCTGTAGATGACGATGCGGAAGACACTGACGAGGATGCCGCGCTCAGCACGGAGCGCATCGCGGAGCTCGGTGCACGCGAGGAGTTTATACTGACGCTTGCTGATGACGGGATGGGCAAACGTGCCTCTTCATACGACTACCGGGTGACCGGGCGGGGCGGTAAAGGCCTCGTGGCGCACAATATCTGGGGCGGCAACAAGAAGACCGGTCCAGTCAAGCAGATCGCGCAGTCCTTCGCGGTTGATGACAATGACCAGATCATGCTTGTCACGAATGGTGGACAGCTCATCCGTACACGTGTCGACCAGATCCGTATTGCGGGCCGGGCGACATCAGGGGTATGGGTGCTGCGTACCAATGAGGGCGAACGTGTTGTCTCCGTTGCACGTCTTGTAGAAGACAGCGAAGACGATACAGAAGACGGCACAGACGAGTAGCGGGCCGCCCGGCCCGGCATCACAGACGGGCAGGGAGGATCTCCAATGGAACGAGTCGGGCTTTACCCCGGTACATTCGACCCCATCACGATGGGCCATCTCGATATTATCGGGCGCGGCATGAAGCTGGTGGACCGGCTGATTATCGGCGTGGCCGTGAACGAGGCAAAAAAGCCGCTCTTTTCGCTCGATGAGCGCACGGAAATCGTGGCGAAGGATGTCGGAGACCTGCCAAATCCGCGCAATGTGAAGATCGAGGTCAAGCCGTTCGATAACCTGCTCATGCATTTCGCCGAGAGCTGCAATGCGCATGTCATCATCCGAGGCCTGCGGGCGGTTTCGGACTTTGAGTACGAGTTCCAGATGACGGCGATGAACGAGCAGCTGAACCGCGAGATTGAAACCGTCTTTCTGATGGCAGATGTTCAGCATCAGGCTGTTGCGTCTCGCCTGGTCAAGGAGATTGCGCGCTTCGGGGGCGACATCACTTCCTTCGTCACGCCGCGCGTGCGGGAGAAACTTCTGGAGAAATACAAGTGACAATCATGCGTGTTGCGTCCACCGCTCTTGCTTCTGCCGTTCTTGTGGCCGCTGCGGCCTGTGCCCAGGAAAATGGCCCTGAATCTGCTGCTGGAACTGAAGCATCAGGTGAACCGGCTTCCGAGTTCACGATGGAGGATGTCAACGCAGCGCCTGACAGCTGGCGTAAGGTCGAGGCTGACAACATGCTTGTCTTCGATACGACCAAGGGCCGCATCCTTATCGAGATGCTGCCACCGGTTGCGCCCAACCATGCAGAACAGTTCCGCATGATCGCCAGGTCCGGTGACTTCGACGGGACAAATTTTCACCGTGTGATCGACGATTTCATGGCGCAGGGGGGCGATATACAGGCTGCCAAGGGGCGTAGCTCGGGCCTGCCGAACCTGAAAGGTGAGTTCATGTTCCGGCGCAACCCGTCAGAGATGACGATTACGCCGATTGGCCGGAAGAATGAAGCCACCCAGGGGCTCTACAAGGGCTTCCCGATTGCGACGCAGAGTGCGTATCTCGCCGAAATGACAAAGGACGCAAGCGTCGACAGCTGGATTCCGCATTGTCCGGGCGTGGTTTCTACAGCGCGGACCAATGACCCGAATTCCGCCAACAGCCAGTTCTTCCTGATGCGCTATCAGGCGGCCCATCTGGACAAGCAGTACACCGCCTGGGGCCGGGTCATTGACGGTTTCGAGGCTGTGCGTGCGATCAAGGCGGGTGAAGGCCAGAACGGCACACCGATCGAGAACCCGGATACCCTGAAAGAAGCCTATATGGTGAGCGAGCTTCCAGAGGATGAAAGGCCGGTCGCATATGTCCAGCGCACGGATACGCCAGTCTGGGCGGAGAAGCTGCAGGCTGCTGCCGAGAGCGACACCGACATCTGCGATGTCGAGCGTGTTCCAGCCGTGATCGCGGAGTAGGACGCGTTCCGGCGTGGACCTTTCAGATTTTGCATTCGACCTTCCAGAAGACCTGATTGCGCTGCGCCCGGCGGAGCCGCAGGATTCTGCCCGCCTGCTTGTTGTGCATGGGGATGGCCGGCTGGAAGATGCCTCCGTGCGGGAACTGTCGCACTTTCTCGAAGCCGGGGATACACTGGTCTTTAATGATACGCGCGTCGTACCGGCCGCACTGAAAGGCGTGCGCGGTGCGCGCGATGCTGCTGGCAGTGATGTGACGGTGGACGCGAATCTTGTCGAGCGCACGGGCCCGGCGAACTGGCGCGCACTGGCCCGGCCGGGCAAGCGGCTGAAGCCCGGTGACCGGATCGTGTTCGCCGATGAGTTTGCCGCCGAAATCACAACCAAGAGCGATTCAGGCGAGATCGAGCTGGTCTTCAATCTGTCCGGTCCTGCGCTTGATGAAGCCCTTGATGCGCACGGGGCCATGCCGCTGCCGCCTTATATCGCGCGGCGCCGTGCTGCCGATGCGCAGGACAGGCAGACCTATCAGACCAGCTTTGCAGGGAATGAGGCGCAGTCGGTCGCTGCGCCGACAGCCGGCTTGCACTTCACACCACGTCTGCGCGGCGAAGTGCAGGCGGCGGGCATTGGCAGCGAGATCGTGCGCCTGCATGTCGGCCTGGGTACATTCGCGCCGCTGAAGGAAAGCCAGCTGGCAAGCGGTCGGCTGCACGAGGAATGGCGCCATGTCAGCCCGGAAGTTGCCGAACGCCTGAACGCGGTGCGCACGGCGGGAAAGCGCGTCGTGCCTGTCGGTACGACGGCGCTGCGCACGCTCGAAAGTTCCCTGGCGCCGGACGGCAGGCTGACAGCGACGATGGGGCCGACGGACATTTTCCTGAAACCGGGAGACCGGTTGCATGTCACTGATGCGCTGGTGACAAACTTCCACCTGCCGGAAAGTTCGCTTTTCATGCTCGTCTGCGCGCTGATGGGGACCGATGTGATGCAGGCGGCGTATGCACACGCGGTCAAGGAGAAGTATCGCTTCTATTCCTATGGCGATGCGTGCCTGCTGCTGCCGTGATCCGCATCCGTCTGGTTGAACGCTTCAGAAAAACGGCTAAAGCGCGCCCATGACAACGTTTCCCTTCAAGATCAGCGCACGTGAAGGCGCGGCACGCACTGGCACGCTGCAGACGCCGCGCGGGGATATCCGCACGCCTGCCTTCATGCCGGTGGGCACAGCCGGAACGGTGAAGGCGCTCTACATGGACCAGGTGGAGCAGGCCGGGGCCGACATCATTCTCGGCAATACCTATCACCTGATGCTGCGGCCCGGCGCCGAGCGGGTGAAGCGGCTGGGCGGACTGCACGCCTTCTCCGGCTGGTCCGGGCCGATGCTGACAGACAGTGGCGGCTTCCAGGTCTGGTCGCTGTCGCAGCTGCGCAAGATGGATGCTGAGGGCGTAACCTTCCGCAGCCACATTGACGGCTCCGAACACAGGCTGACGCCAGCACGCAGTATCGAAATACAGGCCGACCTGCTGGGGGCAGATATCTCCATGCAGCTCGATGAGTGCACGGATTTTCCATGCAGCCACGAAGAGGCACTACGCAGTCTCGAACTGTCTCTGGACTGGGGCGGCAAGAGCCTCGAGGCGTTCGGCCATCGTGAGAAGCAGACCCTCTTCGGCATCGTGCAGGGCTCGAATTTCGAGGATTTGCGGGAACGTTCTGCCAAAGGTGTGGTGTCGCAGGGCTTTGGCGGCATCGCGCTTGGCGGGCTGGCTGTTGGTGAGGGCCATGAACAGATGTGCGCGACCATCGACATGACCGTGCCGCACCTGCCGGACGCGCTGCCGCGCTATGTCATGGGCGTTGGAAAGCCGATTGATCTGGTCGAAAGCGTCGCGCGCGGCATCGACATGTTCGACTGCGTCCTGCCGACCCGCGCCGGCCGGCATGGGCAGGCCTGGACCTGGGACGGTCCGATTAATCTCAAGAATGCGCGGTTCAACGAAGACCTCTCGCCGCTGGATGCGGCAGTCGAGTGTCCGGCAAGCCGTGATTATTCAAAGGCTTACCTGCATCATCTCATAAAGTCCGGCGAGTATCTCGGCTCCATGATCCTGTCCTGGCACAACACCGCCTTCTTCCAGGCGTTGATGTCTGAAATGCGCAACGCCATTGCCGAAGGCAGATTCGAAAGCCTGCGTGCAGAACTCAGTCAGCGGTGGGAGGCAACGAAGTCGTCTCCAAAAGGCTAAAGCCTGTCTTTACCTGCTCGAGGCGCTCGCTGTTGCGGGCCTGAAAGGCTCTACGGGACGGTGGAGTGTCGGCCTGAGATCAAGCGGCACATGAGGTCTGCCATCAGCGGTCTTTGCCTGCTGACCGGGCTCAGCGGGCGCGTCGCACTTTTTCACCACATTGAGGGCCTTGAGATAGGTACGCCTGTGGGCGCCTCGCTCCTTGGCGTTCTTGACCCTTTTCTCGTGCGCCTTGGCCCCGCTCAATCGCCTGACCCAGCTCCTGTAAGGAATAATTCCACCGGCTTCATCGGCAATCATGGCGAGCAGCCGTTCCGAGCTTTCTTCGGCAGCACGTTCACTCAGGCTTGAACTGCCATCTTCCTGCGGGCTGGCATCCCAGTCCGGGCCGAGAATTTCGTTCAGGGCTGCGATCTGGCTTTTGATCTCCGTGCAGCTCATGTCGACGGAGATGTCATAGGGGTTGCTGATTTCTTCGAGCGCCTGTGGAATTTCGTCGCGCCTCAGGTTCAGGTCTTCAAGCGGTGTGAGCGCTGCATCGGTGATGCCGGAGCGTGTCTGCTGGACAGCATTTCCTGCTGCTGCGCCGACAGTCTTGCTGGCACAGGCCGTAATAAGGGCAAGGCCTACCAGTGAGGAAAGCACCGTCTTTTTCATGCCTGGTATTTGAACCGAACATGCGGGCAAAAAAATGACGTCAGCTGACCTGCAATTCACCGCTTCAGGCGCGTTGACGTTGCAGGCGCACCCGGCTAGGTAAGCCGCTTCGGCGCGCCCATAGCTCAGTTGGTAGAGCAACTGACTTTTAATCAGTAGGTCACAGGTTCGAATCCTGTTGGGCGTACCAAAATATTTCGATAAATCAAGGAAATGGAAATCGCCCATTATGGGGCGATTGGAGCAAACCGAGTCGGGGACACGCTCGGGGACACGGGAATCAGGTTCCCGAGCTTATAGAAATCTTGGTCTGAGAAATTTCTAGGCGTTTGCCGATTTGGCGGCTGTCGGCTCAAGTGGGATCAGGAGCACCACTCGGCTGGGTTCTGTTTCTGCCGCCGGACGGATGCTCAGCGGAAGGGAGCTTTCATATTAGTCTGATCTCACCCAGTCGGCAGGAACGATTGTCGTCTTGCAGGCTGATACGAACACTCTGGCCGATGTTAGGAGGCCATTCTTCGACGTTGTGCAAAGCGCTTTCGGATCATCTTCCAGAACCTCGGCAAACGTGCAGACCTCAACAACATCCCCATCGTTGAAAAGCGTGACTATCTGCCAGGAGAAGTCTTCCTTATCCAGGGAAACCAGAATCGGCTCTGTGCCTTCGGCTTCAGCGCTGTGCCAGCTGCCCGAAAAGTGTTTCCAACGATAGGCTATATCCCCGGTGTCCGTATCTAATTCAAAGATACTCATGCCATTTGGAATGCCATCTTTGCCCCAGCCTGCAACCTCCGGGTTATCCGCATACAAGCCTTCTGGCGCGGTGTAGACATGGCCGCTGGACATGCCGCATTCCATCTGAAGAATGTCAGCATGGGCTTTCCCGAATATGCTGAAAAGCAGTGCAGAAGCTACAACAATCGCGCCGGAGTGCATTCCCATGGGATTTCCTCAGTGGACGTTTGAACGGAGCGTGAGTGTCACCGGTTTGATCTGAGATACGAAACCCGTTCAGGAATGGACATCGCATCGACGCGCCGCTTTTCGTGCGGGGACAGTGACGCATACACCTGTTCAATCGACCGCTCGTCTGTGGTGGGCGAAGCGCGCTTGGCGGGTTTGTTCGAGATGCTTGAAGGTGTATTCATAGCTGAATGTGCTTGGCGGGCAGATGCGGACGCAACAGACGCGGGCGTAATTCGCGCAGCCAGCTGCTCTGCGTTAAGCCCAGCGGCTTTGCCGTACCGCGTCATGATCTGACGCACACTCAGAGCGTTCGACGCTTCGGGAGTCCCTTCCGAGACGAATTTCACGACAAGGTCGGTGCGGGGCTTTTCAGTTTCATACGTCTGGCCGGGATTGATGGTCGTTCTGGACGTGGAATTACCGGAGACGTTTGTGCGTGCATTGCCGCTGCACCATGTGGAGCCGCTGCCATAGCCGTAGCCGAAGGAATTACAATTTGCGGACCCGCTGGTATAGCCGGACCCGGAATAGCTGGTATCTGTCGTAACAGTCGCGGGTGTCGTATGGTACGACGTGTCCGCCCATTCATCATAGTCTAGGATCATGAAAAGGCTGTAGCCATTCATCCTGGCCAGATCAGCGGCGCGCACCATAGCGATAGCATTCGTTTTCTGTCGCGAGGTTAATCCATTGCCGTAAGCTTGGATGCGATAGGTGTCGCGGGCGAGGGGCGTTTCATTAAAGCCGCCAAACGCGCCCCCTTCGGTGTAGGTGGCGCAGCCCGTCGTCAGCGTGAGCGCGATTATGCTAATGATAGCGTTTTTCATGTCCAGCCTCCCGATTGGTAGACCAAACCTACCATACTAACGTTAAGGTTATATGTGGCAGGAGCTCCGAATTGTTGGCGTTTGACTAACCCTTCGTGGCGTAAAGAATGAGAAACGTGGCCTGTGCGTGTCCCCGCAGTGTTTTGAGCGAGAGTGAGGGCCCGCAGGCACTGGGTCATCGACGCGCGATTCGCTGTTTTTAAATCAGTGCACAGCCATAGAAAGTCTGACTTGCCGGTAGAACCTTCAATTGGGTCACAATCGCAAGAGCAACTACGGCCGTACTTAAGTAAGATACTGGTCTCCCAAGCAGCCTATTAGCCCGCTCTGCTCTCGGCACAACGAAATCAGACATAGGGGTTTACGCTAGTATCGATACAGCAGAATACTGCTCTAGCCTTTATCGGTAGGGAGAATGAAAATTCATGACGATGGTAAAGACTGCTGAACCTTATCTTTTCCGATTTGCGACGAATCGAAAATGCGAGGGGCCGGAAATGGAGGGGCGCTACTGCAAGAATAGGCAGCTCTGGGTCATCGACACCGCTGAAGGTGCGCGGCCGATTATAGAGGCCGCTTCCGAAGCTATCGCGGCGACCCAAACCAAAACTATGACTCAGGTAGAAGCTGACGATGACGATCAAAGCCGCGGTGCGATGATGGAGACCTCGACTTTCACTAGGGTCCGACAGGAAAGTGACGATAATGACGCTTCACTTGGTTTGCCCGAAATCCAAACAAAGACGGACGTTCAGCAGGAAACTGACGATCAGATCGGTAGCGTTGTTTGAGTTGACGCAGAAGCTCCTATGATTTTGCTCGCTACGAACAAGAGAGACGTGACAACCGACTTTATCGTTCGGGAGATGGAGCGCCAGAGGTTAGAATTCTTTCGGCTGAACGCGGAAGATATTGCGTGTTATCGAGTTGTGATACCGGATGGCGACCCAGCAAACCTACGACTTGAGTTTGAAGACAGGAAACTTGAGCTAAGCACGGTCCGATCCGCTTACTATCGTCGCCCACAAGCCCCCACCTTCGATGAGTATCGTCGTTCAACCGCAGAATATCTACAAGCTGAGTGGTCGGCTATTCTGCGTACTATCTGGAATGCGCTAGAGGGGCGTTGGTTGAACAGTCCCTTCTCTATTCTGAGGGCTGAGGATAAGCCGCGACAACTATCCCTTGCAAAGCGCTCAGGTTTTAAGGTTCCTGAAACGCTCGTTACCAATCATTTCGGCAGCGCCACGGCCTTTGGTGAGCAAAGTTCTGTAGTGGCTAAGCCTTTACGTCACGCCCTCATCAACGATGGTGAAGCTGGAAGAGTGATCTTTACATCACGTATCGACACTTTGGACAAAGCAAACAGTACCGGCATCGAAATGGCTCCCATTATCTTTCAACAAGAGATTCCAAAGAAGCATGACGTCCGAGTTATCGTCGTTGACAAACAAGTTTTTGCGGCAGCAATACACTCACAAGAGCGGGAAGAAACAAGTACTGATTGGCGAAAGGGTGTCAGAATGGATCTTGAGCACCGGTCTATTGGTTTGCCACAAAATGTGGCACAGGCCTGTGTGTCCATCACGAAGTCACTAGGGCTACGTTATTCGGCAATCGACCTAGTAGAAGCGTCTGACGGCGAGTTCTGGTTTCTTGAGGCCAACCCGAACGGTCAATGGGCGTGGATTGAGCAAAGAACTGGCGCCCCAATAAGCGCGGCTTTAGTCCAGGCTTTTTTGAGATGAGCTGGGCGAAGTGGCTGGATGCCGTATTTCCGTACATCGAGCCTCTAACTGCGGAGCAGAAAAAAACGCAGAATGACCTTTTGGAAAAGGACATCGAGGCGATACGCTCGGCCAAGTTCATGGATGATGGAGGGCAAGCGCTAACTCAAGCCCAATACGTTGCTGCCGCGGAGATTGAAAGGGTTAGGGTCTCGGAGAGCAAGGCAACGACCTATTTGGCGGTTCTTGCAGCTTTGGTGCCGCTCGTCATTACTATCCAGGGAGCGACATGGGATAACAAGATCGGCCCAGCACCCGAAGCTTTCAAGTTAGCAATCTTGGCGGTTGCGACGCTCTATGTGGCGGCAGCCGGCTATCATGCCTTTAAGACATTGCAGGTGTCTGGCTTCCAGCGCGTTGGTGAGAGTGAAGTAACAGATGCTTGGCAATCGTCTGAGCCGTTGCCGCGCTTGACGCGCAGCACGTTGCTGGCATCTCGGAGATCACGAAACGCAGTCAACGCAAAAATCACGCGGATTAAAGTTACACATCAACACCTTCTTAGGGCCTTCGGTGCGTTCATTCTTCTTTTGCTTCTCGATCCAATTTTCTACGCTTCGGGTTTTCAGAACAAGAGTGTGAGGACCTCAACGTCAGTAGAAGCCGAAGAAAGTCAGGCCATTCGATCCACAGTGGTACCAGATGTCTCCAATAGGGAGCCTTCTCTGGATGAGAATTCTTCGACTAATAAGTCTTCAAATCGACGCCCCAGCTGTTCAGAGCGGTCAATGCTACCCTCTCTCGAAGAGTTGGATGCAGAACCCGATTCTAGCGATCCGAATCTGGATTGTGATGATGACGGTCACTGCGCCAATCAACTTAACCAAGAAAGCAACGTCCAAACAGACGACTAAGTTCGGAGCTGGCTGAGCACCGATATGGCGAAGCTGTTGTCGCAAATTTTCTGAAATTTTCGATTTTTATCTGCATCGCCAATCGGCCCCCTACAAACCACACCACTGATCGCCACGAAGGGTGCCCCCCCCGGCCCCTGGGTTCGGTTCAGTCTGTCAGGGAAAACTCTGCATCGATAACGCGCTCGTCCTCTGCATCAGAGATATCCAGTTCGGAAATAACGTCCTCAATCGTGCGTACAGTGTGATCAACCTTCCAGCGCGATGCAATCGGTCCGTGGCCCCGATCAATCAAGTCCTTAGCGGCTGACAGTCGGGTTGCGGCAGGCGTTTTCTTGTCGGCGGCGAGGTCCACGAGCACAGCCACGCCAAGCGTTGCCGCCGCATTCAGCCGCCGTGTCAGCTCATTCCGCAGAGCTTCCAGCACCTTAGGATTTCGTAGCAGCTCATGACCGCGAACACGCGCCGCTGCGCGGCTGGTCTGCGCATAGCCCGCTGCCTGGGCAGCCGTGGCCGCTGCGCCCGGCCCGCCGCCGCTCTCAGCGTATGCGATCACAAACGCCGATTGCCGCTCTGTCAGGCCATCAAACGTTACGCGTGTCTCTTCCTTCGGTTCGGGCAAATTCCTAGACATAATGGGCCTCTCTTCCCCGATGGCGGGGTGTATTGGTGCTACGGCGGAAGGCAGGACGGGAATGACGGGTGCAGTGGGCAAACCTTTGCCGTCTTGGGTTGGTGGCCACACCAAAAAATTCTTCTTGTTGAAAATCTCCCGTCATTGCCGTCATGCGATCCGCCTTTTCAGCGATTGTGTTAGCGGTTTGAGTTGCAGGCCAGTGAGAGCCCTGTGCCCATCGGCTCTGACAGCTTCTACCTTTCCCTGGCTTGCAGCGATAACCCGCTTGCTGAAAGCGGCGGCTTTCGGTGTTGTCCGCTCATTGTATCCGTTGAGACTTGCCCATCGCTGGAAGTCCTCGTGCAAGTGCGCTGTCGCAATGGGTGGTCCTTGAACGTAAGAGCATCTTTCCGCGAGCCATGCCTGCACGATATCGGATGTGTGCGCCCACTCCCGCACGGCGGCGCGGCTGGAATCAAGCGGCGTCAACCCGCCGCGCTGAATGACGCGGCTGGCCCCCTCAACCGCCCAAGCAATGAGATTGTCGCCTTCTTCGGCGCCAATGCGCTGCCCAATCCTCGCAATCCGCTCTTCTTCGGGAATGGTCCTGTTGAATTCGAGAATGGCGAGACGCCTGATGACCCCTTCGTCCATGCCGCCTGAAAAGCCGGGCAGGGTGTTCGTTGCAAAGAGGTGCATGGCCTGTGGCTTGAAGCTCAAAGCGGGCGCATAGACTTCGCGGCCTGTCACCACATCTCCCGTGATGACCGCCTTGAACACGTCGCTTGTTATCGCCCTGCCTGTCCCGAGTTCGGAACAGACGTTCAGGGCTTTGCCATTTAGCTCGATCAGCTTGCGGTCGTCCCCAAAATCACCAGGCGGAATGCTGGAGACTGCATGTGCCGGGAATAGGGCGCGGAAGAGTTCAAGGACTTCGCTTTTGCCGTTTGCAGCTGTAACGCCGTGCAAGACAATCGCCTGCGGCGCTGTCTGCTCCGTCATCTGTCCAAGCATGGCGAGGCCAAGGCATTCCTGAAGGAACAGCTTCTTGTCTTCGTCGGCTGCGAAGCAGCCATCCAGCAAAGTCGTCAGAAGCTTGCTCTTTTGGACCGGGCCGGGCGTCCAGGATGCTCCAAGCACGAAGCGCTGACGCTGTTCAGGTGTGTGGGCTGCAATCGATGCTTCGCCGTCCTTATCGAAAGAGACAAATCCGTTCTCGCAGTTCACACCTGCGGGTGGGCAGTCAAAAAAGCCGTCCTTGTGCGCCTGGTCCTTCAGGATGGACATGATGCTGTCGGCCTTGGGGGCAGATAGCTTGAGCGTGCCTTTCTGTCCGAATGCTGCACCGTCGAACTCATAGATGGCTTTGCGAATGCTGACCTTTGCAATCGTCTCCCAGACTTTGCCATTGAACGCGTAGAAATATCCTTCGGTGTAGACGATTTCGGATGTATACCGCTCGCAGAGCTTGAGGTGGAGCGCACTGGCCACTTCGACATCGCTGCCGGTCATGATCCGCGAAAGGAAGGGGTTCACCGGGGAGGCGTGTTCCAGCAGCGCTTCCAGCGCGTCTGCGCCGTTACGAACGAGGAAGTCATCAAGCCCCTGTTTTGAGCCGTCGTCGCAGTTCGGAAGATCGACAATCCTGACTTCAGCCCCGCGTTCAACGAGCAGTTTGGCAAGCGCACGCTGAGCATGGCCGATGTGCGGGTTTGTGGCGGCGTCGCTGTCAAATACGATCCAGATTGATCGGCCTTCCCACTCAAACTGCTCAAGTTCGCGCAAGAGCTGGCCATCGCGTTTAAAGCACCATACGCCGCTGAGCCCGATTGTTGGGAAGCCGTCCAGGCAAGCCTTTAAAGCCTTCTTTTCGCCCTCGGTAATGAGCACCGGTTCCTTAGGGCTTGTCGCAATATCAGCCCAACGGAACATGCGGGTCATAGGGAAGTAGGCGTGAACGCCGCTGCCTCCTGCCTGAACGTATCGCGGTAGGGGCTTGCGCACAAAGCCACGCTGAGCGCTGTCAGCAAGATACCTCAGTCGATAGAATGGGCGTGTCCCATGTCGGTGCTCAAACTGCACGGGATCGCCATTGATGTCGTGGTAAGCGAAAGCGAGCGCTGGCGCGTTGGCAAATCCCGCGTCAAGCGATCGAGCATTCGCGCAGGGGAAAATGCCCGCATGTGCTGCGTCAGCTTCCGTGATGCCGCTGTCCTTTAAATGTGCACGCGCTCGCTCGAATAGGGCGCTAGCGTCGTTGTCGTTTCTAGGCATAGTCCCTCGCAGTCTTGGAGCGCGCAGCCAGATGACGCATCAACGCACCATAGCGGATATCGAAATCATCAAGCGCGCGTGCTGCGGCTTCTTCGCCAAACAGTTCAGGCACCACGGTTGTGGCCTCATAGAGCGCGCTGGTGATGTCGCAGGCGTCGCGGTAAACTTTCTCGATCATGTATTGCTGAGCGGATCGAGAAATCAGATTTGGTTCCTGTTCAGCCCCCGACATCGCATTCCAGTATCTGCTGCACGCAATTTCGCGGCATAGTTCGATGAGTGCGTGGGAGGCCCCCTCTGCCGAAATTTCCGATAAGCGCCAGCGGGATTCGTGCTCTGAGTAGGCTAGCAAGCCCACAGGTTCGTCGTTTTCGACTGCCCAGACGAGCCTCTCTGCCGTCGTTGAAAAGATGCCAACGGCTAGGCTTTCAGGCAGGTCTCTGACGGGCTTTCCCGCCTTGAGCCTGGCCGCGATAAATGAGGGGAGTTGATACCGGCTGAGAGTCACGACGCACCCCCAGCATGGGCAGCGCGCTCTTCGATCCAGTCATTGATGTCCTGCTCGCGCCAGCGGACGGCTGAACCAATGTCTCCTGTGCGGAGCGGTTGTGGGAACCGGCCTTGACGGACAAGTCGCATGACTGAGCCGGGATGCAGATCGAGAAATTCTGCAACGGCAGCTTTGGACAGTAGTTTCTGTTGCATATTGGCCTCCTTTTCAGAACCAAGGAGGCGAATATTGCACGTTAGATAGCGCGAAACTTCTTACTTAATCTGCCGCGTTCTTTTGCTCTGTCTCGACTTTCGAACAGAATAAGAGTTTGCATTTGCCCGCAGCGCCTCTGGCGCAGCAGCGTTTTTAAGATACTGCTTAATATCGGGGCTGCGTTTCAATTCGGGGTCATCCACCCACTTCTGCATGAGCATGCGAGCCACGGCTTCCCAGCCCCGTTTTCCTTGCCCGCTACCAATGAAGGTTGCGATAAATTCGTCAGCGAGCCGGTCTGCATCGGCTTCGATGTTTTTCGCGATGATTGCTATACGATCATCATGGCCGAGTTCCGAGAGTCCGGAGCGCTCGCAGAATTCCGCATTTTCTGCCGGACCTGTTGCGAGGTCTTTGGCGCGGGCTCGTATGTCAGCTGAGATGCACGTCCGAACACACCTTGGCGCGAAATCAACAGCAGCCGCATAGACGTGGGCACCGATTGTGACCGGGCCGGGACGCCGACCCGGATTAGCATTGTGCGGTGAATTCAATGCGGCTCGGATCATCAAATCCGCAATCCGAAGTTCGTCCATGCCGAAATCGTCGTACTTCTCACCGCTTAGAAGAGCGTCCCAGAGACTGCGAAGTCTTTTTTCGCGTCGATCCCAGCGAAGGCTGCATGCGTCCTCCAGTTCTTGCACAAATTCAGAGCCCGATGCGCCCAAGTGCTGCGCGGCATCAGAAGCTGCGACATAGGCCAACACAGTATCATCTCCATTCGGATCGGTATCGCTCCAGCGTTTCGGATCGTCCCAAGCGTCAGCGCACTCCGCAAGCAAATCAGCGGGCTCGGGCCACAGGTCCGCAAAGTCCTTTCCCTGATTGTCAGTCACTCAACTGCCCTCCTGCTTATTGGAACAACATTGGCCGGTTTCGGTTGGATAATCCGGTTGAGCAGTGCAGCCAGTGCTTCAAGTGCCTCGCGCTTTTCCTCGACATAGGCGTGCCGGTCATAAACACCGGCAACACCGGGAATAGCGTGGCCAAGCACTCGCTCAGATATGTCGGGACTCACCCTGGCGCGTGACATGAGCGTGCGACATGTGCGGCGTATGTCATGCACGGTCCAGTGGGGTAGGGGCTCGCCGTCGCGGGACTCGGTGATAGCCGCATCGAGAGCCGCTTTCAGCGCCGACCAATTGGCCATTTGCTTGGACGGGTCTCTCTGGGCAGGGAAGACGAGGCTGGACCCGTCAATTTCTGGCTGGGCGTCCACAACTGCCTTAGCCTCCGGCGTAAGCGGCACAAATTGCGGGCGCTTACCTTTGTAGACGGCGGCGGGGATTTCCCAGACGCCATCTGCTCCAATCTGCCCGCACTGCATTTGCGCGACTTCTCCGAGCCGTTGTGCGGTGTAAAACAGTGTCTTGAGCACCGCCCCATAGGTGCCGGTCAGGTGTGGCCAGATGAGCCGGATTTCTTCGTCACTGAGAACGCGGGTTCTTGCCCGGTCCTTCGGCTTTGTCCGGGCCATCCCCTTCACGATGGGAGAGACAAAATCAGGATCGCGCGTGGCATGCCAGTTCATCAACTTGCGAAGCTGAGCGAGAACGCGGTCTGCCATAACCGGTCCACCATAGGTCTTGCCATCCCGGCCCTTGAAGGCACCCGCCTCGATCTGATCAAGCCGTTCCACAATTTCCGGGCGTCGTATCTCATCAATCTGTCGGTCCTCCCAGCCGGGGCGAAGGTAGAAATCGACAATGCGCTTGTTTTCCGCATAGCTCCGGTTCCGAGCGGCGTGCTTTTCAAGAAACAGGTCCGCCACAGCGCCGAAGCGGTCACGCGCCTGCTTCTCGGCTGCGGCCTGAGCGGCAGCTTCATCGCTGGACCTGTCGCGCCGAGGGTCCACGCCACGTCTGCATGAGCCAACAGTTTCCACCGCCCATGTGCGGGCCTCGGCCAACACGCTGATATGGGCGGGGCTCTCATAAGTCAGCCGGATGGGCTGCTTCTGACCTTTGATCCGCGCGCGCACGATAAAGCTGCGATTGCCCCGCGCTGTGATCCTGAGGACCAGCGGAGACAACGAGTCACGTATCTCGACGCGCCCCGATTTCGGCGGACGCTGTTCAAGAACGGCCGGGGTCAAAAGTTTCCGGTGCATTTTCGCCTGCCCCCTACTACGGGGACACGCACGATGCACGAATTGTGCCACTCAAAGGTGTGTCCACCTGAGCAGAAAAGTTGGCTAGTATTTAGAAAAAAGCAAGCTATTACAGAGAACTATTTATCATCACTGTTCAGTTGTGTTCAACGATGAGAAATAATGATAAGGATGCTGACGTAACTTTTAATCAGTAGGTCACAGGTTCGAATCCTGTTGGGCGTACCATCTACCTCCCGGACGATCCGGTTTCCCGAAATCAGATAACACCCTTTCTGGGGGTGCAGCAGGGCGCTAGGCTCGCCGCATGAGCCACGCCATTGTCACGCCTGAACAGATGTATGCAGCCGAGCAGCGTGTGTTCGATGCAGGCACACCGAGTTTTGACGTGATGAGAGTGGCGGGTGAAGCGGTCGCAGACCGTCTGCATGAGGCATTTCCCGCAGGGCGTATTCGCGTTCTGTGTGGGCCGGGCGGCAATGGCGGGGACGGTTTTATTGCCGCACACCGGCTGCGTGAGCTGGGCCGCGATGTTGATGTCTATCTGCTGGGCAGCCCAGACAAGCTGAAAGGCGACAGTGCGCGTGCCTGCTCGCTGTGGAATGGCCCGGTCCACGGGCTTGATGATGCGGTCGGCATGGCAGCGGACATCACACTGGATGCATTGTTCGGGGGCGGCCTGTCACGTCCCTTGAAAGGGGCTGCTGCCAGCCTGGCCGAAGAGCCGGGCACGGTGGTATCTGTTGACGTGCCCTCCGGCATAGACGGTCTGACGGCTAAACCCATTGGTCCATGCTTCACCGCAGACCTTACCGTCACATTCGCGGCATTCCGGCCAGCCCATGTGCTTTCACCGGGGCGGGGCCATTGCGGGAAAGTGCATGTTGAGGACATTGGCGTGCCAGTCAGCCAGCAGGTCCGGATCAACCATCCGTCTATCTGGCTGGATGATGAAAAGGCGAGTGACACCGGGCCGGGAGCATCTGCCCCGGAAATGAGATTCTATGGAGAGGATGCGTTCGACCAAACCTTTCCGGGGAACATGCAGGACGCGGACAACCGGATAGACGCTGTCATGCGCGCTGCCAAGGTGGCGGGTGGCCTGATCGTGTTAGCGGCAAAAGAGACCCTGATTGCAGAGCCTGATGGCAGATGCGTTGTCGATCTCAGTCTCACTGGTGGTTCAGTGAGCAAAACCTCATTCAGAACAGCGTTTCAGGAAGCCATGCTGACGGGGCTCCCGCCGTTTGAAGCAGCCTGCAAGGCGGCTCAGGCCAGTTTGCGGTCATAAGCACGGCTACCGGCCGGTTGCAGACCGGGCAGCTCGATCTCGCCGAGATTCATGGCCCGGCGATAGACCTGCACCGTGCGAGCGCCAAGGCCCTCGCGGGTCCAGTTCGCGGCAAGTTCATGCCCTTTACGACGGCAGGCCAGTTGACGCGGCCTGTCGGCCTGAAGTTCCAGCACGGCCTCTGCGATGTCTTCGGGCGAGCAGCTATCTGCAAGTATGCCACAGCCGCTGCGTTCAATGTATTCGCGTGCTGCCGGGTCATCTGCGCTAGCGACAAGTGGGCGGCCAAAGGCTGCAGCTTCGTGATAGACCGAGCCGAAGGATTTATAGTGCGATGGTGCGAGAATGCACTGACAACGGGCAAGGACATGCCCCATCGCCCGGTCCGGCAGCCGGCCGTAATCGTAGATCTGGTCACGGGCAGCCTTGCTGAGTTCAAGCTCGGCGACGGCAGTTTCCAGATCACCTTTCTCAAGGCCGACCAGATGAAGTTCCGGCGCTGGCTTGCTCTGACGGGCCAGCCCATCGACGATCCGGTCGAAAGCAAGCAGCGTATCGTGAAAACCCGAACGGCCACTGGCATCACCTATCCGGGCCAGGCGCAACCGGGCATGCGCAGGCGGGAATGGAGAATTATCGCCAATGCGCGAAAGCTGTGGGTCAACCGAAAGGGGGGTCACAGAGTGAATGTGACCTGGCTTGATATCATACCAGTCCCGGATCATGCTCGCATGTGCGCGGCTGTTGGAAATGACAGCATCTGACCTGGCGATGCAGCGAGCCTCCATGCCACTTGCAACATAGGCCGATAGCCTGGCGCGCCAGCCCTGTTCCTCGGCATTGTCCAGCGCATATGGCGTCGTATTGCGGATGACGATGGGCAGACCACAATCCATCAGCATGGCTGCAGGGGCGCCATGGTTGGTCGATTCAATGATATCGAACGGGCGGCGGGCATGCTCTTCATGTACACGTTCGCGGAAAGCTGCGGCCGCGGCGACGTGATCAAGGCCTGGTACCTTGCGCATGAGACGCCTGAGCCCTGTAATACGTCCGGCGCAACCGATAACTTCAATACGCTCACTATCCGTGCCGACGCGGTCCTGCCTGTCCATGGTAAAAACGCGGACATTCGCGCCATGCTGGGCCAGGCTGTGGGCGACTTCGCAGGCAACGCGGCCCTTGGCCGTCGGGATCGGCGGATATTCCCAGGTCAGCAAGGCGACTTCGAGAGGCGGTTGCTCCTGCAGTCCGTCAATCGGGGCCTTTGCGGCGGAGTCGATATATTGCAGCTCTGTCATGATTACCCAAACGCAAGGAAGAGCTAAACGGTTGCATGGGGTGACCGCATTGCGCCTGGATCATGTTGCTCAGGGAACACACCTGCGATCAGCGGCGTCGGCTCGCGCTGCTGACAGCGTCAGGATAAATGCTTGTATAATGGATGTTTTATCCCGCTGAAGTCCGGTCCGCTGTGCCGGGCTGCGTCTTGCGCGCTGATCGGGTAACCCTTCCGTGAGCAAAGTCGGGAGCGCGCGAATGGGGGTGGTCCGTAGTATCTGAGCTGGCCTGCCTTGGTGGATTGCGCGTCCAGATCCGGTTTGCCTTTTACGGACGGAGCGACTAAATCGCTTATCCCGTACAGACGGCGCGCCCATAGCTCAGTTGGCAGAGCAGCTGACTCTTAATCAGCGGGTCCGAGGTTCGAATCCTCGTGGGCGCACCACCGTCACTATTACAGATCACGGCTTTCGGCCTCTGGTCCATTCCCACTTCCATTCCCACCTTCATTCCCACTTTTGTCACCCTGATGTTCTACGAGCGCGGTATTTCCGTCTCGCCATTTCGAGTATCAGCTCGTCTTCATCGTGCAGGTAATGGTCCAGAGACTTACTGTCCTTGTGGCGGCTGATGAGCTGTAGCTCCCGGTCCTGAAAGCCGTACTTCCGGAGCGCGGTCAGCCCGCCATGCCGGAACGCGGCGAAGGTAACATAGCCCGGTAGCTCTGCCGCTTCCCTGACGGCTCTAGCCTGGACGGCCTGATTGTTGATCGGGTACAGGCCCTTCGTGCGCTCAAGGGTCACGGTGTCGATGTGCTGGCGGCGGAAGACAAGATCATCCGGCTCGCCTTTCGGGCAGTGATTAATCAGCGCGACCAGTTCGGGAAAGAACAGCTCTCCCGTCTCCGGGTCCGCTATCGGTATCCATGCGCCGTTCTTCCGCTTGCCTGCATGGACGAAACAGTGATGCGGGTGGTCATCCGGTCGCCAGTCTTTCCAGCGGAAGTCACGGAACGCCTCTGTGGGCCTGACGTGCAGATCCCAGACGAGTTGCGCGGCAGCGGCCACCGCTGGCTCGCCCATAGCGATTGCCTTGGACGTGAAACTGGTAAGCTGGCCATAGGTGGCGTGCTTCGTCTCCTGAGCGGTGTGTGAGAGCTTCATGTCCGCGAAGGGGTTTTCCAGCGGGATTATATCGTCATGCTGGCGGTAGGCCGCAGCCCAGCACGTCTTCATGATGGTCATGGCCTTCTGTGCCTGCCGGGAGCCGCTTTTCATCATTTCGCGGTAGAGCTTGTCAGCGTGGCGAGGGCGCACCTTTTCGCACGGCATATCCTTGATCGGCTTGCCGTTCGTCGTGATCGACATGGCGGCGATCTTCTTCAGCACCCGGTCATAGTCCCGCTGTGTCTCTTTCCGGTTGTCATTGAAACGGTCAGTCTTCCGGTACACGTCCATCATCCAGCCAACGGTTCCGGTATCACCGCGCTCACGGACCACGCCAGCGCGCCAGTTGTATAGATCGGCGTTCAAGGCCTTGGCTCGCTCCACCGCTCGCCCATAATCCTGTCCAAGCGGCACAGAGGCGGGTGTGAAGCCCCCGCGTATATCAGCGGTACGCGGTGCCCAGTAATAGCCGACACGGCCTCCTGAGAGCGTCTTTGTCTTTACATAGGGTGGCAGGTCTTCGGGGTTCATGGTCACGCTACGTCCCACTCGTCTTCGGCTTCCGGCTCGGCTTCGGCCAGCCTTTCGATTTCCCGGTCCAGATCCACCTTGCGCCATTTCTTCCGCTCCCCTGGATGATGCACAGCGGGAGGATATAGACCACGGCCTACCGCTTTAAGGAAGGCAGCAGCCGGGTTCTTGCCCGTAAATCCGAGATAGTCAGCCGCCAGCGGCGCAGGCATAAGCGCGGGCCACGGGCGGATGATAACCACGGAAGGATCGGGCCGGGCGGTCATTGGGGGATAGGCCCTCCCCAGTCCATGCAGCCACAGTCAGGGCCGCATTGGTGCGCTCTCTGCTCGAAACCAAGCTCTGCGGCGCAGATGCATGGCCACTCCGGGCAATCTTCATCAATTGTCAGATCGTCCCAGTCGATGCAGAAATGCGCATACTTACCGGGCAAGCGCCCACGCTCCCGAATGAACCAGTATTCCAGCTCGGACATTCCTTGAGTGAGGATTGCTGGCGAAATATCAAACATCCTTCCCCTCCGTGAGAGAGCGGGCGGCAAATAGATTCCACGCCGCTTCAATTTCTTCAGGTCCGGGGAACACATTGTCTGGACAGCCCCGGCAGTACCCGTGCGCAAAAGCGGTCTTCTCGGCTCCCTCCGGATTCACCTCAAGCCCGCAGGCTGTGAGGGCGGCGCGCACGTCAGATTCAAGCAGAATGGCCTCGCCTGTGTCTTCGACGATGATCCGCCCATGTAGCTCATCTGTCAGCTTCTCCACGTTCTTATCCGTCATGGCTATCTCCTTGGGTGAGGGCGGTGAGGAGGGCGATCAGGAGAGCAAGGGCCGGGGTCGGCGCTGTCATGGCTGCGGCCACTCCGGTGTAGCTGGTTAATTGCCCGCGTCGGAGTTCCGCCCACCAAGTGCGATCGTCTTGCTGAGCGAGGTTTGCCACCGCCCACCCCGGCAGCTTCTCCTCAACAAGCGCTAGAGCGGCGTCGAGGGATTGAGTGTAGGCTGGCCCGCCAATACTGGCCGGGCTGTCATTGAATATGGTATCATCCGCTTCCATAAACCGTGAGCCCGGAAATTGAATATTGAGTTCGTAGTCATCAGGCAGGTAACGCCATTCACCGAGCGCTAGTCCAATATCGCGGTCCAGCTCGTAGGTTCCTTCCTCAGCCTCTCGAAGCCGCTCCACCAGCCCCTCCAGCTCTGCCTTGTCTGTGCGCTCACTCATCGTTCACGTCCTTTTTGATGGATTGGGCGAGGGCAACACGCCCTATGTGCTCGAAGATTTCAGCCCAAATATCGACATCATCAATGCCCATCTGGTCGTCCCGAAAGCCGCGCCTGCCCGACAGCGCCTCCATATAAATAGCGCCGCCCAGTCGTCGGGCTTCGCTCATCTCTGAAGGCAGAGGAGTGGGTTCATCATTGTCGTCATACTCGACGTCATAGCGGTAGATGCTGTCACTCATCTCATTTCCTCGTCTGTATCTTGCGTGAGCCTTTGGGTGGCCACGGGTTCTTGCGCCCCTGGATCGTGGACCCGCCACGGGCAGCGCGCTTGTCGGCCTGCGTGCGGCCCTCGGCGTAGCGCTTGGACCGGGCGCGCGGTGTGGCTTCCTTCACCGTCTTCCCCTTCGCGCATTCGGCGCAGTAGAGCGCGCGGTTATCCAGATCGTTGTTGCCGCCGTCCGCGAGCGGTTGCAGGTGCTCATCAATGACTTGCCGAGGCTTTGAGAAATCCAGCTTGCCCCCGCATTTGGCGCAGCGGCAGTCCTGCTTGACGAGAAGCGCGCCGAACTGCTGGCGGGTGAGGGGCTTTCGCTTCACCGCTGGCCGCTTCTGTTCGGCTTCTGGAAGAGAGGAGAAGGGAGTCATGCGGCTTGGTCCTTTTCATTCGGAGCCATCAGATCCACGCCATGCCGCTCGGCAAAGCCTTCTATGATTTCCTGAAGCAGGCTGTGCTCTTGCTTCCCGAGTTTGGAAGTATGCCGACCGATCGGCACCATTCCGCCGTCCTCGGCAGGCATGAACCGCCCGCCGTGGAGCATGTGCATGAAAAAGTCCTTCCATGCGTCTGTGTCGTAGCGCTGACCATGCCAGACCAGTTGCGTGCTGACCGCTGAGAGCATCGCCCACATACGGTCATTTTGTGGCACTGTGCGCTTGGTCTCCTGCAAGGTGAGGCGATACCCCCACGGAGCCTTGGAAATCCATTCCAGCGCCGTTTGCCGGGCCTTGTGGCTGTTTATGGTCAGTTGCCAGCGCATCAGAACGGCACTTCGCTATCGAAATCCTGGTTGAAGCTCTGCGGCGCTGCGTCCTGTGACTGTGCGCTCCCGCTTCCATAGCCTTGCTGCGGGCTCTGGTTGCCTTCCGGCTTGTCCAGTATGGTCAGCGTCGAGTTAAAGCCCCGCAGAACAACCTCTGTGGAGTAGCGGTCATTGCCCTGTTGGTCCTGCCACTTGCGGGTCTCCAACTGGCCTTCCAGATAGACCTTGGAGCCTTTCTTGAGGTAGCTCTGGGCGACCTTTACGAGACCTTCGGAGAAGATCGAGACGCGGTGCCATTCGGTCTTTTCCCGACGCTCGCCTGTGTTCTTGTCCTTCCAGCTTTCAGACGTGGCGACGGTGAGGTTGCAGACCTGCCCGCCATTCTGGAACTGCTTGACTTCCGGGTCCGCGCCGAGATTGCCAACGAGAATTACCTTGTTGATTGATCCGCTCATGATGCTTCTTTCTTTGGAGTGAGCTTACGAAGGTGCGCGCTGTATGCGCTCCGCACGTGGTTTTGATCGCTTTCGCAGAGCTTCTTGATCGCGCCGGATTTTTCCGAGCCCCACGCGTCTAGGGAGCCCCGGTCTGTGCTCTTTTCGAGATCGCCGATAAGCGTTCGAGCCTCGTCGGAAGGGTCCGGCTCGCCCACCATGCTCCGTGTCTTGTCATAGAGAGCGAGGCCAAACGGGTTGCCGAATTGCATAAGTGCCCGCTTCATGGCGTCACTCTCAGCCTCTTTGACTGCTGCCTCGTGCGCTTGCCCCAGATCGGCATCAATGCCGTGGCCTGAGCCAGTCCCTTCTTTGACGATGACATCGCCATCGGCGCGCACGGTCACGCGCACTTTTGCAATGTACGAAACCCCCCAGCCGGGCTTTTCATTGTTTCCTCGGCCAATCGTGCGCTCGCGTTCGGAAACAAGCCGCATCTCGACCGTCTCGCGGTCCCATGCGTCGTAGCCAAATATGTCGTTGGCCGTATTGATCGAGTACCAGGACTCCACGTACGAGAACGCTCGACCACTCTGCTCGCGAGACTTAACGTTTTTTGGGTCAAGCTTGGCCGAAAGCTGATGTGTCTGTTGATCGTTAAAAGGCATCATCTATCTCCCTATTGCCATGCTTGGATTTGAGATTGCGCATTGATGAAGTCGGCATCGGACCAGAAAAAATGGTCGATGTTCGGGGGGCACATTTCAGCAATCTTGTCCTTGGCTTTGTCAGGGTCTCCACCCGCGCCAATCCATGCTGCCGTCAGTGTGTTTTGCAGGCCACGAGCCCGGCGGGTCAGATCGCTGATTGCCTCTTCGACCTGCTCGGCCTCGATGTCATATATCGCGCTCTTTTTACCCGTGACGTAAAGCAGTGAGGCTTTGCCCTCCTGACGGGCACGGGCATAGCCTGCGGTTTGCAGCACATGGTCGTGCTTCGGTTTTGAGGGCAGAGCCTTTGTCGTTTTCAGGTCCAGACAGTAGCCATCCATGATATAATCGGCATACCCGATGAGCGGGACCGCTACTCCGTCCAGCCATGTCTCAATGCGTATCTGCTGCGTTATAGGGCGACCTAGCTTCGCCTCATTCCATGCGCCGATTGCCTGTTGCAGCATGGGCTCAATAAGGCCACGCTCCTTATCCACCTCGTCATCCAGATCACCTTGAGCGTCACGCTCAAAAGTCATCATGGCGTGCTGAAGTGGATCGACGTTTGCGCCCGTCACGTAGGCGGTAAGTCCATCCTCGACCGCCCCACCGCGCCATGCGGCCGGGCCAACCTCTCCACGGATGCCGTAGACGTAATGCGCTACCCATGCGCCACGGTCTCCGGTCCATTTGTTTATGGAAGAGGCCGAAAGGTATTTTACGTTAAAGGTATTGAATATTTCTTGTGACATCAGGCGGCCTCTTTCGTGTTTATCCGCGCGTCGAGCTCGCAAAGCTTTGCCCGAACCGCCTCCAAGTGTCCGTCAATGTCAGCCAGCGCCTTGCGGGCTTCTTCGATATGCCGGGCGGCGTCTTCGGGGTGCGGATTTTCAAGCGCTTTGCGTGAAGCAGTGAACAGCCAGAACTCGGCCGATTTCATTGCAGACGCGAACTCATGCGCGCTGTCATAGGGTCTAGGCATCCTGTTCCCCTTTCGCTTTGTTGTAGGTGGCTCGAGCTTTGCGGAGGTCGCTGACACAGACGCATTTGCCGCCGCTTTGCCATGTCTCGTGATGAAGATCGAAAAGCGTGTCATCCGGAATGGATTCGGGGAATCTCATGTCAACAAACGGCTCCAACGCCTCCACCAGTTCCGCTATAAGGGCTTGCTGTTCACGGGCGGCGGTGAGTTCGTGGAGAACGGCATCGAACGATTTCAGAATGTACTCATTCCCTGCCTCGGCTTCCCGTTTGGAGCCGAGCTGAATATCGTGAAGGCATCTATCCAACCGCTCCAAATCCACACGGTTCTCAGTCTCACTGCTCATTGGTTTGCTCCGGGTTGAGGGTGGTGCGACGCTCAAGGTGTGAAATGGCCACAGCCATTCGGCCCGCTTCCAGATCGGAGAAGCCGATTGACTTCAGCCATTCCTTTAGATGGGCAAACTCCGCTGCTCGGAGCCTCGCCACCTCAGCCTCCAGCCGCTCTACCCGCTCATCGGGAGGGGATTGATTGGGAGGGGTGTCGGGCGCGAAATATTTTAGATAGTCTGACAATCGACGCCGAAGCTGGCCTAGAGCAGCATTAGCAATAACCTTGGAGTGCTGAGTGCGGTCCTCCATATATTTGGCTTGGCGAGCTTCGTATTTTTCAAAAGCGTCGGAAATTGCATTAAACGCCTCTTTCCTCATCGCGTCATCACGCCACCCACTCGCCGGGAGCTGTGGGCCGGAGCGGGTATTCCATGCCTCGGCGGCATCGTGATACGCGCGCTCAAGATCGGGGCCTTGCCCGTCCGTTGCCCCATCACACGCCGTGGTTGAGGCTTCACAGTCGTAACAAAATGCGTGGGTCTCGCCGCTCGCATTAATCAGATCGATATCTTTGCTGCCACAAAATGGGCAATCCAAAAGCTCATCCGTCATTGCGAGCCTCCTGTGAAATCTCCCGCATAAGACGGCGGGTGTTGCGTTGTTTCTCGGCCACGATGGCCATAGCTTGAGCGGCAAGCTCACTGATTTCCGCGATTGCGGCCAGTTCAGCTTCCAGCTCCAGCTTGAGCCCAGCCTGGACCGCTCTGCGTCGTGCCGGGCAGTTGAGCCTTTCCCGCTGGGCAAGGTAGCCGGGGAAGCCCTTGGACGTGGCTTCGCCTGTGGTGTGGGTGCCGGTCATCAGAAACGTCCCCCCATTGCGTCCCAATACGCCTCTTCAGCCGCCTCTTCAGCGGCACCACGCACCTCGTCTCGAAGAGCCCTCATTTCAGCGCGATACTCTTCAGGGCTGGTGTGGCCTTCTTCGTAATCGCGCTCGATTTGCTCTTCAGCTCGCTCGATCCAGTCGCTCATGACTTCCTCCCATTGATATCCAGTGCCTCAGCTAGCCCTTGAGGGGCGGGGCGGAGATTGTCTGATCCGTGCCGCAGCAGGACACGCCGAAGCGATGACGGGTCGTGTTGGGCAAGATCGCGTGCCGCTTCGAGCCCGTCTTCTTCGAGCGTGTCGCGGATTTCCGCACGCCATGTGGCGCGGTAAGCGACTTCCTCGTAAGTCTCGGCTGTCTCTGCGATCCGGTCGGCTTCGGCCCGTAGGTCGGCCTCTCTCTCACGGAGGCGTTCAGCGCGTGCCTTTGCCCGCTTGGCGCGGTCTTCCTCAGATGTGCCAGCAAAGCGGCTAATCTCGGACTCGGTGAAGGGGTAGAGTTTGACGGTCATTGGGTGGCCTCCGCTGGCATGCCGACGCTTTCACGCAGGGCGCGGTAACGAGGGTTCAGCAGTTTTGCGATGAAGTCTGCTTTCATGCGCTCAATGACACGCTCTGCGCACTCAACGGCTTCCTCGCGGGTGGCATAAGCTCGGCCACGGACTTGCTGAGTTTGGGGGCCGCAGTAGTTGCTTTTGCGCATGCGAATGATTGGCACGTAGGGCCACTCAGGGCGGCGTCCGGCCTTGCGGCACTCGGCAGTCCACTCACCGAACTTTTGCTCGGCAACATGAGCGGCAGTGTCGAAATCGGCGGGGAGGATATCGAAGCTAATCATCACGCCGCTCCCTTGCTTGCGAGAGCGCGGTTGGCGTCCTCATCAGCAGGCAGCACCATGCTGATGTCCTCGCCGTTGCGGGACTCGGTGAACACCCACGGCCTAATCTGTATGTCTCTTTCCGATTGCCACTTTGCGATTGCGGCTCGCACGACTTGCTGCAGCTCGGTCCATTGTTCGCTTTTTATGTGGGAAACGATGCTGTCATCATTCCAGCCGCACGCTTCGCCAGACATATCGTAAAAGGGGCCGTTTTCGAGATCCTCGACCCAGCGGCCGACGTGAAAATAGTCAGCCATCTGGACGGGTTCTTTTCGAGCCTCCAAAATGTGAAAGCTAATATTCCACGAACCGTCTTCATTCTGGTCACCGAGACCGACCTCATCTCCAATCGCGGCCTCGATCACATCCTCGCGCGAAGCCTCCGGCCCCACGGTGTAATTTTCCTCGTCGGCTGAGGCGTACCAGCCCCATTCAAGCTCTGCTTCTCGGAGTCCCATCACGCAGCCTCCCCGTCAGATTGGAGAGCGCGGTTGGCTGCGAGCGTGACCTTCTCGTCAGCCAGCTCGCCATACATCACGTCCATGTCCGTGAACTCGTCCACGATGGACTCGCGGTAGGCTTCCAGAACGTAAGGGATGAGATCGCGTTGACCGCCCTTGATCAGCGGCTCGGCTAGCTCCACAGCAACGGCGAAGCAGTGAACCGCATACTCGGCGTCGTTCCTGGCGTGGCGGGCGGCGTCAAACGCATCAGCGCCTGCGACCTCCCCGCTCGTCATGTTCTTGTAGTTGGCGAAGGCCATTAGACCTCTCCCTTGACCAGATACTTCGCAGCGAACTCGCCCAGCGCCTCGGCGCGTGGCTTTAGGGCTGGCCACTGGTCTGCTGCGTTGGGGCCAAGCTCGATAGCGCCCTGAAGGATCGGGATGCATTTCAGCAGCAATTCCTGCCGGGCGTTGGCATCGGCGGCATCGGCGGCGGCATAGGCGGCACGGGCGGCATAGGCGGCATCGGCGGCATAGGCGGCGGCATAGGCGGCATCGGCGGCATAGGCGGCATCGGCGGCGGCATCGGCGGCGGCACCGCCGGCATAGGCGGCGGCATCGGCGGCACGGGCGGCATAGGCGGCATCGGCGGCATCGGCGGCGGCATCGGCGGCGGTGCGGGCCTGCCTTAAAGTCTTGGCGTTTTCCATCGCATCGGCAAAGTCACTCAATCCAACCGCCCGAAATGCGGTCGGCAGGATTTCACGAATGACGCGGAGCGTCATGTATTCCGCACGCTTTTGCTCGTGTTCTGGTGAGCGTGTGCCCGTCATCGGCAGCGCTAGCGGCAAGAGTTTCTGTCTGGCCTCGTCATTCAGAGCGTCATTCAGCCGGATAGCGAAAGCGCCCAAAACGGGGCAGGCACATTTAGGCTTGTCCGTCGCGACTTCACCGGCCAGCCAAGAGGCGGTTTCCATAAAGCACAAGCCATTCTTGAAGTCGCCGCCCGGTCCTGAGCGCAGACGCAGCGGGCCATAAGCATCGAGCTTGGTATAATCGGGGTTTGCCATTGGTCATCTCCGTGTTGCTGGAGATGACTATGCATTATGCGTTATGCATTTGCAACAGCTAAAATGCGTTTTGCATAAATTTTATCCGAGAGCGCGCCCGATCCACACCACTCGCCCTATTATGGCCAGCTTGTCGGCGTCTGAAATTCGGAACTCTCTATATGCGGGATTATCAGAGCGGACGATTACATCGCCATTTTCAAGGTCGCGCTGGCACCGCTTAATCAATAGCTCGTCTTCGAAAGCAATAATGTAAATCGCATCTTTCACAATTCGAGAGACCGATCGGTCCACCAGAACCTTGTCACCATCGTGCAGTGTTTCCCACATCGAGTCGCCGGAAACCTCTAGCACGGAAAGATTTTCTGGTTTTGAGCGTGTCAGGCGGCGCAACTCTTGTTCGCGATAAGGCTGATACCCAAGCGGCTGGCTATCCTCTCCAAACGAGCCCGGCCCAGCGCTGACGCGCAAGTCATATAGAGGAATCCTGGTGATCGGATCGGCACTAGCCACGCTGGCAGTGTCTCCACCCTCGCCAGTAAGCAGCCATTCGACCGTAACTCTATAAGCTTTGGCGTAACGTTTGAGCATGTCGCCCCGGATGCCTCGCGCCCCATTTTCGTGCCCGGCATACGTTGAGTATTTCCAGCCAAACGCCTCACAGGCGTCTTGCGCTGACCCGTATCCTGCGGCCTGTCTGGCTTCCCTGAGGCGATCTGCTAGCTCGTTCATCTGACCTGCATATACGATTGCATTATGCAATAGGCGTTGACATGGCATAATGCGTAACGCATAACGTAATTATGCAGACGATAGATGACCTGTTCGACGCCTTCGGTGGCATCCAGAAAGTCGCAGATGCGGCTGAGGTTGGGTATTCGAGTGCCGCCTGCTGGCGCGCCAGTTCTCGGATGCGCATACCACCCGCGCGGTGGCCTTCGCTTGTTAGGGCGGCAAAAGGGCAGGGCATCAAGCTTACCTACGACGACCTAGAGCGGATTGAGGCGCACTCAAAACGCCAACGCCAAGACGCCACCCAGCAGGTGGCCTCATGATCGACCTTCGCGCCACACCTCGCCGCAAGCTCATCCCGTTCATTCTGAACCGCGTGAAGCCCTACCGCATGACGCCTGACGAGAACCTGCGCGACCTTATGGCTGGCGCACGCAAGCAGGCGCGCGAAAGGCGGTCGGCTTGATCGCGGCTATTCGTTCCTCCTGCCTCTCTGACTGTCCTTCAGAGGTAGGCACTGCCTCGGCGCACCTTCGGGCGCGTCGGGGGCTTTCTATTCCAACACGCCCACCCGGCCCAGCCGTGTCGCGGACAGAGCCGCGTTTAGAAGTACCGGGCATCCCTTGGCGGGGGGTAGATAATACCCGCCCATTATCCCCCATTCGCGTGCGTCCTGTCCCCCCTGAAATGGTGTACGCGAGAACCGGGCGGCGCATCTGTCCCCGCGCCGTCCGGTTCGCAATTTGCTCTGTCCATGATCCGGTCGATTTCCACCCCGATCCGTATCTGGCGGAGGCCATCTATCAAGAGAGAAAGGCCCTTGCTGTAGGCTTCCTTTGCTCTCGCATCTGTCGTCATGAGCGCTCCTCTGTGTGTGCCTCGCGTCGCTCCGATGACCAACATCGGAGAAACGATCATGAATAGCACGCGAATAAATCCCAACTTGTTGGAATCCACAATGGAGGCCCGCTGGCGCAAGAAACAGCTTCAGCAGTGGCCCACCGCAAAAGTCCAATGGGCGGACCTCAACGCAGCCGGAATAGACGTGTCTCACTCGACCGTCTGCAACTGGCGCGGCGGTCTGCTGCCTCACTACTTCACTTTGATGCACATCGCCGCCGCTGGCTGGCGAAGCATCGTCACATACGTCCAGGCCCCCGCGATGGATGCGGGCGATCTGGCAGCACTCGAAAGGGAAATCGATGAAGAAGCCAAAAGGCTCAACGAGCGCCGTCGAGAGCTGGAAGCGCGCCTTTCTGCGGTGGATCGGATGGATAACCCCGGCAGCGGTGCGTCGCACAATGGGCCGTAGCAAGACGCTGCAAGATCGCGCCGAATGGATGACTGACCAGCTGGAAAGCAAGAAAGGGCAGGGCAATTGAAGCACGAAGAGCATCAAATCCAGTGCGCCATTGTCGACCTGCTTGAGGTTGCCCTTCCGGCTGACGCGACTTTCTGGGCCGTTCCGAATGGCGAGAAGCGCGGCGGGAAGAAAATCAACGTCAAGGGCAAGCTGGTCCCGCTGTCTGCAATCCGGCTGAAGAAAGAGGGCGTGAAGCCCGGCGTTGCCGACATTCACATTCTCTGGCGCGGCTGTCTGGTCTGTCTGGAAGTGAAGACCGGGGCAGGCCGTCAATCGAAGTCTCAGAAAGAGTGGGCCGACGCAATCACCACGTCCGGCGGTGTCTATCACATCGTGCGCTCTGTCGATGACGCGCGCGGATTCCTGGCCGGTCTCATTCCGACATTCAAAGCACAAGGGGTAGCGGCATGACCGATAGCATCAAGATTGATCCAGAGTTCAAGTCTTACATTCCTCCGCTGACGGATGAGGAATTTGCGCAGCTTGAGGCGAACATAGTCGAGGAAGGCTGCCGCGACCCGCTGGTCGTCTGGGGCAATACCCTGATCGACGGCCACAACCGCTATGACATTTGCAAGCGTAACGGGCTCGACTTCGCCACGGTCCAGAAAGAGTTTGCTGACCGTGAGGCTGCGCTTGACTGGATGGACGCGCACCAGCTTGGCCGGCGCAACCTGACGCCTGATCAGCGGCGGCTTCTTCTGGGGCGTCGTTACAACCGCGTGAAGCGGTCAAAAGAGCAAAATCTGGTACAAAATTCACCGAACCCTCAAAGTGAGGTTTCGGGAGGAAACACCGCCGAACGTCTCGCAAAAGAGCATGGTGTATCGCGCGCAACCGTCGAGCGTGCAGCCAAGTTTGCCGACGAAGTAGACCAGAACCCGGAATACAAAGCCGCTGTCGAGACCGGTAAATCCGTGGCGAGCGTGAAGCGTGAGCAAGAGCCTGCCGGTTCCTACGCGCCGCAATCAAAACCTGAGCCTGAGCCGGAAGACCCTGCCGAGGCCAAGCTGCGCAAGCAATACCGCGCCCTGACAGATGCGGCCCGCGAGGATGCTTATGTCGGGCTGTCGCTCGACCTTCAGGATGCCAGGGCGAAACACAAGGAACAGGCCGCAGAGATCAAGGCGCTCAAGGATCAGGTGAAAGGATTTGACGGGGATCAGGCCGAGACGATCCGGCGGCAGGCCCAGACGATCCGGCACAAGGAAAGCGAGATGTTCCGCGCCAATGAGAAGGCGGACAAGGCACTTGCCCGTGCCCGTCACCTTGAGCGTGAACTTGCAGACATCAAGCGCGTGGGGATCGCCGTATGAGCATCCTTGAGCGCATCCGTGCCAATGGCGGTGACGTGATCCGGGATGGATATTCCTTCCGGCTGCGTCCCGGTCAGCTGGACGCTGCAGCGCTCGACTGGGTGAAGAAGAATATCGAGGCCGTGAAACGCGAAGTCTGGCCTGCCTATGACGACTGGCAGGAGCGCGCGGCGATCATCGAATTTGACGGCGGAATGAGCCGAGAGAAGGCCGAGAAGCTGGCCTATCAGGAGGTGAGCTATGCTGACGCTGCATGAGGCGAAAGAGATCAATTTGCGCCCCTATCAGGCCAATGCTGTCGAGGCGCTGCGCGACAAGATACGTGACGGCATCAAGCGCATCGTGCTTTGCGCTGGCACAGGCGCGGGCAAGACGCTCACTGCCGGGCATCTGTTGAAGCAGGCCAGTCACAAGGGCAGCTATGCGCTGTTTATCGTGGATCGTGTCGCTCTGGTCGATCAGACAAGTGCTGTCTTCGACGAATACGGCATTCCTCATGGTGTCATTCAGGGCATTCATGACCGTTACGCTCCGCGCGAACATGTGCAGGTTTGTTCGGCCCAGACGCTGGCCCGGCGCGGCCTGCCACGTGACCCTGACCTGATTGTCGTTGACGAGGCGCACACGCGCTACAAGGCGACTGTAGACCTCATGAACCGCTATCCGGACGCGGTTAAGATCGGGTTGACCGCAACGCCATTCACCAAGGGCATGGGCAATGAGTGGGATGGTGTCGTCAACATCATTCCGACGCGCGACCTTATCAATGACGGCTTTCTCATTGAGCCTAAAATCTATGTCGCCAAAAGCCCGGAAGATGCCGACCTTGGCCTGAACAGCTCTGGTGAGTTCACAGACGAAAGCGCCGCGTCGGCAGGTATCCGCATCATTGGTGACGTGGTGTCGGAATGGGTGACAAAGACGCATGAGCATTTTGGCGGGCCTGCAAAGACCATCGTGTTTAGTCCGACCGTCGAGCATGGCCGCGAGCTTTGCACTGCTTTCCGGGATGCTGGCTATAATTTCCAGCAAATCAGCTATCTCGACAAGAACGAGGATGAGCGCCGCGACAAGATCAGGGAGTTTCGCCGCCCTGACAGCCTGATTGACGGGCTGGTATCCTGCGGTGTTCTGACCAAGGGCTTTGATTGTTTCGATCAGGACACAGAAATCCTCACGCCTGATGGCTGGAAGGGGATCGGGGGATTCGCGGTTGGCGACAAAGTTTACGGCTACAATCGCGAGACAGAGCGGGTCGAGATCGTAGACGTTGAATTTTATGGCGACCGCCCACTTGATGAGGGTGAGCGAATAGTCGCAATTAAAAGCCAGCGCTTCGATATTCGAACAACCGAGGGTCACGAATTTCATATCAAGTATCGTGACCCTAAGATCGGCGGTCGGCGCTCGAAAAACTTCATCACCAAAACCGCTCTTCAGATGGCCGAGCGCAAGAGCGCCTATTACCTGCCAGTTTCGGGTGAGTATGAATTTTCTGGTGTCGACCTATCAGACGATGAATTGAGGCTCATCGCTTGGTTTATGACGGACGGCTGGCTGACCGGCAGCACGCTTGGAATCTGTCAGTCCAAGGAATACAAGCACGAGATTCGCGACCTTTTGGTTCGGCTTGGAATTGACTTCAATGAGCGAGAGCGTCAGCCGGGGGCGACCTGCTACCCGAACAGCAAGCCTGCGATAGAATTTACCATTCCAAAGGGTGTTGCCGGGGGGGCGCTAGCGCGAAACGGCTGGTCTCAGTATCAGCAGTATATCGACAAGAATGTTTCCCCAGAACTCATGAACATGAGCCGAGAGCAGTTTCGCGTGTTTTGGGACGAACTGCTTAAAGGCGACGGCGCGAAGCAAGGTAAAAAAGCAGGCTGGCTTTGGTGCGACCGCAAAGAGCAAGCCGACGCGTATACCCACATGGCCGTCGTGCGAGGTTACTCGGCCAGCTTTTCAACTCAAACCACTAGCGCTGGGAAGCCTATGTATGTGGTGAGCGTGCGTGACGCTCAGTGGCTGCAGACCGAACCCAATAGTAAACTTGCGGCCAAATTCAGAATAGACTCGTCGCGCGATGGTGAGCGGGTCTGGTGCATCAGAAACCGACTATCGACAGTCATCACCAGACGCGGTGGCAAGATTGCGATTGTCGGAAACTGTCCTGAGGCACGCATCGGCATTAGCTGCAAGCCCTATCGCAAGAGCCTGTCCAGCCACATGCAGGAAATCGGCCGCGTCATGCGGGCCTTACCGGACGGATCGCCAAAGGATGCGCTCTGGCTCGATCATAGCGGCAATATCGAGCGGTTCGCGCTTGAGATGTTCGATGTGTGGGAAAATGGCGCGGGCGAGCTGGATACAGCGACCAAGCGCGACTCCGAGAAGCGCGAGCGCAACGAACAGATACGCGAGAAGGTTGTCTGTCCTGAATGTTCCGGCGCGATCCGTGGCAGCATCTGCACCGCTTGCGGTTGGGAACGTCCGGCCCGGTCAAATGTCACGGTTGCGGATGGCGAGCTGCACGAGTTCAGCCTGGAGCGGTTTGCGATGCAGCCGCGCGCCGGGTTGCGGGCCGATTGCCTGAGAGCGCCTAAGACGGTCTGGAAGGCAGCCCTGTCTTATTGTGCCATGCACTCATCGAAGGGCGAAGATCATGCTCGCAGATGGGCATTTGGCATCGTGTTCGGAAGATCGGGCATTTATCCGACTTCCAAGCCCCCAAGAGGCTGGTACGATATGACCATACCTGCGTCTTTTGATCAGCATGCCTTCTCGCTGGTTGAGCGGGAAACCAAGCGCTTCCGGAAAAACAAGAGAACACGGAGGGCTGCTTAATGCCTCGCAGAAAAGACGCGCCTTATGCAAAATGCTCGGTAAAGAATTGCGCAAGAGATGCGAATAAGCCTGGGGCTGCGCGTGGATTTTGTCCAGCGCATTACAGGCGCTGGAATCTCTATGGCGATCCACTTGGTACAAAGCAAAAGAGCCCACCCCAGACGGAGCAATGGATTTGTGATGTTGCCCTGACATATTTGGGAGATGACTGTCTTATCTGGCCCTTTCAAAGAAATGTTCATGGCTATGGGGTTATAGCTAGTGAACGCCGCCCGCATATCGCCTCTCGCGTGATATGTGAGCGAGCACATGGCGCGCCTCCCGATAAAGCAGTGCATGCCGCGCATAGCTGCAATAACGGCCGTCTTGGATGCGTAAATCCACGCCACTTGGCATGGAAAACTGCTGCGGAAAACGAACGGGATAAGGTCGCAGTGGGTAGAGATAATGCCGGATCGCGGCATGGAATGTCTAAGCTTACCGAAGATGATGTTCGAACGATCCGTAACCGGAAAGATGTAAGCGCCGAGGAAATGGCGTTTCGGTTCAATGTGTCCAAGTGGGCAATCTTCGATATTCGAAGTGGACGGCGTTGGGGGCATATCGCATGAGCCAGACGCTGGACGAAGCCATGCGCGAAGCCTGCGAGAAGGTGGGCATCTGCGTACCGCGCAATACCAAGCCCGGCATATGGGCGAAATCACCTGTTGTCGGTAAGGCCAAAAGCAACACGTCTGGCCGCGTCCTGATTTTCGATGATCGCCAGGGTGGCGTTGCCCACAATTGGGCAAACGGCCTGCAAGAGATATTCAAGCTGAACGGGCAAGGCAGAAGCCGGCTGTCTGACAAGGAGCGCCGCGAGATTGCCGAGCGCCAGAGAGAACGCCAGCGCCGCCAGCAAGAGCAGTATGAAGCGGTGTCGCGTATCTGCACGGCTATCGTGCAGGATTGTGAGGCGACAACGCATCCGTATCTGGAACGCAAGGGCTTCCCGAACGAGGTCGGCCTTGTTCATGAAAACCCGCTAAAGCATTTCCCGGCAAGCAATCTGGGCGAAAGCCTCATGCGTGCCATGCCCGATCTTGGTCAGCCGCTCCTTATCGTGCCGGGCCGGATCGGCAAGACGATCACGACCGTGCAATTCATTACCCCGGAAGGCGAGAAGAAAAACATTCTTGGCGGCAAGATGGACGGCGCAAGCCACAGGATCGCCACAGGACGCGAGACATGGGTTGCAGAGGGCATTGCGACCGCACTGACCCTGCGCGCTGCCCTGAAGCTACTGGGGCGCTCTGCGACGGTTTTGAGCGCGTTTTCTACGGCCAATGTCGCCAAGGTGGCCAGTGAGCATCCCGGCGCGATCATCGCAGCCGATCACGACAAGCCAGTCGAGCAATTTGATGGCCTTGGGACGGGGGAATATTACGCCCGCCGCTCTGGCCATGTGTGGGCCATGCCTCCGGTGCGTGGCGACTTCAACGATTACCAGGACAGTGACGGCCTGAGAGCCGTGGCCCTGCAATTGAGAGGGGTGTCTGCATGAGGATCAAGACTCTCAGGAACGCGGCGAAACTGGCGCAGATGCGCGCGCATGGCGATGACCGTGCGACGATCAAGCGTGCGCGCCAAGATCGCTGTGTAGAGAGCGTCATGGGCCTCATAAGGAAGTACGTCAGCGAAGACGATTTTCACAAGATCACAAAGCGCGGCTGCCTTCACGTGGCCGATTTTCCCGAAAAACAAAGACGAAAGGAGGAACGGGCTGTTCGTACCTGACGCGGACAATCGCCAGCGGTCGGTTTGGTAGACGGTAGCGCTGGAGATTCATTGCCCACTATGGGGCGGGACCAAGGCAAAGCGCAGTCCGAAAGAGAGAAGCGCGGTCCCCGGCACAGTGACTATCAGTGTCGCAAGTAGCTCTCGACTTTCCGGGGATAGGTCACACCACCGGAAGGGCCTGACACGACGGTTCGGCTCCGGCCAGCAAGATCGTGAAGGGCATGGGGACCACCCCGGCCATTTGGCGGGGGCTGGTCGTCCTATGCCTTTCTCTCAGGTTCTCACCAACCAGCAAGACCGAAGAAGAACAGAAATTAGAGACAGTGATGAAGAACAGATTTTCAAATTTGAGCCCGGGGAAAACCTCATGATGTCGAAACCCATGCTCTACGCGATGACCCGTGCCGCATCAGATGCTGGTCAGCCGCTTGCGCTTGCAAAACTCAAGGGCTCGCACCTGCCGCACCACCTTAGCCGCGCCCGGTTCTATGCCTGGGCCTATCTGCGTGCCGTTGACCCGGAAAAATACTCCATGCCCGTACTGGCTCGGCTGTTTGCCATAAAGGACCATACGAGCGTCCTCTACGGCGTTCGCCGCATGTACGCCAAGCACGGTGAAGCGCATTTCTGGGAGCTGGCCGACGCTGACGGGCTGGTTTGCAAACTGGAGGGCGCAGCATGAGCCGCAAGCCCTTTGATAAGGTCCATTGTGTGACGCAAGCGTGGGGCGGTCATCCCGCGCCATCCCCACGCGGCTCCTGCCAGCACACCATCATCACAGACGGCAAGGCCCGCCTCTGCGGCACAGAGTGCAAGGGCCAGCTGTGTGATGAGCATAAGCACGCAACAGCCCCGCTCCCCGGCGCAAGACGCTGGCCGGGCGGGAAGGCGCAATCTGGAATGAGTGGGAGAGTGTGATGTTTGAAACACTCCCCCGCCTCGAACCCCGCTGCGGCTCATGGATCTGCACATCTCCTACAGGTCACGTTGTTGAGACCTTCATGAAGCCTAAGGCCCAGCAGGCGCTTGATGCAGGCTGGAAAGTCCAGACAGCGCAGCAGTATCTCGCCGGCCTGAACGCGCGCAACACCTCCAAACCTTCCACCCCATGACACCGGAGTCCCTTCATGGCTAGAACCCGCAACAAGACCAAAGCCCGGAAAAAGCCGTCAGGTGAGCTGGCACTGAAGGGCACACCTCGCCGCAAGCCTAGTGGCAAGATGCGCGATCGCCCCGTTGATGCCCGCCGGGTGAAGCCCACACCGGAGCAGGAGGCCCGCCGCAAGATACTGCTGAAGGGCGCACCGGGTTCACCAGACGATCCGCTCGGAGTGGCAAAGGCTCATGGCCACCTGAGCGAGCGGCATTGCGAAGCCCTGCACCGATACCGCAACAAGGTGCAGATGTTCCGCATGGCCTCTGGCGCGCCACGTGAGGCCCCTGATATCCTCTCTACGCTGGAACCCTCACGAGGCGAGGGCCTGACCAGCGAGGAAGCCCTGAAGCACATCCAGGACAGCTACAGCGCCGCCGAGGACGTACTGCGCCAGTGCCGCCGGAAGGAGAATGAGGCCCTGCAAATTCTGGTCGCGACATGGGGCTGCACGATCACGCGGCGCACATGCGAGGTGCTGGAATATCCGGCGGAACTTCTGGCCGTGCATTTCGGGATAGTATAGGATTTGTCTTATGATCCAGCTTCAACAAACGCTCGATAAATTGACCGCCGAGTTAGCGTGCATAGATGAGCCGCAAAATTTGAAATCTCGAATTAGTATATTCCTAGCTGAGGATACGTATAATTTCATAATGACGGGTAACTTGCGCGCCAGCCAGCGGGAGGTCGAAAATTTGATAAGCGACGAACCCAAGACGCTGGCCGGTTGCCCTTACGCTGTTACCAGCAGTATCGATTCTGGATGCGCTTTAATCATGGCAGGCTGGAAGCCGGTTGTCCTGTTTCACTTTCCTACGGGAGGAGCAGTCAGGATACGTCCGGAGGTGGACGAAGATCAGATTGAGGCCTTACAGGCAATCTTCGCCCGCAACCAAGCTGATGTGGTGCAGGTGCGCAATCCGGTTATCAAGGTGTTGAAATCCCGTCAGCTGGCGCCTGTATTGACGCCGCCGATCTCAGATAATCCGGAGTCTGAAAAAGTGGATTATTGGGCGGTTGATTTGAGATATCTGGCCCGCACCGGCTTGCTGGAGCAGACACCGATAGGGAGAGACGGAGGGGCATTTTACGCCCTTACACCGCTCTGCAGGCACGCCTTTAAAGAGTTCGAATATTTGCGGTTCCGGTAATTTCCACAACCAGTTGTGTCGTCCCGTTGACGGACTTACCAAATCATGAGAAATGGGGACACAGGAATAAGGGGAGTTGCGGCTAACGCGCTCCCCTTTTGTGATTCTGACGCCCTGCCGATCGTCTGGAGCGCAATCGAGGTCCGGCGGCACCGGCGTAGCGAAGCTGCTCAAGTCTGAATACGGTCCTCGCCTCTGCTCAAACGGGTACGCGAGGGCTTTCTAACACCGCCCGCGCCACACCCGGCAGCGGGCTTTCTCATATCATCCCGTGCAGTTCACTGTGCGGCCCCCGTTGGACTGTCCGCAGGCTTTCGGGGCTTTCTCACATCCCCACATCGGAGGCCCCCATGGATTCCCTTCTCACGGAACACGAACACCGCTGTGACACGGAAGCAGAAGCCGCAAGGGCAGAGCTGATCCGGCAGGCGGATGATGAAGGCGACTGCGGCCCACGCATGAAGCCCATGCCCGCTGAAGGCAAACGAGACTAGGAGAACGATATGATGCAGAGCTACGGACAGCGCGCCCCTGAGCCGGACGGCGAAGATAAGCCTAGTGCTGCTGCTCGCCTGACCGACGCCGTGAAATGTCTTGAGGGCGCTGTGGAGCACTTTCGTGAGGCCGAGCGCCTGTACATTGAGGCGCAGAACAAGCTCGCCAGCGAGCGCCAACACTTTAACGAGACGCTGAAAGAGTTCCAAGGCGTCACTTCCGATACTTATGCGGAAGCCCGGCAATTTTGTGCGGAAGATTACTCTTATCGTGCGCCCAGATCTGCAGGTGTAAATCTGGCAAATGCCGAATGCACTGGCGTGACGTTCACAATCTAACCCTATCCCACCCCAGCCCGCGACCATAGCGGTCACTCCTGACTTGTGCCTAGCCCGTCGCGCTAAGCGTCCGGGCGGGGTGGTTTATTTGAGAGGCAAGGAATGGCAACACGCTCAATTCTGAGGCCTGTGCTACGTCCGGTCCTGCGGCCCGTTCTTGGCGGGGAGGCTGAAGTCACGCCACCGCAGCCCGCCGTCGCAACGCCGTCGATCACCAGCCCGTCTGATGCCGCAACCGATATCGGCCTGACGCCCGAGCTGACCAGTTCGGCCTTTGCGGTCACCAATGGCGGCTCTTACGAAGTCCGCGATGTGTCCGGCACGATCACGCTAACGCTGGAACGCAGCCTGAACCGAGGCTCAGACTGGGTGGCTGTTCCTGACGGCGAGTTCACGGCAGCAGCGACCGGCTACATCGACGCGCCCGGAACATATCGCCTGATTGCCTCTGGCGTGACAGGTGGCTCTGCGGTTGGGACGCTCGGCTAATGGCGCGCACAGCGTTCTCCGAAGCTGTCTTTGAGCGTATACTCGGACGCATTGCATCCGGCGAGAGTATTGCCAGCATCTGCAAGGACAAGGATATGCCCGCGCAGTCCACGTTTTATGTGTGGTTGGATCAGAAGGAAAATCTCGCGGAGAGATACGCGCGCGCGAGAGAGACACAAGCCGACGCGATCTTCGATGAAATTATCTCGATAGCCGACGATGGGCAGGACGACGAGGATAACGCGGAAAACGTTCAGCGGTCCCGGCTGCGGGTTGATGCGCGCAAATGGGTTGCCGCCAAGCTAGCACCAAAGAAATATGGTGACCGCGTTGCGCTGGATCACACGGTAAGCAGCAACCTTGCTGATCGTTTTGCCCGCGCTGAAAAGCGAACGGCTGAAGAGTGACGCCCTCCCAGTTTGATGACCAGCTCATTGAAAGGGCGGTCCAGTTTCGCCACGATCCTGACGGCTGGAGCGACTTTGCATGGGACTGGGGGCACGGCCCGCTTGAGAAGCACGAAGGCCCGCGCGAATGGCAACGCGACATTAACGGGATCATTCGCGATCATCTGAGTGATCCGGAGACACGTTTTGACCCGCTGATGATCGCGGTGGCCAGTGGGCACGGTATCGGCAAGTCGGCGGAGATGGGCATGCTCAGTAACTGGGCGATGTCGTGTTATCCAGGTTGCCGCATTGTCACGACCGCGAACACGGAAACACAGCTGAAGACCAAGACCAGCCCGGAAATCGGGAAATGGTTCAAGGCGTCGATCACGGGCCACTGGTTTGATGTTCAGACGCTGGGCATCAAGAGCAAGGAAGACCCGGAAAACTGGCGGCAGGACCTGGTGTCATGGTCCGAGCATAACACGGAAGCCTTCGCGGGCCTGCACAATGAGGGCAAGATTGTCCTTCTGCTGTTCGATGAGGGCTCGAACATTCATGACAAGGTGTGGGAGGTCGCGGAAGGCGCACTGACGGATGAGGGCACGGTCCTGATCTGGGTGGTCTTCGGCAATCCGACACGAAACAGCGGGCGGTTCAGGGAGTGCTTCAGGCGCTTCCGGCATCGCTGGATCACGCGCAAGATTGACAGCCGCACGGTGCCCGGCACGAACAAGAAATATCTTCAGCAGATGGTCGATGATTACGGGGAGGATAGCGACATTGTGAAGGTCCGCGTGCGCGGCGAGTTTCCGTCGCAGTCGGCCATGCAGTTCATATCCACGGAGGATGCAGACGCCGCCCGCTCGCGTCATATTGAGCGCCACCAGTTTGATTTTGCGCCGGTCATACTGGGGGTCGATCCCGCATGGACGGGCGACGACACCTTCGAGGTGATGCTGCGGCAGGGCAATTACTCGAAATCGCTGATGACGCTTCAGCGCAACGACAACGATATCGAGGTGGCGCAGAAGATTGCCATGCTGGAGGACGAGCACAAGGCTGACGCGGTATTCGTGGATGCGGGCTATGGCACGGGGATTGTCTCTGCCGGTCGCTCCATGGGGCGCAAGTGGCGGCTGGTCTGGTTTGGCAGCGCGCCGGCCGATATCGCTTACGCCAACAAGCGGGCTGAAATCTGGGGCCGCATGAAGATGTGGCTCAAGGAGGGCGGCTGCATCGATCCGAACGATGCCACGCTTTACGAAGACATTATCGGTCCGGAAACGGTCGTGCCGAAGTCGCGCAACTTCGATGGCCGCATCATGCTCGAAAGCAAGCAGGATATGAAAACGCGCGGGCTCGCCTCTCCGAACAGGGGCGATGCGCTCGCACTGACATTCGCTGAGCTGATCACGGCCAAGGCGAAGCTGAACCCGCTGCGCCAGCCGCACAGCAATCACAGGGACTATGATCCATATGCCCGACTCTCACGCGCCAATGCCCGCACCGGCCATGACCCGTACAGCTGAGCCTGTCCGCTTCGAGGAAATCGGCGCGTCCGACTTTCTCGACATGGCCATGCCGCTTCTGGCTGAACATCGCGAGGAACTGGCAACAGACAAGGCACTGATGGTGCTCAAGCCTGACCGTGAGCGTTACGAGGCGCTGGACGATCTTGGCATGCTGCTGGTGATTGGCGCATTCCGTGGCGAGGAACTGGTCGGCTACAGCGCCAACATTATCAGCCCGAACCTGCACTATAGCGACCTGACCATGTGCCAGAACGATGTGCTTTTCGTGCGCAAGGCCGATCGCAAGGGGCCGCTTGGCCTGAAACTGATCCGCGAGACTGAGAAGCGGGGCAAGGCGCGCGGGGCGCAAATCATGCTGTGGCACGCAAAGCCCGGCACCTCGCTCGACAAGCTGATGCCGCGCATGGGCGCGAGCGTCCAGGATGTGATCTGGAAGCGGAACCTCTGACATGGCTATTTCTGCAACAATTGGCGCCGCCGCGCTCGGGGCGGGCGCTACGGTGTATGCCTCGAACAAACAGGCCAAGGCACAAAAGCGCGCACAAAAGCAGGCGGCACGGAATGCCGAGGACGCACGGCGTCAGGCTGACCGCGAGTTCAATGCCGCCAACCAGAAAAGCCCGAACGTGGCCGCGCTTATGAAGCGCAACCGGGCTGATGCGACATCCGGCACGTCCGGCACATTCCTGACCGGCACCAATGGCGCGCCCGCAAGCGGCGGCATGCTTGGGCGGACAACCCTTCTGGGGGGCTAATGGCATACGATTCACACCCACTGGGCGGCGCGGGCAAGGCTCGCAAGCTGTACCAGCAGCTGGATACAGAGCGCAGCCCGTGGCTGACGCACTGGGTCGAGCTGGCCGATCACATGGACCCGATGCTTGTGCGCCGGGACAAGTCCGACCGCAACCAGGGTGAGCGGTCACGCGGCAAGATCATCGACAATACCGGCACGCTGGCGCTCAACACGCTTCAAGCAGGCATGATGTCCGGCATGACCAGTCCGGCCCGGCCCTGGGTGCGCCTGATGCTGCCGGATCCGGAGCTGATGGAGTACGAGCCGGTGAAGGAATGGCTCTCGGGAGAGACCAAGCGACTGCTCTCGATCTTCCACCGATCAAACACCTATCTCATGCTGCACCAGATCTATGGCCAGCTAGGGCTTGGCGGCACGGGCTGCTCGATCACTATGGACAGCTTCGAGCGTGTTGTTGATCACTACACGGCACCGCTTGGCGAGTTCTGTCTTGCGGGTGACTTCAATGGCCGCGTGACGACCGTGGCCCGGAAGTTTGAGAAAACGGTTGAGCAGCTGGTTGCAGAGTTTGGCCGCGAGAATTGCAGCCAGACCGTGCGCAGCCTGTATGATGCCGGAAATTACTATGCGGGCATTCCGGTCATTCATGTGATCCAGCCGCGCCGCGAGCGTGATGCCAGCAAGCGAGATGGCAGGAACAAGCCGTTTTCCTCCTGCTACATCGAGGCGGGCGAGACCGGTGAGAACTATCTGCGTGAAGGCGGGTATGACGATTTCCCGGCGCTTTGCCCCCGGTGGGCGCGGCGCTCGGGCGACATCTACGGCACCAGCCCGGCGATGACTGTTCTGGGCGACTGCAAGCAGCTTCAGCACGAGCAGCTGTTCAAGGGCCGTGCCATCGAATACCAGGTAAACCCGCCGCTTCAGGCACCGACGAGCTTTGAGCAATCCCCCCGCGACATGCTGCCGGGCGGCATGAACTTCGGGGACATGAATACACCGAACAGCCGCATCCAGTCGATCTGGGATGTGCCCTTGCGGCTCTCTGACCTGCGCGAAGATATCTATGATGTGCGTGGCCGGATCAACGCCGGCATGTTCGCGGATGTCTTCCGCATGTTCGACAATTACGGCGCGGACACGAACATGACCGCGACCGAGGTGGCGGAGCGCCACGAGGAAAAGATGCTGATGCTCGGCCCCGTGCTTGAGCGCCTGCATGGTGAGCTGTTGCGTCCGCTGGTCGAGAATACCTTTGCCCGCATGGTGGAGACCGGGCTAACGGCACCGCCACCGCCCGAGCTGGAGGGCCGGGAGCTTCAGGTGGAGTTCGTCTCGGTGCTGGCGCAGGCGCAGCGCGCGGTTGGAACCAATGGCATTGACCGCTTTATCGGGTCGCTTGGCGTCGTCGCACAGATGAAGCCTGACGTGCTCGATAAGTTCGACGCGGATCAATGGGCGGAGATGTATTCGGATTCACTTGGCGTCGATCCCAAGATGATTATCGGCAATGAGCGTGTCGGCTTTATCCGGCAGGCCCGGGCCGAACGCGAGCAGCAGGAGCAGCAGATGGCTGCGGCGGCACAGCAGGCCGAGACCGCATCGAAGCTGGGCAGTATCGACACGTCCGGGCAGAACGGCGCGACGGACGTGCTGAACATGTTCCAGGGCTATAACAGCCCCAGCGCGGTGGACGTCTAGATGGATTGGGAAACGGTTCAGCAGCGCGAAAAGCGCCGCGAGGAAATCAGCGAAAAAAAGAGGCAGCGGGCGATAGAGGTTGATGAGTCCCTGAAGGCCATCCTCCAGACGCCTGATGGTCGGCGCGTGATGAGTGAAATTCTCGGAAAGTGCGGCCTTACGCGAAGCAATTTCACCGGCAATTCCGAAACATTCAAGCTCGAAGGGCGGCGCGAGGTCGCGCTGGTCCTGGCTGACTGGATGGGAAGGGTCGATCCGAACGCCGCAAGGCAGATCATAGGAGAGCTTTATGTCCGACACGACGACTGAGGACACGACCGAAACAACCGAAACGCTGATGACGAGTGCCGCAGACAACACCGAAAGCACCGTGTCATCGAAGGAAGACGACGCCAAGGCCGACGAGCCGGACGCGAAGGCTTCCGAACCGCCGAAAGCTGACGAGGACCCCGAAGCTGCGAAAGCAGATGACGGCGAGAAGAAAGCTGACGCGGATACGCCGGACCCGGCCACGTTCGAGTTCACGACCCCTGATGATGTGCAGATGGCAGACGAGACGCTGGAAGGCGTCAAATCGCTAGCGGCAGAGCTGGGGCTGGACAATGAGCAGGCGCAGAAGATTGTCGATCTCGGCAGTCAGCTGAGCCAGCGCTGGGCTTCAGAGATCCAGAGTCAGCACGAAGCGCAAGTCTCCGAATGGGGCGAGCAGGCCAAGGCTGACAAGGAAATCGGCGGCGACAAGTTCGAGCAGTCACTGGCTGATGCCAAGGCCGCTTATGACAAGTTCGCCACGCCAGAGCTGACAGGCTTTCTGAATGAAAGCGGCCTCGGCAACCACCCTGAAGTCATCCGGCTTTTCGCGCGCCTCAACAAGCAGGTGGGCGATGACACGCTGGTCGCAGGCCAGCCCGCTCCGTCCGGGCCGAAGACCCAGGCCGAGCGACTTTACGGCACCAACTAACTTAGCATGAAAGGAGTGGTGGTATGGCCACGCTCGAAACTTCACACCCAACGCTTCGGGACCTGACGAGCCGTCTTGATCCTGACGGCAAGATCGACGCGGTTGCGGAAATCCTGTCGGAAACCAATGAAATGCTCGAAGACATGGTCTGGAAAGAGGGTAACCTCGAAACAGGCCACAAGGGCACGATCCGTACAGGGCTTCCTGAGCCGACATGGCGCAAGATTTATGGCGGCGTCCAGCCGACCAAATCGACCACGGCACAGATCACCGACACGTGCGGTATGCTGGAAGCCTATGCCGAGGTGGACAAGGCGCTTGCCGACCTGAACGGCAATACGTCTGCTTTCCGCCTGTCTGAAGACCGCGCCCACGTCGAAGGCATGTCGCAGGCAATGGCCTCGACCGTCCTTTATGGCGATGAATCGGTCAACCCGGAGCGGTTCACCGGCTTTGCCTCGCGCTTCTCTGACAAGACTGCGCAGAATGGTGACAACATTGTCCTCTCGTCTGGCTCCTCGCCTGACAATGCTGACAATGCGTCCATCTACCTGGTGGTCTGGGGCGACAATGTTCATGGCATTTATCCGAAAGGCTCCAAGGCGGGCCTTCAGATGAGTGACAAGGGCGAAGTCACCATTGAGAACATCGATGGCAATGGCGGGCGCATGGAAGCCTACCGTTCGCACTATCGTTGGGACGGTGGCCTTCACGTCAAGGACTGGCGCTATGTCGTTCGCATCCAGTACAATGATGAAGATCTGACCAAGGACGTGTCTGCCGGTCCTGATCTCATCGACCTGATGACGATTGCCTGCGACATCCCGCCAAACCTTGCGGGCCGTCCGGCCTTCTACATGAACCGCCGCGCCAAGTCCTTCCTGCGTCGCCAGATGGTGAACAAGGTGAAGAACTCCACCCTCGCCATGGACGAGGTTGCAGGCAAGCGGGTCATGACGTTCGACGGCGTTCCCTGCCGCCGCACGGATGCGCTGCTTCGTACCGAAACCGGCGTGACCGTTTAATCCGAAAACTCGAAAGGACCAATCCCATGATTATGGATGAACGCACCGAGTTCTGCGACGGCACCGCTCTCAATACAGGTGGCGCAGGCTCTTATCTCGTTGGCGATGTATACGACACCGGAGGCGATGGCTGGAACATCGCGGACGGTCTCTATCTCGTCATTCTCGTGGACACGACCGCCACATCCGGCGGTTCGGCCACGGGGCAGTTCCATCTCGTCTCTGATGCCCAGGCTGCAATCGCGGCTGATGGCTCGGCCACGTATCACTTCTCGACGGATGCAATTGCGGTTGCAGACCTGTCGGCAGGTGTGCGTGTCTGCGCTGTCCGTCTCCCGGCGGGTGAGTATGAGCGCTATGTCGGCATACTCCAGACAACCGGTACGGCAGCCTTCACGGCAGGGGCGATTGACGCATTCCTGACGCCTGACATCAGCCAGTGGAAGGCGTTTGCTGACGCGCCTGCTGCGGCAATCGTCTAGGAGGTCTGACACATGGCTGACGAGAAGAGAGAGCTTCGCGTTGCCACCAAAGCCGGGCACTACAATGTGTCCGGTGGCGGGTGGCGTATCGTGGAAAAGGGCGAGCAGGTCTATGTTCCCGTGTCCTTCAAGGCCAGTTGGCTGGAGAAGGTCGAGGACGACAAGTCCAAGCCTGCCGCGAAAGCTCAGCCCAAGACCGAAGAAAAGGCGAAGGCCGAATAAATGGCTTCCGCCCTTGATATCTGCAATGCGGCGCTCGCTCATATCGGGCAGCGTCGCATTGTGGCGTCCATTGATCCGCCAGAGCAGAGCGTGGAAGCAGAATACTGCGCGCTGTTCTGGCCCTTGGTGCGCGACGAGACGCTGGCAAGCCATACCTGGAGCTTTGCCACAGCGCGTGTGACGCTGGCAGACCTGAGCGCCAGTGCGCCGCCCCCGTCTGCATTCACCTACACTTACGCGCTCCCGGCGGAGTGCCTGAAATTCATCGCCGTGCGCGAGAGCATGGCCGAAGACGATACCGTCAACAAGAATTGCCGCCTCGGCATGGCCGATGATGGCCGGGCGGTCATCTATACCAATGTCGAGACAGCCGTTGGCGTATACGTCTCCAGTGCGGCCAGAGTGGCAAACTACCCGCCGCTGATGGTGTGGGCGCAGGAGTTCATGCTTGCCTCGCGGCTGGCCACACCGATCGTCAAGGGCACTGAAGGCATGCGGCTGAGCGACAGCCTGCTGCAGAAGGGCGTGGCCTATCTTGAGCAGGCGCGCATGGCCGACGCGAACCAGAGCCGACAGCGCGGCGTGACCGATCCGACCGATTACAAGGCATCGTGGCTGAATGTGCGTGGTGTCGAAGAGCCGGACCTGCCCCGGATTATCCGAGAATGAAGAAATATACGCGCTCGTTCAATGGCGGCATTGTCAGCCCTGACATGTGGGGGCGTATTGACGACCTGAAGAACAATACCGGTCTGGCTGTCTGTCAGAATTTCATCGTGCTGCCACAGGGTCCTGTCCATACGCGGGCTGGCTTGCGCTTCGTGCGCGAGACCAAGAATAGCGCCAAGCGCTCCCGCGTCATTCCGTTTCGCTTTTCATCGAGCCAGACAGTCATGTGCGAGTTTGGCGAGGCCTATATCCGGTTTCATTCCTTCGCTGCAACACTCCTGACGCCGACCAGCGGCGTAAATGCGTGGGATAGCGGGACAAGCTATATACATGGCGGCATCGTCACCGACGAGGGAGAGACATGGTACGCCACCGAGGACGTGCCCGCAGACAGGAAGCCGGAAGATAACGAATATGGCGCGGCCCCCGTGGTCACCGCGACATGGGAGTTGACAAGTTCTGGAAACGCCAGCGTCCCGGCAGGATATGAGTTTGTCGGCACAGAGTTGCCGGAAGAAGTCGATGTCGGGGATAAGGTTGCCATATCCCGGACAACATATGAGATCGTTTCAGAATCATGGACTGGAGGAAGCAGCGAGGCGACGTTAGGCGAGATCAGGGTTGAGGAAACCACCGTCTATGATGCCTATGACGGCGTTTCCAGTTCAGCCACTGCCGGATACTGGTTCAAGATGGGGGAGGTTTACGAAATCCCCTCCCCTTATGCCGAGGTTGATATACCTGACATCGGCTATGCGCAGGCGGGCGATGTTCTGACGCTGACGCACCCAAAGTATCCAGTGATGGAGTTGCGCCGGTTCGGTCCGACATTCTGGCGGCTCGTTGAATCCGAGTTCGGCTCCGAAGAGGTGGCCCCCACGATTTCCAGTGTCGCAGCAGATACCGCAACCGACCCGTCAGACACGATCACCTATAAGTACGTCGCCACGAACGTCAGTGAGGACCAGCTTCAGGAAAGTGTAGCCAGCGGCGTCAAGACGGCCAGCAATCAGCTTTTTGATACGGGCGCGACGAACACGATCACATTCAGCGCGGCGGGCCGGCGAAACGTCTATAAGTACTCTGGTGGCCTCTACGGCTATATCGGCCAGACGACCGAAACGACGCTTGTGGATGACAATATTGCCGCTGATGTGAGCCGGACGCCGCCGGAAAACATTGACCCGTTCAACACCGACTATCCCCGCACAGTGGCCTATTTTGAACAGCGCAAGGTCTTTGCCGGGACGCTGGCGAAGCCGCAAAACTTCTGGATGACCAAGACCGGGACAGAGAGCAACCTTGATCGCTCTATACCGGTGCGCGCGGATGATGGCATTTCAATCAAACTGGCTGATCTTGAAAGCTCAACGATCCGTCACGCCGTTCCGGTGGGTGACCTGATCCTGTTCACGGATTCGGCTGAATGGAAAGTCTCATCCAGTGATGGCGGGCCGATCACGCCGTCCACTGTGAGCGTGCGCCCGCAATCGCGTATCGGGGCCAACCGCGTCCAGCCGGTCGTCGCGGCGGAGAGCATCATCTACAGTGCCGCGCGGGGCGGGCACATCCGGGCGCTTGGGTATGACTTCGAGGTTTCGGGATATGTCTCGGTGGACCTGTCCCTTCGCGCCACGCACCTGTTCGATTACAAGACTATCGAGGACATGGCCTATGCGAAGGGGCCTGTCCCGATTGTCTGGGCGGTATCGAGCGATGGCCAGCTGCTTGGCCTGACATATGTACCGGAGCAGCAGGTCTATGCCTGGCATCGACACAGGACCGCTGGCGGGACATTTGAAAGCTGTGCGATCATCGAGGAAGGCAACGACTCCATTCTTTATGCGATTGTCCGGCGTGAAATTGACGGGGAGGTCGTGCGCTATGTCGAGGCGATGGCAAGCCTGTATTACTCCAAGGTCAGCGAGTATGTCGGTCTGGACAGCTCCATAAGTTATTCCGGAGCGGCAGAAGACACGTTCACCAATCTTGACCACCTTGAGGGCGAGGAAGTCTACGCGCTTGCTGACGGGGCCGTGATGGGGCCTTACACGGTTGCCAGCGGGTCCGTGACAATTGACCAGCCGGCGGAAACTGTGCGGGTTGGCAAGCGGATCACCGCAGAAATGACCACGCTGCCACTGGTGGCTGAACTGGAAGCCTACCTGAACGGCACAATTGTCACGATCCGCGACGTGACGCTGCGGCTCTATCGGTCCGGTCGCGTTTTTGTCGGGCTCGACAGCGACTCCATCACCGAGACCAAGAACCGCACGGTTGAGACATATGGAGAGCCGCCTTCACTGGTCAGCAAGGAAGAAGAAGTGCTGATCCAGCCGAACTGGGACGCGGATGGCCAGGTCTATATCCGCGCGCAAGACCCGCTGCCGGTCATGATTACCGCGCACACCGTTCAATTCTCGACAGGGGGCTGACACATGGCGATAGCATCACTCGCCGCACAGGGCGCTGGCGTCGGCATGAACGCGGTCGGCTCCTATTACGGGGCACTGAACCGCAAGCGTGACGCTGAATTTCAGGCACGTATGGCGCGCATCAATGCGGACCTTGCCGAGAGTGATGCCCGCGCCGCATTGGGGCGGGGGGAGCGGCAGGAGCAGGCGTCACGGCTTGAAAATGCGCAGCTGAAAAGCCGTCAGCGCGTCGGTTATGCGTCCAGCGGCGTAGACCTTGGGTCTGATACTGCCGTTGATGCGCTCACATCCACAGACGTTATGGGCGAGGTTGACGCAAACACGATCAAGGCAAACGCACTGCGGCAGGCATGGGGCCACCGCATTGAGGCGACCGGGCTTCGCGGACAGGCCGGGATGGCTGAGGCTAGCGCGGAAGGTATCAGTCCGTGGATGGAGGCTGGCACGTCGCTTCTGGCCGGCGCCAGCCAGGTGCATTCGTCTTTTCAGGATTTCAAGCGCTCAGGGGCGCTGGACAAGAGCAAGAAAGCATGGGGCGACCGTGCTGACGGCTTCCTTTCAGGGTTGCGAGGGCTGTAAGCATGGCGAGAGTACCCCAGCGCCGCAATTTCGAAGTCCTGCCGGGTGGTGGACAGATGGGCCGTGTCCCGCTTTCTGTTCCCGGTCGCGGCAATGAGGCTGCGGCCAATGCGCAACGCAGCGGGCAGGCCCTTGCCGGGATTGGTGGCGACATTGGCCAGCGGGTACAGGATCAGCAGGCCCGCATAAACAAGGCGCGTGTCCGCGAGGGGGCGCTTCAGTTTCGTGGCGCGCTTCAGGAGGCCGAGGAAGAGTATTCCAAGCTGAAGGGGGCCGAGCTTGTCGATGGCGAGCGGCCCGTCATGCGCGAGATCGAGCAGCGCCTTGAGAAGCGCCGCTCCGAAATCCTTCGCGACATGAAGAACGAAGATGCGCAATACGCCTTCGAGTCTGCGTCAGCCGAACAGTTTGCCCGCTTTCAGGCCCGCGCATCCGCCTACGAGGCCGAACAGGCGGAGTTCTATATCAACCAGCAGCGTGACGCGGTCGTCATTGCGTCGATGGAGACCAGCCTTAGCGACCCGTCGCGCCGCGATGAAAGCCTTGCATCGGCAGACGAGACGCTGCGCGAGAAGTTTTCAGACGAGGGCTATTCCGGTGATCGGCTGGACCAGCTGACGCAGGATGCGATTGGGGAGTTTGCCGCCGGGAATATCGAGAGCCTGATCGAGCAGGGCGAGGCAGAGCAGGCTGCGGCCTATCTTGAGAGCGCGCGGGGCTATCTCTCCGGCAGTCAGGCATCTGCGCTTGGCAAGGCTGTTGACGAGGCGGTTAGCGCCCGCAAGACGCTTTCACTGGCCGATCAGGTGTTCAGCCAGTTCGACCCGTCGCAGTTCGGGCGAAATGCGCCGAAGGCCGATATATATGCCTATGCCCGTGAGGTTGTCGGCGATGACCCGGAAGACCTGAAGGCGCTGATGGCCGAGGTTGAAATGCGCATTGGGCTTTACGAGGATCAGGCGGGTGACCAGTACGCAGAAGATTACAACACCGCTTACGAGACCGCGATGAGCGCGCCGGGCCGGGTGTATGGCCTGCCTGCGTTCCGCCGGCTCGATGCCAAGCACAAGGACGCCATTCTCTCAGACATTCGACGTCGCGCGAGTGGCAAGGACCGCGAGACGGACAATACGGCTTATGCGCAAGCCTACAGCCTGATTGGGCAGGGCGACATGCGGGGCGCGCAAGAGTTCCTGATGGAGAACCAGACGAAGTTTCGCCCGACTGACTGGCGCTCACTCTACGACAAGGCCAGCAAGCAGAACGACACGACCGAGTTCGATGATCCGCGCTCCAACCTCCAGATCATCGAGGATTCGATGCGTGCGGCAGGGCTCAGTGACAGCGCGATCAAGAATAACAAGGATGATGTCGTCACGGCAGTCTCGCACGCGGGCCGCCGACATTTCGAGCAGACCGGCGAGGAACCGGACGAGCAATGGTATGAACAGAAGGCCGGTGAGCTGGTGGCAGAAGTCAAGGTCAAGCGGCCGGGCTGGGTTCCGTTCAATGACCGAACGGTGCGCGTGTTCGAGGGCATGGAGTTTGAAACCATCCCGCAACGCCATGCGCCAGTTGTACTTGAGGCTTTCGGCGGGGGTGCAGCAAGCGAGCAGGATATGAGCGGGGCTTACTACCGCGCCATGACCATGTTCCGCGAGGAAGGCATTGCCAACCCTTCAGACGAGGCGCTTATCGCCATGATCCGATCTATCGGCGGGACCAATTGATACGGTCCACGGCATCGCGCAAGCCATCAAGCGCCATTGAGCCGACGATGAACAAGAACCCGGCTGTGTAGATGATCGTGATGAGCAGGACTGCGCCCGCGACCGTTGCCCAGCTGATCGACCCAAGCCCGTTCCACAGTATGCCGATAATCATGAATATCCCCATGATCCCGGCAAAGTGAGCAAGTGGCTCATTTAACAGTGTGCGCTCAACCGCGCGGCCGATCCATTTCATTAGCGAGCCTTTATGACGCCTGAGCAGATAATAGAGCAGGAAAAGCGCCGGCAGTCAAAGCCGCAGCGTGCGCAGTTCTCGTCACCGGACGAGATCATCGCGCATGAGCGCTCGCGTGTGGCGCGAGAGGCAGAGGGCGCATTTCACGTCACGCGCGACACCAAGCCGGATGAAGCCGGTAAGGTGGTGGACTTGTCCGAACGTTACGGGACCGACTTCCTGTTTGCGCAGAAGAACCGCGACACCATGCAACGCAGCGCTGACACGCAGAAGCGCATGGACATGCTGTCATCGTTTCCGGGCATGGCATCGTTCCTGAGTGACCCGGCGCGCGCTGCGGTGGCCTCTGACAGCCTTGAGCAGCTATCCCGTGTCGAGACCAAGGCGCGGCGCAAGGGCAATCTTCTCGGTACCGCTGCGACACAGGTGGGGGATTTCGGGCGATCGGCGGCTTCTGGTGTCCCGGCCATGTTCGGGCGCGGGATTTCCGGCGCGGGCGACCTGCTGGATGCCGCCGTGCAGTTCAACTGGGAGTATGGCATCGGCGCGATCCCCGGCGTGAAAGCCATCGGGCGGGCTGAAGAGGATTTCTACGAGCGAAACCCCGAGATCGGCAAGATTGCCCGCAAGGCGAATGTCGCTGATGCCATCCGCAATTATGGCGGGCTGGGTGAGGCCGCGGCGGAAGCGTGGCGTCCTGAGAATATGGGCATCGAGGACCGCATTGCCGAAGGGCTGGGCCAGATCGCGGCAGCTGTGCTTACGGGCGGCGCTGGTAGTGCGCGACTGGCTGGCGGGCTCTTTGCCGGCATGGGTGCGGATGTGCAGGCTGACCGGATGCGGGCGCAGGGCATGGACCCGTCGCAGAACCCCGGACCGCTTGCAGCAGGTGCGGCGATTACCGGCGGCACGGAAATGCTGCGTCTTGGCTCTATTCTTCGCATCCTGCCGAAAGAGGTGCGCAGCCGGGCGGCGCGTGCAGCCGTGGCGCGGATTGCCGGGCAGGGCCTAGAAGAAGCCTCGCAGGAAAGCATCGAGGCGCTGGGGCAGAACTTGGTCACGCAGCTGGGCTTCGATGAGGATGCCGAGCTGTTCGAGGGGCTAGCGGAAGAAGCGGGCGTTGCGGGGGCATCCGCCGCGATATTCCAGGCACTGGTCGAGACCATCATTCCGGGCCGGGCGCGTGTGTCGCAGGCGCAGGAAAGCGCCGAGCGGCTGAACAGCATCCGTGAAGACGTGGAAGAGGCTCCCGTCACCAATCGCCGCCGCCAGGACATGGAAGCCTTCATCGAGCAGGCGTCCGATGGCGAGAGCGTCTATGTCGATAGCGAGGCTTTTGTCGAGCTTTACCAGTCGGACCCCTCCAATTCCGAAGAAGTCGCCCGCGCGCTGGGGCTGAGCGATAACCAGCTGGCGCAGGCTTTTGACGGCACGGATATCGAGCTGAAGGTTTCGAAGCTGACAACGCTGGAAAACCGCGAGCTTTATGACGGGCTGGTCGATATTTCCCGCACGTCCCCGGATGCCATGACACCAAGGCAGGCTCGCGAGATCGAGGAAAGCGGGGCGATGCCGGACGGGTGGCGGCAGGAGCTGGATGATACGGTTGAAGATGTGCAGGCGCTTGAAGGCTTCGAGCGTGCGCAGAACGCGATACAGGACCAGCTGATACAGGCGGGCCGATCCCCGCAGGAAGCCGAGTCGCTTGGCGCGGTTTATGGCGCGTTCTTCCGCAGGCTGGCAGAGGCCGGGCTGGACGAGGGGCAAATTTGGGACCAGTTGCGCCTCAACGTGCAGGGGCCGCAGGGTCGCCGGATGCGCAAACCACAAGAACCGCAGACGCTGAACGCCTTCGTGCGCTCGATGGGTGGCATCCGTGAAGTATTTGGCGAGGACGGCAGTGGCTACCTGCGCGGCGAAATGCAGCAGCGTGTGGGCAATCTCCCGCCGGGGCTTATCAACAACCAGCGTGGCGAGGCGGTTGACGAGATTGCAGCCCGTGCCCGCGAGGCCGGGTTCGAGATCGAGAGCGACGAGTCGCTTGTCGAGGCACTGGCCCGCGACCTTGGCGGTGAGCGCGTCTACCCGGCAGGGCAGGGCGAGCAGTTCCGCGCCGAGATGGAGGCGTTTGAGGCACAGCAGACGCCGGATGACAGCGAGGTTCTGACGCAAGCCGAAGGCGGCAACACCAAGAAGCCCCGCGCCACGGTCCAGATCCCCGGCGTTCTGACTGATCTTCCGGGCGCACAGGTGCTTCAGGACAGCGATGTAATTGTCAGGCTCTCCAAAGCGGCGGACAAGACCACCTTCCTGCACGAGAGCGCGCACATCTTCCTTGAGATTTACGCCGCGCTTGAAGACGGGAATACCGAGATAGCCGAGCGCATGGAGCCAGTGCGCGAATGGCTGGGCTGGAAGAAAGGTGAAAAGCTCACCCGTGACCAGCACGAGAAGTTTGCCGGGCTGGAAGGCTTCGAGGGTTTTGCCGCCACGGGACAGGTTTCAGACAGCCGGCTCAAGCAGACATTCCGCCAGTTCCGCCAGTGGTTCCTTGATGTGTATCGCTTCCTGCGGGGCAAGCAGATCAGTCTCGACCCGCGCGCCCGTGAGTTCTTCGATCGCATGCTGTCGTCCGACGAGGATATTTCGCAGGCCGAGCGCGAATATGATGCCCGCTATTCTGCGCAGATGGCGGATATCATGACGCCGGAGCAGATCGAGAAGTATCGCCGCTATGCCGACGAGGCGGGGCAGGTGGCGCGTGACCGCATGTTCCGCAAGCATCTGGCCGAGATCAATCGCCGTGACAAGAAGCAGTACCAGGAGGACCGCGCGCGCGTCGAGCAGGCAACCCGCGAGCGTCTGGCAGAACAGCCCGTATACCGTGTCCGCGCCGGTGAGGCCATCGACGCAGAGACCGTGCGCGAGCTGCGCGGTGATGAGGCCGTTGAGGCGCTTGGCGAGCTTGTCAGCGAGGACGGCACGAATGCCGAGCTGGTGGCCGCAGATGCGGGATATAGCAGCGCCGACGAGATGCTGTCAGACCTTCTGGCCGCGCCGGAGTTCGAGCAGGCGGTTGGCGCTGCCGTCGATGCCGAGATGCGCCAGATGTATGGCAGCCTGCGCAACAACGAGGAAGCCTACGCTGAAGCCGTTGAGGCGGTGTTCAATGACCCGGCCATCCGCCGCATGGAAGCCGAGCGGGACGCACTGGCGGCAAAGGCTGCGCGTGATCCGATCCCGCTGCAAGCCATCCGCCAGCGTGCCGACCAGATTATTGAAACCTCGCCACTGTCGAAGGTCATCCAGCCGGGGCGCTATGCCATCAAGGCGCGCTCCCTGCACCGCAAGTCCGTTCAGGCGGCAGCCCGCGAGCAATGGGATGACGCCCTGCGCATGACGCATCAGGCCATGCTCCAGCATGAGCTGGCCCGCCGCGCCTACAAGTCCCGCGAGGAAGTTACCAAGATCAACCGGTATCTCGCCCGCTTCGCCCCGCACCGGAAGCTGGACGGCAACAAGATCAGGCCCGACTTCATCGAGCCTATCCGCCAGCTGATCAGCCTGCCGGGCGACGAAAACCAGTTCGAGCGCCTGGACGCGCTGCGCCGCTTCTCGGATGCGAAGCTGAACGAGAACCTTGCCGTCTACCTGCCGGCGCGTGTTGTGGCCGACCAGCCGCTCCCGCTGCGCAAGGATATGTCGCTGGAGGAATTGCGCGAGTTCCGCGACAGCGTGAAAAGCATCTATCGCACGGGCCGGGAAATGTCGGCCGAGCGTGATGCCGAGCGCGCGAAGTATCATGGCGAGCTTGCCGAAACGATCAACACGGCATGGGGTGACAAGCCGCGCAACACCTACACGCGCAACCCGACCATGGGCGACCGTTTCAGGGACTTCACGCGCGAGATCGACAGCTTCATTCTTGCCTTGCCATTCGTGGCTGAGAGCTTCCAGGGCGCCAAGCGCGGCAAGGTGGCAGATGTTCTCTATAACGACATTGCCGAGGCGCAGGGCAAGCGCGAGGACCGCCAGTACGGGCTCGAGGAAGAGCTGGTCGCCATTCTTGACCGGCACGGCATTACGCAGAAAGAGCTGCGCAAGAAACTGCATGTCCCGCAGATCGACCGCAACGGCATCGAGACGCAGGGGCTTATGGCGCTCCTGCTCAACATGGGCTCGCAAAGTAACCGTGACCGGATCACGTCAGACCCGTCCATCCCGCTGGATGCCGACCAGGTCATGCAGATTGTCGAACAGCGCCTTGAGCAGCGCCATTTCGACGCCGCGCAGGAAATCTGGGATTTGATTGACACGCAGCGCGGCGACCTTGGCGAAGTGCACAAGCGCAAGCACGGTGTTGCGCCCCGCTGGGTCGAAGCGCAGCCGGTGGTGTCGCGCTACGGCACGTATCGCGGCGGCTACTACCCGCTGGCCTATGATCCGAAGTCGCCGGTCAACCGTGACCTGAAAGAGCAAAACACGGAGGATCTGTTCAAGGCGTTCTCTGCTGGAACCGCAGCCAAGGCGCAGACAAACTCGGGCATGACGGAAGAGCGCCTGACCAATGTATCACGCCCGCTCGACCTTCGCCTCGACGTGCTGCTCAAGCATTTCAGCGACACCTCTGCCCTGATCGAGCTGAGCGAGCCGATTGACCGGGCTTGGCGGGCGATTTCCAGCGAGCAGGTCGGACAGGTTCTGGAGGAAACCCACGGGCGCGCCTACATCGACGCGGTTAAGTCTATCCTGCGCCGGACTGCAACCGGTGGCATGGGCCGCGACGACGCGCTGAACAATGCGATCAACACCATTCTGCGGACCTTCCGCGTCAATGCTGCCGTGGCCATCCTCGGGCACAATGTGACGACCGCAGCCCTTGCGCCGGTTTCGTATGCGCAGACAGTCCTGCCACGCTATGGTGGCAAGGTTGCAGCGCGCGGCCTGATGGACTTCTACGGCAACCTGCCGAAGTCGATCGACATGATGCACGAGAAGTCCGCCTTCATGCGCGAGCGGTCCCGTACGCTCAATCGCGAGGCCAGTGATCGCGTGCAACAGAAAGTGCGTGAGGGGGCGTGGAGCAAGGTGCAGGGCTCCGGCTATTGGCTGATGCAGACGGTCGAGAAATACTCAGTCTCCGGCCCGTTGTGGCACGGCGTCTATTCGCAATCGCTGGAAGACGGGCTGACCGAAAGCCAGGCGGTGGCCGAGGCGGACAAGGCGGTGAACACGACACAGGGCTCGGGCCGGGTGATGGACCAGGCGGTGATACAGGGCTCATCCAATGAGCTGGTGCGCGTCTTCTCGTTCATGTGGGGCTATGTCTCGCGGTATTACGGCGTTGTCCGCAATGACGTGGCGCAGGAAGCCGGGATGAAAAAGGCGTTCCCGGTCATCAAGCACATGATCCTGCTGAACATCGCCGCGTCCATGGTTGAGTCCCTGATCCGCGACGGCATCGGGGACGAGGAAGACCCTTATTACGAGAACGTGATGAAGCTGTTCCGTCGCAATATTCTCGGTATGGTGCCGGGCATGTCGGCGTTCTTCAACAAGTACGACTCCGGCCCGGCCATCCAGCAATTCGGCACCAAGGTCACGCGCGCTGGTGATGCGGGCATGGCCATTGTGGATGATGGCGCGGTCGACGGAGAGAACGGCCGCAGGCTCGCAGAAGCAACCTTCGAGGCGCTGGGCTTTGGCTTCGGCGTTCCGGGCACCGTGCAGGCGCAGAAGGCGCTCAAGACCTACGAAGAAGACGACGATCCGACAATCTACGAGGCGCTTGTCGCCGGGCCTGACAACGACAACTAGGCGCGAACGGCGCGCACAATCAGGCGACCAAGGGCAAAGAGCATCCAGCTCATAAGGAAGATTGCAACAATCCCGCCCACCAGCTCGGCGGGGCGCTCTTGCATCATCTCCGAATAGTCTGCGCCGCCCTGAATGGTGGCGACAAACACAAACAGCATGACAGCGAGAAATTTCAACGGGTGCTTGGTCATGCCGCCAAGCATGCCCGCGCAACCGGCTTTCAGCAAGTCCAGACCACTTAACGGGTAACCAGCCATGACAATCGAGACTGACAAGCGCCTTGCCGGGCCTTTCACCGGCAATGGCGCAACAACGGCGTTCACCTTCGACTATCGCGTCTTTGCGGCCGGCGATGTCACCGTTTTTACGCGAGACGGCGACACCGACACGACGCTGACCGAAGACGTGGATTATACTGTCACCCTGAACGCAGATCAGGACGACAGCCCCGGCGGCACGGTCACGTTCGGGACAGCCCCGGCCAGCGGCGTTACCCTCTATGTCGAGTCCAGCGTTCCTTACACGCAATCTGTTGCGGTCAGTAATGCTGGCGGGTTCTACCCGGAGGTGGTCAATAAGGCGTTTGACCGGGCGGTCGCGCTGACGCAGCAGAACAAGAAGCGGCTGGATCGCGCGCTGGTGATGCGTCCGGGCGAGACGGCACTACCCTCTATCAGTCGGGACAAGTTTGAGGATGGTATGCCGTATCTCGATACGGCGACGGGCAAGTGGAAAAAGCTGGTCACTACAGGCATCGCTTCAATCCTGCCGTATCTGGATGAGATCGAGGATGTTGCTGAAGCAATCGAGAATGGTGAAATTTCCGACCTTCTCGATGGGCAGGTGGCGAAAGTCGATTATCTGAGCGACCTTCAGGATTTTGCGAATACCGACAAGAAAACCGCTGTAATGACCGGACGCACCGAGACTGGACGTGGCGGCGGTGTGGTCATCTTTCATGAAGGCGACATGTCGAGCAAGGTCTCTGCCGACGAGGTAACGGCAGGTGAGGGCGATGGGGGCGAGTGGATTGCTCGGGCAAGTGACAAGTCCGGCGCATCCGGCGCGTGGCAAAAGACCATCTATTTCAATAAGCGTAGATCCATCGAAGATTATGGCGGGATTGAGGGCGCGGGCGTCTCTCTGGCTGCTGCGGAGGTTAACGCTCGGGCCTTGACGGTTATGGGCCGGCGGGCGGGTGACATCTATATACCGAAGGGTGTCTGGCGCGTTCCGTCAGCAGTCGAGTTGGTCTCTTCCGGTATTTTCCTTTGCGGTCCGGGCAAGCTCCTGCTTGGGGGCGCCGATGCCGTTTCGGCAGGCGACAGCATCATTACCGCCACCAAGGGTAATTTTCGTTGCGAGGTCTCAGAGATCGAAGCGGAAAAGCGCGTGACCGGCCTGCGGGTCGATTGCGCCGATGCGGATCAGGAGCGTTTCTGGTTCGAAGGCACCAAGTTCACTAATGTTTTTTACGCGATCAACTCCAGTACATCGCCGGAACGCATTGGCGACCTTGCCATGATCGACTGTGAGGCTATCGCTTGGGATGGCGATAATGCTGGTGCGTTCCTCGCCAAGTACGCAGATGGTGTTAAGATGCGCGGACTGACCACGTATGGCGGGCAGGGCACGGCCATGATCGGGCTAGCTGATTGCGCAAATTACATTATTGACGAGTGCCGCCAGCACGGCATCGTTGCCGGTTCGACAGGCGCAGAAAGCGGTATTCAGATCGAAGATTACGCCGAAACAGAGGGGCGAATCTCCAACTGTGAGTGCGATGATGATATCTGGGTCGATGACTCCCAGCAGGTCGAAATTTCAAATTGTAAGGCCCGCAGAGCGCGCATCACTGTGTCGGGCTCCGATCCGGGGAATCTTATTCAGCCCAACAAGATTCATTTCCACGGCGGGCGTTATGGGCAGATCAGTGTCGGCTCTCTTGGGACGCCGGGCGCGCAACGCATACAAGCGCAGTTTACCGACTTGCAGCTTGATCCAGCAACAGCGGAAGTGCTCGGATCTTCTGTGTCGTCCTCGATCTCATGCTCGGGCAGTTACGTTGGCGATATCGTCTTTGATCGTGTCCGCGAAATCAGTGAGGCCACTACTTACGCGACCAGCTTTACCCGCAATGCCAGCGCCAACTATCGCTACAGCGGCTGCAATTTCCTGACAAAACCGCACAATGTCAGCGGTACTGGCGGCGTCGTGGAAGAAATCAAACCGGAAAGCAACCCAATCTTCACGAACAGTCCTGTCGAGCTAGGCTTTGGCAGCACATACAGTCCATCTGGCACTGGCGGGGCGGCATGGACAACATTTGCGCTGGCACAGACGACCGATCGGAATGCCGAATGGGATGATACGGGCAGGACATTTACACCGAACAAGACCGGCTTCTACAAGATTGATGGCATTCTTCGCTGGGTGCCATCCGCGTCTGGAGTCGAGTTCAGACTGCGCGTCTACAATGTCACGGACGGCGCTGAGGTCATGCAACTTGTTGATCTCAACGCCCCAGCATCGGCTGGACTGGCATTTCCTGTAAGCGCTCCGCCAATCCACATGGTCAAGGACAAGGACTATAGGTTTGAGTATATTCTGACCGGCGGGACAGCAGACTTTAGTCCAGGCACGTCAGTGTCGCGCATATCAATAAGCCCTGCATGAACATCGCAAGCCTGCCGTCCGCCCTCATCCGAGGGCTTTTTTCTGCGCGCCATGAGCGTGCCCAGCCCGAAAGAGAGCCTGTCCGTATGAGCTACAACCGCACGGCCATGAAGAAAGAGCTGCGACGGGACGAGGGCTTTGTCCCGCATGCCTATCGCGACTCGGAGGGGCTGCTTACGATCGGTATTGGCCGGCTCATCGACAAAAGCCGAGGCGGTCGCATCACGGAGGATGAGGCGTTCTTTCTCCTGAACCGCGACTTGGACCGCTTCGAGGCAGAGCTCGACGCAAAGCTCCCCTGGTGGCGCACGCTCGACGATGTACGCCAGCGGGTCATTCTCAACATGGCCTTCAATCTGGGCGTTGGGGGGCTCCTCAAGTTCGAGAAGATGCTTGCGGCTGTGAAGGCGGAGCGCTGGCAGGATGCAGCCTATGAAATGCTGGATTCGCACTGGTCGAGACAGGTTGGTGCACGGGCCGAGCGGCTGTCGAAGATGATGCGGACGGGCTCGGTATGACTGTTTGCATTTCGCCCCTAAAGAAAGACCCTCAAAGTCTCATGTTTGAGTGTCCCGGATGCGGTCAGCCGCATAGGGTTCAGATCGGGCGGGGAAAGGGGCCGCGCTGGACGTTTAACGGCGACCACGAGCGCCCCACCTTAAGCCCGAGCGTGAATGTTACTTGGCGTAAACGCGACGGGTCAATCCACAAAAGATGTCACAGCTTTGTACGCGAAGGCAGCATTCAGTTTCTCGGTGATTGCACTCATGATCTGGCCGGACAAATGGTGAGGCTGCCTGCATGGACGGGGAGGTGGGACTGATGATCACCCTCATCGCCCGCTACTGGCAATTGCTCGCCGGGGCCGGGGCAGTTCTCGCCTGCGTCATCGTCTTCAATGTATGGCTCTCCAAGGCAAAATCAGCCGCCTATACGCGCGGTTTCGAGACAGCCGCCTCAGACTGCCGCAAGGCCCGTGAAGCCGCCCAGCGCGCACGAGACGCACAGATAGACGCCATCCGCAAGCAGGAAGCCGCCAAGCGCGCTGACCTGCAGGCTCGGCTCGACGCCCGCAACGAACGCAACCGGGCGCTCGACGATGAAATTGCCGCGGCAAATCAGGCCGCTGAACGAGCCAGAAAAGAAGCAGAGAGACTTGCCAATGAAGACCTTGCCAATGATGGCCTTGCTGGCTGCAAGCCTACTCCCGGCGTGTCAGACGGCTACAGAGACGACCTGTCCGCCTACCGCGCCCGTCACGGTCACTGAATACGTTGAGATCGAGCCCGAACCGGTGGCGGAAAGCGCGCTGCAAGGCCCGCTCGCGCCAACGCTTCAGGACGGAACGGATGCGAATGTCCTCGCAACGAACCTTCGCCGGATGCTTGCATATGAAGCGCGGCTGACAGCCTACACCGCTGGCCTTGAGCAGACCATACGCTGCCGCATCAATCAGGAGTGTGACAATGCAACCGACTGATGCCCGCAACTGGACCTATCGACGTATCGCTGTCTACGCGAGCCTGAGCTTTACCCTGATCACCTCTGCCGCGCTTGGCTGGTCCAAGGATACGCTCACAGCGCGGGCTTATATCGACGCGGCCATGTTCCTCGCAGGATTGGTGCTGACCACGTACGTGATCGCGCCCGTTCTTGAGCCTGGCTGGAACGTTCTGGACCGCTTCTTTCAGCGGCGCGGGGGAGACAAGCAGGGGACCGATCAACCATCTCAAACGTTAAAGGAACAAGATGGCCCTGCCTAAAGAGGACATTCAGGAAATTGCTACAACGGTGGCGCAGGCCGTGGCTGCCTCCCGTCAGCATGACCTGCAAGAAACACAACATCAGTCAGCGAGCCAGATGGGCGATTTCTTCCAGAAGTATTTCGGGGCCATTGCCGTGCTTGTTGGCGTTGCTGTGGCCTATGGTGTGCTCACGGGCAAAGTGGATAACCTCGAAGAGTCCCTTACAATGCTCACAGAGCGAACAGAGCGGATCGGTGACGACTTCAACGAGTTCCGCCTTTCGGGCGATCGTTGGACCGCACAAGACCATCAGCGCTACGCAGATGAGCAGTCCGCGAGGGATGGGCGTCAGGAGTCCAGTATTGCTGACCTTAAGGCCCGCGTCAGGGTTCTTGAGGGGCGACCAGCGCCGACAGGCGGCGAGTGATCCACCTCCCCAGCCGCCATATCTCCTGTGCGGCTATGCGTAGGTGCGTGGAGATGTACATGGGTGGAGGATAGCACAAAGACGAAGCCCGCCGAAGCGGGCCTCAATGGCAGATTTAGCTGCCGGAAATCATGATCGCCTCCGAGGCTTGAGTCAAAACGCTCAAATCGTCAGTTGGTGATATGCTTATACTCGAATCCGACTGATTCCGCAACAAATTTTCGCCCCGTGGCCCTATGGCTGCGGGGCTTTTTCGTGTATGGTGTAAGTGTTCCCGCTCTGCTTCGGCATCGGGCTTGCTGCCGGTCGTCACTGCTACATACGGTTCGGTTCAGGGAGGTGCACGCGCTTCGCGTCTGCTATCCCGGCCTCAGACAAAAAGCTGCCTATTCTAGACCCTGTCAGCTACAAAACTGAGGCACCTTCGCGCCCGGTGAGCGACAAACTTCAAGGTGTTGTACGAATTGCCTTTAATGTCGTTTTTCGTCTGTGGCTTAAAGTGTGATCACATGTTCGTCACACCATCTTGCTGGTCCCGACAAAATGATGAGATAGCAGAATCCGTCACACCATATTAGTGCCACCACTAAAATGGTCTCGGCTCTCCCATCCTCATCTTCCTTTCAGCTGGTCTCTCTGGTGGGTTAGGCGGGCTTAGTCTCGCTGAGCATCTGAACGAATAGCTCTGGGCTCGTCGCCTTTGGGAAGGTTTTCATAGTGATCATCCCACTGATCCTCGGTCGCGTAACGATGCTCGAACATTTCCATTTCTGACAGGAAGCACCATTTCCCAACTGCGTCTTCCGCCTTGCCGATGGCTTCACCAGCCGTGGCGCCCTGAAAGGTATGAAGCCGGCTTGGCCCCAGCACATACGAAAACACTTCCACAGCCCAGTAAGGCGCCTCCGAGTCGCCAACCACAGGAGGCAGGTTGAAAGAGATAGAAACAGCGCCCTCGCTAGACTTGCCGTGTCCATCCTTCCGCGCCTCGTGGTAAGTGGAGGCGCGAAGCCTCTCCCGCATCCTGATAAGTCGGGTGCTTTCTTCAAAGCTGATCATTTTCCAGTCTCCTTATTTACCATTTCATTCCCACTCCCTCCGTAATCCCCAGTCTGGCCGGGGCGTGAACGAAAGGTGAAACGTGGGAACGGGTTGAATGAAAACAGGGTCAACGCTGTGACTCTTAATCAGCGGGTCCGAGGTTCGAATCCTCGTGGGCGCGCCATTCCACTTTTGTCGCGTAAGAAGTCCCCTAAAACCTTGAACGGCAAGGATAAATCAACGGTTCGAAAACCTTTTTTTCGGTCGTATGCTATTTGGTCTGAGAAGGTGAGTTTGAGCACTGCGCGTTTGTCCTCAAGGCGCTTCGATCTCCATAGAATCAATGGGTTAGACAGGAAGCGCATCGCGGTTCGAAAAGTCCGCTCAAAGGTGGACTGCGGCTGACCGATTTTGCTCTGCTTTTCAGCAAGAACGAGCTTGCGTGTTTCAAGATCGCCTATGCGATCCTCGTAGCGCTTGGCGAGCGTGCTGTTCTTCGTCTCTAAGGTCCGATCAACGAGCCTTTCGATATCACGCTCGATTTCTACCAGTTCTTTCTTTGCAGTTTCGACTAAAGCTTGCCCACGGGCTGCCTGTGCGTCCCAAAGGTCTTTCAGCATCGCGTGAAGGAGGTGGAATAGCTCATCGCTTGGTCGCATCGTGGTGAGCAGCTCTTCGAAGGCCTTTTCGATCTCTGCCTTCTTGATCGATTTGCGATAGGACGGGCAGCTCTTATTGAAGCACTCATAATAGACGTAGTACTTCGACCGGCCTTTCACACGGCTGCCGGTGTAGGGATGATCGCAATCCCCACATTTCACGAACCCGCGCAGAGGCAGCAGTTCGTTTAAGTTCAGCTTGGCAGGTACTTTGGCCGCTTTGCCATCGAGCCGATCTTGGATTTTTTCGAAGGTCTCCAGAGAAATAATAGGCTCATGGTGGCCGCGAGTGCGCTCGATTCCCCAAGCCTCATGTTCAATATAGCCCGCATAGATTACCCGTGTGAGCAGGTCGCGGATGCGTTGGATGCGCACTTCGCCTGCTTTGGTATCACGTGGGTACTCGGGAAACGTTTCGAGGAACCGCTTCACCTCTGCCATGGTCTGGAGTCTGCCAGAGGCAAAGCTTTCTAGCGCTTCCTTCAGGATTGAAGCCACGGGTTCATCGCGCACGAGCATTTTTCCATGTGCGCCAACCTTCTCGAACACGTAGCCGCGCGGCGGCTGGAAAACCCAATAGCCATTCTTCAAGCGACCCCACATGCGGTTTTTAGTCTGTTCGGCATTTTTCAGGCGCTGATACTCAGCCACGTTGACGAGCATCATTTCGACCATGCGGTCGTCGGCGCCATCTCCAAATTTTTGCGTTGGGGATTCGAAGCGAGCACTAATGGCTTTCAGCTTCTCTCGAAACATCAGATGCACTTCAAGGGAGCGAGAAATCCGATTAATGTCGTCTACGATAACGACATGAGCTTCGGCTTTTCGCGCTTCGAGGAAAGCAAGCATTTCAATGAAGCGTGGACGATCGGCGATCCCGCCGGAGGCGTCGTCTTTGAAAACTTGAACGATGTCATAACCACATCGCTGTGCATAATCGATGCAACGCACTTCTTGGCTATCGAGACCGTGTCCTTCTAGCTTTTGCTTCGTGTCTGACACGCGACAGTAAATGACCGCTTTCTCACCCATTATGTTGGCCCTCCTTGGAGGTTGTTATTATTTTCCTGGGATGGCTTTAAGTATACGGAATCCAGGTAGTTCTTGCCAGAGTCGGCATCGCGGTTCTCAACAGAAATCTGAGTGGAATCGATGCCGTATGCGCGATCAACAAAGTTCTGAGCAATCCGCCATACGGATTTCAGCAACTCTCTCTTGTGATCGTCTGAAATATCGAAGGCGTCCACAAGAGGCATATATTTATCAAGATCATGCCTACTCATTGTCAAAACTCAAAATATAAATTGACTTATACTTATAGTTTACCACAACTGAACATGCGGTCGTCAAAGGTTCCGCGTTGTGCAATGCGTCTATTTGCAAGGGTTTGCGGGCGTCTCTCTCCGCAAGCCCTTGAAATATTGTCAGAATAGGCGACGCTTTCACGTGACTATTTTTTTCAAATTTTTCGCGTTTGATCATGGCAAAACTCTGTTTTTACGCCTGTTTTTGGGAAAAACGTGCGTATAAGACTGCCATGATCGTCTGGTCTGGTAGTACCCAGGCTGAAGGAACATTCCGGAATCTTACAAATAGAAGCGCAGTTTTATGAGCTTTGATGCCGCCAAACATGGTCTTTTGAGCCATTATTCACCAGAGGCGCAGCAACGTATCAGGCGGTTGATGCTCGAAGACTGGAAAGCGGCGGGAGTGAAGCTCCCCACCTATATGAAACTTGTCGCCCGATCCATCGCCTCAACCGGCGTTTCGGAGGGCTGGCTTGCCAAGCTTTCCCATCAAACGATGGATAAGATGCTCAAATCGGCTTCGACGCCTCGATATGAGTTTTGGGCCTGCCTCCACCTCTATCTGAGTCGGAAATACGGCCCGCAGGATATTAGCCCTGAACTTACCGATGCTGATATACTCGGCCAGGCAGTCTGTCGGTTTGGATGGATCGATGACGCACCCGATCCGGGCTCGTATGAGTTTGATGGGCGCAGCATTGCCGTTGAAACCGAAGAAGGCCGTCCATACGCTCTTGCGGAATGCGTTGAAACGCAGAACGGCGCGGAGCCATTCGGTGTGCAAATTGAGCGCAAGCACCTAGGGATCGCCGTAGCGCAAGGTGATCGTTTGATTGCGATCCTGCGCGATACCGTTTCGCTTCAGATCACCACAACTGAGCTGGAGCCCAGCAGATGATCGACGACAGCCGCGAACGGCTCAGGCAGCTTGAAGTTTATTTGAAGAGCCTTTCGGAGAACGAGCGGCGCGACCTGGGCACTGCGGCGTACCAAAGCGAGCGTGGCATATTCGATCTGGTGACGAGTGGGGATGCCGCTGGCTTACACGTCGCTCTGAAGCGTGACCCCACCTTGGCGGAGCGTCAGGACGAGAACGGTATGACGCCGCTGCACTGGTCCGCGATCGACAAATCCGGCCTTCTATTCGAAGTGCTCACACAGGAGGCCAATTCCGCACCTTGGACACGGGACAAGGCCGGGCGGCTTCCGCTTGATGTGATGCGAGAGGCTGGACGACGTGGCGTCGCCGATAAGGCGGAGCGGCTAACCTATCCGCAGCTTTTTCTAGACGAGCGCGATGGTCCTGTAGGGGCAAAGAAATTGGCTGCTTTCAAAGAAAAATACGAGGCCGTGAGGAGGCCGGACACACGCCCAAACCATGCCAGACATTTAGAGCCATTAGTAAAGACCCAGGCTCGCCGAACGGATGGAAAAGAACGAGACGACCGGGAGCGATAATTCGCAGTTAGAGCCGCTTATTCTGCGCGCAAGATGTGTGTGGTACTACCACACATCTTGCCAAAGGGGCTGCTGCGCCCCCTGTTGGATACCCCAAGCCTTGGCGCTGACTGGGTATTGAACCTACCCAGCACCACCCAATCGTATCGCCGATTGATCCCTCATCAGAGGCGGAGAATGACCTCTCCCCTCCGACACCTCCCCATGTCCGAACAGCCTGCCGTTCGATCGCAGATCAGGGTGAGCCTCCAAGCTCCCCCGATACCCCCATGGCCATGTCATGGAGACGATGTCGTCGAGACCAACCGTGCGCCGTTTGGATGCCGCCAGCGTATCGCCGCTGAACTACTCGCAGGTGAGAATTCTGCTCTCCCTGCACCCATCGATCGAAGGGCTTCTGCGCCCCTCGAACCCCCAGAGTGTTGCGCGGTTTGAAAAACCCCTGCCATCAGCTTGAGCAGAACAGTCGCTACATAAGGTTGCATTAATCCTTCACAATCGTGGCCACAATGGATACACTTCTGTCATGTCGGGCAAAGATTCCGGTTTCCGTATCCGCGTCGAGCGAGACCTTCGAGAAAAGTTCGTCGAGGTCTGTCGTGCGCAGGATCGCCCAGCGGCGCAAGTCCTTCGGGACTACATGCGCGCTTACATTGCTGAGCACGCCAGGGAATCAGGATTAAAAGAGCCTAGAGTTAAACCGGATAAGCCCAGGACGAAGTGAATTGAAAATCATAGACAATGTATCGGTCCTGCTTGGTGACGATTTGAAAGAAACCATCGGCAAGGGCGATCGCCTGAAGATTGCTGCTTCTTGTTTCTCAATCTACGCTTTCGAGGCGCTCAAATCTGAGCTTCAGAAAGTTGATGGCGTAGACTTTATTTTCACCGCGCCGACATTTGTTCCCCAAAACGTCACAGATCAGATTCGCAAAGAGCGACGTGAGTTTTTTATACCCAAAGCCGAACGTGAGCGAAGCCTGTACGGGTCCGAATTTGAAATCCAACTTCGCAACAAGCTGACGCAACGAGCGATCGCCAGAGAATGCGCTAACTGGATTCGAAAGAAAGCGCGCTTCAAGTCGAACAAGACTCGCTCTGCGATGCAGCAATTTATGTGCGTGGACGGCCAGCAGGAGCCAGCAGCCTACATGCCGATCAACGGCTTTACTGCCGTTGATCTAGGCTATCAGAAAGGTGATGCGGTTTCGAACATCGTAAACCGTTTTGGCGGTGCTCCATATACTGACACTTACCTCGATTTGTTCAATCAGATTTGGACCGATCCTGAGAAGCTTCAGGACGTGACTGAGGCAATCTGCACCCATATTGAGTCCGTCTATCAGGAGAACTCACCGGAGCGAGTTTACTTCCTTATCCTCTACAACCTGTTTCGGGATTTTCTCGAAGAGGTAGACGAAGATGTGCTCCCAAATGATCTGACAGGATATCAGGACAGCGTTGTCTGGAATAAGCTTTTCAATTACCAGAAGGACGCGGCGACCGGGATCATCAACAAGCTGGAAACGTATAACGGCTGTATTCTTGCCGATAGCGTCGGGCTTGGGAAAACCTTTACGGCGCTAGCCGTCATCAAATACTATGAGCTACGCAACCGAGCGGTTTTGGTTCTGTGCCCTAAGAAGCTCGCTGACAATTGGCTGAACTTCAACACGAACCTGAAGACCAATATCTTCTCGAAAGACCGCTTCAATTACGATGTGCTCTGCCACACCGATTTGTCGCGCACGAGTGGAGAGTCGTTCGGCATTCCGCTCAACCGGGTGAACTGGGGAAATTACGACCTCGTCGTGATCGATGAGTCCCACAATTTCCGCAACAACGATATCTACAAGGACAAAGAGACCCGGTATCAAAAGCTGATGAACCAGGTCATACGCGAGGGCGTAAAGACCAAGGTACTGATGCTATCGGCGACCCCGGTAAACAACCGTTTCACCGATCTTCGAAACCAGCTTGCACTTGCCTACGAAGGCCAGTCAGAAAGCCTCAGCAAGAAGCTCAAATCGCAAGCAAGCGTCGAAGAGATTTTCCGGCGCGCTCAAACCGCGTTTAACACTTGGTCAAAGCTGCCGCCCGAAGAGCGAACGGCACCTTCGATCCTGAAAATGCTCGATTTCGATTTCTTCGAGCTTTTGGACAGCGTCACAATCGCGCGGTCGCGAAAGCACATTGAGACGTTCTACGACACCGCCGATATCGGAAAATTCCCGGAACGACGGAAACCACTCTCTTTCCATTGCCCGCTCACTGCACGCAAAGACGTGATGAGCTTGAACGAAATAGTCGCTCAGCTTGGGCTCTTAAAGCTGTCCGTCTATGCGCCCTTGAGCTACATTCTACCGAGCAGAATTGCGAAGTATGAGGCGCTGTACGACACCCAGGTTGAGGGCGGTAAAGGCGCACTAAAACAAGCTGATCGTGAGCGAAGCCTCCAGGCGCTTATGACGACGAATTTGCTAAAGCGCCTGGAAAGCTCTGTCGAAGCGTTCCGCCTGACGCTTCGCTCTCTCAAAAGCAACGTCAACGCGGCACTCGACGCGATTGCCGATTACGAACGCAATGGAAGTGCGCTTGAGATTTCTGATTACACGGCTGATGCGGGAAGTTTTGACCCCGACGATGAAGATCTCTCAGGCCTTGGAGATTTTACCGTCGGCAAGAAGGTCAGGATCAGCCTTGGTGATATGGACGTTCAGTCTTGGACGCACGACCTCAAAGGCGACTTGGCTTTAATTGACGCGCTCCTGGCGTCGATGGACCTGATCCGCCCTGAAGATGACGCCAAGCTTCAGCACCTAAAGAAGCACATCCGCGACAAGATCAATGCGCCGCTTAACCCGGGAAACAAGAAGGTACTGATTTTCACAGCCTTCGCCGACACCGCAAATTATCTCTACGAGAACATCGCGGGGGACCTGACGAAAAGCGCCAACCTCCACTCGGGGCGCGTAACCGGCTCCGATGCACCGAAGACGACGCTAAAGAAGTCCTACGACTTCCAGTCAATCCTGACGCTTTTCTCGCCGCGATCGAAGGACAAGCATCTCGTGCTTCCGAACGAAGATGGCGAGATCGACATCCTAATTGCGACTGACTGTATCTCCGAAGGTCAAAACCTTCAGGATTGCGATTACCTGATCAACTACGACATCCACTGGAACCCGGTGAGGATCATTCAGCGGTTCGGACGGATCGACCGGATTGGATCGCCCAACGCCGAAATCCAGCTCGTCAACTACTGGCCGGACATCACGCTCGATGAGTATATCAATCTCAAAGAGCGCGTGGAAAATCGCATGATGATCGCGGACGTCACCGCAACCGGCGACGACAACGTCCTTACGGCCAAATCCAGCGAGATCGCATACCGCAAGGACCAGCTAAGACGGCTCCAAGAAGAAGTGATCGAGCTGGAGGACGTGAAGACCGGCGTATCGATCACAGACTTGGGATTGAACGACTTCCGAATGGACCTTCTCAACTATGTGAAGGAACATGACGATTTAGAGCGGATGCCCAACGGCATGCACGCCGTTGTTCCGGCAGATCAGGCTCTAGGCCTAGAGCCTGGCGTCATTTTCGCCCTTCGTAACATTCATGATGGCGTGAACATCAATCAGCAGAACCGGCTCCACCCATATTATCTAGTCTACATAGGACAGGACGGTGAGATTGTTGCTGACCACACAGAAGTTAAGCGACTCCTGGATTTGATGCGCGCAAGCTGCAAGGGAGAATCCGAACCGATTAGAGCCGTGTGCAACCTCTTCAATGAACAAACAGACGATGGGCGGAATATGAGTCGTCAATCAGAGCTATTGAGTACGGCAATCCGCTCGATGATCGAGGTGAAAGAAGAAAAGGATATAGACAGCCTGTTTTCGGGAGGCCGCACCACAGCACTTGTGAATATGATCGCAGGGCTGGATGACTTCGAGCTGATTGCGTTCTTGGTGATCCAGGAGGCGGCATGACTGGGTGTTACGAATATCCCAAAGCTGCACGCTTTGGTCGTGTTGTGCCAAAATCAAAAATCTACGAGGCAGGAAACCTGACAGCGAAGCAACGCCAGCGTTTTGTAGACCAAGTGGATCAAATCAACTGGGCGTATAAGCTCGCACCGGAGACAATAAACCTATCCGGGACGCCGGGCGTTCCCGAGATTCAGGTTTTTGAAGTTCGGTTGCGTGGAAGCAAGATCGATAGTGAAGTTCTAAATGCGATCGACAAAGCGATCCCCTTTCCCATCCTTTTCGAGCTGAAAAAGGGTGACGAGCGAAGGCTAATTGCCGCCTACAAGCGCCCAAGTGAAGCTGACGCAAGCAAGTGGGTAGTGAGTGAATATTTCGAGGCGAATTGGGAGCCTGTGGATAAGTCTCGCTTATCGCTTCCCCGAACTCTCGATCTTGGGACGCTTTATGATAACGTATTGAAAGAATTGATGCCGGGAGCCGCCCTTGAGGGCGAAACTCTTCAAAGTCGCGTCTCTCGAATAGAAGAAATTCGAGCGAAAGAGCGTGATATTGATTGGATCAAATCGCGTTTGGCTCGCGAGAAACAATTCAACAAAAAAGTTGCGATCAACGCCGAGCTGCGCGCCGCGACTTCTGAACTCAAACAACTTGGAGGCGGGCTCAAAAGCGACCCCGCGGCCAGCCAATAACGACGAATGGACGACCGATGGAAAAACTAAAGATGCACAGCCCGAACCTCACTGATGAGAACATCGCGAAAATTCGCGAGCTGTTTCCGGGTTGCGTGACAGAAGCGACAGATGAGAGCGGCAAACTCCGTTATGCCGTCGATTTTGATCAGCTTCGGCAGGAGTTGTCCGATCATATCGTCGAAGGACCGCAAGAGCGGTACCGACTAAACTGGCCGGGCAAGCGAGAGGCCTTGCTGGCGGCTAATACCCCTATTGCAAAAACACTTCGTCCCAATCGAGATGAAAGCGTGGATTTTGATAAAACTCGGAACCTATTCATCGAGGGGGACAATCTGGAAGCGCTTAAGCTTATTCAGGAAGCTTACCTTGGTCGTATCAAGCTGATTTATGTCGACCCCCCGTACAATACCGGTAAGGACTTCATCTATCGAGACAGGTTCGCCTCTGGACAGGCAGAGCAGGAAATCGCGTCTGGTGAACGTAGCGAGGAAGGTGCACGCCTTGTAGCCAACCCTGAGGGAAATGGTCGTTTCCATTCAAATTGGCTAACCATGATAACCCCACGTCTCAGACTCGCGAAAAATCTCCTTAAGCGTGACGGGGCGATTTTTGTATCATGCGACGAGGGAGAACAGCCGCGATTGCGCATGATTATGGACGAGATTTTTGGTCAGTCGAACTTCGTGGCTGACATGGTCTGGGCAGCCGGGCGTAAAAACGATTCCAGACTCGTTTCAGTCTCACACGAATACATCGTCTGCTATGCGCGCGACGCCGAGTATCTACGCGAAAGTGGGGTGACTTGGCGGCAGCGAAAGAAGGGACTGGACGAGATTTACGCGCAGCATAAGCGGCTGAAACGCCAGCATAGAAATGACTATAAAGCAATGACCGCTGGCCTAAAGGAATGGTTTCGCGATCTGGCGGACGGAAACCCTTCGAAGGCTCATAAGCACTATAGCAATATTGACCACAAAGGGGTCTATTTCGCGGCGGATATTTCCTGGCCTGGCGGCGGAGGTCCTACATATGAGGTACTTCATCCGACAACTGGGAAGCCCGTGAAGGTTCCTGCAAGGGGATGGATGACGCCAGATCCGAAGAAAATGGCCGATTGGATCAAGGACGAACGCGTTCACTTTGGCGATGACGAAAACTCTGTACCTTGCATCAAGAAGTATCTCACAGACAGCGAATTCCAGACACCATACAGCGTTTTCTATCAAGACGGTCGCGCCGCGTCGAAGCGATTGCGGGCTCTTATGGGCGGCGACCTTTTCGACTTCCCCAAGGATGAATTGGTTCTTCAGGAAGTCATCGAGATGATGACGGAGGGCGAAGACATCATCCTCGATTTCTTTGCAGGGTCTTCGACTACCGCGCATTCAGTGATGCTTCAAAATGCGAAGGATGGCGGAAACAGGAACTTCATCATGGTCCAGCTGGATGAAGTGGCTGACGAACAATCCGAAGCCCACAAAGCCGGATTTAAAACAATTCCTGAGGTTAGCCGTGAGCGCATCCGCCGCGCCGGAAGACAAATTCTTGATGGCGAGTGCCACAAGGACTGGGGGAAGGATGTAGGATTTCGAACACTAAAAATAGACACATCCAATATGGCCGAAACCTATTATACGCCCAGTAAAGTTGAGCAAATGAAGCTCTTGGATTCAATTGAAAATGTTAAGTCCGATCGGACCGATCCTGAAGACTTGCTTTTCCAAGTATTGGTCGATTGGGGTGTTGATCTCACCCTGCCGGTTGACAAACAGGAGGTCCAAGGCAAGACAGTCTTTTTCGTGAATGAAGAGCCCTATGACCTAATTGCCTGCTTCGACTACGGAGTAACTGAGGAATTAGTGAAAGAGCTGGCCAAGCATGAGCCAGCCCGCGTCGTGTTCCGAGACAATGGTTTCGCCTCCGATGCCGTTAAGATCAATGTGGAGCAAATTTTCAAACAGCTCTCTCCCGCTACTGACGTGAAGTCTATTTAAGGGCGGGCGAGACATGAAACTTAAGTTCAAAACACAGGCCTATCAAACTGCTGCTGTTGAGGCGGTTGTAGATTGCTTTGAAGGTCAGCCGAAATCCGATCCGCTGCGTTATCGGATCGACCCGGGCAAGCACAAAGACGTTCGCTTGGAGCTGGAAGCCGGGTTCAAAAACGAGGATATTCTTCTCGGAGATACAGACCTGCTGACGAACATCCAGACCGTCGAGAAGCGTCAAAATCTTCCGCTCTCCAATTCCCTGAGAGACTTCTCGACCCTAGACAACAAGGGTGCGCGCAAACCGGCCAAGAGCAACTACAAGCCCGGCGCGAAGATCAATCTCGATATCGAGATGGAGACCGGCACGGGTAAGACCTACTGCTACATCAAGACGATGTTCGAGATGCACAAGCGGTATGGCTGGTCAAAATTCATCGTGATGGTGCCGAGCATCGCGATTCGCGAAGGCGTCCAAAAATCATTCCAGATCACGGCAGACCACTTCGCCGAGACCTATGGCAAGAAAGCGCGCTTCTTCACATATAATTCCAAACGCCTGCATGAGCTGGAAAGCTTCTCTAGCGATGCCGGTATCAATGTGATGATCATCAACATCCAGGCGTTCAACGCCAAGGGGGCTGATAATCGCCGGATATACGACGAGCTGGACGACTTCCAGTCTCGCCGCCCGATCGACGTGATCAGCGCGAACCGGCCAATCCTGATCTTGGATGAGCCGCAGAAGATGGAAGGCAAGGCGACGCTCGATGCGCTACCAAAATTCAATCCGCTGATGATCCTGCGCTATTCGGCAACGCATAAAACGCAACACAATAAAATTCACAGGCTCGACGCGCTCGACGCCTATAACCAGAAGCTCGTTAAGAAGATCGCCGTGCGGGGTATTCAGACGCGCGGCCTCGCGGGAACGAACGCCTACCTCTATCTCGAAGGCATCGAAATCTCGACGAAAGCGCCTGTGGCGCGTATCGAGATGGAAGTTAAACTCAAATCTGGTGAAATCAAACGCCAGCTAAAGCGCCTTGAGTTCAAGGACGACCTATACACGGCCTCCGGTGAGCTGGATCAGTATCGCGGCTATGTAATCTCTCAGATCGACGCCAATCAGGACGTGGTCGAGTTCACGAATGGTGAGCGCCTGGCCGCCGGTGAAGCTCAAGGCGATGTGAACGAGAACGATATTCGCCGCATTCAAATCCGCGAAACGATCAAAGCCCACCTCGACAAGGAAAAGCAGCTCTTCGTCCGAGGCATCAAGGTGCTCTCCCTCTTCTTCATCGATGAAGTGAAGAAATATCGCGACTACGATCAAGAGGATGAGAAAGGCGAATATGCGCGCGTGTTTGAACGCGAATACGCTGCGCTGAAGGAAGAATACCTCTCCGAGCTGGCGATCGATAACGAGGACTATCGCGCCTATCTGGACGGCATCGATCCGGCCAAGACGCACAACGGGTATTTCTCGATCGACAAAAAGAACCGCATGGTCGATCCGAGCATCAAGAAAACTGGTGAGGAAAAGGGACTCTCCGACGACGAGAGCGCTTACGATCTTATCCTGAAAGACAAGGAGCGATTGCTATCGTTTGAAGAGCCGACGCGCTTTATTTTCTCCCACTCCGCGTTGCGCGAGGGCTGGGATAATCCAAACGTCTTCGTGATGTGCATGTTAAAGCACAGCGATAATACGATATCGCGGAGGCAGGAGGTTGGACGCGGCTTGCGCCTGTCCGTCGATAAACATGGTGATCGTATCGATCACCCCTCTCTGGTGCATGAGATCAACGTACTGACGGTTGTGGCCAGTGAAAGCTACAAGGATTTCGTCAAAGGCCTTCAGACCGAGATTGCCGATACACTCTCTGCCCGCCCGCGCAAAGCCGACGAGGATTATTTCACTGGCAAGATTCTCCACACCGACAACGGTCCGGTCGAAGTTACGCCTCAAATGGCCAAGCAGATATACCGTTATCTGCTGAAGAACGATTTTACCGACGATGTTGACGCCATTACAGACACCTATCATGAGGCAAAGGATACCGGGGAACTGCCTGGCTTCGCAGAAGAACTTGAGCCGTATCGCGACCAGATCATCGACCTGATCGATAGCGTATTTGACGATAGTAAGCTGCCGCGTATCGAAGATGGCCGGAAGCCCAAAACCAATCCGCTCAATGCGAATTTCAAGAAGAAGGAATTCCAGGAGCTTTGGTCACGGATCAATCGCAAAGCCGTCTATCGCGTCGAATTTGACTCTGAAGAGCTCATTGAAAAAGCCGTGAGCACCCTGGACGGCGAGCTTCGCGTAACACCGCTCCAATATACGGTTCAACGTGGTGAACAGGCCTCAGCGCTGACTGACGAGCAACTGAAAGCTGGCGAAGGCTTCAAAGTAACCGATACCTCAACCGAGAAAGGTGGGTTTGTCTACTCCGACGTGACCTATGACCTGGTCGGTAAGGTCGCAGAAAATACGCAGCTAACACGCAGAACCGTCGCTAAGATTCTGACGGGAATAAAGGAACCGATTTTCGACCAGTTTAAGTCGAATCCAGAGCACTTCATTGCCGAAGCCTCGCGCTTAATTCAGGAACAGAAAGCAACGGCAGTGATTGAAAAGCTTCAGTATGATGAGGTTGAGGATCGGTACGAGACCGACATCTTCACGGCTGCCCAAACTGGCCAAGACTTTTCGCGCGCGACGGACAAACTCAAGAAGCACATTTACGACTACTGCATTATCGATTCTGGCCAGGAGCGCCGTTTCGTTGGCGAGCTGGATACGAGTGACGAAATTGTTGTTTACGCCAAACTGCCACGGGGCTTTTTGATCCCTACACCGGTCGGTGATTACAATCCTGATTGGGCCATTTCATTCACGCGCGGAACCGTGAAGCACATCTACTTCATGGCTGAAACGAAGGGCTCTATGTCCTCGATGAAGCTCCGTGAGATCGAGCGCACAAAAATCCGATGCGCACGTAAGTTCTTCGACGAGATCAACCAGCAGATCGAAACCGACAAAGTCAAATACGACGTTGTCACCGACTTCGACAAACTTATGGATTTGGTCAGCGGGGTGGCCGCATGAGCGATTTAAACTTCTTAAAAGGAAGTCGTGACGAATTCGCAAAGCTCAAAGGGGAAAGCTCTTGGGAAGACAAGGCTGAAATCATTCAGCGGCAAATGGCGGAAGTCTTCGGTTCCAAAAATCTCTCCCTCCTGATGGGGTCAGGTTGTTCGTCCTTACGACATGAGGACGAAGAGCTGGGGATTCCTACGATGAAATTCCTGGCAGAAGAATTTCAAGCGCTACTCGCCGCTGACGCAGGTCAGACTTTCGTCAACGCGGAGCAAAAGGCAAAACTCCATGAAAAGCTCGGGATTGACCTTTCTTCTGACGACTTAAAGGGCAATTTGGAGCAAATGATGGCTGTTTTGATAAATGCCCATCAATTCTGCAAGACAAGTGACAAGGAGGAGCTGAACACCGTCGCCCCTCTGGTGGAAAGTGTAATTGTTGGCATCAAGCAGTTCGTGCTTTTCAAATGCACTACGGGGCCTTTCTCCAATGGTAACAATAGTGTCGTCGCGCTCTATCGTAGACTTTATCAGTCTTTGGCGACACGGGCACGGGGCCTTGCACCACCTTGGGTCTTCACTACCAATTACGATCTATTCAATGAACGTGCTATGGACCGTTCAGGCATTCCATATTCAAATGGTTTCTCGGGAACGGTGGAGCGTAGATTTAACCCTGCCACCTACAGACTGGCGCTAGCGGAGCAGTTAGACATCACCTCCCGCCGCTGGGCTGCCGTTGATGGTTTTGTGCACTTCTGCAAGCTACATGGCTCCGTCAACTGGACTGAAGAAGATACGGGTCTCTTTCCCATCCGTGAGTCGCATGCACCGCTCGATCCTTCTAAAGATCGCGTCATGATCTACCCCACGCCATCGAAACAGACGGCGAGCTTCGGATCGCCATACTCAGATATGTTCCGCGAATTCCAAAGACAGGTTGTGCAGGATCAGAGTGTCCTGGTGATCTTGGGATTTAGCTTTGGAGACGAGCACGTCAACAACATCATTTTCCAAGGGCTGACCTTGCCAGGCTTCAGGATCGTCGCCTTCATGGACCCCGAGACGAATGATATAACGCGTGAGCTTGCAGCGCTTGGCGACCCACGCATTTGGTTCATTTGGGGCGATGGCAAAGAAGCGAGGAAGAAGGCCCATTACTTTGAGGGCGTTGTCAATCATCTAATGCCCACAAGCGCTGATCAGAAGATCGATCAGACAATCGAGAAGGCATTGCATACACTTCTTGCCAAGCAGCAGGATACTGAAGATGGTCAGGGATGATGCAAGCCGCGCTATCGGGAAGATCGTCAGCGTTTCGGCTGACCGTTTGGTTGTCGAACTGCATGGGGGCAGTGACAACTTCACCATCGTCGGTTTTGACGACATTCACTACGTGGCAACCTTGGGATCGTATCTCACGGTTCCGATGCAGGCTGAGTATGTGGTTCTAGAAGTCGTCGGACTTCACGAGAAGGATAGCGCACAGCCCCACGTCTCTCAGGCCGAATTGGACAAAACCTCTTCCGCTAAATTCCTTGACGTAGTTCCGGTTGGCTCGATGCCTATACAGGGCGGAAGCTTTCGCTTTGGGGTTTCAACATTTCCGCCGCTCTATGCGGATGCGCTCTACGCGCGGGATGAAGATCTCGATCGGATCTTCAACGTGGAACTCCCATCTGAACTTAAGACGAAGATGGACGCGGCGGGGGCTCAGCAGCTGGGTAATGTTCCACACAATATCGAAATCGGTACGTCGGCTGTATTTAAAGGCTATCCTGTTAAAGCACGCCTTGATGAGCTGTTCGGCGGGCATGTGGCGGTTCTTGGCAACACGGGAAGCGGAAAGTCCTGTACCGTTGCGTCGATCTTTCAGTCCGTTTTTATGAAGCCTGAAGTGTTTGCACCATTAGGTGCAGCTTTCGTGATTTTTGATGTAAATGGAGAGTATCGTCAGGCGCTTGATAACATACCTACCTGGATTAAGTCTTGTTATCTCAAAGCGACAGAGCCGGATAAGCCCATCCTCGACCCTTCTGAGAAGAGGCAAGCGTCAGAGGTCAAGGACAGATTCAAGCTGCCACACTGGTTCATGAGCGTCGATGAATGGGCATTACTATTGCGGGCGAGCGAGAGGTCGCAACTTCCGGCTCTTCGAACGGCACTTGGTTTAACGACTCTGTTTCAGGAAACGCCCGACCAAGAGCCGGTTGAAGATGATGGCGCAGAGAACAGTCTCAATACGATCCGCAACCACGTTCTCGCAAAGATCATCCTTTCAATATTGAATACGGATTCCAGCACTGGGAGCAAGGAAGGGCAAATAATAGCTGTCCTTAATTCGTTTTCGACAGAACAGATTTCGAAAGACACAATCGCCAGTGGTTTGTACAATGACTACGGGCAATTCAAAGATGGAAAAAATTCAACTACGTCGAATAATTATGACGCAGTCCTGACGCTCCTTGAGGGGTTTGTGAGCGATGAACCTGTATTGCCAAGCTATTCAAATCTCCCATTTTCATTCGAGAGGCTTCAGGCCGCGCTCGACCTTGCGCTCTTTTATGAGGAAGCAAACGGAAACAAGCAAATTCGTGAATATTGCTCGCAATTGGTTACACGGCTCAAGTCTGTAATAGACAATCCTGACTATGAGTTTCTACGAGCTGACGTGGGTGCATTGCAAGATCATGACCGGGAGCCCACTCACTATGTGAATCGTTTGCTAGGGATCGCAGTCGATAACGGGCGCTATAGGAAAGAACGCCAAATTTGTGTCATCGATCTCAACGATGCATCAGACGAAATTGTCGAGTTGGCCTCAGCCGTTGTTGCCCGTCTGGTTTTTGATCGTATGCGGCGTGCTGATCCCCGCAACGCCATGCCTGTTCATATGGTTTTGGAGGAAGCGCACCGATATATATCCGAGAAGCCAAGTCGTTTTGCGATTGATGCAGGCATCACTTTCCAAAGAATTGCCAAAGAAGGTAGAAAATACGGTGCTTTTCTGATCGTGGCATCTCAGAGGCCAAGTGAACTATCGAAAACGGTTCTCTCTCAGTGCAACAATTTCATTATCCACCGCATTCAGAATCCCGACGATCTTTCCCAGATCAGGCAAATGACTCCTTTCATTTCGGAAACGGTGCTTAGACGACTACCATCTCTTCCTAAGCAGCATGCGCTCGTCTTTGGGAACTCAGTGAATATTCCTACCACCTTCCGCGTGAGAGACGCAGACCCGACACCCAACAGCAACGACACTGAAATAAGAGATATCTGGTACGTTCCGAATGATCCGCTGATTGATTGGTCAGGTTGATTCATTCCGATTTCTTTGAATTACCCGCATCATTAGCGGCTGCCGTGCCAGCCACAACAGACCTTCCGCGCCACGGCCTGACGGCCCCGTGAAGGCAATTGTGCCCGCCACTTTTCGCACCCGCTGTTTCTTCTGCGTTCAAAGCAAAGGAGGAACACATGACCAACATTTATCACGCCACACCTTACGATATTTCAGCCACCGGCTTCTATTTCAGCACCTACGAAGACTATCTCGAAAAATCTGCATCCCACCGCAACCAGTACGGCGGTCCAGTCGAGGAATACGAAATCCAATTCATCGACGGCGAGAATTGCGCGCTCTTCTCAGCAATCCGCGTCAATCAGGCCAATCTCAAACTTTGGTTCGAGACATTCGAGGACTTCGGTGAAGATGAAGCCGTGAAGGCAATCTATCTTGCGGAACATCTCAGCTGCACAGCCGATGAGGTACTAGGTCATCTCGATGATGTTTATCTCTTTCAGGGATCATCGCTCGAATATGTTGAAAATTATATCGAGGACACCGGCCTCTTAAATGAAATTCCGGAGCACCTTCGCTACTACTTCGACGCCGAAGCTTTCGCCCGCGATCTGGTTCTTGGTGGCGATATCACCGAGGTCGAAATTTTAGGTCGCACCTGGATCGCTCAGCCTCTTTAGGAGGCTGGGTTTATCCAGCCAAAACGCTTCGCGATCCGGCGTTTGAGTTCGAAGCGGATCGCATCCAAAAGCTTGAGCGCTCTCTCGCGTTCGCTGCTGCCTGGTGCAGTTTCGCACAGCTTTTCTCGGATATAGACGAAGAGCGCGTCTAATTCGTCATTGCTCAATGAGCAAAGCTCATATGGTTTGAAGTCGGGTATCATCATGGCCTCCCTGGGCATTCAGGCCAGACCCATTTCTGACCCTCTCTGGGAGTGGCAGAGTCATTGGACGCCCACGATTGCACCGACACTTAGGCCGCGCGCAGCTTAGGAGCTGCCCTCAGCTTGCAATCCAGTGGGTGGCCAATGGCCAAATGACTCTGAAGACGGGCGGAAGGGGATGGCTGGGCCGCAGCGGCTGGCCATCATGACCTGACCACCGGTGAGCCGCGCAGGCGGCGATGGCGCAACGCCTCTTTGGAAACCTCTAAAAATGTTATCTCATAGCGAACATTTTTGAGAAAAATCAAAGAGAATTCTCGACATTTCTTTGAAAATATGGGAAATTGTTCGTTATGAGCGAACAAAAAGAGACAAAAATAAAGAACCTTCTATCGTCAGTACCGCCAGGCGGGCTGGTCGATGCAGCATGGCTCGCTCGCCATGACGTGGCCCGGCCAACGGTCAACGGCTATGTGAAGCGCGGCTGGCTAAAGCGCCTCGCGCACGGGGTCTATTTAAGACCAGCGAGCACCTACGATGCGGATCAGCCATTGAGCTGGCAGGCCGTTATGGCGTCGATGGACGCAACGATGAACATACAATTCCATGTGGGCGGCATGACAGCACTCAGCCTTCATGGCCATGGCCACTATGCACAGGTGAGCGGAGCAGAGCGGGTCTCGCTTTACGCGGACAAGCTTCCCGGCTGGCTTTCCAGGATCAAGGTCAATGCCCGCTTCGAGGAGCGGAGCTTGAACCTCTTCTCTGATCCAAATCTTGGTGTTGAGCTTCTCAAAAATACTGGCTTCAGCTTTGGCGGTGATGCTTCCTTCTCGCTTTCAAGCCCGGAGCGTGCAGTTCTCGAAGCGCTCGACGAACTGCCAGAAGGTGCCGGTTTTGATCAACTCGATATGGTGTTCCAGGGGCTTGCGAGTTTAAGTCCGCGTAAGCTAATGGCGCTCCTGCAAGACTGCCGGAAGGTCAAGGTCGTACGCCTGTTCTTCGTATTCGCTGACCGTCATGGCCACGCTTGGCTCAAGCATCTCGACAAAAGCAAGCTCGACTTCGGCAAGGGCGATAGGCAGCTAGTCAAAGGCGGCAAGATACACCCGACTTACCGGATCACGGTTCCGGCTATGTTTGCCGCAATAGGGCGGGAGGGTAGTGATGCGTGAGCGCTACGCCGCCCAAGTTCGCTTGCTTGTTCGACTCATTCCCTTTGTCGCAGAAGAGACCGACTTCGCCCTCAAAGGCGGGACAGCCATAAATCTCTTCTACCGTGATCTACCGCGTTACTCCGTCGATATCGATCTTATCTATTTGCCGATCAAAGACCGCGCTGAAAGCCTCATGGCAATTGCGGCTGCCTTGGAGCGCTTAGCGAAAAAGATCGAAAGCGCGGTTGCTGAGGCGCGCGCGACGATAGTGCCTGGGGGCGGTAATCAAGAAACGAGGATTATTATTCAGACCTCAGACGCGCAGGTAAAGATCGAGGTCTCACCGGTCATGCGGGGTACGTTGTTTCCACCGCAGCCGATGATGGTGCATGAAGCCGTCGAAACGGAATTCGGCTTTGCCGAGATGCCTGTGATTGCATTCGAAGAACTCTTCGCTGGCAAGATTATCGCCGCACTCGATCGCGCGCATCCCCGCGATCTTTTTGATATCCATCATCTCCTTGATGAAGAGGGCATATCAGACGCGCTCTTCCGAGCGATCCTGATTTATCTGATCAGCTCAGGCAGGCCGATGCATGAGTTGCTCGACCCCAGCCCAATTGACTTGAGTGACGTCTACGTCAGAGAGTTTGATGGCATGACGGCGGAGCCCTTGCCATTGGAGGCGCTATACAGGGCTCGCGAAAATTTGGTTTCTGAGCTGCGCGGAAAGTTGACCGGAGATACAGCTGCGTTTCTTGAAGGCGTTCACAATTGCGAGCCTGACTTCGATTTGATCGGCTTACCCCAAGCTGGAGACCTGCCAGCCGTCCGCTGGAAACTTCAAAACTTAAAGAAATTCAAAAGCGAGAATTCCGCTCGTCACAACGAACAGCTAGAAGCGCTGCGCGCGCTATTTAGTGGCGGGAAAACAGCCGCTTCGTGACCCTGGCTGATCAGTCTTCGGAGTAAAGGGGAAGCTCGCCTTCGCCTTCGAGAATATTCTTATTGAACATGTCTGTTCGGTTGGCGATCTCGCCCCGGAATTTCGTGCCCATAGCGGTCGCGGAAAATTCGAGAGCGATCGAGTCGAAGAAGATCGACACGACGTGTTCTTTAGCGTGCAGGTTGGCTTTCGAGCCAGTCCCTTTGAGAAGCGGAATTTCCTCTGTCTCGCCAGGAAGCAAAACGCCGAATTGTCTTCTCAGGCGGTCAGTGATGATGCCGTCGGATTTTACTTTGCCTGTGAATGTCAGCGGGAAGGTATCTTCGCGTGAAATATTCGTAGCTCTAAGCAAAATCACACGTCCCCCGCCGAATTTTCCGTCCGACCGAAGAAGACCTGCTTTATGAAGTTCGATCTTCCATTTTCCTTCGAGCGTATACATTGGCACTCCATCACTAATTGAGCCTAGGTGAGTTCTATGTATTCCTTATTGCGGGCAGATCGCCGATGTATCAAGTCTATCTAACGGAGAAATTGTGAACACTAAGAGCGACCATATTCTGCATAAGCTTGAGCTTGTTGATGCTAAGTTTGATGGGAAGAAGGGTGGCTACCGGTTCGATATAGCATTCAATCGAATGGTGGACGGTACGCACGCAAAGGTCGATGCGGTTTTGAACCGTGAGTTGGCGGCTATGCCAGCACGCGAAAGAGAGATGCTACGACTCTTTGAGTACTTTGTTGAAGCAGGCGTGCTGACCTACTCAGAAAAAATATACGGTGCCCTGGTCTGGGGAGATGGCAAGGCTGAGATCGAAACTTGCTCTTACCTGTTCGACAAGGATGTTGGACAAAGCGTCAAAGACTTTAAAACCGCTATTGATTGGGTGTTCGCGTTTCATGCGATGACGGTAGATAGCGAGATCAGCACATTCCTGAATTTCATTGATCGATTTACCGAAAAATACCCCAACACTGTTCTTGCGGCCCGCGTGCTAGCGAGGCTTCGTGGGGGTGGCGCATGGGCTACAGAGAGCGATCTGACAGGCGACTTCTTGCCAAATAGCACCGGGTTGCTTCTCGGCATTCATCAAACCAGCGAAACGCCCATACGGTTTTCAGGCGAAGGGTCGCTGATAACCATCGCAGCACCTGGGACGGGCAAAACACAGTCTCAAGTATTGCCCAATCTGCTGGAGTGGCAGGGCGCTGCGATCGTGCTCGACGTTAAAGGCGAGATATTCGAGGCGACGGCGCGGTGGCGTGCGGAAAGCGGATTTCCAGTGCACCGCTTCGCGCCGCTCGATCCTGAAGAGAGTCATTCGTTCAACCCGTTAAAGACAATCCGCAACACAGACGATTTTCTGTGGGAAGACTCACGCTTTCTGGCTTCGATGCTTTTGGTCCCAAATAAAAAGTCGAATGACCCGTTCTGGGAAACGAAAGCCCAAGACCTGATAACGGCATCGATCGCTGCCGTCTGTTTTCTATCGGGGCCGGAGGAGCGCAGCATGGCGCAGGTGCTCGACTATCTTTATCGGGTCGAGTGGGAAGAGTTTATCGCGGTACTCAAAGCCTCCTCAATTCGCGCAATGATGCGAGCGGGGCATTCTATTGAAAGTATGACGGAGAAGACGCTGGATAGCGTACTTCAGACAGCCCAATCTGCTTTGTCCGCGTGGGAAGGTCCCCGTGTTGAGCGTGTGATCTCTGGAAGTGACTGGAGTGTGTCAGACTTTCAAAGCACGGATCACCCGCCAACACTATATATCACGCTCAGACCTGGAGAGATTGACCCTTACAGATCGCTCCTAAGAGTCGTTGTAGCGCAGCACTTGAGAGGGTTGATGAGCCAATTGCCGGATGGCGAAGCGCCCCCCGTACTGTTCATGCTCGATGAGGTGCCGCGCCTCGGAAACATGCCGCCGATTGAAGAGGCTCTGGAAGTCGGCAGGCAGTACGGAATCAAATTGTGGATGTTCGCGCAAAGCTTAGGGCAGCTTCGAAACATCTATCCGAACGCTGATGGCCTGATCGGGAATTGCCGCGTCCAGTGCTACATGAATCCATCCATTCATGACGGTACGGCAGAGCATATTTCAAAGTCGCTTGGTATGTTTGAAAGTCCTCTTGATGGCTCTCGGCAGCGTGTTGCGGAGCCTCAAGACCTGGCTGGCCCCGAGTTCAAAAATCTGATTGTCGGATTTTCTCAATCCATGCGTCCACTCAAAATGAAGAAGCAAATGGCGTTTGAAACGGAGCCTTATCGAACAAGGCTCTTCGGTGAGTAGCTCTTAAGCCCGTGAGCCTTGCTGTTTCTGCCACTCGCGTTCACGAATTTTATTCCAGGCGATGGCCCACTGTTCTGCGGTCATTGAGCCTTCTGGGATAACGGGAATTTCAATGTTATTTTCGGCGGCTACGAGCTGCGTAACATCGTCAACGTATTCGACGGGATCGCTCTCATAGATGCGAGCCGTTGCGCGAAGCTTATCAGCGATGAGTGTTTCCAGCTCAGGCTTCAAATAAAGAAGGTGGTAAAGACGAGCGTATGGCTCAAAGTCTATACGGCCTTTGATAATTTTGCGGTCAGCGTCTCTTAAATAGATGTCCAGCGTTTCGTCGTCATACATACTGTAATAGTAACACTATGCGCCTGAATTTGCACTATTTTTCTCGATCAAAAGCCTCTTTGGACTTCCCTTTGACAGCGTCTAAGCGCGGAGCGATCTCATCACGCCTTTCTACCAATTTTTCAGTCGCCTGTTTTCTGGCTTGTATCTGAACCTGGGTCGCTTGTTGGCGCATTGAGCCTCCGGGCGCAGGGGCCATATGAGGCGTTTGTGGGGCTTGAAGCGTTTTGATGCGAGCATTGAGTCGATCAAGCTCCTGCTTTGTGGGAGGGGGCTTGCTCATTTTCATGCAGCTCCAAAGAAGCGCCCCAACGGGCTGATCGCTTCCGCTCACATATCATAAGTTGTCAGGCACGCCTATCTTTCGGCATCGCGATCCGGTCCCGCATGCCGCTTTGGATCGTTGGACCGGTTTTGAATTTCTCTGTTTTTGTCGCTCTGCAGCTTTTCGGGTGCGCTCTTCATGTGAAGCACCTGACCAATTACGCGGTCGAGTTTTGTGCGGTCCAAAACCTGCTTTTTTCGCATCTCATCAATGCGTGCTTGCAAATGACGGCGTTCAGCAATTTGACTGAGTATCAAGTCGCTCATTTGTGCCTGGTCTCGCTTTAATGCTTGCCAAGCCTCGCGATCATTTTGTTCTCGGGTTTGCTGGGTTTTGCCCGTGACCAAATCAAAGAGGCCCTTAACGCCGGTCCGGAGGCGCGCCTGTCTCAATGCGCTCTCATCCAGCCAGCGTTTCTCTTGGCCTGCTTTCAATTTGGCGCGTTCGGCCTTGTGTGTCCGTGCTAGGTTTCGGGCTTCGTCTTTTAACGGCTTTTGTTCGTCGGCTTGCTTCTTTCGCAATTGGTCAGACATTGATCGCAGGCGAGGTGTGAGTCGTTCGCGCAGGGCTGTTTTGGTATCTTCAACGCTGTTGAGTGTCGTAGGATCACCGAGCCTTTCGCGGACACCACTAGCTCGAACGCCGGTGTATTTGGCGATGGCATAGACTTCGCCGGTATAATCAATCGCGACGTGGCCGCGCCTATCCCCACGAGCGATAACAAAGCCATTTTCTAATAGCGCAGCACCAAAAGCTTTTGCGCTATCGGATTGGCTCCATGCCCTCTGAAAGACTTGCTTGATTTCTCTCGGGTCACGCCCGGCGCGCAAGGCTTGTTGCCATTCATCTTGATTGAAATTTAGCGGATCACGAAGATTTGGATCGCGAAGGCCTTCTGGCAATTTCCAGTCGTTTTCGAGGAAGACTTCTTTCGACAACGCGGTGAGCTTCCGTTTGAAATGAGGAAGGTTGATTGCCCGCATATTTTCTGCGTCGATGCGGGACCAAACAACATGCGCGTGGCGGCGGCCCTCTTTTTCGTGGAAAACAATAGCTCTTGGCTGGCCTTCCAGACCGAGCCGCTCCTCAGCGGCATTGGCTGCACGCTCAAAAGATTCGGTGGATGCTCTTTCCCAGGGAGGCGGGCTAAGGCTCATTGAGAACAAAAACTGCTGACAGCGTGTGCCCTTAGCTATCGCGTGAGCCTCATTGAAAGCTCCATGCAAATCATCCGACACAAACCCGCGTAGCTCGTGAATCTCAACGTGTTCATTTTCACTTTTTAAAAGGTGCGACGCCAATTGCGTTGCGCCCCCGCGTTGTGAGCCCTTTATGATCATGGCACTAGCTCTCGCGTATCTAATGTAGAGCGAGTGAAGCTCTGTGATGCTGATTCCCGGCTTGTTGCGTCTTCATCTGTCTTCATGCCGAGAGCGCGCATGAGTGACGAACGCATCGCCTGAACATCACCGCACGCTTGTTTTAGTTCACGCTCGATGTCGTGGGTCAGCGGTAGATTGCCGGTGTTCACGGCCTTGGCGAGCTGATTGAGGTTTTGAGAGAGCCTTGAGTGTCCAAGTGCAGCAAGAACTTGAGCCAGGAGAATGTGGTCCTTAACCGGCGCTTTCCCTCGCTTTTGAGGCGGTGCAGCATTTCTTTGTCCGTTCTCAGTAAAAACATTGCGCTTAATGAAAGAAGACAGGCTTTCACCCGCAGCCAGATTCTCCAGCTTCGCACGTTCTTCGAAGGATAGACGTAGAGAAAACGGCGCTAAACGCTTGTTGGGACGATCACCCATGATCGCCCCCAAGCGCCTCAATTAAAGCGTTGTCAGGGCTTTCTAGGTCATTTGCCGGGTCATGTATCTCAGCAAGCTGATCAATGGAAACGTCCTTGAGGACGCTGTTCCAATCAGCAAGCTCATCAAATATCTGGTTCGACGCACCTACGCTAAGGTGC
>NZ_JAPYRE010000009.1 GCF_029936995.1 Henriciella sp.
GTTATTGCCTGGCCCGCCAAAGAAAGGCAGTCCGCCTGTCTGCGTCAGGGCGCGTTCATCGTTGAAAGGGTCAATATTGAGCCCTTGAGCGGCTGAGAACACAGCACACGGGAAGCAGGAATAGATATCGAAATAGGTCATCCCGCCAGATGTCTTGCCAGCCTGGTCAAGTGCACGGGAAATGGCTTCTTCCATTGCCCAGGAGCCATCGAGTTTCGGCCGTTCGGAGATCAGGTCATCGCTCGCCTCGCCGCCGCCATGAAGATAGACGCGCTTGTCTTTCGCGACGCCGAGTTCATCTGCTTTCTCCTCGGACATGAGAAGCATTGCGGCCCCCTGGTTCACCGCATCCTGCGCGATATGCCATTTCAGGAACGGGTCGGCGAACTCGTAATTCTCCGGAGAAGGGGTCTTTAGGAAATCCACGCTGCGCTCGGTGGGGAACTGAGAATAGGGATTATCTGCTGCCACCTTGGTGAAGGGGTGGAAGAGTTCTGCCATGGCTTGGCGCTGGCCGGACTTGGTGCGTCCCTCACGCGCGGCGATGGCATTCTCGAACAGGGCATAAAAGAAGGCCGGGGCCACCAGTCCATGCTTGGCTTCGGCGCGGCTGAGCATCCTGCCGCCAAGACCACGATCTTCATAGTCCAGATGGCTCTCATCGGCCCAGTTGATCTCGACGCCATTCTTGAGCGCGCCCTTGGAGGCGCGGTTGGCTTCTGACCCGGCCACGAGGGCGACATCGAATTCACCGTCATGGATGCGGGCGGCCATTTCATTGGCAAGCGCCTGCGGGCTTTGGCCACCGACATCGGAGTAGATGAGGGTCTTCGCGTCTGCCTTCAGGTCGCGTGCCAGCGTACCGGGCAGGTTGGTGTTATGCCCATGCGGGTGCGGCGCATTCGGCACCGAGTCCTCGAAGATGCGTACGAAGGTGATGGCGTCGATTTCGCTTGCGTCGACACTGGCATCCTTCAGGGCATTTTGCGAAGCGTTATGCGCGAGGCTGAGCGGGGACGGCGCGCCCTCTGGGCCGTTCTTGCCGTCCCACTGGCTCATCGCCTGCCCAACGCCAACCAGTACGGGCATCGATCCCTTTGCCATGTCACTTCTCCCTGTTTCTCTTCTGAGACGCACTCTTAGAGTGAACGGGGCTGCTTTCAATCCATGCCGCAACGCGAATTGACGCGGGAACCGGCAGGCCAGATGCGAGGTTTGAGCTGCATGGCTTTCCCGCTCGCCGCGGTCGAAGCACTGCGCAAGGGCGCCGACGGCATCAAGGGCATTTCCGAAGCCGTTGCGGCCCGCCTTGGCAACCCAACAACGATTGCGCGCAACTCGTATATCCACCCCAAACTGGTCGAGATGGCGCGCGACAAAAAAGGCTGGAGAACCTCTCCGGCCCTGTCAGATTACGCAAAGACGAGCGGCGGCTGTTTGCCGTTCTGGAAGCCGACTAGAAGTCGCGCCTATTTGGGGCATACACTTCGCGTAGGCGTGTAGCTTCTTTCTTCCATCGATCGGGTGAGGTTCTGATGGTCGGGTTTTTAATCAGGGCAGCGATCAACATCGCTTCCTTATTCGTAAGCTCATCGAAAGGCTTATCGAATTCGTCATGAGAGACGGTCTCAACACCGTACTGGCCAGACCCTACATACACATGTTCTAGCCATTCCGCCGTCAGCTCGGATGTGTCGAAACGTTGCTTAAGTTGCCGTGCGATAAACAGACGGGTTAGATGGGCTCCAATGCCGGCCGTCGCCTGCTCGCTATGTATTTCCAGCGCCAACCTGTCGGCGACGGGGTGTGGGCCGTCCATACCGGCTTCCTTAGGGCCCAAGCTCTGATTGACTATGCGAAAGGCATCGCTCGACTGTGACAGCTCGCTTTCTGCGGTAAATCCGGAGTCGTGGATTGCTGTAGCGGCGAGGCTTGAGAAAAGACAGTATGCGCCAAAGAGCGCGAGAACGGACAAGCCGATTAGACACATCGTCACGTACGATATCCACCGAGTCATCCAATTGCCTCCTGTCTCCAACGGATCTAGGCAGCAAACTTGGCACTCGAGTGGCGGTCTGAAAACTAGTTCACGATCTTCGCTTCGGTCTTCTCGTAGATTTCCTCGCGGGTGACGTCCGGGGCCATCTCCTTGATTTCAAGCCCACCTTCCACAACGTCGAAAACACCGAGATCGGTGATGATCCGGTTGACGACGCCTGTGCCTGTCAGGGGCAGGGTGCATTCCTTGATCAGTTTCGGCGCGCCGGATTTTGAGGTGTGGTCCGTGATGACCACGATCTTTTTCACACCGGCCACGAGATCCATCGCCCCGCCCATGCCCTTCACGAGCTTGCCGGGGATCATCCAGTTGGCGAGATCGCCATTCTCCGCGACTTCCATTGCGCCGAGGATCGCCATGTTGATCTTGCCGCCGCGGATCATCGCGAAGCTTGTCGCGCTGTCGAAGAAGGCGGTATGGGGCAGTTCGGTAATGGTCTGCTTGCCGGCATTGATGAGGTCCGGGTCTTCCTCGCCCTCATAGGGGAAAGGCCCCATGCCGAGCATCCCGTTTTCCGATTGCAGCGTCACCTCGACGCCATCGGGAATGTGGTTGGCGACCAGTGTCGGAATGCCGATGCCGAGATTGACATACATCCCGTCTTCAAGCTCCTGCGCGGCGCGCTTGGCCATGTCTTCACGTGTCCAGGGCATCAGGCGGTCTCCTTCTTCCGGGTCGTGCGCTGTTCGATGCGCTTTTCATGCTGGCCCTGTACCAGCCGGTGCACGAAGACGCCGGGCAGGTGGATATGGTTCGGGTCAAGTTCGCCGGGCTCGACGATTTCCTCGACTTCCATGACGCAGATCTTGCCGCACATGGCGGCCGGCAGGTTGAAATTGCAGGCGGTCTTCCGGAAGACCGCGTTGCCTGTCGTGTCCGCCTTCCAGGCTTTCACGATGGCGAGGTCTGCGAAGATGCCTTCCTCGAGAATGTACTTCTCGCCGTGAAATTCCTTCACTTCCTTGCCTTCGCCGATCTGCGTGCCGTAGCCGGTCTTGGTGTAGAAGCCCGCGATCCCGGCCCCGCCTGCGCGCATCCGTTCAGCGAGCGTGCCTTGCGGGTTGAACTCCAGCTCCAGTTCTCCACCGAGATACTGGCGCATGAACTCCTTGTTCTCACCGACATAGGACGAGCCCATCTTCTTGACCTGCCGGTTTTCCAGCAGAACGCCGAGGCCGAACCCGTCGACACCGGCATTGTTGGAATAGACTGTCAGGTCCTTCGTGCCCGCCTTGGCGATGGCGGCGATGGAAAGCTCGGGGATACCGCAGAGGCCAAAGCCGCCCGCGGCGATCGTCATGCCGTCAAACAACGCGCCGTCCAGGGCGTCCGCGGCTGTCTTGTAGATCTTACTCATGGGGCTGATCCTTACGCACGGTCAGTTGCAGATGCAACCCTCAACACTTGTTGAATTTTGAAATTTTTCGTGCAGCCAACGAAAAAGGGCGGCACCCGGAAGTGCCGCCCTTGTTCTGGTGTCTGGATGTTGGCGCTGGCAGTGGCGGGATGCCGCTGCCGTGGCCTTCCAGGTCGTTGCCGACCTTAGAAGCCCATGCCGCCCATTCCACCCATGCCGCCCATGTCGGGCATGCCGCCGCCGGCGGCGCCTTCGCCTTCCTTCTTCGGAGCTTCGGCAATGCCGGCTTCCGTCGTGATGAGAAGGCCGGAGACGGATGCAGCGTTCTGCAGGGCAGAGCGGACAACCTTGGCCGGGTCAATGATGCCCATCTTGTAGAGGTCGCCATACTCTTCGGTCTGGGCGTTGAAGCCGTAGCCGCGATCTTTTTCCTTGAGGATGTTGGCAACCACGACAGAGCCTTCGAGACCGGCATTTTCCGAGATCTGGCGGACCGGCGCTTCGAGGGCACGGCGGACGATATCGATACCGGCCTGCTCGTCAGCGTTCTCGCCCTTCACGTCGATGTTCTGGGCGGCCCGGAGCAGGGCAACGCCACCGCCAGGAATGACACCTTCCTCGACAGCTGCGCGGGTGGCGTTGAGCGCGTCGTCGACACGGTCCTTGCGTTCCTTCACTTCGAACTCGGTTGCACCGCCGACCTTGATCACGGCAACACCGCCCGCGAGCTTGGCAAGGCGCTCCTGGAGCTTCTCCTTGTCATAGTCGGAGCTGGAGTCCTCGATCTGCTTCTTGATCTGGGCAACGCGCGCGTCGATGTCTTCCTTGGAACCGGCACCGTCGACGACGGTCGTGTTGTCCTTGTCGATCTCGACCTTCTTGGCCGTGCCCAGCATGTCGAGCGTGATGTTCTCGAGCTTGATGCCGATGTCTTCGGAGATGACCTGACCACCGGTGAGGACAGCGATGTCCTGCAGCATAGCCTTGCGGCGATCACCAAAGCCGGGGGCTTTCACGGCAGCAACCTTGAGGCCGCCACGCAGCTTGTTGACCACCAGCGTGGCAAGCGCTTCGCCGTCGACATCTTCAGCGATGATCAGCAGCGGACGCTGGCTCTGGACGACCTGCTCGAGGATCGGCAGCATCGGCTGGAGGGAAGACAGCTTCTTCTCGTGGAGCAGGATGAACGGGTCTTCGAGTTCCGCATTCATCTTGTCCGGGTTGGTCACGAAATACGGGCTGAGATAGCCGCGGTCGAACTGCATGCCTTCAACGACGTCGAGTTCGGTCTCGAGCGACTTGGCTTCCTCGACCGTGATCACGCCTTCATTGCCGACCTTGTCCATCGCCTTGGCGATCATGCCGCCAATTTCCTTGTCGCCATTGGCGGAAATCGTACCGATCTGCGTGATCTCGCTGTTTTCTTTGACCTTGCGGGAATGGTGGGCAAGATCGGAGACGACTTCCAGTGCCGCCTTGTCGATTCCGCGCTTGAGGTCCATCGGGTTCATGCCGGCGGCCACGCGCTTCATGCCTTCGCGCACGATGGAGTGGGCCAGCACGGTGGCTGTCGTGGTGCCGTCACCGGCGACATCGTTCGCCTTGGAGGCAACTTCACGCAGCATCTGTGCGCCCATATTCTCGAACTTGTCCTCAAGCTCGATTTCCTTGGCGACGGAAACGCCGTCCTTCGTGGAGCGCGGGGCGCCGAAGGACTTCTCGATAACGACGTTACGGCCTTTCGGGCCGAGGGTTACCTTCACCGCATTGGCGAGGGTGTCGATACCCTTCATCATGCGCTCGCGCGCATCGGTGCTGAACTTGATCTGTTTTGCAGCCATTAGTGTATTCCTCTGGAAATTTCGACTTTGTCTTTTGGAAAGGGCAAGCGCAGACGCTTACTCGACGACGCCGAGAAGGTCGCTTTCCTTCATGATGAGCAGGTCTTCACCATCAATCTTGACTTCGGTGCCGGACCATTTGCCGAACAGGACGCGGTCGCCTGCCTTGACGTCGAGCGGGATGATTTCGTTGTCATCACCCATGCCGCCCTTGCCGACGGCGATGACTTCGCCTTCCTGCGGCTTTTCCTTGGCGCTGTCCGGAATGATGATCCCGCCGGCCGTTTTCTCTTCTTCCTCAACGCGCTTCACGAGCACGCGGTCATGCAATGGACGGAATTTCATGAACTTTCCCTACCTTTTGAACTTCTTGAACTTTGCCTGAATGGCAGTGTGAAAATGGATTAGCACTCACGTTGCCGGACTGCTAACGCCGTTGAATTAGGAACGGGGGGCATCCGCGTCAACAGGCGGAAAGCTTAAATCTGGAACAGAGTTGGGGCAGGGCGGACGGCTGCACAAGATGGCTGCTGGCAGCAGACTGTGAACGCTGCTAACATTCTGATTATATGTATTTTTCTTGACAGCGGTCGGGGTGGTGGCACGCTCATGCAAATGAATCAAGTGCAGGAAAGGCTTGTTGCATGACCCATGATGACTTCCGTGAGCAGCTTTCAGGAGGCGGCCTGCTGACCGCCGAGATCATCTATTACAGGCCCGATTTCCCGAAACTCCTCCAGAGTTTCGTCTGGCAGACGGTCGACAGGGCGCCGAAGTTTCCGCGTCTGGCCGGTTTCCTCGATCACTGGCGCCGCGAGATCGAAGCGGTCATCCACTCCATAAATATCGCCCATGCCGATCTGGTTCAGCCGGCCTCGGTCCGCCTGATCGGCGACGAGCTGAAACTGGACTGAGCCTGGCTTCAGCGCGGCCCGTGAATGGCCTCGACCGTGCGGATGGCTTTCCAGGCAATGACCTTTACCAGCAGCTTGCCGTCTGCATTCTTCCACTCCGCCTCAACATAGCCCGTGGAGCGGGACCTGTTGATGACCCGTGCTTCAATCGTGATGTCACCCTGCGACACCGGGCGAAAGAGCTTGATCTGAAGATCCTGCGTGGTGAATGCCTCACCATCTGCCAGTGCAGAGAACATGCAGATAGAGACCACATGATCGGACAGGGCTCCCACCCAGCCGCCGAAGGTCCGGTTGGGCTGGATGTCGTGGCTGCCATCATTCGGCCAGACATAGCGCACATGACCGGGCTCAATGGATTTCAGCCAGTGCTCGGGCATGATGCCGAGCTTCTGCAGCCCTTTTGGCTTGTTCGGCCAGTTGCCGGTCGTGATCCCCTCGATGAAGGGACGGAAATGCGGTGAGAACTGGTCGAGATCTGTTTCAACGCTCATGCGAGTCGCGCTCCGTTCGGAACAGGGCTGTCAGGAGAGAACAGCACGATGTCGCCATTGGCATCGGGAAACCCGAGCGTCAGGCACTCGGACATGAACTTGCCGATCTGGCGTGGCGGGAAGTTGACCACCGCGGCGACCTGCCGCCCGACAATCTGTTCCGGTGTGTAGTGTGCGGTGATCTGCGCGGAGCTTTTCTTCGTGCCAACACCCTCGCCAAAATCGATGACGAGACGCAAGGCAGGCTTTCGTGCTCCCTCGAGAGGAGCAGCTTCCAGCACCGTGCCGACACGGATATCGACCTGTCTGAACGTGTCGAAATCCGTCTCGGTTTCCGGTGGGTTCCCGGGAAGGTCGGTCTTGTGCATGGGCCTACACGATCACGCTGCCGCCATCGACGACGATCGACTGGCCGGCCATGTACTTGCCCGCATCAGATGCCAGGAAGATCGCAGCGCCTGCAATGTCTTCCGGGTCGCCGATACGGCGCATGGGTGTGCCTTCCTCGACGCGCTTGGCATTCTCCGGATTCTCCCAGAGCGCGCGGGCGAAGTCGGTCTTGATGAGGCCCGGCGCAACGCAGTTCACGCGGATATTGTACGGTCCAAGCTCGAGCGCATAGTTGCGCGCCAGCTGGAAGTCCGCCGCCTTGGAGATGTTGTAGGCACCGATGACCGGGGAGCCCTTGAGCCCGCCAATCGAGGAAATGATGACGATGGCGCCGTCCTTGCGTTCCTTCATCTCCGGCGCAACGAGTTGGATCAGCCAGTGATTGGAAATGATGTTGTTGGAGAGGATCTTCTCGAACGCTTCGTCACCGATCTCTTCGAGCGGGCCGTAATACGGGTTCGAGGCTGCATTGCAGACCAGCACGTCGATCTTGCCGAATGCCTTGCGGGTCTCCTCGATGAGGTTTGTCAGATCATCCTTGGAGGAGATGTTGGCTGGGACCGAAATCGCCGTGCCGTCGCCATGCTTTGCGTTGATCTCCGCGGCAACTTCATGGCACGGGCCGGGCTTGCGCGACGAGATGACGACCTTTGCGCCTTGTTCTGCCATCTGCTCGGCTGTCGCCTTGCCGATGCCGCGCGATGAACCGGTAATGATCGCAACCTTGCCGCTCATATCGAAGAGACTGGCCATGCTTTCCTCCATTTATTTCACGTGTGCAATATCTGGCCGCACCATATTCAATCCGCGCGCCTTGCCAATCCCCTGCTGTTGACCTGGTCAGGAATCTTCGGATTGGGCGGGAGATTTCTTGGGAGCAACAACTGAATTATTATCAACATAAAGGTCAGATAGTTTGAAGTCTTTCAGTATGGATGCTGGCAGAACGCGACATAGAACAAGCAATGCGGTGGGAATGACGGACCCAAGACTAAATATTCCTATATAGGCATAACCATTCGTGCTTCTCGGCATCTCGCCGCAGCCATCAGCGGTCATCTCTCGGATGTTACACATGTTTCCGGAAACGTCTGTCAGTCTGTTATAGTCAAAAAACCAGTAAAAGACACCAGCGACAATCGTTCCAAATACGATTGAAGCAATCAGCAGGTTTCTACGGAATAGGGGGCTTGGTTCAGAAATCATGATCTGAGTGCCGCCACCGCAAACAGCGCCCACCCGGCCAGCAGCCCAAGCCCGCCCAGTGGCGTGATCGCCCCGAACCAGCGCGGCGCGCCCAGCGCCATGGCATATAGTGTGCCGGAGAAGACGAGCGCGCCGAGGACCATGATCCAGCCGCCTGTCGAGAAAAGCCCTGCGCGTCCGCTCAGCCCTGTCGCGAAGATGGCTACCGCATGAACGAGCAGGTAAAGCGTTGCGGTCTCCCACCAGCCTTTCGTTTCAGGCGTAAAGCGTGATGAAAGCCCGTGTGTGCCGAAAGCGCCGAGCGCGACACCCAGAAAGCCAAGAGCTGAACCCGCGAGTGCAAGCGACATGAAGCTAACCTTTCAACAATATTCTGGATCAGCGGTTCATGTCCGCCAATCCCTGATGGCATCAGGCGGCATCGGCTGAACGTTCTGAAACCCGATTGCCGTCTTCATCTTCATAGACGAACGCCTCACCATCCAGGTCAATCTCGGGCAGGGTGTCTTTCTCGTGCCAGTAGTCCTGTGTGTGCTGCCATTCCGGGTGCTCGGCCCGGGCGGGCATCAGGTGCTCGCCACGCTGGAGATATCCGGGATTGAAGTCATCCGGGTTCATCCAGCTCAGCCTTTGCATGTCCCGCTCGCTGGCGGGCACTTCCGGGCGCACTTCCACCGCGCCGCGTTCATCCATCTGGCCAAGCAGGCGGACCATGAAATCGCCCAGCAGATCGACCCTGAGTGTCCAGCTGGCCCGGAAATAGCCGAAGACGAACAGCATGTTCGGCACACCTTCGACCATCATGCCACGCCAGGTCAGCCGTTCGTTCCAGTCCACGGGCCTGCCATCCAGTTCGAATGGGATGTCACCCAGGAAGGAGAGATTGAAGCCCGTCGCCGTCACGATGACATCGGCTTCAAGGGTTTCGCCGGATTGAAGCCGGATGCCTTCCGGCACGAACCGGTCGATGTGGTCGGTTACGACGCTTGCCTTGCCCGCGGCAATTTCCTGGAAGATATCGCCATCAGGCACGAAGGCGATGCGCTGCTGCCAGGGCCGGTAGTGTGGCGTGAAGTGTTTCATGTCGAAATCCTCGCCGAGGAAGGCTTTTACGCCTTCCAGCAGTTCGGATTTCACAGTCTCCGGTTCATCCTTGGCGCGCTGGGTGAAGTCGCGCTGATCGACCAGAACCTTCTTGCGGACAATGGTATGGATCCACTCCTCGTCGATCTCGAGCCGTCGCAGCTCATCCGCCAGTTCATTGGCATTACGCCCCGGCGCGAAATAGGTTGGTGAACGCTGGAGCAGGGTGACGTGTTTGCAGTCGTCGGCAATGTTGGGCACCAGTGTGGCCGCTGTTGCGCCCGAGCCGATGACGAGAACCTTCTTGTCCTTGAGGTCCAGATCGTCAGGCCAGTTCTGTGGGTGCACAACTTCGCCGGTGAAGCTGTCCATGCCGTCCCAGTCAGGCGTATAGCCTTTGTCGAGGTCGTAATACCCCTGACACATCCAGAGAAAGCGGGTGTGTAGCTTATGCTCACCATTCGGGGTCTCGTAAGTGACCGTCCACAGCTTGTCGGCTGATGACCAGTTCGCTTTGGTGATCTTGTGGTTGTAATGGATATGACGGTCGAGGCCGTTTTCCTCGATGAACTCGCCCATATAGTCCAGAATTTCGGCGGCACTGGCAATTGGCGGGCCGGTCCACGGCTTGTCGCGATAGCCGAACGTGAAGAGATCGCTGTCGGAGCGGATGCCTGGATAAGTGTGGACTTTCCATGTGCCCCCGAAGCTGTCGCGCGCCTCGAAGACGGCAATCTTCCTGTCCGGGCACCGGGCGCTCAGGTGCCCGGCCGCGCCGACGCCTGAAATACCGGCGCCTACGATCAGGACGTCGAGAACTTTATTTTCCTGCGGTTCTGCCATGCTTCCTCCGGGTATTTTTTATGCCCAGAGAATAAGCGGATTATATGACGTTTCGCATCAATGACGTCGCGTCAGGAGTTCTGTCCCGTCTCAGGTCTCCTGAGGGATTGAGTAGGTGACAATGGCATGGCTGGCCACCTTGTCCGAGCCTTCGGCCCGGATCTCGACTTCGGCTACCGCCAGCGTCCGGCCGAGTTTCAACAGCTTCGCCTCGGCAATCACTGATTCTCCGATACAGGGACGCAGAAAGTTCATGTTGAGGTTGCTGGTCACCGTCATCGGTGTGATGCCGAGGCGGGTGAAGATCGCCATGTAAGTGACACTGTCCGCCATCGTCATCTGTGTCGGCCCGGAGACATAGCCGCCCGGGCGCAGGTGCTCGCTGCCGGCCTTCAGGCGCATCATGGCATGGCCATCTTCCATCAGGATCACCTCTGAGCGGCTTTGCGCCCCGTCGAAGGCCTCGCGCAGGAAGGCATTCGCTTCATCGGCTGAAACCCTTGATGTCATTTGATGTTTTCCTTTTCCCCAGCGTCAGTGATTGATCCGGTCGACTGCTTTGCTCACTGTAGGGGCGAGAACAGGCCCGCCAAGAGGTCACGCAAAGGGAGGTACACACCACATGCTCACCTGGGGCGACGAATATCCGATTCACCAGACACCGGAGCCCGTCTGGGTTGCCGGGTCTGACCGCAATTTCTACGACCGGTACTTTTTCAACGGCTATTCAAAGGACGGCTCGATCTTTTTCGGGGCCGCCTTTGGTGTCTATCCGCACCTCAACATCATGGACGGGGCGTTCTCTGTCGTGAAAGACGGTGTACAGAGATCGGTTCACCTGTCGCGTATCCTCAACTTCGAACGGATGGATACCCGCGTTGGCCCGATGAGCATCGAGGTGCTCCAGCCGCTCAAATCCGTGCGCATAAAGCTCGAAGACGCCGAAGGAATCTCTGCTGATCTGACTTTCGAGGGGCGGCATTTTCCTGTTGAGGAACCGCGTTTCACCCGGCGCAACGGCTCACGCATGGTGATGGATGTGACGCGCATGACGCAGAATGGCCACTGGTCTGGCACCATTACGGTCGATGGGGAGACGATCGACCTGCGCAGCGATCCATTCTGGGGCACACGCGACCGCAGCTGGGGCGTTCGCCCGCTCGGCGCGCAGGACCCACAGCCCGTTGTTCCGGAAAAGCCTTTCCAGTTCTACTGGATCTGGACCCCCATGAACTTCCCGAACGCGGCGGTTTACTTCCACGTGAATGAGGACCAGGAAGGCGATCGCTGGAACACCCGCTCGGTCTTTGGCATGGACGGGGCGGACGCCAATGGCCTGATCCATCTGGCCAACCCTGATTTCAAGCCGGAATTCAAGCCAGGCACGCGGCGCGTTGAGTCTGCTGTCCTTACCGCCACTGATCCACAAGGGCGTGAACACAAGGTCCACTACGAACCGCTCGGCACGTTCCAGATGAAGGGCATCGGCTATGGCCACCCGGAATGGGGACATGCCGCATGGAAGGGCGAATATGCGATCGGCCGTGAGGATTTCAAACCTGCCGACATGCCCTGGAACCAGCCGGACAATCTCCACATACAGGCGATTTCCAAAGTCCGTCATGAAGGCCCGGACGGACAGGCGTCCGAGGGGATTGGCGCGCTTGAGCAGCTTTTCATCGGCCCGCATGACGAGAGCGGCTGGAAGGAGCTTCTGGATGCCTGAACCCGTAGAGGCGTACAGGGAGATCGCAGACCGTTTCACCGCCTACGCTGAAGCGCATATACCGGGCGCGAAGAATCTCCGGATCACGGCCATGAACCGTATCCACGGCGGTGCCAGCCGGGAAACCTATTCGGTCGATATCGCATATGAGGATGCAACAGGCCCCAAGACCAGAGGACTTATCCTTCGCAAGGACCCGCCGGACAGCCTGATCGATACCGAACGGCGCATTGAGTTCGCAGCCATCCGCACCGCTTTTGGCAAGGCAGACATCCCGGCCCCGGAAGCCCTGTTCCTGGAAACAGATCCCGGCCCGCTGGGCGCCCCCTTCTTCGTGATGGGGCGCATTGAGGATGGACTGGCACTCAACCCTTTCCGTATCGAGGATGTCGAGCCGCACAGGGCAGATGTCGGGCGTGCTTTTTTCCGCCATCTGGGCGCGATCGCGTCACTGGACATAGATGGTGCGCCCATACAGGACGAAACCGACACCCCGCCAGCCGACGGTTGCTGGAAACGGGAGCTCGATTACTGGGCAAACGAGATCGAGACGAATGCGCGTGAGCCGCAACCCGTTGCGCAGGCCGCGATACGCTATCTCCGCCGCAATCCGCCGCCGCCAGCGCAGAAGCTGTCACTGGTGCATGGCGATTACAGAAGCGGCAATTTCCTGCATGACGGGCATGGCAGTATCAACGCCATCCTGGACTGGGAAATGGCGCATATCGGCGATCCCTATGAGGACCTTGCCTGGGCGACAGACCTTCTCTGGTGCGGCAACGATACCGAGCGGGCCGCGGGCTTCCTGCCCTGGGAAGAAGCCATCGCGACCTGGCAGGAGGCGTCGGGCTGCACATTCGATCCGGCGGCTTTCGAATGGTGGAGCCTGTTTGCCCACCTGAAGGGGCTTGGCATCTGGATTACCTCAGCGCGCGCCTTTGCCGATGGCAAGAATGACGATCCGATCCTGGCCTGGTCAGGCTGGTTTACACATTGTGCGCATGAACTGATGCTCGCCAGCCGTCTGGCCCGCAAGCATGGAGTGGAGATATGAGCGATATCGGCATGATCCTCCAGCGCATCGGGGCAAAGCTTGTCACCGATGTCGCTCCCAAGCTCGAGGGGGACTACTCGGCCGGGCATGCCAGCATGTCCGGCATGATGTCTGTCATGGCCGGGGAAATGTGGGACAAGCAGGCAGACCTTCTGATTCATGAGGTGACCCGGCTCGAAGCGCTTCTCTCAACGGGAGGTGTGAAGGTAGAGAATGCCCAGCCTGAATCCTTCAGGATTTCCGACCTCACTGCAAAGCGGAATGAGCTCGCCGCCTTGCTGGTCGACCTTCAGGCTGAACTTGAAGAGCGGGATGATGAAGAGGCCCGTGCCCTCAACGAGCAGGTCTGGGGGCACCTTCTGGCGACCAGTGCGGCGCGTATGCCCAGTCCGCCCGTTTTCGCCGGTGCCGACGAGGAGGACGCCTAGCCCCAGAGAGCCGTGGAAGGCGGATGAACAAGGCCGTTCTTGTAAGTGAGGCCGTCGGCAATATCCTCGCTCAGCCAGAGCGGGCCATCGAGATCTACGACATCGGCCAGCGCACCCAGCAGGACAGCCGGTGCCATGCTCAGTGACCCTGCGACCATGCAGCCGATCATGATGCCAAGTCCGGCGGCTTTTGCTTCTCTTGCCGCCGCGAGGGCTTCAGTAAGCCCGCCCGTCTTGTCGAGCTTGATGTTCACCACATCGTACAGCCGCACTAGCTCCTGAACGTCCTCGCGCACATGCATGCTCTCGTCCGCACAGATGGCCACCTCCGGCGGACGGCGCATCAGAAACGCATCATCGCCTGCCGGGAAGGGCTGTTCGATCAGCACGACGCCGAGCTGTGCAGCGCGCCGGACTATATCGGGGAAAGTGCCGCCATCGATGCCCTCATTGGCGTCGAGGATCAGCTTTGCATCCGGGCGGGCCTCATGCACGGCTTCGACGCGGGCCATGTCATCCTGCCCGCCAAGCTTAAGCTTCAGGATGCTACCGGCAGTGTCACGGGCTTCCAGCGCCATATCTTCCGGGCTTGCCAGGACGATGGTCGCGGCTGTTGGCATGGCCGCAGGTTCGGGCAGGCCGGCCAGCTGCCAGACGGGCGCCCCGCTCCGCTTGGCCTCAAGATCCCACATGGCGCAATCGATAGCGCAACGTGCAGCGCCCGCAGGTAACTCTTCCTGGAGGGCTGTCCGATCAAGTCCTTTTTCCAGCAAGGATCGCATCGATTCGACTTTTTCCGTCACCGATCCAACTGTTTCATCGTACCTGTTATACGGTACACATTCACCACGTCCTTTGTAGCCGTCGGCTTCAAGTGTGACACGTACGGTCTCGGCTGATGACTTTGCGCCGCGTGAAATCGAGAACTCTTTTCTCAGGGGAGCGGAAACATGTTCGATGTGAAGGGTTGTCATTCGGCCTCGGCTGAAGGAATAAAGTACAAATATACAGAGTGCTCGGCGGCATCCTTGAAGGTTGGGTGTTAAAGTAAACACCAAGCGGGCAAAAAGCGAATATGCGATCCACCCCTCACTATAACCTGGAAAAGACAGGCGGTCAGGCGAAGCTCTCCCTGAACGGTGACTGGACCGTTCATACACTGGACCATGTCGAACCCGAGCTTCGCCAGCAAGATCTGGAGGGAGCAGATCGTCTCATTGTAGAACTGTCTGACGTGGGCCGTTTCGATACAGCAGCCGCCTTTGCGCTCGACAGGCTGGCCCGACATGCCGGCATTGATAGCATTGATGTCGAGGGCGGCTCCTCAGGCATGCGCCATCTCATTGAGCAGGCGCAGGCACTGAGGCCCGAAGAAGAGGGCTGGGCCCGGCAGAAATCGTCCTTCGGCATGGTCGACCTGCTTGAGCGGACGGGCCGTGCAACGAACCATTTCACCAACGAAGCCGTGAACCTGCTGGCCTTTTTTGGTGAGACCATAACCTCAATGGCCATGGTGATCGTCAAGCCGGCCAGGATGCGCTGGACAGCGCTGTTCTCGGTCATGGAGGATAGCGGGCTGGATGCTTTGCCAATTGTCGGTTTTCTGTCGTTCTTCGTCGGCATGGTTGTGGCTTTCATCGGCGCGACCACGCTGGAGGCCTTCGGGGCCACGATCTTCACGGTCGAGCTTGTCGGCATTGCCGTTCTGCGGGAGTTTGGTGTGATCCTGACAGCGATTATCCTGGCCGGCAGGACCAACTCGGCCTTCACGGCCCAGATTGGCGCCATGCGGATGCGTCAGGAAGTCGATGCCATGCAGACCCTCGGGCTGGATCCGATGGATGTGCTCGTGGTGCCGCGCGCCTTCGCCATGGTGGTGATGACGCCCGTCCTCACCCTCATCGCGATGTTGTTCGGGATTGGCGGTGGCGCGTTCGTCAGCTGGCTGGCGCTCGAGATCAATCCGACTGTGTTCTTCAACCGGCTACAGGATATCGTGCCGCTACAGCATTTCTGGGTTGGCATGTCCAAAGCGCCCGTTTTCGGCATGATGGTTGCGCTGATCGGCTGCCGTCAGGGCCTTATGGTCGGCGGTAGCGTTCAGTCGCTGGGCAGGGCGACAACACAGTCCGTGGTGCAGGCCCTGTTCGCCATCATCGTGATCGACGCGCTGTTTGCCATCTTCTACATGGAGCTTGGCCTGTGAGCGAAGATGTTGCCATCCGCATAAGGGGCCTCAAGACGGCCTATGGTAGTACGGTTGTCCACGAGAACCTCGATCTCGATGTGCGCCAGGGCGAGGTGATCGGAGTGATCGGCCCGTCGGGCACGGGCAAGTCCGTTCTTCTGCGGGCGATTGTCGGCCTGAAAACACCGGAGGACGGCACTGTCGAGGTCTATGGAGACGATGTCACCGGGCTGCAGGGCGATGCGATGCGGCGTGTGCAGGACCGTTGGGGCATCATGTTCCAGGACGGCGCGCTGTTTTCCAACCTGACCGTCCGTGAAAACGTCATGGTGCCGATGAAGGAACATACGCGCCTGTCAAAGGACTTCATGATGCAGCTGGCCGACCAGAAATTGCGGATGGCAGGGCTTCAGACTTCGGCGGGAGACAAGTTCCCGTCAGACCTTTCGGGGGGTATGCGCAAACGTGCCGCGCTTGCCAGGGCGCTCGCCCTCGACCCGCCCATTCTCTTTCTGGATGAGCCGACCGCCGGGCTCGACCCGATTACTGCGGGGGCTTTCGACAAGCTTGTGAGGGACTTGCAGCGCGCCCTGTCCCTGACAGTGTTTCTTGTGACTCACGACCTCGATACGCTTGCCGCAACGTGTGACAGGATCGCGGTTCTTGGCGAGAAACGTGTTATTGCAACCGGCACCATGAAAGAGCTGCGCGCAATAGATCATCCCTGGTTACAGGATTATTTTTCCGGCCCGAGGGGCCGGGCAGCAGAAACCGGAGCGAGCTGATGGAAACACGTGCCAATTACGCAATGATCGGGGCGTTCGTCATATTCGCCGCCATCGCCGGCCTGGGTTTCGTCCTGTGGCTCGGCCAGTCACAGTTCAATCAGGAATTCGATGTTTATGACATTGTCTTCGAGGGGCCGGTAAATCTCGAAGAAGGGGCATCTGTCCGGTATATCGGGATCAAGGTTGGTGAAGTTGAGAGCGTAGCCATCGACCGGAACGATGCTTCGATGGTGCGCGCCCGCATACGGGTTGATACCGAAACCCCCGTCAAGACGGACTCGACCGCCAGTATCGAACTGGCGGGTATTACCGGGGTAACGTTCATACAAATCAATGCCGGGTCCCCGAACGCGCGTAATCTGTCTGCTGCTTCTGATGATCGTGTGCCGGAAATTGAATCGGTGAACAGTCCCGTCGCGGCGCTCCTGTCCAGCGGGACCGAAGTCATGGGCCGGGCCACGATTGCGCTTGAGCGCGTCGACAAGCTCCTCAGTGAGGAGAATGTCGAGTCGGTTACACGCACTCTTCAGAATATCGAGGCGATTACGGCGTCTATCGGTGGCGATGGAGCGATCTCCGATGATCTCTCCTCGACAATGGCTGCGGTGAGCGATGCGGCGCGGAGCATTGAAGAGGCGTCAGATACGGTCTCCAGGATCGGCCAGAACGCCGATTCAGAAATCGTGCGGATCGGCAGCGAAATCTCTGCCCTGATCGCTGACCTCGAAGAGATGTCGGCTTCGGCGCAGACCAGCATAGAGTCGAGCGAGAAAGCGATAAGTGCCGCAGCAGATGTCATTGAAGGTCCCGCTACGGATGCGGTTACGGATTTCAGCCTGATCGCCCAGGACCTGCGTGTCCTGATCCGCCGCATGGACCGTCTCGTACGAGAACTCGAACAGAACCCGCAGGGTTTGCTGCGAAGTGATCCTGTACCCTACGAAGGAGACCGGCAATGAGATTGAAACTGCCGCACCAAGCCCGGTTCTGGCTACTGCCTGCATTCCTGAGTGTATCAGGATGTGTCTCGGTGCTGCCTGAGCAGCCAAAGCCCCAGGCCGTTTATCGTCTGGCAGAGCCCGAGCGACAGGTCCCGGTTGCCGCAACGCTCGTCGTCCGAGAACCGGATGCCCCCCGCCTGCTGTCCAGCCGTAATATCGCCTCTGAAGGTCCACAGGGCGGTTACCAGATTGTGCCGGGGGTGGCGTGGGCGGACCGTGCCACACGTCTTTTTCAGGTCACGATGATCGACAGCTTCAGTGCCGGCGGCAGCGGTTTTGCTGTTGATAACGGCACGGGCATAAGCGGGGATTATGAGCTCTACTGGCGCCTGCACGACTTCAACCTGCAAGGCAGCGAGGGCGTCTGCCGGCTCAGTCTGACACTTATGGACGGGAGCAATCGTAAACCCATCGCCCAGTACAGCGCCTCGGCGCGTGTCGGCGCGAGTGGCACGGGTCCGCTAGCGCGGGCTCGCGCCCTGGCGGAAACAGGACGTGACTGCGTGGCAGAGGGCGCCCGGCAGGTTTCGGATAAAATAAGCCAGGATTTTACGCCTGAAGGCTAGGCGACATTCCGCTCGTGGCCATGCTCGCCCGTGTTCACCGGCAGGAAGATGGAAACCATTGTCCCTTTGCCCGGTTCGCTTGCGAGAGTGAGCTTGCCGCCATGCATTTCGGCGAATGACTTGGTGAGTGCCAGACCAAGCCCCGTACCATCAGTATTCCGTTCGCGTGTTTCCTGAACCTGTTCGAACGGGTTGGCGAGGCGGGGCAGGTGTTCCTTCGGGATGCCGACGCCGGTATCCCTCACAGCAACACGGATAAAGTCTCCCCGGCGCTGGACAGCAACAGTGATACGTCCGCCTGCATCCGTAAACTTGATCGCGTTCGAAAGGAGATTGAGCACCATCTGGCGAACTGCGCGGTGGTCGGCATCAATGTTGGGCAGGCCTTCTTCGGTGCGCATCTCAAGCCGGATCCCCTTGTCCTCGGCCTTGCGCCGGATCATCCGGACGGCCGCATCGACAGGGTCAACCAGATCAACGGGCTTTGGATCGATCGTCATCTTGCCAGCCTCGATCTTGGCGATGTCGAGAATGTCGTTGATCATGTCCAGCAGGTGGCGGCCAGAGGTCAGGATGTCCTTGGCGTACTCTCCATAGCGCTTGTCGCCCAGCGGACCGTACATCTCGTTGACCAGGATTTCCGAGAAACCGTTAATGGCATTCAGCGGTGTTCGGAGTTCATGGCTCATATTGGCCAGGAAGGCGCTCTTGGAATTAGCGGATTTTTCGGCTCGGCCCTTCTCTTCATTGTACTTGCGCGCAAGCTCTGCCTTGTGGCCTTCCGACTTCTCAAGGTCCTGCACGAGTGTCTTGAGCTTCTTCTGCTGCTGTTGGAGCTGGTGCTCGTTGCGCACATCATTGGTCACATCGATGCCAAAGCTGACCAGGGTGCCAGCGGCTGTCGTCTGTTCGACGAGTTTGATCCAGATGTTGCTCTTCAGTCCGATAAGCGTGGTGGCGGAGTCTTCCTGGCTCGCTGATTCGCTGCTGGCCTGAGCGCTGCGGGCGATGGCGACTGTTTCATGTTTTGCCCCTGGCCGCAGAACCGAGGAAAGGTCAAACAGCTCCTCATAGGCCCGGTTCCAGAAGAAAAGCCGCCTGTTATTGTCGAACAGGGCAAACGGGCAGGGAAAGCTCTCGATAGCGTTTCTCAGCCTGGTGTCTGCTGTGCGCTGACGTTCGCGCAGGCGCATGCTTGCGGTCACGTCCATGACGACACCGCTCAGAAGCGAGCGGCCATTTACGCCACCAGCCTCGCGGCTGCCACGCAGCTCCATCCATTTTCCACCATCCGAAGCCCTTGTCGGGGCCTGGATGGAGAAGGGAGTGCCTGTGCCGGCTTCCGCGAGCGCTTCCATGATGCTGTCGTGATGTGAAGATGAGAAAGACCCGAGGAATGCGGCGCGCGAAATTTCTCCTGAGTCGGGCCAGCCGAGCAGTCTGGCCGCAGTATCGCTGATCCACGCTTGGCCATCTTCAGGTCTAAGCGTCCAGAAACCGAGCGCAGCATTTGTGGCAGAAGCTTCCAGGCTGTTTTCCTGTGAGCCTGGAGACCTGGCAGCTTCGACAAGCGGTGCGGACCGGCCGGACTGCCTGTAAACACCCATCAAAGCCAGGGCTGCGGCGATAACGGCGAACAGCCCCAGCAACAGGTTCAGCCCCATCCCTGGCGTAACGAGCGGGCTGTTTCGGGACAGGCAGAGAGAGAAGTCAGCACCTGCGAGTGCAGCACATGAGGTTGCCGAGCGCGTCAGCGGAAACTTGTAGCGAAAGCCGTTGCCTTGCTGCACGAGCTCACGGCTCGGGGGCAATACGCTTCGGTTTCCGGATGAGACGGCCGCGTCTCCGTATAGCAGAACGCGGGAATCACGGTCGGGAGCCTGAAGCCAGTGGCGCGCCTCTACGGATGCGACGATGGCGGTTCCGACAGTCGGCTGATAGCTTATGACAAGTCGCCCATCATCCAGAAGTGTGACCCTCTGTCCTTCAGCAGACAACTCTGCGGCTTTCCGTGCCGCCTGCACGAGTGTGTCATTGCGGCTTTCAAGAGCGGTGTCGAGACTTGCGATCCGATCCAGCCCCGCATCCTGGGCGGATATCTCCCTGATAGCCGAGCCGGCACGAATCTCATTCTCGATATACTCGCCAGCGCGATCCACCTTGCGGTTCAGGCTCGCGCCAAGAAGTAACGTGTCGCGCTGCAGGATCTGTAGCTCTTCAGCCTTGCGCGCCTGGAAATTGTTCCAGAGCATCAGGCCGAGAACCCCTGCCAGCAATATCAGGGTCAGCAGCAGGATGCGGCCGAAGCCAGCTCCTGAGCGCTGGCTTCCACGATCCTTGACTGATCTTGTTGTCTGGCGGGTAAGTGCCAACGCTTGATGCCCCTGACGCGAAGTGCAAACCGAGCCCTAAACTCGTAATAAATGTTTGCACTTGCGTTAATGCGGGACAGTCATTGTTTAGTCCAGTGCCCGGGCAAGAATATCCGTGGCATGTTTGGACAAACCGTGGGCTCTCAGTTCCTCAAGAACTTTGCCTGCACTTGCCCGTGCTACGGGTTCTAGCTTTTTCCATTGCTCGAAACTGGTCAGGAGGCGTGCGGCCAGGGCCGGGTTGAGCTTGTCGACCCGCTTGACGATATCCGCGACAACCTCGTGGCCAGCCCCGTCCGGGGTATGGAAGGCGGCGAGGTTTGTCATCGAGAACGCTGCGGCAACAGAGCGGACCCTGTTCGGATTGGACAGGTCGAAATCAGGATGTGCTGAAAGCTTGCGCGCGTCTGCTGCACTGCCTTGCCCGGCCTGGACAGCGAACCACTTGTCGACGACGAGCGGATTGTCTTTCCAGCGGTCATAGAATGCTGCAAGCGCATCATCCCTTGCCTTGCCCGGTATGGAAACCATGGCGCGGAGGCAGGCAAGGCTCTCGGTCATGTTGGTCGCCGAATCAAAGAGCTGCTTGAGTTCATCGGCGGCCTCGCCCGTACCGAGTGCGCCTGTCAGGCCGATCATGGCGGCACGCAGGGCACGTGTGCCGGCCTGTTCTGCGCTCGGCTCGAACGGGGCCGGGGAATCTTCCTCGAGGATTTTCCGGCGGTCGGCTTCCATCGCTTCGGCGAGGGCGTGGCGAAGGCGCTTGCGCGCATCGTCCAGCCCGGCAGGGTCTACAGGCTCACGTTCCTGGAAGAGTTCGCCAATGTCCGGCACGACGGTGAGCAACGCGGCGTAGGCTGGATCATGGGCATGCTTGCGTACGGCCGCGGCCAGGGCATTCACGAAATCAGAATCCGGTGGGGATTGCGGATTGTCGACCAGCCGGAAGATTTCCGCCTTCGCAAGTGACTGGAAACTGTCCCAGATATTGAACGGATCCGTCTCGGCAGCAGCCAGCGCCAGCAGGGCAGGCTGGTCCAGTCCGCGTTTCAGGCGGACAGGGGCACTGAACTGCCTGTTGAGAGACAGGATCGGGCGTTCGGAGCCGGCGGGGAGCTTTGCGGTGAAGACAGCTTCAGACTTGTCCAGGACGAGGACGTTCTCTCCGTCCTTCCAGCCATCGGCTGTGGCGTGGCCGCCTTGTCCGTCAAGCAATGCCGCACGCAGCGGAATGGGCACGGGCTGCTTTTCCGGTTGTTTCGGTGTCGCAGGTGTCGATTGTTTCAGCGTCACGGAAAGCGTGGCCGTTTCGGCGTTCCAGTCCTCTTCGACCGTCAGCTCAGGAGTGCCGGCCTGGACGTACCAGATGCGGAACTGGCTGAGGTCCTGCCCGGAAGCCTTCTCGAAGCAGCTGTAAAAATCCTCGATGGTTGAGGCTGTGCCGTCATACTCATCGAAATAGATCTGCATACCCTTGGCAAAGGCCTCGTCGCCAATCAGCACGGTCAGCGCACGGATCAGTTCTGCCCCCTTCACATAAACCGTAGCGGTATAAAGGTTGTCGATGGAGCCATAGGCCTGTGGACGCACAGGGTGGGCGAGGGGGCCTGCATCCTCGGCAAACTGGCGGGCGCGCAAGGTCATGACGTCCTTGATGCGCTGCACTGGCCGTGACCGCAGGTCGGAGGAAAACTCCTGGTCGCGGAAAACGGTCAGGCCTTCCTTCAGGCACAGCTGGAACCAGTCCCGGCACGTGATGCGATTACCGGTCCAGTTGTGGAAATATTCGTGGCCGACAATGCTCTCGATGGCCTCGAAATCGGCATCTGTCGCGCTCTCAGCGCTCGCAAGCACATATGCGGAGTTGAAGATGTTGAGGCCCTTGTTCTCCATCGCGCCGAAATTGAAGTCCCGTACGGCGACAATATTGAATACGCCGAGATCGTAGGCCCGGCCAAAGCGTTCCTCATCCCACTTCATGGCCGTCTTCAGGCTCTCCATCGCCCATTCGGCGCGCTCAGCCTGCCCCTTGTCGACATAGACGCCCAGGTCGACATGGTCGCCATTCATTGTCGTGAAGCTGTCGCGCCAGATATCATAATCGCCAGCACAGAGCGCGAAGAGGTAGGACGGCTTGGGATGGGGGTCATCCCACTCGGCATAGTGGCGGCCATCTTCCAGATCCCCGGCATCGCCCGGCGTGCCATTGGACAGCAGGACCGGGTACTTCGCCTTGTCAGCATCCATTCGGACATGGAAACGGCTCATCACGTCCGGCCGGTCTGGCCAGAAGGTAATGCGGCGGAACCCTGTCGCCTCACACTGCGAGCAGAAGCGCCCGGCGGACATGTAGAGGCCGGAAAGGGCGGTGTTCTTTGACGGATCGATCGTGACATCCGTTTCAAGGATGAAGCTGTCGGGCACACCCGGTATGGTGAGCACCTCCTCCTCGAGTGTGTAGTCGGCGGGCGTGAGTTCGCGGCCATCAATAGCGACTGTATTCAGCTTCAGTCCAACCCCGTCCAGGACAAGCTCACCCGGCGCGCGGCGCTTTATATTAATGCGTGCGCGAACGCGCGTGGCTTCCGGCTCGAGCGAGAAGTCGAGATCGGCATGCTCGATGTCGAAAGGGTAGGGCGTGTAATTGTCCAGCTTGACCGAAACCGGTGTGTCCGTGCGCATTGATGTGCTGTCCTGAAATTGCCTGTAACGTCAGGTCAAGATAGGGCGCTGCGCGCATTGTCTCAATTGCAGAACTGGAATGTTTGGCAGCTATTCAGCAGCCATCTTGGGCGAGTCCGTGATTTCGTAGACATGCCGAAGGATCAGCTGGCATTCCCGAACGGTTTTCTTGACCTCGTCAGGCATGCCTTCATCACTTTCCGAGGCCAGTTCGGCCATGGCACGGCATACTTTCAGCATGCGTGGCGCATTCACGAGAAGACGGGCCTGGTACTCGATCTTCTGCGGGTCACGGTCATATTCAGAGCCCGGCACACGCCAGCCGCCCCAGTCGTTCTCGTCCGTCATGATGACAGGGAACGTGCCGGGATAGGGGTGCGAGGAGGTCTGTTCGCTCTCTTGCCAGCGATTCCTTGCGCGCTGTATTCGCCAGTACTCAAGATTGAGGTCGGCATCATCATTCTTCCGGTCCCGGCCATTCATGACGTCTTCCGACACCAGCTCACCTGCCGTGAATTCCCGTCCGAGCCCGACTTCGTAAGTGACGCGAAGCGGTTCCTCGACATCCTTCACCCAGTGCGGTTTCACCTTCTCGACAAGGGCCCATGTCCCGACGGGTTTGACGAATACGCGCTGCGCCTTGTGAAAAAGAGCTTTTGCCATGCCTGAACTCCCAACTTGACGAGCCTTGTGTCACATCCAGTTTGAGGCAGGGTGAAGCAGGTGTTTGAAATTTCATCTATCACGAAGATTTCGCCTTCCGCTGCGAGACGGCTTTCCGGCGCAACGCAGTCAGCTATGATAGGCTTCAGACAGCATATCAAGGGAGACGGGGTCGTATGAATTTCGACTTTTCAGAAGACCAGAAATTTCTCGCAGGCGAAGCGCGTAAATTTCTTGAGAACAGGTGTACCACCGCGCATGTGCGTGAAGTCCTCGACGATGAAAACAAGTCCCATAATGAGGACGTATGGAATCAGGTCGTCGAAATGGGCTGGCTTGGCACAGCCATTCCGGAAGAATATGGCGGTCTCGGGCTCGGTATGCTCGAGCTTTGCGTCATTGCTGAGGAAATGGGCCGGGCCCTCGCACCGGTTCCTTTCGCTTCCACGGCATACTTTTTCGCTGAAGCATTGAAAATCGCAGGGTCGGAAGACCAGAAGAAGGACCTCCTTGCGAAAGTCGCCAGCGGCGAAATCGTCGGCTGCTATGCCGCCAGCGAAGGGCCGGGCAACCCGGATGCCTCGAAGCTGTCTGTCAGCTTTGATGGCTCGAAAGTCAGCGGCACCAAGATTCCCGTAACCGATGGGGATATCGCCACCCACGCCATCGTCCTTGCCAAGGAGGGCTCCGGGGCGAGCCTCGTCCTCGTCGACCTGACCGGCGATGGCGTGACGCGCAAACCGGTGCAGACGCTGGAGCCAACGCGCAGCCACGCTGAAATCAAGTTTGATGGCGCACCCGGCACACGCATCGGCCCAGCCGGACAGGCCGCGGACCTTAATGACGCCATCCTGAATCGTGCGGCTGTCCTGCTGGCATTTGAGCAGCTTGGTGGTGCCGACCGCTGTCTCGAGATGGCGACCGAGTTTGCCAAGGAGCGCTTTGCCTTTGGTCGCCCGATTGGCGGCAATCAGGCGATCAAGCACAAGCTTGCCGAGATGTATGTGAAGAATCAGGTTGCCCGTTCCAACAGCTATTACGGGGCCTGGGCGCTGTCGACGGATGCTGCCGAGCTTCCAGAGGCGGCTGCTGCTGCAAGGCTGGCCTCTAGCGACGCGTTCTGGTTCGCCTCCAAGGAGAACATCCAGACACATGGCGGCATGGGTTTCACCTGGGAGGTCGACTGCCACCTGTTCTACCGCCGTGCCAAACTGCTCGCCGTTCAGGCTGGCGCGCCAAAGATATGGAAAGAGAAGCTGGTGAGCGCCCTCGAGCGCAAGAACGCAGCCTAAGGAGGATCTTGGATCATGGACTTCAACGATACACCCGAAGAAGCAGAGTTCCGTGCAGAAGCTCGCGGCTTTCTCGAGAAGCACCTGAAGCTGAAGGACGGCGCAGGCGGCCGGCACCGGTCGACTGACGACTTTCTGAAACGCGCCAAGAACTGGCAGAAGACCAAGGCTGAGGGCGGTTTTGCCCAGATCACCTGGCCCAAGGAATGGGGCGGGCGTGGCGGCACGTCGATGCAGCAGGTCATCTGGAACCAGGAAGAGGGCAAGTTCGACGCCCCCACCGGCCCGTTCGCTATCGGGCTTGGCATGTGTGTGCCGACCGTCATTGCTTTTGGCTCTGATGACCACAAGAAGCGCTATGTCGAGAAGGCGCTGCGCGGCGAGGAAATCTGGTGCCAGCTATTTTCTGAGCCGGCCGCCGGTTCTGACGTCGCAGGCGTCAAGACCCGGGCCGTCAAGGATGGCGACGAGTGGGTCATCAATGGCCAGAAGGTCTGGACGACAGGCGCGCATTTTTCCGACTATGGCATCGTGCTGACACGCACCGATCCGAAGGCGCCGAAACACAAGGGCCTGACCATGTTCATCGTGGACATGAATGATCCCGGCGTCGAAGCCAAGCCGATCCATCAGGCCTCTGGCGGACGTGAGTTCAACGAGGTCTACTTCACGGATGTCCGGATACCAGACTCCGACCGTCTCGGCGAAGTCGGCGAAGGCTGGAAGGTGGCGCTCGTCACCCTGATGAATGAACGCCTCGCCGTTGGCGGCTCGCCGGGACCGGACTGGAAGGAGATCATGGATTATGCCCGCGGCAAGGGCACGCTCAGCGATCAGGCCTTCCGCGAGAAGCTGGCCGACTGGTATGTCGCGGCCCAAGGCTACAACCTGACCAAGTTCCGCACCCAGACGGCCCTGTCGCGGGGCGGTACGCCAGGGCCGGAAAACTCCATCGGCAAGATCATCACGGCCAACCAGTTGCAGGATATCTGCAACTCCGCGATCGAGATGCAGGACCATTACGGCATCATGAACGATTCCGAGACGATGCCGGCCAACGCGATCTTCCAGCAGAGCTTCATGTGGGCTCCGGGCCTGCGGATTGCTGGTGGCACGGATGAAATCCTGAAGAACATCATTGCCGAACGTGTCCTTGGTCTTCCGCAGGATGTGCGTGTCGACAAGGACGTCCCCTTCGAGACGCTCAAACAGGGCTGATCGGTTTCCTTGTGCATTCCGGCCGGGCCGCATAGGCTCCGGCCGGAATGACACGCTTCCAGGAGACCTTCCGAATGAAACCAGTCCTCGCATCTGCCGGGCTTGCAGCCCTGGCCCTTGCCGTGCCTTACGCGATCGCTCAGGAAGCTGCCGCGCCTACACAGGAAACGGCCCAGCCCCAGGCGGCCGGACAGCCATCCACGACCATTGTAAACGCCTTGAATGGCTTGCATGTCATCGTCCTGGAGGATCAGCAGGGGGGCATGGCGTCTATCCGTAACGAGCAGGGCGACGATTCCCTGATTGCTTTCCTGCGTCCCGCGGCAGCTGAAGCGGCCCGCCAGGAACCGGCCGTGAGCAATATGACGCCCGGAACAGTGCCCCTTCTGGCCTTGCTGACGGCCTGGGATGGCCCGGTGATGTTCGAGGGTGGCGCAGAAGAGGTCGAGCAGGCGAATGCGCTGGATGAAAGCGGCGAAGGCTTCGGTGCACCGGTCTTTTTCGTCACGGCAGACGGTAAAGAGACCCAGATCGATACGGGAAATGGTCCGGCGACACCGATTTTGCTGAGCTATCAGGATGCGCAGGGGATGGCGTCTAACCTGAAGCAGCAGGGCTTCGATGCGGAAACGATCGAGATCGTTCCGCTCGAGTTCGGTTCTGTGCTCCAGCAGCTCAACGCGACCAGTAACGGCGGCAGCTACAAGGTTTTCACGCATCCGGAGACAGTGGAAATGATCCAGTCAGCAGCGGCCCAGGCAGACGGGGCAGCATCACAATGAACGCCGAATTCCGCGAGATTGAAGCGAATGGGATAACCCTTCGCGTCGCTGTTCAGGGCGAGGGGCCGCTTGTCCTGTTCGTTCACGGCTTTCCGGAAAGCTGGTATTCTTGGCGCCATCAGCTCGATGCTGTTGCTGCGGCCGGTTACACGGCAGCTGCGCTTGATGTGCGTGGCTATGGCGGTTCCGAAAGGCCGCAGGCGGTTGAAGCCTATGACATGGAAACGATCACGAAGGATGTTGCCGGCGTTGCGCATGCGCTCCAGCCCGACGGGCCTGCTGTGGTGGTGGGTCATGACTGGGGCGCGCCGATTGCCTGGAATTCTGCGCTTCTGTTTCCCGATCAGTTCAGGGCAGTGGCCGGTCTGTCCGTGCCCTATATTCCACCGGGTGAGAAGCCGGCCATCCAGGTCTTCCGCGAGTTTTTCACGGCCCGGAACATGTTTTTCTACCAGGTCTATTTCCAGGACATCGGCCCGCCCGAGGCCGAACTGGAAACCGATCCGGCTGCGACCATACGGAAGTTCTATTACGCAATCTCCGGGGATGCGCCGGAAGGCACATGGCCGACCGACAAGAGGCATGGTGATACGCTCCTGCACCGACTGCCGGACCCGGACATGCCCCTCCCCTGGCTCAGCAAGGAGGATGTTGCTTACTATGCATCCCAGTTCGAACATTCCGGCTTTCGCGGGCCGCTGAACCGCTACCGGAATCATGAACGCGATCATGCGTTCCTGACAAAGCTCGAGGATCACAAGATCTATCAGCCAAGCCTGTTTATTGGCGGCACGAAAGATCTGGTCCTGAAAATGTTTCCCGGTGATCCTGTTGAGGCGATGAAGCCGAACCTGCCGGGTCTGATGGGCGCGCACCTTCTTGAAGGTTGCGGGCACTGGACCCAGCAGGAGCGGCCAGCCGAGGTCAACAGGTTGCTGACCGACTGGCTGGCCAAGCTTTAGCTATTCCTTGTTGAACAGCGCCATTGCGGCGGCCGTCATGGCCTCCACGCCGGTTTCGATGGTCGGTTCGGGGTCCGGGGCGAAGAAGGGTGAGTGCAGGGACGGCAGGGACTCGCCGCCATTCTGTGCCGCTTCATAGGCTTCTGGCGCAATGGCACCCAGCCAGAAGATCAGGCTTGGCACGTTTTCTTCCGTCCGGCTGTACTGCGAGAAATCCTCACCGCCCATTACGGGCGTGACTTCGCTGACATTGTCCTCGCCGATCGCCTGGCTGATCGCAGCCATGGCTTCGCTCGTCAGATCAGGATCATTATAGGTCGACGGCGTGTAGTCGGAGTCGATCCGGATTTCCGGTTCAGGTGCGCCATACGCTTGCGCCTGGCCTTTCGCGATGCGTTCGATCCCGTCGAGCAGCAGCTGGCGCGTCTCATCGTCATAGGAGCGAACGGTCAGCAGCAGTTCGGCGGCATCGGAAATGATGTTGTGCTTGGCGCCCGCCTTGAAAGAGCCGACGGTGACAACCGCGGGTGTCTGTGGATCGACATTGCGGGCCACAAGTGTCTGGAGGCCCATCACGATGTTCGAGGCAATCACCACCGGGTCTTTCGCGGTGTGCGGATAGGCCCCGTGGCCGCCAACCCCTTTGACGTGAATGTCCACGCTGTCGACATTCGCTAGTGCGTAACCGGAGGAGTAGGAGACCGTCCCGGCCGGAGCCGAAGCGGAGACGTGAAGCCCGAGATTGTAATCTGGCAGGGGGAAGTCCTCATACAGCCCGTCCTCGATCATCGCCTTGGCACCAAGGCCAAGCTCCTCGGCCGGCTGCGCGATCATGACGAGTGTGCCGGACCAGTCATCCTTGTTGGCGATCAGCTCGCGGGCGGTGCCGACCCAGTTGGTCATGTGGATATCGTGGCCGCAGGCATGCATGACCGGGCTTTCAACCCCGGTCCAGGTCATGCTTGTCACCTCTGAAGCATAGTCCAGGCCGGTTTGCTCAGGCACGGGCAGGGCATCCATGTCGGCCCGGATCAGGACGGTCGGTCCCTCTCCATTCTCATAGACACCGACGACCCCATAGCCGCCAACACCTTCACGCACCGTGCCTTCGTCCTCGGTCGATTTCTGGCGGACCCATTCATCGCCCAGCCCCTTGGTGACACTGAAGCCAAGGCTCTCAAGCTCGGTTGCGAGAATGTTGGCCGATGTCTGCTCCTTGAAAGACAGCTCCGGATTGGCATGCAGCCAGGTGTACAGGTCCAGAAGTCCTGTTTCGGGGGTCGGGGCCTCCTGAGTGGTTGTTGCCTCCTGCGCGATTGCGACAGGTGTTGCGGCCATGAAAGCCACGGCGGAGGCGGATGCGAGCAGACGGGTCCAGCGCTTCATTCTAGTTTCCTTCCCGGAGTTGACTGGGAAGCAGACTATCAGATCGTTCCAGCTCTTCCAGTCCGGGAATAAAGACGTTTATGGCTGAGCCTGGTCTTCCCCACCAAAACGCTCTGTCCATTCGCCGACCTGATCGTCCTCAATCTTGCGGAAAAGCACATCCGGCGGTGCGATTTCATGGCCATGGGGCAGGGCATCCAGCAGTGCGGCAACATCATCCAGGCTATCCTGCTTGAGCGTGCGTCGGTCTTCCGGAATGCCGAGCGCATCGAGGATCATCGCTGCGGCTTCAGGGATGATGGGCTGCGCGATGATACCGAACAGCGCGGCGAGGTTGAGCCCCGTGCGTACGCCAATCGCAGCCGCATCGACATCCGACTTGTACTTCACCCATGGTTCCGCCTTGGTGAGGTACTCATTGCCAGCCGCCCAGATTGCGCGTGTTTCGGCAGCCGCCTTGCGGAAGTCCATGTTCTCATAATGCTCGACCAGCTGCGGCAGCCGCGTCTCAAGCTCCGAAACCATCCAGGCTTCAGCTTCGCCGGACGCGCCGGTTTCCGGCACTTTCGCATCGAACTTTGACGCGCAGTACTTCGTGATCCGGTTGACAAAATTGCCGAGCACATTGGCGAGGTCTGAGTTGATCGCCGCCTGGAAGCCTTCCCAGGTGAATGCGGCGTCAGAGCCTTCCGGCGCATTCGCCGTCAGGTACCAGCGCCAGTAGTCGGCCGGCAGCAGCTCAAGTGCCTGGTCCATGAACACGCCGCGTTTGTTGGAGGTCGAGAACTTGCCGCCATACCAGGTCACCCAGTTGAAGGCCTTCAGCCGGTCAACCAGCTTCCACGGCTCCTCCGAGCCAAGGATGGTGACAGGAAAGGAGACGGTGTGGAAAGCGACATTGTCCTTGCCCATGAACTGGACATAATCGACGTCATCGGCACCCTCATCGGTGCGCCACCAGCTGCGCCATGCATCCGGGTCGCCCTTCGCTTTCGCCCATTCCTGTGTCGCGCCCATATATTCGAGCGGCGCGTCGAACCAGACATAGAAGACCTTGTTCTCGAAACCTTCGCGCACTGAACCATCCGGATTTGTGACCGGGATGCCCCAGGAAAGGTCTCGCGTGATCGCCCGGTCGCGCAGGCCCTCATCCAGCCATTTCAGGGCGATGGAGCGGGCAAGCGGGGGCCAGTCTGTCGACTTGTCCACCCATGCGCGGATCGTATCCTGCATCTTTGACTGAAGCAGGAAGAGGTGGCGCGTCTCGCGGATTTCGACATTCTTCGAGCCGGAAACTGCCGAATAGGGGTCGATCAGGTCGACTGGGTCCAGCAGGCGTCCGCAACTGTCACACTGGTCGCCGCGGGCCTTCTCGAACTCGCAGTGCGGGCAGGTGCCTTCGACATAACGGTCTGGCAGGAAGCGGCCATCGTCGATGGAGAAGACCTGTCGCATATTGCGTTCCTCGATCAGGCCGTTGGCCTCGAGGACATGTGCGAAGTGCTGGGTAAGCCGTTCGTTCTCCGGCCCTGAAGAGCGGCCAAAGTGATCGTAGGACAGGCCGAACCCGTCGCCAGCAGCCTTCTGGATGGCAAACTGTTCGTTGCAATAGTCCCGCACAGAAATCCCGGCGGCCTGTGCTGCCAGCTCGGCCGGCGTGCCATGTTCGTCCGTGGCACAGATATAGAGGACATCATGTCCCCGCAGCCTCTGAAAGCGCGCATAGACATCCGCCGGCAGCATGGAGCCGGCGAGATTGCCGAGGTGCTTGATGCCGTTGATGTATGGCAAGGCAGAGGTAACGAGAATGCGGCGCTTGCCTGTATCGGTCATGGTGCTGTCCATCTGTCGGGAGGCCTTGGTGTTCCAGTGTATGGTTTGCGGGCACTCATACCGCGGCCATACAAAAATGAAATGGGGCGTGCCTGAAAGGTGCAGCCACCAGCACGCGCGATTTCGCCTGTACGGGGCAGATCGGGTGTGTGCTGATGCCGGGATAAGCAGGCGATGTCACAAAGCAATCTTGCCCTTGGCGGCCACGCGCCTTAAAGGGCTTGCACGATGCCGGTATAGCTCAGCTGGTAGAGCACCTGATTTGTAATCAGGGGGTCGGGGGTTCAAGTCCCTCTGCCGGCACCATCGCACGCCATACAAATTCACATGGTTGCACTGGGTCATGTTTCGGCGATGGCGGATAGCCAGTACCCACTGTCGCATTTCAAGCGCGCGAATTCTCTTCAACAGTTAGTTTTCACACTTGCCGAATTCTTTTATCGGCGTTTCCGTCAATTCATCCGGCGACTTTGTCATTATAACCTTGTATTTCTTAATGAAATCGAGCGCCTTTTTGTTTGAGACCCAATCTCTACGGCTTGGCCACTGACCAGATACGTCAATGCCCCTGTATTGATTGAATGTCTCTTTATCAGGCATCCAGTAATGTGCGTCCGGGCGAGATTTATACCCAAGCACCAAACCATCCTTTGTGGTCACCAGTTCTTGGTAGCAATTGGACCTGGTTTCGCGCATGGCCTGCTCAAAGAATGACGCACTTCTATTGCCCTTCTGTAACAAGCGAGCTTCTTCGTCAGCATAGAGGTTCAATGCTTCAAATCTTTCCTCTCGAAGGTCGAACTCCGACGCCTCGAGCACATATCGAATGCCAAGAGATGTCCGGTGGACGGCTATGAACGCGTCTTTGGTGATCCTCACATTATCAGTCGCGAATGCCAGCGACGCACATGCGGAAACGCATTTTCCGGTCACAACGAGTTGCGTGGACTTACGCTCATTCAAAGAATTCGCAACTTGTAGCGCCCATAGATTATTTCCGCCCGATGATTCGACGCGTATTTCCTTGGCGCCCAGTAAAAGTGCATACTCAACCTGAAAAGCAAAATCCTTGTTGATCTCCCCTGACAGATCAACACCGGGAGCTTCTGCAAAAGCAGGTGATGAAACACACCAGGAGAGCATCAGGGAAACAAGGGTGCTATAAATGTATGCCGGGCTCATGACGTCCCCCTGTTTGGATGCGCTTAGTCTGGTTGCAGCAGGTGTTTGGGGATACGGGTCAGAAACTGGCGGTGTTTTGTCAATTATATTCGGGGCCGCTCGTTTGCGCGCCGAGGCGGCACTTCGCATACAGTTCCTGTTAGAAAACCGTCATGACACATCGTTATGAGGCACCCGTCCGTCAGGTCTGTATAGCGAGGTAGGCGATGAAGCGTGTAGCGATCCCGTTGGTTTTCGGCGTCCTGGCCGCCTGTTCGCAGGCAAGTGACCTGCCGACCGAGGCTGTGCCGGTTCTGGCAGAAGCCGAAACGCCAACCGCCTTCACGCGCGCCTACGGCCTCACCGAATCGATGGACGGTATGGTCCGCGTTTTCGCAAGGGAGCAGGGCGACCGCACGCTGCTGTACGAAATGCGCAAGCAGGAAGACGGCAGCTGGAGCGCGCCTGTCCAGCTCGATTTTCCGCACAGGATCAAGTTGACCAACCCGTCCTTCAGTTTCGCGGACGGTATGCTCTATTATTCTTCCGATGCCGATATCCTCGAGCGCGGGCAACGTGACGGCAACATCTGGCGAGTCGAGCTGATGGAGGATGGCTGGGGCACGCCTGAACACCTGCCAGCCTCAATCAATACCGGTGCGGAAGAACTGAACCCTGCAATGGACAGCCGGGGACGGCTATATTTCACATCCAACGGATATGACAGCGTCGGTGGCCATGACATTTTCCAGGCAATTGAAGACGATGAGTCGGGCGAATGGAAAATCTCCGGCATGCCGGACGGTTTCAATCACGCCCGCGCCGATGCCCATCTCGCGATCACGCCGGATGGCGGCCGGATCTTTTTCTACAGCCATCGCAAGCCCAAGCTCGGCGTGGTGGACATCTGGACAGCGACGCGCACCGAAGACGGTACATGGGGAACGCCGCGTAATCTCGGAGCTCCCGTAAATACGCCGGGAATCGATTTCGGGCCGGGCATCTCCTCTGATGGCGGGATACTGTTCTTTTCCAGAGAGGGTGAGCTCATGATGATCTCCCTGGAGGCGGCGCTAGAAGGTGTCGGTACGGTGAGTGAGAATTGAATCTTATCAAGTATAAGTAAATTTCTATAGCTCTCTTCTGTGAAGGCGGAATTTGCTCCGTATGGCGTCATTCCGGAGTGACTCAGCTCGGTTGGAAATCTACCGGAACGCTGAAAGAAAACGTGTTTTTGATGTTTCTTGGCTGCTGGTCCAGATTGTCTGATAGCGGACAATCCGGTCTCTCATCACTGCTTATTACTCAATTGAATATTATCGGGTTTGGCGAATTCAAATCTGTAAGCGCGCACGACTTTCGTGTGTGAAGTATAAGAGTATGTGTCAGATATATTACAGTATTTGTGAAGGTTTTGTGATGTCGCAATACTGTCAAGCAGCTGTGCGATAGGCGCGTCGAGTTCGGGGATCGAGACCGATTCCTGCTCGCGGATGAATCGAAAAGCCTAAGGGGGCTCTCATGAACACGGCGAAAAGCCTGCGTCTCGTCTTCCTTGCCAGCGCTGCGGCTCTGGCAATCGTCGGGTGTTCCGACACTGACATCTCCTCTCCGGGGAGCGGCACACCTCCCGTCTCGCCACCACCGCCGCCACCACCCCCGCCGCCGCCTGCGGCCTCGACCATCGATCTCATCCCGGCAGCCGGTTGCCCGACCGGTACGAGCGAGGCGACCTTCGAGGAAATTCCGTCTGAAGGCCTGGCGAGTGTCGATGTCTGCGCCATTGGCGACGCAGGTGCCAGCGAGACAACGATCACGACCGACGTTGAAGTGCCGGCGGGTGTGACCGTCGCAATCCGCGGCGCTGTTTTCATCGGTGAAGATGGCGGCACGGCGGCTACACTGACCCTGAATGAGGGCGCCGTGATGTACGGTGCTGCTGCCGAGGGGACCGGTGACGGCTCTGACGATTACATTGTCATCAGCCGTGGTTCACAGATTGACGTCAATGGCTCCGAGGCCAGCCCCGTGCGCATGACGGCCCGTGCCGCCATCAACGACGACAACACCAACTCAACGATCATTGAGGATGGCACGAACGCCCAGTGGGGCGGCCTGATCATCAACGGCTTCGCGCCAATCAATGCCTGCATCGACGGAACGGCTACCGGTGGGTCTGCGGGCTGTGAGAAGTCCGGCGAAGGGGCATCGGGCCTCTTCGGTGGTGACGACGCAGCAGATGACTCTGGCGAGATCAGCTATCTCACGGTGGAATTTGCCGGTGCGCGCCTGACCAATGATGACGAGCTGAACGGTATTGCGTTCCAGGGCGTCGGTTCCGGGACTGAAGTCGACCATATCCAGGTCCACAACAATCTCGATGACGGCATTGAGTGGTTCGGCGGCACGGTGAACGTGCAGTACGCTGTTGTCACTGGCGCAGGTGACGACTCGATCGACTGGACGGATGGCTGGCAGGGGTCCCTGCAATACGCCGTCGTCAATTCAGATATCCCGTCATCCGGTGATCCGCGCGGTATCGAGGCTGACAACCGTGACGGCGACAATGACAAGACGCCGGTTTCCAGCCCGAGCCTTTCGAACTTCACGCTTATCGGGTCCAGCGGTAACCAGCAGGGCGTCCTGCTGCGCCGCGGCACGGCCGGTACGATCGTGAACGCCATTGTTGCAGGCGGCTACACGCCGGGCCTCGATATCGACAATGACTTCACCTATGAAAACCTGTCGAACGGCGCGCTCACCGTTGCCTCCTTCTTCATCGACGCAGCCCAGACCCTGGCCAGCGACGATGATGACACGGCAAACGACCTGGCGACCTATGCGTCGAACAACGACATTGTCGGCGGCAACAATTCGCTCAGCAATCGTTACTTCCCCGGCCAGCAGGAACTCGATGTTCCGGTCTTCGATGTAACGGGGGTCGGTGCGCTTGAGGCCACGACCTATATCGGCGCCTTCAGCGAGACAGAGACGGTTGCTGACAACTGGGCAAACTTTGCCCTGTCCGGCACGCTCTTTCCGCCGGCTGGCTGCCCGGACGGAACGACCGAAGACGGCACGCTTGACGGCAAGACGCTCTGCCTTGTGCCGGGCGGCGAACTGCAAGACGACCTTACACTGACCAACGGCACAGAGCTGATCTACGAGCTTGATGGCACGGTCGTTGTCGGGTCTGACCTTGGGCCGGATCCGGACTCTCCGCTGGCTGGCGGCGCATCCGCAACGCTTACGATCGACCGTGGTGTGACCGTCGTTGCAGAAGGCAATGATGACTACCTTATCGTATCACGTGGCTCCCGGCTCGTGACGAATGGCACGGCCGCTGCGCCTGTCGTCTTCACCGCCAAGGGTGTTGTCGACGGCAGTGTCACGGCAACTGACAGCCTCAAGGGCGTCTGGGGTGGCCTGGTCATCAATGGCCGCGCACCGATCAATGCCTGTATCGACTCCACTGCGACCGGCGGCACGGCCGGCTGTGAAAAGTCCGGTGAAGGCTCGTCCGGTCTCTTCGGCGGCGGCACGCCAGACGATAATAGCGGGCGTCTTCGCTACACCCGCGTGCAGTATGCAGGTGTTCGCCTGACCAATGATGACGAACTGAATGGCATCGCCTTCCAGGGTGTCGGTTCCGGTACCGAGGTCAGCTATGTCCAGGTCGCGAACAATCTCGATGACGGCATCGAATGGTTCGGCGGTAATGTCTCCGCAGACCACGTGGTCGTGACCGGTGTTGGCGACGACAGCCTCGACTGGACAGATGGCTGGCAGGGCTCCCTGCAATACGCCATCGCCTATCCGGGTGTTGCCGGTGCCGAAGGCGCCATGTCGGGCGACCCGCGTGGCATCGAGGGCGATAACCGTGACGGTGACAATGACAAGGAGCCATTCTCCACGCCGCGTGTGTCGAACTTCACCCTGATCAATTCCGGTGAGCCTGCGACCCAGCAGGGTGCACTGCTTCGCCGGGGCATGAAGGGCACGATCGCCAATGGCATCATTGCCGACTGGTCGACCGGTCTGGATGTCGATAGCGATCAGACCTTCACCAACTTTGATAATGGTGAGCTCGAGATCAAATCGATCTTCCTCGACAATACCGAAAACCTTGCGAGCGACAGTGACGGTGTTCCGGCATTTGCCGCCGGGGACAACATTGTCGAGGGCGCGAACAGCCTGAGTGGTTTCTCCTTCGTCGACGGCGCTACGGGGGTCGTTCCGGGCAGTGCCGAGGCGAATGTCGATGTCTTTGACGTGACAGGCATCGGTGAGCTTGAAGCCACGACCTATGTCGGCGCCGTCGAGGGGACGTCCGACGACTGGTTCCTTGGATGGACGGTCGATATCTCGGGTGCCGAGACGACCAACTAAGGACCGCTGACACGAAAGGGGCAGGGCGGTCCTGAAAAAGGGTCGCTCTGCCTCTCCATTTCCAGACATCATAGAGGAGGTAACTCCTCTCCTCCGAGGGGGAAATCATGCTGAAATCTGCAACTTATCTTCGTCTGGCGCTTTTGACGGGGGCATCGCTAGCCTGCCTGTCCGGCGTCTCCGCCCAGGAATCCTCCGAGGAAACAGGCGACGAACTGCGCCAGGAAAGCGTCGTCGTGCGCGGCCAGTTCATTCCGGACGAAAAGCGCTCGACATCGGAAGTCTCGAGCCTCATCGACGCAAACGACTTTCAGGTCTCCGGCGATTCCGATGCGGCTTCCGCCCTGTCTCGCGTGGCAGGCATCTCCACCGCCGACAGCCGCTTTGTCTATGTTCGCGGCCTGAACGAACGTTACTCCAGCGCGACGCTGAATGGCTCTCCGCTTCCCAGCCCCGAACCGCTGCGCCGGGTCGCACCGCTCGACCTCTTCCCAACATCCGTTCTGCGCAGCATCCTGGTGCAGAAGACCTATTCGCCTGAGCTGCCCGGTGAGTTTGGCGGCGGGCTCGTGGATATCCGTACAAAGACAGTGCCGGATGAAGCCTTCTTCGAAGTCTCGACCTCCGTTTCGGGCAGCACTGAAACAACCTTCCAGGATGGCCTGCTTTATGATGGCGGCGATCTCGACTTTCTCGGCGTGTCGGACAACAAGCGTACGCCACCCCCGCTTCCGGCAGACGGGCCTGATGCGAATTTCGCCCGGTCGCTTACCAACGATTCCTCTCTGCTGATTATCCAGGAAGGGATTGTGCCGGCAAATGTCAGCCTGAGTGCCACGGGCGGTCAGCGCTTCGATATCAACAGCGATATTTCCATGGGCGTACTGGCAGCAGCTTCCTACTCCAATGAATGGGAGACGAAGGAAGGCGAGCGCGGTTTCGCTGACAGCGCAGGCGAAGGCCTGTCGCAACGCTTTGACAATGATCTCTATGCGACTGAAAACAATGTGAAAGCCAACGGCTTCGCGACGGTTGGTTTCGACCTTTACGACAATCATGAAATCCGCGGCACGGCCCTGATTACACGCTCGACCTCGAAAGAGGCCCGCACGGTCCAGGGGATCGATTTCGACGATAACTTCGAACGCCAGGACAGCATCGAATGGTTCGAGCGCCAGCTCTGGACCACCCAGCTTTCGGGGGAGCACTTTTTCCCGTCCCTGATGGATCTGAGTGTCGAGTGGCGCGCCTCCTACTCGGAAGCCCAGCGCAATGCGCCGTACCAGTTCAACATCCTTTACCAGGATTCCGGACAGGGCCTGCAAACGCTGTCCAACTCAGAGGACACGACCTTCTCCTTCAGCACGATTGACGACGACTCGACTGATCTGGGTATCGATCTCGAGCTGCCGCTGTCACGTGGGGGGGATTGTTATCTCTTCTGCGAGACGGATCTGAAGGCCGGTTATGCCTATAAGGAGAATGACCGCTTGGCGACCTCACGCATCTTCGCCATTGAGGGGCTGCCACTTTCAAGCACACGTATCGATTACCTGTTCTCCTCGCTCTATGCGAACGGCCAGCTGGATTCGAGTTCAATCGGCGGTGACCAGTTCCCCGAACAGTATGTCGCCACGCTTGAAGTGGATGCAGGCTATGCGGGTTTCGATACCCAGATAACGCCTTTCCTGCGCGGCGCTGTCGGGGTGCGTTATGAACGCGCGATTGAGGCCATCGACACGCGCACGATCGGGGCTGATCCGTCCCTGAACACGGTCGAGTCCTGTATCGATGCCGAGCCGGATGGTAGCTGCGATTATGAGTACGACCTGCTGCCAGCTGCCACGATCACCTGGAACCCGTTTGATGACCTCCAGGTCCGGGCCGGTTACTCCGAAACGATCACAAGGCCGCAATTCCGTGAGCTCGCGCCGACGGAATTCCTCAATACTGAAACCGATGTCGTTTTCCAGGGTAATCCCTTCCTGATCAACGCCTCGATCAAGAACTATGATGCCCGCGCGGAATACTATTTCGGACGTGAGCAGTTCATCACTTTCGGCGTGTTCTACAAGGACATGGAACGCCCGATCGAGGAGATCAACAATCGCTCAGGCGATGATCCGGTGACGACTTTCATCAATGTGCCGAGTGCCGAGCTTTATGGTGCAGAGGTCGAGTATGAACAGTCACTGCCGCTCTACAACATGTTCGGCTGGGACTGGTTTCAGGATCGCGACCTGACCATCAAGGGCAACTATACATGGTCGGACTCGGAGGTGCAGGCTGGCCGCAACCCCAACGACCTTGGGCTGGCGAGCCCGGAATTCTGTGCCCAGTTCCCGGATGAGTGTGTGGTGACCAACCAGCAGCCGCTCAACCCGGAGCCTTTCCTCCTGCCGGGCGCCGGCCTCATCCAGGACGGACGCCGTCTTCAGGGTCAGTCCGAGCACCTGTTCAATGCCCAGCTTGTCTACACAGACGATGTCGCGGGTACTGAAGCCAGCCTGCTGGTCAATCATGCAAGCTCGCGTATCCGCTCGGGCGAGGCGCTGGCACTCAATATCCCGGCCATTATTGAGGAACCGCCAACGACCATCGACTTCATCCTGAACCAGAATTTCGCCTACCGCGGCGGAGACTACGAGTTCTCCTTCAAGGTGCAGAATCTGTTCGGCGATGACTATGAGGCGTACCAGGAACGCGGTGGCGACCGTATCAATGTAGATGTCTACGATATCGGCACGTCGATCTCGTTCGGTCTCAAGCGGCGCTTCTAGCGCAGTCGGGCAGAACACAGGTCGCACTATTGCCCATTCTGGGCTAGATGTCTTGGTTGAGGGCGGTGAGAACCCGCCCTCAATACGTGAAAGAGTTGGGGCTATTGCAGGGTAGATTGAACATACAGAGCTTGAGCCCGAGGCTTGTGGAAGCCGCGCGTATCACTGCGCTAGTTGCTCTCGTCCTTGTCCTGGCCTGGCTTGTGGCGCGGCTGTTCTGGCTTTTCATGTCACCGGGCCCAGCAGTGTCGGATTTACGTCCGCAACCCCTGCCAAGCCCGGTGCAGACGTCCAGCGGCAGTGAGGTGCGGGCAGATCTCAGTCTCATCATGACGCAGAACCCTTTCCAGGCAGCGGAAACTGAAGCGGCTATCGTAACGGATGCTCCTGAAACCGATCTCAACCTCAAGCTGTCAGCCCTCTTCATGTCCACGGGCGAAGGCGTGAGTTCCGCAACGATCATAACGCCGGACAATGAGACAACCCGCTATGAGCTTGGCGATGAAATCCTGCCGGGCGTGATCCTTGAGCGGGTGCTTTCGGACAGGGCCATCATCTCGCGTGATGGCCGTGAGGAGACCATCATGCGCAGCGGGCGTGCGTCGGGCCTGTCGGTTATCGGCGACCCGGATACAGTCCGGACCGATGCGGGGCAGGTCACGACAGAAACGGCACCTCTGTTCAGGCCGGGCATTTCGGCGCGCACACTTATTGCCGGGCTGGTGGTCGAGGCGCAGCAGGAAAATGGTGCCACCACCAGCCTCCTTCTCCAGCCGAGAGGAGATGCAACTCTGATGAATTCAGCGGGCCTTGAACCCGGAGATCGTCTTGTCAGCGTAAATGGTACTAGGGTGGCTGAACTCGATCCGTCTGCGCTTGCTTCGCGTCTGTCATCGGGAGGCACGACGGCCATTACCATTATCCGGGCAGGGGAAACCCGGACAGTAGATATTCGCTTCGAGGAGGAGTGAGAGGGATATGAAGAAGCTGCTGAGCATGATGGCGGCCCTGGCGCTCGCCTTTCAGACCGGCCATGCGCTAGCGCAATCGCCGGAATCGGAACGTCATGTTCTGAGCCTCGATGATGTGGATATCACCGCCCTGATCGACGATGTGTCGATCATTACCGGTTATACGTTCATCCTGCATCCTGACGTCGCCCGGACGCGTGTAACCGTCCTGTCGCAGGCGCCGATGACCACGGATGAAGTGTTCCAGGTTTTCCTGTCGACCCTGCGGGTACATGGCTTTGCCGCCATACCGGCCGGGCAGGGGGTCTACCGTATCGTGCCGGAACAACTCGCAGTCGGCGAAGCAGGGACCCGAAGTGCCGGGCCGAACACATTCATCACACAGGTTTTCCAGCTCGATACTTTCGGCGCTGCAGAGGCGGCCCAGATGATCAAGCCGATTGTAGACGCGCAGGGGCAGGTGGTGGCGAATGCCCGGTCGAACTCGGTCGTCGTGGTTGATTATGCGTCCAACATGCCGCGCATCCGTGAGGTCATCCAGTCGCTTGACCAGGATGACAGTACAGAGGTGCAGACGCTTGCTCTCAAGAGCGTGCCGGCCCGCGAAATGGCGGACATCATTACGGAACTTCTCGGTTCGCGTGATGGCAATCCTGTGCCGAATTTCGAGGTCTCGTCGTCTCCGACTAGCAACTCCATCGTGATTCGCGGCGACAACAGGATGGTCGTACGCGCGATGGAGGTCGCCCGCGATCTCGATGCGGAAGAGCCGACGCGCGACAATCTTCGTGTCATTCCGCTGAATAATGCTAAGGCAGAGGAAATCGTGCCCGTGCTCGAAAAACTGGCGGCCACAATGGCCGATCAGCGCGGCCCAGCGGAGAATGAGACGCCCGAGGCGACGATTGCCGCGCATCTTGAATCCAACTCGCTCATCATCAGTGCATCACCCGACACGCTCCTGTCGATGCAGCGGGTCGTCGAAGCGCTGGACCAGCGTCGCGCCCAGGTGCTGGTCGAAGCCATTATTGTCGATATTTCCGAGGACACGGCACGTGAGCTCGGCGTCCAGTTCCTCCTGTCGGGAACAGGCGATTCAACGACCCCTTTCGCCAGTACAAACTTTTCCCGCTCCGCCCCCAACCTGCTTGCCCTGGCGGGCGCACTTATCAGCCCCGGCGGAGACTTTGGCGGTGGCGATGGCGGAAGTGATCTCGGATCGGCAGCCATTAACTCGCTTCTCGGTACGAACGGTTCACTGATCGGCTTCGGTGGCCAGAGCGGCGATACACTGTTTGGCGCTGTCCTGAATGCCGTTGAAGAAGACACCAATTCCCGCATCCTCTCGAAGCCGTTCAACATGACGCTCGACAATGGCACTTCCCGCCTGCTGGTCGGACAGAATGTTCCGCTGACCTCTGGCGAAGTGCTGGGCGATGCAAACTCGAACCCGTTCCGCACGGTCCAGCGTGAGGATGTCGGCGTCATGCTGGAAGTGACCCCACGTATTTCCTCCGACAACACGATCCGGATGGACATCAAGCAGGAAGTTTCCAGCGTGGACGGCGTGGTCGGTACGACCTCACAGGACCTCATCCTGAACTCCCGCGAAATCGAGACCAGCGTGCTCGCAGATGATGGAGAGATCATCGTCCTCGGTGGCCTGATTGAGCAGAGCGAGTCGACGGTAAACTCAAAAGTGCCCTTCCTGGGTGACATCCCGGTCGCGGGCAACCTGTTCAAGTCCGAAGGCAAGGGCAGTACGCGCACCAACCTGATGGTCTTCATCAAGCCGACAATCGTGCGCAACCGGGACGATGCCAACCGCGTCACGTCCCGCAGCTACAACTATATCCGTGCGCGCGAATTGTTGCGCGAAGATGCACCGAATATAACCGTGGACCAGTTTCTGGGCGAAGTGCTCGGCGACACCCCGGAGACCGAAAGGTAGGGCCTTCGGGTGCCTGCCATGTATGGTGAACTGAATGAGTGAGGCAGATACCCGCCGGACGCTGACTTACGCCTTTGCGCGCGACAAGGGCCTCGTCGTCATGTCCGATGAGGGCGACACCATCCAGCTCGGTGTGCGTGCCGGGGCTGACCCGCATGCCATACTAGAGGCGCGGCGTGCGCTCGGCAGGCCACTACGCTTCGAACATGTCGATGCTGCGCGCTTCGAGCGTGAGCTGTCTGAACACTACGCTCGCTCGGCAATCGATGGCGGCGAGACCGAAGCCGCGATGGATGGCGAGGGCGACCTGCATTCGCTGATCGATGAAATCCCGCAGACCGCAGACCTTCTGGACGGCGACGATGATGCGCCTGTCGTGCGCCTCATCAACGGGCTGATCTATGAAGCCGTAAAGCGCCGGGCCTCGGACGTTCACATCGAGCCGCATGAGGACACGCTTGCCGTTCGCTACCGGATTGATGGCGTCCTTCAGGAAGTCCTCACCCCGTCACGTCGGCTCGCCGCGCCGCTGACAAGCCGAGTGAAGGTCATGGCGCGGCTGGATATTGCCGAGAAGCGCATCCCGCAGGACGGGCGCATCTCGCTCTCGATCGGCGGACGCTCCATTGATGTCCGGGTTTCGACGCTGCCGTCGCGCTATGGCGAACGTGTCACGATGCGTCTGCTGGATACGCGCAACGCACTGCTCGGTCTCGATGAGCTCGGCATGGACGAAGACACGCTGGAGCGGTTGCGCAGCGTGCTCGCCCAGCCAAACGGCATCACACTCGTCACCGGCCCAACGGGCTCGGGCAAGACGACGACGCTCTATTCCGCGCTTTCGGTCCTTAATAATGGCCAGCGCAATGTGATGACGCTGGAAGACCCGATCGAATATGGCCTCGAAGGCATCAGCCAGACGCAGATGCATCACAAGGTCGGTCTCACCTTCGCTGCCACGCTGCGTGCCATCCTGCGCCATGATCCGGACGTGGTGATGGTCGGCGAGGTACGTGACCTGGAGACCGCCAAGGTCGCTTTCGAGTTCTCGTCCACCGGCCGGCCAGTCCTGTCGACGGTTCACACCAATAGCGCGGCGGGCGCCATCCAGCGCCTGCGTGACATGGGGATCGAGCCATATGTGCTCGCCGCCACCATGCGTGCCGTCCTGGCTCAGCGCCTCGTCCGCAAGCTGTGTGAGCATTGCAAGACACCTCACGACGCCACTGATGATGAGAAGACAATGTTCGGCCTGCCACTGTCTGAGCATTACCAGTTCTGGCGTCCCCAGGGCTGCATGTCCTGCGCGCAGACCGGCTATGAGGGCCGGCTTGGCGTCTACGAACTCCTCCTCGTCGATCAGGAGATCCGCAGGTTGATCCGTGAGGATGTCTCCGACGACACGCTGGAGGCCCATGCTTTCGCTCAGCACGATACGCTCTTTCGCAATGCGCGCCGCTATGTCGTCGCCGGGGAAACAAGCGTCGAGGAAGTCCTGCGTGTCTGCCGCAAGGATGAGGCCTGAACATGGCCGTCTACGACTATCAGGCTCTCGGGGCGGACGGAAAACGCACTTCCGGCGTCATTACCGCAGACTCGCCGCGCGCGGCCCGCAAGGAATTGCGTCTGCGACAGCTTTCCCCACTGGATGTCAGCGAAAGCCGCAAGGGCAAGTCCGCCACCGCCGTCAGCGGCCATGACCGCAAGCTCTCAGGGGCAGACCTCGTTGTCGCCACCCGCCAGCTCGCGCTTCTCGTAAAGTCCGGCACGCCAGTCGAGGAGGCCATCGGATCTGTCGCTGCCGAAGCCGAAAAGCCGGCCACCCGCAAGGTCTTCATGGGCGTGCGTTCGTCCATCACGGATGGTTATTCCGTTTCCGAAGCGCTCAACAGTGCGCCTAAAGCCTTCCCCGCATTCTACAGGGCTGTGGTCTCGGCAGGCCAGTCCTCCGGGCGGCTGGATGAGGTTCTGGAGCGGCTGGCAACGCACCTGGAAAAATCGCGGAAGATGAAGAACAAGATTCTTTCCGCGCTGATCTATCCCATCGTCCTGAGTGCCATTGCGCTGATCGTGGTCAGCCTGCTGATGATCTTTGTCGTGCCTGCGATTGTCGAACAGTTCGACACGCTCGGGCAGGACCTGCCCTGGCTGACCGAGGCCGTGATCGCGGTATCCACCTTCATGCGCCAGTGGGGTATCGTGGCGGTGCTGGCCCTGATCGCAGCCTTATGGGGGCTGAGGCGTCTCTTCCGGTCGGCGCGTGTGCGTGAAGCCCGCGACCGTTTCATTCTTTCCCTGCCGGTCATCGGCAAGCTTGCGCGCGGCGTGGCGGCTGCTGCTTTTGCCCGCACCTTCGCGACGCTTTCAGCCAGCGGTGCACCTGTGCCGGAATGCCTCGGTGCAGCGCGCAATTCCATGTCGAACGCGGTCTTCCGCAGGTCCGTCACCAGTATCCGCCGCAAGGTGGAAGAGGGCTCGACACTGGCCCGCGCCATGCGCTCGGAGGCGGTCTTCCCGCCCATGCTCCTGCACATGGTCGCCAGTGGGGAGCGCGGCGGGGACCTTGCTGCCATGATGGGCCGGGCGGCTGATTATCTCGAAGACGAGTTCGACAATGCTTCAACCGTCGCCCTCGGCCTGCTGGAACCGATCATGATCGTTTTCCTGGCCGGGATCGTAGCTCTCATAGTCCTCTCGATCATGCTGCCTATCCTGCAGATCAACACGCTTGCCATTGGCTAGAAGGAAAATCCGATGTTCCGCAAACCCATTCCGAAGAAACCCAGAAAAGACGCCGGTTTCACGCTCACGGAGATCATGGTCGTGGTCTTCATCATTGGCCTTTTATCGACCGTGGTCCTGTTCAACGTGCTTGGTGCACGTACTGACGCCCAGGTGAAGACTGCCAGGACGAATGTCTCCGCGCTTACCAACGCGCTGGAGCAGTATAGCCTCGACATGTACGATTACCCGACCACCGAGCAGGGGCTGGACGCCCTGGTCAACGAACCTGCCGGTACCAGCAGCGCGGGCTCCTATCGCAAGGGTGGCTACATCAACAAGGTGCCGATGGACCCGTGGGGACGGCCCTTCGTCTATGAGCGCCCCGGCGATCGTTCCAACAAGCCGTATGATCTCTATTCGCTCGGTGCTGACGGCGAACAGGGTGGCGATGAAGAGAACGCCGACATCGGCAACTGGAACTAGACCACACCGATGCAGGTCCACCGCTCCTTTTCTCCCCAGTCCGGCATGACGCTGGTCGAAGTGCTGCTCGTGATCTTCATCATGGGGCTGGTGGCAGGCGTGGCAGTCACGACATTGCCGGAGCGCGAGTCACCGCAGGAAGAGGCCGTGCGAGAGCTGGGACAAAGCATTCGTACGATTCAGGACCAGTCGGTCCTGACCGGCGACGTGCTCGCCTTGCGAACGGAGAAGGGACGGGTCAGCCTGCTCAGGTGGGATGGCTATGAATGGCAGCCTGCAGAACGCGCTTTCATCGACCTGCCGCAGGCCGTGAATGTCCGGCTCAGCCGGGCCGACGAGCGGCGCACGCGCAACGAAGACGAGGCCCGGATGCTGGTTTTCGACCCGCTTGGCGTTATCGAGCCGATTGATGTCACGATTTCGGCTGGAAAATTCGAGCGGACGCTGAGGATCACTCAGGATGGCGAGGTGGTGCATGACGCCACCGGCTGACACGAACATGCGCCGCAGCAGGAAGCAGGCCGGGTTCAGCCTCGTCGAGACGGTGGCAGCACTCGGGATCCTGTCGCTGGCGGCTGTGCCCCTCATGCAGGTCTCTTCAGAGGCGCTCCAGAATACGGCGCGTCTTGAATCGCGCTTCCTTGCGCGCACGACGGCTGAGAACGTGCTTTCACGGGCGATGGCAGACCCGGAGCAGGTCAGTGCCGGCCAGACGAGCGGGACGGAGACCCAGCTGGGCCGGAATTTCAACTGGACACTGACCGTCTATCCGACCGAACGGCCCCAGCTTTTCCGCCTTGAAGTCACAGTCAGCCAGACAGGGCGTACGCAGACAATTGCCCGCCTCATTACGCTGAAGTCTCAGGTTCAGCCCAAGAGCCAGCCGCAATCCGGTCTGCAATTGAAGGACCTGACGGAATGACGGGGCAGGACGTCCATAAGGGCGAGGGCGGGTTCACGCTCGTCGAGACGCTGGTGGCGCTTCTCATCCTGTCCATGCTGGCTGCGGCGGGCGGGGCATTACTCCTGCGTGCGACGAGTTCGGGCGAACAGCTACGCGAGCGTGAAGCCGAGATGCGCCAGATGGATATTGCGCAGGCCTTTATCCGCAGCGACATCGAGAATGCCGTTCTACGCGCCGTCGAGCCGCCAGAAGGATATGACGGTGCAATGGCGATGGCTGGCGGCGAGACCAACCGTACTGACGCGCTTCTTCGGCTGGTGCGAAATGGCTGGATGAACCCTGGCGGTCTGGCGCGGCGCAGTGACCTGCAGCCTGTCAGCTATGACCTGAATGCTGAGGGAGAGCTTGTCCGCACCGCCTGGATCCGCCCGGATGCGACCCAGTCCACGCCTGTCGCCGAGCGCGTTCTTCTCAACGGGGTCGAGTCTGTCGAGGTGATGTTCTGGCGAGATGGCGAAGCCTCGACATATTGGGAGGGCGGTCCGCAGGCCAATGTCAGGCTCCTGCCGGATCTCATCGAGCTGCGTATCCTGTTTGAACGCGGCCAGGTGATGACGATTGCAGCGCTTGTCGGAGGCGCGGGCTCATGAGGTATCAGCGCAAACAGAATGAGCGTGGTGTTGCCCTCGTCACCGTCCTGATGATCGTCGCAGCGATGTCGACCGTTGCAGTCATGCTTTCGTCTGCCGTGCTTTCCAGTACAAACCGCGCCCGTGCCCTCGATGCAGGCGCACAGGCCGACTGGTTTGCTACAGGTGCCGAGCAGTTTGCAGGTACGGCACTGGAAGAGCTGCTTTCTGCAACAGGGGCTGCACTCTTCGCTGACATGCCGCTTCTGACCCAGCCAATCAGTTTCAACGTGGAAGGCGGGCGCCTCGCCCTGACTGTCGAAGATGCCAGCAATTGCTTCAATCTCAATACATTGAGCAATGCCCGCCATGATGGAGAGGAAGTCACCGCCCAGTCTCCCAGCACCGATTTCCTGAACCTGCTGGAATATGCAGAACTTGAGGGCATCGACTCCGAGCGGCTTGCCTCGGCGCTGATTGACTGGATGGACCCTGACCAGGCGCCCGGGCTGGGCGGCGCAGAGGACAGCTACTATCGCTCGCTCACCCCGCCATACCGCACGGCGGGTCAGCCTTTTGCCAACCTCACCGAACTCTATGCCGTACGCCACGTAACACCGGAACTGGTCGATAAACTCAGACCGCTCGTCTGTGTGCATGAGACTGTCGGTTTCAATGCGCTCAACATCAATACGCTGACTGAGGCGGAAGCCCCCATGCTGGCGCTTGCCATGTCCGGTGCCCTGAGAGTCGATACGGCCCGCGACGTGATCTTCCAGCGCCCGCCCGGTGGATGGGAGAGTGTAGGCGAAATGATGGAACTGCCCGAAATGGCGCAGGTCGCCCCCGATCGCCGCCGCATGGATATGCTGTCGGTGAATTCCAGCCATATTGGCGTCACGGCGGTGATCGAGTATCGCGGGCTGCGCAGGACTTATGAAATCCTGTATGCGCTCGACAAGTCCGGTGGCGTGCATGCGGTACGCAAAGAGCGGAAGGGATAGAATTTGGCCGATCTCTACATCCTGTTACCGGCCCGGCCTGGCGAGACGCCGGTATATGCCTGGCGCTCTGCGGGCGACTGGGAAACAGCGAATGTTGCTCCGGGCGAGCGTTTCGGTCGCGGTGAGAATGCGGTCGCTTTCGTGCCGGGAACGGCCGTCACCCTCCATCACGCTGACATTGTCGCGCGAAAGCCCGCTGAAGCCCGGCAGGTCGCGTTGTTCGCGCTTGAGGATGAATTGGCCGAACCAGTTGATCAGGTCCATGCCGCACCTGGCCCGGCTGTGGCAGAAACCGCGCGGCGTGAGATCCTTATTGCGTCACGCACAGACATGAGGACCTGGACGGCCTGGCTCGCAGAAGCGGGCTATCCGGATGCAGACATCGTTGCGCCGCAATCCTGTCTGCCGGACAGGCGTATGGCGGTAGCTGCGCCGGACGAAATCCTGTTCCGTGTTGATGAGACCGTGTTCGCGCTGGATATCGACACGCCGGGTGACATCGTCCAGTCACTCGCGCCGGATCATCTTGAAGACGTTTACGGAGAGGGGCTTGCACAGGCGTTGGGCATAGAAGCCACCGGGCCGGCCCTGACCAGCCGCAAGGACTGGCTGATCTATCTCTCCGGCCTTCACCATGAAGCTTCGGGTGCTGGTCTCTCCCTTCGTCAGGGTGATTTCGGCGTCCGGCATACCATGACGTTTGAAGGCCTGGCTCGCTGGCGTGTGGCAGGCGCGCTGGCAGCGGCCTGTGCGCTCCTGTGGCTGGGCTCGGTATGGATGGAGACCAGCGCCCTGCGAAACCAGGCGAATGACCTGCGCCAGCAGACAGGCCAGCTCGTTGCGGCTGTCACGCCGGAGGCCAATGGGCAGCTCCCAGCAGCGCTTGAGAGCTTGCGGCGCTCCACAAGGGCCGGGGCATCAGCCCTGCGCCCGACCTATGCCACTGCCGCGCTCTACGAGGCGATTTCACCGGTCGACAATGCCGAGATCCGTTCGCTTCGTTACGATGCCGGTAATGGCCGGCTTACCGCAACGGTGGTCTTCGACAGCTATTCCCAGGCCGACATGATTGGCCAGCGGCTGGAAGAAAGCGGTCTTGCCGTGTCGCTCGGCGAAGCCCGCCAGTCCGGCAACCGGGTCATGGGCGAGCTAGTGATTGAGGGAGCGACATCATGAGCAACTGGTGGCACGCCCTTTCGATACGGGAGAAGGCGCTGATCGCGGCGGCAGGCGGTCTGATGATGCTTGTCGTTGCATGGTATGGCATCATTACCCCATCGCTCGATGCCCGCGCCGAGGCCCGCATGGCCCGCCAGACCGCCGCCAGCGAACTGGCCCAGCTGCAACGTCTCGTCGCGATAGACCGGGCACAGGCCCCGGCCGCACGCGGCTCAGCCAGCGCATCGGCGGCTTCTCTCTCTCCAGACGCCTTCAAGACCCGCGTGACACAGTCAGCCCAGTCCACCGGTCTTGCCATTTCGCGCTTGCAGGGCGGTGGCGCAGTCGCCAACTTTTCCCTGGTCTTCGAGCAGGCCGATGCCCGCCAGTTGTTCTACTGGCTGAATGAGGTCGAGACACGGCTTGGCGGCCAGATTGAACGTCTGACAGTCGATCAGGCCCCTAATGGACGTATCCGCGCGGTTGTCGAAGTCTCGGGAGGCACGTCATGATGCGTTTTCTACTGTTTCTCATCGCATTGATTGCGCTCGTCTGGTTCGCAGCGGCCCAGCTTCCGCTTGGTTTCGTGCTGCGCAAGATGCCGCTGAATGCCATGGGCGTGGAGTGGACCCAGTCCGAAGGCACCGTCTGGAACGGGCGGATCATGGGGGTTTACCTGAATGGCCAGCCGGTTGGCGATGTCGATGTCGCGCTCAAGCCGCTTTCTCTGCTGACACTCGACCCATCCATGGACCTCCAGTGGGGCGGGGCAGGCGGGCGCGGTGCCGGCACCGTGACCGTTCTGGGCAGTGATTCGGTGGAGGTCAGCGATGTGCGCCTCCAGCAAAGCATCTCCTCGCTGGAAAGCCTCTCACCGGACTTGCGCGCGATCGGGGGCACGTTCCGGGTCTCGCAGGCACGTATCCTGATCGAGGGGCAGAGCTGCGAAGCTGCGAGCGGTGAGCTCCAGACCGATACGCTCGCGCTTGCTGCACAGCGATTCGGCAGGCAGTTCTCCAATCTCACCGGCACACTCAGTTGTGAAGACGGCGCGTTCGACCTGAATATGAGCGGTGCGAGCGAAGCTGGCGATTCGCTTGTCATCGACGGGCAGGCGACATTGCAGGGCAGTGCGGCGATCAATGTTTCCGCAAATACGCGCGACAGCGACATAGAGGCCCTGCTTGCCAATGCCGGTTTCTCGCGCGAAGGCGATTCATGGGTTTACCGTCGCACCGCAGAGCCTGCAGGGAGTATCCAGCAATGACACGCCGCAGCAGTTCCGGAATTTCCGTATTGGCCGTTCTACTTGCCGCCCTGGTTGCGGCGTGCTCGTCGCAGCCAGACCCTGTGCCTGAAGTTCCCGAATCAGACGCGACGGCTCCTGCGCCTGCGACATCGCAGACATCAGACCTTCTGCCGGCGGTGAATGCGGTGCCCGAATCAGGGCTTGGGCCGCAGAATCTCGAATCAGGTCAGTGCGGCCTGTTCATCTGGAACAAGACAGCACCGGACCAGTTCATCTTCTTCGCCAGGTCCCAGACCGGGCAGGCGACATTCAAGGTCGGCGGTGAGACTGTCACCGGCACGCAGATCATCAATCGCGGCAGCATTTTCGGCGAGTTCATGACCGAACAGGGATATACCGCCCCGGATGGCGCGCAGGTCGTGCTGAATGTCAGGCCGGGCCAGGTGCTTCAGGGCGGCCAGCGTATCGAAGGCGGGCGCATGACCATCACCACCACTGAAGGCTGGCGCACTGTCATCCCCGTGCTCGGCGTACGTGCCTGCCAGCCCTGAGAGGGCTGTGAACTCTGTCATTATTCGGGAAAGTTCGCTGGCTCCGCGAGTAGGACTCGAACCTACGACCGGGCGATTAACAGTCGCCTGCTCTACCAACTGAGCTATCGCGGATCACCTGCGAGACGGCTCCAATAGCAAAGGAGACGCTGGTGTCAAACGCCCTTATGCAGGCGGCTGACAAAAAAATGGCGGGAGCAGTACTCCCGCCGAGGCGTTGGGTGATGGTGGGTGTCTCCAAAGAAGACAGGATCATGTATGAGTCGGAATGGTTAATGCCGCGTAAACTATATCGCTGAAGTTTGAGCGCACAGCTTCAGGAGCCCGTGATGACGGGCTTGTGGCGTAAACAGTTTTCCGGAAGGTTTAATTGTCTGGAGGCCCCGCCCGGAATCGAACCGGGGTACACGGATTTGCAATCCGCTGCGTCACCACTCCGCCACAGGGCCCTCACCAGAGCGAGGCGGACAGATAGCAGCCGCTTTCAATGCTTGCAATCGCCTAAAGCGGCGTTTCTCACATATGGTCACATTGCAAGCATCATCACGCTGGGATATTGGCGTCTCACAGGATGAGCCAGACAGCCGGGAAAGGGCAAAGGGGCGATGGACTTTACGAAGATGCGCCAGATCATGGTGGATTCGCAGATCCGCCCGAATGATGTCACGGAGGCGGAGATCGTCTCTGCCTTTCTGCGTGTGCCACGTGAGGCTTTCGTGCCAAAGCCCGAGCAGTCGATCGCCTATGCTGAATACGAGATCGAGACGAGTGACGGGCGCGCCCTCTGGACCCCGCGCGATCTCGGCAAGATGATATCCGAGCTGGAGCCGGAGCCTTCCGATATCGCCCTGGTGATCGGGGCAGGGGCTGGCTATGAGACGGCGCTTCTGGCCCGTCTCGTCGAGACGGTCATCGCGCTTGAGGATGATGAGGCGCTTGTCGATGAAATGACCACCCGTTTCGGTTCGCTCGGGATTGACCGGGCCGTGGCCGTTCAGGGCGATCTCAAGAAGGGGCTGCCGGACCAGGGGCCGTTCGACATCATACTCGTCTGCGGCATGATCGAGGAAGCGCCTGAAGCATGGTTCAACCAGCTGGCAGAGGGCGGGCGTCTCGGTGTGGCTGTGCCTGTCGGCCGGGATCTTGGCCGGGGCCGTGTCTATACAAAATCCGGCGATATTGTTTCTTATCGCGATGCGTTCGATGCCTGTCCGCCCCGGCTTCCCGGTTTCAGGAAGAAGCCATCCTTCACGTTCTGATTCGCAGTGGGTTTCCGCGAAGAGAGCCATTGATCTGAACGCAATTCAGTAAGTGAACACTGTTCACTCGCCACTTCTTCATGTTATGACAGCATGATAATAGAGAAGGGGAGCGAGATGAAAAGCGGTTACGCCCTCTATGCTGGCCTGCTGTTTGCGGCAGCCGCATTTGCCGGTTCGGCCGGTGCAGACACGCTGCGGGATGCCCTGACAGCCGCATGGCTTAACAATCCCGGCCTCGAGCAGGAACGCGATGCCGCCGATATTGCCGATGAGCGCATAAACCAGGCTCGTGCGCTTCGCCGTCCCAGCGTCGACCTGCTTGGTGGATACGCCTACCAGTCCATCGACTCCAACCGGCCCTTTGCCTTCAATCTCGGTGACCGGCCGGTCGCTTCCGCGCAGATCGAGACACGCCTTCCCGTTTACACCGGTGGACGCATCAATGCCGGCATCCGCCAGGCAGAAGCAGGTGCACTGGCTGCGGGCGCACAGCTCGACAGTGCCGGTCAGGCGCTGCTGCTTGATACGGTCACGGCCTATGTCGATATCCTGCGGGACAGGGAAGTCATCGGAATTCGGGAAAGCAGCATAGAGCTCCTGTCCGGCCAGCTCGTTCAGTCACGGGACCGGTTCGATGTGGGGGATGTCACGCGCACCGATGTTGCGCTTTCCGAGGCCCGTCTCGAAGGAGGACGCGCCCAGCTCGCTGCGGCAGAAGCCCAGCTTGAGGGAAGTCTCGCCGTCTATGGCTTCCTGACAGGCCAGGAGCCTGGCCCGCTGGCTCCAGTGCCGCCTGCACCGGACCTGCCGGACAGTTTTGAAGCGGCCCTTGCTGTAGCACTGGAGTCCAATCCGGACATCAGGGCCGCCCGGCATGCCGAGCAGGCCGCCCGTGAAGGCGTTGAAGCAGCCCGCGGCGCCTTGCGCCCGGACGTCTCGCTTGTCGCGCGGGCCGGCGTTGAGGAATATCACACTGAAGGCTTTACCGACACGAGCGTCGTTGCAGGAGCACAGGCGACCATCCCCCTCTATGCAGGGGGCGCGAATACCTCGGCCCTGCGGGAAGCGCGGCTCTCACGCAGCCAGGCCCGGTCACAGGTCACACAGCTCCAGCGGGGTATCCGCACCCGCATCGCACGGGCCTGGTATGCCCACGAAGCCGCCCGCCGTGCGGTTGCGGCTTCAGAGCGTCAGGTCGAGGCCGCGGAAATTGCCTATCAGGGCGCACAGGATGAGTTGACTGTCGGCGTGCGCACGACCCTCGACGTGCTTGACCAGGAGCAGGAGTTGCTTGAAGCGCGCCTGTCACTGGCGACAGCTGAGCGGGACCGCTACGTCGCAGCCCATCAGTTACTGGCTGCGATGGGGCAATTGACCCCGGCCCGGCTAGGCCTTTCGGTGCCTGGCAGATGAAGTGAGGTGCACAGCTGCGGCGAATCCGGCATAACATCTCATTAACCGACGCAATATAGCCCGTCAGACAAGACATTATTACCTTCTGGAGCTGGGAATGGCCGAAAAAGCGCAAGAAGAACCAACCATGGAGGAAATCCTCGCCTCCATCAGGAAGATCATCTCTGACGAAGGCGGTGACGCAACTCAGGAAACTTCTGCTCAGGCGAATGAAGGGTCCGAGCCGGCCAATTCTGAGCCGACGTCTGTTTCCGTCAGCATGACGGATGATGACGATTTTGACGATCTCTCGCTGGATGATGTCATCGAGAAGACGGGCGGAGATGTCGAATCGCTCGGCCGGGACAGCGGCGATGATCTCGATCCCATTAGCGGGATGCAGCCCGAGACACAGGTGTCTGCCGAACCGGGCGCGTCGATGTTCGACGATACCGACGATTCCAGCGATATGCTTCACCTGGGTGAAAGCCAGAAGATTCATGAGGACACGTCTGGCGATCTCGAAGACTTCGATTTCGGCACAGGCGATGACGGCATGGACAGCTTCATGGAGCCCGCCGAGGAGGAGGTTGCCTCCTTCGATGAGCCGTCTGCAGACTGGGATACGGGACTGCCGGAAACCCCGGAAGCTGTCGAGCCCACCACTGTGGTACCCGAGCCTGAGCCCGTTCATGAACCCGAGCCTGCAGCTGCGGCCCCACAGCCTGAGCCGTCATATGCCTCAGCAACCCAGACAGCCGCCCGCTCAAGCGATGGCCTGACCGACGAGCGGATCGCGGGTGCGGCGGCCAGCGCGCTTGGCAAGCTGATGGTCAAGCAGTCGCGTACCGAAGAGGATGAAGGCGACCCGAATACGCTTGAAGGGCTGCTCAAGGAAATGCTGCGGCCGATGATCAAGGAATGGCTCGACGCCAACCTGCCGGCGATCGTCGAGCGCAAGGTGGAAGAAGAAGTACAGCGTATCGCCCGCATGGCGCGCTAGACCCTCGTTCCAACCTTGATATAGAGACGAGGCGCGCCCGCAACGGCGCGCCTTTTGTTTGTGACTACTGATGATGGACTGACTTCAAAATGCTCGATCAACGCTTCGATCCGCAGGGCGCCGAGGGGCGCATCTATGAGCGCTGGGAGGAAGCAGGCTGCTTCCGGCCATCTGGCGATACGAGCGCTGAGGCCTATTCCATCGTTATCCCGCCACCCAACGTCACCGGCGTGCTGCACATGGGCCATGCGCTCAACAACACGCTTCAGGACGTGCTGGTCCGTTTCGAGCGTATGCGCGGCAAGAATGTCCGCTGGCAGCCGGGCACCGATCATGCCGGGATTGCCACGCAGATGGTGGTCGAACGCCAGCTTGCTGCCGATGGCAAGAATGAGAGCCGCGCCAGCCTTGGCCGCGAGAACTTCATTGAGCGTGTCTGGCAATGGAAAGAGCAGTCCGGCGGCCAGATCATCAACCAGCTCAAACGTCTCGGTGCTTCCTGCGACTGGGAAAATGAGCGCTTCACCATGGGCAAGCGTGATGACCCGTCTGACCAGATGCAGGCGGCTGTCCGCAAGGTCTTTGTCGATCTATATGAGCAGGGCCTTATCTATCGCGACAAGCGGCTGGTGAACTGGGATCCGCATTTCCAGACCGCTATTTCCGATCTCGAGGTCGAGCAGAAGGAAGTCCAGGGCAAGTTCTGGCACCTGCGCTATCCGCTGGCCGACGGCGTGACCTATGAACACCCGCTCAAGGACGAGGACGGCAATGTCACCGGCCACGAGACGCGCGACTATATCGTCGTCGCCACGACCCGGCCGGAGACCATGCTGGGTGATACCGGCGTCGCCGTTCACCCCGATGATGAGCGCTATGCGCCGCTGGTCGGCAAGTTTGTGGACCTGCCGATCGTCAACCGCCGCATCCCGATCGTCGCGGATGAACACGCCGATCCGGAGAAGGGCTCCGGCGCTGTGAAGATCACGCCTGCGCATGACTTCAACGACTTCCAGGTCGGTGAGCGCGCGGGCCTTCCGCGTCTGAACATTCTCGATTCGGTGGCCGCCATCGTCGAGGGTGCAGAGGCCGACGCAGCCGCCATCCCGGCAGGTTATCGCGGGCTTGACCGTTTCGCCGCGCGCAAGAAGGTAGAGGAAGATTTCGAGGCGCTCGAATTGCTGGTTGAGATCGAGGACATGAAGGTCGAGCAGCCTTTCGGGGACCGTTCCGGCGTCGTCATTGAGCCGTGGCTCACCGACCAGTGGTATGTGAACGCCGAGGAGCTTGCCAGGCCCGCCATCGCCGCAGTGCGTGAAGGCAAGACGAAGTTCGTGCCGGAGAACTGGACGAAAACCTATTATAACTGGATGGACAACATCCAGCCCTGGTGCATCTCCCGCCAGTTGTGGTGGGGCCACCGCATCCCGTGCTGGTATGCCGATGATGGCGAGTATTTCGTTGCCGAAGATGAAGTGAAGGCTAAGGCCAAGGCCCAGAACTATTACGGCCACCCGATCAATCTCCGCCAGGACGAGGATGTCCTTGACACCTGGTTCTCTTCCGCGCTCTGGCCCTTCTCGACGCAGGGCTGGCCGGAAGACACAGAAGCGCTGAAGCAGTATTACCCGACCAGCGTGCTCGTCACCGCGTTCGACATCATCTTTTTCTGGGTCGCCCGGATGATGATGATGGGCATTCACTTCATGGACGAAGTGCCCTTCCACGATGTCTACATTCACGCCCTCGTTCTCGACGAGAAGGGCCAAAAGATGTCGAAGTCCAAGGGCAATGCCATGGACCCGCTGGAGCTTGTCGACAATTACGGTGCCGACGCCCTGCGCTTTACCTTCGCGCGGCAGGCCGCACAGGGGCGCAATATCCGCCTCTCGCCGCAGGCTGTCGAAGGCTATCGCAACTTCACGACCAAGCTCTGGAACGCGGCCCGCTTTGCGGAAATGAACGAATGCGAGTTCGGCCACGATCTCAAGCCTGGTGACCTTAAGCTCCCGCTTAACCGCTGGATTGCTGCCGAGCTCTCCAAAGCCGAGAAGGCTGTCACTGCTGGGCTTGAATCCTACAAGTTCAACGAGGCCGCCGACGCGCTCTACCAGTTCATCTGGAACGTGCTCTGTGACTGGTACATCGAGCTTATCAAGCCGGTCATGAATGGCGAGGATGAGGCGGCGAAGGCCGAGACCCGCAAGGCCTGTGGCTGGGTGATCGACCAGACGCTGAAGCTGCTGCACCCGTTTGCGCCCTTCGTCACCGAAGCCCTCTGGGAGCAGACCGAGCAGGCCGGACGCAAACGCCCCGGCTTCGTGATGCTTCAGGACTGGCCGGCCTTTGGTGATGCCTGGGACGATGCAGACGCTGAAGCCGAGCTTGGCTGGGTGCTGGAGAAGGTCTCCGAAATCCGTTCCACACGTGCCGTCCTGAACGTGCCCGCCGGCTCGCAGGTGCCTGCTGCACTGGTCGGCGCCTCCGAGACCGTGAAGGGCTGGGCGAAAGAGAATGAGACCCCGATCCGCCAGCTCGCCCGCCTGTCGGAGCTGAAACTGCTGGATGAAAAGCCCGCCCGCGCGGTGACCATCGCGTCGGGCGAGGAAACCATCGCGCTTGAAATCCTCGAATTCATCGACCCGGCAGCAGAAATCGCCCGGCTCGACAAGGAAATGGCCAAACTCGAAAAGGATATTGGCGGGACTGAGAAAAAGCTCGCTAATGAGAATTTTGTTGCCAAGGCACCGCCTGAAATCGTGGAAGAAAACCGCGAGCGGATCAGGGACTGGTCGGCCACCCTTGCAAAACTCACCTCGGCGCGGGAACAATTGGCCTCACTCAGCTAGTTTCTGGAGGCTCAATTGACCCGCGCGCTATTTGGATTTCTGCTTTCGCTTATGATTGTCTCAACCGGGCCGGTTGCCCACGCCCAGACAGAAAGCGAGACGCCCGAATGGCGCATTGTCATTCATGGCGGGGCAGGCGTCATCACGCGTGACAAGCTCACAGATGAGCAGGAAGCCGCCTACAACGCCGCGCTTGAAGTCTCCCTCAAGGCAGGCAGCGATGTGCTGCGTGAGGGTGGCAGTGCGGTGGACGCTGTCCAGGCTGCCGTTCTAACAATGGAAGACGATGCGCTGTTCAATTCAGGCCATGGGGCGGTCATGACGGCAGCGCATGAGCATGAGCTGGATGCCTCCATCATGGACGGGAAAAACCGCGATGCCGGGTCTGTGGCAGGCGTGAAACACGTGAAGAACCCGATTCTCGCGGCCCGCGCCGTCATGGACCAGTCCGAACATGTGATGTTCGCCGGGCAGGGCGCTGACGATTTCGCAGAATCCGTCGGGCTTGAGACGGTCGAGAATTCCTATTTTACGACAGAACGGCGCAAGAAGGCGCTGGAGCGGGTTCTGGATACGCAAAGTCGCGAAGATGCCGACCGGCACGGTACCGTTGGTGCGGTCGCGCTCGACAAGGATGGCAATATCGCTGCGGCAACGACGACCGGCGGCATGACAGCCAAGGCACCGGGCCGTATCGGCGATTCCCCGCTCATCGGCGCGGCGACCTATGCCCAGAACGATGTTTGCGCCGTTTCGGCCACCGGCCACGGCGAGTATTTCATCCGCGTCGGCGTTGCCAAGACGATCTGTACCCGTGTTGAACTGGCCGGTGACAGCATTGCCGGGGCCGCAGAGAATGCACTTGGTCAGGTCGCAGAGCTCGGCGGAGATGGCGGTGTTATCGTCATGGGCGGTGACGGCCAGTACGCTTACGTCTTCAATACGGCCGGCATGTATCGCGGTATGAGCGATTCCACGGGCGCGATGGAAACAGCGATTTTCGAGGCTGAAGACTAGAGGGAGACACCTGATGAAGAAGGTCGGGCTCGGTCGCACAGGCGCAGAGATCGCGCCGCTTGTCTTCGGCGGGAATGTCTTCGGCTGGACGGCTGATGAGCCGACGAGTTTTGAACTGCTCGACGCCTTTCTTGATCGTGGTTTCAATGCTGTCGACAGCGCCAATATCTACACCCGTTTCATTCCCGGCAATCAGGGCGGGGAGTCCGAGACGGTCATTGGCAACTGGCTCGCCAGCCGCAAGCGCCGTGAAGATCTGTTTCTCATCACCAAGGTTGGTGGCGATATGGGAGACGGCAAGCAGGGTCTGAAAGCTGACCAGATCGTCGCGCGCTGTGAGGAGTCGCTTAAACGCCTGAAGACAGATTACATAGATCTCTACTTCTCCCATTTTCCTGATCCGGACACACCTATCGGGGAAACTCTGGAAGGCCATTATCGTCTCGTAAAGGACGGCAAGGTGCGGTTCGTCGGCGGGTCGAACTATGATGCCAGCCAGCTCAAACAGGCGCTCGAGGCCGGCCGGGAAGAAGGCCGCGCCACCTATGATGTGCTCCAGCCGCACTACAACCTGATGACGCGCGATGCCTTCGAAGGCGATCTGGAAGCCCTCTGCTTCGATGAGAATCTCGGTGTCATTCCGTATTTCGCCCTCGCCATGGGCTTTCTGACGGGCAAGTACCGGAGTAAGGCCGATCTCGACAAGAGCCCGCGCGGGCGGCGTATGGCGGACTGGTTTACAGACCGGAACATGGCACTGCTTGGCGCGATGGAGGAGGTCGCCCATGCCCATGACGCGACGATGGCGCAGGTGGCGCTCGCCTGGCTGATGGCGAAACCGTCGGTCACCGCGCCTATCGCCAGCGCGACGAAGATGGACCAGTTGAACGACATCATGGGCGCCGCCGAGCTGCGCCTGTCCGCAGAAGAGATGACCAAGCTTGATGCCGCCTGAAGCCAGAACCGGCGATTTTATCCTGCGTGATGCCACGCCAGACGATCTTGATGCGCTGGTCGCGCTCTCGCGCAAGACGTTCACCGACAAGTTCGGCCATATCTACAGACCAGAAGATCTCGCGATCTTTCTGGAGGAAGATCATGGACCGGGCTTCTATGAGCAGGTTCTGGTAAAGCCGGATACGCTGGTGCGCGTTGCTGAAACCGGGACCGGCAGTCTCGGTGCTTATCTCGTCTGTGGCCCGCTGACCCTGCCAGCTGAGGACCCGGCCCCCGGCGCGGTCGAACTCAAGCGTCTCTATGTTGATGCACCCTTACAGGGCAGGGGGCTTGGCAGCCGTTTCACAGATGAGGCGTTCGGCTGGGCGAGGGCGAAACAGGCCGGCGAAATGTATCTCAGCGTCTTCTCGGAGAATTATGGCGCGCAACGGCTGTATGATCGCCTCGGCTTCGAGAAGATCGCAGAATTCTGGTTTCCGGTTGGCGAGCACCGTGATCTCGAATTCCTGATGCGCAAGACCTTCTGATCCAGGGTTAGTGTCATCCATGGCCTGATTCTGACCCACTGGTGTACCGTCACCACACCACCGTCACACCATAAAAAGCATGCCTGTATCCGACTCTATCCGGTCTGATGTTTTTGGGGCAAAATCTTGCGCAAACCCCTAGCCCGAGATGCATCTGCGCCCTATGCAGGCCCTTGAAGTCAAGAAGAATGGAAGAAGCTGCCATGAGCAAGACCTGGGACAAGTCACGCCTGCCGTCGCGCCACGTCACAGAAGGCCCGGAGCGCTCCCCGCACCGGAGCTATTATTACGCAATGGGGCTGTCGACCAAGGACATTCAGAAGCCGTTTGTGGGCGTTGCTTCCTGCTGGAATCAGGCCGCTCCGTGTAATACAGCGCTGATGCGCCAGGCGCAGGCGGTATCCGAAGGCGTCAAGGAAGCCGATGGCACACCACGCGAGTTCTGCACCATCACCGTCACGGACGGCATCGCCATGGGCCATGAGGGCATGCGTTCATCGCTGGTTTCGCGCGAAACGATTGCCGACTCTGTCGAACTCACCATCCGTGGGCACAGCTATGACGCGCTGGTAGGCGTTGCCGGTTGTGACAAGTCGCTGCCAGGCATGATGATGTCGATGCTGCGCCTCAATGTGCCATCTGTCTTTCTCTATGGTGGGTCGATCCTGCCGGGCCGTTTTGAGGGGCGCGACGTCACCGTTGTCGATATCTTCGAGGCCGTTGGCGCGCATGCTGCAGGCAGCAATGACATGACAGACGAAAAGCTCCATGCGCTTGAAAAGCTGGCCTGTCCGGGCGAGGGCGCATGCGGCGGGCAGTTTACAGCCAATACGATGGCCTGCGTTTCAGAAGCCATTGGCCTGGCCCTGCCGCTCTCATCGGCCCTGCCAGCGCCTTACAGGGATCGCGACGAATATGCTGTCGAATCCGGGCGTGCTGTGATGCGCCTGATAGAACAGAACCTGCGTCCGCGCGATATCTGTACCCGTGAGGCGTTTGAGAACGCAGCTGTCGTGGTTGCCGCAACAGGCGGCTCGACGAATGCTGCCCTTCACTTGCCGGCCATGGCGCATGAGTGCGGGGTCAAGTTTGAGCTGAAAGACGTGGCCGAAATATTCCAGAAGACACCTTACATTGCTTCGCTCAAACCCGGCGGCGAGTATGTCGCAAAGGATTTCGGTGAGGCCGGTGGCGTGCCCATGCTCATGAAAACCCTTTACGAAGAAGGCTTTATCCACGGCGACTGCATGACGGTTACGGGTAAGACGTGGGCCGAGCAGCTTGAAGATGTCACCTGGGACCCGTCCCAGAAAGTCATGAAACCGGCCAGCGATCCGATTACGAAAACCGGCGGTGTTGTCGGTCTCTGGGGCTCGCTCGCGCCGGATGGGGCAATTGTGAAAGTTGCCGGCCTGTCGAACCTTCAGTTCCGTGGGCCTGCCCG
>NZ_JAPYRE010000015.1 GCF_029936995.1 Henriciella sp.
GATTTGGTGGGCACTCCCGGAACCGGCGAAACGCAATATAACATTCGCTGAACTTATAGAAGAAAATCCTACAAGTGTGCCGTGGCACACCAACGATGAAACGGACCAACTCTTAGGAATGATGAGTCCGGTAAATCGGAAAAAAGTTGATCTGGCACGAAAAGCAAAGCGTCGTGTTGTCGGAACTATCTATAAGCGAACGCGGCGGGATGAAAACGGATTCAAAGTTCAGCGCGCGGAAATTCGATTCGATGACGTGGCGGGCTGCCTTCGCACTCCCGCCGGTGGTTCAAGTCGCCAGCTTATAATGGTCGTGGACGGAAAAAAAGTCCGATCGCGGCTCATATCAAGCCGGGAAACAGCGCGCCTTATGGGATTACCTGACGAGTATATCCTTCCCAAAAATTATAATGAAAGCTATCACTTAACTGGTGACGGCGTAGTCGTACCGGTTGTGCGACATCTCGCAGAGCATATGATCGAACCGATCCTGCAAAGACAGGAGACCAACTCCCGCGAGGCGGCATGACAATAATTCCGTGCGAACAAAATAAAGAGTTACGGAAACGCATTGAACGCTTCGCGGAGACATTGAAAACCGAGTCCCACAAGCTCGGGGATCATGGTTTGGGCGAACAAGAATTTTACAACAGCGGCCTTTTTCGTGGTGCCATTGAACGGGTGCGAGGTCAGTTCTCAGCCACGATGCGAGATAAGCGCGAATTTATGCAGCGCGTTCTCAATTTCATGGAGGACGAGAAGTTCATCGCTGGCTGGCAATCAGCGGGCGAAGCGAACCGGCATGATTACGCCGTTGATCTAAATTCCGGCAAAACCGCCGTTATTGAGCTAAAAGGCTGCCTGGACGGTAATAACACGAATATCTTCGAGCGGCCGCCGCACGCTAATGAGTTTGTTGTGTGGAGCGTATGTTCCAATCCTGGCGCCGATCCGCGTCACAATGCCTGGTCTGGGATTCATACGCGCCTCTCGGCGGAAATTATTTTCCGTGAACAGCGTGTCGATGGGGTGATCATTTGGGACATGGTGTGCGGCACATTAGGTCGACCATGCCCAAAAGTTGCGAATAATCCTGACCGCCTAACCGAGGTCGGGCCGTACAAACTTCCACCACCCTGCCTCTATGTCCTGCCGGCGACAGTACCAAGTCCTCGCAACAATCCCCATCCGCCGGCGCAAAAACTGAAAGATGTCGAGTTCTTGCAAGCCATGTATGATTGTTTTGGCGGTAATCCGGAAGAAATCAATTTCGTTGAATTCCAGGTGCATTACCAAGGGGCCGATTTGATGCGGAAGACCACGATCACCCGCGATGGTAGCGTCCAGAGAACATCTGATGCGACCGCCATTAAACGCGCGTGACTTAACGCTATATAATCGGTCCTTTTTACAGCAGTGGTCGGCCCGGCTTTAAGGCACTGATTTTATTAGCTCTGGCGTGCTGCAAAAACCTATGGCAAAATCATTGAATGAATAACGGGCGATTGATCGGCTATGCGCGGGTCTCCACTGACGAACAAAATCTAAGCCTACAGGTCGATGCCCTGGCACAGTCCGGCTGCGCGGAAATCTTCAAAGATGAAGGCGTAAGCGGGTCGAAACCGCCACATGGCCGGTCGGGCTTTGCTGCCGCCTTTGAAGCGCTGCAATCTGGGGATACCTTTGTTGTTTGGAAGCTCGACCGTGTAGGCCGGTCGCTTAGTTCACTCATTACGCTGCTCGGCGAATTTGAAGAACGCGGCATCGAGTTCAAAAGCCTGACGGACGGTATTGATACGACCACCACTGGCGGGCGGCTTGTTTTTCATATCATGGGGGCATTGGCCGAATTTGAGCGCTCGCTAATCCAGGAGCGCACAAAAGCGGGCCTGAGAGCCGCCAGAAAGCGCGGGAAACGTCTTGGGCGCCCCCCGGCCCTTACTGCTGAACAGGTCACTCACGCGCGGCGAGAGATCGATTCTGGCCGGGAAACGATTGGGGGAATGGCCTCACTCTTCGATGTAGACAGAAATACGCTGGCCAGGGCTCTGCGGCGTTAACGATCCCGGTCCTTAGTTCGCTTCTTTTCGTCAGCGATTTTCTGCCGGAAATTGTCTCGGACACGATCTCTTTCAGCCGTGTTGTTACGCTCGTTCTCAATGCGCGTATTGTGACGTTCGACTGAAGCCTCTCGCTTCGCCTGGGTCTCCAAGTTGGCCTTATGAGCATCAAGACGGGCCTCGGCCTTTTCCTTGGCAATTTCGTTCATTTCCGCAGGGGTTTTTGCAGGTCCGAGCTGTTTGTCGATAAATTCATCGGATGGTCTGAGGACAGGACCGCGATCATTTGAGCGATCCTTTAAAGCGGCCCGCTGACGCTCAATGGAATCCAGTTTCTCATATTCCTGGTCGAAAAATGTTTGCAGGCGGTCTTTGTCATCCCCTTGTTCAGACACGATTTTTCTTCCCTCAAAGCTGCCTGATACTGTAGACTATAGGGTAATGAACTTTGAGAAAATAAAAAAGCATTTGAACGCCCAGGATAAAGACCCGCGTTTTATAAAGCATATCGAACCTGCACTCAGGGCCATGCATGAAGAAGGGGTAGACCCTTACAGTATGGGGTTGGCATTTGCCTGCCTCTCAACAACGGTGGTGCAGGTCGGATTGCCCAATCAAGAGCTGGGCGGGTTTGGTCGATACATGCAAAATTTAGGCAAGGCTGTCGAAAAACACAGCGAATTTTGCGAGGAGCTCATTCAGTCAACCGTCCTTGCACCGCCTCCGGACGAGGAAGACCTGGCGGACTATGACGCTCCACCATATCGCTGGTAATTTCTGGCTATCCTTTCCCCTGCCGGGTCGTTTTTGATCGGGTTTCTTCGGAGCCGCCGTCACGAAGAGCGAAGAGGTCCATCTTTAGACCCCTCACCCCGTGATTGGGGGTCTAAAGATGGTTCTCGTAGCGTGTGCTCGGTGGGTTCTTCGCCCGATCTGATCCGGGTTTCTTTGGTGAGCCCGAACAGGGCGAACATAAAATGAGAGTATCCAGCTTTGCTGGATTCCTTTTATCCATATCCCGGAGGCGAAGCCGGAGGGAGTTAATATAAGAGTTAAATAGGGTTAAGCGATTCTGGAAAATGCCTAAGCCCCTGAAATTAAAGGTCATACAAGACCGCCTTTGACATAACTGGTAACTAAAACCACGAACTTTGGTAACTAAAACCACGAATCTTGGTAACTAAAACCACGAATCTCAAATCGCAGTTATCCACAGGTGAGCGGGTACTTAAAACCACGAATCTTTTGACGCGGGTAACTAAAACCACGAATGTAGGCCTATGGTAACTGAAACCACGAATAATGAGCTGAACACCCTGCTCCCTGAGAGATACCCGCAGCATGACCTGTTCATCTGTGATGTGAGTGATGCGATCCTCAAAGATGTCATGCAGCACATGGAGCACCCCTTCTATGCGCTGTCCAAGAAGCCGGAAACCAATGTCCGGCGCTATGAGCATAACGGGAACTGGCTTGAGATTACGCCGAGCGTGAAGGGCCTGGCGACCATCTATGACAAAGACATTCTGATCTACTCGATCTCCCAGATCATGGCTAAGCTCAAGCGCGGGGAGACAGTCCATCGCCGCGTGCGCATCAATAGCCGCGAATTGCTCATGTTCACCAATCGCGGCACCTCTGGGCGCGACTATATCGCCCTGGTCGAAGCGCTCGACCGGCTGGAAGGCACCCGCATTCGTACCAACATCGTCACCGGCGATGAGGAACAAATTGACGGGTTCGGCCTGATCGACGCCTCATCTGTTCGCCGGAAACACGGCCTCGATGGGCGGCTTCTTTGGTGCGAAGTGGTGCTGTCTGACTGGGTGTTTAATGCTATTCAAAAGCAGGAAGTGCTTACCCTGCACAGAGACTATTTTCGTCTCAGAAAGCCCCTTGAGCGGCGGGTCTATGAGATCGCCCGCAAGCATTGCGGCCAGCAATCAAGCTGGAAAATAAGCCTGGGGCTATTGCTCAAGAAATCTGGCTCTCTGAGCCCGGAAAAACGGTTTCGCCAGATGATCCGTCACCTGGTCGCGCATGACCATTTGCCGGATTATCATGTCACCCTGCACGATGATGATATGGTCGAATTTTCCAATCGCGGGGCAGTCAAACCATATGATGAGGCCCCTGCCCCACTCGGCCATGTCTCTGAACTTCAAATCTCTGATCAGGCCCGCGCTAAAGGCAGAGATCACGCTAAAGGCTGGGACATATACGGGCTGGAATCCGAATGGCGCATGTGGGTGGCCGACAAGAAAATCCGCGTCAAAGACGCCGATAGTCACTTCATTGCCTTTTGCAAACGGCGCGGCCCCTATAACGGCTCGCTGTTTTAATCGACGCGGAAATCCGCGCCCTCCCCTTCCAGCCGGGTATTCAGCGCGCTCAGGATGAACTCTTCGAGCCCCTCATCCTTTTGCATAGCCAGGACTTTCAGGGCCTTGTGAGCCTCTGGGGGCATATGGACGGTCACTTTCTTCATACCGGCGCGTGAGCGCTGCTGAGGGATGTCCTGGGGCTGCTGTAAGGTCGAGGGCTTTGTATGCGCCTCTACGGCGCGCTCTACCACGTCCACGCGCTCATCTTCGCTTGCGAGCGTGCTCCGGGCTGGCTTTGCCATACTGCTCAAGGGTTTACGTTTTGCCATAGATCACCGCCTTTTCCGGGCTTGGTTATTTTGAAGCTGCTTTTTCACCCACGCCCAAAGATCGTTGATCTCATTGGCCGCTTTCGAGCTAGGCTCTGTCTCGGTCACGCCTTCCCCGGATGTTGAGGCGTGAACAAAAGCTGTGCGGTCGCCAATCGTATGCGGCGCAACAGAGAACGAAAAATCCGATTCGATCAGCTCTCTGGCTTCCTGAACAAGCGTGCCGAACGGCTTGCACCCATTCAGGATTGCCGCTCCTGGTGTTTCGGCTATCGAAAGGACGCGGATCGTTGCCTGCATCGCTTCAAGATCGAAAGCCGCCGCACGCACCGGCACGATGACGAAATCGGCCTTACGGGCGAAATCAATGGCTTCTGCGCCCACATTGGGCGGGGTGTCGATGATGACGAGACCAAAGCCATCGGCCTCGGCCTTTTCGAGGAGGGCCGTAAGCCGTCCAGGCTGTGCGGAAATCACGGTCGGTGCTTCGGCCTCACGGCGATCACTCCAATTCGCAGCGGTGGTCTGCGGGTCCATATCCAGCACCGCTGTTGGCAGACCGTCATAGACGGCTGCGACGGCCAGATTGAGCGCCAGCGTCGTTTTGCCGACTCCGCCCTTCTGAGAGTTCACCGAAAGAATATGCATTGAGACCGCCTTTCACACGTCATCACAACAAGTGTGCCAGCAAACCATAAAGATGGCAAGACATATTGATGTTTTGCCATCATGCCATCATGCCATCATGCCATCATGCCATCATGCTGTTTTAATGTACTGCTGTACTGATGGCTAGCCATCTTTTCATCTTGATGGCATGATGGCTATGGATCACGCGATCTATCGCGCTTCCGCCGTGGTCGTGACGGCTTACGCTCGCCTTTCAGCTTGTCCCTGAACGCATCGCGGGCTTTCTGGCGTGCTTTATCCGTCGATTCCATGCCACGCTTAGCTTGCCAGATTTCATCGGTCTGCGCCTTCGTGCTGTCTAAGTGATGCTTCTTCTCTTGTTTGAGCCTGGCGCGTAACTCTTTGGTACGATCCCGCCAAGCGTCATCGGCCTTCTGACGTTCGCTCGACATTGCCGCTTTTTGTTCCCGGCCTAATGCCCGCCGCTCACCTTCCTGATCGCGTAAAAACTGGCGGCGCATGGCATCACCGGAAACGACCGCTGAAAGGAAAGCCCGCGCCCGGCCTGTATGAGTCTGGCGCATGGCGTAACGTAAGCGGTCGCTGAGACGGCCATCATAGCCGTTCAGGGCTTCGCGCTGCTCCTGGTACAGACTGCGCCATCGAGGCCGGAACGCCTCTCTCTGCGCCTCTCTGACCGTTTTAAGAGCGACCCGGCGTTCGCGGGCCATCTGTGTGAACGCAATTTGGCCCGTCCGGTCGATCTCATCACGGGCGCTTCGGTAGCGCGCCCATAGCGCATCCGTTTCGGCCTTTGCCCAGGCATAGTGCTCTTGCCGGGTAGGGGACCTATCTTTGACATAGCCCTGCGCACGGGCTGCGTTGTTCTCTACACGCTGCTCACAATAGACCGTGCCGCGCTTGCGCTCATACGCTTCGGCCCATCGAGACAGAATCAACTTGTCATTGCTCGTCACTGCCGCGCGGCCCGTTTCGGGATGCACACGGTTGACGATGACATGGACATGCGGGTGGTCCGTGTCGTTATGAGCCACAATCATCGCCTGGTGATCTTCAAGCCCCAGATGCGAGATTGTTTCTCTGGCCGCTGCGAGCTGATCCGCCTTGGACGGCGTTTCATTCGGATGCCAGGCCAGGGAATAGGAGTAGACCGGCTTGGTCAGCGGGCGACCGCCTTTCAGGCCAGCCGCGCGCTTGAGCTCTGCGCTATGGCTGGCCGTATCGATCATATGCGCTGTAGCACGCTGCGGGTCTTTCGTCGGCAAATTCTGGATTTCGACGAACTGCACCCGCTCATCCGAGAGCGCGCCTTTATCATGCAGATAATACAGCGCGGCCCCTTTGAAGCTACGACCGGCTTTGGCGATACGCGGAACCATCTGAAAGCCAATCGTCAAAAAGGGTGTCGAGCTTCTGGAGCAACCCGGCCAGCTCACGTTCCGGTAAATCGCGGCCTGCATTAACACTGCGCGCGATTTGATTGAGGTTGTTGCCAATGCGGCGAAGCTCATGGCGCACCTCAAAGCTCGGAACGTTGGAGCGGGCGGTTTTGAGCGGACGGCTCAAAGCCGCGGCACGCACAAAATCTGTCACGCTCACACCAGTGCGGACGGCCCGGTCCTCAATCGTCGCCCGCTCGCTAGGGGAGAGGGCGATATTGAGCTGATCGCTGCGCCGATCTGATGGGGACATTTTGGGCCGCGCCATGCCGGTTGCTCCTTTAGCCGGGGTTTTGGGGGGCTGCGCTTGAGCCCCCTGAACGAGGTTTATCCTAGGATAAACATATCTCGCTACTCTCTCAACTCCGCATCCTCCTATTCTTAAAATTTATCCACACTGGACTTGAATTATCGCCAACTTTCCGGTGAAACTTCACCCAGGGCTAAGAGGGGACACGCGGGTGGATTTTTCGACATTGCCTCGGGGTCTGCCCGGATCAACAGCGCGCCAGGGCTCCGCACCACGCGCGCTGTGGAACGCACCCGAAACCATCACACAGTCCGAGTTCTGGACATGGCATACCGGCAAAGTTGTCTTGGGGGCGCTTGGCTCAACGCTGCTCGGTACTGCCGATGACCGGCACCTTTTCACGGTCGCCGGGACACGGGCAGGGAAGGGGGTTTCGGTCATCATCCCGAACCTCCTGACCTATCCCGGCTCTGTGCTTGTGCTCGACCCCAAAGGCGAAAACGCAACCCTCACCGCTGACCGGCGCGGGGCAGGGGGGGCTGTGCCGGACGGGGGGATGAATCACGACATATACGTGATTGACCCCTTCAATGTCGCTGACGTGCCGGATTCCTATCGGGCAGGGTATAACCCGCTCGCCGATATTGATCCGGCCAGCCCGTCTTTTGTCGATGACTGTGACAGCCTCGCGGATGCGCTCATCGTTGACCCGCCAAACAGCAATGATCCGCACTGGACCTCAACGGCCAGGCTCGTACTACGCGGGTTCATCGCCTGGGCCTGCGCGAAAGACGGCGATGTCGATCTCAACGACATTCGCGCCATGCTGTACCGGCCTATGCTGGCTGATGATGAAAGCGGCTTCGACTTCCTGCTTGCCGATATGAGCGCAAGCCCAGATGTCGCCGCCGGAATCCCGGCAGAAGCCGCAAACATGCTCATGCAAATGGGTGAGAACGAACGCGGCTCGGTTCTCTCTACTGTTCGCGATAATGTTGCCTTCCTGTCTTCTCCGCCAATGGCTGAAGCCTTGTCGGGGAAGGGCCGGTCGCCCGACCTCGAAGCCTGGAAATTCGGTAACGTCTCGATCTATTTGTGCCTGCCCGCGTCGCGGCTGCACCGCCATAATCGGTTCTTTCGCCTATTCCTGAACAGGCTGCTCGATGCTGTCGAACGTGATCCCAAAAAGCCAGAATATCCGGCGTTGATGATCCTCGATGAAATGCATGTGCTTGGCCACATGAAGGTCTTAGAGACCGCTGCCGGGCTGCTCGCCGGATACGGCGTTCGAATCTGGTCGATCTGGCAGGATTTAAACCAGCTCAAACAGATTTACCGCGACCGCTGGGAAACCTTCATGGGCAATGCCGGTATTCTGCAATTCTTCGGCCTGAACGATCTGACCACGCTCAAATACGTCTCCGAACGTCTGGGCAAGTCATCCGTGATGAATATTTCCAAGAGCGAAATATCGAAGGCCCAAGCGGCCAGCGGCTTCACCGGCGAGAGCAAGAGCATTCAGGATGCGCCGCTCTTATCGCCTGATGAAGTCGCCTACTACTTTTCCAGGCAATCAGGCGCACAGCTCCTGATGTATCCGGGGGCTGATCCGATCTTCGCGTATCGGCTTCCATACTACGATAAACTCTATGACAGGGTGAGACAGGGCACATAAAGCGAGGGGCCATTCATGACCGAAGATCCGAACAAAAAGCCGCCGGAAACGACAAACGCCATCAGCGATTTTCAGCAGCGGGCTGAAAAGAAGCTGGGAGAGGTGCGCGAGCGCGTCTCAGAAGGGCGCAACAAACCCAAGGGATTTGCCAGGGTACGGCCTTATCCAAAATATGCGCGGGTGGACGCGCAATCGGACACGCATGTTAAATTCTCGATCCCGGCCATGCACCGGCTCTGGGCGCGGTATTTCAAGCTCCTGGTTGTCCCGGTCCTTCTGGCTTACTGCGCGCTCGTCTTCTACATCACAATGGTCGAGGGCTATTATGAATATGGCTCGCTGATCACTTGGATCGTGATCGGCCTTGCCGCTGCCGCCGTGGTCTATTTCACACAAGTTCGGGTGCGGATGACCGTTGAAGCCACACCGGACTATGTGGCCGTTCAGGGGCTCAAATTCAGACCAGACCATTACGGCGGCATCACTAACGCCTTTGAGTTCAAAAGCGGCAAAACAAACCGCCCGCAATTTTCGCCCACCGGCCAATCTTTAACCATGCTGCGGATCAATTATGGCTCCTGGGGAGAATGGACGGATTTCATTGTCGAAACCGCCTTTGCGCCGGAATATATCATTTGGATGAATCACATGGTCGATCCTGTCATCGGGCGGAATCAACCCGAGACGCCAACAGAAACCGGCATTCGAGAACAGAAATTCTAAGAGGATTCTTTTCCTTGAGTGACCGACATCAACCCTATCGCCGTGCTCGCTCGGTCAACGGCTTTGCCGTCCTCCGCGTACGCTTCGGCCCTTACGGGTGACTGCCGCTGCGCGCTGCGATGGTCTGGGAGTGTCGGCTCCGAAGGAATGTCGAGAACCTGTCTTCCAAAGGAATTAAAAACATGAAGACGTGTGAAAACTGCGGCGGTAAAATTGCTCCCAATGCCTATAAATGCCCTTCGTGCGGCACCAACACCACATCCGGAAAAAAGAAGACAACAATTAAGTGCCGTAGCTGTCGGGCACGGCTTAATACCTCAGAGATTTATTACTACGGGCAAGGGAGCGTCGTTAATGGAAACTCCACAGGGGCACGGGTCAAGCGACCTTGCCCTCAATGCGGTGAACGAACACCGGCTTTTTCCGATACATTTGTCGGCGGGACGTTGGGCTTCATCAAAGTGATGGCCATTATCTTTGGCATTCTCGGGGGGCTCGCCCTTCTGGGTAATAGTGGCTTGTTCTAACTTCGTTCTTGATTTTGGCGCCGAAGTGGCGCCATAATGCGGTATGAGTGCTATACCTGCAAAAGCTGAGCAACGAACCCGCCAAAGTCTGCGGCTAGACCCCAAACTCTGGACACGTATTGACCGTGCACGCGTCATGAGGGCTGGCAATGTGTCTCGAAATACTTGGATCACCGAGGCGATTCAGGAAAAATTGGATAGGGAAGCCAAAGAACAAAAAGAAAGTGGGGCACCCGGTGTATGAGTTTTATGAATTTTTCGCTGGTGGAGGAATGGCCCGCGCCGGACTTGGCGCAGGATGGTCATGCCTGTTCGCCAACGATTTTGATCATAAAAAAAGCCGGGTATATCGAGAGAATTGGCACGATGATGTGCTGAAAACCGGTGATGTAAACGACATCACAACATCTGATCTACCAGGCCAGGCCGATCTAGTATGGGCCTCTTTCCCTTGTCAGGACCTGTCACTCGCTGGCGGTGGGGCCGGGTTGCGTGGCGAGCGGTCAGGTACATTTTGGCCTTTCTGGAATTTGATGGGTTCACTCTCAAAGGAAGGGCGGGCACCGCGTATGATCGTGCTCGAGAATGTCTGCGGCACCCTGACCTCACATAAAGGCAAAGATTTCGCCGCGATCTGCGAAGCGTTCAGACAAAATGGTTACCGCTGCGGGGCCGTGGTGATTGATGCGGCGCTCTTCGTCCCGCAATCACGCCCCCGGCTTTTTATAGTTGGTGTTCGTAATGATGTGGCAATTCCGGCATATCTCGACGCAACCGGCGAGGCGCAGCTTTGGCACAGCCGCACATTGGTCAACGCTTACGAACGTCTACCGGCGCGCTCTCAAAAAAATTGGATTTGGTGGGCACTCCCGGAACCGGCGAAACGCAATATAACATTCGCTGAACTT
>NZ_JAPYRE010000010.1 GCF_029936995.1 Henriciella sp.
GAGCGCCTGCATGGCATGCAGGAGGTCAGCGGTTCGATCCCGCTAGGCTCCACCATCATCTTTTTAGTCGCACCGTTGGTATGGCAGATAAGTGGCCGATTGATGCGGTCGGTTTTGATCCTGGAATAATGGCTGTATCCCCCGCCGGAACATGCCACCTTCTTACCTCGTTCCTATCTCGAAGATACGGAGCGAGACGCAAGAATGTCCCACAAACTGACCCTGCAATCTGTCGAAACAGTTACGCATGACGTGAAGCGTTATACGTTCGACAAGCCGTCCGGCATAGCCTACGCGCCTGGACAGGCCTTCAATATAGGTCTGGATCGTGAAGGCTGGCGGGATGACAAGCACCCTTTCACGCCGACGAGCCTGCCATCGGAAGGGGCGCTTGAATTTACAATCAAGATCTATCCAGAGCATGACGGGCTTACAAAGCGTCTGGCAGACCTGAAGCCTGGTGATACAGTCCTTGCGGATGACCCTTGGGGAGCAATCAAGGATGAAGGGCCTGGCTGGTTCATTGCTGGCGGCGCTGGTGTCACGCCTTTCATAGCCATTCTGCGGGAACGACTTGCGCGAGAGGGTACGCTTGAAGGGTGCGAACTTATCTTTTCCAACAAGACCGAAGCTGACATCATCCTGCGTGACACATTTGAAAAGATGCCGGGGTTGAAGGTCTATTTCACCGTTACCGATCAGCCCGACAGCTCGCTTCCGCAGGGCAAGATCGACAAGGCCGTGCTACAACGGCTCATCACGCCGGGTAAAGGCAAGTGCTATATTTGCGGGCCTGATGCCATGCTTGACGATATTTCGGCTGCCCTGAAAGAGATAGGTGTGGAGGAAAAGGATATCATAACCGAGGAATTCGATTGAACCGATATGCAAAGCGCGATGATCGTCTGTTCACCTGGCGCGCATGTATGTGATCAAACGCTCTCTTTTGGTCTGATCGATAGCTTGAAGCGGTGAAGTGCAGCCACCACCTCTATAGAGACACTAGGCCCGGCGCTTAAAAAAGAGTCGCCGAAACCGGGGCTCTGCCGGGCATGATGTGTCGTGGCCCTGTCTTTGAAGGAAGGAGCATGCCATGACGACAGACCTTGAACATCAAGCCGAGCAGCTGTTTTCGGCAAAGGATCTCGTCTATGTCCGCCGTATAGCGGAAGATGAGATCAACGAATTGCCCGAAGAAGCGCTTGAGACGGTTAACGACCGTGCTTCGCTTTTCGTTCTGGCCAATGGCGAAGGCCAGCAGCTAGCCGTTGTCGAGGGGCGCGATGCTGCATTCGCGGCTGCCCGTGCCCATGAAATGCAGCCTGTCAGCGTTCACTAGATTCTGACACAAACAACAAATGACAAGCCCGGCAGGAATGCCGGGCTTTTTTTGACTACAGAATTGCCGGAATCACACGATCCGGCGGCTTATGGCCATCTGCGAGGGTCTTGATGTTGATGATGACCTTTTCACCCATCTCAACGCGGCCTTCTACTGTGGCTGACCCCATATGTGGCAGCAGGATTACGTTTGGCAGGCCGACCAGCTCCGGATTGACGATCGGTTCACGTTCGAAGACGTCGAGGCCGGCACCGCCAATCTTGCCAGCGCGTAAGGCGCGCGCCAGTGCCGCTTCATCAATGACCTCGCCGCGAGCTGTGTTCACGATGAAGGTATCCGGCTTGAGCAGGTCGATGCGACGGGCATTGAGAAGATGGAACGTAGCCGGCGTGTGCGGACAATTCACTGAAATAATATCCATGCGCGCCAGCATCTGGTCGAGGCTTTCCCAATAGGTTGCCTGAAGTTCTTCAGTGATCTGACGGTTGACCGGCTTGCGATTGTGATAATGGATCTGCAGCCCGAAAGCCCTGGCGCGGCGCGCAACGGCCTGCCCAATCCGCCCCATGCCGATAATTCCCAGGCGCTTGCCAGATAGACGGCGCCCAAGCATCCATGTTGGCGCCCAGCCATCGAATTTCCCGGCCTCCAGCAGCTGGATGCCTTCATGCAGACGACGGGGAACTGCCAAGATTAGGGCCATAGTGACATCGGCTGTGTCGTCAGTCAGGACGCCGGGTGTATTCGTGACTGTGATGCCCCGTTTCATGGCGTCTTCAGCCGCAAGGTTATCAATTCCGGCCCCGAACTGGGCGATATGGCGCAGTTGCGGGCCGGCTTCGGCGAGCAGCTCCGCATCCACCACGTCTGTCACTGTCGGTACAAGGACATCGGCGCGCTGGACGGCGTCGACCATCTGTTCCCTCGTAAAGGGAACATCAGTCTCGTTGAGTTCGGTGTCGAACAGTTCTTTCAGGCGGATCTCTACGGGATCCGGCAGACGTCTCGTAACGATCACCTTCAGCCGCTTGGCGGTCATGAACGTTTCCTTTCCTGCAATTGCGCATAGCAGAGCATTTACTGATCGCCAATGCGACGCGGCACGGTTCGCTTTACCGCTGATTCACCATGACGCGCGATGATGACTTCATGAAACTGCTTGCCTGCCTCATCGCTTCGGCCTGCCTTATCCTGACTGTATCCGGCATTGCAACAGCGGCGCCGGAGGCTGAGGCAGTACGAATCAGCCAATTTTCCGGAAAGCCCGTGCCGCGTTTCGAATCGCTTCGCTATTCTGCCGTTCATGGACGTCGCGGTCCGTCCAAGGATCACGAAATCGTCTGGCGCTATGAGCGTCAGGGCATGCCTGTACTTGTCGTGAAAGAGACAAGAGACTGGCGGCAGATACGCGATGCGGACGGTGACGAGACATGGGTGCAGGCACGGATGCTCAACGATTCGCGTCACGTTTTTGTGCTTGCCAAGGCGATTATGCGCAAGCGCCCGAACGAGCTCTCACGCGGGGTCGCCTCGATCCAGAAGGGTGTTGTCGCTGCGCTGGACAGTTGTGAAAATGGCTGGTGCAAAGTGAAGGCCGATGGTTTTCGCGGATGGGTGAAGAAGAGCGCAATATGGGGAATAGAGACCCAGACCAGCGGTCTTTGATGTGTATCGCGAGATAGCGTTTCACGGCCCTGTTTGCTTGACATTCCAGCTTGAGGCAGGCTCATGGCCTGTTTCGAATTAGCCAGTCAGGGGTGCGTATGAGCGGACCACACGAATTCCACACGCCAAAGTCTTCCTATTCGAAGGAAGACCTTCTCGTTTCAGGCCATGGCCAGCTTTTCGGCCCTGGAAATGCCCAGCTGCCTGTGCCGCCAATGCTGATGATGGACCGGATTACCGAGATCACCACAGATGGCGGTGAGTTTGGCAAGGGAAGCGTAGTCGGCGAACTCGACATTACGCCAGACCTCTGGTTCTTCCAGTGCCATTTTCCGGGTGATCCTGTCATGCCTGGCTGCCTCGGGCTTGATGCGATGTGGCAGGCGGTGGGTTACTGGCTCGGCTGGTCGGGCTCCCCGGGAAAGGGCCGCGCGCTCGGTGTCGGTGAAGTGAAATTCACCGGCGAAATTACGCCGGACAACAAGCTTGTACGCTATGTGATCGACATAAAACGCGCCCGCCGCGGGAGGCTGAATCTGGGCATCGCCGATGGCCGGGTCTATGTTGATGGAGAGCACGTATATACCGCGCTGGACATGAAGGTCGGCCTGAAGAACGTGCTGGAAGGCGAAACCGGAATCCCCGGTTCTTGACGCCACGCCCGCCCGGTCCTAGCCCGGAGTGAAACTGGAAATTACGCGAATTATCGCAAGGGAGTGATCATGGCCGACGAGTGGAACATGCCGTCAGGCGAGCTGATGAAGGGCAAGCGCGGCATCGTCATGGGTGTTGCTAACCAGAACTCCATTGCCTGGGGCATCTCCAAGCAGCTTGCAGCCCAGGGCGCGGAAATCGCTTTCACGTATCAGGGAGAGAGCCTCGAGCGCCGTGTACGCCCGCTGGTCGAATCCATCGGCATGGACTTCATGGTCCCGGCCGACGTGACCGATGATGAAAGCATGGATGCCGCTTTTGCAGCTGTGAAAGAAAAATGGGGCAAGATCGACTTTCTGGTTCATTCCATCGCCTTTGCCGGCAAGGAAGAGCTGCAAGGTTCCATGGTCGAGAAGACAAGCCGGGAAGGTTTTCGGCGGGCCATGGACATATCGGTCTATTCCTTTATCGATGCGGCCCGCCGCGGGGCCGAGCTGATGCCGGATGGCGGCGCCATAATCTGCATGACTTATCTCGGTGCGGAACGCACCGTACCTTCCTACAATGTCATGGGCGTCGCCAAGGCTGGTCTCGAAGCCTCGATGCGCTATGCGGCTCGTGATCTCGGGCCACAGGGAATCCGCGTTAATGCCATCTCGGCCGGTGCCATGCGGACGCTCTCCCTGGCGGGTATCAGGGGCGGCAAGGCGCTGATGGGCACCGGGCGTGACTGGTCATTCCTCAAGGAAGACACAAGGATGGAAGGCGTTGCTGGTGCAGCGCTATACCTCCTGTCTGACCTTGGTCACTCGATTGCGGGCGAAGTCATGCACGTTGATGCCGGTTTCCATGCGGTTGGCGTTCCGGACGAACCGGGAGAATAAGGCGCTCAGCCCTGAACAGCTGCCCTTACGCCTGCAAAGACGTCCATGCCAAACGCGCCTTCATAGGCGTCTTCAGGTGTTAGTCGCACAGCGGCGTCTATGGCTTCAGCATCAGGCCCGATGAGAATACGCCATTTTTCTGATCGGACACCGTCCAGAATAGTTGTTGCAGCTTCTTCTGCGCTGGTCAGTCCTGTATCGCGGAACTGTTCGCCGCGGGCTTTGGCTGCTTCGTATTCTTCACCCGCTCCACCTACGCCGGAATTGTCCCCGAATTCCCGTAGCGTATTCAGCGCGATCTGGGTGGCGATGTGGCCCGGCATCACAACGCTGGCCTTGATGTGTGGCGCATTGATCCGAAGATCCGTGATCAGTGCTTCGGTAAAACCTTTCACAGCGAACTTTGCAGCTGAATAGGCTGTATGCGGAGTCTCGGGCCCGAGGCTCGCCCAGAAGCCGTTGACCGAACTGACATTGACGATGTGGCCTTCCTCGGCAGCGAGCAGCATGGGCATGAAGGCGCGCGCATTATTGTAAACACCATACCAGCAGACATTGAAGGTCCGCTCCCAATTGGCGCGTTGGTCGGCCACGAAGCTGCCGCCACCACCAATTCCCGCATTGTTTATAAGCAGGTGGACATGGTCAATCTCGTGGGCCGCACGCACATGCTCGGCGAATGCATTGACGGCAGTTTCGTCTGAGACATCCGCCCTGAAGCTTGTCACACGAACACTCTGCGGCGCATGCTTAATGGCCTCTGCCACCGAGACAGCCATGTCTTCTTCGGAGATGTCACAGATCGCAACGCTGCATCCGGCCTCGGCGAGCTGGCGTGTCATTGCCCGGCCCATACCTGCGCCACCGCCCGTTACGACGGCGACCTTGCCGCTGAAATCTTTCATGATTGTCCTCCCGTTTGATCTTGTTCTTGTTATTGGAGATTACTCTTCCTTCGCCCTCGCGCACAGACGTGACGGCGAGGAAGGCTGACGGGAAAGGAACAAGTCCTGAGCGTGGCGGTTGCCCCTTGCATGGACGAGACTGTCCGGCTGAAGGAGAACATAATGTCCGATATATTCCTGATTGGCGCGACCGGCGGGATCGGCCATCGTCTGGTGCCGATGCTGATAGAGCGGGGACATAGTGTGACCGGGCTTCACAGAAAGCCGGATCAGGCCGAACCTCTTCGCCAGGTGGGTGTCATGCCAGCCCTAGGTGATATTATGGAGCTCAGCGCAGATGATCTTGAGATGATGCTGCAGGGTTCCGATGTGACTGTCTTTTCGGCAGGCGCAGCCGGCAGTGGCTGGGACCGGACAACAGCAATCGACGGTCAGGGCCCGCTCAAGCTCATAGAGGCCGCGCGCAGGACCGGGTTGAAACGTGTCTACCTAGTCTCCGTCTTTCCGGATGCAGGGCGCCGGCGAGACACAAGCGATGGCTTCGAGCATTATATGGAACAGAAGAAGATGGCGGATGTCGCTCTGACCGAAAGTGGACTCGATTATGTCATCCTGCGTCCGGGCACGCTCCAGCATGAGGACGGCGACGGCAGGGTGAAAGCTGGTCACGCTATTCCATACGGTAATGTGGCCCGCGGGAATGTCGCCAGCCTGCTCGCCGAATTGATTGATACTCCTTCTGTGCGCCGGGAGATTATCGAGGTCACGGATGGGGACATGCCTGTTGAAGATGCCGTGAAGGCGCTGGAGCGCCGATAGGCTGTAACGCGCTTGTCCGGGTGGGCAGCAAAGCCTGTGGTCTGCCCTCAGCAGCGGTATCCGGGCCACCGCACTTTCATTAATCATCAGCAGATTTTCTGCTTCGAAGCCTGCGCAAGACAGAAACCTTGCAATTCGCATAATGAATAATTATGAAAATATTCATTATTCATTATGCGGGGTCGCATGAGCATACGCATCTTCATCTGGGTTGGGCATCCAAGTGCCCAATCGCTGTCCCATGGCATGGCAGATGCCTATCAGGTCGCTGCAGAAGCAGAAGGAGCCGAAATCCGGCGGATGCATCTCAACGATATGAGTTTCGATCCCGACCTGACTTACGGCTTTAAACAGAGAAAACCGCTCGAACCATGTTTGGAGACATGGCGTGAAAATATCGTGTGGTCCAATCACCTTTGCTGGGCTTACCCTTACTGGTGGGGTTCAATGCCAGCCAAGATGAAAGGCGTAATTGACCGGGCATATCTGCCGGGATTTGCGATGCGCTATCACGAGAAAGGCCCTTGGTGGGACAAGCTGTTGACTGGGCGCTCAGCCGACATGCTCATTACTGCCGATAGCCCGGCCTGGTATGACCGGCTTGTCTATGGGCGGCCTGGGCGCAACCAGGCGGAAAACCTTGTGCTCAAGTATGCGGGTATCAAGCCTGTGCGGGCGCTGCATGTCGGTGCGGTCAAGCAGGCCCGGCCGGAAAAGATCAAGCATTGGCTGAAACAGGCTGGTGAACGTGGCAGGGTTGCTGGGCGCCGTGTCATTGGTGCATGATTGGCAGAGGTGCTTCCTCTCATTAAGACCTGAAGCATGAAAACGTCATCTGCGACCCACGAACCACTTTCCGGCTACGAGCAGCGACCTGAAGCCGAGATGCAGGCCCGCGCGATCGCGTTTCATCAACAGCTAGAGACCCGCAGGTCCGTGCGGGATTTTTCCGATAGGCTGGTGTCGCGTGAGATCATTGAGGCTTGTGTCAGGGCCGCTGGAACTGCGCCATCGGGGGCCAATCATCAGCCTTGGTTCTTTGCCTGTGTCGGGTCGGCGGAAAAGAAGCGCGAAATCCGGGAAGCTGCTGAAGCGGAGGAGAGAGCATTTTATGCGGGAAAGGCGGGTTCGGAGTGGCTGGACGCACTGGCACCCATCGGTACCGATGCTGAAAAGCCATATATGGAGATCGCTCCCTGGCTTATCTGCATTTTCGCCCAGCGCCGCGGTGGCGCCGAAAGCGGAGAGGACCGGAAGAACTACTACATTCATGAGAGTGTTGGCATCGCAACGGGATTGCTGATCGCCGCCTGTCATGAGGCAGGCCTCGCCACACTGGTTCACACACCCAACCCGATGAGCTTTCTCAATGGTCTATGTGGCCGACCGGCTACTGAGAAACCATTTCTCATCCTTGTGGCTGGCCACCCGGCTGAAAGCGCAATGGTGCCGAAACATGCGCTGAAGAAGAAGCCACTTGGCGAGATTGCGGACTTTCTCTAGCTGGACGACGGCGCCACAATTTCTGTGCGCGGCCCTGTGAAGTGTATGTACAGACGGCTACCTTTTCTGGCACCGGGCTTTTCCCCGCGGACTGTCAGGCTATAGGTGCCGCGCATTGACGTTGGGATGCGACCTGACAGCTTCCCTTCGCTGCCGATCTTTGTCGTCTTGTCACTCTTTCGAACAGCTAGCCCGCTTGCGGCCCAGCCTTTCAGACTGACAGCTTGCTGAATTTCAGATCCTGCCTCTATCCGCAATGGGACGTGCCGGGAGAATTCCCCATCCTGGCGTACGAAGACCTGTGTTACCCAGACCCCATCCCTGCGTGTTATGACGCCAAGCCCGATGTGTGAGATATCGTCGGCCAGAATGGACTGGCGATGGCTTTTGCTGTTCATTAGGCCGTCATGCAGGCGTTTGACGACCGTTTCCGGGTCATATGGCCCGCGGATGGCGGCAATGTTTTCACGCTGAACACTGGAAAGAAGCGTGCGATCAAAGGCTGTGATCCGATGGCCGGCTGAACGTTGGTCACTGCCCTTGTGGCTAAAGAAGTCGTTCGCGGCCATGTCCAGACTGTGCCACCTGGCAGCAGGTGCCAGTTCCGGACGCAATATCAGGGGCGGGAGGTCGCGGGCAAGCCGGGCTTTGTTCACATGCGCAAGGAAGGCGGCTTCCATCACAGGATCTATTCCATACCCGCCAGGCAGGTCTTCCAGGCAGGATTTTCCGTCCTCTACATAGCTGGCAACCGAGACGGCGCGTGACTGTGAGGATAGATCACACGAAGCGTCCGCATGCAGCGCATAGGCGGCGCTCATCAGCGATGCTGCGATCATGAGAGCCAGTGTCTTCATGGCAGGTATTGTAGTGAAAATGGTTGCTATAAGATGTTTGCCGCAGTCAGGCGGGAGAGGACCGGGGCAAGCATTCGCTCGATCGCTGCGTCACTGGGCGTCACATCCCCATAGGCGGGCAGGCCTTCATCAGCAATGACAAGGTCTGCTTCAAACTTGGCTGGGTGGGTGTGGCGATAATGGCTTGCCCGCACGGTCTGTAGATACTGGCTTATGACGCTCTCCACATTCCGTCCGCGTTCAACCACGTCACGTCTGATGCGTCTGGCCAGCCTTAAATCATCGGGCGTATCGACATAGATCGACAGATCGATCAGGGGTCGCAAATCTCGTACTGACAGGGCGTGGATGCCTTCAAGTATGATGACAGGGGCCGGGCTGATCCTGTGCGTTTTCTCAGACCGGTCATGATGGTCATAATCATAAACGGGCTGGTCGATCGCCTGGCCGTCCTTTAGCGCCGAAATGTCGTTGACCATATGGTTCGTGTCTTTCGACGCAGGGTCATCATAATTGACCTGGGCAATAATCGCCGCGCGCTGTTCCTCTGTGTCGCACGGCCCGTAATGGCGCATGGGATGGTAATAGCCATCCTCGTGAAAGATCACGGCGTTTTCCGGTGTCAGTTTGGCGATCAGGGCGTCGGCAAGCGTGGACTTGCCGGATCCTGAACCGCCGGACATGGCAATGAGAAAGGGCGGGGGCTCCATCATATTCCCATTTAGTCGCCTCCTGACCGGATTGGAAACCCGCCTATGATAGCTCGCGCTGCAATATGAACAAAAAGGGCGCCCCTTCAGGAGCGCCCGGAATGTTGTGGCAAGAGCCGGTGATTATGAGCAGCTATTGGCGGCTAACCATGGGTCCACGCAGGACATATGTGTCTGTATCGAGTTCGACGAGTACATCGAGATAGGCCTTGTCATTGAAGTTGATGCTGTCGGCGTGCATCCGCATCAACTTGCCGCCAGCCAGCCGGTTTCCGGCATCATCCGTCAGGTTCCATCCCGCTGTGCGGAAGCTGTCTTCATTGACGTTTGGCGTGAAGCTTGTCGCCTGCGTGATCTGCAAGGGCAGCGGAGATTCAAGCTCTCCGTCGACAGTTGTCAGCATCTGGACGACATAAAGCTTGCCATTACCCTCAGCGATACCAATCCCTGTGTCTGTAAAACCTTCCCGGTTGATATTTGCGCGATTGGCACTGTCTGAACGTATGGCTTCGTAAACTGCTTTCGGACTGGCCGTAGCATCAAGCACGACGATATTTGCGCCCGTCGCGCTGGCCAGGACCTGGCGGTCGAGCGCGCGCATCCTGTAGATGTGGCTTCGTCCTTCAAGGTCGCTATGCCCGGCATAATTGCGTTGAGCCATATCCAGCGCATGAGCACGCGCGGCCTGATCAAGCGAAGCCCGCCGTTCCAGAGGAGTAAGGTCCGCGGCTTCACGTGCCGAGTTGGTCATGGCGAAGACGTCATCTTCTTTCTCGATCAGGAAGGCATCTGCCTGATCGAGGCAGGTTTCGACTTCGGAGACGTATGAGACCAGTGCGTCAGCATAGCCGTCTGACAGGTCGCAACCTTCCTGGGCGGCGGCTGGTAGTGCGGCAAGCGTACTTCCCGCTGCCGCCAGAGCCAGCAGCGGAGAGGTGCGGAGTTTGTCATAAATCTGTAACATGCCCGTCATGAAGCCTTCATGACAGTTTTGTGTCAATTAAAATACGACATGGAAAAGCAGGGAAAATTTTTGTGCGTGTGCTGAACGAGCTGTATTCATTCGAAAATTCAGCCGCACGCATTAAATATTTGTAACAAAAAAGGCCGCCCGGTGAGGGGCGGCCTTCTCTCTATTTACATAAAAGTCTGACGAATCAGGATTTATTCAGTATCCGCACCTTCGGTGGCGGCTTCCTTGTCCTTGCCGGTTTCCTGGTCGACTGCCTTCATGGACAGGCGCACTTTGCCCCGGTCATCAAAACCCATCAGCTTGACCCAAATGGTATCGCCTTCCTTGACGAGATCCTTGGGGTGGCCAACACGCTCGTCTGCCATCTGGGAGACGTGGACGAGGCCGTCTTTTGGACCAAAGAAGTTCACGAAGGCACCGAAGTCCTTGATGGAAACAACCTTGCCTTCGTAGATTTCGCCAGCTTCCGGCTCTGCCGTCAGTTCGCGGATACGCTTCTTGGCGGCATCAATCGACTCCCGATCAAGCGCGGAAATCTGGATCGTTCCGTCATCCTCGACATTGAGCTTGGCACCTGTTGTGTCGACGATATCACGGATCGTCTTGCCACCGGAGCCGATCACATCACGGATCTTGTCGACTGGAATGTTGACGATCTCCATCTGCGGGGCGTTCTGCGAAAGCTCGCCACGCGATTCAGACAGTGCCTTGTTCATCTCGCCGAGAATGTGCGCACGCCCGCCTTTAGCCTGGTCGAGGGCGGTTTGCATGATCTCGCGCGTGATACCGGCGATCTTGATGTCCATCTGGAGAGACGTCACGCCAGCCTCTGTGCCGGCAACTTTGAAGTCCATGTCGCCGAGATGGTCTTCGTCACCAAGAATATCGGACAGGACAGCAACGCCGTCGTCTTCCTTGATGAGACCCATGGCGATCCCGGAAACCGGACGGGAGATCGGCACACCGGCGTCCATCATGGCCAGGGCGCAACCGCATACAGTGGCCATGGAGGAGGAACCGTTTGATTCCGTGATCTCGGAGACCAGGCGGATCGTATAGGGGAACTCTTCCGGCTTGGGCAGAACAGCGCTCAGCGCCCGCCAGGCAAGCTTGCCGTGGCCGGTCTCGCGGCGTGACGTGCCGCCCATGCGGCCTGTTTCACCGACGGAATAGGGCGGGAAGTTGTAGTGAAGCATGAACTTCTCTTTCCGCGTCCCGCCAATGCCGTCGATGAGCTGTTCATCGTCGGAGGTGCCCAGCGTGGCAACGCAGATCGCCTGCGTTTCACCGCGGGTGAAGAGCGCGGAGCCATGCGTGCGTGGAAGGAATCCGGCTTCGGCCGTGATCGGGCGAACCTGGTCGAGGGCACGGCCATCAATCCGTTTGCTGGTCTTGATGATGTCGCCCCGGACCACCTTGGCTTCGGCTTTCTTGAAGGCGGACTTGAAGACCGCTTCGTCCATGCCGTCGGGTTTTTCCTCGGTCGTGACGAGGGCTTCTGCAGCCTTTTCGCGGGCTGCGCCGACAGCTTCCTGGCGTTGCAGCTTTTCGGTGATCTTGTAGGCAGCCGAAAGGTCGGAGCCAACGAGGTCCTGGATCTGCTTAAGTTCGGCGGACAGGTCTTCTGCCTCGAACTCGAACGGTTCCTTGGCAGCTTTCTCAGCCAGCTTGATGATCGCGTCGATCACCGGCTGCATGGCTTCGTGGCCAGCCATGACCGCGCCCAGCATGACGTCTTCCGAAAGCTCCTTGGCTTCGGATTCAACCATCATGACCGCGTCGCCTGTACCGGCAACAACGAGATCCAGTTCGGACTCTTCAAGTTCGTCAACAGTCGGGTTGATGATGTAGTCGCCATCCTTGTAGCCGACGCGGGCTGCGCCGATCGGGCCCATGAAGGGAGCACCGGAGAGTACCAGCGCGGCGGATGCGCCAATCATGGCGAGAATGTCGGGATCGTTCTCCATGTCATAGGAGATCGCGGTCGGTACGACCTGGACTTCGTTCTTGAAGCCCTCCACAAAAAGCGGACGGATCGGGCGGTCGATGAGGCGCGATGTCAGCGTCTCTTTCTCTGTCGGGCGGCCTTCACGCTTGAAGAACCCGCCGGGGATGCGGCCCGATGAATAATATTTTTCCTGATAGTTGACCGTCAGCGGGAAGAAATCCTGTCCCGGTTTGGCCTCTTTGCGGAATGTCGCTGTCGCGAGGACAGTCGTCTCACCGTAAGTGACGAGGACGGCCCCGTCAGCCTGACGAGCGACACGGCCCGTCTCGATCGTCAACGTGCGGCCGGCCCATTCCAGCGACACGGTTTGCTTGTCAAACATGTTCAATCTTTCTCTTGCATACGAAAAGCCCGCCAGGACCGCATGTCCGGGCGGGCTGGTGTGGGGTGCCTAGCGGCGGATCCCCAACTCTGCGATGAGGGCCTTGTAGCGGTCCTCATTCTTCCCCTTCAGATAGTCGAGGAGTTTACGACGCGTGGCGACCAGGTTGAGCAGGCCGCGGCGCGAATGGTGGTCTTTCTTGTTGGTCTGGAAGTGCTCGGTGAGGTTGTTGATCCGTTCTGTGAGGATTGCAACCTGGACTTCCGGAGACCCGGTATCGCCATCGTTCTGGGCGAATTTCTTGATCAGTTCGGTTTTCTTGTCTGCCGTGATCGACATCGTCAAATACTCTCGTTCGTCTGGCCCCAGGGGCCGGTTACATATTGCCCGCTATCCGGGCGCTCTTCAGGGGAGGGCGACGGGGACCAACTGACCGGGATGTCGTCCAGCTGCAGATCAAGTCCAAGACGCTCGCCTCAAGGCCGGCGACATCGCATATCTAGCCGGTTTTGGAAAGGGGCAGGGTGTGGAAATCGCTGTGGGGTTTCGCTGGTCGACGCCACGCTCTACGACCTTGAAGTAGGTATGAATGCAGGAGTGGAAATGGGCCGTCTGTTCGAGGAACTGGACTATCAGGTAACACCAATTGGAGCCATCAGCCTGCGCCGGCGGCATATTCTTTCGCTGGGCTGCGATGTTCATGAGATCATGCTCGGTGACGAGCATCTCATGTCGAGCCTTTTTACCGCATCCGAGATCGCGCTGGCGAAGCTGGGGCTCGCTGCTCTTGCGGACGGGCCATTAGCTGCGTCTGGAGATTGGGACGTTGTCATTGGCGGCCTGGGGCTGGGTTATACGGCTGCTGCCGCTCTTGAAGATCACCGGATTGCCCGCCTCAGGGTCATTGAAATGCTTTCTCCGGTTATAGAGTGGCATGAAAAGCAGCTCGTTCCGATCGAACCACCACTTACGGATGATCCGCGCTGCCAGTTGCAGGAGGGTGATTTCTTCGGACTGGCTGCCTCAGAGGAGGGTTTCTCCATGGAGGAGCCCGGCCGACAGCATGATGCCATCCTCATCGACATCGACCATACCCCCGACTGGTTGCTGGATGAACGCAGCGGAAGCTTCTACAGTAAGTCTGGGCTGGAGAAGCTTTCCCGTCACCTCAAACCGGGTGGAATCATGGGGCTCTGGTCGGACGCGAGTGCCGATAAGGCGTTCATTACTCGCATGAACGGGGTGTTTGCAGACGCATGGAGTGAACCTGTAACCTTTCACAACCCCCTTCAGGACAAGCCATTCACGCAGACAGTGTACCTCGCCAAGAAGGGCGGTTGAGCCTGTTTAGCGAGTGGCCCAGACGCTTTGTTTGTTCGATTGCCACTGCTTGCGGTGCAGGAGAGGCTCAGCGTCAGTGAATGTGGGATAGCCAAGGCAGAGATAGCCTGTGAACCGCCAGCTATCCTCAGCATCGAGGATGCCAGCGAGTTCGCCGGGTTCGAGGATCGAGACCCAGCCGAGCCCGATATTTTCCGCTCGCGCCGCAAGCCATAGTGTATGCATCGCCATGACGGTGGAATAAAACAGCGTTTCAGGCATCGTCTGCCGGCCGAGTCCCCGGCCTTCCTGTGGCTCGGTTTCTGTGAAAAAAGCCAGATGTTCAGGCGCTTCGCGTAATCCGGCGAGCTTGAGTTTGAGATACTCTTGCCGGGCTTCACCGGTATAGCTGGCCGCTGCTTCCTTGTTGCAGCGCTCGAAAAGCTCGGATACGCGGGCACGGCGGTCTTCATCCCTTATGCGCAGTACTCGCCATGGGCGGGAGTTGCCGACCGAGGGCGAGAGTTCCATCGCTTCGCCCAGCCGGGTCATGACATCTTCTGGAATTGGGGTGGATGAGAAATGGCGAACATCGCGCCGCCATTTCATGATCTCAATCAGGGTTTCAGACTGGTCTCTGGAGAATTGCATACCATGCCTTGTGCGCACGGAGTGCAATCTGTCCAGAGCCAGAACTGATTGCGGGTACTAGCTGGCGGTCTCGACTTCATCCAGGAACGGATAGTCAGTGTAGCCTTCTGCTCCGCCGCCATAGAAGGTGTCGGAGTCCGGGGTGTTGAGCGGTGCATCCTTTTCAAGGCGTTCGACAAGATCCGGATTGGCGATGTAAGGGCGGCCAAAGGCAATAGCATCGGCCTTGCCGCTGTTTACGCGTTCAATTGCGAGGCTGCGGCCAAACCCGTTATTGGCGACATATAGGCCGTCGAAATGACGGCGCAGCTCGTCCAGCCCCTCTTCGGGGGCATCCCTGTCACCACCCGTCTGGCCTTCGATGATGTCGAGAAAGCCGAGGCCAGCCTCGTTGGCTATCGTATAGGCACGGGAGAACAGCGCGACTGGGTCGCTGTCGGATACGTCATTGGCGGTGGAATATGGGCCGAAGCGAACACCTACGCGTTTTGGGTTCCAGACACTTGTGACGGTCTCTATGACCTCTTTCAGAAGCCGTGTCCGGTTCTCTATGGAGCCGCCATATTGGTCGGTACGCTGGTTGGAGCTGTCGCGCAGGAATTGGTCGAGCAGATAGCCATTTGCGGCATGGATCTCGACTGCGTCAAAGCCGGCCCTTTTCGCGTTTTCGGCCGCCTTGCGGTAATCTTCCAGAAGGCGCGGAATTTCCTCGGTTTCCAGGGCGCGCGGTGTTGATGTTTCGACAAAGCCCTGCCCGTCAAATGTGCGGGACTTGGCCGCCACGGCGGAGGGTGCAACCGGGGACTGGCCGTCCGGTTGGAGTGACGTGTGTGAAATACGTCCGACATGCCAGATCTGAAGCGCGATGTGTCCACCCTTGGCGTGTACGGCATCAGTGACGAGCTTCCAGCCCTTGACCTGTTCCTCGCTATAGATCCCCGGTGTCCAGGCGTATCCCTTGCCTTCCGGAGATATCTGGGTGGCTTCGGTTATTATGAGGCCGGCGCCGGCACGCTGCGCATAATACTCCGCGTTCAGAGCATGTGGCGCGTCCGTGCCCTCTGTGGACCGGTTACGTGTCAGCGGGGACATGAAAACCCTGTTGGGCAGGGTGAGGTCGCCGAGGGAAATGGGTTCGAAAATTTTCTCGGTCATGTGTTTCAATTATCCTTCCTGTTTCAACGCGCCTTCAGATGGGAAGTCGTAAGCGTGGTGTCGCGCCCTGGTCTGAAAAGACTGCGGTATAAGAGATGTTCCGCAACTGCATGAATGGAAGGCCCGTCATCCGGGGGTGATCAGGCAGTGCGGACCTACATCTGGAAGACGCGCACTGGCTGGAACCGTCCAGCACGGACTTCGCCCATAGCAACTGCCTTGTCGCCGGCCATGGCCAGAGCAAGGCGATCTTCCGGGTCCGGATTCTTCTCTGCGCGCCAGCGTTCGACCACATGCGGCATCAGCATCACTTCACGTCCCTGCTGTATCGCAGCGGCGTCTTCGTCGCTGATCTCGACGTCCGGGACATCCTCCAGGACTTCCTCAACCGGCAGCAAGGTTTCGAGCAGGGCCTCGCGTTCGGTCATGGCTTCCAGTTCGGCCAATGTTATCGCTTCATCCTCATGCATGACGCCGACACGTATCCGGCGCAGCTTTGAGACATGCCCGTCGCAACCAAGCGTACCAGCGAGGTCACGGGCCAGTGCCCGGACATAGAAGCCCTTGCCGGAACGGACATGAAAGACGGCATGGTCAGTATCTGGAATCTCCACAAGCCTGGCTTCGTGAACGAATACCTGACGGGAAGGAATTTCGAATTCTTCGCCATCACGCGCAAGATCATATGCACGTTCGCCATCGACCTTGATGGCGGAATACTTCGGCGGGATTTGATCGATCTCACCTTCGAATTTTTCCAGCGCGGCTTCGATCGCAGCGCGTTCGGGGCGCGTTTCCGAGCTCCGGATGACCTCGCCCTCGGCGTCCAGCGTGTCGGTCGTGCGGCCCCACTCAATGCTGAAGACATATTCCTTGTCGGCATCCATCGCCCATTGCACTGTCTTGGTCGCCTCGCCGAACGCGATCGGCAGGATACCGTCGGCCAGCGGGTCAAGCGTGCCGCCGTGCCCCGCCTTCTGGGCATTGAACAACCGTTTCAGGATGCCGACCACCTGGGTTGATGTGACGTCCACAGGCTTGTCGACATTTAGCCAGCCATGCACTGGCAGGCCTTTCTTCTTGCGGTTGCGCGCCAAGGTATCCTCCGTCTTGCCCGTCTGGCGGTTCGAACGCCGGGGCGGGCTAAATCAAGCAGGTCAACACAAAATCAGGAAAGCGGGCTAGTCGGCCCGGCGTACGGCGTCAATGGGGCGATGAGCGCTTTGTGTCAGCGGCTAGATGCCTTGTGCCAGATGCTGCCAGACGATCAGCGCCCCGATAATGATCAGCACGGCGCCGCCGGTGGCCTCAGCATAGTGGCCCATCCAGCTGCCAGCCTTGCGTCCGATCAATACGCCGAATGTCGCCATGGCCGTTGTGATGATGCCGATGACGATCACGGCGGCAACAATGTTTACATCCATGACTGCGAGGCTGACCCCGACAACGCTGGCATCGATACTGGTTGCTGTTGCCGCAAGGGCGAGCCGGATCCAGCGTGTGCGTCCGGCATCACCTGGGGCGGTTTCTATGGCGGTCACGGCGTTGGCAGCGGTTTCATCCGCGCTGTCACCACGGAAGGCCTCGAAGATCATGTGAAAGCCGACGCCAAACAGAAGCCCGAAGGCAATCCAGTGGTCGATCGGTTGCATCCATGCGGCGAGTACCAGGCCCACCATGTAGCCGATGACGGGCATTCCAGCTTCCATCGCGCCGAAGACAGCACCAATTCTCAGGGCGTCCAGGAAACGTCCGCTTCCGCTGCCTGCGCCCTTGCCGAGGGCGGCAGCGAACGCATCGACAGAAAGGCTGAAGCCAAGCGCTATCAAGGTCAGGAAACCGCTCATGCCGGCAGGTTTAGGCGGGCAATGGTGGCGGGCGCAAGTGGGCCATCGTTTCTTTACAGGAAGATGTGGTTAACGTGACCAGCCTGCACACGTCAGGAGAGTCGATGACTATTGCCTAGTCGTCCAGGTCACGTTTGACTTCGGGACTGTTGAAGATCGCATCCATGTGGCTTGCTTCGTCATAGGAGTGATCTGCAATGAAGTTCAGTCGCGGCGTGAACTTCATGTCAATACGCTGGCCGAGCTTGATACGAACGAAGGAAGAAGCGCGGTTGAGCGCCTTGGCCAGTCGGTCCTGCTCGTTCGGGTCGGTTTCGCCGAGCGGGGAACAGAAGACATTGGCATGTTTCAGGTCGGGGGAGGTGCGAACCTCGCCTATCGTGATGTTCGCGCCATTGAGGTCCGGATCGCGGAACTCCTCACGCATCATAATGTCAGTCAGGGCATGCCGGATCAGCTCACCAGCGCGAAGCTGGCGCTGGGAAGGCTCAAGCGCGGCCGGGTCTTGTCTCTTCCTGTTGCGTGCCATGGGATAATCCTTCCATCAGCCGGCTCCTGAAGGCCTTTGCCGTAGCCTTGTTGCCTGTAAACCACTTGTTCGGCACGATTACCGGGTCGGCACCATAAAAGGTGATAAGCGTATAGCCACGGCGCAATCGCACATCTTTCACCCCAGGCCATGTAATGCGGGTTTCCACCGCACCTCTTTGGATGTGCAGACCTTGTGGGGTCAGGTCAATCTTTGTTTCAGTATCGATCTCACCTGCGCGCCCTGCCTGATGACGATAGGCCCATCTAACAAAGATCAAATACCAGACGATGCCGGCCATCGCAGCCATCATCGTCGAGATAAGCCAGATCCAGTATGCCGAGAAGGGTGCCTGATCCAGCATATGGCGGGAGACCAGAGCCATGCTGGCCGAGATAGCCGGCGCTGTTACACCTGCATAATAGAGCGAGGTCGGCCCGATATTGGAAGAGCGAGTCTCGTTAACCAGGCGCTTCATGTCCTTGTCGCGCAACTGGCCAGAGATGTGTAATGCAGAGGGGCTCTGTTCCATGGGACTACGAACGGCTTTCGCAAGAGATGTCACAAGGCCGAAGTTGCCATGTGAAGTTTAACCGGAAATGGAAAAAGCCGGGAGATTTCCCGGCTTTCACCACGGCTTCAGTCAATGCGTCGATCTGTTAGTCCAGCTTGCGCTCGACCATCTCGACTTCAAAGCACTCAATCTTGTCACCTTCGCGGATGTCTTCATATTTCTCGAAAGCCATACCGCATTCCATGCCGGAGGTGACTTCCTGGACTTCGTCCTTGAAGCGCTTCAGCGTTTTCAGCTTGCCTTCGTGGATAACGACATCATCCCGCAGCAGGCGGACGCCACAGCCACGCTTGACGGTGCCTTCCGACACCTTACAGCCTGCAACCTTGCCAACACGGGTGATGTTGAAGACTTCGAGGATGTCGGCATAGCCGATGAAGGTCTCGCGTTTCTCCGGGGCAAGCATGCCTGAGAGCGTATCCTTCACATCATCGATAAGATTGTAGATCACCGAATAGTACCGGATCTCTACCCCTTCTTTTTCCGCAAGCTCCCGTGCCTGCTTGTTTGCCCGCACATTGAAGGCAAACACAGGTGCATTCGAAGATTTGGCCAGAAGGATGTCGCTTTCGGATATACCGCCAGCGGCACCATAAATGACATTGGCGCGAACTTCGTCATTCGACAGTTGTTCGACAGATTGGGTAATCGCCTCAACAGAGCCTTGTACGTCCGCTTTCACCACCAGCGGCAGATCGGAGACGTCCTTGTCGTCCTTCATCGAGTTCATCAGGGACTCGAGGGAGGCGCGTGCGGAGGCGACACCGGATTTCTGACGCTCAGCGCGGCTGCGATACTCGGTGATTTCGCGCGCGCGCGCTTCGCTGTCGACAACATTGAACATGTCGCCCGGTTCCGGTGCACCGCTGAGCCCCAGGACCTCGGCGGGGATCGCCGGACCGGCTTCCTTCAGCTGTTGGCCACGCTCGTTGATAAGCGCCCGGACCTTGCCCCACTGTTTTCCCGCAACCACGATCTGGCCACGCTTCAGCGTGCCGCGATTGACGAGAACAGTCGCGACAGGGCCGCGGCCCTTGTCTAGCTGGGCTTCTACGACGATGCCGTCGGCATCCCGGTTCGGGTTGGCCTTGAGTTCAAGCAGCTCTGCCTGGAGCGTTACGGCTTCGGCGAGTTCTTCCAGACCAGTCCGTTCGGTCGCAGAGACACTCACGGCCTGCACATCACCGCCCATAGCTTCAACCTGGATGTCGTGCTGAAGCAGCTCCGTCAGGACGTTCTCCGGCTTGGCGTCCGGCTTGTCACACTTGTTGACGGCAATGATGATCGGGACTTCTGCCGCCTTGGCGTGTTTGATGGCCTCGATCGTCTGCGGCATGACGCCATCATCTGCTGCGACTACCAGAATGACGATGTCCGTGACATCGGCGCCGCGGGCCCGCATCGCGGAGAATGCGGCGTGGCCCGGCGTATCCAGGAAGGTGATCCGGTCGCCGGATTCCAGCTGAACCTGATAGGCACCGATGTGCTGGGTAATGCCACCGGCTTCCCCGGCAACAACGTCCGTAGAACGAAGGGCGTCGAGAAGTGAGGTCTTGCCGTGGTCGACGTGGCCCATCACCGTCACAATCGGAGCGCGGGACTCCAGATCCTTCGGATCGTCCTCGTCACCTTCAAGACCGATTTCGACGTCGGATTCGGCAACACGCTTGACCGTGTGGCCAAACTCCTCGGCGATAAGTTCGGCCGTGTCGGCATCGATGATGTCGTTGGCACGCATCATCTCGCCTTGGCGCATCATGTATTTCACGACGTCGGCAACGCGCTCATTCATGCGCTGGGAAAGATCCTGCAGCGTGATGGATTCCGGCAGTGTAACTTCGCGGGAAACCTTTTCGCCTGCTTCGTCGCCGGACTGGCGGCGTTCGCGTTCGCGTTCACGTGCCCGTTTGACCGAAGCAAGGGAACGCTGGCGCTCACCATCGTCACCGAGCGCGCTGGCGATCGTCAGCTTACCCTTGCGGCGTTTGCCGCCGCCTTTGCCCTTGGAAGATCCGCCATCGCTGAAGTCACGGTCATTATTGCCGCCTTTGCGGGATTTCTTTCCGCGGTTCTGTGATGGTTCCGGAATTGGCATGTCAGGCGCAGGTGCGCCCGCTGGAGCGGCGCTGCGGTCCTGGCGAGACTGCTCCTTTTTCTTCTTGGCTTCAGCTTCCTCGCGCGCCTTGCGCTCTTCTTCCTCAGCCTTACGCCGGGCTTCAGCTTCCTCGCGTTCTTTGTCTTCCTGGACTTTGCGCTCTTGCTCGGAAAGCAGGCGCTCGCGAGCAGCTTCCTGACGCTTCTTTTCGGCCTCGCGCTGCTGTTCGGCTTCACGGCGTTGCAGCAGCACTTTCTGGCGCGCAACCAGTTCTTCTTCCGTGATCCCCAGCTTTTTCGCGGCCTCGGCAAGCTTGGACTGCTTGTTGCCGCCAGACGCAGGCGCAGATCCTCCGCCAGCAGGAGCTTTGCCGCCACTGCCCTGACCAGCCCCGCCAGGTCCAACGACGCGGCGTTTCTTGGTCTGTACGATGACCTGTTTGGACCGGCCGTGACTAAAGCTCTGCTTGACCGTACCGCTTGATCCGCGGGACACCGTCAGGGGCTTGCGTCCGCCAGTATTGTTGCCTTTGTCTTTCGTATCGCTCATGCGACTCCGTATACCTGCGTTTTATCCGGCCGGGCCATTCCCTGCCGTTGTGTCTGTTTACCGTTTCCGACCGGAGAACCAGTCTCGTTCCGGTGCTGTCCTGAAACCCGTAAGCCGTTGATAGGCTCTTCCAAACGAGTCCGACAGCGCGCCTTCCTGAAGCAGGGCATGTATCACATGCGCCCTGCCAAAGGCCATGCCCAATTCAGCAGACGTAAGGGCGCCTGCCGTATTGGGCATGTCATACATCGCCTTTGCGAGAAAATGAACCTTGTTCCGTCCATCCTCGCTGCCATCGCTTGCTTCAATCAGATAGCCAGGCGGTTGTTTCCTTAGATAGTCACGAACCTGGTCGAATCCAATGATAGCTGCACCTGCCTTGCGCGCCATGCCAAGATGGCCAATGCAACGCTGAACAAGCTGGGCTTCGACAACCCCCGCCAGATCGTCTGCCGGAACAGTTTTTGTCTTGAAAGCCCTGGAAAAAATATTCCGGCTCGCAGCTTCGTCGACACTCGCACGATCCGCCTTGACCCACGCTCCGCGTCCAGGAAGCTTTCCTGCGACATCGGGAACCGCCACACCATCAGGCGAGCGGACAAAGCGGATCAGCCTGTCCTGTGGCAGGCTTTCACGTGAGACAGCGCACTGGCGGCACGGTGTGCCGCCAGTACCTGATTCAGCGGACGCCTTCAGGCGCCTTGCGGGCTCATTCCTTTGGCTCGGCATCGTCGCCGTCCTCTGGGCCTGCTTCGTCGCCCGTAGCCGTTTCTTCGGCAGCCAGCGCATCAAGATCGAAGATCAGGTCATCTTCGGCTATTTCACCGCTTTCCTCGCTGGACTTGCCGATTTCACCAAGAGCAGCAAGCGCCCGGTCTTCCTCGGAAAGGTTGGATTCTTCACCAGCAGCCTGTGCGGCCATTTCGGCCTGAAGCGTTTCGAGTGCTTCCGGCTCGATCCAGCCGGCTGCGACACGCGCACGCATGATGAAGAGCTGGGCGTCATCCTTGCGCATGTCGCCTTTCTTGAGAATGCCGTCCTGGAAGACCGGTTTGCCGTCCGGACCGGGCTCTCGCCAGCCAGTGATGTCGTCAGGCACGAGACCGGCAACATCTTCGACCGAGGTGATGTCGTTCTCACCGAACTTCACGGCAAAGCCGACTGTCATGCCTTCAAGATTCATCATCTCGTCACTGACGCCCAGCTCCTTGCGCTTGGCGTCCTGCTCTGCGGCAAGATTGTCGAGATACTCGCGGGCACGTTCCTGAATCTCGTTGGCAACATCCAGATCGAAGCCTTCGATGGAGATGAAGTCTTCCGGCGAGACATAGGCGATTTCTTCGACACTCTCGAAACCTTCAGAGGCCAGAAGCTGGGCCAGTGTCTCATCGGCATCGAGGGCTTGCATGAAGAGTTCCGTGCGAGCCTGGAAGTCCTTCTGGTAACGCTCGGAGTCGGCCGTTTCGGTAACCAGGTCGATCTGCCATCCCGTCAGCTGCGAAGCGAGACGGACATTCTGGCCGCGCCGGCCAATGGCCAGCGGGAACTGGTCGTCTGCGACGACGACTTCGACACGCCTCTCATCCTCATCAAGGACAACTTTCGAGACTTCTGCCGGCTGCAGCGCGTTCACGATAAACGTGGCTGCATCGTAATTCCATGGAATGATGTCGATTTTCTCGCCTGAAAGCTCACCGACAACAGCCTGGACGCGTGCGCCACGCATACCGACACAGGCGCCGACCGGGTCGATCGAGCTGTCATTGGAGATAACACCAATCTTGGCGCGCGACCCGGGGTCACGCGAACAGGCACGAATCTCGATGACGCCATCATAAACTTCCGGAACTTCCTGAGCGAACAGCTTGACCATGAAGTCAGGATGGCCGCGCGACAGGAAGATCTGTGGGCCCTTGGTTTCGCGGGAAACCTTGTAGAGATAGGCGCGCACGCGGTCATTCGGCTGGAAGTTCTCGCGTGGGATGCCGTCATTGCGGCGAATAATGCCTTCGGCGCGGCCAAGATCCACGATGACGTGGCCATACTCGACGCGTTTTACGATGCCATTGATGATCTCGCCAACACGGTCCTTGTACTCATCGTACTGGCGCTCACGCTCGGCATCACGCACCTTCTGCATGATGACCTGTTTGGCCGTCTGGGCCGCAACACGGCCAAAATCGAATGGCGGCAGTTCTTCCTTGATCTCGGAGCCGATCTCATAGGCATCGTCCAGCTTCTTTGCATCGCTGAGTGAGACCTGCTGGGCAGGATCTTCGATGTCCTCGTCGGCGACGACAGTCTGGACGCGCCACAGTGTCTGCTCGCCAGTGTCGGCATCGATCAGGGCACGGATATCGTGTTCCTGACCGTAGCGCGACTTCGCGGCCTTCTCGATGGCTTCCTGCATCGCCTCGATGACGATGGTCCGGTCAATCGCCTTCTCCTCTGCGACCGCCTTGGCGATCTGCAGGATTTCCAGCCGGTTGGCTGATACGCCGACTGCGCTCATCTCATTGCTCCACTGTCTTCGTCGTTATTGTTTTCATTCTCGTTATCTCCGGAATCATCAATGTCGAGGCCGGAGAAATTCTCGTCGTCAGGCTGGGGTGGCAGACCGCCTGCAGCCTTTGCCGCCTCGATCAGTTCGTCGGTAAGCACAAGGCTGGCCTTCGACATCTCGTGAACCTGGGCGACAAGTTCGCTTTCATCATCGAGCTCTATCGCCACGCCATTTTCGTCTTCCCGTTGTATCACACCCTGGAAGCGGCGTCGGCCCTCGATTGGCATGGCGAGCTCTACCTTGGCCAGGTGGCCGGTCCAGCGGCCGAAATCGCCGGGTCGTGTAAGCGGGCGGTCAATGCCCGGCGTCGAGACTTCAAGGCGATAGGGGTCAGAGACCGGATCAGCGGCTTCGAGTGCCGGCGAGATTGCGTGCGAAAGCTCCGCGCAATCCTCGACATTCGTTGGGGCGCCGCCGGCTTTTTCTGCCATGATCTGCAATGTTGGGCGCTTGCCGCCCATCAGGCGCACACGAACAACCTCCATGCCGAGCCCTTCAGCAAGCGGCTCGATCAGGGAGAGAATGGTTTTTTCCTGCTGCGTCAGCGCGATCACGGGAAATTGTCTCCGGACAAAAGAAAGCGGCGGACCCGTTTCCGGACCCGCCGCCGATATTTTTCGACTTGGCACCTGAAATAGTCTTTTCAGGCGATTTTGTCTAGAGAAGTTTCAGGTCCACCGCGGAGGTCTTGTTGCGGCGCTCGTCCGTATAGAGCTCGTAGGAAACAGGGGCGTCCTCAGCGAGGGTGCGCATGCCCGATTTCTCAACGGCCGAGATGTGGACGAACACATCAGAACCACCGGCGTCCGGCTTGATGAAGCCATAGCCTTTTTGGTCGTTGAACCACTTAACTTTTCCGGTTGCCATAATGGCTACTCCAGTCTTCTCCCCGTGCCGGACCCGCACCGTGCGGACGGTCACGAAGGGTCTCGAAATAACGGGGGAAGTGAAGTCAGGGCCGTCGGTCCGACGGGGTCTTGGCATTCAGACCGACCGCAATATTCGATTTTCACAGTATGCCTGAAGCAAAAGACCTGTGCAATCACGATTACATGACAGCTGCCTTTAAGTTTCGTTATGAGGCCATCAGGATTAATTCGTGCGGAGCCGGAACTCGTAAAAAACCGGCTTTACATCGCCGAGATTCTTGGTCTCGTAGCGTGTGCGATAGTGGTCTTCGGGTGGTGTACGCCAATCATCAGCCCGGCACGCCAGCCAGTCGAAGCGGTCATCGGCCAGAAACTTCTCCAGTGCCTCGTCGGCGTAGGACCGGACATCCGTGGCAAACCGCAAACGGGCACTCGGCTTCATTACACGGCAGACAGCATCCAGAAATTCCGGCTGGACGATACGGCGCTTGTGGTGCTTTTTCTTGGGCCAAGGGTCCGGAAACAGGATGAAAATCCGGTCCAGACAGGCGTCTGGCAAGCGATCAATCAGCAGTCTGGCATCTTCATTCCAGAGGCGCACATTGGTTAGACCACCTTCTTCAATCCCTGACACACATTTGGCGAGACCTTCTATAAAAACCTCGCTGGCAAGAATGCCTGTCTGTGGGTTGGCTGCTGCCTGTGAAATGACGTGCTCGCCACCCCCGAAGCCGATCTCGAGCCAGAATGTCTCTATGCCGGATGCAAACAGGGTGTCGACCTGCGTGATCTGCCTGGCTTCATCCGGAATGGCCAGTTCGGGCATACGCTCTTCGAGCAGGCGTTGCTGGCGTGGAGAAAGCGGACGACCGCCCGTCCGCCCAAAGGTGCGGATCGCAGGTGTTTCAGCTGAGTTTCGGGGGCCGTCAGACATGGAGGTCTTTTGCAAAGAAGAGGCCGGTTGCGCAAGCACCGGCCTCATTCGCTAAGTCATTGTTGCGGCCGTTTAGCCGGCCAGGTCTTTCAGGTCATTTACAAGGTCGGTCTTCTCCCAGGAGAAAGCACCTTCATTGTCAGGCTGGCGCCCGAAATGACCATAGGCCGCCGTCTGAGCGTAAATCGGACGATTGAGACCGAGCGCGGTACGGATACCGCGCGGGCTGAGGTCCATGACATCCATGAGACGCTTTTCCAGCTTGCGCTCGTCGGTGTTTGACGTGTCGTGCAGATTGACGTTCAGCGACAGCGGCTGGGCCACGCCGATGGCGTAGGACAGTTGCAGCGTGCAGCGCTTGGCGAGACCTGCTGCGACCACGTTCTTGGCGAGATAGCGCGCAGCATAGGCTGCTGAGCGGTCCACTTTGGACGGGTCCTTGCCGGAGAAGGCACCGCCGCCGTGAGGCGCCGAGCCGCCATAGGTGTCCACAATGATCTTGCGGCCGGTAACGCCGGCATCCCCATCGGGGCCGCCGATCACGAAGTTGCCTGTCGGATTGACGTAGAACTTGTCTTCCTTTGGCAGCCAGCCTTCTGGCAGCACTTCTTTTACGATCGGACGGACAAGCTCGCGCATCTCATCGGCCGAGACGCCATCCCTATGCTGGCTGGACACGACAATCGCGTCGATACCGACTGGCAGGCCATCGCGATAGGCCATGGTGACCTGGCTCTTCGCATCGGGCTCGAACTCCGGGCGTTCGCCGGAGTGGCGGAGTTCCGCCATACGCTTGAGAATGCGGTGTGAGAAGGAGATCGGAGCTGGCATGAGCTCGTCGGTCTCATCGCTGGCATAGCCGAACATGATGCCCTGATCGCCGGCACCTTCTTCGGTGTATGTACCAGTGCCCTCGTCAACGCCAGCGGCAATGTCTTCTGACTGCCCATGCAGCCAGTTGTGCAGCTTCAGCTTCTCCCAGTGGAAACCATCCTGCTCATAGCCAATATCCTTGATTGCGTTGCGTACAACGTCTTCGACCATGTCGTCAGTGATGGTGTCGGGACCACGCATTTCGCCCAGCAGCGCGACTTGGTTCGTCGTTGCTGCGGTTTCACAGGCAACGCGTACACGCGATGGGTCATATCCTGCTTTCAACGCTTCCCGGAAATAGAGATCGACGACCTCGTCAGAGACGCGGTCGCACACTTTGTCTGGGTGGCCTTCAGAAACACTTTCGCTCGTGAAAAGAAAATCTGTTGGTGTCAAAACAAATCCCGGTTGTTAGAGTGAATGGATGGGGGCTCCATAGGGGTTTAGGGGCCTCCCGGCTAGACTCACTCAGGAATTAGTTGAGTTGACTGCAGCTGCTGCACGGATTGTGGCCAGTAGCGATTTGCGAAGACTTTCATCCTCAATCTGCTGGAAAGCCGCCAGTAGCTCCATGGCCTCCTGGTCCATAAGGGGCAGGGGAGCTGCAGGTTCCGCGTCTTCATTAAAACCGCCCTCCGGCAGGCCGAGATAGTCCTCTGCGCCCTCATAGAAGTAGAGGACTGGAATATCGAGAACCGTAGAAAGCTCGTAGAGCCGCCCAGCCGAAATCCGGTTGACACCTTTTTCGTATTTCTGGACCTGCTGGAAGGTCAGGCCGAGCTTTTCTCCCAGCTGTTCCTGGGTCAGACGCAACTCCCGGCGTCTCCATCGCAGCCGCTGTCCTACGAGGTGGTCGATCTTGCTGGGCAGCTTACTCTCTGACATTCTGGCCTTCCGCGGGAAACACTACAATCATGTGCTCTCTACCGTCGCCATGACAGGAAGGCCAGTACGGCAAAGCCCGTCAATGTCAGCCAGAACAGTGCCGGCCCGAATTTCTGATAAGGCGTTGTAGATAATGCTTTGGGCAGTGCAGCGCGAACCACTGAAGATTCCCATCCCTGCGGATCATCATCCATGCGTGCGCCACGGGCTGTCTCCCGGCCCATACCGTCCACAACAGCTGTGGCACCGCGGCTCGCAACACGGGCCATCGGCAGGCCGCTTTCGATGGAGCGGTACCTGTTTTGGGCATAATGCTGTGCAGGGCCCATACCGCGCCCGAACCAGGCATCATTGGATATCGTGACAATCCATTCTGCGTCACTTCGCTGAGGTCCGGCTTCCCGGATCACTTCCGGGAAGAGGCCTTCGTAGCAAATCAGAGCGATAAAGGGCGGAAGATTGCCAGGAAGAAGAACCATCGGTTCGGTCCCGGGCGTAAAACCGCTTGTCGCCAGTTGCTGCATCGCGCCTGGCAGGAAACCGGACATTGATTTGCCGAAAGGTACGATTTCGCTGGCAGGAAGCTCGCCGAACGGGACTAGGCGATGCTTGTCATACAGGGCGATCAATTCAGCGCGCCCGTTTTCCGCCTGCAGGACCGCCAGGCTGTTGAAGAATGTACTTTCGTTTCCGTCGAAGCTGCGCCGGTTGGTTCCGGCAATGAGTGTACGCGCTCCAAGATGGGTGGAAATCGTATCGAGGGCATAATTGTTGGAAAGCAGCGCGAAGGGAAGGGCACCTTCGGGCCAGATCACGACATCGCCGGCTTCGCTTTCAACATTTTGAAGAAAACTGCCGTATCGTTGCAGGACCTGTTCGCCGATACCGCTATATTTCTGTGCCTGCGGTACGCCAACGTCCATCAATACGACGTTTTGACGGCTCATTTCAGGGGGCTGCGAAACACGTTGTGCGCCCCATGCCCATCCGAAGCCCAGAAGGATGACAGCAACCATGGCGGGGGTGGTCCGCAGTATTATGCTACGGCTTTCGCGTGTGTCGACCAGGGCTGCCGGTGCCGTGCAGACAAATAGCGTCAACAGGGTCAACCAGTAGACACCCCCAAGGGATGCGGCCTGGGACATTGCACCTCCCGGTGCCCATGTGGTGCCGAAGATGTTCCAGGGAAAGCCGCCGAACAAGTGCCCGCGCAAGAGTTCACAAAGCGCCAGAAAGAGCGCGAGAATGAATATGCGAGACGGTGAGGCAGACCAGAACGCCCCGGCCAGGCTTGTCCCGGCACCCCAGATGAGGGCCATGCCGCCCGGCAGGAGCAATAAGGGCATCCAGAGAAAAACGGCGTGCTTTTCTGGCTCAACGAGAAAGGGTGCGGCTGTCCAGTACATGCCAACCAGAAAGAACCCGAAGCCGAACGCCCAGCCGCGCATGAACATGGCCCGGCCCCAGCGTGGCAGGGTGCGCGCGCCGTCCATCATCCAGATCAGTGCGGTGACGGATATGACAAGTGCTGGTGTGATATGAAACGGCGCAAAGGCCAGCGCTGCGAAAGCCCCCAGCAAGGCGGCAACGCCACAAGCCATCCAGCCAGATAGTCTTGCGAGGGCTTCATGGACGGGCCCTAGCGCTGAAAACCCGTAGCTGCGTATTCTCTCGCTCAAGCAATTTCCTCGGCAGGCAACTGACGCACAATCAAGCGTTCAATACGCCGGGCATCGCCTTCAAGGATCTCGATTTCCGCGCCGTTAGGATGGCGCAGGACTTCTCCCCGAAGCGGTACTTTACCTGCGATCGCGAAAGCGACACCGCCGAGTGTGTCGACCGCGACATCAAGGTCGGGAATATCGAGATTGATGCCAGCCTTGTCCATGAAGTCGGAAATTTCCATACGGGCATCCGCTTCCCATGCATGCCGGCCGCGGCGAACCACCATGGCCGGATTGTCGTCGTGTTCGTCTTCAATGTCCCCGACGATCTCTTCCATGAGGTCTTCAAGGGAGAGCAGGCCGTCGGTGCCGCCATACTCGTCGACAACCAGGGCCATGTGAATCCGGCTGGACTGCATTTTCACAAGAAGATCAGACAGACGCATGGAAGGGGGAACAAACAGAATGTCCCGGCGCAGCCTTTCCAGGGGGCGGTCCATACCGTCGCCCCCGCGCGCGATCTCGCCGACAACGTCCTTGATGTGGACAAGGCCGATCGGGTCATCCAGCGACTCCCGGTAGACGGGCAGCCGTGAATGGGACTCTTCGGCGTACAGCTGAATTAGCGCCGGCAGGTCCGTGCCCAGTTCCACACCCACGATTTCAGCGCGCGGCACCATGACATCGGCGACGCGGGCCTGTTCGAATTCGGCGAGTCGGAAGCGCAATTGCTGGGGCGAATGGCGTGTGGGCATGAATTCCGGAACGTGATGTTCCGGTTCCGGGGTGCGCCGCCTGCGGAAGCTGAATAGCCGCGGACGGCGCCGTCTCTCTCGATCAGTACTGTCGGTCATTTCCCTAACACTCAGGATTGGGGGGAGTATGGATCAGCGATGCCGAGGGTGGCAAGCGCCCTTATTTCCAAATCCTCCATTTCACGGGCTTCTGTGTCTTCCATGTGATCATGGCCGAGAAGGTGCAGGTAGCCGTGGATGAGAAGGTGGCTAAGATGGTTATCGAGCGTGATGGACCTGGTCTCGGCGTCAGAGCTGGCGATGCCCAGTCCGACCGCGATATCCCCCAGGAACGGCGCTTCCAGCGGATCTGCCGGAAAGGAGAGGACGTCGGTCGGCCTGTCCTTGCCGCGCCAGTCCCGGTTGAGCTGGTGCATCTCAGGGTCATCGGTAAGCAGAAGGGCAATCTCGCCGGGTGTGCCTGCGATATCGAAACCGGCAGACAGCGCGTTGAGGCAATGTTCCTCGATCTGCGGGATGGCCTTATGCCAGCCAGCCGCCTCAACGCGCAGATCAAGCATGATGCTCATCGGTCTGGTCCGGAATCCCTGTCATAGGCACGTATGATGCGCGAGACGAGTGCATGACGGCGGACATCACGCGCGCTGAACTCGACAATGCCAACGCCTTCGACGCCTTCCAGTATGCCGAGGGCATGTCTGAGGCCGGAAGGTGTATTCTTCGGCAGGTCGACCTGACCGGGGTCGCCGGTCACGACCATGCGGGAATCACGGCCGAGTCGTGTCAGCACCATTTTTGTCTGGCCAACCGTGGCGTTCTGGGCCTCGTCCATGATGACGAATGCATTCTTGAGTGTGCGGCCACGCATGAAGGCGAGAGGGGCGACCTCGATAATCTTTTTCTCTCGCATGCGCTCTACCTGATCCGGTCCCAGGACTTCGTTGAGCGCATCCCAGATGGGACGAAGATAGGGCTCTACCTTTTCTTCCAGATCCCCCGGCAGGAAGCCGAGATTTTCCCCCGCTTCGACAGCAGGGCGGGTGATGATCAAACGTTCCTTGGTCTTCTTGCGCAGCTCAGCCGCGCCTGCAGCGACAGCCAGGAACGTCTTGCCGGTGCCGGCCGGGCCAACGCCGAACACAAGCTCCGTTTCAGGGCGCGTCAGCTTGTCGATATAGACGGATTGTGTGGTCGTCTGCGGCATGACCGGCACGCGCAGGCCGGTCAGCGAGCCATAGCTTTCTGCTGGGGCGCGAGCCTGGTCGATGGCACCTTCGAAGACATCTTCCCCTGCCTGGGGATTTGTCTTCAGCATGCGCTCGAAGGCTGCGAGTGTGGCTTCGGCAGCGCCAACCGCATCAGCCGAGCCGGACAGCCGTATGCTGCCGCCCTGGCTTTCAGCTTCCAGCTTTCCGTCGATAAGTGCCATCTCCAGCTTCATCAGATTGCGATGCTGGGGGCCGCAGATCGCCGGGAGCTGAGCGGGATTATCCGGTGTATAAAGGCGGGTGACGTTGCCTTTCACTCAGGCGGCCTCCACCGCAGTGGCGTATTCACCTGTCAGTGAATTGAGGGTGGCCCCGACAACTTTTACGTCCACGATCTGGCCAATGAGATGGTCTGGCGCATCGAAGTGAATCGCCTGCATCCATGGGCTGCGTCCGTGCATCTGGCCGGGGTTGCGGCCTTTGCCAGTAACAAGAACCGGAATTGTCTCGCCAATCTTTGAAGCGTTGAATTCGCCCTGTTGCTCACGCAGGAGCGCTTGCAGGCGCTGGAGGCGCTCGTCCTTCACCTCCTCCGGGACGTGGCCGAACATATCGGCTGCAGGTGTGCCGGGACGCGGGGAGTATTTGAAGGAGTAGGCGATTGCATAGCCCACTTCACGCACGAGGTTCATCGTGTCCTCGAAATCCTGGTCGCTTTCACCCGGGAAGCCGACGATGAAATCGCTCGCCAGCGCAATGTCAGGGCGGGCTTCTCGTATACGACGCAGGCTGTCGAGATAGCTTTCAGCGGTGTGGTCGCGGTTCATCGCTTTCAGGATGCGGTTTGAACCGGATTGCACTGGCAGGTGCAGGAAAGGCATCAGCTCCGGCGTATCGCCATGCGCGGCAATCAGGTCATCATCCATGTCGCGCGGGTGGCTGGTCGTATAGCGGATGCGCTCGATTCCGCCGATTTTCGACAGGTGGCGTGCCAGCTGTCCGAGGCTCCACTCGTTGCCACCTTCAATCTCCGGCGGCGCGCCATGCCAGGCGTTTACGTTCTGGCCGAGAAGTGTGATCTCGCGTACGCCCTGCGATGCGAGGCTGCGAGCTTCGGCGACGATGGCATCAACCGGCCGGGACAGTTCTGCACCACGCGTATAGGGCACGACGCAGAAGGTACAGAACTTGTCGCAACCCTCCTGCACGGAGAGGAAGGCGCTCGGACCATCGGCTTCACGCGCTTTGGGCAGCGCGTCGAATTTTTCCAGTGTCTCGAATTCCGTTTCGAGACGTTCTCCCACTGCACGGCTGGCGCGGGCCACCATCTCAGGCAGTTTGTGATAGGCCTGCGGCCCCAGCACGAGATCAACGGCTGGCTGGCGGCGCATGATTTCCGCCCCTTCGGCCTGGGCGACGCAGCCTGCCACCGCCACGGTCATTTTGCCGCCCGCGGCTTCCTTCATCTTCTTGATCTGGCCAAGCTCGGAATAGACTTTCTCGGTCGCCTTTTCACGGATGTGGCAGGTGTTCAGCACGACAAGGTCTGCATTTTCGGCCGTGTCGACGGGTTGGTAGCCAAGCGGGCGCAGCACGTCGCGCATGCGCTCGCTGTCATACACATTCATCTGGCAGCCATACGTCTTGATAAAGAGACGCTTGGGGGTGTTTTGCGAAGTCTGGACGCTCATCCGCGCGCTTATGACTCAAAACCGGCTTCGGGGCCAGAGTTGGTGCCAGTCTTGTTGCAAGTTTGCCTGGCTAGTCTTTCTTGAGCGGTACGCCATAAAGCTCCAGCCGATGGTCGACGAGCTTGTAGCCAAGCTTTTCCGCAATCTCGACCTGAAGGCGTTCAATTTCCTCAGACTGGAATTCAACGACATCCCCATTGCGTACATCGATAAGGTGGTCGTGATGTTCTTCTGGCACTTCCTCGAAGCGGGCCCGTCCATCGCGAAATTCATGCCGCTCGATGATGCCGCTTTCCTCGAAAAGCTTGACCGTACGGTAGACCGTGGCGAGCGAGATCGAATTATCGACTTCATTGGCACGTCGATGCAGTTCCTCCGCATCGGGATGATCTTCAGATGATGACAGGACGCGCGCAATGGTGCGGCGCTGTTCCGTCATTCTCAGGCCTTTTTCGGCGCAAAGCTTTTCTAGGCGTTCCATGATCCGTTCATGCCTCCGATTCCGCAGCGTGTCCAGCCAGAGTGCGTGACATCAGTATGGCATCCACACGCTTCTCACCATGTCGTTGATAATAGTTTTTCCGTCGTCCGTCTTCGCAGAAGCCGTACTTTTCATAGAAGTGTTTTGCGGGGGTATTGTCTGCGGCGACCTCAAGTAGCAGGCGGTCGATGCCATAAGGACCGAGTAGTGGATAGAGGCCGGCGATAAATTGGCCTGCAAGGCCCCGGCGGCGATGCTCAGGGTCAACGGCGAGGGTCAGGATTTCCGCATCTGGCTGCACGCGTTGAACGAGGATCATACCGTGCACTTTCTCATCTTCGCGTTTTGCAAGGGCAAGTACGGATGGAGCGGACAAAGAGTCCCTTAAGGCCGTAACCGTCCACACATCTTCGCTGGCGAAGCACCGTGCATGAAGGGTGTGGGCGTACGGTGCATCTTCAGGTGTCAGCAGGCTCAAGCCCGCATTCATGGCTGCTTTCCGCCAGGCAGGGCAGCATCGGGTGCGCGCACATAGACCGGTTGAGCACGCGGCGCCTCCGTGCCGGTGTCTTCAGTGACCCTCGCGGCATGGCGTGCGGCCGGTCTTGCGCTGTGCACTTCCTGTTCGGGCAATTCTGCCGCCAGTGCTTCAAGGCCTGTGCCGTAGACCATGTGAGGATGCGCCCGCAATTCGTTGACGAGGGCGTCGAGAGCTATTTCCTCTGGTTCGGCCACGGCAGCACCCGTGCGAAATCGCTGGGCCCAGTAACTGATTTCGGGTGGTCGGCGTTTAGCAGGCAGCAGAATGATCGCAGACCCCTGCTGGCCAGAAGGAAGCGCGGCTTCAAGGCTGGTGACGCCGATGCAGGGCACATCGAGTGCCAATGCAAGACCCCGTGCAAAGGATATTCCCACTCTGACGCCGGTAAAACTGCCCGGTCCGGTAACGACGCCAATTCTGTCAATGACGTCCAGGGTTTTTCCGCCTGCCTCGACAGTCTGGGTGACAAGCCCGGGCAGACGGGCATCTTGGCCGCGCACCATCTCTTCCCGTATTTCATACAGGAGTGTGCCGCCTTCAAGCAGGGCGATATCGCAGGCTGGCCCTGACGTATCTATTCCGAGGACCAGCATGAATTCATCCGTTTACAGAATCTGGCAGGCTTCTTCGAAGGCAAGACGAGGGCTGCGTTCGAAAATGGTGCTGTCATCGCCATGTCCGATCGCGCAGAGGAAGTTGGAGCGCCAGTGGTGCGTGCCTTCATTGTCGGCAAAGAATTCCAGGTCGACCCCATCGCGATTGAAGCCGGACATTGGCCCGCAATCAAGGCCAAGGGCGCGGGCCGCCATCATCAGGTAGGCTCCCTGCAGGGTTGCATTTCTCTCAGCATGTTCCTGACGGGCTTCAGGATCGGCAAACCAGTCCTTCGCACCAGGATTGTGCGGAAAGAGCTGCGGAATTTTTTCATGGAACATCAAATCGTTCGCGATGATGCAGACCCATGGTGCCTGCATCGACTTTTCCTGATTGCCTTCCATGAGGTGCGGTTTGAGGCGCTTTTTGGCTTCGTCGGACTGGATGAAGACGAAACGGGCAGGAGAGCAATTGGCGCTGGTGGGGCCCATTTTTGCGAGGTCGTAAACGGCCCGGATCAGGGTTTCCGGTACGGACTTGTCCACCCAGCCATTATAGGACCTGCCATCGCGCCAGATGAGGTCGAGCGCATAGTCGTTGACCGGATCGGACATACCGTTTCTCCTTGCTTTTAATTGGCTTAAAGGGCCGCCTCGACAGCATTTACCTCGGGAACATAGGCTTTCAACATGTTCTCGATGCCCTGCTTCAGTGTCATGGTCGAGGATGGGCACCCTGCACAAGCGCCGCGCATCGTGAGGTGCACGATCCCACCATCAGCATCGTAGCGCTGGAAAGTGATATCGCCGCCATCCTGTGCCACGGCTGGGCGAACGCGCGTTTCGATGAGTTCGAGGATTTCCTCGACGATCTCTGCGGTCTCGCCTTCGTAATCGGAGGCCGTCGTCGCCCCCTCGGCCTGTGGCTGTGGATCTGCGCCGTCGCTGATAACCGGCAGCCCGGCCACATAGTGATCCATGATCGCGGCGAGAACCATCGGGCGAACATGTTTCCAGTCCGCGCCCTCTGTCTTGGATACAGACAGGAAGTCCGCGCCGAGGAATACACGCGTCACATTATCCACCTGGAAAATGGCCTGGGCGAGCGGGCTTGTCCCGGCCTCCGCTTCGCTTGCGAAGTCAAACGGCCCAGCACCCCCAGCGACGGTCTCGCCGGGGAGAAACTTGATCGTGTCAGGATTTGGTGTCGGTTCGGTCTGTATGAACATGCTCTGCCTGTCCTGTCTTGTTCATGAACCAGATGGACTGTGTGGCGGTGGCTTTCAAGCTGCGAGCAGCCTTAGGACTCAGACTCGCCTGCGAAGGCACCTTCTGCAATTTCAGAAGAGGCGCCCTCTGTTGTGTTCCCCTGTTCTGCATGGAGAGAAGTGGCCAGAGCTTTAGTGGCGTCACTCGCCTGGCGCAGGTGATAGGCCATCATCGCAAGGTGGTCTGCCATGAGACGGGCATTTCCGGATTGGCTGGAGACCAGAAGTGGATCAAGCGTGGCCGCGCGGCGCCAGCTTGCCTCGATCCGGTCGAGCTGGTCCATGACTGAAGGCTGGACGGCAATTTCCGGCGCTGCGGCAAGGCTTGCGCCCAGCAGCTGGCTGGCAACCTGCGCACGGGCGCGAGCCTCGAAGAAGGCTTCTATGTCCCCGTCCGATGCAGGCCAGCCATCTCGTGTGCCGATCCTTTCGCCCAGCCGTTCATAGGAAGCGTCAGCCCAGGCCGCGAAAAGGTTCAGCTCTGCAATGACATTCTCTAGCGTCGATGTGTTCGCTGCCAAGTTCCTTTCCAGCCGCCCTTCATAGCGGGCCAGTGCTTCAGCCGCAGCCATGAGCCGGGGAATTTGCTCAAGGCCCGGATCTGGCGACAGAAGCCGGGCGGCGGCAGATAGGTCCGGGTCAGCATTACCCCCGGATGTCTGGGCATTCACCGCCATAAGTCCTGAATACTGGCTAAGCGACTCCGCAATGGATGCCTGCCAGGCCGGCAGACCCGTCAACCGGGCTTGCGGGTGCCAGGCAGAGCGGTCGGACGCCCAGCCTGGACCTTCGACCTCACGTCCGATCAGGGTCATGGCGACACCCGTTTCAGGTGATGCCCATGGAGTCTTGGCCGAGAGGACAATCGGGTCGTCATTGATCTCATGAGATGTGATGACGAGTGCGGGATAAATCCCAAGCAGGAGGAGAATGGCCAGAACCTGCATCGTGCGTACGGCGCGATGCCACCAAAGAGATGCGGTGTGCATAAGTGGGGACGGTTCAGCTTCGTCGAGATACTGAGCGGGCAGATTGGTGCCTATGAGCGTTACAGCGCGAGTATCTTCGCGCGGCTGGACCGGCAATTTCTCTACGTTACTCATACAGTCACCCGGCGGTGTTCCTTCACCCAGAGCGATGAGTGTTGCCGCCAAGACACAGGTTATCAAGTCGTTAATTCACGAAACGGCAAAAAAAGTTGCGTTGGAAAATTATTGTGCAAGGCGTTTCGTGATCCGAATCACGGGCGTCAGAAGGCTCCGAGCGCTGCACCAACGACTTCTCCGGCTTCGCGAATGGCTTCGCGGGCCGGCATCGAAACGGCTGTCAGGTTCATGAAGCCATGAACCATTCCGGAATGCTCGCGGATTGTCACTGGTACGCCGTGGGCAGCAAGCTTCGAAGCATAAGCCCGGCCTTCATCCTTGAGCGGGTCCCATCCGCACAGAACCATGTGGGCTGGCGGCAGTCCGCGAAAATCTGCATCCGGGGCAAATAATGGCGAGACGCGTGGGTCCATCCGGTCTGTGACCTGGTGGATGTAAGCATCACGGAAATAGTCGAACAGGTTTTGCGACAGGAAAAAACCTTCCTGGAAAGTGGATTTCTTCGACCGGATATCGATGAACTGGACAAGCGGATAGAGCAGGAGCTGAAAGGCAGGAGCGGGCCCATCGGTACGGTTCATCTCCTGCGCAAGGAAAGCCGAGAGGTTACCCCCCGCGCTATCACCTGCAACGCAAAGCCGGTCAGGGTCCATCTTGAGAAGGTCGGTTCGCTGGGTCGCCCATTCCCAGACGGCAATGGCATCTTCATGTGCGGCCGGAAAGGGGTGTTCGGGGGCAAGCCGGTAGTCGACTGACAGGACGCGGCAGCGCGATGCAGACGCCAGGCGCCGGCAGATCATGTCGTGGCTGTCGAGGTCGCCAAGGACAAAGCCGCCGCCATGAAAGAAGATGATGCCGGGCCCCGGCCCGATACCAGCGCCAAGAGGGGTATAGAGGCGTGCTTTCAGTGCAGTCTCGGCACCATCGACGGGCAGGGTCGAAATCTCAGCCAGCTCGGGGGCATCACGTTCTACTGAGCGGCTTGCACGGTAAAAGCTGTGGCGCAGGCGATCAGTCGACTGTTTCCAGTCGAGTCCATTAAAGTCCGGGAGCTTGAAACGCTCCAGAAAAGTCCTGATTGCTTCGTCGATTGCCATCAGCCCAACCTATATCCAGAAAATCAGGATCGTAAGGCGTTTGATCGGCAAAATTGCGGCAGCAATCAACTCGTCTGAAGCTGGTACAGGTACCACCGCCATGCACCGCTCTCCAGGAGGCGCATCATGGTGGCCCAGAGGCGGCCTTTCGTGACATCAGGCAGCCTGTCCACTTTCGTGATAATATCCACGCCGAGTACGCAGAAGTCCGTTTCGGAAAAGGCGGCGTCCATCTGTGTCCGGCGCTTGCCTTCTGTCGTCAGTAACCGGCTGAGCCTCATGTCTGTCATCAGTGACAGGCCGAGCTGTTGCAGGGAGGCCTGGTCGGGAGCGGCGATCCCGCTGTGCAGGACCGGATCCTTCCGGGCGTCGCGAACGGCATTCATGAGCAGTGTCTCGGTGGTGGCGGCAAAGTTGTAGAGGGGTGTGCCATGCTCCAGGTGCTCAAAGACGACTTCATAGAACTCCTGCTTTGGTAGGCTGGCATAGGCCAGCAGGTCATCTCCCATGCAGTAAGGCGCGCCTGAGGCTGATAGTCTTTCAAGACCGTTCCTGACGTGGTCGAGAAGGGCATTGAAGTGTTCGGTATCCGCACGGCTTAGCCGGTCGAGATTGTCCCGGATATCTTCAGCCCCGGCATGCAGTAGGACTAATCCAAGTCGAGCATGGCTCCTGCCTGTTCTGGCGTGCGAGATTTCCGTTTCCAGGTCGGCGGCTCTGGCCGGAAATGTATCGCTATAGGCTTCGATAAAGGCCTGCGTAGGCGCGTCATCGAATACGGCTTCCAGCTCCTCCTGGCCGGCTGAAAGTCCCTGCGTCCTGTCCACCTCACTCGTGCCTTGTCCGGTGACGTCCGGCATGAAGACCAGCGCGAAGAAAACGGCTGTTGTAATGCAGGTTGCCACCAGGGCGAGACCAAGCCCGTTCGATGGTTTCCTGCGATGCTCCTGCATGTCAGGCATGGCCCGGCTCATTCGCTATTGTCTGTCAAAGACTTAGCATGGGCTGGACCATAATCATAAGAGCCTTGTTCAGGTTTCCACGACACCTTGTCCCGGGGCTTCGGTGAAAAGACTCCTGACCAGGTCGTCACGCCGGTCGCTGACGGCGCGCTGGTTGACGTAGCCCTTGTCCGTGATTTCCCCGGCATCGATGGAAGGCGGTTCCGTCATCACAAGGAAGCGTTTTATTCGACGCGAAGAACCTTTTTCCTTCGCATTGTAGGCTGCGACTTTTTCCTTCAGTTCGCCTGTCAGGCGGATGAAGGCTTTCTGCATGTCGCCGCCAGCTTCTTGCACATAGGATTCGAATGTAGCCTGTGCAGGCCAGAACATTGCGGCTGCAAAATCCTTGTCCTGCCCGACGAGCACGGCATCGAAGACCAGCGGCGAGCAGGCCGCTACAAGGTCCGGCCGCAGCGTACCGACACTGACCCATGTGCCGCTGGAAAGCTTGAAGTCCTCACCGACACGGCCATCAAAGATGATGCCCTTGTTGGGATCATCTTCATCAACCATGCGTGCAGCGTCCCCGAGCTTGTAATAGCCTTCCTCGTCGAAGGCCTCGGCATTCTTTTCCGGCAGGTTGTGATAGCCATCCATGACGCTCGGGCCTTTTACGCGGACTTCGAGCTTCGCCCCGACGGGTACCAGTTTCAGCGTCATGCCCGGCAAAGGCAGGCCGATCAGGCCGACACGCTCGACCTCCCAGTGAACCACTGTGATACCTTGCGTCTCGGTCGCGCCATACATCGTGACGATCGGAATGCGCTTGCCGGTCGCCTTGATGGCAAGGTTCTGCAAGCGATCATAGAGGTCGTCAGAAAGCGTGGCACCGCCATAGCCGATTGATTTCATATTCTTGAAGAAGGCGTGCAGCAGTTCGTCATCCTTTTCCATCGCGTCAGCCAGCATGGAAAGTGCGATGGGGGCGGTACCGAACGTCGTCGGGCTGACTTCCCGGATATTACGGATCGTCTCTGCGAACAGTTGCGGTGTCGGCTTGCCGCCATCAATCCAGAAGGTTGCCCCGTTCCAGAGGGCCCCGTTGAAGTTCACGTTTGAGCCGGAAATGTGATTCCATGGCAGCCAGTCGAGCACTTGCGGGATTTCGTCCGGATCATGGTCCGGATCACGGCCGTCATCCCGCAGGCCCTCCTGCCCGCCGATCATCGAACACATAGCCCCTTGCGTGGTCGGGACAGGCTTTGGCATGCCGGTGGAGCCTGAGGTGAAGAGATATTTCGCGACCGTGTCGTCGTTCAGGGTCGACATGGCCTTGCTGACCGCGTCGGTAGGCTCGGTCTGTGTCATCGTGTCGAAGGCGCGCACCTCATTGGTCGCGCCGTCCTTGGCGATGACCGTACAGCCATGATCGCCAAGGGCTTCAAGCGCCGGTTTGAAGGTGTCCAGCTCCTGAACGAAGATGACTTTCGGGCTGACCGTATCGAAGCAATGCTTCAGCTTGCCGAAGTCATGCGACATGGTGGAATAGGGCACTGAAATCGGGGCAGCAGGTGCGCCGATTTTCTGTGCGGCAATGATAACCAGCGCGCTCTCGATCGTGTTGCCTGAAAGGATCATGACAGGCGAGGCCGGTCCGGCACCCATGTCGAGAAATGACTGGGCGAGGGCATCTGTCTGCGCCTTGCCTTCTGCGTATGTCAGCATGCGCCAGGCATCTGTCTCTGGATCGCGCTGCTTCAGCCATGGGCGGTCAGGGTGCTCGGCCGCACGCTCATCAAGGCAGTGGGGGATTGTCTTCGGCCGGTCTCCCGGCCCCTGGCGTGGAGTCAGATAGATCGTGCCATCGGGCTTGCGGACCATTTCAATGTCCGGCTCTTTCTGCGGCAAGGGGCGAAAGGGCGGAAGCGCCTGTCCGTCAGCCATTGGTCTCTCCCTCTGGATTTTCTCGTTGGCCGGGATTTTACCCACTCCCCAACCGAATCCAAGCGAAACAGGAAGTTGACTTTGCGTTAGCCGGGGCATGCCCTATCGGAAATGATAGGTCACATGGAATTGAGCCGGTAGGCTGAAATCTGGGTGTGCAGCCGTTGCGCCTTTTCTGCCATCCTGCTGAGGTCGGCAGGTAGTTCAGGCGAACCGGACCGGGGGGCGCCAAACCCCGTTGATTGCCACACCGCGTCATACCAGTGCGGGGCCCATACCCCATCCTCGGGTTTCGGTCCGGCCTCCCAGGAGAGCATGTCATCCGTATAAGGAATGCCGAGTGCGCTGCAAAGTGTTTCCAGCATGCCGGGCGGATCGGCGAGAAGGTCGTCGGAATCAATGACGGGCGGTGCCTGACCGGTCATCTGGCAGACCCGGTCGAACAGTTCTGCCTGCTGTGGCACGCCGATCGCTTCCAGACTGACCTCCTCCATCTTTCTGGCATAGGAGGCGAGCACGCGGGCCGGATCACGAATAAGGAAGGCGTTCCGGACTTTGCCCATCCAGTCGCGGGGAAGGGCATGCGCCATGTGATGCGTCATGTGTTTCTGGTAGAATACAGGCTTATCGTCCGGCACAGGCCCAAGCAGCTGGCGGGCCACGTCCCTGCCATCAGTCGATTGGGCAGCAAGAATGGCATCCTGCATGGGATGGACGGTCCCTGTCGCGCTCAGATAGGCTGCATAGAAAGGCTCATCCACGCAGGCAGTGTCGGTCCGCGCGCCAAAGCTTCGCATCATCGTGGTCGACAGGTTGCGCGGGCCTGACCACATGGCGATACGGGCCGGCTCACTCATGTGATCGGTGTCAGGCTTCGCGAGACGAGCTGCTGATAGAGCGCTGTGATCTTCTGGGCCATCGGCCCCCGACCTGCTCGATCGTCCGTCCATCGACTTCGCGTACAGGTGTGACGCCGGCGAACGTACCTGTCACGAAGGCTTCATCGGCAGAATAAACGTCGAACAGGGAAAACCGCTTCTCCCGGACCGGGATGCCGGCCTCCTGGCAGACCCGTATAATGTTTCCGCGCGTTATCCCGCCAAGGCAATAGTCTGGCGGGGACGTCCAGACCTCGCCATCGCGCACGATGAAGAAGTGCGTCGAATTGCATGTTGCCACGAAACCGTCCGCATCGAGCATCAGCCCCTCATCGGCGCCGGCCTTGTCGGCCTGGATGCAGGCGAGAATACAGTTCAGCTTGGAGTGTGAGTTGAGCTTCTGGTCCTGCTCGGCCGGGCCTGTGCGACGCACGTGCACCGTGAACAGCGACAGGCCCTTCTCGACCACTTCTGGAACGGGCGACTTGTATTCCGGTATGATGACCACGGTCGGCTTGGTGATCGTGAAGCGCGGGCCCTGATAGGGAGTTTTCTTGATCCCGCGTGTGACCATGAGGCGGACATGAACCCCGTCCGTCATCTCCTGCGTTTTCAGACACTCAAACAGGCGCTTTGTGAGCTCTGTTTTCGTGAGGCCGATGTCCATGTCGATGGTCTTTGCGCCGGCGTAAAGCCGTTTCAGGTGCACATCGAGAAAGGCGACGCCACCATCCTTGACACGAAGGCCTTCCCAGACGCCATCGCCCAGCAGGTACCCGCTGTCAAAAACTGAAACGGTCGCTTCGTCGCGATGCTTCAGTTCGCCATTGATGGAGACGAGCACGTCTGCATTGCGTGGATCGTAGACAAAGTCGTGGACGCCGTGGGGTTCATCTTCCATGATGGATCAACCCACCCGGCGCTCGACGCCGTCCCAGTAGGGTTCGCGCAGGTCCTTGCGCAGGATCTTGCCAGACGGATTGCGGGGCAGTCCCTCAATGAAGTCGACGGACTTCGGGCACTTGTAGCCGGCGATCTTCTTCTTCGTCCAGGAGATGATGGCCTCTGCATCTGCTTCAGCGCCTTCTTTCAGGACGATGATCGCCTTGACGGCTTCACCCCATTTTTCGTCCGGAATACCGATCACGGCGACATCGGCAACATCCGGATGGCTGAACAGGGCGTTCTCGACCTCCGCCGGATAGACGTTTTCACCGCCCGAGACGATCATGTCCTTGATCCGGTCATGAATGAAGAGAAAGCCGTCCTCGTCGAAATACCCAGCATCACCCGTATGGAAGAAACCGCCACGTAGCGCTTCCTCTGTGGCCTCTTCCCGGTTCCAGTAGCCTTTCATGACATAGTCGCCCCTGATGACGATCTCGCCGACTTCGCCTTGCGGCACCGGATTGTCTTGCGGGTCGACTACACGCACGACCGACCCCGGATAGGGCACGCCGCAGGAACGCAGTTTGTCCCAGGAAGGATCGTGGGCTTCAGGTGGCAGGTAAGTGCCGAGCCCGACTGTTTCTGTCAGCCCGTAGAGCTGGGTGAACTTGGCTCCGAAGAGATCGACCGCGCGCTTCAGAAGATCTTCGGCGATCGGCGAGGCGCCATAGGAGATTGTCTTCAGGGAGGAGAAATCCCGGTCATCGACGCCCGGATACTGGCTCAGCATCAGGATCACAGCCGGAACCCAGAAGGCGTGATTGATATTGTGCTCCTCAACCAGATCCAGAATTACCTTCGGATCGATTTCGCGCAGGACAACGGTCTTGGCGCCCTGGGCTGTGGCAAGCACACCGATATTGCACCCGGCCACGTGGAAAAGCGGCATGGCATTCATCACTGCGTCGCCTTCATCATAGGCGGCCCAGTCGAGCTTCGAGGCTTCTTCGAACACGGCGTTATAGTTTGCGTTGGTTAGCATCACGCCCTTGGGCAGGCCGGTCGTGCCGGACGTATAGAGCTGGATGACATCATCATTGCCTTGCGGGACAATGCCGGGTGCATCCGCATTCTGCGAGTCACGCCATTCGCGGAAATCCGGCCATTCGGCATGGCCGCCATCTATCGCGATGATCTTTTTCAGTTCAGGGCATTCCCCGGCAATCTCCTGAGCGGCCTCGTAGAAATCCGCCGAAACAAAGAGGACCTTTGCGCCGCTGTCGGACAGGATGAACTGCATTTCCGGTGGTGCGAGGCGGTTGTTGATGCCTGTCATGGCCGAGCGGGATTTCGCGCATCCGAACAGCATCTCGTAATAGACGGCCATGTTCTTGCCGAGATAGGCGACTCTGTCGCCGGGCTTCACGCCGAGAGCAACAAGGCCGTTGGCAATCTGGTTGGCGCGGGTGTCCAGCTGGGCGAATGTCGTGGTCTCGCCTTCAAACCAGAACGCATCCTGTTCAGGAATTTTTTGCGCCTGGACGCGCGGAATGTCGGCGAGGTGCGGCATGGCGACGGGATCGAGCATGATCTGGGCTTCCTCTTGTGCTTCTGTGTATATGCTGTACCGCATGAAGGCGTTTTCAACGCGCGAAGCAAGCCCTCGAAGCTGATAGGGCGGTAACAGAAAAGGGGCTGAACACGATCATGGCTGGTCCGCAATCCATTATCCTTCACCACTATGAGCGATCTCCCTATTCGGAGAAGATCAGGCTTGCCCTGCGTATGAAAAACCTTGGCTGGTCTTCTGTCGAGATCCCGAACATCATGCCCAAGCCCCTGCTTATGCCGCTGACGGGCGGCTACCGGAAAACGCCGGTTATGCAGATTGGTGCGGATGTTTTCTGTGACACGGCCATGATCCTGCGCGTCCTGGAGGAGCGGTTTCCCATGCCTGCGCTGGAGCTGCCCGGGCATGAAGGGCTGTCCAGCATGATCGGGGCATGGACAGATGGAAAATGGTTCCAGACAAGTGTCGGCGTGATTTTTGGTGCCATTGGCGACCATGTGCCCGAAGCTTTCAAGAAAGACCGCGAGGCGCTGTCAGGACGCCCCTTCGACACAAAGGCAATGGCAGCTGTAGCGCCAATGCTGCGCGACCAGTGGCGCGCACAGCTCATGTGGATCGAGGAGCGCCTTGAAGGCGGCCAGGGGGCCGGTGGCGGGCAATGGATAGTCGGCATGAAGCCGGGGCTTGTTGATGTCCACGCGCACATGAATCCGTGGTTCATGGAGCAGAATGTGCCCGATTTCCTCGAAACATGCTTCAGGTCTGCGCCGCGCACGAAGGACTGGTACGAGCGCATGAAGGAAATCAAGGGGCAGACCCCTGAAGAGATTTCAGGTGAAGCCGCCCTCGATATCGCTCTCAACGCTGCCCCCCGTCTGAAAGCGGCCCAGACAGACGGCGAATGCCAGGAATTTCAGCCTGGTGAGCACGTCGCGGTTGCGCCGGACGATTATGGCCGAGACTGGGTCGAGGGCGAGATCGTCATTGCCACCGCGGAGCGCATTATCCTGCATCGCCATGATGACAAGGCCGAGACCATAAACATCCACTTTCCGCGGACGGGCTTCATGGTCCGGCGGGTGGAATAGCGGTTCAGGCGGTCTCAGTCGTCATTGCCACGAAGACATCTTCGAGGTTTGGCTGCGATGTCGCCAGGTCGGCCACTCCGATGCCAGCCTCACGTACCTGTTCGAGCAGGCGGCCGATGCCGGTCTCGCTGTTGCGGTAGGCGATTTCGAGATCACCCGAACTAAGCAGCTTGATGTCGAGAGTCTTCAGGTTCTCCGGCACACTCGTCAGCTCTTCGCGCGGCGTGACCCGCAGGATGCGCTGGTCGAGGCGTTTAAGCAGCTGGGCGGTGGGTTCGGAAGCGATGATGTCGCCATGATTTACGATGGCGATCTGGTCACAGAGCTCTTCAGCTTCTTCGAGATAGTGCGTTGTAAGAATGATCGTCGTGCCGGATTCGTGCAGGCGGCGTACATAACTCCAGAGCGAGCGGCGCAGCTCGACATCGACGCCTGCTGTGGGTTCATCAAGGATTAGGACGGGCGGGTTGTGGACCAGTGCCTTGGCGATCATCAGCCGGCGTTTCATGCCTCCTGAGAGCTGGCGGACATAGGCGTCACGTTTGTCCTCAAGCCCGACAGCCTCAAGAATCTCTGTCGTGCGCCGCTCGGATTTCGGTACGCCATAAAACCCTGCCTGAAGCTCCAGGGCTTCTTCGGGTGTGAAGAACGGGTCCATGGTGACTTCCTGGTTCACCACGCCAATGGCGGCACGGCTGGCACGCGGATGCGCGTCGATGTCCATGCCCCATATGCTGGCCGTGCCATTGGTCTTGGTGACCATGCCGGCCAGGATATTGATGAAAGTCGACTTGCCCGCACCATTGGGGCCCAGAATGCCGAAGATTTCTCCGCGTGGTATCTTCAGGTCAATTCCGTTAAGCGCGCGCTTCTCTGGCATCTTGCCGGATGCGGCATAGACCTTTTCAAGCGCCTTGGCCTCAATGGCATAGTCGGGTGCGGACATGGAGCCTCCGTAATCACGTCGAGCGCGCTATATAGGAAGCCGAAGCCGATAGCTAAACCGCTATCGGTGTGTCTTTTTGTTTTTGCTGTGCGCGCTTGAAGGCGGGACGCTCGCGGAGCCGCTCGAGATAGGATTTGCAGGTCGGGGTAATGCACGGCTCCAGTGGCGGCAGGACGCTCGCAAGCAGGATCGCGTAACCGATGGCGATATCGGCCATGGTGAACCGGTCGCCCACAAGCCACATCGCGTGCTCAAGACGTCGTTCCACAGCCGTCAGCCGTCCGGCGAACCACATCCTGTAATCGTCCGACACCTGCGGCTGACGGCGGTTTTTCGGTTCCAGCATCTCGTAGCGCAAGACCAGTGTCTGCGGAAAAGTGAGCGTCGCGTCGGAGAAGTACATCCAGTTGAGGTAAGCGCCGAAATCAGGCTCGTCCGGCCCGACGACAAGCTCGGTCGGTCCGTGCTTGCGCCCAAGATATTCGCAGATGCCGGTTGATTCCGTCATCTTCGTTTGCCCGTCCGTGAAGAAAGGGATGGTGCCGAGCGGATTTATGTCGAGATAGGGCTTGTGGTGAACGCGGGGTGGGAAGGGCAGATTGATGAGCTCATAGTCGAGCCCCAGTTCTTCCATCGCCCAGAGCGGGCGGAATGAGCGCGCATTGCGGCAATGATAGAGTGTCGGTTTCATGGGTGGGGCCTCCCGCGTCTGGCTGGCCTCATGCCGTGCCTGATTGACCTGATGGCTGGACAGGCTCTACCTATGCGCCACAATGAATGCGGGCAATGCTGACATCGGGGAAGCAGGAAAGATCATGTCGACCAAATCACTGCCGGAAGCGCCGGAAACCATCGTGACAGACGAGCACCGTGTGGCCTGTGATGGCGGCAACGGCCCGCTTGGCCATCCGATCGTCTGGTACGAGATGGGCGACGATGAAATGGTCGAGTGTGGCTATTGCGACCGCCGCTTTGTGCTTGAGGGCGGCCGCTACGACCCGAATTCGCCGGGTATCTAGTTGCCGGAAGTTCCGGTCTTTCTCTGTTTGCGGTCTGCCCGCCAGAGGCTGAAGATCTTCGGTCCGTCAACAAGATAGCGTTTTGCCATGCGCTGCGGCTCGTTTGTCAGCCTGTGCAGCCATTCTAGCCTTGCCTTGCGCATCCACTCCGGTGCGCGCCGGCTTTTGCCTGTCAGGAAGTCCAGGCTCGCGCCGCAGCATAGGCCAACCCCCTGAACGCCACCATGCTCGCGTGCCGCCATGGCCACCATTTCCTGCTGTGGCGAGCCGACACACAGAAAGTGGAAGCGTGCTGGATTGTCCGCCATGAATTCTGAGGCACGCCGGATCGCTTCGGGGTTCTTGCGCAAACCCATCGGTGCGTCATGCCAGCGGACATCGGAAAGCCCGAACTTGGCTTTCAGGGCCGTAATCTCGCTGGCTGTGCAACCGATAACGACGACGGGCTCATCCGTGCTCACCTCTTTCTCGAAGAGCGTCTGCACGACGTCTGCGCCGGGAGAGGCCGGCAGGTGCAGCCCGTCCCACTTTGCGAGGAGTTCCAGGACACGGCTATCGTTCAGGATAAGCCCTGCGGTCTCGTATAGTGTGCGCAAGGCCGGATCGCGGTAAAGCCGGACCATGTGGTCGACATTTGGGGTAACGACGTACCAGAAACCGTCTGAGTCAAGCGCGTTCGCGGCGATTGTGCGCGCAGCGTTGCGGGTCGCCATGGCCTGGAAGTCCAGACCGAGAAATCGCGTGGACTCGCCGCTCTGGGTTGCGGCGGCAAGTTCATTCTGGAGGGCTGTCCGGGAAGCCTGCATGGTGAGCTCCTTTGCAGGTGATGCCTAGTAAGTGCTGCTATGTCTTGTTCTGGTCGTCCGGTTTGCCCGGCTTTTTCCCGTAATCGTGTTTGCGTAGCAATCCGCGTAGCTGATGATAGCTCAGGCCAAGCAGGTCTGCAGCTTTTCCCTGATGGCCATCATGTGCGGCGAGGGCGGCATCGATCAAGGCTGTTTCAAAAAGTTTAGTCTGCTCCTCGAACGGGATGCCGAGTTTCGGTTTTGGGAGTTTCTGATCAAGCGCGTCAGATGGTGGCTCGGGGGTATCTTTCAAGTCCGCTGGCGGGCGGAAAGGAGATGCAAATGGATCAAGGGCTTCCGGTTCGAACCGCACGGGCTCACTTGTCGGCACGCTCAGCGCCCGGGCAGTCACGCGCTGGGCGAAGTTGCGCAGCTCGCGAACATTCCCCGGCCAGTCATGTGCATCAATTGCCGCAACCGCCGATGGCGCCCAGCCGGGAAAGTCTTCCAGCATTTCGCGGGCCATGCGTCGGGCAAAAAAATCTGCCAGCAGGCTGGCATCGCCTTTCCGGTATCTGAGCGGGGGCAATGTGATCACTTCAAAGGCCAGCCGGTCGAGCAGGTCGGCACGGAACCGGCCACGCCTGACGGCTGAAGGCAGGTCGATATTCGTCGCCGCAACCACGCGGACATCGGTGGTGAGGACTTTTTCCCCGCCCAGGCGCTGGAACTCGCCATACTCGATGACGCGCAACAGCTTTTCCTGGACCCGCTGTGAAGCCGTGGCGATCTCGTCGAGAAAAATCGTGCCGCCATCAGCAAGTTCAAAACGGCCCTGGCGGCGTTCGGTCGCCCCGGTAAATGCCCCGCGCTCATGGCCGAAGAGCTCTGAATCGAGAAGATCGTCTGAAAGGGCGGCGCAATTGACCTTCACATATGGCCCGTCCCAGCGCCGCGACAGGAAGTGAAGCCGTTCGGCGATGAGTTCCTTGCCGGTGCCGCGCTCGCCGATCACGAGGGCGGGCCGGTCCAGCGGGGCCAGGCGGGAGACATGTTCCAGCGCTGAAAGCCACTCTGGCGCTTCGCCGATTATCTGGGGAGCATCACCTAACATATAGTCAAAATAACGAAAAGATAAGGCAAATCAATTAAATATAATCGTCAATAATGCTAAATCTTGAATCACAAAGAATACCATTTGGAAAATAATATCAATAATAACAATGCATTATATGGTTCACGCAAAACTGGCACGGTCCTTGAAATAGAAAGGCCATACAGGCGATGGGCGTCGCCAAAATGAAAGAAGGACCGAAAAGACAATGACCGACCGCTCTTATGACACACGCTACTCATCTGGCCGCAGTGATTCAGGCCGTTTTGGCCACTGGCTCGCCACGCGGCCGGCCGAATGCTGGATGTTCTTTGCTGCCGGTGTCTTCCTCGGCGGCTTGTTCTTCTAAGGCCCGTAAGAGACCTGAAGTGTTTCCTCCCCAATTTCACCGAGACTGAAAGGATATAAAAATGGGACTGTTTTCCCGCCTCGGCGACATCATCAACTCCAACATCAACGCGATGCTGGACAATGCCGAAAACCCCGAAAAGATCGCGCGCCTGATCATCCAGGAAATGGAAGATACGCTGGTCGAGGTCCGTACCTCCGCTGCCCGCGCCATGGCCGACAAAAAGGAAATGGAACGCGAGATCGACTATTACACCCGCGTTCGCGATGACTGGGACAAAAAAGCCGGCGTTGCTGTCGACAAGGGCCGTGAGGACCTTGCCCGTGGTGCACTGGTTGCCAAGCAGAAAGCTCAGGGCGAGATCGAACGCCGTCAGCACGCCATGCAGGCTGCTGAAGAAGCTTTCGAGAAGCACCAGGACGACCTGTCCAAGCTTCAGGCGAAGCTCGATGAGGCCAAGGCCAAGCACCGCGCCCTCATGATGCGCCGGGAAGCTGCTGAGCAGCGTATCCGCATGCGTTCGCAGACCCACGATGGCAAAGTCGATGATGCACTGGCCCGCTATGCCAGCGTGGAGCGCAAGGTCGACGAAATGGAAGCCTATGCCGACACGATCAAGGGACGCGAGCCGACCCTGGAAGCCGAGTTTGCCGCTCTCGAGCGTGATGAGGCTGTCGAGAAGGAGCTTGAAGCCCTCAAGAAGTCGCGGGCCGGTGCTGCTTCGCAGGCATCCGACACCCAGAATAAAGAGGAGTAGACCGCAATGATTTCCTCCCTGATTGTACTCGCGGCAATTCTGTCAATTATCATCGTGCCGGGGCTGATCCTCCAGAACATGGAAGACCGGGCACAGGCTGAAAAGGGCTAGGCATGGACATAGCACTCATCATTCCGATCGTTGCGATTGTTTCGATCTTCATCGTCTTCCCCGGCATGGTGTTTCACTACATCACGCTGTGGCGGAAGCAGAAGACCCTGGAGCCCGACGACGAACGGATGCTCGAAGACCTGTGGCGCTCCGCCAAAGCCATGGAGCGCCGCATCGAGACCCTCGAGAAACTCGTCGATACACACCCGGAAGACGGGATGCCGGCCTCTCGCCCGTCCCGCTCCGCATTTGACCAATAGGATAGAACTGAAATGACCCACCCACATGATCGTCACCGTGAAGATGGGGCTGGCAGCCGGGATGACATGTTTGCCTCCCCCAACCCCAAGCGGCTCTACCGCTCGCGCAATGAACGCCTCCTCGCGGGTGTCTGTGGCGGGATCGGTGAGCGCTATGGCTGGGATCCGATTGTCGTTCGCCTCCTGGCGCTTGCAATCTTCTTCTTCCTGGCAGGCCCGCTGATCTTCATCGGCTATATCGTGATGTGGCTCGTCGTGCCCAAGGCTCCGAAGAGCTATCGTCATCTGCCACCGGAAGAAGAGGCCTTCTGGCGCGGCGTGTCGGATCGGCCGAAGACTACCTATTCCGGGCTCAAGTACACATTCATGGACCTGGAAGACCGTCTTCAGAACCTTGAACGCAGTGTCACCTCGGATGAATGGCGTCTTCGCCGTGAATTCCGCAACCTCGAAAAGAACTGATCATGTCGGCTCTCATCCTTGCCCTGCCCGACCGGCATCAAAGGTCAGAGCCGCTTAACTTCAACGTCCAGACTCAGGGGACAGAACCAATGCCAGCCAAACTTCAGACAGGTGGATGGATCGCTTTCACAATCGCGCTCGGCGCACTCGCCGTCACAGCTCTGGCGAGCTTTACCGGAGGGCTTCATGTCGAAGCTGGCGGTGTCCAGATGACGATGCAGGCCGATCTTGAATCCGGCATCCAGCTCATCTTCGCGGCGGCGGCAGAAAGCTAGCCGCCCCGCTTCAGGCTTCTCAGGATCTGCCGCATCGGCGAAACAGCCTGCAATGACTTCTCACTTGCTGGCGCAGGCTCCCCCAGGAGCTGCGCCGCGAGAACTTCCCCGGCCCAGGGCCCCCATGTGAAGCCCCGGGATCCAAACCCTCCCGAAACAAGAAGATTGTCAGACAGTGGCGCGTTCGCCTTCGCCGGGCGCCCGTGGCGGACATCATCAAACACGGTCATGGCGCGCTCATGATCCGGTACACGGCCAATGAGCGGCAGCCTGTCAGGCGTTGTTGCCCTTACGCCGGCGCGGTTTTCTGCGGGGGCCTTGCGGGCGTCCTGGCGCCAGAATGGGTTGAGCCGCTCAAGCGCGGCCATATTGGCGTCGCGGGCTCCAGGGTGCGTCTCGATCCTACCTCCATTCCATCTCTCAAATGTAGCGCCCCAGAGGCGTTGTTTGCCGCTAGCCAGGGCATAATCGCCGCTCGCCAGCGCTGAAGCTGGTGTGTCGACATCGCTTCGGCAAAACTCGACCTGGCCCATCCGCCCCTCGATCTCAAGCCATGGCAGGAGTTCGCGGATTTCATGACCTGCCGCGAGGATGGTCGGGACGCCGTCCTGCAGGTCCTCCGGCTCGAGAGTCTGCTCGAAATGAAGCTCGGCCCCTTCCAGAAGGAGCGGGATCAGCTTGTGCGGTTCCAGAATGAATGCGCCTTTGTGCAACTGGCCGCCACCGGCAAGCGCTTCCAGGTTTTCCAGACCGAGTGGCGGCTCGGCCAGAACCTTGGCGATGCGTTCGGCTTCCTTTTCATCCTTCGGCCTGTGGGTCACATCGGAGAAATGGGCACCTTCGAGGCCAGCATAGAAGTGCCGTGCAGCAATATACGCATCCAGAAGCAGGCGCGCCTGCACAGTGTCGCCAGCATCAAGACGCGGCATGACCAGGGCGAGTGGATTGCCGCTTGCTGCATGTGCGGCATTCTTTGCAGAATCGACCACCTCGACGCTTACGCCGCGATCCATCAGCACACGTGCAGCACAAGCCCCGGCAATGCCGGCCCCCACAACGCGCACATGTTCAGCGCGTGTGCCGAGCGGTCGCAGGCCATAGGGATCCGGGTTGCGGGAAGGCAGCTCCCCGGCGCGCACTTCAAGCCTCTCCCGCTTGCGTCCGAAACCGGGCTTCTTCTCGACGGCAAACCCGGCCTCGGCAAGACCGCGCCGGACCGCACCTGCAACCGTGAATGTTGCCGCAATTGCACCTTCCTCACACCGCTGGCGGACCATTGGCCACAGGGTGGGGGCCCACATGTCCTCGTTTCTTGCGGGCGAGAAGCCGTCGAGAAACCAGGCATTGGCCCTTAGAACGGCGCCCGGCAGCATCTCTTCGATATCGCCGGTATGAAGCGTCAGGGTAAGGTGGTCCCCGGGCCAGACGAGCCGCTGGACGCCATGGGCGCGCACGGGCCATTTCGCAAGCAATCGTTGTGACAGGTCTTCAAGCTCTGGCCAGCTTGCCAGCGCCCGGGCGGCTTCTTCCCGGTCCAGCGGATAGCCCTCAAAGCTGACGAAATGCAGCCATGCCCGTTTGCCGCGCTGTGATTGTTGCCAGGCTTGCCATGTGGCGAGAAAATTTAGGCCCGTGCCGAAGCCTAGCTCGCCGATCGTGAACTGGTCGTGCCCGTCCCAGCGTTGTGGCAGGCCACAGCCTGCAAGGAAGACTGCACGTGTTTCCTCCAGCCCGTCATGGCGGGAGAAATAGACATCGCCCACCCGTTCATCGACAGGAGTGCCATCTTCCTTCCAGGCAAGATCCGGTTTTGGGGGCAAACGGGTCATGGCGCTGACCTAGCATGCATTGTGAAATATGCGAGAGCCCGGAACGTGTGCCTCTCTCTGCGTGTTTATCATACTGGGTGAAGCAAGCACCCTGAAAGGAAATTGTGATGAGTAAGGACAAGGCAAAAGGCCTCGCAAAACAGGCGGAAGGCAAGGCCAAGGAAGTGGCCGGCGTTGTATCAGGCAACCGCAAGCTCGAAGCTGAAGGCAAGCTGAAACAGGCAGAAGGCAAGGGCCAGGAAACGGTTGGCGACGTCAAGGACGAGATTGACAAGTCCACCAAAGACCGGGCCGAAGACGAGCGGAAATAGCTGCCGCCAATCTCTGCGGGCGAGTTCCAGCTTGCCCGTCTCCTGTTTCGGCGGGGTGATTGAAGGACATGGGGACATGCCATGACAGAAACTACCGAAGTCCAGCATGAGGCCACCTCTGATGGCGGACGCTACATATCCATCATTGATGGGTATGAGGCTGAAATGACCTATAAGCGTTCAGAGGACGGCACGATGATCATTGACCATACGCAAGTGCCTGAGGCGCTCGGCGGGCGTGGTATCGGCAAGACGCTGGTCAAGCGGGCTGTCTATGATGCGCGCAAGGCAAACAAGAAGATCGTGGCCAATTGCCCTTATGCGAAAGCCCAGATCGAGAAGAATGAAGACTGGCGGGATGTTCTGAAATGACTGATCTTACATTGGAGGACAACGGCAAGGAACTGACCACGGAGGTGGACGGTCGTGAGCTCGTCATCCGGTATGGTTGGATGAAAGACGGTGTTATGCGCGTCGATTTCGTAGGTGTGCCGGACGAGCTCGGCGGTCGCGGTCTTGGCACACGGCTGGTGGGCAGGCTGGTGGAGAAGGCCCGTGCGGAAGAATTTTCCCTAGTGCCGGTGTGTGGATTTGCCCGTGCGCAGCTACAACGTCATCCGGAGTGGCATGACGTCCTCGCCTGAGCGAGAATGGCTGGCATGAACAAGCCTTTCTGGGAAACGAAACATCTTGAGGACATGACCCCCACCGAGTGGGAGTCCCTTTGCGATGGCTGTGGCAAATGCTGCCTTCTCAAGCTGGAGGATGAGGATTCCGGTGACGTGGCCTACACGCGTCTTCATTGTCGTTTGCTGGATGCCGGGCTTTGTCAGTGCTCTGACTATGAAAACCGCAAACAAAAAGTGCCTGACTGCGTGATCCTGACCCCTCAGAAGGTTTCAGAACTAAAGTGGATGCCGAAAAGCTGCGCCTATCGGCGCGTCCATGAGGGCCGGGGGCTGGCGGACTGGCATCACCTTGTGTCTGGCAATCGTGAGCGCATCCATGAGGAGGGGCGCTCAATTCGCGGCAAGACGGTCAGTGAAGAGACAGTGCTGGATGAAGACCAGATCGACTGGATCATCGACTGGGACGGTAACCCGCCGGACTAGGATTTCTACGGTCCTTCGACCTCGTAGCCTTCGTCCCTCAGCATGGTGATGACGCTGTCAGGGCCTGCAAGATGTCCGGCACCCACAGCGACGAAGAATGTGCCCGGCTCGTCCAGCATGGCTTCGATCTGCGGGACCCAGTTCTCGTTACGCTCGATGAAAAGTGCGTCGTAAATGCCTTCGCCGCCACCTGTGTCCGGGTTGGCAACAAGCGTGCCAAGCCCCTCGACATCCCCGTCGGCCCATTCCTCGACAACCTGATCCAGCATCACTGTCGAGTCATCGAGTGTCAGCGCCGTCTCGTACAGGAATGTTTTTTGCTCGTCTTCCGGCAGGGTATCGAAAATGTCGGCCTGAACACTGGCTGTTTCGAGGAACATGAAGTCCTTGCCATCCGCCTGGGCTTCGCCAATCAGGACCTGTTCGACGCCTGCATTTGGATCGAAACCTTCCTGCTGGAGCTTCATGACGGAGAGGTTCACGGCCACCATCCATGGCTCCATGGGGTCGAGTGCCGCGATCGGTATGCCAAGCGGTTCGATAGCGTTTTCCAGTACGTTGAGGTCGCTCTCGCTCAGCTGGCCGCTCAGCGTGCGGCCATCGCCATAAAGTCCGCGTTGCATGAAGTCCTGCATGACGGCGCGCTGGCCTTCATCGCTCTCCATATCGACTTCCAGGACCAGTGTATCGGCTTCCTCGAAGGCCTCATTGAAGGCTTCGGTGCGCCATTCCAGGTCCGGACGCAGGATGTGAACCGTCCCGAAGAGATGAATCGTGGTGTCCTCATCGGAGAGGGTCCAGAGGGCCGGGTCCCCATCGCCACTGGTTTTCCGGGCTTCTTCGAGCGCAGCTTCATACTCTTCGAGCATTTCCGCCCGCTCACGCCTTTCCGGCGCTGTGGGTGAGGTCTCTTCGGACGGGGCCGACGTGGAGGCGCTTGCCTTGTCCTTTTCCTGCTTTGCATCTTCTGAAGCCGGGCCGCATGCGCTGAGTGCGAAGATTGTTACGAGAGCGGCACTCCAGCCTGCCACGCGGATTGAATGCAAGACCATGTCGGAAAGGCTCCTGTGCCGATGGTAAGGTTCACAAGCGTTCTGGCATAGCTGCGGGCAGGGTGAAAGATGTAACAACGTGCGGCCGGGAGATTGCACCGTTGCGCTGCTTCGCTTACACGGAAGTCGACGCACCTATAGCTCAGCTGGATAGAGCGCTGCCCTCCGAAGGCAGAGGTCTTAGGTTCGAATCCTAATAGGTGCGCCATCTTCCAAAAAATTGGCCCCGGTCAGCTCGAGCGAGGCCAATATC